>JAEKDP010000009.1 GCA_016521575.1 Rhodobacteraceae bacterium F11138 | reverse complement strand
CGGTGACGGCTGTCGCGGGGGCCATTGACGCGGCGGGCTGCCTCATAGCCATTCAGCACGCGATGCACGGCCCCATCGCCAATGGCGTGAACCGCAATTTGCAAGCCCATGGCATCGGCACGGGTACAGATCTCGTCAAAGAATGGCTGCGGAAAAAGGGGATCTCCGGTGGTGCCGGTGTCGGTGTAGGGCCGGGTCATGACGGCGGTCCGGGATTCGACCACGCCATCCATGAACATCTTGACCCGATTGCTCCAGACCATATCGCCGGAATACTGCTGGCGCATTTCGACCGCTTCTTCCAGCCGGTCGATGCTGTCGAAATTCTTGAAATGCATCGGCACTTCGGTCCGACAGGTCAGCCGTCCTTTGGCTTCAAGCGCAGAAAGAAGTTCAAGCTGGTAAAAGTTACCGTCCATATTGTGCAGGCCGGTAATGCCTTTGGAGGCGATGTTCTTCAGCGATGCTTCGATCAGGTCCATGTCTGCCGCGCGCTCGGCGGCGGACGGGGACGGCACCGGGTCGCTGCCTGTTTCATAACCTGCCAGTTCGCGGGCACCGCTGACGGTCAGGCGCAGGACGGGGCCAAATGCACCGACCTCGTTCAGGGTGCCATTCGACTTGCCATCGGGGCCGATCACCACCTCGCACCCGCCCGGAACATCGGCACCATGCAGAATGCCCGCGGCCTCCAATGCGCGGGTGTTGGCCCAGACCGTATGATGACCTGCGTGCATTGCTGCAAAGGGGCGGTCGGGCAGGATTTCGTCCAACAGGTGTCGGTCGGGTTCCTGACCATCGATGCTGTGATGGCCCATGCCAATCGCAAAGATGATCCGAGCATCGGGTTCGGCGGCAGCACGACGGCGCACCAGTTCGGTCATTTTCGCCTTGCTTGTGACGCCAAAGAGGTTGACCCAGGTCGCCTCCACCGCGCCTTGGAACAGATGGACGTGGCTGTCGATGAATCCGGGCAGCACGGTTGCTCCACCCGCGTCGATCACCCGTGCGCAGGGCAGGTGGGCTGCCATGTCGGCATTGCTGCCAACTGCTGTAATCATCCCGTCAGTGATTGCCAGCGCCTGTTGGTCCGGCCCGTCGAAAGTGATCAGCTTGCCGTTCTGAATCACGATATCCGCCATGTTCCTCTTCCTTCTTTATCCGCTTCTTGCGACGCCAGCGTCTCGATAGATCAACTGGAACCGCCCATCGACTTCGCGCAACTCAGGCAGAACCGAGATCAGCTTGCGGGTAAAATCATGGCGGGGGGTGTTGAATACTTTTTCGGCGCTGCCTTGTTCGACGATCTTGCCACCAACCATGATCAACACGCGGTCGGCGATGTCTTCGACGACGCCGATGTCGTGACTGATAAAGATGTAAGACAGCTCGTGATCTTTCTTGAGCCTCTCCAAAAGACGCAGGACTTGCTCTTGCACGGTCACGTCAAGGGCAGAAACGGGTTCATCCAGCACAATCACCTCGGGCCGCGCCACAAGTGCACGGGCAATAGCCACGCGCTGACGCTGACCGCCCGACAGCTGGTGGGGCAGACGCTGATGCAGATCATCGTCCAGTCCGCAATCACGAAGCGCTTCGGTCGTGCGGGTTTCTTTGACCTTCCGGCTTAATTCGGGATTGTGCCGAAGACTCTCCATCACAAGGTCAAGCACCCGCATGCGCGGATCAAGCGCGCTGACCGGGTCCTGAAACACGATCTGAAGATTGCGCGTCCGCTTGCGATGTTCGGCGCGTGGCAGGTCGCTGATGTTCACCCCATTCAGCCGTATTGTCCCACTGTCGAGCGGTGTCAGCCCAAGTATTGCACGCCCTAGTGTGGTTTTGCCGGAACCTGACGCCCCGATGATCGCCAGCGTTTCGCCACGTTTGAGATTCAGGCTGACGCTATCGAGCGCCCGCGTTGCCGCCGGCTTGCGCCATAGCAAACTGCGGCGGCCACGGAATTCTACCACCGCATCGCGGACTTCCAGCAAGGTGTCGCGTTGGGTGCTGTCCTCGGGCTTGGCCTGACCTTGTGGGATGGCCGCCAACAGCGCCTTGGTCTTGTCGTGTTCAGGAGCGAATAGCACGTCTTCATAGCCGCCCTGCTCAATGATCTTGCCGTGATCCATCACCGTCACACGGTCGGCCCGGTGGGCGACAAGTCCCAGATCATGGCTGATGAACAGCACGGAGATTCCAAATTCCGCCGTGGTCTCTTTCAGGACTTCCATCACGTTGGCCTGCACAATGGTATCCAGTGCCGTGGTCGGTTCATCCGCAATCAGAAGCTGCGGTCGCGGCAACAGCGTTGACGCAATCATGATCCGCTGCCGCATGCCGCCGGAAAACTCATGCGGATACCTGTCGAGAGCGCGGCGGGCATCCGGTATTCCGACCCTGTCCAGCAGTTTCCATGCGTGATTCCTTGCTTCTTCGCGCGTCATGCCACTGTGCAGGCGCAACGCTTCGCCCATCTGGGTGCCGATCCGCAGCGCGGGATTGAGCGAGGTAAGCGGATCCTGAAAGATCATGCCGATCTTCTTGCCCCTGACCTTGCGCATGGCTGCCGAGGTCAGGCCGGTCAGGTCTTGAC
The DNA here is from genome assembly GCA_016521575.1 of Rhodobacteraceae bacterium F11138. Classification (GTDB taxonomy): domain Bacteria; phylum Pseudomonadota; class Alphaproteobacteria; order Rhodobacterales; family Rhodobacteraceae; genus Sedimentitalea. Next base: position 162,334 of record JAEKDP010000009.1, on the reverse strand, counting down.
CGTCGAAAAGGATCTTGCCGCCCGTGATCCTGCCGCCTGCAGGCAACAATCCCAGGATGGAACGGGCGAGCATGGTTTTGCCTGACCCTGACTCTCCGACAATGGCGTGGAATTCGCCCGGTGCGATCTGAAGATTGGCCCGATCCACGACAGGGACACCGGCTTTCCCGAAGCAGATCGATATATCGCTGATATCGCAAATCGAACAGTTCATGCCTCGCCTTCCATCCACGGATCCAGCCAGTCGCGCAACGCGTCACCCATCAGGTTGATCCCCAACAACGCGAGGAAGATGGCAAAGCCGGGGAAAATCACCAGCCAGGGCGCCTGCCCCATCAAGCCGCGCCCATCTGCCAGCATCCCGCCCCAGCTTGGGTTCGGCGCCTGCACACCCAAGCCAAGAAAGCTGAGCGCACTTTCGGCAAGAACGGCAAATGCCAGCGTCGAGGTGGCCAACACCATGATGGAAGAAATGCAATTGGGCAGGATGTGACGGAAAATCGTGAAGGTTTCGCTGTTGCCCATGGCCCGGCTTGCCTCCACAAATTCGCGTTCGCGCAACGACAGCACCAGAGACCGAACGACACGGATGTAGATGGTCGAGAACGACACCCCGAGTGTCACGATCATGGGCAGGATCCCCGCGCCAATGATGCTGATCAACGCCAGCGCCAGCAACAGGCCAGGGAAGGCCATCAGCGTATCGGTTAAGATGCCGATCACGCGGTCCACCCAGCCGCCGAAAAAGCCGGCGATGGCGCCCAGCGTTCCGCCCATCAACAAGGCAACGGCAACCGTGCCGAAGGCGGATACCAGACTGTAGGCCGCGCCGACCAAAACGCGGGACAGCACGTCACGGCCAAAATCATCAGTGCCGAATGGATGCGCAGGTGAGGGCGGCGCAAGAAAGGCGGTGTAGTCGATAGCGATCGGATTGGCGGGCGGAGCGAAGAGCCCGACAAGTGCCGCAATGACGGTCAGGCCGATCAGCAACGCACCGATGAGCACATTGAAACGGGGCAGAGGAAAGCGCATTACAGTTTCACCCGGGGGTCGAAAATCGGATACAGCAGGTCGGTGATCAGGTTCACGACCACGTAGATTACCGCCACCACCAGCAGGATGCCTTGCACCATGGGATAGTCGCGGGAAGAAATGGCATCGATTGTCAGCCGTCCGAGGCCTGGCAGGGTGAAAACGGTTTCAATCACCGCCGCGCCGCCCAGCAGGGAGCCGATGATCATGCCAAGGATGGTAAGCGTTGGCGCAAAGGCATTGGGAAAGGCATGGCGCGCCAGAACGACGCCTTCGGACAGCCCCTTGGAACGCGCGTGGGTGATGTATTCGCGGCGCATCACCTCTATGGTTGAGGCCCGCGCCATGCGCAGCACCCCGCCGATTTCCCCCATGACCAAGGCCGTGACGGGCATGATCAGGTACATCACGCCTCGCGAAAAATCTTCGAGAGGAGAAACGTAGCCAACAGACGGCAGCCAGCCCAGCTCGATGCCGAAGATCAGGATCAGGGTCAGCCCGATCCAGAAAGAAGGCACAGACATTGCTGCAATCGTCGTTACGACGATCAGGTTGTCGGCCCAGCGGTTCTGCTTCCACGCCGCGATCATCCCGGCGGGAATCGCGATCAGGGTGGAGACGGTCACGGCGACAAAGATCACCTGAGCGGTGACGGCAAACCGGCTTAGGATCGTGTCCAGCACCGGTGCGCCGTTCAGGATGGAGACACCGAAATCCCCTTGAAGGATGTTGCCCAGCCAGATGACGAATTGTTCGGGGACGGACCGGTCGAGTCCCAGCCGGGCGCGGATTTCTTCCAGCCTGCCGATGTTCTGAATGTCGCCCACCAGCACAGCGGCGGGATCGCCGGGTACCAGCCGGATGAACAGAAACACCAGTATAGTGACCAGCAGCAGGGTCGGGAATGCGGCGAGCACCCGAAAAATCGTGTATCGGAACATGAAACAGAACCCGGTTGACAGTATGCGTTGTTCTGTCCGGCGGACATGAAGCTTGCCGGACAGAGTTCTGCGTAATCAGGCTTATTCTTCCAGCCATACACCCCAAAGGCGCGGTTTGCCACCTGGCCAGATTTCATAGTTATTCAGCGCCGTATTGATCGCCGCGGCGTTGACCTCATCATAGAGGTTCAGCGTGGGTGCCTCTTCAATCATCATGGTGTGTATCTTGTCGAAGATCTCCTGACGCTTGGCCGGATCGGTCTCCGCGGCGGCTTCGAAGGTCATGCCATAGGCGTCCTCGTTGTTCCATTGATAGGCGGGGCTTTCTTCATGGGGACCAACCACAGACCAGTAGTTCATCACCGGATCGGTCCGGGCAGAGTAGCCGAAGGACGAAAGCTGGAACTTTCCCTGAAAGTAGTTGTCCAGATGCGCGGGCCATTCCAGCACCTCCAACTCTGCCTCGATGCCGGCTTCTGCCAGCATGGACTGGATGATGACCGCGTTCTGGAACATGTTGCCATAACGCTTGCTGGTTTGGATTTTCAGCGGCGTGCCATCGTATCCGGCGCGTTCAAGAAGCTCTGCCGCCTTGTCCAGATCGCGGGTGTATCCGGTTTTCTGCACATCGGTGTGATAGACGCTTTGCCCGGAATAGGAGGCGGGATTGTACCCCACAGCACCACGGGTGGTGGCTTTGGCGAGCGCTTCGAAATCAATCGCATGGGCCACGGCAAGGCGCATGTCGAGATCCTTCATTACCGGATCGTGGACGTTCACCAGCAGGGTGCTCCACTCCAGTCCGGGGCCGGTCAGAACCTCAACATTGGCCGCACGACCCAGTTCTGTTTCTTCCAAAGGCCCGATATTGACCATCAGATGCAAATCGCCCGCGCGCAGGCCCGCCATGGCGGTGGCAGGCTCGGGTACAACCATGAACTCGACACTGTCCAGATAGGCGATCCGTTGACCTGCGTAGCCTGATTTTTCGCCGGAAGCGGGGGCATAGTCGGGGTTCTTGTTCAGTGTGACCGAAACGCCCTTTTCCCACTCGCCCAAGGTAAAGGGGCCAGTGCCGATGGGGGCAACCCAATTGCCATCAGCGTCAACGCTGTCGGGGTGCGCAATGGCCGGCAAGCATTGGAAGTTGGACATCTGGGCCAGGAACAGACCGCTGGGGATGTTCAGACGGAACACCACGGTCGTATCGTCGGGGGTTTCGATGGCTTCGATCTTGAGCGCTTCGGACCCGTCATACCAATGGGTGCAGCCCCAGCCAAGTTCCGCATCCAGCCAACGCTCCCAACTCCACTTGACGTCGGCGCTGGTCAAGGGTTGCCCATTGTGGAAGGTGACGTCATCGCGCAGCGTGAAGGTATATGTCTTGCCGTCGTCAGAGATTTCCCAGCTTTCGGCCAGCATGGGCTGAACTTCGAGTGTGGCGTCATAGGCGACCAGGCCCTCGAAGATGTGATGCAGTACCGTGTCGGTGCCTGACTCGCGGACTACGCCCGGTTGCGTCCCCAGAATGTCCGCCCCCAGAGCGACCTTGGCGGTGCCTCCCATTCGTGGGGTATCGGCAAATGTGGGGGCGGCCAACGCCCCGAACAGGGCCGCAACTATCGGAAGATGTTTCATTGATGGGGTACCTCCGTTGGTAGGAAGGCCGGGGCTGCACCGGCATTTATGGATTTTTTGTCAGCCTGTATGTCATCGGTTCGGATTGGGAATAGGGGGTCGGAACGACCGTCATGCTGCGGTCACTCACGTCCATGACGATGGTCGCCACGGTGGCGCTTTCTTCTCCACCGGGCCCGGATGTTGGCGGCCGGTTAACGGCAGCGGGCGATGCGAAATCGTCGGCAAAAGCATTCAGCATGGTCTGGACGGTGATCTGTCCTCGGGCCTGTTCAAGCACGTCGCGCACCCGGTCTTCGCGATAGAGGCTGTCGGCGGTGATGCCCAGACCGGAATCAAATACCCGCGCCCTGCCGGCCGCCGAGATGAAGTGATTGGCATGGACAAGCAACCCGTCCGTGGGTTTGAGCCAGTAGAATTCGCGGGGTGTGGTTTCCAGATTGACCGCAATCCCAATCGCGTCCGACAGCATGATATTGTTCGAAAAACTGCGCGGTGCGCGCATGATCGCCTCTGCCGCATCGGCAAGAAGGTGGTTCGACAGGACTTGTCGGCGGACAAACGGCGAAGGCACCCCGACATGATCGTCGGAACGGTCATTGTCATGGTCGCAGTGCAGGAAATTCGCAGTCAGGGCGATACCATGTTCGTTGATGCCGCAGCGTGCCAGCGTGCCAGCTTCGAACAAGTTCAGCGTCGCTGGGCCCTTCCGAGGCCTGCGCTGCACGATGACAACCGAGTTCTTGCAATCGCTGCGCCAGTCCCAGTTCTGACCGTGGATCAGATGCCCGTCCGCTGTGGTCTCGGGCATGGCAATGGCACCGGTGCAGCCATCGTCCAGCGCGGTCGGTTTCTCGGGGGCACCATACATGATGTCGGTACGCGCATTTACCGCCATGATTTCCTGGGGTTTGACCCCGGCGCCGCGTGCGATGGCGCGCAGTTCGGTTGCCTGATCGGCGTCAAACCTCTGTAGCTGCTGGATAAAGCCATCGGCACGCGTAAGGGCCGCGTCCCATGTCATGCCCATATTCTCGAAAACCGGGCGATAGATGTTCAGGCTGGCATGGATACCGTCCATCGCCTGTTTGCCATAGGACAGGCCGATCCCCTCGGGATCGCCTTCCACTTCGATATAGGGGAATGAGGCCACGCCGCTCACTGTTGAGCCTCCGCCTGAAGTATCCGTGCAAAGAAGCCTTGCACCGCGTCCACGACGCCGTCCTGATCGTGGTCGAGCCCTGGAACCATATCGAATTGTACATCGCACCCGGCCTTTTCCAGTGAACCTGCGAGCGTGCGCAGCCGGTCGATCCTTGTTATGCCTGTGTCGTTGATGCCTGGCACCCAGAATAGGGTTTCACTATCGGGGATGGTTATTTCCCAGGTGTCCGTATCTTCGGCACCTACCACGCATTGAATCGGTACGGCTGCTATGCCATCGGGGTTGATTTCGCCGCCGATGAAGTCCGCCATGCCCTTCAGCCCCAGCGGGTAATCAAGATCGGGTTCGCAAAGCGTGACCACGCCGGGAGCACCAATAGAGGCCCCAAGCAGCCGGTGGGGGTGGGCATAGAGAAAGCGGTGCGTAAAGTGCCCGCCGCCGGAAAACCCGTGCATCAGGAATTTGTCAGAGGCTAGCCTGTACCGCTGACCGATCTCATCGACCATGTCCAGCAGCACCTGGTCGAAACGGATGTCGCCGGCTTTGAGCAGTTTGTAGTTTTCAGTATCGCCGATGAAGAACAGGTTGCAGGGAAACAGGGGGGCCAGAACGATGGCCTGCTGTTCCTGCGCGAATGCAGCGTAGTTGTCCCGATAATGTGCGGGCCAGCGTTCGGTTCCGTGTATCAGAACGATCAACGGATATCGCTTATCGCCGTCCCGCTGATATTCGGTCGGGACGTAAAGGCAGTAGCAAAGCCGTGGTTCGCTTTGCAGGGTAAAAAAGGGCGTCGGCCCGAGATCGTAATAACCGAGACGCAGATCATCTTGTTCGGCCTGGTTGCTTTCCCTCATATGGAATCTCCTAAACTGTATTTTGTGTAAGAAAATACCTTGGGAGAAGTCCAGCAAAAAATGCACTTCATCCGAAAAAATACACTTGTGAGGAGCGAAGCCGCCGGGTATTCCGGCAAAATGAACAGCTCTGCCGGCCCGGATACCAAAATTTCGGAACTTCAACGCGAAATCGCCGCGAAGATCCTTGATATGGCGCGTCAACAGTCGCTGGCGATTGGTGCGCCGCTCAGGGAGTCTGTGTTGGCGCCCCAGTTTGCTGTGTCGCGCACACCTGTCCGCCGCGCTCTGGATTTTTTGTGTGAAATCGGCGTAGCGAAACATGTGCCGCAGCAGGGATATTGCCTTGACCGTGAAGCAGCCACTCTTCCAACGCTAGAGCTGTCGCCCTCGGATCAGCCAATGCGCCGGGTCTACAACCAGATCGTGGATGCCTATTTCGAAGGTGAACTCGCGGATCGTGTCACCGAGGCAGAGATGATGCGCCGGTTTGATGTCGACCGGCAACCGCTGCACGAGGCGCTGACCCGGCTTTCCAAAGAAGGCTTCCTGCGAGCCAGCCCCGGGTATGGCTGGCTGTTTGCTCCTTTGCAGAAAACCAGGGAAGACGATGACCAGGATATGGACCGGTTCCGGTTGATACTGGAGCCCGCAATGTTGCTGGAACCAGGGTTTGTGGCCAACCTGGATGAAATTGCCGACATGCGCCGCCAACAAGAGGCGATCATCGGCAAGCTTGGCCACAACTTCGATGTGGCAGAGGTCTTTGAAGCGAACGACCGGCTGCATACCGCACTTGCCAAATACTGCCGCAACCGCTTCTTCATCAATGCGATGGACTTCCACGATCCTTCGGGACGGGTAACGGAATACCTCCACTATCAGGATCGCACACGTATTCGCACCGCTTGCGAAGAACATATTGCCATATTGGACGCGATTGCTTCTGGCGAAATGCAACGGGCGTCCACGCTGATGTATGGTCATATCGTATCCTCAATGCGGTCGCGCGACTGAGTGCAGGCGTGGTCTGTTTTTTCGGCTGCCGGTTTCAGCGCGTGCTTCTTGGCCGCATCGGTCCGCGACTGGCGCAATATGCTGAATCGCCCGGTTTTTTTTACCGGAGGCCTATAGCTTCATTTCACGCGACCATATCGAGCGCGCCGCGCCGCGCATGGAAGATCTCTTCGGCCTCTGCTGGTGTGGGATGTTGCCGATGAGTCCGAGCAGGCGCCGGTTGTTGAACCAGTAGATCCAGCCGAGCGTGGCCAGTTCCAGGTCTTGCATGCTGCGCCATGGTCCCTGGCGCTGGACCAGATCGGTCTTGTAGAGGCCGTTGATCGTTTCCGCGAGAGCGTTGTCGTAGGGTTCCCCGACGCTGCCGTCGAAACCTTCTTCAAGACGATCAAGGCGGAACTGCTGTGGCAGCGATCCTGGCGGACACGTCGCGATGCTGAGATGGCCATCTTCGAATACATCAACGGCTTCTACAATCCGCGTCGAAGGCTCTCAGCGTCGGGCTGGAAAAGCCCCTTGGCCTTCGAACGAAAGGTCGCTTAAATGAGCAACCCGAGCGGCACGAAAGCGTGACAGGTCCAAGTTGCCCGGACTGAACACGTAGCTCAAGGCGCAAGATGGCGGAGCAAGCTGGCCAGGCGTCCGAGCTTGAACGGCTTCTCCATGACATGTACTTTCGGATCACCTTGCCAGAGCTTAGGAAAGTCGCCCACTGAGGCTGTGGTCACTACCGTGGCGATGAGATGCGGTGTGCTGGCCTTGATTTCGAAAATGAACTCGTTTGCCCGACGCCCGCGGCCAAGATCGATGTCGGAAATCAGGACAAAGGGTTTGTTCAAGGTGGAAATTGCTTGCTGCGCCTCTTGATACGTTCGGCATGTCGATACCGTGCAGCCAAGACCGACGAGCCCGTCTCTTGTCGAGATATTGACGTCAGGATTGTCTTCAACCAGCACGATGGGGAGACCAAACAATGGCTCAAATCCATGATGTCGCGCGGCCTTGACTTGGCCGGCGCCCGAGGAATGCGTGGCCAATTCCAATGGCAATTCAAAGCGTGTCCCATCGCCTTCGGGCGTGGAGAAGGTCAGTTCAGTTTTCATCGCCTTCGCCAGGGCAAAACTGATCGACAAACCCAGCCCATAACTTGCAACTTCGTCTTCCTTTGCCCGGTCCGTTGCAGTTGCCTGCTCCAGCATCAGACCCGGTCCGTTATCTGCAACGAACACGGTGCACAGATTGGCGTCTGTGCAAACGCCGACTTGGACGTGGCCATCATTACCGTAGTCGATGGCATTCACAATCAGATTGCTCAGGATACGGTAAACCGCGTCTTCGTCCGCATTGACGAAAGTGCCTGCTATTGGCGGCATAATATCTAGAACCGCGCCACTGCGCGAGGATCTTGGCTGGAACTCGTTTTCCAGACGGGAAAAGAGAGCGCCAAGGTCCATTGGCGTAAGCGTGGCGGTAAATGTCCCGGCCTCCAGTTTTGAAAGATCAAGTACGGAATTGAATAGCTGAACCGTTTCCTGTGTGAGGTTTGTAAGATGTTCCACCGTCTGACGTGATGCCTCGCTGAGCTCATCGCGAGCAATGCCACCGATCAACAGGCCCATCGCATGGATGGGTTGTCTCAAATCATGGCTGGCAGCGGCCAACAGTTTTGATTTGGATCGGTTTGCCTTCTCCGCGTCCCGCCGCGCGTCTGTTGCCTCGGAGTTTAGGGTCACAAGACGGTTTTCACGTTCGGCGATGGCATCGGTCAATTTCGCGAAGGAGGTCTCGAGCTGGGTGATCTCGTTGGTCGAAGACACCTGAGGCCTGCTCGCTCCACCATAGTCGTTCATCCGGCGCGTCAGGTCTTGGATTGGTCCCACAACGTGCTTGTCCAGGTAGTGGTAGATGAAGGCCCCGACCGTCGCAAAGGTGAAAAAACAGGCTAGGATGAAATACAGATTGCGCTGAATGAGCGACTGAATTGCGGCGCTGCGGGTATTGGCTTCTGTGATCAGGCGCGATGACATGAACCGCGTTGCGTCAGCCAATCGTTCAGACATCTGCGTATGCCGGTTCAATCGACCTTGCGCATTGGTTTCGATTTCAAGCAGGGCCATGCGTTGATCAAGAATTCGCTGTCCGAATGTCATCCAGGCGATGCCCTGCGCTATTTTTTCAAGGTCCCGTGACATCCGCGGAATTTCCTGAATACGCGTAGTCGCTTCCACGTTTTGCAGCCACAACAGAAAAGTCAGACCATTTTCGTGGCTCGCGGCCTGCGCTAGGGCCTCATTGATCAGAGCGCGAAAGGCGTCTTCGGCCCGCAACCGTCGAACGCTGAGCAACGTCAAAGCACCCAGGTTGTGAACCAGTTCTGTCAAAGAGCTCTCGATTTCAGCATATTCACCAGAGCGCAGCTCAAAATCCTGCAGTAGGGCTGATTGACGATTGATGGCATCCAGCTGATCACCGGTCTGGATACGGATCGTGCTGAGAGCGATTTCAGATCGCGCGGTGAGTAACAGACCAACGAGGCTCGTAAGACCCGACACTTCGGCATTCAGACGAGTGGCGACGGTAGCCTGTGGAAGATCCGCTTCGATCATCCGATCAAATTCCTGCCGGAAAGACTGAATGCCGAATATAGCAACGAACCCGATGGTTATGGCTCCCAAAGACATGCAAACCAAAGTAAGAAAGACCATGCGCCCAACACTGATCGATCGACTGCTTTTTCCCGTCACTGCATTTTCATCGGAAGGGGATACATCAGCCCTCCGTCTCTCCACAAACGGTTCAATCCGCGCGGCAGATTGAGATACGAACCCGCCCCTAAATTGCGGTCAAAGACTGCGCCATAATTGCCGACCTGCAAGATGACGTCCTGTCCCCAGGTCTCTCGCAACCCGAGCGCGCGCCCGTCCGGCAGACCAAGTTGTTGTATGGCGCCTATCGGACTGTCCTGCCCAACTCCGGCGGCCTCTGCAGCGATGGTCAGGTTTACGACCCAACGAACAATGTGAACCCATTCCAGATCGCCTTCGCGTACAACCGCCCCCAACGGCTCGTTTGAAATCTCGTCTTTGAGCAAGGTGAATTCGTTGCGATATCCCGGACGGCTTGCAATCCGGGCGGCCAGATCACTTCCGTCTGCGGTGACAGCGTCACATTCGCCGGCAAAGAAAGCCCGCCAGCGACCCGATTGGGAGGCGATTTCCAATATATCTACGTCGATTTTGGCGCGATCTATTGCGGCACGGATATTGTCTATACTGGTTGTACCAGAATTGGCGCAAATGGTTCTGCCGTCCATATCAGTAAGTTGGTCGGCCCCGGTATCCGCGAATGCCAGTATCCTTTGAGTGTCGTAATAGGTGACAGCCGGAAACTCGAAGCCAAGCGCGACATCGCGCGTGAAATTATAGGTTGTCGTCCGAAACAAGATATCGACTTTGCCATCCGCCAACACGGACAGCCGATTCAGACTGTCGAGCTGGACAAACTCAACTGCCTCTGCATCCCCAAGAACAGCAGCCGCAACAGCCCGGCAGAAGTCGACATCGAACCCAGTCCACTCTCCATCAATGCGCTGTGTTGCAAATCCAAAGTCATCGATCCCGACGCCGCAGATCAGATAACCGCGGTCCTGAACGGCAGCGCGTGTGTGTGTATCCGCCTGCGCTGTTTGCGGATTTGCGACCACGATGGCGCAGAGGCAAACAATCAGCCGCGCTATCATCTGGCTAGAGCTTTCGGCGTGCAAAGGTCGACGGCCGCTAGCACAGATGTCAAATCTCCGCTTGTGATGTTTAAATTCACGACTTCCTGCACGATTGGTTTTCCCTTGAAGCTTACTGGCAAGCCGCAAGTTTGCAGCATCAGCAGATCGTTGGCACCATCGCCGATACAACATGCTGAGTATGGGTCAATCCCGAGCTTCTTACAATAATCCAGCAAAACGTCTCTTTTCGTTTTGGCAGTGCAGATCGGCCTTTCGATTTCACCTGTCATCACACCATTTTTCAAAATTGGTGTGTTGGAAACGATGGCGTCAAATCCGCAGGTCCTCGCAACTTCTTTGGCGAAGGTATCATATCCGCCAGTAACAAGGACTGTTGTCACTCCTTGAGCTTTCAATGCAGTCACCAGAGCTTTTGCGCCGGGGGTGTAGCTGATCGTTGAACAAAGTGACTTGAGCAGGGCCTCTGTCGTTCCAGCAAGCAGGCGGGTGCGTTCAATAAGCGATTGCTCAAAGTCGATTTCGCCTGCCATGGCCCGCGCCGTAGTCCCAGCGAGCGAAACTCCGCGCTCTTCGCCCAGGCGATCCAGCATTTCATCCTGGATGATCGTCGCCTCCATATCAGCGATGAAAAGCGTGATGCGTTCGATTGTCCGCGGGCCAATCAAAACGTCAAGTCTTTCTTCATGCGCCAGTGCGTGAAGCCGCGCACGCATCTGGTTCGAGTCAGGCAGATCAACATAGATTGTGGATGGTCCGGTCGCAGAAACATGCACGTCAGAGACATCCACACCCGCGCCTCGTTTCAGCCGCTCGGCAAACTGGGCCACGCGCTCTTTTGTGGGATATCCCAGAACAATCAGTTTGCGGTCCATGTCTTTGCCCCATTCTTCACTGGACGAAATCATGGCTTGCTACAGGTGAAATGACCAATACGGCGAAAGAGCCAGGCCTTGTGTGATCGATTCTGGAATGGTGAACATCTAAATTACTGTTTTATAGCGATTTTTATGACTCTCGCCTATTCGGACTAGTCCCTTCGACCCAAGACTCCCGCTATATCCGGGCCATACTTGGCCGCTTGGTCCCTTTGGCCGATGTCTTGTGGGCGCTGTCTGGACGTAACCTCTGAGCGTGCCGCACCAGCGTGTCGGCACTTGGACGGGCATGTGCCCAACAGCATTCTGGCGCCGCAAACAGACGCCAAACCAACTGGGAGACAACAATGCGTGAATCTACAAAACTCGCGGCGGTCACGGTCGCGGCGCTTCTTGGTGTCGGGGCCGCTGGCGCCGGAACATTGGAAGATGTCCGCGAGGCAGGCGAGCTGGCTTGCGGCGTAAGCGAGGGCGTGCCAGGATTTTCGAACCCGAATTCTGACGGTGTCTGGGAAGGACTGGATGCCGATGTCTGCCGTGCTGTCGCCGCAGCCGTTCTAGGCGATGCGGATGCAGTGCGCTTCGTCCCGCTGGCGTCCAAGCAAAAGGTCTTGGCGGTTTCCAGTGGGCAAGTTGACCTGACGTCCCGGACAACCACCTGGACGATGAAGCGCGACAGCGCGGAAGGTGTCGATTTCACTGCTGTCGTATATTACGATGGGCAAGGCTTCATGACCAGCGCCGCTGCCGGGATCTCGAGCGCAACCGAACTGAATGAGGCGACAGTCTGTCTAACCACCGGCACGACGACTGAGCTGAACCTCGCCGATTTCGCCCGTGCCAACAACCTCACGCTGGAACCCGTTGTTTTTGAAGGCAAACGAGAAGCGGTAGAAGCCTATGCTTCGGGGCGTTGCGATGCCTTGACGACGGACTCCAGCCAGCTGGCGGCCTTCCGCGCGGGGTTTGCTGATCCATCCGAACATATGATCCTGCCGGAAGTGATCTCGAAAGAGCCCCTGGCACCACTCGTCGCCCATGGGGACAACCAGTGGAAAGATATTGTCACTTGGGTTGTCTACGGCCTGATCACGGCCGAGGAATTCGGTGTCACACAGGCCAACGTCGCAGATATGGCCGCGAATTCCGGCAATCCGGCCGTTCAAAGAATGCTTGGTGCCACCGGCGATACCGGCGGGTTCATCGGCCTGGACAGCACGTGGATGGTCGATGTGCTGTCCGCAGTTGGCAACTACGGAGAAATCTATGACCGCAATCTGACCTCGACCCTGGGGCTCGAACGCGGCGTGAATGCTCAATGGAATGAGGGCGGCCTGCTCTACGCAATGCCGATCCGCTAGGTCCAATTCTCTCAAGTCGAGCAGACGTGGTCGGCTGTTCTGGCCGACCGCACTTATGACCAAGGCAGTCCACGATGAAATCAACTAGACAAGGCCCACAAGCGCGTTTCTCAACTCAAGGGCTGGGGTCACTTCTTCTACAGGCTGCGGTGTTGATGGCGGTCCTGGGGGTTGCGTACCTCCTCTTCAGCAACACTCAGAGAAACCTGGAAATCCGCGGGATCGAAAGTGGCTTTGCCTTCCTGTGGCAGGAAGCCGGGCTGCCGATCGGCGACAGTCTGATCGATTATGACCCTTCCCGGGGATATGGTTACGCATTCTTGGTAGGGGTGTTGAATACGCTTCTTGTTTCCATTCTCGCCATCGTGTTTGCAACGCTCCTTGGCATTGTGGTCGGAGTTTCGCGCGTTTCCAAGAACTGGCTCTTGGCGAAATGTGCTTCGATCTATGTCGAGACCTTGCGGAACCTACCACTGCTCTTGATACTGTTTTTTGTTTACACCGTTGTACTGGCTTCATTTCCTCACCCCAGAGAAGCAATCGAGATTGCCGAAGGGTATTATATTTCGAAACGGGGCATTTACCTGCCACGCCCGCTGGCCGAGGACGGTTTTGCCGTTTTCGCGATCGCGTCTGTCGTCGCGCTGGTGTTGGCGCTGGTGTTCTGGCGATGGGCCCGCAACTATAAAGTCCGAACTGGCCGGTCAGTATCAGGTTTCTGGGGTGGGCTTGCGATATTCGTTGTACTTTGCGCATTGTCCTACTTCGCAAGCGACAAACCCATCGGAAGCGAATTGCCCGTCTACAAGGGGTTCAACTTCAAGGGTGGCTTCGCCCTGAAACCGGAATTCGCAGCACTTCTGCTTGGGCTGGTTCTCTATACAGCTGCATTTATAGGGGAAAATGTCCGCAGCGGCATCCAATCGGTGCATGCCGGACAGATTGAGGCCGCCAATGCACTTGGTGTCTCAAGCGGTGTCGTGACGCGGCAGGTTTTGTTGCCTCAGGCCCTACGCGTCACAATTCCCGCGACAACAAATGACTATGCCAGCCTGGTTAAGAACAGCTCTCTTGCGGTCGCAATTGGTTATCCCGACATGGTCTCGGTGGGCGGCACCATCATTGGTCAGAATGGGCAGGCCGTTGAAATTATTGCCATGTGGATGGCCGTATACCTGACCATCAACCTTTTCATTTCGCTTGGTATGAACGTGCTGAACGCACGAGTCCAAATAGTTGAAAGGTAAGACCATGCAAGAGACGACTGTTACCTTTCAACCCACAGAGCCGCGTCCCGCGCCGGTCCATCAAACCAAAGCGATCGCTTGGCTGCGGAGCAACCTTTTTGGCAGCTGGTTCGACACCTTGGTTACCCTCGCTCTTACGGGGCTTCTGTTGTCGTTCGTTCCGGATTTGATCCGATGGCTCTTCGTCACCGCGACCTTTCAAGGCGATGATACTGTGTGCCGCGAAAACGGTGGCGCGTGCTGGCCCTTTATCATCGAGAAGTTTCAGGTGTTGATGATCGGAGTCTATCCGCAAGATCTGGCTTGGCGACCCGCCATTTGCGCAATCGCCCTGGTTGTGCTTGCTTGGCTAACCTATTGGGATCGAATCCGTGGTGTTGCCCTGATCGTCGCCTGGGCTGTTCTGCCGATCTTTGCATTGATCATGATTGGCGGAGCGTTCGGCATGCAGGAGGTCGATCAATCCGTATGGGGTGGCCTGATGCTCAGCATCATGCTGGCGCTTGTCGGTGTGATCGTGTCGATCCCGCTGGGCATTTTGCTGGCGCTTGGACGTCACTATGGCTCACCCGCCATCAAGGTGCTTTGCGTGACCTTCATCGAGCTTCTGCGCGGCGTGCCACTGATCACGATCCTCTTTATGGCGTCGGTTATGATGCCGCTGTTCCTGCCGCCTGAACTGGTGATCAACAACCTGCTGCGTATCCAGATCGGGCTGATCATGTTCTCTTCCGCCTATATGGCCGAAGTGGTCCGGGGTGGGCTGCAAGCCATCCCGAAGGGTCAATCCGAGGCATCACTTTCTCTTGGGGTGTCGCCTGTCTACACCGTCGCGTTCATAATCGTGCCACAAGCGCTGCGGCATGTGTTGCCGCCACTGATCGGGCGCTGCATCGCGCTGTTCAAAGACACCTCGCTTGTGATCATCGTCGGGCTTCTGGATTTTCTTGGCATGATCAAGAGCGCGGCCCTCGACACGGATTGGCTTGGTTTCCAAGCCGAGGCCTATGTATTTGCCGCCCTCGTCTATTGGCTCATTTGCTACAGCCTCAGCCTCTATGGCCGCCAACTTGAAAAACGCGGACCCAACGCCCGCACATGACACCTCGTTTTCCGGGAGCAAGAAATGACCGCAGTGAAATTAGAAAGCAGCATTGCCGAGGATGAAACGGTCATCGCAATGCAGAACGTCAACAAATGGTACGGTGATTTCCACGTCCTGAAGGATATCGAACTGACCGTCGCAAAGGGAGAGCGCATTGTGATTTGCGGCCCGTCAGGGTCGGGCAAATCGACATTGATCCGCTGCATAAACCATCTGGAGGAACATCAGGAGGGCAAAATCACGGTAAACGGAACAGTTCTGGACAAGAACCTCAAAAACATCACCCATATCCGCCGCGAGGTCGGCATGGTGTTTCAGCAGTTCAACCTGTTTCCGCATATGACGATTCTTGAAAACCTGTGTTTTGCACCTGTCTGGGCGCTCAATATGCCCCGTGCGAAAGCCGAAGAAACCGCTTTGCACTATCTGAACCGCGTCGGGATCGCCGAGCAAAAAGACAAGTATCCGGGGCAGCTATCCGGCGGGCAGCAGCAGCGTGTTGCCATTGCACGTTCGCTTTGCATGAATCCGTCGATCATGCTGTTTGACGAACCGACCTCAGCGCTTGACCCCGAAATGATCAAAGAGGTGCTCGACGTCATGATCGAGCTCGCCGAAACAGGCATGACGATGCTGTGCGTCACACATGAGATGTCCTTTGCACGCTCGGTCGCGGACCGCGTGATCTTTATGGATGAAGGCGAGATCGTCGAACAAAACACCCCCGCTGCGTTTTTTGATGCGCCTCAGGTGGACCGCACGCAAAAGTTCCTCAGTCAGATCTTGTCACACTAGCGCGCTGAACCCATCGCAAGGAGACGAAACGATTTCGGGTACTTTGGTTCTTTTACAGATTGCGGGCTCTGTGACGCTAATGCTGTGGGGTATCCGCCTTATCCGCACCGGCATCATGCGCGCCTTCGGTGGCTCACTGCGCGCCACTTTGGCCCGGGCCATGAACGGGAGAATGTCGTCTTTTGCCGTAGGGCTCGGCGTCACAATCTTCCTGCAAAGCAGCACCGCAACAGCGCTGCTCGTTTCGTCCTTTGCGGCAAAAGGGCTGGTCAGCACAACGGCCGCACTGGCAGTCATGCTAGGGGCAGACATCGGCACTTCTATTGCTGCGCAGATCCTGTCATTCAATCCAACATGGCTGGCCTATGTTGCTGTCTTCATCGGAGTGGTGTTACATGGGCGCTCAACAATCTATGCAAGACGTCAAATCGGTCGCGCCTTGCTGGGATTGGGATTGGTGTTGCTGGCCCTCAACTTTATCCGCATATCTTCCGAACCGTTGCGGGAGTCCGAGGTATTGGGTTTTGTGTTCGCAGCGCTCGAAGACGAAGTCCTTCTCACCATGTTCTTGACCGCCATACTGACTTGGCTGGTGCATTCCAGCCTCGCGGTTGTGCTTTTGATCGCGGCTCTTTCCACCTCGGGGGTCGTTCCGCTTGGGACCGGGCTTGTCATGGTGTTGGGGGCGAATATTGGCGGGACGGTCCCGCCAATTCTGGCAACCCTGAGCGCGAGCGGTCCGGGTCAACATGCGGCGATTGGCAATGCCTGCTTTAAACTCTGCGCGGCTCTGCTCGTCCTGCCATTTGTGCCGATGCTTCAGTCATGGCTACAAAACCAAACCAACAACCCACAGATCATGGTTCACGTACACATGGGATTCAATTTCCTGGTTGCAGTACTGTTCCTGCCTTGGGTCGGATCAGTTGCAGAGATATTGAAGCGCAATGTTCCCAACGCGTTTCCCGCAGGTTCTGAATCCCTGACTAAATACCTTGATCGCGATCTGCTGAGTTCGCCAACAATTGCCCTGACAAGCGCGACCCGAGAACTTTACCGTGTCAACGAACTGGTTGAGAAAACGCTCGCTCTGCTCAAGCAAAGTGTGGCGTCAAGTTCACCGCCCGACCCAGCGGCAGTAAGTGCCAACCGCGCGCAGGCCACCACCATAGTCGAAGAAGTCAAATTGTTCCTGACAGAAATCACCCGCGAGGAGATTTCGGATACCGAGAGCCGATCGGCCATGAACCTTCTGCTTCTGGCAACCAATCTCTGGCACGTGTCCGATCTTGTCGCGAATGCAGCGGATCAGTTTGCAACACCGTCGGATATGCAATACAGATTTTCGTCTGAAGGCGAAGGCGAATTGCTGGAGATCTTGGAGGTCATCCAAAACGGGCTTCACATCGCCCTGTCCGCGTCACTCCACAACGATGACAAGGTGCGAAAGACGATCCAGAAACAACGCAAAGAGCTGGAAAAACTCGTCGACAAAAGCCGGTCCACTCATTTTTCTCGGCTAGAGGTACGCAACATGTCCTCTATCAACACAACCTCACTGCACAATGAACTGTTGCGGGATTTTTCACGGATCTACTACCATATCCACACAGCAGCAAAGGTTGGAGCGTGATCATTCCGGCTTCGGAGAACAATCTAAGTGTGAACGTTTTCCGTGGGGTATGCACCACGAACGACATGGCAGCCCCCTCGCCCAGGTGCTAGAATGCGCTGCATTCATTGCAAGGGGTTCAGAAAATGACTGTCGTTTTGATCGTTGATGATCATCATCTGATCCGGACCGGAGTCAAAAACCTGCTCGAGGGGGCATTTTCTGATCTGCGCGTGGAGGAGGCAGAAAGCGTCGGGACCACCTTGACATTCTTGCAACGCCACGGTGATGTCGACCTTGTCCTGATGGATTTCAAACTGCCCGATGCGATGGGCATGAACGGATTGACAAGGGTGAAACAAAGCCACCCCGCCTCGCCTGTCGCACTAATCTCTGGAACTGAGGACAACGAGGTGATCGGCGCTGCACTAGCCAGCGGAGCAGATGGGTTTATTCCGAAATCTGCCGATCCGCAAATACTTGTCAACGCAGTGTCGCTCATGTTGCAGGGCGAGATATTTTTGCCGCGCAGTTTTCTGAAAACCAATGGGGCTGGCGCGTCGTCGGTTGCCAATCCATTGGGCCAAACATCACTGACTGATCGACAGTCGGAGGTGCTGTCTTTGATGCGCTCAGGTCTGTCCAACAAGGAAATAGCAAGAATGCTGGATTTGTCTGAAAGTACGGTGAAAACACATGTTTCAGCGATCCTCAGAGAACTCGGCACGACCTCTCGCACCAAAGCGATCGCTCAGGCAAATGCGCTCGGCTGGACAGCAGACTGAACGGTTTTGCCAGGTTGTTGGTGCCAGGTCGAGTTTGCGGTGGAGCCCATTGCTACCGAACGAGCACTTGCATCATTTCGCGGTCGCCGCGAAATTGCAGGTGCAAGCAAGGACGACATAAGCAAGACGTTCACCGAGTTTTCATGTGCTGTAGCGCAAACCATCAGATTTAACATTCGTCACATCCATCAAGTCGAGAGTCGTTGGGTCCGCACAGTGCGGGATGTACTGGACCATCGCGGTGCCGGCCTCGGCGTTGAAATCCGGACGGCAAACGGATTGCCGTCCGGTTTCATACTGCCTTTTTACTTGTACACGACCCTCAGCTGATCGATCGTCCCGTTGAAGACAAACGGCTTGCGATCGAAATACGCCTCGGACGCCGGAGAATAGCTGTCGCGGCCGACATCGAAGGCGTCGTTGGCCGTAGACGTCAGCGACGCCGATTGCGGAATCTCCCCGCTGGCCATTTCCGTCCCGTTGACCCGGATCACCACGTCGAGCGGACCCGGGGACACAGACGCTGATCGTGGGGCCGCACTAGATCAATGCGAAATGTGGGCTAGCCCATACAATATGAAACTTGCGATGAAGACAGTCTGTGCAACGATCAGAACAATTGCCTGCCCACCCACGTCGAAAACCGTTTTGAGCGATGTTTTCATTCCAACAGCAGCAATAGATACCAGAAGCGACCATTTCGAGATATCCGCGAGCAGGACCTGGGCCAAAGGCGGTAACAGGCCAAACGAGTTGATCGTTGCGAAGGCCAGGAACATGAGCACGAAGAACGGAATCAACGGTGGGTGCTGTCCGTTCTTTTCAGGCTTTGCATTGGTATAGGCTCGGATAACTAGCGCAAAGAGTAACACAACTGGAGCTAGCATTGTTACACGTATCAGTTTGACAAGAGCTGCGGTTTCGCCTGTCTGTTCATTTACCGAAAACCCTGCGCCAATAACCTGCGCAACGTCGTGAATGGTTCCGCCCAAGAATACTCCGGCCGCAAGGTCATTCAGATTAAGCCAGGCCGCGATGATCGGGTAAGCGATCATCGCTATGGTCGACAGAACAGTCACACTCAGAACTGTGAAGATCAGATTCCGTTCAGAGTGTTCATTTTTCGGCAGAATTGCAGCAATTGCCATGGCAGCCGACGCGCCGCAGATCGCAACGGCCCCCCCCGTAAGCAGCCCAAATCGCCACCCACGCCCAAGCATTTTTGCGCCAAGCAAGCCGAACAATATGGTCAGGATAACCCCAGCAACAACCAGGCTAATCAATCGCGGTCCCAGCCCAACCAACATCTCAACGCTAATTCGCGCTCCGAGTAGGGCAACTCCGATGCGAAGCACGGTCTTGGACGTGAAATTGATCCCTTCTGGACAGCGTCCACCTTCTGTAAGGAAGTGAAATGCTATGCCGATTAGTAAAGCCATGAGCATTGCTGGAGCACCATAGTGTTCGGACAAATACTGTGCGCACACAGCGATAACGACCGAAACTGCTATGCCTGGGGCCAAAGAGTAGACTCTTGCGCCGGCGCGGGACCATGGTGATGGTGAAGTGTTTGGAAAACTGTTCATTTCTTGATGCGCCCCTTGGCGAAGGGTCCAGCGGCACTATGTGCGCAGAGCTGTACCAGACAACGGAAGTGGTTGAGGGTCGCGTATGCTGACCCGCAACCGGTAGACGCTTGGTCAGACTGTGCCCACATCGAAACACAGATACTTGGTTTCGAGGAAATCTTCCGCTCCATAGCGCGACCCTTCTCGGCCCAAGCCGGACTGTTTCACTCCGCCGAAGGGGGCAACCTCTGTTGAAATCAAGCCCGTATTGATCCCGACCATGCCTGTCTGCAAAGCCTCTGCGACCCGCCATATGCGGGCCATGTCGCGGGAATAGAAATACCCGGCCAAGCCGAATTCGGTGTCATTGGCCATCTCGATCACTTCGGCTTCCGTATCGAATCTGAAAAGCGGTGCGACCGGCCCGAAGGTTTCCTCTTTTGCGATTTTCATGTCGGTTGTTACACCGCTCAGCACCGTGGGCTCAAAGAAGGTTCCGCCCAAATCGCTTTGCGCTCCGCCGGAAAGCAACGTGGCTCCCTTTGCGGTGGCGTCTTCAATGTGTTCGCGAACCTTGTTGACAGCGCCTTTGTTGATAAGCGGCCCGGTTGTGGTGCCCACATCCAGCCCATTCCCCAGCGTGAGGTCCCCCACCGTCTCTGCCAAACGGGCTGCGAAACGATCGTAAACGCCGGACTGCACAAAGATACGGTTGGCGCAGACACAGGTTTGGCCATTATTGCGAAACTTCGAAACCATCGCACCTTCGACGGCGGCATCAATGTCAGCATCGTCGAACACAATGAACGGTGCGTTGCCGCCCAGCTCCAACGAGACTTTCTTGATTGTCTCCGAGCATTGGCGCATGAGAATTTTACCGACCCGGGTAGAGCCGGTGAAGGTGATCTTTGATACCTTCTGATTGTCACAAAGTTCTTGTCCGATCTCGGCTGCTTTCGAGCCCGGCACGATGTTCAGGATGCCATCCGGAATTCCCGCACGTTGCCCCAGCACGGCAAGCGCCGTTGCGGAAAGCGGCGTCAGTTCGGCGGGGCGGGCAACAAAGCTGCATCCGACCGCAAGCGCGGGGGCAACTTTTCGCGCGATCATGGCATTGGGGAAGTTCCATGGTGTAATGGCACCGACGACACCGACAGGCTGCTTTAGCACGACAATACGTTTGTCACGCTGATGCCCCGGGATCACATCGCCGTAGATGCGTTTGGCCTCTTCGGCAAACCATTCGATAAAGGAGGCACCATAAAGCACCTCGCCCCTGGCTTCGGCCAGCGGTTTGCCCATTTCAGAGGTCAGGATCACCGCAAGATCATCGGCGTTTTCAACAATAAGCTCGAACCACCGTTTCAGAACCGCGCCGCGTTCCTTTCCGGTCCAGCCGGCCCAGGATTTCTGAGCCTCAAAGGCGATGTCGATTGCCCGACGGACGGATGAGACATCCGTTTCCGTCACCTCTGCGATCAGATCACCTGACGCGGGGTTGAAAACAGCAAAACGGTCTTCGGATTCAAGCCATTCACCACCGACCAATGCCCTGGTTTCGAGCAACGAGGGGTCTTTCAATTTCAGCATTTCAGCCTTCCTGATGAGCATTCACAAACGGTTCCAGCCCCAAAGCCGGAGTCCGCATGGTTTGAGCCTGAGAATTTCATTGGCGCGCGGGTCTGGGCGCGCTGATCATAGGTTCAGCAGATACCTGTCGCGCTCTACATCGGTGACCTGGTTGTCGACAAAGGCAACTTCCCGTCGCGCCTGCTCGAGCAGAATATCATACCGCCAGTCCCCCAGAACCTTGCGCACGAAACCGTCCGCCTCGGCGGCGTCAATGGCTTCACGCAATGTCAACGGAAGCGCGGGATCGTCGCATTCGGTGTATGCATCCCCTTCTGTCGCAGGCCCCGGTTTGAGACCTTGCTCAATCCCATCCAGACCCGCCGCGATGTCGCATGCCAGCAGATAGTAGGGGTTGCAATCCGCCGCTGCGTCCCGTTTTTCGACGCGAACCGCCTTGTCAGCGCCTTCGATGACGCGCAGGGCAACCGTTCGGTTGTCATGCCCCCAACTCGCGTTGACCGGACAGAATGAATAGGGCTGGCGCCGACGGTAGGCATTCGGCGTTGTCGACGATACGAGCGAAGTCGAGCCAACCCGCTGTTGCAGCCCGGCCAGAAAGGACATCCCGGTTTCATTCAGCTTGCCATCCTTGGCGAAAGCGTTGTGGCCGTCCTTCCAGAACGAGTAATGCGTATGGAACCCGCTGCCGGATTCGTCGATGAAAGGCTTGGCCATGAATGTTGCAATATAGTCGTGCTTCTGTGCGATTTCCTTGACCATGGTGCGAAACAAGACAACCTTGTCGGCATTGTCGAGCGCCTCGGAATAGCGCACGTTCACTTCAACCTGTCCGGCGGCGTATTCCGGGTTGGATTGCTCGATCGGAATCCCCATGGCGATCAGATTGTCGCGGATGGGGCCCAGCACATGCTCCATTTCGGACTGACGGTTGATGCCGTAGACCTGATTGCCGTGCTGCTTGGGCAGCTTCGTTTCAGGGTCGAGAAGATAGAATTCCAGCTCTGATCCGACCTGAACCTCAAATCCCATATCCTTTGCACGGTCCAGTTGTTCGATCAGCCCACGGCGCGGGTCGATCGGAACCGGTTTGTGCGCAAGATCTTCGGCATAGCCCAGGCAAACCGCAACCCCCTCTTCCCAAGGGCAAAGCGATATCTCTTCAGTCGGATACACATGCATATCGACATACCCATTGCCGAAATTGCAATAGGGCGTATCCCATATATCCGAGGTCATATCCATCGCATAGATTGCCGCGATGATTGCGCAGCCGTCCCGGCATACCGTTTCCCAGTGACTCGCGGGAATGCGCTTGCCACGCATGACGCCATTTATGTCCGCGGTGCCCAGAACGACCGTCTTGGTGCCTTCTGGCAGGGTGATAACGGGTCTTGTCATTGAGTTCTTCCTGTTGTTTCGTCTGCTGCTTCTGCGGGCAGCAGTATCGGTGGGTTGAAAACTTTGATTGGAGGCAGCGGATCATCGAACCGCATGATTTCCACCAGGGTTGAATGGGCACTTGGACCCTGCCCAAGTGTCGAGGTGCCCCTGTCGCGGGTCAGCACGTTGGCATTCCCGTGAACGCACATCGCATCGGGGTTTCCTGGCTCTTCCGGGTCATACCAGGCCCCGGTCGACAACTGGATGACACCGGGCATCACGGTATCCGATACGACCAGCCCGGCCAGGCAAGATCCGCGGTCATTGAAAATTCGGATCACATCACCGTTTTCGAGGCCTCTCGCCTTTGCTTCGGCGGGATTGAGCATCGCGGGTTCCCGCCCCTCAATCTTTGAACCACGGCTATGAGCCCCGCAATCAAGTTGGCTGTGAAGGCGGGTTCTCGGCTGATTGCTTATCAGATGTAGAGGATGTTCTTTCGCCTTCCGGTCGCCCAACCATTCGTAGCTGCCAAGCCATTTGGGGTGGCCTGCGCAGTTCTTGTCATTCCAGGCGTCGATGACTTCACTGAAAATTTCGATGCGACCCGAAGGTGTCGAGAGAGGATTGGCAACGGGATCAGCGCGGAATTCCGACAAGAGTATTTTGGGCGTTTCGCTGATTGGTCGATCGAGTTTTCCCTGCGCTGCAAACTCTTTTAGATCAGGTAGCTCAAGCCCTGCGTTCCTGCAGACGCTGCGTGTTTCTTCCCAGATCGCCTCCAACCACTGCTGTGAATCGCGGCCTTGCGTGAAGTCATCCGCAAATCCCAGACGCTCCGCAAGATCGGCAAAGATTTCATGGTCATCACGCGCCTCGCCGTACGGCGGTTGCACTGCATCCATATGCACCATCATCGGATCCCACCGCACAAGCGATATGTCGCGCCGCTCAAGGCTTGACGTTGCAGGCAGAACGATGTCGGCATGGCGGGCGGTGGCGGTCCACCAGATCTCGTTGACGATGATTGTTTCGGGCTGCTGAAAGGCGCGAACCAGCTTGGGCAGTTCCATCTGATGATGGAACGGATTGCCTCCAGCCCAGTAAACCAAGCGAAGATCCGGATATTGGCGGTCTTCCCCGTTGAATCGGTAGGGCGCACCCGGGGACAACAGCGCGTCGCTGATCCGCGCAACGGGGATCGGGTCGGGCACCTGGTTGCGGCCTTGTGGCAGCGCCGGAAACCGCACGTCATGCGTTGGATTTCCGATCCCGTTGGCACAGCCATAGCCAATGCCGAAACCACCACCCGGCAATCCGATCTGTCCCAGCATCGCGGCAAGAACAACAGCCATCCAGCATGGTTGTTCGCCGTGATCGGCGCGCTGCAGGGCCCAGGCGACGGTGATCAGCGTACGCCCGTTTGCCATGCGCCTTGCCAGTTTCGCGATTGCCCCTGACGGAACGCCGCAAATTGTCTCAGCCCATTCTGGCGTTTTTGCTATGCCGTCGGCGGTGCCCAACAGATATGGCAGAAACCGATCATAGCCCACGCAATACCGATCCAGAAATGCCTGATCGGCCAGGCCTTCGGTTTGCAGCACATATGCCAGGGCCAGCATCAGCGCAGTGTCGCTGTTTGGGCGTGGCGCGATCCATTCGGCATCGCAAACATCGGGGGCATCTGTTGAAATCGGACTGATATTGATAAACGCGGTGCCTTGCGCGCGTGCCGTGGCAAGCCACTCTGCCAGCGTATGTCGTCCAAGACCGCCCGCGTTGATCTGCGCATTCTTGAGCGCCATTCCTCCGAACATCACCACGAGGTCGCAATGGCCTGAAATGGCGTCCCAGGTTGTTGCCTGGTCAAGGACCATACCCGAGAATGGGCCGACGATATGGGGCATCAGCGCGCTTACGGCGGCATAGCTGTAGGTGTCCTTTGACGCCGTATACCCCCCAAAGCAATTCAAGAACCGATGGATCTGGCTTTGTGCGTGGTGAAACCGGCCTGCGCTGGCCCACCCATAGGAACCACCAAAGATAGAGGCGTTTCCATGGGTCTTGCGAACGCGCTGCAATTCGCCGGCGACCAGATCAAGCGCGACATCCCACGTCACTTCCACGAACGGCTCGGAACCGCGCGTTTTGCCGGGTGCCGCGCCCGGGTTGTCGAGATAACTCTGGCGTACTGCAGGCTGTCGGATGCGGGCCGCAGCGCAATAGGCGTCGGCCATCCCGTTGCCAATTTCAGACGGCGCCGGATCTTCACGGCACGGTACAAAATCCATGCCTTGGCCTTCTGTGTTTTTCACAGAATAGGTGCCCCAATGCATCGCCGTTAGATGTCGGTTGGCCATAGGTCCTCACTTTCCAGTCCGGACTATGGCTGAAATCAGATAGCAGAAAAATGCGCGATGATTGCGATCAGTATCCGTATAAATACGGACGCGTTATGCGGTCACAAGACCCTTTCGAATGGCATAGCGCACCAGCTCTGAACTCGACGAAATCTGCAGCTTTTCGCGGACATTTGCGCGATAGGTGTCAACCGTTCGCTTCGATATGCCAAGCTGCTCTCCGATTTGCGCACTCGAGTAGCCTTCAACGACCAGAACGATGACTTGTAGCTCGCGAGGCGTCAGCCCATCGTTGCCATCATCGGCGTCATTGGCGTAGGCCAATTCCGAGGCGAGCGTCGGGCTGATGAACTTCTGTCCGCTCGCGACCTGGCGGACTGCACGTTCCAGTTCGTCGAAGGCATCCAGCTTCAGCACATATCCATCGACTTCGGCTTCCTTGCGCGCAACCTGAAACAACTGCGGGGCCGTCTCCATCGTAACGATCAACAAGGCAAAGTCAGATCCTGTCGCCCTGAGATCGCGCCCGACCTCGATTCCGTTTTCGGTTCCAAGAGAAATGTCCATGATAACAACGTCAGGCTTCTTCTCAACGATGATGCGTTTCGCCTGCGAGGCGCTCCCGGCCTGGCCGATGACCTGCAAGTCGTCTGAGCCATCGAGCAACGTGATAACGCCTTCCCGAAACAGCTGGTGATCGTCTACCACAACGATGCTAATCATTGATGCTTACCTCAACGCTGACAGATGTCCCGTGCCCCGGTGCGCTTTCCAGACGGTAGGAACCGTTCACCAGTGACGCACGTTCGCGCATCGTGCTCAGACCAAGACCGAGATTCCGCTTTCTCCCGACGACAAAGCCCGTACCGTCATCCCGAATAAAGAGCAACATCTTGGGGCCAGAGCCGCGCAGTTCAACCGAGAAGTTGGTACAGTCGGCGTGTTTCATCGCATTGTTGAGGCTTTCCTGATAGATACGAAACAGTTGTTCCTTCAATTCAAAAGGCATCTCACGCTTCTTGTCCACCACACAATCATAGGTGATGCCGGTACCGGTCAGCGATTTTTCGAGGTGCATTTCAATGGCCGAACCCAACGTGCGATCTTGCAGGATCGAGGGCCGCAAATCCCCTATCACCTCGCTCAGATGCAGGTTCAAATCGTCAATCGAGCCTGTCAGCTTTGCGAACTCATTCCCATCGCGCTTTGCTGCCAGGATTTTCAGATGCAAGCCCGTTGCGGCAATGCCCTGCCCCAGACCGTCATGGATATCGCGAGCCAGTCTTGCCCGCTCAAGGTCGCGCACGGATACCAATCGTCTGGATACGGCGGCAAGATTGCTCGACAATTCCTGATAGCGTTGCGCAATGAGAAACAGGAACGTCACAGCAACGAGACAATAGGCCAGATCCACCTGTCCGAATGCATGAAAGGGGGAAGGTTTGAACAGTTGATAGACACAGGCAACCGCGAAAACGAGACCCAGCAAGGCCATGAGCAGCGTTTGGCGCACAGAGCGCAAAGCCGCCAGCCCGGACATCCAGACCGCATATGAAACAAACGCAATCGCGATCAAATCCGTGGAAAGATCCAATATACGCATCGGTACAATCGGTAGAGCAGCCAAAACCGAGGTGCCCACGAAGAACCAGATGATGTCGGCCAAGCGGACATTCGGGCCAGCATTGGACGCCCCCACCTCACTGCGGATCAACATATAAAAAAGACAGGCCACAAACTGCCTGGCCACACACAACCCGCGTTCAAGCGCGACGGTACGCAGGCCCAGATCGTAGATGAACAGCGATTCCAAAAATATCGTAACGGCAGCCACAAGAACAAAGAAACCAAACAACAGGTTGGATTTTTCGCGAAAGCCTGAAACGAAAAGAAACCCACAGAACAGCGAAATCAACAACAAGACGCTGATCGTGGAACCCTGCTGAATTTTTATCGCGTCTTCGGAGTTGCGCGCGAACAGGATCGCCCGGTCCATGTTGTCGATCACTATCTCATCAGGATCGAATGTGCCGGGTTGCGTCAGCCCCTTCACAGCGAGGATCAGCACGTTGCTGCGTTCGAGATTCATGAAGCTGTACCACATGCCAAGCTGAGGCAGGCGCGACAACGATGGCTTTCCCGCCGAACCATACCCGTGGGATGACAAGTCCCCTTCGCCGCCGATCAGGCGTCCGTTGAGATAGATTTCATGTGCGTCTTTGGGGTTGCCCAGATAGAGACCAAGATCACGAGACCGGAAATGCCATCCAATCGTAAAATCGATGCGGAACCATGTGACCTGTCCTTGCGGGATGGACGCCCCGGACTCCGGGATCGGGCTCCAGTCGGACAGGTCCAGTGTCTCCAGGTCGGGAACCGGCCGGGTCCCGGTGTACACAGACCAATCAGTGAACTCCAGCAACTGGGGATCGTAGAAATCTTGGGGTATGAAGGCGTCTTGTGGCTGTGCGACCGCAGGCAAGACCACGCAGGCAAACCAGATCGCGCAATACCCCATCAGAAAACGGGGTCCGCACATCCACTGTGGTTTAGGGTTGCTCACATGTTCACTGCTTACTCTTTCGGTGATGCCATCGTTTTCGCAAGCGACCGCCGCCGAATGCCTTCGGCAAAGACAATCAGCAAGAGTCCGACCACGAAGGTTATTGTCGCCAGTGCCGGATACAGCGGCGTCGAGCCCAGCGCCATACCAGAGAAAACAAAAGTCGGCAGCGTCCGCTCTGTTCCTGTCAGGCTGTAGCTTATGTAAAAGTTGCCCCACGACAAGAGAAATGCGAAAATAGAAGCCGAGAAGACACCCGGCCAAAGCACGGGAAACGTCACCTCACGAAACACCTCCCAGGGCGTTGCGCCAAAATCCTGCGCCGCCTGTTCCAGCGTCGGATCAAAACTTGCAGCCTGAACCGCAATGATGATTGTCGTGAAAGGTACAAGATATACGCAGTGCCCCATGATCGCGGTGAACAGGTTGTTGGAAAAGTCGAACGTATTGCCCAGTACCGAGAACCACAAAAGCAGCACGACGCCCAGCAGCAGCTGCGGGAAGACAAGCGGCGCCATCGCAACGATCTGAAACAGCGTTTTGCCGCGAAAGCTGAACCTCACGAACGACTGTGCCGCGCCAAGGCCGATCACTGTCGATATCAGCGTCGACGCGACCGCGACGACAAATGAATGCACCGCGGCTTTGCCAACCTCACCATTCGAGAACAGCTGCTGATACCAGCGCAGCGACCAGCCTTCGAAAGGCAGATTCAAGATACGACCTTCCTTGAACGAAAACATGATCAGCGTGAAGATCGGTATGTAAAAGAAAACCAGCACAAGAATGACCGAACAGACCAGCCCTGCATTGATGAGACGTGCCTCGAATTTCCGGTTCATTTCTTTCTCCCCTGGCCAAGATCCAGCAAACGCGACGCCAGAAGGATGGTGATCACGGTGATAGAGATCACGACAATCGTCAACGCCGAGCCGAGCGGCCAATTGATACGCGTTTCGAAAGTTTGCCGGATCAGCTCTGCAGCCATCGGGTTCTTTCCGCCTCCAAGCACTTTCGGCTCAAGAAACGAGCCCAGCGACAAGACAAAGACCAGCAAAGCACCCGCCATCAGCCCGTTCTTGCAAAGCGGCAGGGTCACTTCGTAGAAGGCGCGAAACTTGCTTGCACCGCAGTCATAGGCAGCGCGCAACAAATTTTTGTCGATCATGTCGACAGACAGGTAGATGGTGAAGATCGAGAATGGCAGCAGCGTATAGACCATTCCAAAAAGAACCGAGACACGCGAATAGATGACCCAGTCGGGAAGATCCGGCAAACCAAGAAAGTTCAGCACAAAGTTTGCTGGCCCGGTCTGGTCGAGAAAGACCACCCAGCCAAAAGTCTTGAGCACAGCATCAGTCAGAAATGCAAAAACGAGCAGGATCTTGATCGTCGCTTGCCATTTTTGAAACCTGGTGACGAGCGCATAAGCAATCGGAAATCCGATCATCGCACAAAGCCCGACACAGGCGAGCGACATCAGCACCGTGTTGAACAGGATTTTCCAGTAGTAATAGGTCGTGAAGATTTCTGTCCATGTCGTCAGCGACCAAACCCACTGGACCTGATAGTATTGGGTTTCCTGAAACGACAGGGCGATCGTCATGCAAAGCGGGACAACAAAGAAGGCCGATTGCAGCAGAACGCTGGGCAACGCATGAAGAGCCACCATCAGACGGCTCGGCTCGAGCGAATGGCTCATGCGGCAAACTCCATCTTATCCGCAGTCCGTGCAAACAGATGCGTATCTGTATCGTGCCAGCCAACGGTCAGATGCGCTCCGATATCGACGGCTTCATCAAGGTGGCCCTGGATCTCCAACGTGATGATGTGATTGCCTTCGCGGGTGACCGCTTTGACCTGTGTGGTCGATCCATGATTGAACGTTTCAGACACGACGATATCAATCGTGACATCCAGATCATGGTCTGGGGCGGCCAGATGCAGAAATTCGGGGCGCACCATGAGATACGCCGTATCGCTCTGGACGCCCTCCCCCCCGAAGGACGACACCCCGCGCGCACCAGGCAGCTCTTCGATTTCATATGAGCCGTTCTGACCGGCTTTGACAGGAAACAGATTGGTTTCCCCGATGAACTCGGCAACGAACCGGTGCGTCGGGCGATAATAGATGTCGTCTGGCGTACCCACCTGCAAAAGCAAACCATTCTGCATGACACAAATATGATCCGCCAGCATCATTGCCTCTTCCAGATCGTGGGTGACATGAATGAATGTGACACCAAGGCTGCGGTGCAATCGCTTGAGTTCGGTCTGCAGGACTTTCTTCAGCTTTACATCCAGCGCACTGAGCGGTTCATCCAGAAGCAGCAGCTTGGGATGAGAAATCATCGATCGCGCCAGGGCGACGCGCTGTTGTTCCCCGCCCGAAAGCTGCGCCGGGTAACGGTTGAGATATTCAGGCTTCAACTCCATCAAGTCGAGCATCTCGCGCGTGCGTTTCGCGATTTCCGCCTTGGGAACCTTGCGCAGTTTCAGCGGAAAGCCGATGTTTTCGGCGATCGTCTTATGTGGAAAAAGCGCCAGCTTTTGAAACACCATTGACGTCGGTCTGTCCGCTGGCGCGACATCTGTCATGTCTACACCGTCGATCAGCAGTCGTCCCTCCGACGGGGCCTCAAAACCGGAAATGATCTGAAGCAGCGTTGACTTGCCACTGCCGGACGGTCCGACCAAGGCTATGAACTCTCCTTTTTGCACATGCAGATCAATGCCGTGCAAAGCACGAAAATTTCCATAGTTCTTAATGACACCCTGAATGGTGCAGATATCCTTCGGCACAATCGCCCCCCATGCGTTTTCAATCCCGCCGCTCTCGCAAAGCGGCGGGTTCTGTCCAATTGAGTTTCAAGGATCAGTTGGCGTTCGCCAGCTCTTCCTGCCAAATGACCAGAAGGTCGTCGATATTTGGCGCGACCTTGTGCAACACGGAGTTTTCCCAAACAGTGTCCACATAGTCGAGTTGGAGAACGGAACGCTCTTCTTCCGTATACAGTGCCTCAACGGCACGATTGGGTGAGGGGTTGGACGTGAAATCGTTGAGCGTCAGCGCATAGGCTGCTTCTTTATTCGTCACATGGCGCATCATCGCTTTGGCCAGATCGATATCGGCAGGCGTCTTGACGATCGCAGTCGCCTCAAGCCAGATGATGCCTTGCTTGTTTTCATTGCCTTCCGGCACGACTGCCACGATGTTCTCATATCCCGCCTTGCGCAGACCGGATGTCGAATAAGTCCCTGTTCCGACAAGCGTTTTCACCGATCCATCAAGCAGCGCCTTCTGCGACAAGCTCAGATCGGAAAAGAGGGCCCGTGAATTGGCAAAAAGGGCGCGCAGAACCTTTCGAATCTCATCCAGCTCTGCCTGGTCCAGTTCCTTGTAGGGATCGATCCCGGCGTAAAGCGCCATGGGCATGATTGGCCAGTCGCCCCAATCCATGATTCCGATCTTGTCCTTGTTCTTGGAATCGAAAGCCGCGTCCCAGGTCTTCCATTCATCGGGATCGCTGGTCTCGGTGTTGATACATGGCCCGACCCATCCCCAGCGCGTAGGCAGCCCGGTGGTTTTGCCATCAAACTGCAGCGGCTCAAAAGGCGGTTGAAACTGCGGATAGAACTTGTCGTAGACATCCTGAAACTCGGCCGGGTCGATGAATTCGCAGATATTGGCGGGACCCATTCGCTGAACCCAGGGGCTGTCTGTCGAAACGACGTCAAAATCGCGGTGCCCCCCCGCTGCTAGCTTTGCAAATCCGCCCGGGCTGTCCACGATCAGATCGAAGTTGATCGAAACGTCGTTTGTCTCCTCGAAAGGATCGACGATCCGGGGGTCATTGTAGCCCTCCCAGCACATATAGTTCATAGAGCCGGCCGCGCGCGCCTTGCCGGGGCCGAGCGCACCGGCCGTGGCGGTCATCGCCGTGGCTGCCATCCCCTTGAGGACCGCACGGCGATTGGGATCCGGAGCCCAGACTGCCGGCGAACGGCCAGCGCGCTTTCTGCTCTGGTTGAATTTATCCATGGTCATTTCGTTTCCCTGTTGGTTTGTTCCGTGTTCTTCCGGCACGTTGGCCGACGGTGAGGTAAATTTATTAGGAACTGGAAATCGCTCAATCGGTGACGACTGTGAACTGAATCAGTATTAATACGGATTGCCGACGTCAGGCCGGGGTGAGCGCGGCCAGCATTGAAGCTTCAAGAATATCGAGAGCTTCATCAAAAATCCCCTGCGGGATGGTTAGCGGAGCGAGGAAGCGGATTACATTCCCGTCGACGCCACAGGTCAGCAGCACCAAGCCCCTCTCGCGCGCCAGATCCTTTACAGCATTGGCAAACTGCGGCAACGGTTCACTGGTTTTCGGGTCGCGGAATTCGACAGCGACCATGAAACCGGGGCCGCGCACCTCGGCAATTTGCGGGACGCGCCCGGTGAGGCTGTTCAGACGCTCGGTCAGCGCCGCGCCAAGACTGGTCGCACGTTCGCAAAGGTTTTCCGTTTCGATCACATGAAGCACCGCAAGCGCTGCCGCAATCGCGAGAGGGTTCCCACCGTAGGTGCCTCCAATGCTGCCGGGGCCGACATGATCCATGACGTCCGCCCGTCCCGTTACCGCGGAAAGAGGCATTCCCCCCGCCAGCCCCTTGGCCATCGCTGTCAGATCGGCGTTTACACCGGAATGGTCCATCGCAAACATCTTGCCGGTGCGGGCAAACCCTGTCTGGACTTCATCCGCGATCAACAGAATCCCGTGCTCATCGCATAATGCGCGCAAGGCCACCAACAGCTCTTCGGGCGCTTGGTGAAAACCGCCTTCACCCTGGACCGGCTCAACAATGATGGCCGCGACCTGTGAGGGTGCGATCGTCTCTCTGAACAGGGCCTTCAGTCCCATTTCTGCGACATCATGGTTGGTCCCGCTCAAAGCTTTCGGCATTGGCACATGATAGACCGCTGGCATCATCGCACCAAAACCTGCCTTGTAAGGCGCAAGTTTGCCGGTCAGAGACATGCCCATGAACGTGCGCCCGTGAAATCCACCACCAAAAGCGATCACAGCGTTGCGGCCGGTGTATGCCCTGGCCAGCTTGATGGCGTTTTCGACGGCTTCCGCCCCGCTGGTAAAAAAGGCTGACTTCTGCGGACCGTCGCCTGGCACGATACGGTTCAGCTTTTCAGCCAGCTCGATCATGTTTTCATAGGGCGCTACGTGCTGGCATGTATGGGTGAATGCCGCCAGCTGATCGGCTACGGCCGTTACGATCGCAGGGTGCCTGTGGCCGCAGTTGGTGACCGCAATACCCGCTGCAAAGTCGATGAATCGGTTGCCATCGACATCCCAGATCTCGGCATTTTCGGCCCGTGCGGCAAACACCGGATGCATCAGGCCGACACCGTTCGAGATGGATGCCCTGCGGCGTTCCATCAGTTCCTCTGTTTTTGTGGTATTCATGGTGTTCATCTGGAGTTCCTTGAAAGTTTCACCCGTCTTACGCGGCTTTGCGCGCAAACATGTCAATGAGCGGAGAATGCGGCTTTGTGACCGTGCGTTCGGTCAGAATTGCGCTGGCCATTGCGGTGTCCCCGTCGCGCAGGGCTGCTTCGATCAAGGTCCAATTGATCACGTCCCGCTGTGCGACCGATCCACCGATCAGATGGCTGTTGTGACGTGAATACGCCAGCTTGCGTTTCGCCGTCGCGTAGTCGCCGCAGCCGAACGCGTAAAATCCTTCAGCGAACGGCAACCCTGCGCGCCCGATGGCGTTGGCGGTGTCTGAAGTTCCCATCGCTGCCGCACGCAACACATTCAATTGTGCCTGGGCTTCATGATGCCGGCCCGTCGCGGCAAAGGACATCATTGCATGCAGATCCGTGAAAGCCATGTAGGCATGGTCGATGACCTTGGCATAGTTCTCTGCCACGACCTGCCAGCGATCACCAACGTCTACGTTGTCAAGCTGCAGACGCCAAAGCATCGCGGCGGAATCATGCATGTCCATGAGTTCCGACGATGACGTCACTTGCATATGGGCGTCATGCAGTGTCAGTGCCTGATCAAAATCGCACTTCTCCAGGTAATATAGTCCAAGGTGCCAGCGGTTGTGAATCGACATATAGCTGTCGTGGCCCCAATGCTCTTCGCATCCGAGCATGAAGGAAATACCATCCTCGACCTTGCCTTGCATTTCCAGGCAATGTGCAAGGGCGTGCACACCCCAGGAATCTCCGGCGTTCAGTTCGACACAGCGTTCGGCCATTTTCTGGGCAACAGCATAGTGACCCGCTTCTTCAAGCCCGAATGCCTGCATGCCCAGGATGAACGAATATTGTGAATCGGCCTCGGACCAGTGGTTCAAAACCCGCATGGGCCGATCTCTGGTCGACGTGGCGTGGCCCAGCAGGAAATCCGTCTGATGGCCATATTGCAGTGCGATAATGTCGCGCGGAAATTCATTCAGAATATCCGCATAGGCCTGGCTTGCTGCGTAGCGTTCCCCGTCCAGCCACAGACCGATGGCCCGGATGTGCCCTTTTTCGCGGTCATTGGCCCTGTCGGCCAGGCGCAGCAACTCGAAGTACTCAGCCCGGAGCAGTGGCTGACGGGATTTGTCGCTGGCCACCAGATAGGCACCGGCCAGAAAGCAGCGCGCCATGATGAAATCCGGCGACTTTGTGATCAGCGATTTGACCATGCTGACAGGGTCTGGTGCATAGGCCAACATCAATTCGGCGGCATCGCCGAGCGTATCGATGTCGGCCTGATCACCATGCGATACAGGCGCTCCAAAGCGATCGTTGAGCTGCATCACTTATTCTGCCGCAACCTTGAGATGCCCGCCCCGTGTTTGCGGCAGCTTTCGTCCCAGAAGCGAACTGGCGACCTGATTTCGCAGCATTTGCGCTGTTCCGCCGCCAATGGTGAACATGCGCGCGTCCCGGTACAGGCGCTCCATCGGCAAGTTCCGGGAATACCCCATGGCGCCGTGGATTTGCAAAGCAGCATCGGTAACCTTGATCGCATTCTCCGCAGCGAAAATCTTGGCCTGTGCGGCTTCCTGCATGTTGGGGAAACGACCACCTTCGCCTGCTGCGGCTTTGTAGATCAACGCCTGTGATGCCGCCAACCCTGTCGACATATCGGCCAACATCCACTGCAATCCCTGGAATTCGGCAATCGGGCGTCCGAACTGTTCGCGTTCTTTGGCGTATTCGACAGCCCGCTCATACGCCCCTTGCGCGATCCCATGGGCGACCGTCGCTGCGCCAACACGCTGCGCGTTATACGCATTCATCAAGGCGGCAAACCCCTTGCGGAAGCCCTCGGGCAGGCTGATGACACGTGCATCGGGAATGAACAGGTCTTCGAAATGCACATGTGTTTCAGGGATCGCGCGCAACCCCATCGCTGGCTCGCGCTTGCCGGTCACCAGCCCCTCATCCTCTCCGCGAATTGCGATAAAACCGCCAATACCCTGAAAATCCCCGTTCTCGATGACGCGGGCGAAAATGAGGTGGACCTTTGAAACCCCGCCGCCGGTGATCCAGTGTTTTTCACCATTCAGCTTGTACCCACCATCGACCTTCTCGGCTGTTGTCGTCATCTCGGTCGCTGCTGAGCCCGCATCAGGTTCAGTGATGCAAATCGCGGGCTTGTCGCCTGCCAGAACATAGGGCGCGCACAGCGCTTTCTGTTCCTCGCTGCCATAGGCCATGATCGCACCGATTCCACCCATGTTCGCCTCGACAACGATGCGGCCCGTAACTCCGCAGTTCCGCGACATCTGCTCAACCACCAGCACCGCGTCCAGATAGCTTGCGCCCAGTCCACCGTATTCCTTGGGGATGGTCATGCCCATGAAACCCGCCTCGGCAAGCTTCCTCGTCGTCTCCCATGGGTATTCTTCGGTCCGGTCCAGTTCCGCCGCTTTGTCTTTTACATACCCGTCGGACAGTGCCTTTGCACGGGCCTGAATGTCGCGTTGGTCTTCAGTCAGAAAATGCATCATCTTTCCTCTTCGCTGGTCTTCATTTCGGCTGCAAAGGCCGTCAAAATTTCATTCGTGTCGCTGCCGCAAACGGGCGGAGCGCGGCGGTAAGTCACTGGTGTTTTTGAAAACTTTACCGGATTGCCGATCAGATCAACCTGGCCGCTGGCGGCTTCAGGATGCGGGACGGATATTTTCATCTGACGCGCCGCCACCTGATCCGACGCAAAAACGTCATCCATACGGTTGATCGGACCGCCGGGTACTTTGTTGGCCTCCAAGCCCGCGATCAGCCAATCACGTTCGTAGTTGCGCAACGTTTCGGACAGCGTCGCTATCAGCGCATCGCGGTTCTCAAGCCGGGCCGCATTGGTTGCAAAGCACGCGTCACTTGCCAATGCGTCCCGTCCGATCAAGGCGCAGAAACGTTGGAACTGCGTGTCATTGCCCACGGCAACGACAGCATGGCCATCTTTGACTTCGAACACCTGATAGGGAACGATGTTCGGGTGTTGGTTTCCGCGTCGCTGCGGCACCTTGCCCGATGTGAGGTAATTGGTGCCCTCGTTGATCAGCCAGGCAATCTGACAATCTACCAGCGCAATGTCGATATGCTGCCCCTCACCGGTTCTGTCTTTGTGACGCAGCGCCGCCAATATTGCATTTGCCGCATACATACCGGTCATCACGTCCGCGATGCCAACGGCCACTTTCATCGGTTCGCCCTGCGGGTCCCCCGTCAGACTCATGATCCCGCCATAGGCCTGGGCCAAAAGATCATATCCCGGCTTTTCCCGATTTGGGCCGGTTTGCCCGAAGCCGGAGATCGAACAATACACAAGTTCCGGGAACGCATCTTTCAGATCTTCGTAGCTCAGACCGTATTTTTGCAGCCCTCCGGGTTTGAAGTTCTCGACCAATACATCGCAATGCTTCAGCAGCTGCCGCACTGTCAAAGCGCCCTCGGGTGTGGCAATATCAATGGCAATCGAACGCTTGTTGCGATTGGCGCACAGGTAATATGCGCTTTCCTGTGTCGGCCCGTCGGCGCCTTGAACGAAGGGCGGACCCCATGCGCGGGTATCGTCGCCGAGACCGGGGCGCTCGATCTTGATAACATCTGCACCAAAATCGCCCAGAAGCTGCGTCGCGGTGGGTCCGGCCAGAATACGGCTGAGATCGAGAACACGCAGCCCGTCCAGAGCCCCCGTCATATGTCCAACTCCAAGTCGCCATCCGGCACACAGCAACACAGCAAAGCATAGCCTGGTCCGGGGCGCTCGAAAGGTTCGATCGGATAACTGACATCACCTTTGAGAACCCGGGTCTTGCAGGTGTCACAGCTGCCTGCGCGGCAGCTGAAATCGACCATAATTCCGTGCTCTTCAGCGAATTCGAGAAGATTCTGTTCTGCCGGATCCCATGCGACCTGGACCCCCGATTGCTTGAATGCGACCGTGGGTCCGCCCTCTGCCGGTGTGGGCGCTTTATTCGGCTCGGCGGTCTTGGGCCGCAGCACCGTGGCCGGCCCGAAAAATTCATAGGCGATCCTGTCTGTCGCAACGCCCATGTCGTGCAGCATGTCATACATTGCTGTCATGAACGGTCCGGGACCGCACAAATAAAAGTCGCAATCGCATCCAGGTGTCAGGTCTTCGATCAGCTTGCGCGAAATCATACCCTCGGTATTGTAATCGCGCCCTTTTACGTCCTCGGCGGTCGGTGCCCGATACAGGAAATGGTTGACGATGTTTTCATGTTCACGCGCCAGCTGACGCATCTCTGCGCCCAGGGCATGCACCCGGCCGTTTTCGCAGGCATGGATGAATATCGTTTGGCGCGACGTGCCCGCCAAATCATGCGCCATCGCGACCACCGGCGTCAGCCCGACGCCCCCGCTCAACAGAACAACGGGCCTGTCAGAGGTACGGTCAAGCTTGAATGCCCCCATGGGGCCTGCGGCCCGGACAATGTCGCCTTTCTTGACAACATCATGAAACCGCGTGGACATCACGCCATGAGGCAAGTCTTGTTCAGGCGCGACCTCACGTTTGATCGTTATGCGGATATCGCCATCGCGGACCCCGGATATAGAGTACTCGCGGCGAATTGGATCACCCTCATCAGAAGAAGATTCAAAGAGCAGGTATTCCCCCGGTACGAAATCACGTTTCAGCGGCGCCTCGGGCGTAAGCAGGAATGATGTGATGATTTCGGATTCGACGATCACATCACTGACAGTAAAATTCATGAACTTCTCGGTCATGATTTTGCATCGCCCGTCAGCTTGACGTTCAGAACTTCGACACCGTTCACGAAATTCGTGCTGACGTACTCTGGCTCGCTGTCGATCTCGATCCTGATATTGCGTGCCAGGATTTCCTCGATCAAAACCTTGAGCTCGATGCGGGCAAGCCCCGCGCCAAGGCAGGTGTGAACACCGCCGCCGCCATAGCCGGCATGAGCTGGCATTCGCGGTCGCGTGATGTCGAAGGTCTGGGCATCTTCGAAACGCGTCTCGTCGAAGTTGGCGCTGGCGTACCACATGACAACGCGGTCCCCCCGAGCAATTTTTGTGCCTCCCAGCTCTGTTTCCCTGGTGGCCGTTCGACGGAAGTACAGGATCGGCGACGAATAGCGCACCACCTCTTCCACAGCGGTATCAAGCAGGGCAGCGTCCGTTTTGATCTTTTCGAACTGCCCGGGATGGTCAGCCATATGTATCGCCAGATGCGACATGGCCGTGCGCGTGGTTTCATTGCCCGCAAAGATCAACAGCCGAAAGAAATTGGTGAATTCCTCATCGGTCAGCCGCTCGCCGTTGATCTCCATTGAAACGAGCTGGCTGACGAGATCGTCCTTGGGATTCGCGCGGCGTTCATCGCCAAGGCGGCGCGCATACTCGCGCAGGCCATGGGCGGCGGGGCTGTTGAAAGGCAGAAGCCGAAGCGGCGTCGTGTTCCCATAGGCCGTCGGATCAAGCGGCTCCGCCGAGGTTCCGGCAACCAGATAGTCCGTCATTTCGATCATCAGGTCCCGGTCTTTTTCGGGCACGCCCAGCATGTCGCATATGATCCCGATGGGAATCGGCTTGGATATTCTATCGACCCAATCGCCGCCGCCATCGGCCAGCATATCATCCAGAAGTCTGCCCGCGCGTTCGCGCACAACTTCGGTATAGGTGCGCAGAACCTTGGGAATGAAGCCCGGGTTCACAAGGCGCCGCAGTCTCGTGTGATCGGGCGGATCCATGTCGATCATGGAGGCCCGGGCGGACAGCGCGTCGTCATCGATGTTGTACATCTGGATATGACCCATGGCCGACGAGTAGGTTTCAGGATCGCGGCTGACAGCGGCGACGTCGTCAAAACGCCCGACCGACCAGAAGCCTGCATCCTCTCCTTCATCGGGGAGCGGGTTCCACGCCAGCCCATCCATCGCACGCAGCTCCTTAAAAAGCTGCTGCGGGATACCTCTATCGAACAATCCGGGGTCTGAAAGATCGGCATCCAGTTGCTGCTTCATCGAAATCTCCCTTTTCGCACCGCGTCACTCGGCAGTTGTCATGAATGTATGCATACTGTATTCATGAATACACATTCAAGAAAAACTTTGGAGAACTCCCCGATCATGCATGGCGAACCGTTTGATATTGCGTGGAAAGAAGCTGGTCACGAAAGCGGGAAGCCGCTGATATTTTTGCATGCCATGGCGGGTTCATCGACGGCCTGGGCGCCGCAAATGGACAGTTTGGCCCCTTATTTCCGGTGTATTGCCTGGGATATGCCCGGCTTCGGAGAATCAGCCGATGCACCGGATGGTGCCGACATGCCATGGACCGTGGACACGCTATATGCGTTCGTGACCAGAACGCTGAACCTGTCCTCGGCCCATTTTGTCGGCCTGTCTGTCGGCGGGATGATTCTGCAGCATTTTGCAGCCAGATATCCCGAGGTCGCCAAGAGCATTGCCATATTGGACAGCTCACCCAAGTTCGGTTTTGGCGGCGCTTCAAAACCCGCTGAATTTGCCGATCCAATACTCGCCGATCTGGCCGGCGGAACCAGCCCTGCCGACTTTTCTGAAAGCATGATTCGCGCCATCGTCGGCCCCGATTGCCCCGAAAAGGTGAAAATGGCGGCGATCCAATCCATGTCACGCAGCCGGGCCAACGGCCTGGCACTGGCGACGCGGCTGATCGCCGGGCACGACGCGCTGGAGCAACTGTGCAGGATCACCTGCCCGGTCCTGACACTGGCGGGCGCCCAGGACGGCGAAACGCCTCCGTCCTACGCTTATGAAATTGCCGCGCGCATCGGTGCGGCCAGCGTGACGATCGTCCCCCAAGCCGGCCATATCGTGAACCTGGAGAACCCGGATCCAGTGACCGCGCGGCTGGCTTTCTTTCTGGAACACGGTCTGTAAACCCAAGGAGTTTCCGATGAAAGCAGCAATCCTGCACGAGTTTGGCGCCGATCTTGCCATAGAAGACGTCACGCTCGGCAATCCCGGTCATAACGAGGTCCGCGTCGAAGTCGCGGCGACAGGGCTTTGCCACACTGATCTGCACTTCATGCGCGGGCATCTCCCGCTTGAAACACCTGCCGTGCTGGGTCATGAAACCGCTGGCGTGGTGCGCGCCGTCGGGGCCGGCGTCAGCTATCTGAAACCGGGCGATCACGTAATCGGATGCCTGTCGGCCTTTTGCGGATGCTGTGAAATGTGTCTTTCCGGCAGACCGTCGATCTGCGAAGGCAGCGACGTCTTGCACCGCGGTGAAAACGACACGCCCCGCCTGTCCCGGGCGGGCAAACCCGTGACACAATTCATGAACCTCTCAGGCTTTGCCGAAGAAATCCTGGTTCACGAACACGCCCTCACGAAAGTCGACAGCGCGATGCCGTTGGATCGCGCGGCTTTGATTGGTTGTGGTGTCATGACCGGATGGGGGGCCGTCACCCGCACCGCACAGCTTCGCGCAGGTGAAACCGTGGCGGTGTTCGGGTGTGGTGCCGTTGGTCTGTCCACCGTTCAGGCCGCCCGGATTGCCGGGGCCACGGTCATTGTTGCCGTTGATTTGAACGACGACCGGCTCGCCACGGCGCAGGCTTTTGGCGCAACACATACAATCAACCCCGGCTCTGTCGATGCGGTCGATGAAATTCTCGCAGCGACGAATGGCAAGGGCGTGAATTTCGCCTTCGACGCCGTTGGCAACCCGGCACTGGTCAAGCAGTGTTTCCTGTCGACCCGCAAGGCCGGAACGACCATCATGATCGGCCTGATGGGGCTGCAACAGGAGGTCGCGCTGCCGTTCGGTCACTTCATCGCCGAACGCAAGGTCATGGGCTGCGATATGGGGTCAAATCAGTTCCGGACCGACATGCCACGTCTTGCACGCTTGTACATGGACGGTCGGCTCAATCTTGACGACATGCTGACTGCGCGATTGCCAATCGAGCGGATAAACGACGGTTTTGCAGCAATGGACCGCGGAGAAGGCATTCGAACCATCATCGACTTCAAATCGGAGTAAATTCATGAAAATCGGGATTTTGCAGGCGGGTACCGCCCTGCCCCAGCTCAGGGAAAAACACGGCGACTTTGACGTGCTGTTCGAGCAGCTCTTGGCCGACGATGACTTCACCTTCAACTGCTATCGCGTGCTGGACGGCGTGTTCCCCGGCTCCGTGAACGCATGTGATGCCTGGTTGGTCACCGGGTCGGCGTTTTCGGCCTATGAGGATCACGACTGGATCAGGAAGCTCGAACAATTTCTGCGCGAAGCTTATGACGGTGACAGGCCGATCGTCGGCATTTGCTTTGGCCATCAGGTGATCGCCAAGGCCCTGGGCGGAACGGTGGAAAAATCGGGCAACGGATGGGGGGTCGGCCCTCATAGATACGTATTCGACGGAACGGATGAGCCCGTCGTGATCAATGCCTGGCACCAGGACCAGGTCACAGTTGTTCCCCAGTCGGCCAAGGTCGTCGGCCGTTCGGATTTCTGCGCCAACGCCGCGTTGCTCTATGGTCGACAGGCATATTCGGTGCAGGCTCATCCCGAGCTGGACAACGCCTTTCTCGCAGATCTTCTGAAGGCTCGCAGCAATATCGTGCCTGAGCATGTACGCAACGATGCACAGCGGGCGCTTTTGCACGAAACCCCCTCACCAAACGTGGTTGAGCAGATAAAACGCTTCTTTAAGACGCGCAGCCTTGATATGCCCGGGGAGACACTGAACCAGGGTGCAGGATGATGAAGGGCTTACAGAAGGTAACTGCGATTCGACCGCGTCTGGCTGATTTTGTGTACGATCAGATCATCAATGCGCTGCAAACCGGCCAGATCGGGCCGGAGGACCACCTGCACCAGGTGAAACTTGCAGATATGCTTGCGGTCAGTCGAACCCCCGTGCGCGAGGCTTTGCTGCGTCTCGAACATGAGGGCCTTCTCAAGTCGTCAGCCAATGGCGGATTCGAACTTCGCACTGTGACCGAGAAGGAAGTGCGAGAAATTTATCAGATGAGACAGGCAATCGAAGGTTTCGCCGCCGGTCTGCTCGCACAGGAAAACGACATCGAAAAAATCAGCGCACTCCGCGACGTCATTGGCGCACTGGAAGAAAGTGCCCCGAAAGACAACGCCGCCTACTACGAAGCAAACCGGAAAATACATCGCAGTTTTGTCGAAGCGACAGACAACACCTTCCTTCTCGAAGGTTTCGACAGTATTTGGAACAAATCGATCTCGATTCAGGTGTTTCAGACCTTGCGAGAACCTGAACTCCAGATATCGCTTCATGGGCATTTGCTGCTCTGCGACAAATTGAAATCCGCTGATTTCAAAACGGCACAAAGCGCAATGCATGAACACATCGCCGATGGCTGCAAGCTACAAGTACGGGCTATGTAAGCTTTGCTGAAGGCGGAGCCTGAAACCCTGAAACACGCTGGCTGACATATGGCCGTATCTCCTGGCTTCGTGCCCAACACAACGCGAACGCGATATCCGCAAGCTGGCCAGAGTTTTCTTCGACAGGTCTGGCATAATTCACATCAATAGCATGTGGTGCCCGCAGTAGCGTTGCACCGATACTCGCCCGCTGTTCGAGCACATATAGCCAAGTGCGCGCCCTTCATACCCTTCTGGTTCAATACAGCTTTGTTGCGCAAACGAGTTGAGAGGATTCACGCCGCATATCCAGCATGATAGCTGGGGCCACGACTGCTCATGCCCCCTGCTGTCACCCTGGATTCACAAGATGAATCCCCCGCGGGGTTTGTGCAACAAAGCCGCTTTTCTGCCCTTTTTCGTGCTGAAACTTTAGCGATTGGGACGGACGCGGGCGGCTGTCTTGTTCGCAAAAGCTTCTAGCCGTTCGCGGGCAGCTGGTTGGGTGTTGACAACACCGGCAACGACTGCCTCGGCATAAGCGGCATCCATGCCAGACATGTTCTGCATGTGGCTGATGGCCGAACAAATGGCAAAGTTGGTGAGCGGCAGGTTGGCGGCAATCTTCTCGGCCAGCTCCAGCGCCTTGTCGAAACTGGACCCGTCGGTGATGTATTGCGCCAGGCCCAGGTCAACCGCTTCTTGCCCCTGGTAGACGCGTCCGGTCAGGATCATGTCAATCATGCGATACTTGCCGATCATGTCCGATACCCGGATCGTCGCGCCGCCCCCGGTAAAAATGCCGCGCTGGCCTTCGGGTAGGGCGAAATAGGTCGTCTGGTCCATCACTCGGATATGCGCTGCACTGGCCAGTTCCAGCCCGCCACCCACGACAGCACCCTGCAGCGCCGCGATGATCGGCACACCGCCGTATTCCATCTTGTTGAACGCTTCATGCCAACGCAGGCAGACATGCATGAAATCGTCGGGGCTGCGGTCAGCCTTCCAATGTTCGACCAGATCAAGACCGGCGCAAAAATGGTCGCCTTCGCCCGCAAGCACCACCGCCTTGACGCCAATCTGTCGGGCCGCGCTGAAAAACGTCACCAGATCCTCGATTGTCGCAACATCCAGCGCGTTGCGCTTTTCGGGACGGTTCAGCGTGACAATGGCCACCCCGTCGCCATGTTCGCGAATGGCCAGGTTTTCATAATCGAGGTCGTTTTTGTCCAAAGCCATGGGTTGATCCTTTCGGCGGTTATACTTGCTTGGGTGGGGTCAGAGAGCGGCGGATAGAAGGCTATCTGCCCCCGCAGTGATCCGCGCGCGTTGCCCTGCGCAATCGGGCAGGATGTGGTGGGCATAGAATGCAGCGGTCGCAATCTTGCGTGTCATGAAATCCGGATCGACACCCTGTGCGCGGGCCGCATCAGCTGCCAGAAGCGCGCGGGCCAACTGCCACCCGACAGCCAACGCGCCGGTCAGCATCAGAAATGGCACGCTGCCGGCATAGGCAGTGTTGGGATCGTCGGGCGCGGCGTCCAGCAAGAATGCAAGGCTGGCGTCGAACTCGGCGCGGGCAGCTTGCAATCGGTCGGCAACGGCGGTTGCGGTGTCACCCGCGCGGCGCAGTTCATCCTCGGTCTCGGCGATCATCTCGGCAAAACGACGCGCCACATCACCCCCGTTCCGCAACACTTTGCGACCCAGCAGGTCGTTGGCCTGGATGGCGGTCGTGCCTTCGTAGATTGGCAAGATGCGGGCGTCGCGGTAAAGCCGCGCGATACCTGTTTCTTCGATAAATCCCATGCCACCATGCACCTGCACGGCTAGCGAGGCGACATTTACGGCCT
Organism: Rhodobacteraceae bacterium F11138; assembly: GCA_016521575.1. GTDB lineage: Bacteria > Pseudomonadota > Alphaproteobacteria > Rhodobacterales > Rhodobacteraceae > Sedimentitalea. Next base: position 117,946 of record JAEKDP010000009.1, on the reverse strand, counting down.
GTTCGGTGCAATATCCCTTGACCAAAGGCACAAGAAATTCGCTCATTTCGTCAGCCTTGCCGCGTATGTCTTCGGGGCCGCGACGGGCAAGGTCGAGCCATCCGGCGGTGGCCGCCACCAAGGCCCTCCCGCCTTCGACCAATGCGCGCATATGCATCAACATCCGGTGGACATCGGGGTGTTGGATGATCGGCACGGCATCGGTTGATGACCCATCCACCGGTCTGCTTTGCACGCGCTCTTGCGCCTGTGCAAGAGCTTGTTGATAGGCACGATCGGCAAGCCCCACACCCTGCACGCCTACGGCGAACCGCGCCGCAGTCATCATCACGAACATATGATCAAGACCCCGGTTTTCCTGCCCGACCAGAAACCCGGTTGCCCCGTCGTATTCCAGAACGGCGGTGGGGCTCGCGCGCACGCCAAGCTTGTGTTCGATGCTGATACAGTTGACGTTGTTGCGGGCACCAAGACCACCGTCATCATCCACAAGGAACTTCGGGACCACGAACAGGCTCAGGCCCTTGGGGCCGTCGGGCGCGCCGGGGGTGCGGGCCAGGACGAGGTGGATGATGTTTTGCGACATTTCATGGTCGCCATATGTGATGAAAATCTTGGTGCCACTCAGCCGAAAGCTGCCACCGTCCTGCGGCACTGCCTTGGTGCGCACCCGGCCCAGATCGCTGCCTGCCTGCGGTTCGGTCAGGTTCATCGTACCGGACCATTCGCCCGTGATCAGCTTGGGCAGGTAGCGGGCTTTTTGAGCGTCCGATCCGGTGATGTCCAGCGCCTCGATCGCGCCATCCGTCAGAAGCGGGCAGAGCCCAAAGCTCATGTCAGAAGCGTTCAGGATCTCGGTTGCGGCGGCGCCCACCGCGCGGGGCAACCCCATTCCGCCATGGTCGGGACTGTGGGCAAGGCTCTGCCAACCCATGTCTACAAACGCTTCATAGGCATCGTGATAGCCGTCTGGCATCACGACCACACCATCCTTCAATTGCGCACCGGTAGCATCCCCGTCTGCACCAAGCGGTTGAAGTGTCGAGGTGCAAAACCGACCAAGTGTCTCAAGTGCGGTGGTGGCATCTGACAAGTCGATTTCACTGTATTCAGGCAATCCGGAGACAACCGGCCACTGCGACAAAGCTGTCAGGTTGAACAGAATATCTTTGATCGGAGGCTGATAGGACATTTGGTGGCTTTCGTACGAATGGTCTATTGCGCCAATATGAAGCAAATACTGCCAGTATAATCTCGAAGGTAGACAAAATACTGTCATTTGGTGACGTTATTGATATCCTGAACATCATGGGCAGCTCAAGATTACCTGATACAGGTTTTGATGATGTGACCGCCCCCCGAATGCCGGCCTGACCCTCACCGGCTCAGCATCGCCGCCGTTTCCATCGCAAGCGGGGCGAACCGTTCGCGGAAAGAGGGTTCAGACCATTCCGAAAGCGACCCGGCAATGTGAACCGCGGCCTTTGGCCTGCCGTCGGTGCCCTTGATCGCAGCGCCAAGGGCAACCTCCCCCATCAGGCTTTCTTCCATGACAAGTGCATAGCCATCTTCACGGGCCCGCATCACTTGCTCTATGATTGCCGCCCGGTCGGTTATTGTACGCGGTGTGCGTGCGTTGAGATCCGACTTGTCCAGGATGTCTTCCACCTCACTCATGGGCAGCTGCGACATGACCGCCCGCCCCCCCGAGGTGCAGAACGTCGGAATGCGCCGGCCAATCAAAGTGGCGAAAAAGGTCTCCCGTTTGCTTTGCAGGCGGATCGCATAGATGATCGTGGTGCCGTCGAACAGGCTCAGGTCCACGCGCTCGCGCGCCGATTTGCGAAGCTCCGTCAGGACCGGCGTGGCCCGTTCGACAAGCGGATGGGTTCGCAGGTATTCAAAGCCCCTGTCCAACACCTGCTGGCCTGGACGAAATCCATTCCCGTTGTCCGCCCGTTCCAGATATCCCATCGCCTCCAGCGTATGGGCCAGCCGCTGCGCGCTGCTGCGGTTTACCCCGATTGCCTGAGCAATCTCGGTCAAAGACAGCGCCCGTCCAGCAAGACCCACAGCTTCCTGCGCGCGCAAGGCGCGCACCACACTCTGCAAAATTAGCCTGTGGTCTGCCTGCTTGCTAAGGCGCGCCAGTTCGTCGTCGTTCATCTTCCACCTGCAAATACCTGCCGTATTGACAGATCATTTATGCTGACATAGCAATAGTAATTCCATTCTGATACAACTGTATTACTATTCAATACTCGTAAGGTAAAGGACGAACATGGCCGCGCTTCCCTTTCTCGATCTTGGTCCGGACCCCGAAGAGGCTGGTCGCACTCAGGGCAAAGCTCTCAAAACCGCGATCGAGGAAAACCTGGGCACCTATCTGCGACGCTTCGCCTTTGGCGGTTCGGACCGGAACACGGTGCTGGCAGAGGCGGAACGCTGGGAAACTTTCATCGCAACTGACAACCCACGCTATCACGCCGAAATGGCCGGAATCGCCCAGGGTGCAGGGCTGTCCGTGACGGAACTGGCCATGCTCAATGCCCGGTATGAAATCACCTACAGCCTTTATTCAAACGAAGCACAATCGCTGCGCGGCAAGGATGATTTCCCCGCTCAGGAGGGCTGCACACTTTGGGCGTTGATGCCCGAAGCGACAAAGAATGGCGCCTGCATCATTGGCCAGAACTGGGATTGGCTTGCCGGCTTGGTGGGTCATGTGGCGATCAAACGGGTCCGGCAGCAATCCCGGGGACGGCCCGATTACATCGGCTTTACCGAGGCCGGGATTGTCGGTTGCAAAATGGGTGTCAACTCCGCCGGGGTGGGCCTGTGTATCGCCGGGCTGGTGTCCGAACGAGAGGGTGGCAAACACTTGCGCAAACCGGTCCATGTCCGCTGTGCCGAAATCCTCGATGCACCCCGTTTTTCAGAGGCAATTCGTCCGGTCATCCAGACAAATCGCTTCTGTTCGTCCAACTTCATGCTGGGACACGGCGAGGGTGAAGTGATCAACATCGAAGCCACCCAAGAATTCTGCGCCTACCTGTATCCGGAAAACGGCATTGTTACCCACGCCAACCATCTCGAGGCAGAGCAGCGCGTATCCTCCGAATTTGAACGGCTTACACCTTCATCCCTGTTCAGGGCGCAACGTGTTCGGCGACATTTCAACGCGGCACATGGCAATATCGGGATCGAGAAAATCCACGAAGTCATGTCGGATCAGTTTTCCAGCCCCTCTGCCGTCTGCATGCTCGCGGACCCCGACCTGCCCGAGGCAACACGCAACACAACCGTTGCCTCGGTCGCGCTGGATCTGACCAACGGCATTCTCTGGGCCACGAACGGGCCGCCCTCCCACGCCGCTTTCGAACGTTTTTCCCTGTACGCGGAAGCCACCCCTGCACAGATGATGAAGGCCGAAACATGACCCAGCCCAAGACCCGCCAATGGCGCGACCCGATGGATCATGGAGCGCCGATCCTGCCGCAACCAGGCTGGCATCTGCCCCCTTACAACCGCTGGACTTTCCAGCACATGCGCGAAATGACACCGACAGCCACTGTGCGCCGCGGGCACGGCGCCGTCCGGCCCCTGTCCGGCTCGCGGCGCAATCTGGGCGACATCGGTTATGACTGTATGGGTAGAATGCGCACGATCGACAGGTTCATCGACGAAAGCGCGACTGACGGTTTTCTGGTGCTGCACAAGGGTGCCATTCTGGAAGAACGCTATTTAAATGGCATGGTCCCCGAGCGGCTGCACCTGTCCATGTCGATGGCCAAGTCGATCCTTGGCATCGTCACCGGCAATCTGGTGGACTGTGGCATCCTCAAGACCGGTGCACTGATACCTGAATACCTGCCCGAACTTGAGGCCACCGCCTATCGCGACGCGACGATCCAGCACTTGCTGGACATGACCACCGGAGTCGCCTTCGACGAAAGCTATGATACGCCGGGTTCCCACATGCAAAAACTTGGTAACGCCTGCGCCTGGGGTGGACGGGGATCAAAGAAAGGCTGGCCTCAAACCATCTGGCAACTGGTGCTGGAGCTGAATGAAAAGGACCGCCCGCACGGGTCCGAATTCCTCTACCGATCCATCGAAACCGATGTCCTTGGCTTTGTGGTCGAACGGGCTGTGGGCAAACCACTGGCCGAAGTCGTGTCCGACGTTCTCTGGCAAAATCTGGGCGTGGAGGAGGACGCCGCCTATACCGTCGATCATGGCGGATTCGCTCTGGCTGATGGCGGGTTCAACGCTACGCTGCGCGACTTTGGACGCTTTGCCCAGATGCTCTGTGACGGCGGACGCGTGGACGGCAAGCAAGTGGTGCCAGGGGCATGGATCGAAGAAACCCGCTGGGGCAGCGGTGGCAGCTTCGGGGGGATCTATGCCGATGTATTGCCGCATGGCGGGTATCACAACAAGTTCTGGCAGGTTGACCGCAAGCGCGGGACGATCATGTGCCGGGGCATTTATGGCCAGTTCATCTATGTCGATCCCGAAATCGACCTTGCAGTGGTCAAACTATCCGCCTGGCCCGCACCGCTTGACCTTGAAGGCGCCATCGACACGGTTGCTGCCTTCGAGGCGATCGGCGAGGAACTGGGGGCGTCATGATCCGGTTTCTTGTCGGACGTCTGGCAATGGCTGTGCCGACACTGATCATCATTTCCATCGCGGTCTTCCTGATGATGCGGGCCATTCCCGGTGATCCGGCGACTGCCATGCTGGGCGATCTGGCGACACCGGAAATGATTGCCCGGCTCAAGGCGCGAATGGGGCTCGATCAACCGCTGCCGGTGCAGTATTTTGTCTGGCTAGGCGACATTCTGACCGGCGATTTCGGGCGTTCCATTTCGACAGGTGATCTGGTGCTGCCCCTGATGCTGGAACGGTTCCAGATTTCCGCGCTCATCGTTGTGACCGCCGTATTCCTGGCCTCGGCAGTAGCCATACCCCTGGGAATGTTTGCGGCCTGGCGGCAGGGGTCGGCCTGGGATCTGTCCACGGTGGCGGTCTCTACCTTCCTGTTGTCGCTGCCATCCTTCTGGCTGGGTCTGATCATCCTGATGATCTTTGGCCTGCGGCTTGGCTGGTTTCCCGTTCTGGGCACAATCGGTATGTCGGAGGGCGGATGGACGAAGATCGCTGCACTGATCATGCCGGTTCTGACGCTCTTGCTGATCGAGATGGGCGCGATCCTGCGGATGATCCGCGCCAGCACCATCGAGGTTCTACGCCAGGAATACATCACACATGCCCGCGCCAAGGGGCTCAGCGAATGGACCGTGATGTGGCGCCATGCATTTCGCAACGCCTTTGCACCGACCTGGACCCTGATCGGCCTGATCCTGGGCGCGCTGTTGGGCGGGATCGCGGTGGTCGAAACTGTCTTTACCATTCCCGGGTTGGGGCGGCTTCTGGTGCAGGCGATCTATACGCGAGACTACCCCGTTGTGCAGGGCTGCATTCTGATGATTGCAGTGACCTATGTCCTGCTCAACCTCCTGATCGACATGCTCTATCCGGTCTTCGACCCAAAGGTGGCACGATGAATATACTGTCAAGGATGGGGATTGGTGGCTGGATCGGCGGCGCCGTCGCGCTGGCGCTTGTGGTGCTCGCCGTCGCCGGATCATGGATCGCGCCCCATGATCCCGTTGCATTGGACCTGCGAGCGCGTTTTGCCGCGCCCGGCACAGCAGGCCACCTGCTGGGCGCAGACGAATTCGGTCGCGATATCTTGAGCCGCCTGATCTATGGCGCGCGCGTGTCGATCCTTATCGCGATCTTTACCGTGATGCAGGCGATGCTGGTCGGCCTGACCCTGGGTATTCTTGCCGGGTACTTCAGGGGTTGGACCGATCGGGTGATCTCTGTGCTCAACGATTCCGCGTTGGCCTTTCCCGGGTTGCTCCTGGCGCTTGGGATCATGGCAGTGGTGGGGGCTTCTGCCACCGCGATGGTCATAGCACTTGGCTTTGCCTTCGCGCCCGCTGTTGTGCGGGTAACGCGGGCCACGGTCATGTCGATACGCGAAAAGGAGTTTGTGGAGGCAAGCCGCGTCATAGGCAATGCCGAAGGCATCACCATGTGGCGTCACGTGATGCCCAACTGCATCGCCCCGCTGACCGTACTTGCCACCGGGATGTTCGGCTGGGTCATCCTGGCCGAAAGCGCGCTGTCATTCCTTGGTCTGGGTGTGCCCCCGCCCGCCCCCTCCTGGGGCAACATGCTGGCGGCGGCGCGGCCTTTCATTCAGGACGCTCCTTTTCTGATCGTGCTGCCCGGTATCTGTATTTCCGTCACCTTGCTGGGGGTCAACCTGCTGGGCGATGCGCTGCGTGACATCATGGACCCGAGGATGCAGAAATGACGCTTCTTTCCGTTCAGGATCTGACTGTTGAAGCAGGCGCCGCGCAGGTGCAGGTGGTGCGCAGGCTGTCCTTTGACCTTGAACCGGGAAAAATACTGGCCCTTGTCGGTGAAAGCGGGTCGGGCAAGACAATGGCGGCGCGTTCGATTCTGGGCCTGATGCCACCGCAGCTCAAGCTGGCCGCGGGCCGGCTCGAATTCGACGGTATCGATCTGGCGGCTCTGCCCGCAAAAGAACTGTCACGCATTCGCGGTGCCCGGATCGGAATGATTTTTCAGGAACCGATGACGTCGCTGAACCCGGCGCTGCCCATTGGCCGCCAAATGGAAGAAGCACTGCGCCTGCATCTGGGCCTGTCGCGAGCCGAATGCCGGCGGAAAATTGTCACCATGCTTGAACGCATCAAGATGCCCGACCCTCAGGCCTGCCTACGAGCCTATCCTCACGAGTTTTCCGGCGGCATGCGGCAACGGATCATGATCGCCTCGGTCATGCTGACGAAACCCGCATTGTTGATTGCGGATGAACCGACCACGGCGCTTGATACGCTGATACAGCATGACGTGCTGAACCTGATGACGGAACTGGCGGCAGAGAATGGCACCGCCGTCCTGCTGATCTCGCATGATCTGGGCATGGTTGCGCGCTATGCCGAAGACGTCGTGGTGATGAAGAATGGCGAAGCGGTCGAACGCGGCAAGACCCGCACCGTACTGGCAACCCCGTCACATCCCTATACCCAGAAGCTTGTCGATGCCCTGCCGCGCCGCTCGGAAGGCGGCGACCGGGATGAAACGCCCCGCAAGCCGCTGGTGCAGCTGGACGCTGTGCGGGTTGCCTACCCCGGACCTACGCGCCTGATCGGCAAATCCGAACCCAAAGAGGTCGTGCATGGGGTCGATCTGACGATCGCAGAGGGCGAAACCCTTGGGCTGGTCGGGGCATCCGGTTCGGGCAAGACCACCATTGGTCGGGCCATCGTCGGGCTCGAAACGGTTTCGGGCGGCGGCATCCGGTTTCGCGGGCAGCCCATTGACCTGACCGACCCGGCAACCAGAAGCGATGTTCAGATCATCTTTCAGGATCCCTTTTCATCCCTCGACCCCCGGCAGCGGATTGCCGAGATCATCGGAGAGCCGCTCAAGCTGGACCGACAACTGACCGTCCGGGCGCGCCGGGATCGCGTACGCGACGTCTGCGATGAAGTCGGCCTGCCGCAGGAGTTTCTGTCTCGCCTGCCGCATCAGCTTTCGGGGGGGCAACGCCAGCGCGTGGCCATCGCCCGTGCCATCGTGCGCTGTCCGGCCTTCGTGGTGGCTGATGAACCCGTCTCAGCGCTCGACATGACGGTTCAAAAGCAGATTCTGGCATTGATCCGAGAGCTTCAGGATCGCCACGGGTTCGGTTGTCTTTTTATCAGCCATGATCTGGGTGCTGTCGAACAGGTTGCGGACCGCGTTGCGGTGATCGAGGCAGGCAACATTGTCGAAGTCGGTCGTCGAGATGACATTTTCGACCGCCCGCAGGCTGATTACACCAAACGGCTTCTGGATGCCGCCATGCTGCTTAGCCGCAGCTTTGCCGGTGCTGCGCCGGCTCCAGCTTCGGCTTGACGGGGAAGCGATGAACAATCCGCTCATCTCCCCCCTGGCCGGAGCGGACCACCAACACCCGTGACGGTGGTGTTCCCGGCTCCTGGCAGTGGACCATGTCGATCCAAGGAACACGCGTCGTTGCTGCACCAACACAAAAAGAAGACGCCGGATCAGCCGGCGCAGGGAATTCAAGCGATCAAACTGGCCGGCCACAGGCATGGCCGCAACGCAACAAGGAGACTGATATGAACTGGAAATACATGGCGTTTGCCGGCGCGCTGCTCGCTGCTGGCGCCGTTCAGGCGCAGGAGCCTGTTCAGGGCGGAATCTTGAAACTGGCTCGCACCTCGGATGCACGCAGCTTGGACGGATCACGCCAGGACGCAAACACCGACACGGTACTCAATCACCTCTATGATCCGTTGGTCGCCTATCGCGCTGACCTCAGCGTTGGTCCGGTCCTGGCCGAAAGTTGGGAAACCTCCGCGGACGGAACCACCTGGACATTCACGTTGCGCGAAGGCGCCACCTATCACAACGGCAAACCGATCAAGGCCGCCGACATGGTCTGGCTGTGGGATCGCTACATGGCCCGCGGCGAGAAGACCGGCACGCCTTGGCTGTGCGAAGACGTCTTCAACGGCACATCCAACCTGCAGGTCAACGACGTCAGCGCAACTGACGACCGGACGCTGGTGTTTTCGCTGGAACGCAGCGACCCGCTTTTCCTGAAACGTCTGGCCGATCAAATCTGCCACATCTTCGCGGTGTCACCAGACAACGTGGATGAAAACGGCGACTGGATCGAAGGTTCCGCGATCGGCTCGGGCCCCTTCAAGATGAAGGAATGGAAGAAAGAACAATACATGGCGTTGGAACGGTTTGACGGCTACCTGCCGGTGAACGACCCCGCCAGCGGCTATGCGGGCGACCGTACCGCCCATGTGGACGAAGTTCACTTTGTCGTTGTACCTGACAGCAACGCGGCGGAAACGGCCATCCTTTCCGGGCAGGTCGATGTCGTATCGCAACTGCAACCCGACCGCATCGCGGACATCAGGACCAAGGGTGTTGAAGTGCTGTCCGCGCCGGGTCTGTCCCTGACTGCCGCGCTGATCCAGACACAGGATCCGCTGATGCAGGATGTTCGTCTGCGCAGAGCTGTAGCCCATGCCATCGACCTGGTGCAGCTGACCGAGGTAAAGACCGCCGGGCTGACCCAACCCAACCCGTCGGGTGTTCCGCTTTCGTCCGAATACTACGGCGAGGAATTCGCCATCTGGCCCGAGTATGACCCGGCCAAATCCAAGGCATTGCTGAAGGAAGCTGGCTACAACGGCGAGAAAATCACCATCGAGGCCAACAAGCATTACACCGGCATGTATGACAATGCCGTTCTGCTTCAGGCCATGCTGGCCGCGGTCGGGATCAACGCCCAGATTGAGGTGCTGGACTGGGCGGCCCAGCTTGACAACTTCTTCTCCGGCAAGTTCCAGGTCTCTTCGTTTGGCTATTCCCAACGCACCGATCCCGTAATCATCTACGGCATGTTCATGGGTGACAAATCCACCTCCCCGACGGCCCAGTGGGACGACCAGGCCGCCAACGAACTCTACGACGCCATCACGGGCGAAGCCGATTTCGACAAGCGTCGGGCCATGCTGGTCGATCTGCAAAAGATGATGGCCGAACAGGTGCCGATCCTGCCGCTCTACTATCCCCCGGTGGTCGAGATCGTATCCCCCAAGGTGAAGGGTTACACCACTTGGTCGCTGGGTCAGCCTCGTGCCTGGGGCGTCTGGAAAACCGAATGAGCAGCCTTTCAAAGGTACATCCTGAACAGACTGAATCACTTAACACGACCGAAATCACAGATTTCAACGTGTTAAGTGATCTTCGACAGCTCGGTACAAGACGCGGTTGCGGTTCAGAGCGGCAAGGATGCGAACTGTCTTTGATGGAGAGGATACCCCGCTCTACGGCATCGCAATGCGCCAGAAGGGTGATGTATGGCCAAGCAACGCAGGATGCCCCGTTGTGCAAGACGCCGGGTTTGCGGTACAGCGCAGGAACGCAATACCACGGTTCGAAATGGCTGACATTGCGGGTGAAGCGGCGCTCGCCAGCGTGTTCTTGACGGCCAAGTTCTGAAACAGGAGGCAACCGATGTTGACAACCGCCCTGCTGACACTGACGCTGACCGCCGGAAGTGATCTGCGCATGACGCTGAGCACCGTTGCAGATGCCACTGCGTGCGAGGCCGCGCGTGAAAGCGTTACCAGTGTTCTGACCGACGCCGGGATCGAGATCGTCGCGGCTCGCTGCGGCGTGACCGACCTGCGGCTGACACCCTTCGAACACGGCGCCGGACCGGAGGCGGAAATCCATCGCTATCGCGTGGATCTGTCCGACCCGCAGGGCTTTGCCGTAACACCGCTTGGCGTGGATGGGCGATGCATTGCGGATGCACCGCCTGTCTATTGCGCGCGCTCGTCGCAATCCGTGATCACCGATTAGGCAACGATCTCGCCCGACAGGCCCGACGCCGCTCTGCGCGCGCAGCGTGTTGCGGAACATCCCGCAGCCTCAGCCGGATGACCCCGGCGGCAAGGTTGCGGCATGACTTGGCCATTCTCATATCCCGGCTCAAGACGCTGGAAGCTACCTCTCGTTGCTGGGCGATACATCGCTGTTCTGGTGCGTTGCGATGCCGTACTGCGGGCGCAACACTTCATCAGGGTGCTTTCGGAGACCGGGGCACCGGAAGGACCAGAAGCCGGGCAACAGCCGCAGCGGCCTTGCGGGCCGATGGTGAAAACTGCGTATGTTCCATGAAATTATGGACCACCCCGTGATGCACCTCGTGGATTGCCTCGACCCCGGCCTGTGACAGCAAGCGGGCGAAATCCCTGCCCTGATCGAACAATGGATCGGCCCGGGCATTGACGATCCAGGTGGGGGGCAGGCCCGACAGGTCACGGGTATTGACCACCGAAGCGCGCCAGTCTCCGGCCGTGCCCTCGGGCAAGTATTGGGCGCGGAACCACTGCATTTCCTCGGCTTCAAGGTAATAGCCTTGTGCGAAATCCTTCATCGAGCCTGCCAGAGGCACGTCGGGATGCGGAAGTGTCATATCGGTGACCGGATAAAGCGACACGACGCGTCCCGGAACCTGCCCTTTTCCGACAGCCAGAAGTGCCGTGACAAGGCATAGACATCCTCCCGCACTGTCCCCGGCCAGAACGATACGATGCGCGGGGGCCAGCCCATCGGACGTAATCCGGTCAAAGGCGGCTTGCGCATCCTCCACGGGCGCGGGGAAGCGATGCTCGGGGGCAAGACGGTAGTCAAGGCTGACCAGCCGCTGGCCGGTCTGTTCGGCCAACCAGTGCGACTGGCGATCATAGGTGTCCACGCAGCCCAGCGCGAACCCTCCACCATGGGCATAGAGGATGACCGCATCGCTGGACAGGTTCGCCGGCGTATACAGTCGCATGGACGCGCCCGTCGGCAGGGCAATGTCGCGGGTTTCGCACGCTTGAACCGGTTGCGGGCTTCGGGCGCGATAGCCCTCGCGGTACCCGGCGCGAAGCTCCTCTAGCGTCGGGTCCGGATTGGCGGCGGCCTGCGCCGCCTGGTCTCGCAGGAAATCAAGCAGCTCGGGGTCAAGTTGTTGCGTCATGTCAGGCTCCTGTAGGTGGGAAAGGGCCCCAGCGGGGTAGCTTCGTAGACGCCGCGGGCGGTCGCCCGGGCCAGACATTCAACAGCAGCCATGCCAAGCCGCGTCACATCCACCTCCTCGGTGCCCATCGCGCGCTGACCGGTGGACAGACAGAAGATCACATCGCCATCAAAGGGCGTATGCACCGGGTGGATTGCGCGCGCCAGACCGTCCTGCGCCACCATTGCCACACGTTTCAACTGTGCCTTGGTCAGGGTCAGGTCGGTGGCGATCACCGCCAGGGTGGTGTTCAGACCCGGTTCGGCGAACTCGGGTATCTCGGTCAGCACCGGAGCCGGTGGAGGCGCCTCGGCGCAGGCGCCAAATTCGCCCGCCCGCTCGAAATCCGCCGCCCAGAACCGGCGGCTGCCAGGCATCACGACCTGACCGAAGGAATTCACCACCACCAGCGCGCCCACTGTCGCCCCATTGTGCAGCTTTTGCGATGCGCTGCCCAACCCGCCTTTCAGGCCCCCTGCCTTGGTGCCGGTTCCAGCGCCTTCGGTGCCAAGGGCAAAATCCAGGTCCGCAGCCTCGGCGGCCTGTTTGGCCAGGTTGAAGTAAAGGTGTTCGTCCTGCCAGCTCTTGTCGCCTTCATTGTGCTGATCGAAAATGATGGCCGACGGCACCGACGGGATCGTCGCGTCCAGAAACCTGCCCCCCCTTCCCTTCTTGCGCAGCCAATGCATCGCGCCGCTGGCCGCATCAAGCCCGAAAAGCGAACCGCCCGACAGCACGATCGCATCGGCCCGTTCGGACAGGCAAGCAGGATCAAGCAGATCGGTTTCGCGTGTTCCCGGCGCCCCGCCCCGAACATCCACGGCGCAGATTGCCCCGCGATCGGGCAACAAAACGGTGACACCTGTGCGCACGGCTTCATCCTTGGCATTTCCGACCCGGAGGCCGGGCACATCGGTAATCAAGTTTCGCATATCTCGCCTCTCGCAGAATTTGATCAAATTAATTATTGACTCATCCAATACTCATTGCAATACAAATGTTGTAATCGACTAGCGAATATAATGGAGGGAAGGAGATAGACCTATCGTGGGTTTTTTGGAGGTAGAGGCGGTATCGCATCAATATGCGGGGACTGACGCGCAGGTTCTGAACGAGGTTTCGCTGACCATTCAGGAAAACGAGTTCTTTACGCTGCTGGGACCCTCGGGCTGTGGCAAGACCACGATGCTGCGCATCCTTGCGGGGTTCGAGGTGCCGTCGCGAGGCCGGGTCACACTGGACGGGCAGGATATCCTGCGCATCCCGCCCTGGCGGCGCCCGGTGAACACCGTCTTCCAAAGCTACGCGCTGTTTCCGCATCTGACGATTCTGCGCAACGTGACCTTCGGATTGAAAATGCGGGGTGTGGCGAAGGCCGACCGCCATGGCGCCGCCCGTCGCGCGCTGGACCTGGTGCGCCTGGACGGGTTTGCCGACCGCATGCCATCGGACCTGTCCGGCGGACAGCAACAACGCGTGGCGCTGGCGCGGGCATTGGCCTGCCAGCCGCGCCTACTGCTGCTGGACGAACCGCTGTCGGCGCTGGATTACAAGCTGCGCAAGGAAATGCAGGGCGAGTTGAAGCGCATCCAGCGCGAAACTGGCACCAGCTTCGTCTTCGTGACGCACGATCAGGAAGAAGCCTTGGCCATGTCCGATCGGATCGCCGTGATGCGCCAGGGCACACTGGAACAAGTCGGTAACCCCAGCGATATCTATGACCGGCCCAGTTCAGACTTCGTGGCTGAATTCATCGGCGATTCAAACCTGCTGAACGCCGCTCCGGATTCGCAAGGACGGCTGTGCCTGCCCGGCGGGCGCGCGCTCGGGATCAGAGGCGACGCACCGGCGCGGGTGATGATCCGGCCCGAGGCCTTGCGCATCGCGCCGGATGGCAACCTGTCGGGTCAAGTGACCGATCTGGTCTATTCAGGGGCAGCAACGCGTTTCCTGGTCGCACTGGACGGCGGAGAGGAAACGGTGCAGATCCAGCAGACCAGCACCGAGGCTGCAGGTATCTCGATGGGCGACAAGGTCTGCTTGGCCTACGACCCCCAGCAGCTCTGGGTGGTGGCGCCATGAGCACGGCGGCATCTGTTGCAGGCAGACGGCGCGCCGGTCTGGCCGCGCCGGCGATCCTGTGCATCGCCTTCTTCATGGGCGGGCCCATGTGCATCATGGTTTTCGTATCATTGGTAGAACGGGCCCCCGATGGCGGCGTCATCTGGGGAAATTTCACCACCGACGCCTACAAGCAGTTTCTGTTCGAAGAGAACCTGCTGGGCGAAACCACGTTGAACGCGGACTATCTGCGCATCTATCTGCGTTCGGCCCTTCTGGCCGGGTTCACCGTTCTGGCCACGTTGATCGTCGGGTTTCCGACTGCGATGTACATCGCCATGCAGCATCCGCGACGGCGCGCCTTGCTGATCTTCTTCCTGTCGCTGCCCTTCTGGGTGAACCTGCTGGTGCGCAACTATGCCTGGCTATTGTTGCTGCGGGCCAACGGTCTGCTGGATCAGGCCGCGATGGCGCTGCGGCTGACGTCGGAGCCATTGAACATCCTCTATTCCAACACAGCCATCGCCATCGGGCTAACCTACTCCTTTCTGCCGTTGATGGTCCTGCCGATCTATGCCGCGATGGAAAAATTCGACTTTTCGCTGGTCGAAGCGGCGTTTGATCTGGGCGCGAGCCGCTGGCAGGCGCTGATGCATGTGATCGTGCCCGGCGTGAAAGGCGGCATCGTGGCCGGGTGTCTGCTGGTGTTCATTCCCGGACTCGGCTCTTACGTGACGCCAGTTCTGCTGGGTGGGTCAAAATCGCTGATGATCGGCAACCTGATCGAAACGCAGTTTGCCGCGGCCCGCAATTGGCCCTTCGGGGCGGCACTGGCCTTCGTCCTGCTGATGATGGTGATGGCGGCAGCGCTGCTGCGGGCCGCTCTGCTGCGCAAAAGCCGGAGGGCAAAGTCATCAAACCCCTAGGTTCCCAATCTCTGCCCTGGCGGTTCCGCGGGCTGACAAGCGCAACGGTAGCTTTGTATGTCTACCTGTATATCCCGCTGCTGATCCTGATCGTGTTCTCCTTCAACGGCGGCCGCATGGCCACCATCTGGGAAGGCTTCTCGTTGCGCTGGTATGCCGAGGTGATGCAGTCCGACCAATTTCGTGCGGCAACCGTCAATTCGCTGGTGGTGGCAAGCTGCGCCGCGTTCCTTGCCACGACGCTTGCCACGCTGGCGGCGCTGGGGTTCCGGGGCCGTCCAATTCGGGGTCAGGGCATGATGGTGCCGTTCCTGTCTTTCCCGCTTGTGATCCCCGAAATCGTGACCGCGGTTGCCACGTTGATCTTCTTTATCTCGATCGGCGTGCCCCTGGGTATGGTCGGCCTGATCGCGGCCCATACGGTCTTCTGCATCCCCTTCGCCTTCATCACCATCAAGGCGCGGATGGATGTGATGGATGACACCTTGGAACAGGCGGCGAACGATCTCTACGCCGATCCACGTCGCACCTTCTTTTCCGTGACTTTGCCGCTGCTTTGGCCCGCCATCCTGGCCGGGTTCATCCTGGCCTTCATCGTCTCGCTGGACGACTTCGTGATCTCGCTTTTCCTGGCCGGACCCAGTTCGACCACCCTGCCCATCTACATGTTCGGCATGATGCGGCTGGGGGTCACGCCGGCGGTCAACGCCGTGTCCACCATCCTGCTGGTCATGTCAGTGCTGTTCGTACTGATCGCTGCCTGGATCAATCGCATGCAACGCAAGTGACATGCCGATGACCAACCATCAAGCCCCAACCAACAGAGGAGACAAACGATGAAACTCAGAACCATCGCCAGTGCAGCCCTGGCCGCGCTGCTAGGGGCCGGAGCCGCCCTGGCCGAAGAAGAAAAGCAAGTGAACCTGTTTTTCTGGCCCAGCTATATCCCCGATGAGCTGCTGGAGCGCTTCACCAAGGAAACCGGCATTGCCATCACCATGGACATCTATGACACCAACGAGGCCCTGTTGGCGAAGTTGCAGGCCGGGGCCGCAGGCTATGACGTGGTGATCCCGTCCGGGTATATCGTGCCGACAATGATCCAAGCTGGCCTGCTGCAGAAATTCGATGCCCCCAGCCTGCCCAATGGCGGCAATATCGCGCCCGGCTTCGCAGACCCCGAGTTCGACCCGGGCCGCCAGTATACAGCGCCGTATATGTGGGGGACGACGGGGCTGGTCTATGACAGTGCCGGAACCGACGTCGAACTGCCCGAAAGCTGGAGCGTGTTCTTCGAACCCGGCCCGCTCAGCGGCAAGGTCGCCGCGCTGGATGACGAGGTCGAGGTATTCAATGCGGCCGCCTATTACCTTGGCATTGACAAATGCACCGAGGACCCGCGCGAAGGTCAGCAGATCCTTGACCTGCTGAGCGCACAGAAGCCGCATCTTCTGCTCTACGGGTCGTCCGGTACCATCGACAGGGTTCTGGCGGGCGAGGTGACGATGCACCACATCTGGAACGGTGCGGCCCATCGGGTTCGGAAGGCAAGGGACACCGCGCGATATATCTATCCCAAGGAGGGGATCACCCAATGGGCCGACAATCTGGCGATCCCCACCGGCGCTGAACATCCTGAAAACGCCAAGATCTTCATCGATTTCCTGATGAAGCCTGAAAACGTGGCGGAGATCACCAATTTCACAGGCTACATGAACGCCATCTCGGGAAGCGAACCCTACCTGACGCCTGAAATTGCGGCTGACCCGGCGGTGAACATGCCTGCCGAATATGCCGACCGGCTGCGTCCGGGCCGGGAATGCTCCCCCGCTGCACGCGACCTTCGCAACCGTATCTGGACCCGCCTGAAGAAATAAGCGGTTCTCACGACGAGGATGAAAATGGGCTTCTGCGCCAACTCGACGCTTTTCAAAACCGGAATGCGTTCCCCGAACGGGGTCTGCCTGGCGCAGAATGCCCAAGCCACCCGGATCGGGACGAGACGGCATGGATTGCTCACTGGCCAGGCAGGTCACTCGGCATCCCGATGTGCCGCCGCTGGCGTTGGACAGGATCACCCAAGCCGTGGCAGCACCGCGCCCATGGCCTTGACCTACACGATCCCGTACATTTTGACTGTGCAGGACGAAGGCTCCAGCAGCCACGCAGATCCGGTCTCACCCTGGACCGCAGCAGCTGAGCCGAGTTCTATACCGAAGAGGAACCGATCCATGCCGTCTCGTCCCGATCCGTCCGCGGTCACAGAGGAAATCGACAAACGCCTGTTCAACGCGTCGGTCCGCAAGGCGATGGAGGTTCTGGAAGCATTCAACGGTGGCGCCGCCGAGCAGACCATCAGCCAATTGACAGCCGCCACAGGGGCGGATCGCTCGTCGGTGCAACGCGCGGTCTACACGCTGCACAAGATGGGCTATCTCGTCGGCGACCCCGACACTCGCCGATACCGGGTCAGCGAAAAGATGATGGATATGTCTTTCGCCTTTCTGCGCGCCGATCGGATGGTGGAGGCGGCTCTTGCTCCGCTGGCGATGCTGTCAGAACGGACCGGTGAAAGCGTGCATCTCAGCCGGATGAGCGGGCATGACATCGTCTATCTGTTGCGCTGGCCGCTGGGCATGCAGCAGCATTTCGCGAGCCTTCCAGGACGCCGCCTGCCGGTGTTCTGCACCTCGGGCGGCCGCGCCATGTTGTCGCTCTGGCCTCAGGACAAAGTGCGCGAGTTCATTCTTTCCAGCCCGCGCGAGATGCGCACCGAGCGCACCATTACCCAGCCCGACCGGATCATCGCCATGGTCGACGAGGCCCGTCAAACCGGTATCGGGCGCAGCGATGGCGAATGCCTGATCGGCGAAGTCGCCCTGTCGGCGCCGGTCCGTTTCGAGGGGGATCAGACCGGCGGGGCCGCGCTGCATGTGACATTGCACGAAGGAAAGTACACCGAAGCCGAGTTGGCCGATAAGATCATCCCGCCGCTGCGGGCGGCCGCACAATATCTGAGCCAGGCCCTGAGTAACTAGAATGACTGCAAAACCGATCCCCTTCCAAGTGGCGGAACTGTTCCGATATCCGATGAAATCCGGCCTGGCCGAGGCGCTGACCCGCGCCCGGATCACGCCCGACGGGCTCGCTGGCGACCGCGAATGGATGGTCGTTGATGCGAACGGCGCTCAAATCACGGCGCGCGAGCAGCCTGCGCTTTTGTTGCTGAGCCTGACACCGACTGGTGATGGCGGCTGTCGCCTCACCGCGCCAGACGCCCCGGCCCTGACCGTGCCGCCTCCTCAGATCAGCGCCCCCCGGCACGCGACCCTGTTTTCCGACCCTCTGCAGGTGGTCGACGCCGGGGCCGACGCCGCGGACTGGCTGACCCGTCTTTTGGATCAGCCCGCGCGGTTGGTACACCGGCATCATGACACGCGGCGGGACTATGGACAGGCAGGATATGGCCGGTTCGGTGATGTCGCTCCGCTGCTGATCGTGACACGCGCCAGCCTTGCGCGGCTGAACGCCACCTTGGGCTGGCCCGTGAAAATGGATCGCTTCCGGCCCAATATTGTGCTCGATGGACCCGAGCCGCATGCCGAAGATGGCTGGACCGGTCTGAGTATCGGCGACACGACGCTTGAGGTGATTGAGCCCTGTATTCGCTGCGTGATGACCACGATTGACCCGAATTCAGGCCGCAAGGATCTGACCGGCGAACCGCTGCGCAGCCTGTCCGCCTATCGCGCCAATGACGGCGGCGAGGTGCATTTTGGCGTTTACGCGGCAGTGCGCCGGCCGGGCACGGTCGCAGTGGGTGACACAGTAGAGGTTCACGGCACTACACCGCAGCACCGTTTTGTACCCGCAACATGCCCGACGGGGCCTGATCCCCTGCCGGACCGTCGCGTGCTGCGCCTGTTAGAGACCACATCCGGGGCCGAAGGCGCGCGCCACCTGTGGTGGCGCTTCGAAGACGAACAGGCCACACCGGTTCACCCGGGCCAGTTCGTCTCGTTGCGGATACCCCAGCCGAATGGCCAGGATGCAGTGCGCTCCTACACAATTTCGGCGCAGCGCCGCGACGGGCGCGAAATTCGCCTTTCCATCCGCCGTCAGGGCAGCGGCGGTGTTTCGGACTTCATGGTGCGTAAGGCCCGCCCGGGCGACACGATCTGGGCCACCGGGGTGCATGGCTCATTCACCATGGACGCCCCCGACCAGCCTGCATTGTTCCTGTCGGCGGGCAGCGGGGTGACCCCGTTTCTGGCCATGCTCGCAGGGTCAGCGCAGTTGGCTGATGCGCACCATATCCATATGGACCGTGTTGCAGCACGCGCCATCGGACTCTCCGAATTGCACCAAGCCCAGACCACCCAACCGGGCTATCGTTTCACCCCGGTCTGGACGGCGGATCAGGGACGCATCGGCGCGGAGGTTCTGGCGCAGGTTCCGGCGCTGCTATCTCGGCAGGTGTGGATCTGCGGACCGGACAGCTTTGTCACGGACATGCGTGCCATACTGAATGATCTGGGCGTGCCCGACCACCAGGTTCTAGTCGAAAATTTCGCCACACCCGTTACCGGAACCGCCACAGGCGAAACGTTTCAGGTCACGCTGGACGGGCATCCCCCGGTGCAAGTCGATGCCGGGGTGCCGCTGTTGCACGGATTGCGCAAGGCCGGGCTGCAGATTCCGTCTTCCTGTGAAATGGGAACCTGCGGCACCTGCAAGCTGCAGCTACTGGAGGGGAAGTGTACCAAATCTGCCCCGGGCGATGACTCGCCAGATCATATCCTGCCCTGCACCTCATACGCCCGGTCCGATCTGCGCCTGGCCCGACCAAAGAGTTGACGCAACCCTTTCCCAATGCCCTTCGGGTATAGACCAAGCAGAAGGGTTCAATCGCGGCCTTGGTGAACGCTGCGGCGCAGTATTCGAAGGTGGCAACACCGGCGAATGTCATGTCTCGGGCCTACATCATCGCGGCGCTTTGATCTGCGATTCGGATCACCAACCGCCTCGCTTTGCGATTTGGCATCATGTCCGATAATTTGCATTCACGCACATATCCTTGCTGTGTATGGATGCCGATTGGTCCCACCAATGGCGACTCAGATTAGCGGCCGGTCTCATGCACACTAAATCGGTTTCAAAGCATGTGACACGTGCAAGGCCTTCGCGGCCAACTGGAAACACTTCGCACGCTGGTGCCGGATGGATGAAAGGCACGGGCGATCCCTCCGCGCGCGATCTGATCGACCGCTATCTCTCCGAACTGCCCACCCGACAGGCCCCTGCCCTTTTGGTTTGCCAACATCAAGCGCCACCTTTTCCGGCGCGCACCAGTTGGTAACCCTGATTGGTCAGGCCAATCGCCCGCATCCGACACTATTTTCATATGCGCGGATCCGGTGCTTCCGCTTCGCACCGAGTGCCTTTAGTGTTCCGGTCAAGCGCGGAACACTTGGACGCGCACATTCAACCGCCTACGCATCCGGAGCGTCCAGTGCGGCAAAGAACGCCGCCACCGCGGCCTGCAATTGCTGCTGATCGGCGGCCGAGAAATCGCGGTCGCCGGCCAACTCGATCCTGCCGTTGCGCGCGGAGCAGCGGATTGTCCCCGCGGGGACAGTGACGCGGAATGTCGTTTTGGCCGCGCCTGTTGCACCCGCGCGCTTTGCGGCTTTGGGCGGCTGAGGCTTTGCCTGTGCGCGCAGGATCTCCATCTCGGCCTCGGGCGTGGCGGGGGCCGCCCTTTCGAGCGCATCCAGGATACACGCGCGCGCTGATTGATCCGAGGACAGACGCTTTTCCACCTGCAACCCCAAGGCGCGCGGGATGGCTTCGGGGAACTTCAGGTGGCTGCCGATCGCATTCAGCAGAGTGGCAAAATGCCTGATATAGACACGTTTTTGCCGCGCTGCCGAAGCATAAAGCACCGCGACCGCCTGCTCGACGGTGTCGGCATCGGTCGCCTCATCCTCGGCATAGCACAGCGCCAGCGCGGCCATCTCGGCAAAGGAAATGTCGCGGCGCACGAGGTTTTCATCGACCATCCGGCGATAGAGGCCCTCCACCGTTTCCCCCTGTGGCAGGATCCCGGCGGGGATTTGGGCATAACAATCCTCGCCCGTTTCGGCGTGCAATTCGCGATAGGCGGCAAGGCGACGAAAACCCTGAACCAGTTGCCAGCCCCCCTGCCCGTCCGCTTCGACCCGGATGGGATTGGACAGACCGATTGCCTGGATTGATTCCTTCAGCTCATCCAGATCGGAATCGCGCGTGGTGCTGCGGTCGCGGGTCAACTTCGTCGCAGCGATGGCGCCAATATCGATCAGGTCGACGATCAGCCCCTGCCGTTTCAGACGGACCAACTCATGCGCAAGACGATCGTTTTCCTCGCGGATGGCGGCTTCGGCCTGCTGGCGGCTGCGCAGCGCCTCGGCATTCTCGGATATCGCAGAGGCCATCGGGCCGCGCCGCGCGGGGGATGCGTTGCGATCGACCGTCCCCGCGGGGACATCCTCGACATCCGGGAAATCGATGTCGAACCCCTTGCGTTTGCTCATGGTGTTTCCTCCAGATTGACCCAGGCAGCCAGCGCATGGGTCTTGAATTCACTGTAAGCCTGATCGAACGAGGTGCGAGCGCGCCGCCACGTCTCGCGCGTCATGTCGCGATAGTCGGTTTCGTAGATCGAGCTGAGGAACCGGCCGGATTGCTCAACCGCGCGCGTCATCTCGATTGGATGTTCCGTGACCCGATCACCGAAAACCTTGCCAAACGCAGAACGCATGGCGCGGTGCAGATCATTGCCCGGCTCATAGCGCGTCAGCAGAAAACGGACGTCCTGAAACACCTTGGGCAACCCCATTGTCCCCGTCGGGACGATGGGGCTGAACGCCGACAGATCCTCCAGCGCCTCGGCCAATTGACCGATGAAGGAGGTCGTGGAATCATATTCCCAATAGCCGGGCCCCGACGGGATATAGAGCATGTCGGCAGCAAAGACCGCGTTCATCGACTGATAGCCGATTGCTGGCGGACAATCGAACAGGATCAGGTCGTAGGCATCATCGGGCAGGTGGTCCAGATAACGGCTGACTGCAGCAAAGAAGGACCATTCAGGATTGAGATGGCGATACTGCGCGCTGGCAAATTCGACAAAAGCCGCATTGGCGCAGCTGGGGATCAAGTCGATGGTGGGCCAACAGGTCGGCTTGATGAAATCAGCGATGCGCAGCTGTGCGAGACCCAGTTCGGTGATGTTGCTGGGCAGGGTGCGGCGGGGCAGGGCGGCGCCCGACTCGGCCCCGCGTGCGCTGGCGTTCATTCGCTCGGTTTCTTGAATCAGATCGCGCGCCATGATCCCCCAGACCGTGTAATCCTCGGCGATATCCGTCAGGCCCATCGAGTGACTCAGCGTGGCTTGGGGGTCGAAATCGATGCACAGGACGCGATAGCCGTCCAGCGCGGCCGCATGGGCGAAATGCAGAGCCACGGTGGATTTGCCGGCCCCGCCTTTGAAATTGGCGATCGCTGCCCGCAGGGCGCGGCGGTTTGCCGGGCGTTCAGGCATCAGAGAGCGGCGATTCACCTTGATACGCCGGCGCATCTCATTGATCTCCGACAGGCTATACCAACGCTGGCGGCCATCTTCCTCGACCTGGCCCTGGGGCAGGCTGGGGTCGGCGGCCAAGCGACCGCGCAGGGTGGACTGGTTGACGCGAAAGATCAGTTCGGCCACCTCCCAGCTGGAAAAGCGGCGCAGCGCCTTGCCGGCACCGGGCGAAAAGGTCTGCTGACGGATCCATCCCTGCATCTTGAGCGATTGCGCCTGCAGGCAGGCAAGGTCTTCGTGGGTGAACATCGTCTCTCCTTCGCGCGCCTGTCCCCGCGGGGACAGGACGCTAATTCAACGTCTTTTCCCAATTACGCGGTATCAGGACGAAAAGCAAAAACTAACATCGCCCCCGGTGCCCGGTCCGTCGGGCGGCCCGGAAGCAGGAAAACAGCAAATCAGGTCAATACGCGGTTTTCCTTGCGAACCAAGGATCCGTTTCGGGGCAATCGCAGAATAAAGGGGGGTCATCAGGCAGACACGCAACATATTGGGGGACAATCCTGCGCTATTGGCGACCAACTGGTTGCTCATCCGTACCAACACCACCCACTGCGTTGCTTTGGATCTGGCCGAGCAATGATGGCTGTCGCTTGGCCCGCAGGCCGATCTGGCCTTTCGGACGCTAATTCGATTGGCAGGACGAAGATCGCTCGGCGCAATACACCCGGGTCGACGGATCAGCGCGAAGGCCGGCGGATTTGCGCCGGTTGGATCGCCGCCCGTTTGCGCATTCGGCTGCCCACCACCTGAAGACCGGTTGAGGCTGCCGTCAGCTACAGGATGGTCACAGAACGAGCCGGGCAGGGGCCACGGGTCCGCCCTGATTGACCTGACTTGCCATGAGGATTCGCAGCATGGCACACAGCCCGGCCGATACATGCGCGACAGAAAGATTATCGGACATGGTCGCGATCAACACAGCGCGGCGGTTAGAGCGCGTTTTCCTGACAATAAGCGCCGCCATCAGATGGGCGCCAAGCCTGACATTGGCTCGACCGGAACCCATCAGGCACCCCACGCACTCTAACGCGTATACACGCGAGAGTCACTCCGCATGAACGCGAGCCTCAGCGCCTGTTGTTGCTGGCAATTCTGTTCGCCGCCGATAGGACAGCCCGGGCCGCGACATCTATATCCAGTTCCTCCAGGGCCACGACGCCGATGGAGAATTCCATCGATCCATCGTCCGGCGATGGCAGGCGCGCTGCGCTGGACACTCCGATTGCCCCTTTGTGCAACTGTCCGCGCGTGACGCTGTAACCATGTTGACGCGCGAACCTGATGTCGTCGGTGTCGGTGTCGCTTTCGGGGCGAAGCGCCAGGATCGCGATTCCCGCCGCGCCGTTCTGCAGCGGATGCCGGGTCCCCACGCGGTAATGAATGGCGATGGGCACATCGCGCGGTTGCGCCGTCAGAGCGACGACGCACTCGGTGCCATCCGCAATCGACAGAAAGGCCGTGGCCCCGGTCTGTTCGGCCAATGTATGCAGAATGGGCCGCGCCAGTTCGCGCAACCCGTCAGAGCTGTGCGCCCCCATCAGATAGGCGTTGGCCCCCAGCACAACCCGCCCGTCCTCGGTGCGCCGAACCATGGCCTGATCGGCCAGGGTGGCGACGATTCGATAGGCAATGGCCCGATGCAGGCCCAGCTTTTGCGCCAAATCCCCCACCTTCACCCCGCCCGGCGTCCGCGCAATGAGAAGCAGCGCCTCGATCCCCCGTTCCAGCGTCTGCAATCGTCCCGCCGCCATATCCGTTCCCGCCCAGCTTCGTTTGCACTCCTATAGCGCATCTTTCAGGCCGGGGGACATACATGAATGACGAAATCTGCAACACCTGTTCGATAATAGAGATTGATTGTCGGATATTGACACGCTAGGTCTGCGCCCGACCCAATCCGACGGAGGCTCCAGACATGGCATCAGCGACGGAGAACCCAACTCATACGGGATGTCCTATTGCGGGGGGCGATGACGGGTGCCCGGTTTCCGATCCGATCGCTGCGGCACAGGCTTTCGATCCGTTTCAGGGCGCGTATCAGGTCGACCCCGGCGAGGCGCTGCGCTGGTCACGCGATAAGCTGCCGGTGTTTTATGCGCCCAAGCTGAACTATTGGGTGGTCAGCCGCTATGACGATATCAAGGCGGTGTTTCGCGACCCGATTCTGTTTTCGCCCCGCAACGTGCTGGAAAAGATCACGCCCGCCACCGACGACGCCATGGCGATTCTGAAAAGCTATGACTACGGCATGAATCGCACGCTGGTGAACGAGGACGAACCGGCCCACATGGAGCGCCGCCGCGCGCTGTTCGAACATTTCCTGCCCGAGAACCTGGAAAAGCACCAGGACATGGTGCGCCTCCTCACCCGGGAAAAGATCGACGGGTTCATAGACAGCGGGCGCGTGGAACTGGTGGATGCCATGCTCTACGAGGTGCCATTGCTGGTGGCGCTGCATTTTCTGGGCGTGCCGGAAGACGAAATCCAGACGCTGCGCACCTTTTCGGTGGCTCATTCGGTGAACACCTGGGGCAAGCCTTCGGACGAAAAGCAGATCGAGGTCGCCCATGACGTGGGCCGGTTCTGGCAATATGCCGGACAGGTGATCGAAAAGATGCGCGCCGAAAAAGACGGGCAGGGGTGGATGCACCACACGCTGCGCATGAACGAAGAAATGCCCGAGGTGGTGACCGACAGCTATGTGCATTCCATGATGATGGCGATCATCGTGGCGGCGCATGAAACCACCTCGCTGGCCTCTGCCAACATGTTCAAGACCCTGCTGACCCATCGGGACGCCTGGGAAGATGTCTGCGCTGACCCGTCGCTGATCCCCAATGCGGTCGAGGAATGCCTGCGCTATGCCGGCTCGATCGTCGCCTGGCGGCGGGAAACCACCGCGCCGACGACATTGGGCGGGGTCGATCTGCCCCAGGGGGCGAAGCTGTTGATCGTGCAGGCGTCGGGCAATCAGGATGTCCGGCATTTCGAAGATGGCGACCGGTTCGACATCTATCGCGACAATGCGGTGGATCACCTGACGTTCGGCTATGGCGCGCATCAATGCATGGGCAAAAACATCGGCCGGATGGAAATGCGGATTTTCCTAGAAGAGATGACCCGCCGTCTGCCGCATCTGCGTCTGTCGCAGCAGGACTTCACCTATCTGCCCAACACCTCTTTCCGCGGACCGGATCACGTCTGGGTGGAATGGGATCCGGCGCAAAACCCCGAGCGTGTCGCGCCCGACGCCATGGCCTTGGCCCGCAACTTCTCCGTCGGCGCGCCCGCGCGGCGCGACATTGCCCGCAAGGTGCGGGTGGTGGAAACCCGGTCGGAGGCCGAAGGCATCCTGGGCCTGACGCTGGAGCATGTGCAGGGCCGGCCCTTGCCGCGCTGGACGCCGGGGGCCCATATCGAATTGTGCGTGGGCGAATACGACCGGAAATATTCATTGTGCGGCGATCCCGGCGATGGGCGTTACCAGGTCGCGATCCTGCGCGAGGATGCAGGGCGCGGCGGGTCGCGCCATATCCACGAAACGCTGAAACCCGGGGCAGAGATCCGCATGCGCGGGCCGTCCAACCTGTTCCGGCTTGATCCGGATGCGGCGCATTATGTGCTGGTCGCGGGGGGGATCGGTATCACCCCGATCATCGCCATGGCGGACCGGCTGAAAAGCGAAGGCAAGAGCTACGAAATTCATTACGCGGGACGGTCCAGGCGCAGCATGGCCTTTCTGGACCGGATCCAGCACACGCACGGCGCGGCGCTGACGCTTTATTCCGATGCCGAAGATCGTTTCATGGACTTGGCCGGGCTGGCAAATGGCTTGCCGGAACATGGACAGATCTATGCCTGCGGCCCGCAGGGGCTTTTGCGTGCGCTTGAGGATCTGACCGTCGATCTGCCACAAGGCAGTTTCCATTTCGAGCATTTCAGCGCAGGGTCGTCGGGTCTGAATCCCGAGGACGAACAGCCCTTCGAGGCCGAGCTGACGGATTCGGGCACGGTTCTGACCGTCGGGGCGGACACGACGTTGCTGGATGCGATTCTCGCGGCGGGGATAGATGTGGCCTGCGACTGTCGCGAAGGGCTGTGCGGCTCTTGCGAGGTCGAGGTGGTCGAAGGCGAACTTGATCATCGGGACATGGTGCTGACGCGCGACGAACGGGCCGAGGGCAAGCGCCTGATGAGCTGTTGCTCACGCGCGAAGAACGGCGGGCGCATCAAACTTGCGCTGTAACTCACGACACAACAGAATGACCAATGACAGGGAGGACCAAGATGTCGAACACAAGTAAACTGATGGCAGCGGCGGCGGCGCTGTCCACGGCGGTGACGGCCACGGCGGCCGGTGCGGAAACGACGCTGAAGCTTAGCCACTATCTGCCGGCTGTGCATGGGATCCACACCGATTTCATCGAACCATGGACCCAGCAGGTGACGGAATGCACCAACGGCGAGGTCCAGTTCGAAATCTTTACCGCCGGCACGCAGATGGGCAACGTCGCGCGCCAGCAGGAACAGGTGATGGCCGGTGTCGTGGACATCGCCCACGGGCTGCATGGCATTCCGCGCGGGCGCTTTCCGGCGACCTCGCTGATCGACATGCCGTTCCTGACCGATGACGCAGGTGCCGCCAGCTATGCCCTGTGGGAAATCTTCCCCGAATACCTGGCCGATGAATACGCCGGTCTCAAGGTCCTGGCGCTGCATGCCCACAACGGCGGTGTGCTGCATACCAACGAAAAGAAGGTCGAAACCATGGAAGACATGCAGGGGCTGCGCATCCGCACACCAAGCCCTGCGGTGTCGGAAATGCTGTCGTTCCTGGGTGCCGATCCGCAAGGCCTGCCCCCGGGGCAGGTCTATGAAAGCCTTGAACGCGGCGTGATCGACGGCACCGTCTTCCCTTGGGACCCGGTCAAGAGTTTCGGTCTCAATGAAGCGCTGAAGTATCACCTTGAGCTTGGGGCCTACACGGTGTCGTTCTTCTTCGTGATGAATGAACGGTCCTATGCCAACCTCAGCGACGAGGCCCAGAACTGCATCGACAAGTATTCCGGTGCCGATCTGGTGGCGAAATTCGGCGACTGGTGGGATCAATGGGATGCGCCGGGACGCCAGGAAGCGGTCGATGCGGGCCATGAGATCACCGAACTGTCGGACGAAGAGCGCGCCCGCTGGGAAGACGCCCTGCAACCGATGATGCAAAGCTATCTGCAATCGGTGAAAGATGCCGGCGTGGACAATGCCGACGAGATCTATCAGGCCTTGCAGGACAAAATCGCGGAATATGCCGAGACGCAGAACTGATCTGACCGGCTGCAGAACATTGTCTCCGGCACGAGGGTATGCCCCCCGTGCCGGAGTCGTTTTAGAGTGTTGTTTTCCAGGGGGGGACGGACATTGAGACAGGTGGCTAAACTGGCGCGGGGTGTGGTCACGCTCTGTGCCGTTCTGGGGGTTCTGGCCTATGGCGCTGCGGCGCTGGTGACGGTGGCCGATATCCTGGGACGCCGCGTGGGCCTTCCCATCGAGGGCGTCGTCGACCTGGTGCAGCTCTTCGTCGTGACGGGTGCGTGGCTGGTCATGCCTTTCGCTTTCCTGACCGCCGCGCATGTGGGCGTAGACCTGATGATCGGGATTCTGCCCCAGCCGCTGAAGGTGCTTCTGAAAATCGCGGGCGGGGTGCTGACGCTTGGTCTGCTGGGGCTGATGCTGCAACAGGGATACGCAACCTTCTTGACCCGCACCATGTTCGGGGACACATCGCAACAGCTGGGCATTCCCATCGCCTGGTACTGGTATCCGCTGCTGATCGGCATGGCGCTGTCGATCCTGGCGGTGCTGCTGGAACTGACAGACGCACAGCGCGGGGGCGCACATCATGAGTGATCCGGTCCTCGGCCTGCTGGGATTCATCGCGGCGCTTGGCCTGATCGCCCTGGGCGTGCCTGTGGCCGTATCCATGGGGGTGATCGGTGCCTTCGGTTACTGGTACCTGAACGGCTGGATGGGGATGACCTATATCCTCGGGTCCGCCCCTTTCGAATCCGTCTTTCCCTATTCGCTGTCGGTGATCCCGCTTTTCGTGATGATGGGGGTCTTTGCCTCTCATGCCGGGCTGTCACGGGCGCTGTTCGACACCATCAATTCCTTCATCGGGCATCGCAAGGGCGGGCTGGCCATCACCACCGTGGGGGCCTGCGCTTTCTTCGGGGCGATCTGCGGCTCTTCATTGGCGACCGTCGCGACGATTGGACGGGTCGCCCTGCCAGAGATGAAACGCCACGGCTATGACGCCTCGCTTTCGACCGCGACCGTCGCGGCGGGCGGCACCCTGGGCGTTCTGATCCCGCCGTCCATTCTGCTGGTCATCTATGGTCTTCTGACACAAAGCTCCATCGGGCAGCTGTTCATCGGGGCTTTGATCCCGGGGCTTCTGGGGGCCCTTCTATACGCCACGGCGGTCATGACGCGGGTTCGCATACGGCCCGAGATCGCGCCGCGCTCGACCCGCCAGGGGTGGGGGCAGCGGATCAGGTTGCTCGGCCGGGTCTGGCAGGTGGTGCTGCTTTTCGCGCTGGTGATCGGCGGTATCTACGTCGGTTGGTTCTCACCCACCGAAGCGGCTGCCGTGGGGGCTGTGGGGGCATTCTTTCTGGCGCTGTTCTCGGGCGCGCTGAACCGCGAGACGCTCGGGGCATCGGTCTATGAGACCGCGGGGCTGACCGGCATGATCTTCTTCATCCTGATCGGCGCCGCGCTGTTCAACTTCTTCCTGGAAAACACCGGACTGCCCCAGTTCATCATTGCCCAGATCGAAAGCGCGGGCCTTGCACCGATGACGGTGATGCTGCTGATCCTTGCGTTCTATGTCGTGCTGGGCTGTTTCATGGACTCGATGTCGATGATCCTGCTGACCGTGCCCTTGCTGGCCCCGGTGGCGATGGACCTGGACTTCAACCTGGTCTGGTTCGGGATCGTCGTGGTCACAGTGGCCGAGATCGGGCTGATCACGCCGCCCATCGGGATGAACCTGTTCGTGGTTCAGGCCGCCGCGAAGGATGTGCCGCAAAGCACGGTGGTCCGGGGCATCCTGCCGTTCATCCTGGCGGATGTGGTGCGGCTGGCGCTTCTGGTGGCCTTTCCGGCCCTGGTTCTGTGGCTGCCCGCACAGGCGTTCTGATCCGCCGGCGGCGCCATGACGCGCCCCGGGATACTGCGCGTCCGGGTGCAGACCTTCACGGTCTCAACCCGCAAGACCCGGTGCCCATGGAACCGCGCGGGGGTGGGGATCGTTGGGTCTGAAAGAGGAGATTTCTATCATGGCCAAGTTCAAGATCGGCGACCACGTCAAATGGAATTCCGAAGCCGGGCATGTAAGCGGCAAGATCACCAGGATTCACACCAGCGATTTCGACTACAAGGGTCACACCCGGCGTGCGTCAAAGGATGATCCGCAATACGAGATCGAAAGCGACAAGACCGATCATGTTGCGGCCCACAAGGAAGATGCGCTCTCCAGGGTCGGATGATGCCAGGCGGGTTTCGCACGATCGGGCATTCCAACCGCAGTCTGAAAGAATTCCTCGACATCCTGCAGCAGGCAGGGGTGCAGATGATCGTGGATGTCCGCAGTTTTCCGCGCTCGCGCAGTAACCCCGGCTTCAATACCGACACCTTGCCCGACGACCTGCAACGCTATCAGATCGGATATCGGCACCTGCCCGATCTGGGCGGGCGCAGAACGGTTCAGCGCGATGTTCCCGATAACCTGAACGCGTTCTGGGAAAATCGCAGTTTCCACAATTATGCGGATTACGCCCTGTCCAGCCAGTTCCAGGCCGCATATGCCAAGCTGCTGGAGCTGGGCCAAAACCAGATCGTGGCGATGATGTGTTCCGAGGCGGTCTGGTGGCGCTGCCACAGGCGTATTATCACCGACTATCTTGTCCTGAATGGTCACGAGGTCGTTCATTTGATGGGATCCGGTCGGGCAGACCCGGCAAAACCCACGTCCGGCGCGCGAAAACAGCCGGACGGGACGGTGGTATATCCCGATCCAACGGAACCATGCTCCCTGTCAGGGCCTTGATTCAGTTTTTCCGATACACGAAAGTCAATGTCTTTCGTGTCCCATCCGGAGGTCGCGGAAATGGGGCGGCCTTTCGGACCTGCTCTCGGGCGGCCTGTTCGATCTCGAAGGATCCCGTGCTGTCTATGATATCGACCCGCGCAAGCGAGCCGTCGGGATTGATCACGAAATGGACCCAGGCCGCGCCCCGCATGGAAATCCGAACCGATGGCGCGCGGTTCAGGTGGACCAGAACGCGCCCGGCATAGTTGGTTACACTGGCGTTGCCAGAACCGCCCGACCCCAGAAAATCCGAACCGCCATTTTGCGGCGTGATCAGGTCGGTGCGGTTCCGTTGATACGCCGCCAGCGGCGACTCCATCAGGGGCGGGGATCGCAGGTCGGCGAATTCCGTCGGCCCATCGTCCGGCTCTGCGGGTCCGGGCGATGCAGTCCTTTCCGGCAGGCGCGGACGTGGCGACGCCGCGACTGCCAGATCCGAGCCGCCGGGCGCAACGGTGTCCGGCGTCACGGGCGATATTTCATTCGTTATTTCAGGCACTTCCGGCGCAGACGGGATGGGCGGGGCAGGGGCCTGCGCCGCAGGCAGGGCCGCGCTTTCCTGCGAGGGTTCGGGTTCCGGCGCCGGGGCGACCGGCGGGCTTGGGGCGGCCCCGGGCTGTACCTCTTCGGCGGGTCTGTCCGGTGCCAGAACGTCCTGCGGATCGGAAGACGCGACAAGCGCCTCTGAAGTTTCAGGGTTCACCACTTCCGGCTCAGGCGGCGTTTGGACCGGCGGTTCCGGAACGGGCGCGGCATCAGGCGGGGCAGCTTCGGGCTGAAGCTCTACGACATCCTCGAACGTATTGCTCAACGCGACCGCATCGACACCGGCCTGTTCGGGCTCGTTGTCCGGCGGCCGATGCGGCACGAAACTCAGACCGAGGGCGTGCAGCAACACCGACACCAACAGGGCCGCTATCGCAATTGCAGCTGATCGTGGAATCATTCCAGAGCCCGCTCGGTCACCAGCAACACGGACGACGCGCCCAGGCGACGCAGCGCGCCGGTCACCTCGATCAGGCGCGGCCCTGCCGCATTCCGGTCCGGAACGACCCGAACCGGCCCTGCGTCATGCCCGGCCATGAAGGCCTGGGCGCTGGTTGGCTGGCCCCGAAAGCTCAGCCTGCCATCCCGGTGCAGCACCAGGGCATCAGGCGGTTCGCGCCCTTGCAGGCCAGCCGTATCGACAAGTTCCAGATCCGGCTCCAACGGCACCGCGATCGTGCCTGCGATCAGGAAAAAGATCAGCATCAGGAACACGACGTTTATCATCGCGATGGTCGAGTCGCGATTGCGGCGTGGAGGCGAGGTGCGGATCATGCGGCTACTCCAGCACCGTGACGCTCAGACCGCTGCGCCCGCGCAGCCGAACCAGCAGATCGACCACCCGCTGCGCCGTCGCATCGGCGTCAAGGCTGACCAGAACCTGCCCCGTTTCAATCTGCGCCGCCAGTTCATCCAGCGTCACCGGGGTGCCGTTCAGCACCAGCCTTTTCGCCCCCAGCTGCACAAAAACCCGATCCGCGGGTTCAGCCGGTGCACCCGCCCCGGCCGCGGACTGGTTCAGCTCAATTTCACCAAAGCTGGAAAAGGTCGAGGACAGCATGAAGAACAGCAACAGCAGGAAAATCACATCAATGAGCGGCGTCATCGACATCCGACGCCGGACAAAGGGCGCGGTGTTACGCATGGCTTGGGGTTGCGGCAACAGGCTCGGCCTCTGCGGCGGGGTCCGGGGCAGGGCCCGACACCAGGACGGTTCGCAGCGCCTTGTCCGCGAAAACCCGTTCACGGGCGGTGCGGCTTTCCAGCCAGGCCAAGGCCATCGAGGTCGGCATCGCCACAGCCAGGCCCACCGCCGTCGTCAGCAGGGCCACCCAGATCCCTCCGGCCAGCAATGACGGGTCGACAGACGACCCGGCCGTTTGCAGGCTGCGGAACGCTTCGATCATGCCCAGGACGGTGCCAAACAGCCCCAGCAACGGTGCCAACTGGGCGACCGTGTCGAGAAACCGAAACCCGCGCTCCAGCCCGGCCAGTGCCAGCCCGGCCTCGGCGTCAAAACGCCCGTCCAGACCCGGCACCGCCGGGGCCTGCATCGCCGATCCGACCAGCGGTGCCAGATAGCTGCGGCTTTGCGCCAGACGGGCGCGCGCGGCCATCCGATCGCCGCTTTCCCAGGCGGCCAGGGCCTCGGACAACACACGATGCCGCCCGACACCAGAGGCCGCGAATTGCCAGATCTTGTACAGAACCACGCCCAATGTCAGCACCGACACGACGAAAAGGATCGCCACCACCGGGCCGCCAAGCTGCAGAATATCGCGCGCTCCATCCAGCGGGTTCATCCGAGCAACTCCACGTCAAGCCGGCTGTTGGGGGAAAGTTCCGTTTCGCAAACGGCGCTTTCAGCCCCGTCCACAATACAGGAATTCGCACCGTTGATCAGCACCTGCCCGACAGAGTCGCAGGCGATGTCGGGCAGCTCAAACTGGCGCACGCGCGGACGATCCGCGGGCATGTCGCGGAAATTGAACAGCGACAGGCTGATAACCCCGTCCGAGCGGTCGAAAATCACCGTCTCGAATACGGCCTTGTCGATGGAGGTGCCTGTTTCGTTGCGCACCAGAAACGTCAATCTGCATGCTTCGCCAACATCCTGAACCGTGTTGAGTTCCAGAAAAAGCCGCGCGGAAGCGGTATTCCCGGCCTGCGCCAGCACGGCAACCGGCACGGCAAGGGCGGTCAGCAGGCCCAGAGCGAGTCTGTGAAAAGACATGAGTTGGCTCCTTGTTGCGTCTTGGTTGCATGGTGTCCAACCGGATCGTCCGGGTCAGGTCATGACCGGCGCGCTCCATCTCATATCGCAGAAAATTCCCGGGCGGAAGGACCGCAATGGATCTGTCGCGGTTCCTTGCCGTGTCTTTGTCGGCGCGGAACAACCGGCAAACATCACCTAGATCACGGCCTTTTCCACGATCGCATCGCGCGCGAAGATACGGTCATAGCAAAACGGGCTCAGATCCAGACTGCGATATTCGCCATAGGTCAGCCATTCCGCCGTGCCGCGGCCCATTGCCGGGGCCTGCTGCAAGCCATGACCGGAGAACCCATTGAGAAAAATGAAGTTCTGCAACTCCGGATGTGGTCCCACGATCGCGTTTTGATCGAAAGCGTTCATGGCGTAATGCCCCACCCATTCGGACTGTACCTTGATCGCCTCGAACTGCGGAATGCGGGTGGCAATGATGGGCCAGGCGTGGTTTTCCCAGAATGAGAAATCCATCGTGAAATCATCGCACGCCACGGCAGGGTCATCATCGGGATGACCGCCGCACATATAGGTTCCGCCGCCATTTTCCCGGACGTGGACCCCCGAAGGGTCGATGGTCAGGGGCAGGTCCCGATCCAGAGGCTTGTCGGCCTTGAAGATCCACGTATAGCGTTTGCGCGGCTCGACAGGCACTTCGATGCCGGCCATCCGCGCCGTGATCGCCGCACGCGGACCCGAAGCATTGACCAGCTGGCCACAGGCGATCACTTCGCCCGATTTCAGCGTGACGCTCTGGACGCGGGTGCCGGCGGCGTTGCGGTTGATCGCAACCACCTCGTTCTCGATGTATTCGACGCCGCGTTCCCGCGCCTGACGCCGCCACCAATCGAACACCGCCGCCCCGTCCCAGTACCCTTCGTCGACGCGATTGATCGACCCCAGAACGATGTCGTCAACATTATAGAACGGATAGGCGGCCTTGATCTCATCCGGGTCCATCAACCGGGTTCCGGCCCCCGCCGCCGCCTGAATCTTTTGGTTCTTGCGCAGCACCTCGGCAAAACCGTCGGTGTCGGCCAGGTACATGTACCCGAACGAGCGGATCGACAGGTCAGGCACCCGTTCGTCGCCCCCCATGTGGCTGCGCAGGTTCTTGACGAAATCGGCGGCATACTGGCTGATCCGCACGTTCAATTCGGCCGAGAACTGTTGGCGCATACAGCTGTTGGTATGGGCGGTCGAACAGGATTCATAGCTCATATCCCGTTCGATCACCAGAATCCTGCCGTTGAAATCACTGTTCTGCGTCAGAAACCACGCCGTCGAAGACCCCATGATGGCACCGCCCACGACGATCACATCATAAGACGCGCGTATTGGCGTTTCAGTTCGCCCAGCCATGAATGACCTCTCCTGTTCTGGCCGCGGGACTGCACCGCGGCAATGTCTTCCCTGCACGGCCCCGGATCGCGGGCGGCGGTTTCCGGGACGGCGCACCCCGACGCCGGATCACCGCCTACAGCCACAACGGGGCGCGGACGGGTCACTGTAAACAGCGCCGCCGGGGATGCCAATCACCCTGCAACCCCGCCATGCGTCTGGCCATCCGGCTCTCCTGCTGTCGGGCGAATACTGTCAGTCGGGGCACAAGACCCGGCCTGGTGCAGGATGGCGTGACGCTGCCCGGCCAGAAGAATCGCGTAACATGCTGAAATCATTCATATAAATCAAAAATCACAAACCCGCCGGGCCGGGGCGGACGGCGGGCTGGGGTGACACGGTGACAGACAGGTTTCGCGGCGAAACCTGTCAGGGACGCTCCAGCAGGACGCGGATTTCAGACATCAGCGATTCCATCAGATCCTGATCCAGCCCGCGCCCCTCGAACCGCAGCAGAAACCCCTTTTCGTCGCGCATCTTGCGTATCGTGATCCCCGACGAGGTCCGCAGGGTTTCGGCGTTCTGCCACCCCGACGCCGGGGTGCCACGGGGGGTCGAACGGGGCCGCCCGCCCCGGCGCGCATCACGCGGCGCCGGTTCGCTCGAAGCGATCACATGCTCGATGGCGGCCCATTCGTCTTCGGGCGTCTGGGTGTCGGCGCTGGCCAGCGCGTCGCGCAGGGCGGTCTCTGCCCCGCCCCGCAGGGCCTGGGCCAACTGCAGCCCGCGTTTCTCGGACAGGGCCTCGGGAAAGATCAGCATGTCGCCCAGTTCCTCGAAGATCAGCGCAAACGACCGCACCTTGGATCGCTTGGCCTTGGATGCGGTGGCGAACAGGCGGTTGACCGCGTCCTCGACATTGACGAACGCCCCCTGCTGGGCCGAAATCACCGCGATCCGGCCGCGTTCGAACTGGCTCAGCTCGGAGCGGACTTCGTTTTCCTCGACCATCGACACAAAGGCCGCGTCGGCCCCCTTTGCGGGCCGGATGACCGCCCGGATCGCCTGATACCTGGGGTTCTCGGTCAGCTCATACAGCCCGCGCACCGCCATCAACCGGCGATAGCCCGACACCAGCGCATAGCGCACCCCGTCGTCGCGCGGGGTCTCCAGTTCGATGACCTCGACGGGCAGGCGCAGCCCGCTGGCGGCGATGGACTGGCGCAGCTCGATCATCTGCTCTTCGTCCAGAACCGTGCGGTCGCGGATCATGGCGTCGCCATCGATTTCTTCCAGCGGCAGCTCTACGATCAGCAGCCCCTGTTCGCGCGCCTGGCGCAGGCGCTGCGCATCGGCGGCATTGCGGGCCTGCTCGGCCCGGTATGCCGGATCGCCGGTTTCCACATGGGCCGCTGTCTCGGCCGCGATCTGGGCGATCGGGGCCACCGCCCGGCCGGCGGCGGATGCGGCCGCCGATCCGCCCCCTTCCGAGGTTTCGCGGCGAAACTCATCCTCGATCCGGCTCAGATCATCGCTGCTGGGGGCTTGAAGCTTTCTGCGTTTGGCCATTCATCCGCTCCTATTCGCCAGCCGCTTTCGCGGCCCGTTCTGCCTGCGCCTCTGCCCCGGCTGCTTCTGCCTCGGCCTCTTGCAGGTCGCGCCACCAGGTGCCCAGGATCAGCTCCTTGACCTCGGCCCAGGTGCGGTCAAAGGTCTCGCGCCCGCGCACATAGGTCTCGCGGTTGAATTCGCGATAATCCGCTTCATAGATGCCGTTGACCTGCTCGCCCGCCTGACCCACCATCGCCGTCATTTCCTGCCGGTAGGTGGTCATGAAATCGCCGAAATAGGCCTGAATCACATTGGCCAGATCGGTCTGCTGCCCGGCATCAAAGCGGGTGATCAAGGCCCGCACCGCGTCCCATTCGAACTTGACCTCGGGCAGCCCGTCACGGCGGCGCACGGCGTTTTCACCTTCTTCGATACTGGCGAAGGTCGAATAGAGCATGTCAAAAAACCGCCCCGTGCTGTCAAATTCCAGAAAGGACGCCCCCAGGGGCACCAGCAGGATGTCGGCTGCCGCCAGAGCGTTGATCGTCAGATAGCCCAGGGCAGGGGGCGTATCGAGAAAGATGATGTCATACTCATCGACGATCCGCTCGTTGTTCAGCGCGTTGGCCAGCGCATCCCACAGCGACCAGCTGCGCAGACCCATGCGCCAGACCGGGATCTGGAATTCGGCCCAATAGAGATTGAGCTGCGCGCCCAGCAGGTCGATATTGGGCCAGTGGGTCGTCTGGATCAGGTTTCGCGGCGAAACCTTGAGCGCCTCGGTCAGGGTTTCATCCAGCGGCAGCGGCGGGGTTCCGGCGGCGGCGCGGACGGTGTTTTCGGCCTGAACCGTGGTGGCGTAATCCTTGGCCAGCAGCGGAAAGGCGGTGGACCATTCGTCCGCCACCTTGCCCCCCATGATCGAGGTCAGCGACCCCTGGCTGTCCAGGTCGATCACCAGCACCCGATACCCGTCCAGCGCGGCCGACATGGCCAGATGGGCGGTGGTGGTGGTCTTGCTGGTGCCGCCCTTGAAATTGGACACCGCGACGATCTTGGCGGGCAGCCCTTCGGGCCGCCAGGGCTGATATTCCCGGTCCGCCGCCCCGCCGGCGGCAAAATGGCGGCGCAGGCGCAGGACCTCGTCCAGGGTGAACCATTTCGAATTTCCCTCGCCGGTGCCCTGGGGCAGATCGGGATATTTCTTGAGCACCCGACGAAAATGCGCGGGGGCCACCGGAATCAGGTATTTGCAGATCTCCCAGGTCGAGAACCGCCGCAGCCGTTTCTCGCCATCCGGGGCATAGCCGCGCTTGGCCAGATCCTGCCGTCCCTTGGCAGCAAAAGCCGCCGCTTTGGCGAATCGGGCAGTGTCGATAGGATCAGACAATCTGGCCGCCGCGGCGGCGGGGTCGATGTTGAAGTATGGAGGCGGGGGGCCTTTGCCTGTGCTCATCCTGTATCCTTGGTGATGTTCTGCTTATTGCGTGTTTTTGATAGAACTATCGCACACATCCAGCCCAAAGGGAATCGATTTGCCGGGTTTCGCGGCGAAACCAATCCAATTTCAGGAAAAACAGCAGGCACAAAGTTGTAGAGTCTTTAGGAAGTTTAGAATCTTTGGGATGAAAATATGACGCCATGTCAAAGGTTTGCCCCGTTTTGGGGTCCCGGATACGGGATCAATGGCACCCGTTTGCGGGATCAAGGGGGGCCGGATACGGGGGCTGGGGGGCCGATTCGCGGGTTTTGGGGGACCAGAGAGCGGTTTGGGTGCGAATCGGCCATTTTAAGGGACTCGGGCCCGGGTTATCCCCAGGGTCGGTCCCGTAAACAGGTCCCTTTGAGGCCCGCCTGGGGCGGCCCGAAGCCCTTAGGTTCCCGTTTACGGGACCGTGCGGATGGTGCGAAAAGAACCTGAGAGCGGATTGATCGCGGGTGCCTGAACGGGCATACTGCGAAAAAAAGGGCAGTAGACATGGATGAGATTCCCCGCGACCGGTTGACCGGATCGCTGCGCCGCGCGGCGGTGAAGAAACATGTGGCGGCGATCCATGTGTCCGGCAAATTGACGCTGTTGCAGCGCAAGCTGTCCAATGTGCTGCTGTTGAATGCCTATGACACCCTGACCAGCCAGCCGCGCCACCAGATCGACGCGCGCACCCTGTGTCTGATGATCGGCTACAATTCCAATGATCTGGATACGCTCAAGACATCGCTGAAGGGGTTGGCCGAAACGGTGGCCGAATGGGACATGCTGGACAGCGAGGGCCGCCAGGAATGGGGGGTTTCCAGTTTGCTGAGCTATGCGACGCTGAAGGGCGGGGTGTGCGAATATGCCTATTCCCCGGCGCTGGCGGACAAGATGCACGACCCCAAGGTGTTCGCGCTGATCAACCTGAACATTCAGCGCCGGTTCACCAGCGGCCATGCGCTGGCGCTGTATGAGAATTGTTTCCGCTTCGTGCGCACAGGCAGCACGGGGTGGTGGTCGCTGGATCTGTTTCGCCGCCTGATGGGGGTCGAGGGGTCCAGCTATTATGAAAGCTACAAGCATCTGAACGCCAAGGTGATCAAACCGGCGGTGAACGAGGTCAACAAGACCAGCAATATCGTCATTCGCCCCGAAACCCGCAAACGGGGGCGGACGGTGACGGATATCCGGTTCCTGATCAAGGAAAACCCGCAACTGGCGATCCTGGATCTGGACGATGGGGCGGGGGTGCGCCATGGCGCGGTCTATGGGCGGCTGCGCGATCTGGGGGTGAGCGACCGGCTGGCGCGGCAATGGCTGACGTCCCACGGCGAAGAGCAGGTCGCGGCCAAGCTGGATTATGTCGGCACCCGCAAGAACGTCAAAAGCATGGTCGGATATCTGAGCGCGGCGCTGGACGGTGATTTCGGCGCCGCCGAGCAGCCCGAAACCGCACCGGCGCCAAACAGTGCGCAGGCGCGTCGGCTGGGGCGCGTGCAGGCGGCGGTACAGGCGCGCAGCCCGACACAGCGCGACGCCGATCGCCGTCTGTTCCTGAACCAGATCACCGACCCGGCGCATCGGGCCGATTTTGAACGGTTCGGCTGGATGTCGCCGCTGAACAAATCCGGGATTCTGGCGTTCTGGGAAGAATTCAGCCCCGGGCTGTTCGACGGGATCGAAGACGCCTGATCCCGCAAGGGCGTCTTGGGGCCGGGCGGGTGAATGCGGATCGGCGAAAAGTCACAGGTTCGCGGCGATCTGCGCCGCGGCGGTTTCAAGGATTCCGGGAATGCCGTTCTGTACGATCTCGGCCAGGGAACAATGTTCTTCCAGCCACAGCACACTTATCGTCGCGGCGACATGCCCCTGTGAAAATATCGGCATGGCGATGGCGCCCATTTCGGGCAGATCCTCGATGCCGCGCACCCAGTATTCGCGGGCGCGGACGCCATATCCGACGCGCCGGGTTTCCGCGATTGCCGCATCGAATTGACCGGAATCCAGCCAAAGCCGTTCCTCGCGGGTGCCGGTCCGGCGAATGGCCGTCAGGTGAAGGTCGCGCGTGGCTGTGTCGGAAAACGCGATGAAGGCTTTGCCATGGGCGGAAAACAGCATCGAGGGATGCACGCCATAGGGGGCGTGGACCGGCGCATGCGGGCCTTTCTTGCGGTTGGTTTCGACGATCTCGATCACCCCCGGCTTTTGCACGGCGGCAAGATCGGACGGATAGGGCAGCCCCGAGTCCCCCAGATCCCGCATGGTGGGCGAGGCCGCTTCTGCAAGAGGATGCGCATGCCGGGCGTTTCTGAGAAACATGCCGGTTTCATGGGTCAGTTCGTACTTGGCGTCGACCAGCGAGCGGCGCACCCAGCCGCGCGCCTGCAAGGTTGCAAGAATGCGCAGGAGCGTGGCGTTGCTCAGACCGCTGCCGCGGCGCAGCGCGGCAAGCGACATGCGCCCCGAGCCGGCCAGGTTCTCGATGATGTCCAGACCGCGGCCCAGGGCGCGGATCTGCTTTTGGGGGTCGCGCATCGCATCTGCCAGTTCACCAGGTGAACTGGCAGTTAGCATTCAGCGGGCAGCTTGTGAATACTTGGAGCCGGGAGGAATCAGCGTTGAACATATTGTTCGTGATGTATGATCAGCTCAGGTACGATTATCTGGGTTGTGCGGGACACCCATACCTGCAAACGCCGAATTTCGACCGCCTGTCGGCGCGGGGCGTGCGGTTCACCAATGCCTATGTCCAGTCGCCGATCTGCGGTGCGAGCCGGATGTGCTATTATACCGGCCGTTATGCGTCGAGCCACGGCGCGCAGTGGAACGGCTTTCCTCTGCGCGTGGGCGAGATGACGCTGGGCGATCATCTGCGCGACAGCGGCATGGATTGCTGGCTGATCGGCAAGACCCACATGAAGGTCGATGCCAAGGGCATGGCCCGGCTGGGGCTGACAGCGGAAAGCACGATCGGGGCGCGTCAGGCCGAGTGCGGTTTTGATGTCTGGGTCCGCGATGATGGCCTGTGGGGCGAAGGGCCGGACGGGTTTTATGACGAGAAACGTTCGCCCTATAATGAATATCTCAAGTCGCAGGGCTACAATACCGAAAACCCCTGGGCCGATCACGCCAATGCCGGGGTGCGCGACGGTGAACTGGCGTCGGGCTGGATGTTCCAGAATGCCGATTGTCCGGCGAACATCCGCGAAGAACACAGCGAAACCCCGTGGCTGACCGATGAAACCCTGCGGTTCATCGAACAGGCGCGCGGGCCGTGGTGCGCGCATGTCAGCTATATCAAGCCGCACTGGCCCTATATCGTACCGGCGCCCTATCACGATATGTACGGGCCCGCTCAGATCCCCGAGGCCAGACGGTCGCAGGCCGAGCGCGAGGATCCGCATCCGATTTTCGGGGCCTATATGGACACCAAAGTGTCGCGGGCCTTTCAGGATGACGAGGTGCGCGACAAGGTCATCCCGGCCTATATGGGGCTGATCAGGCAATGCGATGACCAGTTCGGGCGGCTGCTGGATCATCTGGAAGCCAGCGGTGAAATCGACAATACCATGATCGTGCTCAGCTCGGATCATGGCGATTACCTGGGCGATCACTGGCTGGGGGAAAAGGATCTGTTTCACGATCCTTCGGTCAAGGTGCCGCTGATCATCTACGATCCGCGCCCCGAGGCGGATGCGACGCGGGGCAGCACATGCGATGCGCTGGTGGAATCGATCGATCTGGCCCCGACCTTTGTTGAAACGGTCGGCGGCAAGGTGGCGGATCATATCCTCGAAGGGCGCAGTCTGGTGCCGTATCTGCACGCCAGACCGACAGAAGACCGTGAATTCGTGATCAGCGAATACGATTATTCGGTCACGCCGCTGTGCGAAAAGCTGGGGGTCGCCCCGCGCGATGCGCGGCTTTTCATGATTTTCGACGGGCGCTTCAAAATGATCCACGCCGAGGGCGGGTTCCGGCCGATGCTGTTCGATCTGAAGACCGATCCGGATGAATTCGTCGATCTGGCAAAGGACGAAACCCATGCCGCCGAAATCGACCGTCTGTACGGGCTGTTGGGGAAATGGGGCCGGCGCATGTCGCAGCGCGTGACCCGTTCGGATGACGATATCCGGGCCATGCGGGGCAATTCCCTGCGCCGCGGAATACTGCCCTTTCTGAAAGACGGAAGCGAAGTGCCAAAGGAATGGACGGCCAGATACACCGGGACGGCGCCGAGGGATTACACATCGCGGAAAGATCTGTCGGAGGACACATGAAATGAACATAAAAACAGGGAGAAGAACATGAATATATTGGGAAAAATAGCCGGGCTTCTGGCCATGTCGCTGACCTTGGGCAGCCCGGTGCTGGCCGCGGACTGGGCCCCGCCCAAGCCGCTGAAGCTGCAGATCGGTTTCGCCGCCGGGGGCTCCACCGACACGATGGGCCGGATCGTCGCCGAGGTGATGAAGGAACAGACCGGCTGGAACATCGTGGCCGAAAACAAGACCGGCGGAGGCGGAGTCGCGATGTTCACGGGGATTTCCCAGCGACCCGCCGATGGTACGGTGATCGGCATGGGGGTGAACAATCCGGTGCTGATCAATCTGATCACGCGCGGCGATACGCTGCCGTTCGATCTGGACAGTTTCGACTATCTCGGCACGATCACGCGGGCGCAGCTGGGCATCGTGGCCAAGGCCGATGCGCCTTTCGATACGCTGGACGAGATGATCGCCTATTCGAAGGAAAATCAGGGGCTGCCCGTCGCCTTTGACGCGCCGCCGCAGAAATTCCTGATGGAGGCGATCAATGGCCAGGCCGATGCCGGGTTCCGTTTCGTATCCACGAAGGGCGGGGCCGAGAACATCAAGCTGATCCTGGGCGGACAGGTCCAGGTCGGTTTTGCATCCGGCGAGCATCTGCCGTATCTGAAGTCCGGCGACATGAAGCTGATCGCAAGCGTCAATGATGAACGTCACAGCTATGCGCCCGATATTCCGACCGTGATGGAAGCGGGCTATCCGGTCTATGTTTCTCCGGTGTTCTATTTCGCGACGGTCGCAGGCACCGACCCCGCCGCGCGCGAGGCGCTGGCGACCGCATTGGCGAATGCAATGAAAACCGAGCGCGTTCAGGAGGTTGTCAGGAACGCCACCCGCAACGACGTCATGAATCTGGGTCCGCAGGGGACGCGGGACATGATGGACAAGGGGCTTGAGAACATCCGCGTGTTGTTCAGCGACTGAGGCTTTGGCCCGTGCCTTGCCCGGTTGCGGGCGGGGCATTTCAAAAGGAAGATCGCATGTCGAGATCGGACAGGGTTTCGGGCGCGCTGGTCGCGGCGGCGGGGCTTTGGGCATATCTGGTGTTGATCCCGAACGGGGTGGAAACCGTGCGCTCGGCCTGGGTGCAGCCGCAGGCGGTGCCGAATGTGCTGGCGTGGCTGCTGATCGTGCTGGGGGGGGTGCTGGTCTTCAGGCCGACGCGATACCCGACCGTCAGCCTTCGGCAACTGGGCAGGTTTTTCGCCTATTTCGCGCTGCTGGCGGGCGGTCTGTATGCGATGTCGCTGTTCGGGTTCTTTCAGGTGGTGCCGTTGCTCGGGCTTGCCCTGATGGTTCTCATGGGAGAGCGCCGCCCGCTGGTTCTGCTGGTCGGGGCCGCGGGGGTGCCGGCGTTCATCTGGATCACCGTCATCTGGTTGCTTGAACGCAGCCTGCCATAAGGAAGCCGGTCTTGTTTGATTTTGCGTCGATTCTCGCGGGTTTCGGGGATG
This sequence comes from Rhodobacteraceae bacterium F11138, assembly GCA_016521575.1. GTDB lineage: Bacteria > Pseudomonadota > Alphaproteobacteria > Rhodobacterales > Rhodobacteraceae > Sedimentitalea. The sequence goes on along the minus strand of JAEKDP010000009.1, from coordinate 74,513 downwards.
TATTCACCCTGTGGAACCTGGGGTTCGTGATTTGCGGTGTGGCCATCGGTCAACTTGTCGGAGCGATACCGGGGATCGGGCCGATCATGGCCATGGCGATCGCCATTCCCTTTACCTTTGGGCTGGATCCGTTGCCGGCGATTTCCTTTCTGGTCGGTATCAACAAGGGCGGGCTGGTGGGCGGCGCGGTGCCGGCGGTTCTGATCAACACGCCGGGCACGCCGGATGCGGCGGCGACCGCATTGGACGGCTATCCGCTGTCGCGGCAAGGCAAGCAGCTGAAAGCCACGAAAATGGCGCTGTTTTCGTCGGTGACGGGGGATACGGTCAGCGATCTTGTCCTGATCACCGTTTCGGCGCCTCTGGCGGCCCTTGCGCTGATGATGGGGCCGGTCGAAGTGTTCGCGCTGGTGGTTTTCGCCTTCAGCGTGATCGCGGCGCTGATCGGGGAATCGGTGGTCAAGGGGCTGATCGCCACGGTGCTGGGCCTGTTTTTCGCAACCGTCGGGGCCGACCCGGAAAACACCACGCCGCGGCTGATTTTCGGGCATTACGAACTGTATGACGGTCTGCCGCTGATCTCGGTGGCCATCGGGATGCTGGTGATCTCTGAAATCCTGCGCCGCCTTGCCCTGCAGGGGCGCGCGGCGGTGGCGGCGGTGCAAACGCAGGTGCCCGCAAGCCCGCAGGACCGGCGGGTGTCCTGGGCCGAATACTGGTCCTGTCGGTATGTGCTGTTGCGCGGGGCCGCGATCGGCACGGTTCTGGGGGCCTTGCCGGGAATCGGATCAACGGCGGCGGCGTTCATGTCCTATGCCGCGACAAAAAGCACGGCGAAAGACCCCGAGAGTTTCGGCAAGGGCAACATCAAGGGCATCGCGGCGGCGGAATCCGCCAATTCCGCGGTGGTGGGGGCCAATCTGATCCCGCTGCTGACGCTGGGCATACCCGGCAGCGTCGGTGCCGCATTGATCGTGAGCGCCTTCATGATTCACGGCATCCAGCCCGGCCCCCTGCTGTTTCAGGAGCAAGGCCGCCTGGTGTACGGCCTGTTCGGCGCCATGGTGATGGCGAATTTTGCCAATCTGTGGATCGGGCAGGTGGGTTTGCGCCTGTGGGTCCGCGTGGTCCGCGCGCCGGAATCGCTGGTTTTCGCGTCGGCGCTGATGCTGTGCATCGTCGGTGTCTCGATGTCGACGGGCGGAATTTTCGGCGTCGGCGTGATGCTGGCCTTTGCCCTTCTGGGGTATCTGATGCTGGTGACCGGGTATTCGGTCGTCATCTTCATCATCGCTTTCTTTCTTGGCCCGCAGTTCGAGATCTCGATCGGGCAAAGTCTGGCGCTGATGAATGGCGATCTGGGCCGGATCGTGAGCTATCCCATCGCGCTGTTGTTGCTGGGGCTGTCGGTTTTCGTGGTGGGCGCGATTGCGCTGAACCGGACCCGGCAGACCAGACACAGGGCAAATCATCCACCGCTTGCAACCGGAGAGAACACCGATGACTGAAGATGCCGACCGAATTGTCTATCTGAACGGGGCGTTCCTGCCGGCGGCCGAGGCCCGCGTGTCGGTGTTCGATCGCGGGTTTCTGATGGCGGACGCGGTGTATGAATACACGGCGGTTCTTGACGGCAGGCTGATTGATTTCGACGGCCACATGCAACGGCTAGAGCGTTCGCTGGGGGCCCTGGGTTACGAGTACCGGGTCGACCGGGCGGACATGCTGACGCTGCACCGCGAAATGGTCGCCCGCAACCGGATCGACGTCGGCGGTGTGTATCTGCAGGTCTCGCGCGGTGCCGCCGAGCGGAATTTCATCATGCCCCGCGGGATCGAGCCCACGATCATGTCCTTTACCCAGCGGCTGAATTTCATCGATCATCCGCTTGCCGAAACCGGGCTGAAGTTCATTTCGGTCGAAGATTCCCGCTGGGCGCGGTGCGATATCAAATCGGTGCAGCTGCTGTATACGTCGATGGCCAAGACACGCGCGGCAGAGGCGGGGGTCAATGACGCGCTGTTCGTGCGCGACGGGTATGTGACCGAAGCCACGGCGTCCAACGTCTTTATCGTCAGGGACGGCACTGTCGTCACCCGCCCGCGCTCGACCGAGATCCTGCCAGGCGTGACCCGCAGGTCGGTCATCGAACTGTGCGCGCGCCATGATCTGAAACTGGAGGAGCGGGCCTTCACGGTGGCCGAGGTGCAGGCGGCGGACGAAGCGTTCATCACCGCATCGCCGATGTATGTCCTGCCGATGGTCGAAGTGGACGGCCAGCCGATCGGCGATGGAACCGTGGGAGAGCTGACCCGCAAGCTTAGAAGCATCTTTCTGGCAGACGCACGGGCAAGCGCGGTCTGAGCGGACGCGCCGCCCGGATTTTCGGAATCACGCGCCCAGCAGCGCGGACAGCCCGTGCCGCGATCGCGTGACATCGGCCAGAGTATAGCGATCCAGCGTCGCAAAATAGGCTGCCTGAGCCTGCGCCAGCGGTTCGCGCAGACCACAGGCGGGCAGAATGCGGCAAGATTTGTTCGGTCCGAAACATTCGGCCACCGTATCATTGCGTTTCATGGCCCGAACCACCGCGCCGACAAGAATCTGATCAGCCGGCCGCGCCAGCGTAAGACCGCCATTGCGGCCCCGTTCCGAGATTACGAATCCCTCGCGGGCCAGAAGCGTCGCGACCTTGGACAGGTGGTTTTCAGACAGCCCGAAGATCGTTGCAATTTCGGATGTGGGAATCCTTTCCGGATGGCGCACGGCCAGGGTCATCAGGACGCGAAGCGCGTAATCGGTGAATTTGTCCAACTGCATGGCGAGATAATTAGCATTTACAATGCGCATTTAGAAGCGATATGTAGAGGCTGTGGAAAATATCTGTCGCGAGGAGGAAAAAATGTCCTTGTCTGAAGCGATTCTCTGGCCTGGAACCAAAGTCTGCAAACGTCTGGGCATCGACCCGGAAGGCGACGCTGGCCTTGTCCGTTGGTTAATCAACACGCTTTTCTACCTGATAGTGGGTTTGATCATCCTGTGGGTCTTCGCAATTTGAGTCGGTCCGTCGTTTGACGGCCTGCCATCCAGAAGGAATGAATTGATGAGTCCGGCATCAACGCTCAGCCGATCTGAACGACAAATCGGGTTTGGCCTGGCGGTTGCGCTTGCGCTGCTTGGTCTGGTCATGGCGGCGGGTGCGGGGCATGGGGTCATGGCGGTTCACGGCACGATGGCTCTGGCGCTGGGGATGCTGCTGGTTTTCCGCGTGGGTGGCGCGTTCTACGACCCGCAACCGGATGCCGACCGGCTGAACCGGTATTACGATGCCCCGACCCGTTTCGGAATCACCATGACCTTGATCTGGGCGATCATCGGCATGGGTGTGGGGGTCTGGGTCGCGGCGCTTCTGTACTGGCCCGAGGCAACGCCCGCAGTGCCATGGACGAGTTTCGGCCGGTTGCGCCCGGTTCACACGACCGGCGTGATCTTCGGTTTCGGCGGCAACGCGCTGATTGCGACCTCGTATTACGTTCTGCAACGCACCTCGCGGACCCGGCTGGCGGATTCGATCAGCCCCTGGTTCGTACTGATCGGTTTCAACCTGTTCTGCGCATGGGCCGTCACCGGCTATGTGATGGGAAGCACCCAGTCCAAGGAATATGCCGAGCCGGAATGGTACGCCGATCTGTGGCTGGTGGTGGTCTGGGTGGTGTATTTCACGCTGTATATCCGCACGCTGGCGCGGCGGCATGAGCCGCATATCTATGTGGCCAACTGGTATTACATGGCCTTCATCCTGGTCGTCGCCATGCTGCATATCGTCAACAACCTGGCGCTGCCGGTCAGCTTCGGTGCCGCCGACAGCTTTACGATCTGGGCAGGTGTGCAGGATGCGATGATCCAGTGGTGGTACGGGCACAACGCGGTCGCCTTCTTTCTGACCGCGGGTTTTCTGGGCATGCTGTATTATTTCCTGCCGGTGCGGTCCGGGCGTCCGATCTGGTCATACCGGCTGTCGATCGTCAGTTTCTGGGGGATCGTCTTTTTCTACATCTGGGTCGGGTCGCATCACCTGCATTACACGGCGCTGCCCTATTGGGTTCAGACCCTTGGGATGACGTTTTCGGTGATGCTGCTGGTGCCGTCCTGGGCGTCGGCGGGCAATGCCATCGCCACCCTGAACGGCGCCTGGCACAAGGTGCGCGATGACGCGACGCTGCGGTTCATGTTCGTCGCGGCCGTCTTTTACGGGCTTTCGACCTTTGAGGGGTCTTTCCTTGCGATCCGGCCGGTCAATTCGCTCAGCCATTATACCGACTGGACGGTGGGGCATGTTCATTCCGGCACGCTGGGCTGGGTTGCGATGATCATATTCGGCGCGGTCTATACGCTGGTTCCCAATATCTCGGGCCGGGACACCATGGCCTGGCCACGGGCGATCGAGTGGCATTTCTGGCTCGCCGTAGGGGGCACGCTGGTCTATGTGATCGCCTTGTGGAACGCGGGTATCACCCAGGGTCTGATGTGGCGGGCCTATGACGAGAATGGCGCGCTGTCCTACAGTTTCGTGGAATCCGTGCGCGCGATGGCGCCGTATTATCTGTTGCGCACACTGGGCGGGGCAATGTTCCTGACCGGCGCGATCCTGTGTGCGCTGAACTGTTGGGCGACCTATCGTCTGACGCCATTGGCGCAGACCCCTCGGGACCGTCCTCTTGGTCTGCAACCGGCGGAGTAAGCCATGCTGAAACTGCATTATAACCTCGAAAAGCTGTCGATGGGGTTGGTGGCGGGCATCATTGTGGCGGCTTCCATCGGGGGTATCGTGGAAATCGCGCCGCTGTTCGTGATCGACGAAACCGTATCGATGCCCGAGGACATGCGTCCCCATACCCCGCTGGAACTGGCGGGGCGCGAAATCTATATCCGCGAAGGCTGTTATGCCTGCCACAGCCAGATGGTGCGCAGCCTTGCGGACGAACTGGATCGGTATGGGCCGTATTCGCTGGCGGCGGAAAGCGCCTATGATCATCCGATGCTCTGGGGGTCCAAACGGACCGGCCCGGATCTGGCGCGCCTGGGAGAGAAATATTCGGATGCCTGGCACAGTGCCCATCTGATCGACCCGCGCAGCGTCGTTCCGGCGTCAATCATGCCGTCCTATCCCTGGCTTGTGCGGCCGCTTGATACGCAGATGCTGTCCGCGCAGCTGGGAACGCTGGCGCGTCTGGGGGTGCCCTATGATCCCGAGATGGTCTCCGCCGCCGTTGCCGACGCGCAGGGCCAGAGCCGCCCTGAGTCCGATGCCGCCGACGCGGTGCGCGATCGCTATGGCGCGGATGTCGCGGTGCGCGCTTTTGACGGCGATGCATCGCTGTTGACCGAAATGGATGCGCTTGTCGCCTATCTGCAATCGCTGGGCAGGCTGACCGATGCCGCCTATGGCAATCTTGCGGGAGAGATCGAATGAGCTATGAGACACTTGTCTTTGCCGCCAAGGTGTTCGGGCCGATCTGGATGATGGGTTTTTTCATCATCGTCGTCATTCGCGCCTACAACCCCAAGCGGCGCGCCGCCCATGAAAGGGCCGCCCGGTCGATCCTGCCGCAGGCCTCGACGGAGGAGCGGCCATGAGCGAGCCGCACGGCAAGGCGCCGCAGATCGATCCCGTCACCGGCTATGGCACCACCGGGCACGACTGGAACGGCATTCACGAGTTGAACACCCCGTTCCCGAAAATCGTGATCTGGGCACTGGTGCTGACCTTTGTCTATTCCCTCATCGCCTGGGTGTTGCTTCCCGCATGGCCGGTGGGGCGCGACTACACGCGCGGGATTCTGGGGCTGGACCAGCACGAAATGGCCCTTGAGCGCCTGCAAAAGCTTGAGACCGGGCGCACCGAGTGGCTGTCGCGGTTCAAGACAGAATACTTCGCGGCCCTGCAGGCCGATGCGGCCCTGATGGCGCGTGCGATGCCGGCGGCAGAGCGTCTGTTTCTGGACAATTGCGCCGCCTGTCATGGCAATGACGCCACGGGCGGACCGGGCTTTCCGGCGTTGAACGATCACAGCTGGCTGTGGGGGGGCGATCCGGATGTCATCGCCGAGACGCTGCACGTTGGGATCAACGCCCCCAACGACGACACGCGGTGGGCGCAGATGCCTGCCTTTGACTGGCTGGAGCGCAGCGAAATGACGGCTCTGGCGGAGTATGTGTCGGCCCTGCCGCAGGGGACCGCGGATGCGAACGCGCCGGCGGCGACCCTGTTTGCCGACAACTGCAGCGCCTGTCATGGCGAAACCGGGGCCGGGGGGCTGGCCAACGGCGCGCCTTCGCTGACGGATGGGGCGGTGATCTATGGGCAGGATCCAGACACGGTGATGCAGACGTTGCGACATGGGCGGCAGGGCGTCATGCCCGCGTGGGCGGACCGTCTGAGCGAGGCCGAAATCAACCTGTTGGCGATCTATGTCGCTGACCTGTCCGGCAACAAGACGGAGCCCGGGGAATGATCCGCATCTCACAGCGCAGGATGGCCATTCTGGCGGCCGTTGTGCTGGCCGTGGGGGTCATCGCCGCGAACGCGCATCTGATCGCGGTCGCCGTCCAGTCCCAACCGGATTGCACATTGTCGGCCGGCATGGCCGCCAAACCAGCCTGTTGAAAGGTGTGAAATGCTTGAACCGCTTCCAACGCTTCACCCACCCGCAAAGCCGGCGTCGGCCTATGCGCGGGGTCTGCCCGCGCGATCGGCCTTTGCGTGGCTGAAGGCCGGGTGGACAGATTTTGCCACCAACCCGGGAACCAGCCTGGCCTATGGTGTGTTCCTGCTGCTGCTGTCCTATGCGGTGCTGTGGGCGCTGGCCGCGACGGGGTTGCTGTATCTGGCGCTGCCGGCGATCGCGGCCTTTCTGATTGTCGGCCCGTTCCTGGCGCTTGGGCTGTATGAAAAAAGCCGCCTGCTGGAACAGGGGCAGCGCATCCCGTTGTCGCGCATGTTGCTGGTGCGGCCCGCGTCGCCGGGGCAGTTGGCCTATGCCGGGCTGTTGCTGGGTTTGCTGGTGCTGTTCTGGCTCAGAGCGGCCGATCTGCTGTATGCGCTGTTCTTTGGGCTCAGCCCGTTTCCGGGGGCTGAAGATGCCTTTGCCAACGTGCTGACGACGGCGCGGGGCTGGGCGCTGATCCTGGTCGGGGGCGCGGTCGGTGCCCTTTTCGCGGGTTTCGCATTTGCGCTCAGCCTGTTTTCGATCCCGATGATGCTGTCCGCACGGCGCGATGCCCTGACGTCGCTGGGGACCAGCTTTGTCATGACGTTCCAGAACCTGCCGGTGACGTTGACCTGGGGGGCCATCGTTGCGGTCGGACTGTTGCTGAGCATCGGCACGGGGTTGCTGGGACTGGTCATCGTGTTCCCGGTGCTGGGCCATGGCACCTGGCATGCCTATCGGGCCATCGCAACGGCCGAAACATGAGCTGGGCCATCCTGATCCCGGTGTCGATCGGAATGGGTCTGATCGGCGTTCTGGCGTTTGTCTGGGCGCTGAGGAACGATCAGTTCGAGGATCCCGACGGCAATGCCAGTCGCGTTCTGCTGAACGACCCTCCGCCGCAGCCCAAAGACCAGCCGCCTGCCCGGCGGGAACGGCGCGAAGGGGCGTGACGCCACCCTGATGCTGGAATTTTGGCCGCGGATATGGGATGATGCGTCATGATATCGGGGGATATGCCATGCGCTTTACCACAATGATCGCCGCCGCCACACTGTCCGCGGGGCCGGTCTGGGCCGACAGCCAGGCAGCGGATGTCTGCAAGGCCAACCTGTCACCCACCGGGCAGAAAATCTATGCCGCCGTCCTGGCGCAGCATCCGACCTCATCGACCGGTCGTGAACTGATCACGTCAGAGGTCAAGAAACGCATGGCCGACGGCGAAGTGACCCTGTCTGAAGGCCGCAGTACCGGCGAAGCGGTGGGGAAATGCCTGAAACTGCTCAAATAGCCCGGTAATCGCCGGATCGGCCCCCGGGCAAGGCCCAAGAGCTTGCACCTTGGAGCAATCTTTGCCATTGCCGGAGCGACGTATTTACCACCGCAGGGGCCTGTCGCATGAAGTTCACGCTTTCCTGGTTGAAAGACCATCTGGATACCCAAGCCAGCCTTGACGAGATCACCTATGCCCTGACCGATCTGGGGCTTGAAGTCGAAGAGATCAGCAACCCGGCGGCGCGTCTGAGCGACTTTACCATCGGCAAGGTGCTGCAGGCGGAAAAGCACCCGCAGGCGGACCGGCTGAAAGTGTGCAAGGTCGACACCGACGAGGGTGAGTTGCAGATCATCTGCGGCGCACCGAACGCGCGCGAAGGCATCACCGTGGTGGTTGCAAAACCGGGTGTCTATGTCCCCGGTATCGATACCACCATCGGCGTCGGCAAGATTCGCGGCATCGAAAGCTATGGCATGATGGCGTCGGAACGCGAGATGGAGCTGTCGGACGAACATGACGGCATCATCGAACTGCCCAGCGGCGAGGTCGGAGACCGTTTCGTGGACTGGCTGGCCGAAAACGACCCGGCCAAGGTCGATCCGGTCATCGAGATCGCGATCACCCCGAATCGGCCCGACGCGCTGGGCGTGCGCGGCATTGCCCGCGATCTGGCCGCGCGCGGTATCGGCACGTTGAAAACCCATGACGTCACGCCGGTTCCGGGCGGGTTCCCCTGTCCGGTTCCTGTCACCATCGAACCCGATACGCTGGACGGTTGCCCCCTGTTTGCCGGTCGGGTCATCCGCGGTGTCCGCAACGGTGCATCGCCGCAATGGTTGCAGGATCGTTTGCGGGCCATCGGGTTGCGGCCGATTTCGGCCCTGGTCGATATCACCAATTATTTCACCTTTGACCGGAACCGCCCGCTGCATGTGTTCGATGTCGCCAAGGTGGCCGGGGGGCTGCGGGTACATCGCGCGCAAGGCGGTGAAACCCTGACGGCGCTGGACGAAAAATCCTATGCCCTGAGCCAGGGCATGATGGTGATTTCGGATGACAACGGGGCCGAAAGCATCGCGGGTATCATGGGCGGGCTGGACACCGGCGTGACCGGCGATACGGTCGACGTGTTTCTGGAAAGCGCGTTCTGGGACCATGTGCAAATTGCCCTGACGGGACGTGCGTTGAAGATCAATTCGGATGCGCGGTACCGGTTCGAACGCGGTGTGGACCCCGAATTCACCCTGCAGGGGCTGGAACTGGCCACGCAGATGATTCTGGATCTGTGCGGCGGTGAACCTTCCGAAGTGGTCAGCGCCGGGTCGGTGCCGGATCATGCCCGCGCCTACAAGCTGGATGCCGCGCGGGTGCAGAGCCTTGTGGGTATGGAGATCGCCGAAGCCGAGCAACGCCAGACCCTGACCCGGCTGGGGTTCCGGCTGGACGGCGACATGGCGCATGTTCCCAGCTGGCGCCCGGACGTGCAGGGCGAGGCCGATCTGGTCGAAGAGGTCGCGCGCGTTGCATCCCTGACCCGGTTGCAGGGCCGTCCCTTGCCCCGGGTCACGCATGGCATACCGCGTCCGGTGATGACGCCGGGCCAGCGACGCCAACAGGCGGCGCGGCGGACCTGCGCGGCGCTGGGATACAATGAATGTGTCAGCTATTCCTTCATCGACCGCAGCAGCGCGGCCCTGTTCGGGGGCGGCGATGATGCCACGATGCTGGAAAACCCGATCAGTTCGGAAATGAGCCATATGCGCCCGGCGTTGCTGCCGGGATTGTTGCAGGCGGCGGCGCGCAACCAGGCGCGCGGGTTCATGGATCTGGCCCTGTTCGAAGTCGGCCCGGTCTTTCACGGCGGCGAGCCGGGTGCGCAGCACGATCTGGTGACCGGGCTTCTGGTGGGGCGCACCGGGCCCAAGGATGTGCATGGTGCCGCGCGCGCCGTGGACGTGTTCGATGCCAAGGCGGATATCGAGGCCGTGCTGGCCGCGCTTGGCGCACCGGCGCGCGTTCAGATCATGCGCAACGGCCGCGAATGGTGGCATCCGGGGCGTCACGGCCAGATCTGTCTTGGCCCCAAGAAGGTTCTGGGCGTTTTCGGCGAACTGCACCCCAGGGTTCTGGCGGCGATGGATGTGAAAGGCCCGGCGATGGCCTTTACCATATGGCCCGACGAAGTGCCTTTGCCCCGCAAGAGCAGCGCGACCCGCGCAGCCCTGACGCTGCGCGACCTGCAGGCTGTCGAGCGCGATTTCGCTTTCGTCGTGGATGAAAAGGTCGAAGCCCTGACCCTGATCAACGCTGCGGCAGGTGCGGACAAGCAATTGATCGAAAACGTGCGGGTCTTTGACGAATTCATCGGCGGCAGCCTTGGGGAAGGCAAGAAATCCCTGGCTGTGACCGTGCGCATGCAGCCCGCCAAGGAAACCCTGAAAGAGGCTGAAATCGAAGCCGTCTGCGCCAGGATCATCGAAAAGGTCGTCAAGGCCACGGGCGGCGATCTGCGCCGCTGAACCGGCGGTTTCACCTTTGGGCGCTGCCGGATGCTCAGGTTTGTGCGGACAGCACATCCAGCAGATCCGCCAGCAGCGATTTCAGCCGGTCGCGGTCGTCGGCGGGCAGCAGGCCCAGCACGCTGGCTTCGTGCGCGCGCGCGTGCGCGACCATGCGTCTGGCCAGCGCCCTGCCTTTGGCTGTCAGGTACACCCGGACCCGCCGCCGGTCGCGGGGGTCGTCCGCCCGGCGCACCAGACCCGCTTCGTCCATCTGCAGCACAACCCGGGTCATGCGCGATTGCTCCATCAGCGCAAGATCGGCAAGCCGGGTCACCATCAGCCCGTCTTCGTCATGCAGGCAGACCAGCGCCCGGTATTCCGGAACGCGCAACCCGTTCTGGCGCACCTGGACGTGGAATTCCGCGCTGGCGGCGTCGCTGGCGGCGGCAAGCTGAAAAAGCAGATAGTCCGGCAGAAGCGGGCGGTGGTCGCTTTCTGGTTCGGGGGGCAGGGTGGTGCTTTGCATATCGCTACATGCTGTTGGGAATGATCAATGCCAGCGCAGGCACGAATATCAGCAGCAACAGCCGCAGAAGATCGACCAGAACGAATGGCAGGATGCCGGCAAATACCTTCCCCAGCGGGATCTCGGGGGCGACGATTCGCATGACAAAGACGTTCAGGCCGATGGGCGGGGTGATATAGCTGAGTTCCGTGGCCACGACGACGAAGATGCCGAACCAGATCGGATCGAACCCCAGATCGGTCACGATGGGAAACAGGACCGGAACCGTCAACAGGATCATCGACAGGCTTTCCAGCAAACACCCCAGCACCAGGAACAGGGCGACAGTCATTGCAATCACGGTCAGCGGGCTTGCGCCCAGGCTGAACACCCAGCCGCGCAGATCGGTGCTGAGGCCCGACAGGTTGACATAGTTCAGAAAATACAGCGCGCCGAACAGGATAAAGAACATCACCGCCGTGGTTTTGGCGCTGTCAAACAGGGTCTCCAGGGTCGCGTGCCAGGTCAGTTTTCCGCGCAATGCCGTGATCAGGATCGCCCCGCCGGCCCCCATGCCCGCCGCTTCGGTTGCCGTGAAGACCCCGATATAGATGCCGCCCAGCACGAAGATGAACAGCACAAGCGCGCCCGCGACGCCCCGGAGCGCCCTGAGCCGGTCGCGCAGGGGCAGTTTTTCCAGCACATCGAAGCTTTCGGGGTGAACCAGCAGCGAAATCCGCACCGCCGCGAGATAGAAGAACACGCCGATCAATCCGGGAAGCAGCCCGGCCAGAAACAGTTTGCCAATGTCCTGTTGCGTCAGAATGCCATAGATCACCAGGATCACCGAGGGCGGGATCAGGATGCCCAGAGTGCCGCCAGCGGCGACGCTGGCCGCCGCCAGACGGTCCGAATAGCCATAGCGCCGCATCGCCGGCAGGCTGAGCCGCCCCATGGTGGCGGTGGTGGCCAGCGATGAACCGCAGACCGATGAAAAACCGGCACATGCAACGATCGTGGCCATGGCCAGACCGCCCTTGCGGTGCCGCAGCCAGGCATTGGCCGCGTCGTAGAGTTCGGCGGCGATGCCCGATTGCACGATGAAATTGCCCATCAGCAGGAACAGTGGCACCACCGACAGGGTATAGCTGCGCCCGGAGTCGAAATAGATCTGCCCCAGCATCGCCAGGGCCGGATCGACACCAATGATGCTGATGACTCCGATCACGCCCACGGCGGACAGTGCGAATGCGATCGGGATGCCGGCGAAGATTGCCGCCAGCAGGATCATCAATCCGATTGGCCAGTCCATTCAGAATTCCTCGGGGCGTCCGCGCGGGGCGCGGGTCAGGGCCAGAAACAACACGATCAACGCCGAAGCGCCACAGATCGCGGCCGCGAGCCAGGCCACCGGGCCCAGCGGAAATCTCAGGTAGATGGTGGTTTCGCCATAGCTGGCCAGCCGGTCGCCGTGCTGCCACATTTCAACGGCGATCAGCGCCAGCATGATCGCAACCACCAGCCGCGCAACCGTGGTCTGCGCGACATGCGCCGCGCCGCGCAGATGCCCGGTGAACAGATCGACGGTGATATGGCCGTCATCCAGGCAGATCGCGGGCAGCCCGGCGAACACCACGGCCATGACCAGAAGTTCGGTCAGTTCGGACCCGCCGGACAAGGGGCTGTTGAAGAAATAGCGCCCCAGCACGTCCACCAGCGTGACAGCCGTCAGCGCCAGCAGAAGTGCCCCGGTCAGGATCGCGGTGACCCGGCGCAGGTTGCGGCGCAGACCGCGCCCCGCGCTGGCGCGGTCCCGACCGGAGATGTTCATTCGGCTGCAACCTTGGCGGTCTCTTCCTTGAGCATCGCCAGGGCGGCGTCAAAATCGACGCCTTTTTCTTCGTATTTGGCGCGCACCTTGTCATAGAGGGGCTGGGCCAGTTCACGGATCTGCGCGATTTCTTCATCGCTGGCATCGTGGAAGTCCACGACACCCTGCATCGCCGCCAGACCGGCCGCATCGGCCTTGTCCCAGGCCTGACCGGCCATCCGCGCCAGGGCTTCGCCCGACACCTGTTCAATGGCGGTTTTGTCTTCGTCCGACAGGCTGTCCCATTTGGCCTGGTTCATCGCCATGAAGAAGGACGTGTTGTACAGCCCGCCATCGACGCGCAGCGCCTTGTTCAGCAATTTGTCGAGATTGAAGAAGGTGACGGATTCATATGGAAAATAGATCGCATCCGCGACGCCGCCCGACAGGATCTCGTAGGTTTGTGTCGAAGGCGATTGCAGCGGGACCATGCCCATCTGTTCCGCCAACAGGCTGGGCAGGGGGCCGCCGACGCGGATTTTCAGCCCCTCGACCGAGTCCAGCGGCGACACATCGGCACCGGTGGTGAACAGATGCCCCGGCCCATGGGTCCAGACCGACAGAACCTTGACCCCGTTGTGTTCGCCCGAAGCGGCCAGCAGGCTTTCATAGACGCGCTGATAGGCAACCGAAAGCGCCGTTGAACTGGGGGTGATCAGCGGCAGTTCCGCAATATCGGTCAATCCGAAACGGCCGGGCGTGTACCCGTGCGGCGCAAAGGTCACATCCGCCGCGCCGGTGGCCGCAAGGTCGAAATGCGCCGGTGGCGGTCCCAGCGGCGCGGCCAGGATTTCGACCTCGACACGGCCATTGGTGGCTTGGGCCACGTTGTCGGCCCAGGGCATCACGATATCCTTGACGATGGGATGCGAGGGCGGCAGCCAGTTCGACAGACGCAGCGTGGTGTCCGCGGCGCTGGCCATGCCGGTCAGGGCAGCCAGTGCAAAGGTGCCCGCGGTGATGGTTCCGATCAATGATTTCATTTCGTGTTTCCCTGTTGTGAATCGATTTTTCTCAAGCCTAGGACGAAAAATGCGCGCCGCGCAAGAAAAACATGAAATTGCATCATTTTAAACTTAAACCTTGACAGGAAAACACCTGGCCATTCATGTTTCGCACAGCAAGATGCCCGTACCCGGAACTCCAGTAGAGTGATCAAATGACTGATATAGCACTGAAAGTTGCGCGAATCGAATGCTCTGCGGATGCGATACGATCAGTCGTTCTCGTGCAGGCCGATGGCGCGGCCCTGCCGGGGTTCACCCCCGGTGCACATATGCGAATCCATTTACCGGATGGCGATGATCGGCCCTATTCCCTGATTGATTTCGACGCGGCCTGTGATGCGCCGGATCACTATCGTCTGGGCATCCGGCTTGAACCCGAAAGCCGGGGCGGGTCGCGATACATGCATGATCTGGCCGAAGGGGACAGCCTGCGCGCCAGTGTTCCAAAAAACGATTTTGCGTTGGCGGGCGGCGATGGCCCGGTGGTTCTGATCGCCGGGGGGATCGGGATCACGCCGATGATCTCCATGGCCACCGCTCTCAGGGCCGGTGGACGGCCCTATGTGCTGCACTATGCCGTGCGCAATCAGGGCGCAGCGGCGTTTGCGGAACGTCTGGCTGAACAGCATGGCGATGCCTTCAGGCTGCATCTGGACGATCAGGCCGGTGGTCCACTGGATCTGGCTGCGATCGTCGCCAGCGCCGATGACGCGGCGCAGTTTCATGTCTGTGGTCCCAAGCCGATGATCGAGGCGCTGCGCGAACTGGCGGTCGGCGCGGGATACGACAAGGACCACATCCATTTCGAACTGTTCGATGCCCCGGCGGACCAGGAGGGCGACACCGCCTTTGAGGTCGAGCTGGCTTCGAGCGGCGAGGTCCATGTCATCCCGCCCGGGCGCAGCATCATCGACGTGCTCGAAGAGGCGGGCGAGGATCTGATATATGATTGCCAGCGGGGTGACTGCGGCATCTGTCAGACCGACGTTCTGGAAGGCATCCCCGACCATCGCGACGTGGTGTTGTCGGATGCTGAACGCACCAGCGGCAAGGTCATGCAGATCTGCGTCAGCCGCGCAAAGTCACCCCGGCTGAAGCTGGATCTTTGAGGGAGGACCCAATCAATGCCCAATTATCAAACCCGTGCTGAAGTCGAGGCGCTGGTGACGCCCTTTCAGGTGCATCGCGACATCTATACCAATCAGGATGTCTACCGTCAGGAAATGAAGCACCTGTTCGCCAATACCTGGGTCTATGTCGGCCATGACAGCCAGACCCCGAAGAAGGGCGATTATTATACCACGCAGATCGGCGATCAGCCGGTGATCATGGTCCGCCACAGCGACAATGAGATCAAGGTTCTGTACAATCGCTGCCCGCACAAGGGCACCAAGATCGCCATCGACAAGACCGGCAATACCGGCAAGTTCTTTCGCTGCCCCTATCACGCATGGTCCTTCAAGACCGATGGCTGCCTGCTGGCGATCCCCCTGAAGAAGGGCTACGAGGGCACCGGCCTGTCCGAGACCGAGAACGGCAAGGGCATGAAATCGGTCGGCGCGGTACACAATTATCGCGGTTTCATCTTTGCCCGGCTGGCCGCCGAAGGCATCGGGTTCGACGACTTCTTTGGCGGTTCGCTAAGTTCGCTGGACAACATGGTGGATCGCTCGCCCGCCGGTCGGCTGGAAGTCGTGGGTGCGCCGCTGCGCTATATGCATCAGTGCAACTGGAAGATGCTGGTCGAGAACCAGACCGACACCTGCCACCCGATGGTCGCCCATGAATCCAGCGCCGGCACGGCGGTGCAGATCTGGAAGGACATGGGGTTCACCGAGGACGACCCCAAACCCCCGGCGATGGAGATCATCGCGCCCTTCATGTCGGCATACGAGTTCTTCGAAGAGATGGGCATCCGCACCTGGCCCAACGGGCACGGCCATACCGGGGTGCATCACTCTATCCATTCCAAGTATTCCGAGATCCCCGGCTACATGGATGCGCTGATCGAGTCCTATGGCAAGGAAAAGGCCGAGGCGATTCTGGCCGAGAACCGGCACAACACGGTCTATTTCCCCAACATCATGATCAAGGGTCCGATCCAGCAGCTGCGCAATTTCATTCCGCTGGCCGCCGACAGGACGCTGGTGGAAAGCTGGATCTTCCGGCTGGTCGATGCGCCCGAGGAACTGACCCGGCGCACCGCCTTGTATAACCGGATGATCAACGCGCCGACCTCGATCGTCGGGCATGACGATCTTGAAATGTACGAACGCGCGCAGGAGGGGCTGCATGCGGACGGTCTGGAATGGGTGAATATCCAGCGGCTCTATCAGGAGGGCGAGGATCTCGATGCCGAGGCGGTCGAAAACGGCACCACCGAGCGGCAGATGCGCAACCAGTTCCATGCCTGGGTCAAGTTCATGACCGCCAGCATGTCCGAAGCGGAGGCCGCGGAATGACCGATTTCAGCAAGGACGACCTGATCGACTTTCTCTATGACGAAGTGCGGATGCTGGACGATGGCCGCTTTGACGAATGGATGGAGCTGTGGACCGAGGACGGGCATTACTGGATGCCGCTGAACTACAACCAGCAGGATCCGTTGAACGAAACCTCGTTGCTGTATGAGGACCAGTTCATGCTGCGTTTGCGGATTCAGCGGCTGATCGGTGCGCGCACCTTCAGTCAGAAACCCAAAAGCCGCTGCCACCATGTCATCCAGCGCCCCCATGTGGATGAGATCGACAATGACGCGGGACGCTACAAGACGGTGACAAGAATGCACTATATCGAAACCCGGCTGGACGATCAGCTTTTGCTGGCGCTGACCGCGACCCATGATCTGGTGCGCCGCGACGATCGGTTGATGATCGCCGGAAAGAAGGTCGAGATCCTGAACTGTGACGCCGCCTTCGGCAATATTCAGTTGCTGCCATGAGACCGATGCAGGCCGAAACCGTCCATGCCGCCTTTGCCGAGGCGGCCCGCCGCTGGCCGGACCGCCCGTTCCTGAACGTGCTGCCTGAAACCGCCGCGATTTATGGCATCGAGTCCGGCGAGCTGAGTTATGGCGACGCGGCAGCCCGGGTCGAAACGATCCAGGCGGCCTATCGCGCGGCGGGGATCGAACCCGGCCACCGGGTGATGTTGTTGCTGGAAAACCGCCCGGCGTTCTTTCTGCACTGGGTGGCGCTGAACGGGCTGTCGGCATCCGTGGTGCCGCTGAACCCGGATCTGCGCGCGGCGGAACAGGCCTATATGATCGGTCATGCCCGGCCTGCGCTGGCGGTGGCGATTGCCGCGCGCGTGGACGAGCTGCGCGGCGCTGCCGAACAGGCGGGCAGCGCAATGGCGGTTGCCGATGTGGATGCCGGGATGCCACAGGTGACGGTGGCCCCGGTTTTTGATGCCTCGGGGCCGGGGCGCGCGCGCGAGGCGGCGATGCTCTATACCTCGGGCACCACGGGCCAGCCCAAGGGCTGCGTTCTGGCGAACGAATATTTCCTGATGTCGGGCCAGTGGTACGAGGACATGCAGGGCATCTGCGCGCTGCGCGACGGCGACCGGATGATCACGCCCTTGCCGATCTTTCATATGAACGCCATGGCCTGTTCCTTTATGGGCATGATGGCCGTGGGGGGCTGTCTGACTGCGCTGGACCGGTTCCACCCGCGCAGCTGGTGGGCGGATGTGCGCGACAGCGGGGCGACCTGCCTGCATTACCTGGGGGTGATGCCGTCGATGCTGATGGGCTCCGATGCGCAACCGGCGGACCGCGATCACAAGGTGCGCTTCGGTTTCGGTGCCGGGGTCGATCCCAAGCTGCACGCGGCGTTCGAGGAACGTTTCGGCTTTCCGCTGACCGAAAGCTGGGCGATGACCGAAACCGGTGCCGCTTCGGCGATCACGTCAAATCTGGACCCGCGCCGGGTGGGCGAAGCCTGTTTCGGCCGCCCCGGTCCCGAGGTCGAGATCCGCATTGTTGATGATGCCGGACAGGATGTGGTCGCAGGGCTGCCCGGAGAGCTGCTGATCCGCCGGTCGGGGCCGAACCCGCGCGCGGGCTTCTTTGTGGAATATTACAAGAACCCGCAGGCGACCGAGGAAGCCTGGGAGGGCGGCTGGTTTCACACCGGCGACATCGTGCGTCAGGAAGCCAGTGGCGATATGTTCTTTGTCGACCGCAAGAAGAACGTGATCCGCCGCTCGGGCGAGAATATAGCGGCGGTCGAAGTCGAATCCGTGCTGATGCGCCACCCTGAAATCGCCGCCGTCGGCATTGCCGCGGTGCCGGATGAGATCCGCGGCGACGAGGTCTTTGCCTGCATCGTGCCCAAGGGGATGCCGTCAGCGGATCTGGCGCGGGAAATCGTGCGCTGGGCGCTGGATCAGATCGCCTATTACAAGGTGCCCGGCCATATCGCCTTTGTCGATGAATTGCCGCTGACCGCAACGCAGAAAATCCAGCGCGCGGCGTTGAAGACGCGGGCGATCGCGCTGCTGGATGACCCGGCGACGGTCAACACGACCAAGTTGAAGAAACGGCAGAT
The DNA here is from genome assembly GCA_016521575.1 of Rhodobacteraceae bacterium F11138. Classification (GTDB taxonomy): domain Bacteria; phylum Pseudomonadota; class Alphaproteobacteria; order Rhodobacterales; family Rhodobacteraceae; genus Sedimentitalea. Next base: position 56,091 of record JAEKDP010000009.1, on the reverse strand, counting down.
CGCATGACACGGATGCCCTATGACGGGGTGGTGCTGACCGCGCCCTTTACCGTTCCCTATCAGCGCTATTCCAATGACGCGGCGCATTTCTGGGCGGCCAAAGGGTTGCGGGGAACGCTGGACGCCGCCGGGTTGCGCCCGGACCAGATCGACGGGTTTTCGGTGGCCAGTTTCAGCCTGTTCCCCGACACCGCCGTGGGGCTGACCCAGCATCTGGGGCTTGGCCCGCGCTGGCTGGATCATATCCCGATGGGCGGGGCAAGCGGCGTGGTCGCGCTGCGCCGCGCGGCACGCGCCGTGCAGGCCGGGGATGCGGATATCGTTGCCTGCGTCGCTGCCGATACCAACCAGATCGACAGTTTCCGCAAGCTGCTGACCGCGTTCTCGCGCTTTGCGATGGATGCCAGCTATCCCTATGGCTCGGGCGGGCCGAATGCGAATTTCGCGCTGATCACGGATTACTATATGTCCGAATACGGTGCCACGCGCGAGGATTTCGGCCATCTGGCGGTGGCGCAACGCGCCAATGCGCTGCGCAATCCGAATGCGCTGATGAAAACGCCTTTGACCATGCAGCAATATCTGGCCGCACGCCCGATTGCCGACCCGGTGGCTCTGTTCGATTGCGTGATGCCCTGCGCCGGGGCCGAAGCCTTTCTGATCATGCGAGAGGACGAGGCGCGGCAACGCAACCTGCCCTTTGCGCGCATAGGTGCCACCATCGAGCGCCACAATGCCTTTGCCGAGGATCCGGTGCAGCTGCGCGGTGGCTGGGCCGTGGATGTGGACGAGCTGTGGCAGATGGCGGGCTGCGGACCCGCCGATATGGATCTGGTGCAGACCTATGACGACTATCCGGTGATTTCAGTGATGCAGTTCGAGGATCTGGGATTCTGCGAAAAAGGCGAAGGACCGGCGTTTCTGCGCGAACGCGATCTGACCGTTACCGGCGATTTGCCGCACAATACCAGCGGCGGGCAGCTGTCGGCGGGACAGGCCGGGGCCGCCGGTGGGTTCATCGGCCTGGTCGAGGCGATCCGGCAGGTCACCGGCACCGCCGGGCCGACCCAGGTGGCGGATGCGGGCCGGGCGCTGGTGTCGGGGTTTGGAATGATCAACTATGATCGCGGGGTATGTTCCGCCGCCGCGGTGCTGTCCGGAGAATCCGCATGACCGAACCGCTGCAACCGCCTGCAAAGAAGAATCCGCAACTGCGCTCGCCGCTGGCCTTTCTGCCGCCGGTGCCGCGCAGCCGGGCGGCGCTGGGTCTGACCGCGCGCGCCGCCGAAGGCCGGTTCGCGTTGCAGCAATGTGCCGAATGCGGCGCGGTGCAATATCCGCCGCGTGACGCCTGTTGCAAATGCCTGTCCACCGATCTGCCGTGGACGGATCAGCCGCCGCATGGCGAATTGATCGCCGAAACCACGGTCCGGATTTCGCCGGATCTCTATTTCCGCAATCAAAGCCCGTGGCGCATGGGCACGGTGCGGCTGGCCAGCGGCGTTTCGGTGCTGTGCCATCTGCATGGCGATGTCCGCAAAGGGCCGGTGCGTCTGGCGCTGTTGCTGGACCGGGCGGGGCAGGGCACGATCATGGCGCTGCCCGAACAGGAGGTTCCGAATATGGCCGATGATCCGCAATTGCGGGAACTGGGCACCAGCCCGAAACATCGCCGGGTGCTGATTACCGATGCGCGTGCGGCGAATGCACCAGCACTGGTGCGGGCGCTGCTGGATGCCGGGGCGGCGATGGTTTTTGTCGGGGAATCCGAAGGTTGGCGACGCTGGCCGGGACGCGCGGCGCTGGACGCGATGGAGCGGGTCGAAATCGTGCCGCTGGATGTGACCGACAGCGCCTCGGTGCGCGAGGCGGCGGGCACGCTGGGCGGCAAGACCGATATCCTGATCAACAACGCGGTGTTCCTGCGGCCGGGCGGGGCGCTGGACAGGTCCGACACCGTCTTTGCGCAGCAGGAACTTGAGGTAAATTATCTTGGCCTGATGCGGCTGGCGCAGGCCTTTGGCCCGGCGATGCGGGCGCGCGGCGGCGACGGGATCAATTCCGCCGCGGCCTGGGTCAACATCCTGTCCGCCAATGCGCTGGCGGCCGATCCGACCCATGCGGGATATTCCGCCGCCAGCGCCGCAGCCCTGTCGCTGACCCAAAGCCTGCGCGCCGATCTGCGCGGCGGCGGGGTGCGGGTCATGACGGTTCTGACCGGCCCCACCGACGATGAGTGGTACGCCGAGGCCCCGCCCCCCAAGCTGGCCCCCCGTGCGGTGGCGCGGGCGATCGTGGACGGGTTGGAACGCGGTCTGGAAGAGGTCGCCTGCGGTGACATCGCCCGCGATCTGGTGGAACGATGGCGCCAGGATGCCAAGGTGCTGGAACGCGAACTGGCAGAGGGGGCCGGACGATGAGCGCATTGGACATGCTGGCCACGGAACTTGCCACGGGCGCGGTTGAGGTCGTGGATCTGACCCACACGCTGGACCCGGATTTCCCGGTGATCGTTCTGCCGCCCGAATTCGGCCAATGCGCCCGCTTCCGGATGGAGGAGGTCTCGGCCTATGATCATCGCGGCCCATCGTGGAAATGGCACAACATCTCCATGTCCGAACATACAGGCACTCATTTCGACGCACCGTCGCACTGGATCACCGGGCGGGATCAGCCAAACGGCGCGGTGGACGAAATAGACCCGGCCAATTTCGTCGGTCCGGTCTGCGTCATTGATTGTTCCCAGGGCGCGGCGCAGGACGAGGATTTCGAACTGACGCCGCAGGTCATCGCCGATTGGGAGTCCGAACATGGCCGCATTCCCGCCGACAGCTGGGTCTTGATGCGCACCGATTGGTCCAAACGCAGCGGTGCCGAGTATCTGAACATGCGCGAGGACGGTGCCCATTCGCCCGGCCCGACCCCCGAGGCGATCCGGATGCTGGTCGAGGATCGCCAGATCCGCGGCTTTGGAACCGAAACCGTCGGCACCGATGCCGGGCAGGGGATGCATTACACGCCGCCCTTTCCGGCGCACCACAGGTTGCACGGGGCCGGGCGTTACGGGTTGCAATGCCTGTCCGGGCTGGACCGTCTGCCGCCAACCGGCGCGATCCTGCTGGCCGCGCCGCTGAAGATCAGGAATGGAACCGGCAGCCCCTTGCGGGTCTTGGCGCTGGTGCCGGGAAAGGACAGGACATGAGCGATTACACAGCGGTCATTACCGGCGGGAGCCAGGGGATCGGGGCCGATCTGGCGCAGCGCCTGCTGGCGCAGGGCTATCGGGTGATTTCGGTTGCGCGCGGTGCGCCCGATTTCACCCATGACAGGCTGGAAACCGTGCGCTGCGACCTGCTGGACGCCGATGCGGTTGCGGCCGCCGGTGCCGACATTGCCAGCCGCCATGAGGTCACCCACCTGATCCACAATGCCGGGGTGATCTGGCCGAACCTGCTGGAAGACGCCAAGCCGTCGGACATCACCGGGCTGGCGCAGCTGCATCTGGGTTCGGCGCTGTCGCTGGTGCAGGCGTTTCTGCCGGCGATGAAGGCGCGCGGTTTCGGGCGGGTGATGTTCAATTCCTCGCGCGCCGCGCTGGGTACCCCGACGCGCACCGCCTATGGCGCGACCAAGGCGGGGATGATCGGCATGGCGCGGACCTGGGCGCTGGAACTGGCGCCGCATGGCATCACCGTCAACGTGGTGGCGCCGGGGCCGATCCAGACGGATAACTTCTGGGGTATCGTGCCCAAGGGCAGCGACCGCGAAAGCGATCTGGCCGCGCGCATCCCGGTCGGGCGGCTGGGCACCTCTGAGGACGTCAGCCGCGCGTTCCTGTTCTTTTGCGATCCTGCGAACGGCTTTGTCACTGGCCAGACGCTGTTCGTCTGCGGCGGTGCCAGCATCGGCAGCGTATCGATCTGAGCGGGGGCTACAGACCCTTGGGGTGGGTCAGGAATTCCTCGATGATCTCGGGCGGGGCCTTGGTGAAATCGGCGGTGCGGCTGACGCCCAGCCCCGTTGCCCGGCGCAGATCGACCGCCATTTCCGCCATCTTGACCGCGATGGGAATGCCGTTGATCACCGGGGCATCGGCAACCCGGTGTCCGGTAAGCTGTGCAAACAGCAGCATCGGGATGCCGCCACCGGGCAACAGCACGTCCACCCCGCTTTCGACCAGCGGAGCCGCCTGTTCGGCGAACAGCCCCTCGACCTCGGCCAGCCGGTCATCCGAGCCAAAGGCCCCAAGGATCTGGCCCGGTTCGAACTGCATGGCATGCACCCCGGTGACGCGTTCCCGCAGGCCGTATTTGCCGATCTGGTGATGAAACCACGGAATGAACCGGCGGTTGATGGTGACGATCCCGATCTGTTGGCCCAACTGGCAGGACCACAGCATCGAGGCTTCGCCCAGGGCGATCACGGGGATGTCGACCACGCTGCGGGCCTCGTATAGTCCGGCATCCTGGAAATGACCGATGATGAAGGCGTCATAGCCTTCGCGCTCGGCCCGCACGGCGTTGGCGATCACCTCGCGGGCGCAGCGGAATTCGACGATCGGGTGCGCATAGCTGTCGTGGGGTGTGATGCCGTGTACCTCGATCGTGGTGTCGGGGCGGCGAATCCGGTCCAGATGGGCGCGCAATTCGTCCCAATAGGTTGCGCCGTTTTCATAGTCGACATAGCTTTGATACCAGATTTTCATGGATCTTTTCCTCAGTTGCTCAGCCCGGGCAGCCACAGGGCGATGCCGGGGAAGACGACAAGCAGGATCAGCAGCACCAGCGTGCAGCAGATATAGGGCAGCGCCGCACGGGCGACCTGACCGATGGTGGTGCCGGGCGGGGCGACCCCGACCATCACGAACAGCAACAGGCCGAACGGCGGGGTCACCAGGCTGAGTTCCAGCGCCACCAGCATGAACACCCCGAACCAGACACCGTCGAACCCGTAGAGCGCCACCAGTGGCATGAAGATCGGCAGGGTCAGCATCATGATCGACAACTGGTCCATGAACATGCCCAGGATCAGCAGAACCAGGAAGATCGCCGCCAGCATCACATAGGGTCCGACACCAAAGCCGGTCGCCCAGGCCACCAGCCCCTGGGACGCGCCGGAAAAGGCCAGCAACTGGGCGAAGGTGGTCGACCCGATAATGATCGCCAGCATCATCACCGACACCCGCAGCGTGCCGCGCAGCGCCCGCACCAGCGCATCCACGGTCAGCTTGCGATAGACGATGGCCAGCGCCAGCACCGACAGCGCGCCAAAGGCCGCGGATTCGGTCGGGGTGGCCCAGCCCAGCAGGATCAGGCCGACAACCGAAAAGACGACCAATCCCATCGGCAGGATGTCACGGGCGATGGCGATGATGATTTCGCCCATCGGTGCGCGGGTGGCGTCATAGGCCGGGGCGGCGTCCGGATCCAGGGCGATCTGCAACCGGATCATGCCCAGGAACAGAACCGCCAGCACCAGGCCGGGGATGGTTCCGGCGATCAGCAGCGCGCCCACATCGATCCGCGCCAGCGACCCCAGCAGCACCGCCAGCGACGAGGGCGGGATGATCATCGCCAGGCTGCCGGTGGCCAGGATCGGTCCCATGATCAGGTGCGGCTTGTATCCGCGCCGGCCCATCTCGGGCATCAAGGTGGTGCCCAGCATCGCGGTATTGGCCATCGACGAACCGGACAGCGTGGCAAAGATCGTGCCCCCCACCACGGTCATGTAGGACAGCCGCCCGCGTATGCCGCCCAGACATTTGTCGAGCGCGTCAAAGACCCGCATCGCCAGCCCGGTCTGAAACAGCAGTTCGCCCATCAGCAGAAACAGCGGCACCGGAACCAGCGCAAAGCTGGTGACGGAATCGGTTGCATTGGCGATGATCTGGTCGATGCCCGCCATGCCGCCCATGAACAGAACCGCACCCACCACATTGACGGTCAGGAAGGCGATGACGACAGGCATGCCGATTCCCATCAGAACCAGAATACCGCCCACCATCAGGGCGGCTGAAGCATACCAGGGCATCATGGGCAGGTCTCCGGAACAGGGCAGGTGTCAGTGAACGGCATCGTCGCCAGAATAGGTTTCGCCACGCAACAGGATGCGCAGGAATTCGGCCGCCATCAGCCCGAACCCGCCGCACAGCATGGCATAGAGGATCCAGGACGGCAGCGCGATCGAGCGGATGTCCACCGCGCCGCTTTCGATGACTTCGATCATCACGGCCGCCGCGCGCCAGCTGAGCAGGGCCAGGATCGCGATGCACACCGAAACCATCAGCCGGTTGGCTACGGCGCGCACCGCGTTGGGCAGGATGTCGACAAACGAGGTGATGGCGATATGACCGCGTTCGCGCACCAGCCAGGGCGCGCCTGCCATGGTGGCAAACAACAGGGCATATTCGATCAGCGCGCTGGTCGCCTGGATGGGCCGCAGCCCCACGTTGCGCAGCAGCACGTCGATTGCGATGGCAAACACCGTCGCGGCCAGGGCAATGGCGCCAAGCACGGCAAGGCCGGATATCAGACGGTCATAGAGTCTGGGCAGCACGGGGCGTCCCTCCTTGGCTGGGGGGCGGAAGGCACCCGTCCGGGGCCTTCCGGGTCAAGGTCATCGGTCGTAATAGGCCTCGCGCAGGGCGTCATAGCGTGGCGTTCCGGCCTCTTTCATACGCTGCCATGCGCTGTCATAGGCGGCATCGAGATAGGCATCGCGGGCATCGCCCTGCAGGTCGATCACGGTCAGCCCGCCTTCGCGCACCGCGGCATCGGTTTCGGTGATGACGTCCTGGAACTGCTCATACGAGGTCACTTCGTATTCGGCGGCGACCTCGTTCAGCAGCGCCTTGCTTTCTTCACTCAGCGAGTCCCATTTCTTGGGGTTCACCACGATCGCGAGATCGGTCTGGAAGAACCCGGGATCGATCCGGTACTTCAGGAATTTGTCCCAGGACAGGTCCCGGATCGCCACGATCGGCCAGCCGGCGCCGTCAAAGGTATTGCGCTCCAGCCCCGTATAGACATCCGGCACCGGTACTGAAATCGGCACCGCACCCACGGATTCAAAGAACGCCTTGTAGATCGGTTGCGACCGGATCTGCATGCCATCCAGATCGACGCCGCCATCTTCGGTGCGCTTTGGTTCCGAGGTGGTGTAGATATAGAACTGGATGCCCGAGTCGATATGCCCGAGCAGATGCACGCCCAGTTTCTCGGCAAAGGCCTCCTGCATCAGCGCAAGCCCGCCGTTTTCGCGCGCTTCGGCGGCGGTCACGGTCGAGCCGACCCAGGCGTCGGCCTCGGGCATGGTGCCCAGATGGAATGAGGCCGGGCCGTAATGCATGTCCACCACGCCGCGCTTGACCGCATCCATCTGCTGGTTCTGCGGGAACACTTCGGGGCCGCCCATATAGTCGATCTGAACGATGCCCTTGCCGCGTTCATTGACCAGATCGACAAAGCCCAGAAAACTCTGACTGAACGCCAGTTGCTTGGGAAAGGCGGTGACCGCGCGGATTGTATCCTGGGCTGCGGCCGGCAGGGTCAGCGCCGCCCCGAGTCCGGTGGCAAGCATCAGCGAACGAATTGTCAGTGTCATTTTTTGGCTCCCTATCGTTATTTTGTCATGTGTCGTCTTGGGTGGCGTCGGTTGGGGCATCCAGAACCGGATCCCGCAAAAGGTTGGCCGCTTGTACGGCCATGAGAAAATCGCCCAGGCGTGTCTTCTGGTAGGCCGGGACATCGGTGTCGGCATAATCGAAAAAGCCCGATCCGGTGCGCAGCCCGATGCGTCCGGCATGCATGTTGTCCTGTACGACGCGCGGAGCCGCGAACCGGTCTTCGCCGGTGGCGCGGGCCATGTATTCGCTGGCATAATACAGGATGTCGCCGCCGCCCCAGTCGATGAATTCGAGCAGCCCCAACACGCCGAAACGCAGGCCGAAACCGTATTTCACGGCCTTGTCGACGTCTTCGGCGCTGGCCACGCCTTCTTCGACCAGGCGCGCCGCTTCGTTCATCGCCAGCGCCTGGATGCGGGGCACGATATAGCCGGGCGACGCCTTGCAGACCACGGGAACCTTGCCGATGCCGTCAAGAAACGCGCGCAGCCTGGCGATCGTTTCGGGCGAGGTTTCATCGGCGGGGCTGATTTCCACCAGGGGCATCAGGAAGGCGGGGTTCAGCCAATGGGCGTTGAGAAACCGTTCGGCGTGTCGCGTCAACGCGGCCAGATCGGTCGACAGCATGGTCGAGGTGGTCGAGGCCAGGATCGCGTCAGGCCCCGCATGGGCGTCAAACAGGGCAAAAGCCTCGGTCTTGGCGTCGCGCACTTCGGGCACCGCCTCGAACACGATCTCGGCACCGGCCAGCGCCTCGGCGGCGCGGCTGAGGGGCCAGACAGACACCCGGTCCATGAGCGCCGGCACCACGGCGGCATCAAACGCCCCCAGCCCCGCCAGCATGTCAAGCGCGCCGCGGATTTCGTCCAGCGCGGATGCGCGCATCTGGTCGAACCCGGCGTCGTCGCGCGGTTTGGCGTCAAGCAACCGGATATCATGCCCCGCATGGGCCATGGCCTGCGCGATGCCGCGCCCCATGCGTCCTGCGCCAATGCAGACTGTTGTCGTCAAATCCCGTCTCCAAGCATCGAAAGCACCTGTTCGCGGCTTTGACCGGCCAGACCGATGTTTTCCATCGTCCGTCCCTCGGCGCGCAGGTTGCGCCCGTGCACGGCGCTGGCCATGGCCAGCAACCCGCTGGCAACCGGAACCGGAACCTCCAGCCAGTCGCCCACCGAGACCAGGAAGGCCAGGCCGACGGCGATGTCTTCGGTCATGTAGCGGTGGGTCGCGAAATCCAGCTTTTCGTGCCAGTCGCCGGAATCGACCAGCTTGTCATGGGCAAGGTTGCCATACATCCAGTTGCTGGTCTCGTAGTGATCGGCCAGCGGGAAATGTGGCGCGCTGTATCCCAGGGCCTCGCGCACGGCCATCCGCTCGGCGTCCAGCGCGTCGTGCACCCGGCGGACCGAGGGTTGCGTGCCTTCGTTGTGAATGTCCCAGCGGTCGAAATGTTCGATCGGCCCCGCATTCATCAGGATCAAAGGCGGGTGGATGATTGGCCCGGCGTTCATCAGCGCCCCGGACAGCGCGTCGCCGCAAGGTTCGATCGCCCCCGGAAACGCCGCTGAAATCACGTCAAGCGCGTGATCCACCAGCCGTTCGGGAAGCACCCCGGTCGGCAAACGCGAGGCGCGGGTGGTGATCCGTACGCTGGCTTCACCCTGCTTGCGGCAGAGCCAGGGCAACGTCCCGGTTTCCGCAATTGCGATGTCGGCGGTGCAGCCGCAATCGCGCAATTGTTTCAGCATGATGTAGGACCCGAACGAGCCGGGCGGCAGATAGATCACCTGGCCATCCACCAGATGCGGGGCAAGTGCCGTCGCGATGTCGAGCTGGGCGAAAGCGGGTGTGGGCGCCAGGATCAGGCTGACCCCGTCCAGCGCCGCCCCCAGATCGTCCATGGGCTGGACCGGGACGTCGCGTTCGCCGGCATGGTCGATGACGCGGATCTTGCCGGTTTCTACGATTTCTCCAAAACTGGCCATGTCGCGCCGCCACCAGCGCACGTCATGCCCGGCTTCGACGGTGTCCACAACTGCGGCATAGGATCCGTTCCCGCCGCCGATCACTGCTATACGCACTTTCTTGCTCCCCTGGGGCCGTTCGCAGGCCCGTTGATATTCTGCGACCGGAATACGCACATCTGGGTGGCGTCGATCTCATATCGGCGGAGTTTCCCCTATATGAATGCAAATGCAAGTAAAAATTTTTCACCACATGACGGCAGGTGGCTGAAGTCCTTTTAACGGTTTGGAATATATGGGAAAAGCAAAGAACGCGTTGGGTGCGTTTCGCGTAACTCTGCCGGGAAAGGCTGAATTTGCATGGTGGTGGGCCGGGTTGTCTGGTGGCTGATCCCGGCGATAGGTCGGTGGCCGAAACGCTGAATCGTGCCCGAAACTGCGCGATGGAGATGCGGACAGAAACACCAATGCGGCCTTGTCAGACAGCACCGCCATACAGGGATGCGCCCGTTGGGTCGCAAGCCGGTGAAACGAAAAGGGTGCGCATGTCATGCTGTCCGAGTTCTGCGCCGGAAGCATGCCGTTGCCAATTTGTGTGTATTTGCATGCTTAAATGGTGCAGAAATCCATTGCCTATGGTGCGCTGTTCGGTGCGGGTTCAGCGCGCATCCGTATGGTTTCGGGCGGGCCGGACTTGACCTGGAGCTCAGTTAATAATTGCACATGCAAGCAATTTTGACTATCCAGCCTTGTCAGGCGCGGCTGTCGTCGACGGTCGGCTGAATGGTCCACCAAACGAATGAGGAGAAGTTCGGTGTCAAAAGAAGCATTGGCGAACGTCGGTGAGGCGCTGCTGAGCGGCAAGCTGGAAGTTGTTGACCTGACCGGAACGCTGGGCCCGGATACGCCGCTGTTGAAACTGCCCGAGGATTTCGCCAGGAACACGCCCAAGATCGAGATCCACAAGATCAGCGAATATGACGAAGACGGGCCGTTTTTCGCGTGGAACTGGCTGAAGCTGGGCGAACATTCCGGCACCCATTTCGACGCGCCGCATCACTGGATCACGGGTCGGGATTATGCGGATGGGTATACCGACACGCTGGATTTGCAACGGGTGGTGGCACCGGTCAATGTGATCGACTGTTCGGCCGAAGCGGCCGAAAACCCCGATTTTCTGCTGACCGCCGACCGCGTCAGGGCCTGGGAAAGCGAGCATGGTGAGATCCGCAAGGGCGAATGGGTGGTGTTGCGCAGCGACTGGGACAAGCGCGCGGATGACGAGGCCGCCTTTCTGAATGCAGACGAAACCGGACCGCATTCGCCCGGTCCGACCGTGGATTGCATCGAATACCTGTTGTCCAAGGGCATTGTCGGCTGGGGCAACCAGTGCATCGGCACGGATGCTGGGCAGGCCGGTGGGATGGAGCCGCCCTATCCCGCGCATAACATGCTGCACCGCGACAATTGTTTCGGCCTGGCCAGCCTTGCCAACCTGGACAAGCTGCCGGCCAAGGGCGCGATCCTGATTGCGGCACCGCTGAAGATCAAGAACGGCACCGGCAGTCCGATCCGTGCGATGGCTCTGGTCGCCCGGGACTGATTAGGGGTGGCGGCCCCTATGGCGGTGCTGCAACGGTCGGCCAGTTTTTGCCGGGCGGGCATTCAATGACGGTGTGAACCATGCGATTTCGTTCAGCAGACTGTTGCATATTGACGCACCAACCCCCTCCGTCCCGGTCCTGGGACGGTTCGGGCTGTCGGGCAGATGGAGAGATTTGAACGCATGGATAGTTCCATCGACGAGCAGGGGACCGACCCGGCCCCGCAATCTCTGGGCGAATTGGGGTTGCAGCGTTTTGCGCCATATCTGATGAACCGGATCATCGGGCGCTACAACGCAAGCCTTCAGCAACAGTTGGCCGAGGCCGGGTTGAGCACGGCAAAGATGCGCGTTCTGGCTGTTCTGGCCACGCGGGGCGGGCTGATGGTCAATGAATTGTCGGTGCATTGCGTGATCGAGCAATCCACCATGAGCCGAACGCTGACCACCATGCTGGACGAGGGCTTGATCCGGCGCGAGGAAGACGCCCGCGACAGTCGTGCGCGCCGCATTCATCTGACGGATCAGGGGCGCGATCTGTTCGAAACCATGTGGCCCTACATGAGCGCGGCAACCGAACAGCTGTTTGTCGGGATCGATGACCAGGAACGGGATGCATTCGTTTCGACCCTGAACAGGATCCTCAGAAACATCCGAAAACATCCGATCTGAACCTGGCCGATCCGGTATCGCATAGGTATCTTGACCCGCGCTGCGTCCCTATATATGAAAATGAATATAGTTTAGGAGGCCCGCACCATGGCTGAGAGATCGTTCGCCAAGGAAGTCAAGCAGTTGCGTGTCGGCGACGGCACGGTGTTTCATGGTGAGGGAATCCTGGCGATCACCAAGGCGTTGCTTGAAAACGGGGTCGGCTATGTCGGCGGGTATCAGGGGGCGCCGATCAGCCATCTGATGGATGTGCTGGCCGATGCGCAGGAAATCCTTGGTGAACTGGGTGTGCATTTCGAAGCCTCGGCATCCGAAGCAACGGCGGCTGCCAGTCTTGCGGCCTCGGTTCACTATCCGATCCGCGGCGCGGTCACGTTCAAATCCACGGTCGGGACCAATGTGGCGTCCGACGCGCTGGCCAATCTGGCGTCCGGCGGCGTCACCGGCGGCGCGCTGGTCATTGTCGGCGAGGACTATGGTGAAGGCTCGTCGATCATGCAGGAGCGTAGCCACGCCTTCGCCATGAAATCGCAGATCTGGTTGCTGGATCCGCGCCCGAATCTGCCGTCGATCGTCAAATCCGTTGGGGACGGGTTCGCCTTGAGCGAGGCGTCCAACACGCCGGTCATGTTGCAGGTGCGCATCCGTTGCTGCCATGTCACGGGAGAATTCACCGCCCGCGACAACAAGGCCCCCGAGATGACCGTGCGCGAGGCGCTGGAGAACCCCACCCGCGATGTCGAACGTATCGTGCTGCCGCCCGCGTCGTTCAAACACGAACACGAGAAGATCGAGAAACGTTGGCCCGCTGCGGTGAAATACATCAAGGACAACCAGCTCAATGAAAATTTCGGTCCGCAAGAGGCGCCGGTCGGTCTGGTCATACAGGGCGGCATGTACAATGGCGTCATCCGCGCGCTGCAGCGATTGGGGCTGGCCGATATCTATGGCGACACCCAGGTTCCGATCTATTGTCTGAATGTGGTCTATCCGCTGATCGAGGATGAGTTTCTCGGTTTCTGTCAGGGCAAGAAAGCGGTTCTGGTCGTCGAGGAAGGCCAGCCGAACTATATCGAACAGGCCTTCGGGTCGATGCTCTATCGGGCCGGCGCGACGGTCAAACTGTGCGGCAAGGACCCGTTTCCCCAGGCTGGCGAATACACCGGACAGGTGATGCTGGAGTCCCTGCATGCCTTTCTGGCCGAGCACGCCGCCGAATTGTTGCCGCCCACGGGCCGGGCCAGCAATGCGCCGCCGCCTGCAACCGTCCCGGCATTGGCTGACGTGGTGCCGCCGCGCCCGCCCAGTTTTTGCACCGGCTGCCCTGAACGTCCGATTTTTGCAGCCACCAAGCTGGTGGAACAGGAACTGGGCCATCACCATATCGCCAGCGACATCGGGTGCCACCTGTTTTCGATCAACGCGCCTTTCGATCTGGGGGCGACGACGATGGGGTACGGGCTGGGTCCGGCTTCGGCTTCGGCGCTCAACGACAAAGGGGCAGCGCGGCGGTCGATTTCCTTTCTTGGCGATGGCGGGTTCTGGCACAATGGGCTTACGTCTTCGATCGGCAATGCGCTGTTCAACGAGAATGACAATGTGATCGTCATCGTGGACAACTATTATTCGGCTGCCACGGGCGGGCAGGATATTCTGTCGTCGCGGGCCGAAAACAAGACAAAATCCACCAAACACCCGATTGCCGACGCCGTGCGCGGGATGGGTGTGAAATGGGTGCGGCAGATCGATCGGACCTATGATGTGGGCCGGATTCAGGCAACGCTGAAAGAAGCCCTGACCACCGATGAAACCGGTCCGAAGGTGATCGTTGCCTCGTCCGAATGCATGTTGAACCGTCAGCGCCGCGAAAAGCCGATGGTGGCCAGGGCGCTCAACGATGGCAAACGGGTGCTGAAAACCCGGTTCGGAGTCGACGAAGACGTATGCACCGGCGATCATGCCTGTATTCGCCTGTCCGGCTGTCCGTCGCTGTCGGTGAAGACGTTGGCCGATCCGCTGCGCGACGATCCGGTGGCGGCGATCGATCAAAGCTGCGTCGGCTGCGGAAACTGCGGCGAGGTGGCCGATGCAGCCGTGTTGTGCCCGTCTTTCTATCAGGCCGATGTGATCCACAATCCCACCGGATCCGACACCCGCCGCCATCGGCGAACGCGCCGGATCATCGACTGGCTGCAGGCGCGCCGCGACGCGCGTCGGCTGCGTTTTGCCCAACTTTGAGGAAAGATCATGACGCTGCATGACCTGCCTGAACTGCCGGTTTCCGGCAAGGATACCACCGACGCCATTCTGAAACTGGCGGTTCTTGCCGTGGGCGGGCAGGGTGGAGGTGTGCTGACCAACTGGATCACGGATCTGGCCCGCAGGGGCGGGTATCGCGCCCAGGCAACCTCGGTCGCGGGGGTGGCGCAGCGGACCGGTTCGACCATCTATTATGTCGAGATGACCCCGGATACCGGACGCGACCCGGTGTTCTGTCTCAGCCCGGCACCGGGCGATGTGGACATCCTGATCGCGGCCGAACTGATGGAGGCCGGGCGGGCCATGATGCGCGGGTTTGTGACCCCGGACCGCACAACGCTGATTGCGTCCACCCACCGGGTTCTGGCAACCACCGAAAAGGTCGTGCCGGGGGATGGGCGCGTGGATGCCGGGCCGGTGATCGAGGCGGCGCGCAGCAGCGCCTATCGGGCGGTCTGTCTGGACCTTGAACGCGCCGCCACCGAGGTCGGCAGCGTAATATCGGCAAGCCTGTTCGGCGCGCTTGCGGGCAGCCGGGCCTTGCCTTTTGATCGCGAGCTGTTCGAGGAAACCATTCGTGCCTCGGGCCGTGGGGTCGAGGCCAGCCTGCGTGCGTTCGATGCGGGGTTTCGCGGTGCCACGGGCGACAGGGAAACCGGCACGACACAATCCGCGCACTCCGCGCCTGCCGGGGTCAGCTCCGGGGAAAATCCGGTTCCGATCATCGCCATGCCCAAAGCCGCGCCCGCAATGGATGCGGATGTCCCGCCCGAGGGGCCGGAACATCAACTGGATGGATGGAAGACGCTGACGGATCGCATTGATGCCTTTGCGGAACCCGTGGCCGGAAGGGCGCGCAGGGGTCTGGCCAAGGTGGTCGATTTTCAGGATCTGGCATATGGGGCGCAGTATCTTGACCTGTTGGATCAGGCGGTTGCCGGTGACAGTGCCGAAGGGGAATGGGCGTTTTCGCGGGAGGCCGCGAAATATCTGGCCAATGCGCTGTGTTATGACGATCTGATCCGTGTTGCCGATCTCAAGACCCGCGCCAGCCGCGACAAGCGTTTGCGGCGCGAACAGGGTGTCGATTCCGATGCCATCGTGCAGGTCACCGAATATTTCCACCCCCGCGCGCAAGAAGTTGTCGGTGCGATGCCCGCCGCGATGGGCCGCTGGTTCGAAAACCGCGAAACGCGAATGGCCTGGCTGGACCGGCGCGTCAACAAGGGCCGCCGTTTGCGCACGGACAGCCTGTCGGGCTTTTTGCAGCTTTGGTTCGTCAGCAGCCTGAAGCCCTGGCGGCGACGTCTGTTGCGCCATGACCAGGAGATGGCCCATCTGAACGAATGGTTCGGCTTGGCCCTGCGGGAGCGGGCCGCCGATTATCGGCTTGGGGTCGAGATCCTGCGGTGCAGGCGTCTGATCAAAGGCTATTCCGACACCCACGCAAGGGGTCTTTCGAAATTTGACCGTGTGATTGGCGGGCTTGAATTGTTGCGTGGCCGCGATGACGCCGCCGATTGGCTGCGCCGTTTGCGCGATGCCGCGCTCAGCGATGAAGACGGCGACGCGCTGGACGGCGCATTGCGCACGATTGCCAGTTTCTGAAACGGCCCGCCCCGGCCTCCGGGGCGGACAGCTGTGTTGCCACTGTGATCAGGCGTTGGGCAGGACTGCGGTGGCCTCGATCTCGATCCGGGCCGCATCCTCCATCAGCGCGACGACCTGAACCACGGCCATGGTCGGGAAATGGCGGCCGATCACTTCGCGATAGGCGGCGCCGAATGCCCTGAGGTTGGCGTTATATTCCTCTTTGTCGGTGATGTACCAGGTCAGGCGGACAAGATGCTCGGGACCGGCACCGGCCTCGGCCAGGACGGCGACGATATTCAGCAAGGTCTGGCGGAACTGGCCCACCATTCCGGTTTCGATCCATTCCTGGTTTTCGTTCCAACCGACGAGCCCGCCGGTGAAAATCATCTTGCCTTCGGCCAGAACGCCGTTGGCATAGCCTTTGGCCGGAACCCAGCCGTCGGGCTGAAGGAACATGTGGGGGGTCAGGGCTGTCATGGGTTGGTCTCTTTTTCTTTTCCGGAGGAGGGGGGCTGATAGGCGATCATGCGGGCACGCACGTCGTCAGGCCAGGGGGCCGATTTGCCGCCGCCTGTGCGGGCGTGGATGATCGTGGCCCGGCATTCAAAACGAAGCTCGTCCTGGCTGCTGCAGCGGATGTCGAAGGTGGCCGAAGCCGTGCCCAGACGGGCCAGTGTCAGATCAAGGTCCAACCAGTCGCCAAGATAGGACGGATTCGAGAACCGCATCTCGATTTTCCCCATCGGCGTGCCCATGCCGTTTCCTGTGATGCCCATGGACGCCCACCCATAGTCGATGGCATCCGCGAGAAATCGTTCGAATGTGGCCGAAACCATTTCGAAATACCGTGGGTAGAATACCATGCCGGCCGGGTCGCAATGGTTGAACTCGACCTGCCGCGTCAGGCGGAAAGTCTGATTCATGTCTCGCCTCCGGATACTGAAATGGCCTGGCCAGTCACCATGTCCGAGCCGGGTGAACACAGCCAGAGCACGGCCCGGGCCACATCGGCGGGCGGTACAAGCCGCTGCATCGGGTTCGTCGCCTCCAGCGAGGCGCGGGCCTCTTCCGGGCTGCGGCCGGTCTTTTCGACGATATTCGCTATGGATCTTTCGGTCATTTCGGTATCCAGAAATCCGGGGCACACGGCGTTGGCTGTCACCCCTTTGCGGGCCAGTTCCAATGCGATGGATTTGACCATGCCGACCACCCCGTGTTTGGCCGCCGCATAGGGCGCGACATAGGGGTATCCCTTTAGCCCGGCAGTCGAGGCGATGGCAACAAGCCGCCCCCAGGGTTTTTCCGACATGGCACGCGCGCCTTCACGCAGGGTCAGGAAAGTGCCGGTCAGGTTCACGTCCATCATGCGTTGAAACGCGGCCAGTTCGGTGCGCACGAACGGTGCGCTTTCGGACATTCCGGCGTTTGCGACGACGATATCCGGCGCAGCGGCCGCGATGGCCGCTGCAAGCGCGGGTTCGTCCGTGATGTCACAGACGGTGGTCTTGATGCCGGACTGATCTGCGGCAACGGCCGCAAGCGGAGCCTGGCGTCGGCCACAGATCGTGACCTCTGCCCCCGCTTGCGCCAGATGCGCGGCAATGACGGCCCCGACACCGGAACCGCCCCCCGTCACAAAGGCCGATTTGCCCGCGAGGCTCATGTTTCCATCGCCCTTGCACGTTCGGCCAGCGTGTTGGCCTGGCGGCGGCCGCCTTCATAGGGTGCGGGCCAGATCTGTTCCTCGTCGCCAAGTTCGACTGCGGCGTGCAGCGTCCAGTAGGGATCGGCCAGATGCGGCCGGGCCAACAGAACCAGATCGGCGCGCCCGGCCATGAGGATCGAATTGACGTGGTCGGGTTCATAGATATTGCCCGCCACCAGCGTCGGCAGGTCGATCTCGTTGCGGACCCGGTCGGCGAAGGGGACCTGGAACATGCGGCCATAGACCGGCTGTTCCGCCTTGTCCGTCTGTCCCGAGGACACGTTGATCGCATCGGCACCGGCGGCCTTGAATGCCGCGCCTATCTGTACGGCTTCGTCGGGGGTGACGGCATCGTCGCCCATCCAGTCATGGGCCGAAATACGCACGGTCATCGGTTTGTCGTCGGGCCATTCGGCGCGCATGGCGGCAAAGATTTCCAGCGGATAGCGCAGGCGGTTTTCCAGACTGCCGCCATAATCGTCGTCGCGTTTGTTGGTCACGGGCGAAATGAAGGATGCAATCAGATACCCGTGCGCCGCGTGCATTTCGATCATGTCGAAATTCGCGTCGCGGGCGGCCCGGACGGCGGAGACGAACTGTTCGCGCACCTCGTCCATGTCGGCGCGGTCCATCGCCTTGGGCACGACATTGCCCTCCATCAGCGGAATGGCCGATGCGGACAGAAGCGGCCAGTTCTCGCCCTCGGGCAAGGGCTGATCTATCCCGTCCCAGGCCAGCCGGGTCGACCCCTTGCGGCCGGAATGCCCGATCTGGGCGCAGATCCTGGCGTTGGTCTCGGCGTGAACGAAATCGGTCAGCCGCGTCCAGTCATCAACCTGCTCGGGGCCGATGCAGGGGCATCCCGGTGTGATCCGGCCCTGCTTGCTGACGCAAAGCATCTCGGTAAACACGAGGCCCGCACCGCCTTTGGCGCGTTCGGCGTAATGGACGAAATGCCAGTCGGTCGGCATGCCGTCCTTCGCCTTGTATTGCGCCATCGGGGACACCACGACCCGGTTTTCCAGTTCCATGTCGCGCAGCTTGAACGGTGCGAACATCGGGCTTCGCGCCGAATTGCTGCCCGCCCTGGCCTGGAACCATGCCTCGGCCGACGCCAGCCATTCAGGGTCGCGCAGGCGCAGGTTTTCGTGGCTGATCCGCTGTGACCGGGTCAGCAGCGCATAGTTGAACTGCATCATGTCCAGCTCAAGATAGCGTTCGATGTCTTCGAACCATTCGGTCGAGTTGCGCGCCGCCGAGGTCACGCGCAGCACCTGCAGCTTGCGGTCGTCCTGATAGGTCTGAAGCGCGTCGGGCAGGGCCTTGCCGGATGACAGTTCGTCGGCGAGGGCAATCGCGCTTTCCATGCCCAGTTTGGAACCGGATCCGATCGAAAAATGCGCCGTGGCCGAGGCATCCCCCAGCAGAACCACATTGTCGAAATACCAGTTTTCGCAGGTCACCCGGGGGAACTGGATCCAGGCCGAGCCGCGAATGTGGTTGGCGTTGGTCATGAGCGCATGACCGCCCAGATGTTTGGCAAATATCTTTTCGCACAGCGCAATGCTGTCCTGCTGGGACATGGTGCCGAACCCGAAGGCGTCAAAGGTTTCAGGGCCGCATTCGACGATGAATGTCGCGGTGTCGTCGTCAAACTGATAGGCGTGCGCCCAGATCCAGCCGTGTTCGGTTTTCTCGAAGATGAAGGTGAAGGCATCATCGAATTTCTGATGTGTGCCCAGCCAGACGAAATGGTTCGCGCGCATGTCGATTTCAGGCTGGAACCGATCCGCGTAAAGGCTGCGGGTTTTCGAGTTCAACCCGTCGGAAGCAACGACAAGATCGTTGTCCTGACGCAGCTTTTCGATTTTTTCGGGGGTCATGTCGGATTCGAATTCAAGCTTCACGCCCAGGTCACGCGCGCGCTGCTGAAGCAGCAGCAGCATTTCCTTGCGCCCGATCCCGCAGAACCCATGCCCCCCCGAGGTCATGCTTTCTTCGCCGCGGATGACTTTGACATCGTCCCAATAGGCAAAGCGATCGCGGATCATCATTTCTGAAACGGGGTCGTTGTCGACGAAATTGGACATCGTTTCGTCAGACAGAACAACGCCCCAGCCGAATGTATCGTCCGGGCGATTTCGCTCATACACCGTGATGTCATGCGCTGCGTCGCGCAGCTTCATCGAGATGGAAAAATAGAGCCCGGATGGACCCCCGCCAAGCACTGCGATTTTCATGGTCGAATGTCCCTAGTTGTCAGGTTCAGGTTAACGAGTCGGGAAACTATTTCAAGTATAAAATATTTATACATTACATTTGACGCGTTGTCATCCGGACAGATCGCCGGGACCGAGTCCGCAATGTCAAAGCGTTTCGCGTTCAATTGCATTCGCCGGGCATGGTGAACGCGCTGGCGTTGCAAACGCTGCCTCACCATGCCCGGCGAATACAGGACTCCGATAGATCGCAATACGCTCTAGTTGGCGCGATACGCCGGTGTCGTTGCCAAGAACCGGCCATAGGCCGCGGCGTCGGGATAGCTGAAGGTTTCAGTCAACGGATTCGCCCGTTTCCATCGGGTCGCGCCCATGTCCTGCATCAGCTCGTCAAAATGGCGAAAATGGAACGGGGCGGAACACTGACCACCATAGACCTGAGCCGCCGGGCGTTCGTTGCGGCGCCAGTCCAGCATGTCCTGGATGTTCTTTTCCATCTCCGGGACCGAGGGTTGGCGCGCCAGTTGTCCGTCCATGTAACGCACCAGCCAGTTGGCAATCAGTTCGGCCGACAGAACCGTACAGAACGACGAGTTGAACCCGACAAAGCCCATGTCGGGCAAGTCGGGGTTCACCGACAGCCGATAGGTTCGGTATTGCCCGTCGGTCTCGATCAGCTTGTCCCGATATGTCTGGGCCAGATAGGGCACGCCCAGTTTCCAGCCGACGGCAAGGATGGACAGATCGCACGGAATCACATCGCCCGTGGTCAGCCTGACCTTGCCTGTTTCGTAGCTGTCGATACTGCCGATCACGGGTTTAATGCGTCCGGCATTCATTTCCTCGAACAGGCCGGGGGTGACGATCGGCAGGGAACAGGATGCGTCCTTTTCGATCGGGGTGTCGGGCACCATGTTGTGTTTCTTGAGCCCCAGTTGAAGTTTCAACAGCGTTTCCAGACCCCGGAAGTTCGCCCAGACCAACGGTTTGGTGATCGCTGCCAGCATGCGTTGGGCTGGTCCGCGGCCCCAGCCGTTGAACTGCATCTCTTGCGCCCGCATATACAGCAACCGCTTGAAATTGATGCCGCCCACGAAATACGGCATGCGCCAGACGTTCTCGCGATACACCAGATGAACCGACGCCGCCCCGTTCCGTGCGGCGTTGACGGCAATATCCGTGCCCGATTTCGACGCGCCCAGAACAAGGACGTGTTTGCCTTGGCACAGGGTCGGGTCGGTATAGTCCGAAGAATGCAGAACCTGCCCTCCGGCCGCGGTGAATTCATCCTGCCCGGGGTGGGTGATGATGTTCTTTTCCGAAAACTGGCCCGTCGCAATTGCGACAAAATCGAAATCTTCTGCCCATTCCTTGCCGTCGGATCGCAGACGCAGAGTCCAGCCGGGTTGGCCGTCTTCGCGGCGATCCATCGACAGCACGTCTGTGTTCAGTCTGAACAGCCGCGCCAGCTGATGCTTTTCCGCGTAGGAATGCAGATAGGCATGCACCTGCGGCCCCTTTGGCCACTCGGGATAATCCGCCGGCATTGGATGATCGGTGAAACAGTACAGCTCCTTTGGGGATTGTGTCTGTACATCGGGATAGGACCGGGATGGCTCCCATACGCCGCCAAAATCGTGGCTGCGCTCGAATCCGCATACGTCATGTCCTTTTTCATCAAACGCCTTGGCTGCGGCGAGACCCGAGATCCCGCCGCCGATCACGGCAACTTTCTTGCGTTGAACCATGTTGCGACTCCTTACCCGGCCGGGGGCGGCAGGAAATCGACTTCGTGTTGGGCCGAAATGCGCACCAGTTCTTCGGGATCGGTGACACCGTCCAGTTTTCCGAACAGTTCGAACAGGCTGCGAGAAGGGGCGACGCCAAAGATACAGGTCGCTTCCTTGCCCGAGCGATTGAAGATGCCATGCGCCACGCCCATGGGCATCTTGACGGTATCGCCGGGGCCGGCTTTGTGCAGATCCTCGCCGAATTCGATCTCAAGATTCCCGGTCAGCATGACGATCCATTCATCCTGGGTCGGATGGATATGGGGCGGTACAAAGGTGCCATCGGGGATGACCGCATGCCAGATCATCGCGTTTTCGCTATGCAGCTTGGGTGTATAGGTATGACCGACGACGTTCCATTGCTTACCGTCGACGGAACCCTCGGACTGTGTAATGCCTGGTTGCATGATGCTGTTCTCCTGTTGTTGCGGGACTCACACGGCCCCGTCCAACACAGTCTGACAGAGTTTCAGGCAGGGCGTTATCCAGATTGCGAATCCGAATCGGCGAACAGAGCTTTAAGGTTGAAATATTTGTGACACTCGCACAAAGTTCACAGATGGCTCAGACCGATCCAGTTCCCACCAAGGCCCTGCTGTCCGGATTTTCCATCCTGCGGACCGAAGACCTGTCCGAAGCGCGGGCGGTGGTGGGGCGGGCGTTTTGCGACCATCGGTTGGGTATCCGGCGCGGTTCGCGTCTGCGGGTCCGCCATGATCATGTCGGCGGGGCCGAAGTGTCGCTGAACACGCTGGGCTATGGTGCGGAGGTCGAGATCGACCCCGGGCAGCTGCAACGTTTCTACCTGTTGCAGTTTCCACTGGCCGGGGGCGCGCGGATCAAGCACCGGGGCGAAACCGTCGAGGCCGGCGCCGACACCGCCACCATCCTTAACCCGGATCGGGACACCCGCATGATCTGGGGTGAGGGGTGCCGCAAGCTGCTGTTGCAGATCAACCGCGGCCACCTGGAGCGCGTCGCCGAAGATCTGACCGGCGCACCGCTTCAGGGGCCGGTGCGGTTTGATCCCCGGGTCGATCTGACACGGGCGGGCGGGCAGCGATTGTTCCGGCAGGTCACTGCGGCGGCCCGCGCGGCCACCTGCGGCCACCTGTGGCGCACCGGGGCGGGGCTGAATGAAACCTGGGCCGAGCGTGAACTGGCCACCGTGTTGCTGGAAAGCCAGCCCAGCAACATCAGCCACATGTTGTGGCGCACCGCCCAGGTTCCGACGTCGCGCGAACTGCGGCGCGCCCTGGACTATGTGCATGCCAATATCAGCGAACCGCTGCGCGTCGAGGATATTGCGCGCGAGGCAGGGTTGAACGTCCGTTCCCTGCAACTGGGATTCAAGGCGGCCTATGGCGTGTCGCCGATGCGGTATCTCAGGGATGTGCGGCTGGATGCGGCGCGTTATCTGCTTAGCCGTCGCCAGAACCGCGAAAGCGTGACGCAGGTGGCCTATTCGGTTGGTTTTACTCACCTTGGCCGGTTTTCGCAGGACTATCGCGCCCGGTTCGGAACCTCCCCAAGCGCAAGCTGACCCAGCACCCGGCCCCCTATGCCTTGAGACGGAAGCGCTGGATCTTGCCTGACTCGGTCTTGGGCAACGCCTTGATGAACTTCACCGAGCGGGGGTATTTATACGGGGCGATCGTGGCTTTTACATGCTCTTGCAGCGCCTTGACCAGTTTTTCGCCCGGCTCATGGTCGCGCGCCACAACGACATGCGCCTCGACGATCGAGCCGCGGTCCTCGTCAGGCTGGCCGACAACAGCACATTCCAGCACCGCCGGATGGGACAACAGTGCGGCTTCGACCTCGGGGCCCGCGATATTGTAGCCCGACGAGACAATCATGTCATCGTTGCGGGCGGCAAAGTGCAGATAGCCGTCCTTGTCCATCACAAAGGCGTCGCCGGTGATGTTCCAGCCATCCAGCACATAGTTCTTTTGCCGTTCGTCCGCCATGTAGCGGCACCCGATCGGGCCGCGTACGGCCAACCGGCCGGTTGTGCCGCGGGGCACCTCGTTGCCGTCGTCGTCGATCACCTTGGCCTCAAAGCCGGTGACGGGTTTGCCGGTGCAGGCAGGGCGGTGATCGTCAAACCGGTTGGTGACAAAGATATGCAGCATTTCGGTCGCGCCGATGCCGTCCAGCATCGGTTTGCCGGTTTTCTGCATCCATTCCTCATAGACCGGCGCCGGCAGGGTTTCGCCCGCCGACACGGCCGCGCGCAGCGAAGACAGGTCCGCGCCTTCATCCATAGCGCGCAGCATGGCGCGATAGGCGGTGGGCGCGGTGAAACTGACGGTTGCGCGGTATTTCTGTATGATCTCGATCATGTTGGGGGGGGATGCGTTTTCCAACAGCGTCGCCGCCGCGCCGAACCGCAATGGAAACACCGCCAGCCCGCCCAGCCCGAAAGTAAAGGCCAGGGGCGGCGAGCCGACGAAGACGTCCTCGGGGGTGACGCCCAGAACTTCCTTGGCATAGCCATCGGCGATAATCAGGATATCGCGGTGAAAATGCATCGTCGCCTTGGGCGAGCCCGTGGTGCCCGAGGTGAATCCCAGCAGGGCCACGTCGTCGCGTCCGGTCCGCACCGCATCGAAATGCACCGGTTTTTCCAGCGCCAGCCGGTCCAGTTCGGCGTCGTGGTTCGATGTGCCGTCAAAACCCACGACTTTTTCCAGGAACTCGGACGTCTTGGCGCAGGTGGCCATTTCGTCCATCAGCCGGGTGTCGCAAAAGGCAAACTGAATTCTGGCCTTGTCGACGATGGCGGTCAATTCGCCCGCGCGCAGCAGCGGCATCGAGTTCACGACAACCGCGCCCGCCTTGGTTGCCGCCAGCCAGACCGCGACCATGGCGGGATTGTTGGCGGATCGGATCAGTACACGGTTGCCGGGTTCAACACCCAGATCTTCGACCATCACATGGGCCAACCGGTTGGTCCAGTCGGCCAGTTCCTTGTAGGTGCGGCGCCGGCCGTTGCCGATCAGCGCGGTATTGTCGCCAAACCCCTTGTCGACCATCGCGTCGGTCAGTTCGACGCCCACGTTCAGATACTCGGGATAGTCGAACCCCTTTAGCAGAATGTCGGGCCATTGATCCGCCGCCGGCAGATTGTCGCGGGTAAAGGTGTCGATATGGGCCGAAGGGCCGAGTTTGAGGGTCTCTTGTGCCATCTTTTTTTCTCCCTGTGTCGGTCCAAGCCGTTTTTGTCTGGCCGTCAACCGGCCTGCGCCGCATCCAGTGTCTGACGGGCGATAATCACTTTCTGCACGTCCGAAGCCCCTTCGTAGATGCGCAATGCGCGTATCTCTCGATACAGCCGTTCGACCGTCTGTCCGGTGCGCACTCCGTCTCCGCCGTGCAGCTGAACGGCGGCGTCGATGACTTTCTGGGCCTCGTCGGTGGCAAAAAGCTTGGCCATCGCGGCTTCGCGGCTGACACGCGGCGCGCCGCTGTCCTTGGTCCATGCGGCGCGGTATATCAGCAAGGCGGCGGCATCGATGCGCAGGGCCATTTCGGCGATATGGGCCTGCACCATCTGAAGGTCGGCCAGCGGTTTGCCTTGCACCTGACGGGTGGTGACGCGCACGGTGGCTTCGTCCAGGGCGCGGCGGGCAAAACCCAGCGCCGCCGAGGCGACCGTGGTGCGAAAGACATCCAGCACCGACATGGCGATCTTGAACCCCTGGCCGGTTTCGCCGATCAGCGCCGATTTGGGCAGCCGCGCACCGGTAAAACGCAGGGTTGCCAGCGGGTGTGGTGCGATGGTGTCCAGACGTTCGGCAATCTCGAAGCCCGGCGTGTTCGCGGGCAGCACAAAGGCCGACAGCCCGCGCGCACCCGGAGCGTCGCCGGTACGCGCAATCAGTGTGTAGACATCCGCGATCCCACCGTTGGAAATCCAGGTCTTTTCACCGTCCAACACCCATGCGTCGCCATCGTCCCGCGCGGTCATGGTGGAATTGGCAACATCGGATCCCGATTGCGGTTCGGTCAGGGCAAAGGCGGAAATTGCCTGACCCGAGCGGGTCAGGGGCAGCCATTCAGCCTGCTGTTCGGGCGAGCCGAACAGCGAAATCGCACCGGTTCCCAGACCCTGCATGGCAAAGGCGAAATCGGCCAGCCCGTCATGCCGGGCCAGGGTTTCGCGTGACAGGCACAATGTGCGCACGTCCAGCGGCGCAGGATCGTCCGGGTCCACGGCGGTGGGTTTCAGCCAGCCATCCGCACCCAGTCTGGCCACAAGTTCGCGGCAGGCGGTATCGGTGTCGGCGTGGTCGATATCGCCCAGCCCCCTGGACCAGTTGTCCAGCGCCAGGGCG
Organism: Rhodobacteraceae bacterium F11138; assembly: GCA_016521575.1. Taxonomy (GTDB): domain Bacteria; phylum Pseudomonadota; class Alphaproteobacteria; order Rhodobacterales; family Rhodobacteraceae; genus Sedimentitalea. Next base: position 30,319 of record JAEKDP010000009.1, on the reverse strand, counting down.
TGGTCCTTGTGGGCCGGGGTCAGGAACGGCCAGTCAAGATAGCTTTGATCCGCCATCAGTCACCCTCGAAAACGGGTTTGGCCTTGGCGACAAAGGCGTCATAGGCGCGGGTGAAATCCTGGGTCTGCATGCAGATGGCCTGTGCCTGCGCCTCGGCCTCGATGGCCTGGTCCAGTGACATGGACCATTCCTGCTGCAGCATGGTCTTGGTCATCATGTGGCCAAAGTTCGGGCCGTCCGCGATCTTGCGCGCCCAGGCGACGGCTTCGGTTTCCAGCTGGTCGGCCGGGATCAGACGGTTCCAGAAGCCCCAGCGTTCACCTTCGTCCGCCGTCATGGCCCGCCCGGTGTAAAGCAATTCATTCGCACGGCCCTGACCGATGATGCGGGGCAGCATCGCACAGGCCCCCATGTCGCATCCGGCCAGCCCGACGCGGGTGAACAGGAACGCGCATTTGGTTTCCGGCGTGGCAACCCGCAAATCCGAAGCCATGGCGATGATTGCGCCGGCCCCCACACAAACCCCGTCCGCGGCCGCGATGATCGGCTTGCCGCAGTTCAGCATGGCCTTGACCAGATCGCCGGTCATGCGGGTAAAGGCCAGCAGTTCCTTCATCGACATTTTCGTGAGCGGACCGATGATGTCGTGCACATCGCCGCCGGACGAGAAATTGCCGCCGTTGGAGGCAAACACCACCGCTTTTACATCGTCATCATAATGCAACGCGCGAAACCAGTCGCGCAATTCGGCATAGCTGTCAAAGGACAGGGGATTCTTGCGTTCCGGCCGATCCAGACGGAGCGTCGCGATGCCGTCTTCGATGCTGCACAGGAAATATTTCGTATCGGCCTTCATTGACCGTCCTCCTCGTCTGGGTGGCCGACCGCTTCGAAGCGGTCGGAATAAAACTGTGCTTCTTCGGCGCTAAAGCCGCCAAGCATTTCGTCGATCCATCGTTCATGGGCCTCGGCCTGCGCTGCAAACACGTCGCGGCCTTTGGGCGTCAGACGCACCTTCATGGCGCGGCGATCGCCGGGGACCTGCATCCGCACGACCAGCCCTTCCTGGGTCAGGCGATCCACGATACCGGTGACGTTGCCGTTGGAGACGCGCAACACCCCGGACAGGGCGCTCATCTTCAATCCGTCGTCAAACCGGGCGAGCGCCGCCATCACGTCAAAGCGTGGCAATGTCGAGTTGAATTCGACCCGCAGATTTTCGCGCAACCGCGCTTCTACGCCGCGCGTGCTTTTCAACAGCCGCAGCCACAGCCGCAGCCGTTCTTTTGATCCCGCGGCCGGACCATCCCGGACAGCGGCAGCATTGCCAGTCTTGCTTTGTGCCACTCTTTCCTCCGGTTCGGTTTTGCTGTCGAATGCGAAAAGGCTAGGCAGAGCCGGAAACTATTTCAAGTAAAAAAATTTTTAGCTTGAAATATATTTCCGCCCGCGCAAAGCTTGCCCAAACACAGCAACGGGGAGTCGAGGATGGTTGCATTTGCGGTGGAGGACTGGGACGCAGCCTATGAGAACGGGCGCAATATTCCCGGTGGCGATGGCTATCCGGCGGCTTGGGTCGAACCCGCAGCCGATTTCCGGGCCACGGCGCAAGCCCGCCTTGATATCCCCTACGGCGATGGTGACCGAAATCGCTATGACCTGTTCCTGCCCGAATCCGACCCCAAGGGCCTGTTTGTCTTTGTCCACGGCGGATACTGGATGGCGCTGGACAAATCCTATTGGTCGCATCTCGCTGCGGGGCCGCTGGCGCGAGGCTGGGCGGTGGCAATGCCGTCCTATGATCTGTGCCCCGATGTTTCGATTGGCGATATCACGGCGCAGGTCGGGTCCGCGATTGCCCACGCGGCGGGCGCGGTGGATGGCCCGGTTGTTCTGAGCGGCCATTCCGCCGGCGGTCATCTGGTCACGGCAATGATGTGCGAGGATTCGCCTTTGCCCGACGAGATCCGTTCGCGGCTGGTGCATGTTCTGTCGATCTCGGGCTTGCACGATCTGCGCCCGATGCTGTGGACCGAGCGGAACGCCGCCCTGAAACTGGACATGGCCAGCGCCGAAGCAAACAGCCCGGCCCTGAAACGTCCGTTGGAGAATGTCCGCCTGACCACATGGGTCGGCGGCGGCGAGCGTCAGGAATTCCTGCGCCAATCTGCCTTGTTGTCAAACATCTGGCACGGGCTGGGCTGTGTCACGCAAGACGTTGTTGCGCCGGATCGTCATCATTTCAACGTGATCGACGCCCTGTCCGACCCCAATGGCAACATGCTGCAAACGGTGTTCGGAAACGGCGCATAAGGGAAATAAGTGCTTGCATTCGCAGCATGTTATCTTCCTCAATACGGGGATGGCGGGTTGCCCGATCGGGCCTGCGCCCCGACAGACGGCAAAAGCCGCGTGTTTCAACCAGGGAGTTCAGAAATGAATCATAAAATCAAACTACTTGCCTCTACCTTGCTGACCGTCGGCTTGACTGCCCCGGCGTTTGCACAGGATGTTCCGGCCGCTGCCAATGACGACGTGCTCAAGATCGGTCTGGTCTATACGCTGTCCGGTCCGCCCGCGGCCCTGGGAGAGCAGGCGCGCGACGGGTTCCTGCTGGCTGCCGAAAGCCTGGGGGACATCGGTGGCATGAAAACCGAGATCATCATCGTGGATGACGAAGGCCGCCCCGATCTGGCCGCCGACAAGGCGCGCGAACTGGTGCAGCGCGACAACGTGGATTTCGTCGTCGGACCGATCTTTTCCAATATCCTGATGGCGATCGTTCAGCCGGTGACGTCGACCGGGACGATTCTGATCTCGACCAACGCGGGAACCTCGACGCTCGCGGGTGACTCCTGCAATCCGAATTTCTTTACGACCTCCTATCAGAATGACCAGAACCACGAGGTCATGGGCGCATATGCCCAAAGCCAAGGCTATCAGAATGTCTTTCTGATGGCGCCGAACTATCAGGCCGGAAAGGACAGTCTGGCGGGGTTCAAGCATTCCTATACCGGGGCCACGGCGGGTGAGGTGTTCACCGAACTGGGACAGCTCGATTTTTCCTCGGAACTGGCTCAGATCGCGGCGTTTCAACCCGATGCGGTCTTTACCTTCATGCCTGGCGGCATGGGCGTGAACCTCGTCAAGCAGTACAGCCAGGCGGGTCTGACCGAAATCCCGTTCCTGTCGGCCTTTACCGTGGACGAAACGACTTTGCCGGCGACCCAGGACGCGGCGGTCGGGATGCTGGGTGGCGCGAACTGGGCCCCCGATATGGAAAACGAAGCGAACAAGACGTTTGTTGACGGCTATATCGCCAAGTACAATGCGGTCCCCGGCACCTATGCGATGCAGGCCTATGATGCGGCACAGCTGATCGACAGCGCGGTTAAGAAACTGGGTGGTGATCTGACGGATCGCGATGCCCTGCGCGCGGCGATCCACGAAGCCGACTTTGACAGCCCGCGCGGCGATTTCAGCTTTGGCGCCAACAATTTCCCGGTTCAGGACTTCTATCTGGTCGAGGCGGTAAAGCGCGAGGACGGCATGTACGGCACGTCGGTCAAAGAGAAAATCTTTGACGATTATGTCGATAACTACGCCGCCAAGTGCGAAATGTGATCGACTGACGGGTCAGGAGGATCACGCGCATGATGAACCTGTTCGTACTGCAGCTGTTGAACGGCTTGCAGTTGGGTATTTTGCTGTTCCTGATTGCGGCGGGCTTGACGCTGGTCTTCGGGATCATGGACGTGATCAACCTGGCCCATGGCGTTTTGTACATGGTGGGGGCCTATCTGATCGCAACATTTGCCGCCGCGACCGGCAGCTTCTGGTTGGGCCTGTTGCTGATGCTTCCGGCCGCTGCGGCTGTCGGGCTGGTCGTCGAATTCGTGGTGATGCGACGATTATACGACCGGTCCCATCTGGATCAGGTGCTGGCCACCTTCGGTCTGGTGATGATCGCCAACGAGGCGGTCAAGATGATCTGGGGCACGTCGCCGCTGTCGGTGCCGATGCCTGACATCCTGTCCGGGTCGGTTCCGCTGATGGGGCCGTTGAAATACCCGGTTTACCGGATCGCGATCATCGTGGCCGGTCTGGCCGTGGCGGCGGGTCTGTTCGTCATGGTGAACTACACGCGCGTCGGCATGTTGCTGCGGGCGGGTGCCACGAACCGGTCCACGGTTTCGGCGCTTGGGGTCGATATCAACCGGCTGTTTGCCATCGTGTTCACCCTGGGTGCTGTGCTGGCCTGCCTGGCCGGTGCGCTGGTTGCGCCGATCCTGTCGGTCGATACCGGCATGGGGGAAAGCGTGCTGATCCTGACATTCGTCGTTGTGGTCATCGGCGGCATCGGGTCGATCAAGGGGGCGTTTCTGGGCGCCATTCTGGTTGCCGTTGTCGACACCCTGGGCGGTGTCTTTGGCCCCATTCTGCTGCGCGAGGTGCTTGACCCCGCCGCCGCCGGTCAGATGGGGCGCGTGCTGGCGCCGATGCTGGTCTATATCCTGATGGCGGTGATCCTTTTCGCCAAACCCGCCGGCCTGTTCGGGAGACCCGCATGAGCGACGCAACAGCAGCCCCCGTTTCAACCGCGCGTCGCCCATTGGCGGGACGCCTGAAGGCCGCACTGGTCCTGTTCGCGATTTTCGCGCTCATGCCGCCCCTGGCCGCTGTGCTGAACGATCCGTTCTATGTGCTGATCGGCACCCGGATCCTGGCCTATGCCATTGCTGCAATGGCGCTGGATCTGATCCTGGGCTATGGCGCGATGGTCAGTTTCGGCCATGCCGCCTATCTGGGCTTTGGGGCCTATGCGGTTGCGATCCTGTCGCGTCACGGGGTGAACGATCTGATCCTGCAGATCCTGTTCGCGGCGGGGATTTCGGCGGCTTTCGCCTTTGTCACGGGCGCGATTTCCCTGCGCACCAAGGGTGTCTATTTCATCATGATCACGCTGGCTTTCGGTCAGATGGCGTTTTTCTTCTTCATCTCGCTGTCGGCCTATGGGGGGGATGATGGCGTGGCGCTTGCGCAGCGGTCGACGGTCTTGGGCATGGATCTTCTGAAATCGGATTTCGGCCAGTATTATGTCACGCTTGCCTTGCTGGTCGGCCTGTTCTTGCTGTGCCATCGCATCGTCGGATCGCGGTTCGGGCGGGTTCTGACCGGCATTCGGGAAAATCCCACGCGGATGGAGGCGATCGGCTTTTCGCCCTTCCGCTATCAGCTGACGGCTTTCATCATCTCGGGCTGCATCACCTCTGTGGCCGGTGTGGTTCTGGCCAATCAGGCGCAATTCGTATCGCCTGCCTTCATGTCATGGCACCGCTCGGGCGAATTGATCGTGATGGTTGTTCTGGGGGGCGTCGGAACGCTGGCCGGTCCGATTGCGGGGGCCGTCGCCGCCCTGATGCTCGAAGAATGGCTGGGCGCCTTGTCCAAACACTGGAAACTGTTCTTCGGGGTTTTCCTGGTGCTGATGGTTCTGTTTTCACCGCGCGGCATCACCGGGCTTCTGGAACAGCTTGGCCTTGCGAGGAAACGGCAATGACGTCTTTGACTGTGCGCAATCTGACCAAATCCTTTGGGGCGCTGAAGGTCACGGACGATGTGTCGCTTGAATTCGTGCCGGGGGAGATTCATGCCATCATCGGGCCCAATGGCGCGGGCAAGACGACCCTGATTTCGCAATTGTCCGGGCAGCTGCGATCCGACAGCGGGACGGTGCTGGTCGGCGAACGCGACGTGACCCGTCTGCCGATGTCGGATCGGGTAAAACTGGGTCTGGCCCGGTCGTTTCAGATTACATCGGTGCTGCCCGGCTTTACGGCGCTGGAAAACGTGGCGCTGGCGGTGCAGGCGCGCAATGGGTCGTCGTTTCGGTTTTTCAGAACCGTATCGGACGAGGCCGCGCTGAATGACGCCGCACTTGTGGCGCTGCGCGAGGCGGGGCTGGATCACCGCGCCGACATCACCGCCAGATCGCTGAGCCACGGCGAACACCGGCGGCTGGAACTGGCCATCGCACTGGCCACCGAACCCACGATCCTGCTGCTGGATGAACCTTTGGCCGGGGTCGGGGGCGAAGATGCCGAAGCCTTTGTCGCGAACCTGCAAAAGCTGAAGGGCAGGTTCACCATCGTGTTGATCGAACATGACATGGACGCGGTCTTTGCGCTGGCCGACCGGGTGTCGGTTCTCGTCTATGGTCGAATTATCGCAACAGGCACGCCCGAGGCGGTGCGCTCGGACCCCGAAGTCCGGGCGGCCTATCTGGGCGACGAAGCCGGAGAGGTCGTCTGATGCTGGATGTTCAAGGGCTTGAAGCCGGCTATGGAGAAAGCCAGATCCTGTTCGGGATCGATCTGCATGTAAACGAAGGCGAGGTCGTGACGCTGTTGGGCCGCAACGGCATGGGCAAGACCACGACGATCAAGTCGATCTTTGGTCTTGTCAAACCCCGTGCCGGATGCGTCAGAATCGGGGGCAGGGATCTGACCGGGGCCGAGCCACACCGGATTGCGGTGGCCGGTCTGGGCTATGTTCCGGAAGGCCGCCAGATTTTCCCCACGCTGAACGTGGAAGAAAACCTGCGCGCCACGGCGCGGCCTGGCAAGTGGACGATCCGGCGGGTGTATGATCTGTTCCCGCGTCTTGAGGAACGCCGCCGCAACATGGGCAATCAATTGTCGGGCGGGGAACAGCAGATGCTTGCCATCGGGCGCGCGCTGATGATCAATCCGCAGCTTGTCGTGCTGGACGAAGCCACCGAAGGACTGGCGCCACTGATCCGCGCGGACATCTGGGCCTGCCTTGAACGGCTCAAGGAAGAAGGCGAGGCGATCCTCGTCATCGACAAGAATGTCGATGCCCTGACAAGAATAGCCGATCATCACGTGGTCATCGAAAAGGGCCGCGTTGTCTGGTCGGGCACAACCGATGAAATCCTTGCCAGCCCCGAGGTCAAGGACCGTTTCCTGCATGTCTGAAGTCCAAGGAGAATACCGATCATGATACCCGGCGTCACCAAGTCCAATACCGGCATTGACGAAATCAGCTGGAACATCCTGGGCCAGACCTATGTGCCCAAGCAGAAATCCGACGCATCCATGGCCTGGCATGCGACCCTGCCCAAGGGCACTTTCGTGCCGCCGCATATTCACCCGACACAGGATGAATTCATCTATGTGCTTGAAGGGCGGTTTGATGTGCTGCTGAACGGCGTGGAAACCTATGCGGAACCCAGCGACCTGATCCGCCTGCCCAAGGGCATTCCGCATGGCATCTACAACAAGACCGATCAGACCATCAAATGCCTGTTCTGGGTCGCGCCGACACGCAAGCTGTATGATCTGTTCTGGGCGTTGCACAATCTGGGTCCCGAACCCAACCCGGCGGATGTGGTTGCGGTCTCGGCCAAGCACGAGGTGGATTTTCTGCCACCCGAGGAAGCGTAACCATGACAGTCATTATCGCGGGCGCAGGCATCGGGGGGCTGACCACGGCGCTGATGCTGCATGCGCGGGGCATTCCGGTTCAGATTTACGAAGCCGCGCGCGAAGTGCGCGAAGTCGGCGTTGGCATCAACGTGTTGCCCCATGCGATCCGGGAACTGGCCGACCTCGGGTTGCTGGATGCGCTTGACAAGGTCGGCGTGAGAACCCGCAAACTGTCCTATCTGACGAAACAGGGGCAGGAAGTCTGGTCCGAGCTGCGCGGGCTGCATGCCGGTCACGAGGTGCCGCAATTCTCGATCCATCGCGGACGGTTGCAAAAGGTGATCCATGACGCGGTGATCGACCGGCTGGGCCCGGATGCGATCCGCACCGGCCGCCGGCTGGCCGGGTTCATCCAGGACGACGCCGGGGTGACAGCGCATTTCACCGACAGTGTTCAGGGGGATGCCGCCGTGTCGCACCGGGCCGAGGTGCTGATCTGTGCCGACGGAATCCATTCGGCCGGGCGTCGCCATTTCTATCCAAACGAAGGCGCGCCTTCGTGGCAGGGGGTCGTGATGTGGCGGGGCGCTGCCGAATGGCCGGTCTGGGAAGACGGTGAAAGCATGGCCATTGGCGGCGGGCTGGGCGGCAAATTCGTGCTCTACCCGATCGCTCCGGCGGTGAAGGGCAAACAGTTGATGAACTGGGTGGTCAATGTGCGGATCAAGGATCCGGCGGTTTCCACACCTCCGCCCGACAACTGGTCGCGTCAGGCACCGCTGGCCGAGGTTCTGCCCCACGCCCTGCGGTTTCATGTGCCGGGCATGGACATCGGCGGGCTGGTCCGCAAATCGCAGGCCATTTTCGAATATCCCATGGCCGACCGTGACCCGTTGAGCCGCTGGACCTTTGGCCGTGTGACGTTGCTGGGGGATGCGGCGCATCCGATGTACCCGGTCGGTTCCAACGGCGCGTCCCAGGCGATTCTGGACGCGCGAAGCCTGGCAGATGCCCTGCAAAGCGCGGAACACCCCCGTGCTGCGCTGTGGCAATATGAAAAGGACCGGCTGCCCAAGACCGCCGAGGTCGTGCGCACCAATCGCATCGGCGGCCCGGAACGGGTGATCGACGAAGTCGAAAAATTGGCCCCCGCCGGTTTCCAGTCGATCGACTCGGTGCTTGGGTATGAAGACCGCAAGGCGATCGTTGGGGGCTATGCCAACATGGCGGGCTTTTCGCGCGTCACCGCGCCGCGCCGCGCATCCTGACACCCCGCTTGCGGGATACGGCGCTTCTGCGGGGGGTTCCAGATTTTCCTTGCACCCCCTGCGGCGATTGACTAGCCAATAGGCACGCAGGGGAGTCCCGACCGAGGGACTGAGAGGCGAATGGCAGCAAGGCTGCAGTGTCGCGACCCTTTGAACCTGACCCAGTTGATACTGGCGTAGGAAGCTGAGGGCGCGCATCGCCTGAAGTCCGATGTGCAACCTGACACGGTGGCCAATCCCGCCGCCTGTTTCCCGAGCCGAAATTCATCTGGTGTCCTTTTGAGTCGATCGCTTGAGGAGCACCAAAATGAACGTCCCCAATCCCAGGATCACCACGGGCGAATTGCCCGCATCGCGCAAAATCCACGTCCCCGGCAGCCTGCATGAAGATCTGCGTGTGCCCATGCGCGAGATTGCGGTTCATCCCACCGCAGGCGAGCCTGCGGTCACGGTCTATGACAGTTCCGGCCCCTATACCGACCCGGCCTGTCTGACCGATATCCGTCAGGGCTTGGCACCGCTGCGCCGGGACTGGATCCTGGCGCGCGGGGATGTCGAGGAATACCAGGGCCGCGCGGTCAAGCCCGAAGACAACGGTTTCGTGCAGGGGGATCGCCTGACCCCCGAGTTTCCGGTGCGGCCCACACCGTTGCGGGCAAAACCCGGCGCGGCGGTGACGCAACTGGCCTATGCCCGCGCCGGAATCGTGACCCCAGAGATGGAATTCGTTGCCATTCGCGAAAACCAGCTTCGCGAGACCGGCCAAGCCGAACGGGACGGGCAGGATTTCGGGGCCAATATCCCTGATTATGTGACACCCGAATTCGTCCGCGACGAGATCGCCGCCGGGCGCGCGATCATCCCGGCCAACATCAACCATCCGGAAATCGAGCCGATGATCATCGGCCGCAATTTTCTGGTCAAGATAAACGCCAACATGGGGACTTCTGCGGTCACGTCCTCAATGGAAGAAGAGGTGGACAAGCTGGTCTGGGCGATCCGTTGGGGGGCGGACACGGTCATGGATCTGTCCACCGGGCGCAACATCCACAACACCCGCGAATGGATCGTGCGCAACAGCCCGGTGCCGATCGGGACCGTGCCGATCTATCAGGCTTTGGAAAAGGTGAATGGCATCGCCGAGGATCTGACATGGGAAGTGTTCCGCGATACGTTGATCGAACAGGCCGAACAGGGCGTGGATTATTTCACCATCCATGCCGGCGTGCGCCTGCACATGGTGCCGATGACGGTGAACCGGGTCACCGGTATCGTGTCGCGGGGTGGGTCGATCATGGCCAAGTGGTGTCTGCATCACCACAAGGAGAGTTTCCTTTATGAGCATTTCGACGAGATCTGCGACATCTGCCGTGCCTATGACGTCAGTTTTTCGCTGGGCGACGGGCTGCGGCCCGGTTCGATCGCCGATGCCAACGACGAGGCGCAGTTTGCCGAGCTGGAAACCCTGGGCGAGTTGACGAAAATCGCCTGGGCCAAGGATTGCCAGGTGATGATCGAAGGGCCGGGCCATGTGGCCATGCACAAGATCAAGCAGAACATGGACAAGCAGCTGGAGTGCTGCCACGAAGCGCCGTTCTATACGCTTGGGCCGCTGACGACCGACATCGCCCCGGGCTATGATCACATCACCAGCGGTATCGGCGCAGCGATGATCGGTTGGTTCGGCTGTGCCATGCTGTGCTATGTGACGCCCAAGGAACATCTGGGCCTGCCGGACCGCGACGACGTGAAAACCGGCGTGATCACCTACAAGATCGCCGCCCATGCCGCCGATCTGGCCAAGGGTCTGCCGGGGGCGCAGCGGCGCGATGATGCCCTGTCCCGTGCCCGGTTCGAGTTCCGCTGGGAGGATCAGTTCAACCTGTCGCTGGATCCGGACACCGCACGCGAATTTCATGATCAGACCCTGCCCAAAGAGGCGCACAAGGTGGCGCATTTCTGTTCGATGTGCGGGCCCAAATTTTGTTCCATGCGCATTTCCCACGATATCCGCGCCGAGGCGCAGAAAGAGGGGATGGAGGCGATGGCGGCCAAGTTTCGCGAGGGCGGAGACCTGTATGTGCCCGTCAAGGACGATGCGAAATGATCACCATTGCCGGCGCCGGTCTTGCGGGGCTGGTCTGTGCGCTTGAACTGTTGCGCCGGGGCGCTGCCGTGACCCTGTACGATACCGGTCCGGACCCGGTGCAGTCCAGCGTTGCCCGTTTTGCCGGTGGCATGCTGGCCCCATGGTGCGAGCGCGAAAGCGCCGAACAGCAGGTGATCACACTGGGCGCATCCGCGATCAACTGGTGGTCCGAAGTCACCGCTGTCACGCGGCACGGAACGCTGGTCGTTGCCCCGGCGCGCGATCGCGCCGAACTGACCCGTCTTGCCCGGCGCACGACCGGCCACAGGCAGCTTGGGGCGGGGGACATCGCCGCGCTTGAACCCGATCTTGCGTCGCGGTTTTCGGAAGGGCTGTTCTTCGCGGACGAGGCGCATCTGGATCCGCGCAAGGCGCTTTGCGATCTTGTCCGAATGGTGCGGGATCTGGGCGGCGATCTGTGTTACGCGACGCGCGCGCCGGACCGGGTGGATCTGGATTGTACAGGCATGGCCGCCGATTTGCCGCACTTGCGTCCGGTGCGCGGTGAAATGGCGATACTGCACTGTCCCGAACTGGCAATCGGACGCACTGTCCGGCTGTTGCACCCGCGGATCCCGCTGTATCTGGTGCCGCGTGGCGATGGGGTCTACATGATCGGGGCGACGATGATCGAAAGCTCGTCCACGCGCCCGCCCACGGTGCGATCGCTTTGCGAAATGCTGTCCGCCGCTTTTACGCTGCATCCGGCCTTTGCCGAGGCCAGCGTGATTGAAACCGGGGCCGGGTTGCGTCCGGCCTTTCCCGACAATCTGCCGCGCATCCTGAAACAGGATGGGACGGTTTACCTGAATGGGCTGTATCGACACGGTTTTCTTCTCGCGCCAGCGATGGCGGCGCGCGTGGCCGACTGCCTGATCCCGGAGATTTCCAATGAACATCATCGTGAATGCCGAACCGCGGGAGGTTGCCAGCGCAATCCTGTCCGAAGCGCTGGATGAGCTGGGCTTTTCCAATCCCGCCGTTGCCACGGCCCTGAACGGAAATTTCGTGCCACGCCAGAACCGGCAGGACACCCGAATGAACGAAGGCGACAGGCTGGAAGTCCTTGCGCCCATGCAGGGAGGTTGAGATGCGGTTGTATGACACCGAGATAGCTTCGCGGTTGTTGCTGGGCACGGCGCAATACCCGTCCCCTGCCATTCTGGCCGCCGCGATCGACGCCAGCGGTTGCGATGTTGTGACCGTGTCCCTGCGCCGCGAAACCGCGGATGGCAGCGGCGCCGGTTTCTGGGACCGGGTGCAGGCAACCGGCGCGCGCATCTTGCCCAATACCGCCGGATGTCATTCCGTGCAGGAGGCCGTAACCACGGCCCGCATGGCGCGTGATCTGTTCGGTACTGACTGGATCAAGCTGGAAGTGATCGGGCACAGCGACAGCTTGCAACCCGATGTGTTCCAGCTGGTCGAGGCGGCCGGTATTCTTTGCGGGGAAGGGTTCAGCGTGTTTCCCTATACCACCGATGATCTGGTGGTGGGAGAAAGGCTGCTGGATGCGGGCTGTCAGGTCTTGATGCCCTGGGGCGCGCCCATCGGTTCGGGGCAGGGGCTGCGCAACCGGGATGGTCTGCGGGCCATGCGGGCGCATTTTCCGGATGTTCCGCTGATTGTCGATGCCGGGATCGGTCGGCCTTCGGATGCCTGCATGGCGATGGAACTGGGCATGGATGCGGTGTTGCTGAACACGGCCGTGGCCAGGGCGGGGGATCCGGTGATGATGGCCCGCGCCATGGCACAGGCGGTTCTGGCCGGGCGGTCGGGGTTTGACGCCGACCCAATGGAGCCGCGGGACATGGCGGTGCCCTCGACCCCGGTGCTGGGTCTGGCGGAGTTGGCGTGATGCAGCGGTTCTATCTGATCGTCGGCCATGTGGGGCGGCTGGAACTGCTGGTTCCGCATGGGGTCGGGCTGGTGCAGCTGCGCATCAAGGAACAGCCCGATGAGGAAATCCGCCGCCAGATCGCCCGCGCCCGGGATGTCTGCGCGGTGCATGGGGCGCAATTGGTGGTGAACGACCACTGGCAGGCGGCGCTGGATTTGCGATGCGGTTTCGTCCACTTGGGCCAGGAGGACATGGACCGTGCCGATTTCGCGGCTTTGCGCCGCGCGGGTGTGCGATACGGATTGTCGACCCATGACGAGACGGAACTGGATCGGGCGCTGGCGCTGGATCCGGCCTATGTGGCGCTTGGGCCGATATATCCGACCCTGTTGAAAAAGATGAAATGGGCACCGCAGGGGGTGCACAAAATCACCCGGTGGAAAGCGCGAACCGGCGATATCCCCCTGGTCGCGATTGGCGGGCTGACGCCTGAACGCGCGCCGGGCGTCTTTGCGGCCGGGGCCGACAGCGTGGCGGTCGTGACCGATATACAGACCGCCGCCGACCCCGAAGCGCGTACCCTGGAATGGATCGAGACATGCGCCCTGTGAACCGCTATGCCCGTCAGATGGTTCTGCCGGGGATTGGCGCACAGGGGCAGGCCCGGCTGGCGGCGGCCCATGTTGCTGTTGTCGGTGCCGGCGGGTTGGGCTGTCCCGTGCTGCAATATCTTGCGGGTGCGGGGGTCGGGCGCATCACGGTGCTGGATCCGGATCATGTCGAGGTCAGCAACCTGCATCGCCAGCCGCTGTATCGCATGTCCGATCTGGGCCGCAGCAAAGCGGTAGCCGCCCGCGATCACATGCTGGCGCTCAACCCGTCGGTTGACGTCGCCGCCAGAACCGAGGCTCTGCATCCGGGCAATGCCGCTGCGCTGGTGGCCGATGCGGATCTGGTTATCGATGCGGCAGACAGTTTTGCCGTGTCCTATATCCTGTCGGATGTCTGCCTGGCGGGTGGCACCCCGCTGATCTCGGCCAGCGCCCTGGGTTCAGGCGGATATGTCGGCGGGTTTTGCGGGGCCGCCCCGTCGCTGCGCGCGGTCTTTCCGGATCCGCCGACCAGCGGCGCAAGCTGCGCGACCGCCGGGGTGATGGGTCCGGTGGTCGCGATGATCGGCAGCTTGCAGGCGCAGATGGCTTTGCAGGTCCTGCTGGACCTGCCGCCCTTGCCGCTGGGGCGCATGATCACGCTGGACAGTCAGGGGTTTCGGTTTGGCGGGTTTCGCTTTGATGACGCATCGGAGCCGCCGGATGGGTTGCCTTTCGTGTCGCGGGCGGAATTGTCCGCCGCCGACCGGGTGGTGGACCTGCGCAGCGCGTCCGAGACGCCCGACCGGATTGTTGCACAGGCCGAAAGACAGGACCCGGATCGCGTCCAGACCGACCCGGCGAGGCCGGACCAAAGGGTGGTTTTGTGCTGCGCTTCGGGTTTGCGTGCCTGGCGGGTTGCAAACAGGTTGCGCGCGCGTGGTCACCGAAATCTGGCCCTGCTGGCCGCAAGCGCCTGCGGGTGAACGGAAACACGGCGATGCCAGAATGAAAACCGGCCGGGAAACCCGTTGACCGTTCAGGCGGGTGTGCAAATCATCAGAGAATCTGATGCAATATTCAATTGTTTCCAATTGAATATGTACAGCTTTATTGCAAACAATCCGCACAGGATATGGGACGGCGATCAAGAACGATCTGGCGCATGGCGCCCGGTGCTGAACCACAGGGCCTAAGGAGGGCGCAACGATGCGGGTGGCGGTTGCCAGTTTCATGTTCGAGGGCAACAGCCTGTCGCTGGGAACGGTTGGCCAGGTCGATTTTGCCCGTTTCGGAATCCACGAGGGGCCCGATGCGCTCGCGGCCTCGGAGGGCACCCGGCTGGGGATGACGGGTGCGGTCGATGTTTTACGCAAGGCAGAACTCGAAGCCGTGCCGATCTATGCGGCGCGTTGCGTGTCGGGCGGGCGCGTCAAGGACGGGTTCTATGAACAGGCGAAATCGCGGATCGTGGATGGACTAGTCGCCGCCATGCCGCTGGACGGGATCTATCTGGAACTTCATGGCGCGATGATCTGCGAAACGGAAGACGATCCCGAAGGCGCGATCCTGTCGGCAATCCGTGACCAAATCGGACCCTCGGTGCCAATCGCCATCAGCCTGGACCTGCACGCCCATGTGACCCCGCGCATGGTCAAAGCGGCGCAGATCATCGTGGGTTTTGAAACCTATCCGCATGTGGATGCCTATGAAACGGGTGCGCGCGCCACCGAACTGCTGGTGCGTACAATCCAAGGGGACATCCGCCCGGTCACGCGTCTGTGCAAATACAATGCCATCTTCCCGGTGCTGGGGGGCGCGACACTGGGCGATGCGCCGATGGCGCAGGTCGCCGCGCAGGCCCGGCGGATCGAGGCCGAAGGCTGCGCCCTTTCGGTAAGCTTTTTTCCGGTGCAACCCTGGCTGGACATGGCGGATGTGGGGATCACCGGGCTGGCCGTCACCGATGCCGACCCCGAGGCCGCACACACCGTGGCGCGTGAAATCCTGGATGCGATGTGGAATCGTCGCCGGGATGTCGAGGTTCCGACCATGACCGCCCAGAACGCGGTGAAAGCCGCTGTCGCGACCAAGGGTCGGGTTCTTATTATCGATGCGCCCGACAGTATGGGGGCCGGTGCATCCGGCGACTCGCCTGCGCTGGTACGGGCGATTTTGGACCATGCTCCCGACGTCGACTCGGCGGTGTTCATCGTTGATCCACAGGCGGTTCGGCAGGCTGTTGCGTTGGGTGAGGGTGCGAAGGCGCGGTTCACGGTGGGGGCAGGGGTGGACATCCGCTGGCATTCACCGGTGGAGTTGACGGCCACGGTCGAGCGGCTGTGCACCGGCGATTTCATCTATCGGGACGGGCCGGCCATGGGACGCAGGATGACGTTGGGGCCGTCCGTGGTGCTGCGCGCCGGCGGGCTGCGGTTGCTTGTGGGCAGCCATCCGTTCTATGAAAATCTGGACGAACACTATCTGGCGTGCGGCATCCAAACCGGTGCCTGCAAGATCCTGTCGTTCAAGAACCTGATGAACTTTCGTAAACTTCTGGGTCCCGATGTTTCCCATATCGCCATACACGGACCAGGCAGCGCGACGGTGCGATTGCAGGACGTACAGTGGCAGCACAGGGTGCGGCCCTTCTGGCCCGTCGACGATCCGGATGAACCGCAGACCATCGCTTGATCGCCGCGTTCCGTGTCAGACCGGGGAAGATCCGGTTTCACAAAGTGCGTCAGTTCAACGCGAACCGCGTGGGTTAGAATGACACGATCTGACCGAGCCCGGCCTCGGCAGCCTTGCGGGCAATCAATTCTGCCGCGACCAGATCCTGCGCCGCAACGCCCAGCGAGCGATAGATCGTTTTCTGGTCCGCATCGCGTCGTCCTTCGACCTTGCCCGCCAGCACCTGGCCGATTTCGCCCCTGATCCGGTCCGGGGAATACCTTCCGGCGGCGATCAGATCGACGATTTCACCGGCTTGTGCCAGGGTCGAAGGCAAGTAGTCCACCCAGATCGGGTTCTGCAGGACAAGATCGTCATCGACTTCCCGCATGGTGGGAATGGATGAACCGACGACGTTCACATGGCATCCATCTGGCAGCCAGCGATGATGCAGGATCGGTGTGGGCGAGGCTGTGACGGTGCAGATGATGTCGGCGGTCTGGACGGCGGATTGGACGTCGTCGCCGGATTGGAACCGGAGGTTCGGGTACTTCCCCCGGGCTTTGTCGCAGAACGCCGCGGCACGTTGCGCATCGCGCCCGGCGATATGCACCTGGGTGACAGGGCGCACGGCGCAGATCGCATCCAGATGATGTTCGGCCTGTTCGCCGTTTCCGATGATGGCAAGACGTGTGGCGGTGTCGCGCGACAACGCGCGGGTTGCAACGCCACTGGCGGCGGCGGTCCGGATTGCTGTCAGCAGACTGGCGTCCATCATGGCAACGGGCGCGCCGGTCTCGGGTTCGAACAGGATATATGCACCGCGATGTGATGACAGCCCTTTCGCGGTATTGCCGGGAAACAGGCTGATCAGTTTGATCCCGAAACAGGCCGGATCGGACAGTGCGCCCGGCATGATGCCCATCCGGTTGTCACCGCCCACCGGCATGACACTGCGCAGGGGTATTTCCGCGCCGCCCGCTGATACGGTGATCATGGCGCGCTGCACTGCTTCGATGGCATCTTGCATGGACAACAGGCGGGCGACGTCATCGTTGGACAGTACGATCATGATGTGCGCTCCGGCCCGGTTCCCCAGTCATGCCCGCTGGTTGGCGCAAGCCCCATGATCTGTTCCAGCAAAGCGGTATATTCCGCGGGCCGTGCGACATATGGAAAATGGCCGCCGGACAGAAACCGGTAGGCGGCGGATGGCTGCAGCCGGGCCCGCACAGCTGCGCGCATCTCTGGCGGGATCAGCGGGTCGTCATCCGCCTGAACGGTGAAAATCCGTGCGGCGGGCAGGGTGGTTTCGGGCAGTTCGGGGCCGGTTTTCAACGCGTTCAACCGATTGCGCAATTCCATTTCGGGAATGCGTCCGCCGACCTCCATCAGCAACAGATCGACCAGATCGCTCTGGTCCGGATGGTCGTTGCGCCATTGTTGCAGCCCGGTGCCGAACCCGGCCCGCAAATCCCCGATCGGCGTGGTGTGCAGGTCCAGCGCATAGGGCATGCGCTGGTCTAGGCCGATCACCGAATGCAACGTGTTCGCCGCGATAAGCCGATCGAACCGGTTAGGCGCTTGCCCGACCACATATTGCGCCAGATACCCGCCAAGCGAAGACCCCAGTATGGTCGTACTGGCCAGGCCCAGATGATCCATCAGCGCCAGGATATCGTCGGCCCAGTCGGCGATACCGCCGGTTTCGGGATAGGATGTGGCGATGATGCGCAGACGGTCCGAAAGGGCGATGATCTGTTGCCAGAAGATGTCGCACCGGCCCAGCGTGCCGGGGATCAGCAGCAAGGCGGGACCGGACCCGATGTCGAGATACCCCCAGTCGCGGCCATTCAGCCCGATCCGTTGTTCCGGGTGTTTTTCCGCGAACCGGTCGCGGTCGGAAATCAGGGTGTTGGTCATGCGAACGGGTCCTTGACAGCGGGCCAGTAGGTTCTGGCGCGTTTGGTATAGGGGATATTGGCAAAATCGGGTGTGATCGCGCCGGGCGTTGCCACAGGGAGGACCCGTGCGGCGATGGGGTTGAAACCGGCCTGATAGTGGTTGGACGATTTCACGCAGACATAGTGGCGTTGGGACAGATCGATGCCCAGTTGCTCGAACGCCTCGGGATGGAAGGTCTGGGTGCGGATGTCGTTGATGACGATGTCGATGCCATTGGCTTCGATCCATACGGCTTCGCCAATCGGGGCGGGCAGGGTTCCGAACCGCTGCGTCAGGCCCGAGACGCAGGCCCTGACGGTCACGGTCAGATCCAGCGGATCGCCGGACATTGGGCCGTGTTTGCCGCCCAGCCGCAGCGGCAGCGTCGCCCCTTGGCCGGCCTCGCGGCAGATGCGCACCGCGCCGGGGTCGTAGAACAGGCCCGTGGCCACCGATGTCATCCCCCGGTCGAGCATCGCACGCAGCAGGAAGGTTGCGTCCGAGGGCGCGCCGCCGCCGGCATTGTCGGACATGTCGGCCAAAACGACGGGGCCTTCGGGTTCGGCCTGGGCCATGTCCAGCGCGCGGTCGATGTCCGCTATGTCGGTGTTCAGAACATCGCGCAGATCAAAGAGGCTCTGACCCAGGTCCCGGGCGACCTTGGCGGCCTGATCGCCGTCGCCATCGCAGATCGCCAGGGCCCTGGCCCCGGTGCGCGGATGATCGCCCCAGGGAAACCCATGCGCGAGCGACAGGGACAGGATACCGTTCTGACCTTCGCGCGCGGACATCTGATCGACAAATTCACGCATCGGGCCGGACGGTGTCGGCAGCGCCAGTATCATCCGGCAATCCCAATCGCGCATCACGGGCCGTATCTTGCCCGTCGCGGTGTCGGCGGCCAGGCGGAACAGGTCCTCGGCGCGTTCGGGGATGTCGACGTGCGGGTATTCCTTGAACGCGACCAGCAGACTGGCATTGCCGAGCATCATCTCGGTCAGGTGGCAATGCGGATCCAGCAGACCGCCGATCACCGCGTCCGGGGCGATGGCGCGGCAGGCCGCGATCAGGTCGCCTTCGCAATCGTCATAGCCATCCGCCATCATGGCGCCATGCAGCGCCAGCAGGATCACATCGGCCCCACCGGCCCGCTTGAGATCGCCGAGGATCTCGTCGCGGAAACCTTCGTAGACCGATTTGACGGTCGGCCCGGCCGGTTGGGCATGGGCCGACAGCGATTCTACCACGTCCCATCCCAGCGCCTCGGCCCTGTTGCGCCAGATATGCAGCGGCCCGGTCCAGTACTGGACGGGATCCCGCGTCGCATCGCCGTGATGGATCGAGCCTTCTTCAAAGCTGAGCCTGCCGGTGGGCAGAGGGGAAAATGAATTGGTTTCGGTGCTCAGACCGGCGATGAACAGGCGCATATTCAGACCTTTGTCGGGGAAATCGGGACGGAAAGGGATGTGGTGGGCGGATCGGTCAGACGCATCAGGATGCCGGCGATCATGTGCAGAACGATGATCACGAAAGCCAGCGGCACGGCAGAGGTGAACCAGATCATCGGCACGTCCAGCATTTCGGCCTGCCGGTTCAGGCTGCGTCCCAGGAACCCGCGCGCAGGATTCATCCGGGCGTCGAAAATCGAGTACCAGATCACAGGCGCGGCAAAGAGGATCACGCCACAGGCCCGGATCAGCACCAGCAGCGCACCCGCGCGCCCGGCAACAGCGCGGGCCGCAGGAAACAGGGTCGGGTCGGCCCCGGCGTGAAAGGCGCAGGACGCGCCCAGCATCCCCGCCCATACCATGGCCCGGCGGGCCAGCTCTTCGGTCCAGATCGGCGGGGCTTCCAGAAGATATCGTGCGATCACTTGCCACCCGGCCGCGCCCAGCATCGCCAGCACGGCCAGAACCGCGCCCCAAAGCGCGATCCTGTTGATGACTGCCGATATCCGGTCAAGAAAGATGGCAGCTGCGCGCATGGATCAGTTGCCCTTGGCCGCTTCCCATTCGGCGATCTGATCGGCGCTGAGCGGACCGTTCTCATAGGCAGGTCCCGACGCGGCGCGGAATTCTTCGCGGGCGGCATCGTCCAGGCGTTCGATCTGCACGCCGGCCTCTTGCAGCTTGTCCAGCACGACACCCTGCGTTTTCAGCCATTCGCGATTGGCAGCATTGGCCGCGGCAACGGCCGCATCCACGGTGGCGCGTTCCTCATCGGTCAGGCCCTGATACCAGTCCTCCGAAGCAATCGCGATCCGCAGGGATGGGGAAACCGCGGCATCGGTGTAGAACTTGATGAAATCGGTGTGTCCGAACAAAAGCGGTACGAAGGCGGGGTTCAGATATCCGTCCGCCACCCCGGTCTGCAACGCGTTGGGCACTTCGGCCCAGCTGACGATGGTGCCGTCGGCCCCCCATGCCTGATAGAGTTCGATCTGGCTTTCATCCAGCGCGCGCATCCGCAGGCCGGCCATGTCGGCCACCGATTTCACCGGCTTCTTGGTGTTGAAGATACCCGATGCTGGACCCACCGTGTCCACGGCCAGCACCCGTACGCCTTCGGGCGCGGTGGCCTGGTTGATTCTGGCCAGCATGCCGCCCTCGTTCAGCGCCTTGTCGACCTGTGCCATGTCGTCAAAGAAATAGGGCAGACGCAGCCCATAGATGGTCTTGTCGATCGAACCGACGATATTCAGGGGCGACATGCTGACTTCGAGCAGCCCCTGGCTGACCTGATCGAACAGTTCATCGTCGCCGCCCAACGCGCCGCGCTGGAATTCCTCGGCTTCCATTCCGTTGGCCTTGAGATGTTCGGCAAACGCATGCGCCCAGACATAGCTGCCCGATCCTTGCAGGTCCGGCGGGCTGTCCAATGCGATCTTGACCTGTGCGTGAGCCGCCTGCGCGGTAAAGGCCAGCGCCGCGGCCATCAATGCGCCCTTGAGCAGGTTGCGTTTCTTCATGTTCTGTTCCTCCGTGTTGTCATTGTCGGTTTGATTGTTCGGTTCCTGACAGGTCTAGCCGCCAGCCAACCCAAAGGCCTGTGGCAAGGCAAGGCTGATTTGCGGAAAAGCGATCAACAGCGCCAGCACGGCGATCTCTACAAGGACGAAAGGCAGGATCGCCGCCGCGAGTTTCCAGTAATTCACCCCCGTGACCGCAGAAACCACCAGCAGGCAGCCCCCCATCGGTGGTGAAATCAACCCGATGCACAGGTTGAAACACAGCACGATGCCCAGATGAACCGGATCCGCGCCCTGAGCGATGGCGACCGGTGCCAACAACGGCACCAGCAATGCCAGCGCGACCGGTATGTCCAGCAGCATCCCTGCAATGATGAAGATCACGTTCACGACCAGCATGTACCCGACCGGTCCCAGACCCAGCGAGGTGACCAGCCCCGAAATCGCTTCGGGAATCCGTTCCAGCGCGCCAAGATGCCCCAGGGCCGAAACCGCGCAGATGATGATGAAGATCGAACCGGACAGCATCGCGGTGCGGCGCAACCCCTCGATGATCGAGCCGTAGCTCAGGCCGTTGTAGAACCACCCGGCCAGCAGGGCGACAAACACCGCCACGGCCGCGGCTTCGGTCGGGGTCATCCAGCCGAATACGATGCCGCCGAGAATGATGATGGGCAACGACAGGGCGGGCAGGGACCGGATAATGGTCGGCACCAGGGGCGGCATGTCCGCGCGGGCAACGCGGGGGTGGGCGTGACGCCAGGCATGGATTGCATTCAGACCGATCAGGGCAGCGGCCAGCAAGAGCCCCGGAAGAATCCCCGCAAGGAACAGCGCGGTCACGGATGTGCCCATCAGCGCACCGTAGAAGATCAGGATGATCGACGGTGGCACGATTGGACCAATGACCGAAGAGGCCGCCGTGATGGCGCTGGCATAGGTCAGGGAATAGCCGCGTTTGGTCATTTCCGGGACCAGCGTGTTGCTCAGCGCGGCGGCATCGGCGACCGCGGATCCCGATATTCCGGCGAAAAACACTGAAGTCAGAACATTCACATGCCCCAACCCGCCGCGCAGCCGTCCGATCAGGGCCATCGACAGGTTGATCAACGCGCCGGTGATCCCGCCCCGGTTCATCAGTTCGCCTGCAAGGATGAACAAGGGCATCGCCATCAGCGCGAAAACGTCGATCTTGGAGAAGATCTGCTGCGGCAGTATGGCCAGATACCGCGTGTTCTCGGTGGCAACAAAAGCCAGCACCGCCGATCCGCCGATGACATATGCAATCGCCAGGCCCGAAGCCAGAAGGATCGCGGCGATGACCGGGATCAGCGCGATCACGCGGCTTGCCTTTCGCCGGAATGGGACAGGTGTTGCGCGCGGATGCCCTGATCCGTGATGTCGGCGGGCAGCGCGCGGCCCTGCACCAGGGCCGCGGCGGCGCGGGCCAGGGCCGGTGCTGTCTGAATGCCATAGCCCCCCTGACCGATCAGCCAGAAGAACCCCGGCGCGGCCGGATCGAAATCGGCCATCGGCGCGCCATCGGGCAGAAAACTGCGCAGCCCGGCCCATTTGTTTTCGATGCGGCGGACCGTCAGGTCAAAGGCTCGCTGGATGCGGTCGACACAGATCGCCACGTCCAGCTCATCCGGCTGCGCATCACAGGGCGGTGACGGGGTGGCATCCGCCGGTGAGATCAGCAGCTTTCCGGCGTCGGGTTTGAGATAGAATTCTTCGTCGACATCCACCACCATCGGCCAGCTATCGACCTTGACCCCGTCCGGCCCCCGGACAATCATCGCCGTGCGCTGTTTCGGGGTCAGCCCCACCGGATTGATCCCTGCCAGCCGGGCCACCTCGTCCCCCCATGCCCCGGCGGCGTTGACGACCACGGGCGCGCGGTAGGTTCCGGCCGGGGTCTCGACGGTCCAGTCCTCCGAACGGGTCAGCCCGGTGACCTCGGCCCCGGTCACGAGCATGCCGCCCCGGGATCGCAGCTGTCTGAGATAATGCTGATGCAGACCGTGCACGTCGATATCCGCCGCGCCATCATCCCAAAGACCGCCGCCCGCATATCCGGGGCGCAACAGTGGCTGGCGGGCGGCGGTGGCTTCGGCTGACAGTCGCACCACGGCTTCTTTCAGTTCGTCCTGCAGCTCGTCCAGCGCAGCGGATTGATCGTGGCGCGCAACAAACAACACGCCGCGCGGGTGCAACAATGGCTGATCCGGAAACGGGTTTCCGTCGGCGTGAAAGAAATCGCGCGACGCCCGGGTCAGCGCGCGGATGACCGGCGGGCCATAGCTTTCGGTATACAGCGCGGCAGACCGGCCGGTCGTGTGGTATCCGGGCTGGGACTCGCGCTCCAGCAGAATGACCCGGTCCCCGGTGGCCAGTTCCGCCGCCACCGAAGCCCCTGCGATTCCGGCGCCGATCACGATACAGTCGGCCGTGCTGTCGATAGATGTCATCTCTGCTCCGATGTTGCTGTTGGCCTGTCTAGCACAATTTTCCAATTGGAAACAGGAAAATTTCGTATTGGAAAATTAATTTGGCGAGATGCTCGATGGGCTCTATAGTGTGAAAGCATGGACACAGCCGAAACCGCAGACGATGCCCCAAGCAGCCAGCGCCACGATTTCGGGCGGCGCATTCGCAACCTTCGGCGCGAAAAGGGATGGACGCTTGCCGATTTGTGCGCGCGCTCGGGTCTGGCGATCTCGACGCTGTCCAAGGCCGAGCGTGGCCTGATTGCGCTGACCTATGATCGCCTGGCTTTGCTGGCCGCAGGTCTGGACGTGGATATGTCGGCGTTCTTCACCGACACGGGCGAAAGTTTTGAACCCGGCGGCTTTGCCGTGGCACGCAGCGGCGAGTTCGAACGCCAGGAAACCGCGAACTATGTATATGAGATGCTGTTCCCCGAGGTCTGGCACAAATCGATGCAGCCCATGCGGGGGACGCTCAAGGCCCGCGAGCTGCATCAGTTCGAAGATTTCGTCCGCCACCCCGGCCAGGAATTCCTGACCGTACTGGAGGGAGAGGTTACCGTGCATCTCGAGGGGCGTGACCCGGTTCGCCTGGGTGTTGGCGACAGTATCTACTTCGATAGCGCGGTCGGACATCTCTATGCATCCGATGGTGAGCGCGATGCCCGGATCCTGGTGGTGTGCCATGGCCCGGTCGGACCGGAGATTCTGAAAGCCTGACGGAGGCCGGGAATCGCGGTTCCGGCGGTGAGTCGTCGTTCGTGCAGGGGATTTGCCCTTTTTTTGGTTTGTCTGTCTTTGTATTGTTTTGTTTAAGTTGTTGTTTTTGTTTGTTTATTTGAGGTTTTTTGAAAAAGGTGCTGTTTTTGGAAAAAAGGGGTTGCGGGTTTGGCGGAGTAACCTTAGAACCCCCTTCACCGGCGGCGCAGAGATGCACTGACGGGGCGCCAGACGGGCGGGACGGACTGGAAACGGAACGGGCCGAGACGAGGCGGAACGATAAAATCAGAGGTAATCGAGGCGGGGCGCGCCAAGGAAGACAGGGCGCATCTCAGTTTCTTTTGTCTCACGCTTTTTGAAATTGATGATATCTGAAGAGATATGTGGGCGGTTTGGTTCATTTCGATGGATCAACGTCTGTATATCGCGCTGGTAGGGCTTCGGTTCGATGATCCAGTGTCAGCTTCACTGTTTGGACGGCTTTCGGTTTCTTAGGAGACTGAAGCACAACAAACAGAGACTATCGTCGATCCTGCCGGATCGGCGATGATGTGCAGAGGTTCGAACGTCAAGGATACGCTTGCAAGAGCGTTTCAACTTGAGAGTTTGATCCTGGCTCAGAACGAACGCTGGCGGCAGGCCTAACACATGCAAGTCGAGCGCGCCCTTCGGGGTGAGCGGCGGACGGGTTAGTAACGCGTGGGAACATACCCTTCTCTAAGGAATAGTCTCGGGAAACTGAGGGTAATACCTTATACGCCCTTCGGGGGAAAGATTTATCGGAGATGGATTGGCCCGCGTTAGATTAGATAGTTGGTGGGGTAACGGCCTACCAAGTCTACGATCTATAGCTGGTTTTAGAGGATGATCAGCAACACTGGGACTGAGACACGGCCCAGACTCCTACGGGAGGCAGCAGTGGGGAATCTTAGACAATGGGCGCAAGCCTGATCTAGCCATGCCGCGTGGACGACGAAGGCCCTAGGGTTGTAAAGTCCTTTCGCTGGGGAAGATAATGACTGTACCCAGTAAAGAAGTCCCGGCTAACTCCGTGCCAGCAGCCGCGGTAATACGGAGGGGACTAGCGTTGTTCGGAATTACTGGGCGTAAAGCGCACGTAGGCGGATCAGCAAGTTAGGGGTGAAATCCCGAGGCTCAACCTCGGAACTGCCCTTAAAACTGTTGGTCTTGAGTTCGAGAGAGGTGAGTGGAATTCCGAGTGTAGAGGTGAAATTCGTAGATATTCGGAGGAACACCAGTGGCGAAGGCGGCTCACTGGCTCGATACTGACGCTGAGGTGCGAAAGTGTGGGGAGCAAACAGGATTAGATACCCTGGTAGTCCACACCGTAAACGATGAATGCCAGTCGTCGGGTAGCATGCTATTCGGTGACACACCTAACGGATTAAGCATTCCGCCTGGGGAGTACGGTCGCAAGATTAAAACTCAAAGGAATTGACGGGGGCCCGCACAAGCGGTGGAGCATGTGGTTTAATTCGAAGCAACGCGCAGAACCTTACCAACCCTTGACATCCCGGGACCGCGCCAGAGATGGCGTTTTCACTTCGGTGACCCGGTGACAGGTGCTGCATGGCTGTCGTCAGCTCGTGTCGTGAGATGTTCGGTTAAGTCCGGCAACGAGCGCAACCCACATCTTTAGTTGCCAGCAGTTCGGCTGGGCACTCTAAAGAAACTGCCCGTGATAAGCGGGAGGAAGGTGTGGATGACGTCAAGTCCTCATGGCCCTTACGGGTTGGGCTACACACGTGCTACAATGGTAGTGACAATGGGTTAATCCCAAAAAGCTATCTCAGTTCGGATTGGGGTCTGCAACTCGACCCCATGAAGTCGGAATCGCTAGTAATCGCGTAACAGCATGACGCGGTGAATACGTTCCCGGGCCTTGTACACACCGCCCGTCACACCATGGGAGTTGGGTTCACCCGAAGGCCGTGCGTCAACCTGCTTGCAGGAGGCAGCGGACCACGGTGAGCTCAGCGACTGGGGTGAAGTCGTAACAAGGTAGCCGTAGGGGAACCTGCGGCTGGATCACCTCCTTTCTAAGGATGATCCTGGCAGACTGGCTCGCCAGTCTCGTGGATCACTTAGCAGAAGATCGGCAATCAAAGCCGGTCACATCCGGACCGGACCGTCCTCATATCTCTTCAGAAACACACACGTGGGACTACCGGTTCCCGTGAACAGGTTGCCCTCTCGGCATTTGCGTCGCAAACGCCTGTCGGGCGACGTCGGTCCTGCTTGGCGGGATCAACTGGGTCGGTAGCTCAGGTGGTTAGAGCGCACGCCTGATAAGCGTGAGGTCGGAGGTTCAAGTCCTCCTCGACCCACCACCGTTCATATTTGCAGCGCAAATTGAACGCGGCGGCAGTCGAATTCCGAAGGAAATCGACGAGAGCCATGACCACAACCGGGCGTGCCGCAAATTGCTGCGCAATTCGCTTTCCGCGCTCGTCGAATTTGCTGGTGCAAATTCAACGTGGGGCCTTAGCTCAGCTGGGAGAGCGCCTGATTTGCATTCAGGAGGTCAGGAGTTCGATCCTCCTAGGCTCCACCATATCTGGCAGAACACATCTTCAAGCATTCACTGAATGTTTGAACGTCTGTTCTGCAGACGAATTGACATCGTATAGAGAGATACAGTTACTTTGAGAGCAATCTCAAAGTGACAATCAACACTGTTTGATCGCCCGGAGTAACGGGATGATCTCGGTTAGGTGCCCTTCGGGGCAAGCGTTTGACGCGGTTGTTTCCTCGACTGCCCTTACGTATGCCGGCCGAAACGAACAGAGTTGTCCAAGTCAAGTACACTAACCCGGTTCAACGCAAGTTGGACCAAATGTCTGGCGCAAGCCAGGCGGGAAAGTATGCTTTTGGTTCAGAATAAGGGTGACAGTTTCTTACCAGCTTCTGTTCACCGCGATTGACGCAAGTCTATCTTTTTCTGGATCAAATCAAGCGCGAAAAGGGCGTTTGGTGAATGCCTTGGCAGTAAGAGGCGATGAAAGACGTGATACTCTGCGATAAGCTATGGGGAGCCGAGAATAGGCTTTGATCCATGGATTTCTGAATGGGGCAACCCACTTGATTATATTCTGTTATTGCTTCGCAATAACGCCCACTCCGTGCCGGCCATTGGCCGGTCTGGCGGTTGGCGGCGAAGCGGTTATCAGGATGTAAAACCAAGTATTTATAACCTGAATACATAGGGTTATAAAAGCAAACCCGGGGAACTGAAACATCTAAGTACCCGGAGGAAAGGACATCAATTGATACTCCCCTAGTAGCGGCGAGCGAACGGGGACCAGCCGAGCCATGAGTGTGAATAGAATGTGTTGGGAAGCACAGCCAGAGTGGGTGACAGCCCCGTATATGAAGCATGATTGGACGTATTAAGTAGGGCGGAACACGTGAAATTCTGTCTGAAGATCGGAGGACCACCTTCGAAGGCTAAGTACTCCTTACTGACCGATAGCGAACCAGTACCGTGAGGGAAAGGTGAAAAGCACCCCGACGAGGGGAGTGAAACAGTACCTGAAACCGAACGCCTACAATCAGTTGGAGGGGCCTTGTGTCCTGACAGCGTACCTTTTGTATAATGGGTCATCGACTTGGTCTCACGTGCAAGCTTAAGCCGTTAGGTGTAGGCGCAGCGAAAGCGAGTCTTAATAGGGCGTCGAGTTCGTGGGATCAGACCCGAAACCGAGTGATCTAGGCATGACCAGGATGAAGGTTAGGTAACACTAACTGGAGGTCCGAACCCACACCTGTTGAAAAAGGTCGGGATGAGTTGTGCCTAGGGGTGAAAGGCCAATCAAACTCGGAGATAGCTGGTTCTCTGCGAAATCTATTTAGGTAGAGCGTCATCCGAATACCCTCGGGGGTAGAGCACTGGATGGGTAATGGGGCCTTACCGGCTTACTGATCCTAACCAAACTCCGAATACCGAGGAGTACTAGATGGCAGACACACTGCGGATGCTAACGTCCGTAGTGGAGAGGGAAACAACCCTGACCTCCAGCTAAGGCCCCTAATTCATGGCTAAGTGGGAAAGCAGGTGGGACGACCAAAACAACCAGGAGGTTGGCTTAGAAGCAGCCATCCTTTAAAGATAGCGTAACAGCTCACTGGTCTAATCAAGTTGTCCTGCGGCGAAGATGTAACGGGGCTCAAGCCATGAGCCGAAGCTGAGGATGCCGTAAGGCATGGTAGCAGAGCGTAGTGTGACATAGGATTTATCTTTACTGCCGCACCTGCGGTTGCGAGAGCATTCGTGCTCAAGCAGCCCTCCGGGCGGTAGCACAAGATAAAGTCCTTTCGATGAAGCCGGCGCGTGAGCGATCCGGTGGAGAGATCACTAGCGAGAATGATGACATGAGTAGCGACAAAGAGTGTGAGAGACACTCTCGCCGAAAGTCCAAGGGTTCCTGCTTAAAGCTAATCTGAGCAGGGTAAGCCGACCCCTAAGGCGAGGCCGAAAGGCGTAGTCGATGGGAACCAGGTTAATATTCCTGGGCCAGGAGGATGTGACGGATTGTGAAGGTTGTTCACCCTTATCGGATTGGGTGGGCCGCTGATCAGTCCCTGGAAATAGCCCTCCGCTAGATCGTACCCTAAACCGACACAGGTGGACTGGTAGAGCATACCAAGGCGCTTGAGAGAACGATGTTGAAGGAACTCGGCAAAATACCTCCGTAAGTTCGCGAGAAGGAGGCCCAGTTTCTACGCAAGTATTGGCTGGGGGCACAAACCAGGGGGTGGCGACTGTTTATTAAAAACACAGGGCTCTGCGAAGTCGCAAGACGACGTATAGGGTCTGACGCCTGCCCGGTGCCTGAAGGTTAAAAGGAGAGGTGAGAGCCTTGAATTGAAGCCCAGGTAAACGGCGGCCGTAACTATAACGGTCCTAAGGTAGCGAAATTCCTTGTCGGGTAAGTTCCGACCTGCACGAATGGCGTAACGACTTCCCCGCTGTCTCCAACATCGACTCAGCGAAATTGAATTACCTGTCAAGATGCAGGTTTCCCGCGGTTAGACGGAAAGACCCCGTGCACCTTTACTACAGCTTCGCACTGGCATCAGGATTGTGATGTGCAGGATAGGTGGTAGGCTTTGAAATCGTGACGCCAGTCGCGGCGGAGCCTCCCTTGAGATACCACCCTTCGCACTCTTGATGTCTAACCGCGGTCCGTTATCCGGATCCGGGACCCTGCGTGGCGGGTAGTTTGACTGGGGCGGTCGCCTCCTAAAGCGTAACGGAGGCGCGCGAAGGTTGGCTCAGAGCGGTCGGAAATCGCTCGTTGAGTGCAATGGCAGAAGCCAGCCTGACTGCGAGACTGACAAGTCGAGCAGAGTCGAAAGACGGCCATAGTGATCCGGTGGTCCCGAGTGGAAGGGCCATCGCTCAACGGATAAAAGGTACGCCGGGGATAACAGGCTGATACTGCCCAAGAGTCCATATCGACGGCAGTGTTTGGCACCTCGATGTCGGCTCATCTCATCCTGGGGCTGGAGCAGGTCCCAAGGGTACGGCTGTTCGCCGTTTAAAGAGGTACGTGAGCTGGGTTTAGAACGTCGTGAGACAGTTCGGTCCCTATCTGCCGTGGGTGTAGGATACTTGAGAGGAGTTGCCCCTAGTACGAGAGGACCGGGGTGAACGATCCACTGGTGGACCTGTTGTTGCGCCAGCAGCAGTGCAGGGTAGCTATGATCGGACAGGATAACCGCTGAAGGCATCTAAGCGGGAAGCCCCCCTCAAAACAAGGTATCCCTGAGGACCGTGGTAGACCACCACGTCGATAGGCCGGAGATGTAAGTGCAGCAATGCATTCAGTTGACCGGTACTAATTGTCCGACAGGCTTGATTTGATCCAGTAGAAGACAGACTTCTGCGCGATCAAAAGCATACACACAACGTGAACACGACTTGGAATACAGAGGGCTTTTTCGGTTTGGTGGTCATAGCGCAAGTGAAACACCCGGTCCCATCCCGAACCCGGCCGTTAAGCACTGTAGCGCCGATGGTACTGCGTCTCAAGACGTGGGAGAGTAGGTCACTGCCAAACCTAAAAAACCCTCTGATGTATCTCTCTGACGATGACGCCTCACTCAAACCAAAACCGTGAGGCAATTGACGCGGGATGGAGCAGCCCGGTAGCTCGTCAGGCTCATAACCTGAAGGTCGTAGGTTCAAATCCTACTCCCGCAACCAA
>JAEKDP010000008.1:134303-167754 GCA_016521575.1 Rhodobacteraceae bacterium F11138 | reverse complement strand
TTTCCGACACATTGGACGTGCTAGACGTTGACGAAGGTCATTTTATCCAGGAGGTCGCAGTATCGAGATTAAGTTGCTCGGTCCGGTTAGGCTGGTACAAGACGGCTCCGAGATCGAACTGCCAAAATCGCAGAAAACAAAGGCGCTGCTGGCTTACCTGGCTGTCCAGGATCGGCCGGTGCGGCGAGAGCGGCTTTGCGAATTGCTCTGGAACCTGCCTGACGATCCCCGTGGTGCTTTGCGTTGGTCCCTGTCAAAGCTGCGCAAGGCATTGTCGACGGATGGCCGCCAGCGATTGATAGCCGATCGGGACCAGATACTGCTGGATCGGTCGCAGACCGAAATTGACTATGTTCGGCTGAAGCAGGTCTCCGGCCCACGTCAACTGTCGACCGAAACCTTGCGCGACCTGGCCATGGATTTTCGCGGGCCGATGCTGGCAGATATACATCTGGACGCGGCCGAGGAATTTTCTGCTTGGCGCGTCGCCATTGTCGCCGAGGTCGAGGTGCGGATGGCGGCCGTTCTTGGCGAGCTGTTCGAGCGATTGCGGGACTCGCCGGCCGAGGCACTTGGCTGGGCGCGCAAACTGCAGGATATCGCTCCGTTCAACGAGAGTGCGGCCGACATGATCCGCGATCTGGCCCAGCAGGCGCAGCACCCTATCCCCCGAGATCCGCCGACCGGGCCGACGCCGGCGACGAAACAGGTCGTCAGCGTGCCCGTCGGGCAGGACCGACCTGAGCGCGGCATCGTGTCGATCTGTGCCGTCGACCTGGTCAGTCCGAACCCCGAAGCGGCGATGGACCTCGAGGACGAGGCGGATGCCATCGGGCCGCTGTCCGATCTGCTGGCCACAGCCATAGGCGAGCTTGGCGGCGACATCGTGCAACGGTATCCCACTGGTTTTGCCGCAGTTTTTGGTCATCGGACGGACCGGCAGGAACATACATTGCTAGCTTGTCAGGCTGCGCGCCAGGCACAGCAGGTGGTGGCCAAGGCGGGCGTATCGGGACTGGCCCTCCGAGCCGGAATCGACACCGGAGAAGCGTTGATCCGTTTCGCATCGTCCGACACAACTGATGCCAAAGATGTTTCAGGGGCGCCTATCCGCACGGCAGCAAAATTGCTGCAGACCCTGGATCGGCCCGGCATCCTGTTGTCGGACCGTGCCGCCGAAGCGGTGGAAGGTTACATGACGCTGGTGTCGACCGCATCCGGTGGCCAGTTGATTGCCGGCGAATCGGGAGGCCTGTCGCGCTGGCAGATGCGCCAAAGCCGGCCCCTGACGCCCTTTGTCGGGCGCGACCTGGAATTGCGGCTGTTGCGGCGTGCCGCCGTTGGCATCGGTCCCGGCGGGCGGATCGTGGGGATATCGGGTGCTCCGGGAGTAGGCAAATCACGCCTCGTCGCTGAATTTGTCGCCTCTGACGCGTTCACGGACTGGCGCATCGTAGAATGTGGCACGCTGGAGATCGACCGCTCGATCAGCCTCAACCTTACGCGTCGCATTCTGCTTTCGATCTGTGATACGCCCGCCAACGCCCCGGCAGAGGCCCGTTCGGTGGCCCTTGATCTCAAGCTCTTCAACCACGCTGAACTGGCGACCTACCGTCCGGCATTGCGCTCGCTGCTCGACCTGCCGCCCGAGTCCGAGACCTGGGTGCGCACGACCCCGGCGGAGCGGACCGAGCATATCACGATCGCGATGCTGGCCCTGATCGCGGCTGAGGCGCGAACGCAGCCGACAACTCTGCTGATGGAGGATCTGCAATGGATGGACGAGGTCAGCGCCTCGATTTGCCATCGGCTGATACAGGCGGCATCGAGCCTGCCGATCCTGGTTCTGGTCACCTTCAGACCGGAATACGATCCGGTCTGGGCACAATCCGGTCACGCCGAAATCCAGTCGTTGCAGACGCTGAATCTGACTGAAACGGGAGAGATACTTCGCGCCTTGATCCCGGGCGACGACGCCGACGCCAAGACGTTTTTTCAGATCACCGACGGCAACCCGTTCTTCATCGAAGAAACCGCACGGGTATTGACCACTCGTCCGGACGACGCGCCCGGAACGCACCTGCCTCCCAGCGTCCAGTCCATCCTGGCCATGAACATCCGCAGGCTGGATCCCGACGACCGCGCGTTGTTGCAGGCAGCGGCGGTGTTCGGGCGGCGGGTCGACATAAAGCTGCTGGCGCAGGCAAGCGGCTTGTCGGCCGCAGCAGTCGATCCGGCGTGCAACCGCTTGTGCGAAACCGGCCTGTTCATCGAAACCGAGTTCCACCCGGTTCGTGTCTTTCGGCTGAAACACGGGCTGTTGCAAAGCAGCGCCTATGCGCTGCTGACGCGCAAGGACCGTGTCGGCCTGCATCGCCGGATCCTCGATTTGCTCGTAGCCGGTGCCGACGCCCCATTGCCGCAAGAACTGGCGTATCACGCCGCGCGCGGCGACCTGCCCGCGAAAGCCGCGCACTATCGCATCAATGCGGCGGCGCAGGCGATGGAACATGCCGCCCCGCGGCTGGCCCGCGAGCATCTGGACGCCGGCCTGGACGCGCTTGGCGATCTGCCGGACGGGCCGGAACGGGACCGGCTGGAACTGGGTCTGCGCAAAATCGAGAGCGTCGCCGAGATGGTGATGCAAGGCTGGAGCGCGGATGCCGTGGCCGACGTGTTGGACCGCGCGGCCGCGTTGACCGACCGAATCGACGACGCCTCGGAACGCTTTGTCGTTCTGCGCGGCAAAGCGCAATATCTGATGCTGAGCGGGCGCAACGATCAGGCGCATGACATCACCTGCCAGTGTCAGTCACTTCTTGAGAAACGTCAGATCGACAATGCCGAATTCCGGATCGAGACCGCGCACATGTTCTGGACCAATGGGTTCTTTCGCGGCGATTACGACACGCTATTGCGCGAAGCCGACAAGGGACGAAGCCTTTACGATCCGACGCACATGGCGGCATGGCCGCGCGCTATTCGGGGCATGATCCGGGCGCTTGCGCCTGCCTGTTCTCATCCATCGCGCATGCCATCCGGTTGGATGCCGAGGAGCGGGCGCAGTGCCAGGCTGAACTGGCGTCCCGTGTCGAGCGCCTGGATCACCACCTGACCCGCGGGCTGGCGCATTGGAGCCGCGCCTATTGCGCATTGTTCTCTGGTGACAGCGCGAGCGGACGACGGGAAGCCACCAGCGTGCTTGAACTGGGCGAGCGGCACAAGCTGCCGTTCCTGATCCCCTTGGGGACGATCGCCGAAGGCTGGGCCCTGCTGCAATCAGGCGCACGGGCCGACGGCATTCGACGCCTCCAAGAGGGGATTGCCGGAAGCCGGCGCCTCGGCGCGACAATGGGATTGGGCCATGCACTGACCGTATTGGCCGAGGGCTGTCTCCATGATGGCAGGGAACAGCGGGCGCTGGCCCTTCTGGACGAAGCGCAGGCCCTCGCGGTCTCAAGCGGCGGCTACTTCCAGTTTCCGGAGATATTGCGTGTCAGGGCTAAGCACGCACGCAGAACCGGCGTCGACACCGCCGAGGTTGCTGCTTTGCTGCACGACTCACTGTCGCGCGCGCGCTCGAACTCCGAAAGCCTGTCGGAGTTGCGTGCCGCAACCGCTCTGGTCGAGTTGGGTGTTACGGACGAGACTTTGCGTTTCGAGCTGGGACAACTGGCCGAACGCGCGGGTACGCATCCGGAAGGACTGCGCGCGCGAGCGCTGATCTAATGCAATTCGCCTCGTGCGTGAGGCACCGCGCATCGGTGGACGCGGTGCATTTGCCTGTTTCGGGCCGCGTCGGATGCCTCAGGGCTGATGCGAAATACTCTAGGCGGCGCAGCGCGTCCGGCGGAGCAGATGTGGCACCAATGCCGCCGCATCGCCACCCGCTCCGGAGATGAAAGTGGAGCGGCGACGGCGCAGATAGGGCAGCCCCATCACGCAAAGTCCCGGCGCGACGACGCCGCCGTCGTGGCGTATCCGACCCTTGGCGTCAAACACCGGCAGATCGACGAAACGGTGATCCGGCCGATACCCGGTCGCCCAGATCACAGTTTGAAACCCACCCGCACCCAAGTTGCCTTGAAGCCGGGGCCGGGCGGGAACACGGGTCGGTTCGAACCGTTCGGGCGGCGGAGCCAAACGGCCAAGCCCGTGCGACACAATCCAGGTGTCGATGCTGTTGTCACTGTGCCCTTATTTCCTGGACGCAGGTAAACTTGAAGGGAAAGCTCTGGAAGTTGTGCCCTTAATTACTGGATATCCACAGCATGTTGTCGGGAGGTTTCAAGGATGATTTCCGCACGCCTGAGAAGCTCACTGCGGTCCGCGGTTGCACCGAGTTGATCGATCGCTTGCCTCGCCGCCGTGAGGTACTCGGGTTGAGGTGTTGCGGCGAAATGCGTGCGTTGCCTCTGTGACCGGCCTACATGATTTTCACCTCGCCCAGCTCCAAGAAATGGCAAATCGTCGGCGAGGCTGGCCAGCCGATCCAGGATTTTCCGCCGTTGAGGAAACGCCATACACAGCCTTGCCCCCGCTGCGGGATCATTGCGCAACGCGATTGCCACAGCGAGCAAAGGCCGTGTCATACCAAGGTTCAAGGCTGCGAGCGCGAGCCATCGGTCGTAGCGACATTGGGAGAAGATCGAGCCGTGGCGAAACCCGCGCTCAAGAACACCGACAACCTGCATTGTGATGTCCACCCGCCGACCAGCACGGCCGTTGCCCTGTTGATAGGCACGCTTCAACTGCCCTGCCCCTTCGATAACGCGGGCGCGTAGCCGAGCAGGAAGATAGTCGCTCGCTTTGGGATCGGGCCGTAGAGGCACCAGCTCGGAACCACAGATTTGGCAGGTCAATGACCACGCGCAACGCCAATGGCACAGCGAAACTCCAGGCGTCTCGCGGGCGCACGCCACGCAATGCTGAAAGTCCGACCAGGAAATGCATTCGACCGGAAACTCTGCGCGGCGCGTGAGCAACGTGTTGTTAAGATCGCTTCGCTCCAGGCGCGTTATCATGCACATACGTTCGACGTCCACGCCCTCCAGCTCCTCCAGTGTTTCCGGCGAGCGATCACCAGCAAACCCCAGATACCCGCAGAGTTCTGGCACCGAGCAATGGTTGGCAACGGCAAGGCGAGCGATCCAGCTCGACAGCAACTCATCTCGAAGTGGAGCCGGACACCTCGGCAGTGGTCGGATACTCACTGAAACGCCGGCAATGGTTGTCGCCGAATGTTCCAGCTGTACTTGGCCCAGACAGGCTGCCAGGTTTGAATGGCCTCATCGGTAATCCGCTCCTCGCCGGTCTCGATCGCGTCAATGGCCAGCGCCTTGATCATCGTGAAGACACGAGATGTGACGCCACCCGTCACACCCAGAATGGTCCGTAGCGATTGGACGCTCAGGCCCGATCCGCGTTCCAACTGCATCGCAGCGATCAGGGTCTGGACAAGACGCGAAAACTCAACGTCGTCCTCCCAGAGCGGGAGGAAGTGCTCATCGAGCCTGCGAGCCAATTGCTCGTCGCCCCGAATGGCATCGACGGCTTCGTTGACGCCAAACACGACGAGGGATGCGCAAAGATCATTGGCCAGGAACCGCAGCATGTTGAGGAAGCGCCGCTGCTCCCGATAGCTCCCCGCCAGCAGGTTATGAACCTCGTCGATCATGATCATCTTGAGATCCATGTCACGCAAGTGGCTGAGGGCCCTCACCTCCAGTTCGGACACCGTGTGCCTACCCCACATGGGTGCGCCGATCGACGCGAGAATGTGCTGGTAAAACCGCCGTTCATCCGGTGCCGGTGGCGCCTGCAAGAGCAAGATCGGCGTGCGAGTGACCCCCATGTCAGAGGCGTACTCGGAGGGATAGAGACCCTCCATCCTCTTGGCGACCATGGTTTTGCCAATCCCGGAACTGCCATAGACCATGAGACCCGGCATCCGGGACTGCCGAGGCATCTCCATCAAGGATATCAGTCTGTTGAGAACAATTGTCGCGCGGTCAAACGCGATCCAGCGATCGCTGCGAATGAGGTCAAGTCTTTCGTCGGAGTCCATCAAAATCATCAATCGGGTAAGTGGGAAGGTCAGGGTTGCTGGTATCAATCGCGAACATCTCGCGGGACGGATCACGCTTTGGCTTGTCGCTCGGAAGCCGCGCCTGGCGTTCGCCTTCCAATCGCGCTGACAGCGTTTGCTGCCGGGCAGCGTGAGCTATACGGCGCTGTTCTTCGATAATCCGAAACAGCATCGCCTCCGAGATCGATCCGCCATGGCGCTCATGATAGATCGCCCTGGCGCGACGCGACTCCCAAAGTGAGATCCGCGGCCGTGAGAGGTCCTTGTAGCGCGCTGCAACTGTGCGCCCGTCCTCCGTGATGACCCAAACCTGGGACATATCGCGGGGGTCATACTTGACCGTGACCCTCCCGGCGCCGCGGCCGATCATCGGCCCGAACGCATCGTTCCAGTAGCCCACCGAAAACAGATTGATCCCGGTCCGTCCCAGTTGTCGACGTTCCGAAGGAAGAAAACTTATGCGGAAAGCCTCGGTATCAATGACCTGCCGACCGGCATCATCGCCACCAAGGTCCGCCCAAGCTGCCAACGGGGCTCGTCCGAGGCCACTGTGGCGTGTGTTGTGATAGCGGCAAATCTCGAGATGAATCCAGTCCTCGAACTCGTTCAGCGTCATGGCGGCCTTACCAGCGCTGTCGTACTCACCCTTGTCCTTCGGCGACGATTGCGTCGTTCCAGGCAGCACATGCACGGCACCCATGGTCGTCCCGATCAGACGCTCAATGTGACCGCCAAAATGCACCCGACCTGGCGGCCTGTACTCGACTTTGATTCCCCATTCTTTGCAGGCCGATTGGAAGGCATCGCTGCGAAAGTCCCGCCCGTTGTCAACGTGGATGGCTTGGGGAATTCCGGCTGCTGGCCAGTACAACTCATCCAGAGCCTCCGGCGTGCGGATCGACTTCTGCCGAACGCAGTGATCCAGACACAGGCCAATGGACAGAACCGATGGCGCGTCGAAGCTAACGTAAATACCCAGAACGATCCTGGTCGCCACATCGATCGCAAGCGTCAGCCATGGTCGGGCCAAGGGCTTGCGCTCGACCTGATCGACGAGAATGATGTCCGCCAAAGTGTGATCGATCTGAACGACCGCCAAGGGGCGTTCCACGCCCAAACGCCCTGCCCTCGCCTCGAACACCTGCCTCGCCACTTTCGCCCCTTTCCGCTTCCGCAGCACCTCGCGTTGGTCCATCGCGTCAAGACGAGCCTTGATCGTACGACGGGTTGGCGGTCGAAAGCCCCGAGAAACGCACTCGGCCCGAACCTCACCCACGATCCTCAAGAAACTGGGAGGTTCCGGCACCAAGTAATGTTGGCGCAAAACCTTTTCGATTATGCCTTCCACTTCTTGCCCCAAGCGACGCGACCCATGTTTTGGGCCGCGACGCTTCGGCAGTAGCGCGCTCGATCGCCCGTCGTTGTGCTTCAGTCTGCGATAGAAATCCCAGGCAGAACTACGGGAGACACCCAACTCCTGAGATAAAGCTGAAAGTTGGTGATGGCCCTGAGGGGCGGCATATCATGGCGTTGTTCACGCGCCGCAATTCTCTGCAGAGAAAAGGATATGCCACATGAAGAATTCTACCATCACGCCGTTGCCCGATCCATCCATTGCCGACAGGCGATTGCGAAGCAATCTGCCGAAAGGGGGATTTTCACCCGATCCGCTCACGGATGTCTTGCGATCAGGTGCGCGCGAGTTGATCCAGCAAGCCGTTGAAGCGGAGCTGTCCGCACTGCTTGCGGCCCATGCCGGCGAAAGGACCGAAGATGGCCGGGCGCGCATTGTCCGGCACGGTCATCTTCCCGAGCGCGAGGTCATGACCGGGATTGGCCCGGTGCCGGTCAAGGTGCCGCGCATTCGAGATCGGGGAGATGGGGCCGAGAAGATCCGGTTCACGTCTTCGATCCTGCCGCCTTATCTGCGCAAGGCCAAGTCGGTTGAAGAACTGCTGCCCTGGCTCTATCTCAAGGGCATCTCGACGGGCGATTTCCAGGAAGCTCTTGCCGCTCTCCTGGGGCCGAACGCCGCCGGGCTGTCGTCAACCACCATTTCCCGGCTCAAGGCTGCATGGTGGGAAGAATACGAGCGCTGGCAGGGCCGCAACCTGGGCGCGCGGCGCATCGTCTATATCTGGGCCGATGGCGTCTACTTCCGACCGCGCATGGCCGAGGAAAAGCAATGCGTCCTGGTGCTGATCGGCGCGGATGAATGGGGTCGCAAGGAGGTTCTGGGCCTCACCGATGGCTACCGCGAAAGCACGCAGAGCTGGCGCGAACTGCTGCTCGACCTCAAGCGCCGCGGTCTCGCTCACGCCCCGGACCTGGCCGTAGGCGATGGCGCTCTCGGGTTCTGGGCGGCGCTGCGCGAGGTCTTCGGCACCACCCGCGAGCAGAGGTGTTGGGTTCACAAGACGGGCAACGTGCTCAACGCGATGCCCAAGTCGGTGCAGCCCAAGGCCAAGGGCCATCTGCACGACATCTGGCAGGCCGAGACCCGGGCGGAGGCCGAAGCCGCCTTCGATTTCTTCGTCGAGACCTATGGTGTCAAATACGACAAGGCGGTCGCCAAGTTGGTTAAGGACCGAGACGTGCTTCTCGCCTTCTATGACTTCCCGGCCGAACATTGGAAACACATCCGGACCTCGAACCCCATCGAGAGCACCTTCGCCACGGTCCGCCACCGGACCGGCAAGACCAGGGGCTGCCTGAGCAGGAAAACCGGCCTCGCGATGGCATTCCGGCTCATGATGTCGGCGCAATCGAAATGGCGGAAGCTCGACGGCGCGAACCGTTTACCAGAGATCATTCAGGGGATTGCCTTCGAAGACGGCATCAAGCAACTTCCAACCGCCGCCTGATCACGCCGTCACCAACTTTCGGGCATAGCTCCCAACTCCTCTGCCGCAGCCAATAGCAACGGGCCCACCTCACTTCCTGCTCGCTCCAGCTCCAAGATCGGACGCAAGACGTTGGCTCTCTCAGTTGCGAGTGCCAGATCTTCCGAAATCTCTGCCTCCTTCACCAAGCGCTGCCGCCCACCCAACTTATCCACAATGCCGACCGTCCGAGAATTAAGGGTACAGTCCAGTAATTAATGATACTGTCCAGAAATTAAGGACACAACCAAGAACTGATTTTGCTCAGCTTTTTGCAGTCGGCGTCCAGGAATTAAGGGCACCACGACACTCGGCTTGGTAATCGACAGAGCAGTATTGGCTGCCACGGTCGCTATGATGAACCAACCCGGGTGCGGGATTGCGGTTCACGATGGCGCGCCGCAGAGCCTCGACGGCGAGACTGCGCTTCAGCCGGTCACTGGTCGCCCAGCCGACGACCCGCCTCGAGTAAAGGTCAATGACCACCGCGAGGTAGAGCCAACCCTGCACCGTCCAGATGTAGGAAATGTCAGCACCCCATTTCCGATCCGGCTTCTCGGCCCGGAAGTCCTGGGCGATCAGGTTGGGGGCGACCGGCCAGGCATGCTGGCTGTCCGTCGTCCGCTTGAACCGCTGTTTCTGCCTTGCCACGAGGCCGTTCTCGCGCATCAGCCGGGCCGTTCGGTGACGCCCGATCCGGTGCCCGTCGTCGATCAGATCCCGGTGCATCCGCGGGCTGCCATAGGTGCCGTTCGACAAGGCGAAGACCGTGCGGATATGGGCTAGGTAGACCATGTCCTGCCGCTGGCGCTGGCAGGCCGGGCGTTCCCGCCACGCAAAGAAGCCGCTCTGGCTGACGCCCAGAGACTGGCACATGCGGCTGATGGGAAAGCTGGCCTTCTCCGCTTCGATGAAAGCAAAGCTCATCGACTTGCGTCTTTCGCGAAGAAGGCGTCGCCATTGTCGCTCGGACCAATGGCGCAACAATGGCGACCTATTTTTAGGATGTCGCGCTCCTGCTTCAGCACCGCATTCTCCTTGCGCAGCCGCTTCAACTCGGCCCGGAGATCTGCCTGGTCTTCCGCAGGCTCCTCGACATCGCGATCCTGCCTCACCCATCGCGTCAGCGTTCAGAGGCCAATGCCGAGATCATCTGCGATTTCACGTCGTGTGCGTCCGCTGGTCAGTGCCAGCCTGACCGCTTCGCGCCGAAACTCCGGCGTCGGTCTGTTTCCGTTCCCCATAGAACACCTCCTGGTTCCTCAGTTGCTGCTCTCCATTTTTTCAGGGCAAGTCCACCCATCGAGGCCAGAAGCAAGACAGCTTTGCAAAAGGCCGGATAGATTCACGCATCCAATGCCGTTGGAACCGAAGTTGAAAAACACCTTGCGCAGAGGGCGTCCATAGATTCACTCCTTGGTGGTTACGATGAGCCAGAAACCCTCCGTTACAAAATCAACTCAGATGTCCCATGGGCGCTGACGGGGGACAGCCCCCGAAAGGCTGCAGCCCCGGATCCGGTGCGGCTGTCACCGCCTATGTCCGTCCAGGCCGCAAGCGGCGTTCGCCCGAGGGCATCGTGAACCATATTGTGGTGGCGGCATATTTCCAGACCTAGCCAGTCCTCGAACTCGGCCAGGGTCAAGGCGGCATGTTTCTCACTATCATAGTCACCCTTCTCGGCGGTCGAGGACTGGGCGGTCCCAGCCAGCACCCATAACCGTTCCGATCAGACGTCCGTGAGACCGGAGGTCTCATCATTCTATTTTTGAAATCAACCAATATCGCAATGGTATTGGATTGCATGTCAACTGTCTGCCAGAAAATCTTCCAAATCGCAGACTGGAGAGTGAGGCAACTGTGCCACCCCGAGGCTTGGCCTCTGAAAGGAACAATCACTGGTTGCCGCATCCTTATCCAGGTGTCGGCTTCACAGACCTCAGACCGTTGCTGAAAGAAACAGATAAGATGTCCAATTCCCATCTTGAGAAGCCCACTACGGCGGGCATCCACGCTAGCGCTCCGTTATTCGAAGTCCGCGATCTTGAGACGGTTATCCACACGCGCAGCGGAACGGTCCACGCGGTTAATTCGGTCAGTTTCGAGATCAACGCGGGGGAAACGCTGGGCGTCGTGGGAGAAAGCGGCTCGGGCAAATCGGTGACCATGATGTCGCTGATCCGTTTGCTGGCGTCTCCGCCCGTAGAGCTGCGCGGCGGCCAAGTTCTTTTGGGAGGCGAGGATCTGCTCAAGCTCGACGAAGGTGCGTTGCGCGATCTGCGGGGCAAGAAAGTGGGGTTCGTATTCCAGGACCCGATGACCTCGCTGAACCCCGTATTCACCGTTGGTTTCCAGCTTATGGAACCGTTGCGCCAGCATCTGGGGATGAGCCGCCGCGGGGCACACGACCGCGCTGTCGAACTTCTGGCTCTTGTTGGGATACCGGACCCGGCCCGGCGGGTGGACGAATACCCGCATCAGTTCTCCGGCGGCATGCGCCAGCGTGTCATGATCGCGATGGCCCTGGCCTGTGATCCCGCCGTCCTGATCGCGGATGAACCGACGACCGCACTGGATGTCACAATTCAGGCGCAGATCATCGAGTTGATGCGCGAATTGCAGAGCAAGTTGGGCATGGCTGTTATCTGGGTGACGCATGATCTGAATGTGGTCCGAGAAATCGCCGACCGGGTCCTGGTGATGTATGCTGGCCAGGTGATCGAACACGGGCCGGTCGACGCGCTCTTCGCACAGCCGGCGCATCCCTATACGCGCGCACTGCTTGCCACGA
Organism: Rhodobacteraceae bacterium F11138; assembly: GCA_016521575.1. Lineage (GTDB taxonomy): Bacteria > Pseudomonadota > Alphaproteobacteria > Rhodobacterales > Rhodobacteraceae > Sedimentitalea. The sequence goes on along the minus strand of JAEKDP010000008.1, from coordinate 155,993 downwards.
TGCCCCGTGCGGGAGGGGCGAAGCAAGAGCGCCTTCGGGCGATCGAGGGCATGCCGCCGATCCTGACTGAAGCGCCGCAATCCTGTGCCTTCCGGGCGCGATGCGGCCACGCGCGCGCGCGCTGTGCGCAAGAGCTGCCGCGCCGGCAGCCTTTGAGCAACGGCCATGACGTGGCCTGCCACTATCCGCTCCGGGAGGTCGCCGAACATGTCTGAGCCGCTGTTCGAAATCCGCGACCTGAAGCTGCATTTTCCGATTTACGGGGGGCTGCTGCGGCACCAGATCGGCAGCGTGAAGGCCGTCGACGGTGTCAGCTTCGACATATTCAAAGGCGAAACCCTGGGCTTGGTGGGGGAATCCGGCTGCGGGAAATCATCCTGCGGTCGTGGATTACTCAGGCTGAGCGAGCCCAGCTCAGGAGAGGTGGTCTTTGATGGTCGTCAGGTCACCGCGCTGTCGCACAAAGAAATGCGCGCGATCAGAACACGGATGCAGATGGTGTTCCAGGATCCGCAGGCGAGCCTGAACCCCCGAATGACCGTGTCCGAAATTATCTCTGAACCACTGAATGAGCATGCCAACCTGAAGCGTAGAGCTTTGATCGCTCGGGTTTGCGAGCTCATGGATGCCGTGGGGCTCAATCGCGCGTTTCTCAACCGGTATCCCAGTTCTTTTTCGGGCGGCCAGCGTCAGCGTATCGGTATCGCGCGCGCGCTGGCATTGAACCCGGACTTTATCGTCTGCGATGAACCGATCGCCGCGCTTGACGTCTCGATTCAGGCGCAGGTTGTCAACCTGCTGAAAGATCTGCAGGAACAATTCTCGCTGACCTATCTCTTTATCAGCCACGATCTCTCGATGGTTCGCCATATCGCTGACCGGGTCGCCGTCATGTATTTGGGCAAGATCGTTGAACTGGCCGATACCGAGCTGCTTTATCAACGGCCGAGCCATCCCTATTCCAAAGCGCTGTTGTCCGCCGTGCCCGGCGCGGTGGCGTCACGGAGAGCAGACGCGCCGCGCGAAGTGCTGAAAGGTGACCTTCCGTCGCCGGCAAACCCGCCGAAGGGCTGCAACTTCTGCACGCGCTGCCCGCATGTCATGGATATCTGCCGCACAACGGAACCAGAGTTAAAGGCTGTCGCGCCTGGGCAGTACTCGGCATGCCATCTGAATGACTAAAGACGCCCCCGAAAACCGGATGGGCGAAAAAAACGAAGCAGCAGGAGAGGAAATATGAGAATGAGAAAGTGGATATCCGGCACGATTTTGTCGTCGCTTATGGTTTTGCCGACAACGCTTATGGCCGAGAGAGGTTCAGACGGAGAGCTCAGAATGATCTTCTGGCAAGCCCCGTCTTTGATGAACCCCTACCTGTCCGGAGGGATCAAGGAAAAGATCGCCTCGTCGATCGTTCTCGAGCCTCTGGCACGTATTAACCCAAAGGCTGAGATGCTGCCCCGGCTGGCTCAGGTCATTCCGTCCGTAGAGAATGGTGGTATTTCGCCGGATCTGAAAACGGTTACCTGGAAACTGCGCGGCGATATTCTTTGGTCCGATGGTTCCGCTTTCACGGCGGAGGATGTGGCATTCACTGCATCCTATTGCATGGAACCCAGCACTGGCTGCGCCCAACTGGGTAGTTTCACGAACATCGAGTCGGTGGATGCCGTCGATGCACAGACGGTGAAAATCACGTTCAAGCAGCCAGAAGCCAATCCTTTCAACCTCTTTGTCGGGGCATCGACACCGATCCTGCAAAAAGCGCAGTTCGAAAATTGTATTGGCAAGAAGGCGCTGCAATGCACCGAAGCCAATTTCTTCCCGATCGGCACTGGCGCCTTCCGTCTTACCGATTTCATGCCGAACGACGTCCTGAAGATGGAGGCGAACCCATATTACCGGGAGGCCGACAAGCCGGCCTTTTCCGGTCTGGTCATGAAGGGCGGCGGCGATGCGGTTTCGGCCGCGCGTACCGTGCTTGAAACCGGCGAAATGGATTATGCGATCAATACTCAGGTTGCGCCCGAGGTTCTGGAACGTCTGTCGAAAGGCTCTCAAGGGGAGCCGGTTATCGCATTTGGGCCGATGATCGAGCAGATCACCTTAAACTTGACCGATCCTTCGCCTGATCTGGATCCGGACACGCGTTCGACACGCAAAAAGGCGAATCCCGTACTGTCGGACCTGAATGTACGCAAGGCGCTTAGTCTGGCTATTGATCGAAATGTCCTTGTCGACATCGGCTATGGCAGGACCGGGAAACCGGCCTGCAATGTGCTTGAAAGTCCCGAGATTTTCCGGTCGCCTAACAATGACGGATGCGTACAACAACAGCTTGATGCGGCGCGGGCCCTTCTCGATCAGGCGGGCTGGGTCCCGGGGCCGGATGGGGTTCGCGCGAAGGACGGGCAGCGGCTGGAACTCCTGTTCCAGGCCCCAACCAACCCGGTCCGTCAGGACTTTCAGGTACTGATCAAGCAGTGGTGGAGTGAAATCGGTGTCGATACCGAGCTGCGCAACATCAATGCATCCGTGTTCTTCGGTGGTGACGTGTCCTCGCCGGATACGCTTCGGAAATTCTATGCAGATGTGCAGATTTTCACCAACGGTTTTACTGGCATCGATCCCGAGACGTACCTCAATGCCCTGCGCTGCGGGGCAGAGCCCAGGCCGGAAACGCATTGGAAAGGCACCAACGTTCCGCGCTTCTGCAGCGAGGAATATGACACGCTGCTCGACACGCTGCGTCAGACCGCCTCGCCTAGCGCCCGCCAGGAGATCTTCAAGAAGCTGAACGACATCATCATTCAATCCTATATCGTGCTGCCACTTATCCACCGCAGTCAGATTTCCGCCCGAGCGAACACGCTGGAAGGAGTCCGAATGAACCCTTGGGGATCGGAGCTCTGGAATATCGCCGATTGGCGTCGCGCAAACTGATTGATGAGCGCCGGCCGGGGAATTGTGTAGCCTCGGTCGGCCTTCATTCCAAGGAAAACCGGTATGTTGACGTTTACACTGCGCCGTCTTTTTTTGATGGTGCCGACACTCCTCGTCATTGCGTTGGCGATCTTCCTCTTGCTCGAATTGTCGCCGGGCGACCCGATGTCTCAACTGCCGTTGAGCATTCCAGAAGACGTCCGCGAGGGCCTTCGTGCCGCGCTTGGTCTGGGCGATCCGTGGTATGTCCGCTTTTTGCGGTGGCTTTACCTGTTCGCGGTTGTGGAGCCCAGCCACATGCTTGCCGCCGCCACGGGGCTGGACAACCTGGCAATTGAGGGACCGCGGCTGATTTCCTTTCAAACCCGGTCTCCCGTTGCAGATCTCATCATGCAGCGTTTGCCCCAGACCCTCTGGGTTGTCGGGCTCTCCTATCTTGTCGGCACCTTGCTGGCGCTTCCGATCGGCATCTATTCCGCCTACCGCCAATATGGCTGGTTCGATCAGTTCGGCGTTCTCATCTCGATGGCCGGCTTTTCTCTACCTTCGTTTTTCACGGGTCCCGTGCTGATCCTGGTCTTCTCGATCTGGCTGGGCTGGTTTCCGACGGTCTATGACACGATGCTGACCGTCAGCGACTGGTCCAGCTTCTGGCTGCAGGTGCGCCAGATGATCCTGCCGGTCGCTGTGCTGTCCCTGCTGAACCTGGCCCAGATCAGCCGTTTCGTGCGGGCATCCGTCCTCGACAATCTGGGGCAGGACTATGTTCGCACCGCACGGGCGAAGGGGATGACCGAACGCGTCGTCTTGCTCGTGCATGTACTGCGCAATTCCATGATCCCCGTGGTGACCGTCATCGCCCTTGGATTTCCGACCGTTTTCACCGGGGCGATCATCACCGAACAGCTGTTTCGCGTGAATGGAATCGGCCAGCTCCTCATCACATCGATTTACGCGTCAGACGTTCCGACAGTGATGACGCTCTCGGTGATTTTCGCCGCGCTCGTCGTCTTCTTCAATCTCGTGGCCGATGTGCTTTACGGCCTACTCGATCCGAGGATTCGCTATGACTGACATGACGCAAGACCTCACCTTTGCCGCCCGCAGCCAGTGGTGGGATGTCTGGGAGCAATTCAAGACGCATCGCGGCGCGCTTTTCGGGATGATCGTCTTTGCCACGATCCTTGCTGTGTGCTTTATCGGCCCGCTGATCTGGCCTGTAGATGCCTCGACGGTGAATATCGGCGCGCGCAATCAGGGCATGTCTCTGGCGCATCCGTTCGGCACTGATCAGCTTGGGCGCGACCTGTTCGCGCGGCTGATGATGGGGGGGAGGATTTCGCTTGTCGTTGGAAGCGCCGCAATGATCCTCTCGATTGTGATCGGAACCGCGGTGGGAATGATCTCCGGCTTCTTTCGGCTGGTCGACGGGGTGCTGATGCGGCTGACGGATCTGTTCCTTGCGTTACCGCTGCTGCCGCTCCTGCTGGTGCTGTCCATGCTGTTTCGCGATCCGCTCTCGGCGGTGTTCGGAGTCGAGCTGGGAACATTGTTGCTGATCGTCGCGGCGATCTCGCTCACCTCCTGGATGGGGACGGCCCGCGTGGTCAGAAGTGATGTGCTGACGCTGAAAGAACGCGAATTCGTGCTGGCCGCACGTTCGATCGGTGTCCCCACCTGGCGCATTATGCCGCGTCATATTCTGCCGAACGTGCTGTCCTCGATCATGGTGTCAGCAACACTCATGATGGCAACCGCCATCATGACCGAAAGCGCGCTGAGCTTCCTGGGCCTCGGCTTTCCGCCGGAGTTTGCAACATGGGGGCGGCTCGTCAGCGACGGGATCGACTATCTACAGGACTACCCGGGGCGTGCGATTCTGCCCGGATTCCTCATTTCGCTGACAGTGCTTAGCATCAACTACATAGGTGACGGGCTGCGCGATGCGCTGGACCCGCGTATTCGCGGCCACTGACGGTGCGAACAGGTTAGGAGAAGACATGCCTATCAAGAACCGATTTAACGAACTGCTTCCCGAGATGACGGCGTGGCGGCGGGATTTCCATGCCAACCCGGAGCTGCTCTATGACACGCACCGTACGGCTGGAATCGTTGCGCAAAAACTACGTGAATTCGGCTGTGACGAGGTTGTGGAAGGGATCGGCCGAACCGGCGTCGTCGGTGTCATCAAAGGCCGAACCTCGGGGCCGAGGACGGTCGGTCTGCGGGCCGATATGGATGCGCTTCCGATCCGCGAAGCGACCGGCCTCGCCCACGCGTCCAAAATTGATGGGCTGATGCATGCCTGCGGTCATGACGGACATACGGCAATGTTGCTCGGAGCGGCGAAATACCTTGCAGAAACGCGCAATTTCGCGGGAACGGTGGTGGTGATCTTCCAGCCGGCCGAGGAAGGCGGCGCCGGGGCGCTGGCCATGTGCAAAGACGGGCTGATGGATCGCTGGAAAATCGACGAGGTCTATGCCCTGCACAACGGCCCAAAGATGCGCATCGGCCAGTTCGGCATCCGCCAGGGCCCGCTTCTGGCGGCAGGGGATGTGTTCGACATTCAGATCCGGGGCTTTGGCGGCCATGCCGCACAGCCGCATCGCAGCGTGGATACGATGCTGGTGGCCGCGATGATCATTGTCGGTCTGCAGGCCATCGTTTCCCGCAACAGCGATCCCAACCATGCGCTGGTGGTGTCGGTTACACAGCTCACATCCGACTCAGACGCCGTAAACGTTATTCCCGAAACGGTAACCCTGCAGGGCACCGCGCGCGCTTTGGATCGGCACGAACAGGATATGGCCGAAGCGCGTATCAAGGAGACTGCGGTTGGAATCGCCGCCGCATATGGGGCGACCGCAGAGGTGGTTTATACGCGCAAGTATCCTTTGCTGGAGAACAGTGCGGAACAGACCGAAGCCGCTATCGAGGCCGCCCTAGAGGTATCGGGTGATTTCGTCGAGCAGGGTCCGTCTATGGGGAGCGAGGATTTCGCCTTCATGCTACAGGAACGCCCGGGCGCCTTCATGAGGGTCGGGAATGGTGACAGCGCACCGCTGCACAATCCTGCCTACGAATTCAACGACGAGGCCATGCCCTTTGGAAGCAGTTGGTTCGTGCGCGTCATCGAAAATCGAATGCCCATCGAACCGTAGATCCGAGCCTCAGACATCCGCAGTGACGCCGAAACGCGCAAGAAACGCGGCCAACGCCTTGGAGGTTTCCCCACGCCGCCAGATCATCACGACGTCATGTTCCGCCTGACCTTCTTCGATTTCAATATAGGTGACATCGACAAAGTTGCTGCGGGCAAGCGATGCTGGGACAAGCGACACACCCATTCCTTGTGCCACCAGCGTGACAACCGTGAACCAGTGGCGAATGTGAAATCGCGAGGCCGGTTCGATCCCTGCCGCATGGAGAAGGCCCGAAATCTTGTCGTGATATTGTGCTGCGAAATCACGGGCAAAGACTAGGACGGGATCGCTCGCCAGCTCCGTAATCGACACCCGGCTGCGCCCTGCCAAGCGGTGATTGGGGGGCAGGCAGCAGACCAGCCGTTCGGTTTCGAGCACATGTTGCTCGATTTCGTCGGGGAACGGCACTGCGTGAACGAAGCCGACATCGACACTGTGATCGAGCAGCCCTTCGATTTGCTCAGTCGTGTTCATCTCGCGCAGTGCCAGTTCCACCTGCGGGTGGCTCTCGCGAAAGGCCCGCAGTTCGGTCGGGAGGTATCGCAGGAGCATCGCGGGGACGAAGGCGACCGTCAGCTCGCCCGCCATTCCCTGAGCGGTATCCGCCGCCGCAGCGCGCGCCGCATCCATTTGCCCCAGAATTCGCGCTGCATGCTCGGCAAAGACCTTGCCCGCTGGCGTCAGGCTGACCGACTTGCTGCTGCGCACCATCAACGCAAAACCCAGCCGCTCCTCCATCTGGCGCAGGCTGGTGCTCAGCGGTGGTTGCGATATGCCCAGCCGAACCGCCGCGCGGCCAAAGTGAAGCTCTTGCGACAGCACCAGAAACTGACGCAACTGCCGGAATGTGACGGACATGGCAGCCCCTAATTCATTCTCATTTCACTATTGCTGAATACCATAACGGTATTGGATTGAATATCCTTGTTCTGCGAGACCGGTCCCAGTTCGCGGCTTAGCGCAGGAGGATGACCATGACGCCCGAGATACATCGCAACATCCCCGACAGTGCCGGATTGAACCTGTTTGAGGCTGACCCGGATTTGTGGCGTCTGATGCTCGTTTATCTCGATGCTGAAACGCGGGATCTGGTGCGGCCACATCTCGAACGCATGGGCGCACTCGCGGGCGGATATCTGGAGGAACTGGCGCTGTCTGCCGACAAGAATCCACCCGAGCTGCGCATCCGCTCTCGCAACGGCGCCGATCAGGAGCGCATCTTGAAACATCCGGATTACCGTGAACTTGAACGCTATGCCTTTGGAGAGTTCGGGCTGGCGGCCATGTCGCACCGGGCGGGTGTCTTCGGGGCAAACGACAAGCTGCCGCCGATCGTCAAATACGCCCTAGTCTACCTGTTTGTTCAGGCAGAGTTCGGCCTCTGCTGTCCGCTCAGCATGACCGACTCTCTGACCCGCACGCTCGTGAAGTTTGGCGACCCCGCGCTGGCGGCGCGTTATATCGATCAACTGACCAGCCAGGACATGGATAGGCTGTTTCAGGGCTCGATGTTCATGACAGAACAGGCCGCGGGCTCAGACGTTGGCGCGATCGACACGGTGTCGCGGTTCGAAAACGGAGTTTGGCGCCTATACGGCGACAAATGGTTCTGCTCGAATCCCGACGCCGCGCTAAGCATGGTGTTGGCACGCCCTGAGGGCGGCGACACTGGAACGAAGGGCCTGTCTTTGTTCCTGCTGCCACGCCATTTGCCCGACGGGCGGCGCAACGCCTATCGCATCCTGCGTTTGAAAGAAAAGATGGGCACGAAGTCCATGGCCAGCGGCGAGATCGCGCTTGAGGGGGCCGAGGCCTATCTCGTCGGCGATGCGGGGCAAGGTTTCAAGCAAATGACCGACATGATCAACATGTCGCGCCTGGCGAATGGCGTTCGTTCTGCCGGGCTGATGCGTCGTTCGGTGACCGAAGCGCTTTTCATCGCGCGCAACCGTACCGCTTTTGGCAAGCGGCTGGTGGACTTGCCGGTGATGCGGCGGCAGTTGATAAAGATGGCGACCACCGCCGAACAGGGCCGTGCGATGGTTTTCCATACCGCCGATGTCCTGCGGCGTGCCGATGCCGGAGACGAGGCGATGCAGAAGGTGCTGCGGATCCTCACACCGCTCGTGAAGTTCCGCACATGCCGCGACGCCCGCAAGGTCGCGGGCGATGCCATGGAGGTGCGCGGCGGCTGCGGCTATATCGAGGAATGGTCTGATGCGCGTGTGCTGCGTGATGCGCATCTCGGCTCGATCTGGGAAGGAACCAGCAACATCGTCGCGCTCGATGTGGCGCGCGCGGTGCGCCGCGAGGATGCGCTTTCCGCGTTGCGGACATATGTCGACGAGCTGACGGCGCGGGCAAGCGAGACGCTCGGCCCGCTACCCGAGATCATCGATCATTTCGCCCGTGCCGCCGCAATGATGGAGGCCGTCGCCCACGACCGCGACCGTGAAATCGAAACGCGTACCGCCGCCACGGCGGTCTATAACGCCACCTCAGCCGCTATCCTGGCTTGGGAGGACGCACAGCTGCGCCGAACCGGAAACGACGCCAATGGGAACCGGCTGGCGCTGGCCCGCAATGTGGTGCGTCACAAGCTTTCGGCGCGCGATCCGCTGGAACGTGATCCCGGTGAGGTCGAGGCAATCGCCCGGTTTTTCGACTCCGCTGCGGATGTATTGGATGTGGTCGCATGATCGGAACAGACAGCCCGAACACCGGCGCCTTGACAGGCATTCGCGTCATCGACCTGTCCCGCGTGCTGGGCGGTCCGGTTTCCACGCAGATCCTGGGCGACCACGGGGCGGATGTCATCAAGGTCGAGCCCCCCATGGGAGATGAAACGCGCAACTGGGGTCCGCCGTTCCGCGAAGAAACCGCTTCCTATTTCGACGGGGCCAATCGCAACAAGCGCGGCATCGCGCTCGACCTGCGCCGCGAGGAGGGCCGCGCGGTGCTGTTGCGGATGCTCGAACAGGCGGATGTCCTCGTGGAGAACTTCAAAATCGGCACGTTGGAGAAATGGGGGCTCGGCTATGATGATGTGCTGGCGGCGCGGTTCCCGCGACTGATCCATTGCCGGATCAGCGGTTTTGGCGCCGATGGCCCGCTCGGGGGGCTGCCGGGCTATGACGCGATCCTTCAGGCCATGGGCGGCCTGATGAGCGTCAATGGCACCGAGGAGGGCGGCCCCACGCGCGTCGGCCTGCCCGTGGTGGACATGGTCACGGGCCTCAACGCGGTGATCGGCATCCTGCTGGCACTGCATGCGCGGGCGGAAACCGGCCAGGGGCAGATCGTCGACGCCACGCTCTTCGACAGTGCTCTGTCATTGCTCCATCCGCATGCCGCCAATTATCTGATCTCCGGTAAACTGCCACGCAGAACTGGAAATGCGCATCCAAACATCGCACCCTATTCCTCTTATGCGACAGCAACAAGACCCATCTATTTAGCGATCGGGAACGATCAGCAGTTCCGCCACCTCTGCAATGAGATCGGCGCTCCGGAAATCGCCGATCATCCGTGCTTTGCCGGCAATGCGTTGCGCGTGACCCACCGAGAGGAGCTGCGCGCGGCGCTCGAAGCTGCAATGGCAGAGCTGGATGGCGGGGTGCTTGCCGAACGGCTGATCCGCGCCGGGGTTCCCGCCGGGCCAGTGCTGGACGTGGGCGAAAGCCTGGCGCATCCGCATACGCTGCATCGCGAGATGCGAGTCGAGATCGACGGTTATCAGGGTATCGGCGCGCCGGCCCGCCCCCGTCGCAACGCACCAGACTACCGCCGCCGACCGCCGCGTTTCGCAGAGCATACCGGCGAGATACTCGCAGAGCTCGGCTTTTCCGAGGCTGAGGCTGAGGATCTGGTCAAGGCTGGCATCGCGCCACGCGCCCGGCTTGGCATGTGATCCGGAGAATTTTCCGAAAGCCTCGAACCACCCAAGCCCGGCATATGCCGTAAATCAGGAGATGTCCCCATGAGCGATCTTTCAAAAACAGCCGCGGCCATGGATGCCAGGGATCCGCTCGCCGCCAAGCGCGACCTTTTCCATCTGCCCGAGGGGCTTATCTATCTGGACGGGAATTCCCTTGGGCTGATGCCCAAAGCCGCCGCCGACCGGATCGCCTCGGTCACGCGCGGCGAATGGGCCGAAGGGCTGATCCGCAGTTGGAGCAAGGCCGGATGGTTCACCCTGCCGATGACCGCCGGCGACCGGATCGCCCCGCTGATCGGCGCCGCCACCGGGCAGGTCTCTGTCGGGGATTCCACCTCGGTCAACATTTTCAAATGCCTTGCCGCCGCGCTGCAATTACGGCCAGAGCGCAAAGTGATCCTGGCCGAAGGCGACAACTTCCCGACCGACAGTTACATCGCCCAAGGGCTTGCCGCGCTCGTTCCGGATATCGAGCTTCGCTATTTCGAAAAGGGCGACAACCCTGCTGCTCATATCGACGATGACACCGCAGTCCTGCTGCTGAGCCATGTGGACTATCGCTCTGCACGGGTCCGGGACATGGCGGCCATCACGGCAGACGCCCATGAAAAGGGCACTGCCGTGCTGTGGGACCTGTCGCATACCACGGGTGCCGTCGCCTGCGACCTGCTGGGAGCCGATGCCGATTTCGCAGTCGGGTGTGGCTATAAGTATCTGAACGGCGGACCGGGCGCCCCGGCTTTTGCCTGGGTCAATCCACGCCATGTCTCAGCGATGCGCCAACCGCTTTCGGGCTGGATGGGGCATGCCGCACCGTTCGATTTCACGCGAGGGTACACCCCTGCGGAGGGCGCGCGAAAACTGGTCTGCGGAACCCCCCAGGTGATTTCTCTTTCAGCTTTGGATGAGGCGCTGAAACTCTGGGCCGATGTGGATCTGGCCGCGCTTTGGGCCAAATCGCGCGCGATGACCGGATTCTTCATCGAGGCGGTCGAGGAGCTTTGCGCGGGTCAGCCGATCACTCTGGCAAGCCCGCGTGAGGAGACGCAGCGAGGCAGCCATGTGTCCTTCGATCTCGAAATGGGCGGCTTCGAGGTGATGCAGGCACTGGCCGCAAGCGGTGTGATCGGCGATTTCCGCGCGCCATCCACGCTGCGCTTCGGCTTTGCCCCCCTCTATCTCAGCTTTGTCGAGGTACTAAAAGCGGCAGAATATTTGTCGGCAATCCTCTCCACCCGCGAATGGGACGATGACAGATTCCGCATTCGCGGCGCGGTGACCTGAGTCAGCGAAGCGGATAACCCTGTCGAAAGTTGCCGTCGAATCCCGTCGATGCTGACTAGGGTTCAATACTCAGGCCCGCATCCTCTAGCTGTCCCCGATCGGGAAGATCGCGCAGGCTCTCCAACCCGAAGGCGACCAGGAACTGATCCGTGGTCACGAAGGTATAGGGCGCGCCACGTCGAGGCGACCGTGGCCCGGTCCCGATCAGGTTGCGCGCATGCAGTCGCCCGATCAGGTCACGGCTGATCTCCTTGCCGAAGATGTCCTTGAGCCCGTCGCGCGTAATCGGCTGGTGATAGGCGATGGCGGCCAGCACCGCGACGTCGAACTCGCTCAGATCCAGCAATTGATCCCCGACATCCGCCGCAGCGCGGATTGCAGGCGCGTAGGCTGCCCGCGTCCGGAACATCCAGCCCCCGGCGGTCTGCGCAACTTCAAACGCCCTGCCCTCCAGATCGGCGGCCAGATCCTCGACCAGCAGGTCCACCGACACCCCCTGCCCCACGACCCGCGCCAAATCCTCGCGCGGCACCGGTGAGGCGCTTGCAAAGAGCACGGCCTCGATCCGCCGCATCCATTCCCGCCAGCGCAGTTCGGGCGGCAGGTCGGCCAACTCGCGGTCCAGGTCGGGTTCAGAGCGATCCTTCGCCATCGCTCAAACCCCGTAGAGCCGGAAGGTGTCGCGCCCGGTCAGCTCCCGCACGGCACCGAGGTCGACCAGCCGATCACAGAGCCGCCGAGCGGCGCGGTCCGGCAAAGGCAGGGCCGAAGGCGCCACGGCATCGCGGGTCAGGAACATCTCGACCGCGTCGCCCGCGCCCTTGGCCCGAAGCTTGGGCGCGACCGCTTTCAGATGCGCGGCCCGGCGCGCGAGGTCTGTGGCGAGACGCGCGGCCTCGACCGCTGATGAGACGAGCGCGCGGTGACAGGCGAGCCGCAAGTCGTCCCCGCGTTTGCGTAGGGCGGCGCGTTTCAGGGCTGGGGCGAGCAGCGGCACGACATGATCCAAACCAAACGCCTGCGCGAGGGACGCGTCAGCAAGGACGAACGCCACCACTTCGGCACGCGGCGCCTCCGTCAGCACCTGTAACCGCCGGATGTAATCTCCCCAGAACCGCCGTTTGAATTTTCCCCAGTGGTGAGCGTCAGGGGCAATTCCGAACTTCATTTATTCGGAATTGTCACTGGCGCGGGATGCAAGCCTGATGCCCTGAACGAGGAACTGACAGGGGCAGGCAGGTGAAAGGACTGAGGGAGATCGTTTTGATCCAAGATTTGAAGAAGCAGGGTCTGAGTATATCCGCGATCGCGCGGAAGGTTGGCTCTGACCGGAAGACCGTGCGGAAGTATCTCGACCGTGGGCTGGAGGCGCCGGTCTACGGCCCGCGCCGGCCGCGGGCGCGCGTGATCGCGCCCTATGAGCACTATCTGCAGGAGCGCATCCAGGCTTTCCCCGATCTCAGCGGGGCGCGCCTACTGCGCGAGATCCGGGAGTTGGGCTATGACGGCGGCTACACCGCGGTGACGGACTTCCTGCGCGAGGTGCGGCCGCCCAGACAGGCGCAGTTCGAGCGCCGGTTCGAAACCCCGCCGGGCCAGCAGGCCCAGGTCGATTTTGCCGAGTTCACGGTTGAGTTCACCGATGAACCCGGCGTCGTCCGCAAGGTCTGGCTGTTCTCGATGGTGCTCGGTCACAGCCGCTGGCTCTGGGGCCGGTTCGTTGCCAGCCAGAACCTGCAATCGGTGCTGCGCTGCCACATCGCGGCCTTCTCGGACATGGGCGGTGTGCCCGAGGAGATCCTCTATGACCGGATTAAGACCGCCGTGATCGGCGAGGACGAGGCCGGGGTGGTGACCTACAACGCCTCCCTGGTGGCGCTGCTGAACCATTACGGCGCGGTGCCGCGGGCCTGCCAGCCGTATCGGGCCAAGACCAAGGGGAAGGTCGAGCGGCCGTTCCGCTATATCCGTCAGGACTTCTTCCTGGCCCGCACCTTCCGGAATATGGACGATCTCAATGCCCAATTCGAAACCTGGCGGACCGAGGTGGCCAATCCGCGCGTTCATGCCACGACGCGGCGGGTGGTGGATGAGGCCTTCGCCGAGGAAGTCCGCCATCTGAAGCCGCTCCCGGCGATCCCCTACAGCGCTGTGCTGACCGTGGAGCGCCGGGTGAGCAAGGACGGGATGATCGCGGTCGGTGGCAACTTCTACTCCGTCCCGGACACCACCCGGCGCCGAACACTCGAGGTCCAGCATCACGCCACCGAGTTGCGGATCTTCGAAGATGGCCAACTGATCGCCCGCCATCCGGTGCTGGAAGGCAAGGCCCGGCGCCGCGTCGATCCGGCGCATCGCAAGGCACCACCGCCAAGGCCATCCCCGTCGCGGTCCTCGCAGGGGCTGCGCCGGCCGCTCGACTTCTACGGTGCGGTTGGCCAGCGCCTGGCGGCCGAGGGGACACGGTCATGAGCGATCTTCTGGACCGGATCCGCGGCGCCCTGGTCGGGCTGAAGATGCCGCGCGCGCTCGAAGCCCTCGATCACACGCTGCGGCAACTGGAGAAAGGCGAGATCACCGCGATCGAGGCCATCGACACGCTCCTGAGTGAGGAATACGCGACACGGGAGACGCGCCGGATCGACGTGGCCCTGCGCACCGCCAAGCTCCTGCCCGTTAAGACGCTCGAAGGCTTCGACTTCAGCTTCCAGCCGTCGCTCGACCGCGAACGGATCGCGGCTCTGGCCCAGCTGGACTTCATCCGGCGGGCCGAGGTCGTCCACTTCCTCGGACCGCCGGGCACCGGCAAGTCGCACCTGGCCACGGCCCTCGGCGTTGCCGCGGTCAAGGCCGGCAAAAGCGTTTATCGCGCCACCCTGGCCGACCTGATCACGGCGCTGAGCCAGGCCGAACGCGAGGGCCGGCTGACCGAGAAGATCCGCTTCTATACCCGGGCCTCTTTGCTGATCGTCGATGAGATCGGCTACCTGCCGATCACCACAGGCGGCGCCAACCTGTTCTTCCAGCTCGTCAACGCCCGCTACGAGAAAGGCGCCATGATCCTCACCTCGAACCGTGGCTTCGCGGAATGGGGCGAGGTCTTCGGCGACCCGGTCGTCGCGACAGCGCTACTCGACCGGCTGCTGCACCACGCCGTGGTCATCCAGATCGAGGGCGCCAGTTACCGGCTCCGCAGCCATGCCAACCTCATTCCCGAGCATGTCCGGGCCAACGCACCCATCACCCCGCCACCGCCGCCGAAGCGGCGCGGCCGGCCGCCAAAAACCAATAGCGGAGCCTCAGATCACTGAAACCGGCTGATCACCGGACCCGTGCAAGTGGGGAATTTTACTTCGGCACTTCTGGGGATTTTTAACGCGGCGTTGACAGCACCGCCTCCAGCGCCATTGCGGCTCGGCTGACCGCTGCGCCCTGCCCTGCATCGAGCCAGCCCGCGATCCGCTCGGTCTGGAAATCAGGGAACGCCCGGCTAAGCGCCTTGACCGACACCGGCCGCTCCACTGCGCGCCGCCAGTGCAGATAGATTTCTCCGGCTGGTCCAGGCAGGTCACCGGGGCGCAGAAGGTGTACGGCATCGCGCAGCTCCCCTGCCCGTTCCGGGCGTCCTGAAAACGCGACACAGGCCTCGGCCGCGCGAAGCGCGAGACGATCGCGTAACAAGGCTTGGGGCACTTGCACGCATCCCAGCACAACATACAGGTGGTTCAGCGCGGCCCCCGACAAAAACGCAACATCTTCAAGGGCTTCAACCCGCGCGGAGGTGATCCAAGTGGGCATCCAGGGTAGTATGTCGAGGGCGTCGATGGGATCGGGCCGGGCAAATTTCATGCTCTGAGCTTACTTCAGAACGGCGCTTTCTTCCAGAAAATAGCGCATAAACCGCCGCACCCTGCTGCTCTCTATTATGTCCAATAAGTTTGCATTATCGGACACAAAGGAATATGCTGTAACATAGGCTTAAAATGAGTGGATTTTTGGAAAAATGATGGGCGCAGAACACGATAAATCGACCTCAGCACGCTCTGATAAGTTTGATGATGCTCAGGGTGACGAGAGCCGTCAAGAGAAAAGCGACTGGATCGCCCGGCCGGCTCATGTTGCTGGGTCTGGCACCCTCGATCGGCTGGTGGACACGGCGCGCGACTATGCCCGTGCCGCGGCTTCCGAGAATACGCTGAAAGCCTATGCGAAGGACTGGGCGCATTTCGCGCGCTGGTGCCGGATGAAAGGGGCGGAGCCTTTGCCGCCCTCGCCGGAGATGATCGGGCTTTATCTGGCGGATCTGGCAGCGCCTCAGGGTAAGGCCCCTGCCCTGTCTGTCAGCACGATCGAACGTCGCCTGTCAGGCCTTGCCTGGAACTATGCGCAACGCGGCTTCACCTTTGAACGTAAGAACCGCCACATCGCAACCGTCCTTGCCGGGATCAAGCGCAAGCACGCGCGACCGCCCGTGCAAAAGGAGGCGATCCTGGCCGAGGACATCCTCGCGATGGTGGCCACCCTGCCCTACGACCTGCGCGGGCTCAGGGATCGGGCGATCCTGCTGAACGGTTATGCGGGCGGTATGCGCCGGTCAGAAATCGTCAGCCTCGACGTGCACAAGGACGACACGCCGGATTCTGGTGGCTGGATTGAGATCTTCGACAAAGGCGCCCTGCTCACGCTCAACGCCAAGACCGGCTGGCGCGAGGTCGAAATTGGCCGCGGCTCCAGCGATCAGACCTGCCCGGTCCAGGCGCTGGAACAATGGCTGCACTTTGCAAAGATCGACTGCGGCCCTGTCTTCGTCGGCACCTCGCGGGATGGCAAGCGCGCATCTGAAACACGCCTGAACGACAAACATGTCGCACGACTGATCAAGCGCACGGTCCTCGACGCCGGCATCCGATCCGAACTGTCCGAAAAAGAGCGCCTGGCGCTGTTTTCTGGCCACAGCTTGCGCGCCGGTCTCGCCAGCTCCGCAGAGGTTGACGAACGCTATGTCCAGAAGCAGCTGGGGCACGCCTCGGCGGAGATGACCCGCCGCTACCAGCGGCGCCGCGACCGGTTCCGCGTAAACCTGACCAAGGCTGCGGGGCTGTAACCTTCGGACCTTCGGCGCGTTTGCCAGAAATGGTCGGTAACATCTCAAGCCGGAAGAGCCGCGTTCGCATGCTTTGGCGCAACGTCTAGGCGGCGAGCCCCTGTCACACCCCGAGCGGCGCAAACAGATCTTGCAGTATCGCCTCGTCCAGCAACGGGCCAGCCTGTCCCCCATCCTTGTCGAACAAGGCGTCGGCCAGCGCCTGTTTGCGCGACTGCATGTCAAGTATCTTTTCCTCTACTGTGCCTGCGGCGACCAGACGATGCACGAATACCGGTTTGTCCTGACCTATGCGATGGGTGCGGTCCATGGCCTGACGCTCCACAGCTGGGTTCCACCATGGGTCATAAAGGATCACCGTATCCGCCTCGGTCAAGGTCAGCCCAAGACCACCGGCTTTCAGGCTGAGCAGGAAAACCGGCGCAGTGCCTTTTGCAAAGCTTTCCAGTACATCGGCACGCTTTTGCGTCTGGCCCGTCAATGTCAGATGGGGGATACCGGCGGCCGCAAGATCCGCTTCGATCAGATGCAGCATTTCAACGAATTGCGAAAACACCAGAACGCGGCGACCCTCGGCCACAAGCTCGGCCAGCAATTCACGCAAACGCACGCGTTTGGCGCTGTCCGCCACCGCGCGCGCCGCGTCAGTCTTGACCAGCGCGGGGTCGCAGCACACCTGCCGCAGCTTGAGCAGCGCATCGAGCACAGTAATCCGCGCTGCGGCCAGACCACGGGCGCTGATCGCCTCGCGCACCCGGGCATCCATGGTGCTGCGCACGGTTTCATAAAGCGCTTGCTGCGGCTTTGGCAGCTCCACCCGTTCCAGGATTTCGGTCTTAGGAGGAAGTTCGGTTGCGACCTGCTCCTTGGTGCGACGCAGCATGAAGGGGCGCAGCCTACGGTTGAGACGCGATTGTGCGACCGCGTCACCATGCTTTTCGATCGGGGTGCGAAACAGTTTCTGAAACTCTTTTCTATACCCCAGAAGACCCGGATTCACCCAGTCGATCAGTGTCCAAAGGTCTTGTTGCGAGTTTTCCAGCGGCGTGCCGGTCAGCGCCAGCCGCCCCTTGGCAGGAATGTTGCGCAGGCTCTTGGCCATTTGCGACGCAGGGTTCTTGAGGGTTTGCGCTTCGTCCAGGATCACCAGAGGCCACTCTGTCGCTGTCAGCCAGTCTTGATCACGCGCCAGCAACGGATAGGTGGTGACGACCAGATCGGCGCGCAGAGCCTCGTCGCGCAGCGCCGCCCGGCCTGTGCCATGCAGGACCACGAGTCGAATATCCGGTGTGAATTGCGCGGACTGCATCTGCCAGCCATGCAGCAGGCTGGTCGGTACGATCAGAAGCGCCGGGCCAGCTGCTCCTGCTTCGCGACGTGCCTGCAAGAGGGCCAACACCTGAATTGTCTTGCCCAGCCCCATATCATCCGCCAGAACTCCGCCAAAACCGGCTTCGAGCAAGCTGCCCATCCAGGCGGAACCATAGGCCTGATAGGGGCGCAACTGCGCGCGCAATCCCTTTGGTGGAGCAAAACTCTCGGCCTCGGCCAATGCCTTCAGGCTACGAGCCAGCGGAATGATCCCGGCGTTATCGGCGAAGTGTACCGAGCTGCCTGCCAGCGCCTTTTCTGCCAACCGAGCGACATCCGCATCCGACGGGTGCAGCGCGCCCAACTCGGCATAATGCGTCAGCACCAGATGGAGTAGGGGTGCCAGCGGACTGAGGTCCAGGGGGGCATAGCCCGCCTTGCCCCGGTTCAGGTAAACCGGCTTATCGGACAGATGCTGCGACAGGACGTCGACAACCGGCACGGCGTCCCATTCGTCACGCACCTGTTCAAGAAAGGCCGCGATCAGGGGCGCGACATCCACAGGCTTGCCGCCGATCTCGGCTTGAAACCCCAGCGAGAACCAGTCGTTGCCGTGGAATGCGTCGCCTGCCTCGGCCTGTGTTGCAACCGTCAGCGCAGCAGCTTCATCGCTCAAACGGAAGGGCCACTTTGATGTTTCAATGATTTCCCAGCCTTCGGTCCGCAACCCGGGCAGCGTTCGGAACGCAAACTCGAGACCATCGCGCGACGACGGGAGGCGCATACTGTTCGCGCCCATCTCCTCCTCAGCGAAGACGAAATCGCATTGCAGCATTCGAGCGCTCGGCAAAAGATAGTCCATTTCGTCAACGGGTATCGCCCCTGCATCCATCAGCCGGATGACGCAAGCAGCTTCCCATTGATGATCGCGCGTCAGCGTTACGACCTCGTTGTTTTCAACGACCCGGGGGTCGGGGTCGCCTTCCCAAACCTCCTGCCCGTCATAGACAAAGCGCAATGTCAGTGTGGGCAGAGTGACAGAAACGCTGTCCCAACGCCTATAGCCGTCACGCGCGCTCTCCGCTCCAAGCGTCAAACGAGCGATGCGTTTATGGGCCGCGCGCCGTCTCTGTCGCGCCACATGCGGCGGCGGCAAGGCCAGTCCAGCGAGCGTGGCGGGCATCTCCGCAGCCAGGGCCGCCGCTTCATCGGGCGCGACTTGGGGAGCGCTCTGGACAAGCTGCAGCGCCTCAATCTGCACCGGCTGTGCCAGCGCCCCGATCTGACCGTGCGCGGTGTTCACCCATAGCGCTGCCCCGTCCAACGCCCGCAACTCCAACTGTATGCCGTCTGCGTCCTCAAACCCCAGGCTCTGACTGCCATCCGCCGCCATGCGCCAGGCCAGTCTGGCCTTTGGACACGCTTCTGACCAGCTCAACTCCGCGTCCGGAGAATTGTCATGGAGGAAGCGACCCGTGTCGCACAAGCGCCGGATCAGGGGCAAAGCATCCTGCCCCTTTGGCTTGAACATACCGGGCAGGCCGTAGCTATAGTGCGTTTCCCACAGTTGGGTCTGCGCCAGCGCAGACAAAAGCTCCAGATCGGTCGGTCGGATGAATTTTGCCACAGCGTTGCTGCGCAGGGCATGCAGCGCATCATAGCGCCGGATCGCCTTGTTCAGGCCCGTGCCAGCAGCATTGATACGGCCCTTGTAAATGTCGATCCTGACTTTTGTTTCATTCGGGATCAGGACATAAAGCAGGCGTTCCTTCACCTTGTCCGGATAGTCCTCGGGACGTGCCTCAGGCGGCACTAGGGCTGTCGGCTGCTGCTTGACACGGGTCAGCCAACCCCGCACCGGTGCTGCCAGTTGCGGGGAGCTGGAATCGCGTTCCGCCGATGTCATCAAAACAGCGACCACGTGCTTGCAATTATGCCCCACCGGGCAAGAGCAAATCCCGTCCACAAAGCTGTTGCTCAGGGTAATCCGCTGTTGGTAGCTTTCCCCGCGCCCATTCAACACACGCCCGCGGATACTCCCATCCGGCAGAGGCTCGACCGTCGCGACCAGACCGCGATGCGCATAATCTTCACCGCGTTGCAGCGTGCCGACATCAAAATAATCCCTCAACCGTAAGTCCATGCAACACCCCAATGCCCGCCCCGCAGACCCGGCCCACAGGTCTCCCGCATATTCTTCCAGATAGCGGTTTTCCATTGCGCCGCCTATGTGGAACTTACAGAAAAAAGGTGGCACCAACCTCCGAAACGTTATTCTTCTGCCATCAATCGGTCGTTTATTGGTGATACATAAAATTGCAAACGGCCCGTTTTCATGTCCCTGATAGGCTATGCCCGCGTTGTCTAATCGCGGACTATGGGTCAAGCACTTCTTCTCTTGAACGTCGCCAAAAAGGGCGGCGTTTTTTGTCTTCTGGGCAACTGAACTTCTGTGGCGTGTCCGCCTATCCGGGGTCAGGGTTGTCTTCGCAGTCGGGCATGTGCCGCTGCATCATGAGCTCCGAAAACGGCTCCCGCAATGTTTCCAAACGCAGTGCTCCCGGATGGGTCTGCAGCGAGCATAACGCGGTAAACCGGCTCGGCGTCCCGGCGGACGCGCCACTGCTGGTCAGCAGTGGATCTCGGTCATTCCTTACGCAGCAACTCCATCAGCCTCAAAGGGCTTTCCAGAACGCAGCATTGCAAACAGCGTTACCGCGAGCTTCCTGGCGACCGCCACGTTCGCACGTTTGAAGCCGATCTTTTCGCGCAGGGCTGTGCCCCATCTCTTCAGGGCGCTGTCGGTCTTGGCGCGGGTCATGATGTGGGCGGCGGCCTCATAGAGGTAGGACCGCAACAGCTTGTCGCCGTGACGCGAAATCCTGCCCTGCATGTTGATCTCACCTGATTGATATCGTCGCGGTGTCAGGCCTATCCATGCCGCGGCCGTGCGCCCGGACGGGAAAGCCTTGGTGTCACCGATTGCCGCCACGAAGGCGAGCGCGTTCAAATGACCGACCCCTGGGACAGTCATCAGAATCTGACATTGCTCATCTGCCCGAACCTCTGCGCGGATCGAACTTTCATACCGGGCTACCTGTTTACGGGCAGCGCGCCAAGCATCAAGCAGCGGCATCACAACGGGCGCAAGCCCAGGCTGTTCAGCGAGGTGTTGTTCGACCCGACGCTCAAAAGCGCGCGCGCCTCCCGAGCCAGAACCCGCTGCCATGTTGAAGCCAAACAACCGCAAAGCACTGCGGATCGCATTGCCGAGATCGATGACGGTGCGCACAAGCGTTGCGCGCGCACGAAGCAAGGCCCGCCTGCGCAGATCGCACCATGGCTTCACACGCACGTCGCGGAACAAACCAGTTCTCAGCAGATGCGCGAGCCCTTCGGCGTCGTTTGCATCGGTCTTGTTGACCGTTACAGAGAGCGCGGCGTGTGCTTGGCGTGCGTCCATGCACGCGACGTCAAAACCCAGATCGGTCAGGCCATGGTACAGCCACGAACTCCAGCTGCCCGTCTCAAGGCCAACTTTCTCAAGCTGTTTGGCGTAGGGATGCAGCACTGTCGCAATGTTCGTCGGGGTGGTCGGCACGTTTCCGCGCCAAACGCACCTTCCAGACACATCAACGATATGAACCTGCGTCTCTTTCTTGGACACATCAAGGGCGGCAAACATGGGCATAGGGCTTTCTCCTTCAAGGCTTCTATCCCCGCAGCTTGCACTAACCAACCGATCAGCGCCGCCGCGATTACCTCATGTCTCCACCGAGGATCAGACCCCCCTGCCCCAGTCTGAGGCATTGCAGTCTGCGGGATGCGCCGAGATCTTTGAAGAGCACGCCTCGGGCGGCAATCGCGCGCGGCCCGTGCTTGCACGTGTGCTGGAGCGGATTGGC
>JAEKDP010000008.1:85418-134253 GCA_016521575.1 Rhodobacteraceae bacterium F11138 | reverse complement strand
TGTCGCGTTGCCCTTTAATCTGAGACGCGACCCGTTTGGCGACAATTTTTGCCCTTAATTGTGAGATACGGCTGTCATGGGGCCCCTGTTTCTCGCGCACCTTTGCGCGATGTGATCAACCGCGGCAAGCAATCGAGGCTCCTTCTCGAAGGCGCGCAAGAGAGCAACCCTTGCATAGTCGTCGATGCTTTTGCTGACGATGGCTGCCTTAGCCAAGGGATGAGATCGAGCGGCGGCGATTGCGGCGAGGCAGAACAGCCTAACTTCCGATCTGGGGTTCTGGACAGCGAACGACGGATCCCCGCGGAAGGTTTTGAGTGACATGGCAAAGGTGACTGCGCGCATTGCGCGCCGAAGTTGCTTGGGGCCGCGCGAGCGCGCGGCGCACTCAAGCATCTCTGCCCCGCGGCGCGCTCGGTATATCAGTTTTCCAGATATTTGTTCCTCACGGAGTTTGCCAAGGGTCTGCACAAGTCTCGTCCCGCAAACCTGGCAGTCAAATGCCCAGGCCCGCCTCCAATGCCTGAGCGAAAGGCCCTCTCTGGAGCATTGCAGGCAATGCTGGAATGGCATCTGGGCCGTCAGCGAGGCTTCTCGTGTCGTCATTGCTGGAAAGGTCAAAGATCGCACAACATCTGGATCAACCCGTGCGGCGTTGGCAATCTTCGCCGCCGCCGCCGCAGCCGCGTCGACGTTGAAGTTCAAGGCGGTGCCATGCGCGGTATCGATTCTGAGATGAGCCAGTAGTTCCGCATCATCACAGTAATTGGCCGCCGCCAGCCGAGACAACCAACCTGACAACAACTCGTCTGGCAGCGGCGCGACAGTCTTGGGCAGCGGGTGCGGCTTCACACCCGGGACTTCTGGAGCCGCCGATGGGGGTTCGCATGGCGCGACCAAACCGGCGTCCATTTTGCGATTGCGTCATCGGTGATGCATTCCTCGCCTGTGATAATGGCGTCGATGGAAAGATCCTTGATCAGGGCGAAAATGCGCGAGGTCACCCCACCGGTCAGTGCAAGTATCTGCTTGAGTGACTTGACCTTCAGGTTGGACTTCTTTTCCAGTGGCATGGCAGCAATAAGGGTCTGGATCATGTCCGAGAACTCGGCATCGTCGCGCCAGTTTGGCAAGTGATGTTCGTCCAGCCGTCGGACAAGCTGGATATCACCACGGATGGCGTCGACGGCCTCGCTGACCCCAAGACAGATCAGTGACACCTCGAGCTCATTGCTGAGATAACGAAGAACATTGAGAAAGCGTCGCTGTTCGCGGTGGGTCCCGGCCAAGAGGTTGTGGACCTCGTCGATCATGATCATCCGCAGGCCAAGGTCGCGCAAAAGCGCAATAACACGGACTTCGAGGGAGGCCACATTTTGAGCGCGCGCGCCCAGTGCCGTGGCCGGTGCCCCGACGGACGCCAGGATGTGCAGATAGAACCGCCGTTCGTCGGGAGCTGGCGGTGCTTGTAACAGCAAGAGCGGCGTTCGCGTAATTCCCGATGCTGGGTCATATTCCGGTGCATATCTGCGCGACAGGTTGCGGGCGATCATCGTCTTGCCGATCCCAGACGCGCCATGCACAAGAAGGCCAGGCATACGGGTTTGCCTTGGCGCTTCGATCATACCCTGCAAACGGTCCAGAACTTGTTCGGCCCGCGGAAAGCCAATCCAGATATCCGATTGAATGAGGGCGATCCGACCGTCTTCCTCTGTTGTCCCTGCCCTCAATTCACCATCTCTCCACTTTGAACAATGGGCGCGATGTATCACCCGTGTCGATCGGGCGCAGCCTTTCGGTTTTCGAGACAGCCGAGTTGGTGCCCTCCAATGTCCCTTTTCTTTCACGGGATCGGCGTTCGGCCTTCGTTAGGCCCCGGCTTTCAAACTCGATCTGGCGTTGCTGTCGGATCAGCTCAGCCAAGACCAACTCATTGGACCCGGATTTGCCAAGGGCACGGGCCTTCTTCATGGCTTCGCGATATTCCCAGAGCGGCACGGGCGGAATTTCCAAGTTTCTGTAACGCGCCTCAACATACCGGCCATCGTCCAATTCGACCCAGATCATTGAGATATCGCGAGGGTCGTAGCGAACGACCACCTTCCCATCGCCGCGCCCAATGTGGCCTGCAAGCGCATCCGACCAGTACCGTATCTGGAACAGATGGATGCCGTCACGCCTGACCTTACGCAGTTCGCTCGGCAAGAAGCTCACCCGAAAAGCTTCCATCTCGAAGGGGATGTCGCCTGTCATTTGCTCTGAGAGTGCCTCCCATTTGGCGACGGGCGTACAGCCAAGACTTGAATGAATGCTGTTGTTGTAGCGGCAGATTTCCAGAGCAAACCAGCGATCGAAGTCGCTTAAGGTCATCGTGGCCATGCCCTCGGCGTCATAGTCGCCCTTGGCCACGACCGAGGATTGCGTTGTTCCAGGCAACAGGTGCACGGCCCCCATCATCGTGCCGATCAATCGTTCGATGTGCCCTCCGAAATGAGGACTGCCTGGCGGCCGATAGACCAGATCGATCCCCCATTCCGCACATGCCGACCGAAAGGCTTGCGACCGGAAATCGCGCCCTCTATCGACGTGGATCCTATGCGGTTTACCCTGCGCGGGCCAAGGAACATTGCACACCAATTCCGCCAGAAGTTCCGCCTTGGGGGCCACAGCCTGTGTCAGGCAAAGCGCCACCGACAGACGCGAAGGTGCCTCGAGAGAGGTGTAATATCCGGTCACCATCCGCGTTGCGACGTCGATCGCCAGCGTGACCCAAGGCCGCCCAATTGGTTGGCGTTCAAAACTGTCGACGAGAATGATGTCCGCAGGCGTATGGTCGATTTGCACGACCTCCAGTGGCTGGTTTGCCTTGTTGTCGCCTACGACCGGCGCAAACTTCTGGCGGGCCGCCTTTGCGCCTTCGCGTGCCTTGGCAATTTCGCGGGCATCCATTGCATCCAGCCTGCGCTGAACCGTCCGACGTGTCGGCGGTTGCAAGCCCTGCTGCCAGCACGCGCTGCGAATTTCTGTCACGACGCGCGACAGGCTTGGACGTTCCCGCCTTAAGAAATAACGGCGAAGATGTTCTTCAATCACCGCTTCCACCTTGCCGGATATCAAGGTGGTACCAGTCGGGCGGCCCCGTTTCCGCGGTACCAGAGCGCTGGTGCGCCCACCCTCTTCGGCCAGACGCTTTATCCAGCGCCACACAGTCGCCCTGCTGACACCAAGCTCCCAAACGGCGTCATTGATGCCACTTTCCAGACTGCCAGTTCCTTTGAGATATGCCTGAACAAGCGGACGCAGAACGGCCGCCCTGCGCGCCTCCTCAGCACCAGCGGCAACGGAGTCGTCGCGATCATCATCCATCAATATTTGCCACACGAAGCTGCGAACCCTGTCTCAGGGTTAAGGGCAAAAATATCGGAATTAAAGACAAAATCTCATATTTAAGGGCAAAGGGTGGCCGTTGATTTCGTTGGATTTCCCATCTCACAATTAAGGGCTACGCGACACCGGGCTTGGCCAGTACGAAAGCCAGCAGATGATCGAGCTTCTGAACAACCTGCGCGGCAGCTGTGCGATGCTGCTGGTCGAACACGACATGGAAGCGGTCTATGCGCTGGCGGACCGGATTTCGGTTCTGGTCTATGGGCGCATCATCATGACCGGCACCGCCGAGGAGGTCCAGAACGACCCCACAGTGCGCGAAGCCTACCTCGGCACGGAGGACGCGTGATGCTGAAAGTCGAAAACCTTGAGGCAGGCTATGGCAGCAGCCAGGTTCTGTTCGATGTCTCGCTGGATATCGAGGCCGGCCAGGTCATCACCCTGATGGGCCGCAATGGCATGGGCAAGACGACGACGGTGCGATCCATCATGGGGCTGATCAAGCCGAAAGGCGGCCGCATCTCCTTTACCGGCCAGGACATCACCGGCGCGACGCCGGAGCGGGTGGCCCGGCTTGGTGCCGGGCTGGTGCCGGAAGGGCGGCAGACCTTCTCGACGCTGACAGTGCGCGAGAACCTTGTGGCGACGGCCTCCAATCGCCTGAAACGGTCCAACCCCTGGACCCTCGAGCGCATCTATGACCTCTTTCCGCGCATGAGGGAACGCGCCAACCAGAACGCCGGAACCCTCTTGGGCGGCGAACAGCAGATGCTTGTCGTGGGCCGCGCCCTGATGACCAATCCGCTGCTGCTGATCCTCGACGAGGCCACCGAAGGTCTGGCGCCGGTCATCCGCGACGAAATCTGGCGGGTTCTCGAATTGCTCAAGGGTGAAGGGCAATCGATCCTGCTGATCGACAAGAACCTCTCGGCGCTGAAGCGTCTGGCAGACCGGCATTACATTCTCGAGAAAGGCCAGGTGGTCTGGTCCGGTGTGAACGCGGACCTGGATCGGGACCGTGACCGTGTCCTGAAATATATCGGTGTTTGACCCTGTTCGAGCCATGACAGGACGTGGCAGGTGAACAAAAAGGCATCGTTGCCGGGTCGTCATTCGGGGACTTGAGCGGGACCGGCATGTGCAGCCCTGATTATGCCGGGGCGCCCTGTCACAGCTGTAAAGCGGTCTGCCCAGGACGCTGAAACCCAACGGTCCGGGCCCCACGGCGGTCGCCACGGTCAGGCCGGTCATCCGAAACCCGGAAACGGGTGGGCGCGCCGTCCGGAATGGCTTGCAGCCCGCAGGCAGCTGGCCATAGTGTTCACCGGGCGCCTCGGCGCCGATCCGTATCCGGTAACCGCTTGGGCAGGCTCGGATACACAGGCTTTCGGACATTCCCACAGCATTTGAGAATTGTCGCAGTACAAGGGACCAAACCATGACGAAGCTGCTTCGAAAGATCCATTCGTTCTTGTTCATCATTGGTATTGGCGTCGCACTGACTCCGGCTATCGCAGCGGCGCAAAGCGAGCCGCCGGTATCAGTGGCCCCGGGCGTGAGCTACGAGCTCATCGGACATTGGGAAGCCGACAGGCTCAACCGGATCCTCACCGTCGAGACCCCCGAGTTCTTTGAAATCACGGTGCCCTATACGCCTGCACAGAATGGCGCGCGGCTCTATCGTGTGACCTACAGCTCGGTCATTCCGGAACGGGACAACCAGCCGACGGTTGCAACGGGATTGCTGGCCGTACCCGACACCGGCGGGACATCCTTCCCGCTTGTCTCCTATCAGCACGGAACCGTCTACGAAAAGGAACAGGTGCCGTCCTTTCCGGAACACTCGCCGGAAACGGCACTGATGATCGCGCAATTCGCAGGCCAGGGCTATCTGGTGATCGGCGCGGATTACTTCGGGATGGGCCTGTCCGGCGAGCCCGAAGGCTACATGGTCAAGCGCAGCCATCAGCAGGCAACCTATGACATGCTGGTCGCCAGCCGTGCCGTGCTCGATCAGATGGAACTGTCGGCACCCAAGCTGTTCATCGCGGGGTGGTCACAGGGCGGTTTCGTGACCATGGCGTTCCTGGAAAAGCTGGAAAGCGCAGGGATTCCGGTGGCCGCCGCAGCGACCGCGAGCGCGCCGCTCGATGTCATGGCCGCGTTGAGCGGCTTTCTGAATTTCCCGCGCGAGAACGACGCCAGCTGGATCTCAACATTGTTCATCCTGTCCTCCTTTTCGTTCGAGAACTACTATCGGGTGCCCGGGCTGGCACGCGCATTGCTCAACGAGGCCCATTGCGAGGTCTCCCGAGCGGCCTATGAACGCCGCCCCTTCGACCCGGCCGATATTCCGACGGATCTCCACGACCTGATCCGTCCCGAGTATTTCGATCCGAAATTCTTTGCAGGCTCGGCCTATGGCCGGCTTCTGGCGGAGACGCAGGCATATCGCTGGGTGATCCAAAGCCCCGTCCGGAACTACTACGGCGAAGCCGACGAGGCGATAACTCCCGGCATCGGACGGCTTGCCATGACCTATCAAGGCGCGATGGGGCGCGGAAACACCCTCGTCGAAGCGATCTCGACCGGCGACACCAGCCATCGCGGCACCTACGCCACCGCCGTTCCGCAATGGAAACTCTGGTTCGACGGGCTATAGAGGTCGCGCGGGTTCTTTGGCAGTGGGCATCCGCCTGCTGTCAAAACTCGACACCTGTTCTTGCCAGTTCATGAAGAAACCTGACACCCCGCCGGGTCCGCGTCGTGATGCAGCATCCGCACCAACTCCGACCAAGCCGGTACATATGTGTCGATCCAGCCTCCGCACTCACTGCGTCCTGGTGATCAATCGACCCGCCTGTTCCTTGAGATTGCGGATCAGCGTGTCGGCCGCCGGGGTGATCGGCGTGTGCCGGCGGGTGATGATGGACAGCGTGAAGGTCGGCAGAGGGTCCGACACCGGGACCTCGACCAGGTCATAGCGCGCGGCAAGCTGGGTCAGCAGCCTGTCCGACAGCAGCGCGAACCCGTCGCTTTCCACCATCACGGCCAGTAGCGTCGTCAGCGAATGACAGCGGGTAAAGCCGATGCCGGGCAGCGACGGCAGATGCGGCGCAAAGAGAGAGCTGGGACCGTCCGCCGGACCATGCACCAGCCAGTTCGCATCCGACAGATCGCGCAGGCAGGCGGTCTTGCGGCGCGGGTTGCGATGGTGCGTCACCACCACCACGCGCAGCTCCGACAGGGGCTCGACCAGGATCGCGGGGTCCGAGATCCGCTCGGGCACCGGTCCGATCACCAGTTCGACCTGCCCGTCGCGCAACATGCGCAGCGAGTCGGGGTAGAGCACGTTCAGCACCTCGAGCTGCACCCCCGGCCATTTGCGCCGGAAGGGCCCGAGCGCGCCGGGCAGGAAGGCCGACCCGATCGCCGGAGAGACCGCGACGCGCAGCGTGCCGCGCTGGATGCCCTTCAGTTGCGCGGCCTCGTCGGCAAGGCGTGCGACCTCGTCCAGCACGCTCTTCGCGCGCTGGTGGATACGCTCTCCGGCGGCGGTCAGGCGCACGCCGGTGGGGGCGCGGTCAAAGACCGTGATCCCGATCTCTTCCTCGATCTGCAGCACGAGCCGCGTCAGCGACGGCTGGCTGCGCCCGAGCGCCTGCGCGGCCTTGCGAAAGCTGCCCGCGCGCGCGATTTCCACGATGGCCTGAAGCTGCGTGATCTGCATGGAATCACCATGCATCCCGCACCCATTGCGTCAAGTTCCGCCTCACATCAGGCCGACCAGCCCCACTGCGATGACGGGAAAGATGAGGATCAGCGCCAGCGCCACCAGGTCGGCAAGGACAAAGGGCATCACGCCGCGAAAGATGCGGCCAAGCGCGATATCCGGCATGACGGATTTGACGGTAAACACGTTCATGCCGATGGGCGGTGTGATCAGGCCCAGCTCGATCACAACGACCATGACGATGCCGAACCAGATCAGATCGACGCCCATTCCGTAGAGCGCGGGCAGGAAGACCGGCACGATCAGCAGCAAGAGGCCGATGGTTTCAAAGATCATGCCCAGCAGCACACAGATCACGCAAATCGCCAGCACCAGTCCCATCGACCCGAGGCCCAGCGTCTCGGTCAGGTCCAGCAAATCGTAGGGCAACCCGCTGAGGTTGATGAAATTGGCAAAGACCAGCGTGCCGAAGATCACCGCAAAGAGGATGGCGGTGGTGCGCGTCGCCTCGATCAGCATGCCTGACAGGTCGCCAAAGCTGCGGATGCCGCCGCGCAGCAGCGCAAAGATGCCTGCCCCGCCCGCGCCGATCCCGGCGGCCTCGGTGGGGGTGAAGATGCCGAAATAGATGCCGCCCAGCACGATGCCGAACAGCAGCAGGATCGGCCATACCCGCAGGAAGGCTGAGATCTTCTCGGCGCGCGAGAGCGGCTCGCCGGCAGGCCCGATCTCGGGGTTGCGCATTACCGTGAGCCAGACCGCGCCCATGTAGACGGCGATCAGCAGCACGCCGGGGATCATGCCGGCCACGAACAGCTTGCCGATATCCTGTTCCGCGACCAGCCCGTAGAGGATCAGCGGCACCGAGGGCGGGATCATGATGCCCAGCGTGCCGCCCGCCGCGACCACCCCCGACGAGAGCCGGTCGTCATAGCCATAGCGGCGCATGTGCGGCATGGCCACGCGGGTCATCGTGGCCGCGGTGGCCAGCGACGACCCCGACACCGCCGAGAACCCCGCGCAGGCCAGCACCGACGCCTGCGCCAGCCCGCCGCGCCGCGCGCCGACGGCGGCATAGGCGGCGCGGAACAGGTCTTCGGACACATGCGAGCGGTGGATGAAAATGCCCATCAGCAGGAACAGCGGAATGACCGACAGCCCGTAATTGGCCGCCGCCTCCATCACCTGCTGGCCGGTGGTGGCCAACGCGCCGGACCAGTTCCAGCCCCTCAGCCAGGCAAAGCCCACCAGCCCCACGATCAGCGTGACGAAAGCCAGCGGCAACCCGATGAAGCTGAACAGCAGGACTGCGGCGAATCCCCAGAGTGCGGCGATCATGGCGCAGCCCTCGCGGTGTCGGCCTGCGGGCGCGCAGTCGCGATGTAGATCAGGAAACCGGCGGTCGACAGCACCGCCGCCGACCCGGAGAAGAGCCACAACGGCAGGGCAAGGACGATGGTGCCGCGCCCGTCCTCCCAGGCGCCGAGCGCCATGCGCCACAGCACCCAGACAAGCAGCCCGTAGATCGCCAGCGAGAACCCGAACCGCAGCCAGCGCATTGCGCGCGGCATCCGTGCATCCAGCAGATGATCGAACAGCGTGACGCAGATATGCTCATTCGACGCGGTGACAAAGGCCAGCCCGGCAAAGACCACCGCGACCATCAGCAGCTCGATCATCTCGGACGCGCCGAAGACCGAGTTGTTGAAGCCATAGCGCCCGATCACGTCGACGCAGGTCAGGATCACCATCACCAGCATCGCGCCCCCCGCCGCCACGGCAAGGCCGTGGCGGACGACGACGGCGGCCTGTTTCGGGGCGGTGGTCACTGGCCTGCCGTCAACGCGGCGTCATGCGCCTTGCGGTAATCGTCCAGCACCGCCTGGCCATCCACGCCCATCTCGCCGACCTGAGCTTTCCATGCCTCGATCTGGGGGGCACCAAGCGTCTTGAGATCGGCCAGGAACGCATCGCTGCCCTCGATGAAGGTCACGCCTTCCTCGCCCATTTCCTGATGTGCCCTTTCAAAGATGTCGTCCTGGAACGCGCCCATCCACCGCGAGAAATCGGACCCGAGCGCCGCATGGATTGCTGTGCGGTCCTCTTCCGAGATCGCCTCCCACTTGTCACGCGACACGAAGAAGGAGAACGTCGCCTGGAACACCTTTTCGTCAAAGATCGTCGCGGACTTGGTATAGCCGGTGAGCTTGTATTGCGTCACCTCGCTCTGCGGCATCCCGACATAGCCATCGACCACGCCTTTCGACACGACCTCGAGCATCTGCACCGCGGGGCCCGACACCACCGAGGACCCGGTTTCGGCCACCACGTTCGCGGTCACGCCGGGAACGGACCAGATCTTGCGCTTGGCCAGATCGTCAACCGCGACGATGGGTTCATCGGTGACGGAAAAGATGTCCCCGCCATTGAGCGCGAAGAGCGCCAGCAACACGGTCTCGCCGTATTCCTCCTTGTCGGCAAAGTGCTTCTGATAGGTCTCCCACAGCGCCACGCTGGTGGCCTCGGCATCCGCGTTGCCGACAAAGGGCAGCATCGAGAACTGGATGCCCGGCACCTGCGCGCGCAGAAATCCGTTGAACTGCACCGCGCCGTCCATCACGCCATTGGCCACCGCGTCCATCTGGTCGGGGGGTGCGGCCAGCGTCTTGGGCGGGGTGCGCAGCTTGACCCGGCCCTCGGTCGCGGTCTCGATGCGCTGGCCCAGCTCCGGCAGGAAATCCGTGCAGACATAATGGCGCGGCGGAAAGAAACAGTTGAAAAGGATGTTCTCGGCGGCGGCGGCCTTGCCGGGCATCGCGAGACCGGCGGTCAGTGCCA
The DNA here is from genome assembly GCA_016521575.1 of Rhodobacteraceae bacterium F11138. GTDB lineage: Bacteria > Pseudomonadota > Alphaproteobacteria > Rhodobacterales > Rhodobacteraceae > Sedimentitalea. The sequence continues at coordinate 124,295 of JAEKDP010000008.1, read as the reverse complement.
GGGCACCGGAAATCATGAAATTGCGCATCGTTCTACTCCCTGTGATGCAGCCTTGCTGCGTTATGATTTATGCTGCCGTCACAATTGTGCGGCGGCCTTGACCGGGGGCAGGAATTCCACCTCGTAGTCGGGCGCCAGCGCCGTGACCTCGTCGGGACGGGCCATGTTGTGGATCTTGCGGAACAGGTCCACCAGCTTGCCGGTGGGTGTCACCCAGAAAAAGCAGCGCACATCCCGGCCGGAGTTGTTGAAGATGCCATGCGGAATGCCGCGCGGCATCGACACCAGATCGCCAGTGCTCGCCTGCAGCGACTTGCCGCCCAGCACCAGGTCAAGCGTGCCGTCCAGCAGCAGGATGTATTCGTCCTGCGTCGGGTGGATATGCGGCGGCACGAAGGTCTCGATGGGAAAGGTCGCGTGCCAGGAAAAACACTCCTCGGTGATCTGCTTGGGCGTATAGACCTGGCCCAGGATGTTCCAATGGGCGCCGTCGATGCCTTCGCCCTTGCGGGCGATACCGGGGGTGAGACTCATGATGTTTTCCTTTCGTCGGATTTGCGCAGCAGTTTCTTCAGCGTCGGCCCGATGATCGGGTTGGCGGCAGCGAATCGCGGGTGCCATTCCTCGCGCACCGCATGTTCCAGCTCCGCTTCGTCCCAGTATCCGATCAGGATACCGCCTTCGGCGATTCTTTCCTGCACGAAGGTCGATTCGATCGCCCCGTCGGCCACCGTCACCCGCTGGCGCGGCTGGCGGGCCCATCGAAAGAGCGCCTCGTGCAGCCGCGCGATGGTGTCCTCATGGCCGGTCTCTCCGCCAAGGTCGTGGAACTCCTCCGGGTCGTTTTCCAGATCGAACAGCATCGGGCGATAGCCCTCGGCGATGACGTATTTCCAGCGCCCGTCAAAGATCATCCGCAGCCAGGAATCGCGCGACTTGGTGCCCAGCGTGAGACGGGCATCCTGGAACGAATAGTCATATTCGCAGATCACGTGATCGCGCTTGGCGGCATCCTGACCGAAAAGCGCGGGCCGCAGCGACTGGCCGTCCATGACATGCGGCACCGGCGCGCCGCCATAGACATCCAGAAAGGTCGGCGCGAGGTCGACCATCTCGATCAGGTCGGTATTGACCGTGCCGCGGGTCGCATGGGCGCGCGGATCGGGGTCGTGGATGATCAGCGGCACGCGGATCGCCTGTTCGTGGAACAGGTCCTTGTCGCCCATCCAGTGATCGCCCAGGTAATCGCCGTGATCCGAGGTGAAGACGATCATCGTCTCGTCGGCGATGCCGCGATCCTCGAGATGCTGGAACAGTCGCCCCATCTGGTCGTCGATCTGCTTGATCAGGCCCATATAGGCGGGAATCACGCGCTCGCGCACCTCGTCGCGGGCAAAATTACGGCTGACGCGGTGGTCCTGCATGGCGCCGAAAACCGGATGCGGGTCGCTGCGCTCGGCCTCGCTGCGGCTGACCGGCAGGATATGCTCGGGGCCGTACATGCTGGCATAGGGCTCGGGCACGATATAGGGCCAGTGCGGCTTGATATAGCTGACATGCGCGACCCAGGGCTGGTCGCCCGCCTGGTCGATGAAATCCATCGCCCGGCTGGTGATATAGGGGGTTTCGGAATGCTCGTCCGGCACCCGCGCGGGGCGGTTCGCGTTCTTGAGGAACCAGCCCGACAAGAGGTCGCCATCCTCGTCCTCGGCGGCGTTGGCCCATTCCTCCCAGGGGTTGTCGCCGCCCAGGTTTCGGGCGCGCAGATAGTTGTTGTAGGTCGGGTCGGGATCATGCCCGGAATAGGGGTGAATGCCGTCGTCACGCTCGAACGGGTCAAAGCCGCATTCGCTGATGCGCACGCCGATCTGGCTGTCGGGGTCGATGCCAAGGCGCGTCATGCCGGCGGTGTCGGCGCGCATATGCGTCTTGCCGATGAGCACCGATTTCACCCCCGACGGGCGCAGGTGGTCGCCGATGGTCATCTCGCCGGCCTTGAGCGGCACGAAATTCCAGCTGGCGCCATGCGAGTGCACATAGCGGCCCGTATAGGTGGACATGCGCGAGGGTCCGCAGACGGGCGACTGCACATAGGCGCGGTCGAACCGGACGCCGCGCGCGGCCAGCGCATCGATATTGGGCGTCTCGAGATGCGGGTGCCCGTAGCAGCTCAGGTAGTCCCACCGAAGCTGGTCGCACATGATGAACAGGATATTCTTGACGGTCATGCAACCTCCCCTTTGGCCTCAGGCTAGCAGGGGCGCTGCAACGGCAATAGCATCAAACTGTGTATCGTGATCCGGATTCCTGATCACCTGGGGCCTAGAGGATATGGTTCGATTTCCGCGCGTTCATCGGTGTAACGCGCCGCAGTCCCGGACATTGGGACCGATCCCGGCGCGGCACGGCGCGACATCGCCCGATGCGGGATCGCTCCATGCCGTTGCGGGGCGACGCTTTCGATGCCGCCCCGCCGCGCCGTCAGTTCAGGCCGATATCCTTGGGCGGGAACTGCTTGAACGTGGCGCCGTGGGCTTTCATTTCCGCCCCCATCGAGGCCTGCCACGCATTTCCGCAGCCGCCCGGCCAGCCGCAGGCAGCGCACGGATATGGTTGTTCTGGCGCATATCAAGGAACAGTCGCGTCTGAGCCTGGGCAGCTACGGCAGGCCACGAATGACCGAAGAACTGAAGGAGATCGGTGTCGATATCGGGCACCGGCGCGTCGGTCGTCCCCCTCTCGGCAGATTGCTTCGCAATCGCCTGCCGGGCAATGGATGCGCGAAAACGCGATCACCGTTAAAAGAACGCGCAAGTTCAAGACGACTACAGACAGCGATCATACGTTCAACATCGCCCCGAACCTGCTGGATCGCGACTTCAGTGCGGCCGGGCCGAACCAGAAATGGGCGGGCGACATCAGCTACATCTGGACCCGCGAGGGGTGGTTATATCTTGCAGTCATCCTGGACCTGCATTCCCGCCGCGTGATCGGCTGGGCTGTCAGCAACCGCATGAAGCGCGATCTGGCGATCCGGGCTTTGAAGATGGCCATTGCCTTCAGGTCACCGCCCAAAGGCTGCATTCACCACACGGATCGTGGATCGCAATACTGTTCGCTTGACTACCAGAAGATCCGGCGCCAGCATGGCTTCAGAGTCTCCATGAGCGGCAAAGGTAATTGTTATGACAATGCGGCCGTCGAGACGTTCTTCAAAACCATCAAGGCCGAGCTGATCTGGCGGCGGTCATGGACAACCAGGCGGCAAGCCGAGATGGCAATCTTCGAATACATCAACGGCTTCTACAATCCGCGTCGACGCCACTCAGCATGGGCTGGAAAAGTCCGGTCGCCTTCGAACGGAAGGTGGCATGAACGAGCACTTGGAGCGGCACGAAAACGGGACAGGTCCACTCAAGTCCAATTCCTCTGACTGTACCACCCAAAGGGCTCCGGTTCCGACTGGATGAAAGTTCAGTGGCAGGTCACCCTCGCCGTGGGGATCGCGACGGGTGGGGCAATCTGTCCGAGGCCGCTCTGAAAACCTATTGCGAATGGTTCCTGAAGGTGATGCTGGATCAGATCATCTTCTCGGCCAAGCTCTTCGACCTTGGTGGTCTGGAAAAACGCTACCGGCGTTTGGTCGAAGACACGATCGACGACAAGCGTGCGCCCGACCTCATCTCGGCGGTCCTTCGCTATGGCACGCTGGAACGCGGTGAAGCACAGATCGTGCTCAAGACATCCGAGCGCACAGCGCGCAACACGTTGAGCAAGCTGACTTCAGTCGGCTACCTGTCATCTGCCTCGTCAAAGACGCCGGTGCGACTAGCGTTTCCTCTCGACTGCCGGGAACGCCTTTTTCCGAACCTGTTCGCTGATGGGGACCTACCCGGTTAACAAAGCGGCTGACCAAAGGGTTGTGCGGGCCTTTGCGGTCTTCAGTTCGCCGCACGCCACATCCGATACCGCCCCTGCCCGGTCATCTCGCGGACCAGACCCTTTTCCTCCATCCAGGCAAGATTGCGCTGGACCGCAGCGCGACTGGCGACGGTCAGAGCCTCGGCCATCGGGGCGGAGACGAGTGGCCATTCGGTCAGAACTGCGCACAAGGCTGGGGGCGTGCGGCCCGAGAGTGGGATCATCTCGGTTTTTGCCCGCGCTGACCATGCTTCGATATCGTCTAGGTGGCGCACGGCGGTCAGGCAGGCGGTCTCCATCCCGTCAAGCCATCGCGCCAGACGGTCAGCGGGTGAGCCGCCAGCGCGCAGCCCCCCTGCCCCACCCATGGCCAGAGGTGAAAAGACCGCTCCCTTGCCCTCGCTAGCCCCGATCCGCGCGGCCGTGACTGCCGCTTCCATTCGATCGCCCTGCTGCCCAAGGCCCGCGAGGCTCCAAAAGTGAAAGCCCACGCAGGCGCGGGTTATCGGATGAAGATCGGCGGCTTGTGCCATCAGGTCGAGCCAACCGCCCGCGCGGTCCGCGAAGGGCTCGGCTTCATCTGCCATGTTCTCAGGATCGCGGCGGTCGAGGAAGGCAGACAGATCCACCTCTGGGCCTGGCCCCCCTGTCAGACGACGTACCGCCCAACCGACACGTGCAAGGGCTGCGGTGTCGTCGTGCGCGCCGGACAGGCGCATGGAAATCCAGAGCGCCAGCCGATCCGGGCCAATGCGATCACCCGCGAACCAGCTGAGGTCGGCAGCCTCGATCAGGGCAAGCCTGTGCCGCCATCCTTCCGGGCCGCGCTTCAGGCGGTCGTCCAGCGCACCGACGCGACCGGCCACACGAGCAAGACGCGCGGCATGACCCGCCTCAGCTTTCCGCCAATCGTCGAGGACCTCGGTTTCACACGATTCGGCCCGTGGTCCGGGCGGCAAATAATCTGGCTCCTCTTCCATGGGACCGGGCAGGAACCAAAGATCGTCCTCGGACGACTGTTCCACCTCCTCAACGTCGAGGTAGAGAGCATCAGATGCATCATGAAAAGCAGGCGCTTGAAGCTTCATATGTGCAAAATACTGGAAATTTGCATTTTACCCAAGGGTTTTGTCGGAATGCGCCAGAGCTCCTTATATAGCACGCGCGGGCGATGGTCGGCGTGGGCTCTCTGATCGCGCTCATTGTATAGAAACCAAGGGCATTCCGGTAAACACCGCCACAGAGAGTGCCCTTGCATCCGTTTACAAACGGTCGTTTATTGGCAATATATTAAATTGCAAACGGCCCGTTTCATGCCCCTGATTGGCTATGCGCGCGTCTCCACCGAGGATCAGACCCCCCTGCCCCAGTCTGAGGCACTGCAGTCTGCGGGATGCGCCGAGATCTTTGAAGAGCACGCCTCGGGCGGCAATCGCGCGCGGCCCGTGCTTGCACGTGTGCTGGAGCGGATTGGCAAGGGCGACACGCTGGTCGTCGTGCGGATCGACCGGCTTGCGCGGTCTTTGTCGCACCTACTTGAGGTGATCGAAAGACTGGAGGGCAAGGGGGCGTTCTTCCGCTCGCTCCAGGACCCGATCGACACCGCCTCCCCTCAAGGAAAATTCACATTGCAGGTTCTGGGCGCCGCGGCCGAGTTCGAGCGCGCGCTGATACGTGAGCGCACAAAGGCTGGGCTTGCCTCGGCACGCTCAAAGGGCCGCGTCGGCGGCAACCCGGGTCTTCGCGTCAAGGACCCTGAAGCGCTGCGCAAGGTGCGGCTGGCGCGACAGGACGGCTACATGGAGCGCTTGAACGAAACTGCACAGGATTGGGTGCCCCATGTGCGCCGTTTGCGCCCCGATATGGCTTGGGAAGATGTCCTGCGGATCATCAATGGCCCCCTGCCCCATGATCGGCGCTGGACGCAAAGCCGCCTGCTCCGCGCCGTGAAGGCATACGTGGCGGACGGATTCCTGCCCGCTGAAGTGCTTGGACGCGCTGGACGTCGCGAAACCGACGATCGCCTGCCTGCGATTGTCGCCGCAATCAAAGGTGCTGACCCCGAGATCACCTTGCAGGCAATCTGCGACCGACTGGAATCCATGCGTGAGCGCACCCCTCGCGGTCGCACCAGCTGGCAGCCTTCCTCAGTCAGAATGCTGCTGGAGCGTGCTGAAAAGCTGGGGCTCCTCTGAGGATCACACTTGTGTTGGCCTAACCGATTGCCACTAAATCTAGAAAGTGCTTGCACGAATCTGGTTGGTCGGGCAATAGTCTCGAAAAATAACGCGCGGTCACATAAAAAACGCGCCCACGGATCGGGGCAGACATGAGCGAAGTAGAGCAGGATCTAGACATCGCCATCGGGCACTACGCGGAACTTCTCGCGTCGAACCTGCATGCTCAGCGCGCCGCACACTTCCCTCCGGATGCAAAGAAGGTGATGCGCACTTTGACTAGCGGCGAAGCTGCTGAGCTCCTTGGCGTCGACCATACCTATCTTCGGAAGCTTCATCGAGAAGGAAAGATCGTTGACGTTGAGACGACGGCTGGAAGTCATCGTCGCTATACGCTCGACGATATCTGGGAAATCCGGCAGACGCTTGAAGGAAACGCAAAAAAGTCTGGAACTTACGTGCCTGGGCGTCGCGACGGTGACGAGCTTCAAGTTGTTTCAGTGGTGAACTTCAAGGGCGGGTCCGGCAAAACGACGACGTCTGCTCACCTCGCTCAGCGCTTGGCGCTCAAGGGGTACAGGGTTCTTGCGATCGATCTCGACCCCCAAGCATCTCTTTCGGCTCTTCACGGAATCCAGCCAGAACTCGACCTTATGGAGGGCGGAACCCTCTATGATGCCGTTCGCTATGACGATCCGGTTCCGATCGCCGAAGTGATCCGCAAGACCTACATCCGCGGCCTTGATCTTATCCCGGGCAACCTAGAACTCATGGAGTTCGAGCACGAGACGCCTGCTGCTATCCAGCGAGGCGGAGCGAAAGCGTTCTTCGCGCGAGTTCATGACGCACTCGATAGTGTTGAAGCGAACTACGACGTTGTTGTGATCGACTGCCCGCCGCAGCTTGGTTTCTTGACGATGTCAGCACTTTCCGCGTCCTCGGGTGTCCTCGTGACGGTTCACCCGCAAATGCTTGACCTCATGTCGATGTCCCAATTCTTGCGAATGACCGCGGATCTCCTGGGAGTGATCAGGGATGCAGGCGCAAATCTGCGCTTCGATTGGCTGCGCTTTTTGCCAACGCGATACAAAGTCGGCGACGCGCCACAAACCGAAGTCATCGCTTTCATTCGCGGACTGTTCGGGAGGTCGGTCCTGACCAATCACATGGTTGAATCGACCGCAATTTCTGATGCCGGCTTGACCAAGCAAACGCTCTACGAAGCTGACAAGAAGGACTTCACGCGTCAGACGTTTGATCGTGCGATCGAATCCATGAACGCAGTGAACGATGAGATCGCTGAAATCATCCAGAACACATGGGGGCGGAATGGCAAGAAAGCCTAAACTTGGCCTGCCGCTGCAGACCCTTCGCAACGCTCCTGACGCTCTTCAAGGGCGCCGACTGCGTGGCGGTGTATTTGAGATCGATCCGGCGCAGATTATTACCGAAGGACGATTGGATGACAGGCTTCAGATTGAAATTGAGGGCCTGAAGAATTCAATCTCCAAGAACGGTCAGCGTGTGCCTGTCTTGGTCCGCCCACTGGAAGGCGATCGCTACAACCTGATCTATGGCCGCAGACGCCTGGAAGCATGTCGCGAACTCGGTATCAAAGTTCGAGCCATCGTCACGGAAGTTGATGGTGATCAAGCGCTTCGAGATCAGCTTCTCGAGAACCAAGAGCGTCGTGATCTGAGCTTTATTGAACGTGCGCTTGTTGCGACGGCGCTTCTGGACGGTGACCATTTGGAAGGGGCTGAGCGCACCAATCGAGGTGTCGCTGAAGTCCTTAACCTCCACGAAGCTGGGGTTTCACAACTCTTGAGTGTCGTTCGGACGGTCGGCGAGGAACTCATCCAGGCAATTGGTGCGGCTCCCGGGATTGGTCGCCCGAGATGGGAAGAGCTCAAAAAGGCCTTGGGTGCCTACGACGGTGATCGAGACCAACTGCAAGCCGTAGCTCATGCAGCCAAGTCCGAAAGTTCCGGCTCGGTCGATGAGGTTTCTGAGCGTGCGTTTCTCGCAGTTCTGGCAGCTGCGAAGAGCCCAGAGAAGAAAGCAAACCCGTCTAGAAAGGGCGTGCCTGCTTTGGCGATCCCCGGTGTCGGAGCTGCGACGGTCAAGACCGGCCGCCAAGGCAAGCAGCTTAAACTCGATCTGACTACGGATGAACCTGATTTTATCAGCTGGTTGGAGGGCAACGCCCCAAAGCTGATTACCGAGCTTCATGAGCGCTGGAAGCGTTCAGGAGACTGAGGAAGAGCAACCAACAAGAAGGAGGCACGATACAGGCAAAAAGAAAAAGGCCCCGAGAAGCTAGCTTCACGAGACCTTTGTAAGGTTTCGCACCGGGATTAGTCCGCTACAAAATCTCAGTTTTCGCACTTCTGAATGTAGCGTTCTGGCCCCTACCCCGCAAGCGCAAAGCGATTCGCGGGCCGCAGAAATTTTGCCTTCGTGAACGTTTTCATGGAGTACACACCGATTTCGCCGTTTATGCGGCCGATCTCGCACGCCCATCTGCGCGTGATCGAGCGACCCGAGGCATCTGTTCCGGGCAGACCCGTCAACAAGTGGGAACTCCTGCGCGAGCTCTCCAAGGCGCAAGCGGCCTTTGGCGTGTCAGAACGTGATTTGACTGTTTTGCAGGGGCTCCTCAGCTTCTTTCCAGACGATGCACTTGGCGGGAACGCCGAGATGGTAGTCTTCCCCTCGAACAAGTCGATCTGTGAGCGCCTGAATGGTATGCCCTGCTCCACTATGCGTCGTCACCTCGCGCGTCTTGTCGAGGCTGGTTTGCTCCAGCGGCGTGATAGCCCCAATGGAAAGCGCTACGTCCGCAAGCACGGCGAAGAGCGCGTCGCCTTTGGCTTCGATCTTTCCCCGCTCTACTGCCAGTCCGAGGAGATAGCACGGGCCGCAGAGGCCGTACGTGAGGCTGAGGAGCGCGTCAGGCGTCTGAGAGAGGTTGTAAGCCTCATGCGGCGTGATCTCGCGGCCCTCGCGGAGTTCGGAGATGAGATGCAGCCAAGCCTAGGCATCTGGGACCAGCTTCGTGACAAGGCTATCCTCACAGCGCGCGCGCTTCGCCGCAAGCTTTCAATTGATGACCTCGCGGCCTGTCGAGCCGATCTTGAAGCTCTCCTCGATCAGGCACGCAACATCATTGATGGCTCTGAAACAGAAGAAATGAACACCAATGATGCTCGATCTGAGCGTCACCATCATAATTCAAATAAAGAATCTATAGATCTTGAACCTGCTTTAGAAAAAAGCGGGGCGGCGGCTGGCGTGCCAGATGTGGACAGGGATGAGCCCGTGGCTGACGTCGATGAACAGGACACAAGACACCTGCCAAAGATCCCGCTGCACCTGGTGATCGCGGCATGTCCCTCGCTCAAGACCTTCTACCAAGGCGAAATCCGGCATTGGCACCAGCTTTTCGATGCGGCATGCCATGTGCGACCAGCCATGGGGATCAGTGCATCTGCATGGGAAGAAGCGCAGCGGTTCATGGGTCCGGAGCAAGCGTCGATCGTCGTTTCTGCCATGCTGGAACGCTTTGAGGACATCAGATCGCCTGGTGGATACTTGCGAGCTCTGACTGCCAAAGCTGTGGCCGGTGAGTTTTCCTGTGGGCCGATGGTCATGGCATTGATTGGACGACGATCTGCAGCTTAACAGCTGTTAAGGTTGAGAGACTGCGTACTGTTCCGCCACCTCAGGATTGACGACTTAACAGCTGTTAAGGTCCTGTCTCGGGAGTGTCAGAACAGGAGAGGGAAAGGTTTGTTGGTTGGAGGGGTGACAGGAAGTGAGATCGGAAGAGTGGCTTCCGGCGCCCGTCGTGGAGAAGATCTGATGGCGAAATCTGCCCAGAAAGTCACCCTGTCCCCGTCCCGGGACATTCCCTTCGACAAGCTCGTACTGAGCCAGGCCAACGTCCGGCGCATCAAGGCCGGCATCTCCATCGAGGAACTGGCCGAAGACATCGCCCGCCGCGGGTTGCTGCAAAGCCTGAGCGTCCGGCCCGTTCTGGCTGATGATGGTTCCGAGACCGGCAAGTTCGAGATCCCCGCTGGCGGTCGGCGCTTCCAAGCCCTGTCTCTGCTCGTGAAACAGAAACGTCTGGCCAAGACGACGCCCATTCCCTGCATCGTGCGGGATGCCAAGTCCACGATCCTTGCCGAAGACGACTCTCTGGCTGAGAACATGCAGCGTGCGGCCCTGCACCCGCTCGATCAGTTCCGTGCCTTCGTGGCGCTGCGGGAGAAGGGACAGGGCGATGAAGAGATCGCAGCCGCCTTCTTCGTCACACCGCAGGTGGTCAAACAGCGCCTGAAACTCGCCGCCGTGGCCCCTGCCCTGCTCGAGCTTTATGCCGAGGACGAAATGACGCTGGAGCAGCTGATGGCTTTCACGGTCAATCCGGATCACGAGCGTCAGGTTCAGGTTTGGGAGGCGATCCGGTCATCCTGGAACAAGGAGCCTTATCAGATCCGACGCATGCTGACGGAAACTACGGTGCGGGCCTCCGATCGTCGTGCCGTCTTTGTTGGCGTCGCGGCCTATGAGGTTGCTGGCGGCACCATGTTGCACGACCTCTTCCAGGGCGACGATGGAGGCTGGCTGGAAGACCCTGCCTTGCTGGATCGTCTGGTCAGCGAAAAGCTACAGGCTGAAGCCGAAGCGATTGCGACCGAAGGTTGGAAATGGATCGAGGTCTCGCTCGATCTGCCCTATGGCTACAGCCACGGTTTGCGGCGGCTGAGCGGAGACCCGGCGCCGATGACAGATGACGAAGGCGCGGCCCACGCCAAGCTGCTTGCCGAATACCGAGCGCTCGAAGAGGAATACGGGGGCCAGGATGAATTCCCCGAAGAGATCGACGCGCGACTTGGCGAGTTGGAAGTCGCGATGGAGAAGCTCGAGGCCCGGCCGCTGATCTTCGACGATGAGGAGATCGCACGGGCAGGGGCTTTCGTGACGCTTGATCGCTATGGCGAGCTTGCCGTTTATCGGGGCTTCGTGCGGCCCGAGGATGAGCCTCGGGAAGATGCCGACGTCCACAGCGGTGAACAGGCGGCAGACGGGCAGGGCGTTGAGCTTTCAGCGGGGAGCAATGTGGATGGTATCGGCCACGGCACGGTGATCACCTCTGCCGGTCAGGCGCTTGGCGCCAACGTGCCCGACGACGAGGACGATGGTGCGTTGAAGCCCTTGCCCGAGCGGTTGGTCATGGAACTGACGGCGCACCGCACCCTGGCATTGCGGGAAGCTGTCGGGCGTTCGCCTGACGTCGCCTTGACCTTGCTGCTCCTGAAGCTCGTCAGCGACACCTTCCGGACGTCCAGTTCGGCCGGCGGCTGCCTCGAGGCTTCGGTGCGTCACGTCTACATGTCGGCGCAGGCGAGCGGTCTGAAGGATAGCGTGGTGGCCAAGCTGGTGGATGATCGCCACGCCGAGTGGGAGGCCGACTTGCCGCTCGGCGACGATGCCGTTCTTTGGGACTACCTGGCTTCCCTCGATCAGGCGAGCCGGCTGTCCCTGCTCGCGCATTGCCTCAGCTTCGGGATCAACGCGCTCCACGAGAAGGTGAACCCCTATGGTGCTGGTATCTCGGCCAGCGGTTTGACCAAGCGGATGACCCAGGCTGACGTGGTCGCACAGGCGGTCGAACTCGACATGGTCGAGGCGGGTTGGCAGCCGACCGCCGATACCTACCTGAACCGCGTGCCCAAGGCACGGATCTCCGGCTTCTGGAGCCAGGGCGACGGGGCCTGCTTCGAGGGCTATTGGTCCCACGCCAAGGGTGCGGCCGCGCGCATCCGGGACTACGCCCCGACCGACGCGACGCTGCATGGCATCGCCGACCGTCTGCAGGCCATCCAGCGCCAGAACTTCTACCAGCTCGCCGCGGAGGCCAGCCACCGTGGCCACTATTACCACGAATATACCATGTCGATCGACGTCACGCGGGACAGCCCGACCTGGCAGCCGCCGACCGAGGACGCGGAAGATGTCGTGACCGAAGCGCTGCGAGATTTGGCCCGCTGGCTTTACCGCGAGCTTGAGGCCGAATACGACCACCTCACCTCGGACGAGGCCATCGAGGAGGGGATCATCGCGAACGCGTATACGTTTACGGAAGCAGGGCGGCGGTTCGGGTAACAGAGATCAAAGCGTAAGGTTCATTTGATCTTTACAGTAAGTCCATATGGACTATATTGAAGCCAATGGAGGACGCCATGTACGTTGCAGAGAAGATCCGGGAACCCGCACAGATCAACGCCGTCGCGCTGAAGGCCTATGCGCGCGTGGCTGATGCTTGGGGTCTCAGCCTCAAGGAGGCGGCTGGCCTTGCCGACATGTCAGAGAGCACGTGGAAGCGCGCCAAGAAGCCTGACTTTGCGGGGGAACTGACCAAGGACCAACTGCTGCGGCTCAGCGCTGTAATTGGCATCTTCAAGTCGCTCGAACTCTACTTCTCGGAGCCTCTGGCAAAAAGCTGGTTCACCCGACCGAACAAGGGGCCGCTCTTTGGTGGAAGTCGGCCAGTTGACACCGCCATCGACGGGGGTTTGCCGCAGATCCTCGCGGTTCGGACCTATCTTGATGCGTTGCGTGGTGGGGCATGAAGCAGACCGAGATTTCCGATCGCGGTCTCGTTCGTCTCCTGCCCGCCACCTACCACAAGCCACCATCGCTGCGCGGTCTCGTCGATACCGATGACGAGATGGAGATCTTGGCAGAGATCGAGGGCCTGACCAGTGGACGTCTACAGGCCGAACGCGGGCGCAACCCGCATCTGGACCCGCGCGAACTCGCTTGGCAACGCCGCAGCCGCGATCTGCGCATCTATGGGGACAGTCACGTCAACGCAGCCTTCACTTACACCCGCGCCGGCGGAAACCGCTTCAACGCCGAGGAGCGCGGCGCGTGGTACTGCGCATGGGATGTGATGGTTTCTGTCAGCGAAGTGGCTTGGCACCGCACACGCGAACTCGGCTTTACCGGCAGCTTCCACGATAGCGCCCGCTATGTGGAATTGCTGGCCGACTTCATCGGCGTCTTCGACGACATGACCGATGAGGCAGGTCATCCGGCGCTGCATCCGGATCCGGCTGTCGGGTATCCCGAGGGCCAAAGCCTGGCACAGCATCTGCGTCGGGGCGGATCCAAGGGCCTGATTTACCCTTCGGTCCGGGCTCCTGCATCGGGCGGGAATTGCTTGGTCTGCTTCGAGCCCCACGCAATTCAGAACGTTCGTCCGGGCGCGTCTTGGGATCTTGTGTGGGATGGGACACCGCACTACTCGATTGCGGCCGTCGGCTGACAAGTTACAGCGCATGCGCCTTTGGGGGTCCGAAGAAATGAAACAGGCAAACGACAACAGCGTGGACGTCACGAACTTGAAGCCATGTGACCATCAGCCGTTCTTTGAGGCGTTCGATTCTCCACCTTTACCGACAGAAGCGCTACGGGCAGCATTTCGTAGGCGGAGGGAAACTCTGGTGGATTCTTGCGCCGACAAGCCATCCACCAGCTGACACCCGTCACCTGTTCCCGTCGATCCACTTCGACATGAGCCCCTTGTCGCGGAAGCATTCGTCCGGAACGGCGCGCCGTTTGATCCGGGCGAGTTTCTCAGCGAAGGCCACCTGCTTGGACGTGGGCAGCCGGTCCATGTCCGATACCGGCTTCAGCCGGGCCTGAGCCTCGATCCAAGCGCTCAAAGATCGCCGGTCTTGCTGAACCTCCCAGGGCAGGAGCGTCCGGTTGCGCAGGGCGAGCGACCGCGCATAGGCGATCTGCTTGGGCGTCGCGGGCAGGGCGTGCGTGGTGCTTTCCATGGTGGAACCCCCTTTCTGGCTTGGCTCAGAAAATAGAACATAACAAGAACAAAATCAAGCCGAGCTTCCGGGACGCGTCGGATTCGAGAGGGAGAGAGGGGCCGGGAAAGATCAGGTCCGAGGCTGCCCGAGAGAGGGTGTCCGGGCCTGATCCTGTCCTTCATTCCGGAGTTTCCCGATGACCCATCTTGCCCCTGTTGCGCAGGCGTCCTTGCCTGCGCCCATTGTCCCGTTGGCAGCAAATCCTGCCCCTGCGATCGTTGCTGTTGCCGAAGCGCTGCAGCCCGATCTGGCGCAAGGGCTTCAGATCGACGCGCTGCGCCTGCGCCGCGAGATGGAACATGCCTTTGGCGGTTCCGATGCGACCGGTGCCTGGGACTGGAAGCTCGCCTAGGTTCCGCACGGCGAATGCTGCTGAAGAGTCCACTGAGGAAGCGCCTATCCCCCTGTTCGTCGCCCTCAAACCCTTTGCCCCGGGCCATGAGCGGCCCGGCGACAGCCGCCTTGTCGATGCCGGAGGGAACGGCATTCGGGCCGAGCGGCCGGACCTTGCCAATGCGCAGTTCGGCAATCCGGAATGCCCTCATCCCGCTTCTCCCTCTCCGATCAGCCCCATCACCTGGGCACCAAGCGCCATGTCCGCGACCTGCCCGAAATGGCGCGCCCGCATCCTGCCCGTGCGGTCGAAGAGGACGAGGCTCGGTGTGCCTTGCAGGCCCCAGGCCCCCATCGTTCGGGGCAACGGACCCTCTCCCTGCATGTCGATGGCGACGGGGAAGGGGATGCGCCACTCATGCAGGAAGGCGGCCAAGCTTTCGCGGCTGTTGCCTTGGTGATGCTCGAACACGCTGTGCAGGCCGATCACGGCGAGATCCTTTTCGTCGAAGGTCTGCGCCAGGCGCTGCGCCTGCGGCAGGCCGTTCAGCACGCAGCCGGGGCAGAGCATTTGAAAGACCTCGACGGCCAGCGCTCGGCCGCGGAAATCTTCCAATGTCAGCGGGCGGTCTGTGTTGAGCCAGTGGGCGGCGTGGAAGGGAATGTCGTCCATGCGATGCTGCCTTTGCGTTGGAGGGCGCGGGCACCGGCCCGCGCCCCAATCTGTCATTCTCCGACCCTGCCTGGCAGGCTCAGATCGCCCGAGGCGACGTCGAGCACGTCCGTCACGCAAAGCAGCGGCGCATGGACATTGGCGTTGACCCGCAAGGCCGCTGTCACGCCGTCGAAGCGCGCCGCGTCCACCGCACCAATATCGGCGAACGGCACTGTCACGCTCAATTTCGGCCCGGCAAAGACCGGCGACCAACCGGGAGAATCGATCAGGATCGGCAGGCCCGGCCAGGTCAGCGGCAGCGCCGGCGAGGCCCCTTCGGGGATGTCGATGACCTTGAGCGCGCCGGGCCCGCAGGCCTCATCGGGGCCAAGCACGACCCAATGGCTGTGCCAGGCGCCACCATCGCCGTCCGTTGTGCCGGAGCCGGTTTCGTCGAACAGAGGGGTGTCGTCGAAATCGGGGTGGATCGTGACGGCGAAGGCGAGGATGCCCGCGCCAGCCTCGAAGCCCACCTCGGCGGGGTCAAGCGTCGTCGGCCAGACATAGGAGAAGACCGGCGCGCCGCCGAGAGCGCCGACGGGGTCCGGCATTTCTTCGCCCGGCGTGCCCGCGACCGACATGGTGAAGACCGCGTTGCGGCCCTCAGTGGTGATATTCGCGGCGACTATGTCGAAGGCGGTGCGTTCTGCGTTGCCCGTTGCCCCAGGCAATTCATGCCCGCTCGCCGTGCCCGCAGCAAGCGCAACACAGATCGCGGTGGCATGGCAAAGTCTTCGGTTTCGTGTAATCATGGGAAGCTTCCTTTCGTGACAGAGGGGTTGCATTCGGGGCGTCCGGGCCGTTGCAGCGGTTATCCGGGCGCTCCATTCACCCCACGGCGGACAGGCCCGTCCGATTGCGGGCGGCCTCCTCCTCCGTGGCGGTCTCGTGATCGGCACAGTCGATCCTCAGGCCGCCGTCGCCGAAAGCGGCGTCGACGAAGCCGCAGTGATGCGGCCGCACCGGGTCAGCATGGACATGCGGGTGGTAAAAGTGGCAGGTGAGACACATCCGCTGTATCGGAATCGCCTCTGCCTCCTGAAGCGCACGAATAATCAATGACAGGCTGCGAAGCAGCCCCGCACGATCATCCTCGGCAAGCCCGGCAATCGCCTCTTGTATCACCGCAGGAGCATCCGGGATCCGCTCGGCCAGGGATGTACCCGCCCGCGTCGCCTCGATCATTCGCGCCCGGCCATCATCGGGATCACGTCGGCGCCGTACAAGCCCCTTGCGATCGAGCGCCGCGATGCTGTCGCTCAGACTAGCCTGCGAGATTCCAAGCGCATCCGCCAAAACGATCGCTCGTTCTGGCTTCGCCGCCACGCGCGTCAGGACTTCGCATTGGGTTGGGTTCAGGGCGAAATCCTTGGCCACGAGCCACTGGTTCGCGCGCCAGAACATCGCAAGCCGTTGCAATGCCATGATAATGTGCTTCGAATCTGAATCCATTTCGATCCTCCACGTATAATAAATAGGACTCCTATGTATTATGCAACTACATATTTATTCCACTCGCTCCGCTCACCAGTTTCGAACCCGTTTTGTCGTCGTTCCTGAACGCTATTGCATCACGGCAAATTAGATAGTAACTAATCACTATCTTTAGAGGCAATCAGATGACCACTGCCAGGAAACCAGCGGCTGAGCGTCAACAGGAAATCGTGGAAATGACCCTTCGTTTGCTGTCCGAACTGGGTGAAGGTGGTTTGTCCACTCAGACGATTGCCGATCATATTGGCATCACCCAAGCCGGCCTCTTCCGGCACTTCCCCACCAAGAATGATCTCTGGATTGCAGTTCTGACGGAAATCGAGCGACTTGCCCGCCACTCCTGGGAATGTTCGAGTCAGGAAGGCGACCCGGCAGTCGTCCGAGTCCGCAAGACTCTTTTGGCACAACTCAAGCTGATCGAAGATTATCCGGCGATCCCGACTCTGCTGTTTTCAACCGGACGTCTCGCCGCCGAAGAAGTCGTCCATCCGATACATGTTCGTATCATGACGGCGCTCCGATTGCGCATCACGGAAGAACTCTCCGCAGCGGCGCAGGAATGCGGCCGCCACCTCCAGATCGATACACTCGATTTGGAGTCCTTACTACTCGGAGTGGTTCAGGATTGCGTATTGCGCTGGTCGCTGACCGGACGCGGTTTCGATTTGGTGGCAGAAGGTGATCGGCTGATCGGGCTGCAGCTTCGCCTGTCCGGACTGGAAGCCTGGGGAGACAGATCGTGAAAATTCCACGTTTACTAAAGCTTGCACCACCGATCGCCCTCGGCGTCGGCGCCGCTGCATGGCTTATCTCAACGGCAGAACCTCCGGCGCGGATAGACCAATCCGAGCGCAGCGTAGTTGCCCGCATTGTGATCGCTGAGATGACGCGTGTGCGGACCACCGTGCGGGGGTACGGCAATGTGCAGGCGGCGCGAAACTGGGAAGCGGTGGCCGAGGTTGCAGGAACGATCGTCTGGCGTCATCCCGATCTGGAGACCGGCAATGTTATCGGCGAAGGGACAACGGTTCTCCGGATCGACCCAGCGGGTTACGAACTGGCCATTGCGCAGGCCGAGGCCGATCTGGCCGCATTGGAAGCGGACGCCGCGCAACTGGGCGTTGACGAGGCAAACACCAGCCGTCTCCTGGCCCTGGAAGAAGACCGGCTGACGCTGGCAGAGGCCGAACTAGCGCGGGTGCGCGACCTGTCCGAGCGTGGAGTCGCAGCCCAGTCTACGCTCGACGCCCAGGAACGCACCACCTTGCAGGTGCGTCGGGGTGTGGAGGAGTTGCGCAATGCCAACGCGCTGATTCCCTCACGCCGCGCACGACTTGAGGCCCAGGTTGCGCGGACGAGAACCATTCTGGCCCGCGCAACGCGTGACCTCGACAAGACTGATATCTCGGCACCATTCGATCTCCGGATCAGTGAGGTGCGTGTCGAGCACCACCAGTTTGTGAGCGCCGGCCAATCTCTGGTCGCGGCCGACGACATCGGCCAGGCGGAGATCACGGCACAGATTCCCGTGGACTCGTTCCGCCGCCTGCTGAGTGGCGCTACGGGAAACGGCCCAATGACGATCCCGAATCTTTCCGAGCGGTTCGCAGACATTGCCGCAGAGGTGCGTCTTGTGTCCGACCCATCCCAGACATGGACGGGCCGGCTGGTGCGGGTGGAAAGCGCACTCGATCCGCAGGCCCGGTCGGTTCCCGCTGTCATCGCGGTGGATGATCCCTATGCCGGCGCGAACCCGCCGCTGCGCCTGCCACTGGTGCCGAACATGTATGTCGAGGTCATCCTCACCGGGCCCGAAGAACCGGCGCGCATCACTCTGCCCGATGGTGCAATCCATGAGGGCAATGTCGTTTATCTTCGAAACGAAGAAGGCCGCCTGGAGGTGCGCACGGTATCGGTAGACTGGCGGCAGTCGGGCATTGTGGTGCTGGATGGTGGTATCGCAACGGGCGAAGACGTTATCGTCGACGATCTGATGCCGGCGATCCCGGGCATGATCGTCAAACCGGCGGAGGGCTCGGAATGATCCGCTGGTTCGCCGGGCATCCCACTGCCGCCAATCTGTTGCTTGTGCTCATATTCGCGGCCGGCCTCATGGCCGCGCCGACGCTGAAGCGTGAGACCTTTCCCGATTTCCGTCCTGTCGAGGCGGAAATCAGTGTGGTCTATCGCGGCGCCACGGCGGAAGAGGTCGAGGACGCCATCTGTCGGCGTATCTGGGATGCGGTCGAAAGCGTCGAGAACCTGGAGGAACTGACCTGCACAGCGCAGGGCGGTGTCGCACGCGCCATCGCCACAATGGCTCCGGCTGGCGACAGCGCGCGGTTTGTCAACGACCTTCGCACCGAGGTCACGGCGGTGGACGATTTTCCCGACCAGGCAGATCCCGCGATCGTGCGCGAACTTCACCGCACCGACAACGTTACCTCGGTCGCCGTGGCGGGGGATCTGCCACCCGCGCATCTGGAGCACTATGCGGCAGATCTACAGGACAAATTGTCGGTCCTTCCCGGGGTGGCAAAGGTCACGATGTCCGGCTTCGGAACGCGCCAGTTCCGGATAACGGTGCCTCGGGCGGTGCTGGAACAACACGGCCTGACCGTCACGCAACTTGCCGGAACAATCGGCGCACAGAGCCTCGACCGCCCCCTCGGTACGCTTGAGACCGCCGACCGTGAGATCAGCCTCCGTTTCACCGATGAGCGGCGCAGCGCGGCCGGCCTCGCCGGCCTTGTCGTCCTGTCCCGGCCGAACGGCGCCGAGCTTACCCTCGGACAGATCGCGTCGATCTCCGAGCGCTATTCGCCAGAGGAGGAACGCGCCTATCTCGACGGGCAACGCGCTGTCTACCTGCAAGTGGACAAGGCGCTTGGAGCCGACGCGCTGGAGGTCTTCGACAGCGTCGAGAGGCTGGTCGCATCCGAGCGTGCCGCCCTGCCCGACACGCTGCGGTTGGACATCGTCAAGGACATGACCAGCATCGTGCGTGACCGGCTGACGATGCTTGTGGAAAACGGTGTTCTGGGACTGATCCTGGTCGTTGCGGTGATGAGCCTTTTCTTCCGCCCCGGATTTGCGATCTGGGCGGCGATGGGCCTTCCGGTGGCATTCATGGGCGCGTTCGCCGCGATGGCACTGCAGGGCCTGTCGTTGAATATGATGACGCTGGTGGCTTTGTTGATGGCAATCGGGATCGTGATGGACGACTCGATCGTCATTTCCGACGCCATCGCAGAAGCCGCGGCGGATGGCGCCTCTCGCACCGAGGCAGCGGTGAAAGGCACAATGGCGGTGATGCCAGGGGTGCTTTCGTCCTTTGCCACCACCATCGCGGTCTTCGGCCCGCTGGCCTTTCTGGTAGGCGAACTGGGCGCCATCCTCGAGGTGATCCCCATGGTGCTGATCGCAGCACTGGCGGCGAGCCTCGCCGAGGCTTTCTGGGTGCTGCCGCATCACCTGAGCCACGGATTGAAGGGCGCGGAAAAGCCGCCATCGCGGTTCCGCGCGGGATTCGATGCACGTTTCGAACGGTTTCGCGAGAAGCGGATCGGTGCCATGGCGGACATGGCGATCCGGAGAAGATACCTCGTTACCGGCGCGACGATCGCGGCCCTGATCGTCACCTTCGGGCTTCTCGGTGGCGGGTATCTCAAGCGCGAGGCGATCCCGGCCATCGACGGCGACGTGCTGGAGGCACGCATACTCATGCCGCAGGGCACGCCGTTTGCGCGCACCGCAGAGGTGGCCGATCGGGTGAGCGCCGCATTGGGCCGGGTGGATGCCGCCTTTGCGCCCGATCAGCCGGGCGGCGCGGCACTGGTGAAGTCCGTCCAGACGCGCTTCAACTACAATCCCACCGCCGGCGAATCCGGCCCGCATGTTGCCACGATCAGCGCCGATCTGCTGGGCGCCGAGACACGCACCGTGACGCTGGATGAGATCGTGACGCTTTGGCGCGAGGAGATCGGAGATGTGCCCGGTGCCCTGGCGATCCTGCTGATGGAACCGAGCATCGGTCCACAAGGGATCGCCATCGAGATCCGGCTGTCGGCACCGGATCTGGAGAAACTGGCCAGGGCCGGCAATAGCCTTCTTGCCGAGGTCCAGACCTATTCCGGAGTATTCAATGCCACCCATGACCTGCGCCCCGGCAAGCCGGAACTCTGGCTGCGTCTCGCCGAGGGTGCGACCGGGCTGGGACTGACCGCACGCGACGTGGCCGATCAGATCGGCGCCGCCTATCTGGGCCGGGTGATAACTACCGTGCAGCAAGGCGACATCGCCCACGAGATCGAGCTTGAGCAGGTCGCGGAAGATCGGGACTCCTACGACGATCTGCGCGACTTCACCATCACCTTGCCGGATGGCCACACAGTACCGCTTTCGACCGTTGCGCTGATCGACGAGGCACGCGGCTGGTCTTCCATCGCCCATGTGGACGGGCAGCGCACCGTGACGGTGCAGGCCGATGTCGATACGCGCATTGGCAACGCCGACGCGATCGTATCCGAATTGTCGAACAGCTTTCTACCACGGCTTGCTGCTGAGTTCCCGGGTCTTGGTTTCGAGGTTGCCGGGCAGAGCGCCAATTCGGCGGAAACCGTCGTGTCGATCCTGCGTGGTTTCCTCATAGGATTGATCGGTATCTACGTGGTGTTGTCCTTCCAGTTCCGCAGCTATGTGGAACCCGTGATCGTCATGCTGTCGATCCCGTTGGCGTTCATCGGCGTGGTGCTGGGGCACCTGATCATGGGCTACAACATCTCAATGCCATCGTTGATCGGCGCCGCGTCGCTGGCCGGCATCGTGGTGAACAACGCCATCCTGTTGGTGCAGGTCATCAAGGCGCGCGCCGCGGAGGGCATGGATCTGGCCCGTGCCGCGGGACAGGCCAGCCGCGCGCGGTTTCGCCCGATCCTGATGTCGGTCTCGACGACGATGATGGGGCTTGTGCCACTGCTGCTTGAAACCAGCACTCAGGCCCAGACGTTGAAACCGCTGGTGATCTCGGTCGTCTTTGGCCTGTTTTCTGCCACCGTCCTTGTCCTGATCGTCCTGCCGGCCTTTTACGCCATTCTCGGCGACCTCGGGCTTGCGCGGGCGAAGGATGACAAAAACCCGATTGCGTCAGACATGAAGGAGACAAAGTCCTCATGATCGAGACACCGCCGGTCCGGCGCCCGCATGTCTTTCCAAAAGGACCGTTTCGAGGGTTGAACACTCGCGCGACCACCGCGGCCACGGGTCTGGTCGGGCTTTGGGTCATCCTCGGAATGTGGCACCCGGATCTGGTTGCAGAGGCCCTGTCCGATGTCCGATCCGCAACCGGGCCCACGCTTGGATGGTACTATGTGCTGCTCGTCACGGTCATTCTAGCCATCGTTCTATGGCTCGGTCTCGGGCGCTACAGGAATGTACGCCTGGGTGCGGATGATGATCGGCCCGAATTCGGGATGGTATCATGGATTGCGATGCTCTTCGCGGCCGGCACCGGAGTCGGGCTGCTGTTCTGGAGTATCGCCGAACCCATCAGCCATTTCCAGGGTAATCCGTTCAGCGACAACCCCGGAACACCAGAGGCGGCGGTGGATGCCGCGCGGCTGACGTTGTTCCACTGGGGCCTGCACGGTTGGGCCATCTTTGCCCTGATGGGCGCAATGCTGGCTTATTTCAGCTATCGCGAAAACCTGCCGCTGACGACGCGTTCCGCTCTCTATCCGCTGATCGGTGAACGCATCTACGGCTGGCGCGGGGATCTGGTGGATACCTTCGCCGTCGTCAGTACGGTCTTCGGAATCGCCACGACGCTCGGGCTTGGCGCCACGCAGATGAATGCCGGGCTCCACTGGCTGATCGGCATCGATATTTCTGTTGGCCGTCAGTTGATGATCATTTTACTTGTAACGAGTTTGGCGATCTTTTCGGTGGTTTCCGGAGTACGCCGCGGTGTGCGCTGGCTCAGTATCGGAAACATGTGGCTCGGTGTCGGGTTGCTTATGTTCTTTCTGATCGTCGGACCGACGAGTTGGCTTCTGCGCTTCATAATCCAGAGCGCCGGCAGCTACGGGCAACACCTCATTGAGATGAGCTTCTGGACCAATGTGACCGGTACGTCCGGGTGGCAACAGTCCTGGACCGTGTTCTACTGGGGCTGGTGGCTTTCATGGACACCGTTCGTCGGAATGTTCATCGCGCGGATCTCGCGCGGGCGCACCTTGCGCGAGTTCGTGTTCGCCGTGCTCCTGGTGCCGACCTTGTTCAGCCTGATCTGGATCGGCGGTCTTGGTGGCACAGCATTGCACAATGAACTCTACGGACTCGGAGGAATAGCCGACGCCGTCACCCGCGACGTCACCCTGGCGCTGTATGAAACCATCGATGTTATCGCGACCCCCGGTCTTTCGACCGTGGCGGCCATCATCGCGACAGTTCTGATTGCGACGTTCTTCGTCACATCGGCGGACTCGGGCATTCTCGTGATCACCACAATTCTTACGCTCGGAGAATCTGACCCGCCGGTCACACCTAGGATCGTCTGGGGCGTGGGTATCGGCGCATTGACGGCTGTCTTGTTGGCAGGCGGCGGCGTGACCACGCTGCAGTCAGCTGTCGTGATCGCGGGGCTGCCATTTTCGCTCGTCGTTTTGGCCATGGTGATCGGATTCCTGAAAGCTCTCCGAAGCGAACCTCAAGCTCCACGCGATCCCGAGAAAACACGCCTGCCCACCGAGCCATGGACAGGCATCGATACGAAGCAGGAAGGAGAACATAATGCCGGTTGAAGCATATTGCAGACTTCATGGACGTTTTGCCGACAGACTTTCTTCAAGGATGCCCCTTGAGGCCGAACCCAAAGTTGGTCGGCGTCCAGCCAACAGGGGATGCCCGTTACCGCAATACCTGAAAATCGCCCTCCTGGCGGCTGCCATTCTGATCGCACTCTGCATGAGGAGCGATGCTCAGGAAGCGCTGTCAGCTGCAGCAATCGAAGATCGGATTATCGGTCACGCCTTCCAGGGGCGGAAGGGCATCCTGTCAGTTTCGTTGCAGTATGGCACCGATGGTGCGGTCACGATGCGCTCGCCGCTTGGCACCGGAACGGGCCGCTGGACTCTGTCGGGCGACCAACTCTGCGTCAAAATGGAAACAGGGCTGAAGAAGGTGAACGAATGCCTGACATTCACGCGCCAGACGGACGGAGTCTATCGTGCCTCCAATGGCTTGCGTTTGACCCCGGTGGAATAGGGTCGCCGCGACGGAATCGACCACAGAAACCACCCGGGTGCTGCAAGCATCAGACGGCTGACTCGAATGGTCATCACGCCAATGTGCGGGACCGGGGCTCTTCGTCTGTCTCCATTCCGCTTTGTTCGGCGGTTCCGTTTGCTCTATCTACCGGCGTGTTCGAAAAGCGCGGCTTCCAGATCCTTCGCGATGCGCTCGGTGCGGGACATCAGATAGTTGGCCGCTGCCTGCGTCGGCGCCGTCTCATCGAGCGTCGCGCGAAAAAGCGCCAGCCACCGAGCAAAGTCCTGCCGTTCGAGATCGTGCAGGTTTCGATGGGCCGCGACCAGGTCGCCGCAATAGGCGTCTGTGTGCAACGCGATCGAGGACCAGAAGGCAATCATCCGCTCGACCTGTTTCTTGCCACCACATCCAGCATATCTCGCGCAGGTCTTTCCCAGTTGCCGGTCGGCCGCGATGCGCGCTGCGAAAAACCTGGCCATGCGCGAGATGTATTCCTCGTCGATTCCCATGACCTCCGCCGCCTGCCGCAGTTGAGCGCGCGTTTTGGCGGGATAGTCTTGTTCGACACCCAGCAGTGTGCTCATTTCGCGCCTCCCTCGCGGCAGGTTCAAACGTGAATTCATAGCATGGCGGCGCTGATGGCCTCGTCCTCCCTGCCATCAGCGCCACCACACCGCCACGATCCGCAGTGATTGGGGGTCATGCTGGAATCGCGGTTTCCCTACTCGGCCAACATCGGAAAGCGGTCCGTTGCATAAGAGGCGTGGCAGGCGGTGCAGGCCTCGATCATCCGGCCGAATTCCGCGTGTTGCGCATCCCGGTCGCCATCACGCCCTGCTTGCGCGAGATCGGCCGACAGTTCGTGAAATGCCTGATCCTGCTCCACGAATTCCTTCGGCACGGCGGCCATCAGATCCTGTTTGTCTTCGGGCGTCATGGATTGCTGCAGGATGAAACTGTCGTGGATCTGTTGTGCCAAACCCGCGACGTGGGCGTCGTCTCCGGCGATCAGCGCCGAGAGGATGTCCTTGCTGGCCTGTTCGATCGACAGCATCTCCTGGCGCAGCAAATCGCGCAGCTTCGGCGTCAGATCCGGGGAAACCGGCCCTGTATCCTGCCCCGTCGCTGGCACACCAAATCCCAGACCGACCGCTATTACCAACGCAGGAGCAATGAACGGGAACCGGCCTGTCTTTCCATAGCTTGACACTTTCAAACCCTCCTAGTTCTGCGTCATATCACTGTTTCACGGACGTTCGTCTAGCGGCTCTGGAGCGGACTCGTCCGGGCGGCGGACCGCGAGGCCGACAACGACGCCCCAGACGACGGTTCGCAGGCTCATGGCCCATACCGTTCGCATCTCATAGGCGCCGCCAAGCAGAACGTGGGCTCCGAAGGCGATCATTACCAGAACGGTGGCGACGAGGATTGCGATCGAGAGCTTGGCCGCCCAGCTTTTTTGCAAAATGAGCCCGATACCTGCGGTAACATAGGCAAACCCGGCCAGGAAGTTGAACCATAGAACGAAGGGGACCGCTTCGCCGACCGCCGCACGGGCCTCCGCGCCACCGAAAAGTGCGCGCCCGCCTGACAACACCGTCAGCAAGCCGAACAGCGTGACGATAACCGCGGCAATCAGGATATCCCATCGTCTGTTTTGCATGTTTCTTACTCCAATTCTGCTCAGCGTTTGCTAATGCGTTATTTCTGAAACACATAGGCTCCCGGCGCGTCGTCGAACGCCGGACGATCTTTTCGGCCCATCGAGGGCGGGCTAATAATGTCGCCCGAGCGGACAGCCAGCCATTCGAACCAGGCCGGCCACCATGACCCCTCCCGCTCGGATGTCTCGTTCAGCCACGTGTCGGGATCCATGTGCAAATCCTCGGCCTTGCGGTGCCGCACCCGGTAGGTTCGGCGCGGGTGGCCCGGCTCGGAGACGATCCCGGCATTGTGCCCACCGCTGGTCAGCGCGAAACTCACGTCGGTGTCACTGAGCATGTCGATCTTGAAGGCTGATCGCCAAGGTGCCACATGATCTTTTACCGTGCCCACGGCAAAGATCGGCACTCGGATATCCGAAACATGTACCGGACGGCCATCAACCTTGAGCCTACCCTCGGCAAGGTCGTTGTTGAGATAGAGCTTGCGAAGGTATTCCGAATGCATTCGATACGGCATACGTGTCGCGTCGGCGTTCCAGGCCATAAGATCATTCATCTGGGCGCGTTCTCCCATCAGGTATTCGCGCACGATCCGAGACCAGATCAGATCGTTCGAGCGCAGCATCTGGAAGGCGCCGGCCATTTGCGTGGCATTAAGATAGCCCTGCTTCCACATCACGCTGTCAAGGAACGCGAGCTGGCTTTCGTTGATGAATAGTGCCAGTTCGCCCGGTTCGGTGAAATCGACCTGACTGGCCAGCAGTGACAGCGAGGCCAGCCGTTCGTCGCCATCGCGCGCCATCGCCGCGGCGGTGATCGACAGGAGCGTACCGCCGAGGCAATAACCGACGGCATGAACCTTCCGATCCGGGACGATCCCGCCGATCGCATCGAGGGCCGCCATCACCCCCAGCCGGCGGTAGTCGTCTAGCGTCAGGTTGCGGTCGTCCGCATCGGGGTTCTTCCACGAGATCATGAAGACGGTGTGGCCTTGCTCGACCAGATAGCGCACCAACGAGTTTTGCGGCGAGAGGTCGAGAATATAGTATTTCATGATCCAGGCCGGGACGATCAGGATCGGCTCAGGTCGTACCTTGTCCGTGAGTGGGGCGTACTGGATGAGTTCGATCAACTGATTGCGGTAAACGATGCTGCCTTTCGTTACCGCCACGTCCCGGCCTGGCTGGAAGGAGTCGGCGCCATCGGGGGCCTCTCCTGCCATGAGGTCCTGCAGGTCCTCCATGTAGTTCTGGAACCCCCGGATCAGGTTCAGACCGCCGGTCTGTTGCGTCTTTTTCAGAACCTCGGGGTTGGTTCCGGGAAAGTTGGATGGAGAGAGAACATCAAGCATCTGGCGCGTCAGGAATTGCAATTCGCGCTCGTGCTGAACAGTCACACCGGGTACATCAGTGACCAGGTTGTGCCACCATTGCTGCTGCAGCAGAAAACCTTGCTGAATCAGATTGAAGGGGGGCATTTTCCAGGCATCGCCGCGAAACCGGTTGTCTTGCGGCAGTGGATCAATGCAGGGCGCCACCGCGTTGGTCGAACCTGTGCATGCCATTGCATAGCGCGTGTACCGACCGAACTTTTCTCCAGCCTTTTCTGCGATTTCCAACTGTTTTCCCGGAGCAGCGACCATATGCGTCGCCCAATCGAACCAGGCATTCATGAGGGCAGCGGGCGACAACCCATGCGTGAAGCGCGAAAGCCAAACCTGTGCCGCATGGTCGAACGCTTCGTGACGGGTATCATGTGTATCCGGACGATCATCGGTGTCAGACGTCATCGCCGCATCCCGTTCCGGCTCGGCCTTGGCGTCTGACATGTCGCGTGTAGAGCGGTCAGGCACCGCTCGCGCTGTCCCCTGCTTTCCTTGCGCATCGCGCAGTTTTACCACCTGGTCCGACATTTGCGGCTCCATCGATATTTCCTGATGTCCGGCCGGCGATCTCAAGACGATGATCAATGGCACCGGCACCGCTGGACAATCTCGAATCAAGATAGTAATTGATTACTATATTTATTCAAGCCATGATGCGCGGCAAGGCAGGTAAGTGCCGCGATTGGCCAAGGAGGAGACCCATGCTGACGGGCAAGACGAATGTCGTGACGGGCTTCGCGTTCCTGGCGCTCTTCATGCTGTACGGGTTCGTGCTGATCTTCTTGCGCGATTTTGCACCGGGCAAGGAGCAGTGGATCGCCGACTATGCGGTGGGTACGCATTTCGAATCGCGGCTTGCGCATGTTCACGGCAACCTGTTCGCGCTCATCAATATCGCGGTCGGTCTCGCCCTGTTGCGCGCCCCGGACACCCGGACCAGGCGCTGGATATCCGCGTTGGCACTGCTCGGGCTGCTGATGCCTCTAGGCATTCTGGCAGAGGTGCTTTTTGGTGCTCCGCCGATCTTCGTCATGGCCGGCGGCATTTCAATGGTCGCCGCGATGATATGGACGGCTACACATGTATGGCAAACGGAGACGTTTCATTGACCAAAACGAAACCAAAAAAGATCCCGGCGGAAGAGCGCCGCAACATTACCGTCGAAGCGGTCATCGACTTGGCCGGCTCTTCCAACCCGGACAGCATTACGACCGCGGCCATTGCCAAGCACATGAAGCTGACACAGGGCGCGATCTTTCGCCACTTTCCGAACAAGGACGCGATTTGGAAAGCGGTCATGAACTGGGTGGCCAAGAACCTGATGGCCCGGATCGATCGCGCGGCCAAAGACATTACTTCGCCTACGGGAAAGATGGAGGCGATGTTTCTCGCCCACATCGCATTTGTTGCCGATCATCCGGGCGCACCACGCATGCTGTTCGGAGAGCTTCAGGGTGCCCGGCCGACGCCGGCCAAGCGTCTCGCGCAGAGTATGATGAAACAATACGCGGCACGCCTGCGCGACATGATTACGAGTGGCAAGGAATGCGGCGAATTGCGCGACAATCTTGATGTCGAGGCGGCGGCCACGCTGTTCATCGGCACCATTCAGGGCCTCGTCATGCAATCCCTGATCGCCGGCGACATGGATAAAATGCGCGCCGATGCGCCACGTGTTTTTGACATTTATCTACACGGCATTTCTAAGGCGGGCGATGCCGAGGAGCAGGAGTGACATGGCGCCGAAGATCAGCTTTTTGGGCGCGGCGCGCGAAGTCACCGGCTCCTGCTTCCTCGTCGAAACCGGCGAAGTCCGGTTTCTGATCGATTGCGGCATGTTTCAAGGCGGGCGGAAAGCGCCTGCCCGTAATCGAAAACCCTTCGGTTTCGACCCGGAATCAATTGATTTCGTTCTTCTGACACATGCGCATATCGACCACAGCGGTCTGCTGCCAAAACTGACTAAGGCAGGTTTCACCGGGCCGATTTTCGCAACCGAAGCGACAGCGAATCTGCTGGGCGTCATGCTGCCAGACAGCGCCCACATTCAGGAATCGGACGCTCGAAAGCACTGGCGCAGATCCAAGCGCGGTGCAGCCGCTTCGACAGAGCCAATCTATACCATGAAGGATGTCAGGCTTTGTCTGCGGCAGGTTCACGCGATCAGCTACAACACCAAGCTCACCCCGCATGGAGAAGTGTGCTGCCGGTTCCGCGACGCGGGCCATATCCTCGGCTCGGCGATCATCGAAGTCTGGATATCAGAAGGGGACGGCGAAACAACGAAGATCGTGTTCAGCGGCGATCTGGGGCAGCCTGGGCGGCCAATCCTGCGGGATCCCACGCCCATTTGGTCACGGTGTTCCCCAGAATGCGTGGCGAAAGAGATCCCGTATTGGTCCAGGCCGGGGCATTCGTTCTCGAGCCTTTGGCCGCCGTACTGATTCCTGCGCATTGAAGATGGAGTTCTGCGGGCAATTCCTGACCGGCAAGGCGATGCGCAAGGTAAGTCGCTGGCAGCCTACAGGCTGCGAATAGAGCCAATCAGCCTGACAAGACTGATCGCAAAGGTTATCGGAGGTGCTTGTTTCAGCGACCAATATCGGCTGGCCCTACGCGGGTCCGGCAATCATTGGCCCTGGCTCTCCGGAAAAAAGTCGTCCGACTCCCACACCGCTTGTGCTGCCTTTACCATCGCGCATGAGGAACAGGGCGTCGAGCCCGCGTCGTTTTGCAAGCTCGGCTCCGCTCTCGGGCCCAGCCACCATCAGGGCCGTCGCCCAGGCATCGGCCTCAGCACAGGTTTGGGCCACCACGGTGACGGAGGCCGGTGAGGCGATCAGCGGCGCACCCTGTTCCGGGTCCATCGTGTGCGACAAGCGTCGTCCCTGCACCTCGACCCAGTGGCGGTAGTCGCCCGAGGTTGCCACTGCAGCATCCTGTAGCGCGAGAATGGAATGGGGTGCGCGGCGCTCTGGATCGGGCGCCTCGACCGCGATGGTCCATGCCTCTCCGTCCGGCCGGAGGCCCATCGCCCGTGTCTCGCCGTCGATTCCGACGAGGGCATCTGTGATCCCGTGGTCGCGCAGGGTCTCGGCCAGCCGGTCGACGCCGTACCCCTTGGCGATGCCGTTCAGATCGAGCGCTATGGGCGCGGACTTGCGCGCATGGGTGCCGTCGATTTCCAGCACCTCTTGCGCCGGGCGACGCGGGGCCGCCATGGCTGCCCGGATGCCCTTGGGCGTCGCAGCCTCCGGCCCGAAACCCCAGGCCGTTACCGCATCGCCCATGCCGATATCGAACACCCCGCCGGACGCACAGCCGATTTCCAGGCCAAGAGACAGGACCGCACGAAGCCGTTCGGGCACGGCCACAAGGTCGCCCACCGGCGCCGCGTTGAGCCTCATCAGGTCGCTGCCTGCGTTCCAGGTCGACATCTGCGCGTCCACCTCGTCCACGGCCGCTTGCAGCGCGGTGCGGAGCGGGCCGGGATCGTAGCCCGGCTCCGCAAAGAACGTGGCCGACCAGCGCGTGCCCATCGTCGGGCCGTTCAGGGCGCGGCGTTGCAGGTCAGTAAACATCTTCGACATACCGTCCCTCCGCCTTTAGAACCGCAGGCGTGAGCCCAGAAGGCGCGAGGATCTCGGCCAGCGCATCGGCCACACCCGCGGCCATGTCGCGCCCGCCGCAGACCATCACGCGGGCTCCGTCGCGAATGAGCTCCGCGACCTGAGCGGCCTCGGCGCGCAAGGCGTCCTGCACGTAGTGGGGCCGTGCCCCGCGCGAGACGGCCGTAACCAGCCTGGTCAACCGCCCCTCTTCCTGCCAAGCGGTCAATTCCTCGCCAAAGAAGAAATCGCTGTCGGGATGGCGCATGCCGAAGAACAGGTGGACCGCCCTGCGGTGCGCATTGCCGCGTATGAGGCCCGCGAGCGGCCCGATCCCGGTTCCGGCGCCGATCAGGATCAGTGGCGCACGGTTTCGGCCCGGACGGAAACCGGGGTTTCGGCGTAGAAATGCCGTGACCGTGTCGCCCGGTTGCAAAGCCATGAGCTGGCCCGAGCAGAGGCCGCCGGGATGCCTTCTCACCACAATCTCGATGAACCCGTCTCGCCCTTGACCCATGCGGGTAGCGCGGTCAGCGGATCGATGGCGTTCTCAACCTCATCGACAATTCCATCACGGGGCATAGCTGTCGCCTCCGTGCAGCTTGCGGTTCGTCGTGGGCGGGGTTTCCTGCAGGGTGATCACCAGGACATCGAGGAAGTTCGGATCCCAGTCTGCGGCCTTCCAGAGCGCCGGCCAGGCCAGCCCCGCGAACACAGCCACCACCCAGCTCTGCACCCAGAGGAACAGAAGCGTTGAGCCGAAGAGCCAGACCATGGCGTACATGATCGGCAAGCCCATCAGCTTGGGTGGCCTGAGAAGACCGATGAACACGCGGGACTGGTCAGCCATGGATAGAGCTCAGGTGGTCCAGATGGCGGCGACGATGGTGGGTGCTGCGGCGATGCCGGCGATTGCAACCACGACCCAGAGCGCCTGACGAAAGTCGAGGATGCCAAAGAGCCAGGAAAGGAACACCCCGATCAGTGCGAGCGTGCCAATCACGATCCCCAAGGGACCGGTGATCGCATCGACAATTCCTTGAAGCAGGGTCTGTACCGGCGAGAGGTCGATGCTCTGTGCAAGCGCTGGACCCGCCAGCACGATAAGGGCCATCGCGCCGAGCGCGACGATCGAAGGTCTCGATGTCATGAAAGATCTCCTCTGAGCCGCTCAAACACGGCAGTCACACGGGCCACATGCCCTTGGGTTTCTCGAAAAGGGGGGATGCCGCCGTGGCGTGTGACCGCCTCAGGGCCAGCGTTGTAGGCCGCAAGGGCCAGAGAGCCTTCGCCGAACTGGTCGAGCATCATCAGCAAGTAGCGGGCTGATCCGTCGAGGTTCTGCGCAATGTCATGTGGGTCTACGCCGAGGTCGCGGGCGGTATGCCGCGCTTGAAGATGCTGTAGAAGCCTTCGACGGTGTTGGTGTGAACCTCGGGTTTCTCGCGCTTCACATACTCGCCCTTGCTGTGCGTGGTGAAGTCGTGATCGGCAAAGTCGTCAGACAGGCGCGTGTACTGCTTGGCTTCGTCTGTGTAGATCACGGCTTCCTTGGCGATGTTCTCGCGCAGGATCGGCACCAGTGTGTCCTTCTTGATATCGTCAACCACGATGGACTTGGCTTGCTTGGTGTCCCGATCCACAAGGGTCAGCATCGCGTTCTTATGAGCGAAGCCGCGCGCGCCTTTCTTCTTGGGCTTGTCAGGGTTTTGACCGATGAAGGTTTCATCAACCTCAACCGTGCCGCCATTGCCGCCAAACGGTGCCAGCGCGCCATCACGCATACACTCGCGAATGCGGTGGGACAGGAACCAAGCGCTTTTGTAGGTGATGCCCAGGACGCGGTGAAGTTGGTGGCTGCTAATGCCCTTCTTGCTGGACACCATCAGGTGGATCGCTTGCAGCCACAGGTGAAGCGGGATGTGGCTTTCTTCGAAGATCGTGCCCTTGCGCACGGTGAATTGCTTGCGGCACTCGCGGCACTTCCACAGACCGTGGCGCGCTTTGCCTTCCGGGTTCTTCTTGCTCGGCTTGGTGCGAACACCTTCCAGCTTGCCAGCGTTGCCCACGGTGCCGCAGTGCGGGCATACCGGTTCGTCACCCCAGATCATCGCTTCCACATGCTCAAATGCGGCGGCTTCGTCGTGCATGTATTTGGCGGACAGAACGGACATGGCGGATTCCTCTAACTATATGTTAGTTATATGGGAATCCCGCGTGGTTTGTCAAGTATACAATCGCCAAAAGATGAAACCGTCGGCCAGGGCCGGGGGCGCGGAACAAACGCCTGTACCCAAAGCAACGACGAGCGCAGTCGCGCGGTCAGCTGCCTTTGACCGGAGGCGCGGCGTGGCGCTCGCGGCCACCTTCTTCAAGTGGAATGTTAGCGGTCGTACAGCCCATGTCGGCCAGGAAACTGACAAGGCCAACGATGGTTTTGAAGTCGCGGAGCTTGAGGACGCTTCGGCTGGTGACGAGCATCTTGTCGTCACGCCCATCAGAGGCGACGGCGCGGATGACCCACGAGCCGTACCAGCTGTTATGGCGCTTCTCCGCTCTCTCCTTGCAGACCACCTCAATGAGGTAGCCCTCGGCGAGCAAGCCGCGCAGTCCGTCTTCGGTGACCACATTCGGTGCTTCTTCTATCATGACCTCCCCAGGGCCCTCCTCATCATGAGTATCGGCCCGCGGGGACATTTCCACACGGGCGATACAAGACAACATAATTGACTGCAAGACGATTTATTTGAGTTGACGAACCGTCTTTGGCTGCAATAGGTAGCTACCGCACGAAACCATAAATTTGAAGTGGCAAAGGAGTTTTGCCCTGCGCATGTTTTGTGCATTTCGATACGGTTTGCTTGGTCTTGTTGTGCCTCTCGCGTCGATTGGCCAAATCGCCAATGCATGTACCGCGCCGGAACGGCCCTTCCTGCCTGAGCGGTCCGAAGACATTCGAGAATATGCCGATCTGCTCCGTTCTGATTTCGAGGGCTACATTGCCGACATACAAGAATACTTCCGCTGCTTGGACGCCGAGCGCCAACGCGCCTTTCACGAGGCACAGGAGGTTAGCCGGGACTACGGAAGGCTGGTCGAGATATTGGAATGACTCTTCGTCGTCTCCATGTTGGAGACTTTGAAAGCAGACACTATATGAATTTAATGTCCGCATAAACGGACATTAAAGCGTCAAAGCCTTCTCCAGATCGTCGTGCTCGAAAGCACTTTCGAGATAGTCGAGCTCGCGTGCCGGAGCCCCGACCTGATGCGCAACTTCGCGCCACGTCGCTGTCGCCCTCGCCACTTCAGCGACAATTTCCCGGGCGTGTTGGGTGCGGAGGCCGAATTCAGGTGCCACGGCCAACACCAAGTCAATGTCACAGGTCCCGTCGTCGAAATCGATCCGTGTCTGCAGAACACGCGGTTTTTCCAACTGGGACGTCGGGTTGATGTCGAACGCCGGCGACAGCCGCCATCCAGCTGGCCCATCCCATAGAAACCCGTGATTGCGCATATGGTCGTCCGTATTCGACACCAGAACAGTGAAGACAAGGCGGCGATAGAGTTCTTCACGATCCCTGGTAGCCTGGCTGCCAGTCCTGGTGATCGCGTCTACGATCTCGAGATAGCTGCCAGATACGCCATCCCGGTTCTGGGTCATGGTCATGGCTGACATATACGGGATGCGTTCGCCTGCTGCGCGTCGGTCAAACCGGGCGCTCAGATAGACCGGCTGGTCACCGATGTTTGCCAGAGAGTGGTCAGCCATGGTCAGGCCGGCCCGATCTGCCAATCGCGCGGCGACTTCCTCCCAGCGTTCCTTGCTGTAATCGTCGTCAGTCTTGGGAAACTTGGCGATCGAGAGCTTGCCCTGCACATCATAGACCGAGCACTTCGGGCGTGCGCCGCCAAGCGATGCCCCGGGCGCAAAAATGAGATCGAGGTCCTCGTCTCGTTCCTCACCAGCTTCGAAACGCCCGACTGCGTCGAGAAGACGCTGGAGCGCGATGTACCCTGGAACGCCATCTTGGATGGGTGCTGCATAGTCGGCATCGCCACGCCATCGCAGCCGCAAGGCTCCGATGCGGCTGACATCGGAGACACCCATAAGATAATCCGTCTCGAACAAGGTTCGAACCGGTCGTTCCTCCCGCGCAGCGCGGCGCCGTTCCCGACGCCGCATCAAGGCACGACCCCAGTTGTCTGGGGCACTGTCACCAAGGGCTGGAAACATCTCTCCGTTGCCTGATGGCACAAACGGCCCAGGCGAGAGAGGCACGCCCTGATCAATAGCAAACCGCTCTGGCCGGTTCAGCCAATCGTCCGAGTATTCGAAAACGACGGTTTCGCGCGCCCGGGATGGCACACAACGCATGGTGCCGACAGGCACCATCGCTCCATCGAGCTCAATGTCGATTTCGACGACCCGTTCTGCCATGGCCTAGCTGCTCTCCTTGGAGCCAGGCTTCTTGCGCGCAAGAACAGCGCGTTTCGGCAAGCGCTCAAGAGCTGCATGTGCACCTTGGGGATCGTTCCTGGCATCAGCGAGATCTGCAAATCCATCCATCAGGTTCAATGCTTGCAGCACAGCCGCATAGATGCCGATGGACACACCAGCATCACCTTTTTCGATCTTGTGGTAGGTTGAGCGCGCAATACCCGCCCGCTCGGCGACAACAGACGCCGGCAAGCCGCGGCGCAAACGTGCGTCACGGATATCGGACCCGAGCTTGCGGATCGCCCGCTTGGCTGCGGGGGGCGGAAGGTATGACGCAGGCAATGCTTCTATCCTCGGTCTTATTGCGGCCTTTATGTATGCATAAGTAGACATAAAGCAAGTGATTGAGTCTCGCTGACTGGCTTCTCCGAGCAATTGCCGCATCCAAACCATAGATCCTGGTGTCGCGTTGCCCTTTAATCTGAGACGCGACCCGTTTGGCGACAATTTTTGCCCTTAATTGTGAGATACGGCTGTCATGGGGCCCCTGTTTCTCGCGCACCTTTGCGCGATGTGATCAACCGCGGCAAGCAATCGAGGCTCCTTCTCGAAGGCGCGCAAGAGAGCAACCCTTGCATAGTCGTCGATGCTTTTGCTGACGATGGCTGCCTTAGCCAAGGGATGAGATCGAGCGGCGGCGATTGCGGCGAGGCAGAACAGCCTAACTTCCGATCTGGGGTTCTGGACAGCGAACGACGGATCCCCGCGGAAGGTTTTGAGTGACATGGCAAAGGTGACTGCGCGCATTGCGCGCCGAAGTTGCTTGGGGCCGCGCGAGCGCGCGGCGCACTCAAGCATCTCTGCCCCGCGGCGCGCTCGGTATATCAGTTTTCCAGATATTTGTTCCTCACGGAGTTTGCCAAGGGTCTGCACAAGTCTCGTCCCGCAAACCTGGCAGTCAAATGCCCAGGCCCGCCTCCAATGCCTGAGCGAAAGGCCCTCTCTGGAGCATTGCAGGCAATGCTGGAATGGCATCTGGGCCGTCAGCGAGGCTTCTCGTGTCGTCATTGCTGGAAAGGTCAAAGATCGCACAACATCTGGATCA
This sequence comes from Rhodobacteraceae bacterium F11138, assembly GCA_016521575.1. Lineage (GTDB taxonomy): Bacteria > Pseudomonadota > Alphaproteobacteria > Rhodobacterales > Rhodobacteraceae > Sedimentitalea. Next base: position 88,289 of record JAEKDP010000008.1, on the reverse strand, counting down.
ACCCGTGCGGCGTTGGCAATCTTCGCCGCCGCCGCCGCAGCCGCGTCGACGTTGAAGTTCAAGGCGGTGCCATGCGCGGTATCGATTCTGAGATGAGCCAGTAGTTCCGCATCATCACAGTAATTGGCCGCCGCCAGCCGAGACAACCAACCTGACAACAACTCGTCTGGCAGCGGCGCGACAGTCTTGGGCAGCGGGTGCGGCTTCACACCCGGGACTTCTGGAGCCGCCGATGGGGGTTCGCATGGCGCGACCAAACCGGCGTCCATTTTGCGATTGCGTCATCGGTGATGCATTCCTCGCCTGTGATAATGGCGTCGATGGAAAGATCCTTGATCAGGGCGAAAATGCGCGAGGTCACCCCACCGGTCAGTGCAAGTATCTGCTTGAGTGACTTGACCTTCAGGTTGGACTTCTTTTCCAGTGGCATGGCAGCAATAAGGGTCTGGATCATGTCCGAGAACTCGGCATCGTCGCGCCAGTTTGGCAAGTGATGTTCGTCCAGCCGTCGGACAAGCTGGATATCACCACGGATGGCGTCGACGGCCTCGCTGACCCCAAGACAGATCAGTGACACCTCGAGCTCATTGCTGAGATAACGAAGAACATTGAGAAAGCGTCGCTGTTCGCGGTGGGTCCCGGCCAAGAGGTTGTGGACCTCGTCGATCATGATCATCCGCAGGCCAAGGTCGCGCAAAAGCGCAATAACACGGACTTCGAGGGAGGCCACATTTTGAGCGCGCGCGCCCAGTGCCGTGGCCGGTGCCCCGACGGACGCCAGGATGTGCAGATAGAACCGCCGTTCGTCGGGAGCTGGCGGTGCTTGTAACAGCAAGAGCGGCGTTCGCGTAATTCCCGATGCTGGGTCATATTCCGGTGCATATCTGCGCGACAGGTTGCGGGCGATCATCGTCTTGCCGATCCCAGACGCGCCATGCACAAGAAGGCCAGGCATACGGGTTTGCCTTGGCGCTTCGATCATACCCTGCAAACGGTCCAGAACTTGTTCGGCCCGCGGAAAGCCAATCCAGATATCCGATTGAATGAGGGCGATCCGACCGTCTTCCTCTGTTGTCCCTGCCCTCAATTCACCATCTCTCCACTTTGAACAATGGGCGCGATGTATCACCCGTGTCGATCGGGCGCAGCCTTTCGGTTTTCGAGACAGCCGAGTTGGTGCCCTCCAATGTCCCTTTTCTTTCACGGGATCGGCGTTCGGCCTTCGTTAGGCCCCGGCTTTCAAACTCGATCTGGCGTTGCTGTCGGATCAGCTCAGCCAAGACCAACTCATTGGACCCGGATTTGCCAAGGGCACGGGCCTTCTTCATGGCTTCGCGATATTCCCAGAGCGGCACGGGCGGAATTTCCAAGTTTCTGTAACGCGCCTCAACATACCGGCCATCGTCCAATTCGACCCAGATCATTGAGATATCGCGAGGGTCGTAGCGAACGACCACCTTCCCATCGCCGCGCCCAATGTGGCCTGCAAGCGCATCCGACCAGTACCGTATCTGGAACAGATGGATGCCGTCACGCCTGACCTTACGCAGTTCGCTCGGCAAGAAGCTCACCCGAAAAGCTTCCATCTCGAAGGGGATGTCGCCTGTCATTTGCTCTGAGAGTGCCTCCCATTTGGCGACGGGCGTACAGCCAAGACTTGAATGAATGCTGTTGTTGTAGCGGCAGATTTCCAGAGCAAACCAGCGATCGAAGTCGCTTAAGGTCATCGTGGCCATGCCCTCGGCGTCATAGTCGCCCTTGGCCACGACCGAGGATTGCGTTGTTCCAGGCAACAGGTGCACGGCCCCCATCATCGTGCCGATCAATCGTTCGATGTGCCCTCCGAAATGAGGACTGCCTGGCGGCCGATAGACCAGATCGATCCCCCATTCCGCACATGCCGACCGAAAGGCTTGCGACCGGAAATCGCGCCCTCTATCGACGTGGATCCTATGCGGTTTACCCTGCGCGGGCCAAGGAACATTGCACACCAATTCCGCCAGAAGTTCCGCCTTGGGGGCCACAGCCTGTGTCAGGCAAAGCGCCACCGACAGACGCGAAGGTGCCTCGAGAGAGGTGTAATATCCGGTCACCATCCGCGTTGCGACGTCGATCGCCAGCGTGACCCAAGGCCGCCCAATTGGTTGGCGTTCAAAACTGTCGACGAGAATGATGTCCGCAGGCGTATGGTCGATTTGCACGACCTCCAGTGGCTGGTTTGCCTTGTTGTCGCCTACGACCGGCGCAAACTTCTGGCGGGCCGCCTTTGCGCCTTCGCGTGCCTTGGCAATTTCGCGGGCATCCATTGCATCCAGCCTGCGCTGAACCGTCCGACGTGTCGGCGGTTGCAAGCCCTGCTGCCAGCACGCGCTGCGAATTTCTGTCACGACGCGCGACAGGCTTGGACGTTCCCGCCTTAAGAAATAACGGCGAAGATGTTCTTCAATCACCGCTTCCACCTTGCCGGATATCAAGGTGGTACCAGTCGGGCGGCCCCGTTTCCGCGGTACCAGAGCGCTGGTGCGCCCACCCTCTTCGGCCAGACGCTTTATCCAGCGCCACACAGTCGCCCTGCTGACACCAAGCTCCCAAACGGCGTCATTGATGCCACTTTCCAGACTGCCAGTTCCTTTGAGATATGCCTGAACAAGCGGACGCAGAACGGCCGCCCTGCGCGCCTCCTCAGCACCAGCGGCAACGGAGTCGTCGCGATCATCATCCATCAATATTTGCCACACGAAGCTGCGAACCCTGTCTCAGGGTTAAGGGCAAAAATATCGGAATTAAAGACAAAATCTCATATTTAAGGGCAAAGGGTGGCCGTTGATTTCGTTGGATTTCCCATCTCACAATTAAGGGCTACGCGACACC
>JAEKDP010000008.1:0-85368 GCA_016521575.1 Rhodobacteraceae bacterium F11138 | reverse complement strand
GAGCGGATTGGCAAGGGCGACACGCTGGTCGTCGTGCGGATCGACCGGCTTGCGCGGTCTTTGTCGCACCTACTTGAGGTGATCGAAAGACTGGAAGGCAAGGGGGCGTTCTTCCGCTCGCTCCAGGACCCGATCGACACTGCCTCGCCCCAGGGCAAGTTCACGTTGCAGGTTCTGGGCGCTGCGGCTGAGTTCGAACGCGCTCTGATCCGCGAGCGTACCAAAGCCGGACTTGCCTCGGCACGCTCAAAGGGCCGCGTAGGCGGCAACCCAGGTCTTCGCGCCAAGGACCCTGAAGCGCTGCGCAAGGTGCGGCTGGCGCGACAGGACGGCTACATGGAGCGCTTGAACGAAACTGCGCAGGATTGGGTGCCCCATGTGCGCCGTTTGCGCCCGGATATGGCTTGGGAAGACGTCCTGCGGATCATCAATGGCCCCCTGCCCCATGATCGGCGCTGGACGCAAAGCCGCCTGCTTCGCGCCGTGAAGGCATACGTGGCGGACGGATTCCTGCCTGCTGAAGTGCTTGGACGCGCTGGACGTCGCGAAACCGACGATCGCCTGCCTGCGATTGTTGCGGCCATCAAAGGTTCGGACCCGGATATCACGCTACAGGCGATCTGCGACCGGTTGGAAGCCATGCGTGAGCGGACTCCACGGGGACGCACAAGCTGGCAACCGTCATCCGTCAGGATGCTGTTGGAACGGGCGGAGCGACTTGGGTTGCTGGTCAGGCAAATGGATTGACGATGCGCAGCCGATCCTCGACCAGCAATCCGTCGTGCATGTCCTCAGTCCACAAAGTCGTGCACCCAGCGATCAGCGCGGCAGACACGATCATCGCGTCATAGACCGATAACTGGTACTTCTCTGCCAACGCGCGACCGACTTGATGGGTTTGAACCGTTAGGCCCTCGACAGGGCATACGGACGTAATACCCTCAAGAAACGCTCCGGTATCTTCCCAACTGAGCCCAGCTTTCCGTCGGCAATTGACCATCGCTTCGTTCAGGACCTGAACGCTGATCCGGGGTCCCTGCCCCAGAATTTCCTCCGCCCTCTCAGCCTTTGGACCATCGTCGAGCAGGTAGAGCACAACATTCGTGTCTGCGAATTCAGCGCTCATGCGCGGCGTCGCGGCTTAGACGCGCATCCTTGGGCAGTTTTCTGCGAAACCGCCTCAGCCCTTGTAGAACTTCATCGGCGCGAGGTTGGCGTCTCACAAGAATGGTTCCATCGTCCTTTACCAGGTCAACCTGATCGCCTTCCTTTAAGCCGAGGTCCCTCACAAGATCCGCTGGTAGCCGGACGGCAAGGGAGTTTCCCCATTTGGCAACTTGCATCTTGTCCTCTCAGGCATGGATAAACATCCAATAATGTATATCCAGAACTGCCAAAAGGCAAGTTTTGGTGCGCTCAAAAGCCATGTTGGAGCCCCCCGAAAAGAGTTCTCCCCTGTCCCTTTTCGTGAGATGCGGTGCGTTACACCATGCAGCAGGAAGCCTAACAGCCTTGTGTTCGGTGAGGACTCGCCCACTAGATGTGGAAAAACCTTGCGCGAATCCGACTCTTGCGCCAATAGTCACGGAAACGAGGCAAAAAACGTCAATTTCCGTGAACACGCCAAAGACGCGATGTCTCGGAAGCGAGAGGGCAGATGGATAATACCTTTGTGCATGAGGATCTCAACGCGGTGATCCGCCAGCATTCGGAATGGCTGGCGAACCAGTTGCATTCGCAACGTGAGAGCCTGTTTCCACCCGATGCCGAGAAGACCATGCGCAAATTCACCTCTGGTGAGGCTGCGGCGCTGCTCGGCGTAAACGATTCCTATCTTCGCAAACTCAACTTGGATGGCAAAGGGCCTTCTCCCGAGCTGACCGCCGGCAACCGTCGTCTTTACTCGGCGCAGGATATCCAGGCGCTGCGTGTGCTTCTTGAAAAAACCGCTCGCAAGCCGGGCGATTACGTTCCCGGACGACGAGAAGGTGATCATCTTCAGGTCATCGGCGTGATGAATTTCAAGGGCGGGTCCGGAAAAACAACAACCTCTGCCCATCTCGCCCAACGGCTTGCCCTGCGCGGATATCGTGTGCTGGGCATTGATCTTGACCCACAAGCTTCCTTCACCGCGCTGCACGGCGTTCAGCCGGAATTGGACCTCGAAGATGGCGGCACTCTCTACGATGCGATCCGCTATGAGGACCCGGAGCCGATCCGGTCGGTCATCCGCAATACCTATATCCCCAATTTGGACTTGATCCCCGGCAACCTCGAACTGATGGAGTTCGAGCACGACACCCCGCGCGCGCTGGCGCAGGGCAATGCCGGACTTTTCTTCTTCCGCGTGAAGGAGGCGCTGGCCCAGGTCGATGAGGACTACGACGTGGTCGTCATAGATTGCCCTCCGCAGCTTGGCTTTCTGACCATGTCCGCCCTGTCCGCGGCCACGGGCGTTCTGGTGACCATCCATCCAGAGATGCTCGATGTGATGTCCATGTCGCAATTCCTCCGCATGACAGCCGACCTCATGGACGTGATCGCCGAGAGCGGCGCTGACATGTCTCATGACTGGATGCGCTATGTTTTGACCCGCTACGAGCCGCAGGATGCGCCGCAGAACCGCATCGTGGCTTTCCTGCGAACAATGTACGGCGAAGCCGTGCTGAATTCGCCCATGTTGAAGTCCACAGCCATCTCAGATGCGGGCCTGACCAAGCAGACACTTTATGAAGTGGAACGCAGCGCGTTCACGCGTTCCACCTATGATCGCGCGATTGAGAGCCTGAATACGCTGAATGACGAGATCGCCGACCTAATCCAGAAAACCTGGGGGCGCACATGACCAGTGGCAAGAAGAAGCGCATGTCAATGCTGGACAGTCTCGCGGCAGCTGGGGCCCCCTCCCCTGCCCCTCAGACAGGTGCTGTGACACCGATGATGACCTCGAATCGCGCCCTTCGGTCCGCCCGCGACGCGGTCGATTCCCATCATGTTTGGGAACTGGACCCGGCGAGCATCGAAGACGGGCGTATGGCGGACCGGCTTGACCCGGCCGATGTACTGGATTTGCGCGATGCGATTGAGGCGAACGGTCAGACTGTTCCGATCCTCGTGCGACGTGCGCCGGGTGAAGATGATCGCTACCTTTTGGTCTATGGGCGACGCAGGCTGGAGGCGATCCGTCAGTCCGATAAGGTTACCAAGGTTCGCGCGTTAGTCACCAACCTGGATGACGACAGCGCTCTGCGTGCTCAGATTTCGGAGAACATGGGGCGGCGCGATTTGTCTTTTATTGAAAGGGCCCTGTTCGCAAAGGACCTTGTGTCGTCCGGCTTCGGAAATCAATCTCAGGTTGCAGAAATTCTTACCGTCACGAAGTCGTCCATATCTATGGCGATCGCGATCGCGGACATGGTCGGGCCGGATCTGGTACGCGCCATTGGCGCCGCCCATGGCATTGGCCGACCCCGATGGGAATCCCTTGGTCGGGCCATCGACGAAAATGGTCTGGACTGCGAGGACCTTATCGGGATCGCGAAAGAGGCACGTGAAAATGCCGAGACCTCCATGGTGGTGGATGACGTTGCCTCTACCAATGACCCGTCCATCCAAGCGTTCCTGGCCGTAGAAAAGGCTGTGACCAAGGCGATTAAACCGGCCAAGTCGCCCTCCCCTGCCCCACCTTCCAGCGTCCCGCTGAAGATCGGCGGCAAACGCGGCGGCACGGTCAAACGCACTGCCAAGGGCCTATCGATCGAGTTGGCGGGTGGAGACTTCGCCGATTGGGTCGAGACGCAAGTGCATGACATGATTGAAGACCTTCACGAACGCTGGAAGCAGCGGTCGGAAGACTGAGGAAGAGCAGAAATCAAAGAAGGAGGCACGAAAAGGCAAAAGAAAAGGTCCCGCAAAGCGACCACTCCACGAGACCCTAACTTGTTTCTAGCACCTTCAAGGTAGTGTCCGGAGCTATTTTCCGCAAGTCCAAAGTGATTCGCGGACCGGGATATTTTTGTCTTCGTGAATGACAAAATGGACTACACGCCCGTAACGCCGTTCCGGCGAACGATAGATGCTGCCATCCTGAAACATCAGGCAGCGACCCAAGAAGACCTGCCCCCAGCCGGCGCCAACAAGTGGGAGGTCCTGAGGGAGCTCGCTGCCGCTCGAGTCGCGTTCGGCTTGTCCGATCGGGATTTGACGGTGCTTCAGGCGCTGGTCAGCTTTCACCAAGCGACAATTCTCGGAGGCAATGACAGCGAATTGATTGTACATCCGTCCAACAAGGCGATTTGCGAGCGCCTGAACGGCATGCCCTGCTCGACGATGCGGCGCCACCTCTCCAACCTTGTGCAGACTGGCTTTGTTGTCCGGCGCGATAGCCCCAATGGGAAGCGCTATGCCCGCCGCTACGGCGACGAAAAGGTTGCGTTTGGGTTCGACCTCTCTCCGCTCGTTCGACGCTTCCAGGAGGTTTGTGAGGCCGCTGAGACCGTCCGGGCCGCAGAAGAGCGGTACAAGCGCTTACGTGCCACTGTGAGCCTCATGCGGCGTGACCTCGCAGGGCTGGCCGAGTACGGGCGCTCACTTCGTCCGGATCAGGGCGTCTGGGACCAATTCTCTGATCTTGCGGCCCTAATGGCCCGAGATCTTCGCAGAAAACTCGAAATGGAAGACCTTAGGCGCATCGAAGACGCTTTGGGGTCAGCTTTAGATCACGCCCGAAGCCTTCTGGATGGCTGTGAAACAGAAAATATGAGCACCAATGATGCTGTTTCTGAGCAGCACTATCAGAATTCAAATAAAGACTCTTATGATCTTGAACCTCGCTTAGAACAAGCGCGGGGCGGAGGCGCTGTGCGCGAAACTCCAGAAGTTGCCAATAGTCATCTGTGTTCTGAAGATGAGGGCAACTCAACGGCAACTATTGACGATCAACTGATGCCGAACATACCGCTTGGTCTCGTCCTCGCTTCCTGTCAGGAATTCAAAGCGTATTCCGAGCAGCCCGTGCGCCACTGGCACGATCTGGTCCGGGTGGCTGATGTGGTCAGGCCCATGATGGGTATTTCCCCGTCCGCGTGGGACGAGGCGAAACGCTATATGGGTCCCGAAGAAGCGTCTGTTGTGATCGTTGCAATGCTTGAACGGTTTGCGGATATCCGATCACCTGGAGGCTACTTGAGAACCCTATCTTCAAAGGCAGCAATTGGGGAGTTCTCCTGCGGTCCGATGATCATGGCCTTGATGCGGCGGGATGCTGCATGATGAGTTCACAGCTGTGAACTCGGCTGACAAGTAGGATAGCTCGGGATAGTTCACAGCTGTGAACTTCTTTCCAACACGGTCAGAGGCTGCGCTCGCGGACTTGGCCAGAAACAGGGTGCTTCGGTTGCCAGTCACACGGGCATGTCACCGTCTCCAAAGAGGTTTGGAAAGAGCCGCTCTCGATAATCCAACGGAAACGCCAACCGAACTGGCGTCTTCGGCGAGGCGGACGTCAGGTATCCGGCGGCGGTCAGTTTACTCAGCGTGTTGCGAGCAGTACGCTCGGACGTCTTGAGCACAATCTGCGCATCGCCTCGTTCCAGTGCCCCATGCCGAAGAACCGCCGAGATTAGTTCCGGCGCTCGCTTGTCATCGATGGTATCTGCAACAAGACGACGATACCGTTGGTCTAGTCCGCCGAGATCGAACAATCTTGCTGAGAAGGTGATCTGGTCGAGCGTCACCTTTAGGAACCATTCACTAAACGTCTTCAGTGCCGCTTCTGACAGGTTCCCCCGTCCGTCGCGGTCTCCGCGGCGTGGACTGTCGGCCAGATCCATCATCCGTTTGTACTCGCCCCGATCGGTTAGCCCGCGGGCCAGCCCACGTGATACGGACCAGAGCCCTTGGCCACCAATCCCCGCTGTGAGGGCCATGGCATGAGACATCAGTCTGCTGACACGGCCGTTACCATCCGGGAAAGGGTGGATGTAGTTGAGCCGGTGATGTGCAGAGGCGATCGCGATGATCCAACCGCTCGAAGACCGCGCCGCTATCTGAAATCGTTTGTCGAAATGGTCCATGAATGCCGCGACGCGCGACGATGAAGGAGGTAGGTGGCGCCCGACCGCAACTTCCCGATCATCATCCTTGCGCATGCGTCCCGGAACGATGGGCTCTTGTGTGCCGTCGGGATGTTCGATGACCCGAAACTCATCCGGCATCTCGTCGTAGAAGCTCTTATGGACCCAAGTCAGGAATTCGACGGATGTGGGGCGGGGCAGGGTGCCTATACGATGCATCTCATCGATGGCCCGTTGAACGATGACGTGCGCCCGGGCCTCAAGGGCGAGGGGGCGGGTTTCTTCCTCAAGCTCGGCACCAGCCAGCGCCCTTTCGATGTCGCGGGGGCGCGTGTTGTGTCCTTCGATCAGGTTGGAGTAGTAGCAGTTCATCACACGGACGAGATCGGCAAGCTCGGCTGCGCTGTCGGGATGCAGCCCTTGTCCCAGCCCGGTGGCTTCCCTCTGGATGTCGACCGAAAGGTCTGCCAATTCTGTCGGAATATGCTCCTCGAAGAAGCAGGGTTCGATTCTGGCGGGTGTTTCCAGCATTTTTGCCGATCTTCTATGTTTGTAAAGTAATTGAAAAATAAACACATTTCGTATTTGCAAGCAAGGTTTTGCCGATATGCGTTGCCGATCTTGGTTGCTGATCTAGAATTGCTGTATGGAATCAATGGCTTCGGCAGATGTGCCGGGCTTTTCGGTTTTGTTTTGTGCCCAAAGGGGCCGGAGAAAGCAAAAGTGTTCTTCGGGTTTTGTGACTGACGGATGAGGGCCTTTGGAGTCCCTCAGATGGGTCCGGGCCGGGTTCCGGTCTGCCGTTCCTGATGAAGGGCATTCCCATGCAAACAGGTGTCTTGCGCGTGTTACGCGCGACCGCTGCCTCGTGGTGGCGACACAAGGAACTACGCCGAACCGCCCAGACGGGGCAGGCACAGCAGCTCGAACGCCAGACCGTTCTGAGTGATCTCGGCTATCTCAGGCAGGCGGCGACACTGCCGAATGCCCATGTGATCTGCGGAGAGGGCGGGACATTCATCCATCTTGGTTGGACCACCGTTTCAACTCTCGCGCCGATCGAGCGCTTTCCCTTGGCCGCTCTTGCGGTCGCACGAGGGACCCCGTTCATCGATATCCGACCCGTCACTGATGTCATCGCCTTCGCGAACCTGCCGCGGGTGACGCGGGACGGATCGGTCGACGCTACTCCTTCGGGGCTCGGCAGGTCCGTCTCGCTGCTCACCTACGTCGACATGGTCGAACAGCTCGGCGCGAGCATCACCAACGATCCGCGGTCTCGTCAGTCAATCTGATCACCATTCCCTCTCACCAACACTCGAAAGGAGGCCAGCCATGGCCCGATCCCGCACGACCAAATTCGATGCCTCCGAGGTCATCACAAACGAAATCATCCGCATCATCGAGCGCGGCGTGCTGCCGTGGCGAAAGCCCTGGACCGCAGGTGGCAGCTCTCGTCCCTTGCGCGTGGGTGGAGAACCCTACCAGGGGGTGAACAACTTCCTGCTGACCATGCGGACCGTGATGGCGGGCCACAGCTCACCTTTCTGGATGACGTTGCCGCAAGCCAATGCCTTGGACGCAAAGGTGCGCAAGGGCGAGAAATCCGCTGTCGTCGTTTATTACGGTCAAAGCCGGAAAGACGCGGGCGACGAGGACGACCGCAGCGACGGCGATGATCACTCCGAGGAAGCCCGCATCTTCCGCTTCCAGAAATCCTACCGCGTATTCAACGCCTGCCAGATCGATGGCCTGCCCGACAGCTTCTTCCCCGACCCGGAGCCCGTTCCCGCGCATCCGCCGTCCAAGCCCATCCCGCACATGCAGGCGTTTTTCGACGCCATCGACATCACAACCGTCTTCACGGGTACGGAAGCGTACTATTTGCCGCCCGTGGACAAGGTCTACATGCCGTCCATTACGCGGTTCCGGGACCCGCGCAATTTCTACGGGGTCTGGGCCCATGAGCTGGCCCATGCCACGAAAGCCCCGCATCGGCTGAACCGTGATTTCGGTCTCTCGAAGTTCGGCAACACGTCCTATGCGCGCGAGGAGATCGTCGCGGAATTGACGTCGGTGTTCCTGGGTCAGACGCTCGGCTTCACCGCGCATACGCTCGAGATGAATGCCGCCTACCTGCACAACTGGTTGCGCGTTCTTCGGTCGGACAAGGGTGCGATCTTCAAGCACGCCGCGGATGCGCAGCGCGCCTGCGACTATCTGATCGCCAGATCGGAGACGGGCAGGGCAGGGCGCAGCGCCGAGGCCGCCTGACCACACGGAGAACGGAGACTCCCATGTCACGCAAGGAACCCAAAACGCTGCGGGTGGCCTGCTTCGAAGACGGCCGCCGCAAGATCATCTCCTTCAAGCGCGGTGCCTATTGGTGGAGCCAGTCCGAGGGCGCTTATCCGCTCTCGGCAGCGCTCGAGAGCATCAAGGAACAAGGCGGCTGGATCGAAACCATCCCCAACCCGAATTACAGACCCAAGGGGCTGTTCGAGAAGGGCACCTTCGGCCCCGATTCATCCGCCAAGCGGAAAAGAAAAAGCGGGCTTTGAGAAGGGTGTTTCAACTTCTCAAAGGAGATCCCCATGTCCATGACCGTTCAACCCCTGCCAGACCGTCCGGATCCGACCGTGATCGCGGCGCAGAACGACGCGTTTCGCAAACTTGCATGCCTTGGAGTGCCGCCCGCCCAGTCCATCCAGGGCCGGATGCATGTCACCCGTTCGCTTATGGAGGCCGGCGATGGCTTCATGGCCGAGGCGGTGAAGGCCACCGGTGCGTTCGATACATTCGAGCCTGAGAATGATCCCGAGGGATGGCATGATTTCGGGGCGGTCGAGATCCGGGGCGAGACCGTGTTCTGGAAGATTGATCTCTATGAGGCAGATTCGGATTTCCGCTACGGGGCTGAGACCCCGGACAATCCTGCCACCACCATGCGCGTGCTGACCATCATGCTTGCACGCGACTGGTAGAAGGGCAGGGGACTCCTCCCCCCTGACATCTGAGACGATGAAGGCCCGCTGACCCCTCAAAGGGAAAGTGGGCCTTTTGTCGTGGTGATCCCTGAAGCCGGGGATTGGTCACGCGCGTGAGCGCGCGGGCCACACCTCACCCTCCTGGAAGGATATCCCATGACCACAAGCTTTGCTCCCCTTACCGTCGCTATCGGCGGTCTCGTCCCGCATCCAGCCAATGTGCGCAGCAACGCGCCGGAAACCTATGATCCTGAGAACATCGCCCATCTGAAGGCAAGCATCGCCGTTCTGGGTCTCCTGCAGCCGCTCATGGTCCAGAAGCTCGACGGCAAATACGCCGTGCTGGCTGGTGGCCGACGCCATGCCGCGCTGAAGGAACTGGTTGCCGACAAGGCCGCCAAGGGGTTCACGGCGAAGACCAAGGTGGACTGCCGCCTCGTGCCGGAAGACTGCGACGTCACCACGGCACTGTCGCTCGCCGAGAACATCACGCAAGCGCCGATGAATGCCATCGACGAGTTCGAGGCCTTCGCCCGGATGATGGAAGTCGACGGACAGACGCCTGAAACCATCGCAAAAACCTTCGGCACCACGATCGCCGCCGTGAAAGGCCGGTTGCGTTATGGCCTTATCCACCCCGAGATCCGCGCCGCGGCACGGGGCAAGGTGATCACGCTCGACACAATGAAGGCCTTCGCCGAGCACCCGAGCCAGGAGGCGCAGCACGAGGTCTTCGAGGCGCTCACGAAAGACGGCGGCTGTCTGCAGGCCTATACCGTCCGTCACGCCCTCAAATCCCGCGGTGTGCAGGTCAGCGATGATATCGGGGCTTTCGTGCGCGCGGACTACGAGGCGCGTGGCGGCGCCGTCGCGGCTGACCTTCTTGAAGAGCATTCCGTGCTTGAGGATGCGGCGCTGGTCGAGACCATCCTGCTCGAGAAGCTCGGTGCCGCTGCCGAAGAGGCCCGTATGAGGCTGGGGTTTGCCTGGGCCGATGCGATGGTGCGCTATGACTACGCGACCATGGCCGACTATGGCCGCGTCTATCCCGGCCCGATCGAGCCGGATGAGGCTGCCCAGAAGCGCATCGATGAGATCACCGCCGAGCTTGAGAAATTGCAGCTCGAGATGGAGGATGAGGGGCTCGAGGACGGTGCCTACAATGCCCTTTACGACCGCGTCGACGCTCTGGAAGAGGAAGCGCGCGATCTGCAGGAGGCCTACAGCGCCGAGGACCTCGCACGGTCTGGGGTGATCGCCTCTTGGCAGGGTGGGCAGATCACGCTCCATGTTGGTCTCGTCCGCCCGGAAGACACCATCAAAGAGGAGGGCGCGCGCGGCTCCTCGGCCAACCCTACTGGAGAGGAGGCCCCGGACGCCGGCGAAATCACCTACCCAGCCTCGCTGGCTGAGGACCTCAAGACCGAGCGGGCCATGGCCCTTGGCGCCGCGATGGCGGTGCATCCGGAAGCCACGCTTGATCTGACGCTCTTCAAGCTGGTCAGTGACGTTCTGGCCAGCGGGATGAGTGTCACGCAGGCGATCAAGATCGATGCCCGCAAGGAATACCGCAGCCATGCCAAGATGGACGAGATCGACGAGACCTCGCTCGAGCAGGTGGCGGCGGCGCATGATGCGCTTGATCTCTCCTGGCTCGATGACACCCGCGCGCCCGCCGATCAGTTCGCGGCGTTTCGCGCGCTGGAGGCCGGCGAGAAGGCCAAGCTTGTCGCCTATGCCACAGCAAGCACCACGCAGTCCTGCTTTGCGCGGGACCGCCAGCGCGACAGCCTGATGCATGCGTTCGAGATCGAGATCATGCCCGACATCCGCGCCCACTGGACGCCGAATGCGGCGCTCTTCAACCGCTTCAAGAAGGCCTGGCTCCTGAAGATACTCGGCGAGGATCTGGGTCTCGCCCAGGAGGCGGTGACGCTGGCCTCGTCGAGCAAGAAGGAGATCGTCGCCTTTTGTGACAAGCTCTATGCAGAGCCCTTCGCCACGCTCACGGACGCGCAGCGCGCTGCCGTGGCTGCCTGGTGCCCGCCCATGATGCAGACCGCCGGTATCGCCTTTGATGAGGCGGAGCCCGCTGCAGAAACCCCCGAGCCTGACAGCGAGGTCGCGCAAGCGGCCTGAGTCCTCACGCGACCCGCGCGAGGCATTCCCCGCGCGGGTCGACCCTCCCACACCCAACGGAAAGACATCCCTATGGCTATTCTCAAGTTCTCTGCGTCCGCTGTTGTGGCGCAAATCGCACATGCGCGTGCCTGCAAAACCTTCCTGCCCAACTGGAACGGGCCCGTGGACAGGCCGGCCCTGATCCTGATCGTCGGCAATGGTGTGCATCTGCGCTCAAACGGCATCGATGGCACGACCACCCGTATCGTAACCACCGAACAGGCCGATCCCTCTTTCGCCTTCGCCGACGGCATGAATCCGTTTCGGGACACCGACTGGATGGCGCAGCGCCGCATGGCGTTTCGCGATCTGACCGGCCAGTTCTACACCGACATCCTCGACGATGTGCAGGTGCTCATCGACCGGGGGCGGGGGGCGATCCGGCTCGCCACCGATGGCCACAGTATCCGCGTCTTCGTGCGCCGGGCCTCGGATTATCTCATCGGCGGGACCTACGAGGTGCCCTCGGGCCTCGGCGGCACCTTCCGGGTCATCCTGAAGGATGCCTGCGACACCTTCGCGATCGTGCAGAACTGCGGCAATTGCGAGGATTTCGACGCCATGCAGCCCTACCGCGTGCCGCTCGATGCGCTGATGGAACTCGATGACCGGAGGGCGGCGTGATGGGTTGGCTCTTCTATACCGACGGCCGCGTCCAGACCTACGCAGATGAGAAAGCGGAAATCGCCCGGCTCTGCACCTTCGAGAGCGACACGCGCAAGACGGAATTGGTCAAAGCCTGCAAGGTAGGCTCCACCTGGTATGCGGCGGCAAGGGCCACCAATCTCGACGGCACCCACGTCGAAGACGCGACCTATGTGACCGATGCGGATGGCTCCATCACTTTCGGGGCTGTCTTTCTCACCCGATACGATGACGGCTGCTGGGGCTATAAGGACATGGAGGAAAGTGCTGGCCCGAACGAGTCTCGTGCTCCCCTTGGGCTGATCGAGCTCCTCTCCGACCTGAAAGACCCGGACAGCTACGCCCAGGACTGGCGCCAGCGCTGCCGGGATTGGGCGTCGATTCCAGACTACCAGGAAGGCGACAAGATCAGGCTCGCCACGCCCGTGACGCTCACCGATGGCAGTACATGCCAGATCGTCACCGCGACGCACTACAGGCGGGGTCGGCAACAACGCCGCTGCTACCGCATCGAGGAAACCGGCGGCTTCGTGCGCCTGTCGAAAGCGACGCTTGCGGGCTCGGAGCTGCTCAGCTCCGCAAAGGGCGAGGCCAGTCCTGTGCTGGCGGAGTTCCTGGCGGGGCGAAATTAGGTCCTGCGCCGGACGGTTCTTCGAACTGCCGGCGACAACAGATCCTGCGGCTTATCTTGACAAGGCAATGCAAATGCATTACCTATCGCGGGCAGCAAAGACCCCCATTCTTTCAGGAGACTGCCATGACAGTGCTCGCACAAGATGTCTCGAAACTCACGGATCGGTATCAGACGACCGTGCCGGCGGGTGTGCGCAAACAGCTCAAATTGGGCAAGGGCGACCAGATTCGCTACTGCACCGAGCCGAGTGGCAGGGTCTATATCGAGCCCGTGCGCAGCGACGAGGAGGACGATCCCGTGCTCGGAGCCTTTCTCGATTTTGTCGAGGCCGATATCAAGGCGCATCCGGACCGCATTCGGGCGTTCGATGGGGCTTTGCATGACCGTCTTGCAGCACTGGTCGGAGACGTTGACGTCGATCTCGATGCGCCGCTATCGCTCGAGGATGAATGAGCGGCGATAGCGTGCCCGCCCAAGCGCCCCTTGTCGTAAACGGATGGTCGATTTATGCGCATCCGCTCTTTCTGGATCAGCTCGAAGGGTTGATTGAAGAGGTCGAGGCGCGTAAGGCACGCGATCCTAAGACCTGGCGCAAGAAAAACCCGACGAAACGGCTGGCCGCCATCTTTAAGCTGGTCACCGAGGCCATACCGACAGATCCGGGTGCCGCCGCCTTCCGGCAAGGCGGCACACTCGGCGATCACCGCAAGCACTGGTTCCGGGCGAAATTCTTCCAGCAGTATCGGCTGTTCTATCGGTTCAACAGCGATGCGAAGGTCATCGTGGTGGCCTGGGTGAACGACGACAAGACCCTGCGCGCCTACGGCAGCAAGACGGATGCCTATGCGACGTTCAAAGGGATGTTGGAAGATGGCAATCCACCTGACAATTTCGACGCGCTCTTGAAAGAAGCTGCAGCGGCGGGCAAGCGGTTCGAAACTTCTCTTGAAGCGGTGCCCGATCGGTAAGTGGGCCAGCTTGCTGTGACCCTTTGGCATTATCGTTTACGACGCCCCGCTGGTGAAGATGTAGCATCGGCTGATAATACGGTCGGAGAAAGCACGATGATTGAGGCGGAAAAGGATAGGCAGCACCTCGGGCTAGAGGAGCAATGCGCGCCTGACCTGACGGGGCACCGTTTCCCAATTGCTGTGCGCGTTGCAGACATGCCCGATGACCTCGGCAAGCTGCTGGATATCGGGCTCGAGGAGCATTTCCGTGGCCGCTGAAGCGAATTCTTATGACACGTGGTTTTGCGCGCAGGTGCAGGCCGCGCTGGAGGATGCACGCTCGGGAACATCTCAGGTTCAGGTGATGCAGGCCGCACAGGCATTGATTGATGCGAAGCGGCAGGTCGAACCCAAGTCCTGACCAAGCCTTGGGGGGCAGCGCGGTCTGACCCCCCGTCACCCTGAAAAGCGAAAGCGGGCTTTTTGTCCTTTGGAACTCAGACCCTGGTCCAAGGAAAATCCCCATGTCCAAACCCAGAACGGCCAACCCGGCTCTCGCAATCTCCGAAGCCGATCTCGCCTCTGCCCTCGCGCAAATCGGCACGGAGGTCGATGACCAGCCCCTGCGCAGTTCAGCGCTCGCGCGTATCATGCGCGAGACGTTTCATGGCAGCGATGCCGGTGGCGCCTGGGACTGGCGCATGGCCTATGACATGATGCAGGCAGCGGCCATCCAGGTGCTTCTGCGTGGGGCCGGTGCCACAGCAGACATCGCCAACGCAAAACTCCTCGCCTCACGTCTCCTTACGGAAACCCGCCGGTCAGAGCAGCAGATCCGGCTACAGCAGTTTTCCACGCCGCTGCCATTTGCGGCGCTGGCCTTGCGGGCGGCAGCCGTTCGCAAGGGCGAGACCGTGCTGGAGCCCTCGGCTGGCACCGGTGCCCTGGCAGCTTTCGCCGCCCGGGCCGGTGCCACCCTTGTGCTCAACGAGATCGACCCCTTTCGCCAGAGCCTTTTGCGCGCGGTCTTTGGTGGCGATGTGACGGGCCATGACGGCGAGCATATCGACGATCTGCTGCAGACGCCGGTTCTACCCGACGTCGTGGTGATGAATCCGCCCTTCGCCTCCTCGGTCGACCGATCCCGCGACAAGCACATCGCTGCCAAACATCTCATTGCGGCTGCAAAGCGCCTGGCACCAGGTGGGCGCCTGGTGGCGATCATGCCGCCGGGGTTCACGCCCGAACGCGATGCCGCGCATTGGTCCCGCGCCTGCGGTCTCCTGACGCCACGATTGGCGCTGACGATGCCGGGGCAGGTCTACCGCAAGCTCGGCACCTCTGTCGAAACCCAGCTCATGGTCTTCGACAAGGTGCAGGAGGGCGGCGAGATGATCCGCGCCACTTTGTGCGATCTGGATGAAGCCCTTCCATTTGTCGATGCCGTGGCCGCAACACGGACCGAGATGAGCCCGGCCCAACGGGTTGAAGCGATCCCTCATGCTCGGCCGACCGTTCGATCATCTGTCCCGCGCAAGACCGCTGCCGGTGTTATCACCGCCCCCACAGCCAGGGCCAATGCCGTCCGTCCGCTCAGCTTCACGAGCCTTCAGACCCCGCGCAACAACATGCCCATCTCGGACATCTATGCGCGCTACCGTCCGCAACGGATCGAGATTGCGGATGCGCAGGAACATCCCACGCCGCTTGTTGAAAGCATCGCCATGGCCTCGGTTGCCCCGCCCATGCCCTCAAATACGGGCCGTGATGACTTGCGCCTGCCCGCACGGTTGATCGAGGAGGGACATCTCTCCGAGGCGCAGCTGGAAACCATCATCATGGCGCATGACGCCCATGGGCGCGACCTGCCGGGTCGGTTCGCGATCGATGATGACCAGACCAAGCTGACGCGCGCCGATGATGACCCGGATGCACGTGCCTATCGCCTTGGCTATTTCCTCGGCGACGGCACCGGTTGCGGCAAGGGGCGCGAATGCGCGGGGCTCATTCTCGTGAACTGGCTGGCCGGTCGCAGAAAGGCGATCTGGGTCTCCAAATCCGCCACGCTCATCGAGGACGCCATCCGCGACTGGACCGATCTCGGCGGCTCGCCAGCCGACATCCAGCCGCTCTCAAAATGGAAACCGGACCAGCCGATCCCGATGGGCGACGGTATCCTCTTTGTCACCTACGCCACGCTGCGGTCCGCGGGCAAATGCGGTACCACGCGACTGAGCCAGATCCTCGACTGGATGGGCGAAGACTTTGAAGGCGTACTGGCCTTTGATGAGGCCCATGCCATGCAGAACGCGGCCGGGTCCGAGCAGGGCAGGGGGGTCAAACCCTCCCAGCAGGGCCTTGCTGGCCTGCGGCTGCAACTGGCAGCACCCCGCGCTCGCGTCTTCTACATCTCGGCCACGGGTGCCACGAGCGTGCACAACCTGGCCTATGCCGCGCGGCTGGGGCTCTGGGGGCAGGGCCCCGAATTCCCCTTCCCAAGCCGCGAGAGCTTCGTTTCTGCGATGGAAGCCGGCGGTGTCGCTGCCATGGAGGTGGTCGCGCGCGATCTCAAGACGCTCGGGCTCTACACGGCGCGTGCCCTCAGTTTTGATGGGGTGGAGTATGACGTGCTCGAACACGCGCTCACTCCGGCCCAGATCGAGGTCTATGACGCCTACGCTGGAGCGTTTCGCACCATCCACCACAATCTCGAAGCCGCGCTGACGGCGACCGGCGTCAACGACGCCTCGGGCGAGACCAATGCGTCGGCCGCACGCGCCTCGGCCAAGTCCCGCTTCGAGAGCACGAAACAGCGCTTCTTCAACCATCTCCTGATGGGCATGAAGGCTCCAAGCATTATCCGCGCCATCGCGGACGATCTGGCGGCGGGCAAGGCTTGCGTCATTCAGGTGGTCTCTACAGGCGAAAGCCTGCTGAAACGTCGGCTTGAGACGATGGACCCGGAGGACGAGCTGGTCGAGGGCGCGCTAACGCCGCGCGACTACGTCCTGGGATACCTCGAACAGGCCTTCCCGATTCATGCGCAAAAGCTCGTGGAGATTGACGGCAACATGGTGGCGGAACCCTTGCGGGATGAGACCGGCGCGCTCGTTGTCTCGCGCGAGGCGCTCGCCCTGCGCGATGCGGCCATGATGGAGTTGATGACGCTCGCCCCGATCCCCTCGGCGCTCGATCAGATCCTCTGGGCTTTTGGCGACGAGGCCGTCGCAGAGGTCACGGGCCGGTCCATCCGGCCCCTCAAGGCCGAGGATGGCCACCTCTTCATCGAGAAACGCGCCGCCAGCAGCAATTCATCCGAAACCCAAGCCTTCATGGACGGCGAGAAGGATATCCTTATCTTCTCCGATGCAGGCGGTACGGGCCGGTCCTATCACGCGGCGCAAACGGCGAAGAACCAGAAACGGCGGCGGCACTATCTTCTGGAGCCCGGCTGGCGCGCGGATGCGGCCATCCAGGGGCTCGGGCGCACGCATCGCTCGGCTCAGGTCAGCGCGCCCTTCTTCCGGGTCTGCACCTCGGATGTGCATGGCGAAAAACGTTTCACCTCGACTATAGCCAAACGCCTCGACCAGCTGGGGGCCTTGACCAAGGGTCAGCGCGAGACCGGCTCGCAGGGCATGTTCCGGGAGGAGGACAATCTCGAAAGCCCGATCGCGCGGGCGGCGCTGCGTGGGTATTTCTCCGATCTTGCCGCCGGGCGCGCTGAAGCGATGAGCTACGAGAGCTTCACCGACTGGACGGCCCTGCGGCTGATCGACAAGGACGGGGTGCTCCTTGAGGAGCTTCCCCCGATCCAGCGGTTTCTCAACCGGGTGCTTGCCCTTCCCATCCACATGCAGAACGGGCTCTTTGCCGAGTTCATGCGCCGGATTGCCGATCAGACGGAACGGGCGCGCGCGGCGGGCACGCTCGATCTCGGCGTGGAAACCCTACGCGGCGACAAGATAGAACAGGTCTCCACGGAAGATCTCTGGACCTGCCCGAAATCTGGCGCCGTGACGCGGATCATCGGACTTGAGGTGACGGACCCGGTCCACGTGCTGTCGGCGGATGACGCCCTGTCGCGCAACCCCGACAAGCTGCCGATGGTCAATCGCGCCTCCGGTCGCGCGGCGCTCATCTCGGCGCGGCCCATGCAGATGTATGACGAGGACATCGTCACGCTGATGCGCAAGGTGGTGCGGCCAAACGGGTCGAGCTATCTCGAAGAGGCGCGGTTCGAGTCCTCGGCCTGGGAAGACATCGGAAGGCCTGAGTTCGCAAGGCTTTGGGATGCCGAGGCTGCGTCCCTGCCGAAAACCACCACAACCAAGCTCTACCTGCTGACCGGGCTGCTGCTGCCGATCTGGAAGGACATTCCGACCACCAATGAGCGCATCTACCGCGTCACGCCCGACGGGGCGACCGCCATGATCGGGCGCACGCTAAGCGAGGAAGGGGCGGCCGCGCTGCGCGCCCGCTTCCTCGTCTCCAATCCGCAAACGCCGCAGGAGATGTTGACCGCCGCCCTCGGCACCACCGCACATGTCGATCTGGGCCGGGGTCTCACCCTGACCCGTCGCCGCGTCGCAGGCGAGATGCGTCTCGAGCTTGGCGGCGCGGACAAGGGCATGATCGAAGGCCTCAAGGCCATGGGGTGTTTCACGGAGATCATCGCCTTCCAGTTGCGGGTGTTCCTGCCGCATGGGGACGGGATCGACACGGGAAGCATTCTGGCCCGGATCGTTGGGCAGGGAGCCGCTAGAGCTGCAGAACAAGCCGCCTGAAAAGTCAAAGCGAGCTTCCGGTCGGGCGGCGTGGATCGGGATTTGGCCGATCTGCGCTTTCCGGACGCGCGCTGACCAATGCCACGCCCGGCCCCCCAAATTCAGACAAGAGGACAGACCCATGACCAATCCCCAAATGGACTATGCCGCACTGGCGGCTCAGTGGCGCGCGGAGCGTGAAACCACCTTGAAGGCGACCCGAGCGGAACTGCCCGCGCAACTACGTGCGCTTGGCATCAGCGAGGTCGCTGCCGAATACGAAGGCTATGGCGACTCCGGCAATGTCGAGGATGTGACGGTGCAGCCAGCAGAGGTCCAACTGCCGGAGCCGCTTGCCACCGAGATGGGCGACTTCGCCTGGTCGCTCGCCTATCACCATCACCCGGGGTTCGAAAACAACGAGGGCGGCTATGGCACGCTGACCTGGGACATCACCGCCGACAGTGTCACCTTGGATCATGCCGACCGCTATGTCGAATGCTCGCACAGCTATGACGAGGGGCTGTGAGATGGCCCATCCGCTTCATCATGCTGAAAGCTCTGCCCGAAAATTCGGCGGGGTGCCGTCTGACTATCAGTCCATACATGACTGGTTCGACGCCTCGAAAGAGCACCTCGCGCTCTTTACGCACCGCGCCATGCGTCACCATGCCCAAGGCCTATTTGAGGCCGAACGTGTCTTCGGCGTGTCCCTGACCAATAGCGCAGGTCGGGACATTCCCGTGCGCTGGATCGGCGAGCAGCATATCCGTGAAGACTGCCAGGGCCGCATTCCGAGCATGGCGGACTGGCTGCGACGGATCCAGCCCGAGCCATGGATGGCCAATGGTCATATCGACCGCCATGTCGGCGATGATCCCTGCGGCGACCCAAGGGTCGCTTGGGCCTCCGAGGTCGCCGCCGGACGAACCGTTCTTGGCCTGAAAGATTGGATGGCGGCGCGCGCGATGCAAGCCACGCAAAGCGCCTGACAGGTCTCGGTCGTTTGCCAAACGAATGCCGCACGGAAGCCCGGTTGGAAGATCGGGCTTCTTGCGTCGTTTCCCCACCATTCTTCTTGAGGAGGATCGCATGACACTCGATGAAATCAAAGCCGCGGTTGATGCCGGGCAGACCGTGCATTGGGCCAATACCGGCTACGTTGTCCACAAGGACAGGCTCGGTCAGTACCTCATCACCTATGTGCCGAACGGAAGCTGCATCGGTCTGACCGACCGGAGCGGGCACCGGTTGAACGGAAAAGAAACGGAGTTCTTCGTCGCGCAATCGAAGGACGCCGCAGAAAATCCGGGCAACCAATCAAGACCAGACGGGCAGGGGAGGGGCGTAGCACCCAGAGGCGCGGGGGCATTCCCACTCGGACAGCAGCTCTGACCCGTGGGCGGGACTGAAAGGAAAGCAAGCTTTCTGGTTTGTGATCCCTCAAGGGGTCGAGAAAGCAATCCCGGATGCGCTGGCAAGAACGTCAGGCACCGGCCAATCCAAAAGGAACCATCCCATGTTCGCAGGAACCCTCACCCGCAACGTCGAGACCGCAGCCGCTCAGTACACCGGCATGATCCATTCGACACGTTTCGATATCGCCATCCAGCTTGAAAACCGCCCGAAGATGTCCGAACGCAGCCCGGATTACGACGTGACGGCAGTCAACAAATCAGGCCGCAAGGTGCGCATCGGCACGGCCTGGAACGAGACCGGCAATACCAGCGGCAATCCCTACATCTCGATGCAGATCGATGTCGGCTTGGGTCCGTTCCGGGTCAACGCGGTGCAGACGAAAGAGGCGCGCGCGGCCGAGAGCGGCGGATTCGAGATCATCCCGCTGGTCTCGAACGGCCTGGTGAAATCCGGCTCGATCTCGGGCGAGCTCACCACCATGGACGCTGACAACGCCTTCACCGGCTACATCGCCAACATGATGTTCGATCTGGAGTTCATGCTGATCGAGAACAGCTATAAATCCGAGGAGACCCACCCCGATTACCGGATCGAGGTCAGCTCGCCCCGGGGCACACCGATCCGCGTCGGCTCGGCGTGGATGGCCAAAAGCAGCCGCACGGGCAATGACTACCTGTCGCTGCTGATCAACACGCCCGATGGCGACCTGCGCGTCAACGCCGTGCAGAACGAAGAACAGCGCGGCGGGCAGACCTTCTCGATCATCCCGTTCATCGACAGCGGTGAGCAGCCGCAGGACGCGGGTGCGGGGCTCTCCTTGGTCGCCTAATCGGCGCGCGAGGGGGAGACGACCTGAACCGAAAGGGGAGCCGTGGGACCACGGTTCCCCTTTTCCCATGTCCGTTGGCGTGAAGGACGCCACCCGCTTGCGATCAGGTGCAAATGCGATACAATAATATATTGACGTAATATAGAGGGCGGGCGCGTGGCGGCTAGATCAGAGACGGTTCCATGGTTTGAGAGCTTTGATGTTGAGGCAGAGGTTGCAGATCTCCTAGCCCATATCGAGCGCTGCACCGGATTTGCGCTACCCGCCCGACAGCGCGCCGTCATCATGTCCCATGCGACGGCGAAGCTCGACAAGAACCGGCAGGCATATCTGGACGCCAAGGCAGCAGGAAAGTCGGTGTCCACCTCGCGGCGTGGGTATCTGACCGACCTGCAGGACACGATCTTCATGGCGATCCCGGAAGAGAACCTCGCGCTGATGCCGCTAAGCCAACAGGTCCTGAACGACCCTTCATTTTACGCGGACGCCATGCACAGTGCCGCTGCGATCAGCGAAGATGAGCTTTTCATGGCGCTGTCCTCTTCGCTGAAGGACATGACGGTGCAAGACGCCCGGGCCTTCGTCTCGAAGCTTTGGCACAGCACGATCGACGACAATGCCCGCAAATTCGCCGAAGCCCTGAAGCGCCCCGAGCGTGAACCGCAGCCCTTTCGTCCGGGGAACACCGTGTAAGATCGAGGCCGTTCTCTTGCCTTGGGCCTTGACCAAGTTGGCCGCCTCAAACCCCCTTTCCCGGAGGTGGCACCCTGTGCAGCGTGCGGAAGCCGTTGAAGGCGCTGTGGTGACGTCTACTGTCGCCAACATGATGAACCGGGATCACATGCGCGCCTTCTTCCGGCGCGCCGCAGCGCTTGTCGTCTTTGTCGCACTGCTCTGGGCGATTCACCTCGTCAATTGGATCATCGGTTACGGCTTGCACCCGGCCTTCGGCCTGATCCCCCGGCACGTCAGCGGATTGGATGGCGTCATCGCCATGCCCCTCCTGCATGGAAGTTTCGCGCACCTGATGGCCAATACGCCGCCGCTCCTGGTGATGGGTGGGCTGCTGGTGGCCACGACCACGAGGGCCTTGCTGCCGGTGAACGCAGTGGTGATCGGCCTCGGCGGCGGACTCGTCTGGCTGTTCGGAAGCTCCGCCATCCATATCGGTGCGTCAGGGTTGGTCTTCGGCTGGTTTGGCTTCCTCGTCGCGCGCGGCTTCGTGGATCGCTCATTGATCACGCTGGGCGCGGCACTGGTGGTCGGTGTCCTCTATGGCTCAATTCTCTGGGGCGTTCTTCCGGGCCAACCCGGCGTCTCGTGGGAGGCGCATCTCTTCAGCGCCATCGCGGGCGCGGCCGCTGCAGCCCTTGTCCGGACGCATGTCCATGTGCCGCGCCTCGGCGGTGTCGATCTGGACTGAAGCCGTACGCCCGACGTGGTCGACCCGGTGCTGTCATTCGTAAACGCCGAGATGCTGCAGTGCAGTTTCCTCAAAGCGGCCATTGCATATGTCCCAGCTCCTAACCCCCAAAAATCGGCGCTGGTTGAACCTTCGGCAGTAATCCCTCACCTTCCTGCAAGAGACCTCTTTCCGCAGGGCGGTGCTCAGCCTAAAGTGGAACCAGTTATTTAGATATGGTGCAAAATGGCGTCGCTTCAGGATTCAGTCGCAAACAAATTCCTCGAGACACTTTCGAATGATGAAAATTTTGATGCATCCAAAACACAAAAGCTTGAAGCGCTCTTGAAAGAAGGTCGAAAAATTAAGGCCGACGATCTAGCCGAGATTTTCACTCTTCCAGACGGAGGGGAAGTTCTGTGATCAAGATCATTTCAGCGCACATCGAGGAATTTCGTGGAATTCGTAAGTTGGACATCAACTTGGCTGAGAAGACCTTCGCGATATCCGGTCCGAACGGCTCGGGAAAAAGTGGGGTCATTGACGCCATCGAATTTGCACTAACTGGTCAAATTGGCAGATTGACCGGAACCGGAACCAAAGGGCTCTCACTAGCAGATCATGGTCCACATGTAGACCACATCAAATTCCCAGATGCTGCATTTGTAGAGCTGGAGGTATCCTTCCCGACGCTTGGCAAAAAAGCCAAGCTCACTCGCAAAGTCTCTGCCCCCAAGAAGCCAAGTATCGAACCGAACGATCCGGACATCGTGGAGATTCTGGACGAAGTTTCTCAGCATCCCGAAATCACTTTGGCGAGAAGAGAAATTCTGAAATTCATCTTGGTCGAACCAACGAAGCGATCTGCACAGATTCAAGAGATTCTAAAGATCGATGAGTTGGGTCAGACCCGTTCGGTACTGAACACAGCATACGGCAAGCTCAACCGGGCAGCGATTGCGGCGGAAAAGGATACGCGGGACAAAAGAAATACACTGTTGCAGCACCTAGGCATCACGTCGTTGTCTGCAGCTGAAATGCTCAAAGCCGTCAATGCAAAGCGCCAGCTGCTAGGACTAGAAATCCACGACACCATAACAGCTGATACAATCATCGACAAAGGCTTGGCAGAGCCTGCTGGTGAACAATCGCTCAATAAATCCGCAGCACTGATCGAACTGGACAAGCTTAACAAAAAGCTCGTCGAGCTTGGACAATCTCCGTCGCCGGATGCAGAAGCTCTTGTCGATCAGATAGAGCAACTTGAAAACGACGCACAGCTCCTTGTTTCGTTGCAACAACGCGATTTGGTGGAAAGTGGATTAAAGCTGGTGGACGGCCCGTCATGTCCGATGTGCGATCATGAATGGCCGGATGAAGCACATCTTCTTTCGCATTTACACGCCAAGCAGCGGAAATCGCAAGCGGCAGGAGAGCTCAAGCAAAAGCTCGTTGAACATGCATCGTCGCTTTCGAATGAAGTGGGGAACTTGAAGGCGCTGCTGCTCGAAACTCACCGTATTGCCAAGATTGAGAGCGCAGTTGAAATGCTGTCCAGCGTCGTCGCATGGGGCAAAGACTTGGCGTTTTTTCAGGAACAACTAAAGTCTTTCGCAACAATCTTGGAGTTGAAGGATCGCTTGGCCAATGGATGGCCAGCCATACCGGAAGGCTTTCGGGCCAAACTGGCGGACTTTGTGAGCGCTATTCGCGCGAAGCCTGATCAATCAGCTTCGTTGGCCGCACAGAGCTATCTGATCAATGCTGAACAGCGGTTCAAGGACTACAAAGCAGCACGTCTTACCGAGACAGCTTCCCAAAAGGCACGAGACGCCAGCAAAGTCGCATATGACGCTTGGTGCGCAGCGATGGAGTCGGAACTTGACGAGCTTTACGAGGCCGTCGAAGATGATTTCAGCAAGTTTTATCGGCTTTTAAATGACGGCGATGAGCAAAAATTTGTCGCGCGCTTTAAAGCAACTGAAGGGCGTCTCGATTTTGATGTGAATTTCTACGAGCGGGGACTTTTCCCACCAGGTGCTTTTCATAGCGAAGGTCATCAAGATGGCATGGGTGTATGCCTATACCTAGCATTGATGAAGCGGCTATTGGGTGACCGTTTTACCGTTGCGCTGCTCGATGATGTTGTGATGTCTGTCGATGCAGACCATCGCTACCAATTTTGTAAACTTTTGATGGCAGAATTCCCAAACACGCAGTTCGTAATTGCCACCCATGACAAAGTTTGGGCAGAGCAGATGCGTTCGGCAAATCTAGTGACCCGAAAAACATCTATGGCTTTTGATAGTTGGTCTGTGGACACTGGTCCGTTGGTGGAATCAAATCCAGAGATTTGGGCGGAAATTGATGCAGCTTTGACTAAGGGTAAGGTCGAAGTTGCGGCTCCGATTTTGCGGCGTCACATGGAGTTTGTAGCGCGACTACTTGCGGATCAACTGGGGGCGCAAACGGTCTTCAGGGCGGATAACAGCTACGATCTAGGGGGGCTATTACCGAGCGCCTTTTCTAGATTGTCAGATCTCCTAGGAAAAGCCGTCGACTCGGCGCAATCCTGGGGCAACGAGGACCAAAAGTCCAAAGCGCAGGCTCGCAGGCAACGTCTCAAGGAAGCCAATACTCACAAGGGCGAAGAAGACTGGACCGTCAATAAGGCCGTACATTTCAACGAGTGGGCCAATTTTAGTCCCAACGACTTTATGCCTATTGTTAAAGCGTTTAAGGATTTGCTGGCATGCGCACAATGCGATGACTGTGGATCATGGCTGTACATTACTCCCAAAGGCACTTCTCCCGAAGGACTTCGGTGTTCATGCAATTCTGTGAACCTAAACCTTAAGAAAAAGCCTAAGTAGCCGCATTTGGGACTTTTATCTCGTTAGCGCGGTGAAGCGAGGTCTGCTTAAGAGGAAACTACCAAGTCATCTGGCACTTGGAGCGAAAGCCCGCGTTCCGCCCATCACGTCGAATGCTGGAGTAGATACTTTGTATAGCTGGCGGCGTGGTCGCCTGCACGTCAACCTTGGCATAAGCCTTGCGGCCTCCCCAGCTCGGCTTCGCGTGTCGCAGGGGAGAACGGCCCTTCGGTCCGTCGCGCATTCGGCCATGCGGCCTCACCGCGGCGTTGCGCCCGGCATTCCGGTTTGCCCGCCTCGCGAGCACGTCCCTCCCCGGCCGCTCCGCCGGATTGCGCTCTGGTCTGTTTTGCTTGAGAGCAAAACGATCCCGCCACTCCATCCGTCTCCCGCGTCCGGTCGGGCCGTTTGCCTGCTCGGGTCGGTCAAACCTACCGTCAAAACACACACACATGAGTGCGGAAGCATATCCTCCGGATGGCCCCCAAATCAGCCCGCGTCAAGGATCGCAAAACTTTTCGGCGAGGGCGGGGCCGGTGGCTTGGGGTGAACCCGTGCGTGAGCGCGCGCATGTGTCGGGTGTTGCGCGCGGAAAACTTTTGCGCCCGGCAAGCCGGCGGCTGCGCCGTCCCTGACCCGGGCAGATTCGGAAACCAGGCATTCGGCCATGCCCCCACACTCACGTGGTGGCCTAGGAACCGAACACTGGAGACCAGACATGGCTTACGACACCGCAAACACCTACGAGACGATCGAACTTTTCGGGCTGACCGAGAAGGACGCGCAGCTGCCGATCCCGGAAGATCACATCCTGACCGACCGCATCATCCGCGAGAGCTTCGAGGCTTTGCTCGGTCAGCTGCGCGGGACCGGGCTTGAAGCAGAGATCGAACCGCTGGCCCATGGGCTCGCGACGATCCTGCAGCGCCGCAAGGTGGCGCTTGGCAAGGAGGTCGACCGCACCGCCGACAAGATCGGTGCGCTGGCAAAATCCCACGACGGATCGGAGATCGCCGAGACCGCGCTCGAAGAGGCGCAGGCCCGCTTTGTGCAGCTGCGCGAGATTGTCAGCGCCATCGAGGTAATGAGCGAGGCAGCGGCGGAATGCTACGAGGTCGAAACGGGCCACGCCTTCATCCCGGCAGCCGGGTCGCGCGCAAGCGTCCGGGCGCAGGAGACCGGGGCGGTCTTCGAGGCGCGGCAGCTCCTGGAGCAGCACGACCGTGAAACCGCCGAGAAGTCGAAAGTCGAGGGGGTTCCCCTGATCGTCTCAGGAGCCACCGACTGGGCAGATGTCGATGTGATCTTCAACACGCTCGACAAGGTTCGCGAACGGATCAAGCAGAACCGCAACCAGGAGATCTTCCTCTGCCACAAGGGTGGCAAGCACGGGGCAGAGATGATTGCGGCTCGGTGGGCCCGGGCACGCGGGGTCGCGCAGGCGCGCTTCGATCCTCGCTGGTCCGCGCATGGGCGGGCGGCACCGTTCAAGTGCAACGACGAAATGCTGGACGACAAGTTCGCGGCGACGGGGGTTGTTCTCTTCGGCGGCAACGGGGTCGCGCTGAACCTCGGGCAGAAGGCGGAAGCGAAAGGCTTGACGGTCATGCGGGTTGCTGACCCGGCGAAGAAGGCGTCGCAGGATTGAAGAGAGGGGGTCGCGCTTGGCGCGGCCCTTTCGTCATGTCTCATGGCGCGTGCGATCGGTCATGCGTGATCGGCAGTCTGCGGCGGCCGGCACTGCCATCCCTCTACCCGGTCCGTCAGAGTGCGGCCCATCCGCATCGGTGCGGGCTGGGGATGGTGCGCACCTCACGCACATCGTCAGCATCGCAAGACGCGAGGGGTCGAGACGTCGCATATGAAGCTGAACACCTGCACGTTCCTCGGGGCGTGTTTCGGAACATCGCATCCACGCGGGCGGGCTCCGTCAGCACCCCGGCCAGGCTCGGTGGGACGCGGACGCGGATGGTGGCGGCTGCGTGATGGCAAGGGTCATCCGGATCACTCCTTTCTGCTCATAGATGTGGATCGCACGGGGTCGGCCCGTTCGTGCCCTCAGCTCACGCTTCGGCAAGCACAAATACGGCTTCCACGGCGGAGCCGCGGACCCTCCGCATTTGCGCTTGCGACCGGGCCCCTTGCCCCCGTGCTGGGTGATCCCCATCGCAACAAGGAGTAACCCAAATGACCAACCACTACGTCGCCACCGTCCCCGTCAAGTTCACCGACACCGATGGCCAGGAGCGCACCCGTTTTCAGCGAGTGGGTGCGATGTTCCGCAACACCCGCAACGGGGACGGCTCGGAGTTCTTCAGCCTCAAGCTCGACTTCCCGGTCGCGGTCTCGGAGCTGGTGATGTTCCCGCCGAGCGCGAAGGATCCCCAGGATTAAATCCTCTGACGAGGATGGGCCGCTCCGGGACGATCTTGGGGCGGCCCGATCCCTGTTCCAGGGATGCCGGTCCCTGCGCGTTCAACGGACGCACTCCGCCCGGAATGATCAGGCCGCGACAGACCGGCCAGTCAGCCTCAAGGGGGCCATCCACAAAAACCTATCGGCCAGAGCCTCCCGGTTTTTGCGGCAGAGATTTGGCAAGCCAAATCTGGCCCTCCTTGACCCTGCCTGTCCGCCCTGTCGGTGGGGTTTGCGCCCGCCCGCGGTTCCGTCCGAACACGCATGTGTTCGGCCAGACCCTCGGGCGGGGCTGGCGGACGGGACCCCTAGGGCAGGTGGGTCGCCCGGTGGTGAGGGCGGCAGAGCCGCGTCCCTGCGGGCCGCGGGGGAAGCGGACACCAAGGCTGCCTGAGACTGAATGCTACGTAAGTATATAATTGACAGATAGGTATATTATCGTAAGGTAGGGGCAGCCTTGGTGGAAGGTGGCAGGAAATAGGGGGTCTTTCTTCGCATGTCTCGCTCAAAACGCCTCACAGATGCGGACCGCATGGAGATCGTTCGCGAAGCTGCGGAAGGCGTTTCCACTTCAGTGCTGGCGGAACGCTTTGGCGTGTCGGCGCGGGCGATCCAGTACACGCTCAAAGCCGATGCCGAGCGCCAGACGGATGCCGCGATCCCGGTCTCAGCAGTCAGTGTGAAGGTCACGGCCGCGGAGCTTGCGGCGCTCGACGAGGTGCTGGCGAAGGCGGGGATCGAGAGCCGGGCCGAAGGGCTGCGGCGGCTCATTCAGGCGGCAGGCGGCGTGTTTGTCCCGGACGCGCAGATGGCAGCAGAGATGGCGCGCTACCGCGCCTCGCTGCACGAGGTCGGGAATGGGGTCGGGCAGATCGCCAAACAGATGACGCGGGCCAACCGGATGGGGCAGGGGGCCGTGGGGGGCACGAGTGCCGAATTCACTGAGTTGCGCCTCGCGCAGATGCGCGGGTTGGCGCGGTTCATCCTGGATTCTGCTGACGAGATCGATCTGCTTCTGCGCCGCCGTCGGGAAGCCATGCAGCTGGAGGCCACGGCCGCGCTGAGGGAGTTTGCCCATGCGGCTGAATGATGCCGTTGACGCCGTCACGGGCGAGGTCTTTCGGGATGGCTGGAGCCGCATCCGGGGCTCGATGCAGGGGCTGCATGTCGCCAAGCAGAAACAGCTTATACGCGCGGCAGCAGGCCACCGGCCAGCGGTCTTCAAGGCGATCAGAGGCGGGGGTACGCATACCAAATCGCAGCTCGCAAACCAGCTCGATTACCTCACCACCAAGTCCACACATATCGTGGACAGTAGCGGGTTCCTGGATGGCAAAGCGAAGCTCGAGTCGGGTGACATCAAGGACCTGACCGAGCGCTTTGCCAAACGGTGGGATGCGGGCTTCAAGCCCAAGCTCGGACAGACCACCCACATGCTCATGTCCTTCCCCATCGGCACGCGCGGGGAGGATGTGCGCGACATTGCGACGGATGTGGCCGAGCGGTTCTTCCAGACCGACGAGGGGCATTTCGACTACATCATCGCGGTGCATGAGGACCGCGATCACCCCCATGCGCATTTGGTGCTGAACCGCCGCTCGCAAGAAGGCGAGTTCTTCTTTCTGGGGCG
The DNA here is from genome assembly GCA_016521575.1 of Rhodobacteraceae bacterium F11138. Lineage (GTDB taxonomy): Bacteria > Pseudomonadota > Alphaproteobacteria > Rhodobacterales > Rhodobacteraceae > Sedimentitalea. The sequence continues at coordinate 56,563 of JAEKDP010000008.1, read as the reverse complement.
CAATCATCGCTTCAACTATGACGACTTCCGCCTCGCCATGGTCGAGGAGGCCGAGAAGTATGGCGTGCGCCTGGAGGCCACGCGCCGGGTGGATCGCGGGGCTGTACATTATCCAGCCCGGACCAGCGAGGTCTACGCCGCGAAAGAAGAGGGTCGCGCGCCCCGCGAGCGCGAACGCGTGGGGCAGGACCTGACCCGGACGCTGGCGGAGATCGCCAACACCAGAAGCGTCTACCATTCGCTTGCCGCAGAGGCCTCCCGGGAGGCCCGGGAAGACATCGCCGCGGCACTCTTCCGCGCGGGCGAGGTGCTGGCGCGCGGCGGGCAGGTGGACCGAACAGGAGATGTGTATATGGCCGAGGATCAAAGCTTCGAGGATCTGAGAAGCCTCTATGCGGAGAAGCTCGCGCGGGTGCAGGGCATGATCGCCGAAAAACCTGACGCGGAACGTCCCGTGCTGGAAAAACGCCTCATCGAGATCCAGACGCAGGTCCAGCACATGCAGCCTCTCGGTTTGCGATCATCCACGCTGTCAGAGGCTCCCTCGGAGGGCGGGATCTATTCCGAGGCCAATATTGACGCCAGCCAGCGCGAGCGACTGGCCGAGCCCGATCTGAGATCGCGCATTGACGCGGCACTACGGGGCACCGGGATCAGCACATCGGAAGTGGTGGCCCGGATCGAGACAGGCGCCTCAAATGCAGCGCTCGAGCATCAATGGATCGCCAATGATCTCTCCAAAGTGGCTGAGGCGCGCGATCTCAACCTCGAGCGCCGCGCCGATCTGGACCAGGCGCGCGACATACTCAACGATGTGCATGTCGCGCTCGGCACGCTTCTGGAACGGGAAAACGTGCTGCGCCGGGATGGTGTCATGGAAGCGGAACCGGTCAGCGAGCGGTTCCATTATCATGAGGGCGCGGTGCGGGCGATGGAAGGGACAATCCGTCAGGAGATGCGCGCAGACGGCCTGACAGTGCAGCAGATCGAGGACCGGGACTGGGAGGTTGTCTCGCGGGCGGAGCGCCGGATCGAGGCGGAGCAGCGCGCGTATCTCGAGGCACACCCGGACCTGCTCGCACGTCCTGGCGATGTGATCGACCGGTCTGAACCCTACAGGGAGAGCATTACCGATGCGGCCCGCGCCAGCGAGATCACCCGCGAAGTCGACCGGATCATGGAGGGACGCGACCTCCGCACCCCCGTTGCGGATGCCGTCGCAGATGACTTCCGAGCGCGTTATCCGGACATGCCGGCCCATCTCGCCCGCGGGCTTGGCGCGACCTACGCGGCCGTCGTCGAGATCCGGGACACGGAGGTCATCAATCAGGTCCGCCGCGAAACCGAGATGCGCGACGGGCTCGGGTCAGGCACGCGCGACGACATCCTCGCAACCCGCGATGAAACTGCGTCGCAGTCTGACCGTGCCGACCGCCTCGCAGACGAGATTGCGCGTGTTCTGGACCATGAGCGGGCCGGGGAATTGTCCGCGCCCTTCGAGACCGAGGCGGAGCGGGACGCTTTCCGGGGCGAGATCGCGCGGGTGCTGGATGACCCTCAACTTGAGAGGCTCACATCTGGCGATGCCGATGCGCTGGAAAAGGTTCTCGAGGACCGCCTCGACCGGCTCTATGTCGCCAAGGTCTACCTGCAATCGGATGCAGCGACGGCCAACACGGAGGCCTTGCGCCAGGTGGTCGATGATCTTGCCGACACCGAATATGAAAAACACCGCACCACAGACGTGGATGGCGAGACCGAGCGGGGTCAGGTCCATTGAGCGCCGCCATGGGAAAAGCGCGGATCGCAACAGGGGTCTTGCTGGTAACGCTGGTGACCGGGGCCATGGGCTATACCATCGCCTCGGCGGTGCTGACCTACCAGGATCTCGGGTTCGGTGCCGAGATCGACTTTGCCTATATCGCGCAGAACTATCTGGCGATCCTCGATCACCGCCCGGAGGACGCGCAACTTATTCACCTGATCATCGGCAGCTTCGCCGCCGCTGGCCTGATGCTGAGCCTCGCCCTGTCGGGGTCCGCCCTGACACGCTTTGGCCAGACCCATTGGCAGAGTGCGCGCGAGATGAAGGCCAATGGCTTCTTCGGGGCGCCAGGGACCGGGTTCATCCTCGGCAAGCTGGGGACGCCGGGCTCCCGCGCCAATTACATTTGCTCGAAGGTTTTCCCGCATGCGCTGATCGTGGCGCCCACGGGCCGCGGCAAGACCACGGGCTTTGTCATTCCGAACCTGCTGACCTGGCAAGGCTCCGCCGTGACGCTCGATGTGAAGGGCGAGTGTTTCGAGGCAACGGCCCGGCACCGCGCAGCCCAAGGCGACAAGGTCTATCGCTTTGCCCCCACCGATTGGGAGGGCAAGCGCACGCATCGTTACAACCCGCTCTTGCGCATCTATCAACTGAAAGACCCCGCCCGCCAGCAGATGGAATTGCAGCTCTTGGCGACGCTCTTCCTGCAGAGCGACAATGACCGGGTGCAGGGCCTCCTCAAGGGCGGGATCGATCTCTTCGTGGCGGCAGGCCTGTTGGCCTTCCAGCGCAAGCGCCCGACCTTGGGCGAGATCTACCGCATCGCCGCCTCGGGCGGGAACAAGCAGAAGGAATATTTCGCGCGGGGCCATGAGGTGGATAACCGGGCCGCCAAGCTGATTTTCACGCGGCTGGCCTCGACCAACAACGACACGCTGACCTCTTATGTCTCGCTCCTGATGACCTCGGGGCTGGACCAGTGGCAAAACCCCGCCATCGATGAGGCGACGGCGGTGTCGGACTTTGACTTCCGGACGATCCGCAAGACACCCTTTTCGGTCTATCTCGTCGTCCAGCCGCTGATGGTCAAACCCCTCGCGCCGCTGATCCGGCTCTTCTTCTCCGATCTCCTCTCCGCCATGCAGGAGAAGGATCCCGGGCCCGACGAGCCCTGGCCAGTGATGATCATGCTCGACGAGTTCAACCGTCTCGGCAAGATGCCCATCGTGGTCGAGAGCATCGAGACCCTGCGGACCTATCGCGGCCATTTGGCCGTGGTCACGCAAACCATTCCCGCCCTCGATGAAATCTATGGCGAGAACACCCGCCGCGCCCTGCAGGGCAACGCCGGCGTGAAACTCTACCTGACGCCCTCCGATGAAAAAACCGTCGAGGAGCTGAGCAAGGCGGTTGGCAAGACAACAAAGACCGTCATCACGCGCTCCCAGTCCATCGGCAAAAACCCCTTTGAAGGGCGCAGCCAATCCACACGGACTGAAGAAAGCTCCTTGCTCCCTGAAGACGAGGCGCGCCGTCTACCGCTCGATGAGATTGTCATGGTCATCGATGCCCAGATGCCGGTCCGTGCAAAGCGGATCCAATATTTTGACGATCGGCTGTTCAAGGCGATCCACGCGGCGCAAACGGGGGAGTTGCCGTTTCCGGAGCCGGGGGGCGGGGGGTCGCAGGGCAATTTGCCGTTGAGTATGCGCGCCATGCCGATGACGCCGCCTTCGGACGGAGCAGGCGGACCCGACGCCGACGTTGAGGCCGCACGCCAGGCTGCTGATGGCCAATCGTCAGGGCAAACCGATGTCACCCCAAAGAAGACTGCGCCTGTCGTTCAAGCCGTAATCGCCGAGGAACAGCGACAGATGGAAATGGATTTTGGGGTGCTGGTGCCTTCTGATGATCTGGCAAAGGAGGTGGGTGACGAGCAGGTGAGGACCGCTGTGGATGGCCTGGGCGCGCTAGAGTCGGCTATGAAAGATGGGCCTTAAGACGTCTAGTGATTTTTTGGAGGGTTGTTTTCTTGAAAAGTGGGAATGAGGAATGACATTTTGGTGCAATGAGAACAGTATGGCAACATTTGCAGTCGCCCGAAATCGTGGTAAGCGGGAAAAGCCATCAGAAAATGGGGTTACTGTGGCTCATTGTCTTTTTTGTTTGAGCGCTAACCGGCGGATGACGGAGTAAAGCTTACACCATGTATTACCTTGATGGCCTCGCCAGCTGGCCAATGCGTCCGGAAGCCAAAGACGTTCTCATTGAGGCGCTGGCTCAACCCGGAAACGCGAACTCCAATCACGTTGCAGGCTGGCAGGCTAACCGCCTCTACGAAAAAGGAAGGAGGGCCGTTGCGACCCTTATCGGTGCTGCGCCAAACGAGATCTTCATTACCTCGGGCGCTACTGAGGCAAACGCGCTCGCGATCATAGGGACTTCGCGCGCCGTTGCAGAACAGTTTCCGGACAGAAACAAAATCATTCTGTCCGCGCTGGAACACGACGCGGTTCGACGTCCTGCGGAAGCACTGCGCGAGTTGGGCTTCGAGGTCCTGATGTGTCCTGTCGGCATAAATGGTTCGATTTGCCTGGAAAGTCTCGAGGCTCTTTTGGGCGAGACCGCACTGCTCGTCAGCACAATGCTCGCAAGCAATTTAACGGGTGTAATCCAACCAATTGAAAAGATAAGTGAAATGGCGCATGCCGTTGGCGCGCTCATGCATGTCGATGCTGCTCAGGCCGCGGGCAAGCATCCGATCGACGTATTCGATCTCGGTGCCGATTACCTCAGCCTGTCGGCTCATAAATTTGGGGGACCACAGGGTGTCGGTGCGCTTTTTGTGGCCGCCAACGTCCCAAAGCCATCCGAGCTGACATCCGCAAGACCGTTGGAAGAGCATCTGAGCGGAACGCAACCTGCCGCGTTAGTTGCGGCGATGGGCCGTGCAGCCGAGATATCGGCTCAGAATATGGCGCGAGAGTCTGTCCACAGTAGGGGTCTGATATCCCTGTTCGAGGAGCAACTCTCTGGCGACGGCTTGCGTGTGGAACGACTTTTCCCATCAAGTCCGGCGGTTCCCGGAGCTGCCGCATTCATAGTCGACACGCCGGCGAGCTCAGATCTGATCGACAGTCTGAACACCAAAGTATGTCTTTCGAACGCGTCTGCCTGCCATTCCGGTTCATTGCAGCCTTCGCCGGTTCTTTCCGCGCTGCATCTCACTCATGACGAGCAGAAACGCTTCCTGCGTATAGGTGTCGGGTGGTGGCTTTCTGAAGACGATATTGGCTCGGCGACGGCGATCATGGTCGGCGCTGTGGAGAAAGTCCTCCTTGCTACTGGTGAGCTTCACCAGTAGCATAGGCTTATGGCCGATGTATTTGACAATTGGTCCGGCAAACCGCAATTCGCCGGGCACGAAACATTCCCGCTGCGCATCCTTTGGTTGCGCAAAGCATATGACGCGGTTCGCGGCGGCGCCCCGCTGACGGTATTCAAGGACGACGAAGCCATCTCCCGGTTCGGCGTTGGCCGAAACATGGCTGTTTCAATGCGATTTTGGGCGCAAGCGGCGGAAGTTATCCAACTCGACGGCAAGGAATTAAAGCCTGACAATTTGGGTGACCTGCTCTTTGGCGAGAACGGATTTGACCCTTTTCTGGAGCATCCGACCTCTCTGTGGCTCATCCATTGGAAGCTTGCATCGGTGCCGGAGCACACCACAACTTTCTACTATTGTTTCAACGGGTTATTTGGCCACGAGTTTCGATCGACAGATTTGGTGGATGCCATCGAGAAGTTGATCGAGCAAAAGGGATGGCGTGGTGCTCACAAGACTATCCAGAACGACGTCACGGTCTTTCTGCGGAGCTACTGCAGCCGACCGAGCGGGGCGATGGATGACGCCGCGGAACCCTTGCTGGCTGAATTGGCATTGGTCCAGGAGACCGGCTCGAGCGGATGGTACGAATTCTCGATTGGCCCAAAGCCGAACCTTCACGACGCCCTGTTCGCCTACGCATTGGAAGCCTACTGGACTCGCGCGCACGACAACCGCGCGACGCTCGCCGCGGAAATGATCTGCCACGACGCCGGCAGTCCCGGCCGGGTGTTTAAGATGGACGAAGATAGCGTCATCGAACGGCTGATGCGGATCGACGAAAGCACTGGTGGTGCTTTCGTCTGGACCGATACGGCAGGCCTGCGACAGGTCCAACGGAATCGGCGTCCTGACTTGGATGCTCTGCTGCAAAGCGCGTTTGGCGAGATTGCGCGCCGCGGAAAGGGCGTATGGCATGGCGCGTGAAACGCTCTCAGACAAAGTCAGACTGAACGGCCGGTTCGTACGAAGCGCGCGGATCGACATGGATCTGACCGGCACGCCGCCCCTTCAAGGTTATGTGCTCCAAGCCAGTACCGAAAAATCGCTCCTCGCGATGGCCGCATCGCTATCGGAGGGAGCACAAAGTGCTTTTACCTGGACCGGACCCTACGGCGGCGGCAAGTCGAGTACCGCACTGCTTTTGGGTAACCTCGTTGCCGGTTCCAAAGAGGGAAAGTCTCTCGCTCGGAAGATCGCCGGTCCGAAGCTGTCAAAGGCAATTGAGAAAGCCTTTGATCCCGGCTTGGGTGGTTGGAGCGTTATTCCGGTTACCGGAAGCCGTGTTAATCTGAGACAAGCCATCGCCGAGAAGATGGCAGAGCGATACGGGTGGACCCGCACAAAAAAGGACCGCGCGACAAAAAGCGATGGCCAACTCGTCCAAGACATATCTGATCACGCAAGTCAGGGACCAATTGTTCTGGTTCTGGATGAATTGGGAAAGTTCCTCGAAGCCGCGGCCGATAAAGACCACGATGCGCACCTCCTGCAGGATCTGGCTGAGATAAGCGCCAGAAGCGAAGGCCGTTTCGTTGTGATCGGAATCTTGCATCAGGCTTTTGAGGCATATGCGGACAAGCTCGCTTCGAGCGCCCGTCTCGAATGGGCGAAGATCCAGGGGCGGTTTCAGGATCTCTCCTTCCTTTCCGCAAGTGATGAAACGGTCAGGCTGCTCGGGCGGGCGATCGATACGGATGATATCCCTGGCACAGCAGAAGCGCAGGCCAAAAGCTTGGCCAAAATCGTCGGTTCAAATCGACCAACGGACGAAGAGGAGCTGACCGAGGCGCTTTCGCAGACCTGGCCTTTGAACCCGATTTGCGCGTTGTTGCTCGGCGGCATCACGCGCCGAAGTTTCGGTCAGAACGAGCGTAGCATCTTCGGATTCTTGGCGTCCGAAGAACCTGGGGGGTTTCGCGAGTTCCTGAAGTCGGAATCGGCAAGCTCAGGGGAAACCTTCGGCCCCGATCGTCTTTGGGACTATCTTCAAACGAACTTTGGTCTGGCTCTTGCGGCTGGGCCGTTGGGGTCGCAAATGACGCTCGCGGCGGAGGCAATCGAGAAAGCGAACGTGCTCGGAGCGGACCTGCACGTGAAGCTGGCGAAATCTGCCGCGCTTATTGAAATCTTCAAGAACGGGACAGGATTGGCTGTCGACCAGGACGCCCTCTTGATCGCCGTTCCGGGGAACAACGTCTCTGATATCACGGGTGCACTCGATGATTTATGCGACTGGGGAGTTTTGCTTCGCCAGAAACGAGTGGGTGGGTATGCACTGTTCTCTGGCAGCGATTTTGACCTCGATGCGGCTTTAGAGAGATTTGGGGGTCGGACCACCTCGTCAGATCTTTCCCAAGTCGCCGCAAAGGCTGGCTTCGACCACATTGTCGCTAAAAGACATTACTTTGATTGCGGCGTGCTGCGGACCTTTGCGTTGCACGTAGAGTGCCTGGGGGAGCAATTCGATCCAAATGAGTTCAAGCGCACCGTAGGTCGCAAGGCGTTGGCCGCGAGTGGTGTTATGGTGATGGCTATCGCGCCCCAAGACGCCCGCTCACCAGACATCGAAGAGAAGATGGATGAGATTGTTCGGATCCTAAGGAAAACGGGAGTCGTGAGTGCATTCTCTTTGGTCGGCGATGGGAAGCGCTTGATTGAAGATGCAGGCGACCTGGCGGCGTTGTCTCAAGTTCAAAAGCAAGTACCGCAGATCGCCGGAGACAGGATCGCGCGGCGGGGAATCCGTGCGCGTGAGGCATTGCTGCGAAATCGCTCGAATGTCGAACTCCAACGCTTGATGCTGTCGAGCCAATGGCAAATCCTTCGGCCAAACGACTCCGAGATGGTGCTCTCTCTGTCCGCCGCGGCATCGCACCTGGCTGACAAAGCCTATCATTCGACGCCAATCATTCACAGCGAGCTGCTGCAAAAGGACAGACCATCCTCGAGTGCTGCGGCCGCTCTTCGAGCCCTTTGCCATGCCATGGTGAAAAGCCCGGATCGGAAGAACCTGGACTTCGAAGGGTTTCCAGCTGCATTCGGTCTCTACCTCACAACTCTGGCCCCAAGCGGCCTGCACCGAAAATCCAAGTCTGGCTATGGTTTTGCTGACCCAGATAAGACCATGACCGGTGAGTCCCTGAAGCCAGCATGGAAAATCTTGCGCTCGAAAAAGGAACAGTCGCTGGCGGAAGTCTATGAGGCTTGGCGGGGAGCGCCCTTTGGCATGAAGGTCGGCGTGATGCCGGTTTTAGCGCTGGCATTCTTGCTCGCAAATCGGCAGATTTATGCTGTCTACCAAGACGGTCGCTTTGTCGCGGATCTCGATGACATCTTTGTCGACAGAATGCTTCAGGATCCGTCGGCCGTCGTTCTGAGGCCCGCTGGACGCTCTGAACACCATCTGGCGTTCCTTTCCCGGATTGCGGAAGGGCTGGATCTGTCTGATGCATCTGCACTTACCGTTGCAAGTGCAGCCTTCCAGCGTATTGAGGCTTTGAGCGACTTTGCCAAACGCACCAGTCTCCTCTCAGCCGATACGCGCAAGATACGCGATGCAATCCGGCACGCAGACGATCCGGAAACACTGCTCTTCGAAACGCTGCCCGGTCTGAACATCAAAGGTGATCTAGTCGAAAAAACGGTCGCTGCGATTGAAGAGTGTGAGGCGGCCTATGATAGCCTTGCTAAAGATCTGCGACACGCGTTGGCGCAATCCATCGGAGTTCCGAGTGACACCTTTGCCGGAAGCCTCGAGCGCGCAGAGTCCATCAAGGGGTTGAGCTCAGATCTGAAGTTTGAGGCTTTTGCCGCGCGTGTTGGGGAGATTGAAGCCGGGACCGGCAGCCTTGAGGCGGTGGCCGGAACTCTGCAACCGAAGCCCATGCGCGACTGGTCCGACCGCAACCGCGAAGGAGCACTGTCTGAGGTAGCTAGGCTTGGGCGCCGCTTTAGGCAGGCCGAAGCAGTGGCGTTGATGCGCGACCGAAAATCAAACACCGAAGCGATCGCTCTCATTGTGGGCGTCGATCCGAAGCAGCCGCCAATCCTTCAGAGCTTCGAACTCAGCGAAAACGAAAAAGAGACTGCCAGTAAGCTTGCCGACCAGATCATTCGGAATCTTGGCCAAAGTGAACATGGGCACGAAATCGCGCTGGCGGCTCTCGCTCGGGCGGTTGCGGCGCTCACGGACAGTATGGACAAGATTGAAGCATGACCAACGAACGACACATTCTCGGGATATCGGGTGGCCGTGATAGCGCCGCCTTGGCCGTCTATATGCGCCAGAACCACCCCGACATCGACATGGAGTACTTCTTCACCGATACAGGGAAGGAACTACCTGAAGTCTATGACTTTTTAAATAGGCTCGAAGGGTTCCTTGGCAAGCGGATCAATCGGCTGAACCCAGATCGGGATTTCGATTTCTGGCTGGCAGAGTATGGGCATTTCCTACCGTCGGCCAAAACTCGTTGGTGCACACGACAGCTCAAATTGAGGCCATTGAACCTATGGCTGCGTGACGACTTGGAGAAAGGCGTAGTCGTCCATTCCTACGTCGCGATTCGGGCCGATGAGCCAAATCGGTCTGGATACAAATCGCAGCATCCAAACATGTTGGTTCGCTTTCCACTTCGGGATGCCGGCATTGACAAGGCAGGTGTCGTCGACTTGCTGAAAGACACCGACATCGGCGAGCCAGAATACTATCGCTGGCGCTCTAGATCCGGATGCACCTTCTGCTTCTTCCAACAGAAGATTGAATGGGTGCGGTTGATGGAAGAGCATCCCAAGGCATTTGAAGAGGCCCGGGCCTATGAGAAAACGGCTGAGGAACACGGTTCCCCCTTCACCTGGAGCGATGGTGAAAGCCTAGATGACCTCGCCAAACCTGAACGCGTTGCGGCGATTAAGGCGGATTACGAGAAACGCCGAGCCCGCGCCATGCGCGCCATACGGCCCAACCCTCTGTCAGCGCGCTCCGAGCCGTCGATCGACGAGATTTTTGGTGTCTCTGAAGGAAATTCTTGTGTTGTTTGTCACAAATAGTCTCCAGGCTCTTTAGCACATGGATCCACAGCACAGTGCTTTGGCAAAGGGGCGAGAAAGGCAATAGTTGTTTAGAGTAACGGCAAGAACAGTTCTGGAACTCGGCTCCGAACTTATCAGTTCGGACGTGATCGCGTTTTATGAACTTATCAAGAACGGGTTTGACGCGCGAACCGAGAATGGCGTTGAGGTACGATTTAATGTTGTGCTTGGTCTGCGAAGCTTCAGCTCGCTTCGCAATCGCTCGAAAGAGCAAGAAGTGCCGCTGGAAAATCTCAAGGAGCGTTGTCTGTCTGAGCTGAACTCATCTGCCACAACGATTTATGACCAAGCGCGGAAACTGATTGCTGCCGCAGACTCGTATGATCAGCTTTCTAAAGCGTTGAAAGAAGTCTATTCGCTAAACACGATCCGCGTCATTGATACAGGGACCGGGATGTCGGCGACTGATCTAGAAGAAAAATTCCTGGTCATTGGCACACCCTCACGAAAGATCGCAGTCGAGAAGTCCGTTGCTGAAGGGCAGAAGAAGCCCGATTTTCTTGGTGAGAAAGGCTTGGGTCGGCTGTCAGCAATGCGATTGGGTGGAACGCTCTCTATCGAAACCGCGCGAAAGAAAGACAGGAAAATCAATCATCTACAGATCGATTGGCGGGCGTTTGAAGACGTCAATAAGATGATCGAAGACATATATATCAAGGCAAGTACGTCTGGAACAAAACCTTCGCCGGACTACTCTGGAACTGTTCTTATTATCTCAGAACTAACATCCGATTGGAACGAAGGACGGATCAAGCAGTTGGCCGCTGCAGATTTTGCTTTTCTAACCAATCCCCTTGCAGATAGTAGAAATCGACCACGAATTGCATTGGTATGGAATGGTGAGCGCATCCCAGTTCCTATGCTTGGAAAAAGCTTTCTCAAGCTCGCCCACGCCAGCATTTGGGGGGCATATACGGTCGGAAAAAGCGGACCCCAGCTTACCCTGAACTTGAAACTCAGAGAGTTGGGTTTTGAGCACCCAATTGTCGAAGAGGAGCTAAGGTTCGGGGAGAAGGATCTGTTTGCAATGATACGCGGCCGGGACGAGGCGATTCCAGAAGATGCGCTGACTGACTTGGGTCCATTCACCTTCGAGGCGCATTGGTACAATAGGCGCCGTGTGAAGGCTGGGGGAGGAATGGATCGCGAGCAGATCCTGAAGCTACACCGTCAATGGACCGGGATCAGAATGTATCGGGATGACTTTCGGGTCTATCCGTATGGGCAGGAGAAGGATGACTGGCTCGGGCTCGATCGTGAAGCCCTTATGGCCAGGGGATACCTCCTCAATAAAATTCAGCTTGTCGGTCAAGTCGACATCAGTCGAAGCGCGAATCCTGGTCTCGTAGATCAGACTAATCGGGAAGGCCTGAGAGAGACCCAGGAACAGCAAGCGATGCTGAGGATTGTTCAGTTCTCTATTCAAGACCAATTGCGTAATGCAATGAGGCGTGCGGAGACCAAGTACAAAGCTAAACGTGCAAGACCAGTCGAAGCAAAGACGGAGATCGCAAGGCTCGAGACGAGAGCGCAGAAGGCAATCAGCAATTTGCGTTCAGTCACGACCAACCAAGAACGCGAAACAATAGAAGAACTACAACAAACATTGCTTGAGTTAACGGAGCTGGCGAAGATCTTGAGAGAAAGAAACGCCGAAGTCGAGGGCGATGCAAAGCTAATGCAAGATATGGCTGGCATAGGACTACTGGTTGAAATCGTCGCTCACGAACTCGCACGGACCTCAGAGCATGCTTTGGAGCGCATTCGGGAAATTCGAAGCACAGCAACGTCGGATGAAGTCGTAACGGGTTTGGATGGGTTGGCAGCTTCGATGAAGAGCATTCACAAGAGACTGCGTATTCTGGACCCATTGAGTGTAAGCGGACGACAAGCTCCTGAGACCTTTTCACTCACCCAACTCATCAGTGAAACCCTTGAGGATCACCAGACTCAGTTCGATAGGCACGGAATTCATCTCAAATATGAACCACCAAAAAACCGCTTCACGACGAAGACCGTCAAAGGCTACGTTGTACAGATATTTGAGAACTTACTTGCAAATTCTGTTTACTGGTTGAGTCTTGAAAAAGAGAAGTCCCCTCTGTTCAAACCTCAGATCAGTGTCAGCATTGTCGGCTCTCCGACCAGAATTATATTTTCTGACAATGGCCCGGGGATCGACCCAGAACATAAAGATCGCATCTTCGATATGTTCTTTTCTTTGAAAGAGAGCAAGAAACGACGCGGCTTAGGTCTATACATCGCTAGAGCCAACGCTATCGCAGCGGGTGGATCACTCGAGCTACAAGAGGAGCCAATCAATGATTTCGGGCGACTGAATACATTTGAGTACTGCATTTCGGAACATACCTAATGGATATCCAACAGCACGGCGTTGTTACCGCGATAATTGTCGATGACGGTGTAGATCCGTCACCCCTAGTATCCGACCTTGGCAATGTGGATGATGAATGGTCTGTTTTCTGGGCTGATTTGACAGCCGAGGACAAAGAGCTGCTCGATGAGATCTACCCCGAGCACAAGGATCTCGATGCGGAAGCGCTAATCAAAGACCAGACCTTCGTTACGCTAATGTTTGAACGACGGGGGGGATTTTCTGGTAGCGCTCTCGGCAAGGTGTTTGAGGCATTCCTGGGAAATCAGCAGCAAGTTCGGAAATTTATCGGCGCTGCGACCGCTAGGCTTAATGGCATTGGTCTAAAAGTAAGCGAAGTTGGTAGAGATTTTATTGGGGCCGCTAAAGACGCCGATCTCATTATTGTTGATTTGTTTCTTGGATCTGAACAAGCGGAGGGGGACAAAAACCGATCAATAAGTGGTTTGAAAGAAGTCTTGCGCGAGCGATCCGATAACCCGCCCATTGTGATCCTGACTTCTGCACACAACAGCCTTCATGACCTACGCCACGAGTTTCGCGACAAGACGGGGCTACTGGCGTCTGGCTTCCGGACCATCAAAAAGTCGGAAATCGAAGAAGATGGGCACCTCGAGCAGCTTGTCTTCGAACTGGCCGAGCATCGTGGAGATGCGCTGAAGCTGTGGTCGTTCCTGAAATCCTGGGAGACGGGCATCTCACAAGCGCTTCAACGCGCACAAAACGAAGTTCGTAAGCTCGATCTCGAAGACCTTTCTCACGTAAAGCAAATGCTATCCTCAGAAGGTGTGCCATTGGGCGGCTACATGGTCGATATCATGGATGCAGTGCTCGCACATGAGCTGGAGGCAGAGCAGGGCGTTATCGACGCGGCGATCGCACTCAACGCACTTGAGGCAACGTCCTTTCCGCCGAACTCAATCACGGGAAATAAGAACACATTGGAAGTTGTCCGTAAGACTCTGTTTGTCAACGAAAAACGAAGGCAACTTGATCCGAGCAGCGGCTTTCCAGTTTCTTTGGGCGACATTATTGCAATCTCACCGGAAGAAGACGGGCCCGATGTTCGGAGCGGCACAATTTTCGAGGGCGATGAGCGTCGTGTTTTCCTCGTATTGACACCCTTATGCGACCTCGTGCGCGATCCACCGAAGGCTAAGCGCGTCTTGCTACTCGCTGGTATCTTTTATGATCACGGGGCACTCAACTTCAAAGCTGTGGCCAATGGGGTCCATACACCCGTCTTGGATCTGAATGCGGAACTGCGGGGTATTGTTAAATGGGACCTGAAGCATGTTGAGACGATCGGGAATGACGCACTCTCCTCACTTCTATCGGCCGAAGGACCATGCTTTGTCCCGGCCAGGTTGAAGGAGCAAACAGCAATTTCTCTACAGCAAAAGTTGCTCAGTGACCTAGGTCGGGTCGGAGAATTGAAAACTATGCCATCGATGTTCCCGGTTCGGTGTGTGGTGTATTTCACAAACAGCCATCGCGAACTTGTCCCGTTGGCGACGAACCTCGATGGAGTCTTGGTGGGCGAAAGTTCTAATCGACTAGCCTTCGACGCCGCGCACAGGTTTAACTTCATGAAAGAGGTCCGGGCGGCAATCGCGGATGTCTACGAAACAAGCAGAGCGAAACTCGAGTCCACCTTGGCTCCGAGCGCGTTGGACGCTCTGTTCACAACTGGAGTCGATTACAAGTCGGATGTTAAGCCAAAACCTTGCAAAGTCCCTGGTGATGGGGACGGCGTAGAGATTGGGAGAATCATCATAAATGTATCAGTCGAAGATGCCTTGCCCGATATCGGCCAACGTCAGGGGGCCGGTCTGTTGTTCGCGCTGGATGAGACACCAGCGAATGGTTAGTGTACCGGACTCCATCTCTACCCGGAAGAAATCGTGCGGCCCTTAATCAGAATTTCTTGGCCTACCTCTATTCGATATTGCTCCGGAAAGAAGTGCATCATCCATTGCTTGAGAATTCTCCAGGCGTCAGGCGGACTGATCATTGGTGACTCATCGATATACTCTTCTATCAACTTGGCCGCCTGAGTATCCGAAACCCCTGAACTGCTGGCAGAGACTACTTTCTGGACAACTTCCAGATTCTGGAGCCGAACTGCAACGTATTCCAGGAACTGTTCCTCCGAGTAGCCTTTGGGAGGGCCTAGTGCTCTCAAATCGCGTTGCGCGAATTCGAAAGCCGACCGGACCATTTTGGCCTCGTCAAGTTCGCCGGTATATACCTTGAATAGCCTTTCTGGCGCCGGGCAGAGGGGTACCCATCGAAAACTCGGATCATCGTCGTGCTCAACATCGATCGAGGTTATCTTTGGACGCTGGGCCGCTATGTCTGCGGCTTGTTGCGCGATCTGATCACGCAGTTTGGCTGTCACTGGGACGCAGCTGTTCATCAACGATGTCTCCCACGCTTGGAGCCCAAGCAGATTAGTATCTAGTTCAACAAGGAGTTCGAGGTTGGTCGGGAGGCGCCAACCAAGTGCCCGCCCGGTTAGATTTGCGGACCCGATGAGACAGGACTGGTCGGCCCTGAAGAACTTGGCATGCAGGTTTGGATGCTTCCAAAGTTGGGCGTTAGCGCGATCGGCGATGACCTCGAAGATCTCCAAATCACAGACACCATCCACGATGTCTTCAGGCCGCCAACGCGTCACGCAATCAATATGCGCTCCTCCAGAAACTGGGATGGCGTCGAAAACGCGCTGGATCGCATCAACCTTGATAAAGGGTGCAACGAGGATGACTCGCTCTTTCGCCGATGACACCAGTTTCAGCAGCTGGTTGCCGAGCATTTCATCCGTCATCAATCATCCTCGCCATCGTCGAGGAAGAACCGGGTCATCTTGCCCCACTCTTGACGCATATCCGAGAGACGTTGCTTATGCCTGACTTCTTCCATTTCGTAGCGAGCCCAAGCCGAAAACACGATGCGCAGTGTGTCTGAAGCGGTGTGTACCCGGTCGAGCAGCTCCTTCTCGGTGTCTTCTTCGGTGTCCGGGTTCAGCGCCTTTACCAAGTTTTCGTAGAAGGGGTGGTTAGAATTGAAGACCACGTTGGTGACACCGCCTTGGACGCTCTCCACGTTGAAGAACGCATAGCCTTCCATGGCTTTCTCTAGAAAAGCGACCTTGCGCTTTCTGGTAAGGATGGCGTCAGCAATGGCTTTGGCGACGTCGTCGGGATAGTGCTTGTCGTCCTTCAAATCGTCTTCATAGGCGTCCCGGTCTTCGGCTTCGAAATCCTCCGTGTCCTCCGGCGTCTCATGTCCTTCGTCCGCACGTTGGCGGAACTTCGAAGTGACGGTGTCTTCCACGCCTGGCTCTTCATGACGCTTGCGACCACCCGTACTTCGCGTTCCTTTGGTCTGCTGCTCTGTTCTTTTCCTCAGTTGGGTAATCTGTTCCCGGATGTGCTCGACGATTGGGATTAGCAGCGCCCGCGGGTCACCTTCGCTACTCGCCCTTTCGATGAAAGAGGAGCGGCTTTCATTTTCCTCCGCGTCGGCCTTCCAATCATATTGGGCCAGCTGCGAAAAGATCGTCGCACTTTGCTTGTTGTTCGTTACGCCGAAGATTTCGTCGAGCGTGGCAGGGAATTCGACCTCAGCTCCCCACCATCGTTCGGTGGGATCATAGCTGTTGGTCCAAGATGTATCCAAATCGAGTTCACGACCTTCTCGAACGATCGAAAGGCCGAGGTTCTTCATTGCATGTTTGCCGTACGGCTTTGCGCCGCGATTCAGCCCGTCATCTGGCACGGTTTCCGGCTTGGCCCAACTGAACCTGACGAAAACTTTATGCTGCTTGCCTCCAAAATCGATTGTGAACTCTTCGTCGTTCTCGCCCCAACGTTGAAACATTGGAACTTTGTCAAAAGGTTCGGGAGTCGAGGAGTTTGGCATAAGGTAGAGGGGATCATTGACAACCGCCAACCTTCGGCCGGTGTTCCCACCCTCTTCCACCCGTACGAGATGAATGGCGACACGGCCATCGTTAATGAACTTGCGATACATCCGGCCGATGATCGCCTCGGTATTTCGCAGGGTCGCCTCAGCGCCTCGCCATGTAAGTCGATACTCTTCAAATCGCGACCAGACCACGAGTGTACCGGAGGTCCCCAAGATTTCGGACCGTTCGCGCCATTTGGTGGGAAGGGCTGAAGGAGTTGGCGGCGGCACCCGATCTTTCACACCGCTTTGAATGTCAGCGACATCCAGATAGGAATGAATGGCATTGTCCGGCCCGTTCGTCCAAGTCCAGACATCCAAACGGCGACATTGCGAAATTGACGAGTTTGGAAGTCCCATGCCGAACCGTCCAATGCCAGCTCGATCATCCAGGTGAGTGCCGTTTCCAAACTGCAGTGCGATGGCCAATGTTCGTGCGGACATGCCCTTGCCGTTGTCGATCGTGCCGATCTCCTGCAGGCGAAGGCGCTGCTGAGAATTTACCTGTTCGTACTTCTCGACACAGATGAGCTCAACTTCACTGGCGTCAGCCTGAATTGAGTTGTCGATCAGCTCTGCGAGAGCGTATGCGGTATTTCGATACCCACTATCGCGCATCGCTTTTACGGCGAGTTCCGGTGGAATAATGAACCCGGATTCAGTGGCCCCGTCGCTAACAATTTCGTTCATTCCAAACATCTTCCCAATTGCAGAAAGCGTCAGCTACATCTCCGAAGCCGTGCATTTCAGTATCCGTCACCGTGACAATCTCTGAGGTTTCATTTCCCCCAGCTCTTACACCTCGCGTAGCCCGGCCCACCATTTGGCTATAGAGAACCAAGGATTTGGTAGGGCGGGCAATGATGGCCGCGCTCGTTTGCGGTGCATCGAATCCAGTTGTCAGAACGCCATAGTTGAACATCACAATAGGTTCTGGCGCTTGGCTCTTGAAGCGTCGAATTGCCCGTTCGCGAGCCGCCGGAGCGGATTCTCCGGTGACGACAAGTGCTTCAGTGCCGCGTGCGACCATGATGGCTGCCAGCATCCTAGCGTTGGCAACCGATGGGGCAAAGACAATGACGCGGCGATGGGATGACACGAGATGCTCGCACTCTGAAATTATCCTGAGGTTTCTTTGTGTGCTTTGACCTAGTCGCTCCAGAACGTCCCCCGGCACATCAATCGCCTGTGACAGGCCCTTCATGTCCTCTTGTGACAAGTCGAGTCCGGCCTGCACATTCAGAGTCCGGAAGTGCGGACGGGCAAGATAGCCTTCTTCCATCAGATATGTGACTGGGTCGGGGTGGCCTTCGATTTCCAACATTACCTTTTCACGACCGAAGAATTCGGAGAGCTCTTCGTCTTTGCTCAAATCATCCCAGGTTCGTCCGGGAGTGGCCGTAAGGCCAAGGAGACGCGTCGTCGCCCGTTTTGTTGCTAGGGCGTCAAGTACAGAGCGATATGTTGGAGCGATCGCTTGGTGTGCCTCGTCGATGATGACCAAAGATACTCGGTCAGCCAAAGTGAGCAATTCACTCACCGAGTTCTTTTCCAATGCTGACATTTTACCTAAGCCAGCGACAACTAGCCCGTCCTTGGCGTTGGCAAGATCGACACGCTTGTTTCCCCAAAGCCGCCAAAGCCCGACATCCCTGTTGCCAAGGAAGCGCCACGACTTCTGAAACTCATCTGCGGCTTGATCGAGAAGCTCTATGTTCTGGGCGAGCCATACGACCAGTGTCGGCTCACTGGCGCTCAGGTGGGATGCGACAAGGTGCATTGCGGTACGTGTTTTTCCCGCGCCTGTTGGCATGTGCAGGACACCACGGTGGGGGCCCTCGAAGAGCATCCGTTCAGTGCGCCTTGCCGCCACTCGCTGATGCTCAAAGAGCCCATAGCCGACGGGCGAGCGATCATTTCCTGGTAGCTGCGCCCCTGGGGCAGTCGGGTCATCGATGACCCCAAAAAAGGAAAGCAATGCTGGGAAGTTCTCTTCGTCCGACGCGAGCTTCAGTGCATCATCGAAAGGGTTTCGCCCGGCTGGAGTCCCGAGTTTTGTGCAAAGCTCGCGCGCCTTCTTCAGCGGCATCAGAGAAATCACGGAGTCCCGCAACGTATCGTTCTGCAGCGTCTCGGTAGGATCCAGCATGTTCACTGCCAACGCAGTCAATTTCTCAGAAGTGCTGAAACCCGGTTCTAACCCATCCAGAATGTCGAGCATTTCGTCAGGAAGAAGCGCCTTTACCCTCCCGGGCTTCGCAAGCATTAGAAGTTTGGAAAATGCAAGGCCCGGCGAATCCAAATCAATGTCTGTATCGGATGACATGGCCTGCTCGCTGCCCTCTCAATCGTTCTGGAACAATTGCTGGCAGGTTACGGTGGTTCTGAATAACGCGCCACCTTGAAAGCAGAATTTGCTTCCGTTTCGTCATAGAACGCTTGTTGCGAAGGATTAGCATGCTCTCGATCAAGACGGTTGGGTGCGTGAAACAAGTCGGTAGACTAGACAATCCTTACCGTCTGCCTAATCTCCCCAACCTAGAAAGCTGTGCCAGCATCCGAGCGCCAGTTCCGGTCCCGTCGCCGGCAGGAGATGCAGTTGGCCCACCCGCTGTGTTGGGCCGGCTTGGCAACGCTTGCACACCGAAGAATTGTCGCGCTCGAAGGGCTGCGTATTCAGCCCCGGTTGCACCCCCGATGGCGTAACGGTTGTAAACCTGTTGGCTACCTGCCAGCCCTCTGGCGAACGCATAGCTCCCCCCGAACCCTGCCGAAAGTGCCGGCATCATGATGTTGCCGGAAATTGCCCGAACCAAAAAGGGCGTTGCAATGATGAAGCCTTTTGCCATCAGCACCATCATGAAAAATGGGATAAGGGCCCCTATGTTCGAGGCTCCCTCCGGGTCGCCCAGTTCGGCAAGAAGAGCCCGAGAAACCCCCGTGATCGTCGCGAACACGCCAGCGACGACGATCGGATACATCGCAAAGGATATGAGTGCCGAAAGCCAGCGCGCGAAGTAGTCCTTGGTCACCTCGAAAAGGGTCAGGAAGATCATGACCGGCGCAATGCCGATTAGAAGAGCGATCATGAGCCGTGACGCCACAACAATGAACGCTGCCAACCCGCCCAAAATTGAGAGCAGTAGCACGCCGAGCGTGTCCAGCAAGGCACCGGCCATCCAGTTTAGCTCAGATCCCGCCGCGTTCAGATAGTCCCCGAGGGCTGCGATCAGTTCGTCGAATTCCTCTGCAAAGGTACCGGACGGACCTGGTGATCCGCCGCCGACAGAGGCCACAAGGGCCCCGGCAATGCTGTCGATCCCATTCAGTATCGCTGAGGCAAGCGCATTGAACTGGACCCAATTGGCCGCGAAGACTCCTATCAGCCCGACCTTCACGGCCAGCCAAAAGGCAGTTCGGCCGTCCATGGCGCGATACTGGTAGATCATGTTGATGAAAACCAGAATGACAACCAGTGTTGTGCCCAGAACCAGCAACGTGCCCACCGTTGCTGCGACCGCGCCGAATTGCGTCTCGGCAGCGGTATTGAGATAGCCTTCGGCCGTTTCCACGAAGTAGGTGACGACACTCATGGATCCCTACCAGTTTCCAGCGGCTTCGCAGATTGGCATGGCTTTGCGTCGAAGCTCATTTGCTTGGCGCCGGTATTGGGACGTCGCTTCCACGATGTCCCAGTATTCGGACGAGGCGAAACGCTCAACGTATACGCGTTCGGCTGCTGCCCAAGATGGATACCGCGTGGGACATTCACAGCTTTGGGCTTCAACGATGCGTTGCATACTCTGCGCCCGATAGATTTGTTGGATCAGGAGCCGTTTGTGGGACTCGCGTACATCGATGTCTTGCATCCACTGTGGCTCGGGAGGCTGGTCTGGGCAGACATCCGGCTGATTGTCGAGCGTTGGGACCAGGTTCCGCTCGGCCACGCCAGCGGTTGGGCAGAGAGCGACGAGCAGGCCTGCCGTTGCAACGACCCGCATCATTCTGAAGCCGCCTTCGTCGCAACAGTTTCACGCTTCAAGAACGTGGTGTAGCCGTAGTCACCCGCTTCGGCGGTGATGACTTCCCACCCCTCCGCGCCGCGCTCATTCAAGGCGCTTCGCATCGCGTCGTAGTCCTTTTGTTTTTTCACCTCAAAGAACAGGATATCGTATTCAAAGGTCTTCATGAGGAAGTTCCAATCTCAGTTGCGCCGGGGAGGTAGAATTCGGTGATGCCGCGTTTGCCGTCATGCCGGCCGGCCTGGATGATCACGTCGATGGAGTTCTCGATGTACTGGATCATGTCGGTATAGGTCATCGGGATCTCGGTCTTGAGCGCGGCGATCGCGAGCCGCTGGACGGCCAGTTGCGGGGTTTCGGCATGCAGTGTCGTCATGGACCCGCCATGGCCGGTGTTGATGGCTTCCAGAAAGGTCATGGCCTCCTTGCCGCGCACCTCGCCCAGGATGATCCGGTCCGGCCGCATGCGCAGCGTAGCGGTGAGAAGCACATCGGCGGTCTGGAATTCCGCGTCGCGATTGGCGATGAGGGTCACGGCATTTGGCTGGGTCGGCGACAGCTCGGCCGCTTCTTCGATGGTTACGATGCGTTCCTCGGATGGCACATGAGAGAGGATTTTGCGCGCGGCGACGGTCTTGCCAGTGGAGGTGCCACCTGAGACGATCATGTTGAGTTTGTTCTCGACGCAGAAGGCCAGCGCATCATCGATCAAACCCGCGGCCACCACGGCACGTAAGGCGCGCTTTTTTTCGACGCGTAGGTCTTCGAGCTTGCGCTCTTTTCCGTAGAGGAAATCGAGCGCAATGCCCTCGAGTGGCAGGCTTGAGAAGAACCGCAGGCTGATCGACATGGCCGAGAGCACGGCGGGCGGGGTGATGACCTGTGCGCGGATCGGGCGCCCCTTGTAGGTGATCGAAACCGACACGATGGGGCGGTCCTTGCTCATCGTGGTATTGGCCGATGAGGCGATCTGGTTGCCGAGGTCCCTGACCTGAACGCCGGTCAGCCTCTGGTCCAGCGCGCGCATGAAGTGATCGCCCTGGAATTCGCCCCAGCAGGTGCCATCAGGGTTGATGCAGATCTCGATGACATCGTCGCGAGCGGCGGCGTCGATCCGGTCGAGCGAGGTTTCGAGATAGCTCAGCGACATGGGCTCAGAAGATCTCCAGATCGCGATCGACCATGACCGTGACGCGTGCGCCTTGGTCGACATAGATGACGGGGCCGATGGAGAGGTAATCACCAATGACGCTGTCCGTGGCATCTGCCAGATCATCGCCCACGTCTTCGAGAGCGTCGGCGGCAGTCTCATCCTGAACCTCGGAGGCGGCGGCACTGGGTGCTGCGGAGATCAGCGAAATCAACGCTGCCGAGCCAAAGCGCTCATCGAAGCGTGTGTCCACGAAACCCGTGACGCCAGAACGGCCCAGTTCATCACCCCCGAATGAACTGATCTGGACGGTTTGGCCCGCGGGCAGGATGATCCGGTCCCAGGCAATCGTGACGCGGCGCTGCGCGATATCGACGCCGGCGCGGTAGCGCCCGATGAGACGGGATCCGCGGGGGATCAAGAGGCGCGCGCCATCGACGCTGTAGACATCCTCGGAAACAACGGCCCGGGTCTGGCCGGGCAGGGAGCTGTCGAGGGCGGTTTCCATGACGGCCTGGATCATAGTGCCCTGGATGATGGTGTTGGAGGGATTGGCGATCACCTCGGCTTGCGTCACCGTCGAGGGCAGCGCACCGTTCAGCACGAAATCTGTCACCTCGCCAAAGGTGCGTTCGGTGAGAGCCGTTTCATTCGCACCAGAGGTGCCACCAAAAGCGATGGTGGGCGAGGTGACGCGGCGCTCCTGAAACGCACGTTCCTCAGCAGCGCGGCGTTCAAGTTCCGCGAGCCGTCGTGCTTCTTCCTCGCGGCGCAGCCGTTCTTCTTCCCGCGCGCGCAACTCGTCCTCCGAGGGACCAATTGGTGCGGGGAGGGGGCGGTTGGCCTCGAGCTGTGCAAGTTCGAGGTCCATGCGGAGTTGTTCCAGCTCGCGATCGCGCGCCGTGAGTTCATCGCGAAACTGCTGTTGCGCGGATTCTGAGGCCGCTTGCAGCGCCGCGATTTGCGCAGTCAGCGCATCGATGGCTTCGGCGGCAGCCGTGTCTTCCTCGACGACGGGTTCGGGCGCGTTGCGCAACTCTTCGATCTGAGCCTGCAGGGCGGTGATCTGCGCCAGAAGCTCGGCGTTCGGTTCCGCCGGTTCAGGCGCAACCAAAACCACTTCGGGCTCAGGCGGCGGCAGGGTTTCGATGGCGCCAAAGCCGTCCCCCTCATTTTGGAAGACGTCCGGGGTGGCCGTCGGCAAGGCTTCCTCTTCGTCGGGCTGTGAGAGGAGATAAAGCAGGGCACCACCCGCGCCGATGACGAGGACCACGATCAGTGCAAGAAAGGGCGACCGGCGCTGCGCCGCCGTGGGGGTGCGGGCACTGCCTTTCTCTAGGGCGGCGAGGCGTTTTTCCAGCTCGGTGTTCTCGGTATCGCTCATGAGGCGGCCTCCGCGGGCGGGACCGCCTCGATGCAGACCACCTCTTCGCCAAGTCGCAGGACCCATTGGCGGTTCACGCCGCTGACGCGGATCACGCCGTCTTCAGGGGTTTGCGTGTTGACCGTGCGTTCACGGCCGCCCGCGTAGCGGAAGATCGCGGGCACAGGCACGTTTCTTGGAAACGCGAAATACGTGAACGTCCCGTCATCCCAGATGCGCGTTGGCGTGAACTCGGTCCGCGCGCTGGCGCCGTAATTGTAGTTCGGCGCTTGGGCGGCGATGGCCCGAGTCGGGCGCGCATCGTCCTCCGGATAGCGGAACTGCACCACGTAGAAGGTTGGGCTGCGGACCTCCTGGACGTTGAAGTAGTAGCTCCGGCGGTTCGTATAGACTGTCACATTGGTATGCACCCCGCGCGCCACAGGCTTGATCGCGAAGGCCTGACCGCCCGGGACGCCGTCGATCTCGAAGCCCTCGGTGTCGCCCGCGATGATCGAGCGGATGCTTTCGCCCTCGCCGAACTCGATGGTGGTCACATGGGTGAGCGACACGCTGAGACGGTAGACCTGACCCTCCTGGTAGGTGGCCAAGCGCACCCGGCTGTCGTTGGGACCGCCACGCGGGATGGCTTCGGCAGAGGCGAGGCCGGGCAACAGGGCAATGACAAAAATAAGCGATCTTATAAACAACAACGTCAGTTCTCCAATCTGTCGGAGCGGATGGAATATTCGAGGACGGTGAAGCCGAATGGATTGGTCCAGACCTCATCGATGGAGCGGCGGGTCTCCGGGCGGAACTCGAAGAGAAGCGTCGCAGTGAAGAGGCCGGTCTGGGTGCCGTTAATGGACGTCAGACGCTTGCGCAGGCGCACCGTGGCGCGGTTGGTGCCGATCCGGTTGATGCTGAGAATTTCCACGTCGAGCCGGGCATTGGGGCCATAGACGGTCGGCGGATAGTTTTCATTTGCGCTGTTCCAGATCTGGCGCAGCCCGCTCTCGGCGGCCCCGTCCGAGCGGCGCAGAACGCTGCGGATGCGCAGATCGTTATCGAGCTGATTGTAGACCTCCCGGTCGGTCACATAGCGGAAGACCTCCGCCTCGATGATCGCCTGGTTGGCGGTAACGGATGTGGCCCCAACGGACGCCTCGGGCAGGGCAAAGCCGGTGGCGGGATCATAGGGGACAACGACGGGGGGCGGGTCGACATCGAGGATCGAGACAGCTGCCGCGCTCAGACAGCCGATGATGCCGAAGACAAGGCCTATCAGGCCAAGACGCTGCCAAAGCCGTTCACGGCGCAGGGCGCCATAGACCAGTTCTTCCTCGATGATTTCTTGTTCAGTCGCCACCCGTCATGCCCCCACGATCAGTCTGCCCGGAGGTCTGGCAAGGTGAAATCCATGAAGCGCTGCTCTTCGGCGATGGTGGCGGCATCGATCACGCCGCCCGTGCCATCGCCCACGGTCTGGATGGCTTCGAGTTGCCACATGGCGACCAGTGCAATGGCGAGCTCCGCGGTTACGCGCGTGTTGAGATCGATGCTTTCCTTTAGTTCGTCCATGTCGTCGATGAGTCCGACAAGGCGGTCGACCCGCTCGAGCGATTGGCCGGCATCCTCATAGCTGTTCTGGGCCGCCGCCGAGACAAGGGCACCGGTGGTGGCCTGCGTCGCCACGCGGTTGGCCCCGGGATTGCCGCTCGTGGCCATCTCGGAGAGAGTGTCGTCGTCAAATCCGAGATCAGCCAGCACCCGGTCCATCTGGGTTTCGATCTCGCCTGCGCCAGAACCGGACAGGCCGGAGAAATCCCCCGTCTTGATCGCCTCAATCGTCGCAAGGATGTCGCCAAATTCTTGGTCGAGCAGACCGTTCAATTCATCTTCCATTTCCGTGCGGATGATATCCGGCAGTTCGGCAAGGCGGGTGAGCGCATCATAGGTTCTTTGCAGCTCCGCGAGTTGGTCCGTGAGCGTGGCAAGCTGTTCGCGGAGCTGCGTCAGCTGCTCGTTTTGCAGAATCTCGTCCTCGATCATCTGCCGGAGCTGCTGGATGTTTTGCGCGATGTTCTGGGTGTCGACGACAGGCACGCCTTGCGCGAGGGCAGGGGATAGGGCGCCAAGATGCAGACCGATCCCAAGTGTCGTGGCCAAGGCCGTCCTCACGAGCAAAAGTCTCATCATTCAATCTCCCTGATCGTGAAATCCATGAACGCGCCTTCGGCCATTCGGGCGCTGGCTTGGGCTAGTTCCTCGGCAGAGAGGACGCGGGTGCGTGCTGCCTGAAGCCGGATGCGGGCAGCGACGAGGCGCACGAGTTCGGCGCGGGCATAGGTGTTGAGCGCGACGCTCTCCTGCGCGTCCTCGGTTTCGGAAATCCGTTCGACGATGTCTTGGATGCGCAGGGCGGCCTGTCGGATCGCGGCGGGCGAGTTGTTGCCATAGAAAGCCGCCCCATGACCCGTGAGCGAGAGGTTGGCATTGGCGAGAAGCGCCGGATCGATTGTGCCAAGCGCATCGATCCCGCCGATACGGCTCAGATAGAGATTGTAGCGCTCCGGGATAACCTGGACGTAGTGCTGGGTCTCTCGGAAGGGGGGTACGCCGCCATACTCGAAAACCCGACCCGGCCCGGCGTTATAGGCCGCGAGAGCGTTGATGATGTTGCCATCGAAGGTGTTCAGTTGCGTTGCGAGATAGCGTGCGCCGCCATGCACCTGCAGGTAGGGGCTGTCGTAGTATTCCGGGTTGATGCCGAGATCGCTGGCGGTGCCGGGCATGATCTGGCTGAGGCCGAAGGCACCGACGGGTGAGCGGGCCCCAATGGTGAAACGGCTTTCCTGCCAGATGAGCGCTTGCAGCAACGCGCGCCACTGGACGGGTGAGAGCTCTGCGCGGCCAACTCCCGCAAAGCCGCTGGTTTCCTGGGCGACGCGGATGATGAGCTGCTCGATGTTCTCGGCGGCGTCGCCGAACATCTGCGCACCGCCGGGATTGGGGTCGATGTCGGCATTGCCATAGACCGCCTCGACTGACCGGGCCGGATCCCCGCTGCCGCTTTCCAGCCCCGAGACCATCGCCGGCAGTCCTTGACCGCCGAAGCTGGTCTGGGCATCGAGGATGCGTTGCAGGGTTTCCAGCTGCTCCCGTTCGATCTCGGCAATCAGTTCGCGCGCTGCAAGCTTGTCGGCCTGAACAGCCAAGTCTGCCTCGCGATCGCCGGTCTCGACGATGTCACGCGCGGTCAGCCCACTGTCATTGGTCGGCACGCCTTGAGACAAGGCGAGACCGGGCAGCAGGCAAAACGCCAGGATATGAGGCAGGCTAGACTTCAATGTCGCTCTCCGGGGTGCCAAGGGGCGTGAAGTCACAATCAGGCGCGACAGGTGCTGTGGACGCAAGGAATGTGAAGCAGTTCGCCTGCGGCTCCCGGTACTGGGTGCAGGAGGCCAGTGCGCCGAGCGCAGCCAAAGCGACAAGAATACGGATCATGATAGCCTCCAAAAATCTGGGCGGTCGCGGTAATCGGAGCCGACAAGCGCTTCGCCCTTTTCCATGCCGCCAAGGATGGTGAGATTGGGTCCAAGCGCGCTCAGATCGGCATCGACGACGATCGAGCCCTGGTCATCGCGGATCAGCGCAAGCCGACTGTCGCTGCCCGTGTTGAGAAGGACGTCGAGCTCCTTCTCCGTGAGGTTCAGCATGGCGTAATCCGCAGGCTGCGCGCGGATATTGGGCAGCAGGATCTGCGTCGGCACCGCCTCGACGATGGTCTTGCCGGTCCGGGTGCGCTCAAGCTGGCTGGCATATTGCGTCATCATCACCGCGACGGTGTTCTGCTTGCGTGCGGTGACCAGCCAGTTCGACAGCCGCTCGGCGAAATACGCGTTGTCGAGCGCCTTCCAGGCCTCGTCGATCACGATGATGGTGGGGCGGCGATCCTCGATCTCGCGCTCGACCCGGCGGAAGAGATATGAGAGGACCGCCATCCGCTCCTTGTCGGCCTCGCTGTCGAGAATGCCCGTCAGATCAAAGCCCACGACATCGCCCTTGAGCGAGAAGGTGTCCTCGAGGCTCTGCCCGAAGATCCAGCCATAGCGGCCGTCTTCGGTCCACTCGAGCAGGCGCTGGTGCAGATCGCCGCCATCATCGGTGGACACAAAAAGCGACGCGAAATCCCGCCAGTTCCGCAGGGCCGGGTTTGTGGCCTGCGCGTTCTGGCGCACGACTTCCTGGATGCGATTGGTCTGGGCAGGAGTGAGCGGCTTGTCGTCGCGGTAGAGCAGGGTGGCAAGCCAGTCCGAGAGCCAGGCGGTGCCGCGCGCATCGGTCTCGGTCCAGAGCGGATTGAGGCCAGTGGGCTGGCCGGCGTTCAGGGAGGCGTAGCGCCCGCCATTGGCGCGCACCGCCATCTCCATGCCAAGACGGTAATCGAAGACGAAGATCCGGGCGCCCGCGCGACGGGCCTGGGTCATCAGAAAGGCTGACAGCACCGATTTGCCGGACCCGGGCCGCCCCATGATCAGGGTATGGCCGCTGGTCGGTTCTTTGTCGGGCGATCCCTGCTCGTGATAGGAAAACCGGTAGGCGCTCTGCTCCGGCGTGGGCAAATATGTGACGACCCGGCCCCAGGGGGTAAGTGCTGCAGGTTTGCCGAGCTGTGTCCGGTGAAGGGCCGCAAAATCCGCGAAGTTGCGATTGGTGACGGCGCTGGCGCGGACGCGCTTGGGCTGGTTGCCGGGATGCTGGCTGAGGTAATGCGCCTTGGCCGCGACCCGTTCGCCGATCATCTTCACGCCCTCGGTCGCGGCGGCGTTCACGATTTCGGCGCTGAGCGTCTGCAGCTCATCCAGCGTGTCGCAAAAGAGCGTCACGACCATGTGATGCTCGCCGAAGCTTTGGCGCTTGGCCTCGAGATCATCGGCGGCGATGTCGAGGGCTTCCAGGAGGGAGAGGGCCGCATCCTGGCTGGCCTGCATCTGGCGCTTTTGCCGCTTGATGCGGCCCGCCATGAGGTTCGAATTGATCGGCGTGAAGGAATGGGTGACGATCATGTCGACCGGCAGGTTCAGCATGTCGAACATGGTGCAGGAGGTGCCTTCCGAGTATTCCCCGATGGTGAAACTCTTGCCGTAGCGGTGGCCCACGACGCCCTCGGAAAGCTCGAAATAGTCGCCGTGAAACGTCACGCGGGTATTGGCGACGTTGAAGGACAGAAAGCCGTAGGTGTTGGCCGGGTAGAGCGGCAACTCGGTGCCCGTGTTGAGCGCGCCCAGAAACCCCACCAGCTCTCCCGATGCAGCCGAGAGCAGGCGCGGCTTGAGCTCTGCGAGCCCCGAGAGGAAGACGTTCACGGCCTCGCCCAAGCGCTGCAGGCGTTTGCGGGTCTCCTCTCTCAGGCGGTCCGGCGCGCTGCGGCTGAGGAACGGCAGGAGGCTTTTCGGGGGCGGGCGGTGAATGACGGTGAGCGTCAGCGTCTTGTCGCGCAGCCCGCTGGTCTCGAGTTTCGCGCGCCAGCGCCGGTCGACCTCGCCTGCGAAGCTGTCCTCACGGATCGGGTCCAGATCCGGTCTGATGGCCTTGGAGACCTTGTGGACGTAATAGCTGAATTCCGGCCCAAGCTGCGCGACGATGCGGGCAAAAAGCGCTGTCACCTTGTCGAGATAGGCATCGTCGGTCGTGTAGCTGTTGATCCCCTCGAGCCGGATGCACCGGAAGAGTTCGTTCACCCGGGTCCGCACGGTCTGGTCGTCAACGAGGCTCACATAGGGCAGCATATGCGCGAGGCGGGTCTCGCGCGCATACCAGTCCGGCATCATCGTGCGGAGGTCGAGCGCCGCATCACGGGCGTCATCACGGGGCATAGCTGTCCCCGCCATGGATGGACCTGTTGCGCGTGGGCGGTGTCTCCTGCAGGGCCGTCATCATCACGTCAATGAAACGCGGGTCCCAATCTGCGGCCTTCCACAGCACCGGATAGAGCAGGGCGGCGAAACCCAACACCGCGATGTGCTGGACCCAGACGAACAAGAGCACCGAACCGAAGAGCCAGACCATCGCATACATGATGGGCAGGCCCAGAAGCTTCGACGGGCGCACGAGGCCGAGAAAGAGAGGCGAGCGCTCAGCCATTCTCACGGACCGCCGGCAAAGACCGCGGCAACGATGGTGGGGGCGGCGGCAACACCGGCGATCCCGACGAGAACCCAAAGCGCCTGGCGCAGATCAATGATGTTGAAAAACCAGCTCAAGAAAACGCCGAGGACCGCGAGTGTGGCAATCACGACGCCGAGCGGGCCGGTCAGCGCATCGACAATGCCCTGGAGCAAACTTTGGATCGGGGAGAGATCGATGCTTTGGGCGAGGGCGGGCTCAGCAATGAGCAGGAATAGCGCCAGCGAGGCGACAAAGAGGTTTGAAATCCAACTTGTTTGGAAAAAGCGGTATCGCCAATGCACTGCCGCGCTGCGCGCTCTCGTGACATTATCGAAAAGTGAGTTGAGAAGTGATTTCCAAAAAGGTTGGGACATCATGGATTTGATCCTTCCAATCGGGCCACGACGGCCATGACGCGGGCCACGTGGTTCTGGGTTTCTCTGAAAGGTGGAATGCCACCGTGTTGGCGTACGGCGTCCGGCCCCGCGTTGTAGGCCGCCAGCGCCAGATGCGGATCGCCGAAGCGCTCCAGCATCATCGCGAGGTAACGGGCAGAGCCGTCGAGGTTCTGTTGGGGGTCACGCGGGTCAACGCCGAGATCACGGGCTGTGGCGGGCATCAGCTGGCCGAGGCCAATAGCGCCCGCGCGGGAGACCGCATCCTGCCGGTAGGCGCTTTCAACCTCGATATTGGCCCGGTAGAGAGCCAGCCAATCCGTGACGGACAGCCCCCCGCGGCGCAAACCGGGATGGCCAGCATAGCGCAGTGCCGTGGTCTGAATCCCGGAGAGGACATCGGCGCGGGGCAGGGGAGTCGGGCGGGCAAGGGCTGCAAAGCGCATCGCTTCTCGCTCTGGCACAGTTTCATCGCTGCCGAAAATCGCAAGTTCGTCGGCTGCCGATCCCTGACCGATGCCGTCATTGTAGTTCCGGGCAAAACTGCTCTGAGACCGGGATGGGGTCAGAGAGCCGTCGCTCTCCATGACCAGGACCATTTGAGCTGAGGCAGGTGCTGCGACCAGCCATAGACAAACAAGGTTAGTTGCCAGCACCCTTGTCTGATGAGGCTTTGTCTGGCGGGGCGAGCTTATGCGTACGGCTTGTACCCGCCTCAAGCGGCAGGTCGACATGAGCAAAGCCAAGGCCAATGAAGAAAGAAACCACGCCGGAGATGGTCTTGAACTCGCGGATCTTGATATCGTTGTAGGTCGTCCGCGTGCGGGCGGTGACGAGGAGCTTTTCCACCCCGTCATCAGAGACAACGCGCATGATCCAGACCCCGTAATAGCTGGGGCCTTTCTTATGTGCTGACTCCTGGCACAGGATTTCTGCGCTATGGCCGCTTTCCACGAGCTCGCGGAACCTGGCTTCCGTAACCACATTTGGTGCTTCGATGTCCCAGTTCATGGCCCGGCTCACGCTTTCTCCAATGGCGCGACCCCAGGCATTCCCACTTGAAGCCCAGAGTTACGATGTTATACTATCAACCGCAAGATGTAATATCGTGCTTTGGCTGTAGTTTAGTCACGCAAACACTAGTCACGGCCAGTGTCCGCGATCAAGGAGATAACAGGTTTGAGAAACCCAAGGTTGACAGGCCTGCTCCCATTGCAAGCTATGGCCCTTCTGATCTGCGTTCCCGGGCCGGTTTTGGCGGAATCCTGCTTCGCCCCGGCCCGTCCTTTCCTGCCAAACGATTCGCAGGCAGCGCGGGACTATGCGGACATCATCCGTGGCGATTTCGAAGATTACATCCAGGATATCCAGAGCTACTTCCGTTGCCTCGACAGCGAACGCGCCCGTGCCTTCGAGGAAGCGCGCGAAGTCACCGAAGAGTACGGGCGTTTCCTCGAAGTGGTGGAGCGATAGCTTCGACCGGCTGGAGATCTATGGATGACGATCCCCCCGGAGCCCGGCGAACCTCCCGTGCGTCGAGGCCAGCGTAGACCCGTTCCCGGTTTGCCGACACCACTTGTCTCAGCAACCAGTCTGAAGCGGCAATCTGGCCAGCATTGGCGCGATCGTCGATATCCGTCCAATTGAATAAAAGATTTCGCCGCTGCCGCGCGAAAAATGATCGTCAAATTCTCAACGTTCAGTGCACATGAATATAATAATAGTGACAAAAGTATAGTGATGACGCATGATGACTTGACTCGTGAACCCAGTCGGACGCCCATTCATGCTCAAATCACTCACACGTTGCGCCGCGCTCGCCACCCTGGCATCCATGACTTTCATTGGACCCTCGGGTCGGGCGCAGGCGCAGGCCTACCCGATCGATTGCGCCATCCTGCTGTGCCTGTCCGGCGGGTGGCCTGCCTCTGCGCCATGCGCGCAGGCCCGTGCCGAGTTCATCCGCCGGATCACGCCCTGGCCGGTGGAGCCGCCGCTTCAGATCTGGCGCTGCCCGATGGGGGCTTCTTATCAAGGGAACGACGGTGAAAGCACGGGCGGACCTGTCTACGACATCCTGTTCGATGATCCGCACCACACCCCGTTGCCACAATCCAATTCGAAGGTGCGGTTTCAAGATGCCGACCTGTCCATACCAGCGGTTCACCGAGGAAATGGCATCAGAACCGGGCAGGGGCCGCACGGTCTTGCTCTTCAGCTGGTGCAGGACCGTGCTGATATCGACATCAGCGGGCCGGAGTTCAACTTCGTGCGCTCGATCCGCGTTTACGACGTGCGCTACGCCCGGCAGTACGAAGCCGCCCGTGACGGTGTTTGCAAACGAGGCGGGGTGGTCGTTCTCGGGACCTACGGGACACAGGGCGCGTTCTCCTGGCAGTCGTCTTCAATTTCTGCATTGCCCCAAGCGCATGTCGGCCTCGAGGGTTGGGGTGAAAACTGTCCGGAAATCTCCCACCGATCGGTGTTCGTCGAGTGGCGGGACTACAGCGGCAACTACGACTTTGAGCAGGTCAACTACTGAACCCGGCGCGCTGATCGCGTTGGCGGCCCGGCAGGGTTCTTTCTCGAGCGTGGTTTCGATCGTGGCCGAAGGTCCTCGTGTAGGCAGGATATGGAAATCCGGATTCGGTTGGCAAGGACCACAATCAGAGATTGCGTTTCGGCGCGCGTTCACAGCCAACACCACCGACCTTGCATGGCTGCACCTCATCCTCAAACACGACATCCTCGCGTTCACCGTTCTTCCACAGATGCGCGCGTTCGCCGGTGTTCCATTCGTAAACCCATCCAACGATTTCCCGGGTTTGCCGATCCAGAATTCTGCCGATGGCCCTTGCCTCGAGGCGTTCCTTGTCAGCGGCTGACGACCTGCGTTCCAAAGCTCTGCCCTCGCATGAATGGCGTCGGTGAAATCCCGCCTGTGTTCAAACCGAACACAGCTAAAGGTTGTATTCTGGTGGAGAATGAAAGCACGAATCGATGTGAAGCCTGACGAAACAGAACGAAACGAAAGCGTTCAGCCCATTGATCAAGAACGGAAAATATTATCTCCCGCCACCTGGTGGTGAGCGCGACTTCAAGGGAGTGTTCCAGCAGATGGCGTCAGCGGGTGCCGGCCGCCCCGTCGACAAGGGCGGGTTTCCCGTGGGTCAATGGACGCCCGAGCTTCTCGCAGACGCGATTTCGTCGATCGATACCAATCGCGCCGGGGTCGACCTGCGCACCGTGCAGCTCTGGTTCCAGGAAAATGACAAGGGCATCAGTGCTGACAATATCCGCTGGCTGGCCCGGATATTCGGGTGTGGTGATCCGGAAGCGTCCGGCGCCTGGCAGGTAGAGCTCAGCGCGGCGAACAGACGGCTCGTCGCGAAACGTCGGAAGAAGAAGGCTGGCCGTCAGTCTCAATTTCGTTCAGCGGAGACGATTGAGGAGGCCGTAGCAGGCAACGCCCCTGCAAACACTCCGGCTGTCGTCGCCAAAAGGAACGGGCGGCGTTTCAATCTGGCGACAAAAACGGAAGCGCTCTTTGGCAGCCAGAGCTCCATGGCTTTGCCGCTGGTGGTATTCACAGGTGCTTGCGCGCTTGGGCTGATTTCGTTTACGCTGAACATTCACAGCGTTGTCTTCTCTCCCGAGAGCGGTACATCCAAACAGGTCGGGTTTTTATGGGCACCAAACTGGACAATCACGTTCCTGGCCGTTCTGCCATTGTACTTGGCGCTGGTAATAGACTTGCTGCGTTGCTGGAAAGAAGAGTGGCGACCCAGGCTTGTGGCTATCAGCGATCCGGCCTTTCCAAGTGTTGGCTGGGAATACAGGCTCGCAGCGGCCTCCTATGCGTTTTGGGCGACGTTTCTGATAACCGTGATCGTGGCCTCGGGCTACAATTGGACTGCGACACATCTGATCCCGTTGCTGATCGGTGACCCAGGCAGTTGGGCGGTGGATTGGGGGCGGATTGCTATTGTGCGCCCTGAGCTCATCTCGGTTCCAAGCGCGATCGCTTTTACAGGTCTCGTGTTCCTGTTCAATGGTTTCACCGCCTATCTCTTCTTCGCGGGCCACGTCTTTCTTCACTTGATGAAACACGACTACATAGATCTCGTGAAAGGTCTTGATGGCGGATTCAGTCAAGTATCCGTTCCCGAGATTGAAGACATCAGCCTCTCGCTCATGCAGGGGATCTTTCGATGTACGTCATTGGGTGTCGTGATCACGATCCTGATGAAGCTCCAATCCAGCTATCTGCAATCAGATTACGTCAATCTGATCGAATGGCTGGTTGCCGATTTTCGATCACCATTTGGCGACCACGAGTCGGTGGTGAGGGAAAGCGCGTCACGGGGGACCGCACCCGGCTTCTACTACAGCTTCTTTTGCTTGCTGGCGATTGTGGGCACCTTCGCGAACGCGTCAATCAGAATACGATGGATATTGATGCGCGTTGATGGGTCCAGATTTCGTAGACGGCATTTTGTGCCTTGGGTCCTGATGAATGGAGCCATGGGTCTGCTTGTCATCAGTTACTTTCTGATCGGTGTGCTACCCGGATCCATATTTTTCCTGCTTTTTTCGTTGGTCTTAACAGGCTACCTGCTCAGCAAACCGGCCCCCACATGGAGGCAGGAATCCCAATAATGGAAGGCAAACGATGAGTCGTTCTGAAATGATGGAAGATGCGCCTTTTTTCCCTCTGGTCGCAGAGGGACCGGACAACGTGAGCGCGTACTGGATTAAATCCGAGGACAAGGTGCGGCTTCGAGTTGCCTACTGGCCCGCCGAAGGCACACCCAAAGGTACGGTCTTTGTACTTCAGGGCCGCACGGAGAACATTGAAAAATACGGTCGCACGGCTGAAGCACTTCATGGGGCGGGCTACGCGGCGTTTGCCATTGATTTGCGCGGTCAGGGGCTTTCCGACAGGCTCACCGATGATCCGATGACAGGCCACGTCGGTCAGTTTTCTGACTACCAGAAAGACGTTGCGGCAATGGCTGAAGCCGCTGAAACTCTTGATCTCCCGAAGCCCTGGTATCTGATGGGCCATTCGTTAGGGGCCTGTGTCGGTCTGCGCGCCATCATTGAAGGATTGCCGGTGTCGGCCTGTGTGTTCACGGCCCCTCTGTGGGGTATCAACCTCTCAGCAGTTCAACGCCTTGCCGCCTGGCCCTTGGCGTGGGCAGCTCAGGCTGTTGGAAAGGGCCACGTGTACGCTCCGGGCACGCGCGGTGAGAGTTACGTTCTCCATACAGCCTTTGAAGACAACCGGCTGACACACGATCCAGACATGTATCAATACTACATCAACATCTCGGAATCTCTGGTCGATCAGCAAGTCGGTGGACCGAGTATGGGCTGGCTCTTTCAAGCATTGAAGGAAACACGATCACTGTCGAAAACACCTTCCCCGGACATACCGTGCATCACCTTCTGCGGTGCCGAGGACAGCATAGTGGACATACCAGCAGTCCGAGATCGGATGTCCCGATGGCCGCGCGGAAAGTTTGAACTCGTCGAAAACGCCAGGCACGATGTTCTTCATGAAATACCGCGCATACGTGACGATGTGCTGACGAAAATATTGGATTTGTTTGCCTGACAGACAACTGGTTCAAAACGGATTCAGCACATCGGCGCCGGTCGGCTCAAAATCGGCCACATTGCGGGTCACAACCGTTGCCTGATGCGACAGCGCCGTGGCGGCAATCATCAGGTCAGCGCCGGCATGCCCGATGTCGGCCGAAAGCACCCCCCAGATCTGCGCGTCACGCGACGTGAATGGGAGTATGCGGTCCTGGAACAGCGTTTCGGTCCGGTTCAGCCAGTCTCTGAGGTCTGCCGCGAAATCGGGATTGGGCTTTTCTTGCTGGCGTGTTCCACGCGCGATTTCGCCAATGGAAATCACGCTCAGAAACAAATCGTCTTCCCGCTGGGCATAGAGCCAGATGGCCAGCTTATCGTTGCGCTCAGGGCGCCGCGCCGCCGAAATGACGGTAACCGGTGTTCTGCCCCCACCTTCCTTGTGAGCGTATGATCTGCGAGTCCCTGCGCGGTGTAGTTTGGCAGGGATTTTCTCCATGGAGCGCTCAACGGCTTTTCTCACGGATTTAGATGTAGTTGTTGGCCCCCGGGGCCATCGGCGGTGGCCGGACGCGTTGAAGGCGAAGATTGTGGCCGAGACGCTTGTCGAGGGGGCGACGGTTCGGGATGTTGCGGCGCGATATGATCTGCGGCCCAATCATCTTTCGGAATGGCGGCGGCAGGCGCGGGAGGGGAAGCTGGTTTTACCGGCATTGCCGGAGGCTGAGCCTGCGTTCGCGCCAATGGTTATCGAAGGGTTAACCGACCGTACGGTGGCGGTGGAGGACGCAACGCTTGAGATCGTCTGCTGCGATGTGGTGATCCGGCTGGACGGGGCGACCCCGGCGACGCGGATTGCGGAGATTGTCCGGGCGCTGACTGGGGCACATGGGGCATGATCTTCCCGTCGAACCGGGTGCGGATCGTGGTGGCGACGAAGCCGGTGGACTTCCGCAAAGGCCATGACGGGCTGGCAGCACTGGTGAAGAACGAACTCAGGAAGGAGCCGTTCACCGGCACGGTGTTCGTGTTCCGCGCCAAGCGGGCTGACCGGCTGAAGCTGCTCTATTGGGACGGCACCGGGCTGGTGATGGCGTACAAGCGGCTGGAGGAGACGACCTTCACCCGGCCGACGATCCGGGATGGGCTCATGTCGCTGAATCACGCCCAGTTCGAGGCGCTGTTTGCCGGGCTGGATTGGCGGAAAGTGAAGGCGCTGGCGGCGCGTCCGCCGACTGCGGCAGAGTGAATCACTGGGGCGTTTAAGCGGGCAGCCGAACACCGAACTTGATAGACCCTGGGCATGAACGCGGTGGCAAATCTTCCCGATGACATCGATGCCCTGAAAGCCATCATCCTGGCCCAACAGGAGCAGAATACGCGCCTAGAAGCCCTGGTCGCGGCCTTCAAACAGGCCATGTTCGGGCGCAAGTCCGAGAAGATCGACCCCGACCAGTTCGAGCTGGCGCTGGAGGATATCGAAACGGCGATTGCCCAGGTCGAGGCCGAGGGCGAGGCCAATCCGCTGGTCACGCCGACGCAAACCGCGACGCCCCGCAAGGCCAACCGGGGTTCGCTGCCCAGGCACCTGCCGCGCATCGAGGAGGTCATCGAACCTGAAAGCACGTTGTGCGATTGCGGCTGCGAGCGCCACGTGATCGGCGAAGATGTCAGCGAGCGGCTGGATATCGTGCCCGCACAGTTCCGGGTAATCGTCACCCGACGCCCCAAATATGCCTGCCGGTCCTGCGAGGGCGGCATCGTCCAGATCCCGGCACCGGCACATCTGATCCCCGGCGGCATGCCGACCGAGGCCACGGTGGCCCATGTGATCGTCAGCAAATACGCCGACCATTTGCCGCTCTATCGCCAAGCGCAAATCTACAGCCGCCAAGGCATCGATCTCGACCGCTCGACACTGGCCGCCTGGGTCGGTCGAGCGGCCTTCGAACTAACCCCGGTCTATGAGGCACTGCTCGCCAACCTGAAACGGTCGAGCAAGCTGTTCATGGACGAGACCACGGCCCCGGTCCTTGATCCCGGACGACGGGAGACCAAGACCGGCTACTTCTGGGCCCTGGCTCGCGACGATCGCCCCTGGGGCGGGGACGATCCGCCCGGCGTCGCCTTCACCTACGCGCCGGGCCGGTCCGGCCAATATGCCGAGGATATCCTCGAAGGCTTCTCCGGCACCCTGCAGGTCGACGGCTATGCGGGCTACAACCGGCTGCTCAAACGACCCGCCCAGGATGTCGAACTGGCCTACTGTTGGGCCCATGCCCGACGCAAACTACACGAAGTCGCCCAGACCGGCACCACGCCCATCGCCGATGAGGGGCTAAAACAGATCGCCAACCTCTACCGGATCGAGAAGGAGATCCGCGGCCAAAACCCCGAGGCCCGCCTGGCCGCCCGGCAGGAACGGTCAAAGCCGATTATCGACGACTTCGAGACCTGGCTCACAACCCACCGCGCCCGCGTATCCGCCAAATCCCCCCTCGGAGAGGCCCTCAAGTACATCGCCAAATACTGGGACGGCCTGACCCTGTTCCTAACCGACGGCCGCATCGAGATCGATAACAATGCCGTCGAACGAACCATCCGCCCCATCGCGCTCAACCGAAAGAACGCCCTCTTCGCAGGCCACGACGCCGGGGCGCAGAACTGGGCGATGCTGGCGACGCTGATCGAAACCTGCAAACTCAACGCCATTGATCCCCACGCCTGGATGTCGAACACGCTCACAGCCATCGTTAATGGCCACAAACAATCCCGGATCGGTGAACTCCTGCCATGGAGCTACGACCAGGCAGTGTGACCGGCGCACCGCTTACAAATGACGTCGGTGTCGAGGATGTACATCAAAGCGCGACATCGCGGGGCCTGGCCTCCATCCGTTCGATATCGCCAGATGGGAACCCGAGCAGATGGTCCGCAAAGCTGCCGCGTTCCGCACCTGCAGCATTCACGAGGCGATGGTACTCTTCGGCAGACAGGACTACGACGGCTGGTTTGCCGCGTCGGGTTACCTCTTGAGGGCGCCCTGCGAGAGCCTCATCGACAACGGCACTGAACTTGTTTTTGGCGTCTTGCAGGGTCCACATATCTGTCTCCTTGTAACAGGCTAGACAGGTGGCTAGATTAGCGCTGTCAAGATCCGGTAATCTATCTTATGTTAAATCAGGTTTGCGCTTGTAGCGATCAATAGTGGTATCGAAGCTGGGCGATTTCCAAGCTTTGGCCATCGCCTTTGCCGCTCATTCGGTAGACGAAACGGTGCTCACTCGTTATTCGCCGAGACCACCAGCCGCTGAGATCGCCTTTGAGTGGCTCAGGTTTGCCGATCCCCTTGAAGGGAACCCGCTGCGTTCCTTTGATGAGTTCATTGACCCGTTGCAAGCCCTTTTCGTTGCCGGGGGATTGCCACCAGAGGTAGTCCTCCCAAGCCTGATCGGAGAAAACGAGCCTCACAACTCGATGTCACGTTCGATGCCCTGGCCAGCGTTCAATTGCGCGATCGCAGACTGAAGACGTCGTACGTTCTCGGGACTCTTTTGCAAATGCAGCGTTTCCTGGATCGCGTTGTATTCATCGAGCGAGATCATCACGACAGCTTCACGTTTCTTGCGGGTCACGACGACCTCGACATGATCGTGAATGACCCGGTCCATCACGTCCTTGAGCGATGCACGCGCATCGGTATAAGTTACCACGTCCATGTGGATCTCCTTCGTTCTCATCTCAATATGGACAGAATACTGTACATGTCAAGAGGCGATCCCGCCCCGACATCCACTGACCCATACCTGGGGTCGTGTTGCACATATCAACTGCAACTCGGAACGCGCCCACCTCGAGACGGAATCTAAAAGACCTCTGCGTAATTTGGGATTCACGTCTTTGTGGCGGTTTGGTAATCTGTCTCCTGGGCGTCAGGGGCGGATTTATGGACCTGTTTTTTCGTGAGGCGGCGGATCGGATTGGCGATGAGGATGTGCTCTCGAAGATAGACGCACTTCTGGATTGGGGAGCGTTTTCGCCCATTCTGAAGCGCGGATTGGGGCGGTCCGGGATCGGGCCGCGGGGCTTTGATCCATTGGTGCTGTTCATGAGCGCCGCCTCGTAGGCCGGCCAGCCAGCATTCACCCGCTCGTCCAACTCCCCGTAGTGGAGCAGTAGTGGGGCCTGTCGCGCGGTCAGATAATGCCGCTCAAGGCGCGGGTTTGTCAAATACACAATCGCCATAATTTGTGCGTACAATTGGCCAAAATCCTCTTGCCTATGGTCGCGTCCAGCCAGCTTCGATCATTCCGGCAATGATCTTTTCCATAATGTCGTCTCGCGTTCCATATTGGCGCATGTACTCGCGCGGAGACGTCGCCATGAGGGACCGGGACGCGGCCAGTTGATCGAGCGCGGCTTGCGCGGCCTGGAGAGATCCGGACGGCGCGCGGGTGTGGGCGATGGCCGCAAGTGCCAGCCCCACGACGGAGCCGCCTGACGCGCTGATCTCGGCCGAGGACAGCATCTCTTCGTAGTCATCCGCCATCAGGTCGTCGACCGCCACGAGGTTGTAGTAGCGTGCCGGCGGGTCGATGGAACGGGCAATCGCCTCGCGGATATATCCCACGCCCTCTTCGAACCGGCCGCGCACCGCCGGTCGCCAGCCCAGCTGATGCAGGGCCTCGGGGTCGTTCGGGTTGAGGTCCAGTGACTTGCGGATTGTCGCCTCAGCACCATCAAAGTCACCGATGGTCTGGAGCAGGGCGGCGTGGGCTTGAAGGGCGGCGATGCTCAAGGGGTCCAGTTCGACGGCCAGCTCCACTGCCTCTAGCGCGCTGCGGAGTTTCGCCTGCCGTGTTGCCTCGTCGTGCTTCTCCATCACTGCCTGGTCCCGCCTGATGAACCCGGCCATGGCCCAAGCTTCGGCATTCTGCGGGTCGCGCTTTACGGCGGTTTCAATGCACTCGGCAACGCTCACCCGAAGTTCCAATGTAACGGTTCGGCGGTATTCATGCGCCTTGAGCAGGCATGCAAATGTTTCGTCGCTTGGTGCGACCCGGTTACCGATCTCGTCGGTCAAGTCACCGGCGACGATTCCGTAGATCTGGCCAAGCTGTGCCGCAATGTCCGCGGCCAGCCGATCCTGCACCGCGATGAAATTGGCTGCATCGCGCACGATGTCATAGCCGCGGCTCCAGACGACCTCGCCATTGATGCGGAGCAATTGGGTCACCAAACGGCCAGAACTGCCATCCAAGAGACCACGATAGGTGCCGGTCAGTATGTATTCGATCCCGTATTCGTTGTTCAGCGCTTCGAGATCGGTTGACGTCGTCGCAAGGCGTTCCTCGGGTAGCGTGAAGACGCGGATGGTGCCGAAAGGCTGCAAATCGTTCACCACCTGATCCGACAAGCCACGTGCAAAGAATGTGTCCTCAGGCGCAGAACTGCGCGCTTCGAACGGTGCCACGGCAAGGCCGGGCGGGCCCAGTGGTTCCGGTGGCGTGGGGACGGGCCGCAGGCTAAGAACCGCGATGACAAGGACAGCCAGTGCGGCAACAGCGGCAGCAGAAGTTCCAAGTTTCGGAAGATGAGACTTGTTGCGGTCAGTCCCTGCCGTCCCTGGCGGGAGTGGTGTCGCCGGTACGGACCGTTCTGTTTCCGCGCGCCAGGTGATCGTCGCGCGATACCCGCCTTTCGGAATAGCGATCAGCACGGGATCATTCAGCCCGACGTCGGTGTAATAGCTATCCAGATCCTTGCGCAGGCGCCGGGCCTCGATCCGAACCACCGGATCGGACTGCGGATCGAAATCGTCGCCACGATTGAACACCGCGACGGCAATCTCGTCGCCCCGCAGCGCATCGAGATCGCCGGCAAGTGTTTCTTCGACCACATGGATCAGAAACGCGCGCCGGTGGGCGGATCGCGTGAAGGAGGGACAGGAGAGGATGCGCTGCAGCTGCTGCCTCGCGTCCTCATCGGAAACCGGCGCGGCAATACTTGATCCTTGACGTGTCGCCGGTGCGTCGGACATCGGTCAAGTTCCTCCATCAAGCGTTGTTGGCTCGCCCAATTCGATCAGAATCTCTGTTGCTGGCAGCCTGCTTGCGCCATCTTTCTGCCAAACGGCCCGACAACTGGCAACAATCCATCCCGAAATACTGGTGAAAAGACCAAAGGATTCAAGAACGTAACGATTTCGCTACCTCGCCGTAACTTCCCTTGAGACAGTTCTTCCGGCAGGATTTCTCCAAGGACCGCCGATTGGCCCTTCGATTGTGGCGGCGGGAAAGACAGGGATGCTATCGGGATGGACGATGACGATCCATTCAACGACGATTTTGCGGACCAGATCCTCGCCCATGCAAACGACTGGGGTGAGGTTTCCCGCGAGATCGAAGCCGTGATAGCCGCCCTCGACGCGTTTTTCTTGCGCCGCAGCGGCAGGCTGACCGGCTGCGCAAAACCGGTGTGCGCATCTCGATGGACGGCAAGGACCGGTTCCTCGACAACATCTGCGTGGAGCGCCTCTGGCGAAGCTTGAAACACGAATGCTTCTACCTGCATGCCTGGGAAACCGGATCGGAGACGAGAGCCAGTGTCGGCACATGGATCGAGTTCTACAACTCTGCTTCACTGCGCC
Organism: Rhodobacteraceae bacterium F11138; assembly: GCA_016521575.1. Lineage (GTDB taxonomy): Bacteria > Pseudomonadota > Alphaproteobacteria > Rhodobacterales > Rhodobacteraceae > Sedimentitalea. Next base: position 14,598 of record JAEKDP010000008.1, on the reverse strand, counting down.
CATCTTTCTATGTTGTTGAAGAAAATAGGTTTTGCTGATCCGGATGCGATACCGCGGGGTGTTTGGGGTTTTGCTGCGCCCGTTTCCTGAGTTGTTGTGCCGCTGTTTTTGACAGTTCCGCGCGCTCGAATACCCACGGCCCGTCGGCAAGCGGATGGTCCGCTTCGATTTCACCTGTTTCCACTGCCAACCGCAACGTTTTTGGGGCCACCCCGAGCAGCTTGGCCGCGCTGGATAGGTTGAGCCAGGGATCCAGACCACCGGGATCGGGCTTGAACACCGGAATTTTTCGGTAGGACCGGAGCGCTGTGATCCGCTCCCTGGTCCAGCGGTTTCCGTTGCCGGTGACGAGACCGTTCCGGTTCAGAACGCCGGCGATGACATCGTCGCTGGCGATCCGCGCAAGCTGGCGGACGGCCTCGACAATATCAGCAGAAGTGGCGTTGCGCTGTCCTCGGCGGCGCTTGGGCAGGTGAAACTCTGTATGGGCTCCGCCCATCCAATGAACCAGCAGGACGATCTCCGACGCATCGTCATCAAGATCGGCCATCACTTCCCGGATCACCGTGCGGACGATGCGCTTCTTCAACCTGGCATCCGTCATCGGCGCGAACCAGACGCGTTCGAGATCGGTTCCCAAGGCCGTCAGGTCGTCCACCGGCAATGCTGTCCCCGTCGGGTTGACCGTATCGTGGTGAGCGATCTTGTTCTCGATCTCCTGGACATGCGTGAGTGCCCGGTTCCAGCGAGTCTCCAGTTCGGCGGTCACCAGGCGGTTCTCGGGATCGGATGCATCATACTGCCGAAACGCGCGGTTTGCCTCGTAGTGCGCGGCCTCAAGGTCGCGACAGAGCGCATCGCGAACCTGATCCCGCTGACGCGCCGCTTGCCGGGCGGCCGCCTCCGCCGCGGCGATGGCACCGGGACTGACCACCTGCAGGAGCGCCTGTTCAATGGCATCGTCGACCCGCAATCCGCCAAAAGCGATGCAGCGCGCCTCGCCATTGTCCAGGAGACCGCGCCAGCAGGAGTAGCGGGGAATATCGTGCTTCTTGCCGGTGTAGCGAACCGTCAGCTTGCGGCCACAGCGCCGACAGCGCAGCAGCCCGGCCAAAAGGGCGGCTCCATGTTTGGCTGCGCCGTGATGCCGGCTCTGGGGGACGTTGTTGCTGACCATTTTACGGATCGCCTCTGCCCGTTCCCAACTCACATAGCCTTCATGCGCGCCCGGCTTCAATGCAAGCCATTCCTCGCGGTCTTTCCTGCGAACGGCCGATGTCCCGAACCCTGGCGATGCCTGGGTTTTGCCATAGGCATAAGCCCCGCCATAGGCCGGATTGACGATCATGCGGTGAATGGTGGCATAGGTCGGGCGGCGCCAGACCACCTCACCCTGTTTGCGCAAGCTGGGCAGTTCAAGGCCATGTTCGAGGAACCACAGGAGGGCCTGCCGCGCGCTTCCCAGCTCGGCGACCTTGTCGAAGACCAGACTTATGGCCTCTTGCACGCGGCGATCCGGGTCTTTCTCAAGCCGGTCCCCGGCCTTTACGAAGCCGACAGGGGCGGCGACGACAAGTTCGCCGCGCCGTGCCTTCTCGTGGCGTGCCGCGAGGGATCGTTGTCTGAGAAGATCGAGCTCATATTCGTTCAGGCTGCCCTTCAGGCCCAAAAGCAGCCGGTCATTGCCATCGCGTGGCGCATAAACCGTTTCCTGATCGACCAGCACAGTGTCGACGACACGGCACATCTCGATGAGATGCTGCCAGTCCCGGCTGTTGCGCGCAAAGCGGGATACTTCACGCGCCGCGACAGTACCGACCTTGCCGAGACAAACATCGGCGATCATCCGGTCAAAGCCTTCCCGCGCGACACCGCCGGCGGCAGAACGGCCGAGGTCGTCATCCACGGTCTCGATCCGGCTCCAGCCCAAATCCGAAAGCCGCTCCCGCATGGCATATTGCAGGGCGCTGCTTTCCCGGTTGTGCAGGACCTGGTGGGCCGATGACTGGCGGACGTAAAGGATCGCCTTGCGTTCCAAATGCTGCGGACCAATCTTCTCATGCTTCATGATCGCTCCCCCCGTCCGCCGCACCGGCGTGTTCTGCTATCAGGCGTGCCATCAACTGTGTCAGCGTTTGCTGCGTGTCGCCGGGAAGGCTTTGCCAAGGCGGTGTCTGTGTCACGGGCGCGGACTGGATGTCCGGGAACAGCTCGAGTTGCTTCGTCGTCATTTTGCGCGGCATGGGTCAACCTCCGAATCTCGTGTTCAGAGTCCGATGCTGCGTCATCGCGTGATGGGGAGCCGGATTTATTGAGCGGAACACAAGCGGCATCGAATACCAGCCCCGCGAGCGCCCTTAGACCCTCCAGGCCCACATGCGCAGAACCAGAACGGCGGCAGGAAGCACATGCTGCTCGGTCAAACATCCAAATGGGAACTTCCAGAAGCCGGTCCGACCGGCGGCCGGTGAGATTGCACCGAAACACTGCATCGCCGGGCTTGTCGACCACAGAATGGACATAGACCGATCTGCCGAACCAGGGATGCCAAGGATAAAGAACCTCGCGCTGGTCAGTAATGTGGGTGTTCTGGCGTTCAGTTGTACAATCGCAAGCGCCCCCACTCCGCCCTTGGCGGTAAACCCCCAGCCGTGGTCTATTGGCTACGAATGGACGAAACCCAACCCGATCAGCAGGAGCAGAGAGTAGCTTCAATTACGCTGGAAACTGTCCAAACATTGGGGAGTAGCTCAATCATAACGATCCCCCTCTCAGACGACCAGAACCGGGATTGATGACAATCCGGTGACCTTGTGAGAAACGCTGCCCAGAAAATACCCATCGACCGAACCTGCGCCGCGTGATCCTATGACGATCAGGTCCGCCTCGTGCTTTTTCGCAGACTCCACAATCGCGCGCGACGGTTGTCCCGACCGAACGAAAGCGCGAACGTCGGTCAAGCCGGCCTGTGCGGCAATGCGTCGTGCCGCATCCGCTATCTCGGTCGCGCTTTCTTGCAGCGCCTCGTCGGGTGTGGCGTGTTTGGATCCCTGGACCATCGACAGGGATGCCTCGACCATCGAATGATGCCGATAAACCGTCAGGATCAACAGCTTCGCCCCGCTGAGCCCGGCGAGTTCAACCGCCTTCTTCAGGGCATTTTCGGATTGTAAGGAACCGTCGCAGGCAGCCAGTATCGTTTTGAACATTGGACTCTCAGTTGAATGCGAGGTCACGCAGAAACAGCGCGATCTGAGGGAAGAAGATCATGGCCACAGAGACCGACAGGAGGATGATGATGAATGGCGGCGTACCGCGGATCACCTCGATATAGGGACGTTTGAACACCGCGATCGCAGTAAAGATATCGCAGCCAAATGGTGGCGTCGCTGATCCGATCGCGACCTGCAGGGTGATGATGATGCCGACATGGACCGGGTCCAACCCCACCGCTTCGACAACCGGTGCAAAGATCGGCACCAGCACCAGAATCACGACGATGGGATCAACGAACATGCAGCCGACGAAGAAGGCGGTTGAAATGACGAACAGCACTCCGATCTGACCCATGTCGTCGATGCCGACCGCACCCAACACCGTTTGCGGGATCTGCGCAAAGGATATGATCCAGGAAAACGCCGCACCTGCGCCCACCAGGATGAACACGACCGCCGTAATCAGACCGGTGGATTTTGCGGTTTCGTAAACACCGCGCATGTCCAGTTCGCGAAATACGATGACCTCAAGGATCAGCGCATAAAGCACGCAGGCGGCCGCCGCCTCGGTGGGGGAAAAGATGCCGCCATAGATGCCGCCGATGATGATCGCCGGGAAACCCATCGGCCAAAGCGCCTTCTGCACCGCCTTGATCCGCATGCCCCACGCCGCCCGGGGTTCGGTTGGCACATCATTGCGCACGGCATAGATCACCGAGAAGATCGAAAAACAGAGCAGGATCAACAAGCCCGGTCCAATGCCCGCGATGAAGAGTTCGGCAATGGATGTGTTCGAGACCACGCCATAGATAATCATCCCGATGGAGGGTGGGATCAGGAAGGCAATATCACTGGAATTGACGATAAGGGCCAGAACGAAGCTGTCCTTGTAGCCGGCATTCAGCATGCGCGGCCGCAGCGGCGAGCCGACCGCGACCACCGTCGCCTGGGTCGAACCCGACACGGCGCCGAACATCGTACAGGCCGTCGCGGTCGACACCGCCAGCCCCCCCTTTAGATGGCCGACAAAGCTCATTACCATGTCGATCAAGCGCCCGGCCGATTGTCCGCGTGTCATGATGTCGGCGGCGAAGATGAACATCGGAACCGCGATCAGTGACGCGGGGCGGATACCGGCCACGATCTGTTGCACCGCGGTCTCAAGCTGACCCATGTTGCCAAAGATCAGGAGAAACCCTGTTAACGTTCCCGCCAGTAACGGAATCATCATCGGGAATCCCAGCAGCAGAAGAACGATCATTACGCTGAATACGGTCCATGCCATCGTTCAGATCTCCCGCTCGTCGTTGTCATAGCCTTCCAGCACGCTGGTCGACAGGTAGATGTCCGGCTCGATGGTGTTCTTGATTGCGGTCAGGACGTATTGCAGCCCTGTCAACAGAAACCCGAGCGGCACCCAGCAGAGCGTGATCCAGACAGGAATTTGCAAGGCGGGCAGGACGCGACCACGCCCCATCGTCGTGAGAAGAAACTGCAATGAATACCAGGCCAGCCCCAACATGAAGACTGCCGTGATCACAGCGATCAGGATTGTCAGAGCCTTGCGGGGTTTCGGCGGCAACGTGTCGTAAATGGCCGACATTCGGATATGGCGCCCGTGGCGCGCGGCATAGCTGATCCCGGCAAAGGTGATCATGATGATCAGAATGCGGTTCAGTTCTTCGGAAAAATAGAGGCTTTCAAAAAACACGCGGCCAATGACATTCGCCACCGTATTGGCGGCCATCAACAGCACGCCGACCGCCAGCATGATTGCTTCAAGCTTGGCAATGCCCAGATCAAGCACACCCAGAATGCCCGGAAGCGCCGAGGTATCATCAGTCAGAATATCCTCATCGGCATCGCCATGCGGTCTCGGGACGACACCCGTCGGGGTTTGTTCATCATTGGACACGTTTTCAGATTTCCAAAGCGCTAGAGGTGAATACACATGCCGGGCGCAGTCCCACTGCCGCCCGGCATGTCGTTTTGGTTACTGCGTCGCTGCGTTGGCGGCTTCCAGATCGGCTTTCATCTGGTCAAGGATCTCCTTGCCCTTGTCGCCGGTCATTTCGATAAAGGCTTCCTCAACCGGGCCGGACGTGGCCATGAATGGTGCGCGCTCGTCCTCGGACAGGATATTGATGGTGATCTCGGGCTTGGCCGCCTTGATATTGTCGAAGCTCGTTTCGCCAAGCTCGGCCTGATAGCCAAGAATATGCTCGAACGCTGCGTCGGTGGCGTTCTTTACCAATGTCTTGTCTTCGTCTGACAGGCCGTCATAGAAATCCTTGTTGGCCATTACGGCAGTGGTGAAGTTGTTGTGGCCGATACAGGTGATGTAGTCGGTGACTTCGTACATCTTGGTGGAATCGAGGAAGAACCGCGGGTTCTCCTGCCCTTGGATGATGCCGGTCTGCATTGCGCCATAGACCTCGCCCCAAGGCAGCGGTGTCGGCGTGGCGCCGAATGCCTTGTAGGATTCCACCAGCAGCGGGTTGGTCATCACGCGGAATTTGACGTCACTCAGATCTTCGGGTGATCTGACCTCTTCCTTGGTGGTCATGCAGACCTCGCCTTCTGGGAACATGGTCAGCAACTCGAGCCCTTGCTCGGCATATAGCGGGGGAAACAGCTCCTTGATGGCCTTGGAGTTTCGGAAGAACTCCTGCAACGTCGTTTCGTCCTGTGGCAGCAGGTAGGGGACAAAGAACACCTGTGCCTCGGGGATCAATGCGCCGGTAAAGCCGGGAGATTGGTCGACGAATTGCAGAATTCCGGATTGTGCCTGTTCCATGGTATCGGCGCTCTCGCCAAGTGTTCCAAAGGGAAACAACTGCACGCTGTGATCGGAATTCGCTTCGATCTCTTCCTTGAATTTCTGCGCAAAGACGCCCTGCACCTCGTCAGCGGCCTCTTCGTGGGCATAGCGCCAAGTATCGGCAAAGGCCGCACTCGAGAGTGTGATGGCAAATGCGCTGACCGACAGGGTCTTAATGTGATTGTTCATGAAATCCTCCTCTATTGCGTGCCGCCCGCGTTCTGACAACTAGCAACGGGCTCTTTTAGGCGAAGATGAAATCACTACAATACAGAGTCAATGGCTACATTAAATCATTACAATGTGGTGCCGGCTGCATCAGGCCAGCCCGGTCTCGGCCGCGATTCCTGCAATGACTCGAAGCGCATTTCGCAGCACTCCGACATTCACGATACCCAAAGAAATTCGAACTCCCGGCGTCGATGGCAGTGGACCGATGGAGAACGTGGATCCCGGCGCAACAAGTATTCCTGCCTCGCGCGCGCGTTCGACAAGGCGCGCCTCGGACCCGATATCCGGGCAGGGCAACCAGACCTGCAGACCAGCTGGGGCGATGCGGACATTGAAATCGGCAAGAACTTCTTTCGCGATCTTGCTGCGGCGTTGCAATGCCGCCGTCTGCCAATTGCACATTGTCTTTGCGGTCCCGTCGGCAATCCAGCGGGTTGCGATTTCGTGCATCAGAGGGGTCACCATCCAGTTGGTGACCATATGGCGTTCACGCGCGATGGCGGCGGTGGACTTGGGAACTGCCAGAAAACCGACTCTCAGGCCCGGCAACAGGCATTTCGTCAGACTCGTGAAATAGTAGCTGCGTTCCGGTGCGAGCGCTGTGATCGGTGCCGGCGTAGCCCTTCTGCCGAGCGCTCCCCAACCATCATTCTCGATGATTGTGAAATCATGGCGGCGCGCCAGTTCGGCGATGGCACGCCGTCGGTCCTCGCCCATGAAACAAGACAGCGGACTGGATCTTGGCATGACATACAAGGCTTTGACGGGTTCGGTACGACAAATCTGGTCCAACGCGTCCGGCAGAATGCCTTCGGCATCCATCGACAAGCCCCTCAGGCGCAAACCAAGACTGCGGCACAGTGCCGGCAAAGTATGGTGCCCCATCGATTCAGTGACGATCAGATCGCCGCTATGGGCGACGCTCATCAATGCGACCGTCATCGCCGAAGTATTGCCATTTGTCGGGATCACGTCTCGACGCTGTCGCGACACACCGCATTGCGTCAGCCAGGAATCGACGGCATCGGCATGACGAATGGCGATGGACGATGCGCGGAACAGCGACAGTATCTCATTCGGCAAGTCCTCTGCAACGTTGCGCAACGTGCTGCGCATCGTTTCTTTATGGAAGTCGTCTACAACGGGTTTCAGCAACGCCAAATCCAGCGTTTGCTCGCCCGCGCGCATTGCGGGAAAGGGCAGCACACTATCATCTGTCGCGTGGCGCACGAAACTGCCGCGGCCAACCTCGCCAACGATATGTCCGGCTTCGACAAGTCGGGTGTAGGCCCGGCTGACTGTCTGGACGCTCAACCCCAATTGGAAGGAAAGCTCGCGATGCGTGGGAAGCCGGTCGCCCGGCTTCAGCGCGCCCCGCTCGATCGCGTCCTCGATCGCCTCCATCAGTGATCTGTATCGTGGACGCTTCAGCGCATCCTTGTCGGGAAGCCAGGATTCCATGACAATATGCTCACCATTTTCATGACATTTGACAAGGGCGCGACTTCCGTAGACATGATGAACGATGAAGATGCACCGACTCGACAAGACCAATCTGGAGCCTCTGAAAGTTCTGGCCCGCGATAGATGGGCCAGCAAGGGCGAGCCTGCCAGTCACATAAAGCTCGCTCCGACAAACCGTCGAGGCCGCATGCAGAGGCTCAAACCGGTCGGCGTCATTATAGGGTATCGCGCCGACGTATCGTTGCGCGCACTCGGGCCCTCAATGACCGACTTCGACATACGCTCGTTTAGATGCGCAATCCTCAGAAGGGTGATGTCACGTTAACTGCCCTATTGTTGTTCGCGTCGCGATTTCTTCTTATCTGACTGCAATGCAGACATCGGCTATCAGCTACAAGCGCCATCGCTTTCCATCCCAGATTATCGCTCACGCGGTCTGGCTCTACATGCGCTTCAACCTAAGCCTGCGTGAGGTTGAGGAGATGTTGCTCGAGCGCGGAATTGATGTGTCCTACGAAACCATCAGGCGCTGGACGGTCAAATTCGGGCCTCAGATCGCCCAGAATCTGCGACGGAGGCAAGCCCGTCCGGGTGATGTTTGGCATCTGGACGAAGTCGTCGTGAAGATTGCCGACAGGTCATTCTGGCTCTGGCGCGCGGTCGATCAACATGGGGTTGTGCTGGATGAAATCCTCCAGTCCAGTCGGAATAAGCCGGCTGCGAAACGTCTGATGCTCAGACTTCTCAAGCGTCATGGCTTCGTGCCAAAACGGATTATAACGGACAAGCTGCGATCCTATGGCGCTGCCAAGCGCGACGTAGCGCCCGGTTTGGATCATTGGTCGCACAAGGGCCTGAATAATCGCGCAGAGAACAGCCACCTGCCGTTTCGAAAGCGGGAACGGGTGATGCAAGGACACCGATCACCCGGCGGCTTGCAGCGCTTCGTGTCTGTTCACTCAGCAACCCGAAACTGCTTCTTTGTCCCATCCTGCCGCCGCACAGCCTTAACCATCCGCTTCCATCGGTTGCAGGCACTTGATGTCTGGAAAACGGCTGCGAACATCGCCTGATCCCACTAACGCGATGCCTTCGCCGATTGCCGACAGGTTAACGTGACAACACCGTTTTCCCTGTTCGGGCGTCCTGCCGGGGATGTTTTCCAACGTCCGCAGCGCATGTTCGGGCTCGCCCATCTGCCAGTAGGTGCGTGCCTTTTTTTGAGACAGTTCGCGGGTCCGCAGCGGGTTCATCCGTTCGGCCATCGCGACAAGCTCCAGGGCCCGGGCGGTGTCGCCCAGGTTGAGGCAGGGGTCGATCAGCCCGGAAACGACGAGCGTGGAGGACGGATTCAGGCTGACGGCTCTCTCGAACGCCTTGACGGCGGGGACGATCTCGCCTCGGCCGGCCAGCGTTCGCCCGACCGCATAATGCGCCAGATAGTTTTCGGGGGCAATCGCGAGGGCGCGGGCCGCCAGGGATTCCGCCCGGCTGCGTGCGGCGTCGAGGCCCTGCACAATCCAGCCGGCGTCGATTCCGACGCGAAGGGCCAACGCCTGGCCGAAGTTTCCCCAAGCCGCATGCGGATACCGCTGAAGCGCGACTTCCTGCTCGGAAATGTTCAACCGGAATGCATCTTGCGAGCGAAATCGGAGCATGCGGCTGCGGGCGGCGTTCTCGACCAGCATGGCACTGAATTCGCCCAGACCGATGCGCGTCTCCGCCATGTCGATGACCTTTGCGCCCACGACATTGGCGACGTGCCGGCCGATCCACCGGCTCAGGTCGATACACTCATCAAGGTTCAGGTCTACCTCGTCAACCCAGACACAGGACAGGTTCCGGGCCGCCACGAGCTGCGCGCTCACGCGGGCCGTGGCGCCGTTGCTCCGTAAGCTGCCGGTCACGAGATAGTCGGCACGAAACCGCCGGGCGATGCCGGCAAGGCTCCGCACCGGAGGCCCCTGGAGTTCGTCGTTGCGGGAGATCACGGTCAGTTCGGGGTAGCGGGCGAGGTCGGTGATGATCGCCTCGGACAAGGTGGCGACAAGAGTGGTCGCCGGGACACCGGAGATGCCGAGATCGTCGAAAGGCAGCACGGCGATCACCGGTCCCGCGTCAGACGCCGGGGCTTTGCATTCCCGGCGTGACGTGAAGTCAGGTGGCGCGATCGCGGCGGTTTCAGCCCGCGCCACTACGGGCGCGGCCAGCCGGTATCCCTGTCGCGGGACCGTCTCGACGATGCGCTTTTCGGTGTCTGCAATAGCCTTTCGAATGTCGGCGATGCATTGTGCCACGCTTGCGTCCGACACGCATGTCACGTCCCACGCGGCCTCGACCAGCGCGCGCCGGGTGACGATCTCGCCCCTGTGACGCGCTAGGAGTCGCAAGACCTGCCGGGATCTGTAGCGCAGCGGGAGGTCGCGCCCGGAACGGTCGCGCAGGTGACCGGAGCTCAGGTCGAGCACCGCCTGCCCGAGCCGGATTTCAAAAGATTTCAAGGAATTTCGTTTGAGAAATCGCACGGCCACCTTCCCAATGAACAGCATACCATATTGTTACCGACTGGCGAACCGCGTTGCGGCGGGGCGCAATCAGGAAGGAGTCCCATTGATGCGCAACGCGATTTTCACGATATCTGCCTCCGCCGGCGCGTTGCTGCTGGCCGTCGAGACGGCCACAGCCCATTCGCTTGACGCCATGCTGAAAGATCTCGATCCTTCGTCGTTGGGCGAGGTCGAGTTCGCCACGTCCTGCGCAGCGGAGGGTCAGGCGGCCTTCGACGTGGGGCTGCTGCTGCTTCATCACATGATGTATCGCCAGTCCGACGCCGCTTTCCAGGCCGCGGCCGAAGCCGATCCCGATTGCGCCATGGCGCAATGGGGCATTGCCATGACCAAGTTCCATCCGCTCTGGCCCGGCGGCCCGACGCCGGGGGAGACGGCGGCAGGTCAGGCCGCCGCGGAACGGCTGGCGCAGATGGAACCGGGCACGCCGCGGGAAGCGGCCTATGCCGAGGCCGTGCTGGCCTTCTACGCGGGGGAGGACCTGACCTTTCGGCAACGCCTCGTGGCTTGGGCCGCGAAGCAGCGCGAGCTTGACGAGGCCTATCCCGACGATGTCGACGCGGCCGCCTTCGATGCGCTGGCACAACTGACCGTGGCCCCGCGAGGGCCGGACGCCGTTCCTGAACTGCGCGATGCCGGCCAGCGTATGGACGCGTTGCGGGAAAAGGTCCCCCGGCATCCGGGCGGGTATCACTATGCGATCCACGCCTATGACCACCCGGCACTGGCGGAGATGGGGCTGGAAGTGGCACGGGGCTATGACAGCATTGCGCCCGAGGTCCCGCATGCCCTGCACATGCCGTCGCACATCTTCACGCGGCTCGGCCTCTGGGAGGAATCGGCGGAATGGAATGCCCGCAGCGCCGCGGCAGTGCTGGCGCAGGCGGGCGACGGGGTCATCGTCGATCACTATCCCCATGCCATCGACTATGCCGTCTATGCGCATCTCCAGACCGGGGCGGTGTCGGCCGCCGAAGCGTTGCTCGCTGAGTTGGCGCAGCATCCCAATCTGGAAGACACATTCGGCTCAGCCTATGCGATCGCCGCTACCGCCGCACGGGCGCCGCTGGAAACCGGCGACTGGGCCGGGGCGGCGGCCCTGCCCTCGGACATGAGCTCCGCGATCACCTGGGCGCGCTATCCCCAGGCCGTCGCCATGCGTTGGTTTGCCAAGGGAATCGGTGCGGCCCGTTCGGGCGACATCGAAGGGGCGCGTGCGGCGTCGGAAGAGTTGAGTGGCCTCCGCAAAGTGATGTCCGAACGCGACATGGGTTACTGGGTCGCGCTGTCCGATGCCCAGATTGCGGCGATCGGGGCGTGGATCGCGCTGAGCGAGGGCAAGGAAGACGAGGCGCGCAGCCTGTTGACCGAGGCCGCAAAGAAGGAGGACGCGGTCGGCAAGGCACCCGTCACCCCCGGTCATGTCCTGCCTGCGCGGGAACTGCTCGGAGACCTGCTGATGGAACTGGGTGAAAAGGAGGCGGCGGCGGAGGCCTACGAGGCGTCGTTGAAGGTCTCCCCGAACCGGGCGAGAAGCTTGAAGGGCCTTGACGCCGCAAGTGACGGCTAAGCGGCGCCTCGACCCGCAGAATGCGGTCTGCGGCCCGGGCAGAAAGCGGTCCGAGCCATGTCGGACAGCTTTCGGATGACCTTCAACACATGAGCCGGTGCGGCGAATTACGGCAGGTCTCGCCCGCAACGCGAGCTTCGATCCAGGTGCGAACTTGCACACGCAGCGAACGGCGGCAATGAAGGGCTGCGCCGCAGCCACGGAAGTGGCCACCGACGGCGGCTGTGAATCGGCGTGCAAAATTGACCCACTTTGGTGGGTTATGAGCGAGTAAAATTGACCCGCCTGTTTTCGTTAACATCCGCACAAAAGTGCGGAGGAAAGAGCAGGTGTTACTGATGGAAAGCGTGTCGAAGATCCGACGATGGATATTGGTTGAGGGACGCAGCATCCGGTCTGTTGCGCGGGCGACGGGATTATCGCGGAACACGATCAAGAAGTATCTGAAGGATGAGAGCCCGCCGAGCTACCAGCGCCAGGCCCCGCCGGTTCGGCACAAACTGTGCAACGGGTTTGATCTTCGGCTTCAGGAGCTGTTCGATCAGGACCAGAAGCGACTACGCCGGGAGCGGCGGACGGCCCAGAAGCTCTATGAGCAGCTCGTGGTGGAAGGCTACACCGGTTCCTATTCGCCAGTTCAGCGATTTGTCCGCGATCTGAAGCGGGCCGGTGCCGGTTCGGGCGAGGCCTTTATCCCGCTGCATTTCGCGGCAGGCGATGCGCTGCAATTTGACTGGAGCGAAGAACGGGTTGTCCTGGGCGGTATCGAGCAGAAGGTGAAGGTTGCCCACTTCCGCCTGTGCCACAGCCGCAAGCCCTTTGTCGTGGCCTATCCCGGCGAAGCCCAGGAGATGGTGCTGGATGCCTTTGCGCAGGCGCTGTCTTTCTATGGCGGGGTTCCACGCCGGGTGATCATCGACAACCCCAAGACCATGGTGACCTACGTCTCGCGCTCGAAGGACCGGATATTCCATCCCCGGTTCCTGGCCTTGATGAACCATTACGTGATGGAGCCGCCGTCCATTGGGCTTGAACCAATGGCGCCCTTCCGGACGGCCCTGCACCCCGGCTGCGGGCTGGGAGAAGGGACAGGTCGAGAACCAGGTCCAGTTTTTGCGCGGCCGGTTGTTTGTGCCCAAACCTGCCTTTGATGATCTCGATGCGCTGAACGATTGGCTGCGCCTGCGCTGTGAAGAGCTGGCAAACCGGCCCCATCCCGAGCAATCGGATCGCACGATTGCAGAGCTGTTCGAAGACGAACGCGCCGAACTGCGCCCTCTGGGGCGAGCATTTGACGGATACGTGGAAAAGACCGTTCGTGTTCGCTCCACCTGCCTGGTTCAATATGCCAGCAATCGCTACAGCGTGCCGTCCCGGTTCGCGGGGCAACATGTGTCGCTGCGCGCCTATGCAGGCCGGATCGTGCTGGTGTCGGGCCAGGATGTTATCGCCGAGCACAAGCGTCGCTTCACCCGCAATGTCAGCTATTTTGAACCCTGGCATTACGTGCCCCTGCTGGATCGCAAGCCCGGCGCCCTGCGCGACGGTGCCCCCTTTGTGGACTGGCAACTGCCTGAGGCCATGCATCGGATCAGGGAGCATTACATGGCCGGCAAAGGCGGGGATCGGGAGTTCGTCGATCTGCTTCTGCTGGCCCAGGATCACGGGATCGAGGTGGTCGAGACGGCGTGCGAACTGGCGGTGGAACAAAACACCCTGCGCCTGCCCACCATCATCAACCTGATTAACCAGTTGGTGGAGCCGGTCATCACGCCGCTCAGCGACGCCTATACCTATCCGCAGCTGACCTTGCGGCCCGAGGCCGATTGCAAGCGCTATGAGACGCTGTGCTCGGCTGAGGAGGCTGCCGCATGAACGCCCTCATCGACCAACTGACCGCCCTGAGGCTGCATGGAATGGCAGCTTGCGCCCATGATTTGCTGTCCGCGCGCAAGCCACCAAGTCTGACCACAGCGATAAAGCAACTGATCGACGCCGAGACTGTAGAGCGGCGGGTGCGCTCCATCCAGTATCAAATGAGGATTGCGAAGTTCCCCCACCACAAGGACTTCGCCACCTTCGATTACAGCGCGGCCGCCGTCACCCAGACCCAGATCGAGCCGTTCTGCTCAGGCCGGTTCACAGAAGAGGCACACAATCTCATCCTGGTGGGCGGAACCGGCACCGGCAAAACCCATATCGCAATCGCGCTTGGAACCAGCCTGATCAACAACGGCAAGAAGGCGCGCTTCTTCAATACCGTCGATTTGATCAACGCCCTGATCAAGGAACAAGCCGAGGGCAATGCCGGGAAGATCATCCGGCAGCTCTCGGCCCTGGACTGCGTCATCATCGACGAGCTGGGCTACATCCCGTTCCCCAAGTCCGGCGGCGCGTTGCTGTTCCATCTGATCAGCAAGCTCTATGAGAAGACCAGTGTCATCATCACGACCAACCTGGAGTTCGGCGAATGGGTCTCGGTCTTCGGTGACGCCAAGATGACAACCGCGCTTCTGGATCGCGTAACCCATCACTGCGCAATCATCGAGACAGGCAACACGTCATACCGGTTCGCACAGAGCAAACGACGCAGAAAAACATAAACGTCGCGCAAGCAAAGGCCCCAGACGGACTCGCTATATGACGGCGGACCGCCTGGGGCCTTTGCGCCACAAGGGGTGGGTCAAATTCAAACGCTGAAACCGGGTCAGTTTTGAACGCTCATTGACA
>JAEKDP010000007.1 GCA_016521575.1 Rhodobacteraceae bacterium F11138 | reverse complement strand
GAAGCCCGCGCAGAACGCCAGGGCCGAACCGCCGATCTCATCTCCCGCCTCGACTTCCTGATCCTCGATGAACTGGGTTATCTGCCCTTCGCCCAGACCGGCGGACAGCTCCTGTTCCACCTGATCAGCAAACTCTACGAACGCACATCCATCATCGTCACAACCAACCTGGCCTTCGGCGAATGGCCCAGCGTCTTCGGCGATGCCAAAATGACAACCGCGTTGCTCGACCGGCTTACGCACCACTGCGAGATCGTCGAAACCGGAAACGAAAGCTGGCGCTTCAAGAACCGCGCATAGCGCTAACCCGAAACCCCGCAGGCCCGCCGCCGCTGCGCTATGTGAGGGCTACGCAGCGCCGGGCCTGCTCAGCACAAGGGGGTCAATATTGGACGCCGATAGGGGGTCAAACTTCAATGCCGATTGACATCATGCCGCGGCTGATCGCGGAACTCAACCGCCGCAGCGTTGCCGCGCGTTACCGGATCGCGGAACTTGATTCGGAGGCGCTGGTGGATGTCTTTCTGTAGCCGAGCTTTTTCCGTTTCGAGTTCCGCAATGTGACATTGTGCAGAGCGCTTGTCGGATCGCAGCTCTTCGCATTGCATGTTCGCATCGGCCTGACTTTTCGCGTATTGTTCCGCGACCATGATCGCAAAGGCATCACGCGCGCCCGCCATGAAGTGATCAATGGAAGCTGTGACAGTCTCCGGCAAGGTATCCAGAAGAGCGCGGTCCTGGCTCTGCCGAAGCTCGGCGACAGCGTTTTCAACCAACCGCTGCAGGCTTTCCAGGCGGATTGTTCCTTTGACGCCGTAGATCTCGCAAAGCTCCTGCTTCACGAGACCCGCGTCGACCTTCGCGATTGGCATGCCGCCTTCCAGATGCCGTTCGACGATGGCGTAAACGAGTTCCGGGGGATAACTGAGGGGGCGCCCGCCCTGTTTCCCTTGCGCTGTGTTCTTTGTCATTCAGAGTTTGTCTTTCCATTTGTCAAACCGAGTTTGACAAACTCGGGCTGAGCAGGTGTTGTTCTCGGGATTTGGGGTCGGGCACGGTGCCGCGGAAACAAATTTTGATCAGGGTGGCCGCTGCTTCCGATTTCACCATGATTTTCTCGGAGATCCGACGACCCGCCGTTCTTCAAAGCAAAAGGACAGCGTCCGGCATCGTGGCGTGGCTCCAGCATCGACAGTTCCGGGCGATCTGTTTCGTGGTCGAAGAGGTTTGGAATGCCGCCGCAGGCAATGGCCAATGATTTACCGAGCCGTTGGTGGCCGGACGGATTTGCTGCGGCGGCGTTCGACGGTCAGGGGGCGTGCGGGGCGGTCGGCCTCTTGGATCGGTGCCGGGGATACATCTCCGGCATGGAGGAGGCAGTCTCCGATCCGGGCGCAGGCGTTTTTTCCAAGCTTGCCCATCCGGCCATGCAGGAAAGGGCTGGAGCCCTCGGGCACGAGAACTCGGCGGCGCAGATTGAAACGGGTCGGGATATCGACCTGCGCCTCGGCCATTTCCGTTGGTCGCGAAAGCGTAAGCTCATGCGGCGCGGGCCCCGAAGGATCAAGCGGGCCGCCCCAGGCAATGTCAAGATACGTCTTGCCGCCAAGTCTGCGCGTGTCGATCACCAGGCCTGGGCGCGGTGCCGGGCAGCCGGAGCTGCAGTGGCGGGTCGGGAACACGCAGATCACGAGGTCGCCCCGATCAAGGCCGGCGGATTGTCGGTCGGTCACTTCGACGACCGGTTCGGGCGCAAAATGGGGTTCGCCGCCGACGGAAGCTCGATCATTCGCGGGACCTGGTGCAACCTCGGGCG
The DNA here is from genome assembly GCA_016521575.1 of Rhodobacteraceae bacterium F11138. GTDB lineage: Bacteria > Pseudomonadota > Alphaproteobacteria > Rhodobacterales > Rhodobacteraceae > Sedimentitalea. The sequence goes on along the minus strand of JAEKDP010000007.1, from coordinate 245,939 downwards.
CCGCAGTCTTGAGAGGTCGCTCCTCGACGAGGATCAGCAGGTGTTCGAGCGCGGCCGTTGCCTCTTCGCTCGCCGGCATGGTGAGCGAATATTGTCTGCCGAGCGAAATGATCCGCGCCGCAACCTCCTTTTCCTCGAGCGCTTCGCAGTCATTCCAAAGATACCCGGACGGGGCCACGCGTCCGGCGATGGCGGCTTCGAACACGATCTCGTCAGTTTCGGCTTCGCGGAGTTGAACGGCAGACACCTGCCGCTGATTGGTCAACACCACCGCGACATCGAGGGCCGTCTGCAGCACGGTGCGGTTTCCGACGATGATCGGGAAGCCGAACCGCCGGTCGCTGCCGACTTCGATACCATAGTCCACGGCATCGAGCAGGTCCTTCAGCTCCAGAAGACCATGATCCGAATAGTGTCGATCAATGGTCGTGCCCTCGAGATGGCCGAGAATCCGTTGGCGCGTGCCGGTATCGATGCCCAGGCCCATGAGCTTGGAAGACAGCGTGCGCCGCATGGCGTAAATGTCTTCGCGGGCATCTTGCAGCTTCAAGGTTTTGAAAAGATTCCGTAGCCGATCCCCGAAGATCTGTGACCGCCGCCCGTGACTTTTATCAGGCTGGATTTCCGGGAAGATCCAGGTTTCCCCGTCCCTTCTCTTTGCGACAACCCACTCCCGGAAACCAAGATCGAGCAGGATCTGCGGGATCGGCAGAACGCGTCGGGATTGCTCGTTCTTCAGCACCGCGTCCTCCTCGTCTCCAACGAAGAGGCAGAGGATACCGTCGCGGCGAACCACGTCCGTCACCGCGGCCTGAAGAATTTCCTCGGGGCGGACACCCATGGTGATCATGATCAGCGGGACCCAGTAGATCGCATCCCTGATGATGCACCGTTTGCGGGCGGTGGCCGTGCGGCTGCGCTGTTTGAGCGAAGATGTGCCGAGGTAGATCGGTGAGCAAAACAGGCGCGACACGTGCTCAAGCGACCAGGACATGCGCCGCTTCGGGCGCGACACGCGTTTCGGCAGGCCGCAGGGGGTCTTCTGTTCCTTGTGCCATGCCCGCAACCGGTCTTCAGTTGCACATGCGAGGGAACGACGCGGTCCTCATCGTCGACATCGCGTCCGACTCGCTTCCGTCCAAGCGCTGCGCGGAGAATGCGATTGAACATGTCGCGTTGCACAAAGAGGTAGCCGTCGGTCAGCCGCGGGGTGAGTTCCCGGACCAACCGTCGACGTTTGTCCGGTATCGACATCGTGTCGAGACTCCGGATCTCGGCAATCAGCCTGGCGTCCCTGGCATCGGCGTCGCGGATCTCCTTTAGCGGGCACAGATCCTTTCCCGCCTGTCCATATCGGTTTCGGCCGTGCGCCCTTCCCCAGCCCTTTGGCAACATCCAGACCTTGTGCAGGAAGTCATACGATTGCTCGAGCACAAGCGAGGAAGCCGGGATATCGCCGAAATGCGCGAGGGCAAGCTTGCCCACCAACCGGATCTTGGTCTCGACATCCCGGGGGGCCTCTTCGCAGGCCTTCTCGATCGCCTCCGACAGCAACATGGGCGGTTTCATGGCGTCCCGGGTTGGCTTCAGCCCATGGTCAAGCAAGATGTCCCGCCCGACATCGAGCGGGTCATCGAAGTCCTGTTCCACGCGGGCGCTCAACGCGTTGAGGCGGCGCAGGAGGGAGAGCACCTGGCGCGCGACCGCCGGGGCTTCGACCACATCGCGATCGAGGCCGTTCTGCCGGGCGATCTCTCCGGCGAAAGATGATGCAGCAGACCAGTTCCTGGTTCTCTGGGCCTGCCGGATCCGGACGCCCTCGGCACCGATCTGTCTGAGAGGCGCCTCCGGGTCGTCGAAGGACGCATTGCTCTCCTGCCGCGCAATCATGCCGGCCATGGCCTGGCGCACGATCTCCTGCAGCATTGATCGGACCCGGGTCTCGTCAACCGGGCTCTCCTGTAGTTCGCTGAGCATCTCTGTCTCTCCTGCCTCGAGGGCGGCGAGCAGGCCGGCAGACCGTTTCACCGCTTCGGACAGAAGATTGGTTCGAAGCGAAATCGAGAGAAATTCAGGGGCCCCGCATGCCCTCAGCGCGATGGGCCAGCGACGGCGAAAGTGAAAGACCTGGTTTCTGCGAACCAGATGAAGACCCCACTTTCTGCCTGCGACACGCGGCCTGCACCCCGGTCGATGTGAAGCAGTTTGTGAAGCACCACGATGTGCAGACGGGAGGCTGGCCGCTTGATCAACGGCTATCCCATTGGAAAGCATGGCCTTTTCGGAGGTCATTGGCTGGGGTGGTAGGATTCGAACCTACGATACACAGTACCAAAAACTGCTGCCTTACCACTTGGCTACACCCCAACGATGAGCGGCTAATTAGTCTGCCCGACGCGCGTGTGCAAGACCCGAAATGCAAAAATAATTCGCCTATTCACTGGGGGCTGCGCGGCTCAGCAGATCGTCGTTGTTTTGTACGGCGCGCTCGTCCTCGACAATGCGTTCCAACTGCTGGTCTGCCGTCGCGGTCACATCCTGGGGGGCGGGTCTGGGCGGCTGTGCCGGGCGGCTTGCCACAGCGTCCGGACCGGGGGCCGGATCGGGGACGGACGCATCGCCAAGACCGGCGATGCGGAACGTGGGTTCGGGCATTGATATCCCGGCCTGCTCGAATGCCAGCAAAGACAGACGTATTGCTTCACTACGCGCAAGGGTGATCGAGGTTTCATGCTGGGCGATCCAGGCCGCCATCTGCAATGTCACGGTGCTGTCCCCGATGGTTTCAACCCAGACCGAGGCATCAGGGGTCTTCAGCACGAACGGCAAGGACCGCAGCGTGTGCAGCGCCACGTCGCGGGCCTGTGCCAGGTCAGTATCCGGCGCCACCGACAATTCGAACAGAAACCGGCGCTCATCGTTGCGCGTATAATTGACGATCCGGCTCTTGAACACGATCGCATTGGGGATTCGGATGTGATTGCCATCGAAGCTGAGCAGAATCGTGGCGCGGCTGGTCAGCCGGATCACCTTGCCGATGTCCCCCGCGATTTCAATCGTGTCGTTCGGCCTGAACGGCTGTCGCACCGAAAGCAGGATCGAGGCGATGAAGTTCTCGACCGTGTCGCGCACAGCAAAACCGATGGCCAGGCCGACGATACCGGCGGCCCCCAGAATGGTCGACAGCAAGGCCGTCGCGCCCAGAATATCCAGCGCCACAACGATTGCGACCACGACGAACGACAAGCGAACGATCTGACGATAGATGTCTGCGATAAAGGCGTTCGGTGCCAAGCGATCCCACGGCTGTTTTCGGCGCGCCCACAGCCATCCCAGCAGGACCACCAGCACGAAGACCGCGAATGCGATACTCAACAGCGGCAGAAAGGCGATCAACTGGCTCAGCCGGTCGCGAAACCGCTGTATGGCCGGGTTAAGCCGCTCAACCACATCCGTGGTTTCCGTCACTTCGTTCTCGATCGCCACGACCCCTTGAACCCGGCTGGCCAGGTCGTTCAATCTGCGCGCAGCTTCACCGTCCAGGGTGTTGCCCCGCAGGGTGACGATGCCCGAGGTCACCGAGACGCTGATATCGTCGAAGCCGTCCAGCTCGGTCAGAATATCGCGGATACGATTCGCGATGGCCGCATCCTGGCTGACATCGGCCTCGACCGAAATGACACCCGTGGGCTGCTGGTCCTGTGCGGCGGCAAGCATCGGCAGGACGCCGAGCAAACAGGCAAGCAAGACCGGCATCGGACTGAAGTATCGCGTCATACCGGCAAGGGTGACGCGCCCCGGGCGGTTTGCCAACGAAAATCTGCCGGGTCCGTCATATTGTGCGCAGCAGGATCGCGCCTGTGCGTGCGCCAGCCTGAACCGCCTCATGCGCCGCCGCACAGTCGGGCAGCGCAAACACCTGCTGGACCGGACATTCAAGCGCATGGTCGTTCAATGCCTGCGTCAATCGCTCGATCGTCGATCTGCGCTGCTTGGGCGTCAAGAGATAGATCAGGGCAATCTGGATGGTCACGGCCTTGAACAACAAGGGATAGAATGGCAACGCAGGCGTCATATCCAACGCCGAACCATAGGCGCAGATCACCCCGTTTTCCGCGATCACTTCGGTATTGGTGGTGATGTTCGTACCAAATTCGACCTCGACAATGCGATCCACCGGGCGCCCGTCATTGGCGGCCAGAATGCGGTCAGCCAGATCAGGCGCCCTATAGTCGAGAACGACATCGGCACCTGCCGTGCGCGCCCTGTGCATTCCGGTTCCCTGCGCGGTGGCGATGACCCGTGCCCCGCCCCATTTCGCCAATTGCACCGCCAGATAACCAACGGTACCGGCACCCCCCTGAATCAACAGGGTCTTGCCCTGCACGCCGCCACCGCCGAACACCGTGAAACATGCGGTCATGCCGGGAATCCCCAGACATGCGCCGGTCTGTGCGTCCACATGATCGGGCAGTGGCACCGCCTGTTCCTGCGGCAGGATGATCTGACTGGCGGCGGTTCCGAAAGCGCGACGCCATTGGCCGTTCCAGATCCACACCCGTTGACCGATCCGTCCGGGATCAACGCCGTCTCCGACCGCACGGATCACCCCTGCCCCATCGCTGTGCGGAATGACCACCGGATAGGGCGGTTTGGTTATGCCCGGCCGGCTGCCCGCCCGCGCCTTTACATCCGACGGGTTCACCCCGGAATATTCCAGCTCGACAGTGACGTCTCCGGCACCGGGCGCGCCGGGGTCCAGCTGCTGCACTGTCAGGACATTCCTGGCGGCCCCGAAGGTGGAATAGGTGATGGCTTGCATGGTAACTCTCCGATCCGCGTTTCTGCGCCGTCAATCAGACGGGCCCGTGGGGATCAGCGCATTCGGCTGATCACCACGGTCACCTCGGGCTTCTTGCCGATCTCGGTCTGCGCGGATTGGCGCACGATCCGGCGCAGCGCCTCTTCCAGTTTGTCGTCATCCTTCATCGTCTTGGCCCCAGCCCGGCCCATGAACTGTCCCAGATCTTCTTCCAGGATTTCAACCAGCGCCGCATTCGAATTCCCGGTTTCGGGCAAGCCCATGCTTTCGCACCAGGCTTCCCCCAGCAGTTCGTCATTCTCGTCCAGAATTGCCGTCACCGTGACATGACCGTTCAGCGCCATACGGATCCGGTCGCGCACGATCCCGTCCAGCGCGCCGATCTTGACGCTGCCATCCAGGTAGGTGCGACCGGTTTCAATGTATTCCGCCACGCTGGGCGCGTTGCCCGACAGGTCCATCATCATGCCGTTGACCGCCACCGCGGACTGGTAGCCCCGCGCGATGGCCAGCTTGGCATGTTCCCGCAGGTGGCGGTGTTCGCCATGCATCGGAATCACCATCTGAGGGCGCACGATATCATGCAGTCGTTCAATATCCGGGCGGTTGGCGTGTCCGGACACATGATAGCGACCGGTGCTGTCGTCCACGACATCGACACCCTTTTCACTGAACGCATTGATGATCCGGATCACGCCGCGCTCATTGCCGGGAATGGTCTTGGATGAGAACAGGAACAGATCGCCCTCTTTCATCTCAAGCCCGTTGTACTTGCCCCGCGCCAATTGCGCACTGGCGGCGCGGCGCTCCCCCTGGCTGCCGGTGACCAGCAGCATCAGGTTCTCGCGCGGGACCTCTTGTGCCGCTTCGGGGCTGATCACGGTCGGAAAGCCGGACAGAACGCCGGTTTCCTGCGCGGCCTCGACCATGCGGCGCATCGCCCGGCCCAACAAAACGATCGAACGCCCGGCGCGCTGCCCGGCTTCGGCCAGGGTTTTGACGCGCGCCACGTTGCTGGCAAAGGTGGTGGCGACAACCATGCCGCGCGCGTCAGAGACCAGCTCTTCGATCGCCGGGCCGACACTCAGTTCCGAGCGCCCCGGATCCGGCGAGAACACGTTGGTGGAATCGCAAACCAGCGCCCGCACTCCATCCTTGCTGACATCGGCCCACAGATTGGGGTCGAACGCTTCGCCCACCACCGGCGTCGGATCCAGCTTGAAATCGCCACTGTGGATGACCCGCCCTTCGGGGCTGTCGATCACCAGCGCAGCGCTTTCGGGGATCGAATGCGAAATCGGCAAAAAACCCACCTTGAACGGACCCGCCGTGACCTGTTCGGGCCAGGCCGACACGGTGCGGACCGCGGTTTCGGGATGGCCATGTTCGACCATCTTGCGGCGCGCGATATTGGCGGTGAAGGCGCGCGCATAGACCGGTGGCCCCAGATCGCGATAGAAATGCGCCACCGCCCCGACGTGATCTTCGTGGGCGTGGGTGATGAACACCGCGTCCAGACGGTCGGCACGATCCATGAGCCAGGTCATGTCGGGCAGGATCAGATCCACACCCGGCGTGCCGTCCATATCCGGGAACGTCACCCCCAGATCAACCAGAATATAGCGTTCTGAGTCCGGCGCGCCATACCCATAGAGATAGGCATTCATGCCAATTTCGCCCGCCCCACCAAGGGGCAGGTAAATCAATCTTTCGCTTCCCATGATATTATGAATTGTCCTTGTTGTATTTGTGAATCACGGTCAGCCCGTGCATTGTCAGGTCTTCTTCCAAGGCATCAAACAGATCCGCGCTTTGCTGGAACAGCGGTGCCAGCCCTCCGGTTGCGACAATTTTCATCGGGCGGTCGCGTTCACCCTTGATTCTCGTACAGATCTCGCGGACCAACCCGACATATCCCCAGAATATGCCTGACTGGATGCAGGCCACCGTGTTGGTGCCGATCACCTGTTGCGGATTGCTGATATCGACATGGGGCAAGGCCGCCGCTGCCATATGAAGTGCCTCCAGGCTCAGATTGACCCCCGGAGCAATCACCCCGCCTATATAGGCCCCATCCGCAGCCACAACGTCAAAAGTTGTCGCAGTACCGAAATCGACCACGATCAGATCTCCGCCGTGCCGGTCGAACCCGGCGGCCGTGTTGACCAACCTGTCCGGCCCCACCTGGGTTCCTTCATCGACGCGGGGGGCGTGCGGCAACAGGCAGTCCGGCTTGCCGACGACCAAAGGCCGGCAGCCAAAGAACCGGTCGGCAAAGACCCTCAGATTGAACACAACCCGCGGCACCGTCGAGCTGATGATCACATCGGTGATCTCGGCCTGGATATCGTAGTGTTTGACCAGCGTGGAATACCAGGTGAAATAGGCGTCCGCCGTTCGCGCGTGATGGGTCGATGTCCGCAGAGTGCACAGGAACTCGGTCCCGTTCCAGATCGAGAACACCGTGTTCGTGTTGCCGCAGTCAATGGCCAGAAGCATCACCACCCCTTTTTTCAGAAAAACACATCCGCCGCAGGAATAGACACGCGCCCGCTGCGCGTGTTCAGCACCAGGTTGCCCCGTTCGTCGACGGTTTCGAACGTACCGACTGTCTCGGTGGTCGCGGTGCGCGCGGTGATCACCTCGCCCAGCCGCGCGGCACGCGCCAGCCAAGCGGTGCGGATCGGTTCAAACCCGTAGGTCACGAATTGATGTTCATATCGCGCATAGGACGTGGCCAATTGCAGCAGAAAGCTTTCGGGATCAACTTGCGCGCCGGTCTCTGACAGCAGCGAAACCGGGCGAAGCGCGCCGGGTTCGACGGTGTTCTCGGAGGGCGCATCGGTCAGGTTCACACCTATGCCGATGGCAAGATAGGCCGTGCCACCCCCCTGCCCCGCGCTTTCCAGCAGAATCCCGGCCAGCTTGCCCCCGTTCAGCAGGACATCGTTCGGCCACTTCAGGGCCAATCCTTCGCTGCGTCCGGTGACGGCGACACAGGCATCAAACAGCGCCAGTGCCGCCACAAAAGAGCGCAACGCGCTTTCTGCCGGACTGCCCTGGGGCAACAGCACCAGCGTCGCCGCCAGATTTCCACCCGGGTTTGCCCATCTGCGCCCGCGCCGCCCACGCGCCGCAGTTTGCCGCAACGCCAGTATCCATTCGGGTCCTGACAGGCCCGGGGCAATGCGGGCTGCTTCATTCAGGGTGCTGTCGACCTCGGCCAGCACCCGTCGCCCGTACCCTTCTGGCCAATCAGTTGACAAGCGTCAGCGCCGCAGCCGCCGCAGCGCCTTCAACGCCGAACATATTGACGATGCCCAACAGCATGGCGGCCGCCGAAACCATCAGGAACCCCCACAGCACCGGCGAGCGGTTCGTGTCCAGTTCCTGACCTTCTTCACCGAAGTACATGTAATAGACGATACGAAGATAATAAAAGGCACCGATCACCGAGGCAAGGACACCGGCCACAGCCAGCCAGGCCAAACCACCGTCATAGGCTGCGCGCAGCACATAGAATTTCCCGAAAAAGCCCAGCATCGGTGGAACACCCGCCAGCGAGAACAGCAACACCAGCATCGCCAGCGCCTTGCCCGGTTCGCGTTTGGCATAAAGGTTCAGCGACTGGATGTCCGTGACCGGCTGCCCGTCCTTTTCCATCATCAGGATAAAGGCAAAGGTGCCGACATTCATGGTCACATAGATCGCCATGTAGATCAGCATCGCCTGAACGCCAAACGCGGTCCCGGCCGCCAGACCCATCATCGCAAACCCCATATGGGCAATCGAAGAATACGCCATCAGCCGTTTGATGTCGCGCTGCCCGATGGCCGCCACGGCCCCCAGGAACATCGACAGAACGGACAACAGGGCAATCACCTGCTGCCAATCAGCCACGGCGGTCCCGAACGCATCATGCAGCACCCGTGCAAACAGGGCCATGGCTGCGATCTTGGGGGCGGTCGCGAAAAATGCCGTAACAGGCGTGGGCGAGCCTTCGTAAACGTCGGGCGTCCACATATGGAACGGCACCGCGCTGACCTTGAACGCCAGACCGGAAATCAGGAAGATCAGACCGAACAACAGCCCCAGCGACACCTGACCGTCCTGCACCGTCTCGATGATGCCCGAAAACAGCGTCGTCCCGGCATAGCCATAGACCAGCGATGCCCCATAGAGCAGCAACCCCGAGCTGAGCGCGCCCAAGACGAAATACTTCAGCCCCGCCTCGGTGGATTTGACACTGTCGCGACGCAGCGCCGCAACGACATAAAGCGCCAACGATTGCAGCTCCAGCCCCATGTAGAGCGACATCAGATCGCCCGCGCTGACCATCATCATCATCCCGACGACCGCAAGCGCGATCAGCAGAGGGTATTCGAAGCGCAACAATCCACGCCGCGCCATGTAGTCCCGGCTCATCATCAGGATCGCGGCAGCGGACACAAGCACCGCAACCTTTGCAAACCGCGAAAACCCGTCGTCGATATACATGCCGCCAAAGGCAACATTGGTCCCCAGCCCCCGGCTGGCGATGAACACGGCCAGAACCAGCATCAGCGCGGAGGTCGCCCAGACCAGCACCGACGCCAGCCCGTCCTTGACGGTATAGACCGCGCCAATCAGCGCCAGCATGGCGAACAGAGCCAGAATGATTTCCGGCAGGATAATGGTCAGATCAGCCTGGATCATGCCCCGGCCCCCCTCAGTTCGATGCGTGCTGGTTGGCGGCATCCGCCGCAGCAACCGAAGTGTCAAAATTGCTGATCAGCGCCGTCGTCGACGGTCCGATGATATCGGTCACCAGCGAGGGATAGACCCCCAGCAGCAACGTCATCGCGACCAGCGGTGCAAAGATGAACCGCTCGCGCGCGGTCATGTCGGTGATGGTCTTCAGGCTTTCCTTGATCAGATCGCCGAACACCACCCGGCGATACAGCCACAATGCATAGCAAGCGCTGAAAATCACGCCGCTGGTTGCGACGGCCGCCACCCAGGTGTTGACCTGCAGTGCCCCCATCAGGGTCAGGAATTCACCGACGAACCCGCTGGTGCCCGGCAGGCCGACATTCCCCATGGTGAAGAACATGAACACCAACGCATATGCGGGCATCCGCACGACCAGACCGCCATAGGCCTCGATATCGCGTGTGTGCATCCGGTCGTAGATCACGCCGACGATCAGGAACAGCGCGGCGGAAATGAACCCGTGGCTGATCATCTGGAAAATCGCCCCGTCGACCCCTTGCTGGTTGGCGGCAAAGATGCCCATGGTGACAAAGCCCATATGCGCAACCGAAGAATAGGCGATCAGCTTTTTCATGTCGTCCTGCACCAGCGCCACGAGGCTGGTATAGACAATGGCAATGGCGCTCATCCACAGCACCACAGGGGCCATGACCTCGGCCCCGACCGGGAACATCGGCAGCGAGAACCGCAGGAATCCGTACCCGCCCATCTTCAGCAGGATCGCCGCCAGAACCACCGAACCGGCGGTTGGCGCCTGAACATGCGCATCCGGCAGCCAGGTATGCACCGGCCACATCGGCATCTTGACCGCGAAGCTGGCGAAAAAGGCCAGGAACATCAGCGTTTGCAGGCCGCCGACAACGTGAATGCCCAGAACATCGAAGTTCTCAAAGGCGAACTGATGCGTCATCAGCACTTCGATATCGGTGGTGCCGGCATCCGCGAACATGGCAACCATCGCCACCAGCATCAAGACCGACCCAAGGAAGGTATAGAGGAAGAACTTGAACGAGGCATAGATCCGGTTCTTGCCGCCCCAGATCCCGATGATCAGGAACATCGGGATAAGCCCGGCTTCGAAGAACAGGTAGAACAACACCAGATCCAGCGCCATGAACACGCCCAGCATCAGGGTCTCAAGCAGCAGGAAGGCGACCATGTATTCCTTGACGCGGGTTCTGACATCCCAGCTGGCCAGTATGGTCAACGGCATGATGAACGTGGTCAGCATCACGAACAGCACGCTGATGCCGTCGACGCCCATCTTGTATTGCAGCCCCAGCAGCCACTGCGATTGCTCGACGAACTGGAACCCGGTCTCGGCAGGGTCGAATTCGAAATAGATGCCCAGCGACACCAGGAACGTCACCGTGGTCGCAAACAGCGCAACATATTTGGCATTGCGCTGCGCGGCCTCGTCCTCGCCGCGCAGAAACACCACCAGGATCAGCGCCGCCAGAGCAGGAATGAAAGTGACGATGGAAAGAATATTGTCCATCAGTGTGCTCCTCCACCGATCGTCATCCAGGTCACCAGCGCGGCAATCCCGAGAACCATCCAGAACGCATATGTAAAGATGAAACCCGACTGCGCCCGACCGGCCAAACGGGTGAAGAACGGCACGATCCCCAGTGCAACGCCATTCAGGAAGCCGTCGATTACGTTGCCGTCACCACGTTTCCACAGCATCTTGCCCAGCCCCACGACCGGACGCACGAAGATCACGTCATACAGTTCGTCAAAGTACCATTTGTTCTTCAGGAACAGATACAGCGGGCGTTGGTTTTCGGCCAGACGTCCGGGCAGCGACGGATTCAGGATATAGAACCAGATAGCCATCGCCAAACCACCCAGCATCGCGATGAACGGCGACACCTTGACCCAGACCGGAGCAGCATGCGCATCGTCCAGGACATGGTTGTCCTCGCCGAAATACAGGGCGCCCTCGCCCGGCTTTCCGGCAAAGACATAGTGATGCTCTGCCGCTGCTTCGGATGCGCCATGATCCTTGGCTTCTGACGCATGGTCGTCGTCCGCATGGCCCTGCGCATCGGACGCGTGGTCATCATGTGCTGCGGCTTCGGCAACCGGTATGCCGTAAAACTCGCCGACCTGATCGGCATGACCGAAAAAGCTGTTGTACCAGATCATTCCCGAGAACACCGCCCCCAGGCTGAGCACCCCCAGAGGGATCAACATGACCATCGGGCTTTCATGCGCGTGTTCATGGGTATGCTTGTCGCCGCGCGCCTGCCCGTAAAAGGTCAGGAAAATCAGCCGCCAGCTGTAGAAGCTGGTCATGGCGGCGGCGACAACCAACAGCCAGAACCCATAGCCCGATCCACCGGCCCAGGCGCTTTCGATGATCGCGTCCTTGGACAGGAAACCTGCAAAACCAAAGTGTGTCAGCGGGATGCCGACGCCGGTGATCGCCAGGGTGCCGATCATCATCGCCCAGTAGGTATAGGGGATCTTCTTGCGCAGGTTGCCGTAGTTCGTCATGTCCTGTTCGTGATGCATCGCGTGGATGACCGAACCGGCACCAAGAAACAGCAGCGCCTTGAAGAAGGCATGCGTCAACAGATGGAACATCGCCGCCGAATACATGCCGACACCTGCCGCAACGAACATGTACCCCAGCTGGGAACAGGTCGAATAGGCGATCACCCGCTTGATGTCGGTCTGCACCAGACCCACGGTCGCGGCAAAGAACGCGGTGGTTGCGCCCAGTACGGTCACAAAGGCCATCGCCTGCGGGGCGAATTCCATCAGGGGCGACATCCGGCAGACCAGGAACACCCCGGCCGTTACCATGGTCGCGGCATGGATCAGCGCCGACACGGGGGTCGGGCCCTCCATCGCGTCCGGCAACCAGGTGTGCAGAAGCAGCTGGGCCGATTTCCCCATTGCGCCGATGAACAGCAGAATCGCGATCAGATTTGCCGCGTTCCATTCCCCCCACAGGAAGGTCAGCTGGGTTTCAGCCAGGCTCGGAGCGGCTGCGAAGACATCGTCGAAATTGATGCTGTCGACCAGAAAGAAGATGGTGAAAATCCCCAGTGCGAACCCGAAATCGCCGACCCGGTTGACCACGAACGCCTTGATCGCGGCCGCGTTGGCCGAAGGTTTGCGATAATAGAAGCCGATCAACAGATAGGACGCGACGCCGACGCCTTCCCATCCAAAGAACATCTGGACCAGATTGTCCGCCGTGACCAAGGCCAGCATGGCGAAGGTGAAAAAGGACAGATAGGCAAAGAACCGGGGCTTGTAGACTTCGCCCTCTTTCCACTGCGGATCCTTGTCCATGTAGCCAAAGCTGTAAAGGTGGACCAGGCTGGACACTGTCGTGATCACGATCAGCATGATCGCGGTCAGCCGGTCCAGACGGATCGACCAGTCGGTTGCCAGGCTGCCGCTTTCGATGAAGCGCAGGACCTGAATCTGTTCGGTCACACCGTCGAAATTGACGAACACCGCCCAGCTGAGCAGCGCCGAAAGGAACAACAGCCCGGTCGCCACCCACATGGCGGCGGTTTCACCGATCAGTTTCCACCCGAAGCCACAGATCAGCGATCCGACCAGCGGGGCAAAGAGGATAATGGTTTCCATGGTTCTCTCAGCCCTTCATCATGTTGACGTCTTCCACGGCGATCGTGCCGCGGTTGCGGAAGAAGCAGACCAGGATCGCCAGCCCGATTGCCGCTTCGGCGGCGGCCACGGTCAGCACGAACAACGTGAACACCTGCCCAACCAGATCACCGAGGAAACTGGAAAAGGCAACAAGGTTGATATTCACCGCCAACAGCATCAGTTCGATGCTCATCAACAGGATGATCACGTTCTTTCGGTTCAGGAAAAGCCCGAAAATCCCGATAACGAACAGCGTCGCTGCAACCGTGAGATAATGTTCAAGTCCAATCATGTTTCACCATTCCAGCAACGGATAGCCGTGCTTCTTGCATGCGTGTTGCGCCAGGGGCGCAACCGGAGAGGTTTCTTCAATCGGGTTCAGATTGAAATCCAGGTTGTCCATGGGGAATGCGTCCGGGCTGACACCGTCAGCGAACACCGGGACATATGTCCTGTTGCTGCAATCGAAATTGTGCACGCTATGCGTCGTGCCGGTGTCACCTTCTTTGCGGGAATGCAACTGAACCTTGCCGCCGCCAAAATCCTTGCTGGCCACTTCGAAATGCGCATCGATCTTCTGCGGCGTGTCGATCGCGGTTTGCGCCATCGCGACACCGGCGGTTGACAACAGCCCTCCTGCCGCGAGCGTTGAGCAACGAATGAAATCGGAAAAGCGAGTCCGCATCATCACAGCCCCTGCCCCGGTTTCACGTCCTTCAGTTCCATCGCCTTGGCCGGATCCCGCATCATCTGGGCAACGATGTTCTGCCGCTTGACGTCGGTACGATGGCGCAAGGTCAGCACGATGGCCCCGATCATGGCCACCAGCAGGATCAGACCCGCGAGCTGAAACAACAGGAAATACTGATCATACAGGATCAGACCCAGGGCTTCGGTGTTGTGACGGTCCACCGGCACCACCTGCGCCCGCATATCAGCGGCGGCATGGCTGCTTTCCCATGCGCCAAAGGCCATGACGAACTGCATCAGGATGACCAGCCCGATCAGCAGGGCAAGGGGCATGTAACGGGCCATCTCGGCCTTGAGTTCGGCGAAATCCACATCCAGCATCATCACCACGAACAGAAACAGCACCGCGACCGCGCCGACATAGACGATGACCAGCAACATGGCCACGAATTCGGCGCCCAGCAGAACAAACAGCCCGGCCGAGGAAATGAAGCTGAGGATCAGCCACAACACCGAATGAACCGGCTGGCGGCTGACAACGGTGAAAAAGCCCCCGGTGATCACGCAGATCGCAAAGAGATAGAAAGCAAACACGCTCATGTCCTGTCATCCTCTGTCTCGCCCATGGCCTGCTGCGCCGCTTCCAGCGCCCGGGTCATGGCCGGAATACCGGCAAACACCGACATCTGGCCGATCGTTTCCACGATCTCCTGTTTTCGTGCGCCCGCCGCAACCGCATGGCGCACGGTCTGCCGCACGGCCGTATCGGCCTGCGCGCCCTGCATCGTCAACCCCGCCAGGGTCAGCAAAAGCCGGGTCTTGGCGTCCAGCCCGTCCGTGTTGACCGCATTGCCGAACATCAGTTCCATCGCCTCTTTCGGCATCGTCGGCCACAGGTTCTCGAACCCCTTGGGTGAAAAGCTCTCCAACGCCGGGTTCAGCGCCTTGGCCATCTCTTGGGCCTGCGCCATCATGGCATCGAACGGGTTGGTCGGATCAGTCATCGGTACGGCGCGTCCAGTTCCAGATTGCGGGCAATCTCGGCTTCCCAGCGTTCACCGTTCTCCAACAGCTTGTCCTTGTCGTAGAACAGTTCTTCGCGGGTCTCGGCCGCGAACTCGAAATTCGGACCTTCGACAATCGCATCCACCGGGCAGGCTTCCTGGCAGAAACCGCAATAGATGCATTTGGTCATGTCGATGTCATAGCGCGTCGTGCGGCGGCTGCCGTCTTCGCGCGGCTCGGCGTCGATGGTGATGGCTTGCGCCGGACAGATCGCTTCGCACAGCTTGCAGGCAATGCAGCGTTCCTCGCCGTTGGGATAGCGGCGCAGCGCATGTTCACCGCGAAAACGCGGCGACAGCGGGCCTTTCTCATGCGGATAGTTCACCGTCGCCTTGGGGGCGAAGAAATACTTTAGACCCAGCTTCATGCCGATCACGAAATCCCACAACAGGAAGTATTTCGCGGCCCGTGTATAGTCCATCTGCGCCATTTCAGTCCCCCTGGTCCTGGATGTTGAGTTGCATGTAGGCCCAGGCCCCAAAGGCCGAAGTAACGTTCTCGACCTGGGCGGGACGCTTGGTTCCGTCGACCGGGTTGGTTTCCTGCATACCGAACTCGCCGGTCAGGTATGTCGCCAATGCGGTCAGTTCGGCGGCATCGGCTTGCTGAATATATTGCGCCAGCGTCATGTTCAGCCCCCCGTGCCCCAGCGCGCGAAGGCGCCCCAGAACCAATCGAACTTGGCGGCGAAGGACACGAATACAACCCACGCCAGAGAGAACGGCAAGAACACTTTCCACCCCAGACGCATCAGCTGGTCATAGCGATATCGCGGTGTGATGGCCTTGACCATCGCGAAGAGGAAGAAGAAGAACGCCATCTTGGCCACCATCCACAGCACGCCATCGGGTAGCCCGGGGATGGGCGACAGCCAGCCGCCGAAGAACAGCAGGCTTGTCAGCGCGCACATCAGGAAGATGGCGATATATTCGCCCGCCATGAACAACAGGAAGGGCGTGGCGGAATATTCCACCTGGTAACCCGCTACCAGTTCACTTTCCGCTTCGGGCAAGTCAAACGGCGGGCGGTTGGTTTCAGCCAGGGCCGAAATGAAGAACAGGAACACCATCGGGAAATGTGGCAGCCAGTACCAGCTGAAGAACCCGAAGTTGCCGTCCTGGGCCCGCACGATATCGCCAAAGTTCAGGCTGCCGGTGGACAGGATCACGCCGATGATGATCAGCCCGATCGACACTTCATAGGAAATCATCTGGGCCGCCGAACGCAGCGATCCCAGGAACGGGTATTTCGAGTTGGACGCCCAGCCCCCCATGATCACGCCGTAGACCTCAAGCGACGACACCGCGAACACATACAGGATCGCGACATTGATGTCCGACAGGACCCAGCCGTCGTTGAACGGAATCACGGCCCAGGCAATCATCGCCAGAACAAAGCTGGTCAAGGGCGCCAACAGGAACACCGTCCGGTCCGACCCGGCCGGAATGACCACTTCCTTGACCACATATTTCAGCGCGTCCGCCACGGATTGCAGCAGCCCGTAAACACCGACCACGTTCGGGCCGCGCCGCATCTGGACCGCCGCCCAGATCTTGCGGTCGCCATAGACCAGGAACAACAGCGAGATCATGACAAAGGCAACAACGGCAAGCACCTGCGCCAGTATCAGCACGGCGATGCCGCCCGGAGTGGAAAAGAAGTCAGCCATAAGTCCTCACACCGTGGGTATTCCGTTTATTCGCACAATTGGCGATTACGACCTGGGCGTCGATGGGTCCCATCCTGCCAGGCAGGGCTGGCGAGTTGCTGTAAACAGCATCTGCTGCCCGCATGCCAGCCTTTTCCGCCCTGACCTGGCACAAATGCCACGGTTCGACCCCGCGGTCGAACGCGACGCGCGACAGCCCCGCAGACGGGCCGCTGCGCGGGCCTGGACGTGATATGATCCGCACCGGTTTCATTGCGCCGCAATCCGGGCTTCACCGCGCGCGCGGGCGTTGGCCGACAACTCGGCCATAAGCGTACTGGCCCGCGCAATCGGGTTTGTCAGATAGAAATCCTCAACCGCGTTCCGGAAGCTGGCCTTGCCCAATGGTGCCGTGTCCAGGGCCTGAACAGGATTGGCCGGAACCTGATCGATCAAAGCAAGATGCGGCACTTCCGCAACCAGGACCTGACGCAACTGGGCCAACGAATCATAGGGCAAGGTTGCGTCCAGTTCGGCGGACAGAGCCCGCAGGATCGCCCAGTTTTCCTTGGCCTGCCCCGGCGCAAACCCGGCACGCAACGCCAGCTGCGGGCGGCCTTCGGTGTTCACGAACAGACCCTGTTCTTCCGTATAGGCGGCTCCGGGCAGAATCACGTCCGCGCGGTGTGCCCCCCGATCCCCGTGGCTGCCCTGATAGATCACGAAAGCACCTGGCGCGATGTCGATCTCGTCTGCGCCCAGGTTATAGATCACATCGGCCTCGCCCACCGCATCCATGCCGCGTTCGGTGGTACAGCCCGCATCCATTGCCCCAACGCGTCCCGCCGCGGTGTGCAGGACCAGCAGGCCGCTTTGGGTCAACTCGGCGATCTGCTGCGCGGCCGCCAGAACTGCAGCGCCGTCTGCCTCTTGCAGAGCGCCCTGCCCGACGATCACAAGCGAGGCGCGATTGCGGATCTCATCGTCACCGCCCATGTCCACAACCTGTTGCAAAGCCGCGCGATCATCACCGATATGCGCATATTCATACGTCAGATCAACCGCTTGCCCCACCAGGGCGACATCGGCGCCGTGGCTCCACGCCTTGCGGATACGCGCATTCAGGACCGGGGATTCGACGCGCGGGTTGGTGCCAATCAACAGGATCCGCTCGGCGCGGTCGATGTCTTCGATCGTCGCCGTGCCCACATAGGCGCCGCGATTGCCTGCGGGCAATTTAGCGCCATCGGTGCGGCATTCGACGACGCCACCCTGTCCCTCGATCATCTGCTTGAGGGCAAAGGCCGCCTCGACCGGGGCCAGATCGCCGACCAGACCGGCAAGCGTCCCGGCACCCTTGATCGCATCCGCGGCTTTGGTCAACGCCTCGGGCCAGCTGGCCGGACGCAGTTTGCCGTTCTCGCGGACATAGGGCTGATCCAGCCTTTGGCGACGCAAACCGTCCCAGACGAAACGGGTCTTGTCCGAAATCCATTCTTCGTTCACGCCGTCGTTGTTGCGTGGCAGGAAACGCATCACTTCGCGGCCCTTGGTATCAACGCGAATGTTGGACCCCAAGGCATCCATCACGTCGATGCTTTCGGTCTTGGTCAATTCCCAGGGGCGGGCGGTAAAGGCGTAGGGCTTTGAAACCAAAGCACCAACCGGGCACAGATCAATGATGTTGCCTTGCATGTTGCTGTCCAGCGTCTCGCCGAGATAGCTGGTGATTTCAGCATCTTCGCCGCGGCCGGTCTGCCCCATCTGGGTGATCCCGGCGACCTCGGTGGTGAAACGCACACAGCGGGTGCAGGAAATGCAGCGCGTCATGTGAGTTTCCACCAGCGGCCCCAGATCCAGATCCTCGGTGGCGCGCTTGGCCTCGCGGAAGCGGCTGAAATCAACGCCATAGGCCATTGCCTGATCCTGCAGATCACATTCGCCACCCTGGTCGCAGATCGGGCAATCCAGCGGGTGGTTGATCAGCAGGAATTCCATCACCCCTTCACGGGCCTTCTTGACCATGGGCGAATTGGTCTTGACCTGCGGCGCCTGCCCTTCAGGCCCGGGGCGCAGATCGCGCACCTGCATGGCGCAGCTGGCGGCGGGTTTCGGAGGGCCGCCCACGACTTCGACCAGACACATCCGGCAGTTGCCGGCGATGGTCAGCCGTTCGTGATAGCAGAAACGCGGGATTTCCACGCCCGCCACTTCGCAGGCCTGGATCAGGGTCATGGCCCCGTCGACTTCGACTTCGGTGCCGTCGATGTTGATCTTGCGCAGGTCAGACATGGTCTATCTCGCCTTCAAAAGCGCGCCGATCGCGCTGGATTTCTCGATTTCCGCACGCCCGAAGGTGCAGAAGGTTTTGGAGTCGGCGTAGGACACGCCGTTTTGGGACAGGAACGCTTCGCCCTTGGCGCGCATCCGGTCTTTTTCCGCATCGGATTCCACATAGGCCCTGATCTCGGCATCCGAGTACCCCAGCTCGTTTGCGCGCGAGCGCAGACGCCACGCCATGCCGATCGCCTTCAGACGGCGTTCCGAGATGCTGTCGCAATGTTCGCTGATCTCATGGGCAATTGCCGCGGCAAACAGAGTGTTCTCGATCTCGGGCACATCACGCATCGACGGCTTGCCCTCGGCTGCCGCAACCGGTGCCGCGCAGATCGAAAAGATCAGCACAACAGCCCGGGAGACCGCCGGGACAGGCCCCAATTTGCAATATCCGATCATCTGGCTCATGGGTCGCACCGCCCGCGAAAGGTGATCGCATCATCCGCAACGCTCAGCCGGCCGGGTTCGGTTTCCGGCCCGACGGACCAGTCGATCAGAGAACTGCCATAGTTGGCGATGCAGTATTTGGTTCCCTCATACCGCGCCGCTTCGCGCGCCCCGTCCAGCGACCGCGACACGTCGAACACGGTGGCAGTGAAATCCGCACGCGAAACTTTCTTGTCCACCGGTTTTGTACGCGCCTTGAACACGACCCCGTCAAACGCAAGCGCGTTCTTGTTCCGCCCGGAACAGCCCGAAACCACAGCCAGCGCCGCAATCAGGCCCAGCGAGATCAGAACCGTCGGCACACGCGGCAACGCTGTGCGGCGCTTCATTGGGGGTGCTATGCGAAAAGACTGCATCATATCCGGTTCAGAACACCACGGTGGGCGTGAAAAAAGTTGCGTTGAAAGCCACCTCCGCCCCCTATTCCGCCGCGACCGCGCTGACGCGTCCCGTGCGTTTGTGCTTGATGCGGTCTTCGATTTCATCGCGGAAATGCCGGATCAGCCCCTGGATCGGCCAGGCCGCCGCGTCGCCAAGCGCGCAGATCGTGTGACCTTCGACCTGTTTGGTCACATCCAGCAGCATGTCGATTTCCTCGGGCTCGGCATCGCCCGACACCAGCCTGTCCATCACCCGCATCATCCAGCCGGTGCCTTCGCGGCAGGGCGTGCATTGCCCGCAGCTTTCATGTTTGTAGAACTTGCTCAGCCGCCAGATGGCCTTGATCACATCGGTCGAATTGTCCATCACGATCACGGCGGCGGTGCCCAGTCCCGACTTCTGCTCGCGCAGCCAGTCGAAATCCATGATGCAGTCTTCCTTCATGATCTTGCCCGGCAGCAGCGGCACCGAAGATCCCCCCGGGATGACCGCCTTGAGATTGTCCCAGCCCCCGCGAATACCGCCACAATGCCGGTCGATCAGCTCTTCGAAACTGATGCTCATCGCCTCTTCGACCACGCATGGGTTGTTCACATGGCCGCTGATCGCATACAGCTTGGTGCCCGCGTTGTTGGCGCGGCCAAATCCCGCAAACCATTCCGGGCCACGCCGCAGGATGGTGGGCACCACGGCGATGGATTCCACGTTGTTCACGGTGGTCGGACAGCCATACAGGCCGGCACCCGCCGGGAAAGGCGGTTTCATCCGTGGCATACCCTTCTTGCCTTCCAGGCTTTCCAGCAGCGCGGTTTCCTCGCCGCAGATGTAAGCCCCCGCGCCATGATGCAGATACAGATCGAAATCCCAGCCCGACCCGGCGGCATTCGGCCCCAGCAGCCCGGCGTCATAGGCTTCGTCGATGGCCGCCTGCAACGCCTCTCTCTCGCGGATATATTCACCGCGAATGTAGATGTAACAGGCGTTCGCGCTCATTGCGAAAGACGCAATCAGGCAGCCTTCGATCAGCGTGTGCGGATCGTGACGCATGATTTCGCGGTCCTTGCAGGTGCCCGGTTCGGATTCATCCGCGTTGACCACCAGATAGGCAGGCCGCCCGTCGCTTTCCTTGGGCATGAAGGACCATTTCAACCCCGTCGGGAACCCCGCACCGCCACGGCCGCGCAAGCCGGAATCCTTCATCTGCTGGATGATCCAGTCGCGCCCCTTTTGAATCAGCCCCGCCGTGCCGTCCCAATGGCCCCGAGCCCGGGCTCCGGCCAGGGTGCGGTCATGCATCCCGTAAAGGTTGGTAAAGATCCGGTCCTGGTCTTTCAGCATGATTGCCTACCTTTGACTGTCCTGGCGCAGACGCCAGAGTTGGTAAATGTTGACCAGCGCCCAAACAAACGCGGCCAGGGTGCCGAAGTAGATCAGCATCTCAAAACGCACCGGCAGGCCCAGAACCCGAACCAGCCAGGGCGCCAGAATGGCCGCAATGCCCGCCGCCGCAATCACCAGACCGGTGTTGCGACCCTTGCGGGCAAAGTGTCTGTCCTGTTCCGTGCTCATCTGATCCATTCTGCGTTTCGCCCGCGGCCGCGGACAGGGTTAGTCGTACAGCCCGTCCTTGGCTGCGCGTTTGGAGAACTCGGTTTCCTCGCCCGCCGCAAGCGACTTGGCCTGATCGACCCAGTTGTCCCGGCTGACCCGCCCTTTGAAGCCAATGAGGTTCTGATCCACCCAGACTACCTCGGCCGGGCTCCAGTTGGCGATCTGGTCGAAATGAAACACGCCGATGCTGTTCAGGGCGCTTTCCAGCTTGGGTCCGACGCCCTTGATCATCTTGAGATCGTCCGCCGTTCCGTCGCGCGCGGCTTCCAGCAGCGCCGGCTTCTCGCCTTCGGCCTCGGCCACTTCCAGCGGCACCTCGGGTTCGACATCATCGGTCCGAGCCGCGTCATCACCGCCTTGATAGCGCCAGACTCCCTTGCGTGCGGCCAGGTCATCCTGTCCCGGCAATGGCGTCGACGGCTTGACCGACCCGGCGGGTTCGGACGCGGCGGTATCGGCAGGCGCGACAGGCGCTTCCGGCTGTGCGCGGGCGGCAGGCTGCTGTGCGGCCGGTTCGGCCGTGCTGTTGGCCGCATCCTTGCGCCACGGCGTCAACAGGGGAACTTCGGTGCCATCGATCCGTTTGATCGTATCCCCCAGGTCCACGGCCAACTGAACACTGGCGTTGTATTGGGTGCGCCCGCTTTCATGTTCGGTCAGGCTGGTCAGCCCGCTCAGCGGCTCGGCGCCATAGCGCCCGTTCTGCGGCCCCGGCGTGGGCACCTTGCCCGCAGCCAGTTCATCCAGCATTTCAGCAAACCGCTCGGCGGTCAGATCCTCGTAATAGTCCTTGCCGATCTGCGCCATCGGCGCATTGGAGCAGGACCCCAGACATTCGACCTCTTCCCAGCTGAACCTGCCGTCCGCGGACAGGGTGTGCGGCTTGGCGGCGATCTTGTCCTGACACACCGCCATCAGGTCCTCGGCCCCGCAGATCATGCAGGACGTGGTGCCGCAGATCTGGATATGGGCAACGCTTCCGACCGGCTGCAACTGGAACATGAAATAGAAACTGGCCACTTCCAGGGCACGGATATAGGCCATGCCCAGCATGTCGGCGATGGTTTCGATCGCGGGCCGCGTCAGCCAGCCTTCCTGCTCTTGCGCGCGCCACAACAAGGGAATGATCGCGCTGGCCTGACGGCCCTCGGGGTACTTGCTGATCTGACCCTCGGCCCAGGCCAGGTTGGCCGCGGTGAATGCAAAGGAGTCTGGCTGTTCGTGGTGCAAACGGCGAAGCATTAGATCGTCTTTCTGTATGCGTCGCAGGCGTGAAAGCCTCCGGCGGGGGTGTTTGAAACAAAAACAGGGCGGGCGAAAGCGTTCATCGGTCGATCTCTCCGAACACGACGTCCATGGTGCCGATGATCGCCGCGACATCGGCCAACTGATGCCCGCCCGCGACATGATCCATCGCCTGCAGGTGCAAAAAGCCCGGCGCGCGGATCTTGCTGCGGTACGGCTTGTTGGTGCCATCGGACACGAGATAGACGCCGAATTCACCCTTGGGCGCCTCCACGGCGGCATAAACCTCGCCCGCGGGGACATGGAACCCTTCGGTATACAGTTTGAAGTGGTGAATCAGCGCCTCCATCGAGGTCTTCATGTCGCTGCGTGACGGCGGGGTGATCTTGCCACGTGCCAGCACATCGCCCTGCCCGTCCGGTGCGCGCAGCTTTTCGATCGCCTGCTGGATGATGGCCAGCGACTGGCGCATCTCCTCCATCCGGACGAGGTAGCGATCAAAGCAATCGCCGTTCTTGCCGACCGGGATCTGGAAATCGAACTCGTCATAACATTCATAGGGCTGACTGCGCCGCAGATCCCACGCCAGACCGGATCCGCGCACCATGACGCCGGAAAACCCGTACAACTGGATGTCTTCTTCGCTCACCACCCCGATATCGGCATTGCGCTGCTTGAAGATCCGGTTCTCGGTCAGCAAGCCGTCGATATCGTCCAACACACGCGGGAAATCGCGGCTCCAGGTCTCTATATCTTCAAGCAGCCCGTCCGGCAGGTCCTGATGCACGCCGCCGGGGCGGAAATAGGCCGCGTGCAGACGCGCGCCACACGCCCGTTCATAGAAGATCATCAGCTTTTCGCGTTCTTCAAACCCCCACAGCGGCGGAGTCAGCGCGCCAACGTCCATGGCCTGTGTGGTCACGTTCAGAAGGTGGTTCAGAATACGGCCGATTTCCGAATAGAGCACCCGGATCAGGCTGGCGCGGCGCGGCACATCGACCCCGGTCAGCTTTTCAATGGCCAGACACCAGGCGTGTTCCTGGTTCATCGGGGCCACATAATCCAGCCGGTCGAAATACGGCAGGTTCTGCAGATAGGTGCGGCTTTCCATCAGCTTTTCGGTGCCGCGATGCAACAGGCCGATATGCGGGTCGCACCGTTCAACGATTTCGCCGTCCAGCTCCAGAACCAGCCGCAAAACACCATGCGCCGCCGGATGCTGGGGGCCGAAGTTGATGTTGAAGTTGCGGATCTTCTGTTCGCCCGTCAGGGCATCATCGAATTTCGAGCCGTCCATCAGAGTTTCTCCAGCTCTTGCAGTTTCATCGCCATCACCCACAACAGAACGAGAACACCCAGCGGAATGACACAGGCCACGGCCCAGTATTTATTCAATCCGAAATGCGGCAGCAGCTTGACCATCGGAATGATGGTCAGGACGGTGAATGCGATCCAGATCAGGAATTCCATCACTTGGCCTCCTGCTTTTCGTCACCGGGCAGAATGTACTCCGCGCCTTCCCATGGGCTCATGAAATCGAACTGGCGGTATTCCTGCACCAGCGATACGGGTTCGTAGACCACCCGTTTCTCGGCTTCGTCATAGCGCACCTCGGTGTATCCCGTGGTCGGGAAATCCTTGCGCAGCGGATATCCCCGGAAACCATAGTCGGTCAGGATGCGCCGCAGATCCGGATGCCCCGTGAACAGGATGCCGAACATATCGAAAACTTCGCGTTCAAACCAGTTGGCGCTGGGATGAACCGGGATGATCGACGGCACCATCTCGTCCTCGCGCAGGCTGACCCGCAGGCGAATGCGCTGATTCTGATACATCGACAGGAAATGATAGACCACGTCGAACCGTTTGGGCCGCTCGGGATAATCGACAGCGGTGATGTCCACCAGAGATGAGAACTTGCAGGTCGGATCGGCCTTCAGGAACTCGACGAATCCGACCACGTTGGACGCGGTCACATCCACGTTCAATTCGCCATGGGACACATCCCAGGCCAGCACGCAGTCAGGGCGTTTCAACTCGATATGCGTGCCCAGTTCTTTCAGTGCATCACTCATCCGAAAATCTCCATAGCAGCGCATTCTGATACGTCGTTTCCCTGTCGGCGCGCGCCATTGCGCCAACCCGTTCCGGCACGTTTCACCTTACGATCGTCCCCGTGCGGCGGATCTTGCGTTGCAGCTGCATCAACCCGTACAGCAGAGCCTCGGCCGTCGGCGGGCAGCCCGGCACATAGATATCGACCGGCACCACACGATCACAGCCCCGCACCACGGAATAGCTGTAATGGTAATACCCGCCGCCATTGGCGCAGCTGCCCATGCTGATGACATACCGAGGCTCGGGCATCTGGTCATAGACCTTGCGCAGGGCCGGGGCCATCTTGTTGGTCAGCGTTCCGGCCACGATCATCACATCCGACTGGCGCGGAGAGGCCCGCGGCGCGATTCCGAACCGCTCGGCGTCGTAGCGCGGCATCGACGTGTGCATCATTTCGACGGCACAACAGGCCAGCCCGAATGTCATCCAGTGCAAGGACCCGGTGCGGGCCCAGTTGATGATGTCCTCGGTCGAGGTCAGCAGGAAACCCTTGTCCTGCAGCTCGGCGTTCAGTGCCTGGGTGGCGACTTCCTTGTCGGCGCCAACCTGGGTTCCGGTCATCACTCCCATTCCAGGGCCCCTTTTTTCCATTCATAGGCAAAGCCGATCGTCAGAACGCCCAAAAAGACCATCATCGACCAGAAACCGATCATGCTGACATCCTTGAAAGCCACCGCCCAGGGAAACAGGAATGCGATTTCCAGATCGAAGATGATGAACAGGATCGACACCAGATAGAATCGCACGTCGAACTTCATCCGCGCATCGTCAAAGGCATTGAAGCCGCATTCATAGGCGCTGACCTTTTCGGGGTCCGGATTGCGCACGGCCAGCACGACCGCAGCCAGAATCAGGACGATGCCCAGGCCCACGGCCACGGCCAGAAACACCAGGATCGGGAGGTACTCCCGCAACATCTCTTCCACGAGCGTCTCCTTGTCTGCAGCGCACAGGTACGGGCGCGCCTTTTGTCGGCGTGTTGACTTCGCCTGTGTCTATCGCCGCAGACCCAGAGGGTCAACGGCCCGAACCCGCGAATGTCCTGTTATGTCGCGGCAAGTCGGGTCCGCAGCACGGGCTTTCACGCCCCGCATCGGGTCAGATCCGCTTGACGTCAGGGAAACAGCGTGTCCCCAATGGGAATGCCCCTGCAACGACCCCACAGGATATCGACATGCACGCCGCCCTGACCAAAGCCGCCGACTTCTCCGCCCGGATGGGCATTTCGACCCCGATTCTGCTGGCCCCCATGGCCGGAGCCTGCCCGGTTTCGCTGTCCTCCGCCGTCGCCACCGCCGGTGGCATGGGGGCTTGCGGCGCGCTGTTGATGTCGCCCGAGCAGATACTGGACTGGGCCCGGCAGATGCGCGCGGCAAGCAACGGCGCATTTCAGATGAACCTCTGGATTCCCGATCCCGCACCGGCACGCGATTCTGTCCACGAAACCGACATACGCACCTATCTTGAACGCTGGGGACCGGCGGTTCCACAGGATGCGGCCGAAACCCCGTTGCAGGATTTCAAGGAGCAGTGCCAGGCCATCCTTCAGGCCGGTCCGACGGCGGTTTCCTCGATCATGGGAGTGTATCCACCGGACATGGTGTCGGAAATGAAAAGACGCGGAATCACCTGGATGGCCACCGCGACCACCGTGACCGAAGCCCGCGCCGCCGAAGAGGCCGGGGCCGATGTGATCGTGGCGCAAGGCATGGAGGCCGGTGGCCATCGCGGGGCCTTTCAGGCCGCCGATGCCGCCTCGGCGCTGGTCGGGCTGTTTTCCCTGTTGCCTGCCGTGGTCGATGCCGTGGACATTCCGGTTGTCGCCACCGGCGGCATCGCGGATGCGCGCGGCATCGCCGCCGCGCTGCTGCTGGGCGCATCCGCGGTTCAGATCGGAACCGGTTTTCTGCGCAGCCCCGAAGCGGCGCTGAATCCCGCCTGGGCCGACGCCATCGCCGGGGCCACCCCCGAGACCACCATCGCCACCGCCGCCTTTTCCGGACGCTTGGGCCGCGCGATCCGCACGGCCTATACCCAAGCCACCGATGCCCCGGCACCCGCGCCCTATCCGGTCCAGCGCGCCCTGACCGGGCCAATGCGCGCGGCGGCGGCCAAGCAAGGCAATATCGACGCAATGCAGGCATGGGCGGGGCAATCCGCCGGTCTCGCACGCCCTGATCCGGCCCAGCAGATCGTCACAAGGTTGTGGAACGACAGCCGCGCCCTGTTGACGGGCTAGGACGGGTCGGACATCCACGCGGCCTTGCGCTTGTCGAAAAACGCACCGATACCTTCTGCCGCCTCGTCGGTTTCCCAGCGCTCTACCAGCGCCCGGATGGTCATATCGATCTTCGCCTCGTTCACGCTGGGGGCCAGGTCGCGCACCAGTTGCTTGGCCGAGGCCACGGCACCGGGGGCGCAGGACAGGTAAGGCACGACCTCGCGCTCGACGGCCTCGTCCAGCGCGTCAGCCGGAACCACCCGCGCCAACAGGCCCAGTTCGACCGCTTCGGCGGCATCAAACAGCCGCGCCGACATGAAGACGCGCCGCGCCCGGGCTTCGCCCATCCGGGCCACCACATAGGGTCCGATGGTGGCCGGTATCAGCCCCAGCCGGGTCTCGGTCAGGCCCATCCTGGCATGATCGACGCCGATCGCCACGTCGCAGACACTGATCAGCCCCAGCCCGCCGCCGAACGCATTGCCCTGAACCGCACCGATCAGCGGCTTGGGCAAAGTGTTCAGCGCGCCCAGCATCTCGGCCAGCTTGCGCGCCTCACGGAACCGGGTCTGGGCGTCCGCCGCCATCTGCGTTTGCATCCAGCCAAGATCGCCGCCCGCGCAAAAGGATTTTCCCGCAGCACTCAGAACGACGACGCGCACGGTGTCATCCGCGCCCAGTTTCGCGGCGGCATCTGCAAGTTCTGAAATCATCTGCGCGGACATGGCATTGTGCTTGTCCACCCGGGTCAGGGTCAGCCGCGCCACGCCGCGCGGATCGGTTTCGATAGAGATCGTCTGATACATCATCTGTCCTCGCGCATTGCCCGCGCCATCGCCGCAGCCTGTTGCAGCACATCCATGTCCAGCCCGGTTTCATACCCCAGCCGGGTCAGATGGGCCGCGACGGTTTCGGTTGCGACATTGCCGCTGGCCCCCGGCGCATAGGGACAGCCCCCCAACCCGCCGACCGCGGCATCGAACACCCGCACACCCAATGACAGAGAGGCATCGATATTGGCAATCGCGCGCCCCGCGGTGTCGTGAAAATGCCCGGCCAACCGTCCGACCGGCACCACGTCACGCACGGCCATCAGCATCTTGACGATACTGTCCGGAGTCGCCTGACCAATGGTGTCGCCCAGCGAGATTTCATAGCATCCCAGCGCAAACAGGGTATCCGCCAGATCCGCCACGCGGGCGGGATCGGTCGGCCCGTCAAACGGGCAATCCGTAACGCAGGATATATATCCGCGCACCGGCAGATCGATGTGACGCGCCGCCTGCAGAATCGGTTTGAACCGCTCGACGCTTTCGGCCGTGGTGGCGTTTACATTGGCCTTGGAGAAGCCTTCGCTGGCCGAAGCAAAGACCGCAATCTCATCCGCCCCTGCAACCCGCGCATCGTCATATCCGCGCATGTTGGGCGTCAGCGCCGCATAGCGCACGCCGGGTGCGCGGGTAATTCCGGCCAGCACCTCGGCGCTGCCTGCCATTTGCGGCACCCATTTCGGCGATACGAAACTGGCCACTTCGATACGCGGGAAACCGGCGCGGCTCAGCAGATCGACCAGCGCCACTTTCTCGGTCACCGGGATTTCGCGCTTTTCATTCTGCAGACCGTCTCGCGGCCCGACCTCGAATATCTCGACCCGTTCGCCCATATCACCCCGTCCCTGTCCAGTTGCATTCAAACCCGCCGCTGCGGTGCTTCAATCGTCTTGCGGCTCCAACCGGACCAGCGCGGCACCGGCTTCGACCTGTGCACCGGCCTGTGTCAGAACCTCGGCCACCACACCATCCCGAGCGGCCAGCAGGGCGTGTTCCATCTTCATCGCCTCAAGCACCGCCAACCGGTCCCCCTGAGCCACCTTTTGCCCCACTGCGGCCTCGACGGATTTGACCAGCCCCGGCATCGGCGCCTCGATCAGGTTGCCATCCCCGGTCGCCCCGGCGGCGCGGTCCAGCGGATCGATCACCTGAAACGCCAGCCCATAGGCATCGAACACCGTCACGGTGTCGCCCGCAACGTCAATCTCGCCCAGCGCAGTTTCACCGACCTGCCACTGCGCGCCGATGCGTTGCGCCAACACCGTCTCATCGCCAACGGTCCACAATTGCCGGTCCGGCCCCTCGGCGCGCATCACCAGATCGACCGGATCGCCCTGCCATGCCAGCGTCACGCTGCGCGCAAGCGGCTCCCACAGGGTGAAACCGGTGCACCAGTCCGCTTGCAACACGCCCAGCGCGGCCATGCCCGCCGCCGCCCAGTGGCGCGGCTGGGGCTGGGCGGGTTGCACCAGACTGTCCAGATCCCGCCCGATCAGCCCGGTGTCCACATCCCCGGCCGCAAAACCGGAATGTTCGGTCAAGGCCCCCAGAAAGGCCAGATTGGTCACGGTGCCGCCGACCTGCGTGCCCGCCAAGGCCCGGTTCAACCGTGCCAGCGCCACCGCACGGGTCGGGCCATGCACGATCACCTTGGCGATCATCGGGTCATACCACGGAGAAATCACATCCCCCGCGCGCACGCCGCTGTCTGCCCGGCATCCCGGAGGAAACACCAGATGCGTCAGGGTGCCGGTTGCGGGCAGAAACCCCTTGGGCACGTCCTCGGCGTAAAGCCGGGCCTCAAAGGCATGCCCGTTGATCTGCAATTCATGCTGCTGGCGCGGCAGGGTTTCACCCGCGGCGACGCGCAATTGCCATTCCACCAGATCGACACCGGTGATCGCTTCGGTGACCGGATGCTCGACCTGCAGCCGGGTGTTCATCTCCATGAACCAGAACCGGTCCGGGCGCAGGCCGTCGCTGGCATCGACGATGAATTCGACGGTCCCCGCCCCGGAATAGCCGATCGCCTCGGCGGCGCGCACCCCGGCCAGCCCCATCGCCACGCGCATGTCATCGGTCATGCCCGGTGCTGGGGCTTCCTCGATCACCTTCTGATGGCGGCGCTGCAAGGAACAGTCGCGTTCGAACAGATGCACCGCGCGCGTGCCGTCGCCAAAGACCTGCACCTCGATATGACGCGGTTTGCTGACATATTTTTCCACCAGAACCGCATCATTGCCAAAGGCGGTCAGGGCCTCGCTGCGGGCGCTGTCCAGCGCGGCGGCAAAATCGCCGGGCCGCTCAACCATGCGCATTCCCTTGCCCCCGCCCCCCGCGACGGCCTTGATCAGCACAGGATAGCCGATATCAGCAGCCGCTTCAGACAGAAACGCGTCGTCCTGGTTGTCGCCATGATAGCCCGGCACCACCGGGACCCCGGCCTCTTCCATCAGTTTCTTGGCGGCATCCTTCAGCCCCATGGCGCGAATGGCATCGCCGGACGGGCCGATAAAGGTCAGGCCCGCGGCCTGCACCAAATCGACAAAATCGGGATTTTCGGACAGGAAACCATAGCCCGGATGGATCGCCTGCGCGCCGGTGTCCAGTGCCGCCTCGATGATCACGTCGCCGCGCAGATAGCTGTCGGCCGGCGCGGGGCCACCGATATGCACGGCCAGATCCGCCATCCGCACATGTTTCGCGCCCGCGTCCGCATCGGAATAGACCGCCACGCAACGCACCCCCATGCCCTGGGCGGTTTCGATGATCCGGCAGGCAATTTCGCCCCGGTTGGCAATCAGGATCGTGTCAAACATCACTCTGCTCCTTTGGCAGTACGAGGTCCGGGGATATTACAGCAAGATGAGGCACTACATCCGGAACACGCCGAACCGCGTGTCCTCGATCGGGGCATTGAGCGCGGCGGACAGGCTGAGCGCCAGAACCTCGCGCGTTTTGCGCGGATCGATGATGCCATCGTCCCACAGGCGCGCGCTGGCATACAGGGGGTGGGACTGGTGTTCAAACATCTCGATGGTGGGGCGTTTGAATTCTGCTTCTTCTTCGGCGCTCCATGCACCGCCTTTGCGTTCGATGGCGTCGCGTTTGACCGTGGCCAGAACCCCGGCGGCCTGTTCACCGCCCATCACGGAAATCCGTGAATTGGGCCAGGTCCACAGAAAGCGCGGCTGATAGGCACGCCCGGCCATGCCGTAATTTCCGGCCCCGAAAGAGCCGCCGACCAGCATGGTGATCTTGGGCACGTTGGTGGAGGCGACCGCCGTCACCATCTTGGCACCGTGCCGCGCGATGCCTTCGTTTTCGTATTTGCGCCCGACCATGAAGCCGGTGATGTTCTGCAGGAATACCAGTGGTATCTTGCGCTGACTGCACAGTTCGACGAAATGCGCGCCCTTCTGGGCGGCCTCGGAAAACAGCACCCCGTTGTTGGCGACAATGCCGATCGGACACCCCCGCAGATGCGCGAACCCGGTGACCAGGGTTTCGCCAAAGCGGGGTTTGAATTCATCAAAACGGCTGCCGTCCACCAGGCGCGCGATGACTTCGCGAATGTCATATGGGGTGCGCAGATCCCCCGGCACCACGCCCAGGATCTCTTCGGGGTCATAGGCCGGATCCTCGGGTGCCTGCCACTGCACCGTCGCGGGCCTGCCCCGGTTCAACTGCGCAACCGCGCGCCGGGCCAGGGCCAGCGCATGGGCGTCGTCCTCGGCCAGATAGTCGGCGACCCCGGACAATCGCGTGTGAACATCGCCACCGCCCAGATCCTCGGCGCTGACCACCTCGCCCGTGGCGGCCTTGACCAGCGGCGGCCCGGCCAGAAAGATCGTACCCTGTTCACGCACGATGATGGTCACGTCCGACATCGCCGGAACATAGGCACCGCCCGCCGTGCAGGACCCCATGACCACGGCGATCTGCGGAATGCCCTTGGCCGACATGCGAGCCTGGTTGTAGAAGATGCGCCCGAAGTGATCGCGATCCGGGAACACCTCGTCCTGGTTGGGCAGGTTGGCGCCGCCGCTGTCCACCAGGTAGATGCAGGGCAGATTGTTTTCCTCGGCAATCTCCTGGGCGCGCAGGTGTTTCTTGACCGTCATCGGATAATAGGTGCCGCCTTTGACCGTGGCATCGTTGCAGACCACCATGACCTCGTGGCCATGCACCCGCCCGATCCCGGCGATCACGCCCGCGCAGGGGGCGGCAGCGTCATACATGCCATGCGCCGCCGTCGCGCCGATTTCAAGGAAAGGCGACCCCGCA
Source organism: Rhodobacteraceae bacterium F11138 (assembly GCA_016521575.1). Lineage (GTDB taxonomy): Bacteria > Pseudomonadota > Alphaproteobacteria > Rhodobacterales > Rhodobacteraceae > Sedimentitalea. Next base: position 213,852 of record JAEKDP010000007.1, on the reverse strand, counting down.
TCCAACAGATTGGCAACCCGCCGGCGCGGCAGCATCTTGCCGCGGCTTTCGTGGCGGGCACGGGATGTTTCGCCGCCGCCCAGCCGGGCCGCCTGGGCCGCCTCGCGGATCGTTTCGAGCGCCTCAAGATGGGCGGTGCGGTTTGCCTTGAATGCGTCCGAGGACGGCAGCGCGCTTGTCGTCAGTTTCATGAAGCAGCCTCCAGTTCCGCCGCCGCGCGACGTTTGAGTTCCTTGCGGACCACCTTGCCGGTAACAGTCATCGGCAGGGCGTCGAGGAAGGTGATTTCTCGTGGATATGAATAGACCGCAAGCCGCTCTTTGACATGGGCCTGCAACATCTCCTGCGTCGCCTGCCGGCCCTGTTTCAACACCACATAAGCCTTCACGATCTCGGTGCGCAGTTCGTCGGGTTTGCCCACGACGCCCACGGTCGCCACCGCCGGGTGGGTCAGCAGGCAATCCTCGATCTCGGCCGGGCCGATGCGATAACCGCCGCTGGTGATCACGTCGTCCTCGCGCCCGACAAAGCGCAGATAGTCGTCTTCCCAGACGCCCCGGTCGCCGGTCAGCAGCCAGTCGCCATGGAACTTCTCGGCGGTGGCTTCGGGACGGTTCCAGTATTCCAGCATCATGCTGGCCGAGCCCCGGCGCACGACGATGTCGCCTTCGTCCCGTGTGGGTCGGCCGGTGTCATCCAGCACCGCGATCACATGCCCCGGCACCGGCTTGCCAATACAGCCCGGACGCGCCGGAAAATCGGTGCCGCAGGACGACACGATCATGTTGCATTCGGTCTGACCATAGAATTCGTTGATCGCCAGGCCAAACGCCTGCTGCCCCCAGGCCAGCATCTCGGCCCCCAGGGGTTCGCCGCCGCTGGCCACGCTGCGCAACCCGGATATGCCGTGATCCGCCGCCTTGAGCATCCGCAACGCGGTGGGCGGGAAGAACACGTTGCGCACCTGCGCGCGCTCGATCACATCGGCACAGGCATCGGGTGTGAATTTGTCCAGCCGCGCCGCGACGACCGGAACCCCCAACGCAAGACCGGGCATCAGCACGTCGAACAGCCCGCCGATCCAGGCCCAGTCGGCCGGAGTCCAGAGACAATCGTCCTTCTGCCCCAGATGATCATGGCTGATCGAAACGCCGGGCAAATGGCCCGCCAGCACCCGGTGACCATGCAGGGCTCCCTTGGGCGCGCCTGTGGTGCCACTGGTATAGATCAGCACCGCCGGGTCTTCGGTGCCGGTGTCGGCGAAATCCACGGGCGGGCCTTCTTCGCCCAGCTGATCGACCAGCAGGGCCTGCGCCAGATCGCCCAGCAGGCCGGCCCCCTCGTCATCGGTCAGCACCAGCTCTGCTTCGGCATCCGTCAGACGGCTGCGCAGGGCATCCTGCTTGAACAGCTTGAACAGCGGCACCGAGACGGCACCGATCTTCCAGATCGCCAGATGGGCAGCGGCGCACCACGGCGACTGGCTGAGCAGCACCCCGACCCGGTCGCCGCGCACCACGCCCCGCGAAAGCAGCGCCCGCGCCAGCCCGTCGGACATGCGCGCCAGTTCGCCAAGGGACACATCGCGGCGCGCGCCCCCGGTCAGATCGATGATCGCGGTCCGGTCGGGCGGTCCCGACAGGCATTGCCGCGCCATGTTCAGCCGTTCGGGCAAGGCCCCGTCGATCCGATCTGCGCCTGAGGTCCGGTCTACCATGCCGACTTAATTCGCCAGCCCGGCATCGCCGAGATAAAGCGCCTGTTCGCCGGTCAGGCGCATCAGGCAACTCAACGTCGCGGGCCCGGCGCCGGTCCCGTTGCTCCAAAGCGAACGCTCATAGTCGCAGGTCGCGTCGCGATAGCCGATCCAGTTGCGTTGCATGTCGCGCAGAGCCGCATCCATTGACGGCACCGTCGCGCCGATTTCCTGCATCTCGGCATCGGCGGCCTTGGCCTGAGCGCGCGCCGTCTGATAGTTGGCGTTCAACATTGCGTCCCAATAGGCCCGCTCCCTATCGAGGCAGCCACCCATGCCGACGGTCGTGTCACCCGCCGGGGTGGCCTGCATGCACGCATCCGCCGCGTTCCCGATACAGGCGCGCTTGGCCGGCATATCGGGCGCGGCAGCGATGCAGGCTGCGGTAATCTCGATCGAAAAGACCAGATCCTGCGCAGCAGAAGGGATCGGCGCCGTGCAGAGCACCGCGAACACTGCCCCCGCTTCGGCCGCCCTTTCGCGCCGGCGGGACAGACGCCCCGCCCGGCTGAAACTGAATGTTTCGTTGAACCGTTTCATCCACTTCCCCCCTTTGGTGTCGGACCGGCCCGGCAAAGGACGCATCGCCTAGCCCATCGCCCCCAACATCTCGCGCCCCACCAGCATCCGGCGGATTTCGCTTGTGCCGGCGCCGATCTCCATCAGCTTGGCATCGCGGAAGATGCGCCCGACCGGATTGTCCGACAAATAGCCCGCGCCGCCCATCGCCTGAACCGCCTGATGCGCCTGCACCATGGCCTGTTCGCTGGCATAAAGACAGCAGGCGGCGGCGTCCTGCCGGGTCACGTCGCCACGGTCGCAAGCCTTGGCCACCTCGTAGACATAGGCGCGCGCCGAATTCATCGCGGTGTACATGTCGGCCATCTTGCCCTGCATCAGCTGGAAACTGCCGATGGGTTTGCCGAATTGCTTGCGTTCGGCCATGTAAGGCATGATTTCATCCAGGCAGGCGGCCATGATGCCGGTGCCGATGCCCGCCAGCACCACACGTTCGTAATCAAGCCCCGACATCAGCACGCGGACGCCCTTGCCCTCTTCGCCCAGAACATTTTCGAACGGCACTTCGCAATCCTCAAAGATCAGCTCGGCGGTATTGCTGCCACGCATCCCCAGCTTGTCGAAATGCGGGCTGGTCGAAAAGCCCTTGAACGATTTTTCGATCAGAAACGCCGTGATGCCTTTGCTTCCGGCGTCAGGATCGGTCTTGGCATAAACCACCAGCGTATCCGCATCCGGCCCATTGGTGATCCAGTACTTGTTGCCATTCAGACGATAGTGGTCGTTGCGCTTTTCCGCCCGCAGCTTCATGCTGACCACATCGGATCCGGCCCCGGCCTCGGACATGGCCAGCGCACCGACGTGTTCACCCGACACCAGACCCGGCAGATATTTGCGTTTCTGTGTGTCCGTGCCGTTCAGCTTGATCTGGTTCACACACAGATTGGAATGCGCGCCATAAGACAACGACACGCTGGCACTTGCCCGCGCGATTTCCTCGACCGCGATGACATGCGCCAGATAGGACATCCCCGCCCCGCCGTATTCTTCGGGTACGGTGATCCCCAACAGGCCCAATTGGCCCATTTCCTGCCAGAGCGGTGCGGGAAAGCTGTTCGTGCTGTCTATCTCGGCGGCAATCGGGCGCACCCGTTCCTGCGCCCAGCGATGCACCATGTCCCGCAGCGCATTCACATCCTCGCCCAGATCGAACTGCATCGTCGCGTTGAACATCGGCGGCCTCCTCCAGATTAATGAACGGTTGTTCAATAAACCCATACCAGCGGTTGCCGAGTCGGTCAATCGCCGACATGCAACGACACATCGGGCCGCATTGTGATCACCGAAAAATGGAATGCGCACCGCAGGTGCGCGCCGCTGGATCAAACCGGCGACAAAACCGCCACCGGCGTCCGGGTGGTCAGCCGATCAGCCCACGCACCACGGCGGGCAGATCGTCGAAACGGTGCAACAGCGCCTCGGGCTCCAAAGCCGCCATATCCGCGCCCGACGGCCCGAATGTCACCAGAACCGAAGGCACCCCCGCCGCACGCGCCGTATTGCGATCGGTGTCGGAATCCCCGATCAACACGCAATGCTCAGGGTCGCCCCCTGCCCGCCGCACCGCCTCGCGCAGCGGTTCCGGATCGGGTTTGCGCACGGCCAGCGTATCCGCCCCCACCATCGATGCAAACGCATCCCGCACGCCCAGCCGGGTCAGCAACAGGTCGGCCAGCGCCTCGGGCTTGTTGGTGCAGATGCCGACACCATAGCCGGTATCCTGCAACACCCGCACCGCCTGCATCGCGCCGGGGTACAGCACCGTATGGGTATCGATCGCGCAGGCATAGGCCTCAAGCAAAATCGGATAGTACTGCTCGACCACGTCCGGATCCATCCGCGCATGGCGTTCCAGCCCGTGGCGCAACATCATCCTGCCACCGCGCAGGGCAATTCCGGCATCTTGTTCCGGAACCAGAACATCCCCCAGCCCCATCTGCCGAAAACAGACGTTCGCCGCCGCGATCAGATCACCGGATGTATCCGCAAGCGTGCCGTCCAGATCGAATATGACCGTTCCCATGTCTGCCTTTCCGGCGGCAACCCGCCCATCCGTGTTGCAACCCGCAACCTTGTTTGATCGCCGCCGCGCTTGCCATGCGGCCCCCAGCGGATAAAACGGGCGCTGAAAAAACACAAAGAGAAAACACCATGAACATTGCACTGGTCATTCTGGCGGCCGGAAAAGGCACACGGATGGACTCGGACCTGCCAAAGGTCCTGCACCCGATCGCGCAGGTTTCCATGCTGGTGCATGCCATGCGGGCCGGGGCGGCGCTGGACCCGGAACAGGTCGTCGTGGTTGCCGGTCACGGTGCCGACGCCGTGCGCAAAGCCGCCGAGGATGAAAACGAAACCGCGCAGATCGTATTGCAGACCGAACAGCTGGGCACCGCCCACGCGGTCGGTCAGGCCCGTGCGGCACTGGACGGTTTTCGCGGCGATGTGGTGGTCCTGTATGGCGACACGCCATTCATCCGGCCCGAAACCCTGGAACGCATGATTGCGGCGCGCAGGAGCCACGATCTTGTCGTGCTGGGGTTTGAGGCGGCTGACCCGGCCCGCTATGGGCGTCTGGTCCTGGACGGCGAAACATTGGAACGCATCGTCGAATTCAAGGACGCCAATGACGCGGAACGCGCCCTCACCCTGTGCAACAGCGGGCTGATCGCCTGCGATGCGGCAGTCCTGTTCGATCTGATCTCCGCCGTCGGCAACGATAACGCGTCCGGCGAATATTACCTGACCGACATCGTCGCCCTGGCCCGCGCGCGCGGGTTGTCCGCAACCGCCGTCACCTGCGACGAAAGCGAGACCATGGGTGTCAATTCGCGCGCCGAACTGGCGCGGGCAGAGGCGATTTTTCAAGCGCGCGCCCGGGCCGAGCTGCTGGATGCGGGCGTCACGCTGATGGCGCCCGAAACCGTCCATCTGGCGCAGGACACCGTGATCGGGCGGGATTCCGTGATCGAGCCGAATGTGGTGTTCGGCCCCGGCGTCACTGTCGAATCCGGTGCCACCATCCGCGCGTTTTCCCATCTGGAAGGCTGTCACGTCAGCCGTGGTGCCGTTATCGGCCCCTATGCCCGCCTGCGTCCGGGGGCCGAACTGGCCGAACATGCCAAGGTCGGGAATTTCGTCGAGATCAAGAACGCCCGGATCGACGAGCGCGCCAAGGTCAATCACCTGTCCTATGTCGGCGATGCCCATGTGGGTGCCGCCGCCAATATCGGGGCCGGAACGATCACCTGCAATTATGACGGGGTGATGAAACATCATACCCGGATCGGAGCCGGAGCCTTCATCGGCTCCAACACCATGCTGGTCGCACCGGTGCAGATCGGCGCGGGCGCGATGACGGCCAGCGGCTCGGTCATCACCCGCAATGTCGAAGACGACGCCCTGGCACTGGCACGGGCGCCGCAACAGAACAAACCGGGCCGCGTCAGCAAACTGTTTGACATGCTGAAAGCGAAAAAGGCCCGCCGCGACAAGGAGCAATCGTAATGTGCGGAATCGTAGGGGTATTGGGCAGCCACGAGGCCGCCCCCATTCTGGTCGAGGCGCTCAAGCGGCTGGAGTATCGCGGCTATGACAGCGCCGGGATCGCGACGGTGAATCAGGGTACGCTCGATCGTCGCCGGGCGGTGGGCAAGCTGGTGAACCTGTCCGATCTTCTGGTGCATGAGCCCCTGGCGGGCAAGTCCGGCATCGGCCACACCCGCTGGGCCACGCACGGTGCGCCCAGCGTCAACAATGCCCATCCGCACCGGGCCGGCAAGGTCGCCGTCGTGCACAACGGCATCATCGAGAACTATCGCGAGCTGCGCGCCGAACTGGCGGAGCACGGGATATCCTCGACCACCGACACGGATACCGAAACCGTCGCTCTGCTGACCGAATTCTATATGCGCAACGGCACCGAACCGGCCACGGCGGCCTGTCAGACCCTGGACCGCCTGGAGGGCGCCTTTGCCCTGGCCTTCCTGTTTGAGGGCGAGGAAGATCTGATGGTGGCGGCGCGCAAGGGCTCGCCCCTGGCCATCGGGCACGGCAAGGGCGAAATGTATGTCGGCAGCGACGCCATCGCCCTGGCCCCGCTGACCGACCGGATCACCTATCTGGAAGAAGGCGACCGCGCCATCGTCACCCGCGCGGGGCTTTCGATCCGGGACGCGACGGGCACAGAGGTGAAACGCGAGACCCGCACCATTCATCTGGACAATGCCCGCGTGGACAAGGCCGGGCACAAGCATTTCATGGCCAAGGAAATCGCCGAACAGCCCGAAGTCATCAGCGAGGCGATCCGCCACTATCTGCCCAGCGACGGCAATGCGGTGAACCTGCCCGGCAAGGGGCTGGATTTCACCAAGGTGCAGCGATTGACGATGGTGGCTTGCGGCACGGCCTACTATGCCTGCCTGACCGCCAAGTACTGGTTCGAACAACTGGCGCGCATCCCGGTCGAAGTCGATGTGGCCAGCGAATACCGCTATCGCGAACCCCCCGTGACCGAAGGCACTGTCGCCCTGTTCGTCAGCCAGTCCGGCGAGACCGCCGATACCCTGGCCGCGCTGCGGTATTGCAAGGACAAGGCCGAACAGATCGTGTCGGTGATCAACGTGCCCGAAAGCTCGATCGCGCGGGAAAGCGATCTGGCCCTGCCGATCCACGCAGGGGTCGAAATCGGCGTGGCATCGACCAAGGCATTCACCTGCCAGCTGACGGTCTTGCTGATGCTGGCCCTCAAGGCGGCGGCCGACCGGGGCAGCATCGGCCCCGACGCTCTGTCGGATCACGTCGCGGCCTTGCGCGGCCTGCCGGCGGCGCTGAACGAAGCCCTGGATCAGAACCAGGCCATCCGCAGCGCGGCACAGCGCCTGAGCGAAGCGCGCGATGTGCTGTTCCTGGGCCGTGGGCTGATGTATCCGCTGGCGCTGGAGGGGGCTTTGAAGCTGAAGGAAATCAGCTATATTCACGCCGAAGCCTATGCCTCGGGCGAACTCAAACACGGTCCCATCGCATTGATCGACAAGCAGATGCCGGTGGTCGTCATGGCCCCGCGCGATGCGCTGTTCGACAAGACCGTCAGCAACATGCAAGAAGTCATGGCCCGCAAGGGCAAGGTCATCCTGGTCTCGGATGACCGGGGTATCGAACAGGCGCAGGACGGCGTATGGACCACGATCTGGATGCCGCGCATCCATGACACGCTGACCCCGGTTCTGTACGCGATACCGGCGCAACTTCTGGCCTATCATACCGCCGTGGCCAAAGGCACAGATGTGGACCAGCCGCGCAATCTGGCGAAATCCGTGACCGTGGAATAGCGTGGAATAACCAGAGCGGATCAATGGGGGTCCGCTCAAATTAACTACAGTTTGATTTGCACTTGCTGCGAATGCGCTATTTGCATATACTGCTAAAGGTATAGTGATTGGTTCCAAGTATATTTGCCTCTGGTACGAGGGCTTTCCTTGAAACCTGTGAATGTGACGTGTAACGGCTGCGAGGGCTGTTTTGCGTATGGGTATCGCCTCGCGCCGTGCAGATAAAGGAGTAACAAATGTCCCTGTTGCATACACTCGGAGCGTCCGCTGCGCTCACCCTGGCCGCCGGAGCAGTTTCTGCCGCCAGCCTCACCTTTGAAGTTCTGGAAAGTCGATTCTATGACGATCAAGGCGGCAATGTCCGGCTGATCGACACCAGCTTTGATGACTTTTCCCGGCTTCGTTGGGGCCAGGACGGATTGGCCATGAACCAGACATCCGGGTACCGGTACGAAAACCGCGCCACGCCCTTCAACGAGAATGCGGGTGACGTGTTCGGCATCGGGAATTTCGCGCATTTCAACAAACCGATCAACGCGAATACCTCGATCAATGCGGTCAACATGGCCATTCGGGGCAGCCTGTCGGTCAATGGTGGTCCCGCGGTAGAGCGCATCTTCGAATTCAACATCAGCCATGACGAGACCACCAACAGCGGATCCTGCGCCTATGGCGGCGCGAACGGCCAGGGCGTAAACGCCAACGGATGCGCGGACCGGGTTGTCATCACGACCGCAGATACCAGCGACACGTTCGAACTGGATGGGATGGACTACACACTCAACATTCTGGGGTTCTCCGAAACACTCGCGGCGGCTGGCAACGGAATTTTCAGTTCCGAATTCCTGTCGGCTGAAAACGGCACCAACCGGCGCGTTCTGGCTGCGTCGTTCCAGGTTGCCGATGTCGCCCCTGTTCCGGTCCCGGCCTCTCTGGTTCTGACCCTCAGCGGGCTGGGCCTGTTGGGCAGCATCGGCGCATATCGCCGCCGCAAGGCCGCCTGAAACGGGTCACATCCGGTATGAATCACCTGACGCCCTGAAATCGCGGATTTCGGGGCGTCCGGCATTTCAGGGGGGACGATTCGGGCACATCGGCCCGATCTGACACATTTCGCGATATGCAACACATCGTCGCCCCCGGTTTGACACCTGTGCGCGCGATGGTGTTTTGCGTCCCGTTCAGATTGCGAATTGCGCGCCCGCCCCCGCCTGAACCCCCGCGTGATCGTCACAAGCCCCTTGCCGCCATCGGGGACGCAGCTTACCTATGGATCATGACTGCTCCTTTGATTGATCCCTTCGCCCGCGCCATCACCTATCTGCGCGTCTCGGTCACGGACCGGTGCGATTTCCGCTGTGTCTACTGCATGTCGGAAAACATGACGTTCCTGCCCAAGAAAGAACTGTTGACGCTCGAAGAGCTGGACCGCATGTGCAGCACTTTCATCGGCATGGGCGTGGGAAAACTGCGGATCACCGGAGGCGAACCCCTGGTGCGCAAGGGCATCATGACCTTCTTTGACACCATGTCCCGACATCTGGACAGCGGCGCGTTGCGCGAACTGACCCTGACGACCAACGGCAGTCAACTGGAGCGGTTCGCAGACGATCTTTACGCTGCCGGTGTGCGGCGGGTGAATATCTCGCTGGATACGCTGGATCAGGACAAGTTTGCCGCGATCACCCGCTGGGGCAGGTTGCCGCAGGTGCTGCGTGGCATCGATGCCGCGCAACGTGCCGGGCTGCGGGTCAAGATCAACACCGTCGCGCTGAAGGGATTCAACGAACCCGAACTGCCCGCCATCACCGAATGGTGCGCAGAGCGGGACATGGATCTGACCTGGATCGAAGTCATGCCGATGGGCGATCTGGGCAACGAGGACCGCCTGGATCAGTACTGGTCGCTTGACGATGTGCGCGCGGAATATGCCAGATCCTATACCGTCACCGATCTGCTTGAACGCACCGGGGGGCCGGCGCGCTATGTGCGGCTGGAAGAAACCGGCCAGAAAATCGGTTTCATCACGCCGCTGACCCACAATTTCTGCGAAAGCTGCAACCGGGTTCGGCTGACCTGCACCGGTGAATTGTACATGTGCCTCGGACAAGAGGACATGGCAGATCTGCGCGCGCCCCTGCGGGCCCACCCCGACAGCGACGAGCCCCTGCGCGCCGCCATCCGTGACGCGATATCCCACAAACCCAAGGGGCATGATTTCGATTATTCCCGACAGCGTGCGGACGGGCAGATGTCGCGCCACATGAGCCATACGGGCGGCTGATGGTCCCGCATGGCGTCCCGCCAACGCTGTTGTTTCACTGCTACCGCGGGCTGACGACGGCGATTTCGCCGCTGGCTTATCAGATCGTGGCGCGCAAATTGCGCCGTCACCAGATCACGCCACGCCGGCTGCATGAACGTCTGGGCAATGCCAGCGCCACGCGCCCGGCGGGACAGCTGATCTGGTTTCATGCCGCCAGCGTGGGCGAAAGCCTGTCGGTGCTGACCCTGATCGCACGCATGGGCGAACGCCTGCCGGATGCGGAATTCCTGATCACCAGCGGCACCGCCACCTCTGCGGCGCTGATCGCGCAGCGCATGCCCCCGCGCACCCGGCATCAATTCGCCCCGCTCGATGCGCCCGGCCCGGTCAAGCGGTTCTACGATCACTGGCGGCCGGATGCGGGGATCTTTGTGGAAAGCGAACTCTGGCCCATCGCCTTGACCCAGGGCCGGCTGCGGAACGTGCCCCTGGCCCTGCTGAATGCCCGCCTGTCCGAGAAATCGGCACGCGGCTGGCAAAGGTTTCCCGACACGGCCCGTTTCGTGCTGGATCAATTCAACCTGATACTGACCCAGAACGACCAGATTTCGCAGCGGCTGCTGTCCATCGGTGCCGACCCTGCGCGCCTGCGCACCGGCACCAATCTCAAGGCGACGTCAGCCCCCCTGCCGGTCGATATCGACACGCTGACCCGGTTGCGCGCCGATTTGGACGGTCGCCCTGTCTGGGTCGCAAGTTCGACACATCCCGGCGAGGAAGAACTGGTTCTGGACGCCCACACGCGTCTGCTGGCCGATCATCCCGATCTGCTGCTGCTGCTGGTGCCGCGCCATCCGGAACGCGGCGATGCGGTCGCGGACCTGATCACGCAGGCGGGGCTGACAATCGCGCGACGCACGGCCGGGCAGCACGTCACGCCGGGCACACAGGTTTATCTGGCGGATACGCTGGGCGAAACCGGCACCTGGTACGACGTGACGCCGCTGGTGTTTCTGGGCGGCTCGCTGCTGCCCATCGGCGGCCACAACCCCTATGAGGTCGCACAGGCCGGGGCCGCCATTCTGACCGGCCCGCATGTCAGCAATTTCACCGAAACCTTTGCTCCGCTTCTGGCAACGGGAGGCGCGGTCGAAGTCCGCGACGCGGACGAGCTTGCCGCCGGGATCAATCTCTGGTTGACCGATGAAGAGGGGCTGAGCCGCGCCCGCACCGCCGCCGCGGCCTTTGTCGACCGACAGCAAACCAAACTGGACGACATAATCGACAGCCTGTTCGACGGGCTGGGAATGACACCCAATGATGGCTGAGCTGTTCGTCACCAATTTCAACCCGCGCTTTACCGGAGTGTCCGCCACCGCCGCCAACGTGATCCGGCAGCAGATGCGCCGCCATGATTTGCGGTTGGTGGGCCACCCGCTGCCGGGCTGTCCCGACCCGATCACCGCGCGTCAGGCCCGGCGGGAATCGCACAGCCCGCCGCCGGATCGTCCCTTTGCGATCTGGCATGTGCGCCGCAATCCAGAGATGCGCGCCGCGATCTGGGCGCGCGATGTGCTGGACCTGCCGATCCGCATCGTGTTCACCTCGGCCGCGCAACGGCGGCATTCAGCCTATCCGCGATGGCTGATTTCTCGCATGGACGCGGTGATCGCCACGACGGACAAGGCGGCCGAGTTCGTCCCGCATGTGCGCGCCGTCGTGCCGCACGGTGTCGATACCGACCTGTTCACCCCCAGCCCGGACCGGGACGCCGCCTGGCGGGGGCTGGGCCATGGTGGCCAGATCGGAATTGCCACCATTGGCCGTATCCGCCCGGAAAAAGGCACGGATCTGTTCGTACAGGCGATGCTGCGCCTGTTGCCGGACCTGCCGGGCGCGGTTGCGTTGGTGATCGGACGGGCGGCGCGGGAACATGCCGGGTTCCTGCGGCAGGTGCAGGATCAGATCGCCCAGGCCGGACTGTCGGACCGCATCCTGTTTCCCGGCGAGATCGCCGCCGCCGACCTGCCCGCCCTGATGCGCGGTTTGTCCCTGGTGATGCAGCTGCCGCGCTATGAAGGGTACGGCATGGTGCCGCTCGAAGCGATGGCCAGCGGCGTGCCTTTTGTCGGCAGCGATGCCGGGTACTACCGGGCGTTCTCCTCCCAAGGCCGCAGCGGCGAAATCGTGGCCCAGGACACCCCCGAAGCCGCGGCCACCGCCGCCCGGGCGATCCTGAGCGACCCGACCCGGCATGCGGCGATGTCATTGGCCGCACGCGATATCGCGCAGTCCGATTTCAGCGTTGCGGCCGAAGCCGCCGGTATCGAATCCGTCTACCAGCGGCTTTGGTGTGAGGGCTGACAGACCCGCCCGCCCCGACGAGGTTCACGCAGCCGGCATTCTCTGCTCGACGATCTCGGCCCACCAGCTGCAGCCGGCGGGAATGGCCTCGTCGTTGAAGTTGTATTCCGGGTGGTGCACCATGGCGGTGTCGCCATTGCCCACCAGAATATAGGCGCCCGGGCGCTCTTCGAGCATATAGGCGAAATCCTCGCCCCCCATCACCAGCGGGGCGTCATCGCAGGCCCCCGACACCTTGCGCGCAATCTCGGCGGCGAAATCGGTCTGATCGCCATGGTTCACCATCACCGGATAACCGCGGTAATAGGTGACATCGGCGGTGCCGCCAAAAGTCGCGGCGGTGCCCGAGCAGATGTCCTTGATCCGTGTCTCGGCCAGATCCCGCATGGCCGGGCTCATGGTGCGCACCGTGCCTTTGATCTGTACCTTCTGCGGGATCACGTTGAACGCCTTGGACGAGGTTTCAAACGAGGTCACCGAAACCACCACCTGATCGACGGGATCGGCATTCCGGCTGGCAATGGTCTGCAAGGCCATTACGGTCTGCGCCGCCATCACGGTCGTGTCCACCGTGTCATGCGGTTTCGCCGCATGTCCGCCGCGCCCTTCCAGCGTGATGTCGAACTGATCGGTGGCGGCAAAGAACGCCCCCGAACGGATCGCAAAACTGCCGACCGGCTGACCCGGCCAGTTGTGCATGCCATACACTTCCTGGATGCCCCAGCGTTCCATCATGCCATCGTCGCACATCTCCTTGCCGCCGCCGCCGCCCTCTTCGGCGGGCTGAAAGATCACCACGACGGTGCCGTCGAAATTGCGGGTCTCGGTCAGGTATTTCGCCGCGCCCAGCAGCATTGCGGTATGGCCGTCATGGCCGCAGGCGTGCATCGCACCGGGCGTCTTGCTGGCATAGTCCACGCCGGTCGCCTCAAGGATGGGCAGCGCATCCATGTCCGCGCGCAGGCCGATCACCTTGCCCGAACTGTCGGATTTTCCCTTGATGACACCCACGACGCCCGTGCGCCCGATACCGGTCACCACCTCGTCACAGCCGAAATCCGTCAGCTTTTCCGCCACCAGCGCGCTGGTGCGGTGGGTTTCGAACAGGATCTCGGGATGTTCATGGATATCCCGTCGCCAGGCGGTGATTTCATCCTGCAATTCGGCAAAACGGTTCTTGACGGGCATATATGCGTCTCCTGTAGATGTATCGGCGGCGCGGTACATCTGAGGACCGGGCCGGGTGAATGCCCTATCTGTTACGCCGTAGGCATTCGTCGTTCAACCAGTTCGGCAAACCAGCTGCAGCCGGTCGGGATGATCTGGTCGTTGAAGTCATAGGCGGGGTGATGCACCATCGCGCCATCGCCATTGCCCAGGAACATATAGGCACCCGGGCGTTCCTGCAGCATGAACGCGAAATCCTCGGCCGGCATGATCGGCGGCGTGTCGCGCTGAACCCGGCCTGCCACCACTTCGGCGGCATCGGCCGCAAACCCGGTCTGATCCGGATGGTTCACCGTGATCGGATATCCCCATTCATAGTCGATCTGCGCCGTGCAGCCATAGGCCTCGGCGGTGGCGGTCACGATGCGCTGCACCCGTTCGGCCGCCATTTCGCGCATGTCCTGATCCAGCGCCCGCACCGTGCCACGCAGCAGGACCGTCTGCGGAATGACGTTATGCGCCTCGCTGTCGCTGCGCATCGTGCAGACCGAAACCACCAGATTGGTCAGCGGGTTTGCGTTGCGCGACACGATGGATTGCAGCGCAACCACCACATGCGCCGCCGCCAGATTTGTATCGATTGCCTCATGCGGCGCGGCGGCATGGCCGCCCTTGCCGGTGATGGTGATGTCGAACTGGTCCGCGCTGGCCAGTTGCGCCCCCGAACGTATGGCAAATTCCCCCGCGGGGATGCCGGGCATGTTGTGCATGCCATATACTTCCTGGATACCCCAGCGTTCCATCAGACCGTCGCGGCACATCTCGCGCCCGCCACCGCCGCCTTCTTCGGCGGGCTGAAAGATCAGAACCACCGTGCCATCGAAATTGCGGGTTTCGGCCAGGTATTTCGCCGCGCCCAGCAACATCGCCGTGTGCCCATCGTGGCCACAGGCGTGCATCTTGCCGGGGACCGTACTGGCATAGTCCAGGCCGGTCGCTTCGGTGATGGGCAGGGCATCCATGTCCGCACGCAGCCCGATGACCTTGCCTGACGTGTCCGAGCGCCCCCGAATGCGCGCCACCACACCGGTCTTCCCGATACCCGTGGTTATGTCGTCGATGCCGAATTCACGCAACTGCGCGACCACGAAATCAGCGGTGTTCTGCACGTCGAACATCAGTTCGGGATGGGCATGCAGGTGACGCCGCCAACCGGTGATTTCGTCATGCATTTCCGCCATTCGGTTCTTGATCGGCATTGTCTATCCTTTCTGCAGCAGTGCGATCAGCCGTTCCATGAAACCGATCCCCGCCTCGAACTGCGCCTTGGTGATATATTCGTTCGGCTGATGCGCCTGGGCGATATTGCCCGGGCCACAGACCACGGCGGAATACCCGGCCTGCTGGAACTGACCGGCTTCGGTGCCGTAGCTGACCACATGGCTGGCATTGTCGCCGGTGAGCGCGCGCACCAGCGTTTCCGCCTCGCCATGGGTCTCGGGTTCCAGCGCCGGCACATTGAAACGTTCGCTGATCTCGATTCGGCTGTCCGGGTGCACGGCCTGCATTTCGGCCTCGACCTCGCGCACGCGGGCCTTGTACCGTTCACCCCAGTCCTGCAGCCGTTCCCCCGCAACCGCGCGGAAATCAAAGCTGAACCGGCAGTCCTTGGCGGTGATGTTGTGGGCGGTGCCGCCTTCGATCATGCCCACATGCGCCGTGGTATAGGGCGGATCGAACATCGCCGCCAGATCGCTGGGCTGTGCCGCCCTGTTGGCCGCATTGACCGTATTGGCCCAGTCAATCAGCTTGGCGCCATACATGATCGCGTTCACACCGGTGTGCAGCAGCGACGAATGCACCTCAAAGCCGATCACATGGGTGTCAAACCCCTGCCCGCCCTTGTGACCGGTGACGGCCTGCATCATCGAAGGCTCGCCCACGATGACCATCGATCCCCTGGGAAGAACCGGCTGCATCGCTTCGATCATCGGCGGCGCGCCGGTGCATCCGATCTCTTCGTCAAAGCTGAGCGCCAGTTGCAGCGGGCGGGAGACCCCAAGCAGATGTGCCTGTACCAGGGCCCAGATCGCGATGGCGTCAAAGCCTTTCATATCGCAGGTGCCGCGCCCGAAATACTTGCCGTCCTTTTCGACCACCTCGAACGGATCCGTATCCCATGGCTGACCGTCGACCGGCACCACGTCGGTATGCCCCGACAAGACCACCGCGCCGGGTTCCCACGGGCCGACATGCGCGAACAGCGCCGCCTTGTGCCGCTGATCCGGGTCGACCCAGCGATGTGCGGTGATGCCATGACCGGCCAGATAATCCTGGACCCAGTCGATCAGCGGCAGATTGGTGTCGCGGCTGACCGTCGGAAAGGCCACCAGCCGATCCATGATCGCCTTCGCATCGAGATTTTCCACCATTTCAATACCCGCTGTCCGTCGTCAGGACATAATGCCCCGGCTCGACCTCTTCGTATACTGACGGCGCCGGATCATAGTCCAACCCGTGAATCGGAGACGGGATCGGTTTGAAATTCAGATCCTTTTCGGATTTGCGCTTGCGCGGATCGGCGATGGGAACCGCTTTCATCAACGCCTGCGTATAGGGGTGCTGGGGGTTTTCGAACACTCGTGCGCGCGGCCCCATTTCGACGATACGGCCCAGATACATCACCCCGACCTGATGGCTGACCCGTTCGACCACCGCCATATCGTGACTGATGAACAGAAAGGACAGGCCCAGTTCGGCCTGCAACTCCATCATCAGGTTCAACACCTGCGCCTGCACGCTGACATCCAGCGCCGACACCGCCTCGTCCGCCACGATCAGCTTGGGATTCAGCGCCAAAGCCCGCGCGATCGCCACCCGTTGACGCTGTCCCCCGGACAACTCGTGCGGATAACGGCGCATGAAACTGCGGGGCAACTCGACCCGGTCGAACAGCATCGAAACCCGCTCGCGGATGCTGTCGGCGGCATGGTTGCCATAGTTGCGCAGCGGCTCTGCGACCTGATCCATCAGCTGCATCTGCGGGTTCAGAGACGCAAACGGATCCTGAAAGATCATTTGCATGTCCAGCCGCGCGTCGCGCAGCGCGCCGGCGTTCAGCTGCATGATATCGACCCCGTCCAGATCGATCTGCCCGGCGTCGGGTTCGACCAGACGCAGGATAGAGCGCCCCGCGGTGGATTTCCCGCACCCGGATTCGCCCACCAATGACAATGTCTGGCCACGATTGATGGTAAACGATATATCCTCGACCGCGTGCACCTGAGCCACGGTGCGGCGGAAAAAACCGCCCTTGACCGCGAATCGCGTGGTCAGGTTCCTGACCGACAGCAGCACCTCATCGGTGCCAGGAATTGGCGCGATGGTCTGATCGTCTTTTCCCAGCAGCTTCATCGGTTCGGGTGCCGATTTCCCGCGCATCTCGCCCAGTTTCGGCACCGCCGCCAGCAGCGCCTTGGTATAGGGGTGCTGCGGCGTTTCAAATATCTCCTGGACGGTGCCTTCCTCGACCTTGTTGCCCCGGAACATCACCACCACGCGGTCGGCCATCTGGGCCACGACGGCCATATCATGGGTGATGAACATCACCGCCGTGCCGGTTTCCCGTTTGAGCCGGTCCATCAATGCCAGGATCTCGGCCTGGATGGTCACGTCCAGCGCCGTGGTCGGTTCGTCCGCGATCAGCAGGCGCGGCGCGCAGGCCATTGCCATGGCGATCACAACCCGCTGGCGCATCCCGCCCGACAGCTCATGCGGATATTGCTTGAGGCGGCGTTCAGGTTCAGGGATGCGCACCTCGCGCAACAGGGTCAGGGCACGTTCAGTGGCATCGGCCCGCGACAGACCCTTGTGAACCCGCAACCCTTCGGTCAATTGCCGCCCGATCGTGAACACCGGGTTCAGCGCCGTCATGGGTTCCTGAAAGATCATGCCGATCTCGTTGCCCCGGATCTGGCGCATCAGGTCCTGTTCGGCCGTTGCAACATCCAGTTCGTCGCCATCCTTGCGGTCAAAGATCAGCTGCCCTGCTTCGATCGAACCGCCGCCGAATTCCACCAGCCGCATCAGCGACAGCGACGTCACCGATTTGCCGGACCCGGATTCGCCGACGATACAGACGGTTTCACCCGGATGGACATCGAACGACACGTCCTGAACGCCGACCACCGGGCCATCCTTGGTTTGGAACGCGACCCGAAGCCCTTCGACACGCGCAATCGGCTGATCCAGCATATTCAGTTTCCTTTTGGTCTCGCGCCGGAAGCTACGGCGCGAATACCGGCGCTGTCAAACCCGTTCCCAAATTTCCCAACGCAAGGCTTGCATTTTTCGAAAACTCGGTATTCGATGCGCAAATCCCAGACTGCAAGGCCGGTTTGACGGGCGGACGCAACTGCATTCGCCCCTTTTTCGAACCAAACGATGCGGCAGCGGCATAACCGGACATCCGCCAGCAAGGCGGAGACAACCAGGACACCGACATGTCCAACAACGGAGAGAAATATGAAAATCAAAACCCTATTGATGGGTGCGCTCGCATCCACGGCGCTGGCCCCCATGGCCATGGCGGAACGTGGGTCGGACGGCAATGTCAGCATCATCTACTGGCAGGCACCTTCAATCCTGAATCCGTATCTGTCGGCCGGAACCAAGGATGTCGAAAGCTCCAGCCTGGTTCTGGAACCCCTGGGCCGGTACGATGAAACCGGTGCCCTGGTGCCGTTTCTGGCCACTGAAATCCCGACGCTGGAAAACGGCGGCGTCAGCGAAGACCTGACAACCATCACATGGAAACTGAAGCCGGATCTGCTGTGGTCCGATGGCACGGCCGTGACTTCGGCCGACGTGGTCTTTACCGCCGAATATTGCATGCACCCCGAAGGCGGCTGTGCGCAGGCTGCCAAGTTCGAAGGCGTCTCCAAGGTCGAAGCCCTCGACGACATGACCGTCAAGGTCACCTTTGTCGAACCCAAACCCAACCCCTATGGCCCGTTCATGGGTGCTCAGTCCCCGATCATCCAAGCCGCGCAGTTTGCCGATTGCCTGGGCCCAAAAGCCCCCGAATGCACCGAGGCTAATTTCAACCCCATCGGCACCGGCCCCTTCGTGGTGGATGAATTCAAACCCAACGACGTGATCACCATGTCGGCCAACCAGAATTATCGCGATCCTGACAAGCCGGCGTTTGCCACGCTGACCTTCAAGGGCGGCGGCGATGCCACGGCCGCGGGACGCGCCGTCATGGAAACAGGCGAATATGATTATGCCTGGAACCTGCAACTGGCCCCCGAAGTCATCTCGAAGATGGCCGAGGCCGGCAAGGGCACGCCGGTGTCGGCCTTTGGCACCCTGGTCGAACGTATCGAGATCAACATGACCGACCCGTCGCCGGATCTGCCCGACGACGAGCGCGCGACCGCCAAGCACCCGCATCCCATTCTCAGCGACCGGGCCGTGCGCGAAGCGCTCAGCATGGCGATCGATCGCGATCTGCTGGTCGAGATCGGTTATGGTCAGGCGGGCCGGGCGACCTGCAACATGGTCCCCGCACCGGCAATGTATGCCAGCGACAACACGGACTGTCTGAAACAGGACATCGCCGCGGCGAACCAGATGCTGGACGACGCCGGCTGGGTCAAGGGCGCGGACGGCATCCGCACCAAGGACGGTATGCGCCTGTCGCTGCTGTATCAGACCTCGACCAACGCGGTGCGTCAGGATTTCCAGGCGCTGATCAAACAGTGGTGGAGCGAAATCGGTGTTGAGACCGAATTGCGCAACATCTCGGGTTCGGTCTTCTTCGGCGGCGATCCCGGCAGCCCGGACACGTTCCAGAAATTCTATGCCGACGTCGAAATGTACGCCAACAACTTTGATGGCACCGATCCGGAAAACTATCTGGCCCAACGCACCTGCGACAAGATGCCAAGACCTGAAAGCCAGTGGCAGGGCGAGAACATCAACCGGTTCTGTGATCCGGCCTATGATGAGCTGATCGCCGAACTCGGACGCACCGGCGAGATGGAAAAACGCTCGGAGATCGCCAAGAAGCTGAACGACATGCTGACCAAGGACAGCTACAGCATTCTGCCGCTGGTGGATCGCGGCCGCGTTTCGGCCCATTCCAACAGCCTGGGCGGCGTGATCCTGAATGTCTGGGACAGCGAGCTGTGGAACGTCGCCGACTGGTATCGGCTTGAAGACTCGTAAATCTGCCTGATACCGCGCGCCCCGGTCCGTTCCGGGGCGCGTCCGGCTTGATTCTGTTCAAGGCAGATGCGCAAAGGCTTTCCGTATGCTGACATTCACGATCCGGCGTCTGGCGCTGGCGGTTCCCACCCTTGTATTCATCGCATTGGTGATTTTCCTGCTACTGGAACTGGCCCCGGGTGATCCGATGGCACAGGTGCCCCTGACCGTGCCGCCCGAGGTCAAGGAGAAGATGCGCCTGGCCCTGGGACTGGGCGAACCGATGCATGTACGTTTCTGGAAATGGATCGTGCAATTCTACTGGATCGAACCCCAGGTTCTGATCGACCATATCTTCGGCACACAGTTTGCCGAGGGCAAGCTGAGGATGATCAGCTGGCAGACCCGTTCGCCGGTCATGGACATCGTCGCTCAGCGTATCCCGCAAACGCTCTGGGTCGTGGGCACCGCCTATGTGGTTGGCATCCTGATCGCCATTCCGATCGGCATCTATTCAGCCTATCGGCAATATTCCTGGTTCGATCAGTTGGGCACCTTCGTATCCATGGTCGGATTTTCCGTTCCGCCGTTCTTTTCGGGTGTGTTGGTGATCGTGATCTTTTCAGTCAATCTGGGATGGTTCCCGTCGATCTATGACACCACGCTGCAGGTGGTCGATTGGGACAGTTTCGTTCGCCAGTTGCAACAGATGATCATGCCGGTAATGGTTCTGGCGTTGCAGATCACCGCCCAGATCAGCCGTTTCATGCGCTCAAGCATGCTGGACAACCTGAACCAGGACTATGTCCGCACCGCCCGCGCCAAGGGGCTGGGCGAATACACGGTGGTCATGCTGCATGTGCTGCGCAACTCGATGATCCCGGTGGTCACGGTCATCGCGCTGGGGGTTCCGGCGATCTTTGGCGGCGCCATCATCACTGAACAGGTGTTCAAGGTGAACGGCATCGGCCACCTGCTGATCGGCGCGATCCAGGCCAACGATCTGCCGATGGTACAGACGCTGGCCTTCATCTTTGCCATCCTGATCGTTCTGTTCAACCTGATCGCCGACGTTCTCTATGGCATTCTTGACCCGAGGATCCGCTATGACTGAGCCGCGCCACGATCCCGTGAAAGATCCGATAGACACCGTGGCGGCCATTGTCGCGCATGATCACACCACCCCGCTGGGCGGCGATGCGCAACCCGATAGGCCGCCGCGCAGCCAATGGCTGGATGTCTGGGATCAGTTCAAATCGCACAAGGGCGCGCTGTGCGGCGGGATCATCTTCATTCTGATCGTCGCAGGCGTTTTCCTGGGGCCGCTGTTCTGGTCCATCGACCCCACCCATATCGACATCCGTGCCCGCAACCAGGGGCCCAGCCTGACGCATCCGTTCGGCACCGACCAACTGGGGCGCGACATCATGGCCCGGATGATGGCCGGTGGGCAGACCTCGGTTTCCGTGGGCATCGCGGCAATGGCCCTGGCGCTGTTTCTGGGGTCCTTTGTCGGCGTGGTTGCCGGGTTCTTCCGGCGGATGGACGGGCTGCTGATGCGCATGACCGATCTGTTCCTGGCCCTGCCCCTGCTGCCACTATTGCTGGTCATGATGCTGTTGTTCCGTGAACCGCTTAACGCCGCCTTTGGTCCGGAACAGGGCATTTTCATCCTGATCGTCTGCGCCATCGGCATTACCAGCTGGATGCCGACCGCCCGTATCGTGCGCGGCGATGTTCTGGCGCTGAAAGAACGCGAATTCGTTCTGGCTGCCCGCAGCATCGGCACCACCAACAGCAAGATGATCACCCGGCATATCCTGCCCAACGTCTTAAGCCCCATCATGGTCTCGGCCACCCTGGGCATCGCCAATGCGATCATAACGGAAAGCGCCTTGTCATTTCTGGGCCTGGGCTTTCCGCCGGACTTTCCGACCTGGGGACGATTGCTGTTTGATGGCACCGATTATCTGCAGCAATACCCCGAGCGGGTGATCTGGCCCGGTGTCGCGATCTCACTGACCGTGCTCAGCGTGAATTATCTGGGCGACGGGCTTCGGGATGCTCTGGATCCGCGCATCCGGGGGCGGTGATCCGCAAATAAGAATTCCGGGCCGCCTTGGGGCGATACGGACAGATGTTTGATCCGTCTGCGCAATGGCCTGCGGGAATTTTTCCCGCACCCGGCCCGCATACCAAACCATCATTCTTTGCCGCCCCCGGGTGCTGGCCCCTGCTGCCCTTGAATGCCCGCCTGTCCCGGGCAATTTGAGAAATATTCCGATTTCAGGGTTCGGTATCGCAGGGGGCCAATCATGTTCGAGACATTCGGGTTCGAAGACACCACGGCGCGCGAGGTCAGCGTTTTGTTCGCGCTCGCTCTGGGTGGATTGTTCGGCATTTTGGCCGAGCGGACGAAGTTCTGTTTCCGCCGCGCGCTGGTGGGCGACGACCGCCGCGCCGCTGCGGGTGTCTGGCTGACCGCGCTGGCGGTGGCCGTGTTGGGCACACAGGCGGCAGTTGCGGCCGGTTGGATCGAGTTTGATGCCCACCGCTTCATGGCAGCCGATCTGCCTGTGCTGGCCATCGCACTGGGCGGGCTGATGTTCGGCGCGGGCATGGTACTGACGCGGGGCTGCGTTTCGCGCCTGACGGTGCTGGGCGGTTCGGGCAATCTGCGCGCCTTGCTGGTCTTGCTGGTCTTCGCTGTCGTGGCCCATGCCACGCTCAAGGGAGTTCTTGCCCCGGCCCGAGTGGCTTTGGGATCGGTGACGGTTCCCCTGGGCGACACCGTTTCGCTGTCCGCGCTGCCCGGTGGCGCGCTGGTCTGGGCGGGCCTGATTGCGGTTGCCGCGCTGATCTATGCCGCACGGTCCGGCAATGGCGCCGCCACATTGCTGATGGCAGCATTGCTGGGCCTGCTTGTGCCTGTCGCATGGGTGGGTACGGGGTATGTTCTGCTGGATGAATTCGATCCGATCGCGATGGAAAGCCTGTCTTTCACGTCGCCCTCGGCGGAAACCCTGTTCTTTGGAATTGCCGCGTCCTCGATCCCGGCCGGGTTCGGAACCGGGCTGGTCGGTGGTGTGCTGGCTGGCGCGTTGATCTCATCCCTGCTGTCCGGCAGCTTTCAATGGCAAAGCTTTGACAGCCCGCGCCAGACCGGACGCTATATGGCGGGGGCGGTGCTGATGGGTGTCGGCGGCGTACTGGCCGGAGGCTGCACCGTGGGCGCGGGCCTGTCCGGAGTTCCGACCCTCAGCCTGGCGGCGATCCTGGCGATTGTGGCAATCGCCGCAGGGGGTATCGCCGCGCAGGCCGCGCTCAACCGATCTTTCGCCGGATCCGCCGGATCGCAAACCAGACCAGGGCTACAACCGGCAGAGTGACCAACGCGGTCAACATGCCCTTGCTCAGCCCGGTGGCCATGGTCAGCGGGTAGAGCAGATAGCCCGCCAGCGAGACCGCATAGTAACTGATCGCGACCACCGACAGACCTTCAACCGTGTGTTGCAGACGCAGGGCCAGGTCGGCGCGGCGGTCCATGCTGGCCAGCAACGCCTGGTTCTGTGCACTGCGTTCCACGTCGACCCGTGTCCGCAACAAATCTCCGGCGCGGATCGCCCGATCGGCCAGGGTCTGCAACCGGGTTTCGGTGGATTTCACCGTCCGCATCGCGGGCTCATACCGGCGCATCATGAATTCGCCAAAAGTCTGCCGCCCCATGAACCGGGTTTCGCGCAGCACTGAAATGCGTTGGTTGACGATTGCCTCATAGGCCCCCGTAGCCCCGAACCGGAACGAGGTTCGCGCCGCCATGGTTTCCAGCTCGGCCGAGATCGACAGCAACTGCGGCAGGGTGACACCTGCCGGAGTCTCGCCGCCCGTCATCTCGATCATCAGTTCCGTCAACTGGTTGTCCAGATCCGAAAGCTGCCCCGACAACGCCCGCACCCGCGCGAACCCCAGCATCGACATCGCCTTGTAGGTCTCGATCTCGCACAGATGTTGCACCAGGCGGCCGATGCGGCGCGGATCCAGGGTCGGGTCCACGAAGACGGCAAACCGCTGATGCCCCGCCGGATCGATACGGAAATCGCCGCCGATCACCGTGGTCTTGTCCAGCACCTCGGCAACGGCCAGGCTTTCGGGCACGAACCATTCCGCCAGGGAGGCGTCGATTACCGCCGCATCCGGGCGCGGCGCAATATGCAGCATCGCGGATGTAATCCGCTCGCCGGGGGCCTGCTCCAGCCAATCCTCGGGAAAGACCTGGAACGCGGCCGGATCAAAGCTCTGGCGCCCGGCCTCGTCGGTATAGGCGGTATAGGCGGTATAGGTCACGAACTCGGTGTGCTGTTCCCACTTCAGCACATGGCGTCCGATGCGTCCGGAATAATGCGTCGCCCCGGGTTGCGGATGCGGTGCCCCGTGCCGATCCAGCAAATCCGTCAGATGCGCCAGATCGGCGGCGCGGTCGCGGCTGACGGCCTCTTTCGGCTGTTTGACGGCAAGATGAACGACCTTGCTGCACGCGGTCATCTCGGGGAACGGGCGCGCGTGCAGCTCGTTTGCAAGCCGGTAGCGCAAGGGGTGGTCCAGGATCGGCGGCATCGGGTGTCCTCGTTTCGCCGCCGATATAGCGTGATTTGCGACAATGTCAAAGTTATTTAATCTATTCAATGTGTTAGTGAATACAATCGCATACCGAACTGCACCGCCCCGAAACGCAAAGACCCCGCCGGTTTCCCGGCGGGGTCTTGCAATCAGGGAACCGATTGATCAGTCGATCATCGGCAGCAGCTTGTCCAGCGACGCCTTGGCATCGCCATAGAACATGCGGGTGTTGTCCTTGAAGAACAGCGGGTTTTCGATGCCCGAATACCCCGTGCCCTGCCCGCGCTTTGACACGAACACCTGCTTGGCTTTCCAGCATTCCAGAACCGGCATACCGGCAATCGGGCTGTTGGGATCTTCCTGGGCCGCAGGGTTCACGATGTCGTTGGACCCGATCACGATGGCGACGTCCGTATCGGGGAAGTCGTCGTTGATCTCGTCCATTTCCATCACGATGTCATACGGCACCTTGGCTTCGGCCAGCAGCACGTTCATGTGCCCCGGCAGCCGTCCCGCAACCGGGTGGATCGCAAATCGCACGTTCTTGCCCGCCGCGCGCAGCTTGCGCACCAGCTCGCTGACCGATTGCTGCGCCTGTGCCACCGCCATGCCGTAGCCGGGGATGATGATGACGCTGTCGGCGTCGTTCAGGGCCTGCGCCACGCCATCGGCTTCGATCGCGACCTGCTCGCCCTCGACTTCCATCGCGGGTCCCGAAGCGCCCCCGAAACCGCCGAGGATCACGCTGACAAAGTGACGGTTCATCGCCTTGCACATGATATAGGACAGGATCGCACCGGACGACCCGACCAGCGCACCGACCACGATCAACAGATCGTTGCCCAGGCTGAACCCGATCGCAGCCGCCGCCCAGCCCGAATAGCTGTTGAGCATCGATACCACCACCGGCATGTCGGCGCCGCCGATGCCCATGATCAGGTGATAGCCGATGAACAGCGCCGCCAGCGTCATCAGCAGCAGCGGGAAAAAGCCGCCGGTGTTGAAATACCAGATCAGGCAGAGCAGCGACAACGCAGCCGCAGCCGCGTTCAGCGCATGACCACCGGGCAGCTTGGTCGCAGCCGATGTCACCTTGCCGGCCAGCTTGCCATAGGCGATGACCGACCCGGTAAAGGTGATCGCACCGATGAAGATGCCGAGAAACAATTCAACCCGCAGGATGTTGATTTCGACGGCGTTCTTCTTGGCCAGCAGCGCGGCAAAGCCGTCCAGCGTCGCTCTGGCGGTGTCGTCCATCGCCAGCACATTGCCCAGTTCGAAATGCGCGTTGAAGCCGACGAACACCGCCGCCAGACCGACAAGGCTGTGCATGGCCGCGACCAGCTGGGGCATCTCGGTCATCTGCACGCGCTGCGCCACCACATAGCCGATCGAGCCTCCGGCCGCGATCAGAAGAAGCGACAACAGCCACAGGCCCGATCCGGGGCCGATCAATGTCGCGGCGACGGCCAAAGCCATGCCCACGATGCCATACCAGACCGCACGCTTGGCGCTTTCCTGTCCCGAAAGCCCGCCCAGCGACAGGATGAAAAGAACAGCCGCAACCACATAGGCCGCTGTTGTGAATCCGAATTCCATGACCCGGCCTCCTTAGGATTTCTGGAACATGGCAAGCATGCGCCGCGTGACGAGGAAACCGCCGAAGATGTTGATTCCGGCCATGAAAATAGACAGCGCCGCCAACAGGATCACCAGGAAGCTGCCCGACCCGATCTGCATCAAGGCGCCCAGGATGATAATCGAACTGATCGCATTGGTCACCGCCATCAAAGGTGTGTGCAGCGAATGCGACACGTTCCAGATCACCTGGAAGCCGACAAAGACCGCCAAGACGAACACGATGAAATGCTGCATGAAGCTGGCCGGGGCCACCAGCCCCACGCCCAACAGCACCGCCGCACCCACCGCAAGCAAGGTCACCTGCTGTTTGGTCTGCGCCTTGAACTCGGCCACTTCCTGCGCCTTGCGCTCTTCCGGCGTCAGTTCCTTGGGCTTTTCCTTGGGCTTGGCCGCAATCGCCTGCACCTTGGGCGGTGGCGGTGGGAAGGTGACGGCATTGTCGTGGGTCACCGTGGCGCCGCGGATCACGTCATCGTCCATGTCGTGGTTGATGGCGCCGTCCTTTTCCGGCGTCAGGTCCGCCATCATATGGCGCACGTTGGTCGCATAGAGCGTCGATGACTGCGCCGCCATGCGGGACGGGAAATCGGTGTAGCCGATGATCGTGACGCCGTTCTCGGTCACGATCTTTTCGTCCATCACGGTCAGTTCACAATTGCCGCCGCGTTCAGCCGCCAGATCGACAATGACGCTGCCCGGCTTCATGGACTCGACCATATCCTTGGTCCACAGCACGGGTGCCGGGCGGTTCGGGATCAGCGCGGTGGAAATGACAATGTCGATATCCGGCGCGATCTCGCGGAACTTTTCAAGCTGCTTGGCCTGGAACTCGGGACTGGACGGTGGTGCATAGCCTCCGGTTGCCGCACCATCGGGCAGTTCGCTGTCGTCGAATTCCAGAAAGACGAATTCGGCCCCCATGCTTTCGATCTGTTCCGCCACTTCGGGGCGCACATCGAACGCATAGGTAATCGCGCCCAGGCTGGTCGCGGTTCCGATCGCCGCCAGCCCGGCCACGCCGGCACCGATGACCAGAACCTTGGCGGGCGGCACCTTGCCCGCGGCGGTGACCTGGCCGGTGAAGAAACGGCCAAAATTGTTGCCCGCCTCGATCACGGCGCGATAACCCGCGATATTGGCCATCGAAGACAGCGCATCCATCTTCTGGGCGCGCGATATGCGGGGCACCATGTCCATGGCGATCACCGTCGCCCCCTTGTCCGCCGCCTGCGCCATCAGCGCCTCGTTGGAGCCGGGATAGAAGAACGAAATCAGGGTCTGGCTCTTGCGCAGGCGCTTGACTTCGGTTTCGCTGGGCGGTCGCACCTTGGCAACGATGTCTGCAACCTTGTAAAGCGCAGCCGCGGTCTTGACGACTTCGACACCGGCCGCTTCATAGGCCGCGTCCGAAAAGCCGGCCTTCAGCCCGGCCCCGGTTTCAATCGCGCATTCATGACCCAGCTTTTGCAAGGCGGTCGCGCTTTCTGGCGTCATCGCAACACGGCATTCGCCGTCGAAAATTTCCTTGGGTGTTCCTATCTTCAACCTAAATCCCCCTGGTTCGCCCAAATCGGACGCGATGTGGTCAGATATACGGCTGTTCCCTATCTTGCGTCATGCTGATGCGCAAGCAGGGCGACCGATCGAAAACGCAATTGTGTTGCGCAACTACACCCATCTGCGAACTTTTGTTTCGTAGCGATGAAATTCCTGTCGGAACTGTCGCCGCAGCCGGGTCTCTTCCGGGAAAATGAAACGCCGCTCCATCACCCAGATGAATATGGGCACCAACGGCAAGGACAGCACCGCGTCAAAGCGCAGGATCAGGCCGGTCAGAATCAGCGCATCGCCCAGGTAGATCGGGTTGCGACTGCGTTTATAGGGGCCCGAGGTAATCAAGACCACAGGCGTGTTGCGCGGATCAATCGTGGTGCGGTGCCGACGAAATTCCAGCGCGGCCATCCCGACCAGAATGATGCCGCCCCCCACCAGCAAGCCGCCGAACAGGTCGACCACACCGCCACCAAAGCCGAGCCCCAGCCGCAGCTGATCCGCCTGCACCCAGGCCAGCACGGCAAAACCGATCAACCAGACCGGGGGCAGATCCAGCTTTTTCATGGCCCAACCCGATCCAACCCGGCCAACCGGCGCCGTGCTGCGGTGCAAAAAATCCGCGTCATTCCCACTCCATCTCTTCAAACACACGCCCTGCGTTCTTGGTTGCCAGTTCCTCGAACGTATCCAGATGGGACCATTGCGACTGATCCACATAATAAGCGCTGGCGAGGTCTCCGCCTTCTTCGATATGAGCGCCGATCTTGCCGCGCAGATCCAGCAGATAATCCCGGGTATATCGCCGCACCTGCGCCAGGTTGGTGGGATGACCATGACCGGGAATCACATAGGTCGGGGCCAGCGGCTCCAGTTTGGTTTCCCAGGTGTCCAGCCAGCAGGACGTGCATATGCCTTCAAAAATCGGCAACATGCGTTCGTGAAATGCGATGTCTCCGGCAATCAGCATGCTCCAGTCGGGCAGCCAGACCTGGGCATCGCCGGGATCATGCGCCGGACCAAGATGCAGCACCTTGACGGTGACGCCGCCCATCGAGGCATCGTATTCATCCTGAAAGGTCAGGTTCGCAGGCTCGACCCGCGTGCCCTCGGCCTTGTCGCGGTTGTATCGCTGCATTCCCTGCAGGATGAAATCGCCGTTTTCATTGACCTCGGCCACCGCGTCCTCATGGGCCAGAACATCGACCCCCAGATCGCGCCAGTAGGCATTGCCCAACATGGCATGCCCCTGCCCGTTCTCATTGATGACCAGAACCACGGGCTGATCGGTCACCGCCTTGATTTCGTCATGCAGCGCCGCCGCCAGGCGCACCGATGCCCCGCCGTTGACCACGATCACCCCGGCCTCCGTGACGATGAAGGACAGGTTGTTGTTGTGGCCTGAATTCTCATAGGTCGGCGGTGCGGTCGCGCCGATGGCGGAATACACATGCGGAATGACCTCGACCGGTTTTGCGTACAGCTCGGACTGCGGATACTGGTCGGCGATGTCTTCGCTGGCGGATGCGGCCGTGGCCACGGTCGCCAGCAGGGCTGTGAACAGATACTTCATGGGGACTCCTTTCGCTTGTGAACAAATTCACAGATACGAATGAGTATGTAAAGCAGGGACCATCCCCTGCCCGCCGCCCCGGCCCCGGCTGCGCGCCACAATGGGCTGGACAGAACGCCGGTGCGTCGTTATGCACAAATAAGTGCTTTAGGCTTAAAATATAATGGGGAGACGCGCATGACCGATTTCGCCGCCACGAAAGCGATGTTCGACCTGCCACCCGGGGTGCTCTATCTGGACGGCAACTCGTTGGGGCCGCTGCCCAGATCGGCCCCGGACCGGGTTGCGGGCATGGTCAGCGACGAATGGGGCAAAATGCTGATCACCGGCTGGAACAAGGCCGGCTGGATGGCGCAGCCCATGGCCCTGGGCGACCGGATCGGCCGCCTGATCGGGGCCGAGCCGGGCCATGTGGTGCTGGGCGACACCCTGTCGATCAAGGTCTACCAAGCGCTGGCCGCCGCGCTGGCCCTGAACCCCGAACGCCGCGTGGTGCTGAGCGACAGCGGCAACTTTCCGACCGATCTGTACATGGCCGCAGGTCTGCTGCGCAGTCTGGACAAGGGCCACGAACTGCGCGTCGTTGCCCCCGAAGACGTCGCCGATCACATCACCGACGAGATCGCCGTGTTGATGCTGACTGAAGTCGATTACGGCACCGGGCGAATGCACGACATGGTTGACCTGACCCGCCGCGCCCATGCGGCCGGTGTTGTCTCGGTCTGGGATCTGGCCCATTCGGCCGGCGCGGTGCCGGTGGATCTGGCCAGGGCCGGGGCCGATTTCGCGGCCGGCTGCACCTACAAATACCTCAACGGCGGCCCTGGCGCTCCGGCTTTCATCTATGTCGCGCCGCGCCACGCGGGCAACGCTCTGCCCGCCCTGTCCGGCTGGCTGGGCCATGACAGCCC
Source organism: Rhodobacteraceae bacterium F11138 (assembly GCA_016521575.1). Lineage (GTDB taxonomy): Bacteria > Pseudomonadota > Alphaproteobacteria > Rhodobacterales > Rhodobacteraceae > Sedimentitalea. The sequence goes on along the minus strand of JAEKDP010000007.1, from coordinate 183,887 downwards.
CTTCGCCTTTGAACAAACCTATCGTCCCGGCACCGGGGTCGCACGGATGCGGGTGGGGACGCCACCGGCAATCCAGATGGCGGCGCTGGACACCGCGCTGGACATCTGGGACATGGCGGACATGGATGATGTGCGCGCACGTTCGATCGAATTGACCGACCTGTTCATCCAGCTGGTCGAATCCACCTGCCCGATGCTGACCCTTGCCAGCCCACGCGACAGCGCAGCACGCGGCAGCCAGGTGTCGTTCCGCTTTGAGCACGGCTATGCGGCGATGCAGGCCCTGATCGACCGTGGCGTGATCGGCGACTTTCGCGCGCCGGACGTGATGCGGTTCGGCTTTACCCCGCTGTATATCGACCACGAAGACGTCCGGGCCGCTGCCGCCGTCATTGCCGACGTGATGGGCAACCGCTTGTGGGACCGCCCCGAATATCAGGTGCGGGCCGCCGTCACCTGACCCCGCCCCGGCACATCTGACCGCCGGGGCTGGCGCGCGGCTGGCGCCGCAAGATAAGCGCGCAATGGCAGTGCGCCGTCCCGCATTAAAATGGACCTGACCCTGGAGACGACCCGATGACTGACCCTTATGATCCCGCACGCGAAGGCGCGCAGATGTCCTTTGACGGGCGCATGGCCTATGGCGATTATCTCGGGCTGGACAAGATCCTGTCCGCACAGCACCCCCAGTCCACCGCACATGACGAGATGCTGTTCATCATCCAGCACCAGACCTCGGAACTGTGGATGCGGCTGGCGATTCACGAACTGACGGCGGCGCGACAGGTGATGGCGGGCCCCGATCGCCGGCCCGCGTTCAAGATGCTGGCCCGCGTGGCGCGGATCTTTGAACAGCTCAACAACGCGTGGGATGTGCTGCGCACCATGACCCCCAGCGATTATACCACATTCCGCGAAAGCCTGGGGCAGTCGTCGGGGTTCCAGTCGCACCAGTATCGCCAGATCGAATTTCTGCTGGGCAACCGCAACCGCGCCATGCTGCGCCCCCATGCCCATCGCAGCGACATCACCGCCCTGCTGACGGCGGAACTGGACCGTGCATCCCTGTACGATGTCGCCTTGCAGGCGCTGAACACGGCGGTGCCGGTGCCGGATGCCGTGCTGAACCGCGCTGTGGATGAACCCTATACGCCCGATCCCGGCGTTGCCGCCGCCTGGAGCGAGGTCTATCGCGACCCGGCCACCCATTGGGAATTGTACGAACTGGCGGAAAAGCTGGTTGATCTCGAAGACTATTTCCGGCGCTGGCGGTTCAACCATGTCACCACGGTCGAGCGCGTGATCGGCTTCAAGCGCGGCACCGGCGGCACCGGCGGGGTCAGCTATCTGAAACGTATGCTGGAAGTCGAACTGTTCCCCGAACTCTGGCACCTGCGCACCGACCTCTAGAACAATTCGCCTTGAACCCGCATCACGTTTCGCTGCCTGAAATCAGGGATCTCAACGCGACAGGCGATACGTGATAGACCAAGTGAAAGGCGCAACGCTTCAGACGGTCAATCCGCAGCCAGGCCGCCCCCCAGCAGGGCCGCCAACCGGGTCACCCGCCGCATATACACATCGTACTGCGGCGCGGCAGTCTTGATCCCCTTGAGCGCGGCGGTCAACGTCGCTGCCACCTCTTGCGGGGTGTCCTGCAGCGCGACGCGCCCGGCCTGCACCTGCGAATTCAGCCAATGGGCATAGGCCGCAGTCAGGCGTGCTTCTCCGGTTGCGATGATGTCGGCGGCGGTGGCGTTGCTGGTGTCCAGCAGCTCCATCCCATGCGGCGAACTGAGCATCGCGCGCATGATCGTTCCACCCTGCGCCGTAAAGGCCCGCTCCAACTGATCCGGCACGTCGCCGGCAGCGCCAAGCGCGGCGCTCACCATCTCGACGGCCTCATCATAATAACGCTGCGCCAGGCTGCGAAAGATGTCTTCCTTGTTGCGGTAATACAGATACAGCGCAGGACGAGACACGCCAGCACCACGGGCAATATCGTCCATCGACGTCTTGCGGTACCCATAGCTGGCAAACGCCTGCCAGGCCGCCTGCAGGATCGTCTGACGTTTGGCATCGACCGTTTTGTCCTTCATGTCCAGACTCCTGACATTTTGACCGCATTTTGTCAAATGACAGTTTGACGTTTTTGTTGTATTTTGTCATATTGCCTGCAAGCAAGCGCAACCCAACCCGAAAGAGACCAGCCATGCCCACCCGACTGAGCGTGAACGGAACCGACCACCAGGTCGATTTGCCCGACGACGTTCCCCTGCTCTGGGTGCTGCGCGACGAAATCGGGTTGACCGGCACGAAATTCGGCTGCGGCGTCGCCGCCTGCGGTGCCTGCACGGTACAGATCGATGGCGAAGCCGTGCGCAGCTGCCAGATCGCACTGGCCGATGTCTGGGGCGATGTGACCACGATCGAAGGCCTGGGCACGCCCGACACCATGGCCGTGATCCAGCAGGCCTGGGTCGAAAATCAGGTGGCGCAATGCGGCTATTGCCAGTCGGGTCAAATCATGCAGGCCGCCGCCCTACTGGCCGAAACCCCGGCCCCAACCGATGCTGAAATCGACGACGCGATGCAGGGCAACCTGTGCCGGTGCGGCACCTATCCACGCATCCGCGCCGCGATCCACATGGCCGCGGCCAGACTCAGCGAGGCCTGAACCATGTCGCGTATCGGAACCGTCGCCCGCCGGACATTCCTGATCGGATCCGCTGCCATCGTCGGCGGTGTTGCCTTTGGCGTCTACAAGCTGCGCCAGCCGGCCCCCAACCCGTTGCAGCCCGCCACCGGCCAGACGGCGCTGAACCCTTTCGTGCTGATCGACCAGCAAGGGGTGACGCTGATCGCGCCGCGCGCCGAGATGGGCCAGGGCGTACACACGACCTGGGCCGCCTTGCTGGCCGAAGAACTGGACGTGGACATGGCCAGCATTCGCGTGCTGCACGGCCCCGCCGCCAAGGCCTATTACAACAGCGCCATGGTGGCGGATGCCCTGCCCGGCAAAGGCTATGACACCGGCGAATTCCAGCACAGCGTCGGTGAGGCGCTTGGCGGAATAGGCAAGCTGGTCGGGTTGCAGGTCACCGGGGGGTCGACCTCGATGAAAGATGGCTTCGTGCGCATGCGCGAAACCGGTGCCGCCGCGCGCGAAACCCTGAAGCAGGCCGCCGCCGACCTGCTGGGCCTGAAGCGTGCGCAACTCAGAACCGAAAATGGGCAGGTGATCGCCCCGGACGGCCAGACCATCCCCTATACGGATCTGGCCCAGGCCGCCGCAAAGATCGAGCCGCCCGAGGTCACGCTGCGCGATGCGCGCGACTGGCGCTATCTGGGCACATCGGTGCCACGCGTGGACATGGTGGGAAAATCCACCGGCACCGCACAATTCGGCATCGACATACGCCTGCCCGGGATGAAATTCGCCGCCTTGCGGATCAATCCGCATCTGGGCGGCGTGATGAAAGGCTTTGACGCCAGCGCCGCCCGGTCCATGCCCGGCGTGGACCGCGTCGTCGATCTGGGCAACGGCATTGCGGTGGTCGCCAGCAACACCTGGCTGGCCCAACAGGCCGCGAACGCGGTCCAGGTGACCTGGGGCGCGGCCCCTTACCCGCCCGAAACCGACGCGATCTTTGAGCGCATCGAACAGGCGTTTGACGACAGCCCCAACTCGGTGCTGCGCGACGACGGCGACACCGCGTCCGTTCCCGAAGGTGCCACCACGCTGCGGGCCGAATACAAGCTGCCGTATCTGGCCCACGCCACGATGGAGCCACAGAACGCCACCGCGTTGTTCACCGGCGATGCGCTGGAGATCTGGTGCGGCAACCAGACGCCGGTCTTTCAACGCAACACCTGTGCGAAACTGGCCGGGCTCAAACCCGATGCGGTGCAGGTTCATACCACGCTCATGGGTGGCGGGTTCGGCCGGCGCGGCGAATTGGACTTTGCCGCCTATGCCACGCAGGTCGCGATGGACATGCCCGGCACCCCGGTGCAACTGACCTGGTCGCGCGAAGAAGACATGACCCATGATTTCTACCGCCCCGGCGCGCTGGCGCGGTTCTCGGGTGCGGTTCAGGATGGCCGGGCGGTGATGCTGGACGCGCAGATCGCGGCACAATCGGCCACGCATCAGGCCCTGGGCCGCTGGATGGGGCTGCCCGCGGCGGGTCCGGACAAGGTGCTGGTGGATGGGGCATTCAACCAGCCCTATGACATACCGAACTACCGGGTGCGCGGCCATGTGGCGGATCTGGACCTGCCCGTGGGGTTCTGGCGTTCGGTCGGGGCGTCATTCAACGGCTTCTTTCACGACACGTTCATTGATGAAATGGCCCATGCCGCCGGGCGCGACCCGCTGGCGTTCCGGCTTGACCTGATCCGCCCCGTTCACGCCCCCAGCGCCGGTACGCTGGAAGCCGTGCGCGCGCTGTCCGGCTGGACCGGTAAGACACCCGAAGGCGTCGGACGCGGAGTCGGATTTACCTATAGTTTCGGCACCCCGGTGGCCCAGGTCATCGAAGTCGTGGACGAGGACGGCACCATCCGCATCAGCCGGGCATGGATCGCCTGCGACATGGGGCTGGCGCTGGACCCGGGCATCATAGAGGCCCAGATGATCGGCGGGATGATGTACGGCCTGTCGGCGGCCGCATTCGGCGAAATCACCTTTGCGCAAGGTGCAGTGGAACAGCAGAACTTTCCGGACTACGACGCGATCCGAATGCACACAGCCCCGATCACCGAGGTCGCGATCCTTGAGACCAACCCCCATCTCGGCGGTGCGGGCGAGCCGGGCACCCCGCCCGCGATGCCGGCGCTTGGCAATGCCCTGTTCGATCTGACCGGGATCCGCGCCCGTGAACTGCCCCTGGCCAACCTGTTTGATCTGCGCATCTGACGCGGCGCGCATCGCGGATATCGACACGCCGGGCGACGCCGGTGTTTCAAGTCGGGGCCGAAACAAGATAGGTTCGGGCGAAATCACTACAGGAGACGCCCAATGCCCGCCCCCTTCATGTCCAGCATCATGACCGTGAAACCGGAATGGATCGACTATAACGGCCATCTCAACATGGCCTATTACAATGTACTGTTCGATACCTGCGCCGATGAGGTCTATGCCGAACTGGGCTTCGGCGAAACCTACGCGCGCACTCGCGGGTTCACCACCTATACGGCCGAATTTCACGTCTGCTATGTGCGCGAATTGCACCAGGGCGACCGGGTGCGGGCCAGTTTGCAGCTCATCGATCACGACGACAAACGGTTTCACACCTATCAGGAACTGTACCATGAGGACGGCTGGCTTGCCGCCACCGGCGAAGCCCTGGGCCTGCATATCGACATGAGCGGCCCGCGCGTCGCGCCCTTCCCGCCCGACATCGCCGAAGCGATCGGCGCCATGGCCCGCCGTCACGCCGACCTGCCCCGCCCCGACGGCGTCGGGCGCAGCATCGGGATCCGGCGAAAACCCGCGCCCGCATGAGGCGGCTGGAACTGCCGCGGCGGCTGGGCTAGGTTGCCGCCGAACAACGGTGAAAAGCGAACCCATGCCGCGATACGAATACAAAGTCGTCCCCGCCCCCGCCAAGGGGCAGAAATCCAAGACGGTGAAAACGCCCGAAGGCCGCTTTGCCCTGTCCATAGAAGAGGTCCTGAACGAAATGGCCGCCTCGGGCTGGGAATACCAGCGCGCCGAATTGCTGCCCAGCGAAGAACGCACCGGCCTCACCGGCAGTACGACCAACTGGCGCAATATGCTGATTTTCCGCCGCGCGCTGGATGAAGACGCGGCCGCCTTTCCGCCTCAGGTCATCGACAGCCCCGGCCACATTGCCCCGATGACCGCCCCGGCCCCGATCGCAGCGCAGCAGCCTGCCCAACAGCTGTCGGATCGGCCGGATGACGGTCAGGATCAGGACCCGCCCCTGACCGCGCCGGAACCAGAGGCCGACGACCCCCCGCAGTCCGCTGACGCCCCGATCCAGTTCCCAGATCGGCGCAGCTGATCGCGCCGGCGGTTGTCTGGTGGGCGGCCCGGACACGGACTGCCGCCCAAACAGGCACCGGCCCCGCTTTGCCCGCGACAGGGCCAACAGGGTGTTGCCGCCCTCGCCCTTGCGTTCTAATCTGCCCCAAAATCAAAAAAGTCAGGCACTCTCATGGCGCGCCCCATCGTTGGCATCATCGGAAATTCCTATCTGCTTCACGATCAATACCCGGCACATGCGGGTGGTTCGCACAATTCCGAAGCCATTGCCGAAGTCGCGGGCTGCATGCCTCTGCTGATCCCGGCGGATCCGCGTTTCCTGTCGGTCGAGGACCTGCTGGACACCTGTGACGGCTTCCTGCTGACAGGCGGGCGGCCCAACGTGCATCCCGAAGAATACGGCGAGCCGGCGACCGAAGCGCATGGTTCCTTTGACCGTGCCCGCGACGCGATCGTGCTGCCGCTGGTGCGGGCCTGCGTTGAACGCGGCCAGCCCTTTCTGGGGATCTGCCGCGGGTTTCAAGAGGTCAACGTGGCGATGGGCGGCACCTTGCACCCGGAAATCCGCGATCTGCCCGGGCGCATGAATCACCGCATGCCGCCGGACGGCACGCTGGAAGAAAAGTTCGCGCTGCGCCACCGGGTCGAATTCACCCCGGACGGCGTGTTTCACGACTTGTTCGGAGCGACCGAGGTGATGACCAACACCCTGCATGGCCAGGGCGTCAAGCGGCCCGGTCAGCGGGTCGTCATCGAAGGCACCGCGCCCGACGGAACGCCCGAGGCGCTGCGGATCGACGCCGCCCCCGGCTTTACGCTGGCGGTACAATGGCATCCGGAATGGAACGCGGCCAACGACCCGGTGTCGCGCCCGTTGTTCACCGCCTTCGGAGATGCAGTGCGCCGCTGGTCCGAACGCCCGTCCGGTTCTGGCGCGGCCTGACGGACACGGACGGCAAGCAACCGGCGATTTGCGGGCGGGTCAGATCTCGGCCGTGAGATTGCCGGCTTCGATGCCCGCCTTCGCCGCTGCCGCGTCATTGTCCGAGCTGTCCCCGGTCACCCCGACCGCACCGACGATTTCGCCCTTCTTGTCGCGAATCAGAACACCGCCCGGAACCGGAACCAGCTGCCCGGCGAACACCCCGTTCACCGCCGCCGTGAAATAGGGCTGCTGTTCGGCTCGCGCCATTTGCGCGGTGCCGCCCAACCCCAACATCACGGCCCCGAACGCCTTGCCATGCGCGATTGCAAAGCGCCCCGGGGATGCGCCGTCCTCGCGTTCAAAGGCCTGAACGTGGCCACCGGCATCCAGCACCACCACCGACAGCGGATTCAGATCCATCTCACGGCCCTTCTCCAGGGTCTTGCGGATGATCATACGCGCCTTGCGCAGTGAAATCGCCATATCGTTTCCCTTCCTCCCTGTTTGCAGTCCTTGCAGGCGCCGGGAAAGCCGGGAAAGATCGCCCCCTTGGCCGTCCGGCTCAGCCTGCCGCCTTCAACTGCAGGCGCCGTGCATGCAGAACCGGCTCGGTATAACCCGACGGCTGTGTGCGCCCTTCGAAAACCAGATCGCACGCCGCCTGAAACGCGATTCCGTCAAAACCCGGCGCCATCGGACGATACAGCGGGTCGCCGGCGTTTTGCCCGTCCACCACCGCCGCCATCTTGCGCATCGCGGCCATCACATCATCGGTACTGACCACCCCGTGATGCAACCAGTTCGCCAGGTGCTGGGCCGAGATCCGGCAGGTGGCCCGGTCTTCCATCAAGCCGACATCGTTGATGTCCGGCACCTTGGAACAGCCGACGCCCTGGTCGATCCAGCGCACGACATAGCCAAGGATGCCCTGCGCGTTGTTTTCGACTTCGCGTTGTTTCTGCTCGGCGGTCCAGCGGCGATAGGTCGCCAGCGGAATGTCCAGAACCGCGTCCACATGCGCCCGCCGGCCACCGGCCCGGATCTTGTCCTGAACCGCGAACACATCGACCTTGTGATAATGCAGCGCATGCAGCGTGGCGGCCGTGGGGCTGGGCACCCAGGCGGTATTGGCTCCGGCGCGCGGATGGGCGATCTTCTGATCCAGCATCGCTTCCATCATGTCGGGCATGGCCCACATGCCCTTGCCGATCTGGGCGCGGCCCGACAGTCCGCATTCCAGCCCGATATCGACATTGCGATCCTCATAGGCACCGATCCAGTCCTTGCGCTTGATGAATTCCTTGCGCGAGAACGGCCCGGCCTCCATCGACGTGTGAATTTCGTCGCCGGTGCGGTCCAGAAAACCGGTATTGATGAAACAGACCCGGCTTTTCGCCGCGGCAATACATTGTTTCAGATTGACCGAGGTGCGGCGTTCTTCGTCCATGATACCGATCTTGACCGTATTGCGCGCCAGCCCCAGCAGGTCTTCGACCATGTCAAAGGTGCGGGCCGCGAAATCGACCTCTTCGGGGCCGTGCATCTTGGGCTTGACCACATAGACCGAGCCCTGCACCGAATTGCCGCCCTCGCGCTTCAGATCGTGCATGGCGATCAGCACCGTGATCATGGCATCCATCAGACCTTCATATGCCTCGTTGCCGTCGCGATCCAGGATCGCGGGGTTGGTCATCAGATGCCCGACATTGCGCACCAGCATCAAGGCGCGCCCCTTCAGCGTCAGGGGGTCGCCATTGGCCGCGGTATAGTCGCGGTCCGGGTTCAGCGCCCTTGTCACGGTCTTGCCGCCCTTGTCCAGCGTCGTGGCCAGGTCTCCGGTCATCAGCCCCAGCCAGTTGCCATAGGCCAGCACCTTGTCCTCGGCATCGACACAGGCCACCGAATCCTCGCAATCCATGATCACGGTCATGGCGCTCTCCAGCTTGACATCCGCCAAACCGCATTGGTCATGCGCCCCGATGGGATGGGCACGATCGAACAGCAGTTCCACGTGCAGCCCATGGTTCACCAGCAAAACCGCGTCCGGCGCACGCGGGTTGCCGCGATAGCCGACAAACTTGGCCGGATCGATCAGCGGCAGATCATCAACCAGCAGCGCGCCATTGTGAACATGATAGCGGCGCGCATCCGCATGACTGGTGCCCTTGACGGGAAAGGCTTCGTCCAGGAACACCCGCGCGCGGGCCACCACGCGCGCACCACGGCCGCGTTCATACCCGCCGTCAGGCGCCGGACTGCCCATCGCATCGGTGCCGTAAAGCCCGTCATACAGGCTGCCCCAACGCGCATTGGCCGCATTCAGCGCATAGCGCGCATTGGTCACCGGAACCACCAATTGCGGCCCCGGCACGCGCGCGATCTCGGGGTCGACATTCCCGGTGTCGATCTGGAAATCATCGCCCTCGGGCAGCAAATATCCGATCTCTTCCAGAAACGCCCTATAGGCCTGGTGGTCATGCGGCTGATCCCGCCGCGCCAGATGCCAATCGTCGATCTGGCGCTGCAATTCGCTGCGCCGTTCCAGCAGGCGGCGGTTTTCCGGACCCAGTTCATGCAACACCCGCGACAGACCGGCCCAGAAATCGCCCGGCGCGATCCCGGTGCCCGGCAGGGCCCGCGTTTCGATGAAATTCACCAGTTCAGGGGCAATCTGCAACCCCTCGATCTCTGTCCTGTCGCTCATCCCGGGTCTTCCTTGACGTTTGTACGCTATGGTATGCCGACACTGGTTAGATCGAAAGTTTCCGATAGGCAACACGAGATGCCGATCCGAACGCATTCCCAACCCGCCTTGCGGTCACAAGGTGAAATTCATAACGTGCGCCCGATCCATCAAGCGAGGTCCCGATGCGCGACGCTGCCCCCACCACCATCTTTCTGAACGACTATACACCTTTTGGCTTTGATGTAGAGTCGGTCCACCTGACGTTCGATCTGGATCCCCGCGCCACGCGGGTTCACAGCCGCATCGTCTTTCGCCCCGATCCCGACGCGACCGACAGGCAGTTCTTTCTGCACGGCGAGAACCTGACGCTGATCGCCGCACGCATCGACGGCGAAACGGTCTCTCCCGAGGTGAGCGACGAGGGCCTGACCTGCCCCGTGCCCGACACGTCATTCATCTGGGAAGCAGAGGTCCAGATCGACCCGGCGGGCAACACCGCGCTGGAGGGGCTGTATATGTCGGGCGGCATGTATTGCACCCAATGCGAGGCCGAAGGGTTCCGCAAGATCACCTATTACCCCGACCGCCCCGACGTGATGAGCGTCTTTACCGTCGAAATCAAAGGCCCGCATCCGGTTCTGCTGTCCAATGGCAATCCCCAGGTACAGGGCAAGGGGCACGCAATCTGGCACGACCCCTGGCCCAAGCCGGCCTATCTGTTTGCCCTGGTGGCGGGCGACCTGGTTGCCCACCCCGACCGTTTTACCACCTGCTCGGGCAAAGAGATCGACCTGAACATCTGGGTCCGTCCCGGCGACGAAGACAAATGCGCCTTTGGCATGGAGGCGCTGAAGAAATCCATGCGCTGGGACGAAGAAGTCTATGGCCGTGAATATGATCTGGACGTGTTCAACATCGTCGCCGTGGATGATTTCAACATGGGCGCGATGGAGAACAAGGGGCTGAACGTGTTCAATTCCTCGGCGGTCCTGGCCAGTCCGGAAACCGCGACGGATGCGAATTTCGAACGCATCGAAGCCATCATCGCGCATGAGTATTTCCACAACTGGACAGGCAACCGCATCACCTGTCGGGACTGGTTCCAACTGTGCCTGAAAGAGGGGCTGACGGTGTATCGCGACAGCCAGTTCACCAGCGACATGCGCAGCGCCCCGGTGAAACGGATCAGCGATGTGATCGACCTGCGCGCGCGGCAGTTCCCCGAGGACCAGGGCCCGCTGGCCCATCCGGTGCGCCCCGAGAGTTTCCAGGAAATCAACAACTTCTACACCGCGACCGTCTATGAAAAAGGCGCCGAGGTGATTGGCATGCTGAAGCGACTGGTGGGCGATGCCGCCTATGCCGAGGCGCTGGATCTGTATTTCGCCCGCCATGACGGACAGGCCTGCACCATAGAGGACTGGCTCAAGGTGTTCGAAGACGTCACCGGGCGCGACCTGAGCCAATTCAAACGCTGGTATTCCCAGGCCGGCACGCCCCATCTTTCGGTCACCGAAACCTGGCAGGATGGCACCTATACGCTGACCTTCAGCCAGACCACGCCGCCGTCAGCGGCTTCGCCCGACCCGCAACCGCTGGTTCTGCCGATTGATGTCGGGCTGCTGGGCAGCAATGGCGACGAGATGCGCGCCACCCAAACGCTTGAAATGACCGAGGCGACCCAGAGCTTTGAATTCAACGACCTGCCCGCCAAACCCGTGCCCTCGATCCTGCGCGGATTTTCGGCGCCGGTGGTGCTGGAGCGGGACATGGATACGGCCGAACGTGCCTTTCTGCTGGCCCATGATACCGACCCCTTCAACCGGTGGGAAGCCGCCCGCGCACTGGCCCGCGACAGCCTGATGGCGATGGCCACCCGCGACGCGGTGCCCGATGCGGATTACCTGGACGGGATGCTGGCGGTTCTGCGGGACGACGCGCTGGACCCGGCCTATCGCGCACTGATGCTGGCACAACCGGGCCAGTCCGAACTGGCGGCGGCGCTTGCCCGGACCGGAACCACGCCCGATCCCGCAGCCATCTGGCAGGCCAGCGAAACGCTGAAACTGGCACTGGCCCAGCACGCACAGGACGTGTTGCCGCGTATCCTGGCCGAATGCCGGATCGAAACAGAGTATCGCCCGGATGCCGAACAGGCGGGCAAACGCTCCCTGGGCGGGGCTGCCCTGGCGCTGATGACCCGTCTGGACGGCGGGACACAGGCGGCGCAGCAGTACCCGAATGCGGACAACATGACCTTGCAACTGTCCGCCCTCGCCTGCCTTCTGAGCGCCGGCAAGGGCGGGGAACAGGTCGCCAGCTTCTATGCGCAGTGGCAGCAGGATCGACTGGTGATCGACAAATGGTTCGGATTGCAGATCACCCAGGCCACGCCCGATCGGGCGGTCCAAACGGCCCGGGACCTGACGCGCCATGACGACTTCAACTGGCAGAACCCGAACCGGTTCCGCGCCACCCTCGGGGCGCTGACGATGAACCACGCCGGGTTCCACGCCCCGGATGGGGCCGGATATGCGTTGCTGGCCGATTGGCTGATCAAGCTTGACCCGGTCAATCCGCAGACCACCGCGCGAATGTGCAGCGCATTCCAGACCTGGAAACGCTATGATGCCGCGCGCCAGGATCTGATCCGCGCCCAGTTGGAACGCATCGCCGCCACCCCTGATCTTTCGCGGGACACCACCGAGATGATCAGCCGTATTCTCGGGGCGGCATAGCAGGCGGGACCAAAGCGTCGGGCCCGCGCAGATGAACGACGGTTTCGAGTATATCCGCCATGGGCGCACAGCGCGCATGGCCGGGCTGTTGTTGGGGATCTATGCCGTATTGGCCGGGGCCGTGGTGTTTCTCGACGCGGCGTGGTGGTTGATGGCGGGGCTGGGCCTGCTGACGCTTCCGGCGCTGTGGGACTGGTATGCCAATCCCAGCGCCGGAGTGCGCCTGACCGAGACCCACCTGTTCTGGCACAGCGGCCGACGGCAGGGCCAACTGGCGCTGTCCGAAATCGACCACATGCGCTTTGAAACCCGCTGGGATTTCTCGGTGCGGGTCAGTGCGGTACTGCACAACAGGAAAGCGGTTCGTCTGCCATATGAGGCCACGCCCCCGCACCGGGTCTTTGAGCGCCAGCTGCAAGCCCGTGGTCTGACCGTCAACCGCAGCCACTTCACCATCTTCTAGCAGACGCGAACCCCTTGCGACGCTGGCGCGGCTGGCCTAGAAGGCGTTCGATCACCGACAAGAGGCACACCATGCTGGACCTGAGCTATACCACCCCGAAAGTCAAAACCATTGCCGGGGCCAAGCACGATTGGGAAATGGTGATCGGCATGGAGGTGCATGCGCAGGTCAGCTCGAACGCGAAACTGTTTTCGGGGGCGTCGACAAAATTCGGGGCCGAACCCAATTCCAACGTCGCCTTCGTGGACGCGGCAATGCCGGGCATGTTGCCTGTCATCAACGAATTCTGCGTTGAACAGGCGGTGCGCACCGGGCTGGGGCTGAAAGCACAGATCAACCTGAACAGCGCCTTTGACCGCAAGAACTATTTCTATCCCGATCTGCCGCAGGGCTATCAGATTTCGCAGCTGTATCACCCGATCGTGGGCGAAGGCGAAGTGCTGGTGGAAATGGGCGAAGGCGTGGCGCGTCTGGTCCGCATCGAACGCATCCATATCGAACAGGACGCGGGCAAGTCGATCCACGACATGGATCCGAACATGTCTTTTGTCGATCTGAACCGCACCGGCGTGGCGCTGATGGAGATCGTCAGCCGCCCCGACATTCGCGGCCCCGAAGAGGCGGCGGCCTATATCACCAAGCTGCGCCAGATCCTGCGCTATCTCGGCACTTGTGACGGCAACATGCAGAACGGAAATTTGCGCGCGGATGTGAACGTCTCGATCTGCCGCCCCGGTCAGTACGAGAAATACCAGGAGACACAGGATTTCTCGCATCTGGGCACCCGCTGCGAGATCAAGAACATGAACTCGATGCGATTCATCCAGCAGGCCATCGAGGTCGAAGCACGCCGCCAGATCGCGATCCTGGAGAGCGGCGGAGAGGTTGAACAGGAAACCCGTGGCTTTGACCCCGACAAAGGCGAAACCCGCAGCCAGCGGTCCAAGGAAGAGGCGCACGACTATCGCTATTTCCCGGACCCTGACCTGTTGCCCTTGCAAATCGAACAGGACTGGGTCGATGACATTGCCGCCAACCTGCCCGAACTTCCGGATCAGAAGAAGGCGCGGTTCATGGCGGATTTCGGGCTTTCGGATTACGATGCCTCGGTGCTGACGGCGGATCTGGATTCGGCCGGATTTTTTGAAGCCGTGGCTGACGGCCGCGACGGGAAACTGGCCGCCAACTGGGTCATCAACGAATTGTTCGGGCGTCTCAAGAAAGAAGATCACAGCATAACCGACAGCCCGGTCTCTCCCGCGCAGCTGGGCGGCATCATCGAGCTGATTTCCAAAGGCGACATTTCCGGCAAGATCGCCAAGGATCTGTTCGAGATCGTCTATACCGAAGGCGGCGATCCCGCCGAGATCGTCGAAGCGCGCGGCATGAAACAGGTCACCGACACCGGTGCCATCGAAGCCGCCGTGGATCAGGTGATCGCGGACAACCCGGCGCAGGTCGAGAAAGCCCAGGCCAACCCGAAACTGGCCGGGTGGTTCGTCGGGCAAGTCATGAAAGCGACCGGCGGCAAGGCCAACCCCAAGGCGGTCAACCAGATCGTTGCCGCCAAGCTGGGGCTTTAAGCGCAGTATAAACGAACCACCGGGAAACGCGCGGGCGGACTGGAATCAGGCCGCGCCAAGTGGTTCAGCCCGGCGCGTCAGGCGCTATCGACCGGGATCATCGCCTATGGTCAGTCCCATTCCCGGGCTGACAGGACGCGATCCAGTTCGCGGCGCACCAGTTTGCGAACGTTTCTGGTGATCCGCTCGCCCAGTTCGCCCCGCAATTCCTGACGCACGACTTCGGCCACCATGTCGCGCAACGCATCCTGATCTGACGCGATGTCTTTCTCCGTCAAATCCCAAACCGCCATGTCGGGTCCGTCATCCGCGAAGGTCGGGATCGGATCGACATCCGCCTCGCAGTCATGGACGTCAGGCACCGAAACGGGCGCGCCTTGCGATGGCTCGCTGTCTGGCACGGCGTCGCAGGTCGTCTCGTGTTCGGGCGCGACGCCTTGGTCATGATGCTGAACCATTGCGGCTGTCAGTGCTTCGATCTCGATCTGCTGGCTGGTGTCCGGGGCTGTGCTGTCCCCGACGACAGGCTCGGCTGATATGGCGTCACCCGCCGGTGCCATGTCGCCGTCCGGTTCGGCCTGCGGCTCCGGCAGCGGCCGATTGAGGTCCCCCGCCGGCGTCTCATCCAGCCGATCCGGGATCCCGCAGGATGCGCCTTCCGCGCATTTCGCCTGTTTCGCCAATTCCGCCGCCTTCATCAGAAAGCTTTCCGGGTCGCGCCAGGGCGGTGATCTGTCCTGTCTCGGCGTTTCTGAATCAGATCCCGTCCCGACCTGGGTATCCGTCAGAGACAGGCCCGGATCGTCGGGCCAGGTCTGATCCGCCCCCTCAGTCAATGAATCGGTGCTGTTCAACCGGGCAAAAACCTCGGCGAACTCCGGCGCCGTCCGGTCCCGATCTGTGTCTGACACCACGTTCATGGGATGCCCGGACGTCCTTGTTTCGTCCGCAATGTCCTGATCGGGCACATCCGGTTCGGTGTCGCCCCCCGCCCTGACCGATGCGTCCGTCGCCACCGGATCGCACTGGTCGCTGACCCGCCACGCCGGAGCCAGAATCAGCCTTTCCGACGTGTCCGGCCAGTCGCGATCTGAAACATCCGATACCGGGCCTTTTTCGTCTACCACAAGACGGCGAACCGAGGACACTACATCCTCGATCTGGATATTTGTTACGGAATCCGACATGTGCCACCTATTCTCTCACCTGGGGACCAAACCTAGTCCGGGTCAGAGATTTCCACAACGGATGGGCAAAATTGTCACCGTTTTCCCAGCGCCTCCAGCACGCGGTCCAGATCCCGCGATTGTTTCGAGCGCGTTGCCGGTGCGTCCTTGGCCAGATTGTAATAGATGGTCGGATCATAGATCTGCACGGCCAGCCCCAGACGTTCCGCCGTCAGCAAGCCTTGTGAGGACAGCAGCTGATAGGATGCGATCGCCTCTTCGGAACGGGCCGAGATCTGCGCGGTCAGGGCATCCAGCAGTTCCTGTTCGGCGGTCAGAACATCCAGCGTGGTGCGCGCGCCCAGCGTCGCTTCTTCGCGGATCCCGTCAAACGCCACCCGCGCCGCACGAACCCGTTCTGCCGTTGCCGCCAGATTAGCCCGCGCCACTTCAAGCCGCACAAAAGCGTTGTTGACGCCCTGCAGGGTATCGCGTTGCACCGTCAGCAGGTTGCCACGCGCCGCATCGCGATTCGCCATCGCCGAACGAATGGACGACTGCAATGCGCCGCCACGATAGATTGGCTGGCGCAAATTCAGCGAAACCGACGAATCATAGCCGTCATTGTCGCCATTGTAATCCTCGATTATCCCGGCGGTGACTCTTGCATCAATGGAGGGTCCCAGGGATTTGGTCGCTTGCTGGATACGCAGCTCAAGCGCGGCGACCTGACGTTGCGCGGACAGAATATCGGGATGGATATTGACCGCCACGGCCTGTGCCGCATCGATCGATGCCGGCCGTTGCGGCAGCCCCGACGGTGGTGTCAGCTTGCCCGGTTGACGCCCGACCACGTTTTCATATTCGGCCTTGGCACTCACCAGCGCGCCGCGCGCCGAGGCCAGGTTGCTGCGCGCCGCCGCCAGCCGGGATTCCGCCAATGCAACGTCGGTGCGCGTCACCTCGCCCACTTCGAAGCGATCCTGCGAGGCCCGCAGTTCCTCGCCCAGAACCCGGACGTTGTTTTCGCGCAGCGACACGTTTTCGGTCTGCAGGATCACATCCATGAACGCGGCCACGGCCCGCAGCAACACCTGCTGTTCAAACGAAACCAGAGATTGCCGGGTGGCCAGGACAAGCTCTTTTGCCGCGAGGACACCCAACTGACGCGCGCCGCCGTCATACAACAGCAGCGATGCTTCAAGGCCGGCGGTGATGCGGGACTGGACGATTTCCGACAGCACGCTGTTTGGCCGCAGCCGGGTGTTCGCGGCCACAGCCCTCGCCACGAAATCCACAACCGGACGCAAGGTGGAAACGGCGGCGGCAACGTCTTCGTCCGCTGCCCGCAATACTGCCCGGTTCTGTTCAAGCAACCCGCTGGTGTTGTAGGCACCGATCATCGCATCGGCCAGATTCTCTGCCCGCGCGGCCGACGCCGTCCCGAGAGTTCCGGCAACGACAACGGACACAGCCGCTGCAATCTTTGCCCCAGCTTTCAAATATCTACTCATTTCTGCCTCCTGGCCCCTGGAGCTTCCCCGGATTTTCCCGATGTTCGTCCAAAAGCGTTCCTGCCGCTCCCTACCCGGCTAGAGGGCAAAGGCCGGCTGTTTCTCGAACCCCGGCAGAACCGGGGCACCTGCATTGAATTCAAACCGCCATGACACGTTGGCACCCGACTTGTACCCGATCCGGACCACCCCCAGCGCATCCTGCATGAACAGACAGACGATACGTCCGCCATCTTTCAACTGTTCCACAAGAGCCTGCGGCAGATCGGCCACGCCTCCCTGAACCAGGATCACGTCATAGGGGCCATGTTCCGGCGCCCCGGCCGCCAGCGCGCCGGTGTGAACGATCACATTGTCCTCGCCTGCGTCGACCAGATTGTTCTGGGCTTCGGCGGCCATCGACGCGTCTTCTTCGACGGCGACAACGGCCTGGGCAATCCGCGCCACGACCGCCGAGGAATAGCCATAGGTGCAGCCGATATCCAGAACCAGGTCGTCGTTGGAGATATCCACAGCATCCAGCATCTTGGCCAGGGTGCGCGGTTCCAGCATCACCCGTCCGCCATCCAGAACAATGTTCTCGCCGGTATAGGCCGCCTCTTGCAGCGCGCCAGGCACATAGGCCTCGCGCTTGACCTCCAGCATGGCCTTGATGATCGGAAACTTCGTGACGTCCGAAGGCCGGATCTGTGTATCGACCATCACCCGGCGGCGCTCGGCGAAATCTGTCATTGCTAAACTCTTCTGTTCAGTCGGTTGTGTTGGTTTTGGCACATCGCGCGAGTTGCGGCAACGGCATCCGGCGCGAAAAGCCGAGTTGTGGCCGTGGCACCCCAACCGCCGCTTTGCGGGCCGCAGGTATGCTTGATACAGTCGTGATGTCGGCCTTGGCCACAACATATGGGCCGTCGTCTTTCAGCCCGAGCACGTTCAACAGGCCATTTCCCGTTGTGCCAGCTGTTCTTTGATCCGCCCGGCACGCATTTTTTCACCCTAGCGCGCCAGCGACAGCAACCCGGGCAGGTCCAGATAGCGTTCCAGATGATCTGCCAGTTCGTCCAACACCGACTCGACGGTCTGCCCATAGGCGCGCGCGCCCGGGGTGGCCCCCAGTTGCGTGACAAAGGCGGCGCGAAACCCATCGTCGCGGAACATACCGTGCAGATAGCTGCCCATGATGCGGCCATCCGGGCTGATCGCGCCTTCATCGACGCCGTCGATGCGCGCAAAGGGACGGGCGCAATCGGCCCCTTCGGTGCGACCTATGTGGATCTCATAGCCGTCGATCGCCCGCCCGGTGTCCACATGGACGGCCTCAACCCGCGTCAGGCGCTTTTCCGGCAGCATCGTCGTGCACACATCGAGCAGGCCCAACCCCGGCGTTTCGCCGGCCGCGCCTTCGACCCCCTGCGGGTCGTCAACGGTGCGGCCCAGCATCTGATAGCCGCCGCAAATGCCCAGCACCCGCCCGCCACGCCGTACATGCGCCTGCAGATCGATATCCCATCCCTGGGCGCGCAGGAAAGCCAGATCGCCACGGGTGGACTTGCTGCCCGGCAGGATGACCAGATCCGCGTCCCCGGGAATGGGCTGGCCCGCCTGCAACATGATGACCGACAGGCCCGGTTCTTGCGCCAATGGATCGAGATCGTCGAAATTGGCGATCCGGGACAGGCACAGGCACACCACCTTGCAGGCCCCCTTCGCAGCTCCGGCGGCGATGTCCAACGCATCCTCGGCCGGCAGCTTCCACGCCCCGCCGAACCAGGGCACCACACCGAACCCGGGCCACCCCGTATGCCGTTCGATCATCGCATACCCGTCGTCGAACAGACGCGGATCGCCCCTGAATTTGTTGATCACGAAACCGGCCACCTTCACCGCGTCCTCTGGCGGCAGCACGGCTTGCGTCCCGGCCATCTGGGCGATCACCCCGCCCCGGTCGATGTCGCCGACCAGAACCACGGGCACATCGGCGGCCACGGCAAATCCCATGTTGGCAATGTCACCCGATCGCAGGTTGATTTCCGCCGGGCTGCCCGCGCCCTCGACCAGGACCAGATCACAGCCCGCTTGCAAGCGGTGGAAACTTTGAAGCACCGAGGTCATCAGGTCAGGTTTCAGCGCGGCATAGTCCCGTGCCGCCACGGTCGCGCGATGCCGCCCCTGCACCACCACATGCGACCCGATGTCGGTTTCCGGCTTCAACAGCACCGGGTTCATATCGGTTGTCGGCTCCAGCCCGCAGGCCAACGCCTGCAGGGCCTGCGCGCGTCCGATTTCGCCGCCGTCCGCCGTGACTGCCGCATTGTTGGACATGTTTTGCGGCTTGAACGGCGCGACTGTCAGCCCCCGCCGCCGCGCAGCCCAGCACAGGCCGGCCACCAACATGGACTTGCCGACATTGCTGCCGGTCCCCTGGATCATCAGCGCAGGCACGACCGTTCAGAACTCCACCCCGGCCTGGGCCTTGATGCCGGCGCGAAACGGATGTTTGACCAGCGTCATTTCGGTGACCAGATCGGCGGCCTCGATCAATTCATCCTTGGCATTGCGCCCGGTCAGCACCACATGGGTCATCTCCGGCTTTTCATTGACCAGGAAATCGACCACCTCGTCGATGTCCAGATAGTCATAGCGCAGCGCGATGTTGATCTCGTCCAACAGCACGAACCGGATCTTGGGGTCCAGAATCAGCGCCTTGGCCTTGCTCCACCCGGCGCGGGCCGCCGCTATGTCACGTTCGCGGTCCTGGGTTTCCCAGGTGAACCCTTCGCCGGAAATCACAAAGGTGCATTCATCCGCAAACCGTTCGCGCAGGAAATCGGCCTCGCCGGTCTTCCAGTTGCCCTTGATGAATTGCACCACGGCGCAGGGCATGCCATGCGCGATGCACCGCATCACCATACCGAACCCGGACGACGATTTGCCCTTGCCCGGCCCCGTGTGGACAATGATCAGGCCCTTCTCGCCGGTCTTGGTCGCCATCATCTTGTCGCGGGCAGCCTTGATTTTCTGCTTCTTTTCCTTGTGGCGGGCGTTCTGGTCTTCCATCTCTCTGTCCTTGGTCTGGTTGAACTGGTCTGGCGGGTCGTTCCTATACCATCGCTGCCGGAAACGCGATGCGCCACGCGCATGCGCCCCGGCGTTTCCGTTTGCCCTTTGGACCTCGAACTCATAGGTTTTGACCACACCGGACGCGATCGCCGGAGCCGCAGAAAAAGGAGATTTGACGTGCTGCCGACCGTGATGAAAACCGTTGAGATGCGCGAACCCGGAAAACCCGATGTTCTGCAGGTCGGACAGCGCGACGTCCCCGCACCACGCGCCAATGAGGTCCTGGTCAGGGTTCTGGCGGCCGGGGTGAACGGACCGGACCTGGTGCAACGGCGCGGACATTACCCGCCCCCCAAGGGCGCATCGGACCTGCTGGGACTGGAAGTTTCCGGCGAAATCGTGGCCCTGGGCGATGCGGTGGACAGCTGGGCGGTCGGCGATCGCATCTGCGCGCTGACCAACGGGGGCGGATATGCCGAATACGTCGCCATCGAAGCATCCCATTGTCTGCCGATCCCGGACGGGGTGTCAGACATCGACGCCGCAGGGCTGTGCGAAACCTATTTCACCGTCTGGAGCAACCTGTTCTTTCGCCAGACCATTGCCAAGGGCGATCTGCTGCTGGTCCATGGGGGCGCGGGCGGCATCGGATCGACCGCGATCCAATTGGGCAAGGCACTGGGAATGCGCGTGTTCACCACATGTGCCAGCGCCGGGGACTGCGAATATGCCGAAAGCCTGGGCGCGGAGCGGGCCATCAACTACCATGATGAAGATTTTGTCGATGTGGTGCGCGACGCCGGCGGCGCCAACATGATCCTGGACATCATCGGCGGCGACTATGTTGCCCGCAACATAAAGGCCGCAAGCCCGGATGCCCGGATCGTGCAACTGGCCTTCAATGCCGGATCCAAGGTCGAAATCAACCTGATGCCGGTGATGCTGAAACGGCTGGTCTATACCGGCTCGACCCTGCGATCACGCCCGGAAGGTTTCAAAAGCGACGTGGCGGCCGACCTGCGCGCGCGGGTCTGGGCGCTGTTTGGGCGCGGTCAGCTGGCTGCCCAGACCCACCAGATATTTCCGTTCGAACAGGCCGCCCAGGCACATGAAGTGATGGAAAAAGCGACGCATCGCGGAAAAATCCTTTTGTCGCCAGCGCCTTGAACGCCAAGGTTCACGCCTGATGCAAAGACACCACGCCGAGGCAACGGAATTTCCGCGCCCGTTGAAATGAAACTGCGCCCTTTCTAGGGTAGAGTTATCCACAGAGCTTGTTTCTGTCCCAATCCCCAAGGGATCACGAACATGAAACGTTTTTGCATTTCAGCAGCGGCGGCAGGTCTGTTGTTGCCCTCGTGGCCCTCAGCCGAGGAAGGGTGGTACGGGTTTTATGCCGCTGGCCCCGTGTCCGCCCCTGAAACACAGCTGGGGTTTCACGGTCTGTCGATGGCCACTGTCGCGGCGCCCGACATGCTGCGCGCGGGGTACAATCACGATATCGCCGGGGCTTTCGTTCTGGGCGGCGAGGTCAACCTGGACGAGCCCACAATCGCCGATGTGCAGCTGAACAAGGATCTGACGACCAAGCGGCTCAAGGCCCGGCTGGGATATGATCTGGGGCCGATGCTGATCTACGGAGTTCTGGGATATGCCGAAATCAGCACGGGCGGTGGTTTCGAGGACGGTTATACCTATGATCTGGGCGTCAAATACAAGCTGAACGACGCCTTTCTGCTCAGTGCGGAAATGGCCCAGGACTTCCAGTCGTTCCGCAGCATCAGCCCGAATTCCAGCGCCTTGAATTTCAAGGTTTCCTATCGCTTCTGACCGCGCGCCACCGCAGACGTGTCCGGCCGGGCCAGACCGATCCGCCCCAGCCCCGGCCCTGTCCGAATGCAAAGAACCCCGCCGTTGCCGGGCGGGGTCCCAAGATCGTACCAGAAGCGCCAGTTCTTATTCTTCAGCGGCCTCTGCGGAGGCTTCGCGCTGCCTGTCGGCCGCGCCCTTGGCGTCGCGGTCGCGATCGACGAATTCGATGATCGCCATCGGCGCCATGTCACCATAGCGGAAGCCAGCCTTCAGAACCCGGACATATCCGCCCTGACGATCCTTGTAGCGCGGGCCGAGAACGTCGAACAGCTTGGCGACGTCCTTGTCTTCTTTCAGCTTGCTGGCGGCCTGACGGCGGGCGTGCACATCGCCGCGTTTTGCCAGGGTGATCATCTTTTCGATGATCGGCCGCAGTTCCTTTGCCTTGGGCAAAGTCGTCTTGATCTGCTCATGTTCGATAAGCGAGCCAGCCATGTTCGAGAACAGAGCCTTGCGGTGCTCATGTGTCCGGTTCAGGCGGCGGTAACCACGTGCGTGACGCATTTTCAGTATCCTTCTACAGGTTTATGCTTTGTACGGCCCCTGATGCGTGTCAGAGGCTCTGTTGGGGCGTCAGTGCCCGGATGTCCCCGCCTTGCGCGGGCATTTGAGAAGACGCGCTTAGAACGCGTCTTCGAATTTCTTGGCCAGATCCTCGATATTGTCAGGCGGCCAGTCCTCGACGTCCATCCCCAGATGCAGACCCATGCCCGAAAGCACTTCCTTGATCTCGTTCAGGGATTTGCGGCCAAAGTTCGGCGTGCGCAGCATCTCGGCTTCGGTCTTCTGGATCAGGTCGCCGATATAGACGATGTTGTCGTTCTTCAGGCAGTTGGCCGAACGCACCGACAGTTCCAGCTCGTCCACTTTCTTGAGCAGAAGCGGGTTGAATTCCAGACCGTCATCATCGTCCTGACGCGACGCGCTTTCCGGTTCGTCAAAGTTGACGAAGATCGACAGCTGATCCTGCAGGATGCGCGCGGCAAAGGCCACGGCATCATCCGGGGTCAGGGACCCGTCGGTTTCCACCTTCATGGTCAGCTTGTCATAATCCAGCACCTGTCCTTCGCGGGTGGGCTGCACGTCATAGCTGACCTTCTTGACCGGCGAATAGATGGCGTCGATCGGAATCAGACCGATGGGGGCGTCCTCGGGCTTGTTCTTTTCAGCCGAGACATAGCCCTTGCCGGTGTTCACGGTCAGTTCCATGAACAGATCGGCGCCATCATCCAGGTGGCAGATCACATGGTCGCGGTTCAGCACTTCGATGCCAGCTGAATCGGAAATGTCGCCCGCGGTCACAACCGCCGGGCCTTTTGCCTGGATCGACAGGCGCTTGGGGCCTTCGACTTCCATCCGCAAACTGACACCCTTGAGGTTCAGAATGATGTCGGTCACGTCTTCACGCACACCGGCGACGCTGGAGAATTCGTGCAACACGTTGTCGATCTGCACGCTGGTGATCGCAGCGCCTTGCAGGCTGCTCATCAGAATACGGCGCAGGGCGTTGCCCAGCGTCAGGCCAAAACCGCGTTCCAGCGGTTCGGCGACGACGGTAGCCTGACGTGCGGGATCATTGCCCGGCTTCACGTCCAGCTGAGCCGGTTTGATCAGCTCTGCCCAATTTTTGTGGATCATGTGTCCCTCCATTCCTGCGTGCATCCCATGACCAGATCTGATGCAAGCGCCCGAGGTTTCAGCAATACGGCAGACAGGGGCCGTGCACAGACGCGCGGCCCCGGTACAGAAATCAGTTCTTAGACGCGGCGGCGCTTTGGCGGGCGGCAGCCGTTATGCGCCATCGGCGTGACGTCGCGGATCGAGGTGATGTTGAATCCCACGGCCGCCAATGCGCGCAGCGCGCTTTCGCGACCGGAACCGGGGCCCTGAACTTCGACTTCCAGCGTCTTGACGCCGTGATCCTGGGCCTTCTTGCCCGCGTCCTCTGCCGCCATCTGAGCCGCATAGGGAGTCGATTTGCGCGATCCCTTGAAGCCCATGGTGCCAGCGGACGACCAGCTGATCGCATTGCCCTGAACGTCGGAGATCAGAATTTTGGTGTTGTTGAAGCTGCTGTTCACATGCGCCACACCGGCGGCGATGTTCTTGCGGACTTTCTTCTTCGCTACGCGTTTATCACGTGCCATCGGTCAGACCCCCTTACTTCTTCTTGCCGGCAATGGCCTTTGCGGGGCCTTTGCGCGTGCGGGCATTGGTGTGGGTGCGCTGACCGCGAACCGGCAGGTTGCGGCGATGACGCAGACCGCGATAGCAGCCCAGATCCATCAGACGCTTGATGTTCATCTGCGTTTCACGACGCAGGTCGCCTTCGACGGTGAAATTCGCGTCGATGTGCTCGCGGATCTGCAGAACTTCGCTGTCGCTCAGTTCATTTACGCGCCGGGTCGCATCGATGCCCACGGCTTCGCAGATCTGCTTGGCCGAAGTGTTGCCGATTCCGGTGATATAGGTCAGGGCGATTGGTACCCGCTTGGCAGTCGGGATATTTACGCCGGCAATACGTGCCACGTGTCACTTTCCTTTTCGTTGCGGGTCCGTAGTTCCAGACCCTTTTTTCACAACGCTTGGCCTTGGCAGTGTCGCCATCGGACCCAGCATTCTTTATGAGGTGGTCCCGCGCGCCAAGTCAGACAGCGCACAGATTTGATTCTCTTGCGAGATGCTGGTCGATAGGGGCTTTTGCACCAGGGGTCAAGCCCCGTGCAATCAATTGTCAAGCACCTGCGCGATCGCGCCCTGGACGGCGTCGATATCGCCCAGCCCGTCGACGGTCCGAAGCTGTCCCTTGGCATGATAATAGCCGATCAGCGGCGAGGTCTTCTTGTAATATTCCATCAGTCGCGTGCGCAGCGACTCTTCGTTGTCATCCGCGCGACGCTTGAAATCGGACGCGCCGCAGTTGGAACATTTTCCATCGGACGGCTGCG
This sequence comes from Rhodobacteraceae bacterium F11138, assembly GCA_016521575.1. Lineage (GTDB taxonomy): Bacteria > Pseudomonadota > Alphaproteobacteria > Rhodobacterales > Rhodobacteraceae > Sedimentitalea. The sequence continues at coordinate 158,922 of JAEKDP010000007.1, read as the reverse complement.
GCTTGGTGATGTCGTTATAGACTTCGCCGCAGGCGCCACAGGTCGAACGCGCGGTGATGCGCGCCACCAGGGCTTCATCGTCAACCTGCATTTCAATCACGGCATCCAGCGACTGGCCCGTGGTCGCGAGCAATTCCCCCAGCGCATCGGCCTGCGCCAGGGTGCGGGGGAAACCATCGAAGATGAAACCGGACCCGCCGCCCGCTTCCAGCTTTTCACGGATAAGCCCGATCACGATCTCGTCGGTGACCAGTTCGCCGCGCGCCATCACTTCGGCGACGCGCAGACCCATTTCCGTGCCGCTGTCCTTGGCTTCGCGCAGCATGTCCCCGGTGCTGAGCTGCACCATGTCGCGGGTTTCGACCAGATGCCGGGCCTGCGTACCCTTGCCCGCCCCCGGCGGTCCCAACAGAATGATGTTCATCGGCGCGCCGGCCCCCGCTTGGTGCGTTTCTTGGACTTGCCGCGCAATTGCGACTTTTCGATCAGGCCCTCATACTGATGTGCCAGCAAATGGCTTTGCGCCTGCTGGATCGTATCCATGGTCACGCTGACCACAATCAGCACCGAGGTGCCGCCGAAATAGAACGGAATGGCAAACTGGCCCCGCAGGATTTCCGGCAACACGCAGACCGCAGCCAGATAGGCCGAGCCCAGCACCAGCACCCGGTTCACCACATATTCCAGATATTCCGCCGTTTTCTTGCCCGGACGGATGCCGGGAACGAACCCGTTCTGGTTTTTCAGATTGTCCGCCACGTCCTCGGGTTTGAACGACACGTTGAACGTATAGAAATAGGTGAAGAACACGATCATGCTGACAAAGAACAGCAGATACAGCGGCTGACCCGGGCCGAAATTGGCCAGCAGCCAGGACATCACCGGACCCGATGCGGACCCCTGGCTGAAGGCCGAGATCGTGACCGGCAGCAACAACAGCGAACTGGCAAAGATCGCGGGAATCACGCCCGCCGGGTTGACCTTGACCGGCAAATGGCTCGACCCGCCGTCATAGACCTTCATCCCGACCTGCCGGCGCGGATACTGGATGTGGATCTTGCGCAGGGCACGTTCCATGAACACGACAAAGGTGATGGTGGCCAGAACCATCACGATCACCCCGACGATGACCGCCGGGCTGAGCGCGCCAGAGCGGCCCGAGGCCAGGAATTGCGCGATGGCGGCAGGAATTTCGGCAATGATGCCGACAAAGATGATCAGCGAGATACCGTTACCGATACCGCGCGCGGTGATCTGTTCGCCCAGCCACATCAGGAACATGGTGCCGCCGACCAACGTGATCATGCACGCCATGCGAAAGAACATGCCCGGGTCGGTCGCAAGATCGCCGCTTTCCAGCGACACCGCCAGCCCATAGGCCTGCACGGTGGCCAAGGCCACGGTGCCGAACCGGGTGTACTGGTTGATCTTCTTGCGGCCCTGCTCGCCCTCTTTCTTGAGCTGCTCAAGCGCGGGCACCATCGAAGTCAGCAGCTGAACGATGATCGACGCGGAAATATAGGGCATGATGCCCAGGGCGAAAATCCCCATCCGTCCCAGCGCGCCGCCGGTGAACATGGACACCATGCCGCCGATGCCCTGCCCCGCCTGTTCCATGAACTCGCGCAGGGCGATGCCATCGATGCCGGGGACCGGGATGAAGGTGCCAAGCCGATAGACGATCAAAAGGCCGAGGGTGAACAGGATGCGATTGCGCAGGTCCGTCGCCTTGCCCAGCGACGCCCAGCTTGTATTCGCCGCCATTTGTTCTGCTGCTGATACCATGAAATGGGGTCTCTTTTATGACAACGCCGCCCTGAACCGTTTTCCGGCTCGGGCGGCGTCATGGGAAAACTTGCAGGTTATGTAAGCGGCATCATCACCGCTCACAACCCGTTATTCTGCTGCAGCCGCAGGTGTGACCGCCAGTGAGCCGCCCGCTTTCTCGACAGCCTGCACGGCCGATTTGGACGCGCCGGTGACCTGCAGCGTAACCTTGGCGCTGATATCGCCCTTGGCCAGAACGCGGATACCATCCAGCTTGCGCCGCACCAGACCGCTGGCGATCAGTGCATCTTCGGTGATGGGCTGGTCGGCGTCGATCTTCTTGGCGTCGATGAATTTCTGGATCAGGCCCAGGTTCACAACGGCATAGGACTTGCGGTTCGGCTTGTTGAACCCACGCTTGGGCAAACGCTGATACAGCGGCATCTGGCCGCCCTCATAGCCGTTGATGGCAACACCCGAACGGGATTTCTGACCCTTGATACCACGCCCGCCGGTCTTGCCTGTTCCCGATCCCGGGCCACGGCCAATCCGCTTGCGTTTCTTGGTTGCGCCTTCGTTGTCGCGCAGTTCATTCAGTTTCATGTCGCTTCTCCTTTTGCCGGATGCGGCCCCCAGCGACGGGAGCGACCGAACGCGGCGTTTCGATAGTGAGTCGTGCCAACTGCGGCAGCCCACCGAGGGCGTATAGGCGAGGACCGCGCGCGGTTCAAGCCGTGCAAACGGATTTCCGCACCAGCCGCCAATCGCGCCGACCGCAGACCAGGACGGGCCGGCCGAAATAACCGTCACGGTGCCACAAGGTCTGGACGTCTGACCTAATCGCGCCTAACGTCCCGCGCAGGAGGATTTGGACCATGGCAACCGGCAGCAATATCCGCACTTATTTCAACGGCACCTGGCACGATGGCGACGTCGCGATCATGCGGGCCGCAGACCACGGGGCCTGGCTGGGCAGCGGCGTATTCGATGGCGCGCGCATGTTCAACGGGTTGACACCCGACCTGCGCCCCCATTGTGAACGCGTGAACCGCTCGGCGCGGGCCCTGATGCTGACGCCCACCGTCACCGCCGACCAGATGATCGACCTGATTCACGAAGGTCTGGCCACCTATCCCAAGGACGCCGCCGTCTATATCCGGCCGATGTATTGGGGCATCGACGGCGATGTCAGCGCCATCGTGCCGCAAGCGGACAGCACCGGCTTTGCCGTCTCTCTGGAAGAAATCCCCATGGCCCCGCCCGAAGCCAGCACCACCCTGACCCGCACCCGATTCCGCCGCCCGGTGATCGACGATGCCGTGGTCGATGCCAAAGCCGGATGTCTGTATCCGAACAATGCCCGGATGCTGACCGAAGCCCGCAGCAAGGGTTTCCACAACGCGCTGGTCGCGGATGCGATGGGCAACGTCGCCGAAACCGCGACGGCCAACATCTTCATGGTCCGCGATGGCGAAGTGTTCACACCGATTCCCAACGGCACCTTTCTGGCCGGAATCACCCGTGCGCGCCACATATCGAACCTGAAGGCCGACGGGGTCGTGGTGCATGAATGCGTTCTGGGCTTTGATGATTTTTCCGCCGCGGACGAAGTGTTCACGACCGGGAACATGTCCAAAATCACCCCTGTCACCGCCTTTGACGATACGCAATATCAGGTCGGACCAGTGACCCGCCGGTTGCGCGAAATGTACTGGGACTGGGCCGCATCCGAGACCGCAAACGCCCGGCCCGCCTGAAGCATTGCCAGCACCGCACGGCTGCGGCATGATCGCGAACACCAAAGGAAAGGGCCGTCATGCGCAAGTTTCTTGTCGTTCTGGACGACAGCCGTGAATGTTTGAACGCGATGCGCTTCGCCGCAATGCGCGCCGCCCATACCGGTGGTGGCGTGGCAATTCTGTCGATCATCCGTCCGGATGAATTCAACCACTGGATCGGGGTCGGCGAGGTGATGCGCGAAGAAGCACGCGAACGCATCCAGGCCCATTTCGACGTGTTTGCCAAGTGGATGCGCGACCGCCAGAACGTCGACCCCGCGCTTGTGATTCGCGAAGGCGAGCCGGTGAACGAAATCATCGCCCAGATCCAGGAGGACTCCGAAATCGGCGTGCTGGTGCTGGGCGCGGGCACAGACAAGAAAGGCCCCGGCCCCCTGGTGTCGCAACTGACCCGCACCGCCGGATCCCTGCCGATTCCGATTACCATCGTTCCGGGGGATCTGAGCAAGGAAAAGCTGGAAGCCATCACCTGACGTCTGCACGGCAGTTATTGCAGCAAAACACGGGCCATCCCGCGCGTTTTACCGGGGCGGCCCGCCGGGATCATTGCGGGATCTGTCGGGTCGGGCAACAACTTTAGAATCATTCCAATCCTTGACCTTGCGCGGGTGCGCGCGCATATTGAAGGGCAGAGCTAGAAAGGAGCATCTCAGATGTTCATACAGACGGAATCGACCCCGAACCCCGCAACGCTGAAATTCCTGCCCGGTCAGACAGTCCTGCCCGTCGGGACCGCAGATTTTCCCACAGCCGACACGGCGCAGAAATCCCCGCTGGCACAACGGATCTTTGCCGTGAGCGGCGTCACCGGCGTGTTTTTCGGCAATGATTTCGTCACCGTGACCAAACAGGAGTCGGTTGAATGGGATCACATCAAGCCCGCGATCCTGGGGGCTGTGATGGAACATTATCAGTCCGGACAACCCGTGATGGACGACGGCAGCACCGCCGACTCGGGCCATGCAGAGCACAGCGGCGAAGATTCCGAAATCGTCGACCAGATCAAGGAACTGCTGGATAGCCGAGTGCGTCCCGCCGTGGCCCAGGATGGCGGAGACATCACCTTCCACGGGTTCGAACGCGGCGTGGTCTATCTGCATATGCAGGGTGCTTGCGCGGGATGCCCGTCCTCGACCCTGACGCTGAAAATGGGCATCGAGAACCTGTTGCGCCACTATATTCCCGAAGTGACCGAGGTGCGCCCGGTTGCCGTCTGACGCGCTGATCCTTGGATTTGATACATCGGCCGCGCAATGCGCGGCCGCTTTGCTGTCGGGCGATCGGGTTGTTGCCGAACAGGCTGAACCGATGCAGCGCGGACAGGCCGAACGATTGATGCCCCTGCTCGAAGATGTGCTGGCCAAGGGCGGGGTCGGCTGGCGTGATCTGGATGCTCTGGGCGTCGGTGTCGGGCCGGGCAATTTCACCGGAATCCGGATCGCTGTCTCTGCCGCGCGCGGGCTGGCGCTGGGGCTGGACATTCCGGCGGTGGGTGTATCAGGGTGTCAGGCGCGGACGATGATGGACCCGACTTCGGTGCACGCGATACCGGCTCCGCGCGATCAGGTCTATCTGTGCACGCCGGACGCGCCCGCGGCCCTGCCCCGGCTCATGACGACGGCCGAGGCCGAACGCACCACCGGACATCCGCTGCGGGCCGACGCCTGCCCGGCGGGGCTGGCGGCCGCAATTGCGCGGGTGGCGGCGCAAACCTGGCAAACGACCACGCAGCCGCCTGCCCCGCTTTATGCCCGCGCGGCGGATGCGGCCCCGTCCCGCGATCTGCCGCCAGTCCTGCTGGATTGATGACGCCACAGGACATGGCGGCCACCCATGCCGCCGCCTTTCATCCCGCCCGCCCCTGGAGCGCGGATGAATTCACCGCGCTGCTAGAGAACCGTTTCTGCCACATCATTGGCGATGCGCGCTGCTTTGCGTTGATCCGGGTGATCGCCGACGAAGCCGAACTGCTGACCATTGCAACGCACCCGCGCCACCAGGGGCAGGGGCTGGCCCAACGCTGCATGACGCAATGGCAACAGATGGCCGCCTCGCTTGGCGCAACCCGGGCGTTTCTGGAGGTGGCATCCGACAACCCTGCGGCGCGGGCGCTGTATGCGGCCTGTGGCTATGACATCTGCGGCCGCCGCGCCGGGTATTACCCGCGCGCCGGGGCCGCACCGGCGGATGCGATCCTGATGGCCCGGCCCCTGCCCTGACGACAGAGCGTAAATCCCGGCATCACGGCACAAAAAGCGGTTGACCCTTCGCATCGCCTGCGGCCTTATTTGAACCATCGCGGCAGAATTGCCCAAGGACCGGGCCAACGGACAGGACTCTGGCCGCCCACCACAAGAACCAACCGGGAGACTCCACATGACTTTAATGAAATCCCTGATGGGCGCAGCAGCCGCTATCGCACTGAGCGCCGGCGCGGCCCTGGCTGAACCGGCGCTGATCTTCGACCTGGGCGGCAAGTTCGACAAGTCGTTCAACGAAGCCGCGTTCAACGGGGCGCAACGCTGGGCCGACGAGACCGGCGGCAGCTTTCGCGAAATCGAGATGCAATCCGAAGCGCAGCGCGAACAGGCCCTGCGCCGCTTTGCCGAAGCCGGTGCCAATCCGGTGATCACGATGGGCTTTGCCATGGCCGATCCGCTTGCCTCGGTCGCGCCGGACTATCCGGACACCAAGTTCGTCGTGATCGACGTGACCTGGCTGGACGCGCCCAACATCCGCCAGGTCGGTTTTGCCGAACATGAAGGGTCGTATCTGGTCGGGATGTTGGCGGCGATGGCCAGCAAAACCGGCACCGTGGGCTTTATCGGCGGCATGGACGTGCCCTTGATCCGTCACTTTGGCTGCGGTTACGCCCAGGGCGTCAAAGCGGCGAACCCGGATGCGAAAATCATTGCCAACATGACCGGCACCACGCCTGCGGCCTGGAACGACCCGGTCAAGGGGTCCGAACTGACCAAGGCGCAGATCAGCCAGGGCGCGGACGTGATTTATGCCGCGGCGGGCGGCACCGGCGTGGGCGTGCTGCAAACCGCCGCCGATGAAGGGATCCTGTCGATCGGGGTCGACAGCAACCAGAATCACCTGCACCCGGGCAAGGTGCTGACCTCGATGCTCAAACGTGTGGACGTGGCGGTATATGACGCGATGAAGGCCGGGCCGGACGTGGAAACCGGCGTGTTCACCCTGGGGCTGGCCGAAAATGGCGTGGGCTATGCGGTGGATGAAAACAACGAAGCCCTGTTGACCGACGACATGAAAGCCGCCGTCGACGCCGCCCGCCAAAGCATCATCGATGGCGACACCAAGGTGGTCAGCTATTATGAAAACGACAGCTGCCCTGACCTGAGCTTCTGAACGTGGCGACGCAAAACGATACGGGGCGGCAATCCACCGCCGCCCCGGCGATCGAACTGCGCGGGATCTCCAAGGCGTTCGGTCCCGTGCAGGCCAACAAGGATATCTCGATCTCGGTCGCACCGGGCACCATTCACGGGATCATCGGCGAGAACGGCGCCGGGAAATCGACCTTGATGAGCATCCTGTACGGGTTTTACCGGGCCGACGCGGGCGAAATCCATATCGCTGGCAAAAGGACCGAAATCCCCGACAGCCAGGCCGCCATCGCCGCAGGCATCGGCATGGTGTTCCAGCATTTCAAACTGGTCGAGAACTTCACCGTTCTGGAAAACATCATCCTGGGCGCCGAGGACGGCGGGCTGCTGAAACCCAGCCTGGCCAAGGCCCGCGCCAGCCTGATCGATCTGGCGCAGGAATACGGTTTGAACGTGGACCCGGACGCCTTGATCGAAGACATCGGCGTCGGCATGCAGCAGCGCGTCGAAATCCTGAAGGCGCTGTATCGCCAGGCCGATATCCTGATTCTGGATGAACCCACCGGGGTTTTGACCCCGGCTGAGGCCGATCAGCTGTTCCGCATCCTGCATCGACTGCGCCAGGAGGGGAAAACCATCATTCTGATCACGCACAAGCTGCGTGAAATCATGGAAATCACCGACACGGTCAGCGTGATGCGCCGGGGACAGATGACGGCGACGGTCAAGACGGCTGACACCAGCCCCGAACATCTGGCCGAGTTGATGGTGGGGCGCAAGGTCCTGCTGCGGGTCGACAAGATGCCCGCAAAGCCCGGCAAGCCCGTGTTGCAAATCGAAAACCTGCACGTCGTGGATGACAAGGGCGTTGAGCGGCTCAAGGGGATTGATCTGAGCGTGCGCGCGGGTGAAATTCTGGGCATCGCCGGGGTGGCGGGCAACGGGCAATCCGAACTTCTGGAGGTTCTGGGCGGCATGCGCCCGGCAACCGGAACCGTGCGTCTGAACGGCGCGCCTCTGGCGCTGTCCGGCCCGGGTGCCGATGGACAGGCCCGCCGGGCGCAACACATTGCCCATGTGCCCGAAGACCGGCAGCGCGAAGGGCTGATCATGGATTTCCACGCCTGGGAAAACGTCGCCTTTGGCTATCACCGCAACGATGCCTATTGCCGGGGGCCGCTGATGAACAACACGGCGCTGCGCGCGGATACCGCCGCCAAGATGGAGAAATTCGACGTCCGCCCGCCGGATCCCTGGCTTGCGGCCAAGAATTTCAGCGGCGGCAATCAGCAGAAAATCGTCGTCGCCCGTGAAATCGAATGCAACCCGGATCTGTTGCTGGTGGGTCAGCCCACACGGGGTGTCGACATCGGCGCCATCGAGTTCATTCACAAGCAGATCGTCGATCTGCGCGACCAGGGCAAGGCGATCCTGCTGGTCAGCGTCGAACTGGAGGAAATCCTTGGCCTGGCCGATCGCATCGCGGTGATGTTCGACGGCCATGTCATGGGCGTGCGACTGCCCGAGGAAACCGACGAGAAAGAACTGGGCCTGTTGATGGCAGGCGTATCCGGAGAGGCCGCGTGACATGCAAGTGATGCCGAAATGGGCCGACGTCGTCCTGATCCCGGTGATCAGCCTGCTGCTGGCCGCGCTTCTGTCGGCCCTGGTCATCATCGGCATCGGCGAAGACCCGATTGCCGCGGTCGGGCTGATGGTGCAGGGCGCGCTGGGGTCGACCTATGGCTGGGGCTATACGCTGTATTATGCCACGAATTTCATGTTCACCGGGCTTGCGGTGTCGGTCGCCTTTCACGCCCGGCTGTTCAATATCGGCGGCGAAGGCCAGGCCATGCTGGGTGGGCTGGGCGTGGCGCTGGTCTGCGTCTATCTGCCCTGGCCGCACTGGTCTGTCGCGCTGATAGCAGCCGGTCTTGCCGCGGCGGTGTTCGGCGCGGCCTGGGCGGCGATCCCCGCCTATCTGCAGGCCCGGCGCGGCAGCCATATCGTGATCACCACCATCATGTTCAATTTCATCGCCGCCGCGGTGCTGAACTATGTACTGGTCAACCTGCTGCGCCCCAAGGGTTCGATGGACCCGGCATCGCAGCGTTTTCCCGAGACCGTTCATCTGCCATCGTTCCAGGAGATGTTCTCGACCGCGGACACCGTGCTGTTTCGTGGCGCGCCCGCGAATGTCACCTTTTTCGTGGCGATCCTGGCCTGCGTCCTGGTCTGGCTGCTGATCTGGCGCACGCGGCTGGGCTATGAGATCCGGGCCTATGGCCATTCGGAAACCGGGGCGCTCTATGCCGGGATCTCGCCGTTTCGCATCACCATGATCGCGATGCTGATTTCCGGCGGTCTGGCCGGGCTGATGGCGATCAACAACGTGATGGGCGAAGCCGAGCGTCTGGTCCTGAATGCCACCGAAGGGGCCGGTTTCATCGGCATCGCGGTGGCCCTGATGGGACGCAGCCATCCGTTCGGCGTATTTCTGGCCGCCATTCTGTTCGGGTTCCTCTATCAGGGCGGTGCCGAACTGGCCCTGTGGACGACAATCCCGCGCGAACTGATCGTGGTTATTCAGGCGCTGGTGATCCTGTTCACAGGGGCGTTGGACAACATGGTCCGAATTCCGCTGGAACGCATCTTCCTGCGGCTGCGCAAGAGGGCCGGCTGATGGATATGCTGACGATCATACAGGTTCTGGACAGCACCATCCGCCTGTCGACACCTCTGTTGCTGGCCTGTCTGGCCGGGTTGTTTTCCGAACGCGCCGGGATTTTCGACATCGGGCTCGAAGGCAAGATGCTGGCGGCGGCCTTCTTTTCCGCTGCGGTCGCCGCCCTCAGCGGGTCGGTCTGGCTGGGCTTGCTGGCGGGCACCGCGGCATCGCTTGCCCTGGCCGCGCTGCATGGGCTGGCCTCGATCACCTTTCGCGGCAATCAGCTGATTTCAGGCGTCGCGATCAATTTCCTGGCCGCGGGCATGACGGTGCTGATCGCGCAGGACTGGTTCAAACAGGGGGGGCGCACGCCATCCTTGCTGACCGACGGGCGTTTTCGCGGGATCGAGTTCCCCTTTGCCATCGGCCCGTCCGAAGCCGAGGCCGCAGGGCGCCCCCTGTCCGAGCTGATTGCACAGGCCAATTTCGTGCAGCAAATCTACTCCGAACTGATTTCGGGGCATTCGATCCTGGTCTATGCCGCCTTTCTGGCCGTGCCGCTGACCTGGTGGATCCTGTTCCGCACCCGGTTCGGCCTGCGTCTGCGCGCGGTGGGGGAAAATCCGGCGGCCGTCGATACCGCCGGGGTCTCGGTCATTGCGCTGCGATATAGCGCCGTTGCCATCTGCGGTGTGCTCTGCGGCATTGCCGGGGCCTATCTGGCCACCGCTCTGCAGGCCGGTTTCGTCAAGGACATGACCGCCGGGCGCGGGTTCATCGCGCTTGCTGCACTGATATTTGCCAAGTGGCGCCCCTGGCATGCGCTGTATGCCTGTCTGCTGTTCGGCTTTCTGCAGGCCGTTGCCCTGCGCTACCAGAACATACATATCGGCAATTTCGTCATTCCGGTGCAGGTGATGGACGCGCTGCCCTATATTCTGACCGTCGTCATTCTGGCGGGCTTTGTCGGCAAGGCGATCCCGCCCCGGGCCGGTGGCGAACCCTATGTCAAGGAAAGATAGTCCGGCTTCTGCGGCGGTTTGCCCACGACCCCAAAGGATTATGCCGCGCGACCGCGGCCAAGGTTGATTTTCCAGAGCGGAGCGCGCTAGCAAAGATCATGCAGATCTACCTTCCTGTCGCCGAAGTGTCCGTGAACATCTTTCTCGTCCTGGGACTGGGCGGTCTGGTGGGGATCCTGTCCGGCATGTTCGGCGTCGGGGGCGGTTTCATCATGACGCCATTACTGTTTTTCATCGGCATCCCCCCGGCGGTTGCGGTCGCGACCGGCGCGAACCAGATCGTCGCATCGTCGATTTCGGGCGTCCTGGCGCATTTTCGCAAGAAAACCGTCGATCTGAAGATGGGCACGGTTCTTCTGATCGGCGGTCTGGCCGGGGCCGCCCTGGGCATGGTGGTGTTCAACTACCTCAAGAGTGTGGGCCAGGTCGATCTGCTGGTGAACCTGTGCTATGTCGTCTTTCTGGGAATAATCGGCGCGCTGATGCTGGTCGAAAGCCTGAATGCCATTCGCAAAATCCGCAAGACGGGTGGCACGATGCCGTTTGTGAGGCGTCAGCGCACCTGGGTTCACATATTGCCCTTCAAGATGCGGTTTCGAACCTCGGGGCTGTATATTTCGGTGATACCCCCACTGGGTGTCGGCGTTCTGGTCGGTGTCCTGGCCGCAATCATGGGCGTCGGCGGGGGCTTCATCATGGTTCCGGCCATGATCTATATCCTGGGCATGCCCACCAAGGTGGTGATCGGAACATCTTTGTATCAGATCATCTTCGTGACAGCATTTACCACCCTGCTGCATGCCACCACGAACTTTACGGTGGATGTTGTGCTGGCACTGCTGTTGCTGATCGGCGGTGTGATCGGTGCCCAGCTCGGGACCCAGATCGGCCTTCGCATGAAGGCGGAACAATTGCGCATCCTGCTGGCGCTGATGGTGCTAGCCGTATGCGGCAAACTGGCCCTGGATCTGCTGCTGCAACCGCGGGAACTGTATTCGCTGGCTTCAGCGGCGGGGGCATGATGATGCGGCTCCTGTGGCTTGTGTTCTGTGTTCTTGCCCCGATCTCGGGCCTTGCAGAAGAAGTCGTTCTGGGTCTCAGCCACGACAAGGTCGCCATCACCACCAGTTTTGACGGCTCGGAGATCCTGATCTTTGGCGCGGTAAAGCGCGAAGAACCCATTCCCACCGACGCCCCCTTGCAGGTGGTCATCACCGTGGCGGGCCCGTCCGAACCCATTACTGTGCGCCGCAAATCGAAACGGTTCGGCATATGGGTCAATACGGATGCGGTCGAAGTCGACCACGCGCCCAGTTTCTATGCCGTCGCGACCACGGATGAGCTGGGCAAGACGCTTCGCTATATCGAAGACCTGCGATATAAAATCACCATTGACCGGGCAATACGTTCGGTCGGTGCGCCTGCGACCGTATCCAACGCGGCCAGCTTCACCGAAGCGGTGATCCGGATCCGCCGCAATGCGGGCCTGTACCAACAATTGGAAGGTCAGGTTGTGCTGGACCAGCAGACCCTGTTCCGTACCGCGATCCAGATGCCCGCGGACCTGACCGAAGGCGAATACGCCACACGGATTTTCCTGACCAGGAACGGCCAGGTCATTTCGCAATATGAAACCAGCATAGAGGTGCACAAGGTCGGGCTGGAACGCTGGCTGTTCAGCCTGTCGCGGGACCAACCCCTGGTCTATGGCCTGATGTCTCTGGCCATCGCCATCGCCGCCGGCTGGGCGGCGTCCAGCGCCTTTCGGCTGATGCGCGGCTAGCCCTGATCCTGGCCCCGGTCCTAACCCCGGCCGATGAACGGCATCTGGGTTGCCATGACCGTCATGAACTGGACATTCGCGTTCAACGGAAGTTTCGCCATATGCAGGACCGAGTTCGCGGCATCCTGAACCGCCATCGTGGGATCGGGATCGGCCTGAGGATTGGCCGCCCGTTTCCGTGCATTCAAAGCCTGAACCATCGGCGTTTCGGCATTGCCGATGTCGATCTGGCCACAGGCAATGTCAAACGCGCGCCCATCCAGGGACAGGCTGCGTGTCAGGCCGGTAACCGCATGTTTTGTCGCCGTATATGGCGCGGACCCGGGGCGCGGGACCTGTGACGCGATGGAGCCGTTGTTGATGATCCGGCCTCCTTGGGGTCGCTGCGCCCGCATGGCGGCAAAGGCCGCGCGGGCACACAGGAACATCCCGTTCAGGTTCACATTGACGGACGCATACCAATCGTCGATCTCGATCTCGTCTATAGTCCCCGCCGGCGTGAATATGCCGGCGTTGTTGAACATCACATCCAGCCGCCCCGCCCTGTCCAGAAAGGTATCGAACGCGGCCGAAACGGCCTCGGGATCGGTGACATCCGCCACCAGCGGCACCGCATCGGCAAACCGCGCGGCCAGATCCTGCAAGGGCGCGGCCCGACGCGCCAGAGCGCCGACTCTCCAGCCTTGTTCCAGAAACAGTTCGGCTGTCGCCAACCCGATACCCGAACTGGCTCCGGTAATCAGAATCGATTTCACTGTTCTTCCACCTCCAGAGACAGGGGCGCCGCAGGCAGGCCACGCAGATCATCCACACGCAACGCATGGCTTGGCTTGGACAAGCGGTTGCGCACGACCCAGATCAAACGCTGCTGCGCCCGGGTGATTGCCACATAGGCCAGGCGCTTCCACAACGGCTGGCCTGCCTCCACGCGCCCCATGCGGGCCGCCACGAACAAATCCGGGGCAAACACCTGAACCGTGTCCCATTGTGACCCCTGGGCCTTGTGAATGGTGACGGCCGCGCCATGCAGAAACGTCGCGCCCATACGCGCGGCATAAGGAATGAACGGCTCTTCTTCATCCGGCATCTCGATCTTGACGATCGAAGCGGCGCTGACCTGCGGATCCTCTGCCCCCAGAACATGCAAACGGGACATGCCCGACCGTTTTCCCGGTCCAAGATAGACGACCTGAGCGCCTTTGATCAGGCCACGGGCTTCCAGATCCAGACGCTTCTTGCGGTATTTCAAAGGCAGTTCGCTACCGTCGCAGATCAAAGGCTCGCCCGCCAGCAAAGCATCCGCGGGCGCGTCGTGAACCGCGCGAAATGCGTTGATCAGCCGGATCCGCGTTGCGTTGCGCCACACCAGAACGGGACTGCGCGCCATCAGATCGACTTCGACCCGCTGCCCCCAGACAACCCGGTCGTCCCGGCGTGCGGTGTCTTCGATCATACGTTCGAAATCCTGAAATTGCAGTTCCGGGTCCGCCAGCGCATGCGCCAGGTCCAGTATGGGATTATCCGCATCCTGCCGATGCACCCGCTGCAATTCCAGTTTCCGCGCGTCGGGCAGAGCATCGAACACCATGCTCCCGGATTGGTTCACCGGGGCAAGCTGCGCGGGATCGCCGAACATGATCAGCGTCGAAAAGATATCTTTCAGATCCTCGAACTGACGGTCATCCAACATCGAGGCTTCGTCGATGAACCCGATATCCAGGGGATCTTCCCGGCGTTTCCAGCCGGTGATGAAATCCGATCCGCGCAGACCTGCTGCCGCGAGCGCACCGGGAATGGATTTGTTGTTGGCGTAAAAGGCGGCGGCACGATCCAGGGCCTGATCGCTCAGCGCCTCGATCTCGGGCCGCTCTCCATTGTTTGCCAGCCACTCGGCGATCCGTTCGTATTCCGGATCGTAAACCGGCGTGTACAGGATCCGGTGAATGGTCGTTGCCGGAACGCCGCGCAATCGCAGGACGCTGGCCGCCTTGTTGGTCGGTGCCAGGATCGCCAGCGTTCGTTTTTCCTTGCGCCGGCGGCTTTCATAGTCGCCCGACACGATCTCGACACCCGCCTGTTCCAGCTCGCGATACAGTTCAGCCAACAACAGCGTCTTGCCTGACCCCGCCTTGCCGATCACGGCGACAACGCCCGATCCCTTGCTTTTGGGCGGTCCAAGCCTGCCGTTGGCCAGATCGATGCCGGCACCAGACAAAATCTCTGCGACCCTGTCATGGGCGGCAGCCTGATCTTCGGAATACATCAACTTCGGTGCGGTCATGACGCGACCCTACAGTCGCGCCCGCCGGTTCACCAGATACCGCAGGTGATTTCGCTGCTGTTCCTCAGGCGGTCATGGCCAGCTGTCGTCTTGCCGGCGCGCCGAATGCGCGTTCGAACCACAGCTTTGACAGTTCTGGCGAAATTCCCGAACGGCGCGCGATCTGCGCCTTGGCTTCTGGCGAAAACGCCCAAAGACCCACGCTGATCTTGTCGCGGCCTTCGCCATCGCTGCCCAGAACATCAGGCGACGAACCGATCATCCGATAGATCCGGACCATGCGCGCATCAAACACACCGACAAAGTGGCGAATGCCAAAGCCATTCATGATTTCACCGCCCGCCAGCATCAATGCGGCCGCGACGTTCGAACCCGCCTTGCGAGAAAGACAGAAACGTGTGCATTCCCAGATCAGCGGGCTGCTGATGGTGGTCCCATCCGTCAGATGGGAAAAAACGTCGTTTACCATGACGCGGCCGGTGGTCGGAAGAAAGCGCATGGAACCGCCGTGGCTGCCATCCGGTTCTTCCCAGATCACATACAGCGGATTCAGACGATCATAGTCGTCCTTTTCCTGGCCGCTGGCATCGACATCGACATCCCAGCCCAGTCGCGTCTTGAACTGATCGGCCCGATCTTCGAACATCGTGCGGGCAAGTTTCGGGTGCTTGTGAAGGTCGTTAGCATAAATGTAGCGCAGCATGATCATGTCCCCTTGTCGTCCTGCATGAGAACAAAGGTAGGACAAAGATAGTTAACATCGCGTCATCATCCCGCACGGCGGGTCAAACCACGATTAACCCGCGGCTCATTGCGCGCGCCACGGCGTGGGTCGTATTCAACGCGCCCAGCTTGAATCGGGCGCTTTCGATGTAGACGCGCAAGGTATGTTCCGAAATCGACAGGCTGTCTGCGACCTGCGCCCGACTATAGCCCATTGCCAGCAACGTCATGGCATCCACTTCGCGCGGGGACAGCGCTCGGGATTGCTCGGGTTGCCGGCTTTTCTCGAATTCGAGCGCCTTGCGGTTGAAGAAATGCGCGATCAGGATCAGATCCCGGCTATGCGCTTCGGTAAAGTCTGCCCAGATCGTATCGTCACAATTGTGGCTGACCGTATACAGGGCGAACTGGCCGTTCGGCCCCCGGATTGGAATGGAAAAGCCCTGATTTCCGACACCATATTCCATCGCTTCGGAACGAAAGTGGCGCGCTGCCTTGCTTGACCAGTCCAGACGCTTCCAGTCTACCGGGTGAAACCGCTGGAAACAGCCCAGGATGACCGGGTCGATGCGATGATAGTTCTGTACGAGGTAGCGATCCCTCCATTCGTCTGAATATGTTCCACAGCCATATTGATCACCTGCGCTGTCGACCCAGTGGTACACCATGTGGTCGATGCCAAAGGCATCGCGCAACGCCACGATGATATCTTGCAGACCTTCAAGCGCGCTGGTGGCGTCCAAATCCTGCAATATTTGATCCAAGTTGACCGTGTTCGCCATTTAGTTGCGCACGCGCCTCTTCCTTCTGGGACGCGATTTCAGCGGCGGCGATCAGCGTGGTGTCATCCAGCTGTTCGGCCAAGGCCCCCAATCCATTTGCGGAAGCAAAAGATTTAAGGTCCGCCAGAACGTCCAGTATCCAGTCATTTTGTTTCATCAGAATCGCCCCGGAGTAGTTAACGAAAGATTAACACAACCCTAACATGAGCAGCTATGTTAGGAAATTCGCTGGTTTCCACTCCCCAAAAACAGTGAGGGCGCCGATCGCAAGCCACTGTTTTTAAAGATTCGGCATAATCGCGCCAAAACGCCCGCGACACGGTGAAGTGATTCGCGGGCGTTCTCAGTCTGCTCTCGGAGGTCTTAACAAAGACTTCAGGTTCCTGCGTGCAGAACCTCTTCTATGGTGCGAAGACCTGTCTTGGGCGATTGCACCAACACGGACATGTTGCCGGGCTTGTGCTCGTTGCGCATCATCTTCATATGCGCCTCGGGCAGGTCGGCCCAGGAGAACACTTCGGACATGCAAGGATCCAGTCGCCGCTCAAGCATCAGTTTGTTGGCCGCGCTCGCCTGCTTGAGATGCGCGAAATGGCTTCCCTGCAAACGCTTCTGGTGCATCCACATATATCGCACGTCGAATGTCAGGTTGAACCCAGAGGTGCCGGCGCAGATCACGACCATACCGCCCTTTTTGACAACCAGCGTCGAGACCGGAAAGGTCGCCTCGCCGGGATGCTCGAACACCATATCGACATTCACGCCTTTGCCGGTGATATCCCAGATCGCCTTGCCAAACTTGCGCGCTTCTTTCAGCCATTCGTTGTATTCCGGCGTGTTGACTGTCGGCAACTGCCCCCAACATTTGAAGTCGCGGCGGTTGATCACGCCCTTGGCCCCCAGTTCCATGACGAAATCGCGTTTGCTTTCGTCGGAAATGACCCCGATGGCATTGGCTCCGGCGGTATTGATCAACTGGATCGCATAGGACCCCAGACCACCGGACGCGCCCCAGACCAGCACATTCTGCCCGGGTTTCAGATCGTGCGGTTCATGGCCGAACAACATGCGATAGGCCGTCGCCAGGGTCAGCGTGTAACACGCCGCCTCTTCCCAGGTCAGATGCCTGGGGCGCGGCATCAGCTGCTGCGCCTGAACCCGGGTGAACTGGCTGAATGACCCGTCCGGAGTTTCGTACCCCCAGATTCGCTGGCTTGGTGAATACATCGGGTCGCCGCCGTTGCATTCCTCGTCGTCGCCGTCGTCCTGGTTGCAATGCACCACGACTTCGTCACCGATCTTCCAGCGTTTGACCTTGTCGCCGACGGCCCAGACGATTCCGGCCGCGTCGGACCCGGCGATGTGATAGGGCTGCTTGTGGCCGTCAAAGGGGCTGATCGGTTTGCCAAGGGCGGCCCAGACACCATTGTAGTTCACACCCGCTGCCATCACCAGAACGAGAACATCGTGACTGTCCAGTTTCGGCACCTCCACGACTTCCTGCAGCATGGCGCTGTCGGGCTCACCATGGCGTTCCTTGCGAATGGCCCAGGCGTACATCTGCTTGGGCACATACCCCATGGGGGGCAATTCGCCGATTTCATACAGCTCCTTTTCAGGTGCCTCGTAGGGGGCAATGTCGCCGTTGGTGTCCAAAGCCATATTGGCCTCCTGTGTTTGTGTTGCCGCAACGCAGAATCGCGAATACCCCATGGGAATAAAAATCATCGCGCAACATTGCAACCCAAATCGCGTATTGAAAAGTAATTTTATGACCCAGCAGTCGCAGAAAGGTATTTTGCTTCTGCAGAATCGTGCGGCGTCGGCTCTTGCAGCAGATGACGGATCGAATTGGCATAAAAGCGCAGGATCTCCACCTGATCCTCCTGCGGGACCAGGCGCTCGCCTTCCATTTTCAGGACCTTGCGTTCCAGCAACTGACGGGTGCCCACTTCGACCGCGTATGCGCTGGTGCCGCGCGGCAGGTGGAAATGCGCTGCCGGAAACCTGTCCAGGACGTCGGAAAACCCTGCCACCAGCTCTGCACGGGTCCTTGGTCCATGTTGCACGATCAGCCACGCGACCAAGGGGACAGGCAAGATCGGAACGATCGAGCCGATTTCCCCGATCAGCATCCGCGCCAGCGGCACCGTGGGGTTCCCCTCGACCGTGGCGGCAACCGCCCGCAGCGAAACCGGCTTGCCGAAACTGACCGCCGCATAGCCAAACCGATGGTACCGCCCTGTAAGGCGCAGCCAGATCTGCTTGGTGGCTTTTCCGGCGACAACGCCGATACGGGCCTTGAACC
Organism: Rhodobacteraceae bacterium F11138; assembly: GCA_016521575.1. Lineage (GTDB taxonomy): Bacteria > Pseudomonadota > Alphaproteobacteria > Rhodobacterales > Rhodobacteraceae > Sedimentitalea. Next base: position 140,436 of record JAEKDP010000007.1, on the reverse strand, counting down.
GCCCCCGGGGATCTTTGGACGCCGCCACCAGAATGCGGTCTTCCAGAACCCGATCGTAATTCAGACCGACCGGCACAAAAATCACATCCCGGCCTTCGGGGTCGAAATCATCGACAATATATTTCAACAGGCCCAGCTTGGGCTGCATGAGCGCGCCGGACTGGCTGAGCCCGCCCTCGGGAAACATGGCTTGCGTGACACCCGCCGCGGTTGCCAGACCGACATATCGGGCCAGAACCCTGCGATACAGTTCATTGCGCGATTTGCGCCGGATGAAATAGGCCCCCATCGCGCGGATCAGCCCGCTCAGCGGCCAGACCTGCGCCCATTCCCCCACGGCATAGGACAGCGCCGATCGCTCCGCAGCCAGATAGGTCACCAGAACATAGTCCATGTTGCTGCGATGGTTCATCACGAACACGACCGTGGCATCGGGGTCGATCGCCTTGAGCCCGGCTTCGTCCTGATAGCCAAGGCGCACGCGGTACAACGCATTTGACAGGAGCTTCGCCGCCCGGATCGCGAAACCGAAATAGGCCGAGGCCGAGAATGACGGCACGATCTCGCGGGCATAGCGACCGGCTTCTTCAAATGCGACGCTCTCGGGAATGCCCTGGGCGCGCGCGTGGTCGCTGACCGCCTGACTGACCATCGGATCATAGATCAACCGCTGGATCATGTCATATCTTCGGGCCAGCTTGAACGGTTGGATCGGACGATCCAGACGCTGATTCACCCGCGCCACGACCCGTTCCAGCCGACGACGGAAAAACCAGCGGACAGACGGGATCATCACCTTGTCCAGCGCCGCGATCAACGCAAGCCCTAGGATCAGAACCAGCAGCCAGACAGGCATTTCCACAGTTTGCGTCATGCCCACAACCTGACAGCAAAAGCAGCGGGTCACAATGTTTTCGATCCGTTGAATGCCGCGACGCAGCGAATTGACATGGGTTGAAAATTTCTATTTAGACATTCATGACGTAATTTTATTGCCCAGATGACTCGCGAGGCCTGACATGACACAGCCCCCCAAGGACCGTCCCTGGTTGATCCGGACATATGCCGGTCATTCCACCGCTCAGGCCAGCAACGCGCTGTATCGCGGCAACCTGGCAAAAGGCCAGACCGGTCTGTCCGTTGCTTTCGATCTGCCCACCCAGACCGGCTATGACAGCGATCATGTGCTGGCGCGTGGCGAAGTCGGCAAGGTGGGTGTGCCGGTCTGTCACCTGGGCGACATGCGGGCGCTGTTTGACCAGATCCCGCTGGAACAAATGAACACGTCGATGACGATCAATGCCACCGCCCCGTGGCTGTTGGCCCTTTACATCGCAGTTGCCGAAGAACAGGGTGCCGATATCAGCAAGCTGCAAGGCACGGTTCAGAACGACCTGATCAAGGAGTATCTGAGCCGCGGCACCTATGTCTGTCCGCCCAAGCCATCCCTCAGGATGATCGCGGATGTGGCCGAATACTGCTATGAGAACGTGCCGAAGTGGAACCCGATGAACGTATGTTCCTATCATCTGCAAGAGGCCGGTGCGACCCCGGAACAGGAACTGGCCTTTGCGCTGGCGACGGCAATTGCGGTCTTGGATGAACTGCGGCCGCGTGTGCCGGCCAGGGATTTCCCGGCACTGGTCGGCCGGATCTCGTTTTTCGTGAATGCGGGCATCCGGTTTGTGACTGAAATGTGCAAGATGCGCGCCTTTGTCGATCTCTGGGATGAAATCTGTGAAACGCGATATGGGGTGAGCGACCCGAAGATGCGACGCTTCCGGTATGGGGTTCAGGTCAATTCACTGGGATTGACCGAGCAGCAGCCGGAAAACAACGTGTACCGCATCCTGATCGAGATGCTTGCCGTGACCCTGTCCAAGAATGCCCGCGCCCGCGCCGTGCAATTGCCCGCCTGGAACGAAGCATTGGGCCTGCCGCGCCCCTGGGACCAGCAATGGTCGATGCGGATGCAACAGATTCTGGCCTATGAAACCGACTTGCTGGAGTTTGACGATCTGTTCGACAACAACCCTGCCGTGGATGCCAAGGTGGCTGAACTCAAGACGGGTGCCCGGGCCGAATTGGCCAACCTCGACAGCATGGGCGGCGCAATCTCGGCCATTGAGTACATGAAATCCCGTCTCGTGGAGTCCAATGCCGAACGGTTGAACCGCATTGAAGCCGGGCAAACCACCGTCGTTGGCGTGAACAAGTTCACCACCACCGAACCCTCCCCCTTGATGAGCGAAGACGGCGGCATCATGGTCGTCGACCCGGCGGTCGAACAGGAACAGATCGAGCGGCTGAACAGCTGGCGCAATCAACGCGACGAGGCCGCTGTCGCAACGGCTTTGAAAGCCCTGCGCGATGCCGCCTCCAGCGGTGCAAATGTGATGGAACCGTCTATTGCCGCCGCCAGGGCCGGCGTCACCACCGGGGAATGGGCCGAACAGATGCGTCAGGTTTTCGGCACCTATCGGGGACCGACCGGCGTTTCCGGGTCTGCCTCCAACAAGACCGAGGGTCTGGATGAAATCCGTGACGCGGTCGACGCTGTCAGCGATAAACTGGGCCGCCGCCTGAAATTCCTGGTCGGCAAACCGGGGCTGGACGGCCATTCCAACGGAGCGGAGCAAATCGCATTCCGCGCCCGCGATTGCGGCATGGATATTACCTATGAAGGCATACGTCTGACCCCAGAGGAGATCGTTGCCAAAGCCATTTCCGAAGGCGCGCATGTCATCGGGCTGTCGATCCTTTCAGGCAGCCACATTCCCCTGGTCGAAGATTTGATGGCCCGCATCAATAAAGCTGCCCCCATACAAGTTCCCGTTGTTGTCGGGGGAATTATCCCGGACGATGACGCCCGCAGGTTGTTGGACCTGGGTGTTTCAAAAATCTACACGCCCAAAAACTTTGAATTGAATACGATCATGATGGATATCGTGACACTGGCCGATCCGGGCGAAATTGCCGCGCAATAAATTTTTCGCGAAATCCGGAAAACACCACTGACAATCCTGCAATCCCCGCTATTCTGCGATGCGGCGAGTTCACGCTGACTCGTCAATTCAAATAGTGGGGTATAAACATGGCGATCGATCTCAAATCTCTGCAACGCAAGGAGCTGGTGGTGCTCAAGCAGGATATAGACAAAGCCTTGCGCGATGCCGAAGTCCGTGAACGCAGGGATGCTTTGAAAGCCGCTGAAAACGCCGCGGCAGAATACGGGTTTTCTCTGGAAGAGCTGCTCAGCGATAAAATGGGCCGCGGCGCGGGAAAAGCACCGAAATCCGCTCCGAAATACAGAAATCCCGAAAATCCGGACCAAACCTGGTCGGGGCGCGGCAGAAAACCGAAATGGGTTCACGATGCAATTGCAAATGGCGCTGATCTGTCATCGTTGAAAATCTGAGTTTACCGGAGACCCGGAATGACAATTCATATCGGTGCCAAACCGGGTGACATCGCGGAAACCGTTTTGTTGCCGGGCGATCCGTATCGTGCGAAATGGGCGGCGGAATCGTTCCTGAATGATGTGACGCTGGTGAACGAAGTCCGCGGGATGCTGGGATATACCGGCACCTGGAACGGACACCGGGTCACCATTCAGGGCAGCGGCATGGGAATGCCGTCGCTTTCGATCTATGTCAACGAACTGATCCGGGACTATGATGCGAAAACGCTGGTTCGAATTGGCTCATGCGGTGGAATGCAGGATCACGTCGCGGTTCGCGATGTGATCATTGCCATGACAGCCAGCACCGTGACGACACCGTCCCGCGGCATTTTCAAGGAACTCAATTTCGCCCCCTGCGCGGATTGGTCCCTTTTGCAGGCAGCGGTCGCGGCGGCAACCCGGAAGGGCACAAAAACCCATATCGGGGGCATCTATTCGTCGGATGTATTTTACGACGAGCGGCCCGATCTGAATGAACAGATGGTGCGCCATGGCATATTGGGGGTCGAGATGGAGGCCGCCGAACTCTATACCTTGGCGGCCCGGCATGGGCGTCGCGCGCTTGCCGTCCTGACGGTTTCGGATCACCTGCTGACCGGTGAGGCCTTGCCCCCTGATCAGCGCGAAACCAGCTTTGGCGATATGGTCGACATTGCATTGCGCGCCGCGTTCGACGCCTGATTTCCAACCCGGGGCGATGGCTCAGAAACGCATGCGCGCATGTCCGTGGGCGTTTCAGGCCCCATGCGAACGGTCATACCCGTTGGGCGCCGGACTGGACCACCCCGCCAATGCTTCGGCGGGCGGGGCGAACAGTTCGATTCGCAGCGGATGGCAGGATGCCGTGTCGCTGGAATGCTGCGCGCCACAATCGCCCCCGGGACAGGCACTGAGCGCGCCCAGCAGATCGATTTCGGCAAAAGCTTCAAGATAGTCGCCGGGGCGCACCGGGCTGGCCTTCATGAAATACTGCCCGGTGTTCCGCGTGAAACCGGTGCACATGAACACGTTCAACACATCATGCACATGCGGTTCCGCCTCGGCCAGGGACAGGCCCGTGTAATCGGCCAGGGCGCGGGTCAGGTTGGAATGACAACAGTAGTGATATTGCCCGCCGGACAACAGATTGCCGGCATACGGATCGCATCGGGTTCCGATCACGTCATGGACCGAACCGCCAAAAGCGTCCTTGCCGTACCAGTCCAGCGTATCGGCCACGATGGTGGCCATCGGGCGCAGGGCCGGAAAACTGCTCCACATGCGCTGGCCGGTGGTCAGATGGGTGCCATGCAGTGCCCGGGTCTTGCCGGAATAAAAGCGTTCCGACAGATCCTGCGCGTTCCACAGGTTCAGATCGCCCACCTGCGGCCCTTCGACCGAGGTGATCCGAAAGAAATGCCCGGCCGGAAGCGTGAAACAGGCCGCATCACGCGGTGGCACGACGATTTCCCCGGTCTTGATCGCATCCGCCCGCGCCCTTGCATACAACGCCAGATCCGGCTGGGGCAGCGTGTCGTTGGGATAACAGATGACCGGCGCGACGGCACGGCGGGCTTCGGCATCGGCGGGAGGATCAAATGACATCTGGCGCACTCCGTTTGGTTTCGCCCGACAGTGCGCCAGAATGTCAGACAGGGAAAGCCCCCTGCCCGCCTCTTCCTTGCAGGATCGGATCACGCCAAAGCCCGGCTGCGCGGTGTCATCGCCCGCTCAGGAAATCGACCGGGCTCTGGACCGGCACACGACTCATTCGGAATCGGGTGGCTGACCCGCCACGCAAACGCGCGGAGGCGCCCCGTCATCGGTCTGCATCTTCCCGCCGCAGCTGACACAGACATACCAACCCGGTGCGGTTGCACGATTGGCGCGCCAGCGGCAATTGCGGGTCAACGTACTGTGCCGGTTATGCCAATAGACCCAGATCAGCAGGGCGATCCCCAAAGGCACCAGCAGGATCAGCATTGCGCCACCCCGCTGGTCCGCGTGCAAATGGAATCGCGGGCATCAGGCCGCCGGGACGTATTCGTAATACTCGGCCCCAGTCTTCTCAGTCTTGCCAGTCTTGAGTGCGTCGCCCGAAGACGATTGCGGCGTATAATAGGCATAGGCCAGTTCCAGAGCTTCAACAGCTTTGCGGGCTTTGACGGCGGGCAATTCTATCAGGGTGGTCATGGATTTCTCCGAGGGTTGTTCTCCCTCCCCACGCACAAGATAGTACAGCCCCGCTCATTTCGCACCCGCAGAGCGGATTTTTTCGCGATACGTTACCTGAGGTCACTGTTCGAATATCTCACGGCAACATCAAATGACCCGCCAGACCCAGCGCAAATCCGCCCACCGCCCCCAGAGGGGGTGCCCAGTGATGCTCTAGCGGCACCTGCGGCGCGACATCTTCGAACAACAGGTACAATATTCCGCCGCTGGCGAACATCATCACCGCCCCCAGCAGTCCGGGAGCGTCCACCAGATAGGTCCGGCCCAGATGCGCCGCCAAGGGGCCGACCGGCACCATCAACAGAAAGAGCACCAATAGCCTGCCGCGCGACGCGCCACCGGCCTGGGCCATCTCGCGGAACGCGTTGAACCCTTCGGGCAGGTTCTGCAGGGCGATCAGCACCGCCATCAGGATCGCCAGAGACAGGTTGTCGGCAAGCAAGGCCCCCAAGGCCATCGCTTCGGGCACATAATCCAACATCATCGCCAGGAATTGCGCCGCATGTCCGCCCCGGGCCGCAAGCGCGCGGTCAATGCAGAAAAACACCACGCCCCCCAGCGCGAACCACAGCAGCGCCGGACCGCCGGCCAGCCGCGCGCTGCCTTCGGGGACCAGAACCAGCGCCACGGCAGACAACAGCGCACCGCCGCCAAAGGCGACAACGGTATGGCGGAATTCCTCTTTCAGCCATCCCGGCAAAAAGCGATCAAAGGTGGACAAGGCCGCGCCGATGGGGATCGACGCCCCGGCCAGGGTGGCCAGCGCAATCGCGATATAGAATTCGTCCCCCTGCACCTGCATCGGTCTGTTGGACCGGCGGTCCTACACCGTGCGCTCGACCATCATTTTCTTGATCTCGGCGATCGCCAGCGCCGGGTTCAGCCCCTTGGGACAGGTCTTGGCGCAGTTCATGATGGTATGGCAGCGGTACAGCTTGAACGGATCTTCCAGATCATCCAGCCGCTCGCCGGTGGCTTCATCACGGGAATCGATAATCCAGCGATAGGCATGCAGCAGGGCCGCGGGTCCGAGATAGCGATCACTGTTCCACCAGTAGGACGGACAAGACGTGGAACAGGATGCGCACATCACGCATTCATAAAGCCCGTCCAGCTTCTTGCGGTCCTCGATGGATTGCTTCCATTCCTTGGCCGGGCGGTTGGTCTTGGTTTCCAGCCAAGGCATGATGCTGGCGTGTTGCGCATAGAAATGGGTCAGATCCGGGATCAGATCCTTGACCACCTCCATATGCGGCAAGGGGTATATCTTTACGTCGCCCTTGATTTCGTCCAGCCCGTAGATACAGGCCAACGTGTTGATCCCGTCGATATTCATCGCACAGGACCCGCAAATTCCTTCGCGGCAGGACCGCCGAAAGGTCAGGGTCGGGTCTATCTCGTTCTTGATCTTGATCAGCGCGTCCAGGACCATCGGACCGCATTTGTCCATATCAAGAAAATAAGTGTCGACACGCGGGTTTTGGCCATCGTCCGGATTCCAGCGATAAATCTGGAACTTGCGCACGTTGGTCGCCCCTTCGGGCTTGGGCCAGGTTTTGCCTGTGGTGATCCGCGAATTTTTCGGCAGAGTCAGTTGGACCATGGGGTTGCCTCCTGGAAAATGGCGGCCTTTGGAATCAAAGACACGAAATAGAATGTCGGGGCGGGCATCATGCGGGCCTCGACACAAACAGGGATTGCTGGGCGGTCACCAGATCGGCAACACGGCGACGGGCCGGCCGCTCCAGTCCAAGCCCGTTGAGCAGACGCAGGAACTCGAGCGCGCCGGCGTTCAGGGCCGGGTTGCTGCGAACCGGTTGCGGTCTCAATGCGGCAAGGTCGTCGGACGACAGCCCGACATGGCGCAACAGCTGGCCGCCGGGACGGTCGGGATCGGTTTCATCCTCGATCCGGAACACACGGGCGCGGTCGGCACCCAGATGCGTGACCAGACGCCGCCGCAATTCGTCCCAGGTCCCACAGTCCGCGGTTTCGGTCATGAAATCGGCGCGTGACTTGTCGTACCGATCCGAACGCACCGCCTGACCATACACGCTGTGTTTCCAGTCAGCCATATCGCGGGTATAGAGCACGAATTCGCAGTCCATCGGCGCAAAAGCGTCGATCAGGACCGACAGGATCGCTTCCAGTTGGGGGTACAGCCTGCATGTGCTCCCGTTGCCAAGCATCGCACCGGGCAGGTTTTCATGACTGATCAGCACCGGCGTGGTGCCCGGGGCCACGTCATCGCGCACCCGCCGCGCCGCAGCGACCAGCGCCATGCGGTTCGTCTCGTCTGGGTTCAGACTGAAACGGGTGGCAGCGCGGCCCAACGCGCGGGTCACAGAGCCTTTTTCCGGCATCAAGACCGTCAGCCGGTCCGACAAAGCAGCACGGTTGCGGTGCAGCATGTGATGCAATGAGGTCGACCCGGTCTTCTGAACCCCCATGTGGAAGATCAGCCGGCGCCCTTTGGATATGCCTGCGTCCCGTGCCACTTTGCCGATCTCAGAAGGTCCGCGCCTTGGGCGCGATTTTCTTGAGTTCAATGCCGCCTTCGGCCTCGGTGGTCAAAGGATCGATCACGACGGGGCGATAAGACAACTCAACATTATTGCCGTTGACGTGGCTGATCGTATGCACACGCCAATTGTCGTCATCACGGGTGGCGAAATCTTCGTGCGCGTGGGCGCCGCGGCTTTCATGGCGCGCCTCGGCACCGGTGATCGTGGCCAGAGCATTGGGCATCAGATTGGTCAGTTCCAGCGTCTCCATCAGGTCGCTGTTCCAGACCAGGCTGCGGTCACTCACCGACAGGTCGTCCAGCTTGGCAGCAATGGCATCCATCTTCTCGACCCCTTCGGCCAGGGTCTTGGAGGTACGGAAGACGGCAGCATCCGCCTGCATGGTCTTTTGCATTTCCAAACGCAATTCCGCGGTCGGAACCGCACCGCTGGCGTTGCGCAGGCGATCGAACCGGTCAAATGCCGCATCCACCGACGTCTGGTTCAGTTTTGGATTGGGGGCATCGGGATCGACCACCTTGCCGGCGCGAATGGCGGCGGCACGTCCGAACACCACAAGGTCGATAAGTGAATTTGATCCCAGGCGGTTTGCCCCGTGCACCGATGCACAGCCCGCTTCGCCCACGGCCATCAGGCCGGGAACAACGGCGTTTTGGTCTTCGGCCGTCGGGCTTACGACTTCGCCCCAATAATTCGTCGGGATACCACCCATGTTGTAATGAACCGTAGGCAGAACCGGAATCGGCTCCTTGGTGACATCGACACCGGCAAAAATGCGGGCGCTTTCGGAAATGCCGGGCAGACGTTCATGCAATGCCTCGGGCGGCAGATGCGACAGGTTCAGGTGAATATGATCGCCATCGGCACCAACGCCGCGCCCTTCGCGTATTTCCATCGTCATCGAGCGGCTGACGTAATCGCGCGGGGCAAGGTCCTTGTAGTTGGGCGCATAGCGTTCCATGAACCGCTCGCCTTCGGAATTTGTAAGATAGCCGCCCTCGCCGCGCGCGCCCTCGGTGATCAGACAACCCGAGCCATAGATCCCCGTGGGATGGAATTGCACGAATTCCATGTCCTGCAACGGCAGACCCGCACGCGCCACCATGCCGCCGCCGTCCCCGGTGCAGGTGTGGGCAGATGTGGCGCTGAAATAGGCCCGGCCATATCCACCGGTCGCCAGCACGACCATCTTGGCGTTGAACACATGCATGGTGCCGTCGTCCAGCTTCCAGCAGACAACGCCCTGACATTGGCCATCTTCGGACATGATCAGGTCGATGGCGAAATATTCGATATAGAATTCCGCCTTCTGCTTCAGGCTCTGGCCATACAGCGTGTGCAGGATGGCATGGCCGGTACGGTCCGCCGCGGCACAGGTGCGCTGAACCGGGGGGCCATCGCCGAATTCCGTGGTATGGCCGCCAAACGGACGCTGATAGATCTTGCCCTCTTCAGTGCGCGAGAACGGCACGCCGTAATGTTCCAGTTCATAGACGGCCTTGGGGGCTTCGCGGGCCAGATATTCCATCGCATCCGTGTCGCCCAGCCAATCCGAGCCCTTGACGGTGTCGAACATATGCCACTGCCAGTTGTCCGGCCCCATGTTGGACAGGGACGCGGCGATGCCGCCCTGCGCGGCCACCGTATGGCTGCGGGTCGGGAACACCTTGGTCACACAGGCCGTGCGCAGCCCTTGTTCCGCCATCCCCAAAGTGGCCCGCAGCCCGGCACCGCCGGCGCCGACCACAACGACGTCATATTGATGTGTTTCGTATTCGTAAGCAGCCATGTGTCAGCGTCTTTCGTTGCGGGTTAAAGCGCGATGCGCGCAATGGCAAACAGGCCGGTCGCCGCCAGCCCGTAGCAGACGACGTTCAGCAACAGGATTGCGATCTTTTCCGTCGTGCCGTGAACGTAATCCTCGATCGCGATCTGTGCGCCATCGGCGAAATGCTTGAACCCCAGCACCAGCGTCAGCGCCGCCACGATTGCCGGGAAAGGACGTCCATAATAGGCCAGTACTTCGGCATGGCTGCCCCCCAGCGCGGATCCGAATGTGAAGATGAACAACGGAACCAGGATCAGCAGGGCAACGGAGCTTTTCTTCATCGCCCAGAAATGTTCGGTGCCGGATTTCGCGGACCCAAGCCCGGTTGCGCGTTTGCGGTCGGTCATAAATGCCATTTGTTCAGATCCTTATACGATCACGACTGTCAGAACCGTCAGCAGGATCGACCCGATCACCGCCACCCAGCTGAGCATATCGGCGCTCTTGAGATCCAGCATCATGGCATTGTCCCAGATCAGGTGCCGCACACCGGCCAGCGTGTGATACCACACCCCCCAAAGCGACAGGAACATGACCAGATCGCCGAACCACGAGGTCAGAAAACCGTTGGCGACGGCAAAGGCGCTTTCCGAAGTCGCCGCGGCAATCAGCCACCAGACGACCAGAAACGCCGTGACAAGCAGCGCATTGCCCGTGATCCGCGTCAGGATCGAGGTCACTGAATTCAGCTGAAATCTGTAATACTGTCCCAGCATGAAAGGCGAAAGCGGGCGTTTGCTCTGGTTCACATCGGCCATGACAACTCCTTTTGCAGTCGGCGCTGGCCTGTTTTTATACCTTTTTTGGCTGCTGTCACCCGCATCCTCCCCGCCTGGGCGCGGTTTTTTGGCGCGGATTGTCACAAATTCCAATCTCTGTGATCACAGCGTTGCCGCCTGTGATCACAGATGTGCGCACATTTCGGGACCGGCGCCGAATGGCACAACTCGGAACTTTCGCCCGGCACAGGCCAGGCGCATGGTTCCAATCATCCCCGGTCGCTGGGTTTCCAGCACGCATTGTGCAGCAATTGCAAACCGCCCGGGCTTTGGCCATATACAGGGCAACTTGTGGAGTGCGGCGATGACCCAATATCTGGATTTCGAGAAACCTCTGGCTGAAATCGAAGGCAAAGCAGAAGAATTGCGGGCGTTGGCACGTTCAAATTCTGAAATGGACGTGACGGAAGAGGCCGCCGCGCTGGACGCCAAGGCCGAAAAACTGCTGGACGATCTATACCGGGACCTGACCCCATGGCGAAAATGTCAGGTGGCGCGCCATCCCGAGCGTCCGCATTGCAAAGACTATATCAGTGCCCTGTTCACTGAATTCACCCCGCTGGCCGGGGATCGCAACTTTGCCGACGACCTAGCCGTCATGGGCGGTCTGGCCCGCTTCAAGGATCAGCCGGTGATGGTGATCGGTCACGAAAAGGGCCATAACACCAAGTCCCGCATCGAACGCAATTTCGGCATGGCGCGCCCCGAAGGGTATCGCAAGGCGGTGCGGCTCATCCGGACTGCGGACCGGTTCAATCTGCCCGTGGTGACGCTGGTGGATACCGCCGGGGCCTATCCCGGCAAGGGCGCCGAGGAACGCGGACAATCCGAAGCCATCGCGCGCGCGACAGAGGCCTGCCTGCAGGCCGGGGTTCCTCTGGTCAGCGTGATCATCGGCGAGGGTGGCTCGGGCGGGGCCGTTGCCTTTGCCACGGCAAACCGCGTCGCCATGCTGGAACATTCGATCTATTCCGTGATCAGCCCCGAAGGCTGTGCGTCGATTCTGTGGAAGAACTCGGAAAAGATGCGCGAAGCCGCCGAAGCGTTGCGCCTGACCGCCCAGGACCTGAAGAAACTGGCCGTGATCGACCGCATCATCCCCGAACCCAAGGGCGGTGCCCATCGCGACAGGGAAAAAACCTTTGGCGCAGTCAGGAAAGCCATCGCGGCAATGTTGAAGGATCTCAAGGGCAAGGACCGGGCCGCCCTGTTGCAGGATCGGCGCAGCAAGTATCTGGACATGGGATCGCGGGGCCTGGCTGCCTGAATTTCAGCCCCCGGCCCGTTCAGGCAGTCCTGTTTCCAGCTCTTGTTCCAGCGCCCGTTCAACCGCACCGCGCGGACGGGTGAACCGGGCCAGAAGATCGTACAGGATCGGTGTCACCAGCAGCATCAGTATGGATGCCATGGTCAGGCCCGCAATGATCACCGTGCCGATCGCATTGCGGCTTTCCGCCCCGGCACCCGTGGCCAGGACAAGCGGCATCGCGCCCAGGATCGTGGACAGGACCGTCATCGTGATCGGCCGCAACCGCAGGGCCGACGCCAGGACAACCGCCTGCCGGATGGATTTGTCATCGTCCCGCAATTGATTCGCGAATTCCACGATCAAGATGCCGTTCTTGGCCACCAGCCCGATCAACAGGATGATCCCGATCTGGCTGTACACATTCAACGACAGGCCGCCCAATGTCATGGCATAGATCGCACCGGCCACCCCCGCGGGCACCGTCAACAGGATGGTGATCGGATGAACGAAGCTTTCGAATTGCGCCGCCAGAACCAGAAACACAATCAACAGCGACAGCGCGAACACCATGCCCGCACCGGCAGAGGTGTCCTTGAAGGTGCGCGATTGCCCGGCATAGCCCAGTTTGCCCTGCGCGGGCAGGATTTCGGCGGCGACCCGGTCGATCTCGCCCAGGACGCTGCCCAGATCGGCCCCGGGCACCAACGAAGCCGACAACTGGATCGACGGCAGCCGATCGAACCGGCGCAGCGACGGCGCGGCCGCGTTTTCCTGAACCGACACCAGCGCGCCCAAAGGCACCAGCGTCGCGCCATCGGCGGTGCGAACAAAAATGTTGTCGATATCCGAAGGCCCGCGGCGATCCGCTTCTTCGGCCTGCAGGATCACCGGATATTCCCGACCCTGGCTGACAAAGGTGGTGACCTGACGCGACGCCAGCATGGTCTGCATCGTATTGGCAACCGTTTCGACGGAAATGCCCATATCGTCGGCACGTTCCCGGTCGATACTGACCTCCAGCTGCGGCAGGTTCTGTTCGAAATTGATTTCCGGGTTGGCCAGCCCCTCGATGTCTTCGGCACGCTCCAGCAGGGCCGTCGCCCATGTCTTGACGCTGTCGAAATCCGGGCCGCTGACCACGACACGGACCGGCGTTGAACTGCCCCGCAACCCCAGCCCGGCCGGCGTGACCGGAAAACCACGGGCCAGCGTCATGCGCGCGATCTGTGGCGCGATGCGGCCAACCACCTCTCCGACACTGGCGCTGCGGCGTTCCCAGGGTGCCAGGCGGAACACCACAAACGAACGCCACGCGCGGTTGCCCGATCCGGAGAAGGTAAAGACCGCCTCGACCACCCCTTCGTCCAGCAAGGGGGTCAGGATGTCCTCGACCTGCCGGGCCGCAAGGTCGGAATAGTCCACGGTGCTGCCTTGCGGCGCGCTCAGCGGCACGAATCCCACGCCGCGATCTTCGCGCGGGGCCAGTTCGCGTGGCAGCGCGTCATAGAACAGCACCGCACCCCCGGTCACCGCGGCAGCCAGCACCAGCACCACCAGCGGCATCCGAAGCATCCGCTCAAGCAGCCCGGCATAGGCCATCAGCACCGGCCCCCGCAACACGTCGCCGCCCTGCCCCAACGGGGCCGTTCTGGCGCGCAGGATCTTGGACGCCAGCGCCGGACAGGCCGTCAGCGCAACAAAGGTCGAAATCGCAACCGTCCCCGCCATCACCCATCCGAATTCGATGAACAGCCGCCCGACCTGCCCCGGCATGAACGACAGCGGAATGAACACGGCGATCAGCGTCACCGACGTGGCCAGCACCGCAAAGGTCACCTGCCGCGCCCCCTTGAGGCTGGCCACCAGGGGCGTCTCTCCGTTCTCGATCCGGCGCTGGATATTTTCCAGAACGACGATGGCATCGTCCACGACCAGACCGATGGCCAACAGCAGGGCCAGCAGCGTCAGCGTGTTCAGCGAAAACCCCCAGACACCGATCAGAACAAAAACCCCCAGCAGTGACACCGGGATGGTGATCGCGGGGATCAAAGTGGCGCGCAGGTTGCGCAGGAACAGCAGGATGACCAGCACCACCAACGCCAGGGATATCAGCAGCGCCTGAATCACCTCGCGGATCGAGGCACCGACGAACAAGGCATCATCCGACCCGACGCTGATATCCATCCCCTCGGGCAGGGTCGGCCGCAGTTTGTCGATTTCCGCCCGCACCGCGTTCGAAATCTGCAAGGTGTTGGACTGGCTCTGGCGCAGAACCGCCACGCCGACGGCATCCTGCCCGTTGTTGCGCACGATGGTCGAATCATCCGCCACACCGGGTTCGACCCGCGCCACGTCACGCAGGCGCACGGGATAGCCCGCGATACGGTCCAGCACCACCTCGCGGAAATCCTCGACCGTCTTCAGGCGGCTGTTCAACCGGACCGTCAACTGCCTGTTGCGCGAAGTCACCTTGCCTGCGGGCAGTTCCACGTTGTTGCGCCGCAGGGCCTGTTCGACATCCGCCGCTGTCAGGTTGCGCGCCGCCAGTGCCCGCCGGTTCAGCCAGATGCGCACGGCAAAAGAACGTTCGCCATAGATGTTCAGATTGGCGACACCGTCCAGCGTCGCCAGGCGGTCGGCGATGAAGCGATCGATATAATCGGTGATCTCGGCTGTGGTCATGCGGTCCGACGTGACCGCCAGCCGCATCACCGGGTCGGCATCGGCGTCGCTTTTTTCGACCTCTGGCGCGTCGGCCTCCTGGGGCAGATCATCGCGCACCCGCCCCACCGCATCGCGCACGTCGTTGGCGGCGACATCGATGTCACGTCCGGCATCGAATTCGATGGTTACGCGCGAGCGGCCCTGACGGCTTTCGGAACTGATCGACCGAATCCCTGAAATCGAGGCCACGGCCCCCTCGACCGTTTCCGTGATGTCCGTATCGATCACTTCGGAAGCAGCACCGCGATAGTTGGTCGTGATGGTCACCACCGCATTGTCAACATCCGGCAATTCGCGCACGGGTATGTCGCGCAGGGCGCCGATCCCGAAGACGATCAGCAACAAGCTGGCAACGGCCGCCAGCACCGGACGCCGGACCGAAATATCCGACAGGGTCATGTATCCGCCCCATCCACCGCAAGCGCGGTCTGTGACGGGTCGCGTATCTCGACCGCTCCCTTGTCGCGGACCCGGTGCAGGCCGCGCACAACCACCGTCTGCCCCTCGTCCAGCCCGTCCAGCACAGCCACCTTTCCGTCCTGACGCTGACCGGTGCGCACCCGGGTTCGATGTGCAACGCCGTCCCTGACCGCGAACACATAGGTTTCGGCGGCCTGAAAGATGATCGCCTCTTCGGGCACCACCACATGTTGCGTTTCAGACAGCGTCAGCTCCAGCGACATGAACATCCCGGCAGGCAGGGTGCCGTCCGGGTTGGGTATGATGGCACGGGTCCGGAACGATCGGCTGACCGGGTCGATCCGACTGTCCACCGCTTCGATCCGCCCCGTGAAATGCCGGTCCGGAAACGCAACGCTGGTGGCCTGCAACGGCTGGCCCCGCCGGACCTGGGCGAACAGGGTTTCCGGCAACGAGAATTCGACCACGACTTCGGACAGGTCATCCAGACGGGTGATGACCGCCCCCGCCGTGACGCGCGCACCGGCGTAGATCTCGGTCATCCCCAACACTCCCGAGAAGGGCGCGCGGATGCTGCGCTGAGCCAGATGCTGCCGGGCACGTTCCAGTTCGGCGCGCGCTTCGGCCAGACGCGCGACCGCATCCTCCAGCGCGGCTTCGGCGACCGCATTGCTGCTGCGCAGCCGGGTCATGCGTTCAAACACCTTTTCGCGTTCCCGCAACCGCGCTTGCGATTCGTCCATGTTGGCGCGCTCGATCGTATCGTCCAGCCGCACCAGCACCGTCCCGGCCCGAACATGGGCCCCGGACGTGATGTCGACCTGCATGACGCGGCCTTCGGCCTCGGGCACGATGTCAACGGACTGGCGGGCGCGGGTCGTGCCGACGGCTTCGACGGTCCGGCTCAGGGTCATGCGTCTGGCCGGAACGACCTCGACGATCGCCTTGCGCGGCCCGCCGCGCGGCGGGCCAGCCTGGGTCTGCGCCACACTGAAATGGCGCTGGTATGTCTCGTAACCGCCATAGGCCAGAGCGGCCAAAAGACACAGGACCAGGATCTGTTTCCAAAAGGACACCAAATATGGCTCCGAAGTTAGGGCCCGACCATCTGTCGACCAGCAGCAACAGCCTAGTGTGACGGTGTCAAATGGCAACTGCTCTGTGCACGGGCCGGGGTATTGGTACGACACGCCGCAGATCGCCCACCGCCCCCCCCCCCGCGCCTTTCGTCCACAGACATCGTGCATATAGGGCGTTGCGTCGCTTTTGCCGCTGGTGCAAAACCACCCAGGTCCGGCAACACGCTGCGAGGCAAAGGAGAATACATGAAAGACTGGAAAGCTTGCGCGGCAAAGCTCTATGATGGCGGCCTGCGCCCGATGTTCATTGACGGTGAATGGTGCCCGGCCCGTTCGGGCGAGGTGATCGAGGCCCGGAACCCCGCGGACGGCACCCTGCTTGCAACCGTGCCCAAAGGCGGCGCGGCTGACATCGACGCCGCGGTGGCCGCCGCGCGCCGGGCTTTCGAAGGACCGTGGTCCCGGTTCACGCCATTTGAACGCCAGGCGCTGCTGCTGCGGATTGCCGAGCGGTTCGAGGCGGAATGGGAAACCCTCTGCCTGTCGGATACGCTGGATATGGGCATGCCGCTGCAGCGGACCCTGGCCAACAGCCGCCGGGTCCTTGGCATGCTGCGCTACTATGCCGGTCAGGCGGTGGCGATCCACGGTCAGACGATCCCCAATTCCTTTCCCGGCGAAATCTACTCTTCGACGGTTCGTGAACCCGTCGGTGTCGTCGGCGCGATCATTCCATGGAACGCCCCGATTGCCGGGTCGATCTGGAAAATCGGTCCCGCGCTCGCAACCGGTTGCACGGTGGTTCTGAAACCTTCTGAAGAAGCGTCGCTGACGGTGCTGATGATTGCCCGGATCATGCAGGAAGCCGGGCTGCCGGATGGTGTGCTGAACATCGTGACCGGGCTGGGCGCGGATGCCGGTGCGGCGCTGGCTGCGCATCCCGGCGTCGACAAGGTCGTCTTTACCGGTTCGACCGCTACCGGCCAATCCATCGCCCGCGCGGCGACCGGAAACCTGAAACGGGTTTCCCTGGAACTGGGGGGCAAGTCGCCGGTCATCGTATGCCGCGACGCCGATATCGACAAGGCCGTGCCCGTGGCTGCCATGGCGGTCTTTGCCAACTCGGGGCAGGTCTGCATCGCCGGATCACGCCTGTTCGTGGCCCGCGAAATCCATGACGAATTCGTGCGCCGGGTGGCGGAATTCGCCGCGAACCTGCGGATCGGACATGGGATCGACGAAACCACCGAAATCGGTCCGATCATCTCGGCCCGTCAGGCGGATCGCGTCGCCGGTTATCTGACCGCCGGACCGGCCGAGGGCGCCCGGGTGCTGACCGGCGGGGGCCGCGCCAAGGGCGCCAATCTGGACAACGGGCATTTCATACAACCCACCGTGTTCGGCGGTGTCACCGACCAGATGAGCATTGCCCGCGAAGAAATATTCGGTCCGGTGGTCTCGGCCCTGCCGTTCGACACCATCGACGAAGTCGTCGAGCGCGCCAACGCGACGCCCTATGGGCTGGCCGCCGGGGTGTTTTCAACCCATCTGGGCACGGCGCACAAGCTGGCGCATCGGCTCAAGGCGGGGTCGGTCTGGGTCAACATGTACCATGCCATCGATCCGGCTGTGCCTTTCGGCGGGATGAAAATGTCGGGGTACGGGCGTGAAGGCGGGATCGAACAACTGGAGGGGTATCTGGACACCAAGGCAATCTGGATCAACGCCGACTGAGCCACAGCCCCAAGGCCGCGCAACTGAAATGTAAATCTCCCCGTCGCCACAGCCGACGGGGATCAGGAGAACACCACCATGCAAGTCGGAATCATCGGAGTCGGGTTGATGGGGCACGGCATTGCCCGCAACGTTCTGTCACGCGGAGGCCATGCGCTGACATTTCTGGATCACCCCGGCAACCAGCCGGTGGACGAACTGATCGGTCTGGGTGCCCGCGCCGTGAACGCGCCGGCAGAGATCGCGGCGGTCTCTGACGTGGTCATCCTGTGCGTGACCGGATCGCCCCAGGTCGAAGCCGTCGTGAGCGGTGAAAACGGGCTTGTCTCGGCGCTCAGGCCCGGCGCGGTGATCGTGGACTGTTCCACCGCGCTGCCCGACTCGACCCTGCGCATGGGCGAAATCGTCAGTGCCGCTGGTGGGGCCTATCTTGATGCGCCCATGACACGCACCGCCAAACACGCCCACGAGGGAACGTTGAACCTGCTGGTCGGGGGCGAGGCGGATGTGCTGGAACAGGTCCGCCCGGTCCTGGTCTCGTTTACCGAAGCGGTGGATCATGTCGGACCTCTGGGTCATGGCCACCGCCTGAAACTGCTGCACAATTATGTCTCGATCGGGTTCATGACCCTTCTGGCCGAAGCCGCAGCGCAGGCCGCCGACGCCGGGATCGACCCGCAGGTTCTGGTCGACGTTCTGGCCGCGGGCGGCGGCGCCAGCGTCGCGCTGGACCGTCTGGCCCCCTATATCGTGCAGGGCGACCGCGACGGGTTGCCGTTTTTTGTCGGCAACGCACAGAAAGACATCGGATACTACCGGGACATGGCCCAGGCCGCAGGGGCGCAACAGATCATTGCCGACGGCATCGCCGCCGCGATTTCCCAGGCCACCGAAGCCAGACATGCGCAAGCCTATGTACCCGAACTGGTCCGCATCTTCCGCAAGGACGGCGCATCCTGACCGGTCGCTGCACGCAGAGCTGCCACCGCGCATTCGTGCGGTCTTGCCACGCTAAACCAGCTTGTATAGCACACGCAGGCATTAACTTGTGTAGCAGACACAAGTCACAAACGGGAGACAAACAATGACCTTTGCAATCCGCGGGCTGGCAACGGCCGGTGCCCTTGTTGCGTTCAGCACAGCCGCTTTCGCCCAAACCGAGATCAAAATCGGCTATGCGCTGGCCCCCGACAGCCATTATGGCGTGGCCGCGCAGAAATTCGAAGACGTCCTGCTGGCGGAAACCGGAGATCAATTCACCTTTACGCACTTCCCTTCGTCGGGTCTGGGCGGTGAGCGTGAAGTCATCGAGGGCCTGCAACTGGGCACCATCGAAACCACCATCGTATCCTCGGGCACGCTGGCGAACTTTGTGCCGGAAACCGGCGTGTTCGACATTCCGTTCCTGTTCCGCGACCTGACCCACGCCCGCGCCGTGCTGGACGGTCCGGTCGGGCAGGAAATCCTGGGCAAATTCGACGACGTGGGCCTGCACGGGCTGGCCTGGGGCGAACAGGGTTTCCGCCACATCACCAACAACCGCAACGCAATCGAAACCCCGGCAGATGTCGAAGGGCTGAAGATCCGCACGATGGAAAACCCCGTGCACCTGGCGGCTTTCAACGCCATGGGCGCCGCCCCCACCCCGATGGCCTGGCCCGAGGTGATCTCGTCGCTGCAACAGGGTGTGATCGACGGTCAGGAAAATCCGCTGTCGGTGATCGTTTCGGTCAAGCTGAACGAAGTGCAGGAATATCTGACCCTGTCGGGCCACGTCTATTCGCCTGCAATGCTGCTGGTTTCCAAACCGTTCTGGGAAGGGCTGGATGACAGCCAGAAAGCCGCGTTCGAGAAAGCCGCCGGCGAAGCCGTTGTCGCGATGCGGGGCTATGTGGACAACGTCGAAACCACCGGGGTCGAAACGTTGAAAGAACGCGGCATGAAGGTCAATGCCCTGTCCGCCGAAGAAAAGGCCAAGTTCCAGGAGGCGATCGCCTCGGCCTATGAAGGGTACTATGAAACCTATGGCCAGGAGCTTGTCGATTCGATCGTCAACGTCCAGTAAGCCCATCCCGCCGGCGCCCAGCAGGCGCCGGCTTTTCTGTCCGAGGTCGCGTCTTGAAAAGGCTGGAACACATCTTTGTTGCGCTGAATGGCTGGGCGCTGATCCTCATGCTGACCTCGATGACGCTGATCGTGGGGGCCAATATCGCGCTGCGCTACATCACGGCGCATTCCTTGCCCTGGGCAGACGAAGCGGCCCGGTATCTGATGATCTGGATGACGTTTGCCGGCGCGGGGCTTGTGCTGCGATTTGGCGGCCATGTGGCCATCACCAACCTGCAGGACGCGCTGCCCGACAGGGGGCAGAAAATCATGCGCGCGGCGATCGCGCTGGGGCTGCTGATCTTTTTCGGCTTCATGGTGTATGTCGGCATCCAATATGCGCAACGTATGCAATACCAGGTGACCCCGGCGCTGCGCATTCCGTTTCTGTATGTCTATGCCGCGATGCCGGTCGGATTCACCCTGCTGATCGTGCATCTGGCCCTGATTGCCCATCCTTTCATCACGGCGGGCACCTATAAGGACCGCGACGGCAAAGAAGACGGGGCCGCCCTGCCCGGAGGGGCCAATGGCTGAAATCCTGTTTCCGATGCTTTTCGTCCTGCTGGCCCTGGGCGTGCCGGTGGCCTTTGCCATGGCGATTGCCGTCTTTGCGTCGCTGAGTCTTGGGTCAAGCTATCCCAACCTGGTTGTGGTCAAGGAAATGTTTGCCGGGCTGGACAGTTTTCCCTTGCTGGCGGTGCCATTCTTCGTGCTGGCCGCCGAGATCATGACCGGCGGGGCGATCACGATGGCGGTGCTGCGTCTGGCGCAGTCGCTTGTCGGGCACCTGAAGGGCGGGCTGGGCCATGCCAACGTGGTCAGCTCCGCCATGTTCGCCGGGATTTCGGGCAGCGCGTTGGCGGATGCGGCGGGGCCTGGCACCATGATGATCCGGATGATGGAAAAAGGCGGGTATGACCGGGCCTATGCCGGCGCCCTGACTATCGCCAGTTCGGTCGTCGGCCCGATCATACCGCCTTCGATCACCATGATCATCTACGCCATGCAGGATCAGGAAGTCTCGGTCGGGTCGCTGTTCATGGCCGGTGTCCTGCCCGGTATCGTCATCACCTGCGCGGTGTTGCTGGCCAATGCGCGGGTCAGTCATCAGCGCGGCTATGCCTCTGGTGCGCCGATGCCGCCGGTTTCCGAAATCGCCCGCGTTGCTCTTTATGCGGTTCCGGCGCTGGTGCTGATCCTGCTGATCGTCGGTGGTATCCGCTTTGGCGTTTTCACACCGACCGAAGCATCGGTCATCGCGGTGTTCTATGCCTTGTTCGTGGGCATGTTCGTCTATCGTTCGCTGCGCATCCGGCACCTGTCCGAGATCATCCTGCGCGCCGCCCTTACCTCGGCGGCGGTGCTGCTGATTCTGGGCGCGGCGCGGGCTTTTGCCTGGATCCTGATCATAGAAGGCATTCCCCAGTTCCTGGCCGAAACGATCATCGCCTGGGACCTGTCGCCCATCGTTTTTCTGCTGGCGGTGAACCTGCTGCTGCTGGTCTTCGGCCTGTTCATGGATCCGTTGCCCGGGGTGATGATTCTGGTGCCGATCCTGGCACCCATCAGCCTGGCGCTGGGGATCGATCCAAATCACTTTGCCATCATCGTGATCGTCAACCTGACCCTTGGCCTGACCACCCCGCCGGTCGGAAGCCTGATCTTTGTGGTCTCGTCGACGGTCAAGCTGAAGCCCTCCGCCCTGATCCGCGAGATGCCGCCCTTTTTTCTGGCGCTTGCGCTGGCGCTGCTGGTGATCACCTTCGTTCCGTTCCTGTCAACCTGGCTGCCGCAGGTCAGCGGCTTCTGATCGCAATCGACACTCGCTGACCCGGATCGCCGCGCGCATCAGGTGACGGTATCTTCGGTCCGGCGTGGCGGGATCGAATAGGTCAGACCGGCGCGCGCCACCGGCTTGTCCGAGCCTTCCGAAAAGATCAGTACCTCGGTCACGGTCAGCGCACGGCCCAGTTTTAGCAACCGTCCCTTGGCGATCAGATCGACACCGGCCGCGGGTTTGCGCATGAAATCCATCGCGCAGTTGGTGGTGACGGCCAAAGCCTCGCGCCCGATGGGGGCCATCGTGGCGACATAGGCCGTCACATCCGCCAAAGCGAACATCGAGGGGCCGGATACCGTACCGCCGGGGCGCAAATGGCGTTCGGCGGTCATCAGGCGCATGGTCACGGTTTCGCCGTCCATTTGCTCGAGTACGAAATCGTCTTTGACCTGTGGAAACACCTCTTGCAGGAACTCCATCATTTCCTGCAGGGTCATCTTGGCGTCCATGCTTTCCTCCGCTTTGGTTCGGCGCTAACCTCGCGCCAAAGCAAGGTGAGGGCAAGATGACAGTTCTGGAACGTAACGACACGGGAGCGGTGGCACATTTGCGGCTGAACGCGCCCGAACGGCTGAACGCACTGTCGGACGAAATGCTGACGGCGCTGCAGGATCAACTCAATCGGCTGAAAGACGAACCGCACATCCGCGCGGTGGTCCTGTCGGGTGCAGGCAAGGCGTTCTGCGCCGGGCACGATCTGAAACAGATGACAGCGGGGCGGCAGTCCGAAGACGGTGGCAAGGCCTATTTCGCCGACCTGTTCAACCGCTGCGCGGCGATGATGCTCTCTATCCGTTCGCTGCCCCAGCCGGTGATCGCCCGCGTGCACGGGATAGCGACCGCCGCGGGATGCCAATTGGTGGCCAGCTGCGACATGGCCATCGCCGCCCAGGACACGCGGTTCGGCGTCAACGGCGTGAATATCGGCTTGTTCTGCTCGACCCCGATGGTCGCGCTGTCGCGCAATATTCCACGCAAGAAGGCGTTCGAAATGCTGAGCACCGGCACATTCATCGATGCCGCCACCGCCGAGAACCTGGGGCTGATCAACCGGTCGGTTCCCGCCGCCGAACTGGACGCCGCCACCACCGGATTGGCCGAAACCGTCGCATCCAAACTGGGCGCGGCCGTCAAGATCGGCAAGCAAGCGTTCTATCAGCAGATCGAAATGCCGCTGGAACAGGCATATGCCTATACCGGCGATGTAATGGTGCAAAACATGATGTATCGTGACACCGAAGAAGGCATTGCGGCTTTTCTTGAAAAACGCGATCCCGACTGGGCGGAATAGCATGTGGAACCGATGGCGGCTGCGGTGAAACGCATGATCCCCAGCCGTTGCACCGCAGCCGCCAGTGGTCTACATCGCCCGACATGAGCGACATACTGCATATCGTCGGCGGCGGCATGGCCGGATCCGAGGCCGCCTGGCAGGCGGCGAACATGGGCGTTGACGTGGTGATCCACGAAATGCGCCCCGAGGTCGGAACCTTTGCCCACAAAACCGGCAATCTGGGCGAAATGGTCTGTTCCAATTCGTTTCGCTCGGATGATTCCGAACAGAATGCCGTGGGGCTGTTGCATTGGGAAATGCGCGCCGCCAACGGGCTGATCATGGATTGCGCCGACCGGCATCGTCTGCCCGCCGGTGGGGCTTTGGCGGTGGATCGTGACCCGTTTGCCCAAACCGTGACCGACAGGCTGATGGCACATCCGCGCGTATCCGTGTCCTATGGCGAAATCACCGCCCTGCCGGACGAAGGCAGCTGGATTATTGCCACCGGCCCGCTGACCTCGGCGGGGCTGGGCGCGGCGATCGCCGCCGAAACCGGGGCCGAGGCATTAGCCTTTTTCGATGCCATCGCGCCCATCGTCTATTTCGACAGCATCGACATGAGCCGCGCCTGGATGCAGTCGCGATATGACAAGGGCGACACCGAAGAAGAGCGCACCGCCTATCTGAACTGCCCGATGGATCGCGACCAGTACGAAGCCTTCATCGACGCGCTTCTGGCCGCCGACAAGACCGAGTTCCACGAAGGCGAAACCGCCACCTATTTCGACGGCTGCCTGCCGATCGAGGTCATGGCCGAACGCGGTCGCGAAACCCTGCGCTTTGGCCCGATGAAGCCGATCGGTCTGACCAACGCACATCAACCCGACGTCAAGGCGCATGCCGTGGTGCAGCTGCGCCGGGACAATGCGCTTGGCACGCTTTATAATATCGTCGGGTTCCAGACCAAGATGAAATACGGTGCCCAGACCGAAGTGCTACGCATGATACCGGGGCTGGAAAACGCCAGCTTTGCCCGTTTGGGGGGCATTCATCGCAATACGTTTCTGAATTCTCCGACGTTGCTGGATGCACAGATGCGTCTGAAATCACGCCCCAACATCCGTTTCGCCGGTCAGATCACCGGTGTCGAAGGCTATGTCGAAAGCGCCGCGATGGGATTGTTGGCCGGACGCATGGCGGCGGGCGAAATTCTGGGACAACCGGTTGCCACGCCCCCCGCAACAACGGCGACAGGTGCGTTGATCACCCATATATCCGGAGGGGCCGAGGCCCGGACCTTTCAGCCAATGAACGTGAATTTCGGCCTGTTTCCCCCGGTCGAAGGCATCAAGGGCGGACGGCGCGGGCGCAAGGACCGCTACAAGGCCTATACCGACCGCGCCAAGGCGGACTGGCAAGGCTGGCTTGCCTCAACCCCGGCCCCGGCTTGACCTTTTCCACCCGATTTGCCCCCTCGCCCACCGGCCCGCTGCATCTGGGCCATGCCTATTCCGCGATCGTGGCGCATGACATGGCCCGCGCAGCACAAGGCCGGTTCCTGCTGCGCATCGAAGACACGGACACGCAACGCGCGCGCACACATTGGGAAACGCAGATCTATGACGATCTTGCCTGGCTCGGACTCAGCTGGGAAACCCCGGTCCTGCGCCAGTCCGAACATCTGGAACGCTACAATCGCGACCTGATGAGCCTTGCCGCCCGGGGGCTGATCTATCCCTGTTCCTGTCGGCGCAGCGACATCCGCGCCGCGCTTGCCGCACCACAGGAAGGCGCCCCGGCCCCGCCGGTCTATCCCGGCACCTGCCGGGGGCGCAGCATGGACAGCCGCCGTGCGGGTGACGCGCTGCGCCTGGACATGGCCCGCGCACTGGACGCGGTGGCGCAAAGGATGCCCCTGACCTTCCGGGAAACCGGCCCCGGACATGCCGGCGAACACAGGGTCAGTCCCGAACACATGCTGGCCCATATCGGCGATCCGGTGCTGGGCCGAAAAGAGATCGAAACACCGTCATATGTCTTGGCGGCAGTGATCGACGACGCGGTTCAGGGGATCAACACCGTGATCCGGGGCGCGGATCTGTTCGACACCACGCCGCTGCAGGTCGTGTTGCAGGCCCTGCTGGACCTGCCGACGCCAGGCTATCACCACCATCGGCTGATCCGGGATGAAGCAGGCAAACGTCTGGCCAAACGCGACGATGCCCGCGCCATTTCGACCTATCGCGAACAAGGTGCAACGCCCGCGCAGATCCGCGCTCTGGTCGGGCTGCCTTGCGCGGCGTCACCTGATTGAGAGCGCCGAGCTGCCGGACCGGTTGCCTCAGGTCATCGGCTGCATCAATTCCACGTCGTCCCCATCCCGCACCGCCGTATAAAAACAGCTGCGCCGGTTGGTGTGGCAGGCCGGGCCGGTCTGGCGAACCGTCAGCAACAGGCAATCGCGGTCACAATCGACGCGGAAATCGACCAGTTCCTGCACATGACCCGAGGTTTCGCCCTTGACCCAGAACGCCTGTCGCGAGCGCGACCAATAGGTGACCTTGCCGGTATCCAGCGTGCGGCGCACGGCCTGAGCGTTCATCCAGGCCATCATCAGGACCATGCCGGTTTCAGCATCCTGGGCAATGGCCGGGATCAGGCCCGCCGCGTTATAGACCAGCGTATCGGGGTCAAAGGACATATCGGAAAACCTTTTGCATCGGCGCGTTGCCGCCCTATGTATGGAGAACCACGCAAAAGGAAAAGCCATGTCCGGCGAAACCGATCTGATCAAGCTCTATTCATCCCGCATTCTGGCGCTGGCAGCGGATATTCCGCATCTGGACCGGCTGCAGAACCCCGACGCGACCGTCAAGAAACGCGCGCCCCTGTGCGGTTCGACCGTCACCGTGGACATCACCGTCCGGGATGGCCGCGTTCACGCGTTCGGACAGGACGTCAAAGCCTGCGCTCTGGGTCAGGCATCGGCTTCGGTCGTGGGCAGCGCGATCATCGGTTGCAACCGGGCCCAGGTGGAAACCGCGCGCGATCAGTTGCGGGCGATGCTCAAATCCTATGGCCCCGCGCCGGATGCACCGTTTGACGGGCTTGAGGTGCTGATGCCGGCGCGGGAATACAAGAATCGCCATGCGTCGATCCTTTTGGCGCTGGAGGCGACCGCCGAAGCGATGGAAAAGGCCGAACAGGCCGATTGCGCCTGAAAAAACCGCCGCACATCCCGGGCGGACGGCGGCGGCAGTCAAGCTCTCTCATGGGGATCGGTGCGCCCGGCAGACCAGAGGCATGGTCATCAGGGTATGGGACAGGCAGGTCACCCTTGCGTCGCTTGAAGACAAATGCAGGGACGCCCAGCATGAGATCGCAGGCAGAGGAAAATCGATCCGCTCAGAACAGCCCGGGCAAATGCAAGCCGACCAGCAGCATAACCACCAGCGCCGAGGCCCCCAACGCATCCTGCAAAAGCGTTTCCTGCGAACGGCGAAGGGTCATCTTGATCTGGTTCAACATGGCATCTGCTCCCGGTCAGTTGTTAAGCCTTTGTTGACCTTTTGTTCTCATTTTGCGGCGCGCATGTAAAGAACTTTTTAAGAACATTTGGGAACGAACGGCGCACGCCGGGCTTAACCGACTGAAATCAAACGGATCGCCCGATCCTGGCGCATCAGCCACAACAGAACCCGCGCCGCCCTGCCGCGGTCGCTTTGCAATTCCGGATCGGCGGCCAGCAACGCGCGGGCGTCCGATTGGGCCACGGCCATCAATGCGGCCTGTCTTTCCAGATCAGCGATTCGAAACCGCGGCAGACCGGACTGGGCCGTGCCGATCACGTCGCCCGCCCCACGCATGGCCAGATCGGTTTCGGCAATCACAAAGCCATCTTCGGTTTCGCGCAGAACTTCCAACCGCCGTCGTCCGCCTTCGGACAAGGGGGCCTGATACATCAACAGGCAGGTTGAATCCGCCGCCCCCCGTCCGACCCGTCCGCGCAGCTGGTGCAACTGCGCCAGGCCAAAGATCTCGGCGCGCTCGATCACCATGATCGTCGCATTGGGCACATTGACACCGACCTCTATCACGGTTGTCGCCACCAGTACCTTGGTCTGCCCGGACTGAAAGCCCGCCATCGCCGCGTCCTTGTCTGCCGGGGCCATCTGGCCGTGCACCAGCCCGACCAGCCCCTCTCCCAGAGCGGCGCGCAGCAGTTTGAAGCGATCTTCCGCCGCCGTCAGGTCAACCAATTCGGATTCCTCGACCAAAGGACAAACCCAGTAACATTGACGACCCGCTTCTATCGCCCGTCTCAGATGGTCGACGACTTCGTCCATGCGCTCGGTGCTGACCACTGCGGTCTTGATCGGTTTACGGCCCTGCGGTTTTTCATCCAGCACCGATACGTCCATATCGCCATATTGCGTCAACGCCAGACTGCGCGGAATCGGGGTGGCCGTCATGACCAACACGTCCGCCCCCATTCCCTTGTCCGCCAGTTCCATCCGCTGGCGCACCCCAAAGCGGTGCTGTTCATCCACGATCGACAGGCGCAAGTCGCGAAAGGCGACATCGCTTTGGAAAACCGCATGTGTGCCAACCAGGATCTGAATGCGCCCCTCGGCCAACGCGTCCAACTTTGCCCTGCGTTCAGTGCCCTTGTCGCGCCCCGTCAGAATCTGCAGTTCGACGCCCGCCTCTTCGGCCAAGGGGCGCAATCCTTCCAGGTGCTGGCGCGCCAGGATTTCGGTGGGCGCCATCATCACCCCCTGCCCGCCCGCCTCGACCGCGATCAGCAGCGCCAGAAAGGCAACCAGCGTCTTGCCCGCGCCGACATCGCCTTGCAGCAACCGGTTCATGCGCTCGGGGGCGGCCATGTCCGTTGCGATTTCCTCGATCGCGCGTTTCTGCGCTTGGGTGGGTTTGTAGGGCAGAGTTTTCAACACCTTGCGTTGCAAGTCGCCGGTACCGACAGTGACAATCCCCCGCGCTTTGCGGTCGCGCCGCCGTGCCAGGGCCAGGGTAAGTTGATGCGCCATCAGTTCGTCATACGCCAGGCGCGCCCGCGCAGGGGCCGACGGGCTGATATCGTCCATTCCAACCGGCGCATGCGCCATGCGCATGGCGTCTGCCCAGGCGGGCCAGGCGTTCTTGGCACGTTGCCTGGGATCGATCCACTCGGCCAGATCTGGCATCCGCGCCAGCCCGCTCTGGACGCCCTTGTACAGAGTTTTCTGGGTCACGCCCTGTGTCAGGTGATAGACCGGCTCGAAATCCGGAATCCCGGTTGCCTGTTGGGGCGGCAACATATGGTCCGGATGCACCATTTGCGCCATCCCGTCGAACAGTTCAAGCTTGCCGGACACCACACGTTTCGCCCCCTGCGGCAAAATCCGGTTCAGATATTCAGCCCGCGCGTGAAAGAACACCAGCTGGAAATCGGTTTGCGAATCCTCTACCATGATGCGGTATGCACCACCCCGGCTGCGGGGCGGTCTGTGCGCGCCCACGGTGACTTCGACGGTCAGCGTCGCGGGCAGATCCACGTCGCGGATGGTGTCGCGCCGTCGGCGATCGATCACCGCATAAGGCAGCGAAAACAACAGGTCGCGCGGGGTTTCCACATCAACCTGCCCCAGAATTTTCGCCGTCTTGGGCCCGATACCGTCCAGCGTTTCAAGGTCCGCGAACAGAGGAAACAGAATTTCCGGACGGCCTGTCATGTCGCGTCGATCAGGGCCAGCCAGCCGTCTTCGTCCAGTGTCTCGATGCCCAGATCCGCCGCCTTTTTCGCCTTGGAGCCAGCCCCCGGCCCGGCGACCAGAAGATCGGTCTTGGCACTGACCGACCCGGCAACCTTGGCCCCCAGAGCTTCGGCACGCGCCTTGGCCTCGGCCCGGGTCATCTTTTCCAGCGTTCCGGTAAAGACCACGGTCTTGCCCGCGACCGGGCTATCCGCGCTTGGCGCGTTGGGGGGCAGGATGGTCAGATGGTTGCGCAGCGCGTCAAACGCGGCCCGTTCTTCGGAATTGGCAAAGGCGTCGCTCAACGAAGCCCCAAGGGTGATGCCCACCCCGTCTATGCCGATCAGGTCCTCCCAGGCCACGGTGGCCGCTTCGGGGATCGCATGACCTTCGACCACAGTACTGCGTGTTTCCTTGATCCGGGCTCGCCGCCCTTGCGCCGCAGCGGCAATGCGTTCCGCCTCGACCGCCGCGTCGGCGGCGCGACAGGCCAATGCAGCCGGGCGCGCCGCATCCATGGCCCGCGCCATCGCGTCCCAATCGCGATAGTGCAGCGCCAGATCGCGCGCCGCCACCTCTCCCACATGCCGGATCCCCAGCGCGAATATCAGCCGCGCCAGCGGAATTCTGCGTTTATCCGCAATCGCCGCAAACAGGTTACGCGCCGATGTGTCGCCCCAGCCCTCGCGGTTCTTGAGCTTGGCCAGATTCTGCTCATCGCGCGCTTGCAATGTAAATATATCGGCCGGTGTGCGTATTGGCAGCACATCGTCGGCATAGAACATCTCGATCTGCCTGGCGCCCAAGCCATCGATATCGAACGCCGCGCGCGATACGAAATGCTTCAGCTTTTCAACCGCTTGCGCGGGACAGATCAGACCGCCGCTGCACCGGCGTGCGGAATCGCCTTCTTCACGGATGGCATCGCTGCCGCATTCGGGGCATCGGGTTGGAAACACATAGGGCCGGGTTTCATCCGGGCGCCTGGACAGGTCCACATCCGCCACCTTGGGGATGACGTCCCCGGCGCGATAGACCTGAACCCAATCCCCGATCCGGATATCCTTGCCGTTGCGGATCTCGCCACCCTTGGCATCCCGGCCTGCGATATAATCTTCGTTGTGCAAGGTCGCATTGGACACCACCACACCGCCCACGGTCACCGGGGACAACCGTGCGACAGGGGACAAAGCCCCGGTCCGGCCGACCTGAATGTCGATCGCTTCAAGCCGGGTCCAGGCAAGTTCGGCCGGAAATTTATGCGCGATGGCCCATCGGGGTGTGGTTGAGCGAAACCCAAGCCGCGCCTGCAAGGCGAGATCGTCCACCTTATAGACCACGCCGTCGATATCATACCCCAGGGTCGCGCGCTGATTTTCGATCTGCCGGTATTGTTCCAGCATGTCCTGCGCGCCCTCGCAGCGCCGGGTCAAGGGATTGGTCACAAACCCCAATGCGGCCAGCCGTTCAATTGCCGCCATTTGGGTATCCGCCAGCGGCGCGCTCAGCTCGCCCCAGGCATATGCAAAGAAACGCAGGGGACGCGATCGGGTAATGTCCGCATCCAGTTGGCGCAGGGATCCGGCAGCGGCGTTACGCGGGTTGGCGAACTGTTTGCCAGAGTTCTCCGCCTGGCGCGCATTCAACGCCGCAAAATCCGCATGGGACATATAGACTTCGCCGCGCACCTCCAGCACATCGGGCGCATCGGACAGGCGTGTGGGAATATCCGCGATCGTTCTGGCATTCGCGGTCACATTTTCCCCGACGCTTCCATCGCCCCGCGTGGCCGCGCGTTTCAGTTCACCGGCCTCATAGCGTAGCGACAGGGACAGGCCATCGATCTTGGGTTCAGCCGTATAGGCCAGCGGCGCGTCTGACGAGAGCCCGAGATATTTTCGTATGCCCGTGTCAAAACCGATCACGTCTTCTTCGTCGAACGCATTGCCCAGCGACAGCATCCGCACCGGATGCGCGACCTTGGCAAAGCCTTCCGCCGGCTGGGCCCCGACCTGTTCAGTGGGGCTGTCCGCACGTTTCAGCCCCGGAAAACGCGTTTCCAGTTCGGCATTGCGACGTTTGAGCGCATCAAATTCCGCATCTGATATCTGCGGCTCGTCCGCCTGATAATACGCATCGTTTGCGGTCTTCAGCAGGCCTGCCAAACGGGCCAGCTCTGCTTCGGCCTGTGCGGGTGTCATATTTGAGATGTCGATCTTGTCGGTCACAGTTGCGCCCCATACCGGATTTTCAATCCAGTGATAGGGCGCGACCGGGGTCAGGTCCAGATATGTGACGCCGTGAGTGGTGGTTCGGAAACCGGACCGGCCTCTTGTTCAGATGCAGGGAATGCGCGCGCGGATCAAGCCCCCATAGCCAGACGCTGTCCGTCCATCTGATCGCCCTGCGGATCACGCAACACATACCCGCGGCCCCATACCGTTTCGATGTAGTTGTCACCATTGGTGGCCGTGCTCAGCTTCTTGCGCAGCTTGCAGATGAACACGTCGATGATCTTGAGTTCGGGCTCATCCATGCCGCCGTACAGATGGTTCAGGAACATCTCCTTGGTCAGGGTCGTTCCCTTGCGTAGACTCAACAGTTCGAGCATCTGGTATTCCTTGCCGGTCAGATGCACCGGTTGTTCGTCGACGCTGACCGTCTTGGCGTCCAGATTGACCGCGATCTTGCCTGTATGAATGATCGACTGGGAATGGCCTTTCGAGCGGCGGATGATCGCATGGATACGGGCGACCAGTTCTTCGCGATGAAAGGGCTTGGTCAAATAGTCGTCCGCCCCGAACCCGAAGCCCTTGATCTTGTTTTCGGTGTCATCCGCACCGGACAGGATCAGGATGGGTGTTTCCACGCGCGACAAACGCAGTTGGCGCAACACTTCGTGCCCGTTCATATCAGGCAGATTCAAGTCCAGCAGGATCAGGTCGTAATCATAGAGTTTCGCCAGATCGATGCCTTCCTCACCCAAGTCCGTCGCATATACATTCAGATTGGCATGGGTCAGCATCAATTCGATGCTTTTCGAAGTGGTAGGATCATCCTCGACCAGCAAAACGCGCATTACAAGTTCTCCGCCTTAATCGTTTTCACGTATTGCATTAACCCTGAACAAGAAAAGTTAACTGCACGTTACCGTGGCAACAATTATGGCGTTTCAACTTACGGTTGTCTATACTTTTTGACTGCTGTCGCTTTCAAAGCCTCTTCACCATGGTCTGCCACTGCGGCAACCCACCCTGAAAATTCCTCATCGCTCAGGCAGTATTTCTGCATCGCTTCGGATTGGGTGATCAATCCATAAAGCACCCCGCGCACAACCGCCGCCTTGCGCGAGGCCACCCACCGCCGTGTTGCCGCCGGAGGCAGATCCGCGCGTGTCATCACCGATCCATCGGGCAAGTTGACCGCCCGCGGCCCATCCACCTTTTTCAGAAACATTCGCCTTTCCCCTCGTATTTCCACGAGACTGTCGCCCAGCAGGTTTAACGAGGCGTGAAACCGGCCCTTGAGAGTCTGTAGGATTTTCCTATATTCTGCTGGACCTTCCCAACCGCTCAGGAGTCGCCGCCATGGCGCTGGACACAGACGCACCGCTGAACTCGCTTGGCTTTGCCAAATCCCCCGCCGAAACACGGGTCGTCGTTGCCATGTCCGGCGGGGTGGACAGTTCGGTCGTGGCCGCGCATCTGGCCGAACAGGGGTATGATGTGGTGGGCGTGACCCTGCAGCTTTATGATCATGGCGCCGCCCTGGCCAAGAAAGGGGCCTGTTGTGCCGGGATCGACATCCACGATGCCCGCCGGGTCGCCGAGGAACGCGGATTTCCGCATTACGTTCTGGATTACGAGAATATCTTCAAAGACGCGGTGATCGACGAATTCGCCGACAGCTATCTGGCCGGTGCCACCCCGGTGCCCTGCATCCGCTGCAACGAGCGCGTCAAATTCAAGGATCTGCTGGAAACCGCCAAGGATCTTGAAGCCGACTGCATGGCAACCGGTCACTATATCCAGCGCAAGATGGGCACGAACGGCCCAGAGCTGCACAGCGCCGAAGACGCCAATCGCGACCAGTCCTATTTCCTGTTCTCGACCACGCCCGAGCAACTGGAATTTCTGCGCTTTCCGCTGGGCCACCTGCCATCCAAGGACGCCACCCGCGCGCTGGCGGCGCAATACGGGCTCAGCGTCGCGGACAAGCCGGACAGCCAGGACATCTGCTTCGTGCCAAATGGCAACTATGCCGCAGTGATCGAAAAGCTGCGCCCCGACGCCGCTGATCCGGGGCAGATCGTACATGCCGATGGCCGGGTTCTGGGCGAACATCAGGGCATCATCCACTATACGATCGGCCAGCGCCGGGGGCTGGGCATCGGCGGTCTGGAAGACCCGCTGTATGTCGTCCGACTGGATGTCGAAAAGAAACAGGTCGTGGTCGGCCCCAAAAGCATGCTGGCCACCCGCACCATACCGGTGCGCGAAATCAACTGGCTGGGCGACGCCCCGCTTTCAAGCCGCAAAGAGTGGCATATCTCGGTCAAGGTCCGCTCGACCCGGCCGCCGCGCGAAGCAATCCTGCGGCCGATTTCGGACGTCGAAGCCGAAATCGAACTGTTGAGCGCCGAGGAAGGCGTATCGCCCGGGCAGGCTTGTGTTTTCTATGAAACCGAGGGCACCCGGATCTTTGGCGGCGGGTGGATCTGGCGCGGCAACTGACGCGGGAACTGTATCAAAGCCGGGACAGAACCGCCCGCGCCGCGCGCAGGCCCGGTGGCTCGCCGCCTTGTCCCAGCCGTTGCATCGTCAGCCGCATGGCTTCGGTTTGCGCCGAGGGGTTCGACAATACCTGATCCAGCGCCGCGGCAATTCGATCCGACCGGCAGTCCGGTCCAAGACATTCAGGCACGACACGGGTCTCGCTGACCAGATTGACCAGGGTCACGGTATCCACCAGAGCCATCCGGCTGATGATCTGCCAGCTGAGCCAGTTGAACGTATAAGCCACCACCATCGGGGTTTCCGCCGCCGCCAGCTCCAGCGAAACGGTGCCCGACGCGGCCAGCGCCACCTCGGCCCCGCAGAAAGCCGCCCGCTTGTACATCTGGGCCATCTCGAAATCGTATTCCCGCGGGTCGATGACCACCGTGTTCGCGGGCCAGTCTGCCATCCGCGTGCGCACCAGATCAGCCACGGGCGCGGCAGCCGGCACAACGATTCGCAGATCCGGATGCGATTGTGCCAACCGGGCCAGCGCCTGACCGAACACCGGGAGCAGGCGCGACACTTCCCCCTGTCGCGACCCCGGCAGAACCAGCGCATACCGCGTATCCTGCAATTCGAAGGCGCTGCGAAAGGCCGCGATCTGCGCATCGTTTGCCGCGGGTTCGGCCACGACCGGGTGGCCGACAAAGTCACACTCCATCCCGGCGGCCTGCATCAACGGAGGTTCGAACGGGAACAGCGCCAGCACATGATCAATCATCCGCGCCATCTTGGCGGCGCGTCCGGGGCGCCAGGCCCACACCGTCGGTGCAACATAATGTACGGTGCGCACCGAACTGGCTGCCTTGACCAGCTTCGCGACGCGCAGGCAGAAATCCGGGCTGTCGATGGTGATCAGAACGTCCGGTTTGGACTCGATCACGGCCCTGGCGCATTCCGCGATACGGCGTTTGAGGTGACGGTATTTCGGCAAAACCTCGGCAATGCCCATGACGCTGAGCTCATCCATCGCGAAACGGCTTTCCAGCCCCTGCGCCTGCATCTGCACACCGCCGACGCCATCGAATTCGACCCCGGGATGCAGCTGTTTCAGCCCGGCCATCAACGCGCCGCCCAGCTTGTCACCCGAAGGTTCACCTGCAATCAGAAACACCCGCATCAGCCGACTTTGTCCCGTATCCAGAGAAACAGCCCGGCGCGGTCACAGGCCTGGCGCACGGCGGCGTGCTCAAGGACCAGAACACCGCCGCGCTGGATCACCACCCCGTCCAACCCCGCCGCCGCCGCCACGCGGACGGTGCCGGGGCCGATGGTCGGCAGATCGACGCGCCGATCCTGCGCCATCTTGGGGGCCTTGAACAAAAGCCCCCCGCCCTGATCCGGGCGCGCCACGAGCGTATCCAGCATCCAGTCGGTGCCATAGACGCTTTCGAGCGCCAGCGCCTGTCCCTTGTGAACCACACAGCCCTGCCCCACATCCACCGCCGACAAGGCATCCATGATGGCATCGGCCCGCACCGCGTCATCCCTGTGAAACGGCTCTGGCTGGCGGTCCGTTTCGCACCCGGCTGCCGGCAACAGATCCGGCGCGATCTGATGCGCCGCCCGCACCGCAAATCCGGCGTTCTCGAAGATCGAGATGACGCCGCGCAGCGCCCCGTCATCGCCGCTGAGGATGGCCTGTTGCAACACCGGAACCAGCGGCATCGTGGCAGCATCGATCCGGGTTGGATCAATCACCGGTCGCCGGATCGCGCCCGCCAGACAGATCTCGGTAATGCCATCCTGCCGCAGGTCCGACAGCAGCGTCCCCAACTGTTCCAGACAGAACCTGCGGTCCACCTTGACCACATCGGGGTCGAACCCCTCCAGCGCGCAGATCAGCGGGGGCGTCTTCAGCTGCCGCACCAACTCGGCGGGCAATCCGCCGGCGCCTACGATCAGGGCCAGCATGATCTAGCGCCCCGGCACCAGAAACGAGCGATCCGTATCGCCCAGAACGAAATCGACCAGTTCACGGACGTAGTCGCTTTCGGTTTCGTCGCCCAGACGCCGGACCCGATCCTGAAACGTGCCCTCGCCCTGGGCCAGCATCTGGAACGCCGCCCGCAATGCGGTGATGTCACTGCGCGCCACGCCGCGCCGTTTCAGACCGACCAGATTCAGACCGTGCAATTCCCCCCGCGGGGCTTGCACCAACCCATAGGGGATCACATCATTGGTCACCATCGTTACCGCACCGATGATCGCACCGCGCCCGATCCGCACCCATTGATGGATGCCCGACAGGCCGCCAATGATGACGTCGTCCTCAAGCACGCAATGCCCGGCCACGGCGGCGGAATTGACCACGATCACCCGGTTTCCGATCTGCGCGTCATGGGCAATGTGACACCCGGCCATGAACAACCCGTCATCGCCCACGCGCGTGACCCCGCCCCCGCCCTTGGTGCCGGCGTTCATCGTCACATGCTCGCGGATGCGATTGCGGGCCCCGATTTCCAACCGACTGTCTTCGCCCTGAAACTTGAGATCCTGCGGAATCTCTCCGATCACCGAAAAGGAAAAGATCTCGGTCTCAGGACCGATACGGGTGTTTCCCGTCACCACGACGTGGCTTTTGAGCACGACCCCATCGCCCAGAACCACGTCGGGCCCGACAACGCAGAACGGCCCGATCGTGACGTCTGTGCCAATGCTGGCCGCGGCATCGATTACCGAGCTGGGATGTATCCGGGACATGATTCAGTCTTTCTGAATATCGACCAACGCCGAAAACTCGGCCTCGGCCGCGATCTCGTCACCCACCATGGCCCGGCCGTCGAATTTGAACACCTTGCCCCCCGGCTTGCCCCGCAGCGTCGTGACATGCATTTCCAGCACATCCCCCGGGACCACCTTGCGGCGGAATTTGCACTTGTCGATCGACATGAAATAGATCAGCAACTCGGTATCCACCATGTCCATCCCGACACCCAGCATGACCCCGGCGGTCTGCGCCATGGCCTCGACGATGGTTACCCCCGGCATGATCGGCGTGCCCGGGAAATGCCCCTGGAAATGCGGTTCGTTCATGGTCACGTTCTTGATCCCGCGCGCAGAGGAATAGCCGTCGATATCGACCACCTTGTCCACCAACAGGAACGGGTAGCGATGCGGCAGAATGCGCTGGATCAAGTGAATATCGGCGCTTTGCAGCGTATCGGTCATGTGTTTTGTCCTGTCCTGAGGGCTGGCCCCGGCGGGCCTGCGGCCTGCTCTGAGTAACAATCGGGACCGGGTTGAGCAAGCAAAGGCTAATCCGCGGATGTGGCTGTGCCATCCCCGAGGGTCGCATCCAGCCGGCTGATCGCAATGTCCGTCATGTCGATGGCATTGGCGCTCAGAAACACGCTGGACCGCTCCAGGACCACCCCGGCCCCGCTTTCGCGCATGAGTTCGGTCAGGATCGGACGCGCCGCCTGAAAGAAACGCACGCGTTCCTCGTCATTGCGTTGAACGAGATCCCTGGCCTTGGCGTCCTGGGTGCGCCGGATTGTCTGCACCTTGGTATCAAACGCATCCGCCAGGGCGCGAAATGCTTCCGGCTCCATCTGGGTGCGGCGCTGCGTCAACTCCTGCTCTTCGGCAGTCAACTCTTTTTCGATGCCACGGTTTTCCCGCGCCAGGATATCGCTTTGTTCCTCGATTTCCCGCGCCACACGCTTGCCAAAGGCCGAATCCGCATACATCCGTTCCGACGAAATCGTCAGAATGGCGCTGGACGGGATGCCCAGGCTCTGGGCCAACCCGATGCCCGGCGACAGCAAGGCCAGAAACAACAGCCCAAGCGCGGCGACAATCCGGGTCACGCCTGAAACACGGCGTCCCACGCCGGATCAGAACCTGGCCTGGATCGTCAGGTCAAAGCTTTGTTCCTTGTCAAAGGTCTCTTTCTTGAGCGCCTTGGAAAAGTTGAACCGCAACGGCCCGAAACCAGTGGTCCAGAGCAGCGAAAAACCGACCACATGCCGCCACGATCCATCCGCGCCACAAGGCCCGACCTGGCCTTCGCACATGGCACCTGCGGTATCCACGTTCTGCAGGCCCCAGAGGTTGCCGACGTCATAAAACAGCCCGCCTCGCAGCCCAATCTCTTCGGGCAGGCCCAGCGGGAATTCCGCCTCCAGGCGCGCCACCGCATAATAATTGCCGCCGATGGCGTCGTCGAACCCATTGGACTGGTCACGCGGACCGACACCGGCGGGCTCGAACCCCCGGAAAATGTCGGGCGTCAGGATATAGCGGTCCACCGAGCGGCTGGGGGTCGGACTGCCCCAGCTCAGCGCCCCGGCTTCCAGCGAGGCGCGCAGCGTCACCTCTTCGTTCAGCACACGCTGCTGGGCGATGACCTTGGCCGAGGTCTTGATGTATTCATTGTCGCCCCCGACACCCGCGAAGTCCGCGCCGACCTGAAACAGAACCCCCGCATTCGGGTTCAACCCGGTCACACGGCTGTCATAGGTATAGGTCATCCCGATGGAACTGCTGGTTTTCGCGCCCTGATCGATTTCGTTGGTGATCACCGCACCGCTGTAGTCCGACGCCGGTTCGCCCCGCGCCAGCATTTCGCTGTCGTTGAAGTTATAGCGTATCTGGAACGATCCGTTGTCGCTGATCGGGAAGGTCAGCGCCGGGCTGAAGAATGCCCGGTCGATATCATATGTGGCAAAACTGGACGACCGCCCGGACACGCCAAGGTTCAGGTCAAACCGCAGATCCCGCCCCAGAAGATAGGGCTCGGAAAAGCCAAGCGTGTATTCATCATATTCCTGCGCCGTAGAGATATTGAACGACAACCGCTGTCCACGGCCAAGAAAGTTGTTTTCGGTCAATCCGATGGCGATCCCGAACCCGTCGGTCACCGAGTAGGCCCCACCCAGGTTCAGCGACCCTGTGGGTTGTTCGACGACATCGACGTCCACGACAACCTGATCCGGCGAACTGCCCTCACGGGTTTCCACTTCGGCTGTCGAAAAGAAACCCAACGCCCGAATCCGTTCGGCGCTGGCCCGGATCTCGCGCGGGTTGAAAGGGTCGCCCTCGACGATGCGGAACTGCTGGCGCACGATCCGGTCCAGTGTCGTGGTATTTCCCTCGACATCGATCCGTTCGACAAAGACCCGCGGCCCCCGCACCAGCGCGAATTCCACATCCAGGGTCAGATCGCGTTCATTGCGGCTGATGCGCGGCTCGACACGCAGGAAATCAATACCTTCCGACACTCCCAGCCGCTCCATTCTGGTGATGGAATTCTCGATCAGGCTGGGGGAATACACCACGCCCGGCTTGATCTTGAGTACGTCCTGAAACAGCGCCGGATCCGCCTCGGACATTTCGCTGACGGTCGAAACATT
The DNA here is from genome assembly GCA_016521575.1 of Rhodobacteraceae bacterium F11138. Lineage (GTDB taxonomy): Bacteria > Pseudomonadota > Alphaproteobacteria > Rhodobacterales > Rhodobacteraceae > Sedimentitalea. Next base: position 101,308 of record JAEKDP010000007.1, on the reverse strand, counting down.
GCCGACCCGGAACTGCTGTCCTTCTTCGATGTTCATGACCAGATAGAACGCGTCGCGTTCGTTGGTCAATTCGACATTGGTGCCCAGGATGCGGAAATCCACATAGCCACGCGACAGATAGAAATCACGCAGAACCTGCTTGTCGAACTCGATACGTTCCTCGATCAGGGTATCGGACCGGATGAAGGTGCGCAGCAATCCCGCCTGTTTGGTCTGCAATACCCGGCGCAGACGCCGATCGGAATAGACCCGGTTGCCGACAAAACTGATCCGCTCGACTTCGATCGTGTCGCCTTCGGAAATCTCGAACGCCAGATCCACCCTGTTTTCATTCAGCCGGATGATGCGGGGCGTGACCGTCGCTGCAATGCGGCCCTGCTGGGAATATGCCTCGGCGATCACGGCGGCATCGGCCTCGGCCTGGGCGGGGTTGAAGACCTGACGTGACTTGGACTGCACAAGCTCGCTCAGATCCTCGTCCTTGATCCGCCGGTTGCCTTCGATGCTGACGCGGTTGATCGTGGGTCGTTCGGTGACGTTGATGACCAGCGTGCTGCCACGCGGATCCATATCGACTGTTTCAAAAACGCCACTGTCAACGATGCGTTGATAGGCTGCGTTCAATTCGCCCGCGCTGACGGACTGACCCGGCGCGATTCCCGTATAGGCCACGATGGTCGAGGTTTCGATGCGCTTGTTGCCCTCGACCTGAACCGAATTGAAGCGATAGGATTGCGCCATCGCGGCGCCGGGCAACAGCACGGAAACCGTTGCAAAGACAAGAAAAACCAGAGCAACCGCCCGATACAACATATAGGTCCGCAAACGGTAGTTGTCGCGAGATGTGCCCCCGGCAAAGCCCAAAATCATGTTATCCTACCCGATTGCCTGCGTGTTTGCAGATTGATTATCGGGTATCAGGGATGATGTCAAAAGCCCAAAATGCGCCGCAGCCCCGGACCCCGGCAGACCGTGCCGTCGGGTGGGCCGCCGGGTAGGCCTCCCTTGGGTCAGAAACTGGCCAGATAAGCCCCTGCCAGCAGCGCGGCACCCAAGGTGACGACAAACAGAATCCGGTCAGCATTCAGTTCCAGCACCAGATTGAAACCGTGATATGATCGTTGCAGCGCCTGCATGTCCAAGTTCCTCAGTGTCGTTGACAAAAGCGTCCGGAACGACACCTAGAATAACTATATGGCAGAAATCTGTCCCGCCTGAGACGACGCTGTGACCCCTGTGCGCACCACGGCCACGTCCGTCTGCGATTTCAGCAAAAGAGATCGTTGCCCAGGGCAAACACCATGAGCGACAGGATCAAAGCGATGCCCACCGTCATCAGGACCCGCAGCGCGAGATCGCTGGGCGGTTTTCCGACCACGGCCTCATAGGCGTAAAACACCAGATGCCCTCCGTCCAGCGCCGGAATGGGGAACAGGTTCAACAGCCCGACCGCAGTCGAAAGGACCGCAATGAACCAGATGAAGCTCTGCGCGCCCTGAGACGCCATCGCCCCCGAAGTTTCGGCGATGCCGATCGGGCCGGACATGTTGCAGGTGCTGATCGCACCGGTCACCATATGCCACAGGCCGGACAACGAGCTGGTGATGATGCGCGCGGTCTGGCTGACGCCGCCACGCACCGCTTCGCCCAGACCGGCGGATTCGGTCGCCGGTTCGAAAGCCATGCCCCCCGCGATGCCGATACGCCAGTGGGTGACAAATCCGCCCCCAGGCCGGGGCTCATCCGTGCGGCGCGGGGCCAGTGCGAATTCCAGCGTCTCGCCGTCCCGCCAGACATCCAGCAACAAGACCCGGCCATCCGATCCTTCGACCGCTTCCTTCAACTGATCGAAGGCAAAAACCGGCTTTCCATCGACCCCGGTGATCACGTCACCCGCCTGCAAATCAATATCCATCGCCGCACTGCGTGGCGATACCTGGGACACATAGGGCGGGAACAGATATGGGCCCTGAACCACGGCTTCACGACCATCCCGGCGCACGGTATAATCCAGCGCGGGTTGTTGCGGCAGGGCATCGGTGAACGCGTTCCACGCCGCCGGGTCATCAAACTCAGGTGTCGGCTGCCCGGCGATGGCGATCACCTCGTCCCCGGTCTGCAACTGCTGCATCTCGCCCGGCAGGTCCTGAAGAACCCCCACGGTCAGCGGGTCCATGGCCACGCCGCGCGACATGAAGATCGCCGAAAAAAGCACGATCGACATGACAAAGTTGAACATCGGCCCGGCGGCCACCGTGGCCGCCCGCGCCCAAAGCGGTGCGCCATGCATCGTGCGCCGCAACTGCGCCGGATCCACCGCCGCCTGCTGCATCGCGTCTTCGTCCTTGCCGGATGCGGCGTTGGCATCCCCCAGAAACTTGACGTAACCGCCGAACGGCAATGCCGCCACCTGCCAGCGCGTGCCGCGCTTGTCCACACGGCTGTACAGGACCGGACCGAAGCCCAGGGAAAACACCTCGGCGTGGATACCGGACCAACGCCCGACAATATAGTGGCCATACTCATGCACCGCGACAATCACCGACAGCGCGACGACAAAGGCCAGAAGCGTGTAGATCAAACCACCGAACTGAGGAATCAGCGAAATCAAGTCCAAGTTATCGTCCTGCTCGTTCGGCCATGACGGCGTCGGCCCATGTTCTGGCCAGATGGTCGGTTTCGGTCACGGTTTCAAGGGTCATCGTTGCATCCAGCAGCCCTGCTTGTGCCTCACAACGGGTTAACACCTCTTCAACGACATCGGCCATATCCAGAAAACCGATCGAACCGGCGATGAACGCGTCCAGCGCGCGTTCCTTGGCGCCATTGAAGACGGCCCCGGCCAGCCCGCCGCGCGCCATGACCTCGCGCGCCAGGCGCAAGGCCGGGTATCTGGCCTCTTGCGGCGCGCGAAAATTCAACTGACCGATCTGTGCCAGATCCAGCCGGGCCACAGGCAATTCGCAGCGGGCCGGCCAATTGAGCGCATAGCCGATTGCATGGCGCATGTCCGGCGCACCGACATGCGCCATCAGCGCCCCGTCACGAAACCCGACCAGCGCGTGGATCAGCGACTCGGGATGCACGATCACTTCGATCTGATCCGGATCGACGCCAAAGAACTCTCGGGTTTCGATGATCTCAAGCGCCTTGTTGAACATCGACGCGCTGTCGATGGTGATCCTCTGGCCCATGTCCCAGTTCGGATGGCTGGACGCTTCGGACAGGGTGGCGGATTTCAGCGCCTCCAGCGGCCAGTCCCGGAACGCGCCGCCGCTGGCCGTGATGATGATGCGTTCGACCGCCTGCATGTCTTCGCCGACGAGCGCCTGGAATACCGCGGAATGTTCGCTGTCTACCGGCAGCAAGCGGGCATCGTACCGGCGCGCCGTATCCAGAACCAACGCACCGGCACAGACCAGCGACTCCTTGTTGGCCAGGGCCAGGGTCGCGCCCTGACCAATAGCCGCCAGCCCCGGGGCCAACCCAGCCGAACCGATGATCGCGGACATCACCCAATCCGCAGGGCGGGATGCCGCCTCGGTCAGTGCTGCGGGTCCGGCCGCAGCGATCACATCGCTACCCGCCAACGCCGCGCGCAAGTCTTCCAGACGGTCGGGATAAGCCGTGACGGCGATCTGCGCGCGCAATGCGCGTGCGTCCCGCGCCAGCTGCGCGATATTGGCACCACCCGTCAGGGCCACCACGTCATAGTCATCCGGCGCGCGTGCGATCAGATCAATGGTATTCTGCCCGATTGAGCCGGTCGCACCCAGAATCGAAATCCGTCGCATCAGACCACTCCGGGCGGCAGACCGATCAATGCGCCGGTCAAAAGCACGAAGAACGAGGCACCCAGCATACCGTCGAACCGGTCCAGAAACCCGCCATGTCCCGGAATCAGCGCGCTGGAATCCTTGACCCCCGCCATACGTTTCACCGCACTTTCCGCGATATCCCCCATTTGGGCGGCAAATGCGACCAATACGGAATAGGGCACCAGGCTCAGACCCGCGTCGGTCATCAGTGCAAAGATCAGCCCCACAGCGCCGGCCCCGACCCAGCCCGCCACCGTGCCCGACCAGGTCTTTTTCGGGCTGACACGCGGCCAGAACTTCGGCCCGCCCAACATCCGCCCGGCGAAATACCCGGCCACATCCGAGGTGATCACGATCAGGATCAGCCAGAAGATCCAGATCAGGCCATACTCGTCCCGCACCAGCATCATCTCGTATCCGGCCAAAGCGACCAGAGCGGTGAACGCGGCCAGAATGACCCGGTGACGCGTCCCAAGCGCCCAGGCCGCAACGGCCGGAGCCAACAGCAAGGGCGCAGCAAAGGCACCCGGCAGATAAATCGCGATCAGACAGGCCAGCGCCATCGCCCCGGCCAGACCCAGAGCCAGCAGACCGCCCGGCCCCATCAACATCCGCACCAGTTCCCAGATCATCGCACCACAGACCAGCGCGATGAACACATGGAACACATCCGCCCCGGCAATCACTGCCGCCAGCCCGATCACGACCATGACCACGGCCGATATCGCCCGGGTCGTCAGATCAGACCAACGGTTGGGATCGCTCATGCCGGAACCGCGCCGAACCGGCGGTCCCGCGCACCATAGCTGGTGCAAAGCCGGCGCAGTTCTTCGCCGGTGAAATCAGGCCACAACGTGTCGATGAATTCATATTCTGCATAGGCCGACTGCCACAGCAGAAAGTTGCTGATCCGCGCCTCGCCGCTGGTGCGGACCACCAGATCCGGGTCCGGCAGAACATGGGTGTCCAGATACCGCGGCAAGGTCTCTTCATCCACGTCCTGGGGCAGCAGACGGCCATCGGCCACATCCTGCGCCAACCGCCTGGTGGCCCGCGCCACCTCGTCCCGTCCACCGTAATTCAGAGCAATGGTCAGATGCACGCTGTCGTTGTTCCGGGTCTGCACTTCGAGCTGATCCATCAGGGCAATCAGCTTGGCATCCAGCCGCACCCGGTCACCGATGAACCGCACCCGCACCCCGCGCGCATCCAAAGCCCTTGTTTCCTTGGCGATATAGCGCCGGAACAGGCTCATCAATCCGGCGACCTCGACCTGGGTGCGCTTCCAGTTCTCGGTCGAGAAGGCAAATATCGTCAGGTATTTGATGCCCAGATCGGGACAGGCCTCGACGACTTCGCGCACGCGGCGGGCACCGGCATGATGGCCGAACAGGCGCGGCCGGCCGCGGGCCTGCGCCCAGCGCCCGTTGCCATCCATGATGATGGCAACATGGTTCGGACCGCCCACGGGGGGCGCGGTATCGGGATCACTGGGCATATCCCGGGGTCAGACCTGCATGATTTCGGTTTGCTTCACTTCCAGAGCCGCGTCGACGCCGGAAATCTGTCGGTCGGTCAGCTCCTGCACCTCGGTCTCCCAGAATTTCTGGTCGTCCTCGGACATGGCTCCGTCATTCTTGGCCTTCTTGATCTGGTCCATGCCGTCCCGGCGCACGTTGCGGATCGCGACACGCGCGTGTTCTGCATATTGCCCGGCGACCTTGGTCAGTTCGCGGCGGCGTTCTTCGTTCAATTCGGGGATCGGCAACATGATGATTGTGCCGTTCAGCTGCGGGTTGATCCCCAACCCGCTTTCCCGGATCGCCTTTTCGACCTTGCCAACCAGCCCCTTGTCCCACACGTTGATGGTGACCATACGCGGTTCAGGCACGTTCACCGTGCCCACCTGGTTGATCGGCGTCATCGCGCCGTAAGCATCGACCATGACCGGTTCCAGCATCGAAGCACTGGCACGTCCCGTGCGCAGCGAGGCAAATTCGGTCCGCAGGTTGGCCATCGCGCCATCCATCCGCCGTTCCAGATCGTCCGTATCCAGCATGAAGTCGTCCGACATTCCGCTCTCCCGCAATTGTTCTGCTTGTTCTGCGCTCTATGCCCTAGCCCTGCACCTTTGTATAGGTGCCCCGGCCCGCCAGGATGCCGCGAAACCCGCCGGGCTCATCCAGTGAAAAGACGATGATTGGCAGATTGTTGTCCCGCGCAAGCGCAATCGCGCTGGCATCCATCACCCCCAGCCGTTTCGCCAGCACGTCGTCATAGGACACCACGTCATAGCGTTTGGCGTCGTCATGTCTGGCCGGATCCTTGTCATAGACACCATCGACCTTGGTGCCCTTGAAGATCGCTTCGCATTTCATCTCGTTGGCGCGCAGGGTCGCGGCGGTATCCGTTGTGAAATAGGGGTTTCCGGTACCGGCGGCAAAGATGCAGACCCGTTTCTTTTCCAAATGGCGCACGGCGCGGCGGCGAATATAGGGTTCGGCGACCTCGTTCATCGTGATGGCACTGATGACCCGGGTGTGAATGTTCAGCGCCTCCAGCGCCGATTGCATCGCCAGGGCATTCATCACCGTCGCCAGCATCCCCATGTAATCCGCCGTGGTGCGCTCCATCCCCTGGGCCGACCCCTGCAAGCCGCGAAAAATATTGCCGCCGCCGATGACCATGCAGATTTCGACACCCAGATCGTGAACCGACTTCACCTCCTGGGCGATGCGTTCCACGGTGGGCGGGTTCAAGCCAAAGCCCTGATCCCCCATCAGGGCTTCGCCCGATATCTTGAGCATGACGCGCCGATAGGTCGTTTCGGCGGAGAGAGTTTCGGATTGTGGAGAAGTGGTCATGTTGCGCTCCGCTGCGGCACGGGGTTAATTTCCTGCAAAATGAAGGAAATTGCGTCCGGGTTCAATGCGCTTCCCGTGGCACGCGCCCCGAGCGGCAGGAATTGGATGATACACAGAAACGGCAAGGCCCGCCAATGACGGCCAAACCCGAAATCCCGCGCGATATTCCGCGCGAAGCACCGGTGCTGATCGCCGGCCCGACGGCTTCGGGAAAATCCGCCCTGGCCCTGGCGATCGCCGAACGCGACGGAGGCACCATCATCAACGCCGATGCAAGTCAGGTCTACGACTGCTGGCAGATCATCACCGCGCGCCCGGACGCCACCGAAACCGCCCGCGCCGCGCATGCGCTGTATGGCCATGTGCCCTGGTCGGTGACCTATTCCACCGGCCATTGGCTGCGCGACGTGACGCCAGTGCTGCACGGGCCCGCCCGGCCCATCATCGTCGGCGGAACCGGCCTGTATTTTACCGCCCTGACCCGGGGCATGGCCCAGATACCGCCCACGCCGCACGAGATCCGCGCCCGGGCCGACTCGCTGCCGATCGAGACGTTGCTGGCCGGGGTCGATGCAGACACGCTCGCCGGGTTGGATCGGCAGAACCGCGCCCGTGTACAGCGCGCCTATGAGGTCCAGATTGCAACAGGGCGGTCATTGGCAGAGTGGCAGGCCGACACCGCCCCCCCGGTTCTGGATCCGGCCGGGGCCTGTAAACTGGTGCTTGAGGCGCCGCGCGACTGGTTGCTGGACCGGATCAACCGACGGTTTGACCGGATGCTGGATCTTGGGGCACTGGACGAAGTGCGGGCCATGCAAGACCGGTTCGACCCCGCGCTGCCGGCCTTCAAGGCCATCGGCGTCCCCGAACTGACGGCCTATCTGAATGGCGAACTCGACCTAGACACGGCCCGCACCCGCGCCACCATCGCAACGCGGCAATATGCCAAACGACAACGCACCTGGTTTCGCGCACGAATGAGCGACTGGACCCCGGTCGCCCCGCCCGCATGAGCCATAGCTGTGCAGCGGCCCCGCGCCCCGAAAACCGAAGGGACGGTATCCCAACCATGTAACAATACAGTGAACCGCATTTGAAGAATGTCGCTTTTTTACTGCGTTCATGTCGTTTTTTTACCTCGAAATGTCAAAAGCGATCATTGACCTTGGGCCGGAAACCGTGCCGAATGCCCTCATGATGCAGAGAATTCCGAAATGGAGATGGCCCCACCGCTTGCTGACGGCTGGTGATCGCGGCCGTTCGGATCGGTATGAATACAGTCAGATCTAGGGAGAAACGAATGACCCATCCATCCTACGAAGAGAAGCCGATACACTGGGCCGCCAAAATGCACGCCCGGGAGTATCGCGCCGGCACGCTCAGCCGCCGCGAGTTTCTGACGCGCGCCTCCGCTCTGGGGGTTTCAGCGGCAGCGGCGTACGGGCTGATCGGCATGCCAATGCCCGCTCAGGCGCAGGAAACGCCGGTACAGGGCGGCACGCTGCGCATTCAGCAATCCGTCAAGGGTATGAAAGACCCGCGCGCCTACGACTGGTCCGAAATCGGCAACCAGTCGCGCGGTTTCCTGGAATATCTGGTGGAATACAATGCGGACGGCACGTTCCGGCCCATGCTTCTGGAAAGCTGGGAGGTCAACGACGACGCCACCCAATACACATTGAAGGTGCGTCAAGGCGTCAAATGGAACAATGGCGACGATTTCACCTCCGAAGATGTGGCGCGCAACATCACCGGCTGGTGCGACAAGGGGATGGAAGCCAATTCCATGGCCAGCCGCATGGGCGGGCTGATCGACGAAGCCACGGGCCAGGCCCGCGAAGGCGCCATCGAGGTCCCCGACAGCCATACCGTTGTGCTGAACCTGTCGTCGCCGGACGTGTCGGTGATCGCCAACATGTCGGATTATCCGGCCGCCATCACACATTCCAGCTATAGCGGCGGCAGCCCGTTCGACAACGGGATCGGCACCGGTCCTTTCCGCCCGGTCAGCATGGAAGTTGGGATCAACTGCATCCTCGAACGCGCCACCGACCATGAATGGTGGGGCACCGAGGTCTATGGCGGCCCCTATCTGGACCGCATCGAATTCATCGACTACGGAACCGACCCGTCGTCCTGGGTGGCTGCGGCGGAATCCGAAGAGGTGGATCTGCTGTATGAAACGGTCGGGGATTTCGTCGACGTGATGGACGCGATCGGCTGGACAAAGACAGAAGCCGTGACCGCGGCAACCATCGTGTTCCGCACCAACCAGGAAGCCGAAATCAACGGCGGCAAACCCTATGCCGACAAGAACGTGCGCAACGCGCTGGCATTGGCGGTCGACAATTCCATACTGCTGGAACTGGGCTATTCCAACCGTGGCGAGCTTGCGGCGAACCACCATGTCTGCCCGATCCATCCGGCCTATGCCGATATCGGCCCGGCCCCCTTTGACCCCGCAAAGGCCAAAACCATGATGGACGAGGCCGGCATGGCCGATTTCGAACACGAACTGATCACCGTCGACGACGATTGGCAGCGCAACACCGGTGATGCGCTGGCGGCACAGTTGCGCGATGCGGGGATCAAGGTCCAGCGCACCATCCTGCCGGGCAGCACGTTCTGGAACAAGTGGACGGAATACCCGTTCAGCGCCACCCAGTGGAACCACCGTCCTCTGGACGTGCAGATCCTGACGCTGGCCTATCGCTCGGGCGAGGCATGGAACGAAGCCGCCTATTCCAGCGCCGAGTTCGATGAGCTGATCGGCCAAGCCAACGCCATCGCGGACGCGGACAAGCGGCGCGAGGTGATCGGCAAGATCGAACAGCTGCTGCGTGACGACGGCGTTATCATCCAGCCCTATTGGCGGTCGCTGTACAACCACAACAACGGCAAAGTGGTCAATGCGCAGAAACACCCCGCGCATGAGTTCCATCTGTACAAGATCGGCTTTTCCAGCTGACGCCGGTCAAACGTGAATTCCATCCGGGCGCAATCCGCGCCCGGATCCGCAGGCCGGACGGCGGAAGACACGGCATCATCCTTCCAACGGGCTGACCGATGCCCGCAAGACCAGGAGACGCCTGATGGGGCTGTTCATACTGAGACGTGTTTGGGTAATGATACTGACGGCGCTTTGCCTGACCTTCATCGTGTTCTTTCTGACCAGCCTGTATCCAAACCTGGAAAAGCTCGCCAAAACGCAGGGCAACATGCGCATGAGCGACGAAGAGGTCGCAAGCTGGCTGACCAAAGCAGGCTATATGCAGCCCCTGCCGGTGAAATACGGCCAATGGCTGGGGGTTCTGCCCGGCTGGACCCGGACCACGGATGACGGTGTGACCGGGCGCTGCATCAACGGCACGGTTCCCCCGTCCGAGGCCGAACAGGCGCCCCGTTTCTGCGGCATCCTGCAAGGCGATTGGGGCTATTCCACGGTTTTCAAGGACGATGTCGCAGGCATCATTTCCACACGCCTGGGGCTGACCGGAAAGCTGATGTTCTGGGTCCTGATGCTGATGGTCCCCAGCGCGCTGTTGGTGGGGGTGATGGCCGGGATGCGCGAAGGATCAGGCACGGACCGCACCCTTTCGACGTTCTCAATCATCACGACCGCCACCCCCGAATATGTCTCGGGCGTCATCTTCATCGCCATATTCGCCAGCTCGGCCGTGGGGCTGAAATGGTTCAAGGGCACGGCGACCTCGGCCATGGAGAACGCCACCTTTGAAAACTTCTTTCTGCCGGTCCTGACAATTTCACTGTACGGCATGGGCTACATCGCGCGCATGACGCGGGCCAGCATGACCGAAGTGATGACCGCGCAGTACATCCGCACCGCCCGCCTCAAGGGGGTGAAATTCCGCGAGATCGTTGTCAAACACGCCCTGCGCAACGCGTTGATCGCCCCGTTCACGGTGATCATGCTGCAATTTCCGTGGCTGCTGAATGGCGTCGTCATCGTCGAAACCCTGTTCAACTACAAGGGCTTCGGCTGGGTGCTGGTCCAGGCGGCCGGCAATAACGACATCGAACTGCTGCTGGCGGTCTCGGTGGTCTCGGTGATCGTGGTTCTGGTGACCCAGCTGATAAGCGATATCGGCTATGTCTACCTGAACCCGCGCATCCGCATTTCATAAGAGAGGCACGAAACCATGGAACCTCTCGGCACATTCGATATCATCATCAGGATCCTGTACCAGTTCATCCCGGTCTGGATCGCACTGGTGGTCCTGTTCACCGCCTCGATCGCATTCAAACGCCGTCTGGGCCTGTATGGCAAATTGTTCGACAGCATGATCGGCATGATCGGGTTCGCGCTGGTGATGTTCTGGGTCTTTACCGGCATATTCGGCGCGATGGACATGATCGTGACCCATGATCCGCTGGCCCAGATTTCGGGCATGAAGAACAAGGTCCCCGGCACCCCGCTGCGCAGCCCCGAGGACGGCCAGTACGCCTGGTACCTGCTGGGCGGCGACAATCTGGCGCGCGACGTATTCAGCCGGATGGTCAAGGGCGCCTGGGTGGTGGTTCAGATCGCGCCCCTGGCCACGCTCTTTGCCTTTATGGTCGGGATCACGCTGGGTCTGCCGGCAGGATATTACGGTGGGCGGCTGGACACGCTGCTGTCGTTCCTGGCCAACCTGATCCTGGCCTTTCCGGTGATCCTGCTGTTCTACCTGCTGGTCACGCCCGAAATCGTCGAGACCGGAGTGCCGAACTATATGGCCACCGTGCTGTTCATCTTCCCGATCATCTTTGTCGGAGTGCTGCTGAACTCACGCTACTATACCCAGCCGAAGGTCCGCAATCCCCTGCTGATCGGCGTGCTGGGGGTGATGCTGTGGCTGTATCTGTCCCTGATCTCCGAGGTCGGATCGGCCGTCTCGATCCTGCCCGGCGCGTTGGACTTTTTCGACCTCCCCGGCGGCATCCTGGTGGTGTTCGTATCGGTGGTCTTTGTCAATTCGCCCACGGTGTTTCGCATCGTGCGCGGGCTGTCGATGGACATCAAGACGCGCGACTATGTCGCCGCCGCGCAAACCCGCGGAGAAGGCCCGTGGTATGTCATGCTGTGGGAGATCCTGCCCAATGCGCGCGGGCCCCTGATCGTCGATTTCTGCCTGCGCATCGGGTACACCACCATCCTGCTGGGCACACTGGGGTTCTTCGGACTGGGCCTGCCGCCGGAAAGCCCGGACTGGGGCAGCACGATCAACGAGGGCCGCAAGCTGTTGACGATCTACCTGCACCCCGCCCTGCCCCCGGCCTTTGCCCTGCTGACCATGGTGCTGGGCCTGAACCTGCTGGCGGACGGGTTGCGCGAGGAAAGTCTGAAGGACTAGCGGCGGGCCCTTGCCCGCCGGGCGTGTGTGAACGGATTGCACCGCAATCTGCACCCCGCCACATCAGGCGTCCGGTCTGCCACGGACGCCAAACAAACAAAAGGAATGTGCCGAAGGCACTCCATATACCAACAGCCCGCAACGGGGAGACCGCACAATGACAAAATGGGACCATGACGGACCGATCCTTGAAATCGACAAGCTGTCGATCTCATTCTTCACCCGGCTGCGCGAAATCCCGGCGGTCATGGATTTCTCGGTGACGGTGCAGCCCGGCGAGGCCGTCGGTCTTGTCGGTGAATCCGGCTGCGGCAAATCCACCGTGGCGCTGGGGGTCATGCAGGATCTGGGCAGAAACGGCCGCATCGTCGGCGGGTCGATCAAGTTCAAGGGCCGCGATCTGTCCGAGATGAACGACGAAGAACTCCGCGACATTCGAGGCAGCGAAATCGCGATGATCTACCAGGAACCGATGGCCAGCCTGAACCCGGCCATGAAGATCGGCAAACAGCTGATGGAAGTGCCGATGATCCATCAGGGCGCATCCGAAAAAGAAGCCTATGACAGGGCGTTGCAGGTCGTCACCGACGTCAAGCTGCCAGACCCGAAACGTATGCTGGACAGCTATCCGCATCAGCTCAGCGGCGGGCAGCAACAGCGCATCGTCATCGCCATGGCGCTGATGTCCGAACCGGCTCTGCTGATCCTGGATGAACCCACAACCGCGCTGGACGTGACGGTCGAGGCGTCCATCGTCGAACTGGTCAAGGATCTGGGGCGCAAATACGGCACCTCCATGCTGTTCATTTCGCACAATCTGGGGCTGGTTCTGGAAACCTGCGACCGGATCTGCGTGATGTATTCCGGCGAGGCGGTGGAAAGGGGCAGCATCGAAGACGTCTTCGACGAGATGCAGCACCCCTATACACAGGCATTGTTCCGATCTATCCCCCTGCCCGGCGCGGACAAGAACAGCCACCCGCTGGTGGCGATTCCGGGCAATTTCCCCCTGCCCCATGAACGCCCGCCGGGCTGCAATTTCGGTCCGCGCTGCGATTACTTCGAACAGGGACGCTGCGATCAGGGCAGCATCCAGATGGAGCCGGTTCCCGGCAACGACCGGCACTATACCCGTTGCCTGAAATTCCGCGAAATCGACTGGAACGCGCCGTTGGCGGAGGTCGAGACCAAGGAGAAGGGCAAAATCGGCAACGTCGTTCTGAAGATGGACAATCTCAAGAAATATTACGAAGTCGCCGCCAACGCCCTGTTCGGCGGTGGTGCCACCAAGGTCGTCAAGGCCAACGAAACCCTGTCATTCGAGGCCCGCGAATCCGAAACCCTGGCCATTGTCGGGGAATCCGGTTGTGGGAAATCCACCTTCGCCAAGGCGCTCATGGGGCTGGAAACCGCGACCGATGGTCAGATCCTTCTGGACGGCAAAAGCATCGAACAGGTCCCCATCGAGAAACGCGATACGAAAACGGTGGCCGATGTGCAGATGGTGTTTCAGAACCCGTTCGACACGCTGAATCCGTCGATGACCGTCGGTCGTCAAATCATCCGCGCGCTTGAGGTTTTCGGCATCGGAGAAAATGAAGCGGCGCGCAAACAGCGGATGCTGGAATTGCTCGATCTGGTGAAACTGCCCCGGGACTTTGCCACGCGGATGCCGCGCCAGCTGTCCGGCGGCCAGAAACAACGGGTTGGAATCGCCCGTGCTTTTGCCGGCGGCGCCCGCATCGTGGTGGCGGATGAACCCGTGTCGGCGCTGGATGTGTCGGTACAGGCCGCGGTGACCGATTTGCTGATGGAAATTCAGCGCGAAGAGAAAACCACCCTGCTGTTCATCAGCCACGACCTGTCCATCGTGCGCTATCTCTCGGATCGGGTGATGGTGATGTACCTGGGCCATGTGGTCGAACTGGGCACCACCGAGCAGGTGTTCAGCCCACCCTATCACCCCTACACCGAAGCCTTGTTGTCCGCGGTTCCCATCGCCGACACTTCGGTAGAGAAAAAACACATCGTGCTGGAAGGCGACATTCCCTCAGCGATGAACCCGCCCTCGGGCTGTCCTTTCCAAACCCGGTGTCGCTGGAAGACTGAAGTGCCCGGCAACCTGTGTGACCGCGAGGTGCCGCCGGTGCGCATTCTGGGTCAGGACCACCAAATCAAATGCCATCTCAGCGATGCGAACCTTGCCAAGATGGAACCGGTCATCAAGATCGCGGCGGAATAGAACAGACAGCCCGCCGCGTCGCGCAGCGGGCCATCCTGTCGCAGTGTACTACCGGTCATTTCGCTGTTTCACGCATGTATTTCGGCAATTCATCGGCCACCGCATCCGCAAAGGACGCGATCAGCGCGCGGTAAAAGTCCGCTTCGCTCGGGGGCACGACGATAAACCCTTCCGGTGCCGTCCCGTCCGCCGCCATGGCGCGCAGGTTGATCGGAACCGTCTGCGGGGTTGCGTTGGTTGCCGGACTGGTGATCGTCACGACACCTTCCATCTGGTTGAATTCCATGCTGCTGGGCAGCATGCTGTCGCCGTTCAGCGATACATCCTGCAATATCACATCCACGACATAACCGGCGGGATCATCGGCCACCGGCACCCGCTCACGGATGGCGGCCTCCAGATCGGCCTGCATCTGCGGATAGTAGTCCAGAACATTGGCGTCCTGCGTGGACTCGATGCCCACCTTCGCGGTCACTTCCTTGACGACAGCCTCTTCGGCGTTTGCCCCGAAGGCGGCACAGATCGAAACAATCGAAGCGGCGGCAAAAGATCGGGCGGTCATACGCGACAGCATGGTATTTCTCCTTCTGTTTCAGCCGCCAATGCGGCAGCAATCAAAAGGAAAACGTCGTCACGGCAAATTGGTTCCCAGCCGGAACCTCATCGGGCGTGCCCGAAAAAGAGAATTCTAGCTGCCCCAGATCACCCGAACATAATTGCGGGTTTCCCTGTACGGCGGCACGCCCCCGTGTTTCTTGACCGCTTGCGGTCCCGCGTTATAGGCCGCAAGTGCCAGACGCCAGGACCCAAAGGCACGATACTGCCGCGCCAGATACCGCGCGCCGCCATCCAGGTTTTCATAGGGATCGTTGGCGTTGACCCCCAGAGCACGCGCGGTGGCGGGCATCAGCTGTGCCAGCCCCATGGCGCCCTTGTGCGACCGCGCGTTGGGGTTCCACCCCGATTCCTGCTGAACCAGCCGTGCAAACAGATCTTCGGGCACATTGTGCCGCCGCGCGGCCTCTTTGGCCATGCTCAGGTACTTGCCCTTGTATTTGCCGAAATATCCCTTCTTGGCATATTTGGACGGCGTATGAATCGTCGGGGGCCGCAATCGGGACGAATTGGCATATTGCTTGGCCGCGCGGCCATCCAGAACCCGGGTCTGCGAGCTGAAAAGATTGCGCTGACTCTTGGTCGAAAACATATCCGCCCCGGCGGGCGCGCCAAAGGCTACACCCGCAACAACCATCGTCAATGCCAGCCTGCGCATCTGATTCCAGCCCTGTCCAAAGTCCGCCTCGCCGCGCAATATACCCGGTTTCCCCTGAATTGCCAGACTCACACGCCGCTGCGTCATATCCGTGTTTCAACCTGTGGCAGACATGTATAGTCTGACCCAAACCGGATCGCCCGGATTCGGAACAACATCGAAACATACAGGAACGGAACTGCCATGGCCGGCTCAGTCAACAAAGTCATTCTCATCGGTAACCTGGGACGGGATCCCGAAGTGCGCACCAGCCAGAATGGCATGAAAATCTGCAATCTCAACATCGCGACATCCGAGACCTGGAAAGACCGGAACACCGGCGAGCGGCGCGAAAAAACCGAATGGCACCGGGTGGTCATTTTCAGCGAAGGTCTCGTGCGGGTGTGCGAAAGCTATCTGCGCAAAGGTTCAAAAGTCTATGTCGAGGGCCAGCTTCAGACCCGGAAATGGCAGGATCAGTCCGGTCAGGACAAATATTCGACAGAAATCGTGTTGTCCGGCTTTGGCGGAACACTCACCATGCTGGACGGTCGCGATGGCAATCGCGATGGTGGCAACTTTGGCGGCGCTCAAGGCGACCGCGGTTTTGACAGCGGACCACAGGACGACCGCTATGGCGGTGGCGGGCAGAGCGCGCCCTCTTCGCGCGACATGGATGACGAAATCCCGTTCTGACGACTCGTCAACGGTGTCCGGACCGGCCACCGAACCCCGTCCAAGGCAACATGGGGCTGTCACTTGGCAGCCCCATTTTCGTGTTCAGCGCACAGGTTTTTCAAGGTCCGGTCCCATGCGCAGTTTTCCGCTGACGGCACCCGGGGAAACGCACCAGCCAGTCCAGCCCGAAATCTGCTTAAGAGTATGATATAATTCAGCAAAAATCAAATCCGCGTTTTCGAACCCGTTTCAGCATCATTTCCGCTTAGGGGTTTGTTAATACCTCTCGTGAAGAGTTTGAAACAATCTTGAGACAAAGATGAAAGGCGCGTGGCGTGCAAGGCACCATACTGATCCTCGACGGTGTGTCCACCAACCGCATCATGCTGAAAGTCCAGCTTTCGGCAGCCTACTATCACGTCGTGCAGAGTGATGGCCTGCAAGGACTTTTGGCCCTCGCCCGGCGCTGCCGCCCGGATCTGATCGTCACTGCGATGAACCTGCCGGACGGCTCTGCTCTGGCAGTGCGCGATCTTATGCAACAGGACGAATCGCTGCGCCATGTCCCGATCATCGCCGTCACCGCGCAAAGCGATCCGGCCGCGCGCCTGTCCGCCCTGGCGGGGGGGATCGACGACGTGTTGTGCCAGCCGCTGGACGACCTGATCCTGCAGGCCCGCATTCGCAGCCTGATCCGGGCGCGCAGCGGAACCGAAGAGCTGCACCTGCGCGAAGCACCATCCGCCACCCTGGGATTTTCCGAACCCACGGCCAATTTCGCGATGCCCGCACAAGTCGCCCTGTTGACACGGGATGCCGCCACGGGCTCGGTCTGGCGGGCGCGGTTGAAGGGGTTGACCCGGCATCGGCTGCAAAGCCACCAGATGAGCGATATCCACGCGCTGATGGCCGATCCGGTTCCCGACGCCATCGTCGTCGATCTGACCGGCGCGCAGGCACAACAGGGCCTGCGGCTGGTGGCGGATTTGCGCGCGCGCAGCATGACCAGCCACGCGGCCCTGATCGCGGTCGTCCCGGCCGCCGCGCCCCACCTGGCCGCAGACGCTTTGGACCGAGGTGCCCACGATGTTCTTCAAAGCGGATTCTGCCCCGAGGAACTGTCGCTGCGCCTGAATTCCCAACTGCGCCGCAAGGCCAGTTCCGACCGTCTGCGCGCCTCGGTCCGCGACGGGTTGCGGGCGGCGGTGCGCGACCCGATGACCGGCCTGTACAACAGACGGTATGCCCTGCCCCATCTGGCGGCGATCGCGGGCAAGGCCGCCGAAACCGCAGGCAGCTTTGCGGTGATGCTGGCAGATCTGGACCATTTCAAACAGATCAACGACCGGCACGGACATCAGACCGGCGACGCGGTTCTGATCGAAGCCGCGCGGCGACTGAAAAGCCAGTTGCGTCCTATCGACATGATTGCCCGCGTCGGCGGCGAAGAATTCCTGATCGTCATGCCCAACACGGATCAGGCCGCGGCAACGGTCACGGCGGACCGGCTGTGCCGTCAGATCAATGCGCTGCCGTTTCATTGCCCCGGAACCGGCGAAGAAATCCACGTCACGACCAGTATCGGCGTCGTGGTCGGAACCCCCGCCGGATCGGATCCCGATCTTTCACCGGAACAATATGCCACGGCTCTGATGGGGCAGGCTGACCGCGCGCTGTATGGCGCCAAGGGCAGCGGCCGCAATCAGGTTTCGCTGGTCTCGGCCGCTGCCTGAATCGGCGCCGAACACCTGCACGACTGCTGCGCTGAAAATAAAGCCGACCCGCCGCGCATTGCGCCCGGCGGGTCGGTATCCTGTTCCTTGATGCCGCAAACCCGTTGTGCCCGGATCTGCGAACCATTCAGGCGGTTGGCCGGGATTCCCCCGGCCGACCCATTCAGTGTTTGAACTTGCGGATCTCGCCCGAGGCCAGCCGATCACTGTAGGACGCCAGCTCCTTGCGCACGATCTTCATCAGGAAATACAGCCCGAAGATATTCACGACCGCCATGGAAAAGATCGCTGCATCCGAGAAATCGATGACAGGTCCCAGGCTGGCCGCGGCCCCGATTATGACAAAAACGCAGAAAATCAGCTTGAACACCAACTCGGTGGTCTTGCCTTCGCCAAACAGATACGTCCACGCCTTCAGCCCGTAGTATGACCAGGAAATCATGGTGGAAAACGCGAACAATACCACCGCCAGCGCCAGAACATAGGGGAACCAGCCAATAGACGATCCAAAGGCGGCCGATGTCAGGGCCACGCCGGAATTGCCGTCAACCGTTGCGATGCTGCTGCCGTCCAGAATGTATCTGCCGGTCTCGGGATCGATCATCAGCTGACCGGAAATCGTGATGACCAAAGCCGTCATCGTACAGATCACCACAGTGTCGATCAGCGGTTCCAGCAGGGATACGAAGCCTTCAGTGATCGGCTCCTTGGTGCGGACCGCCGAATGCGCGATGGCCGCCGAACCAACACCCGCCTCGTTGGAGAATGCCGCCCGCTTGAAGCCCTGGATCAACGCACCGACCATACCGCCGGCAACACCAAGACCTGTAAACGCTCCGGCAAAGATCTGGCCAAAGGCCCATCCGATCTTGTCATAGTTCACCAGAAGAATGACCAGGGCGGCACCGACATAAAGAATGCCCATGAACGGCACGACCTTTTCCGTCACACGCGCGATGGACTTGACGCCTCCGACGATGACCATGAAGACGACCGCGGCGAATATTACCCCGGTGATCCAGCCGGGATAATCCCCGACGATGCCCGCGATCTGCGCATGGGCCTGGTTCGCCTGAAACATGTTTCCGCCGCCGAATGCCCCGAGTATGCAGAAGATCGAGAACAGCACGGCCAGGATCTTGCCGCCCGGCAGTCCCAATTCGCTGAACCCCTTCGAGATATAGTACATCGGCCCACCCGACACGGTGCCGTCTTCGTATTCGTTGCGGTATTTGACACCCAAGGTGCATTCGGTGAATTTCGACGCCATGCCCAGAAGGCCGGCCAGAATCATCCAGAATGTCGCCCCCGGCCCGCCGATCCCGACAGCCACGGCCACACCGGCAATATTGCCCAGCCCGACCGTACCCGACAGGGCAGTCGCCAGAGCCTGAAAATGACTGACTTCACCGGCGTCGTTGGGATCGGAATAATCGCCTTTGACCAGCGAAATCGCATGGCTGAAGAAACGGAATTGCACAAAGCCGAAATACAGGGTGAAAACCGTCGCGGCCACAACCAGCCACATGACGATCCAGGGAAAAGAGGTGCCGGGAAACGGCGCGAAAATCAAATTGACGAAAGGCCCGGTCGCCGTTGCAAAGGCCGCGTTGACCTTTTCATCCAGCGACGCGGCTTCTTGTGCAACGGCCGAATTGGCCAATACCGCCGCCGCCAGCGTGGACAGCGTTCCTGTGTTGATCAGTTTCATTCTGTTTTCCTTTATCCGACCACGGTGACGGGCACGCTTGCCTCCATCACCAGATTGGCTGTGGAACTGCCGAAAATCCGCTTGGAAATGCTGTTATCGCTGGTCCGGGCAACAATTATCTGCTCGGCACCTTCGGCTTTCGAAATATCATTGAGCGTATCCGCCACATTGCCATGGCGCACCAGCCCGCGTGCATTCAGCCCGGCCGTGGTCAGACTGTCCACCGCCGGGTTGACGACGCGTTCCATTGCTGTTGAAATCTCCTCTTCGCGCCGCTTGTGACGCTCGGCGTTTTCCTCAGGCGTTTGAAACGAATAGGGCGACCATTCGATCACATACACCACCAGCAATTCGCAGGCTCCGATAAGCCGGGCAAGCTTGCTGGCGTGGTCAAGGGCACGCCCCCCGGACTCGTGCCCGTCTAACCCGACGACCAATTTGGTTGTCATTCATCTTCCTCCAGTCAGCGCGCATCTTGTTTACGCTTTTCAGGCGGCGGGAAAGACATGCCCCTCTGATTGTCGAGAGCCTGGGCCTGAATCGAAATGCGCATATAGTTGTGTATGTCTTTCACCGACGACTATAGGCGTTTGCGCGTAAAATCGGGGGTTTATGTTGAGTCGGCGGACAAAAGGGACAGGAATTGTGCAAATTTATGACAAATGCGTTGTCAGAAGCCCAATTCAAATTCGACCGGAGTTAACGATTTTTTCATTTTTATCAAATTCTTATCCACGGCTTTCAATACAAGCCGACGGTGCCCAAAATGCCCGGACTTCACAAAAAAGTCGAAAATTCAAGAAAATTCCACCACAGGGCGAGTGGTTTTTGCTGTCGCAGGCCGGGCAGGATGGATGAACTTCGCCCCGCCCCGCGTCATTCTTTCTGGTCCGGATCCGCCTGACCGACGCCACGGAACACGAACTTGAAGGGTATCGCCCATAAAAAACCCAGAACGATATAGACCAGCAGCTCGATCAGGATCGGCGGGCGATCCAGCATGCTCATCACCTTGACCGCCACGATGATATAAAGCGGCAGGCCCAGCAACAGGATCACCAGCGACCAGCCGCGGCGCGCCCTGTAGCTGAGACCGGTTTTGTCTTTCCTGGCCATATCAGTCGGCAAAGGGATCGGTGACCAGAATGGTATCGTCCCTCTCGGGCGAGGTCGACAACAAGGCAACCGGGCATTCGATCAGCTCTTCGACACGGCGCACGTATTTGATCGCCGCGGCGGGCAGGTCGGCCCAGCTGCGCGCGCCTTCGGTGCTTTCGGACCAACCGGGCATTTCTTCGTAGATCGGCTTGCAGCGCGCCTGTCTGTCAGCGGCAGTGGGCAGATAGTCCAGCCGCTCGCCATCGAGTTCATAGCCGACACAGATCTTC
Source organism: Rhodobacteraceae bacterium F11138 (assembly GCA_016521575.1). Classification (GTDB taxonomy): domain Bacteria; phylum Pseudomonadota; class Alphaproteobacteria; order Rhodobacterales; family Rhodobacteraceae; genus Sedimentitalea. Next base: position 80,268 of record JAEKDP010000007.1, on the reverse strand, counting down.
AGCGTTTCGAACCCGTCCAGAACATCCAGCTTGGTCAGTGAAATACCGTTCACACCGCTGGTGGCACAGGTTTGGCGCACGAGAACCGCATCAAACCAGCCACAGCGCCGCTGTCGCCCGGTCACGGTGCCGAATTCATGGCCGCGTTCGCCCAGACGCTGACCGTCGTCATCCTGCAATTCGGTCGGAAAAGGCCCCTCTCCGACCCGCGTGGTATATGCCTTGACGATGCCCAGCACGAAATCGATTGATCCCGGACCGATCCCGGTTCCGGTGGCCGCCTGACCGGCGATCACGTTCGACGAGGTCACGAACGGATAGGTGCCGAAATCGATGTCCAGAAGCGCGCCCTGCGCCCCTTCGAACAGAATGCGTTTGCCGGCCTTGCGCTTTTCGTTCAGCACCTTCCAGACCGGTGCGGCATAGGTCAGGATCTGGGGGGCGATCTCTTTCAGCCGCGCGATCAATTCGTCGCGGTCGATAGGTTCCAACCCCAGCCCCTTGCGCATCGGGTCGTGATGCTGCAGGGCGCGATCCACGCGCGCCTCAAGCGTGGCGCCATCGGCCAGATCAGCGACCCGGACCGAACGGCGTCCGACCTTGTCTTCATAGGCCGGGCCGATCCCGCGCCCGGTTGTGCCGATCTTGGTGCCCTTGCTGGCCGCTTCTTCGCGCGCGCGATCCAGTTCGCCATGGATCGGCAGAATCAGCGGCGTGTTCTCGGCCACCATCAACGTGTCGGGCGTAATGGCCACGCCCTGCTTGCGGATCGAATCGATTTCGTTCAGCAAATGCCAGGGGTCCAGCACCACGCCGTTTCCGATCACGCTCAGCTTGCCGCCACGGACGACCCCGGATGGCAGCGCGTTCAGCTTGAAGACCTCGCCGTCAATGACCAGCGTATGCCCCGCGTTATGGCCGCCCTGAAACCGGGCGATCACATCGGCGCGTTCGCTCAGCCAATCCACGATCTTGCCTTTTCCTTCGTCACCCCACTGGGCGCCGACGACGACGACATTGGCCATTTCCGGTCCTTCCGCGTATTTGAAACCCGCGCCGGTATAGCCGCGCGGATCGCGCAGCGAAACCTCAATTTCACCCGCTGCGGTTCAGACGGCGATCAAGGCAGACGAACCGGCGCCCCATGCGGCGTTTCCAGATAGGCCCGGCGCCAGTCTTCGCGCAGCCGGATCGCTTCGTCCGGTGCGGCCAGCCCCAGATCCGCCAGCACCGCTTCCAGCGTTTCAAGCCAGGCATCAAAGTAATCTTCGCCCCCATCGAGATCCTTCCGAAGCCCATGCGCCGCCAGCGTGGCACCGAACCGCGATGCCCAATCGCCCCAGTCCAGCCGCCCGGTTTCATTCAGATGCACCGTCAGGGCAAAAACCTGCGCATGCCAGGGCTCCAGGAACACGGGTTCAGGGGGATTGGTCACAGAATCGGTCACAGGGGCACCAGATAGGATTGCCACAGGTCCAGAATGACCTCGTCGCCGGGATGTTCGGGGGCGACCCACAACTGGTCGGCCGCGAACCGCACGGCGTATAATGGCTCGGGCGCTTCGCCCAGCTGATGCGCGTTGCTGTCTGGCAGCACATGCGCACCATGGAGCCTGTGGATATGGCCACAGGCACCGGCGGCATAGTCCGGCAAGCGGGTATGCCCGCCCGGCACCAGCCGATTGGCCGCGGGCCGCAGCGCGCGCACCGCCTGCCCGACCTGAAAACGCGGCGCGATATCGCACGGACGATCCGCCGGCCCGCCCTTTGCCAGCACAGCGGCCACACGATCCCGGGTCAGCTTGCGATCCGCCAGCGGGTGATCCCGATCCGTGGCGTCGCGCAAATCCTCAAGTGTCAGCACACCGGTCTGCACCAACAGATCCGCAAGCGCCGCGATCCACTTTTCAAAATAGGAGAACCGCGCATAATCCCGGGGCGACAGGCATTCGCGCGCATGACGGGACATATCGATATTCCACTGACCCAGGGAACCGGCCGCCAGCGTAATCGCCAGCGCGCGCGCCTGCCAGTCGTCGTTCAGGGATGGAATGCCCTGCGGTTCGGGAATCACCGGACCGTCCCCGAACCGCCCGCCCATGTCATGCACCCGTGTCATGGCGCAAGCCCGGGCAAACCGGTGCCGATCATGCTGTCGCGCGTGACCAGTCGGGCCAATTGCGCCACATCCATCCCTTCGCTGCCTTCGGGGCGCATCGGCAGCACAAGATAGCGGATCTCCGCAGTGCTGTCCCAGACCCGCACCGCGGTCGCTGCAGGCAGGGTCACCCCGAAATCCGCCAAGACCTTGCGCGGCTCACGCACGGCGCGGGCGCGATAGGCATCGGATTTGTACCATGCGGGCGGAATGCCCAGCAAAGGCCACGGATAACAGCTGCACAGGGTACAGACGACCATGTTATGTATGTCAGGCGTGTTCTCGACCACCACGATATGTTCGCCCTGCCGTCCGTAATACCCCAGATCGGTCACCACCGCGTCGGCATCTCGCAACAGGGCGGTGCGAAAGCCCGGATCGCTCCAGGCGCGGGCGACCACATCGGCGCCATTCTGCGGCCCGATCCGGTTCTGATAGGTATCTGTGATCTCATCCAATGCCGCAGGATCGATCAGCCCCTTGCGGGTCAGGATGGTCTCCAGTGCCTTGACACGCAACGCCGGCTCGGGCGGCAACAGGGCATGGGGGTGGTCCGGATCATCATGAGGCATCTTTCCAGAATGCTGCCGAAGCGACCGAATTGTCCAGCCCCCACTTCCTCCCTTGCCCCTGTCCGCAATCTTGCCTACATACCGCCCGATACGAAACGCCGAAAATCGCTCTACGCCGCAGGTCCCAATGGAAAATGTCATCTTGATCGTGCACCTCATACTGGCCCTCGGCCTGATCGGAGTGGTGCTGTTGCAGCGTTCCGAAGGCGGTGGTCTGGGCATGGGCGGCGGCGGCGGGGGCGGCGCGATGTCGGGACGCGCGGCGGCCACGGCATTGGGCAAGCTGACCTGGCTCCTGGCGATCGCCTTCATCTGCACCTCGATCACCTTGACGATTCTCGCGGCACAAAAGGCCAGCGGCACCTCGGTCATCGACCGGATGGGCGGATCGGCACCGCAGGCGGAAGAAACCGTTCCGGCGCTGCCCAGTGGCAACGATCTGTTGCCGCCCGGCGCGGACGACACCGCCCCCTTGGTACCCAAGGCAGACTGAGGCCTTGTAGCGGCCACAAGACTTTGATCAACGATTGAAAGACGCAACAGCATCTTGCGGTTCTCTTGCGTTCACGGGGCGAATCCTGTTAGGATAAAGTCCCGTGGTGCACCGGTTTTCGAACCGGTCAGACACTAGAAATGCGACACACGCGATAGCGACACACACGGGGGCAGCCGACAACATGGCACGATTCATTTTCATTACCGGCGGCGTTGTGTCCTCGTTGGGCAAGGGGCTGGCCTCGGCCGCATTGGGCGCGTTGTTGCAGGCGCGCGGCTTTTCGGTCCGTCTGCGCAAGCTGGACCCGTACCTGAACGTCGATCCCGGCACCATGAGCCCGTTTGAACACGGCGAGGTTTTCGTGACCGACGATGGCGCGGAAACCGATCTGGACCTGGGGCATTACGAACGCTTCACCGGGGTCGCGGCCCGCAGCACCGACAGTGTCAGTTCCGGACGCATCTATTCCACCGTGCTGGAAAAGGAACGTCGCGGCGATTATCTGGGCAAGACGATCCAGGTCATTCCCCACGTCACCAATGAAATCAAGGATTTCATCGCCATCGGCGAGGACGAGGTCGATTTCATGCTGTGCGAAATCGGCGGCACCGTCGGGGACATCGAGGGTCTGCCGTTCTTTGAGGCCATCCGCCAGTTCAGCCAGGACCGTCCGCGCGGGCAGTGCATCTTCATGCATCTGACCCTGCTGCCCTATATCAAGGCCAGCGGCGAGTTGAAAACCAAGCCGACCCAGCACAGCGTCAAGGAGTTGCGCAGTATCGGTCTTGCGCCCGATATCCTGGTCTGTCGCTCCGAGAGCACGATCCCCGACAAAGAGCGCGAGAAACTGGCGCTGTTCTGCAACGTGCGTCCGGATTCGGTGATCGCGGCGCAGGATCTCAAATCGATCTACGAAGCTCCGCTGGCCTATCACCGCGAAGGGCTGGACCAGGCCGTGCTCGACGCGTTTGCGATCACGCCCGCGCCAAAGCCGAACCTGGCCCGCTGGGAAGATGTGGCCGACCGGATCTACAACCCTGAAGGCAAGGTCAAGATCGCCATTGTCGGAAAATACACCCAACTGGAAGACGCCTATAAATCCATTGCCGAGGCCCTGACCCATGGCGGCATGGCCAACCGCGTCAAAGTGCAGGTGGAATGGGTCGACGCCGAGATTTTCGACACCAAGGACCCCGCCCCCTATCTGGAAGGGTTCCATGCCATTCTCGTGCCCGGCGGCTTCGGCGAACGCGGCACCGAAGGCAAGATCAAGGCCGCCGAATTCGCCCGCACCCGAAAGGTGCCGTATCTGGGCATTTGTCTGGGCATGCAGATGGCGGTGATCGAAGCCGCGCGCAATGTCGCCGGGATGAAATCCGCAGGGTCCGAGGAATTCGACCACGAAGCGGGTAAGAAGCGTTTTGAACCCGTGGTTTACCACCTCAAGGAATGGGTGCAGGGCAGCCAGAGGGTCGAACGCAAGCTGGGCGACGACAAGGGCGGGACCATGCGGCTGGGCGCGTATGACGCGACCCTGGCGGACGGATCGCGCGTGGCCCAGATCTATGGCGGCACGCATATCGAGGAACGCCACCGTCATCGGTATGAGGTGGACATCAAGTATCGTGAAAAGCTGGAACAGGACGGCTTGCTGTTTTCCGGCATGTCTCCGGACGGGCGCCTGCCCGAGATCGTCGAATGGACAGATCACCCCTGGTTCATCGGGGTGCAGTTCCATCCCGAACTGAAGTCCAAACCCTTTGCGCCGCATCCGCTGTTTGCCGATTTCGTGCGCGCGGCCAAGGAAACCTCGCGCCTGGTCTAGGGCGGGGTTTTGCGCAAGGCGAATTCGCCGATTGCCTGTTTCAGGGCGGGACATTAGCTTGCGCAAATGGCCCGTCTGTTCCTCTTTTTCCTGTGTGTTTCACCGCTCTCTCTGGCGGCGCATCCGCACATCTTCATCGAGGCCGGTTTCGACATTCAGACGGACGGCGCCGGCCGGCTGACCCATGTGCGCGTCACCTGGATCTATGACGAATACTATTCCCTGCTCATCACCGAGGATCTCCGGCTGGATCAGGATTTCGACGGCGAATTGACGGACGCGGAAACAGAACGCCTGACCGGCTTTGACATGCGCTGGGTCGATGGGTTCAACGGCGATCTGGTGGCCACGCTGGACGGGGAACCCCTGGCCCTGTCCGGGCCAACCGAGGCCACCGCCGAGCTGCGCGACGGCCGCATCATCACCACACATCTGCGCAGCGTCACCGGCACGCCATCCCTGACCGGTCATGTGCTGTCGCTCAAACCGTATGACGAAACATATTATACCGCCTATGAAGTCACCCAGCCCGTAACGATGACGGGAAAATCGGTCTGCATGCTGGAACAGATCCCGCCGAATATCGACGAACAGCTGGCACGGATGCAGCAGATGCTGCTTTCGATTGATGCCAATGCCGATCTGGAAGAAAATGACATTCCCATGATGGGCGCTGAATTCGCAACTGAAATCCGGGTCTCATGCGGCGCATCGTGATCTTCGCGGTCCTGCTGGCCCTGTCGGGTCTCGCTCTGCTCTGGGTCAGTGGCGGATTTGACCGCATCGCGGTCTGGGCGGCGCTGGAGCAACGCGACTTCCAGAACCGTATCGCCCGCAGCCTGCGCGATCTGCGCGCAGGCGAAACCGGTGCGTTCCTTTTTCTGGTGACCGCCTGTTTTGCATATGGCTTCGTGCACGCGATCGGCCCCGGTCATGGCAAGGTGCTGATCGGCGGCTATGGGCTGGGACGGCGCGTGCCGGCGCTGCGGCTGGCGGCCATCGGACTGGCCGCGTCGCTGGGACAGGCTGTCACGGCCGTTGTTCTGGTCTACACCGGCGTTCTGCTCCTGTCTCTGGGGCGCGAATACATGATCGGCATCACCGAACAGGTGATGGCCCCGGCATCTTATGCCGCGATCGCTCTGGTAGGGGGATGGCTGACCTTGCGCGGGCTGCGCAAGGCGATGGCACTGAACCGCGAATCTTTGACCGGACATCACCATCACGACCATCACACACATGATGCCGACTGCGGCTGTGGACATCGTCACGGCCCGACGCTGGAGGAAATCAGCCAGGCGCGGTCCTGGAAGGAAACCCTGGCGCTGATCGTCAGCATCGCCATTCGTCCCTGCACCGGGGCGCTGTTCGTGCTGTTGATCACATGGCAGATGGGCATCGGCCTTGTCGGCATCGCCGGGGCTGTCGCCATGGCCCTGGGGACGGCATCCGTGACCATCGCAATCGGGATCGGCGCGGCGGGATTGCGCGGCGGGCTGGTCGGATCGCTGACCCAAAGCCGGTTTGCCGCGCGCTTGCTGCCGGCCATCGAAATCACCGCCGGGCTGATGATCGTCCTGTTGTCGGGCGGATTGCTCATGCGTGCGCTGGCCTGAGGCGGACACAGGATCGATGCGGCATTGCCCGCGACGCCAAACTGCGGCAACCTTCGCCCGTATACACGCCAAGGGAGATCGTGATGGCCAAAGGATACTGGATCGCGCATGTGGATATCGACGATTTCGACACCTACAAATCCTATATCGCCGCCAATGCCGCGCCCTTTGCCGAATACGGCGCGCGCTTTCTGGTCCGCAGCGGTGACAGCCGACAGGCCGAAGGCAGCCTGCGCGCCCGCACGGTGGTCATCGAATTTGACAGCTACGAGGCTGCACTCGCCTGTTACGACAGTCCCGGCTATCAGGCGGCCAAGGCCCTGCGCGATCCCGTCTCGACCGGCGATCTGGTGATTATCCAGGGCTATGACGATTAGCCCCCTCTTGGCCTGTCCCCATATTCCGCGTAGATTCACCCCATGTTGCACAAGCTTTTCGCCGCCTTTCGCGCCAACAACACCGAAGAATTGCCCGATCCGGATGCCGAACTGGCGTTGGGCGCGCTTCTGGTGCGCGTGGCGATGTCCGACCGGGACTATCAAGTCGAGGAAATCAGCCTGATCGACCGCATCCTGGCGCGCCTGTTTCAACACAATGCCATCGAGGCTGCCAAGATCCGGGCAACCTGTGAAAAGCTGCACGCGGCCGCGCCGGAAACCGACACCTTTGCCAAGCTGATCCGCGAAACCACCGGGCTGGACGAACGCCTGTCGGCGCTGGACGCGCTCTGGGAGGTCGTGCTGGCCGATGGCGACCCCGAGGAATCCGAACTGCGGGTCCTGGAAAGCGCGCGCAAGGCGATGGGGCTCAGCTTTATCGATAGCAAAGCCGCACGCGAACGCGCCGAACAGACCAACAAACCGGTTTCCTAGTTGGCGCGCGGGTCGCGACCGATTATATCTTCGGTCATGTTTGGTGACTTGCTCAGACGGCTGACACAGCCGGACCCGCCCCAACTGCCCGATGGCGATGCCCGTCTTGCGCTATGTGCCCTGCTGGTGCGTGTTGCGCGCTCGGACAACGATTACGCGGCGGTGGAAATCGCCCGGATCGACCGAATCATCGCGCAACGTTACGGGCTGTCGCCATCCGAAACGGCCGACCTGCGCGAACAGGCCGAAACGCTGGAAACCCAGGCCCCCGATACGGTGCGCTTTACCCGCGCGATCAAGGATGCCGTGCCCTATGAGGACCGCCGTTCGGTTGTCGAGGCCCTGTGGACCGTCGTTCTGGCTGACGGCGAACGCAGCCAGGAAGAAGACTCGCTGTTGCGCCTGGTGGCAAACCTGCTGGGTGTCAATGATGTCGACAGCGCGGTTGCCCGACACCACGCCGCACGAAAATGATCGCGATGCTGGGCATGTATGACATGCCCGCCATCCAGCCCGCGAATGATCGCTTCTGGTCCCTGATTCGAAACCACCTGGGCACAGGCCCGGAGCGGCTGACGCGGGATGCGGATGTCTGGCAGGTCTGGCGAGCGCCCGATCTGGTGCTGACGCAAACCTGTGGCATGCCCTATCGCACCTGCCTGCATCCGGACGTGACCCTGATCGGAACGCCCGACTACGGATTGCCGGGCTGCCCGCCCGGATATTATCGATCCGTCCTGATCGCCCACAAAGACGCTTCCGGCGAAACCGAGGCGGATTTCGCAGGTGGCAGATTCGCCTATAACGAAGCCTTGTCGCAATCCGGCTGGGCCGCCCCGATGACCCATCTTGCCGGGCTGGGCCTGCGCTTTGGTTCGGTTGTGCGCACCGGCTCGCACGCGGGTTCGGCCCGGGCGGTGGCCGACCGGCGGGCCGATCTGGCCGGGCTGGATGCCTTGACCTGGGCCTTGTTGCAAAGCCACGATCCGGTGGTGCAACGCTTGAAGGTCATCGCCACAACCCCACCAACCCCCGGCCTGCCCTATATCACCGCCCGGCAGCGGGACCCCGCGCCGATAGCGCGCGCAATCCGCGCCGCCATCGCGGATCTTGCGCCCCAGGACCGCGCGGCACTGCACCTGAGGGGCCTGGCGGATATCGACAGTTCGGCCTATCTGGCGATTCCGACCCCACCTGGTCCCGACGAATTCACACCCTGAACGCCCATTTCGGAACTTTCCGCCCGCTGTTCGCCGTTTTGCAAGTTGCATTGCGCCGAAAATTCATTCCTATTACCGCACCAGCACCATCAAAATGACGGACCCGACGTGTCAGACAGCCCTGCCGTTCTTGAAATCAGAAACCTGCACAAAAGCTATGGCCAGCTTGAAGTGCTCAAAGGCGTCGACATTCATGCCTGCCGTGGCGACGTGGTGTCGCTGATCGGCTCGTCGGGATCGGGAAAATCCACGTTGCTGCGCTGTGCCAATCTGCTGGAAGACAGCCAGCAAGGCGAAATCCTGTTCAAGGGTGAACCGGTTCGCTGGAAAGGCAGCGATCACGCCCGCAGGCCCGGCGACGCCAAGCAGATCCTGCGCATCCGCACCAATCTGTCGATGGTGTTTCAGCAATTCAATCTGTGGGCGCACATGACCATCCTGCAAAACGTGATGGAAGCCCCGCTCACCGTGCTGAACCGCGACAAGTCCGAGGTCGAAGACGCCGCGCGCGGATATCTGGCCAAGGTCGGTATCGGTGACAAATGCGATGTCTATCCTGCCCAGCTGTCCGGGGGCCAACAACAACGCGCCGCGATCGCCCGCGCCCTGTGCATGGAACCCGAGGCGCTGCTGTTTGACGAACCCACCTCGGCGCTGGATCCGGAACTGGAACAGGAAGTCGTCAAGGTCATCAAGGATCTGGCCGCCGAGGGGCGCACCATGCTGATCGTCACCCATGACATGAAACTGGCCGCCGATGTTTCGGATCACGTCGTGTTCCTGCATCAGGGCCTGATCGAAGAACAAGGGCCGCCCGAGACGCTGTTCGGCGCACCCGAATCAGAACGTTTGCGCGGGTTCCTTTCGGCGACCCACGCCGCGTAGAAAAGAAACCAAGGGAGTATAACGATGAAAAAAATCATTCCGGGCGCTGTTGCCCTTGCCCTGACTGCCGGGATGGCCCCGGCCCAGGACAACACCATCCGCATGGGCACCGAAGGGGCCTATCCTCCGTATAATTTCATCAACGACGCCGGCGAGGTCGACGGGTTCGAGCGTCAGGTCGGAGATGAGCTGTGCAAACGCGCCGAACTGACCTGTGAATGGGTCAAGAACGACTGGGATTCGATCATTCCCAACCTGGTGTCGGGCAATTACGACACCATCATGGCGGGGATGAGCATCACCGCCGAACGCGAAGAGGTCATCGACTTCACCCAGAACTACTATCCGCCCACCGCGTCGGCCTATGTCAGCACCGCCGAAGGGGTGGACGTGATGTCGGCCATCGTTGCGGCGCAGACGGCAACCATTCAGGCCGGGCATGTCGCTGAGACCGGCGCTACCCTGGTTGAATTCGCCACCCCCGAGGAAACAGTCGCCGCCGTGCGCAACGGCGAAGCGGATGCCGTGTTCGCCGATCTGGATTACCTCGTGCCGCTGGTCGAAGAATCCGGCGGAGAGCTGGTTTTTGTCGGCGATAAGGTCCCGCTGGGCGACGGCATCGGCATGGGCCTGCGCGAGAGCGACACCGAACTGCGCGACAAGTTCGACGCCGCCATCAGTTCGATGAAAGAAGACGGCACATTGAACGACATGCTGAGAAAATGGTTTGGTGAAGACACCCAGGTCTATGGCGAAGACGGTGGGACCGGCAGCGGCTCCTAACGTTCCAAGCTGAAAACCGGGCGGCCCCGCGCCGCCCGGCCCGCAGGCAAAGGTTTCGTCATGTTTTCCTATTGCGCCGATCCCGACACGCTGGACACCATGCGCTGGTTTGCCTGCTATCTGACGACCGGCGTGCACAAATCGTTCTATTTGGCCTTTTTCAAGGTATTGCTGTTGCTGGCCATCACAGCACCGGTGGCGCTGGGGTTCGGTTTCGCCGGCGCGATGGCCGCGCGATCGCATCTGCCGCCGCTGCGCTGGCTGGGCAAGGTCTATATTGCGGTTGTGCGGGGGGTGCCCGACATCGCGTTTTTCCTGTTTTTCGTGATCGCGCTGGATCAGGCTGTGGAATACCTGCGGCATCGGATGCTGTGCCCGGACTGGGAACAGCCCATTCGTCAGGGCGCGGATTTCGTGGTCTGCCAGGCCGCCAAGATGCCGCTGGGCACGGCACCGCAGTTTGTGCATGAAACCTATGGGTTCTTCATTGCGGTCTTTACGTTCGCCATCGTATTCGGCGCCTTCGCTGCCAATGTGCTTTATGGCGGGATGCGCGCCGTCCCCCGGGCGCAGCTTGAAACCGCCGCGGCCTATGGTATGTCGCAACGGCAGACATTCTGGCGCATCCTGGTGCCGCAGATGTGGGTCTATGCCCTGCCCGGCCTGTCCAACCTGTGGATGGTGCTGATCAAGGCCACGCCGCTGCTGTTTCTGCTGGGGATCGAGGACATCGTGTATTGGGCGCGCGAATTGGGCGGCACCAAGACCAGCCGGTTCACCAGCTATCCCCATGGCGACTGGCGGGTGTGGTATTTCCTGTTCCTGCTGGTTTTCTACCTGGCCTTCACCCGGGTATCCGAGATTGCCCTGGAACGGCTGATGCTGCGTCTGACCCATGGCCAGGCGACCTCGGGCGGCGAAGTCCAACGCAAAGCGGCCGCATCATGAGTTGCTGGCAAACGATTCAGGACTATGGGTTGCGGGCAATCGGCATCGGCGAACGCCTGCTGCCGCGCGAAGACTTCACCCTGTGTGAACAGTTCACCCTGATCGGGTCGGGCATGATCTGGAACATCTATTTCGGGGTCATGGCGCTGATCACCGGGTTTTTCCTGGCGACGGCACTGGCCGTGGCCAAGGGGTCGAACAATCGCTGGCTGCGCAAACCGGCCGAATGGTTCATCTTCGTGTTCCGCGGCAGCCCGCTGTTCATCCAGTTCTTCTTTGCCTATTTCCTGTTTCTCAGCCTCAAGGGCGTGAACCCGTTCTTTGGCCCCTTTACCGCCGCCTGGCTGGGTGCGCTGATCGTGCTGTTTCTGAACACCGCCGCCTATACCGGTGAAATCTTCTTTGGCGCGCTGCGCTCTATTCCCAAGGGTGACATCGAGGCAGCGGATGCCTATGGCATATCCGGCTGGCCCCGGTTCAAACGCATCGTATGGCCCACCATGCTGCGGTTGGCCTGGCCCGCCTATACGAACGAGGCGATCTTTCTGTTTCATGCCACGACCCTTGTGTTCTTTTCCGGGTTTCCGGCCTGGCAACAGCGCGGCGATGCGCTGTATTACGCCAGCTATTTTGCCGACAAGACATTCAATCCGTTCATTCCCTATCCGATTCTTGCGGGATACTTCATCCTGTTTACCCTGGTCATCGTCAGCGTGTTCGGGCTGATCGGGAAACACCTGAACCGGCATTTGCCCGACGAGCCACGCGCAAGGATCCGCCTGCGCCCGATGCTGATACGCTGAACATCGGGTTTTGATCAAATATCCATCCGCGCCCGCAACAACACCGGGTGCACCCCCCCGAACCCAAGCCATCTGGGAAAGATGTTTTGATGAAGCTGGAAATGCAAAGGCGTCAATTCTCTTGCGTCGCGCTTGGGGCTGCACTATCCTGAATTTGATCAAATTAAAGGTGACTCATGAAGATCGGCATCCTGCTGACAGGTCATGCCCCTGACAACATGGTTCAGGATACGGGCGATTATGATGAGATCTTTGCCCACATGCTTGCCGGACACGGGTTTGAGTTCGAAACCTATGCGGTGGTGGACAACCAGTTTCCGCAAGGGGCCGATGCTGCCGATGGCTGGCTGATCACTGGGTCCAAGCATGGCGCATACGAAGATCATGCCTGGATTTCCCCGCTCGAATCTCTGATCCGGGACATTGCAGCGCAAAAACGCCCGTTGGTCGGGATCTGTTTTGGCCATCAGATCATCGCACAGGCCCTGGGGGGCAAGGTCGAGAAATTCGACGGTGGCTGGTCCGTGGGTCGAACCGCCTATTCCGTCGGAGATCAGACGCTGTATCTGAACGCATGGCATCAGGATCAGGTCACCGAACTGCCGCCGGGCGCGCGCGTGCTGGGCGGCAACGCATTTTGCAAATACGCCGTTCTTGGATATGGCGATCACATCTGGACCGTGCAGCCACATCCCGAATTCAGTGCTGACTTCGTTGATGGCCTGATCCGCACGCGGGGGCGTGGCGTTGTGCCCGACGCCCTGTTGGATGCCGCCGCCGTCAATCTGGACGGCCCGAACAACAACCGCGACGTGGCCCGGCATATGGCCGCGATCCTGCAAGGAATGCCCCCACAATGACCGACTGGATCACAAAAATCCCGCCTGCCGCCCAAGCCTATCTTGAAGGACGTCGCCTGGACGAAGTGGAATGTATCATTTCCGACTTGCCGGGGATCGCGCGCGGCAAGGCCGTGCCCGCCAGCAAATTCGCCAAGCAGACCTATTTTCATCTGCCCGACAGCATTTTCTTTCAGACCATCACCGGTGACTGGGGCGACGCAGCAGGCGATGACGGTTTCATCGAGAAAGACATGATCCTGCGCCCGGACATGTCGACAGCCACGGCCGCCCCCTGGACCGGGGACTGGACGCTTCAGGTGATCCACGACGCCTATGACCGCAAAGGGGCTCCGGTGCCCTGTTCCCCGCGCAACGTATTGCGCCGGGTGGTCGAGATGTACCGGGCCAAGGGCTGGGAACCCGTCGTGGCCCCGGAAATGGAATTCTACCTGGTGGCGCGCAACATCGACCCGGCCAAGGAAATCGAGCCGATGATGGGGCGCTCGGGCCGGCCCGCCGCTGCGCGGCAGGCCTATTCGATGACGGCCGTGGATGAATTCGGACCGGTGATCGACGACATATATGACTTTGCCGAAGCCCAGGGGTTCGAGATCGACGGCATCACCCAGGAAGGCGGTGCCGGTCAGCTGGAAATCAACCTACGCCACGGCGATCCGATCAAGCTGGCGGATGAAGTGTTCTATTTCAAACGCCTGATCCGCGAAGCGGCGCTGCGCCACAATTGTTTCGCCACTTTCATGGCCAAACCCATCGCCGAAGAACCCGGCAGCGCCATGCATATCCATCATTCGGTTCTGGACATCGAGACCGGAAAGAACATCTTTTCCGGTCCGCAGGGCGGCGAAACCGATGCCTTCTTTCATTTCATTGGCGGGCTGCAGAAACACCTGCCCGCCGCGATCGCGGTCATGGCACCCTATGTGAACAGCTATCGGCGGTATACCCGCGACCATGCCGCGCCCATCAACCTGGAATGGGGGCGGGACAATCGCACCACCGGCATCCGCATTCCCCTGTCCGATGCGAATGCGCGGCGGGTCGAAAACCGGCTGGCCGGGATGGATTGCAACCCCTACCTGTGCATCGCCGCCAGCCTGGCCTGCGGGTATCTGGGGCTGACCCGCGATGAACGCCCCGACAAACAGTTTCGTGGCGATGCCTATGAAGGTGAACCGGACATCCCCCGCGTGATGGGCGAAGCATTGGATCTGTTCGAAGCAGCCCCCGAGCTGCACGAAATGCTGGGCCCGGATTTCGCCCGTGTCTACAGCATCGTGAAACGAACCGAGTACGAAGAATTCCTGCAGGTCATTTCACCCTGGGAACGTGAACATCTGCTATTGAACGTCTGATTGCCGACACCATGAACCTGTTGTTTTCCAATGACAAACGCGGCGCCTACCCGGCCAGCTGGTATGCCGCCACGGCGCAGCATCTGACCCCGTTCGCCCCGCTGAAGGGTGAAACCCGCGCTGATGTCTGTATCGTCGGCGCCGGCTATACCGGATTGTCGGCCGCGCTGCATCTGGCCGAGTCCGGCATGGATGTGGTGTTGCTGGACGCACATCGCGTGGGCTTTGGCGCATCGGGGCGCAATGGCGGCCAACTGGGCAGCGGTCAGCGCATGGACCAGGATGCGCTTCAGGCGCTGATGGGCGATGCCGAGGCCGCAAAGCTGTGGCAGCTGGCCGAAGATGCCAAAACGCTGGTCAAGGATCTGATCGCGCGCCACGACATCGACTGCGACCTGAAACCGGGCGTTGCCCATACCGGGTTCAATACGCGGGACGTGGATGATCTGCACCGCTATGCCGAACATCTGAACGCCCGCTACGGCTACGACCAGATCGAGATTCTGGACCAGGCGGGGTGTCACGATCTCTGTCCTTCTCCGGCCTACAAGGGTGGCACGCTGGACATGGGGGCGGCCCACCTGCACCCGCTGAACTATGCGCTGGGGCTGGGCCGCGCTGCTGCGGCAGCTGGGGTTCGGATCTTTGAAAACAGCCATGTGCATCACATCGCGCCAGGCGAGCCAGCCACGGTGCAGACCGATCAGGGCCGTGTCATCGCCGACCATGTCGTTCTGGCCTGCAATGGATACCTGGGAGGGCTTGACCGTCGGGTGGCCGCGCGGGTGATGCCGATCAACAATTTCATCATAGCCACCGAACCTTTGGGCGATGCCGCCGATCAGGTGCTGACCCGGGATGTCGCCGTCGCGGACACGAAATTCGTGGTCAACTACTTCCGTCTCAGCCGGGATCGGCGGCTGCTGTTCGGCGGTGGGGAAAGCTATGGGTACAAATTCCCCGCAGATATCGCCGCCGTGGTGCGCAAACCGATGCTGCAGATCTATCCGCATCTGGCAAATGTGCGCATCGACCATGCCTGGGGCGGCACATTGGGAATTACAATGAAACGCATGCCATATCTGGCGCGGCTTGCGCCGAACATGCTGTCCGCCTCGGGGTATTCAGGCCACGGTGTCGGCACCGCCACCCATGCCGGTCAGCTGATGGCGTTGGCGATCCGGGGGCAGGCCGAAGGGTTTGACACCCTGTCCCGCGTTCCGGCCCCGGCGTTTCCCGGCGGAACTGCGCTCAGATCGCCGCTGTTGGTGCTTGCGATGACCTGGTACGCGCTGCGCGACCGGCTGGGCGTGTGAAACCGAAGAAATTTTGCCACACATGCAGGTTTCCGGCCCGCCCGTGCGGCAAATACTTGGCACGTCCGGAGAACTGTTTTACCTTTTCCAAAGGTGAACTTCAGGAATTTGAAATATGACCCTGCCTCCGAACGTCCATGACGCCGAGCCCATTCCCGCAACCGCCCGCGCGACGATCGACGCGCTGATGCAGTCCGGCGATCTGTTTCGCTATACCGCTGCGCAGGATGCGCCTGTTGCGTTGCTGGAATCCGAATTCGCCGCGATGATGGGCAGCAAATACGCCCTTGCGGTGTCGTCCTGTTCCGCAGCCCTGTTCCTGTCGCTCAAGGCATTGGGCTTGCCGCGCGACGCGCGTGTACTGATCCCCGGATTCACCTTTGCCGCCGTACCGTCCGCGGTGATGCACGCCGATTGTCAGCCGGTCCTGTGCGAAGTCGGCGAAAATTATCGCATCGTTCTGGACGACTTCCGGGCCAAGCTGGAGAACGTGCAAGCGGTCATCATCAGCCATATGCGCGGCCACACCAGTGATATGGATGCGATCATGACCTTGTGTGACGCGCAGAATATCCCGGTGATCGAGGATGCAGCGCATTCCCTGGGCACGACCTGGGGCGGACGCAATATCGGCACCATCGGACGGGTGGGCTGTTTTTCCTTCCAGTCCTACAAGATGATCAACGCAGGCGAAGGCGGGATACTGATCACCGATGACGCCGATCTGGTGGCGCGGGCCGTGATCATGTCCGGCGCGTATGAGCACAACTGGAAGAAACACAAAGGCGCGCCGGGCGACAACACCCCGGATCTGGAACTGGCCTTTGCGCGTTGGCAGAACAAGCTGCCATTGTATAATCTGCGCATGAGCAATCTTTCCGCCGCCGTGATCCGCCCGCAGTTGCCGGAACTTGCGCGCCGGGTTCGCGACGGGCTGTCCAACCATGACCATGTGGCCAAGCGGTTGAACGGATCGCCCTACATCACCGTTCCCGCGCCGCTGGCGCAAGAACAGCGCGCACCGGATTCGATCCAGTTCAATCTGGTCGGGCTGGACGATACCGCGATCAACGCCTTTGCCGCGGCGGCTGAGTCGCGCGGGGTCAAGGTTCAGGTCTTCGGGCAAAGCCAGGACAACGCGCGGGCCTTCTGGAACTGGCAGTTCATCCCGGATCTGCCTGAATTGCCAAAGACCCGCGAAATGCTGATGCGCGCCTGTGACGTGCGGCTTCCGGTCCGGCTCAGCCGGTCGGAACTGGACATGATTGCCGACATCCTGCTGGATGCGGTGTCCGAAGTGGCAACGCCTGCCCCTGCTCCTGCCTACGGAACCTGAGCGGGCTTCTGTCTCCGGTCTGCCGTGCCCCTGGAACGGCGGGCGGGATGTTCTATTTCAGCTTGGACAGCTTGTCCTGCAGGTCAGCCAGCTGTTGCTTGATCGCGTCCAGATCCTCGGACGTTTCGGCCTGGTTCGGTTTCTCCTCGGGTGCGGGGCCGGACCACGAACCCGACATGCCGCCTGTCATCGCCTTGAGAAACGCCTCTTGCTGGGCCTGTATCGCTTCAAACCCCGGCATCTTGGCCATCGGGTTCATCGCCGACATGTTTTCCATCATCTTTGTCTGGTTGTCCCGCAGCATGTCAAAAGAGCTTTGCAGGAATTGCGGCATCATCCCGCCCCCCGGCACCATATAGCTGCGCACCAGGTCGTTCAGGACTGTCACCGGCAGCACGTTTTCGCCCCGGCTTTCGTGTTCGGCAATGATCTGCAACAGATATTGGCGGGTCAGGTCGTCGCCAGATTTCAGATCGACGATCTGCACCTCGCGCCCGGAACGGATAAACCCCGCGATATCCTCAAGCGTCACATAATCACTGGTCTCGGTATTATACAGCCGACGGCTGGCGTATCGTTTGATCAGAAGCGGTTTATCCTGTTGCGCCACCTTGCATTCTCCCAAGACATGATGCGTTGCAGCAAAGCCTAGGCGAGCGCAGATCAAATTGAAAGCCCGCGTTCATGCGCCCCCGGCGCGCAGCCACAAGCGCGTCACTCTTCCCCCCTCGCCGCTACTCTGCCATAATGGGACAAAACAACAACAGAGCAGCGGTATGAACGATCTACTGACCCAATCGGCCACCTCGGATTATGACGCCTCTTCCATCGAAGTACTCGAAGGGCTGGAACCGGTGCGCAAACGCCCCGGCATGTATATCGGCGGCACCGACGAACGCGCGCTGCACCATCTGGTGGCCGAGGTGCTGGACAACTCGATGGACGAGGCCGTCGCCGGTCACGCCAACCGGATCGAGGTCGAACTGCACGACGATTACGCGGTCACCATCCGCGACAACGGCCGCGGCATCCCGATCGACCCGCACCCGAAATTCCCCGGCAAGAGCGCGCTTGAGGTCATCCTCTGCACGCTGCACGCGGGCGGCAAGTTCTCGGGCAAGGCCTATGAAACCTCGGGCGGCCTGCACGGCGTGGGCGCATCGGTGGTCAACGCGCTGTCGGATTCCATGGTGGTGCAGGTCGCCCGCAACAAGGAACTGTTCGAGCAACGGTTTTCGCGCGGCGTCCCGCTGGGCCCGGTCGAGAAAATCGGCGCAGCCCCCAACCGGCGCGGCACCACCGTCACCTTTCACGCGGATGAAGAAATCTTTGGCCACCACCGGTTCAAACCCGCCCGCCTGTTCAAATCCATCCGCTCCAAGGCGTATCTGTTTTCGGGCGTCGAGATCCGCTGGAAATCCGCCATCGACGACGGCGAAACCCCGCAAGAGGCAACATTCCACTTCCCCGGTGGCCTGTCGGATTACCTGACCGAAACGCTGGGCACGGCCAGCACCTATGCCGACAAACCGTTTTCCGGCACCGTCGACTTCAAGGAAAAATTCGGCACCCCGGGCAAGGTCGAATGGGCGATCAACTGGACGCCCAGCCGCGACGGATTCATCCAGTCCTACTGCAACACGGTGCCCACGCCCGAAGGCGGCACCCATGTCGCCGGGTTCTGGGCCGCGATCCTCAAGGGCATCAAGGCCTATGGTGAGCTGGTCAGCAACAAGAAATCCGCCCAGATCACCCGCGATGACCTGATGACCGGCGGCTGCGCGCTGGTCTCCTGCTTTATCCGCGAACCCGAATTCGTCGGCCAGACCAAGGATCGCCTCGCCACCACCGAGGCCCAGCGGCTGGTGGAGAATTCAGTGCGCGACCATTTCGACAACTGGCTGGCGGCGGATACCAAATCCGCGGGCGCCATTCTTGATTTCCTTGTGCTGCGCGCCGAGGAACGTCTGCGCCGGCGACAGGAAAAAGAGACCGCGCGCAAATCGGCCACCAAGAAACTGCGCCTGCCCGGCAAGCTGACCGATTGTTCGCAAAATGCGCGCGAAGGCACCGAACTGTTCATCGTCGAAGGGGATTCGGCAGGCGGCTCTGCCAAGATGGCGCGCGACCGCAAGACCCAGGCGCTGCTGCCCCTGCGGGGCAAGATCCTGAACGTGCTGGGCGCGGCCAGTTCGAAACTGGGCAGCAATGCCGAAATCAACGATCTCTCGCAAGCGCTTGGCGTCGGGCTTGGCACCAAGTTCAACATCGACGATCTGCGCTATGACAAGATCATCATCATGACCGACGCCGATGTGGACGGAGCCCATATCGCATCGCTGCTGATGACGTTTTTCTTCACCCAGATGCGCCCGATGATCGACGCAGGCCACCTGTATCTGGCCTGCCCGCCGCTGTTTCGCCTGACACAAGGCGCGCGCCGCGCGTATTGCACCGACGAGGCGGAAAAGAACGCGCTGCTGGAAAAGGGTCTGGGCGGCAAGGGCAAGATCGACGTCTCGCGCTTCAAGGGGCTGGGCGAGATGGACGCCAAGGACCTGAAAGAAACCACGATGGACCCGAAATCCCGCAAACTGATCCGCGTCACCATCGACGAAGACGAACCCGGCGAGACCGGCGATCTGGTGGAACGGCTGATGGGGAAAAAGCCCGAGATGCGGTTCCAGTATATCCAGGAGAACGCGCGGTTCGTGGAGGAGTTGGATGTTTGAGGGATGAAAACTAAATGGATATCAATTAGACGACTAGAGGAGCATGAATTCCGCACAACTCTTCGGAAGATCAGAAAAGATCAAGAAGGATGGGTTAGTCGCTATGAAATTCTAACATCATTAGAAGAGGACGCCATTAAGAACTTTATGAAGTTTGTTGGCCTGATGATTATGGCTTATCTAATTTCTTCGTCACTTCGGTCAGGAACGCTCATAAAAGTTCAGGTGCAGTCTTTTCAAGCATCCATACCAGCTTCGTACTTTCTTTTGGCGTCGAGTTTTCTATTCCTCATTTCAGCACTATCATTTTGCCACCTAACGGTGGCAATGTCCCTTAGAATTAGAGAAGGGGCAAAACTTGTTCTATATGGTTTTTCACCAAGTATATTTGGGCTAATCCGTGGAAAAAAAGATGACCTTTCACTTGGCTTATCAGAGTTCACAAACTTTTTCATCACGCATCGATTGCCGCTGCCGGCACTTCTCTCAGGTTTGGTAGGCCTATCGCTCGTGGCGGCCCTTCTTCCCGTAGTGGCCTTTGGAATTTTTTTAGCTTCTCAGCAATTGGACCTCCTTCGCAATGTAGAAGTCAACATTTTGGAAAGACTATCCTCAGGTTTTGGGCTATTTTTGGTCATCTTAAGTCTTCTTTATGTCCCTCTTTTCCACATCCCTCTACCGACTCGGAAAAAACTCGATCACATACGGTGGAATTTCCTCTATCCGATCTCAAATGGTCAGCACCCTCGAGCAGGGGATTGGATAGAAAGATAGCCTCGTAAATAGACCCCGCGCCCGCCCTGGGGGCGGGTCGGGCGCGGCCCTGTTGTTTCGCCGCTTGTCTCGTCACGCCTGGCTTCGCAGCAGCTCCATCAACGCCGGGCGCACGGATTGTTCACCGCGATGGCGGGCATCGGCGATCACCTTGCGTACATCGTTCAGATTGCTGCGCCGCAGCAGGCTTTTGACCGGGCCAATCGATGCCGGGCGCATCGACAGGGTCCGGATGCCGATGGCCGCCAGGCAGAGGGCCTCGATCGGGCGTCCGGCGTCTTCGCCGCAAAACGACAGCGGCGTGTTGGTGCGCTCGCACCGTTCCACGATCCGTTCGATCAGGCCCAGAAAGCTGACGTTCAACGTATCATAGCGCCGCCGAACCCGTTCGTTTTCGCGATCCGCCGCAAAGAAGAACTGTTTCAGATCGTTGCCCCCGATGGACAGGAATTCGACCTCGCGGAAAAAGCGTTCTGCGGCAAAGGCCAGCGACGGGGTTTCCAGCATGGCGCCGATTTCCAATGCCTCGGGCAGCTTGTGGCCCAGCCGTTGTTCGCGCGCGATCGTCTTGTCGACTTCGGCCCGGGCGGCATAATATTCTTCGGCCTGCGCAATGAACGGAAACATGATGGCCAGAGGCCGCCCGTTCGCCGCCCGGATCAGCGCCTGCAACTGCATCCGCATCACGCCGGGTTTGTCCAGCCCCACCCGGATCGCGCGCCAGCCCAGGGCCGGGTTCGGCTCGTCATTGGGTTTCATATAGGGCAGCACCTTGTCGGACCCGATGTCCAATGTCCGAAACACCACGCGTTTGCCATGCGCCGAATCCAGGACCCGCGCGTAGAGTTCGGCCAGTTCGGTCCGTTTGGGCATCTGGTTGCGGATCAGGAACTGCAGTTCGGTACGAAACAGCCCCACGCCTTCGGCCCCCGACCCTTCAAGCGACGGAAGGTCAGCCATCAGCCCGGCGTTCATCGTCAGGCTGATCCGCGCACCGCACAAGGTTTCGGCGGGCTTGTCCCGAATCGAGGCATAGCGTTCCTGGGCCTGGGCCTGCATCGCGATCTTGTCGCGAAATGCCGTGACGATGTTGTCGTCCGGGCGCAGATGCACCGACGCCTGATCGCCATCGACCATGATGTGATCGCCGTTCAGCGCCTCGGTGGTGACACCATCCGCGTGCACCACCAGCGGAATGGCCAGCGCGCGCGCCACAATGGCCGCATGGCTGCCCACGGACCCTTCTTCAAGCACGATGCCACGCAATCTGCGCCCGTATTCCAACAGTTCCGCCGGGCCGATATTGCGCGCAACCAGGATCGGGTCCGGCGGTATGTCGGCCCCGGTTTCGCTGCCCTGCCCGGTGAGGATGCGCAACAGACGGTTGGACAGGTCGTCCAGATCGCTCAGTCGTTCGCGCAGATAGGAATCGTTGACCTGGGCCAGACGGGCGCGGGCCTGGGATTGTTCCTTTTCCACGGCGGCCTCGGCGCTCAGCCCGCGGCTGATGTCTTCTTCCATCCGGCGCAGCCAGCCCTTGGAGTTGGCAAACATCCGATAGGCTTCAAGCACCTGAAGCTGCTCCTTGTCGCCATTGCGCGACATTTCCAGCATCCGGTCCACGCCGACGCGCAATTCCTCGATCGCCTCGTTCAGGCGTTCCAATTCGCGGTGCGGATCATCGGCAATCGGATTGGCCACCACGACCCGCGGTTCGTGCAGCCATACATGACCTTCGGCGGCCCCCTCCTGCGCGGTGGTGCCGCGAAACAGGGCAGATTTCTGATGCCGCGCAGACAGGGCCGCGCCTTCACCGACAAAAGCCCCCAGCTCGGTCATTTCGGCGATCACCATGGCGACCACTTCCAGCGCATAGAGTTCATCGGCCGTGAAAACGCGGGCATCGCGCGACTGAACCACCAGAACGCCCAGTTTTTCGCCCAATCGTTGCACCGGGATTCCCAGGAACGACGAAAACCGCTCTTCTCCGGTTTCCGGCATATAGCGGAACCCCTTTTCCGCCGGGGCGTCGGGTGTGTTGATGACTTTGCCGGTGCGGGCCACGCGCCCCACAAGACCTTCCCCCATGCGCATCCGGGTCTGGTGCACGGCGGCGGAGTCCAACCCTTCGGTCGCGCAAAGTTCCAGCGTTTCAGGGTCCCGAAACAGATAGACCGAACACACCTCGGTTCCCATGCTGTCAGCGATCAGATTTGTGATCTTGTCCAGCCGCGCCTGGCCGGCGACATCGCTGGCCATGGCATCGCGCAAACGCCCAAGCAGTTTGCGACTTTCCGTTTCGGTACGTTCTGACATGCGCCCGCTTCAGTTGCCTGTGGACAGCCCCCGCAGCGGAATGCGCTCAGGCGACCTTGTCCAGTTCAAACGCATCATGCAGGGCCTGAACCGCAAGTTCCATGTATTTCCGGTCAATCAGAACGGAAATTTTAATCTCTGAGGTTGTGATCACCTTGATATTGATCCCCTCTGCCGAGAGTACCTGGAACATTTTGGCGGCCACGCCGGTATGGCTGCGCATCCCGATTCCCACCACCGAAACCTTGGCCACGTTCTTGTCCGCGACCAGTTCGCCGAAATTCAGAACGCCCTTGTCCTTGGCGGCGGCCATTGCATTGTCCGCGCGCGTCACCTGTTCGGTCGGGCACGAAAAGGTCATGTCGGTGCGGCCTTCTTCGCTGATGTTCTGCACGATCATGTCCACATTGACCCCGGCATCGGACAGCGCGGCAAATATGGTCGCGGCAATGCCCGGGCGATCCGCCACCGACAGCAGGGTCATCTTGGCTTCGTCACGGGAATGGGCCACACCGGCCACTATGTTGGATTCCATGATATCTTCCTCATCGCATACCAGCGTACCGGCGCTGTCGGACTGTTCTTCGAAACTGCTGAGCACACGCAGTTTGACCTTGTAGCGCATCGCCAACTCGACCGAGCGGGTCTGAAGCACCTTTGCCCCCATGCTGGCAAGTTCCAGCATTTCCTCGAACGCGATCCGATCCAGTTTTCGCGCCTTGTCGGTGATTCTCGGATCGGTCGTATATACGCCGTCCACATCGGTGTAGATGTCGCAGCGTTCCGCGTCAAAAGCAGCCGCGAATGCAACAGCCGTGGTATCGGACCCGCCGCGACCCAGCGTCGTGATGCGCCCGTCGGGGCCGATGCCCTGAAAACCCGCCACGACAGCGACCCGCATGCCTTCGCCGAACTTGGCCGTGATATTGTCCGTGGGAATTTCCTCGATCCGGGCGCTGGCGTGGGCGTCCGTGGTCCTGACCGGAACCTGCCACCCCTGCCAACTGCGTGCCGGCACATCCATTTCCTGCAACGTCAGCGCCATCAGCCCGGCAGTGACGTTTTCACCCGAGGACACCACAGCGTCATATTCCCGCGCATCGTAAAGCGGCGACGTTTCATTGACCCAGCCAACCAGTTCGTTGGTCTTTCCCGACATCGCCGAGACGATGACGATGACATCATATCCCTTGGCCACCTCGACCCCCACGCGCTTGGCGGCGCGGCGGATCCGGTCCAGGTTGGCGACAGATGTGCCGCCGAATTTCATCACGAGAACGGGCATGTTTCGGGCCTTTCCATGTGCCCAGGCAGTGGGTCGCCCGCCTCATATGCGAGGCGCTGGCCAAGGGCAAGTGTACAAACCCGCGCGCCGGACTGCGCGGAATGCAGAGACCGGGATACCCTGTGCGGGCAGGATCATGCCTTGCCGCAATGCGGGAAGGTCAGTTTGCCTTGCGGTTGGGCATGAAGGGCAAAGGCGCCACCGGCACACCGTCTTCAAGCAGTTTGCGCGCCTCTTCCGGTCGCGCCTCGCCGTAGATCGAGCGCTCGGGCAGATCGCCCTCATGCATGGCGCGGGCTTCAGCGGCAAAATTCACGCCCACATAATCGGATTCGCTTTCGATCTTGCGGCGCAAGTCGGCAATGGCCTGTTCCGCCGGGCTGGCCGGCTGGCTCAGCGGTCCCGCCTCTTTTTCCTGTGACGTGCGGCTGGCGCTGACCCTTGGGGACATGATCGCCTTTTCAACCTTGGTGCTGCCGCATACGACACAGGACACCATTCCGGAAGAGATCAGCGTTTCAAACGCCTCTGCAGACTGAAACCAGCTGTCAAAGCAGTGATCATCGACACATTTCAACGCATACTGGATCATTGTCTCGCCCCTTGGAAAGCACATAAGACCAGAAATCCGCTGCGCTGCCAAGTTCCAGATAGTGATTTGAGTTAATGTAAAATTCTCGGATCAAAATCCCGCAGAATCCGCGCCAGTTCGGGTTCCAGAACCCTGGACGCCGCCTTTTTGGGGGAAAACCACCTGCGCCGCCGCTGCTTACGTTCGGGAAAGTTCTGGGCCAGGGACTTGACCCTGACCGGGAACACCATCGCCACGCAGGGCATACCGCCCACGGTACAATGGTTCTTGTTGTACGAATACAGCCCCAGACACCGATCAACCGCCTTGCCGATCACACCGGCCTCTTCCCAGGCCTCTTGCGCCGCGCTGCGCGCCGGAGTCATCCCGTCCATCGGCCAGCCCTTGGGGATGATCCATCGGCCGGACTTGCGCGCGGTAATCAGCAAGACCTGAGGTTTGTTCTGCACGATCCGATAACACAGTGCTGCGAACTGGCTTCGCACATCGGTCTTGTGCGATGCGCGTACCGTCAACGGCAGTTGTTTGATGAACATATCCTGCGACCGGCCTTTGTTTTTCTTTCAGCCGATAATACAACCTGCCCTATCGGATTTCATCAAAAAACTTGGCCAACACCCCATATTTTGTGGATCGCGCGCGCACAATCACACTGTGGGGTCAGGAAAGTCGGGCTTTCGTTAAAGCTGAAAGTCTTGAAATCAATTCATCTTCAGGCAGATCCGCGTCAATCGCCAGCCGCCGCAATCCAAAATGCACATGCGCGATCTGCTGATAATAGCCGGTATAGACAAAATTTGATGTGGCCCCGGCAACCGCCCCCAGAACCGGAACGGTCTGCGCCGCCAGCTTCTGACCCAGCGCAGTGGCCAGCCGGGGTGCGACGGCCGCGATCAGCTTGTGCATCGCCCCCCCGGTCAACGTCAGCCGCAGGGATACGAAACCCAGATCCGCGCCGTCGTCCTGCTCCAGCGGACCGGCGGACGCAAAAACCCGGACACAGTCGAACTGAACACTGCGCGCGGCAGGGTCGAACCCGTGCTCGATCGCAACCCCCTGGATGGACCGCAACAACATCGCGGTCGTCAAAGGCAATTCGATCAGGGCCGTCGGTGCGCCGCCAAACCCGCCAGCAGCGCCCATCGCCGTCGTTACGGCCGTGTTGACCCATCCCTTCTGATCCGGCACCGCCGCGCGGGATCCGTTGGCGGCACGCATGGCCACTGTCAGGGCCTGTTCGGTCGCCCCGGTCAACCCGGACCGCACCGAGCGCGGCAGACGGTCTATCAGACCTTCGGCCCGCCCGCCCAGCATGGTCAGCAGCTGCACACCCGCGCCGCCAGCGGCACGGTAATGCCGCGCCAGCCGATCCAGCTCGGCTTGGACATCCACTGGTTGTACCGTCACAATATCATTCATCGGTTTCCCCCGCCGCTGCACCCAAGATCGGCGTTCATGGTCCCGGTTTCAATGCCCTTGCACGGTCCCGCCCGTCACATCGCCGCACACACCGGCCCAGGCGCCTTCGCGCAACGCGTGGCCCAACACCCGTTCGGGATTGGTCGGGGGCGGCATTCTGACATCGTCCAGGCGGGTAAAGCCGAACCGCCGGTAATACGGGGCATCGCCGACCAGCAACACCCGCAGCCAGCCGTCGGCCTGCGCTGCGGCCAGCCCGTCCCGGATCAGCACCCCGCCCAGGCCTTCGCCCTGATGCGTCGGGTGAACGGCAACCGGCCCCAGCAGCAGCGCCGGGGCGTCGCCGACACGAACCGGCCAGAACCGGATGGCACCCGCCAGAATCCCCGTCTCGTCCCGGGCCACCAACGAAAGGCCGGGAACCGGGGGAACGCCGTCGCGCAGCCGATAGGACGACAGGGCCTCGCGCCCGGGCGCGAAACACAGGTCAAACAACGCTTCGACCTCCCACCAGTCGTCCTGTTTCTCAGGTCTCAGTTCTAGCACGCGGCGCGTCCGTTCTGCAGTATGTGGTGGCAATCGCCCTAGCACGCCGCTAGGTCTTGGGCAAACAACTGGAGACGTCTATGTTTTACCGCCCCGAAGACGGCCATGGGCTGCCGCACAACCCGTTCAACGCCATCGTCACGCCACGCCCGATCGGATGGATCTCGACCCGCGCCGAGGATGGGACCAACAACCTGGCCCCCTATTCCTTTTTCAACGCCGTGGCCTATACCCCGCCGCAGGTGATGTTCTCCTCGACCACCCCCAAGGCGGATCAGGACAACACCAAGGACAGCGTCGCCAACATCGCGCAAACCGGTGTATTTTGCGTCAATATCGTGGAATACGCCATGCGGGACGCCATGAACACCAGTTCAGCCGACCTGGCCAAGGACGTGGATGAATTCGCCGAGGCCGGGCTGACCGCCGCGGAATGCGACACCATCCCCTGCCCCCGCGTGCAAGGGGCCCCGGCGTCGCTGGAATGCAAACTGACCCGGATCATCACCCTGCCGGGGGCCTCCAACCAATTGGTACTGGGCGAAGTCACCGGCATTCACATGCGCGACGATTGCATCCGCGACGGACGGTTTGACGTCACCAGCTTCCAGCCGCTCTCGCGGCTTGGCTATCGCGACTATGCGCGGGTGACCGAACTGTTCGAACTGCGCCGCCCAGGTGAAACGCCATAAGCCACCCAGGGTGGGATCAGCCGACTACACCGGCCGGTATCAGTCAGGCATGGCACGGCGCGGCTGCGCGCGCCCTGCCCCCGCGGTATTGCTCAGAAGCCCGCAAGCGCCGGCGCCGGACACCGTGCCAATCGCCGCTCAATGCCCGCCCAGAATACCTGTCCGCACCGAATAATCCACAGCCAGCGCATAATCCGGATCATCATCGCTATCGACCATCAGATGGCCTGCCTTCTTGAGCAACTTGTGACAATCGCGGCTCAGATGGCGCAGCTTGATCTGCTTGCCGGCGGCTTCGTATTTCTGCGCGATAGCTTCGATCGCCTGCAGAGCGGACTGATCCACCACCCGGCTTTCAGCGAAATCCACGATCACGGTGTCGGGGTCGCTGGCGACGTCGAACAATTCGGCGAATCCATCCGACGACCCAAAGAACAGCGGGCCGCGGATCTCATAGACCTTGGCACCCTTGTCGGTGACCGACTCGCGGGTGTGGGCGCTGATGCGGCGCGCATTGTTCCAGGCATAGGCCAGCGCGCTGACGACCACGCCGACCACCACGGCCACGGCCAGGTCTTCCATGACCGTCACGACCGTCACCAGCAGGATCACGAAGGCATCCATCAACGGCACCTTGCGCAGAATGGTCAGACTGTTCCAGGCAAAGGTGCCGATCACCACCATGAACATCACTCCGACCAGCGCCGCCAGCGGAATCAGTTCGATCACCGGGGCGGCAAACAGGATGAACACCAACAGGAACACCGCCGCCGCCACACCGGCCACCCGGGTGCGCCCACCCGATTTGACGTTGATCATGGACTGGCCGATCATCGCGCAGCCGCCCATGCCTCCGAAAAAGCCGGTAACGGTATTGGCAACCCCCTGCGCGATACATTCCTGCGACGCACCGCCCCGCTTGCCGGTAATTTCACCAACCAGGTTCAGCGTCAGCAGGCTTTCAATCAGGCCGATGGCCGCCAGAATCACGGAATAGGGCAGGATGATCTCCAGCGTTTCCCAGGTCAGCGGCACCATCGGGACATGCAGCGACGGCAGCCCACCCTGGATCGACGCCAGATCGCCCACGCGCGGCACATCCAGCCCCACCGCAATGACCAGCGCGGCCACGATACCGATCCCGGCCAGAGGCGCGGGAATGACCCGCGTAATCCGGGGCATCACCCAGATGATCGCCATGGTCAACGCCACCAGCCCCAGCATCAGATACAGGGGCGTGCCGCTCAGCCATTCGCCGCCGGACATGCCGTGACCCGTGTTTTCCATGCTGCCGGGCACCTTGAACTGGCCCAGCTGGGCCAGAAAGATCACAATAGCCAGCCCGTTCACGAAACCCAGCATGACCGGATGCGGCACCAGCCGGATGAACTTGCCCCACTGCATGATCCCGGCAAAGACCTGCAGAATGCCCATCAGCACCACGGTGGCGAACAGGTATTCGACCCCGTGCTGCGCCACCAGCGCCACCATCACGACGGCCAGGGCCCCGGTCGCGCCGGAAATCATTCCCGGCCGGCCACCGATCAGCGCCGTAATCAATCCGACCAGAAACGCGGCATACAATCCCACCAGCGGGTGCACTCCGGCGACGAACGCAAAGGCCACCGCTTCGGGCACCAGAGCCAAGGCAACGGTCAGACCGGACAGCAATTCGATTCGCAGCCGCGACGGTGTGAACCCCTCATCGGGCATCCATCTGAGGTCGGGCATGGCAAGTCGATTGGCGAAAGACGCCAGAATGGCACGGGGCATTTCGGAAATCCTGTTCGGCTAAGACTGTTCACGCAGCAGGGCGCCCCCTTACCGCGACTGACGACAAAAAGCCATCCCGGTCGGGAAATGACTGCCATGCAGACCCGTCATGGCAGACACGCCGCCCCCATCGGCACGACGATTGCCTGATTTTCTTGCGCTTGGCGAAAACCTTACCTATACGCGCGCTCATGCCCAACGCCGCCCAGAACCGCCCCGAATTGCCGCCCGAGATCGCGCGACGCCGCACCTTTGCGATCATCTCGCACCCGGATGCCGGCAAGACCACGCTGACCGAAAAATTCCTGCTGTACGGCGGTGCCATCCAGATGGCCGGACAGGTCCGCGCCAAGGGCGAGGCCCGGCGCACCCGGTCGGATTTCATGCAGATGGAAAAGGACCGCGGGATTTCGGTTTCCGCCTCGGCCATGTCGTTTGATTTTGGCAATTTCCGCTTCAACCTGGTCGACACGCCGGGTCACTCGGATTTTTCCGAAGACACCTATCGCACGCTCACCGCCGTGGACGCCGCCGTCATGGTCATCGACGGGGCCAAGGGCGTGGAAAGCCAGACCCAGAAACTGTTCGAGGTCTGCCGGCTGCGCGACCTGCCGATCCTGACTTTCTGCAACAAGATGGACCGCGAAAGCCGCGATGTTTTCGAAATCATCGACGAAATCCAGGAAAACCTGGCCATCGACGTGACACCGGCCTCCTGGCCGATCGGACAGGGCCGGGACTTTGTCGGCTGTTACGACATCCTGCGGGACCGGCTGGAACTGATGGATCGCGCGGACCGCAACAAGATCGCGGAAAGCATCCAGATCGACGGGCTGGACGACCCGAAACTGGCCGAACACGTCCCGGCGAACCTGCTGGATCAATTGCGCGAAGAACTGGAAATGGCCCGCGAACTGTTGCCGGCACTGGACCCGCAGGCGGTTCTCGAAGGGCATATGACCCCGATCTGGTTCGGGTCCGCGATCAACAGTTTCGGCGTCAAGGAACTGATGGACGGGATCAGCACCTACGGCCCCGAACCGCAGGTGCAAAAGGCCACCCCGCGCCAGATCACCCCCGAGGAACCCAAGGTGGCCGGCTTTGTTTTCAAGGTCCAGGCGAACATGGACCCCAAACACCGGGACCGGGTCGCTTTCCTGCGCATGGCCAGCGGCCATTTCAAACGCGGCATGAAACTGACCCATGTGCGTTCCGGCAAACCCATGGCGATCTCCAATCCCGTGCTGTTCCTGGCCAGCGACCGCGAACTGGCAGAAGAAGCCTGGGCTGGTGACATCATCGGCATCCCGAACCACGGCCAGTTGCGCATTGGCGACACACTGACCGAAGGCGAGGCCCTGCGCGTCACCGGCATTCCATCCTTTGCGCCGGAACTGTTGCAAGGCGTGCGCGCCAGCGACCCGATGAAATCGAAACATCTGGAAAAGGCCCTGATGCAGTTTGCCGAAGAGGGCGCCGCCAAGGTGTTCAAACCCGCGATCGGATCCGGCTATATCGTCGGCGTGGTCGGCGCGCTGCAATTCGAGGTCCTGGCCAGCCGGATCGAACTGGAATACGGGCTGCCGGTGCGGTTCGAGCCCAGCCAGTTCACCAGCGCGCGCTGGGTCAATGGCGACAAATCCGCCGTGGACAGGCTCGTCAGTACCAACCAGCAACACATTTCGCACGATCACGATGGCGACATCGTCTACCTGACCCGGCTGCAATGGGACATCGACCGGATCGAACGCGATTTCCCCGAGGTGACACTGACCGCCACCAAGGAAATGATGGTATGACCGGACCGGGCACGAACTGACATGGTGAAATGGGGGCTTGTCGCGACAATCAAGGCCCCGGTGGCCGAGACTCTGGCGTTTGCGGCGCATCACATCGAACTGGGCGCACACAGGCTTTACATCTATCTGGATGCGCCCGCCCCGGAAACCTCTGCGCTGCTCAAGGCCCACTCCAAGGTCCGCGTCTTCACCTGTGACGCCGCCCATTGGCGCAAACTGGGGAAAACGCGCCCGAAAAAGCACCAGGTCCGGCAGTGCCTGAATGCCACGCAGGCCTATCACCGCCCGCCCGAGGTGGACTGGCTCGCCCATATCGACGTGGACGAATTTCTCTGGCCTGCCACGCCTCTGGCCGATCAGCTGTCCGGGTTGCCCGCAGACTGCGGCTGCGTCCGGGTGCGCCCGATCGAAGCCCTGGCCGGGAAGGCAGACGCATTCAAGGGGTTCATCCCCTCCGGCCCGGACCGGGACAGCATTGTCCAACGTCTTTATCCTGAATTCGGCGCATTCGTGAAAGGCGGGTTTCTCAGCCATACGGCGGGCAAACTGCTGGTGCGAACCGGTCGGCCCAACGTGACGTTTCGCATCCACAACATGCTTGACGGCGACACCCCCAACCCCGGCGAACGGCCTCTGGCGCAGACCGAACTGTGCCATTGCCACGCGCGCGGCTGGCAACACTGGATCGGGACCTATCGCTATCGCCTTGAGCATGGTTCATACCGCGCGGGCCTTGCGCCCAACCGCAGCCCCGGGTCCGGCGGCATCAGCCTGCATGACCTGTTGTCGGGCATCGAGGCCGAACAGGGCGAGGCCGGGCTGCGCCGGTTTCACGACGAGCTCTGCGCCGATACCCCGGATCTGCGCCGCCGGTTGCGGGCAGAGGGGCTGTTGCGGCTGCATGATCTGGATCTGACGGCCAAGCGGCGGAAACATTTTCCGGATTTTTCCGGGACTGAACACAATTCAGTGCCACCACAGCAATGAAGCGTCTCAGACGCTGCTTTGTTTGACCACCGCGCAGCCCCGTGCTAGTGCACCGATACGAGCCAGTTTGCGCACAAGCGCAGGACCAGTGGGGTCCGGCTCTGATCAGAAGGCGGGCCGGGACAGTGTCCGCAAAACACGGACACACATGACAAAATTTTCCGAACTCAACCTGAATCCCAAGGTGCTCAAGGCCGTTGAAGAGGCCGGGTACGAATCACCCACCCCTATTCAGGAAGGCGCGATACCGCCCGCCCTGGAAGGCAAGGACGTGCTGGGCATCGCCCAGACCGGCACCGGCAAGACCGCCAGCTTCACGCTGCCGATGATCACCATGCTGGCGCGCGGCCGCGCCCGCGCGCGCATGCCGCGCAGCCTGGTGCTGTGCCCGACACGGGAACTGGCCGCGCAGGTGGCCGAGAATTTCGACACCTACGCCAAGCATGTCAAATTGACCAAGGCGCTGCTGATCGGCGGGGTCAGTTTCGGCGAGCAGAACAAGCTGATCGACAAGGGCGTGGACGTGCTGATCGCAACGCCGGGTCGGCTGCTGGACCATTTCGAGCGCGGCAAGCTGCTGCTGACCGGTGTACAGATCATGGTGGTGGACGAAGCCGACCGGATGCTGGACATGGGGTTCATTCCCGACATCGAACGGATTTTCAGCCTGACGCCCTTCACCCGCCAGACGCTGTTCTTCTCGGCCACCATGGCACCCGAGATCGAGCGCATCACCAACACATTCCTGTCCGCACCGACCCGTATCGAAGTCGCGCGCCAGGCGACCACCAGCGAGAATATCGAGCAGTCGGTGGTCATGTTCAAAGGCAGCCGCAAGGACCGCGAAGCCAGCGAAAAGCGCAAGGTATTGCGCGCCCTGATCGACGCCGAAGGCGACAGGTGCACGAATGCGATCATCTTCTGCAACCGCAAGATGGACGTGGATATCGTCGCAAAGTCGCTTGGGAAATACGGCTATGACGCCGCGCCCATTCATGGCGATCTGGACCAAAGCCAACGCACCCGCACGCTGGACGGTTTCCGGGAAGGCAGCCTGCGGTTCCTGGTGGCGTCGGATGTGGCGGCGCGCGGCCTGGACGTGCCCAACGTCAGCCATGTGTTCAATTTTGACGTGCCCGGCCACGCCGAGGATTATGTGCACCGGATTGGCCGCACAGGACGCGCTGGCCGCGACGGCAAGGCGATGATGATCTGTGTGCCGCGCGACGAAAAGAACCTGGCCGATATCGAAAATCTGGTCCAAAAGCCGATTCCGCGCCTTGAAAACCCTCTGAAAGCCGCCAAACCCGCGGCCGCGGACGCCGAGGAAGAGGTCAAGAAACCCGCCCGGAGCCGCAGCAAGAAAACCAGGGACTCCAAGTCCGAACAGACTGCCAGCACCAGCGCGGCGGACGAGAAACCAGCCACAGAAAACAAGTCCGCGTCACGCAGCGACACGTCGCGCGCACGCACGTCGTCGCAACGCGACAGCGGTGGTGGCAACAAGGTCGTCGGCATGGGCGATCATCTGCCCAGCTTCATCGCGCTCAGCTTCGCGGAACGGCGCACCGGTTAAACGGGCGGCGGCCTGTACCGCGCATGGTACAGGCCGATCCCATATTCACCGCTGTCCATCCAGATACGCCAATACAACCCGGCGCTGCGGTCCCTATCGGGCACAAATACGTCGGACAGATGGGCCTGATACAGCAGCCAGCGCCATTCCTCGCCATCGCGCGCATCCATATTGTGCAGGTCCGCGCCCCGGTTGACACGGCTCTGCGCTGGCGTAACCTTTGACACCAACAGTTTTTCCAAGGACACGGCCTGCCGATCAAGCGGGCCGCATCCTTTCCAAACCCCGACAGAGGATCCTGCCCCATGTACATTCCCCTTGCCATTCTGCTTGGCACCACAATCGCCACGCAAGTGATCGCGCAGGATGCCACGCGGACAAGCCCCAAGGTGCTTATCATCACCATGTTCGAACAAGAAGCGAAACCCTGGCTTGAGAATGAAAACCTTGGCCACAAGATCCTGGTTCCCGGGCTGAACCCCGACTATCCCGAGGTGGCGTGCAATGAGGCGGGGCTGTGCCTGATGACCACGGCGATGGGATTCTCGAACGCCGCCAGTTCCGTGTCCGCCGTCGCGCTGAACCCGGGTTTCGATCTGACCAACACCTATGTGGTGATCGCCGGCATCGCGGGGGTTGATCCCAAAGACGGCACGCTTGGCTCGGCCCATTGGGCGAAATTCGCGGTGGATGCGGATCTCAATCACCGTATCGATCCGGCCGAAATCCCGGATACATGGGCGGATGACACCATCGGTCTGGGCGCTGACACGCCCGGCGAAAAGCCGAAATGGGGCGCTGGAACAGAGGTTTATGCGCTGAATTCCGATCTGGTCGACTATGCCTATGACGTGACCCGAAACGTCCCCTTGCTGGACGGCGACACGGCGACCGCCTATCGCGCGCATTACGATCAGGACGCCGCACAAGGCAAACCGATGGTCAGCATTTGCGACACCCTGTCCAGCGATACCTACTGGCATGGCGTCAATATCGCCGAATCCAAGGAAAAATGGGTGGCGCTGCTGACCGACGGCAAGGCGGATTATTGCACGACACAGATGGAGGACAATGCGACCCTGACCGCGCTCAAACGTGCATCCGAAGCCGGGATGCTGGATTTCGACCGCGTGACGCTGCTGCGCACCGCCTCGAATTTTGATCGCCAGGGCAAAGACCAAAGCGCCATCGAATCACTGAAATCCAGATCGGGCGGATTCCCTCTGGCCACGGAAAACGCCTATCGCGTCGCCAAGGCCTATGCGGATACGATCATGAACGATTGGGCCGACTGGGAAGCCGCGCCCCAGATCAAACACAGCGAATAAGGCTGCAAAAACAGCCAGTTGAATACCTGCCATTCCCGCAATCAGTTTCAGCGGGCGCAGGGATTCGGGCAGCAAAGGGCGGCATTGGCGCGCCGATCTGCGCGCCGATCTGCGCTCCGACCTGCGGGCCGATCCAAGGACGGTCGGGGCGCGCCAGATTGCGCTGGAAAACCGGCGAACCACCCGCCCGACAGCCTGTGGCGCGTCCAGACAGGCATCCGGACGCATGAGCGGGGGATCCGAATTGAAAAGCCCGTATTCTCTTTTATGACGGGGACACAAGAAACCGTGAGCGAAGTCGAGGACAGGATGGCGACAGAGAAACCGGATACGCTGCATGGCCGGATCCTCGACGAATTTTCCCGCAAGATCGTCGATGGCACATGGCCGCCGGGGTATCTCTTGCCGAAGGAAACCGAACTGGCCGCGCAATATGGCGTTTCTCGGATGACCATGAACAAGGTCCTGACCCGCCTGGCCTCAGACGGTTTTGTGATTCGCCGCAAACGCAGCGGCACCGTCGTGGCCCAGCCGCGCGCGGAATCCGCGGTGCTAGCGATCAACAATATCGGTGAAGAGGTTGCCGCACTCGGGCGGCGATACAAATGGGCGCTGCTGTCCAGCGAGAACCGCGCGGGCCATGCGCAGGACCGTCGGCTTCTCAGCCTGAACGAAGACGAAGCACAGGACAATTCGCTGTTTCTGCAGGGGCTGCACTATTCGAACGACGAACCTTTTTGTCTGGAAACGCGGGTCATCAACACGCAAATGGTGCCCGATGCCCTGACCGTCAATTTCCAACACGATGTGCCGGGGTCTTGGCTATTGAACACCATGCCCTGGACCCGGGCGCGGCACCATGTGCGGGCGATCAACGTCTCGGGGCGCGACGCGACGCTTCTGGAACTGCCGGTGGGCGCGGCCTGTCTCGAAGTGCTGCGCCGCACCCAGATCGATGCCCATTGGGTGACCTGCGCACGGCTGCTTTATCCGGGCGAAGCGCATCAGCTGATTGCGGAATTCGACGGCAAGATAGGGGTCTGAATACCGCAGTTGCAAAGACGCTCAATCAGGCTGAAACAGATCGCCGAACTGCGCACGCAGCTGGTTTTTCTGGACCTTCCCCATCGCGTTGCGGGGCAACTCCTGCAGGATCACCAGCTTGCGGGGATGTTTGAACCGCGCCAGGGATTCGGCGACCGCGGCATTGATGGCAGGCACATCCGGTGTCGAAACGCCATCCGGCACCAGCACCCCCACCACGGTTTCACCGAAATCCGGATGCGGCACGCCAATCACCGCGCTTTCCAGAACGCCGGGCTGATCGTCCAGGACCAGTTCGATTTCCTTGGGATAGATGTTGTATCCGCCTGAAATGATCAGATCCTTGTTGCGCCCCACGATATGCACATAGCCCTGGGCATCGATCCGTCCCAGATCACCGGTAATGAAAAACCCGTCCTCGCGCAGTTCTTCGCGGGTCTTTTCCGGCATCTGCCAGTAGCCGGCAAACACATTGTCGCCGCGCACCTCGATCTGGCCGATTTCCCCGTCCGGCAGCGTCTCGCCGCTTTCGGGGTCGGTGATTTTCAGTTCAACCCCCGGCAGTGCAAACCCCACCGTCCCGGCACGGCGTTCGCCATCATAGGGATTGGACGTATTCATGTTGGTTTCGGTCATGCCATAGCGTTCAAGGATGCGGTGACCGGTACGTTCATGAAACCGGACATGGGTTTCGGCCAGCAACGGCGCGCTGCCCGATACGAACAGGCGCATATGGGCGGTCAGATCGCGGGTAAACCGGGGGTCGTCCAGCAGCCGGGTGTAGAATGTCGGAACCCCCATCATGGCCGTGGCGCGGGGCATCTCGGCCAGAATGCGATCCAGATCGAACCGGGGCAGAAAGATCATCGCCCCCCCGGCAATCAACGTGATGTTGGTGGCCACAAACAAGCCGTGCGTGTGAAAGATCGGCAGGGCGTGCAGCAACACATCCCGATCCGTGAACCGCCAGTATTCGGCCAGGACCCGGGCATTGGACAGCAGGTTGGTCTGGGTCAGCATCGCCCCCTTGGAACGGCCTGTGGTGCCAGAGGTATAGAGAAACGCCGCCAGATCGTCCTCGCCGCGCGAAACCGTGTCGAACTGTCCCGGCTTGCCCTGCGCCTTTTGCGACAAGGACCCGCTGCCATCACCATTCAGCGTTTCCAGCGCCGCATCCGCAGCCATCGCAACCGTAGACAGGGCATCCTTGTTGGCCGCATCGCAGATCAGGATCCGGGCGCCGCTGTTTTCGACGAAATACTGCACCTCATCCGCTGTATAGGCGGTGTTGAGCGGCAGAAAGATGATCCCGGATTGTACGCAGGCGGCATAGACGGCCAGGGCCTCGGGGGATTTCTCGACCTGCACGGCCAGCCTGTCGCCCGCCCTTGCGCCCAGGTCTGCGAAAGCATGGGCATAACGCGCGGCCATTTGCAGAAACATCGCGTGTGTCAGACAGGTTCCGTCCTGCAAATACAGAAATGGGGTGTCTTGTCCCTCATGCGCGCCAAACAGGGTATCGTATAGCGGATTGGCCATCCCGGCGGCTCCTTATGTGTCTTACGTATCTTGTGCCTGTGCCAACTGCGCCAAAGCCGTGACTTCAGGTGTCGCGACAACGTCTTGCGCGCTGGCATATCGTTCATGGTTCTGGGAAATCAAGGACAGGTCATACAGGTAATTCACCATTACCCCGCCCGATTGGGCCAGCCCCTTGTCCGAAAGATCCGCATCTGCGTGGACGGCATGCACCAAGGCGCCGTTCCCCAGATGGAATCTTGTGACCGGATCGCAGGGTTTGCCGTCCGGGCGCTTGGCCCGCAACAGATAGTGGGCCGCCGTGCTGCGGCGATGTTCGGCTGTATCCATCGGCAGATCCTTGGCCTGTGTGCGCAGCCACCCATTCAGACCGGGGATCGGCGACAGCGTCACGAAGGTTCCCAGCCCCGGCAATTGCCGCGACAAATCGGCCGCCACCTGTTTGATCAGCGAATTGCCAAAGGACACACCCGCCAGCCCGTCCTGACAGTTGGAAATCGAATAGAACACCGCGGTGTCGGCCTGCCCCGCCGGCAACACGTCACGATCATCGGCCAACAGCGTCTGCACCGAACCGGGTACGCCACGGGTCAGGGCCACCTGGACAAAGATCAGGGGCTCGCTTGGCATCGCCGGGTGAAAGAAGGCGAAACAGCGACGATCCTCGGGTTGCAACCGGCGGCGCAGGTCGTCCCAACTGTCAAAGGCGTGTACCGCCTCATAGGCGATGATCTTGTCCAGAATGTCAGCCGGGCTTTCCCAGCTGATCGGGCGCAGGACGAGAAAACCCCGATTGAACCAGGATGCGAACAGATGCCGGAAATCCAGATCAACCATGTGCAGTTCCGGTGCCTTGTCGGCCAGCCGCAACAGATCCTTGCGCATTCCGACCAGTTTCCCGGTGGCCCCCGGCACCTGATTCAGGCGCCGCGCCAATTCCTGACGACGCGGTTCGGACGCCGCCAGAAAGGCGCGATAGCTGGCCTTGTCGGGCGCGGATTGAAACGCGTCCAGCGCGCTGCGCACCGCATCGGCGTCAATACCCAAATCTGTGGTCATGAACTGAAAGAACGCCAGTTTCTCGTCATCCTCCTTGCCCGCATAGCGGTCCAGGATGTGCCGCGCCAGGGCCATACCCGATACCTCGCCTGACGCGCCCAGAAGATCGGTGGACAGCTCCTGAATGGTTCGTCCCGCCGGGTCGGGTCCAGCCGCTCCGCGATATCGTCTTTCAAAGACCGTGGACAACAGATCGGCCAGAAAGCTCATATCGCGGGCCCCATGACAAGATCCGGCAACCAGGTTGCGATGCCCGGAAACAGGCACAACAGGATGATCGCCAGAACCATGCAGGCCACGAATGGCAAAGATCCGGTCAGAATGGTTTTCAGCGAAATATCCGGGGCGATACCGTTGATGACATACAGATTCAGCCCCACGGGTGGGCTGATCAGGCCGATTTCCATGTTGATGGTCAGCACCACCGCGAACCAGATCGGATCGAACCCCGCCGTGGTGATGATCGGCAACAGGATCGGCGCGGCCATCAGGATCACCGCAACCGGCGGCAGGAAAAAGCCCGCGATCAGCAGGAAAATATTCACCGCGCCCATCAACACCCAACGATTCACCTCCAGCGTGCCGATCCATTCGGCGATGGACTGGGTGATGAAGAGGCTGGACAACATATAGGAAAACACCCCGGCGGCCGCGACGATGAACAGGATCATCACGCTTTCGCGGGTTGAATCCCGCAACACCACCCACAGATCGCGCGGGTGCCAGAGGCTATAGATCACCATCGCGATCACAAGACACAACAGCGCACCCACCGCCGCGGTTTCACTGGGCGTCGCAATGCCGCCGTACATGGCATAAAGCACACCCAGGATGATGGCGAGAAAGGGCAACACGCGCGGCAGGATCTCGAACCGCTGCTTCCAGGTGTAGCTGCCGGTGTTCAGGCGCGTCGTATCACCGGACCGCCAGGTCGAATACAACGACCAGATCATGAACAGCACAACAAGCAACAAGCCCGGGAAAACCCCGGCCAGAAACAGGCGTCCGATGCTGGTTTCCGTGGCGATACCGTAGACGATCATCGTGACCGAGGGGGGGATCAGAATGCCCAGCGTGCCCCCGGCGGCAATGGACCCCGCCGCGACGCCATCGGGATAGCCGCGTTTGCGCATCTCGGGGATGCCCATCTTGCCGATGGCGGCACAGGTCGCCGGGCTGGATCCCGACATGGCGGCGAACAACGCACAGGCCCCGAGATTGGAAATGACCAGCCCGCCAGGAACACGGGTAAGCCAGCGTTCCAATGCCTCGTACAGATCGGCCCCGGCCCGGGTTGACGCAATGGACGCGCCCATGATGATGAACATCGGAATCGACAGCAGCGCGAAATTGTCCAGCTTGCCGAACAGGATTTCCGGCATCAACTCAAGGCTGCGCACCCCGTCGAATACGATCAGAAATCCCGCCGAAACGATCAGCAGGCCCAGACCGACAGACACCCCCGAGAACAGCACGAGGATGGTGATGACGGCCACACATGCCCCCAAAAGCAATGGATCCATCAGCTGTCCTCCAGCCCGAAGGGCGCGTCAATGTTCAGAATAACCGCCGTCAGATCGGCGATGAGTTGCAGCAGGAACAGGCCAAAACCGACCGGCAGCGCAAGATAGGGAATCCACAGCCGCACCCCCCAGACCGTGTCCGAGGTCCAGCCCCGCGCCCAGGCGAAATGCCAATAGTCATAGCCGTACCAGAACATCAGCGCGACAATGAGGATCGACAGGGACAGGGTGAATACCGCCAGCCCCTTGCGCGCCCCCATCGGCAGCGACAGGGGCACCAGATCGACGTTCACATGCCCGCGCAAATGCTGCACATAGGGCAACCCGATCAAGGTGGCGGCAACCATCAGATAGATCACCGCCTCGGTCTGCCAGATGGTCGACCCGTTCAGCACGAAACGCACGAAAATCATCTGGCAGGTGATCGCCACGGCGGCGACGATCATCCCGGCCGAAATCCATCCGGCGCATTTGGAAAGTCCTGCAACGCCACGCAGGAACCGGTTGTCAGCGGTACGCGCCCTGGTGGCGGAACTGTGGCCGGCCATGTTCTGTAATCCTCCGGTCGTTGCAAACATGCGGCGCCACGTTGGCGCCGCTGTATCAGATCACTGAACGGCCAAAGCCATATCCAGCAGATCCTGCCCGTCGGGCACCTGTTCCACAAAGGCCTTGTAGGACGTTTCCTGGGCGACGGCGCGCCAGCTCTCGAAATCTTCCTGCGACATCTCGGCGATTTCGACACCGGCCTCGCGGAACACATCGACAGAGGCCGCATCTTCCTTCTTGGCCTCTTCCAGATAGAACGCCTCGGCCTTTTCGGCCCCGGCCAGAACAGCCGCCTGCTGTTCTTCGGTCAGACCCTCGAAGGTGGACTTGTTCATCAACAGGGGCTGATACATGAACCACAGGGCGACCTCACCCGCGGGGGTGTAACACGCGACCTGCTCATATATCCGATAGCTCACGAAGGAACTGGACGACGTGTTCGCCGCGTTCAGAACGCCGGTCTGCATCGCGTTGTAGATTTCCGAACTGGCCATGGATGCGATCGACGCCCCGGCCCCGGCGAGCATCTGTTCAAACGCCTTGCCCGCCGCGCGGGTTTGCAGGCCTGCGACATCCTCGGGCTTGGTGATGCACTTGTCCTTGCCGGCAAAACCGCCCGCCAGATACCCGTGAACCAGCACCATCACGTCATCCTCGGCCATCTTGGCTTCGAGTGCTTCCATGAACGGGCTGTCGCTCAGGCGGGCCGCGTGATCGTGATTTTTCACCAGTCCCGGCATCAGGGTCAGATTATAGGCCGGCTGCTGCCCACCCGCATAGGACAACGGGAACACGGTCATATCCAGCTGCCCGCGCGACAGTGGCTTGTACTGCTCGCGCGGTTTGAACAGGGACTTGCCCCCGAAGATCTTGATCTCAAGATCGACATCGGCCGCGGCGACCTCATCCGCGACGATCTGGGCCACCTTGTGGCGCACATCATTGTTGGACCACTGGTGCGACAGGCGCAATTCTGTCGCCCCCGCCATGCCCGCCAAACCCAACACCGCCGCGGCAGCCGAAGCCATCAATACATTTCGAGTCATCTCGTTCCTCCCGTTTTTTGCCTGACTCTTCCGTGCCAGGCCCCATGGCGACAGTGTTTGCGTTCATGAATTCGAAGTCAAGTTTCTTGTATACAATTTCAAGGTCATTGCGCACAGATGCAACCCGGGCTACGATTTGGCATGGACACAAGACGCGCCGACCAGATCGCAACCGCTTTGGAAGAACTGATTTTCACGGGTCGGTTCGACGATGGCGATCGCCTGGATGAAATCCGGCTGGCGCGGGAATTCGACGTGTCCCGCACCCCGATTCGCGAAGCCTTGCAGCGTCTCGTGGCATCGGAGCTGGCGGTCCAGATTCCCAGACGTGGCGTTTTCGTGCGTCAGCCCGGCCCCGTAGAGTTGATCGAAATGTTCGAGACCATGGCGGAAATCGAGGCAGTTTGCGGACGGCTGGCCGCCCTTCGGATTTCGGAGACGGCACTGGACGATCTGGACGCCATAAACCGGCACTGCCAGGACTGTGTCGCCAAAGACGACCGCGACGGGTATTATCGCGAAAACGAAAAATTTCACCGCACGATCTATCAGCAGTCCGGCAACGGGTTTCTGGCCCGAGAAGCGCAGCGGTTGCAGCACCGGCTGAAACCATACCGGCGCATTCAGCTGCGTCTGCGCGGACGCATGGCACAATCCATGGCCGAACACGAATCCGTGGTGGCCGCGCTCAGGGCGGCGGATGCCGAGGGTACCGCCAACGCATTGCGGGAACATGTCGCGGTGCAGGGCGAGAAATTCCGCCACCTGATGGCGCATCTCAAAACCTTGGCGTGAATCGCGATCAACGCGCGCCTCTCAGGGGATGGTGTGCGATCTCGTGAAAGAATCCGCTATGGTCTTCGCCGACCAAGGACAGGCTGGCCATGCGAAAATCATCATCCAACACATCGGCAAGCCCCGCCATCAGGTCCGCCTGCACCCGGTCCGCCGTGGCCGCATCCAGCGATCCGGTCAAGGTGATGTGAAACCGAAACTCCTGCATCACATGGGGATATCCCCAGCGCTGCAGGTTCTGCTCACGCGTCGCGCTCAGGCGTCTTTTGCGGTGCCGGTCCAGCTCTGTTGCGTCCGGCGGGGCGCGGAATTCATCCAGATCCGCCACCACCCGGGCCGCCAGGGCATTCAGACGCCTGGTATCCCCGACGGGGCGCAGCGCCAGAAACCGCCCCATTCGCACGAGCTGAAGCCCTGAAAGAGCGACGGGCGCGGTCTCGGCGCACAGATCCGCCAGCGCCCGCGACAGCCCGGCAATATCGCACCCCTGAGCCAGTCGAAACGGAGGTTTCATTGTCGCGTGCAGACCATAGCGACGCGGCCGCGCGACGATGCCGTCCTGCATCCTTGCGGCACCATCGCTCGACGCGCAGCCCCGCCCGGCGACGATGTCCCAGCCCAGCCAGCGCGTGCCAAAAGCCCCCATTGCCCCGCGGGGGACATGGTAAACCGCAACGCGTTTGAATGGCAGATCGCTCATTCGGCACCCATCCGTTTCTTCAGTCTGGCTCCCGTTGCAATCCCGTGGCAGCACCCGCACCGCTAGTGGGCGCGCGCCTCGGCCAGCATCTGCGTCGCCACGAAACGCGCATCCACCAGCAGCCGGTTCAGATCCCACAGTTCCTGGGTTTCCGCGTATTGCGCCAGATCCTGAAGCACGTCCAGCACCCATTCATGTTGCAACGGCGCCGCCGCTTCGTTTCCGAAATCGCCGCCGCTTTCCTTTAACAGCTTTGCCATGCGTTGTTCGGCATTGTGTTTGCGATCCGCGCGTTCGTGCCGGCTGTCCCCGGAAGGGGACTGAATGATCTCGGCCAGACGGTACAGTTCTTCCACCATTTTCTCAGCAGAATCCTGCGCCGCAACCATACGGTGTGTCTTTTTCGGAGTATCGGCCATGAACGTCTTTCTGCATCTATCTTGAAGCAATCCAGGCTACTGTGCACCTTCATATCGGATTTGAACAGCATCCGACCCACGTCGACAAGGTTAACATACTGAATTAAAATACAGATATTTTAAGGCACGTCTTCTGAAGTTGCCTTTCACGGCGAGTCTTCCCATCGTTGGGCACGACTCGGCGCTGTCTGGCCGCAAACATCCAGAAGGCGATCAAAGTCCCAGACCGGATGCGCCAGACGTAACGACGGACCAATCTGCGGCACCCGTTTTGAACAGCTGAAAAGGGCCCGCAGCGAAGGTCGGCCCAAAGCGATTTCGACCGCGTGCCGCATGGCCGCGGGGACCGGTCGATCCAAAGACCCGCTGGACCTGGGATCA
This sequence comes from Rhodobacteraceae bacterium F11138, assembly GCA_016521575.1. Taxonomy (GTDB): domain Bacteria; phylum Pseudomonadota; class Alphaproteobacteria; order Rhodobacterales; family Rhodobacteraceae; genus Sedimentitalea. Next base: position 36,350 of record JAEKDP010000007.1, on the reverse strand, counting down.
AACCGGTGCTGAAACCCTGCCGCGCGCGCGCTCAAACCAGTCAACCGCTGCCGAAAGCCGGGTGGGAATACATTCCGCCATGTCTTCGGCAAAGGTCAGGAAAGCCGCTTCATTGGTCGGGTTCACGGCGGTCAGGATCGGGATGCCCGCCATCAGCGCCTCGGCGATCAGGGGGCGAAAGCCCCGCCCGTCGGCCTCATGCTTGCCGAATTTGTTGACGATCAGCAGGTCGGGTCGCCCATCGCCCGCATCGCCAAGCGCCGCAGAAACATGGGCAACCGCCTGTTCCAACGCCTCGGGGTTCAACCGGCACCCCCGCGCCCCAGCCCCCAATGATTGGGATATGCGAAAGACCGGGCCATCCGGCAGCACCCGGACATCCATGTCACATAAATCGGATTCGGCGCATTCGGTATTGGACTGCACCACCCCCGCCAACCGAACGCCGGCACCGGCCAGGTCCCTGGCCAGTTCGGTCAACAACAGATCGGTCTGGCCGCGTGCTTCGGTTCTGATATAGGCCAAGGTCATGTTGCATCCTCGCGATTTTTGCACACAGCAATTGCTGACGTAATTCGCCCCGTTCGACAAGAGAGCGCGATGTCACAGGCCGACTGCGCGATGGCCGCGACAGCGCTCACGCCTTGCGGATCTTGCGCTCCATGAGATGCTGGAACAGGCTTGGTGACAGGCGATTGATCCACCAGGCCAGCCGGGCAACCCGACCCACCGGGATCATCGTCGCCCCGCGATCAAGCCCGCGCAGAATGCTGGCCGCGGCGTCTTGCGGGCTCATGTGATCGACGCCGTCCGTGGCCGAACCGGGACGGGCAAGCCCGTGACCGGCCATCGGCGCTGCCCCGATGTTGGTGGCGACAAACGACGGGGCCGCGATGGCACACCGCACCCCATGCGGTGCTTCTTCGGACCGCAAGGAGGCAAAAAAACCCTGCACCGCATGTTTGGACGCCGCATAGGCGGTGCGATGATACAGGGGCGAAAAGCCCGCGACCGAAGAGATCGCCAGATGGGTGCCCCGCGCCGCCCGCACCGGGTGCAGCAATGCCCGCGCAAGCGCTGTGGCGGAAAAGAAATTGACCTCGAACAGCTTGCGCAAGGTCGGCTCGGATGACTCGGCGAACGCCTCCAGGCTGGTCACCCCGGCATTGTAGATCACCAGATCGACACTGGGCCGAACCCCGAGAAGGTGCGCGACAGCGGCGTTCAGCTGTTCGGCGTCGGTCAGATCGCACGCCAGCGGCAGCTGTCGATCAGAAACAGCCAGCCCGGTCACGTCAAGATCCAGCAGCACGGTAAACCAACCGCGCTGTTGCAGTTCCTGCGCAAGGGCACGGCCCAATCCCCCCGCGCCCCCGGTGATGACTGCGGTTTTCATAGCCCGGCCTCGCGTTGCCACAGGGCAAACACCTCGGCGCTGGTTTTCATCGGAACATAGCCGAAACGCGATTTCAGCGCGGCATTGTCCAGCACCGGGCGATATTGCAGAAAGCGCACCTGCTCGGGTCCATAGCGGCTGATCCGCATCGGCCGCGCCACCGCCAGCACCGCCCTGAGCAGACCCGCAGGCAGCCGCAGCACGGGCTTGTTCAAGGCCCGGGCCAGATCGTCCACCCCCATGACGCCATCGCCGGCAACGTTGAACACCCCCGTCGGCCCATCGGTCGCCGAGCGTTTCAGAATGCGCGCCAGATCTTCGGTCCAGATGAATACGAACGGGCTGTCACTGCCCCTGATTCCCAGCAGGCGGGGCTTGTGAAACAGGGCGGTGATCTGGTTTTCAGTGCCCTTGCCCAACACGGTCCCGACCCGCAGAACCACCTGTTCCAGTTGCGGCGCGTCCTGGCGCGCCTGTTCCAGCATGCTTTCAACCAGCCGTTTGTGATGGGCGTAGGGAAACGCGGCATTGCCACGCAAGGGATCGCTTTCGCGCAGCGGCACCGGATTGTCCGCGTGATACCCATAGGCCGCGCCCGAAGACGTCACCACCAGACGCCGCACGCCATGCTTGACCGCCGCTGCCAACACGTTCCGGGTGCCGGTCACATCCACAGCATAGGCGGTCTCGACGCTCATGCCCTTGGGCGGGGAAACGATTGACGCCAGATGAACGATCACATCCGGGCGCAGCCGTGCGATCACGCGGTCGGGGTCCGGCCCGGTCACATCCATCGGTTCAAACTGTGCCCCGCGCGGCAGGCCGGGCGGTTCGATCAAATCGGTTGCATGGATCTCGTGCCCGTCGAGATGGTTCAGCAGGGTCCGGCCGATCATGCCCGCCGCCCCGGTGATCAGGACCCGGCTCATCGGGGGGCCTCGGTACGGTTCATCACGGCGGCCAGGGCAAGGCCGGAAATCGCATGCCAGATTCCCCAGGCCGCAGCCACCACGGCCATGCCGCCCAGTCCGCCGAAAAAGCCAAAGATCAGCACCAGCCCCAGACCGGAATTCTGAATTCCGGTTTCGATGGTGATGGCCCGGCGGTCAAACGGCGATTGCCGGGTCAACGACGCCAGGGCAAAACCGCCACCAAAGGCCAGCGCATTATGCGCCACGACCAGCGCCGCAACGCTGCCCGCATACATCAGGAAATAGCTCCAGTTCGCCGCCAGCGCGGCAAAGACGAAAAACACGAAGATGCCAAAGGACAACTGCTGAGCCGGTTTTCGGATCCGGGCGGTCAGACCGGGACGGCGCACATTCAGCGTAACCCCCAGGATCAGCGGCAGAACCAGCATTACGCCAACGGTGATCGCCACCGACGCCGGATCGATCGCGGTCTCACGCAAAAGCAGACGGGTCGGTTCATACAGAGATCCCCAGAGGGCGATGTTGACCGGGGTGATCAGAATCGCGCCAACGGTGGCAAAGGCCGTCATCGACACGGACAGCGCCGCGTTGCCCCCGGCACGATGGGTGATGTAGTTCGACAGGTTTCCACCGGGGCAGGCCGCCACCAGGATCAGCCCCAACGCGATCGATGGGCGCGGCGTGGTCGTCAGCACCAGCAGGAAGGTCAAAGCGGGCAGCAGTACAAATTGCGACAACAGACCGACAATCAGCGCCTTGGGCGCATACAGGATGCGCCGGAAATCCGCCGGAGCCAGATCTATGGCCACGGAAAACATCATGACCGCCAGAACCCCGTTCATCAGAATCAGGGTTTGAGGGCTGAAATTCAGGATGACGTTGTCGATCTCCATCAGGTGCCCTGGCCGCCCAGAACCTTGATCCAGGCGTTGACCGCACCGCGATAGGTGGCCTTGTCCACGTAATATGCCATGCGTTCCAGATCGAGATAATTCATGCCGCCCGTGGCGCGTTTGAAACCATCCGCCTTTTCCAGCTGCAATAGGCGGGCTTCGTTGCGGCCCTGTCGCAGGCCTGCAATGTAGCGCACCACCATTTCCGCCTGCTCATGCCGCCCTTGCCAGCCCAGTCCGCTGGCCTCGACCATGCCCAGCACGAACAGATCGTCGCGCGTCGGGTGCATCGCGTTCAGAAACAGATGCGGCGCCGCACCCTGCCAGTTCAGCAAGGCATCGTCGATAAACGGATAATGCAGCTTGTACCCGGTGGCCGTCAGGATCATGTCGTAATCGCTGTGGGTTCCGTCCTTGAAATGAACTGTCTTTCCGTCCAGCCGGTCGATATCCGGGCGCACCTTCAGATCACCGTGCCCGGCATGGTACAACACCAGGGAATTCACGATGGGGTGGCTTTCGTACAGCTGATAATCCGGCTTGGGAAACCCGTATTTCTGCGGATTCCCCACGAACCAGCCAAGGATCATCTTGTCGATCCGACGTTTCAGCCACATCGGCAGCTTGATCGCCCCCCCGATCGAATCCGCCGGCTTGCCGAACACATATTTCGGCACGAAGTAGTACCCCCTGCGCATGGACAGATCGCAGCTGTCCGCATGATGGATCGCGTCAACCGCGATATCGCAGCCCGAGTTGCCCGCACCGACGATCAGAACCCGTTTGCCGTCGAACTGGCTGGCACGCCGGTATGCGCAGGCATGGATCAATTCGCCCGTGAACTGGCCTGAAAAACGCGGCTTGTTGGGTTCGGAAAGGGTGCCATTGGCAATCATGACCCCGGCAAAGACCGCCTCGTGTTCGCCATCCGCATCGCGCCACACCACACGCCATCCATCGCCGTCCCCGCCCAAAGGTTCGGTACGCAAGACCTGAGTTTTGAACCGAAAATGGCGGCGGAGATCGAAATGGTCGGCAAAATCGCTGAAATACCGCCGCATCTCACGGTGAGACGGATATTCGGCCACCTCGTCGCGCATGGGAAAATCGGTGAATTCGGTCATCCGCTTGGACGAAATCAGATGGGCGCTTTCGTACATGGTCGATTTCGGGTTGTCGATGTTCCACAGCCCGCCAACCTCGGAATGCGCTTCGAACCCCTGGAATGCGACGCCCTGCTCGGTCATGACCTTGGCCGCCGCCAGACCCATCGGCCCCGCTCCGATCAGGGCGTATTGTTCCCGTGTCTGCGCCATCCTTGCCCCCCTTGTGGTCTCAACAGATCCGCCGCTAACTTGAACAACTGTTCAAAATAAGGCAAGATCAATTTATGATTCAGAAAGTTGTCTTTGAAAAACAACGCCAAAGAGCCCCGTCCAAACGCGCGCTTCAATCCCGTGAACGCATCCTGGATGCGGCCGAACGGGTGTTTGCGCGGAAAGGATTCGACGGGGCCACGATTCGCGAAATCGCCGCCGAGGCTGGCACCCAGGTCGGGCTGGTGCATCACCACGGCGGCGGCAAGGCCACATTGTTTGCCCGCACCGTTGAACGCCGGGCAGCGGAATTGTCGGACCTGCGGCTGGGCATGCTGGACCGGCGCAAGGCCGCAGGGCCGGTGGACCTGTCAGACATACTGGAATGTTTCTTTGCGCCCTATCTGCAACGCGCCGCCGAAGGAGAACCACAATGGCTGGCCTATGCCCGGCTGGTGGCGCATGTGTCCGCCGATCCGCGCTGGCATTCCATCGCGGTCGAGTTCTTCGACCCCACAGCCAACCGGTTCATCGACGAAATCGGCAACCTGTTTCCCAAAGCCTCGCGCGGTGCGATCGCCTCGGGGTTTGTCTATTCGGTGTCGGCCATGCTGGCCTTGCTGACGTCGGAATGGCGGATCGAAGCATTGGGCGAAGACCCCGTGGCCCCTGATGCGCGATTGCAGACTCTGGTCAGTTTCTGCGCCGCAGGGATTGCCGCCAGCCTAGCGCAATAGGCTGGCCTGACGGGCCAGGTCTTCGATCCCGGCCCAATCCCCCGCCGCAATCAGATCGGCCGGGGCAACCCAGCTGCCGCCGGCACAAAGCACATTGGGCAAAGCCAGATAGCTGGCCGCATTCGCCGCGGATACCCCGCCCGTCGGACAGAACGCAATCTGCGGCAAAGGTGCACCAATGGCCTTGAGGGCCGGTGCGCCGCCAGACGCCTCGGCGGGAAAGAACTTGAGCATGTCATACCCGCGCTCCAGCAGGGCCATTGCCTCGGTCGCCGTGGCAGCGCCGGGCAGGATCGGCAGGTTTTGGTCCTCGCAGGCGGTCAGCACCCTGTCCGTCGCCCCCGGGGAAACACCAAACCGGGCGCCCGCCGCACTGGCCGCCCGCACATCTTCGGGCGTGATCAATGTCCCGGCCCCGACGACCCCGCCGGGCACCTCGGACATGATGCGAATGGCGTCAAGCGCCACAGGGGTGCGCAGCGTCACTTCGAGCGCGGGCAATCCGCCCGCCACCAAGGCCTCGGCCAGGGGACGGGCATGCGCGATGTCATGGATCACCAGAACCGGCACGATGGGGGCGCGGGCGCAGATGTCGCGGGTGGATTTGCTGGCGTCTTGAGGGGTCATGGCATCAACCGTTAAAAATGGTGGCGCCGGTATCCGCCGAACAGACGGCCCGCCGGAAGGGCGCGAACAGTTCACGGCCCAGGCCGGTCTGGTTGGCGGACAGATCCGCCGTGGCTGCGGGACGATCCAGCACGCCGTCGGTCAGGATGTCCAGCACCCCGGCCCGGGCATCGACGCACAGGATATCACCGTCCTGCAACCGGGCAATCGCGCCGCCATCCAGGGCTTCGGGGCAGACATGAATCGCGGCCGGAACCTTGCCCGACGCACCCGACATGCGTCCGTCAGTCACCAGCGCCACCTTTTGCCCCCGCCCCTGCAGGATCGACAGCAGCGGTGTCAGGCTGTGCAGTTCCGGCATCCCGTTCGCCTTGGGGCCCTGAAATCGCACCACCACGATCACATCGCCTGTGAATTCCCCGGCTTTGAACGCAGCCTTGACGGCATCCTGATCCGCAAACACCCGTACCGGTGCCTGAACCACCTGATGTTCAACCGCAACGGCCGAGACTTTCATCACCGCTGTTCCCAGATCTCCGGTCAGACGTTTCAAGCCCCCGGTGGGCTGAAACGGATCGGACGCGGGGCGCAGGATCTTGTCATTCAGGCTGGTGTCCGTGCCGGGTTGCCAGGACAAGGTACCGTCGATCAGCTTGGGTTCGGTCGTGTACTGCGCCAGCCCCGTCCCCGCGACCGTGCGCGTGTCGGGATGCAGCAGCCCATCGCCCAGAAGATCGCCGATCATGTATCCCAGCCCGCCCGCGGCGTGGAAATGGTTCACATCCGCCAGACCGTTGGGATAGACCCGCGCCATCAGGGGCACGACTTCGGACAGATCGGAAAAATCCTGCCAGTCCAGGACAATACCCCCGGCCCGGGCCATTGCGACCAGGTGAATCAACAGGTTGGTCGATCCGCCCGTCGCGTGCAGCCCCACGATACCATTCACAAAGGCCCTTTCGTCGAGAATGTCGCAAACCGGGGTGTATTCATTGCCCAGCGCGCTGAGCGCCAGAGCCCTGCGCGCGCCTTCCACCGTCAGGGCGTCACGCAGATCCGTGTTGGGGTTCACGAAGCTGGCACCGGGCAGATGCAGCCCCATGAATTCCATCAACATCTGGTTGGTATTGGCCGTGCCATAGAACGTACAGGTGCCCGGGCCGTGATAGGCGGCCATTTCTGCGGCCATCAGGGCGTCGCGCCCGACTTCGCCGGCGGCGAATTTCTGTCGAACCTGTGCTTTTTCATCATTCGGCAGCCCGCTGGTCATGGGACCTGCGGGCAGGAACACGATCGGCAGATGACCAAAACTTTGCGCGGCGATCACCAGCCCGGGAACGATCTTGTCACAAACCCCCAGGAACACCGCCGCATCAAACGTGTTGTGCGACATCGCGACCCCCGTGGCCAGGGCAATCACATCGCGAGAGAACAGGCTCAGCTCCATCCCCGCCTCGCCCTGGGTCACGCCGTCACACATGGCCGGAACACCGCCCGCCACCTGCGCGGTGCCACCGGCGGCGCGCACCGCCGCACGGATCAGATCCGGATAGCGTTCGAACGGCTGATGCGCCGACAGCATGTCATTATAGGCGGTGACAATTCCCAGGTTACCGGCTGATCCCGTCGCCAGCGCGTCCTGATCCGGCCCCGCCGCGGCAAAGGCATGGGCCTGTCCGCTGCACGACAGATGTGCGCGGGCAGGCCCCTTGTCCCGCGCGGCCCGCATGCGGTTCAGATACGGTATGCGCGTCGGCGCGCTGCGGGCGACAATCCGGTCGGTGACGGCTTCTATTGTGGAATGCAGGCTCATCTGTCCCTCATGTCCTGTCTGTGGCTGGTTCGATATCAATCGTGTGCATGGGACGCGCGGCCCCATTCGGTCTGGCTGACGCCACCATACATCAGGTTTACTTAGATTGATAGCGCTAACATACACAATTCCGCGGCAAACACAACCCGCCCGCATGGCATGGGTCCGCCCATGCGCGATGGTCTGTAACACGGGGCTTTCGGCTGGTCTACGCGGTTGATCTTGGGGTGATAAGCCTGTTGATTGATGAAAGGCACATCATATCGGACACAGGACAGGACGGGAAACAAAATGCCAGAGCTGAAAACACCGGTCGCCGAGATGGTCAAGCAAGCCCGCGCCCGTATCGAGGAAATCGAAACGCCGGATGCGATTGCGATGCTGAATGATCCCGGCGTCGTGATTGTCGATATCCGGGACGTGCGCGAACGACAGCGGTCTGGGTTCATTCCCGGCAGCTTTCACTGTCCGCGCGGGATGCTGGAATTCTGGGTCGATCCGCAAAGCCCGTATTACAAGGATGTCTTCGGGCAGGACAAGACGTTCGTCTTTCACTGTGCCTCGGGCTGGCGATCGGCGCTGTCGGTCGCCACGCTGCAGGACATGGGGTTCAAGGCCGCCCATCTGAAAGAAGGGTTCTCGACCTGGGAAAAACATGGCGGCCCGGTGGAATTCCCCGAAGCGCGCGACGACTGAGCCCCCGAAAGGCAGCAGACCCGTCAGGTCGGACGGCCCATTTTGCCGCACCGCGCCCGCGCATGGTGTCACGCCCGGACGGGTGGTGCCAATTCGACCGCCTGTATTTTGAACAGGGCTACTTGGTGCCGAACATCCGGTCCCCCGCATCCCCCAGGCCGGGCACGATATAGCTTTTTTCATTCAACCCACGGTCAATCGCCGCCGTCACGATCGGCACGTCGGGATGTGCCTCTTGCATGCGCGCAACGCCTTCGGGAGAGGCCAGCAAGCACAGGAAACGAATATTCGTCGCGCCGGCCTGTTTCAGCAGATCAACCGCAGCCGCCGAGGAATTCCCGGTGGCCAGCATCGGATCGACCGCGATCACCAGCCGATCCTCCAGCGATTCGGGCACCTTGAAGTAGTATTGCACCGGCTGCAGCGTTTCTTCATCGCGATACAGCCCGACAAACCCGACCCGCGCCAGCGGGATCAGCTCAAGAACCCCGTCCAGCATCCCGTTTCCGGCCCGCAAGATCGACACCAAGGCCAGTTTCTTGCCCGCCAGCGTCGGCGCGTCCATTTCTTCCAGCGGGGTTTCGATGGGCTTTTCCGTCATCGGCATTTCGCGGGTGATCTCATAGGCCAGCAACTGGGTGATTTCACGCAACAACTGCCGGAAAACGGCGGTTGACGTGTTTTTGTCCCTCATCAGGGTCAGCTTGTGCTGTACCAGCGGATGATCGACGACAGTGACGGAATCGGACATGATGGCTCTCCCAATCTGAGTTCTCTTCTTATTGGGGCAGCCATCGCGGGCCCGCAACCCGCATGTCACAGCCAGGGATCAGAAAAAACTGCGCCCCGGTCCCTGCGACGCGACCCCCAGATGATGCGCGATGCTGGCGCCGACATCGCAGAACCCCACATTCCCGATCGAGCCAGCCCCCCGGCCAGCCACCAACACCGGCACCCGTTCGCGGGTATGGTCGGTTCCGGTCCAGCTGGGATCATTGCCATGATCGGCCGTCAGCACCATGATGTCCCCCTTGCGCAATCGCCCCAGAAGCGGGCCGATCTGCGCATCGAACCATTCCAGCGCCGCAGCATAGCCCGAAATGTCGCGCCGATGGCCGAACCGGCTGTCGAACTCGACGAAATTGGCGAATGTCAGGCTGTTGTCCCCGGCCTGATCGACCAGGTCAGACAGGTGTTTCATCAGTTGCGCATCGTCGCCCTTGCGCAGATCGTCGATGCCCTGCATTGAAAATATATCGCCGATCTTGCCGATGGCATGCACATCACCGCCTGCGTCCTGCACCCAGTTGGTCAGGACCGGCGATGGCGGTGGAATGGCGAAATCGCGGCGATTGGTGGTGCGGATGAAACCGCTGTCCGCATCCCCGACAAAGGGACGCGCGATCACCCGGCCAACCTTCATCGCATGCAGGGTCGGTGCAATGGCGCGACACAGATCCAGCAGACGGTCCAGACCGAATGTCTGTTCATGTGCCGCGATCTGGAACACGGAATCCGCCGAAGTATAACAGATCGGCCAGCCGGACTGCATGTGTTCCGCCCCCAACCGTTCGATGATCGCGGTGCCCGGCGCATGGCAGTTCCCCAGTAGGCCGTCGGTCCCGGCGGCCGAGGCAACCCGCTGGCTGAGCGTCTCGGGAAAGGCCGGCGTGGTAACCGGGAAGTGATGCCAGTTCCACGGCACTGGCACCCCGGCCAGCTCCCAGTGGCCGGTCGGCGTGTCCTTGCCCGCGGATATCTCGGTTGCCGCGCCCCATCGACCGGTCGGTGTCACCCCCAGACCGGGGGCCGCTTCCCCCGAGGCCAGCCGCACCGCCGCGCCCAGCCCCAATCCGGCCAGGTTCGGAACGTGCAACGGTCCGCTGCGCCCCTGTTCGGCACGTCCCGCCATGCAGGCCTGCGCGATATGCGCCACCGTATTGGCCCCGGTATCCGGCACCGTCCCGTTGAAAAATCGTCCGGCATCCGGTGCCCCGCCAATCCCCACGGAATCCATCACCACCAGAAATGCGCGCGCCATCAGCCGATCCTTTCGTGAATGAGCTCCGGCACCCGGACCGGATCCGGGCCCAGATCGATTGCCGCGCGCACGGCCGTTTCAGCCCGCTGCGCCGCCTCTTCGCGACCGGCGTGGATCACCGCCAAGGGCTGGCCCCGGTCCACCTTTTGCCCCAATCGCACCAGGCCGGACAAACCCACCGCCGGATCGACCACATCGCTTTCCACCTGCCGCCCCCCGCCCAGAGCCACGACACACAGCCCCAGGGCCACGCCGTCCAGTGCGGTGACATAGCCATCGGATCTGGCTGTCACCTCGTGGATGACGGTGGCTTCGGGCAGAAAGCGCGCCCAATCCGATACGAACCCCGGCGGCCCGCCCAGCGCCGCGATCATCCGTCCGAAACGTTCGGCGGCGCGTCCGTCGCGGACCGCCGACAGGATGCGCGCGGCCCCCTCCTGCTCGGTGCCGGTCAGACCGGCATCGGCCAGAACCACCCCGCCCAAGGCGGCGGCCAGCTGCAACAGCGGCCCCTCGCGCGCACCGCACAGAATTCCCATCACCTCGGCCACCTCCAGCGCATTGCCCAAAGCCGGGACCAGCGGCTGGTTCATATCGCTGATCACGGCACTGGTTCTGCATCCCGCCATATTGGCGGTATCGCACAGGGCCTGCGCCAGCGCCCGTGCCTCATCAAGGGATTTCATGAACGCGCCGCTGCCCAGTTTCACATCCAGCACCAACGCTGCCGGGCTGACGGCAAGTTTCTTTGACAGGATCGACGCGGTGATCAGATCCAGGCTTTCCACCGTCGCGGTGACATCGCGGATTGCATACAAACGTCTGTCGGCCGGCGCGATCCGCGCGGTCGCCCCCACGATGGCACAGCCGATATCCGCGACCATGCCAGCCAGCTTGTCCCGGCTGACCTCGGTGCTCAGCCCCGGTATCGATTCCAGCTTGTCCAGCGTGCCCCCGGTATGGCCCAACCCCCGCCCCGAGATCATCGGCACACAGGCACCGCATTCCGCCAGGGCCGGGGCCAGCACCAGCGACACGCAATCGCCGACGCCGCCGGTGGAATGCTTGTCGATCACCGGTCCCGGCAGATCCCAGCGCAACACGTCGCCGCTGTCACGCATGGCCAGAGTCAGCCCCGCGCGGCCTTCGGCACCCAGCCCCCCCATGCACACCGCCATCGCAAATGCACCGGCCTGCGCATCACTGACCGTTCCGTCCGCCAGCCCCCGGGCAAACCAGCGCAACTGCTCTGCATCGGGAACCTCGCGGCGGCGCAGCCGGGCTATGATCGCGCGGGCGTCCACGGGCTCTAGCGGCCTGCCATGTGATCGGCGTTAAAGGCCCCGGGCAACAATTCGGCCAGCGTCATCGTCTCTTCCGCCCCGGCCGTTGTGGCCATCGTGACCCTGGTGTCGCCCTTGCCGAACTCGGCCAGTTTCTGGCGGCACCCGCCGCATGGCGAGACCGGCGTGGGGCTGTCGGCGATGACATAAATCGCGGCCAGTTCCCGTTCGCCTGCCGCCACCATGGCCGCAATCGCCCCCGCTTCGGCACAGGTGCCTTCGGGATAGGCGACGTTTTCCACGTTGCAGCCCACATGAATCGTGCCCCCGGCCGTCCGCAGCGCGGCACCGACCTTGAAGTTGGAATAAGGCACATAAGCATTTTCCCGCACGGTGATCGCGGCTTCTTTCAGGTTCATTCTGTCTCCGGTTCTGTGGCGAAATCTGTGGACAACAGGGCATGGGCGGCATGGCCGGGCGCACAGCACACCCTGTACCGGGTCCCGGGCGACCGGCGCGTCGGAAACCGGATGTCTCTGCCCGACTCCGGTGCCGGACGACAGATTTCGACGAGAATGGCTGACATCGATGCCTCTTGTGGTATGACGAAACAGTGGCGGTCGGCACGACAATTTGCAAGCAAAGGGGCGAAACACCTTTCGCGAATTTCCGTGTTGCCCCGCCGCCCAAGGGTAGTTTAGTGCTAAACCATATTTTTCAGGGGGAAGTCCGGGTATGTCCGACAACCAAGGCCTGCGCCAGGCGGCGCTGTTTTATCATGAGCATCCAAAACCCGGGAAACTGGAGATTCGCGCCACCAAGCCCATGGCCAACGGTCGCGATCTGGCCCGCGCCTATTCGCCCGGCGTTGCCGAGGCCTGTCTTGAAATCAAGGCCGATCCCGCAAAGGCCGCACGCTATACGACCACCGCAAACCTGGTTGGCGTGGTCAGCAACGGCACCGCCGTGCTGGGCCTGGGCAACATCGGCGCGCAGGCCAGCAAACCGGTGATGGAGGGCAAGGCGGTCCTGTTCAAAAAGTTCGCCAACATCGATTGCTTTGACATCGAACTGGACGAATCCGATCCCGAGAAACTGGCCGAGATCGTCTGCGCGCTGGGACCGACCTTTGGCGCGATCAACCTGGAAGACATCAAGGCCCCGGATTGTTTCATTGTCGAAAAGATCTGCCGCGAGCGCATGAATATCCCGGTGTTCCATGACGACCAGCACGGCACCGCCATCGTTGTCGGCGCGGCGGCCAAGAACGCCACGCTTGTTGCCAACAAGAAATTCGAGGATCTCAAGATCGTCAGCACCGGCGGCGGCGCGGCGGGAATCGCCTGTCTGAACATGCTGGTCAAAATGGGCGTTCGGCGGGAAAATATCTGGCTCTGCGACATTCACGGTCTGGTCTACAAGGGCCGGTCAGAGGACATGAACCCGCAAAAGGACGTGTTTGCCCAGGATTCCGACCTGCGCACGCTGGATCAGGTCATCGACGGGGCCGATCTTTTCCTGGGGCTGAGCGGCGCCAATGTGCTGAAACCCGAAATGGTGCAGAAAATGGCCCCCCGCCCGATCATCTTTGCCCTGGCCAATCCCAATCCGGAAATCATGCCGGATGAAGCCCGCGCCGTGGCCCCGGATGCGATCATCGCCACCGGGCGCAGCGATTTTCCGAACCAGGTCAACAACGTGCTGTGCTTTCCCTTCATCTTTCGCGGGGCGCTCGACGTGGGCGCAACCGAAATCAACGACGCCATGCAACTGGCCTGCATCGAGGGTATTGCCGAGCTGGCCCGCGCCACCACCAGCGCCGAGGCCGCGGCCGCCTATCGCGGTGAAGAAATGACATTTGGTGCCGACTATCTTATTCCGAAACCGTTTGATCCGCGTCTGGTCGCGGTGGTTTCGGCGGCGGTCGCACGGGCCGCGATGGACAGCGGCGTGGCCACGCGCCCCATTGCCGACCTTGACGCCTACAAGGAAAAGCTGAAGCAGAGCGTCTTCAAATCCGCCTTGCTGATGCGCCCTGTGTTCGACGCCGCCCGTGCCGCCAGCCGCCGGATCATTTTTGCCGAAGGCGAAGATGAGCGGGTGTTGCGCGCGGCCCAGGCCATTCTGGAAGAAACGACCGAAACCCCGATCATCATCGGCCGCCCCGAGGTGATCGAACAACGATGTGAACGCATGGGGCTGGATATCCGCCCACTGCGCGATTTTCAACTGGTCAATCCGGAAAACGACCCGCGATACTATGACTATTGGAACAGCTATCACGCGGTGATGCAGCGCAAGGGCGTATCGCCGGACCTGGCCAAGGCGATCATGCGCACCAACACCACCGCCATTGCCGCGGTCGCCGTTCAGCGCGGCGAGGCCGACAGCATGATCTGCGGCACGTTCGGGGAATACCGCTGGCATCTGAAATATGTCAGTCAGATCCTGGGCAATGCGCAGCTCAGACCACATGGTGCCCTGTCGCTGATGATCCTGGAAGACGGGCCGCTGTTCATCGCTGACACCCATGTGCACCTGCATCCCGGCCCGGAAGAACTGGCCGAGATCGCGATCGGGGCCGCCCGCCACGTCCGCCGCTTTGGCATCGAACCCAAGATCGCGCTGTGTTCGCAGTCGCAGTTTGGCAACCAGTCCGAAGGTTCAGGCAAACGTCTGCGTGCGGCCATTGAGATACTGGACAGCGAGCCGCGCGATTTCTGCTACGAAGGCGAAATGAACATCGACACGGCCCTGGACGCCGAACTGCGGACGCGCATCTTCCCCAATTCCCGCATGGACGGTGCGGCCAACACCCTGGTCTTCGCCCATGCGGACGCGGCCAGCGGCGTGCGCAATATTCTCAAGATGAAAGCCGGTGGTCTGGAAGTGGGCCCGATCCTGATGGGCATGGGAAACAATGCCCATATCGTGTCTCCGGCGATCACCGCGCGGGGGCTGCTGAACATGGCGGCCATCGCCGGAACGCCAGTGGCGCACTACGGCTGAGCCAGACAAGAAAGACCGGGCCGGGAATTTGCAAACCCGGCCCGATCTTGCGTATCGGCCGCATATCATCGGCAGTTTTGCAAAAATTTGCAGGCCACTACAGTCATTTCTGCAAATTTTTTGCGTCGTTCTGCCGCTGATACCGGTAACTGCCTTGCCCACAGCCACGCCGCTCTTTTACATCTGAGTGCGACCCGGAGGAGAGATGCCAATGAGCTATGCAGATGTCTATGAAAGCTGGAAATCCGATCCGGAGGGATTCTGGATGGAAGCCGCCAGAAACATCGATTGGGTCAAACCGCCAAGCCGCGCTCTGAACGCCGACAATGCACCGCTTTACACCTGGTTTCAGGACGGTCTGGTGAACACCTGCTGGAATGCCGTCGACCGGCATGTCGAGGCCGGGCGCGGCGAACAAACAGCCATTATCCACGACAGCCCGATCACGCAATCCAAGCGCGAAATTTCCTATATCGAGCTGCGCAACCGTGTCGCCTCGCTGGCCGGAGCCTTGCGCGCCAAGGGCGTCGAAAAGGGTGATCGGGTCATCATCTACATGCCCATGATCCCCGAGGCGCTTGAGGCGATGCTGGCCTGTGCCCGCCTGGGCGCGATCCATTCCGTGGTTTTTGGCGGATTTGCCGCCAACGAACTGGCCGTGCGCATCGACGACTGCAAGCCCAAGGCCATCATCGCCGCCTCCTGCGGGCTGGAGCCAGGGCGTGTCGTGCATTACAAACCCCTGCTGGACGGGGCCATCGACATGGCCAGCCACAAGCCTGAGTTCTGCGTGATTTTCCAACGCGAACAGGAAGTGGCCCATCTGACCGAAGGGCGCGATTTCAATTGGCACGGCTTCCAATATGGCGTCCAGCCCGCCGACTGCGTGCCGGTCGAGGGAGATCATCCGGCCTATATCCTGTATACATCGGGCACCACGGGGGCACCCAAAGGCGTGATCCGGCACACCGGCGGGCATCTGGTCGCGCTGAGCTGGACCATGAAGAACATCTATAATGTGGACCCCGGCGATGTGTTCTGGGCCGCCTCGGACGTGGGTTGGGTCGTCGGGCACAGCTATATCTGCTATGCGCCGCTGATCCACGGAAACACCACCATCGTATTCGAAGGCAAACCCGTAGGCACCCCCGACGCCGGCACTTTCTGGCGGGTCATATCGGAACACAAGGTCAAGTCGTTCTTCACCGCCCCCACCGCATTCCGCGCGGTCAAACGCGAAGATCCCAAAGGGGAATTTGTCCGCAAATACGATCTGAGCGGGCTGAACGCGATCTACCTGGCGGGCGAACGCGCCGACCCCGACACCATCGAGTGGACCCGCGAGATGACCGGCAAACCGGTCTATGACCATTGGTGGCAGACCGAAACCGGCTATACCATTGTCGGCAACCCGGTCGGGATCGAACCTCTGCCGGTCAAACCCGGCTCGCCCACGGTCGCGATGCCCGGGTATGATGTCCAGATCCTTGATGAAGCGGGGCAGGAAGTTGCCCCCGGTGAACTGGGTGCCATCGCGATCAAACTGCCCTTGCCGCCCGGCACCCTGCCAAACCTCTGGAATGCCGAGGACCGGTTCCGCAAATCCTATCTGGAACATTTTCCGGGCTATTATGAAACCGGCGATGCGGGCATGAAGGATGAAGATGGCTATCTCTGGATCATGGCGCGCACCGACGACGTGATCAACGTGGCCGGGCATCGTCTGTCCACTGGCGCCATGGAGGAAGTCCTGGCCGCCCACCCGGATGTGGGCGAATGCGCGGTGATCGGTGTGACCGATCAGCTGAAAGGGCAAGCGCCTGTCGGGTTCCTGTGTCTGAATTCAGGCGTGGGCCGGGACGCCAGCGAGGTGATCGCGGAAGTCGTCCAGATGGTGCGGGACAAGATCGGGCCCGTGGCCGCGTTCAAACAGGCAGTTGTGGTGGATCGCCTGCCCAAAACCCGATCCGGCAAGATCCTGCGCGCAACCATGGTCAAGATTGCCGATGGCGAAGATTTCAAGATGCCCGCAACGATCGACGATCCGGACATCCTGAGTGAAATCCGCACCGCACTGCAGGGAATCGGCTACGCCAAATAGAAGGCGCAGCCGGTTCAGGCACCGGCGCTGCCCGCAATCCCGGCCAGATAGTCGTCGGAATAATCGACCTCGATCTCGATCCAGATCGGCAGATGGTCGGACATTTCATGCGTGCACCAACCCGGATAGGTTCTGGCCCAGTTGGCATAGGGTTTTCCGGTATCCGGCCTGTCGCGAATGTCCATCGCGATCTGTTCATATGCGGCCATGTCGGACGGACGAAACACCGATCCGCGCCAATCGAACTTGCCCTGCCGCAACAGGCGCGTCCGCTGCCCTTCGCCGGAAAACGCGATCTGATCGAACAACCGATCGCCGCCCAGATTGGTTGCCCCGAAATCCGGAACGTCAAACCCCGCCCCCTTGAGCGCCGCCATCATCGCATCTTCGCTGGTCTCGATGTTCATGTCGCCCAGCAGGATATAAACCTCGTCTTCGGACTTGGCCCGCTGCATCAGCGTCTTGGCCAGCACGGATATTTCCCGTGCGCGCAAACCGTGATCGTCGCCGAACCGGATATGGGCCGTGCATAAGGTAAAGCGGAACCAGCCGGATTGGAAACTGGCGAAGAACGGCGACCGGGCGATCTGCTCGCCCTTGATCAGAACCTCGGGCGGCAGGACCACCTCGCCGATCAGGTTGCGGAAAAACACCCGGTTGCGGTTGTAAAGAAAGGCCATGCGTTCATTGTTGCCCGCCGCCCCTGCCGTCACGTCCGTCACGAAATAATCCCAATTGTCCCCCAACAGCCGCATCAATCGCTTCAGCGGCGCCAGATCCGGTTTGATCTCTTGCACCGCGCAGATATCGAAATGGTCGATGATCTCGGCGATATAGTGATAGCTTTCGTCCAGCCGTCTGCGCCCGCCATCAAAAGCGCGGATATTCCATGATCCCACGATCAGCGAATTGGCCCGGCGCTGATCGCCGATCTTATCCGCCAGATCGGCCCGCAGCCGCAACAATCCGTCGGCAATCCAGCCGCGTTGCCCCGGGGCTGCATTTCCCGGCGGGTAGTCCTTGATCACCTTGTAGAAAGCCATATCAGGCGCACCTTGCATGAAAGAAATTGAACAATACTGTGGCAACACTAGCGCAGTTCCGGGGGCTCGACAATTTTACACGGCAGGATAGTAGCGGGTTGCCCTTGCGTCCCGGCGGACGCGGTTTAAGGATTCGCATTGAGCAGGGAGAGCAAAAATGACCGAGCAACCTCTTTGGCAACTTACTGCCGCTGAAATCAACACACGCATTCGCCGTCGGGAACTGACGGCGGTTCAGGCCACCCAGGCGGTTCTGGACCACATGCATGCGATCAACCCCGAACTGAACGCCGTGGTCGAGGATCTGGGCGACTCTGCCCTGCGCGAAGCCGCAGCCCAGGATACGCTGATCGCCCCCACCGGGCCGCTGCATGGGGTGCCTGTCACCATCAAGATCAATGTCGATCAGAAAGGCCATGCGACATCCAATGGGGTGCCCGCGTTGAAGGATCTGATGGCTCCCGAAGATGCACCGATCGTCGCGAATCTGAAAAAGGCCGGGGCCATCGTGATCGGGCGCACCAACACGCCCGAATATTCGTTTCGCGCCGACACCGACAATCCGCTGTTCGGGCGCACCTACAATCCCTGGGGCAAGCATATTTCGCCGGGCGGATCCTCGGGCGGGGCCGGTGCGGCGGTGATGGCGGGAATCGGGGCGCTGGCCCATGGCAACGACATCGGTGGTTCGTTGCGTTTTCCCGCCGCAGCCAACGGGGCGGTGACCGTCAAGCCGGGCCTGGGGCGCGTGCCCGCCTGGAATCCCAGCCAAAAGGCCGAACGCGGCATGTTGGCACAGATGATGTCGGTCCAGGGCCTGATTGCCCGCTCGGCGGCGGATCTGCACCTGTCGATGCCCGCTGCCGTCGCAGCCGATCCGCGCGATCCGTTCCATGTGCCGCTTCCCTATCGCGGTGCGCTTCTGGACGGACAGATCAAGGTCGGGTTCACCAAACAGACGTTCGGCTACGATCTGCATCCCGAGGTGTCGCAGGCGCTGGATGCGGCCCGCGACGCTTTGGACGATGCCGGATATGTCGTCGAAGACATCGAACCGCCATTGCTGCGCGAAGCCGGCATGGACGGGTACCGCGCACTGATGGGCGAAGTCCGCGCCCTGATGGCGCCGGACATCCGCCGCGACGGATCCGAAACGATCCAGAAGATCTTCGACACCTATTTTCAGGAATTCCCACCCTTTGAGGGCGAAGAGCTGCTGCAGGCCATGGCGCGCCGCAGCCACTACGCGCGCACCTGGTCCCTGCTTCTGGAAACCTATCCCCTGGTGGTGACGCCGTTCATGCCCCAGCCGTTTTTTGCACCGGATCGCGACACCGAAGGTGCAGACGGCGTGCAAGAGGTCCTGGGCTCGGCGCTCTATTCCTATGCAATGAACTTCATGGGATTGCCGGCGGGGTGTTTGCCGACGCGGCTGGCACAGCTGCCCCGAGGCGCTCAACCGATCAATGTGCAGATCGTCGGGCGCCGCTGGCGCGAGGATCTGATCGTGAATGCCTGTGTGGCGATCGAACACCGGGTCGGCCGGATGTGCGATGCGCTCTGGGCGCAAATGGCCGCCGCTGCCAAACCGAAAAGCACCGTCACCGGCTGAAATAATGCGGGCGTGGGATTTCTCCCACGCCCGACTGGAACCACGAACTCTTTACCAAACTACCCTCACGGTACATTATGCTTTGCCAACTTGCGTTGTACCAATGCACCGATATTGGCATATGGGCGCTGCCGTCTCTGTGAGCTTGTTCACACAACGTGAAAAAATCGTGCAGATCTGGAAAGATTCCCTGTAACCTACGAAAATCTCACGAAAAATTCTGCAATTTTCAGGTAAATTGTTCCGAAATCAGCCGTTCTTCCAGACCATGGCCCGGATCGAACAGGATTCGGTGGCGAATTGACGGTTCGGACCGGATTTCAACCCAGTCGATTTCCATGATCGAAATCGAATCCGCGTCCGCCATCACCGGCCGCTTGCCAGCCTCGACCACGTCAAACCGCACCCTGGCGGTTTTCGGCAGCAAAGCCCCGCGCCAGCGGCGCGGGCGGAACGCGGCGATTGCGGTCAATGCCAGAACATCGGACCCGATCGGCAGGATTGGCCCATGGGCCGAGTAATTATAGGCCGTGGACCCCGCAGGTGTGGCCAGCAACGCGCCGTCACACGCCAGTTCCGCCAGCCGCACCCGTCCGTCCACGGTTATTTTCAGCTTGGCCGCCTGCGGTCCGGCGCGCAATAAAGACACTTCGTTGATGGCCAGCGCCCGGTGCATCTGCCCGCTCTGATCCATGGCCCGCATCGACAACGGATTGATGACCGCCTCTTCGGCCTGTTTCAGCCGATCCATCAGATCGGTTTCGCTGTATTCGTTCATCAGAAAACCGATGGTGCCCCGGTTCATCCCATATACCGGGGCGCCCAGATGCTGCGTTGCATGCAGGGTGCGCAACATAAACCCGTCGCCGCCCAGGGCCACGATCACCTCGGCATCTTCGGGCCGCGCATCGCCATAGCGTCCGATCAACGCCGCCCGCGCGGTTTGCGCCACAGGTGCATCACTGGCCATGAACGCGATTCGTAATGTCATCGGGCAAGGTTTCCGGTATTGCACATGTGGTTCCGAAACAAGCATACCTTTCCGCCCAAGACCAGCCTTGCCGCGGCCCCGCCCCGTTTCATCGCTTTCCGGCCTTTCCGCGCGGCCGGGTTTCCGATAGGAAATCCATCAACACCTGCCTATGTCATCAAACGGAGTCGGCCATGAACGCGCCCCATCGAAATACTGGTTTTTTCACGGAGTCCCTGATGGCTCGCGATCCCGAGATATACGCGGCGATTTCGGATGAGTTGGGGCGTCAGCGCGATGAGATCGAGCTGATCGCGTCCGAGAACATCGTCAGCGCGGCGGTGATGGCGGCTCAGGGCAGCGTGATGACCAACAAATACGCCGAAGGCTATCCCGGCCGACGGTATTATGGCGGCTGTGAGCATGTCGATATCGCCGAGAACCTGGCGATCGACCGGGCCCGGCAGCTGTTTGGCTGCGACTTTGCCAATGTACAGCCGAACTCGGGCAGCCAGGCCAACCAGGGCGTGATGCAGGCGCTGATCAAACCCGGAGACACGATCCTGGGCATGTCCCTGGACGCCGGGGGCCATCTGACGCACGGTGCTGCGCCCAACCAGTCGGGCAAATGGTTCAACGCCGTGCAATACGGCGTGCGACGGCAAGACAACCTGCTGGATTACGACCAGGTCGAGGCGCTGGCCCGTGAACATCAGCCGAAACTGATCATCGCCGGCGGTTCGGCGATCCCGCGGCAGATCGACTTTGCCCGGATGCGGGCGATCGCGGATATGGTCGGGGCGTACCTCCATGTGGATATGGCGCATTTCGCCGGTCTGGTGGCGGCGGGCGCGCATCCCAGCCCGTTTCCGCACGCGCATGTGGCCACGACGACCACGCACAAGACGTTGCGCGGCCCCCGTGGTGGAATGATCCTTACCAATGATGAACAAATCGCAAAGAAAGTGAATTCGGCGATCTTTCCGGGCATCCAGGGCGGGCCTCTGATGCATGTGATCGCAGCCAAGGCCGTGGCTTTCGCCGAGGCGCTGCAACCGGAATTCAAGTCTTATATTCAACAGGTTGTAACCAACGCGCAGGCCCTGAGCGATCAGCTGATCAAAGGCGGGCTGGACACGGTGACCCACGGCACCGACACCCATGTGGTGCTGGTCGATCTGCGGCCCAAAGGGGTCAAGGGCAACGCCACCGAAAAGGCCCTGGGGCGCGCGCATATCACCTGCAACAAGAACGGGGTGCCGTTTGATCCGGAAAAACCCACGGTGACCAGCGGTATCCGGCTGGGCAGCCCGGCCGGCACCACGCGCGGCTTTGGCGAGACCGAATTCCGTCAGATCGCGGACTGGATCATCCAGGTGGTCGACGGGTTGGCCGCCAATGGCGAAGACGGCAACGCCGAGGTCGAAGCCCGCGTCAAGGCCGAAGTCACCGCTCTCTGCGCCAAATTCCCCATCTACCCGGACCTCTGACAAAATCCAAAACCGCCCGCCAACAAGCGGGCGGTTTTTCTACAGATAGCCGCGCCAGATCAGAACGACGATCAGCAACACCGAAAATGCAAGCAGATTGAACGCCAGCCCGCCCAACATGCCCAGCCACCAACCCTTGCGGCGGTCTGCCTTGTCGATGCCTTCCAGGTGCCTGGTCAGCGCACCGGCCGCAGCAGAAAGGGATGCGCGGTCCACGGTCTGGCGCAGCTTGGGATGCGCCAACAGCGGTTCCGCATCGGCCAGCAGCTTCAGGTCCTTGCCAACCCGGCGCGGCAACTGGCGCCGCGCCCTGGGCAGCGCCGCGCGCAGTCCGGTGGCGTGAATACCCAGCTTGTCGCGCAACAGTCCCAACCCATGTGCAATCTGGGTTTGAATATCCGGTTCTTCGGCCATGGCAGTCTCCTGATCGTTGCCACGATACGCGCGACGGTCGTCGGTCTCAATGGGGCTGGCCCCGAACTCTGTTCAGGAATATGACGATAGCATGTTGAATTTCATCAGCCACGGCGAGCCGACTGACCTGCCACCGCTCTTGATCGCGCACGGCCTATACGGATCGGCGCGCAACTGGGGTGTAATCGCCAAACGCCTGTCCGATTCCAGACAGGTCTTCGCCGTGGACATGCGCAATCACGGAGACAGCCCCTGGCACGACGGCCACAGCTATCCCGAAATGGCCGATGATCTGGCTGAAGTGATTGCACGACTTGGCGGGCCGGTGGACGTGCTGGGCCATTCCATGGGGGGCAAGGCCGCTATGATGCTGGCGCTGGAGCATCCCCACACAGTGCGCCGGCTGATCGTGGCCGATATCGCGCCGGTGCCCTACAGCCATTCGCAACTGCCATATATCACCGCGATGCGCAGCGTCGATCTGAGTCAGGTAGCACGTCGGTCCGACGCGGAAACCCAGTTGGCAAATCAAGGGGTCGAACGTGCATTGCAAAGCTTTTTCACGCAATCCCTGGACGTGCCCAACAAGCGCTGGAAACTGAACTTGCAGGTTCTGGAACGCGAAATGCCCGCCATCATGTCATTTCCCGAAACCCGGAAACAGTGGGACGGACCTGCCTTGTTTCTTGCAGGCAGCGAATCCGATTATGTTCTGGCCGAATACCGCCCCGCCATACGCGCCCGATTCACCAAGGCCCGTTTTGCCAGACTGTCCGGCGCGGGGCACTGGCTGCACGCAGAAAAACCGCGCGCATTCGAAGACTCGGTTCGAACCTTTCTGATGGCGTGACGCGCAACGGGCGCACCCGGCCCAAAGCCGCTGAACCGCCCATTTTGCGCCCCTGTCCATACCGTCATTAATCCCCTGTTCATCTTCTGGCCGATAAGCTGCAAATGCACATGGGGAGCCACGGCAGATGCTTGCATTTCTGTTCACATCTATCATCGGCGGATTTGTGTTTGCCTGCACCAGCATATGGTTGGGATACGGGTTCTGGGCAGGGATCATGTGGTACATGATCGGCTGTTGGGTCGGGTTTCTGTTGCCGCTGATACCGATCCTTTTGCGCAAGACCAATTCGATCTTTCTGAACGGCGCGCGCCACCGGGCGGCGCAACGCTGACCGGCCAGGCGGCACAATCAGACCTTACGTGAATTCCCGCACCTTTCCCGACCCTGTCTTGCGCAACACAGGCAAAACTGATTTTCTGAGACCCGACAGTGTTCTGGAGACCATGATGATCCGAATCATTCTTGTCGGGCTTGCCCTGTTGACATTGGGTGCCTGTGAAACCGCCAAAGGCGCGGGGCAGGATATCCAGAAAGCGGGCAACGCGATTTCAAACACCGCCCAGGACGTACAGAACGCGCTGTAACGCTGCGGCCGATCCGGACCGTCAAACCCCGGCGGCACGAAATGTCGGATCTGACCCCCGCGACATATGCGTCCCGGGGATCAGATCGTGCTGTAGATCAGAAGGACTGAAGGTAGGCGATCACGTTAGCGATGTCGGCTTCCTTGCGCAGCCCGGCAAAGGTCATCTTGGTGCCCTTCATGAAGTCCCTGGGTTTGGTCAGAAACGCAGCCAGCGATTCCTCATCCCAAACCAGACCGCCTTCTGCGGCTTCTTTCATCGCGTCGGAATATTTGAAATCCGGGTTGTGCATGGCTGGTGCGCCGACAATCCCGTTCAGTTCAGGCCCGACCTTGTTCTTGGCATCAGGACCAACGGCGTGACAAGCCTTGCATTTCTTGAACACCTTTTCGCCCTTATCCGCGTCGCCCTCGGCGAAAGCCGGCGCTGTCAGAACCGCCAGTACAGCGGCTGTGCTCAGTATCGGTTTGATCATATCTGGTCTCCCTTTGGTTTTCATCACGGTTTCCAACTTGGCCTTTCGGGACCTCGATCAAAGGCGTGGCCCCATTGCCGACCAAAGTAGACATCCGGGGGGATCCCCCCCGTCGGCACCGGCGCTCTGTGTTCAGGCGACGACGACCGATCCGACTATTCATATCACCCGGGAATTTCACAAGTCCAAGATGTCTCGATGCCGCAGCCCTGCGCAAAAGACCGTGTCGCACGCAAGAACCAGTAGCCCGTTCGTCAGTTGCTGTCCGGCACCAACAACACCGCACAACCGATACGGTTGATGACCGCGCGTGTGGTGCTGTCGCGAAACAGCGCTTCCAGCCACCCTTGTTTATGCGAGCCCATGATCAGCAGATCCGCGGGCCATTCGCTGGCATAGCGCACGATTTCGTCGTCGCAGATCCCGCGGCGGATTGCGTGGCGCCCATTGCCCAGCGGCGCGAAACTGGCCAACAGCCGGTCGGCATTCTTGCGGTGGTGTTCGGCCAACTGCTCGTTTGCCTGCTCCAGCGGTTCGGGCAGAACCGCCGCCGCCCCGGCGGGGCCATAGGCGACGTTGGGCACCGCCGTCGCCGCCGACGGCACCACGGTGAGAAACCTGATCTTGGCCTGGCACAGGCGCGCCATTTCCCGCGCGGTCTCGAGAATCTGATCCACCAGCGGGTCATCGGTGTCCAGGGCCACCAGAATTTTGCGATAAGACATCTGACTGACAGGCGCGTCCGTCTTGCGCGGCGGCGTGGCGGTCTGTTGCGCATCCTGCAGGGATTCCAGCGCCTTGGTCGCGTCTTGCAGCAGGCCCGGCGTGGTGTCGTTTTCCGTGCCCACGCTGGCCAGCAGCTTGGCATCCAGCACGAAGGCGTTGAGCACGTCGATCTTGTCTTCGGTGGTCAGTGTCTCATCTTCCAGAACCTGCGAAGGCGACGCATAGCGCGCGCCTGGGTCTGAAATCTTGGCTCGGGTATCGGGTCGCATCTTGCATTCCTTTCCTGTCGGGATTGCGTGGTGCAGACATGCCGCGAATCCGACGGATTCAGAGTCAGCCTGGTCCATGCGGTTTTTATATCAACGCGCAGCCCGGCGGGATTGTTCCCCGTAACGCTTTCCCTATCTTTCAAAGATGCGTAGCGCCGCGCCCGATTGCAAGCGGCTGGCCTGTCAGCGGGCGGCCCGGAAACGGGAAAATCAACCGCAGGCCCGCGATCCGTGTGCTCCGGTCCCCCATACGGGAAACCGGATTTTGTCGGCGGTCCGATCAGCGCGCGGCAACCACGATCAGTTCGACACGATACTCGGGCGTGGCCAGCTTTGCCTCGCCGCAGGCGCGGGCCGGGGCGTGGCCTTCGGGAACCCAGGCGTCCCAGACATCGTTCATCTCGGCGAAATCGGCCATATCGGCCAGCCAGATGGTGGTCTGCAGGATCCGCGTCTTGTCGCTGCCCGCTTCGGCCAGCAGGGCGTCGATCTTGTCCAGGCAATCCTGGGTCTGTTGTGCGACGCTGGCACCGGCGGTGCCGACCTGACCGGCCAAATAGATGGTGTCGCCATGGATGACGATCTGGCTCATGCGGGTGGCGGTGTGATGACGGGCAATTTCGGTCATGGAATCCTCATAATGGGTCAGGTTTGCAGGGGCGTGTCAAAACGCACGGGGTCCAGCGCGGCGATCACGGACTCGGGCAGATCGCTCTGCTCGCCACGGATCAGTGCCGCTGTCAGCAGCGATAGCGCGGGCGCGGTCTGAACACCATAGCCACCCTGCCCGGCCAGCCAAAAGAATCCCGGCGCGCGATTGTCAAACCCGACCACGGGGGTGCGGTCGACGGCAAAGGTGCGCAGGCCGGCCCATGTGGTTTCGACCCGCGTCACCGGAACGGTCACCGCCTGTTCAAAACGGTGCAGCCCTTCGGCCAGAACCATGTCGTCCGCCCACGCGTCATGCGCAGGCTGCGGATCCTCTTCGGCGGGGCTGACCATCAGCTTGCCGGCTTCGGGCTTGGCATACCATTGTTCGCTCGCGCTGACGAACAGGGGCCACTCGCGCGGATCATGCCCCTCGGGCGCGGGCAGGATCGCGGCGCTGCGGCGCAACGGTTGCAGCGGAACCGGCAGCGCGCCGGCCATCTGGCCGACCTCTGCTGCCCAGGCCCCGGCGGCATTGACGACAACCGGCGCGGTGAACACATCCTTGCCGACATGCACCTGCCAGACTTCGTTGTGCCGCGTGATCGCGCTGACTTTCGCGCCGGTCACGATTTCTCCGCCTTGCGCTTTCAGCAGGCGGGTGTACCCGGCCAGCATCCGGTCGACATCTATATCCTGCGCGTCCCATTCAATCACCGCTCCGGCGATCCGCTCGGGGCGCAGGATCGGCACCAGTTCCACCGCCTGTTGCGCCGTCAGGACGTGCAGCCCGGCCGCCCCCGCCACATAGTCGTCAAGGGCCTGCAATTCATCCCGGGTTGCGATCAGCAGCTCGCCACGGGGCGACAACAGGCTGGCGTCCCCGCCCACGGGGCTTTCCAGAACCGGCGCCGAGGCCGCATTCAGCGACCGCAGGACGGCGTTGCCATAGTTGCGGATGAAAATCGCCGCCGACCGCCCGGTCGCGTGATAACCCAGATGCGGTTCCGCTTCGAGCACAAGCACCGAGGCATCCTGTGCCAGCATCCCCGCGGCGCTAAGCCCCGCAATGCCGCCGCCGATGACAATGACATCCGCCCTGGTCATGCCGCATCCTGAAATCCGCTCAGGATGCGGGTCAGGTTGGAACCCAGGCTGTCGGACAGGTATCCGCCCTCCTGTATGAACAGCACCGGCAGACCGGTGCCCGCCAATGCCGCGCCGATGCGCGCAAACCCGTCGCCGGTCACAGCAAGCCCCTGAAAGGGATCGTCCACCGCCGCGTCCAGACCCAGCGCCACGACCAGAACATCCGTCCCGAAAGACGTAACCCGCCGCAGGGCCGTCTCCAGCGTGGCCAGATAATCCTGATCCGCCGTGCCCCTCTCCAGCGGCAGGTTCAGGTTGCAGCCCAGTCCCGCGCCAGCGCCGCGCTCTTGTGCGTGTCCCCAGAAGAACGGATAGAACCGGGCCGGATCGGCATGAATGGAAACCGTCAGCACATCGTTGCGGTGATAGAAAATGCCCTGGGTCCCGTTGCCGTGATGCACGTCCACATCCAGAATCGCCGGGCGCAACCCCGCTGCGCACAGGCGTTGGGCGGCAATGCCGGAATTGTTCAGAAAACAGAAACCGCCCGCCAGATCGGCAAAGGCATGGTGGCCGGGCGGGCGGCTGAGCACATAGGCCGAGCGCGCCCCGGTGGCCATCAGATCCGCGCCCGAGATCGCCGATTGTGCCGACCAATAGGCCGCGTCCCATGTCCCCGACGATATGGGACAGGCAGTATCCGCCTGATGGTACCCCGCCTGCCCCACCGCCGATTTGGGATAGCCGTCCCTGCGCGATGCGGGGTGAATATTGGGGATCACCTCTTCGCCCGCACCGTCTATGCGTTGCCAGCGGCTGTGGATGGTCTCCAGAAAGGTCAGATATTCCGCCGTATGCACCGCCGCGATCGGTCCCATTCCCGCATCCGCCGGTGGCTCGAAATTGCAGCCGGCGGCCTCGGCCCCGGCGCGCAGGACCCGGATCCGTTCAGGTTGCTCGGGATTGGGCAAGACCGTCCCGTTCGCCATAAAATGCCGGGGGTCGTGCTGCCATTGGCGTTCGTCGAAAACCGCTTTCATTTTGCTCCTTTCAGGGCCGCGCATCCGCTTTGGCCCAAGATCATAGAGGTTTGGTCTGTCGAAGGTAGAAATCCCAGACGCTCATAAAACCGACGCGCATTCGGGTTGCAGGCATCGACGTCAAGCTTGATATAGTCCGCGCCCCAGACTGTCGCGGCATCTTGCAAAACGGCCCGCAACAGCCCGACGCCCAGATTGCGGCCCCGCTGGTCCGGGGCGATCCAGAGATCCGAGACATAGGTCCCCGGCTCGCCGATCCGGGTCGAAAAGATGGGCATGTAAAGCGCGGCCCCGACCAATTGGTCGGTTTCGGCCAGCATTGCGCGGAAGACGGGATTTTGCGCCCAACCCGCGCGTTCCAGATCCTGTGCTTCGGCACGGTGATCATCCCCCAGATGATCGGATAGCTGCTTCAGGGCCGCGTTCAATTGCACGGCATCGGAACGCTCAGCCAGTCGATAGCGTGTTCGCATCAACGCATGGCCCTTTCCACGTTCTCGCATTTCCGTATTCTTGCGGCCTGACCCGGTCGCGCCGATCTTTGCGGCGACACTGGCGCGCGGTGCCGCGAACCGGTCATGGCGCAGGCGATGAGGGTCGCAGACATTTCAGGCAGCCTTTCCGGCAATTTCGGTTTCAAAACGGGTCAGAGAGGCATCCAGCCCCTCGATGATCTCATCCAGATGCGTGTCGTTCACGATCAGCGGCGGACAGACCAGAATGTGATCGCCTTCCAGCCCGTTGCGCGTGCGTCTGGAATACACGATCAATCCGCGGTCGTAAGCAATGTCAACGAACCGCTGATGGGCATTCAACGCTGCGGGCAGCGGATCTCCGGTGGCCGCATCGGCCATGAACTCAAAGGCCGTCAACAGCCCCTTGCCGCGAACATCCCCGATGAGCGGGTGTTTCTGCATCAACCCGCCCAGACCGGCCAGCAGCTTGTCGCCCATCGCGGCGGCATTTTCACACAGGTTCCCGGTGTCGATCTCTTCGAGCACCGCCAGACCGGCGGCACAGGCCAGCGGATTGCCGGCATAGGTGAACCCGTGGGCAAACCCGCCCGCGTCCAGCACCGGTTCGACCAACCGGTCATCGGCGATCATCGCCCCCAAAGGCGCATATCCGGCCCCCAGCCCCTTGGACAAGACGATGATGTCCGCGCGCAGGTCCCAATGCTCAGAGGCCAGAAACCGGCCGGTGCGCCCGATGCCGGTCATCACCTCATCCAGAATGAGCAATATGCCGTGCCGATCGCAGATCTCGCGCGCACGCTGCAAATAGCCGACAGGCGGCACCAGCGCCCCGGTTGACGCCCCCCCGACGGGTTCCACGATAAAGGCCAGAACAGTATCCGGTCCCTCGGCGCGGATCCGGGCATCCAGCATGTCGGCATAGTGGTGGCCCGTCGCCGGGTCGTCGGGGTCCAGCCCATCCAGATAGGCCCGCGGCGCGGGGACTTTGGGCATGGGCTGCATCATCGGCGCGAACGGGTCGGTCAACGGCGCATATCCGGTCAGCGCGAGTGCGCCCAATGTGCAGCCGTGATAGGAGGGCGCGCGCGAAATCACCTTCCAGCGAGCCCCCTGCCCGGTGGCGACCGCGTGCTGGCGCGCAAGTTTCACCGCGCTTTCGACCGCTTCGGAACCGCCGGAGACAAAGAACACCCGGTTTAACCCTTTCGGACACAGCCCGGCCAGACGCGCGGCCAGATTTTCACTGGCCTCGGTCTCGAAATGCAACCGGTACCCAAAGGTGGACTTGCCCATCTGACGCTGCATGGCGGCCAGCACGGCCGGGTTTGAATGCCCGATGTTGCACACCATGGCACCCGACGATCCATCCAGATAGCGTTTGCCGTCCTTGTCCCAAAGATAGACACCCCGCGCCTGTTCAAGCACCGGTTTGCGCCCACGGCCCTGATAGAAGAGATTGCTCATGTCACTCCCCTTGCAAGGCCGCGCAATCCTGGGGACGAAAGCCAATCGTAACCGTGCTGCCGGCTGCAAAGGGGCGTGTGTCGATCATGTTTATGGCCTGCAGCGGGGTGTCGCCCAGACGCACGAAATAGCGCACGGTCTGGCCCTGATAATCCACGGTCTCGACTGTCGCCTGCGCCGTGATCAAGCCCGTGGCATCCGCCCCGTCGCCAAGCAGAGTCAGCTTTTCCGCCCGCAGCACCAGCTTGGCCGCACCTTCGCCCACGCCCGGGGCGCGTTCGCCGGGAACCGGGACGACGCCGAATTGCGGCACCTGCAAACGGATCTTGTCCGGATCCCGACCGATGCAACGCGCCGGCAGGATGTTGGACGCGCCCAGGAAATTCGCCACAAAGGTGCTGGCCGGGGTGTTGTACACCTCTTCCGGCGTGCCGACCTGCTCGACGCGGCCCGCGCTCATCACCACGATCCGGTCGGACATGGCCAGAGCTTCGGATTGATCGTGGGTCACAAACACCGTGGTCACGCCGATCTGGTGCTGAATCCGTTTCAGTTCGACCCGCATGTCTTCGCGCAGGTTGGCGTCCAGCGCCGACAAGGGTTCGTCCAGCAACAGCACTTCGGGTTCGATGACGATGGCGCGGGCCAGGGCGATGCGCTGCTGCTGCCCGCCGGACAACGCCTTGGGATAGCGGCTGCCCACATCGGGCAATTGAACCAGATCCAGCGCCGCCTGCACCCGCCCGGGGACTTCGGATTTTGGCACATCGCGATAGCGCAGGCCAAATCCCACGTTTTCCGCCACCGTCTTGTGTGGAAACAGCGCGTAGTTCTGGAACACGATACCCAGGTTACGCTTGTGGATCGGTACGTCGTTCATACGCCGCCCACCGATCAGGATTTCCCCTTCTGTCGGGTCCAGCAGCCCGGCGATCATGCGCAGGTTGGTGGTCTTGCCACAGCCCGAAGGCCCCAGAAGAGTGACAAAATCCCCTTCTGGAATGGTCAGATCGGTCGGATGCACGGCAGTAAAATTGCCAAAGCGTTTGACGATATTGTTCAGATGAACGGAACTCACGATGGCATTCTCCGGATGGGGACCCCCGGGAAGATCCCGGGGGCGGTTTCACGTTCAATAGCCTTTTTGAACCCGGCCAAACATCTTGGACCATTCCGCCTCGTGCCCGTTCCAATAGGTCGGGTCGGCGAACGTCAGCCCGTCCAGGGTGCCTGATGCATCGAATGCGGGCAGGTTCGGGATCTTGGATCCCAGATCCACCTTCGTCGGGTCCAGCGCGGGCGGATAGCTTTGACCTTCCGCCACCGCGATCGAGGTTTCCGGCGCCAGCATGAAATTCAGCAGCTCTTCGCAGGGCTCCATGGGCGAGCCCTTGATGACAAACAGGCATTCCTGCCAGCCGAACCCGTTGGGCGGATCCATGTATCCGATATCGTGGCCCTGTTCCTGCAGCGCATAGATGCGGCCGGACCAGCCTTCGGTGACATAGATCTCCTCCTCTGCCAGCAGGCTCATCAATTCGGCCCCCGACCCCCAGTATTTCAGGGACAGATCCCGATGCTTGCGTATCGCATCCCAGCAGGCGTCGGTATCCGTCGCCCCATTGGGATCCTGATCGGTTTGCAGGCTGGCGTACCACATCCGGGTGCGCCAGTCGCTCCAGCCGGCGATCTTGCCCTTGAGACTTTCGTCCAGCAGAATGTTGGCGCCCATTTCCTGCATCCGCTCATCGCTGATGTATTTGCGGTTATAGGCCAGCCCCGTGGTGCCATAGTCATAGGGCACACAGGACAGCGCCCCCCCGCTCACACCGCGAAAGACATCCACCAGTTTCGGGATCACGAATTGCAGGTTGGGGATATTGTCCTCGTTCAGTTCCGAACTCAGCCCCAGACCGTGATAGCGCGCATAATCGAACACGCCGGACAGATGGGCGATGTTGTATTCTCCGGGCTGACTGGCCTTGACCCGGCTCAGGTATTCGTCGCCACCGCCGAATGTGCCGTCCACCACCGTGATGCCGGTCTTTTTGGTATAGGGGTCAAAGGCATATTGCCGAAACGCCTCTGAAACCACGCCACCCCATCCGTCAAACCGCACCTGATCGGCGGCGGCATGGGCGTATTTGGCGAACGGGGTCTGCACCCCATAGGCCAGACCGGCCGCGCCAATCAGGCCCAGAAATCCGCGCCGGTCGATATCACCATTCATATAGCGTTCGCGCAGACGTTCGTATCGGGTGGTATTGTCCATTTTTTGGGTCATTGTTTTCTCCTTGTCGGTGTTGTCGGGTGTTATTCTGGCCGCGGCGTTCAGGTGCCGCTTTTTCTGGCCATCTGTCGGGCAATCGCCGCCCCCAGAAGGGGCAGGCCGACCGTCATGACGATCATGACGGTGCCCAAGGCATTGATTTCCGGGGAAATCGAATTTCGCAGCATGGCAAAGATCTGGGTCGGCACGGTTTCGACCCCGCCGGGTTTCCAGAACAGCGTGCCGGTGATGTCGTCAAAACTGATGGTGAAGGCGAATAATGCCCCGGCCAGAACGGCAGGCAGCATCAACGGCAGGGTAATCTGGAAAAAGGTCTGCACCGGGTTTGCGCCCAGGCTCAACGCGGCTTCTTCGACATCGCGCTTGATGCTGACCAGACGTGCCTGCACCACCAGGATCACGAAGGGCAGGGTAAAGATCACATGCCCCGCCAGCAGCAGCGCAAAGCTTTTGTTGATGCTCAGAAAGTTCAGGAACAGCAGCAGCGCAACCGCCAGCACGACCTCGGGCACCAGGATCGGCGCGATCAGCAATGTCGAGATCACATTCGCCCCCGGCACCCGATACCGCACCAGCGCCAGACTGGCCAGCACACCCAGAGTGGTCGAAATCAGCGCCGTCAGCAGCCCCAGAATGATCGACGTGCGAAAGGCGCGCAGAATGGCGTCGTTCTGGGTCAGCTCAATGAACCAGCGAAACGAAAACCCGGTCATCGGGAAACTGCCGAACTGGCTGGCGTTGAAGCTGAGCAGAACCACCACCGCCACCGGCAGGAACATGAAGACATAGACCAGAAGCGTCCAGCCGCGAATGAGGTTCCAGCCCAGACCACCCATCATCCCAGCCCCTTCATCAACTGCGCCATGCCAAGATAGCGGTTGTAGATCAGCACCAACGCCCCCAGAACCACCAGCAACATGAGGCTGAGCGCCGATCCCAAAGGCCAGTTCAATTGGGTGATGATGGCTTCGAACACCAGATTGGCGAACATCGCATCACGCGGCCCGCCCAGAACCAGCGGCGTGATATAGGTGCCCGCCCCCAGCACGAAACACAGCAGCCCTCCGGCGGCCAATCCCGGCAATGACAATGGCAGGGTGACTTGCAGGAAACTCTGCCAGCGGGTTGCCCCCAGGGAATTCGCCGCATCCTCAAGATTGGTATCGATGCCTTCAAGGCTGACATAGATGTTGAGCACCATGAACGGCAGCAGAAAGTGCACCAGCCCCAGGATCACGGTGGTCTGGTTGTACAGCATTTGAATCGGCTCATCGACAAGCCCCACGGCGATCAGAAACGTGTTCAGCCCGCCCGATACCCCCAGAATGTTGATCCAGCTCATCGTGCGGATGATGTAGCTGATCCAGAACGGCAACATCAGCAACAGCAGCAGGATCGCCTTGTTTCCCCGCGAACGTGCGATGAAATAGGCCGCCGGATACCCCATCAGCGCACAGACCAGCGTGGTGATCGCAGCGATGCGCAAGGTTCCCAGCAGGATATCGCGGTAAAACGGGTCGCTCAGCGCCTCTTGCCAATTGTCCAGATAGAACCCTGCCAGGTCCGCCCCCGTCGCCGTGCGCAGCCAGAAGCTGTAGACCAGAATGAAGAGCAGCGGCACGAACAGCAACAGCGTGACCGCGCCCAAGGCAGGTGACAGCAGGATCCAGGGCTGTCGCGCCTCGCGGGCTTCTACGGACATGGGCGCTCCTCGGAATGCAGGTTGATTGAACCATGCGAAGTCTGCATACATAGATCAAATAGATATTTGGAATTCTGAAAATAGATGAAATCTATGATTGGCCCCGAGACTCACTTCGACCCTGACCGGATTGCGCGGGAACTGGACTGGAACCTGTTGCGCACTTTCGTCGTGCTGGCGGACAGCCGGTCAATCACCGATGCGGCCGGACGCCTGCGGCTGAAGCAACCTTCGGTCTCGGCAGCATTGAAAAAGCTCGAAGACCGGATCGGGCGCAAATTGCTGGACCGCTCGCCCGGTCGCTATGCGCTGACCGATGCCGGGCGGCTGTTGTATCGCGAAGCTGTCGAGATCAACGGGTCCGTATTGCGCCTGTCCACCCTGATGCGCGAACTGACCGATGACGTGCAAGGCCATGTCAGAATAACCGCCGCCAGCCATGTCGTCTGCCCGCTTTTCGATCAGGCGCTGGCGGATTTCCATGCCGCCCATCCCCGTGCCACATTCGGGATCGAGGTCCATTCCAGCGCCGATGCCATCGCCGAAGTTGCCGCCAAGCGCGCCTCGTTCGCGGTGTGCCTGGTGCGCGATCACAATCCCAAACTGGAATACCGGCGGCTGTATCGGGAATATTTCGGCCTGTTCTGCGGTCCGCGCCACCCGCTGTTCGGGCGCAGCGACCTGACGCTGGCGGATCTGGCCGGGCACAGCTCGGTCAGTTTTGAAACCGACCGGCTGCAGGACGTCCTGAAACCGGTCACCGTGATGCGGGCGCAGGCCGAACTGGGCCAGAAGATCACCGGCGTGTCCAGCCACCTGGAAGAAGTCCGCCGCATGATCGTTGCCGGGCTTGGGATCGGCCCCCTGCCCCTGCATGTTGCATCGCGCGATGTGCAGGACGGGCATCTATGGCAGGTCCCGCCCTATGACGATACTCCGGCGATCGATGTGCATCTGGTCTGGAGCCGTCACACGGTCAAGAACCGGGCCGAGGATCTGTTGCTGAAAACGATACTGCAGGCCATCGAGACCACCCCGATCGAGAACCGCACCTATCGGTGAGAACAATCCAGTCGCGCGAAAACGAAAAGCCGCCCCGTTTACGGGACGGCTTTGTTTGGCATTCAGACCGGGCGCTTCATTGCCCCTGCGGACCAACCGGTGCCCAGCGGCCGGTGAACCGACTCAATCGATGATTTTGGATACGACGCCGGCGCCTACGGTGCGGCCGCCTTCGCGGATGGCGAAGCGCAGGCCTTGTTCCATGGCGATCGGCGCGATCAGTTCGACGCCAAAGGACACGTTGTCGCCCGGCATCACCATTTCGGTGCCTTCGGCCAGGGTCACGGTGCCGGTCACGTCGGTCGTCCGGAAGTAGAACTGCGGACGGTAGTTCGCGAAGAACGGCGTGTGACGGCCACCTTCATCCTTGGTCAGGATATAGGCTTCGGCTTCGAACTTGGTGTGCGGCGTCACCGAACCCGGCTTGCACAGCACCTGGCCGCGCTCGACACCGTCACGGTCCACGCCACGCAGCAGCGCGCCGATGTTGTCGCCCGCTTCGCCGCGATCCAGCAGCTTGCGGAACATTTCAACACCCGTGCAGGTGGTTTTCGTGGTGTCGCGGATGCCGACGATTTCGATTTCGTCGCCCACGTTGATCACGCCACGCTCGACACGGCCGGTCACAACCGTACCACGGCCCGAGATCGAGAACACGTCTTCGATCGGCATCAGGAACGGCTGGTCGACCGCACGCTCGGGGGTGTCGATATAGTCGTCGACAGCCGCCATCAGCTCCTTGATCTTCTCTTCGCCGATTTCCGGGCTGCTGCCTTCCATCGCCGCCAGGGCCGACCCCGCGATGATCGGGATATCGTCGCCGGGATAGTCATAGGACGACAGCAGTTCGCGGATTTCCATTTCAACCAGCTCGAGCAGCTCTTCGTCGTCGACCTGGTCGACCTTGTTCATGAAGACCACCATCTTCGGGATGCCGACCTGGCGACCCAACAGGATGTGCTCGCGGGTCTGGGGCATCGGGCCGTCAGCGGCGTTCACCACCAGGATCGCGCCGTCCATCTGCGCCGCACCGGTGATCATGTTCTTCACATAGTCGGCGTGGCCCGGGCAGTCCACGTGGGCATAGTGGCGGTTGTCGGTCTCGTATTCCACATGCGCGGTCGAGATCGTGATCCCGCGCGCCTTCTCTTCGGGTGCGCCGTCGATCTGGTCATAGGCCTTGAAATCGCCGAAATACTTCGTGATCGCAGCCGTCAGCGTCGTCTTGCCGTGGTCAACATGGCCAATCGTGCCGATGTTCACATGCGGTTTGTTACGCTCAAACTTTTCCTTTGCCAT
>JAEKDP010000006.1 GCA_016521575.1 Rhodobacteraceae bacterium F11138 | reverse complement strand
CTGTGTCGACTACCCGCCGCGCAAGCTGCGGAGCGAAGGCTATCCCGGCCCGACCACCCCGTTGGGGTACCAGCTCAGTATGTTCGCGATGCGCTTGAAAAGAATGGCGTCAGCATCGGCTTGCCAACCGGCGACTGAGTCCTGCATGCTTGCGGCCGAGTTCTGTGGGGATCGCCGGTTTCCCAGACCCGACACCTGATCGACAGTTCCAAAGGCAGACCCATGATGAAATCTTTTGCACCCGGCCTTGCCATTGCTTTTGTTCTTGCTCTCCCGGCGCTGGCCGATGACGATCCGCTGCCCTCGTGGAACGAGGGCGACACCAAGCGCGCCATCATCGCGTTCGTTCGGGGCGTGACCGACAAGGACAGCGACACCTATGTCGGCGAAGACGCCCGTATCGCGACCTTCGACAATGACGGCACGCTCTGGATCGAACAGCCGATGTATACCCAGCTGGCCTTTGCCCTCGACCGGGTCAAGGAGATGGCGGACGACCACCCCGAATGGAAAACGACCCAGCCGTTCCAGGCCGTGCTTGAAGGCGACATGAAGGCGCTCGGCGCGGCTGGCGAGAAAGGCCTGCTTGAACTTGTTGCGACGACCCACGCCGGCATGAGCACGGAAAGGTTCGCAGAGATTGCCAGCGATTGGCTGGCGGGCGCGAAACATCCCAAATTCGACCAGCCCTATACCGCGCTTGTCTATCAACCCATGCTGGAGCTGATCGAGTATCTGCAGGACAATGATTTCGAGACCTTCATCGTTTCCGGCGGCGGCATCGAATTCATGCGCCCCTGGACGGAAGAGGTTTACGGCATCCCGCCCCAGCAAGTCGTCGGATCATCGATCGCCACCGAATTCAAGATGGTCGATGGCAAACCGGCGCTGATGCGCACCGACAAGATCGACTTCATCGACGACAAGGCGGGCAAGCCTGTCGGCATCAACGCGCATATCGGTCACCGCCCGATCGCCGCCTTCGGAAATTCAGACGGAGATTTCGAGATGTTGCAATACACCACCATCGGCGCGGACGGCCTGCGGCTGGGCGCCTTCGTGCATCACACCGATGCCGAACGCGAATACGCCTATGATCGCGAAACGCATATCGGCAAGCTCGACAAGGGGCTGGACGCGGCGGCCGAAAACGGCTGGCTCCTGATCGACATGAAGACCGACTGGAAAACCATCTTTCCGCAATAACCCAAGACTCCACCGCCGCATGCCGGGAAAGCCCCCCGGCTTGCGGCTTCTCAATCTTGTGCGTGTTTGGCCAGTTTTTCAGCGGCGGGAACGATGCCACGCTGAACATCCGGTGCGTCGTCAACCTGATCGATGCCGCGCTCTGAGCTTTGAGATGATGGCCTTGCGGATGATTTCCGACAAGGTACCGGCAAGCAATCCCAACAGCGGGTTCATCAGCGCGGTGGCCAGCGCCGTGGCCGCGATGACCGGACGGCAGGACGGCCGCGCGTCGATCAGGCGGGGGCTGATGGCAAGCTGCCATGCCGCGATCCCCAGCAGAGCGCCCAGCGTCGCGGTGGGTATGGCCGACAGAACCGCCCCCTGGACCTGCGGCGGCAAGACCGCAATCAGCAACAGCACAGCGCCGATCAGGCAGGGCGCCGCGCCGCTGCGGGCACCAAACCGGTGATGCGCCGCGACACCGCCCGCGCCGTGACACATCGGCAGCGCCCCCAGAGGCGCCAGCACCAGATTGGCCAGCCCCGAGGTCAGGCACAGGCGGCGCGGGGTGACATGGGCGGCACGCGCGCCGAACAGATCGCCCGCGACAAGCGTGGTCACAAAGACCGCGTTGGTCAGTGTCAACGCCAGTTGCGGCAGGGCCAGGTCGGTGACAGCGCGGTGCAGCTCCTGCGCAGTCGGAATCGACAACGGCTGATGCGGCGCGTTCAGGACCAGCGTGTCCGGCACATCAAGAATGTACCCGGCGGCAAGGCCGACGGTGATGGTCAGCATGGCCGCATGGGTGCCCGCGCGCAGCGCGGCGAGCGCCACCCCGAGCGACAGCGCACCGATCGGCCAGTGCGCCTGCATCAGGCCGACCGCGACCCAGCCCAGCGAAAGACCCAGGCCCAGTTGCAACCCCGACAGCACCGATTGGGGCACAAGCCGGGCAATCCGGTCGATCAGCCCGCTGCCGCCAAGCCCCAGCAGGACCAGCCCGATCAAAACGCCGCTCAGCGCGATCTCGGCAGGTGAGACGACGCCCAGAAGGGCCACCGCAGCAACGGCCTTCATCGGCTGCACGGGGATGGGCAGGCGATAGACAAGGCCAGTGGCGATGTAGAACAGGCCAAAGCCCAGCAGCACCATCTGCGGCGACAGGCCAGCCAGCGCAATGGCCCCCAGGCTCAGCGGCAGCAGCGTGCCGATGTCACCCAGTGCGCCGTTCGCTTCGCGCAAATCAAGGCGGAACATATTGCCGCGTTTCTCATTCATCGAGTCGTGCCCCGTTGAAATCGCTCGGTTGCATCATATGCTGAAAGAAATGAAAAATCAGCGACAGAGGTGAGATTATGAAAATCAGTGCACGCAACAAGCTGGCCGGGACGGTCATCGGCATCGACAAGGGCGCGGTCAATGCAACGGTGCAGATCGACCTTGGTGGGGCGGTGATCGTGACGGCGATGATCACCAATACCTCGGTCGAGGAGCTGGGGCTGGAGATTGGCAAAACGGCCTACGCCATCGTCAAGGCGTCCGACGTCATGGTCGGCGCGGACTGACTTAGCGACGGCAAACAGACATTGCGGCCGGACGGCGTGGTTTCGACGGTCACGGGCAGACCGTAGACGGCGGAAAGGTTGGCCTGGGTCAATACATCCGTGGCGGCGCCGTCGGCCAGCACGCCACCTTCGTGCATCAACAGCACGCGGGCATCCAGGGCAAAGGCCTGGTCCGGGTCATGGGTCGACAGGATCACGCCGCGCCCGTCCGTCGCCGCGCTGCGGGCAAGGCGTTCAATCTGCGCCAGCACCTGCACCCGGTTGCCGAAATCGAGGCTGGCGGTGGGTTCATCCATGACAATCAGCGCCGCCCTCTGGGCCAGTGCCCGGGCGATCAGCACAAGCTGCCGTTGGCCACCGGACAGCCGCGAATAGTCACGCTGCGCCAGGTGCTGGATTCCCAGTTGCCGCAGAGCGTCATATGCGGCGGCGCGGTCGGCCTTGCCCGGCTGGGCAAAGGGACCCAGCCTGGCGGTGCGCCCCATCAGGACAACCTCCAGCACCTCGAACGGAAACGGCGGGGCATGGGCCTGCGGGACATAGGCGATGGCCTGCGCGATCCTTGCGCGTCTCATGGCGGTGATCGGCTGGCCGTTCAGCAGGACGGTTCCATCAAGCGCGGGCAACAGCCCCAGAAGGGTGCGGAACAGCGTGGTCTTGCCGCAACCGTTCGGGCCAAGCAGGCACAGAATCTCGCCCGGACCGATCGCCACGTCCAACCCCGTGCCGACGGGCGACTTGCCATAACCGATGGACAGGGCGCGGGCCTTGAGCATCACGACCACCCCCGGCGGCCACGCGCCAGCAGCCAGACGAAGAAGGGCGCGCCGATGACGGCGGTCAGCACACCCAGGGGCACCTCGACCGCTGCGAGGCTGCGCGCCAGCGTGTCGACGATCAGCAGGTAGCCCGCGCCGATCAGTGCCGAGGCGGGCAGCAGCCGCCCGAAGCCCGGCCCCACCAGCATCCGCGCGATATGCGGGATCACAAGCCCGACCCAGCCGACGACACCCGCCAGGGCGGTGACGCTGGCGGTGATCAGCGTGGCGGCGGCGATGACGATGAACCGGGTGCGCCCGGCCTCGATCCCCAAGGCACGGGCTTCCTCATCGCCCAGCGAAAGCACGTTGACGCGCCAGCGCAGCAGGACCAGCGGGATCAGCCCGACCAGCACCATCGGCAGCGCCGGGAGGATGTCGCGCGTCGTGATCGACGCGAGCGACCCGAGCAGCCAGAAGGTGATCGCGGGCAGTTGATCGTAGGGGTCGGCCATGACCTTCAACAGCGATGTTGCCGCCCCCGCCAACGCGCCGATCACCACGCCGATCAAAACCAATGTCAGCGTGCGGTCCGCGTGGCGCACCATCGCGCCGACCAGCATCACCACGCCCACCGCCGCCATGCCGCCGACAAAGGCCGCCCCCTGGATCGCCGCCACCGGCAGTGACAGGAAGATGCCCGCCACCGCGCCCAATCCCGCGCCCGCCGAAACCCCCAGAATGTCGGGTGACACAAGCGGGTTGCGAAACAGCGCCTGATAGCTGGCGCCCGCCGCCGCAAGCGCGGCCCCCACCAGTATAGCCGCGCACACGCGCGGCAGGCGGATGTTCCAGACAATGATCTGTGCCTGCAGGTCGCCTTGGCCCAGCAGGGCCGACAGCACTTGTCCTGGTGTCAGTCCATAGGGCCCGATCATCACCGCACCGAAGGCCAGCCCGACAAGCACGACGGCCAGCGCCCCGATCAGGCACGGGCCGGGGCGCGGCAGGCTTATTTCGGCGCTCGTCCCTCGGCCCATGCGAGCAGCCTTTCCAGTTCGTCGTCGCTGAGGTCGACATGATAGTAGAGCTTGTAGAAGGCGCGGGTCTCCTCGTGCAGATCGCCTTGCCAGCGGTCGGGATACAGCAGCCCCGCCATCCACTGCAGCCCGATCATCCGGTTCAACGACGGTGGCCGGTCGATCCAACCAAACGGCGCGGTTGGCGACAGGTAGACCCGTCCCTTCTGTACTGCGTCGATGCCCTGCCACAGTGGGTCATCCTGCACGCTGGCAAAGAAATTTCGGTCCCATGTGACGATGGTATCGGGATTGGCGACGATCACCTGTTCCATCGAGGCATTTACCAGCCCCTTCGTCGCGCCCCCATCGTCGGCCACGTTGCGGCCCCCGGCGCGCTCGATGATTTCGGTGTTGATCGACCCCTTCATGCCTGTCTCCAGCCCCTCGGGGCCGCGGGCAAGGTAGACGCGCGGACGGGCGTCCTCGGGCACCTCGGCCAGCAACGTGTCCAGCCGGTCAAAGCGCGCCCCGACATCCTGTGCCAGGGCCTCGCCGCGTTCGGGCACGCCAAGCGCGTCGCCCAGGATGCGCAGCGCTTGCGCCGTGTTGTCAAAACGCCCGTCGATCAGCAGGTAGGGGATGCCGGTCTGGTCCTGCACGCGGTTGGCAAGATCGACATAGGTGTCGCGGACCGAGCCGAAATCGACGATCAGGTCGGGCTTGATCTGCAAGACGCGTTCCAGGTTTGCCTCGCCGCCGCGCCCGGTCAGGCGGCCCGTCTCGGGAAGATCGCGATAGGGTTCGGCGATATAGGCGCGTTCCTCGGGACGCAAGGCGCGGGGCCAGCCGGCCAGCGTCTCGGGCTTGAGCACATAGACCAGCACCGAGGCCGGGGGACCGGCGGCAAAGACGGTGGTAACCTCGTCCGGCACCTCGACCACGCGGCCGGCGCTGTCAGTCACGGTGCGCGCCTGCGCCGGCAGGGCCAGCACCGCGAGGATCATCAGGAGAAAGCGCATGTCACTCTCCGTTCGGCGTGTCGAAACCATAATCGGCCAGCACCGCCTGTCCTTCGGACGACAGGATGTAATCGGCCA
The DNA here is from genome assembly GCA_016521575.1 of Rhodobacteraceae bacterium F11138. Taxonomy (GTDB): domain Bacteria; phylum Pseudomonadota; class Alphaproteobacteria; order Rhodobacterales; family Rhodobacteraceae; genus Sedimentitalea. The sequence goes on along the minus strand of JAEKDP010000006.1, from coordinate 259,379 downwards.
GCGCCTGCGCGCCCTCGGGCGCGTCGTTCAGCACGATCAGCCCGTAATCGGCACCCACGGACAGGGCTTCGGGGATCTGTACGATCTGCAAACCGGGGACCTCTTTTTTGGCCAGCACGGCGTTGGTGCAATAGGTCAGGAAGACATCCGCCTGATCGCTGTCCAAAACCCAGGCATAGGTGTTGCGCCCCTGCGGCGGCTTGGCGCTGTCCGGTCCACCGGTCAGTTGCAGCGCCTTGCCCTTCAGCGCGTCGGCGTGGCCGGACTTGTCAAACAGCGCAAACGCATAATCGCCGGACGGGTCCGCCTTGGGCGTGGAGGTGCCCAGCCGGGTGCTCTCGGCCAACATCACGTCCAGCAGCGTGTCGGTGGTGACAGCGACCTCGGGCCGGGCCAGACCGCACAGGCGGTTGCGGGCGAACAGCGTCACCGCGCCGCCTTTGCCCGCATCGGCCAGGGCCTGGGGATGGCGCATGTTGGCCGACGCAAAGACATGCGCGGTCTCGCCCGCCTCGATGCGTTCGCGCATCAGCCCCGAAGGGCCAAAAGCCGTGACGACAGGCGTTCCGGTGGACGCGGTGAAATCCGCCGCCACGTCGGACAGCGCGGCCTTCAGGCTGCCGGCGGCGAACAGCGACACGTCCTGCGCCATGGCCGGGGTCAGGGTCATCGCGAACACCGCGGCAAGAATGGATTTATACATGATGGTTCTCCCAAGGTTGGTCCTAAGCGGTCTGTCTGTCGCCGGGCTGTTCCGGCGCCTTCGGGGTAAAGGCGCAGCGGTCGGGCTTGAGGTCGAGCAGAGGCGTGCCGTCGACACAATCAAGTCCCCGCACATGCAGTACGCCGTCCTTGATGCGCAGCAGCCGCACGAGGGACGTGCCGATGGGGTTGGGCCGCACAGGAGAGCGCAGAGCAAAGGTGCCGACGGTTCGGCCATCGCTGCGCGGACTTTGCCGCGTTAGGTCGCGGCGACTTTGATCCAGCCAGTACAGCACCTCGATTGTGTCATAGGCCTCAAGCCCGTCAAGCGCATCCTGCCAGACCGGATCGACCTCGATCCGGCAGTCGGGCCCGTCAGTTCTGCCTTGTCGCGGGCAGTCGGCGCGTGTCGGCCAGTCTGTCCGAATTCGACCAATAAAGCGCAACGCACCGTCCGACGGCGGCGCCAGCCGGACAACTTGTTCATTTTCGCGAAGATCGTTGGGCATGGATGTCTGTCTTTCGGAAATTATGCAGTAATAATGGGGTCGGCGCTCAAGAAGGCGGCAGATTGCGAAATGAATGCCAACTAAAATACTGATATAAAAAAATAAAAATGTCCACACCAGATGGGCTGAATATTCCAGGCCGGATAAAATACATGATTATTCATAGCATTCCGAGCAGGAGGCGGGGTTCTCCTTGCACACAGGGCAGTTTTCCATCGCGGATGCTGAGAGTTCGAACGCTTCCGCGGCGTTGAACGTCGGGGGACCGCACGGCAGCAACGGGCGATTGTTCCGGCCCCAAGGCCGATCATCACGGGCCAGCGCCTCTCGATCAAAAGGATGGAGGCCGCAGCGTCCAATTTCTCCCGTGAGCGGGCGTGCGACACGCTAAATGTGCCGGGGGTCCGCCTCACCGCCGAACGCCTCGTGAACAGGCGACACCGTGGCAGGATTGATCAAGCGCGGCAAGATCCGGCACCTGCGTATGCGCGTGCCCAGACGGTATCTGGCCAACGCTGGCCGCAATGAGATCCACCGCAGCCTTGCGGTATATCTGCGCCACCTTGGTCCACCGCATGGAGTGGGTGCCGTAGGCGCTCGGCCCGAGGCCGATCGAGGTAACCCAGTTTCGCACGAGGCGGGCGTATTGCCTTGTCGAGATATGCCGGCGTTCGTGAAAGCGCCCCGGCCAGAGATGCTCCGACCCGACCATCAGCGGAGCCTCGAGCCAAGTCGCGATGGCCTTTCGCGTCCCGTCGGTGATCTCGAAGCTGACCGGCCTATGGGTTTTGCTCTGGATGATCGAGGCGCGGTGCTTGACCTGTCCGGCCGCATAGACGTCGGCGACCTTCAGCTTCACCAGGTCGCATCCGCGCAACTTGCTGTCGATGGCGAGATTGAAGAGCGCCAGCTCGCGAGTCCGCCGTGCGATCTCGAGGCGAACTCGGATTGCCCATACATGCTTCGGTTCGAGCGGACGCTTCTGGCCGACGACGCGGCCCTTGTTCCAAGCTGGACGGCAGGCGCGGATTACTGGCAAGTTTGCAGTTTTCATGGTGGATCCTCCGATCCACCGCGCCCACCACCTCTTCGGCGACCTGCCGACGGCCGATCATAGCAGAGCTTCTGCGCAGCATGGCGTTTCTGCGGTTCACGCCTGCCGCGCTGCCGCATGACGGCTTCGAGCCCAAAACAACGGATTCTGCAGTAGGTTTGAACGAGTGCAATACGCCAGAATGCGGACATAGCCAGTAGAAGAGGTCGCAAAGAAGTCTGCATAGTCGGTTGGGTGGGTGCCGATCGAGTAGGCTCTGCAACGATGTCCAAGGGAAGGTCAAAGTGAGCGCTAGACCCTGTGACCTTCAATCGTCTGTTGATTTATTCGTTCGTTCGATTTAATATTCGAGCTAGGAGGCATGCATGGCTCGGGTATCAGCAGAACGCGTCCAGCAAACGAAGCAGGAACTTCTCGAGGCGGCGCGCCTCGTGCTGACCCGCGACGGGCTGGCAAACCTGTCGACGCGAGCGGTTGCCAAGGTCGCCGAAACCCAAATGAGTCAGATCCAGTATCATTTCGGCTCCAAGGAAGGGATGATCCTCGCGCTCTTTGAGGACATGAACATGCGTCTGGTGCACCGTCAGCGCGAGACCTTTGAAAACCCCACCTTGAGCGTTTCTCAGAAATGGATGCTGGCCTGCGACTATCTTGAGGAGGATCTCGCCTCGGGCTACGTCCAGGTCCTGCAAGAACTGATTGCTGCCGGCTGGTCCAACCCGCGCATCGCGGAAGTCGCCCGGGAAGGCTTGAGCCACTGGCATGATCTGATCGCGAGCCTCGCGCAGGATTTTGAGGAACAGCACGGCAGCTTCGCACTGCTCAGCCCGAAGGAGGTCGCCGCGCTTGTCAGTTCGGCCTTCATCGGAGCGGAGGCGTTCATCCTGCTTGGCTACGAGGACAAGGACCATCCGGTTCGTTCCGCTCTGCGGCGCGTCGGAGAGATGATGGCGAAATTCGAGAACCGCTCGGAGGAGGGATAGACCCATGCGCGCGATGCTTCCCCATACGGAAGGCAGGGTGGACCGGAACGGGATCGGTCTGCATTACGAGATATACGGGGAAGGCCCGCACACGATCGTGTTCGTTCCGACCTGGGCGATCATCCATTCGCGTTGCTGGAAAGCACAGGTTCCCTATTTCGCAGAGCGGTTCCGCGTCGTGACATATGATCCGCGCGGCAACGGAAAGTCGGATCGGCCCGATGCTGTCGAGGACTACGCGGTAGAACACCTTATCGAAGACGTGCGCGCTGTCATGGACGCATCCGGAACGGAGAAGGCAACGCTCTTCGGCTTCTCCTTTTCGAGCGCGATCTCATTTTCGGCCGCCGCCCGCATGCCGGACCGGGTCGAGGCCGTTGTCTCTATGGGAGCCTGGACTCCAATCGTCGAGCCATTCCCATTCCGTAAAAACGTCACCTCGGAGACCGACGACGGTGCCGATGACGCCGCTGAAAAGTTCACCTACGGCTACTGGCGCAAGGATTACCAAGATTTCTGCCAGTGGTTCCTGGCGCGCGTCCATTCCGAGCCCCATTCGACACGGCAGCACGAAGAAGCCGTTGATTGGTCCAGTGAGGGCGATGCAGAGATGCTGATCAACACGCAGGAGACGCGGATTCAGCAAGGCATTCCGATCACCGACGATACATATCGGGCGGTCCGCTGCCCGGCGCTCCTCTTGCACGGCACCGGCGATTTGATCACGCCCGTCCAAGGGTCGGAACGGATTGCGGAATTGACCGGAGGGGAGCTTCATCTGATCCCAAACGGCGAGCACGCACCGCACGCGCGGTATCCGGCGAAGGTAAACACCCTGGTGCGCGATTTCCTCGCCAAGCACCTTGGCACGTGGAAGCCCGAACCCCGCCGTCGCTCCAAACCCGCCAAGCGTGCGCTCTACCTGTCCTCGCCCATTGGCCTCGGCCATGCCCGCCGCGATCTGGCGGTGACCCGCGCCCTTCGCGAACATCACCCCGATCTGCAGGTCGACTGGCTGGCCCAGGATCCCGTCACGCGATTTCTGGAGGCCAATGGCGAGACGATCCACCCGGCCAGCCGGTTGCTCGCCAACGAAAGCGCGCATATCGAGGCGGAGGCGGGAGAGCACGATCTGCATGCCTTCCTGGCAATCCGCAGCATGGACGAAATTCTGATCAAGAACTTCATGGTCTTCCAGGAGGCTTTGGAGGAAGAGAAGTACGACCTGGTAATCGCCGACGAGGCCTGGGATGTCGACCACTACTGGCACGAACACCCAGAACTGAAACGGGCGCCGATTGCCTGGTTCACGGACTTCGTCGGATGGGTGCCGTTTCCTGAGAACGGGCCGCGAGAGGCGTTCCTGACGACCGACTACAATGAAGAGATGATCGAGCATGTCGAAGGGCGCCCCGAGGTCCGCGACCGGGCAATCTTCGTCGGAACACCTGAGGATATCGTCGATCTTTCATTTGGTGAGGGATTGCCCCGCATGCGTGATTGGATCCCCAAGCACTATGGCTTCTCCGACTACATCATAGGGACGCACCCGGAGGCCTTCGGCACGCGCGCCGACCTACGCGCGGAATTCGGCTATGACGACGGCCGCAAGACCTGCATCGTTTCGGTGGGCGGCTCGGGCGTGGGCGCGACACTGATCCGACGTATCCTTGCCGCCTATCCGGAGGCAAAGGCCAAGATCCCCGAACTGCGAATGATCATTGTGACTGGCCCGCGCCTCGACCCGGCGGCTTTCGACGTACCCACGGGCGTCGAGTTGCGCGCATTCGTGCCCGATCTAGACCGGCATCTCGCAGCCTGCGATCTTGCGCTGGTGCAGGGCGGACTGACCACTTGCATGGAACTCACCGCCGCCGGCACGCCGTTTCTGTATTTCCCGCTAAGCAACCATTTCGAGCAGAATTTCCACGTGGCGAGCCGGCTCGACCGTTACAACGCGGGGCGTCGGATGATCTTCGCCCGAAGCGGCCCTGACGAGATCACCTTGGCGATGCTGGAAGAACTGAAGGCGCCAAGGACACCGCATCCCGTCGCTGCCGACGGCGCCGCCCGTGCTGCCCGAATGCTTGCCGATATGCTGTGATGCAAAGACAGGAGACCTGACATGAAGGACCATGCCGCACCGTAGGAAACCGAAGCGCTCCGCGCCGTCGCGATGGATTACGCGGAAGGTTGGTACACCGGCGATGCCGAGCGCATGAAACGCGCGCTCCATCCCGATTTCATCAAGCGGGCGCTGACGCGCGATCCGACTTCGGGCGAATCCACGACCCGGCGCGCAACCACATTCGCCAACATGGTCGCCTGGACCCGGGAGGGCGAAGGCAAAGCCTTTGCGGGCGAGACCGTTTACGAGGTACGCGTCCTCGTCGTGTTCCGCGACATCGCGGCAGTTCGGTGCCTTTCGGCCGAGTATGTAGATCACCTCCACCTCACGCGCTTCGATGACGGCTGGAAGATCGTGAACGTGCTTTGGCAGCTGCGCGAGGGGGAAATGCCACCCAACTAGAACGGCGCGCGAAGCGGCGCGAGGCCGCCCCGTCTGCGCAAAAAACCATATTGCAAGCCTCTGGACTGAAGGGAGAGAAAACATGACACCTTGGGAACTGCACGGGATCGAACTGGCCAACTGCAACTGTGACACGGGCTGCCCCTGCCAATTCATGTCGTTGCCGACGAAGGGCCATTGCGAGGCGGTGATCGGCTACGAGATCGAACGCGGGCATTTCGGCGAAGTCGATCTCGCAGGGCTGAAAGCCGCCCATGTCTACAAGTGGCCGGGCGCCGTGCATGAAGGCAACGGCACGATGCAGACCATTATCGACGAAAGTGCAACGCCGGAGCAGCGCGCCGCCCTCGAGAAGATCCTAACCGGACAGGACACTAAGGAGATGGCAACCGTCTGGTGGGTTTACAACGCGATGTCGCCGAACAAGAAAGAGACGCTCTTCAAGCCCATCCACGTGATGATAGACGCCGAGGCGCGCACAGGACAAATAAAGGTTCCTGACGTCTTCGAGACCACGGCGGGACCGCTCGTCAATCCGGTGACGGGAGCCGAGCACCGGGCACGCATGAACCTGCCGCACGGCTTCGAATACCGCGTCGCGGAGATCGGTAAGGCCACGACGACGACCTCGGGCGAAATAGCTCTGACCGAGAATACCGACAGCCACATGCACATTGCGGAGCTTCATATGAGCAACGATGGTGTGCTCGATGCCGCGTGAGCCTCTCCCATGGATAGGACAAGTCTTGCAGAGAGGCTATTGGGCCGCGATCGGCTGATGCTGGTGGCACTTATCGGTTTGTTGTTCGGACTTGCCGGCCTTTACACGATCTACGGCGTCGGGATGCGCATGACGGCGCTGGAGATGACCGCTATGCGGAACATGCGGGACATGCCGGGCCCGGGTACCCCCGGGGTTTGGAGCGCGGGCTACGCGGTGCTCGTCTTCCTGATGTGGTGGGTCATGATGATCGCCATGATGTTGCCGAGCGTCGCGCCCGCTGTCCTGCTCAACGCAGCCCTTTCGCGACACACCAGTGCCGCGGATTATGTCCAGTCGATATCCGCCGTCTTTGTGGCCGGGTATCTCGTCATATGGGCAGGCTTCAGCCTTGTTGCCACGGCAGCGCAATGGGCGCTGGAGGCCGCTGGCCTCGTCTCGGCCACGATGATGACGCTGATCGAGACATGGCCGGGCGGGTTGGTTCTCATCGCCGCCGGCGTCTTCCAGTTTACGCCCCTGAAATCCGCGTGCCTCGAACACTGTCGCTCGCCGGCCAAGTTCCTGACCGAACGACGCCGCAACGGCCTTCGAGGTGCCTTTCTGATGGGCGCCGAACACGGGGTCTATTGTCTAGGTTGCTGCTGGTTTCTCATGGCTCTTCTTTTTGTGGGCGGCATCATGAACCTGTTCTGGATCGTCGGGATCGCCGCCTTTGTCGCGCTCGAGAGAGTCGGCATACTATGCCAAGTTCATCCCGATCCGAAGGAGGGAGGACCTTTGCTGCGCACGGCCGTAAAGATTATCTATATCAGGTAGTTAGTGGCGGAGAGACAGGGATTCGAACCCTGGGAACCCGTGAAGGCTCAACGGTTTTCGAGACCGCCCCGTTCGACCACTCCGGCACCTCTCCGCGGGGGTCTGGGGGCTGCGTTTAGTCGGGAATGCCCAGCGAGGCAAGAGCCGATTTTTCGATTGCGCTGCTATGGGCGATTTTGTTTGCCGCTGCCCGGAAATGGACTAGGGTCTCTGGCATGAATATCGCATGCAAGTTTTCGCGTTCGGCCCGCATTTTCCCTGGCCTGCTGTCGGGGATCCTGTTGATGGCTCTGATGTTGTCTGCCCCTGCTTTTGGGGCGACGGATCGGGACCGGATCCGGGCCTTTCTGGATGTCACCGGATTTGATGTCGCTTTGGATAGTATTGCGCTGTCGGCCGGGGACGCGCCGCAGGTGCTGGGGCTGCAAGCGGAGGCCTTCGGATCACAGTGGCAGCGCCTGTCCGGTGAGGTGTTTGACACCGGCGTGATGCGGGATCTGGCGCTGGACATCTTGCAGCAAACCCTGACCGATGAGTTGCTGAACCATGCGGCGGGCTTTTATGCGACTGACCTTGGCCAACGTCTTGTGATTGTGGAAAACCAGTCTCACCTGGAAGAAGACGAGAACGCCAAGCTCGAACAAGGCCAGCAGATCATCGCCGATCTTGTGGCGCAAGGCGCGCCCAGGCTGGAATTGCTGACCCGGATGAACCGGGCGATCGATGCGTCCGAGACCGGGTTGCGCGCTGTACAGCAAATCCAGATGCGCTTTCTGCTGGCGGCCAGTGCCGCCGGTGTGATTGATTTGCAGATGGATGCAGAGGAACTGGCGGCCTTGCTCAGCACGCAGGAGGCCGAACTGCGCCGTGCCTTGCAGATTTCAGCCCTGGCCGGGGCGGCGTACACGTACAGGTCGTTTTCGGATGACGATCTGACGCGTTATGTCGAGGCACTGGAACACCCCCAAATGCGGCAGGTCTATGAGCTGTTGAACGCGGTCCAGCACGAAATCACCGCGAACCGCTTTGAGGTGCTTGCCCATCGTATGGCGGAAATCGCCCCCAGCCAGGAATTGTAGCGCATGCCCCGGCGTTTCTATATCGCTGCCGTGATGGCGCTGTTTGCGACGGTCTCGACCGGGCTTTGCGCACCGGCTGCCGAGACCCTGGCGCAGGTATTGCGGTTGCCGGAACTTGCCGAGATCCTGCAATCCGAAGGGCAGCAACAGGGGGAAACGCTGGATACCGATATGCTGGGCGGTCAGGGTGGTGCCTATTTTGCGCGGCAGGTGCGACAGATCCATGCCACCGACGGCATGGTCAGGACGATCCGGCAGGCCCTGAAACATGGAATGTCGGATGCGCAGATGCAGGCCAGCATCGCGTTTTTCCGAACCGATCTGGGACAGCGCATTCTGTCGCTGGAGAATGCCGGGCGTCGGGCGATGGCAGATCCCGTGGTCGAACAGATTGCCAGGGATAGCTATGAGGCCCTGCAGGGGTCGGAGGATGCGCGGCTGGCTGCGGTATCACGCTTTGTCGAGATCAACGATCTGATCGAACGCAATGTCGCATCGGCGCTGAACTCGAACTATCAATTCTACCGCGGGCTTCGCAAGGGCGCCGTCCGACGTGCGGATTTCGATCCGCTGGCCGAAGCCTGGGCCCAGGAACCAGAGGTACGGGCGGAAACGGCGCCGTGGGTTCATGGCTTTCTGTTGATGGCCTATCGACCGTTGACCGCATCGGAAATGGACAGCTATTTGAACTTCTCCCGCTCGCTTGCAGGGCAGGCGCTGAACGCTGCCTTGTTCGATGGGTTCGATCAGATGTATGGGGCGATCTCCTATCGTCTGGGCTTGGCGGTTGCCCACGCAATGGCGGCGCAGGACATCTGAGAGAAACCGGTTGACAGATCTGTCCCATCCGATCATAAGCGCGCAACCCGGCCCGTATCTCGTGCCGGGGTTTATGTATCATATCGCCCCACAGGGCGCGCTGTTCGAGGTGATCCCAAGCGATCGCAACACCCGTATACGGGGACCACAGAACGCGGCAAACAAAGGAATAGACGCATGTTCGCGGTCCTCAAGACCGGCGGCAAGCAGTACAAGGTTCAATCGGGCGATACGCTCCGTGTTGAAAAACTGGCTGCAGACGCTGGCGAAACAGTACAATTCAACGACATCCTGATGCTTGGCGGCGACAAGACCGTTGTCGGCGCGCCGCTGATCGCGGGTGCAGGTGTGCAGGCCGAAGTGATCGATCAGATCAAGGGTGAAAAGGTCGTCCACTTTGTAAAGCGTCGCCGCAAGCACTCCAGCAAGCGCACCAAGGGCCACCGCCAGAAGCTGACCCTGATCAAGGTGACCGATATCCTGGCCGAAGGCGCGGACAAGACCGGCGTCAAGGCCGCTGTCGGAGCCGGGTCCGCAGGGGACGTGGCTGTTGCTGAAAAGCCCGCCAAGAAAGCCGCCGCACCGAAAGCGAAAGCCAAGACAGAAGCGTCCGCCGGTGCGGATGATCTGAAAAAGCTGTCCGGCGTTGGCCCGGCGCTTGAGAAAAAGCTGCAGGCGGCCGGGGTGACCACCTTTGCCCAGATCGCGGCATGGACGGACGCCGACGTTGCTGATATGGACGAGAAACTGACGTTCAAAGGCCGGATCGAGCGCGAAGGCTGGGTCGAGCAGGCCAAAGAGCTGGCCAAAGGTTAAGGAGAGAAAGCATGGCACATAAGAAAGCAGGCGGTTCCTCCCGTAACGGTCGCGACTCCGCTGGTCGCCGCCTTGGCGTCAAGCTGTATGGCGGCCAAAACGCCGTCCCCGGCAATATCATCGTGCGGCAGCGCGGTACCAAATTCTGGCCGGGTGAGGGCGTTGGCCTTGGCAAGGATCACACGATCTTTGCAACCGTCGAGGGCGCAGTGACCTTCCACACCGGCCTCAAGGGTCGTACCTTTATTTCGGTCCTGCCAGTGGCGGAGGCCGCAGAGTAAGCCGCACCCGAAAGCCGAGGCAAAAATTGGGGATCGGCGAAAACCGCCGGTCCCTTTTCTCGTTCAAGAGCTATACCTTTCATGGCCGTCGCCACCGCCAGTTTCATTGTTTTCGCTGCCAGTCAGATTGGCACGCCGGGTCCGGCCAATATGGCCCTGCTGGCAACGGGTGCGCGTTTCGGGTTTCGCACCGCCTTGCCGTTTGTCTGCGGCGTCGCGCTGGGAAAACAGCTGGTGATCTGGCCGGTGGGTTTCGGGTTGATGCAGCTGGCGGATCACGCACCATGGATATTTCAGGGGCTGAAATGGGTCTCGGCCGCCTATATCTGCTGGCTGGCCTGGAAGGTGGCGAATATGCGCCTGAACAATTCCGGGGAACAGACTCGCGCGCCGGGGTTCTGGGCCGGGCTGATCGTGCATCCGCTCAATCCCAAAGCCTGGGCCATGATCGTGACCGGGTTCACCAGCTTTGCCGCCCTGGGCACGCCGCCGCTGCAGGCGACAGCGACCATCGCGGCCATTCTGCTGGGCTGTCAGGTGATGCTGCATCCGATCTGGTGTTTTGCCGGTGACCGGATCGCCGCCACGGTTGCAGGAACGGTCGCCGAGACCTACCTGATGTGGGGATTGGCCACACTTACGGTTTTGTCAGTTTTCTTTGTGATGTTCGGAGGAGGAGCGGAAACATGAAATTGGACGCAATCATCAATCAACCCGTCATCGAAACCGAGCGGTTCGACCTGCGCCCGTTGCGGCGCTCTGACAAAGGGTTGATCGAAATGTGCAGCGGCGATGAGCGCGTCGCACGCATGACGCCGTCGATCCCGCATCCTTTGCCGCCCGGCACGGTCGAAGCCTTCATTGCCCGCGCAATGTCGCCGGATCGCGAAGAAGACGTCTGGGCGATGGACGGGACCAAATCCGGCGGTGCCGAGGTCATGGGCGTGATTTCGTTGCAACGCATGGATCGCAACCAATCGGAAGTCGCATATTGGGTCGCGCCGATCTATTGGAACACCGGGCTGGCGTCGGACGCGGTCGAGGTTCTGGTCGCGGCCAACCCGTTGAAAAACGATACGATGTTCGCCAGCGTGTTTCAGGACAATCCGGCTTCGGCCCGTGTGCTGATCCATTGCGGGTTCGAGTATCTTGGCGACGCCGAAAGCTTTTCGGTGGCGCGGGATGCAACCGTGCCGACCTGGACGTACAGTCGGAAACTCTGAACAAACCCGTGGGCCTTTGCGTTAGGATAAAATCATGAAATTTCTCGATCTCGCAAAGGTTTACATCCGCTCTGGTGGCGGCGGCAGCGGCTGTGTCAGCTTCCGGCGCGAGAAATACATCGAATACGGCGGACCCGACGGTGGGGATGGCGGCACCGGCGGGTCAGTCTGGGCCGAGGCGGTCGAAGGCCTCAATACCCTGATCGATTTTCGCTATCAGCAGCATTTCTTTGCCAAAAGCGGACAGCCGGGCATGGGCAAACAGCGCACCGGCAAGGATGGCGATGACATCGTGCTCAGGGTTCCGGTCGGAACCGAAATCCTGGACGAAGATGAAGAGACCGTCATCGCCGATCTGACCGAAGTGGGCCAGCGCGTGCAACTGGCACGGGGCGGCAACGGCGGATTTGGCAATCTGCATTTCAAATCCTCGACCAACCAGGCACCGCGCCGCGCCAATCCGGGGCAGGAGGGCGTCGAACGGACCCTCTGGTTGCGTCTGAAGCTGATCGCGGATGTGGGGCTGCTTGGCTTGCCCAATGCGGGAAAATCCACATTCCTGGCAGCCACATCCAATGCCAGACCCAAGATCGCTGATTATCCGTTCACCACGCTGCACCCGAATCTGGGTGTCGTGGGCGTGGACAACGTGGAATTTGTCATTGCCGATATTCCGGGCCTGATCGCCGGGGCGCATGAAGGGCGTGGCATCGGGGATCGTTTCCTGGGCCATGTCGAACGTTGCGCGGTGTTGTTGCATCTGGTCGATGGCACGTCCGACAGCATCGCCGAGGATTACGAAACGATCATTGATGAACTCGAAGCCTATGGCGGTCATCTGGCGGACAAGCCGCGGATCACGGTGTTGAACAAGATTGACGCGTTGGACGAAGACGAACGCGCCCAGGCGCGAGCCACATTGGAACAGGCAAGCGGCGCATCGGGCGTGATGATGATCTCGGGCGTCAGCCGTGAAGGGCTGACCGAAGTTCTGCGCGCCCTGCGCAGCCAGATCGATGAAAACACTCTGCGGCACAAACCCCGGCAAGAGGACGAACCGTGGCATCCCTGAAGCAGGCCCGCAGGCTTATCGTCAAGATTGGCTCGGCGCTTCTGGTCGATCGCGCCACCGGGGCGTTGCGTGTCGATTGGCTGCATTCGCTTGCCGAGGATGTGGCGTGGCTGCGCGGGCAGGGCACCGATGTGGTTCTGGTTTCTTCGGGCTCGATTGCGCTGGGTCGCGGCGTGCTGGGATTGCCCCCGGCGGATCTTGCGCTGGAACAGTCTCAGGCGGCGGCGGCTGTCGGCCAGATTCGGCTGGCCCGCGCCTATGAACAGGCGCTGGCCCCGCACGGCATCACCGCCGCCCAGGTGCTGGTCACACTGGAAGACAGCGCCAACCGACGCCGCTATCTGAATTCTCGGGCAACGCTGGAAACCTTGCTGGGCTTGGGTGTGGTGCCGATCGTGAATGAAAACGACACCATCGCCACGGATGAAATCCGCTATGGCGACAATGATCGACTGGCGGCCCAGGTTGCGGTGACCGTCGGTGCGGATCAGTTGATTTTGTTGTCGGATGTGGATGGGTTCTATTCCGGCAATCCGAACTGCGACCCCAAGGCGTCCCGGTTCGATACGATCGAACACATAACCCCGCAGATCGAAGCGATGGCAGGGGATGCCGGTTCAGGTCTGTCCAAGGGCGGCATGAAGACCAAACTGATGGCGGCGCGTATGGCCACCGCTGGCGGATGCGCCATGGCCATCACATTAGGTTCGCCAGATAACCCGCTTAGAAACCTGGAAAGAAACGCACCAGCCACCTGGTTCACGGCGCAGATGGATCCGCAGGCGGCGCGCAAACGCTGGATCGCCTCGATGAAACCAAGGGGCGAGGTCATCGTCGATGCGGGTGCGGTTCATGCGCTGTCCAATGGCAAGAGTCTGCTGCCTGCCGGGGTTGTCGCCGTCACCGGGCGGTTCGGCCGCGGGGATGCCGTTGCCATTCTCGGGCCGCACAAACAACGGCTGGGGCAGGGGCTGACACGGTATACGATGGCCGAAGCCCGGATCATTTCGGGCTGCAAAAGCATGGAAATCGAAGACCGGCTCGGCTATCCGGGGCGGGCGGCGCTGATCCATCGCGATGATATGGCGCTTTAGGTCTCCATTCTGATAAATGCGGGCCGAAGAAGCGGAAACAGGCGGCCTTTGAAACGGCGACAGGGAAGACGGTTATGAAAGACATGGATGATATTCCCGCTTTGATGGCCGGCATCGGCCAACGGGCGAAAGCGGCCAGTCAGGCATTGGCCACGGCAAGCGCCGAACGCAAACATGCGGCGCTGATCGGGGCTGCGGATGCAGTCTGGGCGGATCGCCAGAACATCATCAAGGCCAATGCGCATGATCTTGAATACGGGCGCGACAAAGGGCTGAGCGATGCCATGATGGACCGCCTGATGCTGAACGAAGATCGCATGCGTGGCATCGTGGACGGGCTGCGTGCGGTGGCCGAACAGCCCGACCCGGTGGGCGAGGTTGTTGCCGAATGGGACATGCCTTCGGGGTTGCACATCCGGCGCATCCGCACACCATTGGGGGTGATCGGAGTGATCTATGAAAGTCGGCCGAATGTGACGGCGGACGCCGGTGCGCTATGTCTGAAGTCGGGCAATGCGGTGATCTTGCGGGGGGGCTCGGAAAGCTTCCATTCCTCGACCGCGATCCATGCCTGCCTGGTCCGGGGGCTTCGCCAGGCGGGGCTGCCCGAAGATGCGGTTCAATTGGTGCCCACGCGCGACCGGGCCGCCGTGTCCCGGCTTTTGTCCATGACCGATACGGTGGACGTCATCGTGCCGCGCGGTGGCAAAGGGCTTGTGGGGCTGGTTCAGCGCGAAGCCAGGGTGCCGGTTTTTGCCCATCTTGAGGGTATTGTTCATATCTACTTGGATAAGGACGCCGACCCGAAAAAAGCATTGGACGTGGTGCTGAACGCCAAGACACGACGCACCGGAATCTGTGGCGCGGCAGAATGTCTGCTGGTGCATCAGGACATTGTGCAGGGGCTCGGATCAGACGTCATTGCCGCCTTGATCGCGGCGGGCGTGGAAGTGCGCGCATCCGGTGATCTGGCCCAGGTCGAAGGAACCGTATCTGCCTCGGATGGCGATTGGGGCAGGGAATACCTGGATGCGATCATCGCGGCGAAACCGGTTGCGGACATCGATGCCGCGATTGCCCACATCCGCCGTTATGGCTCCAGCCACACCGATTGCATAGTCACCGAGGACCCGGCTGCTGCAGAACGGTTTTTCCAGCATCTGGACAGCGCCATCCTGATGCACAATGCGTCGACACAGTTTGCCGATGGCGGGGAATTCGGCATGGGGGCGGAAATTGGCATCGCGACCGGCAAGATGCACGCGCGGGGCCCCGTCGGGGCGGCGCAGCTGACCAGTTTCAAATACCTGGTTCAGGGTAACGGGACCGTCCGCGGCTAGAAACGAATGGTGATTTGTCCTGGCTCGTGGGTCGAGCGCACCGTGCGCCCCAGATCGGCAGCCACGGTCGGAAGCAGGGCGAACTGCACCAGCGCCGGCGTGATTTCGGGCAACGCATCTGGTGTTGTCAGGCCGTCGAACAATGCGTCATCGATCACCAGCTTGTCGGCCCGGCCGGTGATGGTCCACACGCCGTCTTCGGCCATGATCCGCACAACCCCGCCATAAGGCATGGCGGTTTCACAGCATTGCAGCGCCAGAAAGGCCAGCCGCACCAGGGTTCTGGGCTGCGCATCCAGTGGTGCCCACTGAATCGTCTGCCGTCCGCCGCGTCCCAGATCATCCAGTACCGACACGACCTCGGGACGTCCCAGAAGCTGTTCGCCGGCTGCCCCATAGGCGATGCGAAAGAAACGGATGCGCGCGCCGGCATTGCCGACGCTATCGGCGATCAGATCCAGTTCCGGCCCCTGTACGCTGCCCGCCAGGTCGAGCAACTCCAGCCCGTTTGTGATTGCACCGATGGGGCTGATCAGGTCATGACATATTCTTGACCCTATCAAGGATGCCAGATTGATATTACTCTGTCCCAAGATGTTCCTCCGATCCGAGTCCAAGAATGACTGACCTGAACGCCATATTGGCACCCGGCATGCTTGTGCGCCATCCGGAATTTCCCGAATGGGGCCTTGGACAGGTGCAATCCAACATCGGCGGCAAGATCACCGTGAATTTTCGTGAGCAGGGAAAGGTGGTCATTGACGGTGCCCGAATTGCATTGCTTCCGGTCTTTGATCCCTGAAACTGGTTTACGAAGTGTTAATGATCGTCCGCCCCGGCGATGCGTTGCCAACGGACCCTGATCCGGCTAAACGATGCGACCCGGTCAACCTTTGGAAACCCCATGTCAGACGTCCCGGCTGAATTCGAGGTCAAACTTGCCGACACGGCGGCAGAGCTGCACGCGGCGCAGGCGTTGCGCTATGATGTGTTCGTGCGGGAACTGGGGGGCGGAGGCCCTTTGGTGGATCACGAGCAGGGGTTGGAACGGGACCGGTTCGATCCATTCTTTGATCATCTCCTGGTGACCCATGTCCCGACCCGGACCGTGGCTGGCGTTTATCGGCTGCTGCGTCAGGAACAGGCAGAACGCGCCGGGCAGTTCTATTCCGAAGACGAATACGATCTTGGCGCGCTCAAATCCAGCGGTCGTCCGCTGCTGGAACTTGGCCGCTCTTGCCTGCATCGGGATTTCCGGGGCGGCATGGCGATGTATCATCTGTGGAACGGTCTGGCGCGCTATGTGCAAGAGCACGGGATAGAGATCCTGTTCGGAGTTGCCAGCTTTCACGGCACGGATCCGGCTGCCTTGGCCCAACCCCTGTCGATGCTGCGGCATGGGCATCTTGCACCGCCGGGGTTGCGGGTTCGGGCGCTGCCGCAGCATTATCAAAGCATGGACCTAGTGCCGCAGGAACAGCTGGATCGTGTGGCCGCGATGAAGGCGACCCCGGCATTGATCAAGGCCTATCTGCGTCTGGGCGGATTCGTGGGGGACGGGGCCTATGTCGATCATGGTTTCAATACGACGGATGTCTGCCTGGTGCTGGATGTGCATCAAATGACCGAACGGCAAAAGCGGCTCTATTCCGGACAGGTCGGCAGATGAGCACGACCTGGGGCCGCGACGCCCAGCCCGATCCGGTGCGGATCGGGGTTTGGGGCTGGGTGCGCGTCGCCCTGCGGGGGAGTGTTCTGGGGGTGCTCGTATTCGGCTGTCTGGGGCTGTTGCTGGCGCTGCGGCTGATCGAACGCCCATTGTTCGGCCTGCATCGCCCGATCACGCCCTATATCACCCAATTCGTGTGCCGAAACGCGTTTCGCGTGCTGGGCATGGGGTTCCGCACCACCGGGGAACTGATGCAACAGGATGGGGCCGTCGTGGCCAACCACGTGTCATGGCTGGACATTTTCGCCCTGAATGCACGCAAGCGGATCTATTTCGTGTCCAAATCCGAAGTGGCCGATTGGCCGGGCATTGGCTGGCTGGCCCGGGCAACCGGAACCGTCTTCATCGAGCGCACTCCCGCACGGGCGCGCGAACAGACCCGATTGTTCCAAGAGCGGCTTCTTGCCGGGCACAAGCTTCTGTTCTTCCCGGAAGGAACGTCGACGGACGGATTGAGGGTTTTACCATTCAAAACAACACTTTTTGAATCATTCTTCACAGATAAGTTGAAGGATGAAATCTGGATTCAGCCCGTTAGTGCAATCTATATCGCCCCCGCCGGCGCTCCGGCGCGGTTCTATGGCTGGTGGGGCGACATGGAATTCGCCTCGCATCTGCTGAAAACGCTTGCCGTTCGCCGTCAGGGCGCGGTCGAACTGATCTATCACGACCCGCTCAGAGTGGCGGATTTTGCCGACCGCAAGGCGCTGGCCGCTGCGTGCGAAACGAAGGTGCGCAAGGGGGTGGAAGACCGCCTGGCCCAGATCGGATCAGGGCGCCAGCAATAGTTTCCCAAGATCCATGGCAAACCGCCCCGGCACGGGATCCCGTCTTTGAATTTCCGTAGTTCACCGCGAAGTATTTTAGGGGATTTCGATCCGTCGAGAATCCGCGCCGAATGGGATTTCGCTGTCTTGTGCCCAATCGATCCCGCAGTGTTCACCTTCTTGCGGGCAGGGCATGGTTCCGTCTTGCCGCACCGTAAAGGATTCACCGGCTGGCAGCACCAGATGCACCAGGGTCTCAGCGCCCAGGGCTTCGGAAAACTTGACCATGCCATTGGTCTGCCCCGTGCCCGCGTGAACCAGACGCGCGTGTTCGGGACGGATACCAATGGTTGCCGCACCTGCGCGCGGCGAACTCAATGCTGCGACCGGCAGGAAGTTCGTCGCCGGTGAACCGATGAACCCGGCCACAAATGTCGTGGCCGGATTGGCATAGACCTCCAGCGGCGCGCCGATCTGGTCGGCAACACCGCCATTCATCACCACCATGCGGTCGGCCAGTGTCATCGCCTCGACCTGATCATGTGTGACATAGAGCGACGTGATACCAAGTTCTTTCTGCAATGCCTTGATTTCAAGCCGCATTTGCACGCGCAACTTCGCGTCCAGGTTGGACAGCGGTTCGTCGAACAAAAAGACCGACGGCTTGCGCACGATGGCCCGGCCCATGGCAACGCGCTGGCGCTGACCGCCTGACAATTCCCGTGGCTTGCGATCCAGGTAAGGGGCCAGCTGCAGCATCTTGGCGGCGGTCGCGACCCGCTCGGCAATTTCTGCCTTGGGGGTTTTGGCGATCTTCAGCCCGTAGGAGATATTTTCAAACACCGACATATGCGGGTAGAGCGCATAGTTCTGAAACACCATAGCGATGTCGCGATCCATGGGTTCCAGATCGTTGACCCGTTTGCCATCAATGGATATTTCGCCGCTGCTGACGGTTTCCAGCCCGGCCACCATGCGCAACAGGGTGGATTTTCCACAGCCCGACGGGCCGACGATGACGATGAACTCTCCGTCGGCAACATCCAGATCCACACCGTGAATCACATCGGTGGACCCAAACCGTTTCTTGATATTGTTCAGCTTCAAAGTTGCCATTGTCTATTTCTCGCTGTCCACAAGTCCGCGGATAAACAGGTTCTGCATTGAAATCACCACCACAATCGGCGGCACCATCGCCAGGATTGACGTCGCCATGATCACGGGCCAGTCGGCGACATCATCGCCGGACGGGAACATCTGTTTGATGCCCATGACGATGGTGTTCATCGACGGATCCGTGGTGATGAGCAGCGGCCACAGATACTGATTCCAGCCATAGATGAACAGGATCACGAACAGCGCCGCGATGTTGGTGCGGCTCATCGGCAGCAGGATATCGATGAAAAACCGCATGGGGCGGGCGCCATCGACACGGGCAGCCTCGGCCAATTCATCCGGTACCGTCAGGAAAAACTGCCGGAACAGGAAAGTCGCGGTGGCGCTGGCGATCAGGGGGAAGATCAGCCCCGAATAGCTGTTGAGCATGCCGAAACCGGCAACGACCTCGTAGGTCGGGACAATCCGAACCTCGACCGGCAGCATCAACGTGAGGAAGATCAGCCAGAAAAACAGCCGCCGGCCCGGAAACCGGAAATAGACGATGGCAAAAGCCGAGAGCAGCGAAATGATGATTTTGCCGATGGCAATGCCAAGCGCCATGATCAGCGAATTGGCCAGCATCCGCGCCACCGGGGCATTGACGCCGGACACCAGCGCATCGCGGTAGTTTTCAAAGAACCGATCTCCGGGCCAGAGCGGCATAGGAGGCTGGGTGATCTCGGGCTGGGTCACGGTCGAGGCAACAAAGGCCAGCCAGATCGGGAAAAAGATGATCAGCACGCCTATGATCAGCCCGAGATGGGTAAACCACAGGCCCGGCCCGCGTTTTTCGACCATGCCGCTGCGCTCTGCCATCAGTAATGCACCCTGCGTTCGATGAATTTGAACTGAACAATGGTCAACAGCCCGACCACGAACAGCAAGATCACCGATTGAGCCGCCGATCCGCCAAGATCCTGCCCGACGAACCCGTCCTTGTAGACCTTGTAGACCAGGATCGTGGTCGCCTGCTGTGGCCCGCCGCTGGTGATCGTGTGAATCACGCCAAAGGTTTCAAAAAAGGCGTATACGACATTGACGACCAGCAGGAAAAACGTGGTGGGTGACAGCAACGGAAAGACGATGGTGCGAAACCGGGTCCAGAAATGCGCACCGTCAATGGCGGCCGCCTCGATCACCGAACGTGGTATGGCCTGCAGCCCGGCCAGGAAGAACAGGAAGTTGTAGCTGACCCGCCCCCAGCTCGAGGCGGCGACCACCAGGCCCATGGCTTCGCCTTCGTTCAGAACGTGGTTCCAGTCGTATCCAAGCAGGCCCAGATACCACGATACAACCCCCACGCGGGTGTTGAACATGAACAGCCACAGCACACCGGCGACGGCGGGTGCGACCGCATATGGCCAGATCAGCAGGGTGCGATAGGTTCCCGCGCCCTTGATAAGCCGGTCGGCCAACAGTGCCAGATACAGCGCCATGCCCATGGAAACCAAGGTCACCAGCCCTGAAAAGATCGCCGTGGTGACAAAAGACGCGCGGTAATAAGGATCCCCGAGCAGGTATTCGAAATTGCCCAGTCCGACGAATTGCGACTTCAGGCCAAAAGGGTCGGGTATGAACAGGGATTGCCACACCGCCTGACCGGCGGGGTAGAAAAAGAAAACGGCGGTGATGACGATCTGCGGCAACAGCAGCAGGATCGGCAACATCCAGCCTTTGAAGGTGACGCGCTTTTCCAAGTCAGATGCGGGCAGGGGCCGATACGGCCCCCGCCCAAGTCCTTACTGGTTGGCTTGCTGGAAGCGGCGCAGCAACTGATTGCCACGTTCCACCGCACTGTCCAGCGCGGTCTGGGCGTCCTTGTCACCGGCCCAGACGGCCTCGAGTTCCTCATCGATGATGCCCCGGATCTGGTCAAAGCTGCCCAGCCGCAGACCCTTGGAATTGGCGGTCGGCTCGTTGGCGGTCATCTGGATCACGGCGATGTCGGTGCCGGGGTTGGCCTCATAGAACCCCTGTTCGCGGGTCAGTTCGCCCGCGGCGACGGTGACTGGCAGATACCCGGTATCCTGGTGCCATTTGGCCTGTACCTCGGGGGAAGACAGGAAGTTCAGGAATTGCGCGACACCTTCGTATTCCGCGTCGTCGTGACCTTCCATGACCCACAGCGATGCCCCGCCGATGATGGTATTCTGAGGCGCGCCGTCGATGCCGTCCCAATAGGGCAGGGGCCGCACGTCAAAATCGAATTCGGCCTCGGATTTGATGCCTGCATACCCGGCCGAAGATTCGGTGAACAGCGCGCATTCACCGGCACGGAAGTTGGCACCACCTTCGTTGCGACGGCCATTATAGATGAACTTGCCGTCCCTGGCCCATTGTCCCATCGCCTCGATATGCGCGACCTGGACCGGGCCGTTCAGCGCCAGTTCGGTGTCCAGCCCGGCAAAACCGTTTTCCTGTGTGGCGAAGGGGACGTTGTGATATGCCGACAGGTTTTCCAGATGGATCCAGCTTTGCCAGGCGGTGGTCAGCGGGCAGGTGCTTCCGGCTTGCTTGAGCGCATCCAGCGCCTCGCCGACCTGCTGCCAGGTCGACAGGTCCATGTCCGGATCCAGCCCGGCGGCCTCAAAGGCGTCGCGGTTGACCCACAGAACAGGTGTGGACGAATTGAACGGCATCGACAGCATTTCGCCATCGGTCGTGGTGTAATACCCTTTGACCGCGCCGATATAGGCATCCGGATCCCACTCGGCACCGGATTCTTCCATCATCGCATAGACCGGTTTGGTCGCCCCCTGGGCGGCCATCATGGTGGCTGTTCCGACCTCGAAAACCTGCAGCAGGTGCGGCTGTTCCCCGGCGCGGAACGCTGCGATACCGGCATTCAGCGTTTCCGAATAATTGCCCTTGTGGGACGGGACGACGACATATTCGCTTTGGGTGTCGTTGAAGCCGCTGGCGATTTCATCGACCAATTCTCCCAGCCGACCGGAATGGGCATGCCACCACTGAATCTCGGTTTGCGCATAGGCACCTGTGGACAGAGCGGCAGTAGACGCCATTGCGCCCAAGAAGGTTTTGATCTGCATGGTATTTCCCCCGGTTTGATATTGAGCCGTAGATTGCAACAGACTAGCCACTTGAATGATTCCCACAACAGTTTTGCGACAAAAACAAGCTGACGCCGGGGCAAGCCGCCCCATCTGGGCCCGTCCGTGATTTTGGACTTGCGGCAAACCCGTCCCTGCCGTATACGCGCGCCATTCAAACCCGCAGGTGGGGATGGGTCGTTTGGGGGAGACATCCCCAAAGGTCCGCCGGTTGGCACACAACGTGTCGAGACCCCCGCTGAGGATAAAACCGGAAAGGAAAGAAGACATGGCTCTTCCCGAGTTCTCCATGCGTCAGCTGCTGGAAGCAGGCGTACATTTTGGTCACCAGACACAACGCTGGAATCCACGTATGGCCCCGTTCATCTACGGCGCCCGCAACGGGATTCACATCATGGACCTGACGCAGACCGTCCCGATGCTGGATCAGGCGCTGCAAGCGATCCGCGATACCGTAGCAAAAGGCGGCCGCGTTCTGTTCGTCGGAACCAAGCGTCAGGCCAGCCAGCCCATCGCCGAAGCTGCCGAAAAATCGGCGCAGTACTACATGAACCACCGTTGGCTGGGTGGTACGCTGACGAACTGGCAGACCGTGTCGAAGTCGATCCAGCGTCTCAAGCAGATCGATGAGCAGATGGAAAGCGGTGCAGCCGGTCTGACCAAGAAGGAACGCCTGGGCATGGAACGTGACCAGGGCAAGCTTGAGGCTTCGCTTGGCGGTATCCGCGAAATGGGTGGCACGCCGGATCTGCTGTTTGTCATCGACGTGAAAAAAGAAGCACTGGCGATCGCCGAAGCCAACAAGCTGGGCATTCCGGTGGTTGCGGTGGTGGACACCAACTGTTCTCCGGACGGTGTGGACTATATCATTCCGGGCAACGATGACGCGGCCCGTGCCATCACCCTGTATTGCGATCTGGCCGCGCGTGCCGCTCTGGACGGCATGTCCGCTCAGCTGGGCGCCGCCGGTGTCGATCTGGGCGCAATGGAAGAAACCCCCGTCGAAGAAGCCGTCGCCGAAAGCACCGGGATCGAAATCGGTGACGCATCCTCCGAGACCGTTTCCGACGATGCCATGGCCAAGGACGCACCGATGGATATCGAATCCACCGCCAAGACCCTGGAAAAAGCCGCCAAGGGCTGATCGGGCGGTGCCGCCGAAGGGTGGCACGTCACAGGGCTGACATGCAGCGCGGGCATACCCCGCGCTGCAACCGTTGAATTTACCTGAACAGGAGAGCCGAACATGGCAATCACAGCATCTATGGTGAAAGAACTGCGCGACACCACCGGCGCGGGCATGATGGACGCCAAGAAGGCGTTGACCGAAACCGATGGCGACATGGAAGCTGCCATTGACTGGCTGCGCACCAAGGGTCTGGCCAAGGCGGCCAAGAAGTCCGGACGCGTCGCCGCCGAAGGTCTGGTCGCGGTCGTCGTCGAAGGCGGCAAGGGCGTCGCGATCGAAGTGAACTCGGAAACCGATTTTGTCGGCAAGAACGCCGAATTCCAGGAGATGGTGAGCGGCATCGCCCGCACGGCGCTGGGTGTGGACGATGTTGAGGCGCTGAAAGCCGCCGACATGGGCGGAAAATCGGTTGCCGACGTGATCACCGACAAGATCGCCACCATTGGCGAAAACATGTCCGTGCGCCGTATGGCCTCGATCGAAGGCGAAAAAGTTGTGTCCTATGTGCACAACGCCGCGGCGCCCGGCATGGGTAAGATAGGCGTTCTGGTTGCGATGACCGGCGGGGACGACGCGTTCGGCAAGCAGGTTGCCATGCACATCGCGGCCACCAACCCCGCCGCCCTGAACGAAGACAGCCTGGACCCGGCCGTTGTCGAAAAGGAAAAGTCGGTTCAGATGGACATCGCGCGTGAAAGCGGCAAGCCCGAAGCCGTCATCGAAAAGATGATCGTGGGCCGGATGAAGAAATTCATGGCCGAAGTCACGTTGCTGAACCAGCAATTCGTGATCAATCCGGATCTGACCGTCGCTGCCGCCGCCGCCGAAGCGGGCGCAACCGTGACCGGTTTCGTTCGTCTGGAAGTGGGCGAAGGCATCGAGAAGAAAGAAGAAGATTTCGCCGCGGAAGTCGCAAAAGCGGTTCAGGGCTGATTTCACAAGCCCGGCCACGGGCCGGGCTATTGGAGCCGCCGCCGGTGGTGCCCGCCACGGCGGCGCGCCGGATTTGCGGATCGATCTATCCGACACTGCTGCGATACCAGCAAGATGCGGAGCCGCAGCAGAGCCGCGGCTCCGACTTTTTGATGGCCCCAACACAATGGGGATGGACGGGACCAATCAGGTGTTCCGACCCGAAACGTGGATCAATACACGCAAGGGCCGGACAGGTCAGAGAGCCCTGAAATTCCAGAGGTCATTTCCCGATGTTCCCAGGCCAAAGCCACCACTCACGGAACATCTGTATTTTGCTATTCAATGCGCGGTTTTGGAAGTAGTGATTTCCTTACCTCGGGTAAACCGGACCAGTTCGAATTACCAACCCCCTGGGAACGCATGAATTTCAGGTTTCCATTGTGAACATCTGGTTCAGCAGGGCCGCTTTCAGCACAGCCTGAGCGGTGGTTTCCACACAGAGTGACTCGCGCGCAAGGCGAAGATGTTTTTCGACCGTAGCCGCCGTAAGCCCCATGAGAATCGCTATGTCCTGGGTGGTCTTGCCATCTCCGACCCATTCAAGCGCCTCGCGCTGGCGCTTGGTCAATCCGCGGTTCGGCGGGCTGTAGGGCAGGGTCAGGATCCGCAGATGGGCGACGTTGTTCATCAGGTGGATATCGTCGCCATGTTCCGCCCAGATTTCTTCGACCTCATCCTGCAGCATCCCCACCTTGGCGGCCAGGGAAATGGCCCCCTTGGAGCGCGGCGAAACCGATTTGAAGCTGATCGTGTAGCCTGCGGTGACCTTCATTTTCAGATTGAATTCCACGACCTTGATCTGTTCTGGCGTCAGGCTTCCAAGGTCGAAATTCTCATAGGTCTTGCGCCAGCTTCCAGCGCCTTCGTTTTCCAACGCCCACCTCAGCATCGGCGCGTGGAAATACAGCCCGTTGCGCACAAAGCCCTGGACGTATTCAGAACTGTGATTGCTCAGAATCGTGAAATCGTCCGGGTCTCCCAATGAGGTGCGCGTGCGGTATCGGGTAAACCCATAAATCAGGCGGTCAAATCCGTAGCTTGCCATCTGTCTTGAATGGACCGGCCACAGTTCTTCCAAACTCTGGGTGTTGGTCACGAAATGCAAGTATTCGCGCAAGCTCATTCCGGTCATGTGGGCTCCAGATGTGCCTTGAGCGCGTCCAGCGCCAAATGATATCCCACTGCGCCAAACCCGCAAATCTGCCCCAACGCAACCCGCGCCAGATAGGACCGATGGCGGAATTCTTCGCGTGCATGGATATTGGACAGGTGGACTTCGATGGTCGGAATCGCAACGGAAGACACCGCGTCCATCAAGGCGATGGAGGTGTGCGTATATGCCCCCGCATTGATGATCAGACCGTCCTGGGTGCCTTTGGCCGCGTGGATCGCGTCGATCATGACGCCTTCGTGGTTGGATTGCAGACAGGTGACGTTCAGCCCGATGGTTTCCCCATGTGCCCGACAGGCATCTTCGATCATCGCCAACGTGGTGGCGCCGTATACCTCGGGCTGGCGCGTACCCAAAAGGTTCAGGTTGGGACCGTTCAGGATCAAGACCCGGTTCATCGCATCACTTTCCGTTGTGTTTCCCGGTGATAGGCAATTTTTGACAGCCCTGTCCAGTTCGCCGATGACGCATCCCGTCTCGGCTCCCCCGCGACGCCGGATGCCGTTCAGTCCGCAGAAGGTTCGAACACGGCCAAGCCCAGCCATTGCGCCACCAGGGCAGGTATGTCTTGCCCTTCGATTTCCACGGTCAGGGTGTGGGTACGCAACAGTTCGACCGCATTGCGTTTCTTGACCTCGGCCAGCACGAACCGGCCCCGGATACGCGCCCCCGCCTTGACCGGAGACAGAAAGCGCAGCTTGTCAAACCCATAGTTGAGCGCCATCACCTGTCCGGGCCCCATGTCAAAACAGTCATAGGCAAACCGGCTGGCCAGCGACAAGGTCAGGAAACCATGCGCGATCGTGCCACCGAACGGGGTGTCCGCGGCGGCACGGGTCGGGTCGACATGGATCCACTGATCGTCCCGGGTGACCTGGGCAAAAGTGTCGATCATCGACTGTTTCACCGTGATCCAGTGGGAAACCCCGACTTCGGTTCCGATCAGCCGCCGAGATTCTTCCTGCGCGTCATCAATTGCCGCCATTGCCGTGACTCCTGCCCGGTTTTATGAAGGGTCGGGACCGACGCGTACCATGCGTTTGCCCCTGTTGTCGCCCGCCAGCAGGCCAATCAACGCAGAGGGCGCGTTTTCCAGCCCCTCAACGATGTCTTCGAACACTTTGATGTCACCTGATTTCACCCATGTCTGCAACGCGCGCAGGGCGGTGGCGTCCTGATCCGCGAAATCCATAACGATGAAACCTTCCATGCGCAGCCGTTTGACCACCACAAGACCGGGCAGATTGCGGGGTCCGGTTGCATCCGCGGTGTCATATTGGCTGATGGCACCGCAACACACCACCCGGCCACGTTCGTTCATCAGGAACAGCGCCGTTTCCAGAACCTGTCCCCCGACATTGTCGAAATAAATATCCACTCCGTCGGGGCATGCCGCGCGCAATGCCTTGAACATACCCGGATCGCGATAATCCACGCAGGCATCAAAGCCCAGGGTTTCGACCACCCAGTCACATTTCTCCGCCCCACCGGCGATGCCAACGACGCGGCAGCCGATGGCCTTGGCGATCTGTCCCACATACCCGCCCACAGAACCGGCCGCAGCCGATACCAGAACGGTTTCCCCGGCGATCGGACGTCCGACCCCGATCAGGCCATGAAATGCCGTCTTGCCGGCAATCCCGTAGACCGACAGCAAATTGGACAGGGGGCGAATGTCCGGCAGCTTCAACGCCTTGCGCGCATCGCATACCGTATGGTCCGCCCATACGGACTCGGCGGCGACCACATCCCCCTTTTTCAGGCGCGGGCTGTTGCTGTGCATGACCTCGCCGATCGCGTAGGTGGGCATTGCGTCCCCGGCCTGCACCGCATCGCGATATGTGGCCCCTTTCATCCAGCTGCGGTTGGCCGCATCGATGGACATCAAGATCGTACGCAACAACACCTGACCTTCCCCCGGTTCGGGCATGTCGGTGGTGCGCAGGCTGAAATGATCGGGGGTCAGTTCGCCGGTCGGCAGGGTGGTGAGCTGTATCTGTCGGTTCGACATCGGAATGCTCCTTTCGTGTGAACCGCCGCCCGTCGCATTTCTCCGCTTTATCCTGTGCGCGGCAACCGGGTGCGGCGGCCGTGGGTTCAGCCGTCGTGGTGTGTGGTGTCCTGTTCAGTCAATATGCAGCACGATCTTGCCCATTGCCTTACGGTCCTGCAGCAGCGTCAAAGCCTCGGCGGCCTGCGCCAGCGGATACCGTGCGCTGATCCGGGGCTTGATCTTTCCCGCAGCGTACATCTGAAACAGCTCCCGCACATTCTGCATGTGCCCCTTTGGATCTTTCACGGTTGACGCGCCCCAGAACACGCCGACGATCTGGCTGCCCTTGAGCAAGGTCAGGTTCAGCGGAATGCTGGGAATTCCGGCGGGGAATCCGACCACCAGAAACCGCCCACCCCATGCCAGCGCCCGGATTGCCGGCTCGGCATAGTCGCCGCCCACCGCATCATAGACAACGTCGACGCCATCCTTGCCCGCCAGAGACTTGATTTCGCCAGACAATGCCTTTTGCGCGTCCCGGTCCAGATCCCGCGGATAGACCAGCGTCTCGTCAGCGCCGATCTCGCGGCAAAAGGCGGCCTTGTCCGGGCTGGATACGGCGGCAATCACCTTGGCGCCCGCCGCTTTGCCCAGTTCAATGGCTGCCGCGCCGACACCGCCCGCCGCACCCAGAATCAACAGGGATTCGCCGGGCTTGATCGCGGCGCGATCCTTGAGCGCGTGGTGCGAGGTGCCATAGGTAAAGATGAAACAGGCGGCATCTTCATAAGACATGCTATCGGGAATAGGGATCGCGCGCTGCGCGTCGATTGCAAGATGGGTCGCGAAACCACCGAATCCGGACAGGGCCAACACCCGATCTCCGAGCGCAAAACCCTGTACATCCGCGCCCAGGCCGACGACTTCGCCCGCGATTTCACCCCCCGGCGCGAACGGGCGCGGGGGTTTCATCTGATAGAGATCCCGGATTATCAGCGTATCGGGGAAATTTACCCCGGCCGCATGCACACGGATCAGCAGCTCACCCTTTCCGGGTTGCGGATCCGGCAGCTCGGTCAACTCCAATGTCTCGGGTCCGCCCGGTGCGGTGCTCAGCATGGCCTTCATGTGATCTCTCCCTTGTGCGCGGCTTTGCCCCTGCGGGTGTGGTGGCCGACTGTCGGGACGCGAATGAGTGTTGTCAATCGAAATTCGAAATGCAATTCTGCACTGCAATACGGCGCGCTGTCGCGAGCGCGCAAGATGTCATTGCGCGGCACCGTCGCCGTCACGCAAAAGAACGACGCGGCGACGTTTTGTCAGGAACAGGATATGACACCGGAAACTCTTTTTTCACTTCACGGTAAAACGGCTCTGGTTACGGGGGGCGCGACGGGCATCGGGCGCATGGCTGCCGAAGCCTTGATGCGTGCCGGCGCAAGGGTGCTGATCGCCTCGCGCAAGGGCGATGCCTGTGCTGCTGTGGCCGAGCAGTTGAACGCCATGGATGCGCCCGGAACAGTCGAGGGGTTTGCAGGTGATGTCGGCACCCAGGCGGGGGTCGATGACCTGGTGCGCGAGGTCAGGAACAGGACCGATCGCCTTGATATTCTGATGAATAATGCGGGCGTCACATGGGGCGCACCGCTGGGGAAGTTTCCGCATGACGCCTGGGAAAAAGTGATGGCGGTCAATGTGGCCGGCGTGTTTGACCTGACCCAGAAACTGTTGCCCATGCTGATCGAGTCCAGCACACCGGCGGACCCCGCGCGCGTGGTCAACGTTGGGTCGGTCATGGGTGAAATCCCCATGGGGGACGGGGCGTATAGCTATTCGGCGTCCAAGGCGGCGGTCATTCATATGTCCAAGATCCTGGCCAAGGAATTGGCCGGGCAACACGTTACCGTCAATGCGCTGGCGCCGGGGCCATTCGTGTCGCGCATGACAGCCTTTGCGACTGCGGACGAAGGCATGCGCGAAAAGGTCGGCGAAGACGTTCCGCTGGGCCGGGTCGGGCGCGACGAGGACATCGCCGGGTGCATGTTGTTCCTTTGCGGGATGGGCGGGGCCTATGTCACCGGGGCCGTGATTCCGGTCAGCGGCGGAATTAACGTCATGAGCGGACACAATATATTTGAAAAAGCAATACGATGAGAAAGAACGCTCAACCATGTGCCCCTGCGCCGGGGCTGGCCGCAGGCAGGCAAATCACATGACCGCACCCAGGCCGCGTGATGAAAGCCATCTGCCGCAGGCGCTGAGGGGATTGCGGTTGCCACTGGTGGGATCGCCGTTGTTCATCGTGTCCGGTCCCGAATTGGTGATCGCCCAATGCAAGGCCGGGATCGTGGGGTCCTTTCCGGCGCTGAATGCACGCGAAGCGGATGGCGAACCGCCCATGCTGGAACGCTGGCTGACGCGGATCACGGAAGAGTTGGACCGTCACAATCAGGCCAATCCCGATACCCCGGCCGCGCCGTTTGCGGTCAATCAGATCGTCCACCGCAGTAACTCGCGGCTGGACCGGGATCTGGAAATCTGTGCGCGGCATCGGGTGCCGATCTGGATCACCAGCCTGGGCGCGCGGGTCGAAGTCAACCAGGCGGCCCATTCCTGCGGCGGGATTGCGCTGCATGACGTCGTCAACGATACATTCGCGCGCAAGGCCATCGACAAGGGGGCCGACGGGCTGATCGCGGTCGCCGCGGGCGCGGGCGGGCACGCAGGCCAGCAATCGCCCTTTGCCTTGATCCGCGAAATCCGCGCCTGGTTTGACGGGCCGTTGCTGTTGTCAGGTGCCATTGCCACCGGGCAGGCCTTGCTTGCGGCGCGCGCGCTTGGTGCGGATTTCGGATATATGGGATCCCCCTTCATTGCCTGCGCCGAAGCCAATGCCCAACCGGCGTACAAGGACATGATCGTGTCCAGCAGCGCCGAAGACATCCTGACATCGTCGCTGTTCACCGGTGTGTCGGGCAATTATCTGAAACCTTCCATCGCCGCGGCCGGGCTGGATGCGGACAACCTGCCTTCGGGTGACGCTTCGTCGATGAATTTTGGCTCTGGTTCGTCCAAGCCAAAAGCATGGAAGGAAATCTGGGGGGCCGGGCAGGGAATCGGCGCAGTGCGCGATCTGACCGACGTATCCACGCTGATCGGGCGGATCGAACGGGAATACCAGGCGGCCGGTCGTTCACTGGCGGCCGAGTTTGCGGACTGACATGGCGGAGGTTCTTGTCATTCGCCACGCCCAGGCCAGCTTTGGCGCGGATAACTACGATCGTCTGTCCGATCTAGGACACCGACAATCCGCCCTGGCAGGCAAGGCATTGCGCCAGTCAGGATGGAAGCCCGATCGCCTGATCACAGGCACCCTGAACCGGCAGCATGAAACTCTGGCCGGTATGGGGTTCGATCAGGAACCGGAAACCCACCCCGGTTTGAACGAATATGACTTTCACGACCTTCTGTCGGTCCGCTTTGGGGGGCAGGTCCCCGATCCGGTTCGCCATGATCGGAAGACCCATTTCCGCACCCTGCGGGAAACCATCCTCGACTGGCAGCGTGGCGGGTTGCAGGGCGCGAGCGAAAGCTGGCAGGACTTCGCCCAGAGGGTCGAGGCCGCCCGCCGGTTTGCTGTCCATACGGATGCCCGCCGCGTTCTGGTCATCAGTTCCGGCGGCCCCATCGGGCAGTTGGTAGCCTCCAGCCTGGGTGCCCCCGATGCGCGGATGGTGGCGCTGAACCTGCAGGTCAAGAACACCAGCTGGACCAGGTTCTTCTTTTCGAAACAAAATTTTATCCTGCACGAATTCAACAGCACGCCGCATTTTTCCACCCCCGAGAACGCAAAATTGCTGACCTACAGTTGAGGAGGGGCCATGACCAACACGGCACAATCTTTGGATCTGGACGCCGTCCGAGCCTATCTGACCACCCATTTGCCCGGCTTTTCCGGTCCATTGACTGCAAGCAAGTTCGAAGGCGGGCAATCCAACCCGACCTTTCTGTTGAAAACGCCGCAAAGAAATTATGTCCTGCGCCGCAAGCCGCCCGGAGAATTGCTGAAATCCGCCCATGCGGTGGACCGGGAATACCGGGTACAGCGTGCGCTGGCCGGATCGGACGTGCCGGTCGCGAAAATGCATGTGCTGTGTCAGGACGACAGCGTGATCGGTTCGATGTTCTATATCATGGATCATGTGGACGGTCGCAATTTCAGTGATCCGACAATGCCCGGTCTCAGCAGCGCGGAACGCGGGGCGGTGATCGACGACATGAACCGCGTGCTGGCAGCCCTGCACATGGTCGATGTCGATGCGGTCGGGTTGGGGGATTACGGTCCGCCGGGAAATTATTTTGAACGTCAGGTCGGGCGCTGGTCCAAGCAATACAAAGCCTCGGAAACACAGTCGAATCCGGAAATGGACGCGCTGATGCAGGCCCTGGTGGACCAGATGCCGCCGGATGACGGCCAACGGACACTGGTGCATGGCGACTATCGCGTCGACAACATGATCTTTCAGGCGCAAGGCACCCGATGTCTGGCGGTTCTGGATTGGGAACTGTCTACAATCGGCCATCCCTTTGCCGATCTCGCCTCCGTGATCATGCAGTGGCAGATGCCCACCGGGCGCGAAGGCCGCGGGCTGGCGGGCGTCGACCGGGCGGCTCTGGGGCTGCCCAGCGATGCGGAATTCATTGCCCGCTATTGCGAACGCCGCGGCCTGCCGGGCATCGACAATTTCGGATACTATCTGTCGTTCTGTTTCTTTCGGATGGCGGCAATCATCCAGGGGGTTCTGAAACGCGCGCTGGACGGCAACGCCAGCAATCCGGAGAAAGCCCTGAAAATCGGGCAATACGTGCCAATGTTCGCCCGGCACGGGCTGGAGGCGCTGAAAGGATAACGCGATGCCTGACGCAGATTACCAAGCCGACGCCGATGAGGCGAAAGACCGCAATTTTGTGACTGCATTGGCGCGCGGGCTGGATGTTCTTCGTTGTTTTCGTCCGAACGAAACCGATCTGACGAACATGGATATTTCCCAGCGCACGAATTTGCCCAAACCGACCGTGTCGCGGCTGACCCATACGCTGTGCAAGCTGGATTATCTGGTTGCAGACCCGCGCACCGGCACATACCGGCTCAGCGCAGGGGTGCTGCAATTGGGTTTTGGGGTCCTGTCGGGCATGGAAATCGGCGAGCGGGCTTCTGAAGTCATGCGCGCACTTCGCGATGGCCCGAATTCCTATATCACCGTGGCCCTGGCCGAGGCACACCGGATGGACGCGGTCTATATCGCGGTGCACAGGTCGCGAGAAGAAATCGCGCTGACCATGAATGTCGGCTCGCGCTTGCCGCTGTTCTTTTCCGCCATCGGACGCGCGATCCTGGTGGGGCTGACCGAAGAAGAACGCGCCGTGACCCTGAAGCGCGCCGATAAACTTGACCCGGACCAGCATGAACGGCGCAAACGCAGCGTCGAGCAGGCGTTGGCCGAATATGAAAGCCAGGGCTACTGCACCGGCTATGGGGACTGGCGGCAGGATGTGAACGGCATTGCTGTGCCGGTCTTTTCCCTGAACGGGTCCCGCGTCTATGGGTTGAACGTGGGCGGCCCTGCGTTTCACGTCAAGAAAAAACAGCTCGAAAGCTATTACGCGCGACAGCTGCTTGAAGCCGCGGCCAGCCTAAGTCACCCGGATTGACCGCGCAGGAACCGACCAGAATCAACCAGCTTGGCACTATTCGGTTCCGCAGTGCAGCATCCGGCCCGTGCAGGGTCTGCGCTGGACAAAACCGGCCCGCCGATCAAAAGTGACGCAAGGTCACGCGCCGCCCGTGCATTCAGCCCGGCGGATGACAGCAAACCGAACCTGTAAAGGCAGCGCCGCGTCAGTCAGGTGCCAGTGGCGAATCGCTTCCCCGGTATTTACATGAAAAACAATCCGTAGAACTCTGTTTTAAAATGGATATGTAACCATACCATCATGACCCGTGATCGACGTTTTCTCAGCGTCTTTGCTGTCTGGTTTGGCCGGCAACCTTGGGCACGGGCCGACAGCCGACGCTGCTTGACTTTGTTCTCTGATGTGCAAGGCTCTTTTCCAAGCTCGGCAAAAATAGATGCGCTTAGGCACAGTCGGGTCGTGTGTTAGGGAGGAAACCATATGGGAAACACCACCAGTTTCGGCGTCACCGCCGTGCTTGCGCTGTCTGTCAGTGCAACCGCAGCTTTTGCGGATAACGTCAAGATCGCGTTCATCGATCCATTGTCCGGACCCTTTGCCAGTACCGGCACGAATGGCTTGCACCAGTTCGAATTCGCAGCCGAGGCGTTGGTGAATGACAAGGGCGGCGTGCTGGACGGGGACATGTTTGAAATCCTTGCGTTCGACAACAAGACCAGCCCGAAGGAATCATTGATCCAGCTTCAGGTGGCCATCGACCAGGGCGCCCGGTATATCGTGCAGGGCAACGGGTCCGGTCCGGCGCACGCCCTTACGGATGCGATCAAGAAACACAACAAGCGAAACCCCGACAGTCAGGTTCTGTTCCTGAACTATGCGGCC
Source organism: Rhodobacteraceae bacterium F11138 (assembly GCA_016521575.1). Lineage (GTDB taxonomy): Bacteria > Pseudomonadota > Alphaproteobacteria > Rhodobacterales > Rhodobacteraceae > Sedimentitalea. Next base: position 225,708 of record JAEKDP010000006.1, on the reverse strand, counting down.
GTCGATCCCGCACTGACCAATGAAAAATGCAGCTTCTGGCATTTCCGCTTTGATGCCAATGCCGATATCAAGATGGACGCGCTGACAGATGTCATTGCCGCCAACGAAGACGTCCAGAAGGTTTACGTCATCGGGCAGGACTATTCCTTTGGTAAATCGGTGGCCGAGGCTGCGGTTGCCAACCTGGCGGAGAAACGGCCGGATATCGAGATCGTCGGAAACGAATTGCATCCGATCGGCAAGGTGAAGGACTTCACCCCCTATGCGCGCAAGATCGTGGCCGCCGAAACGGATGCCGTGATTACCGGCAACTGGGGATCCGACATGCTGGGTCTGGGCAAGGCGATCATCGAGAACGGGTTCACCGGGCCGATCTATACCTATTACGCTGCCGGCAGCGGCATCACCGGCGCGTTTGGTGAAACCGGCAAAGGAACGATCCGTCTGATCGCCGAAGGTCAGATCAACCCGCCGGCGACGGACGAAGCCACAGCCTATTACGAGGCATTCCGGGCGAAATATCCTGAAGGCAATATCGACCAGCCCCGCATCAGCAACGTGATTGCAATGCTGGCCGCCGCCATTGAAGAAGCCGGCACGGCAACCGACGTGGTCGCGGTCGCCAATGCCCTGGAAGGCGCCGAGTTCGACAGCATGTGGGGGTCCAAGATCATCATGCGCCCGAATGACCATCAGGCCATCCAGAACATGCATATCGCTGTTCACACCGACGACGGCATCACCTTTGACTATGACAATTCCGGTTTTGGTGTCGTTACGGAATCCGAGATCGAGATGGCAGGTATGGACAGCACCAGCACCTGCGACATGAAACGTCCCAAGTGACGTATCGGCCCGCCCTGCTACCGGGGCGGGCCGCATTGCCGCTGTCTTTCAAACAGACCTGCCGGAGGGACCAATGGACCTCATTCTCGTCAATCTGATCGACGGGCTTGTGACCGGATTGCTGTTGTTCATGCTGTCCGCCGGGCTGACGCTGATCTTTTCCATGATGGGTGTGCTGAATTTCGCCCATGCCAGCTTTTATATGCTGGGTGCGTATTTTGCCTATCAGATCAGCCTGTTCATGGGGTTCTGGATGGGGCTTTTGATCGCGCCGGTGATCGTCGGCCTTGCCGGAGCGGGTATTGAAAGATACGGGCTGCGGCGTGTGCACCAGTACGGGCATGTGCCGGAACTGATCTTCACCTTCGGTCTGGCACTTCTGATCGAAGAAATCGTGCAATTCATATGGGGCAAGAACCAGATGCCCTATTCGCCGCCCGAGATCCTGCAATTCACCCTGTTCTCGATCGCCGGAAACGCCATTCCCGCCTACAAGATATTCATGCTTTGCATGTCCATGGGGATCTTTATCGCTCTGCTTTATGTGTTGACCCGCACCCGCGTGGGCATGGTGATCCAGGCGGCTCTGAGCTATCCCAAGACGGTCGAGGCCCTGGGGCACAATGTGCCGCTGGTGTTCATGGGGGTTTTCGGTGTCGGCACCGCACTGGCCGGAGTCGCCGGGGTGATCGCCGGTCCGGTTCTGGGCACGTTTCCCGGCATGGCCTTCCTGCTGGGTTCGATCGTATTCGTAACCATCGTGATCGGGGGGCTTGGCTCTTTGTGGGGGGCTCTTGTGGCGTCGCTTTTGATCGGCTGGATCACCACCTTCGCCGCCAGCTACAACGTGGCCATGGCGGATATCCTGGTGGCGGTCGGGTTTGAGAAACCTGCCGACCTGTCCGAAAGCGCCTTGCGTGACCTGTGGTCTCTGACCCTGCCACAGATCGGGCCGATCCTTCCCTATCTTCTGATGGTTCTCATCCTGGTCTTTCGCCCCTACGGTCTGTTCGGAAAGCGAGACGTATGAACCGGCAAGCAGTGCAGAATCAAACCACAGCACCCCAGGGCGGCGTGACCCTGGCCACCGCGTTGCCCTGGATCATTTCAACGATCGTTCTGTTGTTCATTCCGCTTGTGTTCACGTCCAACAGCGCGATCACGATCATGAACCAGATGGCAATCACCATCATTTTCGCGCTGGCCTACAACATGCTGCTGGGGCAGGGCGGGATGCTGTCGTTCGGACATGCCATCTATATGGGTTTTGGCGGTTTTGTGTCCGTGCATGTCATCAACTATGTCGAAGATTACAGCCTGCCGCTGCCCTTGCCCGTGTTGCCGCTGCTGGGCGGGTTGGCCGGACTGGCGCTGGCCATTCTCATCGGGTCGTTTTCGACACGCAAGGCCGGAACCGTCTTTGCCATGATCTCGCTGGGTGTGGGCGAATTGATTGCGGCCTGCTCGGTCATCATCGTCGTGTTCTTCGGCGGCGAGGAAGGCGTCAGCGGGGACCGGACCTATGGGCTGCCGGTATTCGGCATCGAGTTCCTGCAACAGATCGAGGTTTACTATCTGATCGTCTTCTGGCTGCTCTTGTCTGCTTTGTTGATGTATCTGTTTTCCCGCACACCGGTCGGGCGCATGGCAAATGCGGTGCGCGACAATCCGGAACGGGCGGAGTTTCTGGGATATTCCGCGCGCTGGGTCCGCTTCTTTTCCTTTTGTGCCTCGGGTTTCTTTTGCGGCATCGCAGGCGGGCTGTTCGCGATAAATTATGAAATCCTGACCGAGGAGAATCTGAACCTGGTACAATCCGGGTCGATCCTGCTGATCACCTTCCTGGGCGGCGTCGGTTTCTTCTTTGGGCCGATCATCGGTGCGATTGTGTTCACGCTCTTGTCCACGGTTCTCAGCTTGCAGACCGATTTGTGGCAGCTGTATGTCGGTGCCTTGTTTCTGGCTGCGGTGATGTATTTTCCCGGTGGGTTGGCGGGGGTGATCATGATGCATTGGCCCGCTTTCAAGATGGGAAATATCCGTCTTCTGATAGGGCCTTACATCAAGACCTTCACGCCTTGCCTTGTCGGGATTCTGGGAACGGCGGCGCTGATCGAAATGACTTTCCATTTTCGGCATGCGGCCATCGGTGACGAAGAAATGACCCTGTTCTGGACGACCTTCAACAGCCATTCCGTGTTGCCGTGGCTTCTGGTTGTGGCGGTGACGGCGGCGGCGTTCTGGCTGACCCGACGCAACCTGCCTGAAATGGTCGCGGCCTGGCACACTGCCAATTCTCTGCCGGGAGTTTCAAAATGACCGCCGTACCCGCATTGAACATTCAGGGATTGCGCAAGAGTTTCGGCAAGACCGAAATCATACGCGGCGTCGATCTGACAATCGGCCGGCAAGAACGCCACGCGGTTATCGGCCCGAATGGCGCGGGCAAATCCACCCTGTTCAACCTGATCACCGGCCGTTTCCCTCCCACCGGTGGCAAGGTCAGCCTGCATGGCAAGGATCTGTCCGGTCTGGCCCCTTTTCAGATCAACCGTCTTGGACTAAGCCGGTCGTTCCAGATCACCAATATCTTTCCCAAGATGAGCGTCTTTGAAAACGTCAGATGTTCGCTGTTGTGGGCCCGAGGGTACCGATATTCCTTCTGGAACATGGTAAGCAAATCGCGTGATCTGTCAGAGGCCGCGGATGCCATTCTGGACCAGATCAATCTGTCGGACCGGCGCGAATTGCCCGCTGGTGTGCTGTCCTATGCGGAACAGCGCGCCCTTGAAATCGGCATCACCATTGCCGGGGGAGCGGATGTGATCATGCTGGACGAACCGACCGCCGGCATGAGCCATTCCGAAACCGATTATATTGTCGACCTGATCCGCAGGGTTACCGAAAACAAGACGCTGATCATGGTGGAACATGACATGGGGGTGGTCTTTGGCCTGGCCGACCGGATTTCGGTACTGGTCTACGGAGAAATCATCGCCACCGGGCGTCCGGAAGAGGTGCGCGCCAATCCCAAGGTGCAAGAGGCCTATCTGGGTGCCGCATTGGAGGCTGAGCACTGACATGCTGGACGTATCGGACCTGCACGCCTTCTATGGCAAATCGCACATCCTGCAGGGGGTGAACCTGAACATCCAGGAAGGCGAGATCGTCGCATTGCTGGGCCGCAACGGGGTCGGGCGCTCGACCACCTGCAAGGCGATCATGGGCGAAGTCGCGCCGGAAGGCTCGGTTCGTTTCAAGGGGCAGGAAATCGCAGGCAAGAAAGCCTTTGAGATCGCCAATCTGGGCATTGGATATGTGCCCGAGAACCGCGATGTCTTTCCCGGGCTGACCACGCGGCAAAACCTGATCCTGGGTCTGAAGCCGGGCCAGAAAGACGGCACCGGCCGCTGGTCGATGCAGGACATGTTCGACATGTTCGAAAACCTGCAACGCCGGGCGGATGTCGAGGCTTCGGTCCTGTCCGGTGGCGAACAGCAGATGCTGACCATGTGCCGCACCCTGATTGGCGATCCCGATCTGGTCATGATCGACGAACCGACCGAAGGCCTGTCGCCGCAGATGGTTCAACGTGTGGCAGAACTGTTGCAGGAAATCGCCCGGCGCGGCATCGCAACCTTGCTGGTGGAACAGAAATTGTCGATCGCGATGGATATCGCGCATCGGGTCTATGTGATGGGCCATGGCCATATGGTGTTCGAAGGCACCCCGGATGAGCTGCGCGCGCGCGAAGACGTTCGCAAGGAATGGCTCGAAGTCTGAGCCCCTTGTGAAATCGGCCCAAGGCGCGCCGGTTTGGACATTCCGGCAGAAACATGGTCATTGTCAGGTTGTGAACAGGTTCAGAAAGCCCGATAGTCGGCGGTGAAAACCGCTGCGGCCGCTTGGGACAACCGTATGGACCGGGGGCAGAGGGTGACAGGGAATGATCTGCTGACATGGCACAAGGAGACCCGGTTTGAAAACGGCAAGACCCAGCGAAGCCGGATTTGATCCGGCACGATTGAAACGGATCGCCACCTGGATGGACCGTTATGTCCAGGAACGTAAATTCGCGGGCTCTTCGGTGCTGATCGCGCGGGGGGGACGCGAAGTCTATTTCCACGCAACCGGCCAGCGCAGCATCGAAAACCACACGCCATTTCAACGCGATACACTGGTGCGGATCTATTCGATGACCAAGCCGGTCACGACCGTGGCCGCGATGATGCTGGCCGAACTGGGGCTGTTTCACCTGGATGCGCCAGTCAGCGATTTTCTACCGTCCTTCAAAAACATGACCGCGCTGATCCCGGGCGCGGAGCGGGCCGATCAGGTCGAACCCAGCCCCTGTCCGACCTTGCGCCAGTTGATGACCCATACCAGCGGTCTGAGCTATCCATTCAACCCCGGCGTTCTGGCGCGCGAGATGGAGGCACGGAAAGCCATCTTTGCTCCCGATCAGGGATGTCTGGCAGATCTGGCCGATCAGATCGCTGATCTGCCTCTCGCCTTCAAACCGGGGACGCGATGGGAATACTCGGTCGGTATCGATGTTCTGGGACGGGTGATCGAAGTTGTTTCAGGGCAGGAACTGGACGTCTTTTTTGCCGAGCATATCCTCAACCCGCTTGGCATGTCCAATACCGGATTTGTGGTCTCTGACAGCCAGAAGGACCGTTTTGCATCGCTCTACACGCCGCTGGAAGGCTCGGCCATGGCGCTGAACGATGCCAGGCAGGGCGGCGAAACGCTGCGCCTGAGCGACCAGGCCGGGTCATCGCCGTTCGAAGCAACGACGCTCTTTTCCGGCGGCGGCGGGCTTGTGGGGCCGATCGACGACTACATGCGGTTTGCCGAAATGCTGCGCCAGGGGGGCGATCATCGCAATGGCCGCATTCTGGGGCCAAAAACCGTGGATTTCATGATGCGCAACCATCTGCCCGGCGACATTGCGTCAATGGGTCCGCACAGCTTTGCCGAACAGCCGATGTCGGGCATGGGGTTCGGATTGGGGGGGGCCGTGGTTCTTGATCCTGCTCTGACGGGCGCACCCAGCAGCGTCGGGGATTTCAGCTGGGGTGGTATGGCCTCTACGTTCTTCTGGGTGGATCGCACGCTGGACCTGTCGGTCGTTTTCTTCACCCAACTCGCCCCGTCCAGTTCCTATCCGAACCGGGCGGAACTCAAGACATTGGTACATGGTGCAATTCTCTCATGACCCAGACACGCCCCATCCTGTGGACCCCAACCCGGAAACAGCGCGAAGCGACGCGAATGGCTGCTTTCATGCGCTGGCTGAAAGCCGAACGTGGTTTGGAATTTGACGACTACAACGCCCTCTGGGACTGGAGCATCACGGACCTGGAAGAGTTCTGGTCGGCCATCTGGTCTTTTTTCGATCTGCAATCCAGTACGGATTTCGATTGCATTCTGAGCGACCGGGACATGCCCGGCGCGCGCTGGTTTCCCCAGGCCTACGTCAACTTTGCCAGCCAAATGCTTCGGCAAGCGCAGAAAACCCCCGACAGGACTGCGCTGATCGTTCATTCGGAAACCTTTGGCCAAAGCGAACTGACTTGGGATGAACTGGCCTCACAGGTTGCCAGCGTAGCGGCGCGGTTGCGCGGCATGGGGGTCGGGCAGGGCGACCGGGTTGTTGCAATCCTGCCTAATACAGAGGTGGCCATGATCGCCTTTCTGGCCACCGCCAGTCTTGGGGCAATCTGGTCTCTGTGTTCTCCGGATATGGGGCATGTGGCTATTCTGGACCGGTTCCGGCAGATCGAACCGAAAGTCCTGATTGCGCAGGACGGGTATGTCCACGCTGGAAAGATGATCGACCGAAGCGCGGTTGTGGCCGAAATCGCCGGCGGGCTGCCCACGCTGGAACAGCGGATCCTGATTTCCGCGCGCAATGAATCGTCCCCGGATCAGACCCGATGGCAGGACCTGCTGAACGACAAGGCAGACCTGGAATTTGCCCAGGTCCCGTTCGATCATCCCTTGTGGGTGGTGTATTCGTCGGGGACGACGGGCGATCCGAAACCCATCGCTCATGGCCATGGCGGAATTCTGATCGAAGGCGCCAAACAGTCACTGCACCACGATCTTGGACCGCAGGATCGGTACTGCTGGCTGACGTCCTCGGGTTGGATCATGTGGAACTCGCAACTGATTTCGCTGGGGCAGGGGGCGACATTGGCGATGTTCGATGGTGCCCCGAATTATCCCGATCTGAAAACGGTCTGGCGTTTTGTTTCGGATCACGAAATCAGTTTCTTCGGAGCCGGGGCCGCCTTTTATACCGGTTGCATGAAAGCAGGAATTCGCCCCGGTGATGTGCTGGATCTTGCGGCATTGCGCGGGCTGGGATCCACCGGTTCACCGCTGACTTCGGATGGGTATGAATGGGTGTACAACGCGGTGAAATCGGATGTCTGGCTGGCGCCCATTTCCGGCGGCACCGATCTGTGCGGTGGATTCGTCGGGGGCAACCCGATGCTGCCGGTGCGGGCGGGCGAAATGCAGTGCCGCTTTCTGGGCAATGCGGTGCGCGCCTTTGACGAGGCAGGACACGAGCTGATCGGCGAGGTCGGTGAACTGGTCTGTACCGAACCTTTGCCTTCCATGCCCCTGTTTTTCTGGGGCGATACCGACGGCAGCCGCCTGCATGGCAGCTACTTTGATACCTACCCCGGCATCTGGCGGCATGGCGACTGGATCGAAATCACACCCGAAGGCGGGGCCGTCATCTATGGCCGGTCCGACGCCACCATCAACCGCAAGGGGCTGCGGTTGGGAAGTTCCGAAATCTATCAGGCCGTCGAAGGGCTGGACGAAGTGCTGGATTCGCTGGTCGTTGATCTTGAATTTCTGGGCCGGGACAGCTTCATGCCCCTGTTCGTTGTTCTTCCCGACGACAAACGTCTGGACGACGGGCTGAAGGAGCGCATCAATCAGGCAATCCGAACAGCGGTTTCCGCCCGGTTCGTGCCCAGCGAGATCGTTCAGATCAAAGAAATCCCGCGCACGATTTCGGGAAAAAAACTGGAAGTTCCCGTCAAGAAACTGCTGTTGGGCGGCGATCCGAACACGGTCGTCAATCGGGATGCCATGGCCAATGCCGACAGTTTGGATGCCTTCATAGAATATCATCGGGCGCGCAATTAACGCCGTTGTGACAGGGAAAACTTGGCATGAATGACGTCTCGCAGGAGCTGCTGGATCTTCTGAGAATCGAACAGTTGGAAGTCGATCTGTTTCGCGGCATCGGCTCGGGCGGCGAAACCAGCACCCGTATCTTCGGCGGTCATGTGATCGCGCAGGCCCTGGCGGCCGCCTACAATACGGTCCCGGATCGGTTGTGTCATTCGCTGCACGCCTATTTCATTCGCCCCGGCGATCCCAGTATTCCGGTGATCTACAGCGTGGACCGCGCGCGCGATGGTGGCAGCTTCACGACGCGCCGCGTCGTGGCGATCCAGCACGGCAAACAGATCCTGAATATGTCCGCGTCATTCCACATCGATGAAGAGGGCTGGGACTATCAGCACCCGATGCCACAGGTCGAAGGACCACAAGGGCTGTTGAACCGCGAGGACCTGCGGGATCAATATGCGCGGCAGGTGCCCGAACCCTATCGCGCCGATTTCCTGCGTCCGCGCCCCATCGAGGTTCGCGAAGTCGCCCCGCGCGATCTGTTGAATCCCGTGCCCGTCGATGACGTCAATCATCTTTGGTTCCGGATGGAAGACGCCGCGGGCGCGGACCCCAGGATGCAACATATCCTGCTGGCCTATGCGTCGGACATGAACCTGCTTGGCTCGTCGCTGCGTCCCCATGGTTTGACCTGGTTCAAAGGCGAAGTCATGAGCGCCAGCCTGGACCACGCCATGTGGTTTCATGCGCCGATCCGGTTCGAGAACTGGCATCTGTACACGATGGACGCACCGTTCACCGGCGGCGGGCGTGCTTTCAATCGCGGAAAGATCTTTAGCCACGACGGCAATCTGGTCGCCAGCGTCGCACAGGAAGGGCTGGTAAGACCAAAGCGAAAATAACTGCACGACACCGCCAAAATACAGGACATTGTTGCAATTTTGCAAGATGCAGACGTGAGGATTGTCCTAGCGTGTGAAGAAATGGCTAGAATGCCCTGCGCATCATGGGGTCGCGCGAAAATTAATACGCATATCAACCTGAAACGATTTCGCACATGGAAATTTGCAAAACCAGTTCAGAGGTATCGCGCACAAGAAACCGGTATTAAACGGGCTTCCCGTATTTGCGGTTGAGTTTTCGCATTCCCCCAAGCCAGCGATCGTAATTTTCCGCCTTGAGCCGCATATATTGCAAGACTTCGGGATGCGGCAGGACCAAAAAGGTCTCGTTTCGGATCGTCTCGACACAGGCCTCGGCCACGATTTCCGGTTCCAGCAACCCATCGAGGGCCGCAACCGAGTCTTCGTGACCGCGCGTCATCTCGCTGCGCACGGCCTGTGGGCAGAGAACCGACACCTTGATGCCATCATCGCCATGGGTCATGGCCAGCCATTCGGCAACGGCGACAGCGGCGTGTTTGGTGACGCCGTATGGCGCGCAGCCGATCTGATTCAGCAGCCCGGCGGCCGACGAAGTATTCAGCAGATACCCCCCGCCGCGCGCCGTCATGCGCGGTACAAGATGGCGCGCCGCCCAGATATGGGACATCACATTGATATCCCAGATGCGTTGCCAGTCCTCGTTTTCGACCTCCATGCCCCCGGCAACCAGAATCCCGGCGTTCGAGCAAAACAGGTCAATCGGGCCGATTTCGGTTTCGACCCGTTCGATCAGGGCCTTGATGTCTGCTTCGACTCCGACGTTGACGGCGACCGCCAGGCCATCCACCCGGTTGGCGGTTTCCTGAGCACCGGAAAGGTTGATGTCGGCGCAAACGACCTTGGCCGCGCCTTCCCGGGCAAAGCGCAACGCCAGCGAACGACCGATGCCGCTGGCGGCCCCCGTGACGACAACGATCTTATTCTTCAGTTCCATCGCGCTATCCTCATGCCCACATGTTCGAGCCGCCACAGACGGTCAAAGTCTGTCCGGTCATGTACCGGCTGGCATCCGATGCCAGAAAGACCGCCAGCCCTTCGAAATCCCGGGGTTCCCCCAACCGACGCAGGGGGATGTCTTGTTTGATCCGTTCCTCGACTTCGGGATTGTCCCATAATTCGCGCGCAAAATCGGTTTTCACCAGGCCGGGACAGATGGCGTTGAACCGCACGCCTTTTGGTCCGAACTCGGCCGCGAGATTGCGCACGAGACCAATCAGGGCCAACTTCGACATCCCATAGGTGCCCAGCGTCACCGATGGCTGGAATGCTCCGATGGAACTGGTAAACATCATCGACCCCGCGCCCTTTTCAACCATGTCCGGCACCGCCATCCGCGCCAACCACAGATTTGACTGCACATTCGCGGTCATGGTCTTTTCATAGGCCGCATCGGGGATGGCCGAGGTCGGACCGTAATAGGGGTTTACCCCGGCATTTCCGACGACGATGTCGATAGGGCCAACCCGGGCGCGGGTTGTATCCACCAGCGCCTGCAACTGATCCTTGTGGCCGACATTCGCCGCCACGCCGATGGCCCGATCAGCACCGGTTTCGGCATTGATTTGCGCGGCGGCAGCGTCCAGTTGATCCTGTTTGCGGGCAGAAATCACCACCTTGGCCCCGTGCTGCGCCAGAGCTGTGGCCATATGCAGCCCCATGCCCTTGGACGCGCCGGTCAGAACCGCAACCTTGCCGGTCAGATCAAACAGCCCCACTGTCATGGTCCCTCAAACATGCGTCCGCGCGCCGTACCGCTGGCGGTCTGCCGGTCATTGGAATCCTGAAAACCCTGAACTTCGGCGCGGGCGACGACATGGTGATGGACTTCGTCCGGCCCGTCGGCAAAACGCAAGGTCCGCTGCCCGGTATACATTTCCGACAGCGGGAACCATTGCGACATGCCTGCGGCACCATGCACCTGCATGGATTGGTCGATGATCTGACAGACGCGCTCGGGAACCATCGCCTTGACCGCCGAAACCCAGATCCTGGCTTCCTTGTTGCCCAGCACATCCATTGCGCGGGCCGCCTTGAGCACCATCATGCGCATCGCTTCGATATCGATCCGGGCGCGGGAAATGGTTTCCATGTTCTTGCCCAGATCGACGATACGTTTGCCGAACGCCTGTCGATTGATCGCGCGATCCAGCATCATGTCCAATGCCTTGTCCGCCGCCCCGATGGAGCGCATACAATGATGAATGCGCCCTGGGCCAAGACGCAGCTGGCTGATCTCGAACCCACGGCCTTCGCCCAGAAGCATGTTTTCCTTGGGCACCCGGACATTGTCCAGTTTGATATGCATATGCCCGTGCGGTGCATCGTCATGGCCGAACACATGCATCGGCCCCACGATGGTCACACCCGGCGTGTCCATCGGCACCAGGATTTGCGACTGCTGCTTGAATGTTTCCGCCTCAGGAGAGGTTTTCACCATTGTAATCATGATCTTGCAACGGGGATCTCCAGCACCGGAGATATAGAATTTCTCGCCATTGATGACCCAGTCATCGCCATCCAGAACGGCACTGGTCGAGATGTTCCTGGCGTCGGAACTGGCGACATTCGGCTCGGTCATCGCATAGGCCGATCGGATTTCGCCGTTCAACAGCGGCTTGAGCCAGCGTTCCTTTTGTTCCGGTGTGCCCACACGTTCAAGCACTTCCATGTTGCCCGTATCGGGGGCCGAACAATTCAGCGTCTCAGACGCCAGGGGATTCTTTCCCAATTCGGCGGCAATATAGGCATAGTCCAGGTTCGAAAGGCCCTCGCCGGTTTGAGCGTTCGGCAAAAAGAAATTCCACAACCCGTTTTCACGGGCTTTCTTTTTCGCCGTCTCCAGCAAGTCCAGTTGCCCCGGCGCATAGGACCACCGATCCGCCCGTCCGTGCCCCAACCGATAAAATTCATCGGTTATCGGATCGACGTTTTCGCGGATATGCTGAACCACGGCGTCCAGCAACGGGCGCGCGCTTTCGGACATGGTCAGATTGTTCATTTCCGGCGGGTGTTTTGCCATCGACATGCAGTGCTCTCCCTTTGACCGCACATGCGGCCGTGAATGTTCTTTATCCGGGGTATTTCCGGGCTTGCGAACCTGTTGAAAACGTATCGCATCTGCGGCGAAAGCCATATGCCGATACTGTCATGACGCTGCGTTCTCGGTCTCTTGCAGGGTCTTCAGGCACATCGCGCGCAATGCGCGGCGGTCTATCTTGTCGGTTGCGCCACGGGGCAGGGCGCTTGTTTGGCACCAGATGTGTGCGGGAATCTTGAACCGGGCGATATGGCCGGCAAGAAAGGCCCGCAAGTCGTCGCCCGAAGTCTCGCACCCCGGGTACGTCTGAACCGCGGCCCCAACGATTTCGCCCAGACGTTCATCCGGTATCGAAAAGACACAAGCTTCGGCGATGGCCGGATGGCGGTGCAACGCGTCTTCGACATCGAGGCAGGCGATATTTTCACCGCCACGTATGATGATGTTTTTCTTGCGATCCACGATCGTCACATACCCTTCGGTGTCGATGAACCCCAGATCGCCGGTGCGCAGCCAGCCGTCCGAAAGAACCTGTGCGGTCGCTTCGGGCTTGTTCAGGTAGCAGCGCATGTTGCAGGGGCTTTTCACGGTGATTTCACCCATTTGACCCGTTGGAACCTCTGCGCCAGCGTCATCCAGAAACTTCAGATCCTGCACCGGAGGATACAGCCGCCCGGCACAGCCAGGCCGATCGACATAATCCTGGCCCATCATGCCGATCCCGTTGGCATTGGTTTCGGTCATACCCCAACCGGTCGCGATGTTCGCAGCGGGAAAATGCCGGGTCAGCACGTCAACCTGCGCGGCGGGTCTTTTCGCGCCCCCAGATCCGAGATAATTCAGTGTTTCCAGCTTGGTAGCAAGGTCTTTTGAAGCACGAACAAGGTCGGCGGATTGCGTTGGAACGCCCAGAAAACGCGTGATCTTTTCGCGATCAATGATCCGCGCGGCCTCATGCGCATCCCATTTGTCCATCAGGGTAAGCTTTGCGCCGGCAGGCAGGCTGAGCAGAAACAGAGGGTGGGTTGCGGTCACATGAAAAAGCGGTGTGACTACCAAAACCGTCGGGCGAGGGGGCTCAGCCGCCCCCGGTTGCGGAGGATCGATCAATGGCGCCATCACCGCCTGCATGAGCCATGTGAACACCGCATTCATGGCCCCCCGATGGGTCAGAACGACACCTTTGGGTCGTCCAGTGGTCCCCGAGGAATACATCACCGCAAAATCGTCATCCGTATCGATCTCGACAGTCGGCGGTTCGACCGACCGCATCTTCTGCGACAGGCTGGTATAGCTCGGATCGGTCAGTGCCTCGCCATCCCGGACGCCGATCAGGGTAAGCCCGGCACGGTTGACCAAGGGCTGCATACGTCTGATCCGGTCGGCATCGGCAAAAACCAGCGTCGCGGCGCTGTCGTGCAATGCATAGTCCAGCTCTTCGGTGGTCCACCATGCATTCAGAAAAACCGCCACTGCGCCTATTGATGCGATCGCCATGCTCAGGATCAGGGCTTCGGGGCAATTGCGCATTGCCAAAGCAACCCGATCCCCCTTGGACACTCCTAATTTTTGTTGAAGAACGAATGACATGACATTCACATCATTCACAAAATCATCATATCTCCACCGTTCGTGCCGGTATACCAGATACTCGGCTTCGCCATCGGATTGTGCTTTCCGGCTGGCCTGCAGCAACGCGCGCGCATGGGGCGGGATATTCTTGAACACGCGATATTCTGTCCCGCGCACGACCGCACGCTCAAGTTCAAAAACCGGATCCGTGACGGTGACATGCTGCACGGCCTGATCCAGTGTCATAGCCCCCATTTGGAAATCCAGTCGAGCCGCAGCTGACAGACACGCTTGGTTTCGTTTGGCATGGACATCCTCCCACGACGCATCTTGCGACTCTCCTCGACGGGAACGTTAGACCGGAACATTCGACATTCCAATACCGCATGTCAAAATCCAATTCCGCAGTACGTCACTTGGCAGGACGTGATGCAATCATTTACTTTACATAATTACGATTACAGGAGTCAGCAACATCCCTCGGCGCGCATGAAATTCAGATGCGATAGCCCCGAATGATGCCACAGTGACAATTGGCGCACTTTTCACGCATGTTCGGTTCTGCTTGGGTCCCCAAAATCGTCTCGATTTCAACCTGCCCTTCGCCAAGCTTATGAAATGAAGCCAAAAATTATTACCACACTTCAAACCTATGACCGCGAGACATTCCGGGCAGACGTGTTTGCAGGCATGACGGTGGCGATGGTCGCTCTTCCGCTCAGTCTGGCCATCGCCATCGCATCGGGCGCATCCCCGGCACAGGGATTGGTGACTGCAATCGTCGCGGGGTTCCTGATTTCGCTTCTGGGTGGCAGCCGGGTCCAGATTGGCGGCCCGACCGGTGCTTTTATCGTCGTCGTCTATGGCGTGATTGCCGATTACGGATATGATGGTCTGGTGCTGGCGACGTTCATGGCGGGCGTGATCCTGCTGATTGGGGGTATCTTGCGCGCGGGTCGGCTGATCCGTCTTGTACCAGAGCCGGTGATCAACGGTTTTACCATCGGCATCGCAGTGATCATTGCCACCAGCCAGATCAAGGACCTCTTGGGTCTGACCATTGCCGAGGTCCCCGCCGAATTCATAGAAAAGCTGGGGGCTTTGTGGGCCGCAAGAGATACTGTCAATCTCGCGGCTTTCTACATCGGGATCGGATCGATGGCCCTGATCATCGGCTTTCGCAGACTTGCACCCAAGCTGCCGGGGCTAATCGTGGCAGTGGCTGCGACGTCGGCCATCGTCGCCATCATTTCGCTGCCAGTGGATACTATTCAGGCCCGCTTTGGCGATCTGCCCAACACGCTGCCCGCACCGACCCTGCCAGAGATCAGCATGGCGCGGGTGTCAGAGCTGTTGCCGAGTGCGTTCGTTATCGCGTTCCTGGCCGGGATCGAGTCGCTCTTGTCAGCGATGGTGGCGGACAGGATGATTGAAGGCCGGCACCGCCCGAACGCCGAACTTCTGGCCCAGGGCACGGCAAACCTAGGATCAGCCCTTTTCGGCGGACTGCCTGCGACCGGAGCGATTGCCCGAACCGCAACGAATGTGCGGGCTGGCGGCAAGACACCAGTCTCGGGGCTTGTGCACGCCTTCGCGATCTTGATCGTCATGTTGTTTGCCGCTCCGCTCGCGGGCTATCTGGCGATGCCTGCTCTGGCGGGCCTGCTCATTCTGACAGCGTGGAATATGAGCGAGCCGCATCGCTGGGCAGGATATCTGAAAGAGCGACGGTCCGATCGGTTTCTTCTGGTTCTCACGCTTGTGTTGACGGTTGCAGCTGACCTGACGGTCGCCATCGGTGTGGGAGTCGCAGTGGGATTGGCCTTGCGACTGCAGCGGCGTGACGTTCCCCCATCCGATTGGGACGTGCCACACAGATAGGCGACAGCGCCCTCGCCTTGCTGTGTTCATCAATGCCGACGTTGCCACACGCGCTGCGGACGTGCGCCATTCTGCCTGTCGCGCAGGCTGCCGACGGACGGTATTCACCCCGACCATGTACAACACGGTCGAGGATGCCGACGAGCGGCGCGGCGTCAGAAAAACGCCTGAAGTCCCGTCTGGGCGCGCCCCAGGATCAACGCGTGAACGTCATGGGTGCCTTCGTAGGTGTTCACCGTTTCAAGGTTCATCATGTGCCGGATCACCTGAAACTCCAGGCTGATGCCGTTTCCGCCGTGCATGTCGCGCGCCATGCGCGCGATGTCCAATGCCTTGCCGCAATTGTTGCGCTTGACGATGGAAATCATTTCAGGCGCGGCATTGGCATCGTCCATCAAACGGCCCACACGCAGGCTGGCCTGAAGCCCGAGAGCGATCTCCGTTTGCATATCCGCCAGCTTCTTCTGGAACAGCTGTGTCTGCGCCAGCGGACGGTTGAATTGCTGCCGGTCCAACCCATATTGCCGCGCGGCGTGCCAGCAGGCTTCCGCCGCTCCGATTGCACCCCAGCTGATGCCATAGCGCGCGCGGTTCAGACATCCGAACGGGCCTTTCAAACCCTGAACGTGGGGCAACAGCGCATCTTCGCCGACTTCGACATTGTCCATCACGATCTCGCCGGTGATCGAGGCCCGAAGGCTGGCCTTGTTCTGGACCTTCGGTGCACTGAGCCCCTTCATTCCCTTGTCCAGTATGAAGCCGCGGATCTTGCCGCCATGTTCTTCGGATTTGGCCCAGACAACGAACACATCGGCAATCGGTGCATTCGAGATCCACATCTTTGTACCGTTCAGCACATAGCCGTTCGCCGTTCTTGTGGCCCGGGTCTTCATTCCGGCGGGGTCGCTTCCGGCGTCGGGTTCGGTCAGCCCGAAACAGCCGATGTATTCGCCGCTGGCCAATTTCGGCAGATATTTCTGGCGCTGCTCTTCAGAGCCATAGGCATAGATCGGATACATGACCAGACTGGACTGGACCGACATCATCGAACGATATCCGGAATCGACCCGCTCGACTTCGCGCGCGACCAGGCCATAGCTGACATACCCTGCCCCTATGCCGCCGTATTCTTCGGGCACCGTGACGCCCAGCAATCCCATTTCACCCATTTCGCGAAAAATCTCGGGATCGGTTTCTTCGTTGGCATAGGCCGACATCACCCGGGGTTGCAATTTTTCCTGCGCATAAGCCCGTGCGCTTTGCGCAATCATGCGTTCATCTTCTGCCAGCTGATCGTTGATGCGGAATGGATCGGACCAATCGAAACCGCTCAGATCAGGCGCGTCCTTTGCCTTCAGGGCCGGTTTGTCTGCAATATTCATGTGATTTTCCTTGCTCAAACTGCGTTGCGGTCAGTGTAGGACGTGTCGGGCCGTAAAAACAGGGAGACTCTTGAAGCAATACATGAGAATATCGCATATATGAACACGCCCCGCAGACTGTTTCCCTCAATCTCGTCGCTACGCGCCCTGGAAGCTTTGGACAGGTTGGGCAGCGCGTCTGCTGCGGCTGACGAACTGGCCTTGACCCAAAGCGCGATCAGCCGCCAGATTCAAACCATGGAACGGCAGATGGGGATCGTCCTGACCCGCCGGGATGGCAAGCGCCTGGGATTGACGCCGGCGGCCCGGTCCTATGCCGCAGAAATGCGCAAGGTGCTGAACCAGATCGCGCAGGCGTCCTTGCGGTTGCAGGTTGCCCCCTTGGGGGGGACGCTCAACCTGGCCATCCTGCCCACATTCGGGATGCGGTGGCTGGTCCCGCGTCTGCCCGCGTTTTCACGACAACATCCGGACGTCACGGTAAACATGGCAACCCGGCTAAAACCGTTCAACTTTGAAATGGAAGGGTTTGACGCGGCAGTACATTTCGGCGATTCAAATTGGCCGGATACCGACAGTCTTCTATTGCGACACGAGCAGGTCATACCGGTCTGTTCGCCTGAGTTGATACCACATGGGCAACCGGTCCGTCCGGTGGACATCCGCAAGATGCCGCTGCTGCATATCCAGACGCGGCCAACGGCGTGGAGAGCATGGTTTGCAGCCCAGGGCGTTCTGGACACAAGCCCCCTGCCCGGCACCTTGTACGATCAGTTTTCCACCATTACCCAGGCCGCGCTGCATGGGTTGGGCGTGGCGCTGATGCCTGACTATCTGATCGAACGGGATCTGGCGCAGGGGCGCCTGGTTGCGCTGCATGGCAGAGCGACTGAAACAGAGGGGGCGTATTACCTTGTCTGGCCGCATAGCAAATCCCACGACCCGGCCTTGCAGACGTTCCGCGACTGGCTGGCGACTCAGGCACAGCCAGAAGATCCCCTTCCCAGATGATCACAACATATGAGCAAACGGAATTCTTTAGCTGCTGCCCATGGTCTGACAGATCTGCGTCTGGGGCGACCGCCCGTTGCTGCGCGGATCACGGTGCCGGGACAATCGGGACCAGATCATACCTGCGGGCCAGGACCTGCTGTCGTGGTTGCCAGTCATAGGCCTGATCCTCGGCCACCGGTGACCAGAACAACCGCCCTCCCTCTCGCCAGGGATCCAGCACGATCCCATCCTGCATTGCCCCACCGCGCGCGGTGATCAGCGCAGTCGAGTGATCTATTCGAAACGGATTGTCTGCATTGGCGATGGCACGCCGGACCGACAGCGTCCGAAATTGCGCGGCACGCAGACCTTTCGCCATGTCCTCGGCCCAGTGCCAACACAGGCCGCGTTGTTTCAGACCCATGTTGACCTTTGAATTGTGCACCAGGGGCGGATCGGTGATCCGGTAAGCCAGCGCCAGATCGTGCGATTGCGCATATGCCAGCCGCGCCGCGCGCTCGGCTTCGCGGGGATCGACTTCGGGACCAAGGCCGGAAATCGCCGCGCTCAGGCGTGCTATATCGTCGCTCTGCACCGCAGGCGGCGGCGCGCAGGCTGCCAACACGATCAGCAACGCACCCGCCCAGATGGCTGACGTTCCACGTTTTGTAATCGCCTGTCTCATCAAAACACCGGTAGCCCTGCGTGCCGGATTTGTCGACCGGCGTGCCGTGGTTCGGTCACGCCGGTGCGGCACCTTCTTGGCGCGGCAGGATCACCATGAATGTCGCGCCCTTGCCCTTTTCGCTTTCCACCTTCAGGCGTCCCCTGTGACGGTTCACGATATGTTTGGCTATGGCCAGCCCCAACCCGGTGCCCCCCAATTGCCGACTCCGGTGATTGTCGGCACGATAGAAGCGCTCGGTCAGGCGGGGCAAATGTATGGAATCTATGCCCGGCCCCTGATCGATCACGCGGACCTCGACCGCCGGCAACCGCAAGGCGGGGTCGCGTGCGATCTCGTTCAGCTCAACCGTAACCTGCCCTCCGGTCCCGCCATACTTGATGGCGTTTTCGATCAGGTTGGTGAACACCTGCCGCAGTTGATCGGGGTCTCCCGAAATCTGCAACGACGGGTGTGGGCTGTTCAGCGTCAGGTTGACGTTCGTGCTTTCGGCCAGCGGCGTCATAGAGGTCAGGGTCGACGCCAGCAGCCCGACCAGATCCAGCTGTTTGGTCGGGCGCACCCGCTCTTCCGCCTCGACCCGGCTCAGAGACAGCAGATCACCGACCAGCCGGTTCATACGGCTTGCTTCGCCTTCCATGATGTTCAGGAACCGGTCCCGCGCCGTCTCATCGTCGCGGGCAGCGCCGCGCAATGTGTCGATGAAACCGATCAGGGATGTCAGCGGGGTGCGCAGTTCGTGGCTGACATTGGCAACGAAATCTCTGCGCATCTGCCCGGCCTGCTCGACATCCGCCCTGTCCTGAAAGCTGACCACCACGGCCGAGGGGTATTCAGGACCCAACGCAGAGATGTGCCGGCAGGTGACCTCCATCGGCGTGTCGCTGGCGCCGTTGCTGACCATATGCCGGGCGTGGTGTTCGCCACCGTCATTCAGCGCGGACTCGATCGCCGCGATCACCGAAGGCTGGCGCAGGACATTGGTGAAATGCCGCCCGACAACCGACACGCCCAGCAGTTTGTCCGCATCGGCATTCGCGGCGATGATCCGTTCGCCGGAGGTCACCACAAGAGCAGGCAGCGGCACGGCCCCCAGCAGATCCTCGACCAGAGCCTGGGGCATCGGGTTACGCCCCGTCAGTCGCCGGAATCGCCCCGGCAAAGATGTCACACAATGTGTCCGGTTGCTCCAATCCGACCGAGACGCGAAAGAAGCCTTCGCTCAGCCCCAGTCTGGCGCGATGTTCCGGGGTCAGCGCCCGGTGCGAGGACGAGGCCGGATGCGACAGCGTGGTTCCCACATCCCCCAGCGTCGGCGCAAAACTGAGCCCGTCGGCCGCGCGGGTAAAGGCGTTCGCCGCGCTCCGGCCGCCATGAAGCTCGAAACTGACCATATTGCACCCCTGCCCGCCCAGCAGTTCCCTGGCCCGTTGATGATCCTGATGATCGGGGCGCATGGGATAGATGACTCGTTTGACCCCGGGCAATCCGGCCAGATGATCCGCCAGCACGGCGGCGGTCTGTTGGGCGCGGTCAAACCGCAATTCAAACGACAGCATCCCGCGTTCCGCCAGCCAGCAGTCGAACGGGCTGGGCGTCAGGCCCGTTGTGACGCTGAACGCGCGCATCGCCTCGTTCAGGGTCGGATCGCGCGCCACGACATAGCCCAGCATGACATCGGAATGTCCTGCCAGAAGCTTGGTGATGGAGTGCAAGACGATATCGGCCCCATGCTCAAACGGCCGAAAACTGCGCGGCGTGGTGAAGGTATTGTCCACCACCAGCAGGATACCTCGTTCGCGGCAGAGCGCCGCCAGACCGGCGATATCCGCCACGCGCAATGTCGGGTTTGACACGACCTCGACCAGCAGCATGCGGGTTTCCGGGCGGAGCGCCGCACGGACAGAATTCACGTCGCAGGGATCCGCCAGGGTCGTGGCGATCCCAAGGCGCGGCAGATCCTCGGCCATCAGGCGCAGCGAGCGGCCATAAAGCTGGTTGCCGCCGACAACGTGATCGCCGGATTTCAGCAGCCCCATCAGGACGCAGGTCACGGCAGCCATGCCCGATCCGGTCACCACACCACCTGTGGCCCCTTCCATCGCATCCATGCGGGCGGCGACGACATCCGCGTTCGGGTGGCCCTCACGGGAATAGGTATAGCCGTGCACACGGCCTTCGTACTGATCGTCCAGCGCATCAGGCGTGTCGCTGGCATAGACAACCGAGGGCGACAGTGGCGTGACCACCGGGCGGCTGACGCTGTCGGGCAAAGGAACCGGGCGGACAATGGAGCCTTTGGAATTGCGCATCAGCCGACGACCTTCAGTTGCTCGCGGAAGATCCGCATGTTTTCGGTATAATGCTGCGCAGACAGCTGCATCCGCGCCCGGGCGGCATCATCCATCTGCCGCACCACACGGCCCGGAGCACCCATCACGACGCTGCCATCCGGGATTTCCTTACCCTCGGTGATCAGCGCCCCTGCGCCGATCAGGCAATCCTTGCCAATCCGTGCCCCGTTCAACACCGTCGCGCCCATCCCGATCAGCGAATTGTCCCCGATGGTACAGCCGTGCAGCATCACCTTGTGCCCGATGGTGCAGTTGGTGCCCACGGACAGCGGAAAACCCGGATCCACATGCATCACGCAGTTTTCCTGTACATTCGACCCGGCGCCGATACGGATGATTTCATGGTCCGCGCGCAAGGTAGAGCCGAACCAGACCGATGCGCCGTCTTCCAGGACAACCTGCCCGATCACGTTGGCATCGGGCGCGACCCAGGTATTGGCGTGCAAATCAGGTGTTTTTGCGTCCAAAGCGTAGATTGTCATGTCATATCCTCGAATTCGGTCTGCAGGGCGCGGACGTGTTCGGTCAGCCCCGGCTGCTGGCTTCGTCGCAGGCGGGTGGCGGTCACGACGGTTTTGAGATGCGCTTCGGTCGCGTCCAGATCGTCGTTGACGAGCACAAAATCGTATCCGTCCCAGTGGCTGATTTCATCCCAGCTTTTTTGCATACGCCGGGCAATCGTCGCGCCGTCGTCCTGCCCGCGCGTTTCCAGACGGCGGCGCAGTTCGACGATCGACGGCGGCAACAGAAAGATCGACAGGGTGTTCTGCCCTAGGGCAGAGTTCCGGATCTGTTGCGCGCCCTGCCAGTCGATGTCAAACAGCACATCCTGCCCCGCGTCGATCGCCTCCTGCACCGGACCGCGCGGAGAGCCATAGAAATTGCCAAAGACATGGGCGTGTTCCAGCATGTCACCGGCGGCAACCTGCGCCTTGAAATCGGTTTCGGAGGTAAAGCGATAGTGGGTGCCGTCGATCTCTCCGGGCCGTGGCGGGCGCGTCGTTGCGCTGACCGAAAAGACGATCGACGGGTCCCAGTCGCGCAGACGTCCCGCCAGGGTCGATTTTCCCGCACCGGACGGCGAGGACAGAATGATCAACAGGCCGCGCCGATCTGTCATGGAAAACTCCTCTGTTTCAGGTCACTCGACGTTCTGGACTTGCTCTCGCATCTGGTCAATCACCGCTTTCAGCTCCAGCCCGACCGACGTCAGATCGACCGACTGCGATTTGGAACACAGGGTGTTGGCCTCGCGGTTGAACTCCTGCATCAGGAAATCCAGCTTGCGCCCCACGGCCCCGCCCTGTTTCAGCAAATCGCGCGCGGCCCGGACATGCGCTGCCAACCTATCGATTTCCTCGGTTACATCGGCCTTGACCGCGATCAGCGCCAGTTCCTGCGCGACTCGGTCAGGGTCGGCCCCATCGACATTTTCCATCACCCGCGCCAGATTGCTGCGCAGCGTGTCCGCCATTGCATCGGTGCGGGCGCGGGCCAGCAGGTCCGCCTGTTCGGTCAGTTGCTCTATCCTGTCCAGTTGCTGGTTCAGAACGTCGCCCAGGGCCTCGCCCTCGGTCCGGCGCATGTCCAGAAACGCTTTGATCAGCGGCGGGAAATCCTGTTTCAGTCGCGCCAGCAAAGCGACGGTATCGTCTTTGTCGCTGACGGTGTCCAGCACCCCGCGAACCCCCAAAAGATCGCTTGCCCTGGAGGCGGCCAGCGTCACGCCCTGATCGCGCGCGGCGCTGTCGATCTGCTTCATGACCTGCAGAAGCGCTTTCAGATTCGCAGCGTTCAGCGCCAAGGCCCCGGCGTCATCCGTGCGCTGGATGCGCAGCGACAGCGAAACGTTGCCGCGTGTCACCGACTGGGTCAGGATGGCGCGCAGGGCGGCTTCGAGACCGGGAATCCAATCCGGGACGCGCAACCGGATATCCATCCCCTTGCCGTTGACACTGCGCAGCTCCCACCCCCAGGAATAGCCTGCGAACTCGCCCTTGTCCGAGGCGAAACCGGTCATGGAATGGATCATCGCGCGTCGTTCCGGCCCTGATTTTTGTTCAATCGCACCTAATGCCAATGGCAATGGCAGGGCAAGCCCCCCGGCTGCGATACCTGTGGTTGAACGGCTACAGAATGATTAACCAAATGATAAGATCCTGCTTCAAATTGTAAAAAAATCTGTCACGTTAACACTTAGGTAATCATTCTGAAGCAAGCCCTAATACACGGGATCGGTGAACCGGCGGCATGTGTTGACAGCGGCAAGCAGGTATTGAGAGACAACGATATGATCAGCATTTTTCGCTCTTCGGACACCGGAAAGGTCGTCGCCATGGATCGCTTCCGCAGTGGCACCAGCCTGTCACCCATCCGTCAGGCAGAATCCTATTGGACCGCTTTGCGCAATGGTTCGGATATTCCCTTTCGCTCACAGATCGACCCGCGCGGGCTGGAACAGATTCTTGAACATGCGTTCATTCTGGAACGTATCGCACCGGGCGTGGCGCGGTTTCGACTGGCCGGACAGCACCTGTGCAAACTTGCCGGAATGGAAGTGCGCGGCATGCCGTTGACCTCGTTCTTCACGCCCAGGGCGCGCGATCATGTCGCCGCCACGCTGGAACATGTCTTTGACACGCCATCCGTGGCTGAACTCTCGCTGGAGGCCGAGCGGCAAACCATGCGCGGTGACTGCGAAGCCCGGATCATCCTGTTGCCGCTGAAAAGCGACATTGGCGATTGCACCCGTATTCTGGGGGTGTTGGTGGCAGACGGCGATTTCGGCCGCCAGCCCCGCCGGTTCGATGTCACCGGAACCGACTTGCGCGATCTGGCGGTATCGTCACGCACACAGGTTGCGGCCGTAGAAGCCGTAAAAGGCTTTGCCGAGGCGCAGACCGTGTTGGAAGGGCGCGCGCCGTATCTGCGACTGGTCAAATCTGACGATTGACCATCGATATCGGCAAGAGGATCGGGGCCGGATGGGGACCGGCCCCGATTTTCCCTCAGCCTGCCGCGCGGTCCAGACGCGCATTGCGCAGCCTGGACAATTCCTCGGCCACAAGGAACGCCAGTTCCAGTGACTGACTGGCATTCAGACGCGGATCGCAGGCCGTGTGATAGCGCGCACTCAGGTCTTCGTCGCTGACCGCCTGCACCCCTCCGGTGCATTCGGTCACGTCCTGCCCCGTCATCTCGAAATGCACGCCGCCGGGCACGGTGCCCTCGGCGGCATGGATCGCGAAGAACTCCCGAACCTCGCGCAACACCGAGTCAAACGGGCGGGTCTTGTAGCCGCTCGACGATTTGATGGTATTGCCATGCATCGGATCGCAGACCCAAACCACCTCGGCACCTTCTTCGCGCACGGTTTGAATGAGACGCGGCAGATGTTCCGCGACCTTGCCCGCACCGAACCGCGCGATCAGCGTCAGACGGCCCTGTTCATTGCGGGGATTCAATCGCGCCAGGAGCAGTTTCAGATCCTCGCTGGTCATGCTGGGGCCGCATTTCAGGCCGATGGGGTTCAGTACACCCCGGGCGAATTCCACATGCGCCCCGTCCGGTTGGCGTGTGCGGTCCCCGATCCAGATCAGGTGACCGGACCCGGCCAGCCAGTTGCCGGTGATCGAGTCGCGCCGGGTCAGCGCCTCTTCGTATTCCAGCAGCAGACTTTCGTGGCTGGTATAGAATTCAACCGATTGCAGGGTATGCGCGGTGTCCTGTGTCACGCCCGCTGCTTTCATGAAGTCCAGCGTGTCGCTGATTCGATTGGCGATTTCGCGATACCGCTCGGCCTCTTCGGTTTCGGTAAAGCCCAGCGTCCAGGCATGCACCTGATGGACATCCGCATAGCCGCCGGTCGAAAAGGCGCGCAGCAGGTTCAGCGTCGCGGCGGCCTGGGTATAGGCCTGCAGCATCTTGCGCGGATCGGGGATGCGCCCGGCCCGCGTGAAGTCCAGTTCGTTGATGATGTCGCCCCGATAGCTGGGCAGTTCCAGACCGTCGACAACTTCGGTCGGGGCGCTGCGCGGCTTGGCGAACTGCCCCGCCATCCGCCCGACCTTGACCACCGGCACCTTGGCGCCGTGGGTCAGAACCATCGCCATCTGCAACATCACCTTGAACGTGTCGCGGATGCTGTCGGCGCTGAACTGGTCAAAAGATTCGGCACAGTCGCCGCCCTGAAGCAGAAAGGCCTCGCCGCGCGCGGCCGCGGCCAGATGGGTCTTGAGCCTGCGCGCCTCGCCGGCGAACACCAGCGGCGGATACTTGGCCAGCTGCGCTTCGACTGCATTCAGCGCCGAGGCGTCGGTATAGTCGGGCATCTGAATCCGCGGCTTGTTGCGCCAGTCGGTTTTTTGCCACTCACTCATAGCTCTGTTCTCCGTTCCGCATGTCAGGGCATATCTATACGAAAACCGGGCTCGGGTTGCCATAACCGATTTGCACCTCTTGACGCCGCAGATGCGCTCTGAGCAGACTGTTGGCGATGCGTTGTAACACCACGCGGCCGCGTCACGATTTAAAGGATTGCCGTACGATGAAAGAACAACGAAAAGTTGTCGAGCCCACGGTCAAACCCCGCCGTTTCGTCTTTGTGCTTCTGGACAGCTTCACCCTGCTGTGTTTTGCATCTGCCCTGGAAAGCCTGCGGATCGCGAACCGGATGGCCGGGCGCGAGCTGTACACATGGCGTCTGATTGGCGAAGGTGGGGAGTCCATCACCTGTTCGGCCGGAACGGTGTTCAAGCTGGACGCTGATCTGGGTGAACTCAATCGGGATGACACCGCGCTGATTTGCGGCGGGGTGGATGTGCAGGCGGCCACCACGCGCCGCCTGTTGGGATGGATCCGCCGCGAGGCCCGCAAGGGTCCGATGATCGGCGGTCTGTGCACCGCTGCCTTCACACTGGCCAGGGCCGGGTTGCTCGACGGCAAGAAGGCGACCATTCACTGGGAGAATTCCGACAGTTTTTCCGAGGAATTCGAAGACGTTCAGCTGACGAAATCGGTTTTCGTGATCGACGGAAACCGGATCACCACCGCGGGCGGCACGGCGTCAATCGACCTGATGCTGAAAATCATCGCCGACGACCACGGCGAGGACCTGGCGAATTCGGTGGCGGATCAATTGATCTATTCCAGCATCCGCACCGATCAGGATACCCAGCGGCTTTCGGTTCCCACCCGGATCGGGGTGCGTCATCCCAAGCTGAGCCAGGTGATCCAGATGATGGAAGCCAACATCGAGGAACCGATCAGCCCCTCTGTTCTGGCCAAGGATGTGGGCATGTCGACCCGGCAACTTGAACGGTTGTTCCGCCGTTATCTGAGCCGCTCGCCGAAACGGTACTATATGGAACTGCGCCTGCAAAAGGCGCGAAACCTGTTGATGCAGACCGACATGAGCGTGATCAACGTCGCGCTGGCCTGCGGGTTTGCCAGCCCGTCGCATTTTTCGAAATGTTACCGGGCGCATTACGACACGACACCCTATCGCGAACGCGGCAGCCATGCGGAACGCTTGTCCATCTAGCGCGGGCAAGGCAGCCGATCTTTCGGGATGCGTGAAAAAGACGATGTCACATTCAACACACAAAGCGTTGTGTTAAAGGACTTTTCTTTTTCATTCCGCTTGCCTAGGGTCACAATGGCACTTTGTGTATAAAAGGGGAGAAAACTCATGAAAAAACTTCTACTGGCCACGGCGGCCACGGCGCTCTGCGCTGGAACGGTTTACGCGGAAGATGTGAAACTGGGCATTTTGCTGGGCTTTACCGGCCCGCTTGAATCGATTGCGCCGGACATGGCCGCAGCGGTGGACCTGGCGATTGCCGAAGCCAACGACTCCGGCATATTTCTTGACGGGGCCTCGACCGTCTCGTCGGTCAATGCCGACACGGGCTGTGTCGATGCCAGCCTGGCGGTTGCCTCGGCTGAACGTCTGATCACATCCGACAAGGTGAACGGCATTGTCGGCGGCATGTGCTCAGGCGAAACCACCGCATCCCTGCAGAACGTCGCGCTGCCCAACGGCATGGTGATGGTCAGCCCTTCGGCGACATCCCCCGGTTTGACCACGATCGAAGACAACGGCCTGTTCTTCCGCACCTCGCCCTCTGACGCGCGTCAGGGACAGGTGATGGCCGATATCCTGAATGATCGCGGCATCAAGGAAGTGGCCGTCACCTATACCAACAACGATTACGGCAAGGGTCTGGCTGACAGTTTCCAGTCCGCGTATGAGGAAAGCGGCGGCAAGGTCACGATCAACACCGCGCATGAAGACGGCAAGGCGGACTACTCCGCCGAAGTCGGCGCGCTGGCGTCGGCCGGCGGCGAGGTTCTGGTTGTCGCGGGCTATGTCGATCAGGGCGGCGCAGGCATCGTCAACGGATCGCTGGATACCGGCGCGTTCGACACGTTCATGTTCCCGGACGGCATGGTGTCCGACGCTCTGGAACAGAACTTTGGCGACATGGTCGAGGGCTCCTTCGGCCAGCATCCGGGCAATGACAGCGACGGCGGCGCCAAATTCAATGCCGCAGGCGAGGCTGCCGGGTTCATCCCGACCAATGCCTTTGCACCTGAAAGCTATGACGCGGCGGCCCTGATCCTGCTGGCGATGCAGGCAGCCGGATCGACCGATCCGCAGGTCTACAAGGAAAAGGTGATGGACGTCGCCAACGCGCCCGGCGAACAGATTCTGCCCGGCGAGCTGGCCAAGGGATTGCAGATCCTCAAGGATGGCGGCGAGGTGGATTTCGTCGGTGCTTCGGCTGTGGAACTGATCGGACCGGGTGAAAGCGCCGGAAACTATCGCGAAATCGAATTCAAGGATGGCGCGATGACGACGGTTGGATACCGCTGATGCGGCTCTGAAATCGCACGAAACAGCCCGGCCCTCTTGCGTCCGGGCTGTTTCACTGACATGAGACCGCGCCAGAGCGGCACGGGGTCGCGAAATCCGCACCAAAGCGGATAAGACCAACAAGCCGCGCATACGCGGTCGGGGAGGTGCAATGATCGTCGTTCAGGACGTGCACAAACATTTTGGCGGATTTCACGCGGTCGACGGCGCAAGCCTGGAGATCGCAGAGGGATCCATCACCGGGTTGATCGGACCCAATGGGGCCGGAAAAACCACTTTATTCAATGTGATCGCCGGCGTTCTTCAACCAACGTCCGGACGCGTGACCATGGCCGGGGAAGATATCACCGGCCTGCCTCCGCATGATCTGTTTCACAAGGGTTTGCTGCGCACCTTTCAGATCGCGCATGAATTCAGCTCGATGAGTTGCCGCGAGAATCTGATGATGGTCCCCGGCGGGCAATCGGGCGAAACCCTGTGGAACACCTGGTTCGGACAAAAACGTATTGCCGACGAAGAACGCGCCCTGCGGGCCAAGGCGGACGAGGTGCTTGAGTTTCTGACCATCGAGCATCTGAGCGAACAGAAGGCCGGTGAGATTTCCGGCGGACAGAAGAAACTGCTGGAACTGGGGCGCACCATGATGGTGGATGCGCGGATCGTCTTTCTGGACGAGGTCGGCGCCGGGGTGAACCGGACTTTGCTGAACACGATCGGGGACGCGATCATCCGGCTCAACCAGGAACGCGGCTATACGTTCGTGGTGATCGAACATGACATGGATTTCATCGGTCGGCTGTGTGATCCGGTGATCTGCATGGCCGAAGGCAAGGTTCTAGCCGAGGGCACGCTGGATCAGATCAAGGCCAATGAGCATGTGATCGAAGCCTATCTGGGAACCGGACTGAAGAACAAAGAGAAGGTCGGCGCATGAGCGGCAACCCGTACCAGGACGACAGGGGCAACAAGGACCGTTCTATCGCCAATCCCAGGGGCAGCGGGACGGCAGAGGGCGCGCGGCGCAAGGGCAAGGCGGTCGCAGCACCGGGCGGGCCGTTCCTGATCGGCGACAGCATGACCGGCGGTTACGGCAAGGGGCCGAACATCCTGCACGATTGCACGATCGCGGTGGACCAGGGCGAAATCGCCGTCATCGTCGGTCCGAACGGTGCCGGAAAATCCACCGCGATGAAAGCGGTTTTCGGTATGCTGGACGTCCGGCAAGGCCACGTTCGGCTGGACGGCGAAGACATCACCACCCTGTCGCCCCAGGACCGGGTGTCCAAGGGGATGGGGTTCGTGCCCCAGACCAGCAACATATTCACATCCATGACGGTGCAGGAAAATCTGGAAATGGGCGCGTTTATCCGCACCGACGATTTTTCGGACACCATGGCGCAGGTCTATGATCTGTTTCCGATCCTCAAGGACAAACGCAACCAGCCCGCCGGGGAGCTGTCGGGCGGGCAACGCCAGCAGGTCGCCGTCGGGCGGGCACTGATGACCCGGCCCAAGGTTCTGATGCTGGACGAACCCACTGCGGGCGTCAGCCCGATCGTTATGGACGAGTTGTTCGATCGCATCATCGAAGTGGCGCGCACCGGCATCCCGATCCTGATGGTCGAGCAGAACGCGCGCCAAGCCCTGGAGATCGCCGACAAGGGATATGTCCTTGTGCAGGGGCGCAACGCCTTTTCCGGAACCGGCAAGGATTTGCTGGCCGATCCTGAAGTCCGCAAATCGTTTCTGGGGGGCTGAGCATGGATTTTCTCAACGCAATCGTGGCGCTGACCAACTATGTCGTGATCCCCGCCATGTCCTATGGCAGCCAGCTGGCGCTGGGGGCGCTGGGGGTAACGCTGGTTTATGGCATTCTGCGGTTCTCCAACTTTGCCCATGGCGACACCATGGCGTTTGGCGCTATGGTCACGATCTTGGTGACCTGGCTGATGCAATCGGTCGGCATCAACCTGGGGCCCTTGCCCACGGCACTGCTGGCCCTGCCGTTCGGCATCCTGGGGTGTGTGGCGCTGGTTCTGGTGACGGACAGGCTGGTCTATCGGTTCTACCGCGAACAGAAAGCCAAGCCGGTGATCCTGGTCATCGTGTCCATGGGGGTCATGTTCATCATGAACGGGTTGGTCCGGTTCATCATCGGCCCGGACGACCAGCGTTTTTCCGACGGCGCGCGCTTCATCATCTCGGCGCGCGATTTCAAGAGCATGACAGGACTGAACGAAGGTTTGGCGATCAAGACCAGCCAGGGGCTAACAGTGGTTACCGCCGTAGTGGTCGTGGCGGTTCTGTTCTGGTTTCTGAACCGGACCCGGACCGGGAAATCCATGCGCGCCTATTCCGACAATGAAGATCTGGCGCTGCTATCGGGGATCAACCCGGAACGGGTGGTCGTGTATACTTGGCTGATCGTTGCCGCGCTGGCGACGGTGGCCGGGGTGCTCTACGGATTGGACAAGTCGTTCAAACCTTTCACATATTTCCAGCTGCTGCTGCCGATCTTTGCCAGCGCGATCGTTGGCGGGCTGGGCAGCCCGCTGGGCGCGATCGCCGGTGGATTCATCATCGCGTTTTCCGAGGTCACCATCACCTATGCCTGGAAGAAGGTCGCCGTCTATCTGCTGCCTGAGCGGTTCGAACCCGACGGACTGGTTCAGTTGCTCAGCACCGATTACAAGCTGGCGGTGTCCTTTGTGATCCTGCTGATTGTATTGCTGTTCCGCCCGACGGGTATCTTCAGGGGAAAAGCGCTATGAACGAGACCGTCAAGAATACGCTTCTGTTTGCAGTCGTCGGCGGCCTGATCCTGTTGACCGGATTCATGCAAAGCTGGAACGCGGCCCTGCTGATCCTGAACATGGGATTGATTTCGGCAATCATGGCCCTGGGCGTGAACCTGCAATGGGGATTTGCCGGGCTGTTCAATATCGGTGTCATGGGCTTTGTCGCTCTGGGCGGGTTGGCGGCGGTTCTGGTGTCGATGCCGCCCACATCCGAAGCCTGGGCCGCCGGGGGCACCGGTATCATTCTGGGGCTCCTGCTGGGGGCGGCCACGGTCGCCGCTGCGGTGATCCTGCACAAGCGTATGCGCCCCGGGGCTGTTCGGGTCATGGTGCTGCTGGCTGTGGTGGTGATCGGGTTCTTTGTCTATCGCGCCGTCCTGGACCCGTCTGTCGCTGCGATCGAAAAGGTCGATCCGGCCACCACCGGCTATCTGGGCGGTCTGGGGTTGCCGGTGGTTCTGGCTTGGCCGATCGGCGGGCTGCTGGCTGCCGGTGCCGCATGGCTGATCGGCAAGACGGCCTTGGGACTGCGGTCCGACTATCTGGCCATTGCGACACTGGGCATTGCCGAAATCATCATTGCCGTACTCAAGAACGAAGACTGGCTGTCCCGTGGTGTCAAGAACGTGGTCGGCATTCCGCGGCCCCTGCCCTATGAAATCGACCTGCAGAATGACCCGGCCTTTGTCGAGCGCGCCGCCGGGTTGGGCATGGACCCGGTCATGGCATCGACCCTGTATGTGAAGCTGGGCTATGCCGTTCTGTTCCTGATCGTTCTCGTCGTGTTGATGTGGATGGCACAAAAGGCCTTGCACAGCCCTTGGGGGCGCATGATGCGCGCCATCCGGGACAACGAAGTAGCCGCTGAAGCGATGGGCAAGGACGTGACCAGACGCCATTTGCAGGTGTTCGTACTGGGCAGTGCGATCTGCGGCATCGCCGGGGCGATGATGACCACGCTGGACGGCCAGCTTACGCCGGGTTCGTATCAGCCGCTTCGCTTTACCTTTCTGGTCTGGGTCATGGTCATCGTTGGGGGATCGGGCAACAATTTCGGGTCGGTTCTGGGCGCGATGCTGATCTGGTTCCTTTGGGTTCAGGTCGAACCGATGGGGGTCTTCCTGCTGGAGCTGGTGACATCGGGAATGTCCGATGGGGCCTTCAAATCGCACCTTCTGGAGAGTGCGGCGCATATGCGGCTGTTCACCATGGGGCTGGTCCTGATCCTGGTCCTGCGGTTCAGCCCGCGCGGGCTGATCCCCGAAAAATAGCGCAAGCCGCGCCCGCCGTTCCTTTCACACAGGATCAGCGGGAATCCGCGTGCTTGCGCGCCTGCTCAAGCCGCTTTGCGTAGTCGTCGATCTTTTGGTCAAGCTCCATGCGCAGGGGCTCGGCCAGGGGTTTGATCGGGCGATTGGCCCGTTTGGCCGTGGCCGGATCCAGCGACAGAACGGCGATGAACGGAAAATGATCCGAGCCGATATCCGCCCCGCGCCGAAAATCGGCGACGGCGATCTCCTGGGTCACATAGAGCTGATCAATGGGACAGCGCAGCAATCGGCTGCGGGCATCAAAGCTGGGAAACATGCCACGGCCGCGGCGCGGGTCCAGATATTCTCCGATATATTTGAACCGTTGCGACGCCCGCCCCCAGGCCGCCGCGTTGAAATCGCCTGCGGTGATGACCGGTACATCCTTCTCGCGCGCAAAACGGGCAGAATACAGGATCTGCTGGTCGCGTTCATCGGTGTCCGTGCCCGGAACGGGCGGGCGCGGATGCAGGCCGACAAAGCAGAAATCGCGCCCGCACGGCGAAACCATCCGCGCCAACAGGGCCGGTGTGTCGTCATCGCTCAGATAGACCACGCGCGCATCCCGTGTTTCCAGCCGGCTGGCAAATGCCAACCCATAATAATTGTCCAGTGGCAGATCGACCCGGACGGGATAATCCCGCAGCACGGGCTCCATGGCTTGCACCCAGGCGGCGTCGGTTTCCATCAGGAACAGAATGTCGGGGTCTTCCTTGCGGATCAGTTCGGCCAGGCGCTCGTACTGATCGTTTCCCTGCAACACGTTGGCGATCAGAACCTTGATCCTGTCCGGCGCATCAGGTGCCAGGGTCACCTCGGTGCGCCCCAGCGCGGTGAAGGGCAATATCTTGGATGCCTGCACGATCAAAGCCCCAGCCAATGCGATCAGTGCAACATACGGACGATCCGCAAAGGCAAAAAGACCGACTGCGAACAGCATCAGAGCCAGGGCCGCAATCTGCAAACGTGGAATGTCGAACATTCGGATGACCCAGGACGTGTCGCGCATCTCGGGCAGAACGGTTGCCAGGCAAATCAGCAGCGTCAGGCCGCCATAGACTAATTCCATCACCATCAACGCCCCTTGAACAAGCCGCCCAGTATGCCGCGTACGATACGGCGGCCCGTAGTGCCTGTCAGTTCCTTTATGACGTTCTTGGTCAGGGCTTCGGCGAAACTGTCCCCCTTGCGCGGCGCGCGCGCACTGGAGCGGGGCACACGGGTTCCCGAGTACCGCCGGGCGGCGTTGAATTCCCGGAACATCGGTTCCAGATCTTCGGCTTCGGTTTCGGCCCGGGCTGCATCCGCGGCCGCCTGCTGGGCCCGTTTTGCAAGGATCTCATAGGCCGATTCTCGATCAAGGATCTGATCGTATTTTCCCGCCATATCCGACCCGGCCAGAACCTGCTGCCGCTCGGTTTCGGTGATCGGACCCAGTTGCGAAGATGGCGGGCGGATCAAGGTGCGTTCGACCACGCCCGGCACCCCCTTGTCCTGCAGCATGCTGGTGACGGCTTCGCCGATTCCGACTTCGCGGATCGCTTCTTCGGTGGAAAAACGCGGATTGTCGCGATAGGTCTGCGCGGCCAGCCGCAGGTTTTTGCGATCTTTCGCGGTAAAGGCGCGCAGGGCGTGCTGAACCCGGTTCCCGAGCTGCCCCAGAATGTCTTCGGGGACATCCGCCGGGTTCTGCGTGATGAAATAGATCCCGACCCCTTTCGATCGGATCAGGCGCGCGACCTGTTCGACCTTGTCGATCAGCACCTTGGGCGCATCGTCAAACAGCAGATGTGCCTCGTCAAAGAAAAACACCAGCTTGGGTTTGTCCGGGTCTCCGACCTCGGGCAGTTCCTCGAACAGCTCGCTCAGCAGCCAAAGCAGGAAGGTTGCGTACAAACCCGGCGCCCCCATCAATTTGTCCGCCGCCAGAATGTTGATCCGGCCGCGACCTTGCGCATCCGTGCGCATCAGGTCCGCCAGTTCGAGCGCCGGTTCCCCGAACAACCGCGCGCCGCCCTGGTTTTCCAATCCCAGAAGCCGTCGTTGGATCGCACCCACCGATGCCGTCGAAACGTTGCCATAGCGAAGTGACAGGTCGGCCCGGTTTTCGCCGATCCAGACCAGCAGCGCCTGTAGGTCCTTGAGATCCAACAGCGGCAAACCCTCTTCGTCGGCGAGACGGAAGGCGATGTTCAAAATGCCTTCCTGTGCCTCGCTCAGATCCAGAAGACGCGCCAGCAGCAGCGGTCCCATCTCGGCCACCGTGGTGCGCACAGGGTGCCCCTGATCGCCAAACAGATCCCAGAACGTGACCGGATATGCGCTATATCCAAAGTCGGTAAAACCGATTTTCGCCGCGCGGCTTGTAAACGCTTCGTTCAGTTTGTGCGCCGTGCTGCCGGACCGTGCCAGCCCGGACAGATCGCCTTTGACATCCGACAGGAACACCGGCACACCGGCGTCGCTGAACCCTTCCGCCATGATCTGCAGAGTGACGGTTTTGCCTGTGCCCGTGGCACCGGCGACCAATCCGTGACGGTTGGCATAGCTCAGACTGAGCCCCTGTTTTTCGCCGTATTCGGGGCCCCCGCCGCCGATGAAAACCTTGCCGTCCATGTCCGATCCCCTCGTATTTCTGCCCGTACCGTATGGACCATACTAACTTAACCTTTGACTGCCATAGTCATTTGTGCTCGCCAATGCCGGCTTTCGGGGGCGGCGGGCACTTCCTCCCTGTTAGACTGGCCGTGCCTTCGGGTACGGCCCTTTTTCCAGTATTGCCAGCGAAACTGGCCACCCTACGGTAATGTCGACTTTTTTCGGGTTTCCTGTTGACCGATGCCCGACCCTTTCGTAACGTCTATGCAATTACTAAGTCGGCCAGTCCGACGGGGAGAGACGCATAGAAAGGGGGCTTCTTGCCCCCTTTTTTTGATGGTCACAGCGCGATCAAAAGTTAACGCGCGCTGCCAAAAACAGGCTGAAAAATTTCTGGATGCGGGAAAGCAAAGGCGATATGCGCCTGACAGCGCAATGCCGCCATGATACAGCAGGCGCAGGCAGTCTTAACAAGAAACGAGAGCATCACGATGTTGAAACACCTTCCCTCCCTTGCTGCGTTGTCGCTGATTGCCATCGGCAGCCAGACCTTCGCACAGGACACGACGACCGAAGAAACCGCGCCTGACGCCGCACAGGGCGAACAGGCGACGGCCCCGGAAACCGCACAGGACGGACAGGCCGCACCGGCGGCAACCTCTCCCGATCTTGATCTGGGTCAGCCGGTATCGGATGGCCCCAAGCTGGGTGAGCGGTATTCGAAAGAGAAATTCGGCGATTGGGACCTGGCCTGCATCAAGACCGATGGTGAAAAGGACCCTTGCTCGCTGCTGCAGATCCTGCGGGACAGCAGCGACAATCCGGTCGCCGAGGTATCCCTGTTCCGGATCGAGAATGGCGGCCAGGCGGCTGCTGGCGCAACGGTTCTGGTCCCGCTGGAAACCTTGCTGCCGGCGCAGCTGACCATCGCGGTCGATGATGCCCCGGGCAAACGCTATAACTACTCTTTCTGCAGCCCGGTCGGCTGTGCCGCCCAGATCGGTTTGACACAGGAAGACGTCGACGCGTTCAAAAAGGGTGCCAAAGCCACCGTGTCGCTGGTGCCCGCCCCCGCGCCGGACCAGCGGATCAATCTGTCGCTGTCGCTGAATGGTTTTACGGCCGGTTTCAATGCGGTGGATGTGCTGACCGAATAATCCGAAATCTTCCGGATTTGCACCAACGCCGGGCCATCAGGCTCGGCGTTTCGCGTTCAAACCTTTTGCAACACCAGCACCGCGTTCAGGCCGCCAAAAGCAAAGGCATTGGACACAGCAACCTGAACATCGGCTTCGCGCGCAACATTCGGTACGACGTCCAGCGCACATTCCGGATCGGGCTCTTCATAGCCGATGGTCGGGGCAACAACGCCGTCCCGCAACGCCATGATACAGGCCAGAAGCTCGACGGCGCCGGTGCCACCGATCAAATGACCGTGCATCGACTTGGTCGAACTGATCATCAGATTGTCGGCATGAGGGCCAAATACATCCGCAACCGCGGCGCATTCGGTTTTGTCATTGGCGGCGGTTCCCGTGCCATGGGCGTTGATGTATTTTACCGCTTCGGGATTTACGCGCGCATCGCGCAACGCATTTGCCATCGCGCGCGCCGCACCCTGTTTGGACGGCATCACGATGTCCGACGCATCCGAGCTCATGGCGAAACCAATGACTTCGCACAGGATTTCAGCGTCACGGGCGCGCGCATGTTCATAATCCTCAAAGACAAAGATACCCGCACCTTCGCCCTGAACCATCCCGTTGCGGCCCAATGAAAACGGGCGGCAGGCATCCTTGGACATCACCCGCAATCCTTCCCAGGCCTTGACGCCACCAAAGCACAGCATGCTTTCGGATCCGCCAGTGACCATAGCCGGGGCCATGCCGCTGCGCACCATGGCAAAGGCCTGCGCCATGGCATGGTTCGAAGATGCGCAGGCCGTCGAGACCGTGAACGACGGCCCCTTGAGATTGTATTCCATCGATACATGGCTGGCGGCCGCGTTGTTCATCAGCTTGGGCACGACAAAGGGATGAACCCGGTTTTTTCCGTCCTCATACACGCTGCGGTAGTTGTCATCCCAGGTGCTGACCCCGCCACCCGCAGTCCCCAGGACCACCCCCGTGCGGGCCGACAGATCGCCATGAAACGCCAGCCCGGACTGGGTGATCGCCTCTTTTGCCGCAATCAACGTGAATTGGGTAAACCGGTCATACAGGGCCATCTGCTGGCGGTTGAAACGCGCCTCGGCTTCAAAGCCGCGCACCTGACCGCCGATGCGAATTGTCAGGCGCTCGACATCGCGAAAGTTCAATTCGCCGATCCCGCAACGCCCCTCGCGCATGGCCTCGAATGTCTCGGGTACCGAGTGGCCAAGGGCATTGATGGTGCCCGCACCGGTGATGACGACCCGGTTCATCGGCATCTCCTTGTATTCAAGACGGTCACGACTTGGCCGCCACCAATTTTTCTATGCCTGCGACGATCGCCGCGACGTTGGTCAGATCGAAATCGCTTTCGGTGGGCGCGTTGGCATTGAACGGGATCGAGATGTCGAATTCCTCTTCGATGGCAAAGATACTTTCGACCAGCCCCAGGCTGTCGATGCCCAGATCTTCCAGCGTGCTGTCCATCCTGACATCCGAAGGTTCGAGCACGGCCTGCTCGGCGATGATTGCAATGACCCTGTTCTGGATGCTCATGTCCTGTCCTGTCCTGTTGTCCTAGTCGGTTGACCCGCGATTAAGAACCGCCTTTTGTAACGCCGCGATGTCACGCGCCAGACGCGGCAACCTGCGTTGAGCCTTGTAGATCTCTGTATGGGTTTCCATTTTGACGGCCGGATACCCCATGACGACCCGCCCCGCCGGCACATTCGACAGGATCTTGGTGCCGCCGCCCGCGATGGCGCCATCGCCGATAAAGATATTGTCGACCACGCCGGTCTGGCCGCCGAGAATGACGTTGTTGCCGATCTCGACCGAACCCGATACCCCGCATTGCCCGCACAGCAGGCAATCGCGCCCGATCCGCGTATTGTGGCCCACATGAACAAGATTATCCAACTTGGTTCCGTCGCCGATCCGGGTGCTGCGAATGGTTCCATTGTCGATCGTACAGTTGGCACCGACTTCGACATCATCCCCGATTTCGACCGCGCCCAGCGAATGGATTCGGACCCAGCTTTGCGCCTTTGCGTCGCCCTGATCGCCCAGAGTCTTCCGCACGTTTTCGGCGCCGGAAACTTCGGGGGTCACAAAGGAAAACCCGTCCGCCCCGATGCGGGCACCGGGCTGCGCGATAAACCGGTCACCGATCACCGCGCGCGCGCCAATGCTGACCATTTCGCGCAACAGCCCATCACAGCCAATGTGAACATCCGCGCCAACGTGGCACTGGGGACCGATTGTCGTTCCGGCCCCGATCCGCGCGCCCGCGCCGATGACAGCCAGCGGACCGACAGCGACATTGTCCCCCAATCGCGCCGACGGGTCGATCACGGCGCTGGGATGGACGCCGGGTTCACCGCCCTGCCCCCGGTCCAGCATTCTTGTCAGCCCCGACATCGCCATTCGGGGACGTGGCGCAAAAATCGCGGCGGACAGGCCCATCTTCTGCCAGTCCGCGTCCGGCCACAGGATCGCGGCCCGGGCCTGTCCGGACGCAAGATCCTGCGCGTATTTGGGCGACATGGCCAGCGCCAGATCCGACACCCCGGCATCCCCGGGCTCGGCCGCGCGGGTCACGACGAGGCTCAGATCCCCGACAGCTTCGGCGCCCAGTGCTTCGGCGATCTGCTGGATCGTGAACGTCATGGTACGGCCCCTCTGCGTTGTTCGGGACCGTGATTACCCCCGAACGGCTTGCAGGACCACCCCCGCATTGTCCAACGCCTGCCAAATACGCGCGTCCCGGCCATAGACATCCCGGCGATATTCAACCTGGCCCTTCTCTGAAACCACTGCCGTGCGATAGATGATATGCACAGGAACCGGGTCCTTCAGCATGACCTTGGTTTCCTTGCCCGAATGCAGGATCCGGTCAAAATCCCCCTTGGGGTCGTCGGTTTGCCGCGCCAGCAGCGCATAGGCGAAATCAAACGGGTCCGCCAAACGGATGCATCCGTGTGAAAAGGCGCGCGATTCGCGGTCGAAAAGGCTTTTGGACGGGGTATCGTGCAGATAGATGTTGTACTTGTTGGGGAACATGAACTTCACCAACCCCAATGCATTCCCCTTGCTGGGCGGCTGGCGCATCGCATAGGGAAAGCTGCGCGCCGAGAACTGCGTGAAATCCACCGCCGCACGGTTGACCCGCCGCCCCCGACTGTCCGTGATCTCGATGTGGCTGACCGCGTTCGGATTGTTCTTGAGCTGTGGCAGATACTCCTTGGTCACGATCGAGCGCGGCACATACCAGCTGGGATTGATCACCATGAATTCCATCACATCCGAAAATTCCGGGCTGCGTCTGTCGCTGGTATTCCTGCCGATGACCGAGCGCGTCTGAAAGGTCACCTCTCCGTTGTCCACGATCCGGGCAGAAAAATCGGTCTGATTGACCAGAATATGCCGCGCCCCCAGATCCATGTTGATCCAACGCTCTCGCTCCATGGCGACGATGACAGACCGCAGTCGTTCCTCGACCGTCCGGTTGAGTTCGGTCAAGGTTCCCTTGCCCGCGACCCCATCAGCAGACAGCCCATGGGCGATCTGGAACCTCTGCACGGCCTTCTGCACCTGGACGTCATAGGTCAGTGTAGAACTGCGGCGCAGATAGCCCATGGCAATCAGGCGGTTGCGCAAGATCACGACGGCCTGCCCGCTCTGGCCCGGTTTGAGACTGCCGCTCGGCACGGTCTGCCCCCAACCGCCCTGCCCCAGCAGCCGCTCCAGGCGCAGCTTCTCTTTCATCAGATCGCGATATTGCGGCGATTCCGGGGCCAGCGCATTCAAAAAGTCGCGTGGATTGCTGGTGCTGAAATCTGTCAGGTACATGCCGCGATCGCGATACGGCACCTCGCGCACGATGCCGCTGTCGACCCGCGACGGGGTCAGAACGCCGGTCTGCACGTCGCGGGCATAACGCAGGAAAGCGGCGCTCAACGCGACCTCGACCAACCCCAGATCACGCCGGGTGCGGGCATTCTGCATCCGTGTTTTCAGGTCATTGACGGAATAGCGGGCGGGCGGCAAACCGTGCAGTTGAACCGCCGACAGGGTACGGATCAACTCGGCCCGGCGGCGTTCAAACTGTTCGCCCTGCCCGGTCCAGATCGCCTCATAGCCGTTGTTGCGATAGAATTCCGCGATGTCCGCATCAGATGCCGCCGCTTCGGCCACGGCCTGCTTGAACGCCGTCACCTGCGCAGCGGCCGGGCTGTTTGTCAGGCACAGGAACGCCAGGACAGCCGCAAACAGGCCCCAAAACCGGGATTGGAACAGACTAGAGACAGCAGAGATCATGAAATTGCCCTTGAAATTGGAACCATTGATTACGAACACGAAACCGCAAACTAGAGTTAAAACATGCAAATTTGGTGTCTATTCACATTTGCGATTGTGACAAATTGCAACGATCTATGGTGCTCAATTGCATCGAATCGCGTTTGAGATGCATTGCGCAAGAAATTGCCGAAAAACCACTGTATCTAAAACTTGCACAATTCAATACTTGGATCAGAAAGCCCCCTGTGGCATAGAGGTTACACATCCGGGAGTGGATGTTTTCAAAGCACGCGTAACATCGTGGGCAGGCAGGACGAGAAGCGTACAGGACGGCGCAGACCATGAAAGAATTCAGCTCTACGGGGATCACCCGTCGTGGGTTGCTGAGGGTATTCGCAGCAACCACAGTCACAGCAGCACCAACATTTGCAAATGCAGCAGGCTTCCTGCGAGGTGGCGGTGACATTCGCCGCATCAAGATGTATTCCGGACGCACCGGCGAACGCATAGACATGATATATTGGATCGACGGAAAATATATCAAAGACTCCGTCAAGGAAATCAATCACTTCATGCGTGACTGGCGGACGGATCAGACGAAATCCATCGACCTGCGCACGATCGATATCATGGCCGCGGCGCACAACCTGATGGACATCAACGAACCCTACATGATGCTGTCCGGCTATCGCAGCCCGCAAACAAACGCGATGCTGCGCAGACGGTCGCGCGGCGTGGCCAAGAACTCGTTGCACATGCGCGGTCAGGCGGCGGATCTGCGGCTGTCTTCGCGGTCGGTAAACCAGATGGCCAAGGCCGCGATGGCCTGTCGTGCTGGCGGTGTCGGACGGTATTCCCGTTCGAATTTCGTACATATGGATTGCGGCGACGTGCGTAGCTGGGGCGGTTGAACCGCACCCACCGCGAACTGCCGAATGCAAGCCGCTGCCACCCGCAGCGGCTTTTTGCATTGGCTAGTCGCCAACTGAACTATCGGCATCCCCTGGCGAAAAGGCGCGTCAGGAAAACGGACGCGCCCTAGGCGCGACCGTCGGCTTTTGCGATCGGGTTGCCCTTCAGAAGTGCAGCGACAGATCCCGATGGGTCGCGCTGCAACTGGCCAGGAACAGGGCTTGCGCTCGGCTCAGACGGGGTTGCTGGCGTGCCCCGATGGTATCGGAAGCGCCATCCAGATAGGTCTGCAAACCTGAACGCAGCTGTTCGGCTGCCGCGGTGCGCCACCCTTTCTGGGCCGTATAGGTCTCCAGGGCATCCTGATAGGACTCCATCGCCTTGTCGCGATCAACCGATTTGCCGCGCATGCTGCGTCTTGCTTTTGACAGCGCAGATGAGACCGCATTGGCACCCGAGACCTGTGCGAACGCCTTGCCGACCGTACTCAGGGCGTCTTCGACCTGTTCCGGATCTGCATTGGCTATGATGTCACCAAGCCCGTTCAGATCCTGCTCGAGCGCCGCGAAAGCATCGTTGTCATTCAGAACGCCCAGAAATTCGACCACCGGCTCGACCGAACCGTCCGCGGCACGGCGGTAGGTCATGCGCGCCTTCGCCTCAGCCGAAAGCAGCGAGGCGAAACGATCATGTGTTTCGGTCCAGTCGGCCGGCATCTGCGCCTCTATCGCTGCCTTTTCCCGGGTCAGGACGTCAATGCGTTGCTGAATATCGGCACGCTGTTTTTCTGCGTCCTCCCCTCTGAGATATTGACCGGTCTTGTTCAGCCGTTCGATTTCCTCATCCAGGTCCCGCATCTTCTTCTGCAGGTTGCGAACCTCGACCTGCGCGATCCGGTAGGTGCCAGACGCCGCCTGCACCGCTTCCGAGGTGGTTGCAATGTCGGACAATCCGGCCACGGCAGCCTCGGCATTGTCAAAGGCACCGGACAAGGCCGTGGCCTGCCGGTCCGGAAGCCGAGACAGATCCAGGGCTTGTGCGGCGGCAATTGTCGCCGAAATCGTCGCACCCTCTTGCGCCAACTGCTTTTGAACGTATTCCTCCAGACAGTGCTGCAGTTTCGGATTGCGAGGCGGCGGTGCGGTCTCTGACAAGAAACTCATCCGGTTGGGCAGATAGTTCACCAGCTGCGGATAGTAAGCCACGATTGCAAGAGCCACCAACTGCAGCCCGATGAAGGCGATGACACCCTTGTAAATCTGGACTGTTTTGACGATGGCCGGTGCGACTCCGCGCAGATAAAACAGGGCAAAGCCGAACGGTGGTGTCAGAAACGACGTCTGGATGTTCAAGCCGATCATGACCCCCAGCCAGACCGCGGTGATGTTGGCCTGCGGATCGGCCAACAGGATCGGCGCAACGATGGGAACCACGACCACCGCAATCTCGATGAAGTCCAGAAAGAACCCGAGGACGAATATGACGGCCATGACGATGATGAACTGGCTCCAGAATCCGCCCGGCAGCGAGTTCAGGAAATCCCGCACCAGTTCTTCGCCGCCGAACGCCCGGAACGCGGCCGTCAACATGGCGGCGCCCAGCAGGATGATGAACACCAGCGACGTTGTCTTGGCGGTATCGGTCATCACTTCGTGCAAGGTGTTTTCGACCCTCAGCACGCGAAGCCCGCTCCAGATCAGGGAAATCACCAACAAGAGGACCGCAAAGCCGCCGATGATCAACCCGGTCGTATCGCCGCCATTCACCAGGATCGCCTTGACGTTCATGTCATATGATCCCAGCGCGAATGCGATCAGGCCCAGGGCCACGATCGCCAGAAAGGCCGGGTAGAAGGTCGTCTTGTTCTGCTCCGTGATCCGGTATCCGGCCATGATCAGGGCCCCGGCAGCGCCAATTGCACCGGCCTGATTGACCGTGGCCACGCCCATGATGATCGAGCCCAGAACCAGGAAGATCAGCGCCAGAGGTGGAACCAATGTCAATAGAACATTGCCCCAGAACGCCAGATCGCGCGCACCGGTATAGGGCACCGCCGGTGCCGCCTTGGGGCGCAGGATGGCAAAGATCAGGATGAAGGCCATGTACAACAGCACCAGCAGGATGCCGGGAACGAATGCCCCCAGAAACATCTCGCCGGCGCTTGTGCTGGCCACATCAAACACGCTGGGCATGCTCAATTCGCCTGTGGCGTCCTTATACAGGGCCTTGCGTGCGGTGCTGGCCTGATCCGAGGCGCTGGCCAGCTGATCGGCCAGAATGATCAGAACGATTGACGGCGGAATAATCTGTCCCAGGGTTCCGGATGCGGCAATGGTTCCGGTCGCCAGCGATTGCGAATAATTGTTGCGCAGCATCGCCGGCAGTGAAATCAGCCCCATGGCCACCACCGTGGCACCGACGATCCCCGTGGTCGCGGCAAGCAGCGCCCCGACAAACACGACCGAGATTCCCAGCCCACCGGGGACCGGGCCGAAAAGACGGGCCATGGTGACCAGAAGATCTTCGGCGATCTTGGAACGCTGCAGCATGATGCCCATGAAGATGAACAGCGGAATCGCAATCAGGGTGTCGCGTTCGACCTCCCAGTAGACCCCTCGCAGGTTGGTGACCCCCGCCGACAGCCATTGCGACGGCCCGCCGGAATGAAAATAGGCGTCCAGATTGCCAACCGCCAAATATCCCGCACCTGCGGCCAATACGATCGTGATGATGGCCGATCCCGGCAGGGCAAAGGCAACCGGGAAACCGGACGCCAGGGCCGTCGCCATGATGACGATCAGAACTGCAAGAAAGAAAAGTTCCATAATTCCGTCCTCAGTGTGACACGGCCGCGTGATCGCGGTGGCCCGGTTCGTCGCGCGCATCGGCAACCGCTTCGAACAGGTAGCTGACAAACTGAATCAGCATGGTGATTGCAAAGATCGCAAGAAATGCCGCCATCTGGTATTTGACATACATCCCCGCGGTGCCGGTCTGGGACACCTCGAAATTGACGATCGGAGCGTTGATGATCGCCTGTTTCGATCCCATGCCGATGATCAGGATCGCCCAGGCCGTTGTCATGCCCAGCAGGATTGCCCCGATCGAATTCACCCGGCCTTTGCGCGCGCTGTTGAATCCGGCATACAGCACGTCGACCCGGACATGGCCTTCTTTCAGCAGCGTATAGGCAGAGGCGAACAGAAACAGCGCCGCATACCAGTAGCGCACCAGATCCCCCATCAACGCCTGTTCATAGGAAAACACGAAACGCGAAATCACGATCAGCAATTCGGCCACCACGATCAGAAGGGCCAGCCAGATAAACCCCAATGAGCGGCTGAACAGCGCGACAACGAATCCCAGTATGACAAGTGGCATATGGATGATCGGCCCGATGAACTGCGACCGGTTCATTTCCTTGGCAAGGTTTTCTGGAAACACCGTATCCAACAAGCCTTCAACGCGCAAAAATGCGATACCAAAATCCGCTACCCCCACAAACAGAACCGCAAAGAAACAGCCCCGGATCAGGTAGGCATTGAAATCGCTTATTTTCGTCGCGTCATAGCGCAGCGTCCGGTTCGGCGTTTGCGCCACGACCAGCGCCGCAAGACCCAGCGCCGCCGCGTACAGGCCCACCGATATCCAGGAACGGTCGGAAATGCTGTCATTCAGCATCGATGTCAGCATCGGAAAATCGTACCAGACGATAAGCACGTTATTGATGATAAAGGCCAGCAACACGAACATCGTTGCCCAGCCGAAATACCGCACAAATGGGGCGGGTGCCCCTCTTGGCGACAGTAGTTCTGCCTT
Organism: Rhodobacteraceae bacterium F11138; assembly: GCA_016521575.1. Taxonomy (GTDB): domain Bacteria; phylum Pseudomonadota; class Alphaproteobacteria; order Rhodobacterales; family Rhodobacteraceae; genus Sedimentitalea. The sequence goes on along the minus strand of JAEKDP010000006.1, from coordinate 181,089 downwards.
GGAGGTGACGGTCATTGGGGTTTTCCAGTTTGTGAACGGCTCGTGTGCGGCCGGGCCCGCACAAAGCCCGCCAGCAGCGACGCGAAAGCAGGAGCCCGGCATTTCTGCGGCTCCTGCCTATATCAGCGATGGGCCGACCTCAGCCGATACCCAGGATCCGGTTGCGCTGATTGGAGTATTCTATTTCCGCAACCGCACGCCAGCCGCCGATCTCACGCATCTTGGCCTGATAATCGTCATTGATCTCGGCAGCCATTGGCGAATGATCGCGGGTTTCTTCGAACACTTCCGCCGCGGCTTCGCCGAACGCGTCCCAGACATCGTCATTGAAGGTACGGGTCTGAACACCGTGATCATCGACCAGACGTGCCAGATATGCACCATTGTTGGCGGATGCTTCTTCGGCTTGTGCCGCATGTTCTTCGTAGCACGCAGCCGTGATGATGGCCTGTTCATGGGCCGAAAGACTGTCCCACCAGGCCTTGTTGGTGCCCAGGCACAAGGCTGCACCGGGTTCGTGCATGCCCGCGGTATAGTAATACTTGGCGGCTTCGTAGAACTTCATGAAGTAGTCGTTATAGGGGCCGACCCATTCGGTGGCATCGATCGAACCCGAGACCAGGTTTTCATAGATCTGCCCGCCGGGCAAGGATACCGTCGAAACGCCCAGCTTGGACATCAGCGCGCCCGCAAGACCCGGAATGCGCATCTTGAGACCGTTCAGATCCTCCGGGCTGTTGATTTCCTTGTTGAACCAGCCCCCCGCCTGCGTTCCGGTCGCGCCTGCCATGATGGCCTTCAGTCCGAATTCAGCCGACAGCTTATCCCAGAGTTCCTGCCCACCGGCGTATTTGATCCAGGCGTTATGCTCGGGCACGGTCATCCCGAAGGGAACGGCCGTAAAATAGGTGAACGCCGGGTGCTTGCCCGCCCAGTAATATTCTGCACCGATATAGGCCTGGCTGTTGCCGGATGCGACTTCGTCAAACGAATCGAACGCGCCGACGCGCTCGCCAGCGGCAAAATACTCGGTTCGCAGTTCGCCTTGTGACAGTTCGGTGATTCGTTCTGCAAGGCGCTGTGCAGAAATGCCCAGCCCCGGAAAATCCCGTCCCCAGGTCGAAACGATCGTCATTGTCTTGCCGCTTTGTGCGATTGCCGGCGCTGCCAGAGCCGCACCGGTGCCCGCGATTGCGGCCCCCTTCAAAAACTTGCGTCGTTCCATATTTGGTAGTTCCTCCCGTTGGGTCGTATTCGTTTTTTGGTTATTGTTCAGGATTGCAGGTTCATTTCCGACCCACTGTCCCGATGAGTAAGCAAAAGATTATTCGGACGCCCCGCAAATGCAATGACTTATTCGCCGCAGGTCCCCGTCAGCGGCGGATTCACGAAACTTGGCGTGCGAAAAGCCGCACCTGCATGAAGACAGGCTGCCGCGACCCGGTTGACGTCTCATCGACGCCGCGCGTCACGCTTTGACAAACAATTCCCGCGGCGTGGTGCAAAAGCATTCATGCCCTGTTTCGGTAATGCGGATCGGTTCGGTAATTTCCAGCCCGCCATCGTCCAGCCAAAGTGCCGGCATGAAATGAAAGGTCATGTCCGGTTCCAGCACGGTCTCGTCCCCACGGCGAAACGATATCGTTCGCTCGCCCCAGTCAGGAGGATAGCTGATTCCGATGGCATAGCCGCAGCGGCTGTCTTTCTGGTACCCCGCCTTGTTCAGGGTCGCATTGAACGCATTGGCGATATCTTCAGCCCGATTGCCCGGTTTGGCCTGCTCCAGACCCGATGCGATCGCGTCCAGAACCGCCTGTTCCGCGTCCCGGTATTTCTGCGGCACCTCGCCAAAGAACAGGGTTCGCGACTGCGGGCATTGATACCGGCAATGCGCGCCCGCGATTTCGAAAAAGGTCGATTCACCGATCTCCATGGGGCGATCATCCCAGGTCAGATGCGGCGCGGTTGCATCCAGCCCCGAAGGCGCCATGGGCACGATCGCCGGATAATCCCCCCAGAACCCGTCGGCGCCACGAATCCCGGCGGCATAGATTTCGGCTACCAGATCGTTCTTGCGCATCCACGGTTCCGCGACCTCAAGGATATGGGCGTGCATCGTCTCGACGATCCGCGCGGCGCGCTGCATGTATTCGATCTCGCGTTCGGATTTGACCGCGCGTTGCCAGTTCACCAACCCGGTCGCATCCAGGAAATCCGCATCTGGTAGGCAGGTTTCCAGAGTTCGGTGCGCCTTGGCCGAGTAATAATAATTGTCCATTTCGACACCGATCCGCAGCCCGGACAATCCCATTTCGGTCAGCAGTTGCGACAGGTGTTCCATCGGATGCTTGTCCGGATTCTGCACATAGGTATCGTCATAACCCCGTATGCAATCATCTTCCATGAACACGGTTCGGCGCGCACCCAGGGCATCCATCTGACGCCCCCACCACACGGGCTCACCTTCTCCGGTCAGGACAACCGCCTGAAAAACATAGAAAGACCAGCCATCGTACCCCGACAGCCAGGACATGTTCGATGGATCACAGACCACGATCGCGTCCAGCCCGAGACGAAACATCTCGGCCCGGGTCTTGTCGATGCGCCGCAGGTACTCGCCGGTGGTGAAGTTGGATCGGAACGTGGTCATGGCGCTGCTCCCCTGGGTCGTTGGCCTGGCATCGGTTCCCGCCCCGGCTGCACCGGTCGCGGGCGGAGATGGTTACAAATCCCTGTATGCCAGTTCTGTGCAGAACAGCAATTGTTATCACGCGCGGCGGTCAGGCCCCTCGTAGCTTCGTACAATTGACAAGCCCCGGGTTAAGCCGCATCACGCAGGCATGAGCCTGTTGAAGCTGGACAATCGCGACATTTCGATCCTTCAGGTGCTTGGCCGCGAGGGGCGCATTTCCAAGACCGCCCTTGCAGAGCGCGTAAACCTGAGCAGCACCGCCTGCTGGGACAGGTTGCAGCGTCTGGAAAAGGCAGGCGCGATTGAATTCTATGCCGCGCGGATCGCGCTGAAAAAGCTTGCACCGCATGTCAATGTCTTTGTGTTGGCCGAACTGGGGACACATCGCGCTGAAAGTTTCCAGAAATTCGAAGCGGTCGTGGCCCGGCATGACGAGATTTCCGGTTGCTGGGCACTGGGCGGCGGCTTTGACTATCTGATGATGATCACCACCCGCGATATCGACAGCTACCAGCGGCTGATGGATACCCTTCTTGAGCAGCAGGCAGGGTTGACCCGCTATTTCACCTATATCGTGACCAAGGCCGTCAAGGATGCACCACCGCCCTTGGCGGCGCTGATCGCGGCCACCGACGATTGAGCGTCTGAAAAATCGCCGCCTTCATGGCGCAAATTCCAAAACTTCCTCACCAAACCCCGGCGTATACCGGCAGGTCGCCTGTCCCGGATGGGCTAAGGTGCGTGGACCCGCAGGCCTTATCGACAGGAGACGCACATGCAGAACGCCGCTTTGGAACTGACGTCATCGTTCCCGCGCCTGGACGCCCCGCGACTTGCGCGCAGCTTTTCCTATCTGGGTGGGCGATGGGTCGCCGGCAGCGCCAAAGCCAGTCTCGCGGTGACCGATCCCGCCGACGGATCGCTTCTGGGAGAGGTGGCGCAGCTGGACGCGTCGGATGCGACGCGGGCCGTGGACGCCGCCCACGCCGCCTGGGCTGGCTGGGCCGCCTTGTTGCCACAGGAACGCAGCACGATCTTGCGGCGCTGGCATGGCCTGATCTGCGCCCATCGCGAGGACCTGGCCCGGATCATGACCGCCGAACAGGGCAAGCCGATGTCGGAATCCCGTGGCGAAATCGATTATGCGGCATCCTTTGTCGAATTCTATGCCGAAGAAGCCCGCAGGCCGAATATCGAAGGCGTCACCTCGCACCTGCCCGACGCAGAGGTCGAGGTATGGCGCGAACCTGTCGGGGTCGCCGCGCTGATTACGCCATGGAATTTCCCCTCGGCCATGCTGACCCGCAAGGCGGCTGCCGCGCTGGCCGCGGGTTGCAGCGTCGTTGCGCACCCCTCCGGTGAAACGCCGTATTCGGCGCTGGCCCTGGCTGAACTGGGGGAACAGGCCGGGCTGTCTGCGGGCGTGTTCAACGTCATCACCGGCCATGCACCCGACATTGTCGGCGCCTGGATGAGCGACAGCCGCGTGCGGGCCGTGTCCTTTACCGGCTCAACCGAAATTGGTCGGCTTCTCTATGCGCAGGGGGCGGACACGATCAAGCGGCTGGTCCTGGAACTGGGCGGTCACGCACCTTTTCTGGTGTTCGACGATGCGGACATGGCTCAGGCCGTGGACGAGGCCATCAAGGCCAAGTTCGCGACCTCCGGCCAGGATTGTCTTGGGGCAAACCGGTTTCTGGTGCAGCGCGGGGTCTATGACAGGTTCTGCGCGGATTTCGCGCGCGCCACGGGCAGGCTGCGCATCGGGCGCGGCATGGATGATCCGGATATCGGGCCGCTGATCAACGAAAAAGCCATCGCGAAACAACAAGACCACGTTCAGGACGCGCTGGAGCGCGGCGCGCGGCTGTTATGTGGCGGGAACACCCACGCCGAGGCCGGGCCGTTGTTCTTTCAACCGACCGTGCTGGCCGATGTGCCGGCGGATGCCAAAATCATGCACGAGGAAACCTTTGGCCCGGTCGCTGCCATTGCCCCGTTCGACACCGAGGACGAAGCGATCCGGCGCGCCAACGATACCGAATACGGATTGGTGGCCTATCTGCACACCCAGGACCCGCGCCGCATCTATCGCGCCAGCCGGGCCATGCGGTTCGGAATGGTCGCCGTCAACCGCACCAAGGTGACCGGCGCCCCGATCCCCTTCGGCGGTATGAAACAATCCGGCCTGGGCCGCGAAGGATCACGGCTGGGCCTGGAGGCATTCACCGAAATCAAATACGTCTGCCGTGACTGGGCCTGACAATACCGACATCAATACCGGCACAAGCCACAAGAAAGGAAAACCGATGCTGAAGAACGACATGCTGGAACAATGGGACCGCGACACCTTCTTTCACCCTTCGACCCATCTGGCACAACATGCCCGGGGCGAAAGCCCCACCCGCGTCATCAGCGGCGGCGAAGGCAGCCATATCGTGGATCGTGACGGCAACCGGTTTCTGGATGCCTTTGCCGGTCTCTATTGCGTGAACGCGGGATACGGACGCACGGATATTGCCGATGCAATCGCCGAACAGGCCCGTGAACTGGCCTATTACCACGCCTATGTCGGACACGGGACAGAGGCTTCGATCACGCTGGCCAAGATGATCCTGGATCGCGCGCCGTCGGGCATGAGCAAGGTCTATTTCGGGCAGTCCGGATCAGACGCCAATGAAACCAACATCAAGCTGATCTGGTACTACAACAATATCCTTGGCCGCCCGGAGAAAAAGAAGATCATCAGCCGCTGGCGCGGCTATCACGGCTCGGGCCTGATGACCGGTTCCTTGACCGGGCTGGATCTGTTTCACAAGAAATTCGACCTGCCGCTGGCACAGGTGATCCACACCGACGCGCCCTATTATTTCCGCCGCGCCGATCCGGCGATGAGCGAAGAGGCGTTTTCCGCCCATCTGGCGACCGAACTCGAAGCCCTGATCGAACGCGAAGGTGCGGACACGATTGCCGCGTTCATCGGCGAGCCGGTTCTGGGCACCGGCGGCATCGTACCCCCGCCCGCTGGCTATTGGCAGGCCATTCAGGCGGTGCTCGACAAGCACGATATCCTGCTGGTCGCGGACGAGGTGGTAACCGGGTTCGGACGACTGGGCAGCATGTTCGGGTCGGACCACTATGGCTTGAAACCCGATCTGATCACGATCGCCAAGGGCCTGACCAGCGCCTATGCCCCCTTGTCGGGATCAATTGTGGGCGAACGCATGTGGAAGGTCCTGGAACAGGGCACGGATGAGAATGGCCCCATCGGTCACGGCTGGACCTATTCGGCGCATCCGATCGGTGCGGCGGCCGGGGTTGCAAACCTGAAACTGATCGATGAGCTGTCGCTGGTCCAGAACGCCGCCAGCGTCGGGCAGTATCTGAACACGCAAATGAGCACCGCTCTGGCGACGCACCGGCATGTGGGCGAGGTACGCGGCGAAGGCATGTTGTGTGCGGTCGAATTGGTCGAGGACCGCGACACCCGGGCCTTTCTTGATCCGGACCGCAAGGTCGGAGCGGCCATCGCCGCCGCCATGGCCGAGCGCGGCGTCATTGCGCGCGCCATGCCACAGGGCGACATCCTTGGTTTTGCCCCACCGTTCTGCCTGACCGAACAGGAAGCAGACACCGTGGTTGCCGCAACCGTCGAGGCCATAGATCAGGTGCTCGGCTGAGCATTCCCCGGGCGTTCGCGATGCGGGCGCCCGACACCCCGGTCCGCTTTCGGCGGCGGCAAAAGCATGAATTTGAAATAAACTCTCTCTGTCTGGCGTGAAATCGTGCTAAAAGCGGTCAGAACGAGGGAAGGTATGAACATGAGTGATCCTGGCCTTGCCGAGACACTTGTACAGGCGCTCCGACGCCCCGACGGCAGCACGGATCTACGCCCGGTGCATTCCGTGGGCATCGGCGCAAGCGGCAGTTTCGCGGCATCGCATGTCGCAGCGAATTATTGCACCGCGACACATTTTCAAGGTGGGCAGATCCCGGTTTCCCTGCGTTTCTCCAACGGGTCGGGCTGTGCCGTCGCACATGATGGCTGGTCCGACGTGCGCGGAATGGCGACGCGGTTTCATCTGCCGGATGGCGCAGCGACCGATCTGATCGCGATGACACTGCCCGAGTTCTTTGCCCCCACGCCCGAGACCTTTCTGGATTTCGCCAGGGCCGCGGCACCGGCCCCATTCAAGACATGGTCGCCCTGGCAGAAAATCCGCGCCCTTCTGAAGCTGACTATACCGATGCGCGACCCCTACCCCGGTGAAACCATCCGACCGGACGAAGGTGCAATGCGGTTTGCCGATCAGAATGGATATGCGCAGCTTGGGGTTTTTCAGGCCGCCACCATCGGCGCGCCGGAAAGCTATGTGCGGGCGTCCTATCATGCGGTGCATACGTTCATCATCACGGCGCCGGACGGCACCCGGCGTTGGGTGCGTTTCACATGGCAACCCATTGCCGGGGTTCTGAACACGAACCCGTTGGAAACGCCCCGGGATGAATATCTGCAACAAGAGCTGCGTCAGCGTCTGGCAAAAGAGCCGGCACGGTTTTCCCTGATGATGACCATCGGCGAAACCGGGGATGCGCTGGATGATCCCACCCGCCCATGGCCGCCGCACCGGATACGGGTCATGATGGGATTGCTGACCATAGACCGGGTCGCCGAGGACCAGATTACCGACAGCGAAAAGCTGAGCTTCAACCCCTGTCTGCTGACCGACGGCATCGAGGCGTCGGATGATCCCATTCTACAGATACGCAAGGATGTCTATGAAACCTCCAGCCGGCTGCGGGACGCCACGCCCTGCCCGTTCGCGGGGGGCTGAACCGATGGCAAACGAAAACGGCTGGCTGAACCAGTACATCAACAGCCTTCCGGAGCGCGGCTGGTTCAAGTTCCTGGCGACCCGCGTGGTTCTGCCCTACTGGATCTGGCGCGACCCCAAGCCAAAACTGATGGGCGGGCCACGCATCTCGCCCCAACCCAGCGAAAACGTCCAGCGGATGATGAACCTGATCATGCCGCTCAGGGATTCCTCGCCCATCGGCCGGGCCAAGGCCGCCTTGGCCATTGCGCAGAACGTGGACGAAATCTTTGCCGGGCTGGATAACGTGGGCACGGTGCATTTCGCACGTTTTCTGCTGATCGACGACTATATCTGCATGATCTCGGTCTATGATGGTGATTTCAGCAATTACATCCGCGACTTCATCACGACGATCGGCAGCGTCTTTGACGCTGTCATGTCGCTGGTCGAGGGCGGTGACGACATGATCCCCACCGAGCGCAACGTCGAAAAATTCATCGATTGGGTACAGGCGCACGACCTGTTTCAGGCGCCGGATTTTCCAACCGATCTGTTCGGATTGCAGGACGGGGCCAAAGGCGTGACACCCAACATCGCACCGCATGAACTGGCGTCGCTGCCGCGTGAGCTGATCCTGCAGTTGCACGCCAATCCCAACATATCCCTGGGCGGTGGTTATCGCGCTTATCCCGGCGTGTCCGCCGCACAGGTTCGCAGCAAATTCGGAGTAGGCTGGTGACCGCAGACGTCAGAACCGACGAGGTCGAATTCAACGTCGGGAACATCCAGGGCAATATCCTGCGGGGGTATCGGCGCAATTTCGTGCGCTATCTCATGCTGGAAGTCACCGACCGTTCGGCGGCGCGGCGTTTTCTGGCGGATTCCGTCGCGGGTGGAACGTCCAACGTGCCCGGTATCACCAGCGCCGTGATCTGGAAACAGCGCCCGACGTACTGCTTCAACATCGGCGTAACCTGCGACGGGCTTGCGGCCCTGGGCATCACCCAGGATCAGCTGGCGACCTTTCCGACCGAATTCACACAGGGCATGGCCAGACGCGCCATGAAGCTCGGCGATTTCGGGGACAGCGCGCCCGAGAACTGGCCCGCACCTTTCGATCAGCCCGAACGCGTGCATGTCGTGGCCGCGATCTATACGGACGCCCAGCAGGATCTGGATGCGCTTCAGGATCAGGTGGTGGCTTCGTTCAATCTGCTGGGAGTTCGGAACGGGCGCAATCTGGCCGGAAACAAAGTGTTCTTCGGCTATGTCGACAGCATCTCGCAGCCCCGGTTCAATCATGTCCATGATCCGGATCAGATCGGCGTCGACGAACCCATTGACCCCCTGGGAACCGCTTTGCTGGGCTATCCGACCAGGTATGAACGCGTCCGGTTTCGCATTCCCGAACCACAGGAACTGGGTCGCGACGGATCGTTTAATGCGTTCCGCGTTCTGGCACAGGATGCTGCCGGTTTTGAATCCTATCTGGACCGTGCGGCGACGGAATTGCTGGCCCATCCGGATGTTGACCAGCTTTTGACACCCGGCGAGGAATGGCGCATCGGCGAAGATCTGGACCGGCATGGAGCCTTGCGCGAAATCGTGGCGGCGCAGATGTGTGGGCGCTGGCGCAACGGGATGCCGGTCGCCAGTTCACCGGATGCACAGCAGCCCGACCCGGACAACCCGGTGTCGCTGACCAATTTCGACTACGACCGCATGTCCCGCTGCCCGGCCGGATCGCATATGAGGCGGGTCAACCCGCGCGGCGGGCCGATCGTGCAACGTATCGCCAACTATACCCGCCGGCTGGTGCGGCGCGGCATGTCATATGGTCCCGATTTCGACCCCGCCAATCCCGACGATGAGGAACGCGGGCTTCTGGGGAATTTCATCGGCGCAAACCTGGGTGCACAATTCGAAGCGGTGATGTGCGACTGGCTGAACCTGGGGCTGCAAAACCCGGATGTCACAGGCTCGAATGATCCGCTGATAGGGGCCAATACGCCCGAAACCAGCTGGTTTGACCTGTCCCTGAAAAACGGCGGCACGATCCGGCTGCGCGGTTTTCCGCGTTTCGTGACAACGCGCGGCGGGGCCTATCTGTTCCTGCCCAGCCTGCCGGCAATCCGGCATCTGTCGGAACTGACGGACTGAGCCGCCCCACGCGTGTCGCGCGCGCATCAGGCATTGCCATTTGACAACTCGGCCAGAGCCCGTTCGATCCGTGTCCGCATTGGCGAACGTCCCGCCGGGCTGACAATGCGCTGCGCTTCGGTCAGGTGCTGGATGGCCAGGGTCTTGCGTTTCCGGATCTTGTACAGAAGCCCCAGTATCAATTCACACCGGGCGATATGGTGCCCATTGCGATCAAAATGCGGATTGGCGCGCACCCGCTCGACCAGGGCGACAATCCGCCCGGCCCCAAACAGCAGCACACCGGACAGCGCACGGATGTTGCGCAGAATAACTCCGGGCGACGCACCGCCGCCACCGGACAGGATTTCCAGATACACCTCACACAGAAACAGCCGGTTCCAGTCCGCTGTCGTGTAATACCCTTCGGCCTCGCGTCGCGCGATGACCCGCTTGATATGCTTCAGCCCCTGGTCGATCCGCCCATCCAGCACATGGGACACACCAAGCATCACATCCGGGCCTGACGTAAACAGAACCCAACCCTTGTCTTCGCAATCCGTCACATGGCGCTGTACGTCTGCCGTCACTCCGGGCTTTTGCAAGGACACGACCGCGCCATAACGTGCCGCGAGGGCGATGGCCCGTTCGAATTCTGCCCGCGACACCCTGAGCGCCTCTTCGGACAGGTCCAGTGCCTGTTCATAGTCATCGCTGATCATGGCGATCAGGGCTTTCATGGCGATGCCATAGCCCAGCGATCTGGGATCGTTCCTGGACGTCCCGGCCTTCATCAACCGGTCCGCCGCCTTGTCGGCTTTGGGAAGCCTGCCGCGGCTGACCTCGTTCCAGCCGAGATAGGCCAGATGAAAGCTTTGCAAATAGGCATCGTCCAGCGTGGCAAGCACGGCATCGGCCCGCCGCCGGGTCGCATCGAAACGCTCATTGGTCATGGGCGCGCCATAGCAGGACACCGATAATTCACTGACCAACGCATAGGCCATGGATTTCGCATCGCCAAGCCGCTCGGCCATCGCGGATAATTCATGCTGAACCTTCAGCGCGTCCAGATACCGGGCATTGCAAACCAGACAGGAGGCATAGTGATGCAGGAACAAAACGCGATGCGGATTATCCCCCAACCGATCCAGGATCGGTCCGACCTTGTCGGCCAACTCGATCATCGTTTTGACCTGCAGCGAAATGTTCAGACACAGTGCAAAATTGGCCAGGAACGCGGCCAGACGTTCGTCGCTGGCACAGGAAGGGTCGTATTCAAACAGCGAAAATGCGGTCGAGAAATACCGGTTGGCCTCTGCCAGTGAAAACACCCCCAGACCCTTCTCGGCCGCCAGGGCATTATAGGCAAAGGCAAGATCCGTTCGCCGGGTCATACCGTAGTGATAGGCAAGAATCTCGGCCACTTCGGCCGGGCGATCCTTGTTGCGTTTTTCCACCGCATCGGCAATTCGCAGATGCAGTTCCGCCCGGTGCTCGGCCAACATGCTGTGATAGACCGTGTCTGTCAGCATCACATGCTTGAAACCATAATCCGTCGAGTCGCGCTCGCGGTGGATGAAATCCAGCGCCTCAAGCCGTTGCAGTCGAACACCGGTTTCAGCGCCGTCGCCCGCAACCAGCGCCAGCAGGCCGGGATCGAACCGCCTGCCGATCACTGCCGCGGCCTGCAACAAGGCCCGGTCCTGCGGCTCCAGCCGATCCACCTTGGCCATGAACAGGCTTTGCATGCTGGCAGGCAGCGCGCTTGCGCCAGCCTGGGCATCAAACCGGATATCTGCGGTCTGCACGCTCAACGCACCCTGTTCGATCAAGAAATGCAGGATTTCTTCGCCAAACAGCGGGTTTCCTCCGGCCCGTTGCGTCACCTGCTGCACCAGCTCATCCGGAAGCGTTTCAACACCCAGCCGCGATTGCATCAGGGATTTCAGATCCTCCGCCGTCAACGGGTTAAGCGCCAGTTCCCGGACGTTGGGATGATCTCGCCAATCGGGGATGAACTCCGGCCGTCGCGTCTGAAGGATCAGCAGGTTTGATCGCTCGTCGCTTTCAATCAGATTTTGCAGCAGCTCTCTGGATGCGCCGTCAATCCAATGGATGTCCTCGAACAACAAAACAACCTTGCCCCGCCGACATCGGGCCGCAAGCAACGCCGGCAATAAGTCGCGTGTACGCAAACCGATCAAGACACCGTCCAGACCATCCAGCGCCCCCGGTGGCGGCATATGTCCCAGCAGGTTCAGCATCAGACCCAGGTTTTCGGCGCTGTACAGATTCAGGCCCCGCAGACCGGCGCGAAGCTTGCTTTCAATCTCATGCGGTTCGTCATCATCCTGAATGCGAAACGAGCGGCGCACAAGTTCTTGAAATGGCAGGAACGGCACCTGTTGGCTGTCGGCAAAGCAATGCCCCGAGACCACGAAAGCATCCTGACGGCTTAGGCTGCGCAGGAACTCGAACACCAGCCGGGTTTTCCCAAGCCCCGCTTCAGCCACGATATCCACCAGCAGATGCCGGTCATCCACCTGCGCCAGAGCGTCGGACAAGACCGACAGTTCGTCTTTGCGCCCTACATGGTGGCTCAGTCCACGGGCCAGAGAGGCTTCGAACCGTGTCGCCCCGTCGCGTATTGCCTGCAGCCGCCACAGCTTGTGCGGCCTAGACACGCCCCGGATGTCGAACTCGCCGCCGAAACTGAGATCCACGAGCCATTTGATCTGACGCCGGGTTGCATCACAGATCAGGCATCCGTCCGCCGGTGCAAGCGCCTGAATACGCGACGCAAGATTGACCGCCTGCCCGACCGCCGTCACCTGTGCGCCTTCGCCCTCGACCGAGGCCATGACCGCCAGACCGGAACTGACCCCGACACGAACGTTGGGACGCACGCCGAACCGGGTTTCCATATCCTGCGCCGACGTTTCAAATGCGTCCAACGTTGCAAGAGCCGCGCGGCATGCCCGCAGCGCGGCATCTTCCAGGGCTTCGGGAATGCCAAACACGGCCATGACGCTGTCGCCGCCAAATCCGCGCACCACGCCGCCATGGGCCTGCACCGCATCCGCGAGTATTTCATAGATCAGTTTGGTGAACGGCAGGGCCTTGTCTTCGCCCAGTTGTTCAACGATGGCCGTGTAACCGACCAGATCGGCGGAAAGCACAGAAATCTGTCGCCGTTCACCGCTGTGGGACGACAGTTTGCCGACAGTTCCCAATGCTTCTTTCATGGTTCGTCAACTTTACTATATCCGGGCGCAAACCGCCAGCGCGTCCGGCATTTCGCTTTTGCCTGAAGAAACTTAAAGGGCTGTAATCACGCCCTTTTCGCAGATCGCGCCTGATCTTGACGTCGCGCCTTGCGGCCTGATTGCGCGGCCGGGGTCGGTTCCAGGGCGGCGGATACTGCTTGCGTGCTTGGGGATGCCCCGCGGATCGTCAGACCTGTTGCGCCGCGCCATTGGCCCCGCACCGCACCGTCATCAACCGCTGTTCTCAAGCTTCAGACCCTTGCGCGGCCAGCGCGCCTTGTAGATCTTGCCCGTACTGGACGCCGTGATCCAGATGTCGCGCATCCCGTCGCCGCCAAAACAAAGGTTGGTTGTGAAAATATCGGGAACCTCGACATGCTCGGTCGTGCCGTCCAGGTTGAACACGGTTATGCCCCCTGTGAACAGGGTGCCGACGCAGACGCGCCCATCGGCCTCGACCGCCAGACTGTCAAGCCACTGATACCCGGGAAGGGTTTGAATCACGCGGCCCGGCATGCCCGGCATCGGTCCCGGAGCGACCTGACCGGGGCCGGTGATATCCATCGCCCACAGCCGACCGAAGATGGTGTCGGACACATAGACCGTCTTGCCGTCCGGTGACAACCCGACCCCGTTTGCCATGTCGATCGTTGCCACCCGCCTCAGCGATTTGCCGTCGATCGTTGCGTAATACAGCCCGCCCTTTTTCAGGGTTCTGTCATCCTGAATGCCGGTCTCGGTGAACCAGAAGCCGCCAGAACTGTCAAAAACGATATCATCCGGCGCAAGCAGGCGTTCTCCTTCGCAGGTTTCATACAATGTGGTGACTTTACCAGTCTTCAGATCCACGCGCTGAATCGAGCCGCCGGTGTATTTTTGTGGTGCCGGCATGGGCACCGTCACCGCGCCGGATCCGTCCGGATCGAAGGGCACGAAATCGTATACACCACCGTTGTTGCAGACATATGCAGCCTGATCCGGGCCGATGGCCACCCCGTTTGGCCCCCCCGGAATCTCGGCTACGACCTCGACCCGCCCATCGGTTCCAAGGCGCGACAGGCTTTCGTTCTTTATATCCACGAACAACAGCGACTCGTCATCCATCGCGACCGGCCCTTCGGGAAAACCGAGCCCATCCGCCACCTCTGTCAATTCCAATGACATCCTGTATCTCCTCCCATTCGCTTTCCCTTGCGTTCGGCATTGGCTTCGGCTGCGGCGCTCCCTGCCCCCGCATCCGTCCCCATCCCGACAGCCAACTGCCCGGATTGCGAGCAATGCGGCTAGTCGGCTCAACCCGTTGATAGCACACAAGCCTTCGTCGATCTATCACGCGGTTTTCATTTCCATATTTGCCGACATCACAACCCAAAGCCGCAAGCGCGAGGAATACCCCGGGCGCAAGGCGTTCGGTGACCATGACGCCAATTCGCAATACCGAATGGCTTCAGCGCCCCGGAAAAATACAGGAACCGCGCGATTGCCTTTCCACCTCGACAGTTCGTGACCGACCAGTAGCTTCATCAGCAATCACGCTGACGGGCTCAGCTCAGCACGTTTCCAGAACTATTTCGGGCAGAACGACGTCCCAGGTTTCTCTTCGCAGCTTGGCTCGGTGTGATTCGCCGCTCTCGTGGGCATGGCGCGCGAGGATCGCGCCGATCTCGGCAGACAAGATGCGCATCCTGCCCGGGATCTGCCAACCGCCCTTCATGAGGCTCAGGTTGCGCCCCATCGTGTCGCGAACCGACCAGCGCGCGCCGTCCCTGATCAGGGTCACCGGATCACCGACCTGCGCCTGAACGATCGCCTCAAGGCAGGGATCGCCTGCGCGCAGACGCCCCGCCCAGTCGATGAACTCCTGGCTCATATCCGGCATGAGACAGGTTCTGTCTGGCGGCAGGCCCTGCGCGTCGGGTAGCGCGGCCTGCCTCGGCCGGCAGGCGCTGTTCGATGACGTCGAGAATGTCGGCCAGCTTTGTCCGCTTCCCCGTCTGGCGTGCTTCGAACTTCGGGTTCGTGCGCGCGGCCCCGCCAGCGAGAAGACGCTTCTCCGGCCAAGGGAACGCCTGCCGCGTGCGCATGGCTGAATACGGCATCAGATCCCTGGTCCCGTTCGCCCCGCGCCGTCAGATAGTGGTAGGCAATCAGCATGTCCGGCGCATGTGCATTCAACGCGCGAAAAGCGTCCAACTGGTTACCCAGAACGTCAAAAATCAGCCGCGGTTGCGGGCTGTCAGAACAATCCGGTAGGTGCCCGTCGGAACTTGGGCCATAACTTCGGCCGCCGACGGGCTGTAGAACATTTCAGCCTTGCCAACGAGGCTTTCCGGGGCCGACTGCAAGATGGTCGTCAGTCAGGTACTGGCCGTTTGCACCGCTGTCGGGTCACGCCGCGTGATGACATCCGGCAGGACGGCGCCAGCCGGACGAGCAATCAACACATCGCACCCCGCGTCGCGCAAAAGCCGCCGCGTGACGCCGCCGATAAAGACCCGTTTGAGCAACCCGATTCGGGTCGGACCAAGCGCGATCAGATCGACGTCAGGTGCGTGAGTCGCGCGGGCAAGCTCTTGCGCGGGCTCACCGCGCAGCACTTGCCACGTCACACCCGCCGGAAGGTCGGCAGCCAGCGACGCCAACCGCGCTTGGGCATGCTGCGCCAGCACATCCTGGTGCGCTGTCAGATCGCAGCGCGCCAGCCCGACACGCAGCATCGCCTGTTCAAACTGGGGCGTGATGGCGACCGCCTGAATCATATGCACGCTGGTTTCAGGCAAGAGGCCCGTGACAAAGGGCAACACTGTGGGCGCAGTTTCGGCACCGTCGATGGCCAGAAGCACGCGCTCATAGGGTTTGCCGATGGTCGGTTTCACAACCAGCACTGGAGCGCAGCCCGCAGCCACCACCTTTTCGCTGGTCGACCCCAGCAGTTTCCAGACGATCCAGGGCTTCTGATGCGCCCGCATGACGACGAGAGTCGGCTCAAGGTCGCTACAGATCTCGATCAGCCGGTCGGCCGGCGCGCCGGTCTCGATCCGTATTTGCACCTCAGCCGACGCGATGCCGTGCCGCCGCAAGGCCGCTTCGATCCGACCCCGGGCGGCGACTTCGGCCTGACCGCGAAAAGGGGTGATCAGAGCCGCGGAGGCCGCGTGAACCGGCAAGTCAACGACATGGATGATGGTCAGCGCAACACCTTGACGCTCCGCGATCTCGATACCGCGCAGCAGGACCGCGTCGTCTTCCGGAAACCGGTCGATCGCCGCGAGGATGCGAACGGCTGGCATGATGTGTTCTCCTTTGCTCAAATCAGAGGTGACAGGCCGGGGCTCAGACGATCACCTCCCGGCGGGCGGTCATGTGGTCGTAGGCCGAAAACAGCGCGCTGGCCGCGGCATAGGTCGCGACGGCAGGTGCGGTGGCTGCGATCGCGCCTGCGGTGGCCATTCGCTCGATATCGTATTTCGACGCGGGACTGCGGGCCGGAGCGTTGCGTCGTGACGGGGCGATTTCCGCGTGCGATCCGCCATCATCCTCCCAGCGGGCGATGCACTCGGCGCTTGGTGCATTGGCTGCTGGCCGCACTACAAAGGCCGGTTCGGGCGCGAACAGGTCGGGAAACAATTCTTCGAAGTCGGCGGCACAGATCATCATTTCTTGGATCCTCTCTGAATGGGAAAAGTCTGAACGCGGGTGTGCCGCGCCGCTGGAAACCGGCGGCGCGGATATGTGCGGCTGGACTGTCACTTCGCTGGACGGTCTGTACCGCCCTTACCTTGTTCGCGCGTCGCAGGACGCCTCGATCGGGGTCATGTTCAGCTCATGATCGTCGAACTGGTCGACGATATTGTGAATATTGCCGCGCAAGACCCCGATATCGCGCAGCGTCGCATCATCGAGAGATTGAAGCGCGGCGATCATCTTGTTGCGCCGCCAGTTTCGATAAGCGGTCCGGAACCATTTGCGAATGCGGCCATCGGCCGATGCGCGTTCGCGGGGTCCGTGCACGACGGGCTGAATCGGTGAGAAATAGTTGAGATCGCGCAGATTGAGATACATGTCATACTCCATGTCGAGACTGTGAAACCACCACGGACACGCCCACATCAGCCGGACAGCCCACGGGTTCCCGCAACGGGCGACCGGAAGACGCAAACGCCTCCGTCTGTCGGAGTGATCAGAGAAAGATCAGATGAAGCCCCGTGGCGCAGGCCGGCACAACAGCCAGCCCCGCCCGGGGTTACCGGCGGTTCAGAAGTTTCCCCGCAAAAAGCAGGGACCTCTTATGAAGCATGAACATCGACATGAAACAAAGATGGCCAGTCCGACGCGTGCTTTCAAGCCTATGGGGTGGACTGCGACCTTATGGCCGCAAAGCGCCTGTTTCGCGCGCTCTGCTTTAATGGATCAACACGCGATTGACGCCGGTGTGCGCGGCGCCTATCTCATGCGTCATGATGATACACGCAGATCATTTCCGGTTTCTTCTGCTGAACCGCCCGCATCCCCGGGCGGTATAGGCAACTGCGCGCCTTCCGAGCCTCCCGGGGTCTTCTCGCATTTCTGAGTTCACCAAGTGGTGACCCTATCACCAAGAGAAAGATCATCACCGGGCTCAACACCCGCCGCGCGTCTGACGCCAGCAACCAGTTCCAGATCGGCGCGTAACCGCGCCCCGGAACGGCATTGACCACCGCAGTCGATCATAGGCTTCCGCGCCATATGAAAAGTGGACACGCCCATAGCGTCGATTGATAATGCACCAAAGCAGGCGCCAACAACACCTACGCCGCGCGACGCCAAGGCTGCCCCGGCACGGCCCGATCCGATGGTAGTGATTTGCGTAGGCGCAATCGTTCATTGATGTGACCGTATCGTGTCACCCAGGAAACCCGCATGAATATCAAACACCACATACGTCGCCATGTTCTTCCCGTCGTGGCGCTTGCTATCAGTATCGGTCTTGCGTGGTATCAAGCAGAGTTGCCAATATATCTGGCCGATAGCGACGGTCTTTCGTTGCTTCTGACGGCCGCCATCTATCTGTCAGCAGCCTGGGTGGCGAGCCGCATGGTGACGATGATCCTGGATCAGCTGGGCGGCAAGCGGCGCTATCCCCGTTTGCTGAACGACCTGATAACCGCGTTCCTGTTTCTGACGGCTTTTGTGGCAATCGCATCCTTATATCTGGGCCAGGGGGCGCTTGGGGCTCTGGCGGGATCGACCATCATACTGGCGCTTGTGGGATTTGCGATCCGCAACGTCGTCGCGGACACCTTGTCGGGCATTGCGCTTGCCATCGAAGCGCCGTTTCGTATTGGTGACTGGGTGGACATCGACACGCTGGCACAGGGCAAGGCCATCGAGATCGGCTGGCGCACGACACGGTTGCTCACGGTCGATGGCACCTATCTGATCTTGCCCAACAGCCAGATTTCCCGTCAGCGCATCACGAATTTTTCCGCGCCCAAACGCGACTTTCGCGCGCAACTCAATATCACGCTCGATCATGTTCTCCCGATTGAAAAGGCGCGAACGATCATGTTGAGCGCCTTGCGCGAGGGCAAGGTGATCCAGCAGGATCCGGCGCCCGATATCCGCGTGCGGTCGTATGAGGAAGGCGGCATCAGCTACACGGTGCGATACTGGGTGCCCCGGTTCGAACATGCCGTGGATTGCCGCGATGAAGTCTACAGCCTGATCGACGAAGCACTGCGCCGCGCTGGCAGCATCGCCCCATACCGCAGAATACAGCTGGTCAACGCCGTCACGGACCCCAAGGAAAACACCCCTGCAGGGCCGTTGGTCCCCCCCGGGCAGTCATACGACTGACCATTGCCCGCCGCGCGCCCCGTCAACGACGTTTCCAAAGACTGTCGGAGTGCGATCCGTGCAAGAAGGTCGAAGTTCGCCGCCACCGCCACCGCCACGGCGCGGGGCACTCTGATGTTCCAGACTGCGAGACAAACGACGATGGTGTGTCGCCTGTTCACAGCCCGCAACGAGCGATGGCACTGTACAGCCGGTCTTCGTGGAAGGCCTGAAAACAAGCGGATCCCATCGGCGCTAGCGTCAGACAAAGAACAGTTTCAGCTGTTCAAATCGACGATTGACCGCGCGGGGCAGTTCTTACAATACTTCTGCTTGGACGACGCTGGTATCATGAGGCGACCTGTGCCGGAGACTTGGAAATAAGCACTGCGCCCGGCGCCCATTGAATGCAGAGCCGGCCAAAGCAATGTTATTGGACCTCATATTGCGAATACGATGATTGGAGTCTCTGTGGCACAGAAATTTTACCTGGCACTGCTTTTCACCATTGGCACGTCCGTCGGTGCACAAACGCCGACGCCCGAAGAAATAGCGGCCATGGTCGACAAGCGCGTATCTGAGCGAAATCCCTATGCTGAGCTTCTGAATGACCCCGACCCCCAACGTAGCCTCGCTGCCATGCAGATCATGTTGGAAGGCGGCGACGCGGATCTGCGACGCATGGCGCTCGAGTTCGGGGTGCTGTCCCCCAATCCCGTGGTGCGCCGATCCGCGGTCGAGTCTTATCTTAAGAGCGGCCCGGTCCTGACCTTGAAATTTGAAGGCGGGGATGATCCGGGCGCGAACTATTCGAGTACTGTCCAAGGATATTATTCAGGCTCAACGGAGCCCGGGAACATAGGCTACTGGAAGATTCAGGTTGGAGAGTTCTCACCTGAAAGCGGCTGCTATTTGCACGTCAACGCCCGCGCCGGGTGCTTCGTGACGGTCAACAGCAACGGCGTATACCTCACCCATGATCAGTACGATTTGCTCGCCGCGCGGACCAACGTGAACG
This sequence comes from Rhodobacteraceae bacterium F11138, assembly GCA_016521575.1. Lineage (GTDB taxonomy): Bacteria > Pseudomonadota > Alphaproteobacteria > Rhodobacterales > Rhodobacteraceae > Sedimentitalea. Next base: position 161,343 of record JAEKDP010000006.1, on the reverse strand, counting down.
ATGCCGGCCTGCTCGAAGGTTACGCCAAGATCTACCAAGTTGCAGATCCCATTCCAGTAACCGTGCAGCTGATCGATTGATCCAACCTCAATACGCCTGAACCTCGTCGATTGCGAGCGGCCCTTCGCTCCAGGCGTTCAGCACCGTCAAACGAAGGCGCCGCGCGTTTCGGGGCGCGATCCGCCCGGTATCAAGGATGCCGTCGAACCCCATCTGGAAGCGCCCCAAAGCAAAAAAGCGGCCGCCGTTCACGAACGGCGAAACCTCGATGAATATCTCGCGAGGAACCGAGAACCCGCCTTCGGTCGGGGTCGTGGCCCGAACGCGAGAGACCGGGCTTGCAGACTCCCCCGGAATCTCAAACTCGATCATCGTGCGCCCGGAAAGCTTGAAAACATATGGGCCGGGTCCAAGAAGGTTCTCGGGGGCGTACAGCGGGTTCACGGGCGGCGCGGAAGTTCGCAGAAACGCCAGTGGAAGCGTTCCGGTCGCGGAGGGATCATCGCCTTGGGACGTTCCACCGGCGGATGCGACGGTATTCAGGTACCGGTTCACGTTGAGATGTATCTCGTCAGAGCGCATGAAGAATCCGGTCTCGTCATCGGGAGATTTGATCGCCATTCCGACAGGCGTATTGCCTACGAAAGCGAATGCACCAGACGTTCCCCGCCGGATTGCCTTGCCGTCTTCCTGACGCCGGGCGGCGAATGTCAGATAGGTAAAGGCGCCAATCGTCAGGGGGTCGCGCATGACCTCTCCAACCGGCGTCAGCCGCTCAAGATATGCCGTCCGCGAGGCACGTTCCTGTGGCGTCAGCGCAAGATCGGACAAGGACCGCGAACATCTATCCGCGATTCCGCCCCGCACCGTAGCAATGGCAAGGTCGATCCCTTCCCAGAAGGGTTTACTGACGAAGCCCGTGCCAGTCAGTACCGGCGCCGACGATGTCAGCGTGATACGAGGGTGACGACCCGCGACATGCTCGGGCAGGACAACATAGCACGCCCCCTGATGGCGAAACATCCAACCAAAGCCTTTCCCGTTGTCCGCATTTTCGACCGCAACCGTCTGGGATGCCGCGACACTGGAAAGAAAAAGAAAAGCAGCTAAAGTTGTCAGCGCCTTGCTCGGAGAGATTTTCATGAATTACGCCATTGCCATTTGCAACATTCTTGCGGTTTTCTTCTTCGCTGACAACTGCGCCGTCGCGCAAACGCTGAAGCTGGTCGACGAGCAGTTGGAGGAACATCTCGACAAGAACTCGACGACGATCTCCGGTGCGGTGCTCGTCGGTGTTCAACGCGGCGGCGGGCAAATCGAGAGGTTCGATCTCTCGGCTCGGTTGCCAGATGGCTTTCGCGATCAGGTGTGCCTGAAGTTGGTCTCTGCCAACGGACGCTACAGTGTTCGCGAAAGCTATCTGTATGACAATCCCGACGACACAGGTCCGTCGCCCGGCGAACCCGTCGGATTTCAGTATTCGACCAAGCATGCCGACTACCTGAAAGCACAGGGCGCGCACGGCGTCGCCGCATTGGTAACCAGCGGCGCCTGCGATAGCGACCACGGCACGCCCACCGTTGCCATCTGGGATGATCGGACGGATGCCGCAATTGAACTATTGATCAACAGTTTCGATGCAGACAAGGTTTTCGCCTATGTCGGCGACTCCAGCGACTCCATCGCCTGCGACCGCGTCCGCGCTGAAAGCCTCTCGGCCTATGATACCGTCTGTGAGATCGAAAAAGAGGATCTTCTCGGACGTGTGAAAATCGAGATCTATCGCTATATGAACAGGAAAGCGGCAGAACCAGATGAGTTCCGTCTGGAACTGGTCGGAAAATGACCCGTCTGCAAGGCAGGATCAGGCGTCTCGGTCAATCGTTCAGGATTGTGCCGAAGATGGGCTCTGGCGGGATTCGAAAGACGCTGAACTGGTTGCGTGCCATACTCGTTGTCGCGATCCTCTCTGCGACGGTGGGCCTCATCGCCACGCAGGTGATCGGGCTCAAGCGCAGTTTCGTGATCGAAGCGCGAAGCTCACATCTCGATCTCATGTTTCTGGGCGATCTGAACCGCTGGTATTTCGGCAAAGCGACGATTTGCCGTCCGGCCCAAAACCCCGATCCACGCAGAGCAGCCGACCCCTCGGCACCATGCCCCGACAATATCTATGATATTGAGGAAAGCACCGATTATACGCTCGAATGGCCCGATGGATCAGGTGTCCGTCTCACGCTCGATCCTGAGGGCGATCTGACCATGGAGATAGGGCAGGATTTCCTGTTTGACGGACCGGAAGCAGAAAATCGGCACGCAGACAACAGCACCGCGTCATTGGCGCCACCGGGACTCCCCGAGGGGACACTGATTCTGGTTCCGGCAAGCGCGTGGCTGAAGAATGCCGCTTTGACGTTCGAAGGCCGGGCTACAATCGGGCAGAATATCCGAAGCGGCGTTACACATTATCTTCACGAAGGCCGCTGGGAAGCGCGCCAGACGACACCCCTGATCTGGTGGGTCCGCCCCTTCACCGAAGTGATCAAGGAAGGGTATCTTCACCGGGGCGTCGAAGTTACGGTGGTCGATCGCAAGAGGGCGCCGGTCAAGGTGTTCGGGCATGTCACGCCGTTTCTCGGCGATGATCGTCCCGCGTTCTTCATGGTCATGTCGATTTCCGAACCCGGCCGCACCGAACTGCGTCTCGGGCATTTCGGGCTGCGCGAACCCGCCGTCGTGCGCCCTGATCTTTTCGATATTGCAGGTTCGAGCGCGATCTTCGTCGCCGCGATTGCTGTTTTGACGATCCTCGCCGCGCTGACGCAAATCCTGAGCGACCTCTTCGCGCGAAGCGGTCCCGGTACTGACAAACCCGACCCCGAAACCGACACGCAATCGCAGGAGTGAGAAACGGTGACGAGGATATCTCGTTTCCGAAGTTTCTTGATCTCCACGACAAGGCCATGCGCCGCGTGCGCGGTGCCAAAATGACCGTCCGCACCTACCGGGCTTTCGCCGCCGCCCCGGTATCCAGATCAGCCTTGCAATGTGCCGGCTACGGCGGGTTGACCCGCGTCGTCAGGTGCTGCGATCTGCATCAGTGCAGACCGCACCCTACCCATTTTTGAATCAGCTCAAGTCCTGATGCAAAGCCCAGTTCCAGGCATGTTTTGACCGGTTCACTGTGCGTTCTCAGCAAGAAATCCAGACGCCCGCCAACAAATCAATAGAAGACGACAAATCGCGTACTACCCGATCCGGTAGTTCGGAGATTCCCGCGTGATCTGCACGTCGTGCACATGGCTTTCCTTCAGTCCCGCGCCGGTGATCCTGACGAACTGGCAATTTGTGCGCATCTCGCCAATCGTGGCGCATCCGGTATAGCCCATCGCCGCACGCAGGCCCCCGACCAGCTGATGGATCACCGCATTGGCGCTGCCTTTGTAGGGCACCTGCCCTTCGATCCCTTCCGGCACCAGCTTGTCGCTGGCCGCGTCTTTCTGGAAATACCGATCCGCCGACCCCCGCGCCATCGCGCCCAGAGACCCCATGCCGCGATAGCTTTTGAAGCTGCGACCCTGGTACAGGATGACTTCGCCGGGAGATTCGTCCGTCCCGGCGATCATGCTGCCGACCATGGCGCAGGACGCGCCCGCCGCAATCGCCTTGGCAAAATCACCCGAGAACTTGATGCCGCCATCCGCGATGACAGGGACGTCCCCTGCCCCACTGGCGCAGTCCATGATCGCCGTCAGTTGAGGCACACCGACACCGGCAACCATGCGTGTGGTGCAAATGCTGCCCGGCCCGATACCAACCTTGATCGCATCTGCCCCGGCCCCGATCAGCGCGCGCGTGGCTTCGGCCGTGGCCACGTTTCCGGCCACGATCTGAACCGAGTCCGACAGTTTCTTGGCCCGTTCGACCGCGACGGCCACGCCTTCGGAATGCCCATGCGCCGTGTCGATCACGATCATGTCCGCCCCGGCATCGACCAGTGCCTGCGCCCGTTCATATCCCGCGTCGCCAACCGTGCTGGCGGCGGCAACCCGCAAGCGTCCCAGCCGATCCTTGCAGGCGGTCGGGTTCAGAACCGCCTGTTCGGTGTCCTTGAGGGTCAGCAACCCGGTCAGCTTGCCCTGTGCATCCGTCACCAGCAGTTTCTCGATACGGCGGGCCTTCATCAGGCTGATCGCTTCATCGCGATCGGCGGGTTCCTGCAAGATGGCCAGGTTCTCGGAACTCATCATCACCCGCACCGGCGTGCTGTCATCGGTGGCAAAGCGCATGTCGCGGTTGGTCACGATACCGACGACACGTCCGTTTTCATCCACCACCGGAAACCCGGTGACCCGATAGCGGTCCTGCAGCGCCTTGGCGTCCGCCAGGGTCTGATCGGCGGTCAGAGTGATGGGATTGTAGACGATCCCGCTTTCGAAACGTTTCACGCGCCGGACCTCTTCGGCCTGGGCCTCGATGTCCAGATTGCGGTGAACCACCCCGATGCCACCGGCCTGGGCCATGGCGATGGCCATGCGGGCCTCGGTGACCGTGTCCATTGCGCTGGACATCAGCGGAATGTTCATGGTGATCTCGCGGGTTACCCGCGTCGCGGTATTTGCCGTGGACGGCAGCACGTTGCTGGCCCCCGGCACCAAGAGAACATCGTCAAAGGTAAGCGCCTCACGAATCTGCATTCGAAATCCCCATGCAAAAGCCCGTTTGGCGGCAACCCTATCGCACGGATGATCGGCCGGGAAAAGACCCCATGCAGGATATTGGACGTCCGGTTGCATCATGCAGTGCAATTGGTCCGCGAATCAGGCGCATTGCGACCAAAAGCAGCACATGCACGAACAGCGGATGACGCTGCCGGATCGGAAATTGCCGTTGGATGAGTTTCGATCTACACAGCAGACGGTATTCTGTCCTCAGAACGTGATTCAAGGCGCCTCCGACATGGAAAAAGATCCTCTCGTGGTATTCACCCCTTCGGGTAAACGTGGTCGGTTTCCCGTTGGCACCCCAATCCTGACGGCGGCGCGGCAACTCGGGGTGGATCTGGATTCGGTCTGTGGCGGGCGTGGCATCTGCAGCAAATGCCAGATTACGCCCAGCTATGGTGAATTTCCCAAACACGGCGTCACGGTTGCCGCGGATGCCCTGTCGGACTGGAACGCGGTCGAGGAACGCTACAAGTCAAAGCGCGGTCTGATCGACGGCAGGCGGTTGGGCTGTCAGGCCCAGGTTCAGGGCAACGTGGTGATCGATGTGCCGCCCGAAAGCCAGGTCCACAAGCAAGTGGTGCGCAAACGGGCCGAAGCGCGCGACATCGTGATGAACCCGGCGGTCAAATTGTTCTATGTCGAGGTGTCCGAACCTGACATGCACGACCCGTCGGGTGATCTGGAACGGCTGCGCAATGCTCTGGCGGACCAGTGGCAGCTGAGCGATCTGCAGATCGACCTGCCGATCCTGCAATCCCTTCAGCCGGTTCTGCGCAAAGGCGGATGGAAGGTCACCTGCGCGGTTCATCTGGGCAGTGATGCCTTTGGGCCGCGCGTCATCCAGGTCTGGCCGGGCTTTCACGAAACACCGATCTACGGGCTGGCGGTCGATCTTGGCTCGACCACGATCGCTGCGCATCTCTGCAATCTGCAAACCGGAGAAGTGGTGGCATCGTCCGGCATCATGAACCCGCAGATCAGGTTCGGAGAAGACCTGATGAGCCGGGTCAGTTACTCGATGATGAACACGGATGGTGCGCGGGATATGACGGCGGCGGTGCGCGATGGGATGAACGCGCTGTTCGATCAGATCACCGCCGAGGCCGATATCGCCAAGTCCGATATCCTGGACGCGGTGTTTGTCTGCAACCCGGTGATGCATCACTTGTTTCTGGGCATCGATCCATTTGAACTGGGCCAGGCACCCTTTGCGCTGGCCACGTCCGACGCGTTGCATCTGACAGCTGCCGAACTGGACCTGCAATTGCACCCCAGTGCGCGCGTCTACCTGTTGCCCTGTATCGCCGGGCACGTCGGTGCCGATGCCGCCGCCGTCGCGCTGTCAGAAGCGCCGGAAAAATCCGACGACCTGGTTCTGGTCGTCGATGTGGGGACCAACGCCGAACTGTTGCTGGGCAACCGTGAAAAGGTTTTGGCCTGCTCGTCGCCCACCGGCCCGGCCTTTGAAGGGGCCCAGATTTCATCGGGTCAGCGGGCCGCGCCGGGCGCCATAGAACGTGTTGAAATCGATCCGGCAACCAAGGAGCCGCGTTTCAAGGTGATCGGCAGCGATCTGTGGTCTGACGAGGACGGTTTTGCCGACGTCGTCGCCACCACCGGCATCACGGGTATCTGCGGTTCCGGCATCATCGAGATGGTAGCGGAAATGCGGCTTGCGGGCATTCTCGACGGGCCGGGCCTGATCGGCTCTCCCGAGCAGACCGGCACGGACCGCTGCATTCTGGATGGTCGCACCTGTTCCTATCTGGTCTGGGACGGGTCCGGCGAAGGAGAGCCCCGGATCACCGTGACCAACCGCGACATCCGTGAAATTCAGATGGCCAAGGCGGCGCTGTATTCCGGGGCCCGCCTGCTGATGGACAAATTCGGCGTGGACAAGGTGGATCGTGTCGTCCTGGCCGGGGCATTCGGTGCGCATATCAGCCCGAAACACGCCATGGTTCTGGGCATGATCCCCGACGCGCCCCTGGACAAGGTCACATCGGCAGGGAATGCCGCCGGAACAGGGGCACGGATTGCCCTTTTGAACCAGACCGCCCGCTCGGAAATAGAGGCAACCGTGCGCGCCATCCACAAGATCGAAACCGCCATCGAACCCCGGTTCCAGGAACATTTCGTCAATGCTTCGAACATCCCGAACGCGGTCGAGCCGTTTCCGATCCTGAACAGCATCGTCACCTTGCCGAGTGTGAATTTCAACCAGGACAGCAAGGACTCCGGTGGCGGTGGACGACGGAGGCGCAGGCGCGGTTGACGTCAATGCCGGGTGCTGCGCCGGCGCGTGTGGCACCTGTGAAACGTTCATCTGGCCGGGCATCAGGCCACCGCCGCGCCGATCCCACGGTCCGTCAGGGACAGAAAATAGGGACAGGAGAACGGGGCTTGCCAAACCGCGCCGGGCAATCAACTCTGAAGGTCCGGCTCAACTTAGCATCAGGACCCCCATGCGCGCCCGCAAGATCATCATCTGCTTTGACGGCACCGGCAACATCATTGGTGACAACGAAAGCAATGTGCTGAAGCTCTACAAGGGGCTGGTGCAATCGGACACGCAGATCGCGCATTATGTGCCCGGTGTCGGCACCATGGATGGCCCCCGCCTGTTCGGGGGCACCTTGTCGCGCCGCATTAGGGCCTTGGCCGGGCTGGCCTTTGGCATGGGGCTGGAAGACGATGTCCTGCAGGCTTATCGGTTTCTGTGCCGCACCTATCAGAGCGCTGCGGACAAGCGGGCGGCGGACAGTCAGAACCGGAAGCGACTGAAGACAACCGCGCAGGAACTGGGCATCCCGGTCCCGCCCGGACGCGACAGTCTCATTCGTGCCGAGGACGACCAGATCTATATCTTCGGCTTTTCCCGCGGTGCCTATGCCGCGCGCATTCTGGCGGGGTTCATCCACAACTTCGGTTTGGTCGACCCGATGCGACTGCACATGATCACCGAAGCGTTCCGGGCCTATCGCATCATCACCGAACACGACCGCGGTGCGCCCAATTCGGTGGTGTTCAAGACATTGCGCCAATACGAAGCAGCCTTGCGCCCCAACGGACGAATACCCATTCGGTGCCTGGGGCTGTTTGACACCGTCGCGTCCATGGTGCGGTTCAACCGCCCCTTCACCAGCCTGATGAATTTTCGCAGCCCGATGGAGCTGGCAACCCACGCCAATGCCGTGCAGAACAGTTCGGTCCGGATCGTTCTGCACGCCATGGCCGTGGACGAGCGCCGCAGCATGTTCCGCCCCCTGCACTGGAAGAGCGGCACATATTATGGCAACCGGTTCCGCCGCCCTCAGGATGCGCGCACCCAATTCGTGCGCCAGCGCTGGTTCCCCGGCTATCATTCAGACATCGGCGGCAGTCCACGCGAATATTTCAGCGGCATCGGCAAGATCACCCTGACCTGGATGCTGGACGAACTGGAACGCTGTGATCGGCTGGCGGATGCCGAAGACAACCGGGCCAGACCGCTGCCAGACGGGATGCGCCGCATCCACCCCGGACATGGGGTCAGGATCAAGGCGAAATATCGCGCCGGGTTCATCGAGGGAAAGAACCAGTCGCGGCGCACACCGGACGGGCAACGCTATGCCAAGCCCGATGCTCTGGCACCGTTGCACGATTCGATGTCGCTGCCCTGGTTTCCACTGGAAATTCTGCCCAAAACGACCCTGCGCCGGGATTGGCCCGCCCGTCCCGGCTGGCTCTGGTATCTGCCCCTGAGTGAGCCGCGCGTCATCCCGGACAGCGACCAGATCGACGAGTCGGTATATGAACGCATGCAACGCTGGCGGTTCTACCGTCCGATCAATATCACGCGATCAAAGCGGTCTGCACAACCGGATAACTGGAGCGGGTAGCGGGAATCGAACCCGCACTTCAGGCTTGGGAAGCCGGCGCGCTACCACTACACCATACCCGCCGCTGTGCGACTGATACCGATGCCGCAAGCCAAGCGCAAGCGCCAACCGCTGTCGATGTACCCGTGCCTTGCGAAACCTTGATCCCGCTTTTGGCCTCCCAGATGCGCCATGCGCTGCACGTTCCGTTCGATCCGCGCCCGGAGATCAGCCGTTCTCGGGCTCGATATGGGTATTGGCTTCGTCCTTGGCGAAATTGTGCCGCGCCGAGGGGGCAAATGTCTTGGCCCCCGGCAAGGCTTCTGGATTGCGCAGCCACAGGTCGCGTTGCGCGAAAGGTATCTCGATCCCTTCATCGGCGAAGCGGCGCGCGATTTCATGATTCATATCCGACTTGACCGACAGAACCCAGTTCACGTCGCGCAGAATGGCCCGGATTTCAAAGTCCAGGGAATCCGCGCCAAAGCCCTGAAACACGATACTGGGGGCCGGGTTTGCCAACACCATGGGATGTGCATTCGCGATCTCGCGCAACAGGGTTTCGACCTTGCGCGTGTCGGTGCCATAGGCAACGCCCACCGGCACCACCACCCGCCCGATCGTATTGCCACGGGTATAGTTCGTCACCGTGCCGCTGATCAGATCCGAGTTGGGCACGATCACGTCGGTGCGGTCAAAGGTCTCGATCCGGGTCGAGCGCACCGAGATGTCGCGCACATATCCCATCAGGCCGCCAACCTCGATCCAGTCGCCCTTGGAAATCGGACGTTCAACCAGCAGGATGATCCCGGATACGAAGTTCGAAACAATCGTCTGCAACCCGAAACCGATCCCGACCGATAGCGCGCCCGCGACGATTGCCAGCGACGACAGATCAATGCCCGCCCCGGTGATCGCAATGACGGCTGCCAGGAAAACCCCGACATAGCCGACACCCGCCACAATCGCGTTCTGACCGCCCGGATCTATCCTTGTCTTGGGCAGCAAGCTGCCGCGCAGCCCGCCTTGCAGCAGTCGCGTCACCGTATAGCCAATGGCGAAAATCAGCGTGAAGGTCAGGAAACTTGTCGGTGAGACCTGCACTCCGCCGACATTGAACCCGGCCAGAAAACGATCCCACAATTCTGTCAGGTCGGTCAGACGCGCGCCCCAGACCAAGGCCAGAACCGGAAGGGCGGCGATGGTCAGCCCGAAACCGATCAGGGCGGTCGTCAGGGATTCCTGGGCAGCCTGCCCGCGCCCGGACAGCCATCCGATGAGATCGCCAAAGAACCTTTGCAAGATCAGAATCGCCGAGATCACCGCCAGGGTCAGCACCGCCGGATAAACGATGGCTTCGGCCGCATTCACATATCCGAACGCGGCCAGAATGGGCGAGATCACGGCCAACGCCACGGTTCCACGGCGAATGATCAGGATCAGACCCCCAATATTGACACGCTGCGCCGCATCTTCGGATGTGTCGGTCTCAGGCATCCGCGGCTGCATGCCGATGCGGTACAGACGGATCAGCACAAGCGCGGTCAGCAGGATCGGCAGAAAGGCGACGACCGCATTGGTCGCGGGTGAAACGTTCTCGATCTGCAGAAACAACCGGATTGCGTCATGCACGATCAGCAAGACGGCCAGGGTACGGATCAGCAGCCGTGTCTCGGTCCGATGATGCGGCTTGCGAAACTCGACCGTGCTGCTGGGATGCCCGGAATAGACCTGATCGCCCAGCCAGCGGAAAACCAGGTAGATGGCCCCCCACCAGGGCACCGTTTCAATCAGATTTGTGCCACGCTCGCCCAGAAAGCCGATACGCGTCAGCGCCGAGCACGACAGCAGGATTCCGATCATCGGCAGGATGATGCTGATCAAAGAGGCGACAAACGACCAGACACCGGTTCCCTCTCCGCCAAAACGGCGCAGATATGCCGCCAATCGTTCCGACCAGCGCGAACCCATGACAATCAGAATCAAGCCGCCAACCATGAGCAGGATCAACACCGGCCAATCATTGCCGACCTGCCGCACCGCAACGGTGCTCGTCCAGGTGGCGCGGGTTTCGCCCAGAATTCCGACCAGGGCCGTCCGCATATCCCCGACAGCATCGGGCCAGTAGACCGGGTTCAAAGGCGACGGGCCCCGCGCCAGCAATTGCGATGTCTGGCGTTCGCGCAGGATGCGGTCGATCTCGCCGATCAACCCATTGGCACGATTGTATGATTCCTCGGCCACGACGCGCGGGACCCGCAGATCGCTCAGCTGCTGGTTCAGCGATTCCCGCAGTTGGGCGATGTCCTCGGGTTCGGTTGCACCCTCTTCCGGCTTGGGTCCCAACGCCTCAAGCTGGGATTCCAGCGTCTTGATCCGCGTGGCATTGCGGTGCTGCGCCGATCCAAAGGTTTCACGATACTTGACGATTTCGCGGCGCAGCTTGTCCAGCGACGCGTTGGAGGCCACAGCCCGGTCGATGACCGTCTCGGCGCGGTTGGCCAGGCTCAGCCAGCTGTCGTAATACTGCCGTTCGGCCTGCGTCATCTGCGCCGCGCAGATCCCGCCCCAAATGGCCAGGACCACGGCGCACAGAATCCTGACCATTGCGGTCATGGCGCTCATACGTCCTGAAACACACCCGGTATGCTGGCGGGCGCACGAGTCATCCAGTCCGGCACGGGCAGTCCTTTCTCTTTCAGAAAATCAGGGTTGAACAGCTTGGACTGATAGCGGGTACCGAAATCGCACAGCACGGTCACGATGGTGTGGCCCGGCCCCAATTCACGCGCCAGACGGACAGCGCCGGCAATGTTGATCGCAGTCGAGCCGCCCATCACCAGCCCCTCTTCGCGCAGCAGATCGAACACATAGGGCAGCGCCTCTTCATCCGACACCTGATAGGCGTGATCCGGCTTGAACCCCTTTAGGTTCTCGGTAATGCGTACCTGCCCGATGCCTTCGGCGATGCTGCCGCCCTCGGTCGCCAGTTCGCCTGTCGTGTAATAGCTGTACAGCGCCGCGCCCATGGGATCAGCCAGCGCGATTTTCACGCCCTTCGGTTGCAGCGCCTGTGCAACCCCGGCCAAGGTACCGCCAGAACCGACCGCGCTGACAAAACCGTCCACCTTGCCTCCGGTCTGCTCCCATATCTCGGGGCCCGTGGTTTCGACATGCGCCTGACGATTGGCGACATTGTCGAACTGGTTGGCCCAGGTCGCGCCGTTCGGTTCGGTCCTGGCCAGTTCGGCGGCAAGACGTTCAGAGTAGCGCACGAAATTGTTCGGATTGCGATACGGTGCTGCGGGAACCTGTACCAGCTCGGCCCCGGCCAGCCGCAGCATGTCCTTCTTTTCTTCGCTCTGGGTTTCGGGGATCACGATCACGGTCTTGAACCCCATCGACGCCCCCACCAGCGCCAGGCCGATACCGGTGTTCCCGGCGGTGCCTTCAACGATGGTGCCGCCCGGTTTCAATGCGCCGCGCGCGACCGCATCGCGGATGATATACAGGGCCGCGCGATCCTTGACCGATTGGCCCGGGTTCATGAACTCGGCCTTGCCCAGAATTTCACAACCTGTTTCCTCGCTGACACGACGCAACCGAATCAACGGTGTATTTCCAACGGCCTCGGCCAGATCATGTGCGATATGCATCGACGTTCCATCCTTGTTTGGTGTCACCACCTGTATCCCCGCTCAGGGCCGATCTCAACCGTCGACGCGCGCGCAGACACCCGCGTGCCTGCGCGCAAAAGAACAGAACGTCCAAACCCGGTCACGATCTGGTTTCAGCGCCAGCGCCGCCACGCCTGTTCTGTCGCCAGCCCGGCCAATATGCCGCCGATCACGATGGCGGCCAGCACATTGGGCGCGATCAGGATGGCCGCGAAATCCGCACCATTCCTGAAAATGCCCAGCACGGCCTCGAGCGGGCTGTCGAACCGGTTGCGCAGCGCCTGACGCACCATTTCATATCCGCCCTGGACAAACAGTGCCCAGAACACCAACACCACCGCGCCGGTCAGCCCGTTGTTGATGGCGGCGGTGGTTCCGCGCCCGGCCCGCTTGCCCATCACGATCCACCCCACCAGAACGCCCAGCGTCACATTCACCCAGGTGAAATACCCAAACCCCGTGCCGGCCGGCATCAGGTCCATCACCTGGCCCGACACGACAAACGCCAGCAGCGCAAGACAGGTCGCGGCGACAAGGCGGGCAGCGTTCGGCATCGGGGCAATCAGGTCCTAGGCACGGCGGGATACTGTAATCTGTGTCACGTCCACGTTGGAACTGTCAAAGGCGGCAGCGCAAGAGGTCAGATAGAAATTCCACATGCGCCGAAACCTGTCATCGAATCCCAGCTGCGCGATCCGGTCCCATCTGGCGTTGAAGGTCTGGTGCCAGCGCCGCAGCGTCAGATCATAGCTGGACCCGAATTCCAGCGACCGCGCCACGTTCAGACCGGCCTTTTCAATCTGCTCGCGCAGTACCGAAGGCGCTGGCAGCATGCCGCCGGGAAAGATGTATTTCTGTATGAAATCAACCCCTCGCCTGTACACTTTCCAGCGCCGGTCGGCGACGGTAATGATCTGCAGGGTCGCGTTGCGGCCCGGTTTCAACCTGTCGCGCACGGTTTCAAAATAGACCGGCCAGTATTTTTCGCCGACGGCTTCGAACATTTCGATACTGGCGATCCCGTCATAGCTGCCCCGCTCATCGCGATAATCCTGCAGCTTGAAAGAGACCCGCCCGGACAAACCTGCTTTTTCAATGCGTTCTGTCGAAAACTTCAACTGCTCCTGACTGATCGTCAGCCCTGTGACCCGCAGCCCGCATTCCCGTGCCGCATATTCCGCAAAGCCGCCCCAGCCGCTGCCGATTTCCAGGATGTGGTCCCCGGGCCGTGCCCCCATCTGGTCGATCAGGCTGGCATATTTGGCGATCTGCGCCGCCTCCAGGCTTTCCTGTCCGGTCCGGAACAAGGCGCTGGAATAGGTCATGGTGTCGTCCAGCCACAGCTTGTAGAAGTCATTGCCCAGGTCATAGTGATAGCTGATGTTCTTGCGCGCCTGGGCACGGTGGTTGCGCTGCATCCAGAACCGCAGTTTCTCATAGGCCCGCACCAGAGCCATGCCCGGGAACCCGTCATAGATCGTATCGTTGCCCAGATGCACAAGATCCATGAAGGCCTGCAGATCGGGCGTGCTCCACCAGTTGTCCAGATAGGCATCGCAAAATCCCAGATCGCCTTCGCGCACCAGCCGAGAAAACAGTTCGGGATGATGCACATCCAGCTGCGCCACCGGTCCCGGTTTCGCACCTTCCAGGCGGAACATGCGCCCATCGGCCAGCCGGATATCCAGCCGCCCCTGTTCAAGGTGCTGAAGCCTCTCCATCACCTGAGCAAAGTACCGTGGCAGGTTGTCCTGCCCCTGTGTCGATGTCAGTACCATCCGCCCCTCCCAAAGCGGTTTCAGCCCGAGAGGTTAGAACCAAACGGCCATTCAGGCAAGCCACTGCATGCGCCTGCTCAGAAGGGACGGTTTTCATAGGCGGACAAAGCCGCTTGCCGCCCCTCGCCCGGTGTAACGATGGGATCGGGGTACGCAGCACCAGGATCCAGGTTCCAGCGGCGCGGCACCGCATCGAAATAGTCCATCGCCGTGGAGCTGGGTGTGTCGTGGCCTTCGGCGATCCAGCGCCGCACATAGTCTCGGTCGGGATCGAACTTGTCCAGCTGCGTCACCGGGTTGAACACCCGGAAGTAAGGGGTCGCATCCGGTCCGGAACCGGCGGACCATTGCCACCCCATCGCATTGCTGGCGGGATCCCAGTCCACCAGACAGTCCGCAAACCAATCCATCCCGATTTTCCAGTGACACATCAGATGTTTGGTCAAATAGCTTGCGACGATCATGCGGCCCCGGTTGTGCATCCGTCCGGTGACATACATTTCGCGCATGGCCGCGTCGACAAAGGCGATACCGGTCCGCCCCTGTTTCCACGCCAGCACCCTTGGGTCGTCTGGATCGGTGCGCCAAGGAAACCGGTCCCAGTCCGGCTTCCAGTTTTCGGTCAGGATATGCGGCGTGTGATACATCAAATGATAGGCGAACTCGCGCCAGACCAGTTCCTTGCGAAAGGTCTGCGTATCCGGCTTGCCCTCATCCTCGGCGCGCAGTGCGGCATGCCAACACCTGTGCGGGCTTATCTCGCCCAGACTCAGATGCCCGGACAGATCCGACGTTCCCTGAACCGCCGGCAGGTTGCGGCGCTCGGCATAGGTGTCGAAGGCATCCTCGATGAACGCATCCAGCCGATCCAGTGCTGCGTCTTCGCTCGCCAGCACATGTTTGCGCACCACCGCGGCGCCGCGCCCCATCGCACGATCCAGCGCCCAATCCGCCAGCTTGTCGGATTGCGGCCATTGGGTCGGTGCCGGAATGCGCCCCGGCGGCGCAGCCGGCGCATCGACATCGCGCCCTCTCACCGCGTTCCACATCGGGGTGAAAACCTTGTAGTATCCGCCAGCACCGCTCTGGACGCTCCAGGGTTCGAACATCAGGTGTCCGCCGAACGAACGGGTGTCGATGCCCTGTTCCGTCAGTTCGGCCTTTACATCGGAATCCCGTGCAATCGACGCCGGGTCATACAGACGTGACCACCATACCGCGCTGGCACCGGTCTGTTTTATCAGCCGCTGCAGTTCCTCAAGCGCCGGCCCTCGCCGCAGACTCAAGCGACTGCCCCGGTCCCCAAGCGCCTCGGCAAATTTCTCCAGCCCCATCCCCAGGCGAAACCGGGCAGCCGCGCCCAGGGTTTCAGTCTGCGGGTCCAGCACAAACACCGGGATCACCGGACGCCCCGTGGCGCAGGCCGCCCCGAGGGCCGGATGATCGCCAAGCCGCAGATCGCGCCGGAACCACAACAGAATCGGGGATGTATCGCTCATGTCATGTGCCCTTGCCCACAGACGGATCCGGCGCAGCGAAACAGATCAAAGAACGCGGTCCAGCGCTGTCAGAAGCTTGTCCATCTCCGCCTGGGACGTGTAATGCGTGAAGCTCAGACGCAGGACACCGCGATCCATATCCACGCCCATGGCCTGCAGAGGCCGAACCGCATAGAAATCGCCGCCCCCCGCCATGATGCCGTGATCGGCCAGTTCGGCCGCCGCCTGCCCGGCATCCCGGTTCAGCATCAGCGCAACGGTCGGTGCCCGTACATCGGCATCCGACGGCCCCAGCAACCGCACCGCATTGCGGTCCTTGAGAGCATCCAGAAGCGGTTGCAACAGGGTCACCTCATGCGCGCGCATCAGGTCATGGACAAACGTGCCCCGCTCCACCGCGCCGCCCTTGGGGCCGCCGTGATGATCGCACAGGGCATCGACATAATCCGCCATTCCTGCGCAGGCGGCAATCTGCGCGTGATCGGGCCCGGCCGGGGTGAAGCGTTTATACAGCGTGTCCGCGTTGAAATAGTGCCCCTGGTTCGGCAGCATCTGTCCCAGGCTGCGCCGGATCACCATCAGCCCCTGATGCGGGCCATAGGTCTTGTAGGCCGAGAACAGGTAAATGTCGGGCCCCAACTGCCCGATGTCGCAAAACCCGTGCGGCGCATAAGACACACCGTCCACGCAGACAAACGCACCCGCAGCATGGGCCATGGCGGTGATCTCGGTCACCGGGTTGATCTCGCCCACCACGTTCGAGCAATGCGGAAAGCAGACCAGCCGCACCTTGTCGTCCAGCAGGTTCTCCAGATCGCCCGGGTCAAGATGTCCGCTGTCCCGGTCGATCCGCCATTCGCGAATCTCGATGCCGCGATCCGCCAGACGTCGCCAGCTGCCGCTGTTGGCTTCGTGATCCTGATTGGTGACCACGATGGCTTCGCCCGGTTTCATCCACTCGCCAAAGGCTTGCGCCAGAACATAGGTATTCTGCGAGGTGCTGGGGCCAAAGCTCAACTCATCCGGCTCAACGCCCAGGATCGCCGCCATCCGCGCCCGTGCCTCGTCCATTTCCTGACCTGCCAGCTGACTGGCCGAATAGGGCGCATAGGGCTGCACCTTGCGCTGCAGATAATAGCGCGTCAGCCGGTCGATCACCGGTTTGCAGGTATAGGACCCGCCGGCGTTTTCAAAGAACGCCTGCCCCTGCAACGCGGCTTCGCCAAACGCGGGAAATTGCGCGCGCACGAAATCGATATCCAAATCCATTGAGCCACCCCGAATATTCTGCTGCAGAATGGATGCCGTTCCAAAGCAACAAGGTCAAGCACCGCGCTTGATGCCACGGACTGGCATCAGCCCATGGCAGATTGAGCAGGTCAGCCAAGAAAGGAAATCGCATGACATTTCACCCCCCGCACGCGCTGGTCTGGGCCGAGCTTCCGGTTTCGGACCTGGACAAGGCGATCGCATATTACACCGCAACAACCGGCGGCACATGGACGCGCGACGACACCGGCCCCAACCCCATTGCCGTGGTTCAAACCCTGGACAATGGCGTTGCCCTGCATCTTTATCCCGGCACACCGGCGGGTGACGGGCGCGGCCCGACCCTGCATCTGGCCTGCGACGGCACGCTGGAAGACGCGCTGGAACGGGTCGAGCGGGCCGGAGGGGATGTGATCTCGCCGGTCATCGACATCCCGCCGGGGCGGTTTTTTTATACCAAGGATCCGGATGGCAATTCAGTCGGGTTCTTCGAACAGCACAAATGAACGCAAAACGCCCCGGTCTTTCGACCGGGGCGTTTCAATTCCGGGTTGCCCGTCACCGCGCTTCGGTGCTGAGGCCCTTGTAGATCGCCCAGCACATCAGCAGCAGCACGACCGTGAACGGCAGCCCGGTCGAGATGACCATCGCCTGCAACGCGGCCAAACCGCCGCCCAGCAACAGCACGATGGCAACCGCGCCCTCGAATATGCACCAGAACACACGCTGGGGCACCGGCGCATCGACCTTGCCGCCGGCCGTGATCGTATCGATCACCAACGAACCCGAATCCGAGGAGGTCACGAAGAACACGACAACCAGAACGATTCCGACGAAGGAAGTGATCGACGCCAGCGGCAATTCACCCAGCATCTTGAACAGCTTCAGTTCCAGCGCCGCGTCCTGCGCGCCGGTGAACCCGTCCACGACAACCTGCTGAATTGCGGTTCCGCCAAACACGCTCATCCACAGAACGCAGACCAGCGACGGAATCAACAGAACGCAGATCACGAACTCGCGGACCGTGCGGCCACGGCTGACCCGGGCGATGAACATGCCGACAAAGGGCGACCAGCTGATCCACCACGCCCAGTAGAACGCGGTCCAGCCCTGGCTGAAGTTCACATCCTCGCGCCCGAACGGATTGGCCAGGGCAGGCAGATATTCGATATAGGCCACGAGGCTGTCCACGAACCCGGTCAGTACGACCATCGTCGGGCCGACAAGCAGCACGAA
This sequence comes from Rhodobacteraceae bacterium F11138, assembly GCA_016521575.1. Lineage (GTDB taxonomy): Bacteria > Pseudomonadota > Alphaproteobacteria > Rhodobacterales > Rhodobacteraceae > Sedimentitalea. The sequence goes on along the minus strand of JAEKDP010000006.1, from coordinate 143,297 downwards.
AATGAGCAGCACAAAGGCAAGACCCATGTTGATTTCAGACAGAATCTTGACGCCGCCGTCCAATCCACGCACCACCGATACCAGGGCGACAGCGGTGATCGCCGTGATCAGGATCACCTCGGTCGTGGATCCAACGGGAATGCCGAACAGCTCATTCAACCCGGCATTGGCCTGCGTCGCACCGAACCCCAGCGACGTTGCCAGTCCGAACAGGGTCGCAAACACCGCCAGCGTGTCGATGATATGTCCGGTCCAGCCCCAGACCCGTTCTCCGAAGATCGGATAGAAGGCCGAACGGATCGTCAGCGGCAGCCCCTTGTTATAGGTGAACAGCGCCAGCGACAAAGCCACGATGGCATAGATGGCCCAGGGATGCAGACCCCAGTGAAAAATCGTTGCCGCCATGCCCAGACGGACCGCCGCGGCCTGATCCCCGGCCGCAGCCCCCAGAGGCGCCCAGTCGGTTCGAACGCCGTCCTCGGTGGCGATGCCTCCGAATGCGGTCGAATAGTGGCTCATCGGCTCGGACACGCCATAGAACATCAGCCCGATGCCCATGCCGGCGGCAAACAGCATCGCGAACCACCCGATATAGGAATAGTCCGGCGTGGCATCGACGCCGCCCAGGCGAACCCGGCCAAAAGGAGACACGATCAGGAACAGACAGAACAGCACGAAGATGTCCGCCGCCGCAAAGAAGAACCAGTCAAAGCTGGACGTCACCGCCGGGCGCAGCCATCCGAAAAAGGTGCTGGCATGTTCCGGCAGGGCAAGCGCGTAGAACACGAACAGGACAATGGTTGCACCGGACACCACAAACACCGGATTGTGAATGTCAAAACCGATGGGGCCGACGCTGCCTTCGTAATTGTCCTGCCCGATCTCGTAATCCGTTTCGATGATATCGGATTCTCCCTCGGGCTCGGGTATGCCCTGATTGGTTGTATCGTCGGTCATTCTGACCTCCTGTGTCTGGTCTTTCTGGTTCGGTCGTCCCACGCGAACCGATTCTAGGATTCGCGTATGATCATCACCGATATGTCGGAATGCTTGGCCATCTTGCCGCCATGCGAGGGAAACAGATAGTCCGCGACACCGGGCACATGGCTGGCCATTACAACCAGATCGGCCTGGATCGTCTTGACGGCTTTGAGCAGGTCATGATCCAGATCCACAGCGGGGTCATGGCTGACCAGACTGTGCGAACTGACCCGATGGCCATGGCTAGCGGCCTCGCCCTGCGCGAATGCTTCGAGCTTGGCTGCGAATTCCTGCGGATTGTGTGCGGTCGGACCGGGGGTCGGTGCGGTGACCGCGACATAACAGGCCTCGGCCTGATAGAGAAGCGCCAGATCGGCAGCTACTTTCGTCGCGCGCGTCATGCTTGCAACGTGAGCCAGATCGACCGGCACCATGATCTTGGTGAACACGGGTCAGTACTCCCTGCTGTCTATGTACTGCAACGCCGGTCACCCGGCATGCACAGGGCCGCGCAGCGTCACGCCGGCCCCGTAAAACCGTTCTATTGGAACGGCTTCACAGGAAGCAGCGTAACGCGAACCCCGGGACATATGCAACCAGACGCCGATTCAGCATCCGTGGCTGCGCCCCGCCAGACAGTCAGGCAGACCCGGCATCAGCCGTTTACGTCGACAACCACCCGGCCCTTGATGCGTCCCTGCAGGATGTCGGCGCCCAGTTTCGGCAGATCGCCCAGCGACGCGGGCTGTATCATTTGCTCAAGCTTGGCCATCGGCAAGTCATCGGCGATCCGCTGCCAGGCCCGCAACCGGTTGTCATAGGGCTGCATTACGCTGTCGATGCCCAACAGGTTCACGCCACGCAGCAGGAACGGGATGACGGTCGCCGGCAGCGCCGCACCACCGGCCAGACCGACAGCAGCAACCGAAGCCCCGTATTTCATCTGGCCCAGAACCCGGGCCAGCATCGCGCCCCCCACGGCATCGACACATCCGGACCAAGTCTCGCCTTCCAGCGGACGCTTGGTGGTTTCGTTGATCTCTTCGCGTGCCACGATCCGTGCGGCACCCAGCGATTTCAGGTAGTCGGCGGTTTCCGGGCGGCCGGTCACGCCCGCAACCTCATATCCCAGATTGGCCAGAATTGCGGTCGCGACCGACCCGACGCCGCCGGCGGCCCCGGTCACCAGAACCGGACCATGTCCGGGCGCAAGCCCGTGATCCTCAAGCGCCACTACCGCCAGCATCGCGGTCAGCCCGGCGGTTCCCACCGCCATGGCCGCGCGCGTGTCCAGCCCGTCAGGCAGCGGCACCAGCCAATCCGCGCGCACCCGCGCCTTTTGCGCATAGCCGCCCCAATGAGCCTCGCCAACACGCCACCCGGTCAGCACGACCTTGTCGCCCGGACTGTACCGTTCATCGGATGAGGATTCGACGGTTCCGGCAAAGTCTATTCCGGGAACATGGGGATAGTTGCGTACCAATCCGCCGCCCGGTCCGATGCACAGCCCATCCTTGTAGTTGACCGTAGAGTAGTCCACCGCAACCGTCACCTCGCCTTCCGGCAGGTCGTCCAGCCCGATTTGCGCCACCTCTGCGCGGGTCTGACCGCTGTCTTCATCCTTGTTCACAATCAAAGCATTGAACATGGTTCGCTCCTTCATCTTCCGGCCCTGCCCATCGCAGCGCCACTATTTCCTGGTCCGGCCCGGATCTCTGCGGTGTTGATACCAGCATCCAAGACCCGGCCAATATCGGCGACTCACCTCTTGCATTTCAAATGTCAGACTTTTAAATGTCAGACAAATAAAAAAGTGAAACCGATGAAAATAGATCCCGCCAGCAAGTCCGATCTTTCGGCCCAGATTGCAGCGGCCATTCGCGATGCCATCATGCAGGGTGACTTGATCGTCGACGAACGTCTGCCGTCGGAATCCGAACTGGCCGATCAGTTCCGGGTCTCGCGCCCGACCGTGCGCGAGGCCCTGAAACGATTGGCCGCGCAATCGCTGATCCGGACCCAACGCGGCGCGTCCGGCGGGGCCTTTGTCAACCGGCTCAGCTATCCCGATGCCTATGCCCAGCAGATCACCACGTCTACCCTGTTGCTGTCGATGAATGCGGTGCGCTTCGATACCGCGTGCGAGGCCAGATACGCGCTGGAGCGCGCCTGTGCCGGGCTTGCCGCCGAACGGCGCAGCCCGGATCATCTGGCAACCATGCGGGCGGAAATCCATCGCCAATCCCAGCCCGGCCTGTCGGACGAAGCCTTTTGCGCGTCGGATGTCGCGTTTCACAGGGCGCTGGTCGATGCGGCAAAGAACCCGGTGTTGTCCTATCAGCTTGCCGGTGCGGTCGAAGCCATGCAGCCGTTGATGAACATCATCACCTTCACCGCCCGCTCCCGCGAACGGATCGTCACCCTGCACACCCGGATCGCGGATGCGCTTGAGGCAAGGGACGGCCGCTCGGTCGATCTGTCGCTGCGCGAACTGGCCGACTATACGGTTTCACTGGCCGACCGGGTGATGCAACACCGCAAACAAGCCAGCTGACCAAAGCCTTGGCGACACGGCGATCATACCCGGATCGCAACCTACCATGCCATGCGGGATGACTGGTCCGGCGATCCCGCCGCAGCGGGGTGTCCGAAAAGACCCCTATATTCACGCACCAATTGCTTGGGTGCTTATTTTTACGGCAAATCCCTCTTGAATTTGGCCGCCGGCAGGACGATATTCGTTCTGTTCCTTGTGAACTATGGACATAAACGCGCTCGTAATAAGCGGATCGGACCCGGGGGCGGTACCCGGCGGCTCCACCATAATTCCTTCATTTGGGGATCATGGGGCCGAAACAGGATCGACGAACGTCTAAAGGGGTTAGCTTTGTCTCGGCGGGGTGCCACCGTATCGGCCCGACAAGTACAATTGCAAATGACAATCGTGCTCCGGTTGCCGTTGCTGCGTAAGCAGTAACAAGACCGAAACTTAAGCCCTTGCGCCTAGCCGCGTAAGGCGGGGTTCGCAGGCACCTGGCAACAGAAGCCTGCACTTTTCCACAAATCTTCGGACCGGTTGAGACTTTGTTCATGCTTTCGTCACATGATTGAAACCAAAGGACGGAGAGAGCCATGAGCAAAGCCGAGTTGTTGCGCAAATTTTACGAAGACGTCTGGGTGAAAAATAATCTCGAGGCGATCGATCTGTATTTTGCACCCAATACCGAAGCCGGGGGCATCATCCCCGAGATGAGTTTCGGACCAGACGAGTTCCGCGAACTCATCTACGCGGTACGCAATCTGTTGGGCGACATTGATGTCGAGCTGCCGGTCGTCATCGAAAATGGCGAATGGGCAGCCGCGATGATCACGGCGCGGGCAACGCGTGCGGACAATGGGGCACCGGTCGAGGTGACAGGCCAGACCATGGCCAGGTTCGAGGGCGACAAGCTGATCGAGGCCTATAACCAGTTCGACTATGTTTCATTGTTCGAACAGCTGGAACAACTGCCGGCCGATACCTTGCCCATCTGCATGACCGGGCAACGGCTGGCCTGGGCCTGAGGGCGCGGCCGGTCCGCTTCGGATCGGCGCGCAGCACCCTTGAACTGGACCACAGGTTTACCCTGTGGACGGTTGCGGCCAGAGGCGCAATGCGCCGGGGCTGGCCGGGACCACGCAGCCCCCCGAGATCCTGGCACCGTCGTTCGACGCCACGCCCGCGGGCCAGAACACCGTCGGCCTTGGCATGTCCATCCGACAAGGCAGGTTTCGCTGTGCGCCACCGTCCTTGTTTCTTGCCACAGCCCTGGTCGCACCCTGGCCGGATCAGATCGCGGCCCGCCCGCGCCTGTCCGCAGCCCCGTCACCGATCACAGCGGCTGTGGCCCACGTTATCCTGAACCTTTCCGTCTGGTTTGCACTGAATGTGCTGTTTTTCCCCGGTTCAACCGACGGGATGCGGCCCGGGCACCGTGCCGCTGTCCGACCTGGTCCGCCACGCTTCCCCGGCGCTGGGGTGGCTCAGCGGGTGATCATCTGCAGAATTGGCGGGGTGCAGACGCGGATTGTTGTGGCGGCGCGTGGAACCTGCCGTTATCTGGCATGAACGAATTACAAGCGTTGCAGGGTTTTGTTTCGGATCGAATCCCTGCATGCTCAACCTGACCGTATCTGGGGAAACACGATGTCCCGTGAAATCGACTATGGAAACCTGATGCACGCCGCCATGCGCGGTTTGATCAAGACTGTCCTTGAGGATGTGCGCGATCACGGACTTCCCGGCGCCCATCACTTCTTTATCACCTTCGACACCTCTCACCCTGACACCGAACTGGCGGATTGGCTGGCGGACCGGTATCCGGGTGAAATGACGGTCGTGATGCAGCATTGGTTCGACAACCTTGTGGTGAACGACGACGGCTTCGCGGTCACGCTGAACTTCGGCGATGCGCCTGAACCTTTGTATATTCCCTATGATGCAATCAAGACCTTTGTGGACCCTTCGGTCGAGTTCGGGCTGCGCTTTGAATCCGCCGAGGACGAAGAAGAAGACGAGAACGCCCCGTCCGCCATCAACACCGATCACGTCGAAAGCGACCCCCCCGCCCAGCCTCGACCGGATGCCGAGATCGTATCGCTGGACAGCTTCCGCAAATAGCCAACGACGCACCGGGCGCTTTCAACATTTTGACGAGCGGCCCCTTGAACGCCCGCGCACACTGTCAGTCCCGTTTCTCAAGATTCGTCGTAATCGTGCGCCGTTGAACGCCGTCGCTGAACCGATTGAATTCCAGTTTCAACCCGCCGGGGATCAGGGTTCGGTCGAACTGCTGCAGTTCATATCCGCCTTGGGCGTCCACGAACAACGAATAAACCGTCAAGGTGTCGTCTGAAATCCGCGCCCAGACATAGGGTTCCCCTTTCATCGGATCCAGTTGAACGGCGTGGCCAAAGACGTTCTTTTTCATCGCCGCGGCATATACTCCGGGTCTGGGGCTGGGCGTGAATGCGATGTCATACTTGCGTTCCTTGAACGTTCCGTCGGGACGGTGCGTGATCGTCGTCCACTTTACCCGGAAGCCCTTTCTGGTCTGACGGATCGCAACGCTCAGATCCCGCGGCGATCGAGACCCATCCGATTTCACGATCTCAGCCGACCCTGCATATGTGCCGACAAACCGGTCGATATCGGAGGCTGCCGCCTGAACAGCCAGCGCAGCCACCAAGGTCAGCCCCGCAAGTGCGGCGCGTAGGGTTGCGAAAAATCGACTGGAAAGATGCACGTCGGGTCCCGTCATCGCTGGCTGTCATGGTCCATGGCTTTTCGCCTGATACCTTACAGGCTGTGCCATGAAGAACAATCTGTCCTGTGCGCATACGCGAAAAATGACCGGTGGCCCGGCGGCTGCGCGCAACTGGCAGATTGCGCCCTGCCCCTGCGGTCGTTAAACGGCAATCGACAGCAGACCCGACGGAGTATCAGATGTCCAAGACCCGCACCGAAACCGACAGCTTCGGCCCGCTTGAAGTCCCCGCCGACAAATACTGGGGCGCGCAGACCCAACGCTCGATCATGAACTTTCCGATCGGCTGGGAAAAGCAGCCGGTGGCCATCGTGCGGGCGCTGGGTGTGATCAAGAAAGCCTGCGCGCAGGCCAACAAAACCAATGGCAAGCTGGATGCCCGTCTGGCGGATGCGATCATTCAGGCGGCGGGTGAAGTTGTGGACGGCAAGTTCGACGACAATTTCCCATTGGTGGTCTGGCAAACCGGATCGGGCACGCAATCCAACATGAATGCCAACGAAGTGATCGCCAATCGCGCCATCGAGATCCTCGGCGGTGTGATCGGCTCCAAGGATCCCGTGCATCCGAACGATCACTGCAACATGGGCCAAAGCTCGAACGATACCTTCCCCACCGCAATGCACATTTCGGCCGCGATGAGCGCGCGCGACGTGCTGCTGCCGGGGCTGGAAAAACTGCATGCGGCCCTTCAGGCCAAGGTCGACGCGTTCGATGGCATCATCAAGATCGGCCGCACCCACACCCAGGACGCAACGCCGCTGACCCTGAGTCAGGAATTCTCGGGCTATGCCCATCAGGTCGCCATGGGGATCCAGCGGATCAAGGATGCGCTGGGGCGGATCCATGAACTGGCACAGGGTGGCACCGCCGTGGGAACCGGCCTGAACACCCAGGCAGGATGGGACGAACAGGTCGCCGCCAACATGGCGGAAATCACCGGGCTGCCCTTTGTCACGGCCCCCAACAAGTTCGAAGCCCTGGCCGCACATGACGCGATGGTCGAGATCTCAGGCGCGCTGCGCGTGGTCGCCGCCAGCCTGTTCAAGATCGCCAACGACATCCGCCTGCTGGGCTCGGGGCCGCGTTGCGGTCTGGGTGAACTGATCCTGCCGGAAAACGAACCCGGCAGTTCGATCATGCCGGGTAAGGTCAACCCAACCCAGTGCGAAGCCCTGACCCAGGTCTGCGCCCATGTGATGGGCAATGATGCAGCCGTGGGTTTTGCCGGCAGCCAGGGCCATTTCGAACTGAATGTATACAAACCGATGATGGCCTATAACGTGTTGCAGTCGATGCAACTTTTGGGCGACGCGGCCAGCGTCTTTACCGACAACCTTGTTTCGGGATTGCAGGCGGACACGGTTCGGATCGAAAAACTGATGCGGGAATCCCTGATGCTGGTAACCGCGCTCGCACCGGAAATCGGCTATGACAACGCCACGACCGTGGCCAAGACCGCCCACAAGAACGGCACGACGCTCAAGCAAGAAGCCATCGCGCTTGGCTTTGTCGATGAAGAAACCTTTGACCGGGTGGTACGCCCGGAATTGATGGTGGGCCCCAAATAATGGCTGAGCCGGTCAATCTGAACCGGTTCAGAAAGATCCGGGCACGGGCCGCGAAAAAGGCCCGTGCCGACGAGAACAGTGTAAAATTCGGACGCAGCAAGGCTGAAAAGGACCTGATCCGCACCCGCCTGCAAAAAGCCGAACGCACGTTGGATGGCCATAAGGACGAACCATGAGCGATCGCCCCAGAAAGCGGTCGCTGACGCTGCGCGGACATCGCACGTCGGTGTCGCTGGAGGATGAATTCTGGCAGGCGTTCTGCGGGATCGCCGCCCGGGACGGTCGCCCGATCAATGCCCTGGCCGCGGAAATCGACGCCGAACGCGGCACCCGCATGGGGCTGGCATCGGCAATCCGGGTCTATGTTCTGAAACGGCTGCAATCCCAGCTTGGGACTGGCGCGGACTGACCCCGTCTGCCCGCAGGATGTCCCTGGGGACAGCTGCGTTTACCTGGGCAGGCGTTTATGATAAAAGATTAAGATAATGTTAACGGCGCGTCTTGCGCCCTGTGATAAGTAGTCTTCCGCCGAGCGGAAATTGAAAGGTAAGCGCATGAGACCTGTCAGAACATATATGAAAGCCTTTGGTGTCGTCACGTTTTGCATCGCTGCAACCGCGGGGCATGCGGCATTGATAGATGCGAACGGTGGAGTCGCGACGATAGGCAGCGGCGCATCGGCCACACCGGGGGATGGCCCTTCGATCATCGCAGCGCCTGATGACGCGACCGATGACGCCGCCCACAACAGGGGCATTCAGGCTTTTGATGAACAGCAGTTCTATACTTTGACCGACAGCCTGTCCGTGGATGGAGGCACTATTGCCGCCGGTACAACAGTCAGCAGCCACATGATCTTTTTGAATTCGGGTCCGGGAAACAACGGCACCCTGATCGAACATGGGGCTGGCAACAACCAGAACGCCGTCACCTTCACCTTCGACGGCGATGTTCTGGGTGTGATGTCCGCGCGCAATGGCGCGATGGAAATCGCCAGCAGTTTCCTGGGGGCCGACGGAACCACCTATCCGGATGCGACCTTTTCCGCGCGCGGTATGGAAGGCAATCCGCTGTCCGGCGGACGACGGAACGACTGGTATAGCTTCACAGACAACGAAATCAGCCTGGGCATGCGCGTGACAGAACCGGGAGACTGGATTCGCGTGATCACTGCCGCCCCCAGCCAGGTTCCGGTTCCGGCCTCTGTTGTCCTGTTGGGCACCGCGCTGGCCGGTTTCGGGGCGGCCGGTATGCGCCGCCGCCGCAAGAACGGTTGATCACCTGATTTAATCCGAAAATCAAAACACCCGGCCCTTGCGCCGGGTTTTCATGTTCTGGGTTGCAGCTGCAGAAAAATGCCGTCCCGCGCCCGCACCGTCAGATGCGCGACCGGCACCGGGTCACAGCCCTTGAGCGGCGAAACCCGGAACTGGCGCATCAGAGTGGACAGCAGCAACGGGCCTTCGATCATGGCAAATCCGGCACCGGGACAGGCTCTTGGACCGGCTGAGAACGGGATGTACGCCGTGCGCTGGCACTGCTTTCCGTTCTCACTGGTCCATCGGTCCGGATCAAAGTCATCCGGGTTCTGCCACAGGCGCGTGTGACGATGCAGATGCCAGGGGCTGAGAACCAATTGCGCACCGGCGGGAACGTCACGGTCCCGAAACCGCTGCGGACAGGTTGCTTCACGCACCATCATCGGCACCGGCGGATACAGCCGCATTGCCTCGCGAAAGACATCCTTGCTGATTTTCAGTTGGCCCATCGCCGCAAAATCCGAATCAGGTTCCAACGCCTGGGCCTCGGCGGCGACGCGGTCCTGCCATTCGGGATACAAGGCCAGCAAATACAAAGCCCAGGACAGCGCGGACGCGCTGGTTTCGTGCCCGGCCAAGAAGAATATCGCCACCTGATCGACCATGTCCCGCGTGCTGAAACATGCGCCGGTTTCAGGGTCCGGCGTCGTCATGATCTTGGTGGCCAGATCATCCGGCGCGTTTCCCTGTTCGATTTGCTCCATGCGCCGATCCGTCAGCTGCGTGATCAATGCCCGGATTTGCCGCGCGGTCCGCCGGGTCTTGCGGCTGTGAAACCGGGGCACCCAGCGCGGCAAAGGCAGCAACGCGGCAATATTCAGAATCGGCTGGCTGCGTTGATAATCCCGGAACAGCGCAAAGACGCGCGTGGCCAGTTCATCTTCGATGGGGATTGAGAACAGCGTGCGAAAAATCACGTCAGCCGCCGCATGACTGGCGATTTCCTCGATTTCCACCTTCTGCAACCGCGCTGCCGTCAGGCGCTCAACCATTGCCGCGGCAGCCGCCTGCATGGCCGGAAAGGTATCCCGCAACCGACCACCGGCAAAGGCAGGGTCGATGATCCGGCGCTGACGTTGCCAGGTCTCGCCGTTGGTCAGGAAAACCGACTGGCCCAACAAGGGCCGCAACCCTTCGCTGATCCGGGCCGATTTGGGGAAATCACCGGGTCGGTCCCGCAATACCTGTGCCACCAGATCCGGTTGATTCAACAAGAACGACCGAAAGAACGGCGTGCGGAATTCGGCCATCCATGCCCGGTACAAACGGGCCGGCTGTGCGGACAGCAGATCGGCACGGAACAGCCGGGCGTATCGCCACAACGACACCTTGTCGGGCCGGGCGGTCGGCTTTGGCGGTTTCATTCAGAGACCGACGTGTATTTTGATGCCGCGACATCAATCCGGGACCGCGACGGTTTGCGGTCGGCATAGCGGCTGGCCAGCGTCCATGGTCCGGCCGTGATGCGGAAATAATCATAGTCACCTGGCCGATCGAACGCACAAAGATATTGAAAATGCAGCCGAAAGAACCGCCACCGCAATTCCGCCCAACGGTCGCGCGACAGGGTCTGGGAAAAGGCCGCGGATATGACCAGCGGCCATTTTTTGTCCGGCGGGGCCACGCCTGTCACCGCAACCGGGTCGCACAGCGCAAAGGAACAGCCATCCCCGGGTGCCGAGACATCGACCCAGCACAGATCGTCACACGCGGACAGATAGCGCAGATCGGCCCGCAACCGATGCGCCCGTTTCAGGAACGACACCATCGGCACCACCTGCCCCAACGACAGAAAGGACAGCGCCGGCCCGTTGGCCGGAACCCGGCCGGCCCGGATCAGATCCGCCATGACCGAGACCCCGATATGCGCCCCCGAAGAATGCCCGACGATCAGGACCTCATCGACATCCTGCGTCAACGCGTGCGCGATCTGGTCGGCGAACCGCGAGATGCGGGCCTCAAGCTCGGGCGGGTTTTGACCGTTCAACCGGGCTGTATAGGCATAGTCGTGCATCAGATAATATGCGTACAGCCGTCCATCCAGCGCGCGGAACCGTTGCAGGACAACGACGATGACACCCGCACCCAGAACCATAGACGCCACAGCGGTGACGCTGGTGGCGGCATCACCGTGCCAAAACAGGCCCACCCCCGCGCGCAGAACGAAAGCGGCAAGAATCCCGGACAGGATGGCCAGCACCAGTTGCAGCAGCAACATGCCCACCGGATACAGGGCCGCGATCACCGGTCCCTTGCGCAGCCACATCAGACGCCGCAAGGTGCCGGACACAACGTAAATCCACGCCGTGCGCAGCAGTTGCAGATAGGTCGCCGGAATGGAATTGGACATGCTTTCACGCACGAGATCGGACCAGAGCAGGACATCGATCTGGGTATAGGTTGTTGCGCCTTCGATCCGGCCAATCACGCGCCAACCGAACAGATCCCTTCCAGGTTTCTCTTTCAGTTCAATACTATATCCCGACAACTTCGCCTGTTTTTGGGACTCGGTACGATACAGTTCCCGATACCGGCGCGGGGGAACCGGATCATATCCGGGAATATAGAACACCCGGCGTCGATGCACCTGTTGCTGCGTCTGGTTGCCCATTGAAAACCTCAAGTCATGGCACAACCTTAGCCTGTTTTTCGGGCCAGAGTAAGACGCGATGGGGCGGCTCTAGCCCAGCGTTGCGAGGACCGGAAAACGCTCAAGCAACCAATAGGAAAAGCTGGAAAACCCGCCTGTCAGCATCAACAGACCAATCGTCCACAACAGCAATCCCATGACCCGTTCAATCTGTTCCATATGGCGTTTCATCCAGCCCATCAATCCGCCAAGCTTGGGCAGAAAGGCCGCCACCAACAGAAACGGCACGCCCAGCCCCAGCGCATAGACCGCCAACAGGGCCGTCCCCCGCGTCAAGGACGCTTCTGAAGCGGCCAGAGACAGGATCGCGCCCAGTTGCGGACCGATACAGGGCGTCCAACCGAAAGCAAAAGCCAGCCCCAACACATAGGCCCCAAAGGCGCTGCCCCCCCGGTCCCCGGCATCTATGCGCGCTTCGCGATCCAGAAAGCCGATCCGGTAGACCCCGACGAAATGCGCCCCGAACACCATGACCAGAACACCGGCCAAGGTGTTGAACCAGGTCTGATATTGCAAGAACACCGCACCAATGGCCGATGCGGTGAACCCCAGCAACAGGAATACGGTGGACAGCCCCAGAACGAAAAACAACGCCGGCAGCAAAGCCCGGTTTCGCGCCGAGCCCTCGCCCAGATCGCGCAGGGAAACCCCGCTCATATATGCCAGATAAGGCGGCACAATGGGCAGCACGCAGGGCGACAGAAAGCTGACGATTCCAGCTGCAAGTGCCACAATCATGGCCGGCAGCAGGCCCGCGTCGATGATATCTATTCCGAACATGATCCCGGACATAAGCGATCCGTGCGCCAAGGTCACGGCCCCTTGCTGGCACCAATGGTCACATCCTTGTGGACAGGCTGAAACTTCCGACATATCTGCACCGCATGACCCAGATCACCGATACTTTGGATGCCACGGGGCTACTGTGCCCCCTGCCCGTTCTCAAGGCGCGCAAACGGCTGAAATCATTGCCGGTTGGTGCAGTCCTGCAGGTGCTTGCCGATGATCCGGCCGCCGTTGTTGACATGCCGCATTTCTGCAACGAGGCCGGGCATGAACTGATGTCGCACACAGATTCCGGCCCGAATCAGATCTACATGATCCGCAAGGGCGCATGAAAAAGGCGGGCTTAGCGGCCCGCCTTTTCCCTGTCTGTCCAGTCGGAGGGCCTCAGCCGCCCAGCGACCACCAGCCCCGCCGCTTGGGTTTGGCAGGTTCCTTGGTTGCGACCGAAATCTCCTGCGCGGAGTCTTCGGCGACCGGGGCAGTCTCCTTCACAGGCTCCTCTGCAACCGGCGATGGTTCAGAGGCCGGTTCCGGCGCCGCCTCGGCCATAGCGGGTTCTGCGGTCTCGACCGGGGCGCTTTCAACGGCCTCGGGCGCTTGCTCCGCCTGAGGTTGCTCCTCCGGGGTTTGCTCTGCCGCCGCTTGTTCAACCGGTTCGGTTGTTTTTGTCTTGGACGTTCTGCGCGTCCGCTTTGGCTTGGGCTTGTCCTCGCTGACCGTTTCAGGATCCTGCGTTTGCACTGTCTCCGCCACCACGGCTTCGGGCGCGGCTTCTTCTTCCGCAGCCTTCTTGGGTTTGGCCTTTGCCCGGCTCTTGCGGGGTTTCTTGGCCGCTTGCTCTCTCGCATCCGTCGCCGGGGCCTGGGATGTTTCGGCGTCAGGTGCCTGGGCCGCCTGGCTTGGCTCAGGCTCGGGCCCGGACTCGGCTACGGGTTCAGGCTGCGGCGCTGCACTGTCGGCGGCGGCCTGCGCCGTTTCGCCTTCGGCGCCGTTCTCATCCGCATCGGGTCCATTGGCCGTGCTGCCCGATTTGCTGCTGCGCCGACGCCGGCGGCGACGCTTCCGCTTTGGCCGCGCTTCGGTATCGTTCTCCGGCGAAGCCGTGACATCCTGCTCGTCCGTCGCCTCGTCCCCGGTATCGACCTGATCCATCAGCGACGTATCCACGGACACCACGGGCGCACTGGCAACAGGCACCACGCGCGATGCGGTCTTGAACTTTTCAATGGCAAAATCCGGGCTGACGAGATGCGGATCACCTTCGATTCGTACCGACAGGCCATAGCGCGCCTCGATCTGCGCCACATGCTCGCGTTTCAGGTTCATCAGGAAATTGGCAATGTTGACCGGGCATTTGACCAACACCTCGCGGCTGCGGCGACGCACGCCTTCTTCCTCGATCTGACGCAGAATGGACAACGCCATACTGTCGTCGGACCGGATCAACCCGGTGCCATGACAGGCCGCACAGGGCTGTGTCGTGGCCTCGATCATGCCGGGGCGCAGGCGCTGGCGGGACATTTCCATCAGACCGAAACCGCTGATGCGGCCAACCTGAATACGCGCACGATCGGTTTTCAAACGCTCTTTCAGACGCTTTTCCACCGCCGCGTTGTTCTTGCGTTCATCCATGTCGATGTAATCGATCACGATCAGACCGGCCAGATCGCGCAACCGCAGCTGGCGCGCCACTTCGTCGGATGCTTCAAGATTGGTCTTGAGCGCCGTTTCCTCGATGCTGCCTTCCTTGGTCGCCCGGCCCGAGTTCACGTCAATCGCGACCAGGGCTTCGGTCACGCCGATCACGATATACCCGCCCGATTTCAGCTGAACCGTCGGATTGAACATCGCGCCCAGATAGCTTTCGACCTGATAGCGCGCGAACAGGGGCATGGGTTCGCTGTATTGTTTCACGTTCTTGGCATGGGACGGCATGATCATTTTCATGAAGTCCTTGGCGATACGGTATCCGCGCTCGCCCTCGACAAACACCTCGTCGATCTCGCGGTTGTACAAATCGCGGATCGAACGTTTGATCAGATCGCCCTCTTCATAGATTTTCGCCGGCGCGATGGATTTCAGAGTCAGTTCACGGATCTGCTCCCACAACCGCTGCAAATATTCATAGTCGCGCTTGATCTCGGCCTTGGTGCGTTTTGCCCCCGCCGTGCGTACGATCAGCCCCGCGCCCTTGGGCACGTCGATTTCGCCGGCGATTTCCTTGAGCTTCTTGCGATCGGTCGCGTTGGTGATCTTGCGCGAAATACCCCCACCGCGCGCGGTGTTGGGCATCAGCACGCAATAGCGCCCGGCCAGCGACAAATAGGTCGTCAGCGCAGCGCCCTTGTTGCCACGTTCTTCCTTGACCACCTGCACCAGCAGGATCTGGCGCACCTTGATGACTTCCTGGATCTTGTACCGGCGCGGGCGCGGTTTGCGCGGCGGACGAATGTCTTCGCTGTCGTCCTCGTCGGCGACCGATTCGATGCTGTCGTCCTTGCTTGCGGCATCGCTGCCGGCTTCCTGGGTTGCGTCGTCGCCACCATCCGCGGCCGGACCATCCTGCCCCGCATCGTCCTGCCCCGCATCGTCCTGCGCCGAAACATCCCGGCCTGTTTCATCCTTATCCGCCGCAGTCTCGACCGGTGCGTCGGTCGGCGCCTCTGCGTCCTGAGCGATCGGCGAACTCTCCTGGGACGTATCTGTCGCGTCTTCGTCTTCGGTCAGGTCGATTGTTTCCATGCCGGTGATTTCGGCATCGACCTCTTTGGTGACCCGGGCGTCATCGGTCTTGCTGTCCGCCGCCTGCACCTTGCTGCGCGACCGGCTCCGACGAGAGCGGGTGGGCTTTTTCTCTTCTTCCTCGTCGCGCGCCTTCATGGCCTCGGCATAGGCGCGCTCTTCTTCCATCAGCGCCTCGCGGTCGGCGACGGGGATCTGATAGTAGTCCGGATGGATCTCGGAAAACGCCAGGAACCCGTGGCGATTTCCGCCATAGTCCACGAAGGCGGCCTGCAATGAGGGTTCGACCCGCGTTACCTTTGCAAGATAGATATTGCCTGCAAGCTGGCGTTTGTTCTCGGATTCAAAATCGAATTCCTCGACCTTGTTTCCGTCCACCACCACGACGCGGGTTTCCTCCGCGTGGGTGGCATCGATAAGCATTTTCTTGGCCATTTGTCCTTGGTGCACGCTCGCAAACGGTCGCGTCCAGGCGGACGCGCGCGTTTGGGATGGTGTCTTGTCAGGGCGATGTCAGACGCCGCGCGGCAGGGTCGGGTCTTGTGCCCCCCTGCCGATTTGCTCAATGCGTGCGCGCGCGTCATCGCGGTTCTTCTCCGACAGACCGGGACGCTCCCTGATCTGCCCATTCTAATCCTCTGCCCCAGTCGAGTGCGGCAAAGGCATTTCAACGGCTCCTTTCGGAACCCAATCTGTCTGTCCAGCCTTGCGGAACATCTGTCTGCGCATGTCTGGAACAGCGAAACTCGTAATGAATCAACTGCCGGTTGTATGAGGCAGGTCCATTCAGGTAACATAACGACAGGTTGCCCCCATTTACAATGGGCATTCTGCATCATGGCGCGATCAAACGCTGAACATTCCGTCAACATGCTGCTGCAAGAGAGATCGGACTGGTATTTTGCCCCGTTTTTCCTGCACCGGGGGCCGCTTTGCGGAACAGGGCACGGGACCGGTCGCGCCCGCCATCGGACGCAGGCCTCAACACAACCGGATCATCACGCCAGCACCGGGCAGGAATCCGCCGGGGTGCTACAGGTAGTCTGATCGCTGCAGGCCGTATTTGGCCATCTTCTCGTTCAGCGTCCGGCGCGGAAGGCACAGTTCTTCCATCACGGCGGCTATGCTGCCCTTGTGACGCCGCATGGTGTTGTCGATCAACATCCGTTCGAATGCTTCGACATATTCTTTCAGCGGCTTGCCTTCGGTGGTCATCACCGGCTGCATCTCTTCATGATCGGACATCAAGAGCGACGCGATGGTACCGCTGCCCCGGCGCGACTGCAGGACGGCGCGTTCGGCAATATTGATCAATTGACGCACATTGCCCGGCCAGGGGGCTTGCAGCAGCTGCGCGGCCTCCTGGGCGCTGACCTGGGGCGTATCACAGCCATACTCGTCCGAATACTGTTCGGACAGGCGGGTGAAAAGGGTCAGGATGTCTTCGCCCCGCTGACGCAGCGGCGGCACGGTGATACGCAATGCCGCAAGTCGATAGAACAGGTCCGGCCGCAGGGCGTCTTCGCAGGTGCGCCCGGCTTCCTGCATGTTGGAAATCGCCACCAGCCGGGTTTCGGCCGGGCTGCCCTGATCATTGATCACGCTCAGCAACCGGGCCTGCAACAGATCGCTCAGAGCCTCGATGTCCTCAAGCACCAGCGTCCCGCCACGGGCTTCTTCGATCGCGGGCAAATGGCCATCTTCGGCTTGCATCGGCCCGAACAGCCGCTTGGACAGGGTTTCTTCTTCCAGAGCAGCGCAACTGACCAGCACGAATTTCTTGCCCGCCCGGCTGCCCACGGCATGCAACGCATGGGCGACCAGGGTCTTGCCGGTGCCGGTTTCGCCGTCGATCAACACATGGCCATCGGCCTGTCCCAGGTCCAGAATGTCCTCTTTGAGACGCTCCATCACCGGGCTGGCACCGATCAGCTTGTTCATCAGCTGGGTGCCGTCGCTCAGCTCGCGCCGCAAGGCCCGGTTGTCCAGCACCAGACGGCGCGCACCGGTCGCCCGCTTGGCCAGCTCGGACATGCGGTCCGGATTGAAGGGTTTTTCCAGAAAGTCGAAAGCCCCGACCCGCATGGCCTCGACCGCCATGGGCACATCGCCATGGCCGGTGATCATGATCACCGGAAGCGAACTGTCGCTGCCCATCAGTTTTTTCAGGAACTGCATCCCGTCCATTCCCGGCATCTTGATATCCGAGATCACGATACCCGGATAATCCGGCCCCAGCGTGCGCAAGGCATCCTCGGCGCTGGAAAAGGTTTCGGTGTCATAGCCCGACAGCGCCAGCCATTGACTGATCGACTGGCGCATGTCCTGCTCGTCATCCACGATCGCGATTTTCATGGCCTGTGCCATCTGCCAACCCCTGTCATTCCGCAGCTTCGGTGCCGGTTTCCAGTATCGGCAACTGCATCTCAAATACGGCCCCGCCGCCGCGCCCGTTGCGCGCCGAAAGGCGTCCGCCCAGATCGTTCACGATTCCCGAGGAAATCGCCAATCCCAGCCCCACCCCGTCACCGGGGCGCTTCGTGGTATAGAACGGCTCGAACAGAGACTCCAGATCCTCGACCCCGTCGCCATTGTCCCGCACCGTCAAAGTGGCGGTCTCGCCCGCCGCCAGAATGATCTCGACCTCCGGGTCGTCCACCGATTTGGTGGCATCCAGCGCGTTGCGCAAGAGGTTCACCATGACCTGCTCGATGCGCAAACGATCCCCCATCACCCAGACCTGGTGATCCGGCAGAATGCGGGTGATCTGTACCTGGCGCTGACGCAACTGCGGTTCCATCATGGACAGGCTGGATGCCAGCGCATCGCCCATATTGACCGGGGCCAGACTGTCTCCGCCCTTGCGTGCATAGGATTTCAGCTGCCGTGTGATCGCGCCCATCCGCTCTATCAGGTCATCAATTCGGCCAAAGGACGACAGCGCCTCTTCGGGGCGATTGCGTCGCAACAACAGGCGCGCCCCCGCCAGATAGGTCTTCATCGCCGCCAGCGGCTGATTCAATTCATGACTGACGGCGGCGGACATTTCCCCCAGAACCGCCAGTTTGCTGGATTGCGCCAGGGTCTGTTCGGTCACCGCCAGCGTTTCCTGCACGCGCTCCCGCTCGGCGATTTCCCGCTGCAGCCGTTTGTTCAATGCGCGCAACTCTGCCGACTCGCGCTGAAACAGAGCCATGCGCAACGCCGTGCGACGGCTGAGCGCGTAAAAGACCAACGCCAGCAGAATGGCGAATCCCATGATCTCCAGCGCCAGAATCCCGTTCACCCGTTCGCGGATCGACGAATAGGTGGTGAACAAGGTCATCCGCCAGCCATAGAACGGGATCAGGATCTCGCGGCGCATCACCGCCTCGCCCCGCAGATAGGCTTCGACCGGCACAGCGGTCCAGTCAGCCGTGGCGCGTATCGCGCGTTCGATCGCGCCCTGAGGCGTTTCACGCTGCAATGCCTCGTCTTCTTTCAACCCACGCCAGCGCGACTCGGTGGACAGAACGATGCGGCCCGTGCTGTCGGCCACCGTCACCGCATCCGAAATGCCTCCCCAGGTGCCTTCGAATTTCTTCAGGTCGACCTCGACGACTATTGCGCCCAGCTTGGTGCCGGCGCTTTCAATCATCCGGGAATAGAAAAAGCGGAACCCGCCGGATTCGCGCTCCATGACGGAAAACACGGTGGCATTTGACCGGATCGCTTCGACGAAATAGGGTGCGTTGCGGTGCAGCGATCCCAACCGGTTCCGGTCGGTTGCGGCAACCGTGCGCCCGTCTATGTCCAGCAACATCAGCGACGCCGCGCCGATCTCTTCGACAAACGAGATCAGGCGCTGGGTGGATTGGCTGAAGTTGCTTGAATTCAGCGCGTTGATCAGCGTCGAATCCTTGGCCAGCAGCAAAGGCAGCACGGCGTTGCGCCGCAACTCGGCCATCAGGTTGCCGGAATAGAGCGTCAGGTTCAGTTCGGCGCGATTGCGTGTGTTTTCGGTGAACCGGTCGGTCATCAGCCGATTTGTCACCCAGATCGTCGCCACCGCCACGACCAGCAACATGACCAGCGCCAGACGAACCCGCCAGCTGATCCCGTCAGACCGCGGCCAGCCGGAAATCGGCGGTTTGGGGTTCAGCGGCATTCGGAATGGCATCTTCATGGCAGCAGGCTACGCGGCCCGCGCCCCCTGCTCAAGTCACGCAGCCGTCAACGCTCCGGCCAGCCCGCGAAACATCGCCGATCCGTCGGTGCCGCCATGCCCCGCATCCGCGGCCCGTTCCGGGTGCGGCATCATGCCCAGAACACGCCGGTTTTCGGACAGGATCCCGGCGATATCCTCGACCGCCCCGTTGGGGTTGTCGACATAGCGGAACGCCACCCGATCCTGATCATTCAACGCGGCCAGGGTCGCGGGATCGGCAAAATAGTTCCCGTCATGATGCGCCACCGGAATGCCGATCACCTGGCCGGAATCATAGCCTTCCGTGAAGGCGCTTTGATTTGTTTCCACTTTCAAATCAACGGTTTTGCAGATGTACTTCAACCCGGAATTGCGCAACAGCGCGCCCGGCAGGATACCGGTCTCCGTCAGCACCTGAAAGCCGTTGCACACGCCCAGCACATAGCCACCACGATCCGCATGGGCCTTGACCGCCCGGCAAATCGGCGATTGCGCGGCGATTGCACCGCAGCGCAAATAATCGCCATAGGAAAATCCGCCGGGAATGCCGACGATGTCGACGCCTTCGGGCAGCGTGTTGTCCTTGTGCCAGACCATGGTGACTTCGGCCCCGGCAGCGGAAAAGGCCACGGCCAGATCGCGGTCGCAGTTCGATCCCGGGAAAACGACGACGGCGGCCCGCATCACAGGATCTCGACCTGGTAGGATTCGATCACCGTATTGGCCAGCAGCTTTTCGCACATCTCGGCCACATCGGTTTCGGTCGCGCCGTCGGCCAGGTCCAGTTCGATCACCTTGCCCTGGCGCACGCCGGTCACACCGTCAAACCCCAGCGCACCCAAGGCATGGCGCACGGCCTCGCCCTGCGGATCCAGAACCCCGTTCTTGAGCATCACATGCACCCGTGCCTTCATGTCGTCGTCCCCTGGTCAAAGCGGGCATCCGCCGCTTTTCTGGTCAAAATGGTGTCGCGCCGCACGATTGCGGACGCAAGGTTCAGTTGATCAGCGTCGGTTTGGTCACCGGGCCGTTGTTCTTGGGCAGAACCCCCAAGCGGCGCGCCACTTCGGAATAGGCATCGGTCAGGCTGCCCAGATCGCGGCGGAACACGTCCTTGTCCAGCTTCTGGCCGGTCTCGATGTCCCACAGCCGGCAACTGTCCGGACTGATTTCGTCGGCGATGATAAGGCGTTGGAAATCGCCGTCGTAGATCCTGCCGATCTCGATCTTGAAATCCACCAGCCGAATCCCGACCGCGAGCATGATGCCGGAAAGGAAGTCGTTGACCCGCAGCGCCAGGCTGAGCACATCGTCCATATCCTGCTGGCTGGCCCAGCCAAAGGCGGCGATATGCTCTTCGGTGACCAGCGGATCGCCCAACGCGTCGTCCTTGTAGCAATATTCGACGATCGGGCGCGGCAATTGCGTACCTTCGTCTATGCCCAGCCTTTTGCTCATCGACCCGGCGGCAAAGTTGCGCACGATGATTTCCAGCGGGATGATCTCGCAATTGCGCACCAGTTGTTCGCGCATGTTCAACCGCCGGATGAAATGAGTCGGGACCCCGATGGAGTTCAACCCGGTCATGAAGAACTCGCTCAGACGGTTGTTCAACACGCCCTTGCCGTCGATCACATCCTTCTTTTCGGCGTTGAACGCGGTGGCATCGTCCTTGAAATATTGCACGATGGTGCCGGGCTCGGGGCCTTCATACAGGATCTTGGCCTTGCCTTCGTAGATTTTCTTGCGACGTGCCATGCACAGCCTTTCGGAATTGGGGCGCCGGGAAAATCCCGGGCTCTTGGCGCCGCTATAGTGCAAGCCCCGCAATCCCGCAAGCAATGCGGCAGCCGGATCAGGTCGCCGGGCGTTGCATGATCGCGATGACCTCAAGGATCCGCCGGCAGCGGAACTCGGAGATGTCCAGCCGACGGGCCATGACCACCAGCAGCTCCTGTTCGCGCGGACCCATCCGCCCGTCGGCCAGGGCGATGCGGATGGCAAAGCACAGGGCGGTTTCCCGCAGGTCCGGATCAAGCGACGCGGCGGCGCGGTCAAACACCCGGCGCGGTCCTTCGGCCCGCAATTGTCGCATGATATCCCGCGCCAGGATCAGGGTCTGCTCGACCCCGATTGCCAGAAAGATCGGACTGTAGGTGCTGATGTTCAGGATCTGGTGCAGTTCCGTGTCATCCATCCGGCCATCCGCAGCAGCGATCAGGAACGGCATCGACAACACGCTGCGCGCAACCTCGCAGCTCCGCTCTGCGGCGGCGCATTCGTCTTTTCTGAACCGTGAAAACAACCCCATGACATACCACTTGCGCACACCCGCCCGACAGGCCCAGCATCGCCGCGCAACCGGGCGCAAATGCGGCGCAACCGGGAAAAACCCGTGACCTTCCCTGTCCCGGCACACCGGGCTGCCTTGGAAATGCCACTTGCGCGCACCGATCCCGATGGTCATATCTTTGCTCAACGAGACCAATTCCAAGGGAACCGGAACCATGACCACATTTGAGGATCGCGAAAACGCGTTTGAAGCCAAGTTCGCCCATGACGAGGAAATGCAGTTCAAAGCCGAAGCGCGGCGCAACAAGCTGACCGGCCTGTGGGCGGCGCAGATGCTGGGCATGACCGGCGACGAGGCCGAATCCTATGCCAAGACCGTGGTTCTGGCCGATTTCGAAGAAGCCGGTCACGAAGACGTGGTGCGCAAGGTCGCCGCCGACCTGGGATCAAAATCCACGCCAGAGGAAATTCGCGCCAAAATGGAAGAACTGATGCAGGAGGCCAAGAGCCAACTGATGCAGGAAATCAAATAGCCTGCCGCGCACCGACACCGCCCCCCGTTGAACGGTTCGCGCCGTCTTGCGGAATTTCCGGGGCGGTCGAACTGGGCGCGGTGTTCACAATCGCGCTCATAATCTAGTTGAAAATTTCCGAATTGCCGGGCGCACCCAGCCGTGACAAACCGGCGGCCAACGGGCGCCGATTCGGCGCACGGCAAAAGGATTGTTTGTCATGACAACTGCGTTTCAAACCATGCTAGACCGTCTTGACGTGATCCTTGCGGATGGCGCGACGGGCACCAATCTGTTCAATATGGGCCTGATGTCCGGCGATGCGCCCGAGTTCTGGAACGTGGATCACCCCGACAAGATCACCGATTTGTACCGCGGGGCCGTGGATGCGGGCAGCGATCTGTTCCTGACCAACACCTTTGGGGGCAATGCCGCACGGCTGAAACTGCACGACGGACAGAAACGCGTGCGTGAACTGAACCGTGTCGGGGCCGAACTGGGCCGCGAGGTCGCGGACAAGGCGGAACGCCCGGTTGTCGTGGCCGGCTCCGTAGGCCCTACAGGCGAAATCATGGAGCCGGTCGGCCCCTTGACCCATGCGCTGGCGGTTGAAATGTTTCACGAACAGGCCGACGGTCTGAAAGAAGGCGGGGCCGACGTGCTGTGGCTGGAAACCATTTCGGCCCCCGAAGAATACCGCGCCGCCGCCGCCGCCTTTGCCCTGGCCGAGATGCCTTGGTGCGGCACGATGAGCTTTGACACCGCCGGCCGCACCATGATGGGCGTCACCTCGGCCGGCATGGTAAAGCTGGTCGAAGACCTGGAATTTGCCCCGCTGGCCTTTGGGGCGAATTGCGGCACCGGCGCATCCGACCTGCTGCGTACCGTACTGGGTTTTGCCGCACAGGCCCGTGAAACCGGCACGGAACATATCCTGATCGCCAAGGGCAACGCCGGTATCCCGAAATATATCGACGGGCACATCCATTACAACGGCACACCCGAACTGATGGGCGACTACGCGGTGATGGCACGCGATTGCGGTGCCAGGATCATTGGCGGATGCTGCGGCACAATGCCTGAACACCTGCGCCACATGCGCGAAGCCCTGGACACCCGCGCCCGTGGCGACGCCCCGTCCCTGGATCAGATCTCGGCCGCACTGGGCGCATTCAGTTCCGCCAGCGACGGCACCGATGACGCAGCGCCACCAAAGCGCGAGCGCCGTGGACGTCGGCGCAGCTGATCCGGCCCATCTTGATGCAAAACATCAGGATCGCACAATAGACCTTTGATAAAACGCGCTTTATGTGGGCATCCCCGATTCTCTGAGACGGTCGATCTGTGGTACTGCCCTGTCTGTTTTCGCACATCGGTTCCATCATCGACGACGGTGCTGAACATCCATATACATGGTGGCGGGCTTGTCTCGCGCGTGTGGCCCGACGCCGGAAGAACCTCTAAAAAGGAAGTGATTTCAGTATGTTCCTTTCAGTCTTTGACATGTTCAAAGTGGGAATCGGCCCATCCTCATCCCACACGATGGGGCCGATGGTTGCCGCAGCGCGATTTCTGGACCTGATGCGCCGTTCGCCGTTCCAGTTTGCCGGGGTGCGGGCATCCTTGCATGGCAGCCTGGCGTTTACCGGGGTCGGCCATGCCACGGATCGCGCCACCATTCTGGGGCTGGCCGGTGTTACCCCTGAAACCTATGATGCGGATGAGGCGGCCCGCATCCTGACCACAAACACGCAAACCCATACCCTGGAACCTGAAGGGTTGGGCAGCCTGCGCTTTGATCCGGCCACCGATCTCGTGTTCGATTACGACCGCACCCTGCCCGGCCATGCCAACGGCATGATCCTGATGGCCACCGACGGTCAGGGCGACATCACCCTGCAACAGGTCTATTATTCGATCGGCGGCGGTTTCGTGATGACCGAGGAAGAACTGGCCGCCGGCAAGGCCACGGAAGAAGGTGCCCCGGTGCCCTATCCGTTCAAATCCGCGGCCGAGATGCTGAAGATGGCCAGAAGCAGCGGCAAAACCATCGCCGCCATGAAACGCGCCAACGAGATCGCGCGCGGCGGCGAGGCCAATCTGTCCAAAGGCACCGCCCGCCTGTGGCAGGTGATGAATGATTGTATCGATCGTGGCCTGTCCACCGAAGGTATCCTTCCAGGCGGGCTGAAGGTCAAACGCCGCGCCAAGGCCGTTCATGATGCGTTGCAGGCCGAGCGCGGCAAGAATCTGACCGCGCCGCATACGATCAACGACTGGATGAGCGTCTATGCAATGGCCGTAAACGAAGAAAACGCCGCCGGGGGTCAGGTCGTAACCGCCCCCACCAATGGCGCGGCGGGGGTGCTTCCGGCAACCTTGCGGTACTATCTGGATCATGTGCCCGGCGCCAGCACCGCCCATATCGAGGATTTCCTGCTGACCGCGGCCGCCATCGGCGGGCTGGTCAAGTTCAATGCGTCGATTTCCGGGGCCGAGGCCGGATGCCAGGCCGAGGTCGGATCAGCCGCCGCCATGTCGGCCGCCGGCCTGTGTGCGGTGATGGGCGGAACCCCCGAGCAGGTGGAAAATGCCGCAGAAATCGCACTCGAGCATCATCTGGGCATGACATGCGATCCGGTCAAAGGTCTGGTTCAGGTCCCCTGTATCGAACGCAACGGGCTGGGGGCGATCAAGGCCGTCAGCGCCGCCAGCCTGGCCCTGCGCGGCGATGGCACGCACCTGGTCCCGCTGGATGCCTGCATCGAAACCATGCGTCAGACAGGCGCGGACATGAGCGAGAAATACAAAGAGACATCGTTGGGCGGTCTGGCGGTCAATATACCAAACTGCTGATCGCCCTGGGCGCAAACGGCGACCCAATACCGTTTGCAATCCCGATCCGCGCTGATAGCGTGCGCCCATGTCCACTGATCGGCCCGTCCTGGGCATTTTCCTCATGTTCGGTTTCTGCGTTGTCGCCCCCATCGGCGATGCGATGGCCAAGATTTTGGGGTCGTCTGTCCCGCTGGGGCAATTGCTGCTGGTGCGGTTCGGGCTACAGGCGCTGATCCTGATTCCGATCGTCATTCTGGCCGGGCGCGTGTGGCGAATGCGGGGGCGTATCTTCTATCTGGCCCTGCTCAGGACCCTGCTGCATATCGTCGGCATTGGCGCCATGTTCACATCCCTGAAGTACCTGCCGCTGGCCGACGCCATTGCCATCGCGTTCGTGATGCCGTTCATCATGTTGCTGTTGGGCCGGTTTGTTCTGCAAGAAGAAGTGGGCACCCGCCGGCTGGTGGCCTGCATCGTCGGTTTCATCGGAACCTTGCTGGTGATTCAGCCCAGTTTCTACGCCGTGGGTTGGCCCGCATTGTTGCCGCTTGTCGTTGCGGTCGCCTTTGCCTTGTTCATTCTGGTCACACGGCAACTGGCGCGCCGCACGGATCCGATCGGGCTTCAGGCTGTCAACGGCGTCATGGCAACGGTGATCCTGTTGCCTCTGCTCCTGCTTGGCGATGCTTTCGGTTGGCCGGTCCTGACCATGGTGCAACCAAATCTTTCGGAATGGGTGCTTTTGCTGGCTGTGGGCGTGCTGGGAACCGGGGCCCATCTTCTGATGACCTGGTCGTTGCGATTTGCGCCCGCTTCGACCCTGGCCCCGATGCAGTATCTGGAAATTCCCGTGGCCACGGCGATTGGCTGGATCGTGTTTCGCGATCTGCCAAATGCGCTTGCCGGTCTGGGCATCTGCATCACCGTCGGCGCAGGCCTGTATGTGATATGGCGCGAGCAGGCTATGGCGCGGCGGGCGCATGCGGCGCAATCGCGCGTATGACTTCTCGTAGCGCCGCACGCGGCACGATGCCCAACAGCCCCGGCCCGTCCAGTTGCAACGAAACCGCGCCCAAAGCCCGGTTAGACGTGCCGACCCGCCCGTCCGGTGACAGATTCAAACCATCTATCGGCCAGGCCAGCCCCTGGGATCGGCCCGTTACCTGCGACATCGGGAACAGCGACACAACGTCATCGCGGCGCAGTTTCAGATGCAGCTCCTCAGGAAGGTGAAATATCAGCTCCGTCGGACCAATCAGAATACAGGCCCGCTCTGCCCGCCGCACCAGCCCGTTGAGAACTGCCAGTTGGTGGTCCACCCGGCCGCCCAGAAACCCGATCGCCAGAATGACCGGCGCCGAGATATGGCGCAAAGCCTTGTCAAAATCGGTGCTGTCCTGCTCGGCGATCACGAATTGTCGCTCTGGCGGAATCCGCGACCGGTCGGTTTCGGTCAGGCTGTCAAAATCGCCGATCACGGCCTCGGGCATATGACCTGCCGACAACGCCCGCGCCGCGCCGCCATCCGCCGCGACAAGGACCGGCGCAAGATCCAGCGCCTGCGCAAAATCATCCGGCCCGACGTCGCCGCCGCCCACAAGCGTCACCGGGACTTCGGAACAAACCAAGGTATTTTTCATGTCCGCATTAATGGCTTGTTTGCAAAGTGAGCACAATCTGACCGGCGAATGATGCTGCCAGCGTCCGGGATTCGGATCTTTCCTGCCTTTGCGGGGTTGCTCAGCCGCGTCATGCAATGATGTGAGGACCTGCACCCGTGGCACATAGCAACAAGATCCTGACCGTCTCTTATGGCACATTTGCTTGCACGCTCGAAGGATTCGATGATTCCTTTGGCACCATGAAGGCAATCGCGGAATATTTCAGGGAACTTGCGTCCGACGACCGCCACTTTGGTGCCGAACCGCCAGTACCTGACACCGAAATGATGGCGCGCATCGCGCAACGCGAAGTTTCGCGCAAGGTCGAAGCGCGACATGACGACACCCGGGGCATTGTCCTGCAGGCGCGCGACCCCGACACGGTTTCGCCCGGCGCAGACGATGTGGGCATGTCCGACGACGCCGCGCCGATCTCTGTTCAGTCGCGGCCCGACGAAACCAACGACCCGCTTCAGCACGTCATGGCGGCATCTGCAGATTCAGCCGATGAAGCGGCTATACCGTTGACGACGGAACCGGTCGATATTACAGACGATACCGCCGGAAAACAGCTCGATCTGCTGCCCGAGGACGACGAGGCAGAAAAAGACGAGAACGACCCGTGGCTTGATCAGGCCGATGACCAGTTGGCATCCGCTATGGTGTCACACAACGATACGACGATGGAATCCGGGGTTGCGCAAGAGCAGCCCGTTTCGGATGCTTCCGATGAAATGGATCATGCGCCCCATGCTACCGATGCAAATGAACCGACAACAGAAGCGGAGTTCGCAGCCTTCGACACGGTCCAGAACACCGATGCGGCAGAAGAATTTGAAGATGCCGCGACACATACTGATACCCCAACGGAAGATGCCGCACCGAAGGATACAATTGCAGCCAAGCTGCAAAGAATTCGTGCGGTGGTATCGGGCTATGGAACAGCCCATCACCAGAAAGATGAGACCCCGGATCTGACTGAGGACGAACCGAAAGATGCGTTTGTTGCTCAGGTCGCCCAGGAAATGACACGGGCTTTGGATGCGGACACCGCCAGTGCGGACGCAGAGCCGCAGAACAGCGGGGATACAGCGGCTTCTGCTCTTCCCGGCGACGCCCAATTGAATGAGCGTCAGGGCCCGACGCTACCCGGTGATTACCCGGCCTATACCCAAGATTGCGATCCTTACGAGCATATCCCGGAGCCAGGCTTTGCAGCGGCCCCCGAGATTTCGCCAACCGCGCAAGGCGATGATCCTGACGATGAACATGACGATTCGATCGTTGCCACCCTTCCAGAAGAAATTGAAATCACGCGATCTGTGATGCAATCCGCCCTTCAAGCAGGGGACGCAACACCATCGCATGATGCGCGCCTTCAAACGCCACCCACCGAAGACGCCGCGACAGTTTCACCACAACAATCGAACGCCGGTGAAGACACTGCGTTTCCAGACGCCGCAGACGCCCCTCCACGGTCGCGTCCGCGTATCGTCAAGGTCCAACGCAGGGAACTGGATGCGGCCTTGGCAGCTGGCGAACTGGAAGAGCTCGGCCCGGACGCACCCGATCCAGATCTGAACCAATCAGAGGCACAATGTGAGGCCGAAAACACCTCTTCCGCCGCGATCCCGGCCCAAGAGGCCGTTCAAACGTGGGGAACGGGTTCGGTTCAGGAAGCGCCGGTCGCGATCGATCCGAATGACAGCGTGAAACCGCCCAGATCCGACACAGA
Organism: Rhodobacteraceae bacterium F11138; assembly: GCA_016521575.1. Classification (GTDB taxonomy): domain Bacteria; phylum Pseudomonadota; class Alphaproteobacteria; order Rhodobacterales; family Rhodobacteraceae; genus Sedimentitalea. The sequence continues at coordinate 114,718 of JAEKDP010000006.1, read as the reverse complement.
TGATGAAGTCGCGCGGTTGATGAAGGCCACTGGCGACAGGATGAAGGACGATGAGACCACAACCGCCCGCGAGGATTTCAACACCGCACGGGCCGCGATTGCAGCCACGAGAACAAGCGAGCCGCAATGCCATCGGGACGTTCCGGATGTCGACGATACCGCCTTTCGAGAAGATCTGAACAGGATCATTCGCCCGCGACGGCCAATCGTCAGCGAAACCCTTCCCGAAAGGCCAAGTGTCGAACCCAACCTTGCGCCACTGCAACTGGTAGCAGAGCAGCGCGTTGATTGCGCCATACCACATGGTCCGGTTCGTCCGCGACGCGTTGCATCCGTGTCACCGGATGAGTCCGGCGCAAGCGACAAATACGATGAGAACTTCGCCGATTTCGCTGCCCAGATGGGTGCCTCGGGACTACCCGAATTGTTGGAAGCCGCCGCCGCCTACTTGTCATTTGTCGAGGGAAGAGCCCAATTTTCGCGTCCGCAACTGATGAACAAGGTCCGGCAAATCGACTCGAGCGGTTTCAACAGAGAGGATGGCCTGCGGTCGTTCGGCCTGCTTCTTAGAGAGGGTAAAATCGAAAAAACCGGCGGAGGCCGTTTCGCGGCAGCCGAAGAAATCGGATTTCGCCCCGACCAACGCGTTGCCGGGTAATGCGCAACGCCGCCCCGATCCAGCATGACATTGGGTATATGATGTCGCCCGAGAGAAATTCCGGTTCATGAATCTGGCGTTCCAATGCAGTCGACGGAGCAAAAGCAGACACGGTCGCCGCCAATAGTGATCAAGAGCCGGGAAGCCGAAAGCCCTAACCCCTATCTGGGTCAGGCGGCCGCAGAAGCAATTTACTGGGCACGGATCACTTTGGCGAAACTGTCGAAGATCGCTTCGTTCGCGCAAATCAGTTCGCCATCGGACAATATATCCCTGCCGGGCTGCATTGGCTGAATCAGACCACCGGCTTCGCGAACGATGATGACGCCGGCAGCGATATCCCACGCATTGAGACGCCTCTCCCAGAACCCGTCGTACCGCCCAGCGGCGACATAGGCCAAATCCAGCGCCGCCGAACCCCAACGCCGAACCCCGGCACATGCCGGCAGCAATCGCGCCAGGTCCTGCAATGTTTCAGGCAAATCCGCGCGTCCACCAAAAGGCAGTCCGGTGGCAAAAATGCTTTCGATCATCCGGTGGCGGCCAGACACCCGCAAGCGCGTATCGTTCATCCAGGCCCCGGCGCCTTTTTCGGCGAAGAACATTTCGTCCTTGGCGGCATCGAACACCACCCCCGCAACCACGTCGCCCTTGTGCTCCAACGCGATGGAGACCGCCCAGTGGGGCAGCCCGTGCAGGAAATTGGTCGTGCCGTCCAGCGGGTCCACGATCCAGCGCCGCGTCGGGTCCTGGCCTTCCACCGGCGCACTTTCCTCGCCAACCCAACCATAGGTCGGACGTGCGCCCATCAATTCGTCGCGAATTATGCGCTCGGCTGCAATGTCCGCCTTGGACACGAAATCCCCGGCCCCCTTCATCGACACCTGCAGGTTCTCGACCTCGCGAAAATCCTTGATCAGGGACCGCCCCGCCTTGCGCGCGGCCTTGATCATCACGTTCAGATTTGCACTGCCTACCATTTTCCGGGCTCCTGTCGGGTCACGCCGCGCTATACGCGTCATGCTTGCCGTTGCCAACCCATATGGCAATGACGGCCCGGCCTTTCCGCAGCGTAATCGCCGCCGCCCCATTGCCAAGCCCGCGACGCATCGGCACGGTCCGATCAAACCCATCAGTCCGGAGACTCAGCCGATGACAGACCAGATGCATCATATCGCGCTTGCCAGCCGCCCCGAAGGTGCCCCGACTCCCGAGAATTTTCGGTACGAGTCAAAACCCATGCCGGTACCCGGCGATGGCGAGGTTCTTGTCAAAGTCCACTACATGTCGCTCGACCCCTACATGCGCGGCCGCATGAGTGATGCGAAATCCTATGCCGCACCGGTTCCGATAGACGGCACCATGGAAGGCGGCGGCGTCGGCGAGGTCATCGCCTCGAACAGCCCCGACTTCGCTCCGGGCGATTTTGCCTTTGGCATGCTGGGTTGGGCCACCCATGCCGTGCAACCCGCCAAGATGCTGCGCAAACTGGATCCGGCACACGGACCGATCACCGCAGCGCTCGGCGTGCTGGGCATGCCCGGGTTCACCGGCTGGCACGGGCTGATGGAATATGGCCGACCCAAGGCGGGCGAAACCCTTGTGGTCGCGGCAGCCACCGGCCCGGTCGGCTCGATGGTCGGTCAGGTTGCCAAATCTCTGGGGCTGCGGGTGGTCGGCATCGCGGGCGGGGCGGACAAGTGCCAGTTGGCGACCGAGGACTTTGGCTTTGACGCCTGCCTGGATCACCGCGCCTACGCCACCGCATCCGAGCTGCGCCAGGCCTTGGCCGCAGAATGCCCCGATGGCATCGACATCTATTTCGAAAACGTCGGCGGCAAGGTTCTGGAAGCCGTCCTGCCGCTGATGAACCTGTTCGGACGGATCCCCCTGTGCGGCATGATCGCAGGATATAACGACGGCAATGTCGTCGGCGATCTGACGGGCGCCGATATATGGCGCGCGGCCCTGGTCAAATCCCTGTCGATCAACGGCTATATCATCAGCAACCACTGGGGACGATACCCCGATTTTCTGGCTGAAATCGGCCCCAAGGTGGCGGCCGGAGAGATCGCTTTTCTGGAAGATATCGCCGAGGGTCTGGAACATGCCCCGCAGGCGTTTATCGGTTTGTTGCAGGGCAAGAACCGGGGCAAACTGATCGTCAAGGTGGCGTGACACAAGACACGGCTGGTCCCGGGACAGCGCGTGTTCCGGGACCGCTCAGGCGGCTTGCAACTTGCGGGCCTCGATGCGCGCCAGTTCGATCAGGTTCTGCATGAACGGCTTTTGGCGATCCTCGGTTCGGATCGCCGCATACAGCCGTCGGGACAGACCATGTTCGGTCAAAGGGCGGGTGATGTAGTCCGAGGAATACTTGACCTCGCGAACGACCCAATCCGGCAGCACCGACACCCCGCGATTGGAGGCCACCAGCAGCAGGATCACCGCCGTCAACTCGACCTGCCTGATTGCCGCCGGCTCGACCTTGGCTGGGATCAGAAGTTGGCTGAATACGTCCAGCCGGGTGCGCTCGACCGGATAGGTAATCAGGGTCTGCCCGCGAAAATCCGCGGCTTCGATCCACGGTTTCGCGGCCAGAGGATGCGCCGCCGACGCCACGAATACAGGCGCATAGTCAAACAGTTCTATGAACTCTACGCCGGGAATATCTGCCGGGTCCGAAGACACCACCAGATCGACCTCTTCCTTTTGCAGCGCGGGCAAGGCGTCAAAAGCCAGTCCGGGACGGATATCCACATCGACATCGGCCCAGTTCTTGCGGAACCCTTCCAGCACCGGAAACAGCCATTCGAAACAGGCGTGGCATTCTATGGCGATATGCATGCGCCCGGTCTTGCCATCGCGCAGGTTGTCGAATTCAGCCATCGTCGCTTCGACCTGCGGCAACACCTGTTCGGCCAGCCTGAGCAGCCGAAACCCAGCCGGAGACAGGGTCATCGGTTTTGAGCGCCGCACGAACAGTTCGACGCCCGCCTGATCCTCGAGCCCCTTGATCTGATGGCTCAGCGCACTTTGGGTGATGTTCAGCTGATCCGCCGCCCGCGCCAGCCCGCCAAATTCGTGAATCGCCTTGATGGTGCGCAAATGTCTGAATTCCAGGTGCATCCGGGCTACCGATCCTCGCCGCGCATGGCTGCGATCTTCTTGTCGGTGTTGTATTGGCTCAGGGCGTATACCGCCCAGATTGCGGCCGGTATCCATCCGATCAGGGTGATCTGCAACAGCAGGCACAATAGTCCCTGAAACGGCCGCCCGATGGTAAAGAACACCAGAAAGGGCAACAGGATCGCGATTATCAGTCTCATGTTCGGCTCATGTTGTTCTTGAGAATTATGAATTGGTCTCACAACACACAGCGTGCCACAAGGGACAAAATCAAAGGAAGCCGCCATGACCGTGCCCGCCGTTTCATTCGAATTCTTTCCACCCCAGAATCTGGCGGGCTCTTTTCGCCTGTGGGACACGGTGCAAACCCTCGCTCCGCTGGCTCCGCGCTTTGTCTCGGTCACCTATGGTGCCGGGGGTACCACGCGCGATCTGACCCGCGACGCGGTGGCGACCTTGCACAAATCCTCGGGGTTGAATGTCGCGGCGCATCTGACCTGCGTGAACGCGACCCGCGAAGAGACCCTGGCCATCGCCGACGGTTTCGCCGAAGCCGGTGTCACCGATATCGTGGCGCTGCGCGGCGACCCCCCCAAGGGCAGCGGTGCCTTTGCCGCGCATCCCGGCGGGTTTGCCAATTCGATCGAACTGATCTCGGCCCTGGCGGAAACCGGCAAGTTCAACATCCGCGTCGGTGCCTATCCGGACAAACATCCCGAAGCCGCCGACATGGCCGCCGATGTGGATTGGCTGAAACGCAAACTGGACGCCGGGGCAACCGAGGCGCTGACACAGTTTTTCTTTGAGGCCGAGACATTCCTGCGGTTCCGCGATGCCTGCGCTGCGGCCAATATCGACGCGCAGCTGACGCCGGGTATCCTGCCGATCGAGAACTGGAAAGGCGCGCGGGCTTTTGCCAGCCGCTGTGGCACGCAGATCCCGGCATGGGTCGACGAAGCCTTTGAAAAGGCGTTGCGCGACGGGCGCCAGGATCTTCTGGCCACGGCCCTGTGTTCCGAACTGTGCAGCGATCTGATCGATGAAGGCGTGGACAAGCTGCATTTTTATACGCTCAACCGCCCGGAACTGACCCGTGATGTCTGCCATGCCCTGGGCGTCACGCCCAAGGTTGATTTGCAGAACGTCGCGTAACCGTCCCATCGCGACGCCGGTTCCCTGAACCGCACGGTTGAACGCCCGCTATCGCCGGGTGACACGCCGGTCGCATTCGCTGGTTTTCAGCCGTTACGCGGTTTTGCGACGCGCCCTATCGTCCTGACCCAGCGCCGTCCTCGTTTGCCTGCGGCAAGGTGATCCGGGGCGGCGGAGCATTCTCATCCACCGGCGGCGGTCGTCCGCGCAGAATATTGCGCAATGGCCCCGGCGTCAGCACGGAAAGCGGATTGACCTGCACGCGCGGCGAGTCCGCCACACCTGTCAGGGTATAATTGAAGCCAATCATGCCCTCACCCTTGCGCCCGACCACTGTTCCGATCTGATTCAGCATGTAGATCGGCGAAATCACCCCCTGCATCCGCAGACGGTTTGTGCGCAAGTCCGCGGTTCCATCCATCGACAGGCCGATGGACGGGCCAATGGCGCTGCTTTCGTACACCGTTACCTCAGAGGGGGTCAGTCGGAACTTGGCGTCGACTTCGCTGAACTGGATGCCCTGCCCCGAAAGTTCATCCAGCAGCCCCACGACACTGACCGCGTTCAGCAGGGCCGCAATGGCCGGGGCTTCGCGCACCTTGGTGTCGGTGATCCGCAAGGTGCCATCGAACTGTCCCGCCCGCGACGATGGCAACAGGGAAAGATCGAAATTGCCGCCATGCGCCTTGGTCAAAAGGCCCGCGGCCCGGATCACCCCGCCGGCATCGTTGGATTGGATCCGAACCGCGCTGCGCCCACCACGGGGCGCAACCTGCCCGGACACGCGGGTCTGATTGTTGACCCTGCCGCTGAATGGTCCTGACAGACCGCCAGCCAGATCAAAGCGCCCCGAAAAATCGGTCAGGGCCAGCGTGTCCGTGACCTGCAGGCGGCTTAACGTCACATCCATCTGGCGGGGCTGCGAAGCAGACGCACCGCCCCCGCCGCCGCCCCTACCGCTGTCAAAGCTGGCCCGACGCATGTCCAGCGTGCCGTTGAGGATGTTCAGATCGGGTGCCGCATTGCCGTGCCCCACCAATTCCACCGACACGTCGAGCCAGTCATGCAGCTGCACCCGATCCAGCGCCGCGCGATCCAGCCCCCCTCCGGGACGATTGAGCACCGAACCCGTTGCGGACAATCCAGCCGCTTGCAGGGTCAGCCGGTCGATGCGGGTTTGCCCCCCCAGCACGCCAGTCAGTTCCAGCACCCCCTTTTCCGCCGGCGGCTTGGACCAGTTCAGCGCCGACAGGTTCAAACCAATCCCCCGCAGATCGGAAGCCACCGTCAGGGCGGGCGGCTCACCCGGTTTCAGATCCAGTGCAAACCGGCCCGTGCCCTGCCCTGATACGCTGTCTTTCGGCAGACCGATCCCGAATGTATCGACCAACAGGGGCGACAGTTCGACCTGCCCCTCCAACCGGCTGCCCTTTTGCCCGCCCGACCCGATCGGTTGACGCCACCGCACATCGACCGGAAGCCGGTCGATCCTTCCCGCGCCTTCGACCACAATCTGGGTGTGATCGCCGGTCAGGCGCAATCTGTCGGCCCGTACCGTGTGATCCGGTACCAGCAGGCTGGACTGAACCGCTTCGATTTGCCCGGCCAGATGGAATTCGAAATCTTCGAATGGGGTCTTGGGCTTTAGCGGCAACGCCACCGTACCCGTCACCTGCGCCCAGCCTTGCGCCAAATCGGCAGGAAACGGGGTGTCTTTCAGCACCGACAGCGGAGGGCGGTCCAGCAGCGACAGGATCGAAGTGACCGTCCCCTGCCCCTGCACGCGCACCACGGCGGGTGTCGCGGGTTTGACATCTACATCGGGGATGATGAACGACGTGCCGCTGACCTCTAGTCCGCCGCCGATATCGGCCACGACCTGACCGGCGGTCGCCGTCGCCACGAAACGGCCGTCCAGCAGGCTGGCCTGTCCCGAAGCCCCGGTGATCGGGGGCTGCGTCTTGAGAAACCGGATCGTGGCGTCGAGATAATCGAAATCCAGATAGACGTTTGGCTTTTGGCCCGGACGGATGCGCAGGGCCATGTCGATGTCACTCACCGATCCGCCTGCAACATTTTCATCGACCCACTTGCGCGGCTTTGGCGCGGCCCTTTCAGGCCACAACGCCAGCAGACGTTCCGGGGTCAGGCTGTCGGTATGACCGTCCAGAGACAGGATCCAGCCGTCCCGATCGGCCGACAGGTCACCGGACATTTGCAGATGACTGTCTTGCTGGGTGACGTGCAACTGCCCAAGGCTCATGCGGAACGGGGACAGTTCCAAGCGAAAGTCCGCCGTCGCGCTGGTCAGGTTCAACGGCGTTTCATACAGGCCATCCGGATTGATCGACATGTTGGACAGGGTGAACTGGCCGATCAGCTCGTCCAGCCCGCCGGCCCCCAATCCCAGATACGCCTGCCCCTCGGCAACCCCGGTGCCCCAACCGCTGGACACATACAGCTCGTCGAAATCCAGCACCTGTTCCGCCGGGCGATAGGTGAAATAGCTGCGCGCACCGTTGAACGGCACCGGAGGTGTGGCGTCGGTGGGCTGCAACACACCCGCCCCGATCTGCAGGGTGGCCGACAGCGGCCCCAGCGCACCGGCGGCATCCACACTGCCGCGCAACGCCCCCGAAATCGGCGCACGCAACACGTCCAGCCACGCCAGCGCGACGTTCTGGGCGGCGATGTCCTGTGCCGCGATGTCCTGCACCAGAATCCCGAAATCCGCATTGGTCCGGCCAATCCTGCTTGCATAGTTCATTTCGACCGTGCTGACCTGATCGCTGCCGGTCAACAGCGCAAACCCCGCTGCCAGCCGCAAATCATCGCCCGCCCTGTCCAGTTGCAGATGACCGCCGTCCAGTGTCCAGGCCCGCTGTTTCTGCGCATCCTCATAGCGCAGTGTCAGGGCGTCCATTTCGATTGAAACCAATGCGCTGAGCGCGGGCAACAGGAACAGCTTGTCCCCCTCGTCAATCAGCTGCGGCAGGTTGGCCGCGTCATTCACCGCCGCCGAATCGTCGCCAAGCGCCAGCGACAGGTTTCCCTGAGTATCCCGGCGCAGGGTGGCAAAGGCACCGGACAGCGAAATGCTCTTGGCCTGCAGCTTGCCGCGCAACAACGGGCGCATCGCCAGGCTGGCCTGGGCATCCGACAGGCGCGCGACCGCAAGCCCCTGTTCGTCTGTCAGAATGACGTCGCGCAGCCGCACGCGCGGGCGCCAGCCCCTGTTGACCACCATTTCGACATCGCCAAAGGAAATCTGCATCCCCCCCAGGTTCCGTTCGATCCGCGTTTCAATACGGTCGCGCAGCCAGTCCGGCATCGAAAGACCCTGACCCGCCCCCCACAGCACCAACGCGCCCAGAACCAGCCCGAGAACCGCCACCAGACCCAGCACCCGAACGACGACCCGGCGCCGTCGCGTCCGGGATGCCCCGGTCGGTGCCTTAAAGGCTGGAATTTCCGGATAGTCCTCCATGAATGGGGTCCGAATACCTTTAACTTTGCGGTTTGCGCCCTATTGTCGCGTTAAACCAGCTATTTTCAGAACGGAGACCAGATGCCCGACGTCGGCGATACAGCCCCCGAATTCACCCTGCCGCGCGATGGCGGATCCTTTGTCAGCCTGTCCGAGATGCAGGGTCAGGCCACCGTGCTTTTCTTTTACCCCCGCGATAATACGCCGGGCTGCACCAAGGAATCCATCGGATTTTCCGAACATCTGCAAGCCTTTGCCGAATCCGGCGCGCAGGTCATGGGGATTTCCAAAGACAGCGTGACCAGCCATGAGAAATTCGCGGCGAAACACGGGCTGACAATGCCGTTGCTGTCCGACGAGGCCGGCTCGGTGTGCGAGGATTACGGGGTTTGGGTTGAAAAGAAGATGTACGGCAAAACCTTCATGGGGATTGAGCGCAGCACCTTTCTGATCGACCGTGATCTGCGGATCGCACAGGTCTGGCGCAAGGTCCGGGTTCCGGGCCATGTCGAACAGGTCCTGCAAGCGGTTCAGGCAATGTGAACGCACCCGCAACAGCACGTTGCACCCCGGTAAAGTGCCGCAGCCGGACAACAGGTGCTGCAAACAGCTTTGTGTTAACTCATTTGCTCTACCAAGACGCTTGTTGGCGGTTTATCAAAAGACGATCCTTTGCCTGACCTGGTCGGACTGATCGTGTTTGGTTACCATTGAATACGGAGAGACTTGATGCCCCATTCACCTGACACCGCCGGAATTCGGCCGTTCACCGCTTTGCGGCCATTTGGTGGCAGGGTCAGACAAGCACTGCGCCGCATGGGTGCGGTCGCCTGGTTTGCGCCGGCGCTGCTGGCGCTGTCTGCCTGCGGCGGGACCTGGTCCACCGAATATGGCGAACCCCTTGATGCCGCCGCCACGTCGAACTGGCGGGTCAGCAACATTGCGGTATCGGTTCCCGACAGCCTGACCGTTTCCGAAGAAAACACGTTCACCCCAGATGCGGATATCGTCTGGCACGGCGATCCGGCCGGGGATCGTTACGCACAGGTACAGGCCATCATCACCAAGGCCGCGCGCGATGCCACCGCCGGGATGCGCGGCGGTCAGCCGGTCGCCCTGGGGATCACCGTGCAAGAGTTCCATGGTGTAACACCGATCGCCATGGCCCGCTCGCCCGAAGCGGTCTACAATATTAGATTCACAGCCCAAATCACAGACGCACGCACCGGTGCAGCCTTGACGCCACCGACCCTGATCCAGGCCGATCTGCCGGCCAAAGTCCGCGAAGATGGCGTGAACGCAATGCAGTTCGGCCCTTCACAAAAAGAGCAGGTGATTGCTCATGTGAGCGCGACATTGCAGGGCTGGCTGGGGATCGGCCCCGACATCCGCGGCAGCTTCACCAGTTTGGGGCGCTGAACGATCCGGGGCAGGATCGTGTGAACCCGAAGGGAACGCAGGCGCGGTGAACGGTTGCGGCCGCAATTCGGCTGCGGCGTCCCTGCACCCGCGCGACGGGTGCCAGGCAGACACAGCCTGGTGCCAACGCCGGATCTTGCAGAACTATGCGCAAAAATCCGGCTGCGGATGATCCTGAACTGTCGCGGAACGTGCAGGTCACCGCGACACGACTACGAGACGCGCAGCATCGTTGCGGTCGCACGCCGGGCGGATTCAGTCGCTATATATGGCCTGCGCCTGATCGTAGACATGCCAACTGGCATGGCCCAGCAAGGGCAGCACCAGAAAAAGCCCGAAGAATCCGGGAAGCATGGCCGCAAAGGTCGACACGGCAATGCACAACGCCCATGCCAGCATCGAGCGTGGATTCGCCGTCACATATTTGAAACTGGTGATCATGGCGGTGACAAAGTCGATTTCCCGGTCCAACAACAGGGGCAGCGCAAACACCGTGATCATGTACAACAGCAGCGCGAACAGTGCGCCCACAATCGTTCCCACCGCCAGCATCGTCAGCCCGTTCGGTGTCAGGAAAACGTCCAGAGACGTGGAAACATTGGTCATGGTCGACAGCCCCATGAACAGGGCAAAGATCATGTGGCCGATAAAGAACCACCACAGAAACAGCACGATGATGATGGCGCAGATCGACGGCAGTTGACGCCGGCTCTGGTGCAGCACGACACCGAAGATGCCGCGCCAATCCAGGGCCTCGCCCTGTTCCAGCCGCCGCGACACTTCGTACAGACCAACCGCAGCAAATGGGCCGATCAACGGAAATCCGATCGCCGCCAGTACCAGCCAGTATGTGGTGCCGGTGCGGGTCGTGATCCAGACCATCAACCAACCGCTGAGGACATAGAAACCCGCAAAAATCAGGCCATAGACAGGGGCCCGGCGAAAGTCCCGCCATCCGCGGGCCAATGCGCGCCGCAGCATGTCAGGCGACATCGGCCCAAGCTCGGGAACACCGTGTTTCGGTTCGCTCATCTGTGCACAGCCTTTCCCCAAACCTACATCGCGGGCCGTTTCTGCGGCCATCCGGTGGCGGCGTGATAGGCCGCGCCCAGTGCCAGCAACGCTGCGTCACCGCCGCGCGGGCCGAACAACTGAATGCCCATGGGCAATCCCTGCGGCCCGAACCCCGCCGGCACCGCCAGTGCCGGAAGCCCGATCAGACTGACCGGCACCACCACCTGCATCCAGCGATGATATGTATCCATGACCTGCCCGTCGATATCGGTCGGATATGGCAGTTCGGCCTCGAACGGCCACACCTGCGCAGAGGGCAGGATCAACGCGTCATAGCTGTCCAGCAGTTGCGCCGCCGTCTTGAACCAGTCGGAACGGATCACGCTGGCCCGGTGCACGTCCAGAGCCGACAGTTTCAGACCGCGCTCGATTTCCCACACGGCAGTGTCTTTCAAGGGCGCTCCATCGCGCAACAGATCGGCGTGACCGCAGGCGACCTGCCACGATCGCAAGTCGGTCCAGCTTTGCCACATTGCATCGGCGCAAAACGGTGGCGCCACGGGTTCCACATGGCACCCCAGGGCGCGAAACACTTCCAGCGCGCTGGCCGACAGGTCCAGGATACCCTCTTGCATCGGAAAGGCTCCGCCCCAATCCCCCAGCCAGCCCAGACGCAATCCCGTGGGATCGACCGCTTGCAAGGGCGCGACCGGGGGCGCATCCATACCATGTGGCTGGCGCGAATCGGGGCCTGCGATCACGTCCAGCAAGACCGCGATGTCCTCGGGGCTGCGCGCCATCGGCCCCAGGGTGGACAGTTGATGCAGAAAATTGTCACCATCGGGATCAGACGGCACACGCCCCCAACTGGGTCTGAAACCATAGACGTTGTTCCACGCCGCCGGGTTGCGCAGACTGCCCATCATATCGGACCCATCCGCCAAAGCCGTCATACCCGTGGCCAGCGCCACCGCCGCTCCGCCGGACGAACCACCGCAACTGCGGGTGGTGTCATATGGGTTGCGCGTGACCCCGTAGACCGGATTGAACGTATGGCTGCCCAATCCGAATTCGGGCGTATTGGTCTTGCCGATCAGGATTGCGCCCGCCGCCCGCATCCGCGCGGCGATCAGATCGTCCTGCTCGGGCACATGGTCGCGCAAGGTCTCGGACCCATGGCTGGACACGATACCCGCAACGTTCACCAGATCCTTGACCGCGATCGGCAGGCCATGCAGCGGACCTGTCAGCGGCCCGTCGTCCAGCGCCTGTGCTTCCTTCAGCAGTTCGGCGGGATCCCGCAGCGCCACCACCGCGTTCACCTTCGGGTTGGCCCGATCGATGCGATCCAGCGTCGCCCGCATCAGATCGGCCGCCGATAGGTTTCTGGTTGTCAGATCCGACAAAAGGTCGGTCGCAGAGCGTTGGGTAAGCAGCATGAGGGAAATCCGTTGTTCTGATTGCCATCAGCCTAACCCCTGCCGCCATCAGCACAAGCCCTGACGCACATGCACGCCGCCCCGGGTGTTCCCCGCTGTTTTCGCCATGCTCCCGGTGGTGCCGTGGCGGTTTCAGCCCTCGCCCTGGGCTTCGGCCCGGGACTTGCCCGAAACGTTCAGCGCCAGCGTCGCGGCCATGAAACCATCCAGATCCCCGTCCAGAACGCCTTTGGTGTCGCTGGTTTCGAAATTGGTCCGCAAGTCCTTGACCATCTGGTAAGGTTGCAGAACATAGGACCGGATCTGGTTGCCCCAGCCCGCGTCGCCCTTGGATTCATGGGCCTCGTTGATCGCCGCGTTGCGCCGGTCGAGTTCCAGCTGATACAGCCGCGATTTCAGGGCTTTCATCGCGATATCACGGTTCTGGTGCTGGGATTTTTCCGAACTGGTCACCACGATTCCGGTCGGATTGTGCGTGATGCGCACAGCTGAATCCGTGGTATTGACGTGCTGTCCGCCCGCGCCCGAACTGCGGTAGGTATCGATACGGATATCCGCCGGATTGACCTCGATCTCGATATTGTCGTCCACCACCGGATACACCCAGACCGAGCTGAACGAGGTATGACGCTTGGCGGCGGAATCAAACGGGCTGATCCGCACCAGACGATGCACGCCGCTTTCGGATTTCAACCAGCCATAGGCATTCTGTCCGCTGATCTTGTAGGTCGCCGATTTGATTCCGGCTTCGTCTCCGGCGCTTTCGGCCTGCAATTCGACCTTGTAGCCCTTTTTCTCGGCCCAGCGAACATACATCCGCGCCAGCATGTTGGCCCAATCGCAGCTTTCCGTGCCCCCGGCCCCGGCATTGATTTCAAGGAAGGTGTCGTTGCCATCGGCCTCACCGTCCAGCAGCGCTTCGAGTTCTTTCTGCGCGGCCTTGACCGCCAGCGCCTTCAGCACGTTTTCGGCGTCGTCGATGACCTCGGCGTCGTCTTCCATCTCGCCCAGTTCGATCATCTCGACATTGTCCGACAGGTCCTGCTTGATCGATGTATAGGTTTCCATCGCATCAACCAACATCTGACGGTCCCGCATCAGTTTCTGCGCCGCGTCCGGGTCATCCCACAGGGTGGGGTCCTCGACCCTTGCATTGAATTCCTCCAACCGGTGCGGCGCGGTTTCGTAATCCATCCGCTGGGCCAGAAGATCCAGCGATTTCTCGATTTCGGTCACGATGTTCTGGGTCTCGGCGCGCATGCTGGTTCCTGGCCATTGTTGGTGAGAGATCGTGATAAACCAGACCAGCCAAAGCGGCAAGATTGAGCTGTCAAAAACGCCAGTCGGCTATGCGGGGGGCTGGCCATCGTTCGGCGGGGGGCCGCGGGCGGCACCCCCGGTGCGGGTCAGTACAGCCCACCCGAACTTACTGTGCCGAAATTGGCCTTGGGACCGACAACGGCGGTTCCACCGGTGGATGTACGGACCTGCCGGCCGCTGCTGACCACTTCTTCGATCAGCGGCAGATTCGATCCCATGGCAAAGCCACCGTCATAGGTCAGACCGAACATGGGATCGGCACCGTCGCGGAAATACTCGGCGACGACATAGGCACCGCTTGCGTCATCCGGCAAACGCCCGCCGGTGAAACGGTCGATCTTGATGAAATGACCGCCGGGGGGCACCTCAAAGGGTCCGCCGCCGAATTTTTCCGTGGCCTTGGTCATGAAGGACTGAAACACCGGTCCACACATGGACGACCCGTATGCGCTGCGGCCCAGAGGACGCGGGCGATCATACCCGATATAGCATCCCGCAACGATATTGCTGGTAAATCCGATGAACCAGACATCCCGCGCTTCGTTGGTCGTACCGGTCTTGCCCGCCGTGGGCACCGGCAATTTGACAACGCCGCTGGCGGTTCCGCGGTCGACCACGCCTTTCATCATCGAGGTCAGCTGATAGGCCGTGATCGCATCCATGACGCGTTCGCGATTGCTGATGATGCGCGGTGTCTGGTTCGGCCCGATCCCGGGCGATCCGCAATCGATGCAGTCCCGTTTGTCATGACGATAGATGGTTTTGCCATAGCGGTCCTGAATCCGGTCCACCAAAGTGGGCTCCACGCGTTCACCGCCATTGGCGAACATGGCATAGGCCGCAACCATCTTGTACAATGTGGTTTCCTCGGACCCCAGCGCATTGGCCAGATACGGTCCCATTTCGTCATAGACCCCGAATTTCTCGGCATAGCGGGCGACCACAGGCATCCCGACTTCCTGCGCCAGACGGATCGTCATCAGGTTCCGCGACTGTTCGATCCCGGTGCGCAACGGCGTCGGACCATAGAACTTGTTGGACGAATTGCGCGGACGCCACAGCCCCTGCGGCGTGTTGATCTCGATCGGGGCGTCCACCACGATGGTCGCGGGGGAATACCCGCTGTCCAATGCGGCGGCGTAGACGAACGGCTTGAAACTGGAACCGGGCTGGCGCTGCGCCTGGGTGGCGCGGTTGAACACGGAATCCTGATAGCTGAATCCGCCCTGCATCGCCAGAACACGCCCGTTGTTCACGTCCATCGCCATGAACCCGCCCTGTACATCGCTGACCTGGCGCAGGGTCCAGCGAATGAACGAGCCATCATCGTCGCGTGTCATCCTGCGGACCAGAACGACATCGCCGACGTCCAGCAGATCGCCCGCGACCTTCGCCTTTCGGTCCAGCGAACCATCGCTGTTGCGCTTGCGTGCCCATTGCACGTCCTTGGCCGGGATCCAGTGGCCGTCCTCGTCTTCGGGGACGTTTTCGATCCCGATCCGGGCATCGCTGTCGCCCACTTCCAGAACCACGGCGGGATACCATTGACCATTCAGCACGACATCGCGCGGCACATCCGCCTTGGACAGCAATTCGCGCCAACTGGCCTCATCCGTGAGCTGCTCGGCGGGAATCCGGTCTTCGGTACCGTGCCAGATTCCGCGCCCCCGGTCATATTTTTCCAGTTGCGCGCGCAGGGATTTCGCCGCAACCTTCTGCATTTCTTCGTCAATGGTTGCGCGCACGCTGAATCCGCCGGTAAAGAACTCGCCTTCGCCGAAATCGTCGCTCAGCTGGCGGCGGACCTCATCGGTGAAATAGTCCCGTGGCGGCAGCGCGGTGCGGAAGCTTTCAAAATCTCCATTCTGCACGGACCGCAGGGGCAAGGCGACTTCGATCTCATAGGTTTCGCGGTCGATATAGCCGTTTTCCTGCATCTCTCTGAGCACGAAATTACGCCGTGCCAACAGCCGCTCCTTGCGCCGCACCGGGTGATAGTCGCTGGGCGCCTTGGGCAGGGACGCAAGGAACGCCGCCTCATGCGGGGCAAGTTCGGACAGAGTCTTGTTGAAATAGGTCTGGCTGGCCGCCGCCACCCCGTAAGAGTTCTGCCCCAGAAAGATCTCGTTCATATAGAGTTCGAGGATCTGATCCTTGTCCAGTGTTTCCTCAAGACGGGACGCCAGAATGATTTCCTTGATCTTGCGCTCGATCCGGCGGTCACCGGACAGAAGGAAATTCTTCATCACCTGCTGGGTGATGGTTGATGCGCCGCGGACGTTGTCGCCGCGCGATCGCACCGCTTCGATACCCGCGGCAGCGATTCCGCGCATATCATAGCCCTTGTGCGTATAGAAATTCTTGTCTTCGGCAGAGATGAACGCCTGTTTGATCAGGTCGGGTATCTCGTCCGCAGGCACGAACAACCGCCGCTCCTGGGCGAATTCGTCGATCATGTGACCTTCGCCGGAATAGATCCGGCTGATCGTGGGCGGCTTGTACTGCGCCAGCGATTCGTGGCTGGGCAAATCGCGGCCATAGACCCAGAACACCGCGCCGATGCTCAGGGCAATGAGGGCGATCCCCAGAGTAAAGAGCGTAAAGATCGCTCCGAAGAAAGATAAAACAAACCGGATCACTTGACTGCCTTTGCGCGCGCGTTGGCCCCTATATAGGGACGCCGGCGGGCCGGGTCAAAACACAAGCAGGTAATTTTCCGCCTGACGCCGCGATGCCTAGTGGCGCACCAGCGGACGGCGGGCCGCATCGGCCTGTCGCCAGGCCAGCAGCCCATCGCGGATGCCCCGCGCCATGCCCCCCCGCCAGGCAGGATCCCGCAGGTTGGCCAGATCTCTCGGGCTGCTGAGAAAGCCGATCTCGACCAGGACCGACGGAATGTCCGCGGCCTTGAGAACAGAGAACCCGGCCTTGCGCAGGGGGCGGCGGTTCATGGGCCCGCCCGCCTGCATCATCCCATCCACCAGCGCCTGCGCCAGCGCCTGTGTGCGGGGACGGGTTTCCTGCCGCGCGAGATCCAGCAATATGCCCGTCACACGATCGTCCGCCTGGCTGAGATCCACGCCCGACAGCAGATCGCCCCGATCGTGCCGCTCGGCCAGCTTGGCGCTGGCCACATCGGAAGCTGCGCGCGACAGCACATGCACCGTGGCCCCGTGCGCCTGTCCTTCGGCCAGCGAATCCGCGTGCAGCGACAGGAACACATCCGCACCCGCCTGATGTGCGATGGCAACGCGCTGCTCCAGCGACACGAAATGATCGCTGTCCCGCGTCAGCACGACCTGAAAGTCACCGGCGCGCAGCAGAACCTCGCGCAGTTCCCGGGCGAATCGCAGCATCAGGTCCTTTTCGAACAGCCCCCCGGTTTCGGCCCCCGGATCGATGCCGCCGTGTCCGGGGTCAAGAACCACGATCAGCGGGGCATCGGGACCGCGCCGCAGCCCGGCCGGGACATCCGCCGGTTCGGGCAGATCCCAACGCGGATCATGCGGCGCGCCCGCGTTTGAGGCAAAGGCTTCTGCGGATTGCGGCGCCAGCGTCACCGTCAGATGCGCCCGCCCCGACGCGGAATCGATCTGCATTTCCGCCCCTGCCACCGCCATGGGTTCGGCCAATTCCAGCACCATGCGCGACCAGCCCGGCACATATGTGCCAAACTGCACCTGCTTCAGCTGTTTGCTTTGCAACAGCTGGCCCGGCGAAACGCCGCCCCAGTCGACTTCCTGAAAATCCAGAACCAGCCGCGCCGGTTCATCCAGCGTGAACAGGCGATAGGGAACCCCCTGGCTGAGCGCCAGTTCAATCCGCAGCCCCGTCCAGCCATCATCGGTGATACCGCTTTGGGTCGCGTCAAGACGCGCCAACCCGCTGAAATCCTGTGCGCTGGCGGCAGCGATTGCCAGCCAGAACGAGGCCAGTGCCGCGATGATCCTGCTCATGCCTGTGTGTCCGCCTGATAACGGGCTGTCGCCACGGTTCATTGCGCGGCACGATACCCCCGACCTGATCCTGGGTGCAACCGCGCTAGGCGCGCGTCTTCATGAACTGCGACAACCGGGCCAGCCCCTCTTGGATGTCCGCCGTGGACCGCGCATAGGAAAACCGCAGGGTTCCGTGCCCCCGGTCGCGGTCGAAATCCAGCCCCGGCGTTACCGCCACCCCGGCCTGTTGCAGAATTTCCGCGGCCAGCGCGCGGCTGTCATCGGTCAGATCGGATACATCCGCATAAACGTAAAACGCGCCATCGGGCGGGGCGATCTTGTTGAACCCCGCTTTTGGCAACCCCTCCAGCATCAGCGCCCGGTTGGCGCGGTACACGTCAAGATTGGCCCGCAATTCGTCGTCACAGTCCATCGCGGCCAACGCGGCCACTTGGCTGGCGTGGGGGGCGCAGATGAACAGGTTCTGGGCCAGGCGCTCGATGACGCGGACGTGGTCCTCGGGCACCACCATCCATCCGACGCGCCAGCCCGTCATGCTGAAATATTTCGAAAACGAATTGATCACATAGCAATCGTCGGTCACCTCCAGCGCTGTCACCGCTTTGGCTTCGTATTCGATACCGTGATAGATTTCGTCGCTGATGAATGCCGCCCCCTGGGCATGTGTCGCGTCGATCAGGGCGGACATTGCACCGCGATCCAGCATGGTGCCGGTCGGGTTGGCGGGCGAGGCCACCATCAACCCGGCCAGATCCAGAGCCGCGAAATCCGCAGGCACGGGCTGTAGACGGTTTTCCGGCGCGGTTGGCAGATCGACCGGCACCAGATCCAGGGCGCTGAGGATCTGGCGATAACTGGGATAACCCGGCGCGCCGATCCCGACGCGATCACCGGTATCAAACAGCGCCGTAAAGGCCAGGATGAAACCGGCCGAGGACCCGGAAGTGACCACGACCCGGTCAGGGTTCAGATCGACATCGTACCAGTCGCCATAGAGCTGCGCGATGCGCCGCCGCAATGCCGGCAGACCCAGCGAAACCGTATACCCCATCGCATCCGTCTGCAGCGCGCTGCTCAATGCCCGCGCCGCGCCTTGGGGGGCGCCGGTTCCGGGCTGCCCGACCTCCATATGGATGATTCTCCGGCCCGCGTCCTCGGCCCGGCGGGCGGCTTCCATCACGTCCATCACAATGAAGGGATCGACCTGTGATCGGGTTGAGTTTCGCATGTGCTTCTCCCATGGTGCGGCCATGTGTATTGACCGTTTATCCCGGCTGGCGTCAATCCTGCTGTGCGGCCGGGGACAGGTCCGGATGGCGGTTGTATCCCGTCCGGGCTGCGGGCCATGCAAGTCCTGCCCAGCGGTTGGGCATCTTGGCAGCGCGTCCAGGATGTGCTTTGGACAACCGACACTTCGACAAAGGAAAGAACGATGACCCGCTTTGCCGCCCCTGCCCTGACCGCGCTTGCCTTGATGGCGGGTCCGGCTCTGGCCACTGATCTGACAACCCTGAACGATTCCGAACGCGAAGCGTTTCGTGCCGAAGTCCGCTCGTACCTTCTGGACAATCCCGAAGTGATCATCGAAGCGGTCAATCTGCTGGAACAGCGCAAGGCCGAGGCCCAGGCCCATGCCGATGACGCGCTGGTTCAGGCAAATGCAGAGGCGCTGTTCGACGACGGGTTTTCCTGGGTCGGCGGCAACCCGGACGGGGACATAACCCTGGTCGAGTTCATGGACTACCGCTGCGGATATTGTCGCAAGGCCAAACCCGAGGTCGCCAAGCTGCTGGCCAATGACGGCAACATCCGTCTGATCGTCAAGGAGCTTCCGATTCTGGGCGAAGCCTCGATGATTTCGTCACGTTTTGCCATCGCGACCCGGCATGTGGCGGGGGATGACGCCTATGAACAGGTGCATGCGGCGCTGATGGAGATGAGCGGTGACATGAACGACGTGACCCTGCGCAGATTGGCCGACGGGCTGGGATTGGACAGCGATGCGATCCTGGAGCAGATGGACAGCGACGAGGTCAGCCAGGAAATCGCAAGCACCCGTGAACTGGCCCAGCGGTTGCAGATCAGCGGCACGCCGACTTTCGTTCTGCAGGATGAACTGCTGCGCGGCTTTCTGCCTGCCGACCAGCTGGAATTGATCGTGGCCGACAAACGCGACGGCTGACGCGGCAACTGTTCAAACGGCGCGGGCCTTTTCGTGCCCCGCGCCGAACGGCTCAGCCTATTCCGCTGCTTCTTGCGCGGCCCCGTCGGCAGCTTCGATTTCGGCGGCGCGTTTTTCCACCTGTTCCACGATGTGATCCACCATCGCGTCATTGCCCATCTTGTGGCTTTGCTTGCCGGCCAGATACACCATCCCGCTGCCCGCGCCGCCGCCGGTGAACCCCACATCGGTCATCAGCGCCTCGCCGGGGCCGTTGACGACACATCCGATGATGCTCAGACTCATCGGAGTCTTGATGTGAGCCAGCCGTTCTTCCAGCACTTCGACGGTCTTGATCACGTCAAACCCCTGCCGGGCGCAACTGGGGCAACTGATGATATTGACCCCGCGATGGCGCAGCCCCAGCGATTTCAGAATTTCGAACCCGACCTTGATCTCTTCGACCGGATCCGCGGACAGGCTGACACGAATGGTGTCTCCGATCCCCATCCACAGCAGATTTCCCAATCCGATCGCCGACTTGATCGTGCCGCTGACCAGCCCCCCGGCTTCGGTGATCCCCAGGTGAATGGGCGCATCGGTCGCCTCGGCCAGTTGCTGATAGGCGGCGGCGGACATGAACACATCGGACGCCTTGACGCTGATCTTGAAGTCGTGAAAATCGTTGTCCTGCAGAATGCGGATATGTTCGAGCCCGCTTTCGACCATCGCGTCAGGACAGGGTTCGCCGTATTTCTCCAGCAGGTGTTTTTCCAGACTGCCCGCGTTGACCCCGATCCGGATCGAACAGGCGTGGTCGCGTGCCGCCTGGATCACCTCTTTTACGCGCTTTTCGTCGCCAATGTTTCCCGGATTGATCCGAAGGCAGGCTGCTCCGGCCTCGGCCGCCTCTATTCCGCGTTTGTAATGAAAATGAATATCCGCCACGATCGGTACCGGGCTTTCGGCCACGATCTCTCTGAGCGCGCGCGACGACGCCTCGTCGGGTACGGACACCCGCACGATATCCGCCCCCGCTTCGGCGGCCGCCTGAACCTGGGCAACCGTCGCCGCAACATCGGTGGTCAGCGTGTTGGTCATGGTCTGCACCGCAAT
This sequence comes from Rhodobacteraceae bacterium F11138, assembly GCA_016521575.1. Lineage (GTDB taxonomy): Bacteria > Pseudomonadota > Alphaproteobacteria > Rhodobacterales > Rhodobacteraceae > Sedimentitalea. Next base: position 93,864 of record JAEKDP010000006.1, on the reverse strand, counting down.
CGGCGCCCCGTCCCCGACAGGGACATTGCCCACCATGATCCGGCGGGATTTTCGGCGGTATATATTGCGCCAGGGGCGAACAGCGTTCAACGTCATAAGGACAGGTCCGTTTGCGGGGCGGTTCCGGGTCAGATCTGGACCCTAGATAGCGGCTGGATCCGTCTTGGGCAATGGTAGCCGGTCAGGGTTGCACAACTGCGGTCTGGGCTTCGGCCACCATGCGGGCAAGGTCGCGATCCTGCTGCAGATCCGCCACCTGGAAACGGTCCTGGACCGCATCAATCGACAGCGGCAGGTTGGACGTCACGGTACCGCGTTTGCCAACGGGGCCGAAATGATCGCCGGCAACCGCGAAATAGATCGCCCCGGATTCCCCGGCCCGCAAGGTCGGCGGTTCTTCGGTTGCGGGCACGTCATAGCTTTGCCCGCCTTCCATGATACCCTCGTAAATCACTGTGCCATCCGCCGCACTGACCCGCACCCACGAAGCCCGTACCGCAACCATACGCAACTGCGGTGCCGCGTCTTCCACCACCTGCGGCTGCGGTTGCGGCGCGGTGGCATGCGGCCGGGGATCGAAAGAATTTTCCGCGATCTGAATCGCCGGAGGCTCGGGGCGTGCGAAGGTGCCGACATTGCGCGGGTCCAGCGTCGAAATCGGCGCATCCCGCGCGACCAGAACCGGCACATCCAAGGCCTGCGGGCGGTACAGACGGTCCATGGCCTCGACCGTCGGAGCGGTCAGCCCCAGCGCGTCGCCGCTTTCGTTTTCCTCGGATATCGCGGGCAGCGACGCGCCCTTCAGCGGGTCGAGATCCGCCAGCACGGTCGGGGATTGCTCGACCGGCGCGAACTGCACCTGCTGCACCTGCTTCAGAACCGACCAGCCGCCGTATCCGATACCGCCGATCAGCGCCACCAGAACCAGCACCGAGCCGATCGCACCGGGTTCGATCTGGCTGAACACACTGTCGCGCGATGGAATGAACGGCGTATTGGGCGCGATAAAGGGATCACGAGCCGCGACCGTCGTCTTGCCCGTCGGGACCGAGGCTTTCTTTACCACCGATGCCTCGGCGGACATGCCATGCGCAACAGAAAATCCGCTTTCGTCACAAAAGGCGCCAAAGGCTTCGTCCGGGTCCATCCCCAGATAGCGCGCATAGGAGCGCACATACCCGGCAATGAAACCGGGGGTGTCAAAGGCCGAAGGGTCCGAATTTTCAATGGCGGCGATATAGCTGGCCTTGATCCGCAACTCGCGCTGCACGTCCAGCAGGGATTTCCCCATGGTCGCGCGTTCACCGCGCATCGTGTCGCCCAGTCGCAACTCGAAATCGTCAAAGCCTTTTGGCATGACGATTTCGTCAATGTCCTCTGATTTGCGCGTCTGCTTGCGCCCAATCATGCCTGCTGCCCCATATCGCCTGCCGCGCCCGCCGTGCAACGCTTGGAGTCGGTTCCCTTCCGACTCAGTCACGTTTTTCTTTCCGTCAGATTAACACAGACCGGGCAATTTGCACATCTAGATACGTTCAGGCGCTCAATTCGGCGCGATTTAGCGCACAATGGGACCACAGGGCATCCATCGCCTTGACCAGTTTGTCCATCTCTCCGGGACCATGAACCGGCGACGGGGTGAAACGCAGACGTTCGGTGCCGCGCGGTACGGTGGGGAAATTGATCGGCTGCACGTAGATCCCGTGATCCATCAGCAGCATGTCGCTGAGCTTTTTCGTATGCACCGGATCGCCGACGATCACCGGCACGATATGGCTGCCGTGATCGATGATCGGCAAGCCCATTGCCTTGAGGCGCGTCTTGAGTATCCGGGCCTGGGTCTGTTGGATTTCGCGCAATTCCGGCGTCTGTTTCAGATAGGCGACAGAGGCGGCAGCCCCGGCGGCGACCGCAGGCGGCAGCGAGGTCGTGAAGATGAAACCCGGCGCATAGGAACGGATCGCATCGCACATCTTGTAGCTGGCGGCGATATACCCCCCCATCACACCAAACGCCTTGGCCAGGGTTCCGTTGATGATGTCCAGACGGTGCATCAGACGGTCGCGCTCGGCGACACCGGCACCGCGTGGGCCATACATGCCGACCGCGTGGACTTCGTCGATATAGGTCAGGGCGTTGAATTCATCCGCCAGATCGCAGATCGCTTCGATGGGACCAAAATCGCCATCCATGGAATAAATCGACTCAAAGACGATGATCTTGGGCACATTCGGATCGTCCGCCTCGAGAAGTTGCCGCAGATGCGCCACGTCATTGTGCCGGAAAATGCGTTTGGCCCCGCCGTTGCGGCGCACCCCTTCGATCATGCTGGCGTGGTTCAGTTCATCCGAATAGATGATCAGCCCCGGAAACAGTCTGGGCAGGGTCGAAAGCGTGGCGTCATTGGCGATATAGGCGCTGGTGAACAGCAACGCGCTTTCCTTGCCGTGCAAATCCGCCAGTTCCGCCTCGAGCCGTTTGTGATAGACTGTCGTTCCCGATATGTTGCGCGTGCCGCCCGACCCCGCGCCGGTGGCATCCAGCGCCTCGTGCATCGCAGACAATACAACCGGGTTCTGCCCCATTCCCAGATAATCGTTGCCGCACCACACGGTGATATCGGACGCGGTGCCGTCAGGACGCGTCCAAACGGCATGGGGAAAATGGCCATTGCGGCGTTCAATATCGATAAAAGTCCTGTAGCGGCCTTCGTCGTGCAGTCGGGCGATCGCCGTGTCGAGTTTCGCGGTGTAATCCACCGGGCTCCTCCATCTGATTTCGCCGACTTTGACGGCGGCTTGGCGGCGCAGGACCGCATTCACGTTTCGGAATGAATACCGCTTGCATGCGTCTTGTTCAACAGATTAACGCACGACCATACGTCGCAGCCCCGGCACATATCAAACCGGCGGATCGGCCCGTTTGGTCGCAAGGTCCGGAATACCTGACTTGTTGAATTGACCGGTTTTGCGCATCTTCAACGCATTGGAATGGTAACGATTTTGTTCCGGGGTGTATGGTTGGGTGGTAGGTTTCAGACGTACCCTGCTGTTTTAGATGGTTTGCACGTCTTGATAGGTTTGCAGCTGCGAGGCCCTGTTTGCTTTGCAGAGGGTAATTGACAACGACCGGTCGCCCGTCAGGGCATCTGTACCGGTCGTTGTTTCGTCTGCAGCATCAGCATGCGCGCTGCTCCCCCGATGGGGTCGGCCACCCATTGATACCTTTCCCTGCCTGCATTTCAGAGTTTCCGAAGCCGCGTTCGGTGCCGAACACGCAGCACGAGTCGGGTTTCCGACAGCTCGGTCTTTCTGCCCATGGCCGGCCCGATGGGGTGGACACAGGACTTCGCGCTGTTACGGTCTGCGCAAAATGCAAGATCAAGGAGCCGCATGATGTCCCTGAACGATGTTCTGCACCGCATCGATACCGACCTGCCCGTGTCCATTGACAGGCTGATGAACCTACTGCGCATCCCGTCGATTTCGACCGACCCGGCCTTCAAAGCCGATTGTGACGCTGCCGCGGACTGGCTGGTGGCAGACCTGATTGATCTGGGCGTTGCCACGGAAAAGCGCCCGACGCCCGGCCATCCCATGGTGGTGGGCCATCTGGACGGCCCCGGCCCGCATCTGCTGTTTTACGGTCACTATGACGTCCAACCCGTTGATCCGCTTGACCTGTGGGATCGCGATCCCTTTGACCCGGCGGTCGAAGAAACCTCCGCCGGACCGGTGATCCGGGCGCGTGGGGCGGCGGACGACAAGGGGCAGTTGATGACCTTTGTCGAAGCCTGCCGCGCCTGGAAGGCGGTCCATGGCACCCTGCCCTGCAAGCTGACTTTCTTTCTGGAGGGCGAAGAGGAAAGCGGCTCTCCCAGCCTGGTGCCGTTCATGGAGGAGAACGCCGAGGAACTGAAATCCGACCTGGCCCTGATATGCGACACCGGCCTGTTTGACAGCCGCGTGCCCGCCATCACCACCATGTTGCGCGGCCTGCTGGGCGAGGAACTGACCATCACCGCGCCTGAGCGCGACCTGCATTCCGGGATGTATGGCGGCGTGGCCATGAACCCGATCCGCGTGCTGTCGCGCATTATCGCCTCGCTGCACGATGACAACGGGCGCATCACCGTGCCCGGTTTCTATGACGGCGTTCCCGAACTGCCGGATGAACTGCGCGCGCAATGGCAGGGTTTGGCCTTCGACCACGCCCGTTTCCTGGGCGATGTCGGTCTGTCACAACCGGCGGGCGAACAGGATCGCACCCCGCTTGAGATGATCTGGTCGCGCCCGACCTGCGAGGTCAACGGCATCATCGGCGGCTATACGGGCGACGGGTTCAAGACCGTGCTGCCCTCCAAGGCCAGCGCCAAGATCAGTTTCCGTCTGGTCGGCGATCAGGACCCGCACGCCATCCGGCAGGCATTCCGCAAGATGGTCACCGATGCCCTGCCCCCCGATTGCACCGTTGAATTCACGGGACATGGTGCATCCCGGGCCGGGGCGTTCGAAACCACGGCGCCCGCCTTCGAAGCCGCCCGACAGGCGCTGAGCGATGAATGGCCCGACCCGGCGGCCTATATCGGTTGCGGCGGGTCGATCCCGATTGCAGGACATTTTCAGAACATCCTGGGCACCACACCGATGCTGATCGGGTTTGGCAAGGACGACGATCAGATCCATTCCCCCAACGAGAAATACGATGTCGAAAGCTTTCACAAGGGTATCCGCAGCTGGGCGCGGGTTCTGGATGCGCTGAGCGCGCGCTAGGGCGGCTCTTTGCCATGGGGCGGTGCGGTTGCAAAACCACCGCGACGCCCCATCTCTGACAACAGTTCCCGCAAGCAAGAGACACGCCATGGCCGGTTCGACCCTATCACTGAAAGCAGGATTTGCCGCGCTCTGCGCGATCTGCGCCCTGACCAGCCCGTCGATCGCCCAAGCAGACGCGGACCGCACGGTCACGGTGTCCGGTCAGATCAGCTATCGTCAAAAGATCGCGCTGGTGCCGGACAGCACGGTCACCGTGTCTCTGCGCGACATATCACGGGCCGATGCGCCGTCGCGGATCATGGCCCGGGCCTCGTTTCCCGGTCAACAGGTGCCGATACCGTTCTCTCTGACCGTGGTCAACGATCTGTTCGATCCGCGTCACAGCTATGCGCTGAGCGCGTCGATCACGGGGGTGGACGGCAGGCTGCACTGGATCACCGACACCGTGCACGCGGTCGACGTGAAACAGGCCAGCACCGATTTCGGAACACTCTTCCTGACCCAGGTGTCGGGGACTGATACTGTGGGCGGGAACCTGTTGACCGGCGGTGAATGGCGCGTCCAGGACATCGACGGGCACGGTGTGATCGACATTGCCCAGACAACGATTTCGTTTGAACGGGATGGACGGGTGTCGGGCAGCGGCGGGTGCAATCGGTATACCGGCAGCTACGAGCAGGCGGACGACACGCTGACCTTTGGCCCGGTCGCGGTCACACGCAAGGCCTGCGTTCCCGCCGTCGCCCGGCAGGAAGATGCGTTCCTGTCGTTCATGGACACGCAGGTGACGGTTCAATTCACCGAAACCGGGGCACTTGTGCTGACGGACCCGCAAGGCCGCAGCCTGACCGCCCGCCGCTGAGCCACCGCCGCCGCCATCACACCAGCCCGCAAAATCTTTCGGGCAGCCGGTACTGGGTTTTCAGTTCCGGGCGATCGAACTGCCAATAGCCGGTATTGCCCCGCGCGCGCCAGGTCAGATGCATCTGGCGGCGCAGCGGTGCCGGATCAAAACCGTGCTGCATGTCAAGCGTCTGAAACGCCGCGAACAGGTCCGCGTCATCGCCGCGCGCTTCGGTGAACCAGTGCCGCCCGATCGACGCATCCTTGACGCTGGCCCCGGTCTGAACCGTCATCGCGTTGCGCCGGTCCATGGCTTCGGAATAGGCCGACTGATCACAGAATTTCAGATGCAGCAGATACAGATGCTCGGGCGTATGCAGCTTGTCGTACTGGGTAAAATGCCCGCCACGGGCGATCTTGGTGCCCACAGACACAACGCAAGGCTTGGAGTAATGCGGTGCCGGGCGCACATGGCGGCGCGGCCCCAGAACCCGGTCTGTTATGGGCTCAGGCTCGCAATCGGTGCGATGGATCACCTCCAGCCCCAGCGGGGTCAACACCCGGTTGGCCGGCACCGTGCGCAGCCAATCGGGCAGATCGACACCCGCAGCCGGATCCAGAACCACCAATTCGTCCACATCGCCGACGATCACATGATCGTAGTAACACCGCAGCCCCATGACAAAATTGTTCAACATGCGCCATCGTTTCATGTCGAAATTGCGGTGCGGATCGCCGGGAATGCCGATGACATTGCACCCCTGCGCCAGTTCGGCAACCGCATCCCCGCGCCCGTGATTCACCACGAAACAGTTCTCGCGCCCGAACAGCCCGCCGTAATGCCGCAGCCAGTGGGCCAGAAAGAACGTATCGTCACGCACCATCGTCAGCGCAGCAGCGGTTTGCATCAGTTGGCCCCGGCCATTTGAATTGTCGAACTATTCACGACAATAACGGTACAAGAGAATCAAGAACACCCGGTAACCGCTTTTGCGCCCCCAGAAAAAAGGAACCTGTTCTGCTTTCCCCCGATTTCGCCAGATCCGGCCTGCATGTTCAGCCCACGGCTTGGACCCCGACCCGTTTTCAGGTCCTGGGGGAACGGTCTTCGGGCACCAATCTTGCCACCCGCCTTCTGGCCCGGAACACCGGACTTAGGCCGTCGGATGTGCTGGGCTGGAAACACGGGTTTCCGTCGTCACTGGCCATCCCGCAAGATCTGGCCGTGATTTGCGTGGTGCGCAATGCGGTGGACTGGGCGCGCTCGATGCACGCAAAGCCCTGGCATACGACGCCGGACATGCAGACGCTGGACTTTGCGGCATTCCTGCGCGCGCCCTGGCAAACCGTCATTGACCGGCCCCGGTATTTCAATAAATCCAATGGGCTGGTCGGACAGCCGTTACAACAGGACCGGGATCCTGTGGCCGGGACCGTCTTTGTCAACCTCTTTGCCCTGCGACAGGCCAAGTTGACCGGGTTGCTGAGCTACCTCAATCGCGGCTGCACCTGTGCCGTGCTGCGGCTGGAAACCCTGCAGCACGCACCGCAGGCCACAATCGAACAGCTGACCCGATCCCTGACATTGCCAGACCGGGATTCGGATTTCCGGCCCGTGGTCAAACGTCTGGGATCGCGTTTCAAGCCCGCGATACCGTCCCGCCCGGCAACACCGGCGGATTTTTCACCCGAGGATATGGCTTTCTTGCGGGCACAGATCGACCCGGATCAGGAAGCAGCTTTGGGATATGGGTATTGATGCACCTGCCCTGTGCGGCCGCATGCAAACCGGGGTCTTTGCAAAGGTGAAAGTGGCGCGGTTGACGGGGCTCGAACCCGCGACCTCCGGCGTGACAGGCCGGCACTCTAACCAGCTGAGCTACAACCGCGCATTTGCCTTTCGGCGTGCCGGTGATCCTCGGCCAGGAACGCAGCAGTGGCGCGGTTGACGGGGCTCGAACCCGCGACCTCCGGCGTGACAGGCCGGCACTCTAACCAGCTGAGCTACAACCGCCCGCTGCGTCAGGCGGTAATATGGCGCGCACCCTGCCCCGTCAAGCCAGGTTTGCGTTAAAATCTCACTTTTCCTTCGACCCGTCTGATCCCCACCTGAAAACGGGCCAAACGAAGGGTATTCCGACACCGCTGACCAAAGAAATGCACCCCGCGACCACGTCCGCGCAGCGACGGCAAGACCGTGCCGCAGAAACAAGCGCTGACGGATCAACAGATTGTCTTCAGACGCTTCTGGTCGGCACCCGGCGTTCCAGCCACCGGAATGCCAGCGTGATCACCCCGGCTATGGCCATGTACACCAAGGCCAGCAACAACAGCGGCTCGTAGATGATGAACGTATCCTGCCGCACCCGCGACGCGACCGCGTATATTTCGATGATGGTAATCGAAGCCACCAGAGGTGTGGCCTTGAGTTGCAGAATGGTTTCCCCGGCCAGCGTCGGCAGCGCGCTCTGGATGGCCTGTGGCAGCCAGATCCGCCGGAACATTGTGAAACGCGGCATGCCGAACGCCCTGGCCGCCTCGACCTGCCCCTTGGCGACGCCAGCGAACGCGCCGCGCATCACTTCGCCCTCATAGCCCGCATAGGACAGGGTCAGGGCCAGAACCGCATAGGGCCAGGCCTGCCGCAGATAGGGCCACAATTCGCTGCTGCGGATCCAGGGAAATTGCGGAAACAGCGAGCCCAACCCATAATACAGCAGCCAGATCTGCAACAGCAGCGGCGTGCCGCGGATCACAGTACAGAACATCCGCGCCGGTGTCGCCAGATACCACGGGCCTATCGCCTGCGCCAAACCAAGCGGGATCGCCAGCAGAAAGCCCAGAACCGCGGTCACGACCAGAATCCAGATCGTGCGCCAAAGCCCCAGAAAAGCCAGATCGGCATATTTCGGGATCCAATCCCATTGCATGGACACCGCACACCACAGCACCAAAGCCACGGCAACAAGGATCATCACGATCCGGTGCGGTTGCAGAAGGGCTTTCATGTCTTTGCCTGCCGCATCGACGGCTGCCCCTTGCGGGCCCAGGTTTCCAGACGCTTGAAGACACGCCCGGACAGCAGCGTCACGATCAGATACAGCCCGCCCGCCGCAAGGAAAAAGGTGAAATAGGCCCGCGTGCTGGACGCCGCCTGCTTGGTTTCAAGCGTCAGCTCGTTGAACCCCACGATCGCCAGCAAGGCCGTGTCCTTGGTCGCGATCAGCCACAGGTTCGCAAGGCCCGGAATGGCAAAGGACATCATCGCGGGGATCGTCACACGGCGCATCAGCATGACCGGCGGCATGCCGAAGGCCCGCGCCGCCTCGATCTGCCCCGGCGGGACCGCCAGAATCGCGCCGCGCAGGATTTCAGTGGCATAGGCCCCCTGCACGATTCCCAGCACCCAGATCCCGGCCACGACGCCGTTGATCTCGACACGTTCGCCGCCAAACCCCATCACCAGCTTGTTGATGAGATCGGTGCCCACATAGTAGAGGATCAGGATCAGCACCAATTCCGGCACCGCGCGCACAACCGTGGTATAGACGGCCAGCAGATCGCGGATGACCGGGCCGCCGTAAAGCTTGCCATAGGCGCCGAACAGCCCGATCACCAGTCCAAAGCCAAAAGCACCAAACGCGATCTGCAGAGAATTCATCAGACCGCGCAACAGGTTGCCCCCCCAGCCGGGGGGGGACAAGGACAACAGCTCAAAGGTACTGGTCAGGCCAAGCGCCTCGACAAGACCTTCCACCGGGCAGACCTATTCGCTGTAGATGCTGGTGGTGAAATACTTGGCGGTGATCTTTTCATGGGTGCCATCGGCCAGAACCGCCGCAATTCCGGCGTTCAGAGCCTCGCGCAGCGCATCGTCGCCCTTGCGGACGCCGGCACCGACACCCTTGCCCAGGATCGCATCGTCCTTGGCCACCGCGCCCTTGATTTCGCAGCAGGCCCCGGCGTCGCTGGCAACAAAATCCGCCATCGCGATACTGTCGGCCTGTGTCGCGTCGATCCGCCCGGCAATCAGGTCCTGATTGGCCTCGTCCTGGGTCTGATAGATACGCAGTTCGGTGTCGCCTTCAAAATGCGCCTGGGCATAGGCCTGATGGGTGGTCGACGCCTGAACCCCCAGGATCTTGCCGCTCAGGGACTCTGGCGTGGACGCGATATCCATCGATTTGTCCGCCACGATCACGGCGGGCGTGTTGTAATAGGGATCGGAGAAATCGATGGTTTTCATCCTTTCATCCGTGATCGACATCGACGCCATGATCGCGTCGATCTGCTGACCGGTCAGCGACGGGATGATCCCGTCCCAGGCGACCGGGGTGATCGCACAGTCCAGCTCAGCTGCGGCACAGACCGCCTGGATGATCTCGATCTCCCAACCGACCCAATTGCCCGCCGCATCGGGCGCGGCAAAGGGCGGATAGGGTTCGGCGGCGATGCCGATCTTGACCTCTTCGGCCTTGGCCCCACCGGCGGCAACCACCATCGCGGTCAGACCCGCTGTCAGGATATGCTTGAATTTCATAGATTTTTCTCCCTGTTATATGTCCCGTTGTCTATGCAACGGATTTCAGAAACTGTTTCAGCCGATCCGATTGCGGATTTCCGAACACCTGTTCGGGCGGGCCTTGTTCTTCGACCACCCCGTTGTGCAGATAGATGACATGGGTGGCAACCTCACGCGCGAATTTCATCTCGTGGGTCACCAGCAGCATGGTGCGGCCCTCTGCGGCCAGGTCACGGATCACCGACAGGACCTCGCCCACCAGTTCCGGGTCCAGCGCGCTGGTCGGTTCGTCAAACAGCATCACGCTGGGTTCGATCGCCAAGGCTCGCGCGATCGCCGCGCGCTGCTGCTGCCCCCCGGACAGAAACGCCGGATAGGTATCGGTCTTGGCCGACAACCCGACCCGCGCCAGAAGTTTCTCGGCCCGCGCCACGGCTTCGGCCCGCGGCAGCCCCAGCACATGCACCGGCACTTCGATCACATTTTCCATCAGGGTGCGATGCGTCCAAAGATTGAAGGACTGAAACACCATACCCAGCCGGGTGCGGGCCTTTTCAATCTGCTTTCGGCTCACCGGCGTGCCGTCCGGGCGCATCGCGATCTCTTCACCCCCCAGAACGATACGGCCGCTGCTGGGCGTTTCCAGAAAATTCACACAGCGCAGGAGGGTGGATTTGCCCGAACCACTGCCGCCTATGATGGCCACCACATCGCCCTTGTGCGCCACCAGTGACACCCCCTTGAGCACTTCGAGCTGGCCAAAGGATTTGTGCAGCTTGTCGATCCGGATGGCTTCATCTTTGGATGCGACACCGGTTGCGCCGGTGTCCTGAGCGGTTTGAACGGTCATTCGGGTCTCCGGATGGTGGGCCTATTAGGGAAAGATCGCGCAGCGGATGCAAGCGGTTATTTGGACCAATCACAGCGCACTTGCTGTTTCGGATGAATTTTGAAACATGTGACGGTATCAATTCCTGCCCGAGGTCAAGAATGCCGAACCCGTCCTTTGAGTTCACCCGCGCGATCACCCGCAAACCCGGTGGCAGCATCGTTGACGGGCTGCGGGCCGAAGACCTTGGCACGCCTGACCTGAACCTGATGCTGCAACATCATGCGGACTATGTCGCGACATTGCGAGAAACGGGTGCCCAGGTGATTGAACTGCCACCGCTCGAAGCGTTTCCAGACGCGGTGTTCGTCGAGGACACCGCCCTTTGTCTGCCCCAGGGGGTTGTTCTGATGCGGCCGGGGGCCGAGTCCCGGCGCGGTGAAGTCGCCGAGATGGCCCCCACCCTGCGCGCGCAATATGACGACGTGCTTGAAATCTGCGGCCCCGGTTTCATCGAGGGCGGCGACATCCTGACCACAGAGCGTGAAATTCTGGTCGGACGTTCGGCCCGCACCGACAGCGCCGGAATCGCCGAACTGACAAAGCTGGTCGCGCGCTGGGGGCATACGGTGCGCGAAGTCCATACGCCCGAAGGTGTCCTGCATTTCAAGACCGATTGCTCATTGCTGGACGGTCAAACCATCCTGGCCACCCGGCGGCTGGCGGATACGGGTTGTTTTGACGGCTACCGCGTTATTCACACAGCGCCGGGCGAAGACGCGGCTGCCAATGCGATCCGGTTCAACCAATTCGTGCTGATGCCGGCGGGTTTTCCCGGTACGGCCGCCACCCTGCGCGCGTCCGGATACGATGTGCGCGAGATCGGCAACAGCGAATGCGCCAAGCTGGACGGCGGCATGTCCTGCCTGTCGTTGAGGTTCTGAAGCCTATAGCAATCTACCAGCTTCATCGGTCTGCCGGGCATGGTGCGGACGCGTTTGCAATCCACTGCGCGTTCACTGTGCGTGGCGATTGCACTCGAGCGCAGCACGTTCGCACAGCCCGACCTTGTCGCCGCACACAACCCGGCCCCCGCAAGCGGTTCACTGAGGGGGCCGTCGTAGTCTTTTGCGCCGACTCTATTGATCCAGAAAGCTGCGCAGCTTGCGGCTGCGGCTGGGGTGTTTCAGCTTACGCAGGGCTTTTGCCTCGATCTGCCGGATCCGTTCGCGGGTCACACTGAATTGCTGACCCACTTCTTCCAGCGTGTGATCGGTGTTCATCCCGATACCGAACCGCATCCGCAACACCCGTTCTTCGCGTGGGGTCAGCGACGCCAGCACGCGGGTGGTGGTCTCTTTCAGGTTTTCCTGAATGGCGCTGTCCAGCGGCAGAACCGCGTTTTTGTCTTCGATGAAATCGCCAAGCTGGCTGTCTTCTTCGTCGCCGATCGGGGTTTCCAGTGAAATCGGCTCCTTGGCGATTTTCATCACCTTGCGGACCTTCTCCAACGGCATCTGCAGCTTTTCCGCCAGTTCTTCGGGCGTCGGCTCGCGGCCGATTTCGTGCAGCATCTGCCGCCCTGTGCGCACCAGCTTGTTGATCGTTTCGATCATATGCACCGGAATACGGATGGTGCGCGCCTGATCGGCAATGGACCGTGTGATCGCCTGACGAATCCACCAGGTCGCGTAGGTCGAGAACTTATAGCCGCGGCGATACTCGAACTTGTCGACCGCCTTCATCAGACCGATGTTGCCTTCCTGGATCAGATCGAGGAACTGCAATCCGCGGTTGGTGTATTTCTTGGCGATCGAGATCACCAGGCGCAGGTTGGCTTCGACCATTTCCTTCTTAGCTTGGCGCGCCTCTTTTTCGCCTTTCTGCACCTGTTGCACAATGCGGCGGAATTCGCTGATGTCCAGACCGACATATTGGCCGACCTGGGCCATGTCCGCGCGCAATTCTTCAACCTTGTCGGTGCTGCGCTCGATGAACATCTGCCAGCCGCGACCGGGTTTTTCACCCATCTCGGCCAGCCAGTTCGGGTCCAGTTCGCGGCCACGGTATTCTTCGATGAATTCACGCCGGTTGATCCGCGCCTGGTCCGCCAGCTTGACCATCGCGCTGTCCAGAGACATCACCCGGCGGTTGATCCCGTAGAGCTGATCGATCAAGGCTTCGATCCGGTTGTTGTGCAGGTGCAGCCCGTTGACCAACAGAACGATTTCCGAACGCAACGCCTGATACGTAGATTCGTCGGACGCGCTGAACGATCCGTCTTCGTTCAATGTCGCGGAAATCCGGCTGTCCTGCATCTCGGACAATTGCGCATAATCGTTGCTGATGGTTTCCAGCGTGGTCAGCACCTGATCCTTCAACGCCGCTTCCATCGCCGCCAGGCTCATGTTGGCCTGTTCGTCCTCGTCGTCGTCATCATCCTTGGCAATCGGATTGCCGTCCGCGTCGAGTTCGGGCTTGTCATCCTCGGCAGGTTTGCTGGTGGCCACGGCACTGGTATCGACGACCGGGGCTTCGACCCCGCCTTCTTCATCCATCTGGTCGCCAAAGGTGGTTTCCAGATCGATGACATCGCGCAGCAGAATGTCTTCGGACAACAGTTCGTCATGCCAGATGGTGATCGCCTGGAAGGTCAGCGGGCTTTCGCACAGCCCGGCGATCATCGTATTGCGACCGGCCTCGATACGCTTGGCGATCGCGATCTCGCCCTCGCGGCTCAGCAGTTCGACGCTGCCCATCTCGCGCAGGTACATGCGAACCGGGTCATCGGTGCGGTCCAGCTTTTCGGTGGTGCCGCTGGACAGCGTGACCTCGCGGGCGCTTTCGGTCGTGGCGATCTCGGTCGAGCCCTTGTTCTCTTCCTCCTCGGCCTCTTCGTCCTCGATGATATTGATCCCCATTTCCGACAGCATCGACATCACGTCTTCGATCTGTTCGGAACTCACCTGATCCGGCGGCAAGACCTGATTCAGCTGATCATAGGTGATGTAGCCCTTCTCTCGTGCCTCGCCGATCATCTTCTTGACGGCGGCCTGGCTCATATCCAGCGAAATTTCGGCATCCTGGTTATCGGCTTTGCGATCGTCGGTATCTTTGGCGGCCATTAAGTGCTCCTGCGCGGGCTGGGGTGATTCGCTTGCGGCGAATCATTAGCTGCATCGAGTGATTCGTCACCCCGTTTACCCGTTTTTCTTTAGCGATTCTTTACCAAAACACATCACCGGCCCGGCTTCATGTGCCCTATCTTGTCCAACAGGGCATCGAATCGCTGACGTTCGTCGCGATTGATTCGGGCACCGTTCTCGCCAGTATCGTATTCGGCTTTGTCCTCATGCTCACTTCGAATTGCCCGATTGCGCGCCTGCGCGGCCTGCGACAGCCGCCACGTCAGCGCCTCATCGGCCACGTCGCTCAGATCCTCGACCGCCTCGGCGATCTCGGTGTTCAGACCATGCCGCGCCTTGAGTTTGGCGAGTTCCTCTTCCAGCGTCATCCGCGCCAGTTCAACATCGCCCGGGTTGCGCACACAGGGGTTGATAGCCACATGGCGAAGCGCGTGCAGATTTTCAAGGGCCTCCTCACCCATTGCGGCGCAAATCGTGTCTTTCAGGTCCTCGGTTTCGGAATGTTGCAGGATCAGGTCGCGCAGACGCGCATGTGCCGGATCGTTGCACCGCATGGTTTCAAGGCCGCTTTCGAACTCGGGGATGATCTGCGGCGTTGCGATCACCGCGGCCAGAATGACCGCCTCGCGCATCTGGTCCTGCATGGCCTCGTCTGCCACCACCAGCATCGACGCCCGCGTTCCCGGCATCGGCACCGGTGCTGCACTGACGCCAGGTTTCCAGGGCTTGCGCCTGGATACGCGCCGCGGCGCAAACAGCTCCCATCGCAGGTTCTTTATTTCCTGTCCGTAGTGGCTGCGAATTGACGGGTCGCGAATGGCCTTGATTCGGTCACGCAGCGCCTTGTCCAGCATCGCCCTGCGTTCGGGGCTATCAAAATTCCGTCCCTCGGTTTCCCGGCGCCAGAGCAGTTGAACCATCGGCACCGCCTGATCCAACAGCTTCTGCATGGCTGCGGGCCCCTTGTCGCGGATCAGATCGTCGGGATCCATCTTTTCGGGCATGATGGCAAAGCGCAGGGATTGCCCCGCCTCAAGCAAAGGCAAGGCCAGATCGATCAGACGCATCGCCGCGTTCAGACCGGCGGCATCGCCATCCAGCGCGATGATCGGTTCGGGCGCAATGCGCCACAGCATCTGCAACTGCGTTTCCGTAATCGCCGTGCCCAACGGCGCGACAGCCGCCTGAAAGCCCCCCGCCTCCAGCGCGATCACATCCATATAGCCTTCGGCCACGATCAGCGGCTGGCCCTTGCCTGCGGCGGTACGCGCGGGGCCGTGGTTATAAAGGCTGCGCCCCTTGTCAAAGAGATCGGTTTCCGGCGAATTCAGGTATTTGGCCTTGTCCGCAGGGTCCATCGCGCGCCCGCCAAAGGCGATGCAACGCCCACGCGCATCGCGGATCGGGAACATGATCCGGTTGCGGAACGTGTCATAGGGCCGCCCGCCGCTGCCGGATGGCTTTGCCAGCCCCGCCGCCAGAATCAGGTCTTCGGCCACGCCCTTGCCGCGCAGGTGATCCCACAGGCCCTGCCACCCGTCCGGCGCGAAACCGATCTGCCAGTGTTCCTGCTGTTGCTGGCTCAGCCTGCGACGATCCAGATAGGCGCGGGTTTGCGCCGCTGCACCGGTGCGCAACTGCAAGCGGAAAAACTGCACCGCTTGCTCCATGACCTCTGCCAGCTTTGCGCGCCGGTCGGTTTTTTCCTGCGCGCGGGGGTCGCGTTCGGGCATCTGCATTCCGGCTTCGCCCGCCAGAATTTCGACAGCCTCCATGAAGCCGACATTCTCGGTTTCCTGCACAAAGGAAATCGCGTCCCCCTTGGCATGACAGCCAAAGCAATAATAGAATCCCTTGCGGTCATCGACGTGAAACGATGCGGATTTTTCCTGATGGAACGGGCAAGGTGCCCACATATCGCCCTTGCCCTGGTTGGATTTGCGCGTATCCCAGATGACTTTGCGCCCGACAACCTGTGACAGGCTTGCGCGGCTGCGCAGTTCTTCCAGAAAGCCGGGGGGCAGCGCCATATCAGTTCTTCAGGTCCTTTTGCATTTTCTGGATCTGGTCCCAGTTCTCAAGGCATTGTTCACGCAACGTTGCGCCCAAGTCTTCCTTGCGCAGGTGACGCATCTTCTGACTGTAGACGAATTGGGTCAACTGCGGGATGGCAGCATTGTAATTTTCCGGCCAGCCGGGGTTGGTCGCCGCGATCGTATCGGCCACATCCGCCTCTTTTACCCTGTCCAGACGCGCCTGTTGCACCGCGCGCATGACATCGGCCTGATAGCCACAGCTTTCTTCCTTGGTTTCGGCGGCCATCAGGGGGGATGCCAACAGGCAGGCGGCAATCGCAATGCGGAACATGGGTCTCTCCGGAATCAGTTAAGGTTGGCACAGACTACCTGCGCGCGGCGACGCCTTCCATTGCCGTTTTCAAATCATGCACCAGTGTCATCGCCATCGAACGGAATACCATGATGCGAAACGTGCGATCGTCCAGGCGGGTGATCGATGCCGCCAGGTGCATCAGCCGGGTCCGCGCCGTATGGCCGCAGGAGAACGATGCGGCGCGCAGATCCACCGGCACCAGCCGCGCCAGAACATCCTCGGCGCTGTCGCCGTGCAGCCGCACGACCGCCCAGGCATCGCTTTGATCGGTCAGCGCCGCATCGCGCGACAAAGCCGCGTCCGGCGCGGGGCCGATCAGCATCGTCTGCCCCCGGCCGAACCAGATCGCCTGCGCGCACTGCGCTTCATACATCCGTCCCGGCGCGGGCAATTCAATCCCATGTGCGGCTTTCAGTGTTGCGGACACCGCCGCATGCTGTCCGCGATATGGCATGATCGAGGTCAATCGTCCGACATCTTCCTCGCGCACCACAACCCCGCCTATTTCCAGCGGAAGCAACGCCTGACAGGGTGTTCTTGCGATCAGTTCAACCACGGGCCCGTCCTCCGTCCGGATCAAAGAATACCGGATCGACCACCTCGCACAGGGCATCCAGTTCCCGCAGATGGTCCACCATGCGTATCTTTTGCCCGTGCCGCGCCCGGCCGTCTTTCAGAAAGGCCAGCGCCAGCATCTGACCCAGCGTCGGGGAATAGGCAACCGAGGTGACATAGCCCTGTTCGTTCACGCGGACCGGATCGTCATCGGCCTGAAACAGATATGCCCCCGCGCTCAGTTGGCGGACCGCCCCGACCGGTTTCAACCCGACCAGTTGCTCGCGCTGCGCCCCGCTCAAGCCCTCACGCCTGCTCATGGTCTTGCCGATGCAATCCTTGCCGGATGCCACCATGCGCTCCATTCCGATATCAAAGGCGGTCGTGCGCCCGTGGATCTCGGCATGGGTGATGAAGCCTTTTTCGATCCGCAGCACATTCAGGGCTTCCATACCATATGCCCCACCGCCCATCGTTTCGGCGCGGGCCACCAGGGTCCGGAACAGACTGTCGCCATAGCGCGACGGAACGGCCAGCTCATAGGCATGTTCGCCTGAGAACGAAATACGGAACAGCCGCCCATCAACGCCGGCCACCGAAACCGCCCCACAGGCCATGAACGGCCAGTCCGCATCGGTCAGTTCGGCATCGAGCAGACCGTTCAGCAATTCACGCGATTTCGGCCCGGTAATGGCGAACTGCGCCCATTGTTCGGTGACCGACGTCATCGCGACATCCAGATCGGGCCGCAGACCCTGATGCGCGAAATCCAGGTGCCGCATCACCTGCCCGGCCGCTGCCGTAGTCGTGGTCATCAGGAAATGATGCTCGCCCAGCCGTGCCGTCGTGCCGTCATCCATGACATGCCCGTCTTCCCGCAGCATCAGCCCATAGCGGGTACGCCCGACTTTCAGCGTACTGAAGGTGTTTGCATAGACAAAATCCAGCAGGGCAGCGGCATCCGGTCCCTGAATGTCGATTTTGCCCAATGTGGAAACGTCACAAATGCCGACCGAATTGCGCACCATGCCGACTTCGCGGTCACAGGATTGCCGCCATGTGGTTTCACCCGGTGCCGGAAAGTAACTGGGGCGATACCATAAACCCGCCTCGATCATCGGCGCATTGCGTTCGACGCTGGCGGCATGGCTGGTGGTAAAACGTTCCGGCGCAAACCCCTTGCCCTGCGCTTCGGCCCCCATCGCGGCGATCGATACCGGGCTGAACGGCGGGCGGAACGTGGTGGTGCCGGTGCCGGGAATGGAACGCCCGGTGGCATCGGCAAGAATGGCAAGTGCGGCCACGTTGGAGTTCTTGCCCTGATCCGTTGCCATGCCCTGGGTGGTATAGCGTTTCATATGCTCGACCGAACGGAAGTTTTCCTGCGCGGCCTGTTTCACGTCCTTGACGCAAACATCGTTCTGAAAATCCAGCCAGGCCCGGCCGCGCCCCGGCACCGCCCAGAGCGGCGCGATCCTGTAGGGCGCGTCTTCGCTGTGCGGCAGCGGAACATCGGGCACAGCCCTGTCCAAAGCCTGCAATGCGGCCGTGGCGGCCTGTGCCCCTTCGCGCAGACAGGCAGCGGTGGAAAAAGCGCCGTTGCAAGCCCCCGCAACCGCCGTTCCGGGAACGGTGTCCGCCGCCGGAACAAAGGCCAGAATATCCTCGCGCCAGACCGGGCGGCCGTTCATGTGACAGCTCAGATGCACGGTCGGGTTCCATCCACCGGACATGGCCAGACAATCGGTCGCCAGCCTGTCTTCGCCGGCAACGCTGCGGATGGTTATGCTGTCCAGACCACGGCGACCGGAACTGTTGCTGACCATCGCCCCCTTGAACACGCGAAAATCGCTGGAATCCGGCGCATCGTGTCGGCTGTCGATCACCCCGGCCACATGCACCCCGGCGGCCAGCAGGTCATGTGCTGTGCGATGTATGTCGTCCGTGTTGCCAAACACCGTCACCTTCTGTCCCGGGGCCACCCCCCATCGGTTCAGATAGGCACGCACCGCACCCGCAGTCATGATCCCCGGCCGATCATTGTTGCGAAAGGCGACCGGGCGCTCCAACGCGCCAGACGCCAGGATCGAACGTTTTGCCACGATCCGCCAGAACGTCTCAAGCGGCAAGGTGGCCGGGCGCGCCGCCACATGATGGCCGACCCGTTCAAGCGCGCCAAAGGTCCCGCTATCATAGGCCCCGGTCACGGTTGTGCGCGACATCAGCCGCACGTTGTCCAGCGCCCCCAGTTCCGCCAGCACCGCATCGACCCAGGCCGCGCCCGGTTTGCCGTCGATCTCGTCGGTTTCGGCCAACAGGCGCCCGCCCATGCGACTGTCTTCATCCGCAAGGATCACATCCGCTCCGGCGCGCGCCGCCAACAACGCCGCCATCAACCCTGCCGGTCCCGCCCCGATCACCAGAAGATCGCAGAACGCATAGGCGCGTTCATATTTGTCCGGGTTGTTGCGCCCCGACAATGCTCCCAGCCCGGCGGCCCGGCGGATCACCGGTTCATAGAGTTTTTCCCAGAACTGCGAGGGCCACATGAACGTCTTGTAATAAAACCCCGCCCCCAGAAACGGAGCAGCCAGATCGTTGATCGCCATCACGTCCAGCGACAGGTTCGGCCAGCGGTTCTGGCTGCGTGCCTCCAGCCCGGCATGGATTTCCTGTACAGTCGCCCGCACATTCGGTTCTGCCCCCGCGCCACGTCCAACGGTGACCAGCGCATTGGGCTCTTCGCTGCCCGCCGTCAGAATCCCGCGCGGGCGGTGATATTTGAACGAGCGCCCGACCAGCCGCACATCATTGGCCAGCAAGGCCGAGGCCAGAGTATCCCCGGCAAAGCCATCGTAGGCCGTCCCGTCAAACAGGAACCGCACCGGGCGACTGCGGTCGATCAGCCCCTTGTCGGCAACTCTCATGGCGCATTGTCCGCGTTGACAGGCGCGGCCAGCACAGTGTCCTGCACCTCATGCGTCACCGTGTTGCGCGTCACCACCACCCAGGAGCCGCACCCGGCTTCGTGGTACCACAGGTCCCGCGTCACCCCTGCCGGGTTGTCGCGCAAATGCAGATACGCGTCCCATGCCGCTTCTCCGGCATCGGGGGCCGGCCGCTGCAGCGCCACAGCATCGCCCTGATAGTAATATTCGCGCCGATCCCGCGCGCCGCATATCGGACAGATGATCCTCATCGCGTTCGTTCCATCCTTTGCCTGCCGTCAAAATCCCGGACGCCGTGCTTCATCCGATCCCCCCCGCATCTAATGCAGATTGTGTTGCGCACCGGTGCCTTCTTCATCCATCAGCCCGCGCCCGCTGCGGAACCGGTCCAGCCGGAACCCCGTCGCCGCGCCATGGTGGCGATCCGTGGCCAGAAGATGCGCAAAACAATTGCCCGAGGCTGGTACCGCCTTGAACCCGCCATAGCACCAGCCGCAATCCACATAGAGCCCATCGATATGCGTCTTGTCGATAATCGGAGAGCCGTCGGGCGTCATGTCCATGACCCCCCCCCAGCTGCGCAACACCCTGGCCTTGCCGATCATCGGCATCAGCGTCATGCCCGCCTCCATCACATGCTCGACCATGGGCAGATTGCCGCGCGCGGCATAGCTGGAATACATGTCCAGATCCCCACCGAACACCAGCCCTCCCTTGTCCGACTGGCTGATATAGAAATGCCCCATACCGAAGCTGACCACATGATCGATCACCGGTTTCAGCCCCTCGGTTACAAAGGCCTGCAAGACATGGCTTTCGATCGGCAGACGCATCCCCGCCATCGCCGCCACCTGGCCCGAGCGCCCGGCGACCACGATCCCGACCTTCCGCGCCCGGATCGCCCCGCGCGTGGTTTGCACCCCCTTGACCGCGCCGTTCTCGATATCGATCCCGGTGACTTCGCAATTCTGAATGATATCCACACCGCGCTGATCGGCCCCGCGCGCATATCCCCAGGCCACCGCGTCATGGCGCGCGGTGCCGCCGCGTGGATGCAGCAACCCGCCGTAGACCGGAAACCGGCCGTTGTCGAAATCGAGATAAGGCAGATACTTGCGCACAGCATCGCGGTCCAGCAAAACCGCGTCATCCCCCTGATTGATCATCGCGTTGCCCCGCCGGGCAAACGCATCGCGCTGCCCGTCCGAATGGAACAGGTTGATCAGTCCGCGCTGCGACATCATCACGTTATAATTCAGGTCCGACTCAAGCCCTTCCCACAGCTTCATCGAATGGGAATAGAACTCGGAATTGCCCTGCAGAAAGTAATTGGCCCGCACGATGGTGGTATTGCGCCCCACGTTGCCGCCGCCGATATATCCCTTCTCCAGCACCGCCACATTGGTCAGCCCATGTTCGCGCGCCAGGTAGTAGGCCGTGCTCAGCCCATGACCGCCGCCGCCGATGATGACGATGTCATATTCATTCGCAGGTTCCGGATCGCGCCAATGCGGTTCCCAGCCCCGGTTCCCGGTCAGCCCCTCTTTCAACAGTTTCAGACCGGAAAACCGCATCACCACCCCCGCGTTCGACCAGCGCGATCAAAGCAACTCTGGCCGGTGCTGGCAATGGGTTTCAGCGGCTTTGCATGATGCAGCCCCCCGAAACACAGCCCCCCTTGATCGGTCCCGACAGGACCGCCCCGGTTTCAGCCCTGTCCCAGCCTCTCGATCCGGGCGGCCCGCAATCGGGCAAAATCATCACCTGCATGATAGCTGGACCGGGTCAGCGGCGTGGCGGACACCATCAGGAAACCCTTGCCGAATGCCGCTTTTTCATAGCTGGCGAATTCTTCTGGCGTCACGAAACGGTCCACGCCGTGATGTTTGGGGGTGGGTTGCAGATACTGCCCGATGGTCAGAAAATCGACGTCTGCCGCGCGCATGTCGTCCATCACCTGTTTCACCGCCTGGGCATCCTCGCCCAACCCGACCATGATGCCGGATTTGGTGAACATCGCCGGATCCATTTCCTTGACCCTCTGGAGCAGCCGCAGGCTGTGAAAATACCGCGCTCCGGGACGCACCGTCGGGTACAGTCCGGGCACGGTTTCCAGATTGTGGTTGAATACGTCGGGACGCGCCTCGACCACGGTTTCCAGCACCGACGGGCCACATTTCAGAAAATCGGGCGTCAGAATTTCAATCGTCGTTCCGGGGCTGCGATGACGCACGGCGCGGATGGTCTGGGCGAAATGGTCCGCCCCGCCGTCCTCCAGATCATCGCGATCCACCGACGTGATGACCACATGGTTCAGCCCCAGTTTCTCGACCGCATGCGCCACGCGCCCCGGCTCAAACACATCCAGCGTGTCCGGCCGCCCCGTCGCGATGTTGCAGAAGGTACACCCCCGGGTGCAGATGTCCCCCATGATCATCATGGTGGCATGTCCCTGGCTCCAGCATTCGCCGACATTCGGACAGCCGGCTTCTTCGCAGACCGTCACCAGGTTGTTGTCGCGCATGATCTTGCGGGTCTCGGCATAGCCCTTGCCCCCGGGGGCCTTGACCCGGATCCAAGCCGGTTTCTTGGGCTGTGCATTGTCGGGCCGATGGGCCTTTTCCGGATGGCGTTGCTCCGGAATTTTCAGATCTCGCATTGGCACGGCCCCTGATTGCTGCGTCGACGTCGTTCATACCATAACGTCAAGCCGCCAGAACCGCCAGACGCGCATGGCCGCTATGCGGTCACATTATGTATCCGCGAAAAGCGTTTGTTTTCAAACAAGGATGCCACGTCCGCAAACCGCCAAGGCCAAACACCGTTTCCGGAGAATATGCCGCAGGATTCAGCGGTTGAACCGGTTTGCCATTGATACTAGGTCAGGCCAAACCGTTAAAGATATCAGGAGATGATATGAAAGCTGGCGTAAAACTTCCCGACGTGACCTTTCACACCCGCATGCGTGACGACTCCGTCGGCGGACCCAACCCTTTCCGCTGGCAGGACAAGAACACGGCGGATTACTTCGCGGGCAAACGGGTGATCCTGTTCTCGCTGCCCGGTGCCTTCACGCCGACCTGTTCGACCTATCAGTTGCCCGGGTTCGAAAAGGGCTATGACGACTTTGCCAAACACGGGATCGATGCGATCTATTGCATGTCCGTGAACGACAGTTTCGTCATGAACAAATGGGCCGAAGCCCAAGGTCTGAAAAACGTATCGGTCATCCCCGACGGATCGGGCGAATTCACCCGCAAGCTGGGTATGCTCGTGGCCAAGGACAATCTGGGTTTCGGCATGCGCAGCTGGCGCTATGCGGCCATCGTCAACGACGGTGTAATCGAAGCCTGGTTCGAAGAGCCCGGCATGGGCGATAATCATCCGGAAGACCCGTATGGCGTATCGTCGCCTGAAACGCTGTTGACGCATCTGACCAAGGCAAAAGAAGAAGTCGCCGCCTGATCGGCGTGACAGAACTGCCCGACTGGCCCGCCTTTGGCGGGCCTTTTGGTTTCCGGCATCCATGGTTTCCCGGGCAACCGAAAAACGCGCCTCTCCTCCGCAAAGCCGCGCGCTGTGTGAACTAGGCACTTGTCCGTTTGTTAAGTCCGCGCCGATAGTAAAGGCGATGGAGCCCTTTCGCGCGGAAAACCCGAAATCTTGCCAAAAATCGGTTTTTGATTCGATACTGCGTCCATGGCCCCGGACTTCGTTGATGCGGCCGTTTCGGTTGCACTGGTTTCAGACAGAGAGGTGACGACGTGCCCAGAATTGAACAATGGGAACTGCAAACCAAGATCTTCGAGAAGAAATGCGCCGCAATTGAAAAGGATGCGGCGAAAAACTGCGCGCTCAAGGATGCAGACTCTCTCAAAAGCCAGATGAAAACGAATCGTAAGGCGGCCTACGACAAGGAAGACAAGATGGCCGAAACGATTCCCGAGGCGATCAAGAAAGGCATCACCGGCAAGAAATGGAAGGATTTCCTGGGCGACAAGGACTTCAAGAAGGCGATGGAATCCTGGGAGGCCGCGTTGGCGGTTCAACAGGAGCTCGTGCAATCTCTGGAGAAATTGAGCGATACAGCCAAGAAACATCATCAGGACCTGAAACGCGCTTTAGCCGACTATGAAAAGGACATCAAGAAAAGCGGCGAAACGGCCAAAAGTAACAAAGCCATCAAAAAGGTGCAGGACAAAGCGCAGGCACTATTGAAACAACTGGACGACGCCAAAGGAGCCTTCGGCACCCTGAGCGCCAAAGAGGCATTCTTTGGTGCCAATGTCAAAAAATCCAAGGATGCCGTTGTAAGCAAGGCGCTGAAAGAAGGGCAAGGCGATCAACTGCCGGACATCCTGCTTGAAAACGCAAAGCGCCAACAGACCGACAACACGTCCAAACGGCTGGTGCGCAACATCGACAAGTTCGTGAACAACGCAAAGATGTTATGCGCCAAGGACAAGTTCAGCAATATTCCCGATGACAGATCGACCAAGACCGCACTGCAAAAGGACGTCCAGAATGCGCGGGCCTCTCTCAAAATGGCTTCTGAGCATCTCAAGAAACTGCAATCGCTGAACAAGGACCTACAGGCCGCCAAGAAAAAGCAGATGAAACTGATCGCGGCCCACAATGACAAGAGCAAGATGAACGATCTGATCGGCAGCGTGGCCGATCTCTGCAAATCCGGCGAAGAGGCGTACAATGCCGCCGAAGATCTGGTGGAGGACGCGGATACCGCGCTTTGAACGCCACAGCGACCGGTCGGCGCTGAGATCGTTTCGGGTGCCCGCCGCGCCGTGGGGCGATCGGCCTAGCCAATCATGCGATCCGGTTCCGAAAGATTTTCATAGTGAAACTTGAGGCGCTGAAGCGCGATACGCAATACGATCTTGCCGGAACGGGCAGACCAACCCATGCGTTTTTCCGCCGTTTCCAGACCTTCGAGATAACAGCAGCAGCGCAGCGCCACATCGCTGAGACCCGGCCCGAGATCGGAAAGCGCACCCGCGACACGTTCCCGCGCGCCGTTGGGACCGTTGCCGATATGGCTGTCCGGAGAAAACCCGCCACGCCCACCGCCCGTCAGAAAGCGGTCCCAGTTCTGGGCGACCTTGGGCCCCATCTGCGCCAGCTCGAAATCTTCGCGAAGACGCTCACCGGCGCTGACCAGGGAATCATCCAGAAACGGTTTGCCATCACGATCCTTGCGCCGCGCCAAAGCCGCCAAGGGGCTTTCGGACGCATTGTACCTGACCCGGCGCGGGCGTGACGTTGCCGGGTCTTCGACAGTTTTTTCGCCCCATGCCCCGGCCCCGGCAAACGGTGTCGGTGCCTCGGAGAAGCCAAATTCCTTTTCGTTCCGAGCCCGGTTTTCCTGTTCTGCCAGCATCCGGCTGAGGGCAGAGCGTCCCGCCGCCGTGATGTGATACCGGCTTATCCGTCCGGGGTTTGCGCATGAAATCCAGTCATTCAGCGCCATCGCCTGGGCAATGGCGCAATCGACCACCGCGGTGCGCATGCTGCTGCCCGCCTCAGTGTCTCGCACCACCACGGCCTTGTCCATGTTCTCGGCAACGGCCAATACCGCGCCGGTTTCGCACAATCTGCGCAAGACGCGACAAGATTCCTCTTCCAGAGCCTTGGAATCGGGCATCTCGATCTCGTGGCGGACAGTTTGGGACATTCCGGTCATTTCCTTTTGGGTTTCTTCTGCCCCCCGCGCGCGACCATGACCGCGCGACGGGGTACGAAAATGGGTCGCCGCCAAGGCAGCCAATGCGGTATCCACCAGGGGATCGTCGCGTTTCGTTTCTATTCGGCGGATCTGGCGCAATACCGTCGAAGCATGACAGCAGGCTCCACGGGCCAGATCACGGATCGCCTGTCCTTCTTCGGTATGGGCCAGATAGCGCCTGACGCCCTCGGGCACCCATCGCGGGAAAGCGACTGCAACGGTTTCGTTCATCTTGATGCATCCTCTCCGGCGCGGTGGTGCACCGGTTAACCAACAATGAATACTCAACCTAAAGGCGATTTAGTTACCTGATCGTTAAAGACATTACGTCGCGCTCATCATTGTTTATAAAAGATAAACAGAGGTGAAAGCATCGAACGGTGATTCCATCACCTCCGCAACACCCGTTTAAGTTGTGCCATAACCACGTCGAACAGCTTTGGAACTGGAAAGGAAATCCGATGCAAGACGTCATGAGCATGCTGAACACTTTGCGCCGCCCACAGCTTTTGATCCGCGCCGCCCGATTCGGGGCGCAGGAATATCGCAGGGACCGGCACTTGCAACGTTTGCTGGGCTACGGCGCATTGCCGCGTTCGGGGCCTGCCCTCATGCGTCTGATGGAGATCGAGCGGACATTGAACGACCAGCGCCACGAAAATGACGCCGGCTATTCATTGACGCGACATGTGGATGTGTTGATTGCGATGATGGGCGAAGCGCAGCTTCTGCGCGCCGCGCCGCTTCAACCGGTTACATGAAGGCGTCGGGCATTGACGCTTTCTTTTCCGCCACATAGGTCTCCAGGGCCTCCTGGATATCCGGGGCAAGAGCGGGTTGCCGATAGTTGGCCAACAGCTGAGCCACCCGAAGCGAGGCCAGCGCCTGGGTATCGCGCCCGCCCTCTTCGTCCCAGGTTTCAAAAGGTTTATAATCAAGCACTTCCGAACGCCAGAAGGCCGTCTTGAAATTGTCCTGCGTATGTTCGCACCCCAGAAAGTGCCCGCCCGGGCCGACCTCTGAGATCGCTCCCATCGCCTGAGCGTTTTCATCGACGGGCACGCCTGCGGCCAGCTTGTGCAAGATGCCCAACTGATCCGCATCCATCACGAATTTCTCAAAACTGCTGACCAGCCCGCCTTCGAGCCATCCACAGGCATGCAGCATGAAGTTGACACCGCCCAGAAGGGCCGCGTTCAACGTGTTGGCGGTTTCATACGCCGCCTGTGCATCGGGCAGTTTGGACGCGCACAATCCCCCGCCCGAGCGGAACGGCAACCCCATGCGGCGTGCCAACTGACCCGCACCGTACAGGATCTGGCTGGCCTCGGGGGTTCCGAATGTCGGCGCGCCACTGTTCATGTCGATCGAGGTCACGAACGTGCCAAAAATCACCGGAGCACCAGGGCGCACCAGCTGGTTATAGGCGATACCGGCCAACACCTCGGCCAGCACCTGGGTCAGCGTACCCGCAACCGAAACCGGTGCCATCGCGCCGCCCACGACGAAGGGCGAAACGATGCAAGCCTGGTTGTTCTGTGCGTAAACTTCCATCGCGCCCATCATCACATCATCGAATGTCAGTGGCGAGTTGACGTTGATGAGACTGGTCAGCACCGTATTTTCCTGCACGAACGTCTTGCCAAACAGGATCTCGCACATCTCGACCGAATCGCGCGCCCGGGCAGGATCGGTGACCGACCCCATGAACGGTTTGTCCGAAAGGGTCATATGCGCCAGCAACATATCCAGATGTCGCTTGTTCACGGCAACATCCGTAGGTTCGCACACCGTTCCGCCGGAATGGTGCAGCCATCGGGACATATACCCCAGCTTCACGAATTTCCTGAAATCCTCCATGGTCGCATAGCGTCGCCCCCCATCGGCGTCGCGCACGAAGGGGGGGCCATAAACCGGCGCCAACACCAGGCTGTTCCCGCCGATCTCGACGCTGCGTTCCGGATTGCGCGCATGTTGCGTGAACCGCGTCGGTGCGGTCTTGCACAGTTTGCGGGCCAGCCCGCGCGGGATGCGCACACGTTCCCCGTCGATCTCAGCCCCGGCGTCACGCCACCGCTCCAATGCCGCGGGATTGTTGACGAAATTCACCCCGATTTCAGCCAGAACCGTTTCGGCATTGGCCTCAATGACATCCAGCGCCTCGGGCGTCAGGATTTCGAAGTTGGGAATGTTCCGCTCGATGTACCGGGCCGTTTCGATGTTGATCGCGGTGCGCTCGGCACGGCGGGCAGCCCCTCCGCCACCCCGTCCACGGCGTCTGCTGTTCCTGTCGCTCATATGCCCATCCCCGCTGAAATCGGTCCGTGCCGTTGCATAGCCCAATCCAGCCAGACCTCTGGCGAAAATAGCGGCGCATCAGGGGGAAAAGCGACATCCCCGCTGGCGCCAGATGGCTTTGACCGCAGCCTCTGAACTTGGCATGATGAAAAATGCAGCAGTTGGAGAATCCGATTTCCGATCCCGCCCCAACCCGCAAGACACTGAACGCCGCCGAGATCGGCGCGGTCGCGCATCTGTATCGTGGCGAAGTCTATCGCAGCACGATCTGGCGCACCCGGCTGGATACGACCACCAATTGGGCCGTGGTCACGCTGGGGGTTGCTTTGTCCATTTCCTTTTCCTCGCCGGACGCCTCGCCATTGCCGCTGGTTCTGGTCGGGATCCTGATCATCCTGTTCCTGATGCAGGAAGCGCGGCGATACCGCTATTTCAATGTCTGGCGGGCCCGGTCGCGCTGGCTTGAGACTCATTTCTATGCACCGCTGCTTTATGATGGCGATCTGCATATGGAAGAAAACTGGCAAAAGGTTCTGGCGCAGGACTATTTGCGGCCGCGATACCATGTCGGGCTGTTGGTTGCGGTCGGCCGTCGCATCCGGCGCAACTATCTCTGGATTCTGCTGATCCAGTCGCTGGCCTATCTGGGGAAGCTGGCGGTTCATCCGGCCCCGGTCGAAAACATCCAGCAATTCACGGGCCGCGCGGATATCGGCCCGGTTCCGGGCGAAATCGTGCTGTTCATCGGACTCGTCTATGTGGTGAGCTGGTCCGCGATCGCTGTCTGGAGCCAGCGCACAGACAGCGCCCGCGCCAGAAAGCGCGGCAGAGGCAGCTCGGATTCGATGGGCTGAGGCATCGGCGGGCTGTATCCCTCTTGCCAGCATGAACCTGCCGCCCTAAAGGCAGACCATGACCCAGACATCCCATGACCGCCTTCTCATTATCGACTTTGGTTCTCAGGTGACGCAACTGATCGCGCGTCGTCTGCGCGAATTGAACGTCTATTGCGAAATTCATCCCTATCAGAACGTCACCGCGCGGTTTCTTTCGGATTTCAAACCCAAGGCGGTGATCTTCTCGGGCGGTCCGGCTTCGGTTCTTGACCAGGCCAGCCCCCGCCCCCCCGCCGAGGTGTTCGATCTTGGGGTGCCGATTCTGGGTATCTGCTACGGTCAGCAGGTCATGATGCACATGCTGGGCGGCACGGTACAACGCGGTGAGGGCACGGCGGAATTCGGCCGCGCCTATGTCACCCCGGCGCAGGAACGAATCGATCTGCTGTATGGCTGGTTCGAAGCCGAACGCGAGCAGGTCTGGATGAGCCATGGCGATCACGTCAGCGCCATCGCGCCCGGATTCGCGGTATATGGCACGTCCCCCAACGCACCGTTTGCCGTTACCGCCGATTTGGACCGGAGTTTCTTTGCGGTGCAGTTTCATCCCGAAGTGCACCACACGCCAAACGGTGCCAAACTGTATGAAAACTTCGTGCGGCTGGCGGGTTTTGACGGCGACTGGACCATGGGTGCCTATCGCGAAGAGGCCATCCGCAAGATCCGCGAACAGGTCGGCGACGCCAAGGTGATCTGCGGGCTGTCCGGCGGTGTCGATTCTTCGGTGGCGGCGGTATTGATTCACGAAGCCATCGGCGATCAGCTGACCTGCGTGTTCGTCGACCACGGATTGTTGCGGCAAGGCGAAGCCGAAGAGGTCGTGACCATGTTCCGCGACCATTACAACATGCCGCTGATCCACGCCGACGAGCAGGAATTGTTCCTGTCGGCGCTCGAAGGCGAAAGCGACCCTGAAACCAAGCGCAAGACCATCGGCAGGCTGTTCATCGACGTGTTCCAGAAGCACGCGAGCGAAGTCGGCGGCGCAAGCTTTCTGGCCCAAGGGACCCTGTATCCCGATGTTATCGAATCGGTCAGCTTTTCGGGTGGGCCCTCGGTCACGATCAAAAGCCATCACAACGTGGGCGGCCTGCCCGAAAAGATGGGCCTGAAACTGGTTGAACCCCTGCGCGAACTGTTCAAGGACGAAGTGCGCGAACTGGGCCGCGAACTGGGACTGCCGCCCAGCTTCATCGGGCGTCATCCCTTCCCCGGCCCCGGTCTGGCCATCCGCTGCCCCGGCGAGATCACCCGCGAAAAGCTGGACATCCTGCGCAAGGCCGATGCCGTCTATATCGATCAGATCCGCCGCCACGGTCTGTATGACGAGATCTGGCAGGCCTTTGTCGCCATCCTGCCGGTTCGCACGGTCGGTGTCATGGGCGACGGGCGCACCTATGATTTTGCCTGCGCGCTGCGCGCGGTCACATCCGTGGATGGCATGACAGCGGACTACTACCCGTTCAGCCACGAATTCCTGGGCGAAACCGCCACCCGAATCATCAACGAAGTCAAAGGCATCAATCGGGTCACCTACGATATTACATCAAAACCTCCGGGCACCATCGAGTGGGAATGACACCTCTCCAAGCTGAACCGGACCTCTGGCCATGAACCCTACCCTGAAAGCCGCGCTCTGGATGGCAGGCGCCATCGTGTCGTTTTCGTCGATGGCCGTCGCCGGACGCGAAGCCGGTTCGAGCCTGGATACCTTCGAAATCATGATGTACCGCAGCATGGTCGGCGTGCTGATTGTTTCCGCCATGCTGAGCGTCACCAGTGGGTGGGCCCGTGTCACGCGACGCTCCATGGGCACGCATCTAATGCGCAACCTCGCCCATTTCACAGGCCAAAATCTGTGGCTTTATGCCGTTACCGTGATCCCTCTGGCGCAGGTATTCGCGTTGGAGTTCACTTCGCCTCTGTGGGTCATCGTTCTGTCGCCATTGGTGCTGCACGAACCAATCACCCGCGTGCGCGCCCTGGCCGCGCTCATCGGGTTCGCAGGCATCCTGATCGTCGCCCGACCCAGCCCCGAAACGCTGAACTCGGGCGTTGCGGTCGCCGCTGGATGCGCGATTTTCTTTGCGTTTACAACGATGTTCACAAAGAAGTTGACCCGCACTGAATCGGTAGGCTGCATCCTGTTCTGGTTGACGCTCATGCAGCTGATCCTGGGCTTTGCGGCAGCGGCCTATGACGGCGACATCACCCTGCCCGACACCCGCACCCTGCCTTTCCTGATCGTGATCGGGCTGGCCGGGCTGATGGCGCATTTCTGTATCACGAATGCCCTGGCCATTGCACCCGCAACCGTCGTGGTGCCGTTCGATTTCGTCCGCCTGCCTGCTATCGCCGTGATCGGCATGTTGCTTTACGGCGAAGCCCTGGAAATCTGGGTTCTTCTCGGCGCCGCCGTGATCTTTGCCGGCAACTACCTGAATATCGTCGCCGAAACCCGCAAGAACCGGGTCGCCTAGCCGCATCATTGCGCCCAATTTGGCAGCATGAGCACGCAAAAATCCATTTCCGGTCGGGCCTGGGCCGAACTGTTGTTGCTGGGGCTGATCTGGGGCGGATCATTCCTGTCGATTCGTGTTGCCCTGAACGAAGTCCCCGTGGTCACGACGGTCCTGCACCGCACCGGCTGGGCCATGTTGCTGCTGTGGGGCGTGGTCTGGGTCAAACGATTGCAAATTCCGCGCGATCCTCGGATCTGGGGCGCGTTTCTGGTGATGGGGATGCTCAACAATGTGATCCCCTTTGGCTTGATGACCTGGGGGCAACTGTACATCGAAACCGGCCTGACATCGATTCTGAATGCGGCGACGGCGATTTTCGGCGTCATCGTGGCCTCCATCGTGTTCGCGGACGAGCGGCTGACGCTGCGCCGCCTTGTCGGGGTCGGGCTGGGCTTTCTGGGCGTCGCCACCGCCATCGGCTTGCAGACCTTCGCCAGCCTCGATCTGCGCAGCACGGCACAACTGGCTGTACTCGCGGGCACGGTCAGCTATGCCTTTGCCAGCGTCTGGGCACGGGCGCGGCTGGGGCATCTGCCACCGCAGATCGCAGCCGCCGGCATGCTGACCGGATCCACCCTGATCCTGTTGCCTGCCGCTGTCCTGATCGACGGGCCGATCGCCTTCGATCTGCGTCCGGCCACGGTGCTGGCGATCGCCTACTATGCCTTGATCGCAACGGCCGGGGCGTATCTGTTGTATTATCGCGTTCTGGCCATGGCCGGGTCGGGCAATCTGATGCTGGTCACGCTGCTCATCCCGCCGGTTGCCATTCTTCTGGGTGCGGTTGTCCTGGGTGAAACGCTGCACCCTCAGGCTTATGCCGGGTTTGCGCTGCTGGCGCTGGGTTTGCTGATCCTGAACGGGACTATCGGCAAACCGCGCAATTGACCCCATCTGTCAGGCTGAGTAGCTAGGGCAAAAAGGGGCTGCCTATATGCTGTACACATCGGCACGGGACTGGCGCGAGGCGCAACACAAACGGGTGCTGTTTTTCGGCATGTCCGGATTGGGCAAGACCCATATCAGCCAGATGCTGCGCGACTCGGGCGGCTGGTTTCACTACAGCATCGACTACCGCATCGGGACCCGCTACATGGGCGAGTACATCGCCGACAATGCCAAGGCCGAAGCGATGAAAGTGCCGTTTCTGCGTGACCTTCTGTTGTCGGATTCGATCTATATCGGGACCAATATCAGCTTTGCGAACCTGACCCCGGTGGCTGCCTATCTCGGCAAACCGGGCGCGGTGCAGAAAGGCGGGCTGGCCATGGATGAATACCGCCGCCGCCAGGAACAGTTCCGTCTTGCCGAAATCCATGCCCTGCTGGATACCGAATATTTCATAGACCGCGCGCAGCGGCTGTATGGCTATCCCAATTTCATCTGCGACACCGGC
The DNA here is from genome assembly GCA_016521575.1 of Rhodobacteraceae bacterium F11138. Lineage (GTDB taxonomy): Bacteria > Pseudomonadota > Alphaproteobacteria > Rhodobacterales > Rhodobacteraceae > Sedimentitalea. The sequence continues at coordinate 61,003 of JAEKDP010000006.1, read as the reverse complement.
GGGTCGATCTGTGAATGGGTCGATGCTGACGACCCGGACGATCCGATCATGACCGAACTGTCCAGACGGACCCTGATGATCTGGATCAAGGGCGACGAAGCCCACACCCAAAGCCTGATCCGGCGCTTTGACAAGGCGCCAAAGCCGATGTCCTATCAGCCCGACTTTCTGACCCGGTCATGGGAACAATACCTTGCCCGGAACGCCTGCGCCGAGGGCGATGTCGATCCGGACGATTTCATCCGCTGGACCTATGCCCAGGCCCTGGCACACCGGCAACCCCGATACCAGGCGATGGCCCGTTGGGGTGTCACCGTGACCGCAGATCAAATCGCAGCGGTGCGCGACACCGCCGACTTCAATACCCTGATCGAAAACGCGATTTCCGACCGCGCCTAACCACGACAGGCGGCAACGGCCCCCTGCAGAGCCCCGGCAGCGCCTTGCAGGGTCAGATTCATCACATGGGCACCATGCATGTCGGCAACCCATAGAGACCGCCCATAGATCAAGGCGTTGAAAACGCGCCCGCCCGGTGTGAGATTGACGGTCAAGGCACCGCGCGAGCGATCAAACGGAATCGAGAAATCCTGCACCCCGATCCTGAACCGCATCATTCCCGGCGCGCCCTGATAGCGAAACAACATCAGATAGCTCTGCCCCTGTCTATCGCACATATAATACAGCCCCGGCCCGCCATTCTGGTTTGAATCCGCCCCGGCGAACCGGGTGACCCCATCCGCCGCGATGCCGCTTTTCCAGGCAGTTCCGGTTGCAGGCGCGGAATATTGCGGGGCGGCTTGTTCCATGCACAAACGCGCAACACATTGATGATACTGCGAACTTGTATTGCCCGGACTGTTCGCAAGACAACGCCAGATACAGCGCTGCTGCGCCATCGGGTCAACATATTGCGCCTGCGCCATCTGGGCCAGCCCCACAAGCAGACCCGCCAGCCAGCAATATTTCATGTGCATTTTCCGTTTGTTCTGCATGGCATCCTTCGCGTCCCCTCGACATATCATCCGCCCGGCCGGCTGTCTGCCCCTGCCGGCATCTCGCGCGCGGGACCAAGCCCCCTTGGCACCACCTGCGCAGCGTATTATCTAATCCCTTCAATTCCCTTGAAAGCAAATCCATGCCCATCAAGATCCCTTCCGACCTGCCCGCCTATGACGTCCTGACCCGCGAAGGGGTCATGGTGATGTCCGAAGATCAGGCCGCGCGGCAGGACATCCGCCCGCTGCGCATCGGGTTGCTGAACCTGATGCCCAAGAAGATCCAGACCGAAAACCAGTTCGCCCGGCTGATCGGGGCAACCCCGCTGCAAATCGAACTCAGCCTGATCCGCATGTCCGAACATCAGACCAAAAACACCGCCGCCGACCATATGGAGAGCTTCTATCGCCCGTTTTCAGAGCTGCAGAACGAGAAATTCGACGGGCTCGTGATCACCGGCGCCCCGATCGAGCATCTGGATTTCGACCAGGTGACCTATTGGGATGAAATCCAGCAGGTCTTTGACTGGACCCAGAGCAACGTGCATTCGACCTTTGGCGTGTGTTGGGGCGGCATGGCCATGATCAACCATTTCCATGGCGTGCAAAAACACATCCTGGACCGCAAGGCCTTTGGATGTTTCCGGCACCGCAACATGGCTGCCGCATCGCCCTATCTGCGCGGATTTTCAGACGATTGCGTGATTCCGGTTTCGCGCTGGACCGAAATGCGCCAGGACGAAATCGACGCGGCTGACGGTCTGACCACCTTGTTGGCCAGCGATCAGGTCGGCCCCTGTCTGGTCGAGGACCCCGGGCACCGGGCGCTGTATATCTTCAATCACTTTGAATATGACAGCGACACGCTCAAACAGGAATATGATCGCGACGTCTCCGAAGGCACGGCGATCAATGTTCCGTTGAACTATTATCCGGATGATGATCCAACCCGGGCCCCGCAAAATCGATGGAGATCTCACGCGCATCTTCTGTATGGGAACTGGATAAACGAAATCTATCAGACCACCCCGTTCGAAATGGACCGCATCGGCGGCTGAACAGGCCGCCCGACGCCATATTGGCTGCGTCATGGAACGGTCGATTTGCGTTCATCCGTACAACATTCCATAGTTCTGACAACAGACGCAAAAGGACGGGTCGATGCAGCTTCCCTTTGACGGTGCCATCAGCAAATTCTTTGAAAGCGACGCCCCCAGAGAGGTGCGCAATGCGATCCGCCGTGCCGAAAAGGGCGAGGTTCTCGGCTCCGACTACCCCCACAGCGAAAAAATGGCGCGCAAGGTTTATAACCGGGAAATGGACGCGCTTCAGATCGAACTGGTCAAGATGCAGGCCTGGGTCAGATCCACTGGCGCGCGCATCGCCATCATTTTCGAAGGCCGCGACGCATCCGGAAAAGGCGGCACGATCAAACGTTTCCGCGAAAACCTGAACCCGCGCATCGCAAGGGTGGTAGCCCTGCCCGCCCCTTCGGACGCCGAACAGTCACAATGGTATTTCCAGCGCTACGTTGCCCATCTGCCCTCGGGCGGGCAGATCACTTTCTTCGACCGCAGCTGGTACAATCGAGGCGTCGTGGAAAAGGTATTCGACTTTTGCACAAACAGGGAACGGGAAAATTTCTTTCGCCAGGTTACCCCGTTCGAACACGCCCTGGTGGATGACGGAATCCAGTTGTTCAAACTCTGGCTCAACGTCGGACAGGCCGAACAGCTAAGCCGATTTCTCAGCCGCGAACAGGATCCGCTGAAACAATGGAAACTCAGCTGGATCGATGTCGAGGGGCTGAAAAGATGGGACGCCTATTCCGACGCGATCCGGGAAACGCTGAAACGCAGCCATACGGACACCACGCCCTGGACGGTTGTCCGGTCCGACGACAAGCGCCGCGCCCGGTTGGCGGCGATCCGCACCGTGCTGCACGGTCTGGATTATACAGGTAAAGACACCGGGGCCCTGGGGCAGATCGACAGGGCCATATGCGGCGGACCGGACATCTGGAATGTCTAAACGCGGCTACCACCACGGCAATCTGCGCCAGGCCCTGATCGATGCCGCGCTCGAGCTGATCGAACACAAGGGTCCGACCGGGTTCACTCTGTCCGAGACCGCCAAGCAGGCTGGCGTCACCCCCGCCGCGGTCTATCGCCACTTTGAAGGGCGCGAGGACCTGATCGCCGAGGCGGCCCGGCAGGGGTTCGAAATGTTCGCCGAGCTGATGCAATATGCCTATGATCAGGGGCAGCCATCCGCGCTGGCGGCGTTCGAAGCCACCGGACGGGCCTATCTGGCGTTTGCCCGCAAACATCCCGGACATTACATCGCAATGTTCGAGAGCGGCGTTTCCGTCAACCGTACGCCCGAACTGGCCACCGCCGCCACACGGGCGCGCAGCGTTCTTGAGCAGGCAGCAACCGATCTGTCCCAGAATATCCCGCCGGAAAAGCGCCCCCCGGCCAGCATGTTCAGCGCCCATATCTGGGCGCTGAGCCATGGCGTGGTCGAGCTGTATGCCCGTAATACCGGCACAGCGTCCCCTTTTCCGCCCGAAGACCTGCTGGAAACCGGGATCGGGATTTATCTGCGCGGACTTGGTCTGATCGCGCCGGATGAGTGACACTCAGCCCGTGGCAAGGGCCAGATCGGCCATCACCTCTGCGGCGATCTCAAAGGATCTCAGCCGCGCCGCATGATCGTGGATCTGCCCGGTCAGAATGATCTCGTCCGGGCTGTAGGTGTCGATCAACTCTTGCAGACGGACGCGCACGGTGCCGGGTGCCCCGACCGCGCTGATGCGCAATGCAAGATCGACGGCCTGACGCATCCGCGATCCGATTGCCGCGTCAATATCCGCAACGGGGCGCGGCAGCTTGCCGGGCTGACCGGTGCGCAACCGGGCAAACGCCTGTTGCATCGACGTGCGCAAATACGCCCCATCAGCATCTGTCTCGGCAGCAAAGACATTCACCGCCAGCATGAACCGCGGGGTTCGCGATTGCGCCGATGGCTGAAACTGCTGGCGATAGATTTGTACCGCTTGCTCCAATGCGTCGGGCGCGAAATGCGAGGCAAAGGCATAGGGCAACCCAAGATGCGCGGCCAGCTGCGCGCCAAACAGGGACGAGCCCAGAATCCAGACCGGCACATGGGTGCCTTCGCCCGGAATGGCACGCACAGGCGCTCCGGGGCGCGGATGCCCCAGATATCCGATCAGTTCGGTAACATCGTCGGGGAAGGTATCCCCTGCACCGCGCCGCAGCGCGCGATACACCGCCTGATCGCCACCCGGAGCCCGGCCAAGGCCCAGATCGATCCGGTCCCCGTGGATCGCCGCCAATGTGCCGAACTGTTCGGCGATGGTCAGGGGCGCGTGGTTGGGCAGCATCACACCACCCGCCCCGACCCGCAACCTGTGCGTGGCCTGCGCCACATGCCCGATCAGGATCGCCGTCGCGGCGCTGGCGATGCCCGGCATGTTGTGATGTTCGGCCATCCAATAGCGGTGATAGCCCCATTCTTCTGCATGACGCGCAAGATCGACCGTGTTCGCGATCGCCTGTTTTGCATCCGTGCCTTCGGGAACCGGTGAGAGATCAAGAACGGAATACTGCATGGGATGTCCTCTGCTCGGCGCGGTGTTCTGAATAAGCCATCCGATATGGCGCGCGAAAGCCCCGTCGGGAAAAGAAAAGGCCGGGCAGATCGCTCTGCCCGGCCGAAACATGAATCACCCGTGCGTTTAACGCTTGGAGAACTGGAAGCTCTTGCGGGCTTTGGCCTTGCCGTATTTCTTGCGCTCGACGACGCGGCTGTCGCGGGTCAGGAAGCCAGCAGCTTTCAAAGCACCACGCAGGGACGGATCGTACAACTGCAGCGCCTTGGAGATGCCGTGCTTGACCGCACCCGCCTGACCGGACAGACCGCCGCCCTTGACGGTTGCCTGAACGTCGAACTGGTCTTCGACACCGGCCACGGTGAACGGCTGACGCAGGATCATCTGCAGAACCGGGCGGGCAAAGTAGGATTTCATCTCTTTGCCATTCACGGTGACCTTGCCGGATCCCGGCTTGATCCAGACGCGGGCAATCGCATCCTTGCGCTTGCCGGTGGCATAGGAGCGGCCCAGATCGTCACGAACCGGCTCACGCGGGGTCAGTTCAACCTCGGCGACCGCTTCGATACCGGCCACCTGATTCAGATCTTCGAGTGTGTTGATTTCTTCAGACATGACTCATCAGCTCCGGGTGTTTTTCTTGTTCAGGGATTTGACATCCAGAACTTCGGGGCTTTGCGCCTCGTGGGGATGATCGGTGCCGGCGTAAACCCGCAGATTGGTCATCTGCTTGCGGCTCAAACGGTTGCCGGGCAGCATGCGCTTGACGGCCTGCATGACGACACGTTCAGGATGCGCGCCGTCCAGGATCTGCTGCTTGGTGCGGCTTTTGATCCCGCCGGGATGGCCGGTATGCCAGTAGAAATGCTCGTCGCGCTTCTTGCCGGTCATCTGCACCTTTTCGGCGTTGATGATGATGACGTTGTCGCCCATGTCCATATGCGGAGTAAAGGACGCTTTGTGTTTGCCGCGCAGACGCATGGCAACGATCGACGCGAGCCGGCCCAGAACGACGCCTTCGGCATCGATCAGGATCCACTTCTTGTCGATATCTGCTGGTGTGGCAGAAAAGGTTTTCATGGCAGGGATTTCCTGTTTGACGTGAAAGACCGATGACAGAGCCATCGGTCCGAATTCGATGCAGCGGATGTACGGCTTGTCACTGTGCAGGTCAAGGCATTCAATTCAGGATTTTTCACGCTAAAACAGTATCTTACAAATTAGGTACTATAATACCCCATAAAATGGGCGCCCCACGGTCACGGTTTACGCCCTGACGATCGGGCCAGGCGCGTGCCGGTTTCCCCGCGGAGCATGGATATGCCTATGCCCCGGCCTCTGCGGCCTCGATGGCCCGGTCCGCGTTGCGCATCGCCAGAATGGCCTGAGCTTCCAACGCATCAAGATAGGCCTTCATTTCGGAATGCTCATTCCCGTCCGGATCTTTCGGGGCGTATTTGCCGATGGCCACGATGACCGCCTTGACGCAATCGCGGGCTGACTTGAGAGCCTGCAGGTCCGTCTTGTCATCGACCTCAAAGCTGTCCTGCAAACAGGCCCGTGCCTCGTCCGGCAATTCCTCCAACCCCATCAGGCAGGAATTGATGATGCTGTTGTCTTCGTTGCGCCGCACCAGCGGTTTCGCCTTGGAAAAGGCCGCCACGCAGAATTTGTTGTAGCTGACCGCCGTCAGTTCCACCGCACCCGGATGCCATTTCTGTGGCTCTGCGACGGCCCGCACCAAGGTGGGATCCTCACGGTAGATTGTTTCCAGATATGTGACCACCTTGCTGACGTTGGTGCCCGGATTGGCCAGAGTCTTTTCATTCAGACCACAGCGTTTGACACAAATAACGGCGACGGGGTTCTTGTCCGTCACCGCACCATAGGCCATGGCGTATTTGGCCAGCGTCGGATTGGCACGGATCGCCATCCGGACCGCCTTGCGGTCCTTGGGGGTTGCGATCGCTTTCTTGTACAGGCTCCAGGCTTTCGCCATTTCAGCTGTCGTCTTGACCGTGACGGCCACGGTCAGCAACCCTTGGGCCGCGGCGGCCCCACCGGCCACGGCAGTCCCCGCAGCCGCCGCCGGCGCACCCATTCCCGAGGCCAGCGCGGCCGTTTCCACCGCCTTCCCGATCAATTGAACCGCCTGCAACCCGATCCGGATGTTGATTTCGGTCATGTGGCTGACCTGATAGTAGAATTCGTTATACGCCGCGTCTGCCAGGATGGATTGCGCCGCTTCGGAATCGCGCAGGTTCCTGCGCCACTTGTCAACATGCCGGGCGCGCTGCACTGCTTCGGTAATCGAAAACATCAACTGCGACGCCACCGCCGCCACCCCGACAGCAGGAACAAAAGCCGCCACCATCGCCGTGCCGCCGGTAACGATTTTCTTGGCCAGGTCAAAAATCATCTGATCGCGCCGAACCGTTGCGATCAGCCGGTCGATATTGTTGACTTGGCCGTCCTTGATCTGTAGGGCGCGTTCCAGCGCCTCTTGGTCGACGGGCAGCAAGGCGTCAAAGTCATTGGCCGCCCGCTCCGCCAGGTCCTGCATGCGCTGGCGCTCGACTTCGGCGGCTTTTGTTGCCTGTTTGACGGCGGCTTCGCGGATCGGTCTGGACACCGCGTCATCGATCACCCGGGCAAGATCCCCCAACCCGGCCAGAACATCCTTGTCGCCGGCCATCTTGGCGCCATCCTTACTGAGCACAGCAAGAAGTTTCTTCTTTTCCTCCGGGTCGCTGACCTTGTCTTCGATGGTCTTCTGGATGTTTTCGGTGATGGCCGTTTCGATGATCGGCTTGACCGCCTTGAACTGCACCTCGATCTCGGTCTGAAATGCGGCGATGACCTTTTTGGAATCGCCGGTTGCGACGGCCGTGGCGATATTGCTCACGCTCTTGCCACCGGTGAATCCAGTCTTGAGATGCCCGGCGATCTCGATCAAGGTCGGATCTCCTGTCGCGCTCAGACCGCTGCTGATCGACAGCCCCAACTCAAAGAACGAAGCTTTGATGTCCTCGGAATTCGGGTTTTCCTTGGAAAGATGCTTCCCCACTTTGGCCATCTTGATGGAACTCGTGGTGATGCTGCCGACCATCGTGCCCATCTCTTTGCCCGCAGCAGAAGATACGATGGATGTCAGTGTCGGAACGACAGCTTCCGCGGCGCTGAGCGCATCACGTTCGTTGATAAGCTTGCCTGCGCCCGTGTGGATCGAAGTCGTCACCACCTTGAGCATCGTCGCCATCTCTTTGACTTGCTTGGCGGTATCACCCACGTCATCGAAACCGGCAAGCCCCCCGGCCGCATTCGCCGTCGCTTCGAGCAGGTTTTCGGCGATGGTAAAGCCAGGCCCGAGATCATCCAGCAGCCGCTGCATCTTGTCCCGGTCGGCCGTGTATTCGCGCAGCCGCTGGTCGTAGGCCTGCATGGCGCCCTCACCGATCCGGGCCGCTTCGGAATAGGCATCCGGGATCAGGTTTTCAGGCACCAGCCCTTCGCGCTTCAACGGCTCCCATAGATCTTCGGACAGACGGCGGTTGGCTTGGCCGTTATACTGATCAATCGTCGCCTTTCTGGTATTCTCAAAATCCGCGATTGCGGTTTCCCATTCAGACTCGGGTGCGTTGTCAGCCTTCAGCTTGTCTCGCAACGTCTTGAGCTGGGCCTCAAAGCCGAATTTCTTCTCGGCTTCATCCTCGGTCAACGGTCGATAGATCGGGAAACCGTCCCCATCCATCAAAGCCTTCATTTCGTCCTGTACATCAATGATTTTCTTGAAGGTTTCTTCAATCTTCTTGATCTGCCCCGGTTCCATCGGCTCGGTCTCTGGCAGGTCGTGCCAGGTATCGATTTCCTGCAACGGGCCCTTGTCAGGATCCAGGGAAATCATCGTGTCCTTTATGTTGAACAACTTCTTGAAATTGCCCTTCAGCCCCTTGGGCAGCTTGGTGACCTCAAAGGTCAGGCCCGCGCGGATCGCTTCGCCGTCGTTCTCGATCAGGTCGGCCCCCTTCTTGAGACCTTCCTGACGTTTGGCGATTGTCGTTTCGGCCTTGGCCGCCTGTTTCTGAATATCGCCGAAGGCCTGCAGCCAGGCGAGCTGCTCTTTGCTAAATCCGCCGTCAGGCATGGGTCCGTTCTCCGTTCAAGTTTCAGGTCTGGACGATCGCGCTGCGTTCAATATCGCTCAGCAGGGACTTGGCCGCTTCGATGCTGATACCGGGGCCGAAATGCGTTGTGCCGTCAATTTTGGACAGCCGCGGATCTCGATCGAGAAGATCGCGCAAGAAGCGGACCTGGCGCAGGACCTCTTCGCGCGCGCGCAGATGATCGCCCGCCTGAAATGTTTTCATCGCCTGCTGGAACGCGGCCGGACCCAACCGTGACATGGCGCTGTCGATTGCCGTCTTCATCTGACCGGCAAGCTTCTTTTCATCCGGGTCGGCCGCCGTGTCATTGACCACCGATTGCAGCGTTCCGGCCGCCTGGGCCAGCTTGTCGGCCTGCTGCTTCCACTTGCCCGGAATTTGCTGGAACGCGCGCAGATCTATGCCCTGCGTCGCCCGCTGAATATCGGTCTTGCAGATTTCGATCATCGCCAGGGCGTCCTCATACGCCCCGGATTTCACCAGTTTATTGGCTTGCTTGATCTGCTTCTGCGCATCCTTGAGATCGGATTTGCCCTTCTTGGATTTGACGATCTTGTCCGATTGCTTCCACAGATCGGCGCACTGTGAAATCGCCTCCTCGACATTTTCCTTCATCTTCCTGTCGGCATCCAGCTTTGCAATGCCCGTTTTCTGATCCGCCATGAATTCCTGCGCGCCCAGATGATCGGCCATCTTGACCGTGCTGTCGCCGGTCGATCCGATCGCCGTCAGATTGCCGGCGGCGTCAAAGACCACGCCGGTTCCGGTATCAACCTTTGTCCAGGACTCGAGTTTGCCGAGCAACGCCTGCATCCGCGTATCCACATCCGGACGCACCGCGGATTCGTCGTCGATTTCCGTCTTCAGCGCATCGAACTCATTCAGGGCGTCGCCACGGAATTCCGTGGCTGCCTTGTTGGTCAACTCTGCGACCTTCTTGTGCAGCGCCTTGATGTATTTTTCGGCCTGTTTGCACTGTTTGGCCTTGTCCTTGCGCCAAGCGATCAAGGCTTCGGCCTTTTTTGTGAAACTGTCCGGGCCGGTTTTCACCAGCGCAAGCAAGGCGTTGAAAAGCTCTTCGGCCTTTGAAAGCCCCTTGGAGGGCCAGGTCTTGTCGAGTTCCATGAACTTGTCGTTGAGATCCTGATGCAGGGCCGGACAGGCCTGCCGGTTCGCCTTGACGCCCAGCGATGATTTGACCTGCTTGCGGATATCATGGATGCGTTGTTCATATTCTTCGAACTTGCGCAGCTCGCGCAGCATCTTGTCGGCTTCGTCCAGCATCTTGCCGGCCAAAACAAGGTTCTTCTGGTTCGGTTGCCTGCTCTGCAGCAGGTTGTCCACCAGCTGCAACTGGTCCTCTGTGGGGCGGGCGATGTCGCTTTGGCCTCCGATCAGCATGACCTCGAGGCAGATCTCGCGATACGCATCCCTGGTCTTGTTGTACCGCTCTGCGACCTTCTTGTAATCTTCGCGATAGTCTCCGTATTGATCCGACGCAACCTTGCGCAGATCCGCGGTCAAATCCTTGAGGGCACGATACCGGTCCTGTGTGTCTTCGATCTTCACGATCTTGTCGAATGCGCCCTGCATCTTGCCGGCATCGGTATTGCCCCACGCAACCAACGACTGGATCAGCTCTTCGGCGGCTGCGGCCTCTTTGTCGACAAAGGCATTGACGGTCTCGTTTCTCTGCTCGATCAGCGCCTGGCGGATTGCCTGGACAACCGTGCTGGTTCCTGCGGGGTTGGACGCGATGAAACCGTCAGCCGTCGCCGCAAGTGTTTTCGCTGTCTTCCTGATATCCGCCAGATCGTCGGTGATTTCCCCAAGCCGTTCCTGATATTCCGGGCCGCTCCCGTCAAGGTCGTCGACCACTTCTGCGGGTTTCAGCAGGTCCAGCGCCTTTTGCATTTCGGCGTCATAGGCTTTCACAAACACTGAATGTTCAGGCACCCGGATGGCATCCTTGGGCGTATCCACAAAACTGCCCAGTGCCTCTTGGGTGATCTTGTCGAACCCGCTGACGATGCGAAACCGCTCTTGCGCCATCTCCCCGATCAGCGTCAGCACCCGTGTCGCTGCCTCTTTGCCCTTGTGGTCGTCCAACACTTCCGCGTGCTGTGCCATGGCTTCTTTGTGCTCGGCCTCGGCCTCTTTGCGCCGCGCCTTGAAGACCTTTTCCTCGGACTTGCGCTTTTCCTTGCGGGCCTTTGCCTGCCGCTTTTCCAGATCGCTTTTTGCTTTTTCGCGCTGCTCGACATATTTGTGCAGCGCCTTGGCGGCGGCCTCGTGCTTTTTGAGTTCTGTCAACGCCGCGGCGAAATCACCGGATCCGGCAATCCGAATCGCCTCATCCAACCCCTGCAAAACCGCATCCCTTCCGGGATCGCTTGCGATCACACCATCCATGTAGTCCACGAACTTGTCCTTGAGACTGGTATAATCCTCATAGGCCTTGAAGTTCCTCTTGTCCCCTTTCGACAACTTCTTGCTTTTGCCCAGATAGGACTCGATGGATTGCCCGTTCAGAATATATCGCTCAAGAAAGCTGATCTGCGCCGGTGAAAGCGGCTTTGAACCGCCGATGGACTCAAAAATCTTCAAGACAGCCTCCTCCACGTCGGCGTCGCCGCCTGGGACCCCGGGATCGTCCGGCATCTGCAATTTCAAAGCAAGACAAAAAAGACGAAATTTCCCGCAAAAGTTGTAGAGCTCAGGCAAACCGTCCGTCCAATGCGATCCGAGCCCCCAAATCGTTTGAGCCGTCCGCGCCCGTGGACCAAGGCGGTTCAACAGAACATTAAGCATTCACTGCAACAAACCCGGGTGATGAATGCCGGATTGCCGGCGGGGCGGAGCCGGAAACCATATCATGCCAATCAGTGTTGAAACCGGAATGCGAAAAGCCCGCTCTTTCGAGCGACAGGGCGAAATGGCCCTGGCTTTGAATTGCTATGAAACGATCTTGCGCAGCTTTCCCAAGAACCAGCGCGCGCAAGGCGGTGTCGCGCCTGAACAAGGCCACCCATGACCTTCCGGCACAACAGCTGAAGGATCTGGCGCGGCTGCACACGGCAGGTCGGATGCAAGAGCTGCTTGCGCTGGCGGACCAGCTGACCGAAACGCATCCGCGCTCGGAAACGGTCTGGACGTTTCTGGGCGCGGCCGCCGAGCAGCTGGGACGACTGGACCTGGCTGCGACCGCCTTTACACGCGCAGCGGATCTGCAACCAAACAAGGCCTCAGTCCATGCCAATCTGGGGGCCCTGGCCGAGCGTTCCGGCGCATATTCCGATGCCATCGCCCATTATTCCCGCGCGATCGGCTTGGCCCCGAGACAGCCTGAATATCTGTTGTTTCGCGGTGCCACCCGATTGGCAGATGGTGACGCGGCAAATGCTGTAACCGATCTGCAAGCCAGCCTGGCGATTGCGCCCGACAATGCCAAAACGCTGCGGTATCTCGGACAGGCGCTGTACTGCTTGGGGCGGTTCGACGACGCGGGGCAGACGCTTGAACAGGTGGTAAAACTGAATGGGCGGGACGTGACTGCACGGGTCCAGCTTGCCGAAGCATATATTGAACTTGGAAATCACACGAAGGCGCTGACCCATCTTGAGGCTGCCCTGGCCTGCAATCCCGATGACACCAAGGCGCTCATGAGCATGGGAACCTTGTGCCTGATCAAAGGTCAGGCCTCGCAGGCCATGCCGCATTATACCCGCGCCGTCCAGAACGCGCCGACCGACCCCCAGATCTGGAACAACCTGTCGTCGGCACAATTTGCCACCGGTGCTTTTGAACAGGCCGAGATCAGTGCCCGCAAGGCTCTGGCTCTCAATCCGGAACATGCCAGGGCACATCACAACCTCGCCAATGTGCAACAGCAGACCGGTCAACTGGATCTGGCGGTGCGCAGCTATCAAAAAGCCGTCGAACTGGCCCCGACACTGGATCTGGCCCGCGTTCAGATGCTGTATTTCAAAGCCCGGATTTGCGACTGGAGCGCGTATTCCGAATTCGCGCAGGTCAGCGAAACTCTGGGATTGTCCGGCGAGATAACTCCGCCGTTTCCGCTGCTCAACTTCGAGGACGCCCCGGACCGCCAGCAGCGGCGGTCGCAACGTTATGCCGCCCAATGGCGTATGGCCCGGCACCGGTTCGACACCCCGCAACACGGCGGCCGGCTGCGGATCGGGTATTTTTCATCCGACCTGTACGACCACGCGACGCTGACCCTGCTGAATGGCGTTCTGGAACACCATGACAAGACCCGGTTCGATATTGCCGTCTATGGCCTGAATGCGCCGCGACCCAGTGCGCAGTTTGAACGCATGAAGGCGGCGGTGGACCGCTTTGTCGACCTGCACAGTGCGACCGATGACGAAATCGTCCAGCGGGCAAGGGCGGACAATCTGGACATCGCCATCGACCTCAAAGGTTATACCCACGACGCGCGGCCCGGTCCCTTCTTTGCCGGGTTGGCCCCGGTCCAGATCAACTATCTCGGGTATCCCGGCACGCTGGGTTCGGAGAGTTATGACTATATCGTCGCCGACGACATGGTGCTGCCCGCCCAGCAGCGCGCGCATTACAGCGAATCCATCCTGTACCTGCCCCACTCCTACCAGCCGAACGACGACAATCGACGTATCGCCGACATCCCGGTCGAGCGTTCTGAATTTGGCCTTCCGGAGAAGGCGGTTGTGCTGTGCTGCTTCAACAACAGCTACAAGATCACCCCGGTGGAATTCGACATCTGGATGCGGGTTCTGCGGCACAATGATCGCACCGTCCTTTGGTTGCTGGGCGACAACACATGGGCGCAATCCAATCTGCGGCGCGAAGCGGAAAAGCGCGGGGTCGATGCCAGCCGTCTGGTCTTTGCCAAACGGGTGCCGCTGGATCAGCATCTGGCGCGACACAGGCTGGCGGACCTCTTCCTGGATACTTTCAACGTCAACGCCCATACGACAGCCAGCGACGCGCTCTATGCCGGTTTGCCCGTGATCACGCGACCGGGGGCGCAGTTTGCCGCACGGGTCGGTGCCAGCCTGTGCCGGGCCGTGGGTCTGACCGAGACGATCACCACGGATGAGTCACACTATGAAGAAGTGATCAAAGAACTTGCGCAAGACACCGAGCGACGCCAGGCACTCAGAGCCCGGCTGGCCGACGCCCTGCCATCCGCCCGCCTGTTTGACACCGCAACCTATACGCAGCACCTGGAAGCCGGCTATTGCGCCGCCTGGAAAAACCGGTGCCAGGACAGGCCGCCCGCCGACATTCGCGTGCCCGGCTGATGGCCACAGCCCGCCACACCCGTGGGCGGATATAGGCGCGATCATCGGCAACCGGGTTGATCCGACACCGGGACGGCCCGGGACCGTCCGGCCTGCTGGGCGCACAAGGCAGTGCCGGCGTGCCAGTGCGCAGCGCAGATGCTATGCCGCGCGCGCGCGCAAACCGTCCTGCAGCAGCTCCAGAACCTTGGCCGCCGGAACGTCCGCAGTGACAAAAGCATCCCCGATGTCCCGCGCGAGGATGAAATGCAACTGACCGTCCAGAACTTTCTTGTCCTGCGCCATCAACGCCAGCAACGCCTCGGCATCCGGCAACGCGCCCTCGATCTCGGACAAATCGGCCTTCATGCCCATGTCGCGCAGATGCGCCCGCACCCGACTGGGGCATTCCTGGCTGCAAAGCCCCAGCCGCGCGGACAATTCGAACGCCAGCGCGCAGCCGATCGCGACGCCCTCGCCATGCAAGAGACGGTCGCTGTACCCCGTCGCCGCCTCGAGCGCATGGCAAAAGGTATGCCCCAGATTCAACAGCGCGCGTTCGCCCTGTTCGGTTTCATCCCGCGCCACGATATCCGCCTTCATCTGGACCGAGCGCCGCACCGCCTGCACCCGGGCGTCCATGTCCCCCGCCGCAAGCGCCGGACCCTGCGTTTCGAGCCAGTCAAAGAACCGCGCGTCCCCCAACATGCCGTATTTCACCACCTCGCCATACCCGGCCAGAAAATCGCGCGATGTCAGCGTGCCCAGCACCTGTGTATCCGCCAACACCAGGCTGGGTTGATGAAACGCCCCGATCAGGTTCTTGCCCTGCGGCGCATTGATCCCCGTTTTCCCGCCGACCGAACTGTCCACCTGCGCCAACAGCGAGGTCGGAATCTGCACGAACCGCACACCGCGGCGCAGCACAGCGGCGGCGAAACCGGCCAGATCCCCGATCACCCCGCCCCCGAATGCAACCACGATATCGTTGCGCTCGACCCTGGCATCCAACAGCCATTCGACCGTGCGGGTGAGCTGCGGCCAACCCTTGGTTGCCTCGCCCGGCGGCAAGGCCAGCGCCTGCATCGCAATGCCCGCATCCTCGAGACCTTGGCGCAAGGTTGCCAGATGCAGATCCGCCACCGTTTCATCCGTAACCACCGCCACCCGGGGCCGCCGCAACAAGGGCGCCATCCGGGTCCCGGCCTCGTTCAGCAAACCGGGCCCGATCACCACGTCATAGGCACGCGCGCCCAGTGGAACATGAACGGTTTGCTGCATCATCTCGTCTCCAACACATCGGGGCGCGTCTTCAGGACTTCGATCACACGACCCACCATGTCATCGATCGACGCCTGTCCGTCAGACACCACCGACAGATCCGCCAAAGCGTAAAGCGGAACCCGCGCGCGGTATATTTCGCCCAAGGTCGCCCAGGGATCGGCAGTGCGCAACAGCGGGCGGGTGTCCTTGTGGCGCACACGGCTCCACAGCACCCGCAGATCCGCGTTCAGCCAGACCGAAACACCCCGTTGGGATATCATCCGGCGATTCGCCTCGGACAGGAACGCCCCACCGCCGGTCGACAGGATTCCGCATTGTTCGTCCAGCAACCGGCTGATGACCTGGCTTTCCTTCTGCCGGAAAAACGGCTCGCCGTCGCGTTCGAATATCTCGGGCACGGTCCTGTTGGCTGCCCGTTCGATTTCGGCGTCGCTGTCCAGAAAGGGAACCCCAAGCCGCCCCGCCAGGGCGCGCCCCACCGCCGTCTTGCCCGCGCCCATCATGCCGACCATCACGACGGTCTTTTTCAACAGTCCGACGGAATGCGCGGACTGCGGATTTGTCTTGCTGTGCTCAATTTCGCTCATTTTGTCCTGAATGACGTGATCTTGCGGAAAAGGCCATATATAACTTGGACAAAACATCAGCGCGGGGCAGCGGAAAAAAGATGGGCAAACTGATCAAACTCTTGTTTTACATTGTGATCCTGGCCTTCATCGGCGTGGTTGGCTATGCCTACCTGGGTCCTTGGTTCGGGTCGGACTTCACCGCACCGCAAAGCGAGATCCGCGTGCCGGTGACGCTGGATGCGCATTGAGACCGCATTGATCGCATTTCTGCTGCCGGCGGCGGCCGCGGCACAGGACCCTCTGTCGGTGATCGAGTGGCTGGGTGAACACCCGCAACCCGGATCGGGGGGCGTGCTGATGGAACCACCGGTCAGCGAAACGGCACGGCAGCCCCGGATAGAAGTGAGCCCGCTGGCGTCCATGCCGGATCGAATCGGTCTGGTGCCCGCAGATGTCACCGGCCTGCCCGAGACCCTGTGGCAGGGCAGCGATGTCGGCGATCTGGCGGACCTGATCGCACAGGTGCCGGTGAATGGAAACGCGGCGATGCAAACGCTGCTTTATACGTTGCTGTTGACCGAAAGCACTCCTCCGGCCACCGGCGCGGGCGCGGACACATTGTTGCTGGCGCGTATCGACCGGCTGCTTGAACTTGGGGCCACGGATCCGGCCCAGGCCTTGGCCGAACAGGGGCAACCACAACAGAACGCCGCGCTGTTCCGGCGCTGGTTCGATGCGACCCTGCTGACGGGCACCGAAGACCAAAGCTGTGCGGTGATGTCCAGCGCGCCGCATCTGGCGCCGGGATATGATGCCCGGATCTTTTGCGATGCGCGGCGCGGAGACTGGCAAACCGCCGCGCTGACATTGGAAACAGCCCATGCGCTGGAATTGCTGCCACTTGCACAGCTCAACCTGCTGGACCGGTTCCTCAGCCCGGATGTTTTTGAAGATGCACCGCCCCTGCCTGCGCCACGCAATCCCGACCCGCTGACATTTCGGCTGTTCGAAACCATCGGAGAACGCCTGCCCACGGCCTCCCTGCCCCGTGCCTTTGCGACCGCGGATCTGCGGGATATCGCCGGTTGGAAAGCCCAGATCGAGGCCGCCGAACGGCTGGCCAGAATCGGGGCGCTGGCCCCGAACCAATTGCTGGGGCTATACACCGAACGCAAGCCTTCGGCGTCAGGCGGAGTATGGGACCGGGTCGACGCGGTACAACAGTTCGACGCCGCCCTGCGCGCCCGCGTTCCCGCCGCGGTCACCGCTGCCCTGGAACCGGCCTGGACCGCCATGCAAGGGGCGGGACTGGACGTTGTTTTTGCCACCTTGTTCGCACAGGATCTGGCCGCGATCGAATTCAGCGACGTCAACGCGCGTGTTCTGGCCTGGCGGGTTCAGCTTCTGTCCGCCGCCTATGGCGCTGCCGGCACCCATGTCCCGACCGACACGCAAACCCATGCGTTTCTGGCCGCACTCACACGCGGAGAGCCGGGCCGGGCAACAGCCCCTGATGCGCTGGGTCTGGCCATTGCCGAAGGCTTTTCCGACGCCTCGGGCGCTGACGCGGTATCACCGGACGAACCGCGGCTGGGCGAAACCCTGCTGCGCGCGATACGCGACTTTGACAGGGGTGCGCGCGGCAATCCCACCCAGCTCAGCCGGGCCTTGAGCACATTTCGCGCCGCCGGTCTGGAAGACACCGCGCGCCGCGCCGCGCTCCAGTTGATGCTGCGAGAAAGGCGCTGAACAGATGGCTGCACCAGGGTCCTGCGATCAATGGATTTCGACCTTCCTTGAAGCCCAGGCCGCCGAACTGGGGGCCGCAACAAACACGTTGCTGGCCTATGGGCGCGATCTGATGGATCTGGCCAGCTGGCTGGAACGGCACGCATGCGATTTTGCCACCGCCGACCGGGACCAGATCGAAGCCTATCTGATCCATTGCGACGCCCAGGGTTTGGCCCGATCCACCCGCGCCCGCCGCCTGTCCGCCATTCGTCAACTGTATCGGTTTGCCTTCGAAGAAGGATGGCGCCCCGAAAATCCCGCCATTCAGATCAAGGGACCGGGCCGGGACAAGCGCCTGCCCAAGACGCTTGAAGTCGCCGAAGTCGACCGGCTGCTGACCGCTGCGCGCAGCACCGGGCGCAGCGCAGACGACCGGCTGCGCAACACCTGTCTGATCGAACTGCTGTATGCCACCGGGATGCGGGTCAGCGAATTGGTCACCCTGCCGGTCGCCGCCACCCGGGGCGACCCGAACATGCTGCTGATTCTGGGCAAGGGCGGCAAGGAACGGATGGTCCCATTGTCCCCCCCTGCCCGCGCCGCGCTGGCTGATTGGCTGGATGCGCGCGACCAAACCGAAGCCGCACGCGTCGCCAAGGGTGCGCCCCCCTCGCGGTTCCTGTTTCCATCCCGTGGCAAGGCCGGACATCTGACCCGGCACCGGTTCTTTCAGTTGATCAAGGAAATGGCCGTCAATGGTGGCATTCCGCCCGCCAGAGTCACACCCCACACATTGCGCCACGCCTTTGCCACGCATTTGCTGGCCAACGGCGCCGATCTGCGTTCGATCCAGACCTTGCTGGGACATGCGGACGTGTCCACCACCGAGATATACACGCATGTGCTGGACGAACGTTTGACCGAACTGGTGCTGCAGCATCACCCGCTGGCCCGGCAGCCCAAGTCGGAGGGGTGACACCGCCGCCTCTTGATTGCCATCCCCGGCGGCCTCATAACCGTCCCTGAACAAGGGAAGATTGCAATCGAAATGGACACAAGCTCGACCGTGCTGGACACCGCATTCTGGATCACCGGAGGCGCTATACTGCTGCTGCTGGTTCTGTCGGCGTTTTTCTCAGGTTCCGAAACCGCCCTGACGGCCGCATCGCGCGGCAAGCTGCGTTCGCAGGCTGACAAAGGCTCCAACGGGGCGGCCAAGGCGTTGCAGATCACCGAGGACAACGAACGGTTGATCGGGTCGGTTCTGCTGGGCAACAACCTTGTGAACATCCTGGCCACATCGCTGGCCACCGCGCTGTTCACCCGCGCCTTTGGTGAAACCGGTGTGGCGGTGGCGACGCTGGTGATGACCATTCTGGTGCTGGTCTTCGCCGAAGTCCTGCCCAAGACCTATGCCATCATCAACTCGGAAAAAGCCGCCGCTGCCGTCGCCCCGGTGATCGCGATCGTGGTGAACATCTTTGCCCCCGTGGTTGCGGCGGTGCGTTTTCTCGTGCGCGGGGTGCTGCGGATATTCGGGGTCGAGGTCGATCCCGACAGCCATATTCTTGCCGTGCGCGAAGAAATCGTCGGCGCGCTGCAATTGGGCCATTCCGAAGGGTTGGTGGAAAAGGAAGATCGCGACCGCATCCTGGGGGCGCTGGATTTGGGTGACCGCACGGTCGAGGAAATCATGCTGCACCGCTCGGGCATCGAAATGATCGACGCGGACAACCCGCCCGAAGACATCCTGCAGCAATGCCTGAACAGTCCGCACACCCGGCTGCCGATGTTCCGCCGCGAACCGGAAAACATCATCGGAGTCGTACACGCCAAGGATCTGCTGCGCGCCATGTACAACCAGATCAGCGGCAATGATGCCGCAGCCGCCCAGCCCTTGAGCCGGTTCAAGATCACCGACGTGGCGATGCCGCCCTATTTCGTGCCCGAAACAACCACGCTGGACGACCAGATGCGCCAGTTTCTGCGCATGCGCACGCATTTTGCACTGGTGGTCGATGAATATGGCAGCCTTCAGGGGCTGATCACGCTGGAAGACATCCTTGAAGAAATCGTCGGGGAGATCACCGACGAATTCGACCCGGATTCCGAAGTGCCCGTCGTGCGCACCGAAGATGGCCAGTTCATCGTCGATGGTGCCATGACAATCCGCGATCTGAACCGTGCCACCGACTGGAACCTGCCGGATGACGAAGCCAACACCGTCGCCGGGCTGGTGATTCACGAGGCCCAGATGATCCCGACCGTCGGACAGGTGTTTTCCTTCCACAGCTTCCGCTTCGAAGTCGTCGCCCGCGAAGGCAACCGCGTCACCGGGTTGAAGATCCGACCGCTCTGAAACGGCGCGCTTTCGCGTTCCCACCAGCGCCCGTACCCTACGCTCAGGCGTGGCCGATGGCGGCCAGATAGCGGTCGAGATCGGGATCTTCCTGCAACGCCTTTCGGGCACGCACCGCACAGCGTTCGGCGCAGGCCCGACCGGAAACCGCCAGATGGTGCCTGTCCAGGGTCCCGATATATTGCAGCGCCTCGGCAATGGCCAAATGCACCTCGAGCGCTGTTCCCGCCTCGCGCGCGATCCGGTCGAAACTGCTGCGGAACCAGGTCTCGACATCTTCCTGCGGCATCCAGACCCGTTCCAGCGCCGGGGCGTCTTCGTCAGCCGCGACCCCGGCCAGCAAGGCCATTGCGGATGACAACCGATGCACCATCGCGATCGCGGTTTCCGGATCGTTTATTCCAGGCGACAAGGCACGCAGACCGATTTCCGACAACACGCTGAGCCCAAAGCCCGGGTCCTGCTGAAACGACCGCGCCGAATCGATCAGAATGGCTCCGTGCACATCGCCCGCCAACTTGTCGCCGACTTCATTGGCCTCTACCCGCGCCAGCACATCGCCTTGCTGAACATAGGTTCCGATCCGGGCCGTGATATAGACCCGGGCATCGTCGGCTTCAGCCGCTTCCTGTATCCGTTCCGGAAAGATCTGCTGAATATACCCGTGGCATCGTGCCCGGATCGGAACCAGCCCATCCAGTTCCCGCATGCGCGCCGCCGTCAGCCTTTGCGCCCGATAGCAGGGATGCCGCGCCAGATTGCGCATGGCGCGTTCAGTGCGGTGCTGCACCTGGTCGGCGGTCTCCTCCAGGCTGCCCAGCTTGTCCAGATGGGCAATCCAGCGCACCAGTGACAACAGGATCATGGCGATCACCGCAATGGTGAAAAAGAACAGCACCACGATTTCCTGCTCGCCAAAGAAATGCGAAGCCCGCAGCACGATCGCCACAAGGGCAAACAGATAGGCACCGACAAAATTGGCCAGAACGGAATGTGTGGTGGTATCGTCGCGCAGGATGACATGCGTGCGCGGCGACCATTGCGCCGAAGCCATGCGGTAGGTCGCCGTCATGATCGTCAGTGAAAAGATCGTCACCGACAACATCGACGCCGCCAGCGTGTTCAGAATCGGGTCGACGGCCTTGGCCCCGATGGTATCGCTGAACCCCTGCGGTATGAACGCGCCCAGCAGTTTGGCCACAAAAAGTGAAATCAGGGCCAGACCGGCGATCATCAAGACCCGGAAATAGAGGCGTCTTGAGACCTGCAAGGCAAGCCGCCAGAATGTCACGATCATTTCCGCCCCTTCCTGGCCGGTTCGTCCCGGCCTGATGCCCCCCGCGGATCTGCGGGATCGATTTGCGACGCTTTAGGTCGCAGACTGACTTGCCATATCCCGGCCGAAACCGAATGCTGCGCGGAAAGGCTAGCGGAGGTATCCCATGAAAACCACCACCCGTGTGGCAGTCATCGGCGGCGGCGTCGTCGGCTGTTCGGTGCTGTATCATCTGACCAAGCTGGGCTGGCCCGATGTCATGCTGCTGGAACGCAGCGAACTGACCAGCGGATCGACCTGGCACGCCGCAGGTGGATTTCACACGTTGAACGGCGACACCAACATGGCCGCGCTGCAAGGATACACCATCCGGCTGTACAAGGAACTGGAAGAGATCACCGGCATGTCCTGTGGTCTGCATCATGTGGGCGGTGTCACTTTGGCTGACAACCGCGATCGCTTTGACATGATGCTGGCCGAACGCGCCAAGCATCGCTTCATGGGGCTGGATACCGAAATCGTCGGGCCCGAAGAGATCGCCAGGATCACGCCGATCACCAATCTCGACGGCATCTTAGGCGGGCTTTACGATCCGCTGGACGGACATCTGGACCCGTCGGGCACCACCCATGCCTATGCCAAGGCCGCCCGCTTGGGCGGGGCGACGATCGAATCCCATTGCATGGTGCGCGAAACCAACCAACGTCCCGATGGAACATGGGATATCGTGACCGACAAGGGCACCATCCACGCCGAACACATTGTCAACGCCGCCGGGCTTTGGGCGCGCGAAGTCGGCGCGATGGCGGGGCTGTATCTGCCGCTGCACCCGATGGAACACCAGTATATCGTCACCGACGACATCCCAGAAATCTACGAACGTGACCGCGAACACCCGCATGTCATGGACCCCGCGGGTGAATCCTATCTGCGCCAGGAGGGCCGCGGGCTGTGCATCGGCTTTTATGAACAGACCTGCCGCCCCTGGGCGGTAGGGGGCACGCCGTGGAACTTTGGTCACGAATTGCTGCCCGACGATTTCGACAAGATCACCGAAAGCGTCGATTTCGCGTACCGACGCTTTCCGGTGCTGGAAACCGCGGGAGTCAAATCGGTGATTCACGGCCCCTTCACCTTTGCCCCCGACGGCAACCCGCTGGTCGGCCCGGTGCCCGGCGTGCGCAATTACTGGTCCGCCTGCGGCGTGATGGCCGGGTTCAGCCAGGGCGGCGGTGTCGGCCTGACATTGGCGCAATGGATGGTCGAAGGCGAACCCGAACGCGATGTGTTTGCGATGGACGTGGCCCGGTTCGGCAGCTGGATCAGCCCCGGCTATACCCTGCCCAAGGTCACCGAGAACTACCAGAGACGGTTCTCTGTCTCCTACCCGAACGAGGAACTTCCCGCCGCGCGGCCCAATCGCACAACGCCCATGTACGACATCTTCACCGACCTGGGGGCGGTCTGGGGCCAACAGTTCGGCCTTGAGGTGGTCAACTATTTCGCCCAACCCGGCGAACCCGCGCATGAAACCCCGTCGTTCCGGCGGTCCGACGCTTTCGATGCCATCGCCCGCGAAGTGCGCGGCGTGCGCGGCGGCATCGGCATCAACGAGGTTCACAACTTCGGCAAATTCCGGATCACCGGGGCCGGCACCCGGGACTGGCTGGATCACATCATGGCGGGCCGCGTGCCCGAACCGGGGCGCGTCAGCCTGACGCCCATGCTGTCGCCCAAGGGTCGGCTGATCGGTGATTTCACCATCTCTTGCCTGTCTGACCGCGAATTCCGGCTGACCGCCTCTTATGGAAGCCAAGCCTATCATCTGCGCTGGTTCCAACAGCACGCACAAAGCGGTGTTACGGTTGAAAACATCAGCGACACCAGCACCGGGTTTCAGATCGCAGGGCCGAAAGCACAGCAGGTTCTGAACGCCTGCACCCAATGCGATATCAGCGACCTGCGGTTCCTGGACGTGCGCCGCGGCACCGTGGGGATGACCGACTGCATCATCCAGCGGGTCAGCTATACCGGCGATCTGGGGTATGAAATCTATTGCGACCCCATGGCCCAACGCCAGTTGTGGACCACGCTTTGGTCTGCCGGACAAAGCCACGGCATGGTGCCCTTCGGCATGCGTGCGATGATGTCGCTGCGGCTGGACAAGTTCTTTGGCAGCTGGCTCAGCGAGTATTCCCCGGATTACACCGCCGCTGAAACCGGGCTGGACCGATTTATCGCCTTCGGAAAATCCACTGATTTCATTGGCCGCGCCGCCGCCGAGGCAGACCGGGCCGCAGGTCCGGCACGCAAGCTGGTCGCTTTTGAGGTCGACGCCCTCGACGCCGATGTGCACGCCTATGAACCGATCTGGCTGAACGGCACGGTACAGGGGTTTTGCACCTCGGGCGGCTATTCACACCATGCGGGCAAATCGGTGGCGCTGGGGTTTCTGCCCCGGGATTGCATCGACGACGGGCTGCAGGTCCATATCGAGATCCTTGGCGACAAACGGCCCGCCCGGTTGATCTCGCGGCCGCTGTTTGACGCCGACGGCGCACGCATGCGCGGGTGATTGCATCACCTGCGGGACAGGCTAGGCTGTCAGCATGACAGATCCCGCAGAGAACATGCCAATCATCATATTGGCCGCCGGGTCATCCTCGCGCATGGGTGGATTGGACAAGCTGATGCAGATGGTGGATGGGGTGCCCCTGATCCGTCGGCAGGTTGACCTGGCCCGCAGCGTCACAACCGGCCCGGTCATCGTCGCCCTGCCTCCGCCGCCACATGCGCGGTACGATGCGTTGGCGGGCACCGGGTCGTGCTGCCTGACCGTGGCCGACGCGGCCGAAGGCATGAACGCATCGCTGCGCGCAGGCTGCGCGGCCCTGCCCGCCGATACCCCCGGGGCGATGATTCTGCTGGGCGATTTGCCCGACCTGACCGAAAGCGACCTTAAAAAAGTCTTGCAATCCGTTGATTTCAAATCCGCAACACTGGTCTGGCGAGGTGCGACAGAACCCGGAAAGCCAGGCCATCCCGTGGTATTCTCCGCCCGGATGTTTGACCGGATCGCGCAACTAAGCGGGGACAGCGGCGGACGCGAGGCAATCGCCGCTGTCAGGGACCACGTCCAGCTGATCCCCCTGCCCGGCAATCGCGCGCGGCTGGACCTGGACACGCCGCAGGACTGGGCCGCGTGGCGCGCCGCTCAGGCTGCCAACAACAATTGCGATTCGTGACGTTTCAGAGACCGCCGTGCCGAACGATAGGCGTTCATCCCCTGCGTCTGGCGCAACTCGGGGAACAGTCGCAGGATTTCATCGCGCTGTGCGCGTGCGATGCCCGCCAGGGACATATCGCCCGGCTGGAAGCTTTCGCTCCAGGCACCATCGGCGCGTATGACCTCATGCGCATCGAACATCACATGGATATAGCTGACACCATCCGGGCAAACGCGCTGCACGCCATCCAGCCCCGTCAAGTGTTTGGCGGGCACCAGTACTTCGGGCTCCTCAAACAACAGATGGGCCTCTGATCCGGTCAGCAGCATCCGATGGTTCGGGCTGACCAACAGGTCACGCTCGGGCATGTTCGGCCCCAGGGATCCTGCCCGGATCAAGACCGGCCGCAGCCGCGGAGATGCAATCAATTCAGCCGCATCCAGATCGCGCCGACCGGCCCAGCGTACCGGCTGAAGCCCGTTGTCGCGGGTGATCACCTTGTCGCCGGGCGACAGGTCTTCGACCGCAACATCACCCGCCGCAGTGGCAATGCGGGTCCCCGGCGCGAAGCAGATGATGACCTTCTCGATCTCGGAAAAAACCATCGTGTCGGTCACAAGACCGTCCGCGTTCAGAAACTGGACCGTGCCGGCCTCGGGATCACCCGGTGCATAGATGATATTGGTGCGAAAACCGCTCAGGTCCAGCACATCCACATCCTGACCATCCGCGTCCTCGCCGCCGATCACGACGTGATCGCCCGCTGCGTCAAATCTGAACCTGTCGCTGTCTTCGCCGCCGTCCAGCCGGTCCAGCCCTTCGCCGCCGATCAGCAGATCCTCGCCCGCCTGACCCCGAACCACGTCAAACCCGGTGCCACCGCTCAGCGTGTCGTTCCCGTCACCGCCGTACAGTTCGTCGTTTCCGGCGCCGCCTGATATGGTGTCATTCCCGCTGCCGCCTTCCAGCGTATCCGCACCGTCTCCGCCGTCGATGATATCGTTGCCGCCCTGGCCGAAAATGACATCGTTTCCGGCACCGCCGCTCAGGGTGTCGTTCCCCGCTTCGACCGGCACGATGACACTATTGTCAATCACATCGCCGGAAAAGGTAAACCAGGACTGCGTCGAGCGGGATTCCAGCGTGAATTCGATAAATTCGCGGTTCTCGAACTGTGCGCTGAACCAGGCGTCTTGATCCGTGGGATCGTTGGCCTCTGTACCGGCGGCATTGACCTGACCGTCGGAGGTGGTGATATTCAGCGAGGTGTCCTGCGTAGTGCCATAGGCCGAAAAACTGCTCGAATCGATGGTGACCGATTCCTGGTCGCCGGGGGAGTTCCGGTCCAGATCGTTGAAAGTCGCGGTCGAGTTCAGCGCAACCGGATCGCCGGTAAGCGGATCAAAGAACTCGAATCGAAAACTCGCAGTTCGTCCGGGACCGACCCTTTCCCACCAGGGACCAGTGTTCAGTTGGATTTCCCCACCGGAAGACCCGGAAAGATCGACGTTGAGGTTGGGGTCCGACTTGTCGGTCAGAACCAGACGCCCCCATACGGAAGTCCCGTCATCCAGCGTGGCGACGTCCCGATAGATCGCCCAGTCCCCGACTTCGGCGTTATTATTGCCGCGCGCGGATTCTTCTTCGAAATTTGTACTGCTCAGCAACAGCGAGTCGGCATCGCTGCCCGGTGCCGTTCCGATCCCCGCATCGCCATAGATGGTATCATCGCCGTCACCACCATCGATGACGTCGTCCTTGCCCTCACCCGATATCAGGTCATTGCCGCCCAGGCCGTTGATGACATCGTCTTCTTCCGTCCCCTGGATGACGTCGTCATTGGGGGTGCCGTCAATATCCGCCATCGGTAAATCCTTCCGATACTCGTCAAGAATTAATCAATTTTTCATTGTTTTACACATGGGGCGGCTGACAGGAAATGGGAATGATCGTGACCGGGCGTCATTTTCCACCAAATACGCCGATTCAGCGTACTGCCCGCGTGGATTGTTTCAATAATGACACGTTCTCGGCACCGTTTGGGCAGCGCGAAATGCCTTTGTGCCTGTTCCGGATACGGGTGTGTTCCCTAGTCGCGGCGCGCCTGTGTCAGGACGCGGCCCGCGACGGCATCCAGCCTGGACACCAGATCAGGGTCCCGCGCCTCCGGTGCCGTCATCAGCGCATGGTCCAGCGCGCGGTCACATCCCTGCGGGCACGGATTGCGCCCGCTTTGCAGCAAAGCAGGAAGCGCCGCAACCAGGGCTCTGGCCTTGTCGGCATTGCCTTGCAGGGTCGCGACGATATCTGTGATGTCGACCTCGCCATGATCCGGATGCCAACTGTCGTAATCGGTGATCATCGCCACGCTGGCATAGCAGATTTCAGCCTCGCGGGCCAATTTAGCCTCGGGCATGTTGGTCATCCCGATCACGTCGCAGCCCCAGACATCCCGGTACATACGCGATTCCGCAAGTGTGGAAAACTGCGGTCCCTCCATGGTCAGATAGGTGCCGCCACGATGCACCGTCGCCCCGGCGCGCCCGGCGGCAACCGCGCAGGCGTCGCCCAGGCGCGCACAGGTCGGATGCGCCACGCTGACATGCCCGACGCAGCCCGGCCCGAAGAACGATTTTTCCCGCGCAAACGTTCTGTCGACGAACTGATCCACCACCACGAAATCGCCCGGAGCCATCTGTTCGCGGAACGAGCCGCATGCCGAGATACTGACGATATCCGTGACCCCCAGCCGCTTGAGCGCGTCGATGTTGGCGCGATACGGGACGCTGCTGGGACTGTGCACATGGCCCCGCCCGTGCCGGGGCAGGAATACCATTTCGACACCGTCCAGTTGCCCGGTCAGGAACGAGTCCGACGGCGCGCCCCAGGGGCTGGCCACCTCTATCCAGCGCGGATTTTGCAAACCGTCGATCTCGTACAAACCCGAGCCGCCGATAATTCCGATCTTCAGCACTGTCATGGGCTCTCCGTCCGTTGAGCTGGAAATTGTCTGCCTGTCCCTGAACCCTTTCGGATTTTTTCATCGCCAACAAGCCCGATCATCCGCGCAGCACGGCCCCCGGATTCATGATGCCCTGCGGGTCCAGCGCCGTTTTGATCGCCCGCATCGCCGACAGTTTGACCGGATCTGCGTACTGTTCTAGCTGGGCGACCTTGAGCCGCCCGATCCCGTGTTCCGCACTGATCGAGCCGCCCATCGACACGACCAGATCATACACGACCCGCTGTATGTCAACGCGTTGGTGCTGATGCTCGGCCCGGTCATGGCCCTGCATGGGAAAGACGTTGTAGTGCAGATTGCCGTCTCCGAGATGCCCGAAACAGTTGATCCGGAACCGGCCTATTCGGGCAATTTCGGCCGCGCCGCGATCAATGAAGGCGGGCACCGCATCCAGCGGAAGTGAAATATCGTGGCTGGACACCGATCCAATGCGCCGGTTCGCCTCGGGCAGATTTTCACGCACCGCCCACAAGGCGCTCCGCTGCGCGGCGGATTGGGCAATCAGACCGTCGCTGACCAGGTCCTGTTCGCTTGCGGCCTGGAACACCATGGCCAGGGCATCCTGCGGATCCAGCCCCGCAGGCACGCCGATTTCGATCAGCACGCACCATTCCGGGGGCGCATCAAAGGGCTGACGCAGATCGGAGAGCGTTTCGGTCAGAAACTCAAGCCCCTGCCGGTGTATCAATTCAAATGCGCTGACCGCATCACCCAGCTGCTCTCGCGCCAGCGCCAGCAACGCCAGTGCCGCCGCGGGCGAGCGAACCACCATTGCCGCGGTCCCCTCGCCCGCCGGTATCGGAGCCAGCTTGAGCGCCGCGGCGGTGATGACACCCAAGGTCCCTTCGGCCCCGATCATCAGATTGCGCAGATCGTATCCGGTGTTGTCCTTGCGCAGCCGCGTCAACCCGTTCCAGATCCGCCCATCCGGCAGCACCGCCTCCAGCCCCAGGCACAGATCGCGCGCATTGCCATAGCGCAGCACATTGACGCCGCCCGCGTTGGTGGACAGGTTGCCCCCGATCCGGGCGGATCCTTCGGATGCCAGCGACAGCGGGAACAGACGCCCGGCATCGCGCGCGGCGTCCTGAACATCGGACAGGATCGCCCCGGCCTCGGCAATCAGGACATTTTCCTGCGCATGGACTGCGCGGACGGCATTCATACGTTCCATCGACAGGATCAGCGGCGCCGGCCCGTCCGGCAGTATCTGCCCGCCAACCAATCCGGTTCCGCCGCCATAGGGCACGACGGCGACCCGCGCGGCATGGGCCGCCGAAACGAGGACGGCAACCTCTTGCACGCTGCGCGGCAGGGCCAGCACGCCCGCCCGCCCCTGAAACAGACCGCGCGGTTCTTCAAGATAGCGCGGGGCGGCCGGGCAAAGAACTCCGTCCGGAAGTTCGCCGCGAAGCCGCGCCACGAAATCGTCATCGGCTGGGTTGAGTGTCATTTTCGCCCCGCTGCTGGCTGATCCATCTCTCTGTGACATTTGCCAGATGTTTCCTGCGCAAGACAACCACCGTCGGGCGATCGGACGACCATCGGGGGACCAGAACCTACCCGACGTCGGTACGTCCGCGCCGGTCGCTGCGCAGCGCGGCATACAGCACATGGGTGCGCCAGCGTCCGTTGATCTGCAGATAGGATTGCGCAACGCCTTCGTATTTGAACCCCGTACGCTCCAGCAACCCGCGCGAGGCCGCGTTTTCCGGCAAACAGGCGGCTTCGATGCGGCTTAGGTCCAGTTGCGAAAATGCGTGATGCACCACGGCGACGATGGCCTCGCGCATATATCCCTGTCTGGCGTATGCTTCGCCGGTCCAATAGCCCAAGGTCCCCGCCTGCGCCGGACCGCGCCGGATATTGTCCAGAGTGATCGCTCCGACCAGTTCCCGATCGCTGCGCCGGATCAAAAACAATGGCACCGCCGATCCCCCCGAAACCGACCTTTGCGCCCAATAGACCCGGTTGGTAAACGCCTTGCGCGTCAGATGATCCGAGGCCCATCCGGGTTCCCACGGAGTCAGAAATGCGCGGCTTTCATGGCGCAATGTCGCCCAGGAATGGAAATCGCCGTGGGTCGGCGGGCGCAGCGTCAGCCGTTCTGTCTCGATCTTCAGTTTTCGTTTGGCCAGCAGCATCGGACGCGCATCAGAACTTGGTCATGCGGCGCGTCTTTCCTGCAAGGTCGCCAGACTGGGTGCCGATTCGATAGGCCCATACAACGCCAGCGCCATCGGGGCCTGCGCCGCGATATATTCCGCGAAATCGCGAACGTCCCCGGTTGTGACCGCATCGATATGGGCAATCGTATCCTCAAGCGGCGGCACCTTGTCCCAGATCTGCACCAGACGCGCCAGCCGTTCGGCACGGTTGGACGGGCTTTCCAACCCCATCAGCATCCCGGCCTTCATCTGCGCGCGCGCGCGCGCGACTTCTTCCGGATTCATGTCCCGGGCCGCGCGTTTCAGTTCGTCGAATGTGACCTCGGCCAGCTCTGCGATCTGGGCGGCGCTGGTGCCGGCATAGATCGTGGTGGTCCCGGTATCGGCATAGGCACCGGCCTGGGCAAAGATCGTATAGCACAGCCCGCGCGCTTCGCGCAGCTGCTGGAACAGGCGGCTGGACATGCCGCCCCCCAGGGCGCTGGAATAGATCTGCGCGGTATAGATCGCATCTTCCCGATAGCCCGGACTTTCGAAGGCCAGCGCGAAATGCGCCTGCTCCAGATCCTTGGCGCTGCGGGTCTCGCCGCCGGTGAAACGGGCAATGTCCGGCGTGAATGCGGGGGTCGGTTCCAGATGACCGAACAGTTTTTCGGCGGTCCGCACCAACGCGTCATGATCCACCGCGCCAGCGGCGGACAGGATCATCTGCTCGGGACCGTAATGTTCCCCGACAAAGCCCGCCAGATCTTCGCGCGAAAAGACGCTGACCCGCTCGCTGGGGCCCAGAATGGTGCGGCCCAGCGGCTGATCGCGGTAGCTGTCCGCCTGCAACCAGTCAAAAATCACATCATCGGGCGTGTCGTGGGCCTGACCGATCTCTTGCAGGATCACGCCGCGCTCGATCTCGATCTCGTTCGCATCAAATACCGGATTCAGCACGATATCGGCGATCACATCCAGAGCCAGCGGCACGTCGTTCTGCAACACCCGCGCGTAATAGGCCGTTACCTCGCGGCTGGTATAGGCATTGATGTAGCCACCGACATCCTCGATCGCCTCGGCGATCTGCACGGCGCTGCGCCGGCGGGTTCCCTTGAACGCCATGTGTTCCAGAAAATGCGCGATGCCGTTCTGTTCGACCCGTTCGTGTCGCGCGCCGGCCGAAACCCAGATACCGATCGATGCCGATTGCAGCCCCGGCATGTTCTCGCTGACAATGCGAAAGCCGTTGGCCAATGTGTGTTGCTGAACCGTCACTTGGCGATATGTCCCCTGATATGGTTTTTCAATGCGTCCAGATCATTGGCGATCCGGTGCACACGCTCGGGTCTGTCATACAGATCCGACATGCGCGGCGGAAGAGCCGGATGCCTGCCGCTGGCCTGTTCAACAGCGGCCGGAAACTTGGCGGGATGCGCCGTTGCCAGTGCGATCATCGGCACCGCCGGGTCGCGCAGATCATTGGCCACTTTCACGCCGACAGCGGAATGCGGGCACAACAATTCAGTGCTGGTGTGCAGAGTATCGGTGATGGTGGCCAGAGTTTCGTCTTCGCTGGCCCGGCCGGACTGAAACTGTTCACGCAGAAATTCCAGCGCCCCCTGGCTGACGTCGAAACCACCGGCGGCCAGTTCCTCCATCAGTTGGGCCACGGCAGAACCGTCGCGCCCATAGGCATCAAACAGTGCCCGTTCGAAATTGGAACTGACCTGAATATCCATCGACGGGCTGATTGACGGCTGTGTCGGCCCCTTGTGGTAGCCCTGCCCGCTCAGACAGCGGTGCAGGATGTCGTTCTGGTTCGTTGCCACCACCAGCCGCTCGACCGGCAATCCCATCCGTTTGGCAATATATCCGGCGAAAATATCCCCGAAATTTCCGGTCGGCACGGTAAAGCTGATCTTGCGATGCGGCGCACCCAGGCTGACGGCCGAGCTGAAATAATACACCACCTGCGCCAGAACGCGCGCCCAGTTGATACTGTTGACTCCGGCCAGGCGAACCCCGTCGCGGAACGCAAAATCGTTGAACATGGCCTTGAGCGCGGCCTGACAGTCATCAAAATCGCCATCCACCGCCAGGGCATGCACATTGGTTTCAGTCGGCGTTGTCATCTGGCGGCGCTGCACTTCGGACACGCGGCCATGGGGGAACAGAATGAACACATCCACATTGTTCAACCCCTTGAAGGCCTCGATCGCCGCCGATCCGGTGTCGCCGCTGGTGGCGCCCACGATCGTCACCCGTTCTGCGCGCCGCTCAAGCGCGACCTGAAACAACTGGCCGATCAACTGCATGGCGAAATCCTTGAACGCCAGGGTCGGGCCGTGGAACAGTTCCAGCAGGAAATGGTTCGGAGCCAGCTGCACCAGAGGCGCGCGCGCCGCATGACCGAACCCGGCATAGGCCCGGTCGATGGCAGCGCGGAATTCCTGATCGCTGAAGCAGTCGCCGACAAAGGGACGCATCACACGGAACGCGGTTTCTTCATAGGACAGCCCGGCCAGCGCGGCGATGTCATCCGGGTCCATCTGCGGGATTTCTGCCGGAACATACAGCCCGCCATCCCGCGCCAGCCCGGTCAGCATCGCCTCTTCAAAGCTGAGTTCGGGCGCGGAGCCGCGGGTAGAGATATACTTCATGTCAGTCAGCCTTCTTGTCACCGGCACGGGTGCGCCACAGAAAATAGGCGGTCATCAAAGCCCAGATCAAGGCCAGCGAAAACCAAGTGATTGCGTATTGCAGGTGATCGTTTGGAATGCCAGCCGTTTCAACCGGCATTGGCGTCACGGAGGGGCCGGTTCGCGATTGCGCCACCACCAGGATCGGCAGCGTGTCCAGCGCCCGGGCCATTGCGGGCACGTCGCGCGCGAACCAGATGTTTTCCGTCACATCCGGCGCGGGCGTATAGCTGTCGACCTCTTGCGGCCAGTGCAGATTTCCCGTGACCGTCTGCGGGCCGGTATCGCGCGTGGCATCGGCGGCATCGATGCGCACGAACCCGCGATCCAGAAGAATGCGGCGGCCGTCCTCGGTCAGGAATGGCGCGATGATGCGATACCCGGCGCCAACATGCTTGCGCGACACCAGAACGTGCAGTTCATCCGGCAGGATCGTCCCGGTGACGGTCACCGGCAGATATTTGTCCGCATCGGGATCCGGCGCGGCAGGCAACGGCAGCGGGTCGGCGGCGATACGGCTTTCGATCTGTGCCAGCACGCCCTGTTTCCAGGCCAGGCGCTGCACCTGCCATGTGCCCAACCCGATCAGCACGGCACAGCCGGCCACACCGAAAATCAGCAGAAACAGGATGCGACCCATGAATACAGCCTCTTGGCAAAAGAGAAGGCGCGCGGAACTCCGCGCGCCTTGTTTGATATGGTTTATCTTGGGTTTTCAACCACAAACCGGACTCAGCCCAGACCGGATGTGCCCCAGATGTAGACCACGAAGAACAAGAACAACCAGACCACGTCCACGAAATGCCAGTACCAGGCGGCCGCTTCGAACCCCACATGCTGTTCCGGGGTGAAATCGCCTTTCATCGACCGGATCAGGCACACCAGCAGGAAGATGGTCCCGATGATGACGTGAAAGCCGTGAAAACCCGTGGCCATGAAGAAGTTGGAATAAAAGATGTCGTCGCCGAATTTCCAGCCCGAGTGCAGCAGGTGTATGTATTCATAGGCCTGCAACCCGGTGAAGGCGACCCCCAGAAACACGGTCAGGGCCAGACCGGCAACGATATCCTTGCGGATGTTGCCATGCACCAGCGCGTGGTGCGCCCAGGTCACCGTGCAGCCCGACAGCAGCAGAACCACAGTGTTGATCAGAGGCAGATGGAACGGATCGACCGGATAGATTTCCGGAACCATATATTCGCTGCCAACGTAGTCCTGCATGGAATAGATCAGGTGCTTGAACACCGACCAGAACCAGGCCGCAAAAAACATCACCTCGGACATGATGAACAGGATGAAACCATACCGAAGGCCGATCCGCACGACGGGGGTGTGATCGCCGATGTGGCTTTCGTGTACCACTTCGGACCACCAGCCGAACATCGTGTACAATACGCCGGCCAGTCCGATCCAGAAAACATAGGGCGTGACCGAGTGCATCCACAGCACTGCGCCCGCCAGCATGACAAAGCCTGCCGCCGCCCCCAACAGGGGCCAGATCGAAGGATGCAGAATGTGATAGTCGTGATTCTTTGCGTGTGCCATTAGTGTCCCTCACCTTGCGGCGTTAGTTCGTTGTTGTTTGCGATCCGGTGTCAAGAGCCGCCTGGCCCCCGGGCAGATCGATTTCGTAGAACGTGTACGACAGCGTGATCGTATGCACGTATTTCGCGTCCAGATCGGTTGCAATTTCCGGATCGACAAAGAAGGTCACCGGCATCTGCACCCGCTCTCCGGGTTGCAGGACCTGTTCGGTGAAGCAGAAGCATTCGATCTTGTTGAAAAAACCGCCGGCCTCGTATGGATAAACGTTATAGCTGGCCTGCCCGGCGATGGGGTGATCCGTCGGGTTGTAGGCTTCGTAGAAGGCCAGCCCGGTCTCGCCGATCTTCAACTCCATTTCCCGCACCATGGGCTTGAAGGTCCAGGGCATGTCCCGCGACAGCGACCCGTCAAACCGGATCTTTATGGTCTGGTCCAGGATCTGGTCCGAACCGGCGGTGTCCACCTGGGTGGTCCCGCCAAAGCCCGTGACCCGGCAGAACCAGTCATAGAACGGCACCGAGGCCCAGGCCAAAGCGCCCATGGTCGCCACCACCGCAACCAGTTGAACAACAGTTTTCTGCGGTCCATGCAGGGCCATCAGTTCAGCTCCTCGCTCGGGGGCATCACGAAATCACCCCTGGTGACCTTGACCATGGTCAAGCCAAAGACCAGCGCCACGAAGGCGGCCAGGATCAGCCCCACACCCAGGTTGCGCCCGAACCGGCGGTTGTGCAACTCATGTGTCGGCTTCAGGCTCATGTCCAGCCTCCCAGACCATAGGGCTTCAGGACCGCTTCGATCAGGATCGCTCCGAAATGCAGGAACAGATACAGCAGCGACAACCGGAAGAACCGCCGCTCGACCAAGAAATTGTCGACTTCGGACGCGGTTTCATCACGGCGGGAAATCCGCCATGCGCCCAGCAGGAACAGCGCGTTCAGCACCACCGACACGGTCAGATAGACCGGACCGCCGATACCGGTGAACGCAGCACCGACCGCCAGCACAGCCAGCAGGATCGTATAGACCAGGATGTGTACCCGCGTTGCGCGCCGTCCGTGGGTCACGGTCAGCATCGGCACACCCGCGTCGTCGTAATCGCTGCGCATGAACAGGCACAGGGCCCAGAAATGCGGTGGGGTCCACATGAACACCAGCGCGAACATCAGCCACGGCTCGACCGCCATGCTGCCCGTCGCGGCCAGCCAGCCGATGACCGGCGGGAACGCACCGGCGGCGCCGCCGATCACGATATTCTGCGGCGTGCTGCGTTTGAGCCACATGGAATAAATCACGACATAGAAGAAGATGGTAAAGGCCAGCATCGCAGCGGCCACCAGATTGGTCGCCAGCGCCAGCATCATCACCGACAGACCCGACAGCGCCAGCCCGATGGCCAACGCGTCCTGTTCGGTCACCTTGCCTGCCGGGATCGGACGATTGCGGGTGCGGCGCATGATACGGTCGATATCCGCATCCCACCACATGTTCAGCGCCCCGGATGCACCGCCACCGATCGCGATGAACAGAATGGCGCTGAATCCGATCAGCGGATGCACCGGCACCGGGGCGGCCACCAGACCGACAAAGGCCGTGAACACCACCAACGACATCACGCGCGGCTTGAGCAGGGCAAAGAAATCGCCGAACCCTGCTTCGTCCTCGCGCAGGTCTGTATTGAAACTGACGTCGCTCATCGCGGGCCCTTCAGCTTGCTAGATGCGGCGGGAATGGGTCCCGCCGACCGTTCTTACTTCATCGCAACGGTCAGGTCGCGCGGCGCACCGGCATATTCCTCGATCGCGCCTTCCAGCCATTCGTCATAGGCTTCCTGGCTGACGACTTTCACCGTGATCGGCATATAGGCGTGATCCTTGCCGCACAGTTCGGAGCACTGACCGAAATAGACGCCTTCCTTTTCGGCGGCGAACCACAGTTCGGCCAGACGTCCCGGCACCGCGTCCTGCTTCACGCCAAAGGCGGGGATCGTCCAGCTGTGAATAACGTCCGCACCGGTCACCTGCATCACGATGGTCTTGCCAACCGGCACCACGACGGCGGTATCCGTCGCCAGCAGGAATTCATCCTTGCTGTAGCCCGCCGCTTCCAGTTCTGCGATCACCTCGTCGTTCAGGACCTTGCCGTCCCCGATCAGGAAGGATTCAAAGCCGAATTCGTGATCCACATATTCATAGCCCCAATACCACTGATAGCCGGTCACCTTGATGGTGACGTCGGCCTCGGGGATTTCCTGCTGTTTGAACAACACCGGCAGGCTGAAGGCGCCGATGAAGACCAGGATCACGATCGGAATGATCGTCCAGGCGACCTCGATCGGCGAGTTGTGGGTGAAACTGGCCGGCTTCGGATTGCGGCGATGGTTGAAACGGAAACCTGCGTACAGCAACAGCACGGTCACAAAGACACAGATCGCCGTGATGACCACGAGAATCAGCCAGTCCAGCGACTGCAGGTCGTGGGCCAGCTCACTGGCCGCAGGCTGGAACCCCATCAAGCCGTCCACGGGCTTGCCGATGATCTCAAGCCCGTCCTGGGCCAGTGCAGGAAGGGCCGAAAGGGCTGTGAAAACCCCGGAAAGCGTGAAAACGTTCTTCATGTTTTGTCCTGATCGGTTGATCGCATTGTTCGGTCTGGTACAGCAAGCGCCATCTAAGCGCACCTGCCCCGTTGTCATTGGTGCCGCTAGAAACCATATTCCGGCAGGCAGATAAAGCCGTCTGATTGCGTCAAACGGACGCTTTTTTTGATTTAGATCAAATCCTGAGGTCCTGAACGATGACAAATACGCCTTTCCGCCCCTTTGAAACCACTTTGCCGCTGACGGATGCGCTGACCCAGTTGCAAAGTGCAACCGATGGAGCCGACGATGGCGAAATCTTTGCCGAGCGGCGCAAGTCCGAGGCGTTGATGTTCGATGACGGGCGGCTCAAGACCGCCAGCTATGACGCGTCCGAGGGATTCGGGCTGCGCGCGGTCCATGGCGAGGTCACCGGCTATGCCCATTCCAGCGAGATGAGCATCAACGCTCTGAAACGCGCCGCGCAAACCGCGCGTCTGGCGGTGGGCGACGGCGGCGGTACGCTGGCGGACGCACCAACCCCCACCAATGCGCGGCTCTATACGGATGCGGACCCGATCGCCGGACAGGGCTTTGCGGTCAAGATCGAGACCCTGCGCGAGATCGACGCGTTTTGCCGCGATCTGGACAGCCGCGTGGTGCAGGTGTCCGCCAGCCTGGCGGCATCGCTGCAGGAAATCGAAATCCTGCGCCCGGACGGAACGCAGCTGCGCGAGATACGCCCGATGACGCGGGTGAATGTGTCGGTTATCGTCGAACAGGGCGGCCGGCGCGAAAGCGGCAGCGCCGGCGGCGGTGGGCGGATCGGTCTGGACGGGCTGATCGACCCCGCAGACTGGCAGACCAAAGCACGCGAAGCGCTGCGCATCGCGCTGGTCAATCTGGATGCGGTCCCCGCCCCCGCCGGTGTAATGGACGTTGCGCTTGGCCCCGGCTGGCCCGGCATCCTGCTGCATGAAGCCATCGGTCACGGGCTTGAAGGCGATTTCAACCGCAAGGGAACCAGTGCCTTTGCGGGTCTCATGGGGCAACAGGTGGCGGCGCGCGGTATCACCGTGCTGGATGACGGCACCATCCCGGACCGCCGCGGCAGCATCACCATCGATGACGAGGGCACGCCATCCGGCAGGAACACCCTGATCGACGACGGGATTCTGGTCGGTTTCATGCAGGATCGCCAGAATGCCCGGTTGATGGGGGTCGCCCCGACCGGCAACGGGCGGCGGCAAAGCTATGCCTACGCGCCGATGCCGCGCATGACCAATACCTACATGCTGGGCGGAGACGCCAACCCCGACGACCTGGTGGCCGAGATCAAGGATGGCATCTGGGCCGTGGGGTTCGGCGGCGGACAGGTCGACATCGCCAATGGCAAGTTCGTGTTTTCCTGCACCGAAGCCTATCGCGTCCGCAACGGCAAGATCGGGGCACCTGTCAAGGGCGCGACCCTGATCGGCGACGGGGCCACCGCGCTGACGCGGATTCGCGGGCTGGGCAACGACATGGCACTGGATCCGGGCATGGGCAATTGCGGCAAGGACGGGCAATGGGTGCCCGTGGGCGTCGGCCAGCCCACCGTGCTGATGGACGGCCTGACAGTGGGGGGCGCGGCCACCTGAACGACGCGGCCTGCGGGCGGCAGGCTTGGGCAGCGGCGCGATGCTGCTCGAATTTTTCGCGAATCTGCACAGAATCCGTTTTGCTTTACTTCCTGTTAACCTCCATCACGCTAAACCCTTGGTTGCAAGCAGGCGGAGCGACGGATGACCGAGGAAACTATTTCTTCCATTCACCCCCCACTCCCACCCACCACGGAAGACGATCGGTTTGCGTGGCTCCGTCTGTTGCGCTCGCGCAGGGTCGGTATCACGACATTCTACCGCCTGTTGGCAGAGCATGGCACAGCGCAGAACGCGCTTGTCGCGTTGCCCGAAGTGGCACGCAACGCCGGGGTAGACGGGTATGAAATATGCCCTGCCGGCGTAATAGCCGCTGAAATCAAGGCCGCAAAAGCCGCCCGTGCGCGGCTTTTGTGCCTTGGCGACGCGGATTATCCACAGATGCTGACCGATCTGTCCGATGCCCCGCCCATGCTGTGGGCCGTCGGGGACCTTTCGCTGTTGCACAAACCCACTGTCGCGCTGGTCGGTGCGCGCAATGCCAGTTCGCTGGGCACCCGCATGGCGCGTGCCCTGGCGCAGGATCTGGGGGCGCAAGGTCATGTCGTTGCATCGGGGCTGGCGCGTGGAATCGATACCGCCGCCCATATTTCGGCGCTGAAAACCGGGACCGTGGCCGTCATGGCGGGCGGGGTCGACGTGATTTACCCGGCCGAGAACACCACGCTTGCGCAGGACATCCGCGCCACCGGGTTGCTGGTGTCGGAACAGCCCATGGGCATGGTGCCAAAGGCAAACCATTTTCCGCGTCGCAACCGTATCATTTCAGGACTGGCACAGGCGGTTGTGATCGTCGAGGCCGCTGCCAAATCCGGCAGCCTGATCACCGCGCGGGACGCGCTGGACCAGGGGCGCGAAGTGCTGGCCGTACCGGGCCATCCGTTCGACGCCCGTGCGGCGGGCAGCAACATGCTGATCCGCGACGGGGCGATTCTGGTGCGCAACGCCGAGGACGTGATGGCCGCCCTGCCCGCAACCGCGCCACCCGCCCAACCCGCGCAGCCCGACCTGCTTGAGGATCTGCCGCCCCCACCCCCCGAGCGCCGCAGCCTGGAACAGACCGCCGCGCTGCACCAGAAAATCCTGTCCCAACTGGGTCCGTCACCGATCGCCGAAGACCAGTTGATCCGCGATCTGGCCGCGCCGGCGGGGGACGTGGCCCCGGCTCTGGTCGATCTGGAACTTGACGGCAAGATCAAGCGTCATGCGGGTGGCCTGCTGTCGGCGGATCAGTGATTTCCAGCGCGCCGCGCACGACCGCTGCACAGCGAAATCCCGCACCGGCAGCCCGTGGAAAAACCTTTGGCAGCCCCGTCTCGACCCCCGGATCAGAAACGGCGATCGACCCGGCAGCCCTGCGCCCAATTTGCGCGGATTGACAATCAGGACTTGCACCCCACATCGTGCGCAGCCATAGAAGCGCAACCATTCGCCGCATGAGGTCCGTCTTTAAATGCCTGTAGTTGTTGTAGAATCCCCGGCCAAAGCAAAAACCATCAACAAGTATCTTGGTGCCGACTACACCGTTCTGGCGTCTTATGGCCATGTGCGCGACCTGCCCCCGAAGGATGGATCGGTCGACACCGAGCATGATTTCGACATGAAATGGGAAGTCGCCAGCGACAGCAAGAAACACGTCAAGGCCATCGCCGATGCGCTTGCAGAAGACAACGCCCTGATTCTGGCGACTGACCCTGACCGGGAAGGCGAAGCGATCAGCTGGCATCTGCAAGAGGCCCTGACCAAGCGCAAGTCCATCAAGAAGGATACGCCGGTTTCGCGGGTCACTTTCAACGCGATAACCAAGGACGCCGTACAAGAGGCCATGGCCAAGCCGCGCCAGGTCGATATGCCCCTGGTCGAAGCCTATCTCGCCCGACGTGCGCTGGACTATCTGGTGGGGTTCAACCTGTCCCCGGTTCTGTGGCGCAAATTGCCCGGCGCCAAGTCGGCCGGACGGGTGCAATCGGTCTGCCTGCGTCTGATCGTCGAGCGCGAGATGGAGATCGAAGCCTTCCATGCCCGCGAATACTGGTCCGTGAAGGCGTTGCTCGCCACCCCGCGCGGCCAGGACTACGAAGCCCGTTTGACCCGGCTGGCCGGCAAGAAGCTGGACAAGTTCGACATCGAGAACGAAACCCAGGCCGAACTGGCCGTTCAGGCCATCACCAGCCGCGACCTCAGCGTCAAGACCGTCGAGGCGAAACCCGCCAGCCGAAATCCCAGCGCACCGTTCATGACATCCACCCTGCAGCAGGAAGCCAGCCGCAAATTCGGCATGGGCGCACGTCAGGCAATGAGCGTCGCACAGCGCCTGTACGAGGCCGGGCACATTACCTATATGCGAACCGATGGCATCGACATGGCCCCCGAGGCGGTCCACGCCGCACGGGATGCGATCAAGGACCGGTTCGGCGACGAATACGTGCCGAAAAGCCCGCGCATGTACAAGAACAAGGCAAAGAATGCGCAGGAAGCGCATGAATGTATCCGCCCCACCGACATGACCAGGGATGCCGCCGCGCTCAAGCTGATGGATGCGGATCAGCGCAAGCTGTACGACCTGATCTGGAAACGGACCCTGGCCTGTCAGATGGAAGGCGCGCGCCTGGAACGCACCACGGTCACGGTGGGCAGCCAGGACGATCAGGTCGAACTGCGGGCCTCCGGGCAGGTGCTGCTGTTTGACGGCTTCCTGCGGGTCTATGAAGAAGGGCGCGACGACGCGGAGACCGACGACAACGACAAACGGCTGCCGCAAATCGCGCAGGGTGACCGTGCGGACAAGCGCAGCGTCACACCCGAGCAGCATTTCACCCAGCCCCCGCCCCGCTATACCGAAGCGACACTGGTCAAACGCATGGAAGAGCTTGGCATCGGCCGCCCGTCGACCTACGCCAGCATCGTCACCACGATCCAGGACCGCGAATATGTCCGCAAGGACAAGAACCGGCTGATCCCCGAAGACAAGGGCCGGCTGGTGATCGCCTTCCTGCAGAACTATTTCCGCAAATACATCGGCTATGACTTCACCGCCGGGCTGGAAGACGAACTGGACCAGGTCAGCGCCGGGGATGCCGATTACAAGGCGGTTCTGAACCGGTTCTGGCGCGATTTCTCGGCCGCGATCGCGGAAACCAGCGACTTGCGGATCACCGAGGTGCTGGAGAAGATCAACGAGGTTCTGGAACCCCACCTGTTCCCGCCCAATGAGGACGGCACCGACCCCCGCCTGTGTCCGCATTGTGGCGCGGGGCGTCTGTCCATGCGCACGGCGCGTTCAGGGGGCGCGTTCATCGGCTGTTCGAACTATCCCGAATGTCGCTATACCCGCGCCTTCGGTCCTCCGGGTGCCGAAGACAACGGTGCCATTCCGCCTGACGGCAAGCTGCTGGGCGAAGATGCGGGCGATGAGATCCGCGTCTTCAAGGGCCGGTTCGGTCCATATGTCCAGCGCGGCGCGGTCACCGAGGAGAACAAGAAACCGCCGCGCCAGTCGGTGCCCAAGGACTGGCCCGCGGAAGAGCTGGAACTGGATCGCGCCCTGATGCTGCTGAGCCTGCCGCGCGCGATCGGGCCTCATCCGGAAGACGGTGTGATGGTCTGGGCCAACATCGGGCGTTATGGCCCCTATCTGAAACACGCTGAATCGACGTCACACCGGGGCGGCACCAACGCCAATCTCGAAAGCCTGGACGAGGTATTCACCGTCGGCATGAACCGTGCCGTGCAGCTGCTGGCGGAAAAGGTTGCCAGCCGGGGCGGACGCGGGGCCGCCGCCAAGACGCTGCGCGCCCTGGGCGAACATCCCGACGCGGGCGGGCCGGTCAACATCATGGAGGGCAAATACGGCCCCTATGTGAAATGGGAAAAGATCAATGCCACGCTGCCCAAAGACGTGGAACCGGAGGCCCTGACAATGGCGCAGGCGCTTGAACTGATTGAAGCCAAGGCCGCCAAGAAGGGAACCCGTCGCAAGGCGGCCCCCAAAAAGGCCGCTGCCAAAAAGACCCCGGCAAAGAAAACGCCTGCGAAGAAAGCCACCAGCAAGAAACCGGCGGCGCGATAGACCCGGCGGGGGGGCGGAAACCCCGGTTTTCCGCACCTTTGTTGACTCTTTCGCTGCACGGCGGCACAAGCGTTTGACACCGACTGTTGGGGAGTTCTTCATGAAAAAAGTCTATACGACCGCCGCCGAGGCGCTGGACGGGCTGCTGTTTGACGGCATGCAGATTGCCGCGGGGGGCTTTGGGCTCTGCGGCATTCCGGAACTGCTGATCGCGGCGATCCGCGACGCGGGCACCAAGGATCTGACCGTTGCAAGCAACAATGCAGGTGTCGATGATTTCGGGCTGGGCCTGTTGTTGCAGACCCGGCAGGTCAAGAAGATGATCAGTTCCTATGTCGGCGAAAACGCTGAGTTCATGCGCCAGTACCTGTCAGGCGAGCTGGAACTGGAATTCAATCCGCAGGGCACCCTGGCCGAACGCATGCGCGCCGGCGGCGCGGGCATCCCCGGTTTCTATACCAAAACCGGCGTCGGCACGGTGATTGCCGAAGGCAAGGAAGTCAAGGAATTCGACGGCGAGGATTACATTCTCGAACGCGGCATTGTTGCCGATCTGGCGATCGTCAAAGCGTGGAAGGCAGATGACACCGGCAACCTGGTGTTTCGCAAGACCGCGCGCAACTTCAACCCGCCGGCCGCCATGTGCGGCAAAATCTGCGTCGCCGAGGTCGAGGAAATCGTGCCCCGCGGCAGTCTGGACCCCGACAAGATCCACCTGCCCGGCATCTATGTTCACCGCCTGATTCAGGGCGATCACGAAAAGCGCATCGAACA
The DNA here is from genome assembly GCA_016521575.1 of Rhodobacteraceae bacterium F11138. Classification (GTDB taxonomy): domain Bacteria; phylum Pseudomonadota; class Alphaproteobacteria; order Rhodobacterales; family Rhodobacteraceae; genus Sedimentitalea. Next base: position 17,937 of record JAEKDP010000006.1, on the reverse strand, counting down.
GCGCACCATCCGGGAGGCTTGAGCCATGTGGGACCGCAACCAGATGGCCGCACGCGCGGCACAAGAACTCGAAGACGGCATGTATGTGAACCTGGGCATCGGGATTCCGACGCTGGTGGCAAACTATGTCGGTGACAAGGATATCACCCTGCAGTCGGAAAACGGCATGCTGGGCATGGGTCCGTTTCCGACCGAGAACGAGATCGATCCCGATCTGATCAACGCCGGCAAGCAGACCATCACCGAACTGGCGCGCACCTCGTATTTCGACAGCGCCACCAGCTTTGGCATGATCCGGGGCGGCAAGATTGCCGCCGCGATTCTGGGGGCCATGGAAGTGGCCGAGAATGGCGATCTCGCGAACTGGATGATCCCCGGAAAGCTGGTAAAGGGCATGGGCGGCGCGATGGATCTGGTCGCGGGCGTCGGACGCGTCGTGGTTGTCATGGACCACACCAACAAGCATGGTGACAGCAAGGTTCTGCGCGAATGCACGCTGCCGCTGACCGGCAAGGGCGTGGTCGACCGGATCATCACCAATCTGGGCGTTCTGGACGTGGTCGAGGGCGGGCTGAAAATCGTCGAATGTGCCGACGGCGTCACCGAAGACGAACTGCGCAACGCAACCGAGGCAACGATCGTCTGAGCCTGCCAATCGGCAACACAAGACCAGAGCCGGTGTCGACGCACCGGCTCTTTTACGTTTCGATCAGTGCATGGACATGAACACGCAACCGTCGCTGATCAATTCAGGGGGCGTTCTGCACAGGCCGCTGGCGACCTGGAACGCGGCCAACACCTTGGGGACATAGTCGCGGGTTTCCGGATAGGGCGGCACCCCGGCATGGGTGCGCACCGACCCTTCCCCGGCGTTGTATCCAGCCAGCACCAGAATCGGATCATTGTTGAATTCGCCCATCAGCCAATCCAGATACTTCACCCCGCCGGAAATATTTTCGTCAGGTTTCAGACTGTCGCGAACGCCAAAGCGCGCCGCCGTATCCGGCATCAACTGCATGAGCCCCTGCGCACCCGCACCGCTGACCGCATCCGCCCGCCCGGCGGATTCAACCGCGATCACAGCCAGAACCAGCGCAGGTGACACCCGCGTACCCACGGTCGAGCGCAGGATCGGAACCCCCTGGGCGCGGGCAATGGCCTGCAACGTCTGCAAACGCGGCGCGGCGATCTGGTTAGCTCCGCTCAGCGTGCCCAGGGCCTGGGGCAAACGTCCGGGTCCGGTGCTGGCCATATCGGGCGAGACCTTGTCCCAGAACCAGGTGTATTTTCCAATCGCCTCACGCACAGGCGCCGGCGTCTGCGCCACCGGCGGCAAGGGGGCTGGCGGCTGCGCTTCGGGATCGATCTGAATGGTGATGCGCTTGGCTGTTCCTTGCCCGGGCGGTTTGACACGGCGGGCCTGAAAATCGACAAAAGGCGGTGGGGTGCGGCGTTGCTGCGGTTGTTCGTCCGGTTGCGGCGCGCGCTCTTCTTGCTCGGGGCGGTCCGTGACATCCCGCATCACCAGCCGTTCGGCAAGAACGGGCGCCCCTCCGCAGAGGTACAGCGCGATGGCGGATACGATCCCGGCACGTTTGAACATTCGCAGGCCTCACTGCTCGTTTTTTCGGCATAGTCCCCAAAATCGTCGGCAAAGGCCAGAAATGACGCGTCAATTCTGTCAATTTCGCCCGATTTGAGTCCCGTTTGCATCGCTCAGACGCGGCGCGCCCACGGATATTCATAATTTTCTCTTATAAATCAGTAAATTAGATCTCGGTGTAAAGAAAAGCTGAATGTGGCGCAAAAATCCATTTTTCCGCCCAACTCCTGCCACCGGGTCCATTCTATATGACAGCACACCACGTCGAACATGGGTCAAGGAAAACAGCGGCCCAACCAGGGCGATGCGGTATGCAGATGAACCAATGATCCTTTGGAGGGACATGACATGATTAAATTCTTCAAGAATTTCCGCAAAGACGAAGACGGTGCCGTCACGGTTGACTGGGTTGTGCTGACCGCTGCCGTGGTTGCTCTGGCAACGGTCGCCTATACGTCGATCGGTGACAACACCAAGGCTCTGTCCGACGCCGTCGCGACCGAAGTTGGCACCACGGTCCCGACCTTCGACTGATCACGACGCGCGGCAAACGACAGAAGGGCTGCGTCATTGTATTGCGAGACGTGGCCTTTCTGAACTTTCGACCCGGCCAGGCTGGAGGGCGTGACGTGATCAATATCATCAAGACATTCCTGTCCGATCAGGACGGTGCGGTGACCGTCGATTGGGTGGTACTATGTGCTGCCGTCGTCGCGCTGTCGGCCATTGGCATGAGCAAGATCGCTGGCAACACGCTCGATCTGGGAGACGCCGTCGGCACCGAGATCGCCAGCCAGGCCGAGTGACAACCCGACAGCTGGTACCGATCGGGAGCGACATCACGAACCAAGAGAGGGTTAACCATGCGAGCAGTATTCGGATTGGTCCTGATCGTCGGGATCGCCTTGGCGGGCGGTGCTGTCATGATGGCAAAGAATTATATCACCGCCTATCAGGCGGAACTGAACAAGGAACGCGCGGCCCGGGCCGAAATTGTGCCCACGGTCGACGTTTTTGTCGCCACCGGGCCATTGAAATATGGCCAGACCCTGAAACCCGAAGACGTCCGCAAGGTGCAATGGCCCGAAAACGCGATCCCCGCAGGCGCATTCACCGATCAGGCCGTGCTGTTTCCGCCTGAACTGACCGAAAGGCGTGTCATTCTGCGCGCCATGGAAAAAGACGAAGCCATCATGGCCATCAAGGTCACGGAACCGGGGCAGGATGCGGGGCTGACCTCGCAGCTGGAACGCGGGATGAGGGCCTTTGCCATCAAGGTTGATGTGGCATCCGGCGTGTCCGGCTTTCTGCGCCCCGGAGACCGGGTCGACATCTACTGGACCGGCGGCATCGGCGATGCGGTCGAAGGCGCGCGCGGCGATGTCACCCGCCTGATCGAGGCAAACGTGTCCCTGATTGCCGTGGACCAGAGCGCCGGCGGAGATCTTGACGGCACCACGATCGCACGCACCGTAACCGTCGCCGCCCGTCCGAAACAGGTCGCGGCCCTGGCGCAGGCCCAGACCACCGGCAAGCTTTCCCTGTCTCTTGTCGGGGCCGAGGACGACACCATCGCTTCGGCGATCGAGGTCGATCAGCGCGCGTTACTGGGTCTGGGAGCCCTGGAAATGGCCCCGCAAAAGGCCGAAGAAAAGGTTTGCACGATCAGAACCCGCCGCGGCGCCGAAGTTGTCGATCTGCCAATTCCTTGCACAAACTGAAACAATACCAAAACCTTAGCACAACCTTGGCGTGCATTCCGCATGGCTGAATTGGTGCATTGTTGCCAGATCCCCACATTGCAAAACCTGTAAAAGCCTTTGATTCTTGCAAAAAAACGGGATGTGGCGCACAGTGCGGGGAAGATTGGGCATCAAGACCCGACCAATGAGGCGTGATCGGAGAGGCAGGTCACATGAAAATCGACACGACCCTGAAAGCGGCCCTGCTTGGGCTTTCACTGGCGTTTTCGCCTGCCATGGATGGCGCGCGGGCGGAAAACCTGACAGTCGTCAAAAAGGGCACCGAAGCAACGCTGGATGTTCCGATGAACCGGGCGGTCGTCGTCGAAAGCGACGTGCCCTTCGCGGAACTGAGTATCGCCAACCCCGGTATCGCGGATATTTCATCCCTCTCGGACCAAACGATATATGTGCTGGGGAAATCCCCGGGAATGACCACCCTGACGCTGCTGGATGCCACCGGTCGTCTGATCACCAATGTGAATGTGCGCGTTGCGGCGGATGTCACCGAATTCAAGGAACGTCTGCGCCAGATCCTGCCCGGTGAAAAGATCGAGGTACGCACCGCCAATGACGGCATCGTGCTGTCCGGCGTGGTCTCCAGCACATCGCGCCTGCAACGGGCGCTGGATCTGGCCGAACGATATGCGCCGGAACGGGTGTCCAACCTGATGAGCGTCGGCGGCGTCCAGCAGGTGATGCTCAAGGTGCGGTTTGCGGAAATGCAGCGTTCGGTGTCCAAATCGCTCAGCGCATCGCTGGGGTTCAATGGCACGATCGGCGGCGGCAGTACCGGCCTGAACGGCGGCACCGGCCGGTTCAGCAACCAGCCCGGCCAGTCAAACGGTCAGGCCGGAAATCTGCCGCTGGCAAATGACAATACCGGCGCGGTGCTGTTCGGCTTCAACGCCGGCTCGGTCCAGGTCGGGCTGCTGCTGGAAGCGCTGGAACAGAAAGGCGTCGTGCGCACCCTGGCCGAACCGAACCTGACCGCCCTGTCCGGCCAGGAAGCCAAGTTTCTCGCTGGCGGCGAATTCCCGATCCCGGTGGCACAGCGCGACGGCCTGTTCTCGATCGAATACAAACCTTTCGGCATCGAATTGAACTTTGTGCCGCGAGTGGTCGACAAGGATGTGTTCAACCTGGAAATGATGGCGGCGGTTTCGGCCATCGACCCCACATTGGGTGTCGATATCAACGACCTGCAGCTTCCGGCCTTTTCGCGCCGCGAAACGTCAACCACGGTTGAAATGCGTGACGGCGAAAGCTTTGCCATTGCCGGGCTGATCGAGGATGAATTTCTGGACAATGCGTCGCAAATTCCGTGGCTCGGTGACGTTCCGGTTCTGGGCACGCTGTTTCGCAGTGCCGATTATCAGCGCAAGCAGACCGAACTGGTGATCATCGTCACCGCCCATCTGGTCACGCCGACACGCGGCGAAGCCCTGGCATTGCCGACGGATCGCATCACGCCCCCCAGCGAAAGCGAATTGTTCCTGTTCGGACAGATGAGCCGGGTAGGGCAAGGCAATGATCGCGCGGCGGATGAAGTGGCGAAACAGGATTTCAGCGGGTCCTATGGCTATGTCATGGACTGAGCGGAGGAGCGGGAAAATGCAGAAAGTCATTCTTGCGGCGGGCCTGTCCCTGACCCTGGCGGGCTGTGCACAAGAAGCCGGGGATTTCGTCAGAACCGGCGACTTTGGCGAAGCCACGATGAACAATGCCCTGATCATGAGCGGCGACAAGAACTATGCCATCAGCCTGGGGCAACGGTTCGCACGCGAAACGCCCACAACCGTGAACTTTGCCTTCAACAGCGACCGGCTGGACGGCGAGGCCCAGCAGATCCTGGACCGTCAGGCCGACTGGATCCGGCAATTCCCCGAAGTCCGCTTTGCCGTCTATGGCTATACCGACGAGGTGGGCAGCGCCTCTTACAACCAGGCGCTGGGGAAACGGCGCGCCAACGCGGTGGTCCGCTATTTGTCCTCGCGCGGGATCAGCCGGTCCCGTCTCAAGGCGCTGGTATCTTACGGTGAGACCCGTCCGGTTATCGACGTGCCGGGACCCGAGCGCCAGAATCGCCGCAGCGTGACCGAAGTGGCCGGCTTCATGCAGCGCCACCCCACGATTATGGACGGCAAATACGCTGAAGTCGTATATCGCGAGTATATCGTCAGCGCCCAACCCATCGACAAGCTGACCCGGCGCAACAACACCGGCGGATTCGCCGAAACACAATAGCCCGAAAAGCGCCTGATCGTCTCTCGATTCCCTACAATTGGGGTTTTTTGGCCCAATTCTCGCCCAGATTAGCCGCGACATTGTCCGCACTAGGTGGCCTGCGACCAGACAGGGTTGCACGCCGGCGAACGCAGGACAGCAAGAACGGGCCCTGCCCGCAGCACCCTGCCGAGCCTCGCAATATTGAGGATAAGGGCAATGAGCAGTGGACAAGCATACCCTGAGGTCAACCCGATCGTGGCCTGCACGATCAGCCGGGATGTTCAGAACTTCGATCTGCTGATCGAGGACATGGAAACCGCGCTGGGGGAAAGTTGGGGCGATCTGGGGTTTGCCGAGGCGCTGGCCTTTTTCGGTCAGCCAGAGGCGGACACCCTGCAATTCGTCGCCCTGGCGCTGGATACGGGCGACGAAGACAATCTGGTCCTGATGGGCGAAATCATCACCCAGGCCAAGGCGCGCGGAATTCGTGTGATCCTGATCGCCGAAGATGTCACGCCCGCATCCCTGCACCAGCTTCTGCGCCAGGGTGCTGACGAATTTGTCCCCTACCCCTTGCCTGAAAATGAACTGCAAGCCGCCATCGACCGGGTGAACGAGCCGGAACCCGAACCACAGCCAGAACAGCACAACACGCATCAGCTTACATCGGGCAGCTCCAAGGAAGGTGCGGTGATCGTCGTGCACGGATTGGCCGGTGGCGTGGGGTCGACAACCGTGGCCGTGAACCTGGCCTGGGAACTGGCCAACATGGGTGGCGACACCCCGCCCAGCGTCTGCCTGCTGGATCTGGATCTGCAGTTTGGTTCGGTCGCCACCTATCTCGATCTTCCGCGGCGCGAAACCGTATTCGAAATGCTGTCGGATCTGGAAAACATGGACGAGGAAAGCTTTGGCCAGGCTCTGCTCAGCTTTGAGGAAAAGCTGCAGGTGCTCACCGCCCCGGCCGAACTGGTGCCGATGGACGTGCTCGGCCCCGAGGACATTCAACAGGTGATCGACATGGCCCGCAGTCATTTCGACTATGTCGTGATCGACATGCCATCGACATTGGTCCACTGGAGCGAAACCGTCCTGCATGCGGCGCATGTATATTTTGCCCTGGTCGAACTGGACATGCGGTCGGCGCAAAACGCGCTGCGGCTGAAAAAGGCCCTGCAATCCGAAGACCTGCCGTTCCAGAAAATGCGGTTTGCCCTGAACCGGGCCCCGAAGTTCACCGACCTGTCCGGCAAGAGCCGGGTCAAGCGGCTGGCGGAAAGTCTGGGCATTTCGATCGATCTGCAACTGCCCGACGGGGGCAAGACCGTCATGCAGGGCGCCGATCACGGCTTGCCGCTGGCGACATCGGCGGCAAAGAACCCGCTGCGCAAGGAAATCGCCAAGCTGGCGCATTCGCTGCACCAGCTGGGCAGCAGTGAAACCAAGGCAGCGTAATCAGCCAGGAACACGGACAGATGTTTTCCAGATACAAGAAACCGACCTCTTCCAAGCCCAACGGCAAGGCCCCCCCGAAGGCGGTGATCAGCGCGGATATCCAGCCTGAACCCAAAGGTGTCACACCTCAGGCGACCAGCCTGCGCCGCCCGATGCCCGTCAAGGCCGCGCAGGCCAGTTCGGCCGACAAAGAGCGCAAGCGCAAGGAGCGGCTGGGCGAAATCAAGGTCGAAATGCATCGTTCCTTGCTGGACAATCTCAACCTGGCCGCGCTGGAACGCGCCAGCGCCGCGGAATTGCGCACCGAGATCAGCAATATCGCCAGCGAACTGCTGGATGAGAAAGGTATCGTGCTGAATCGCGAGGACCGCCAGACCCTGAACAAGGAACTGTTCGACGAAGTAACCGGCCTTGGCCCGCTGGAAACCCTGCTACAGGACGAGACCGTCAACGACATTCTCGTAAACGGCCCCCAGCAGGTGTTCGTCGAACGCGACGGCAAGCTGGAGCTGAGCGACATCACCTTCAAGGATGAACGGCACCTGCTGCGGATCATCGACAAGATCGTCAGCGCCGTGGGCCGGCGGGTGGACGAATCCAACCCCTATGTGGACGCCCGCCTGGCCGATGGGTCGCGGTTCAACGCGATGGTCCCGCCGATCGCCGTCGATGGCAGCCTGGTTTCGATCCGGAAATTCAAAAAGGACAAGCTGGGCATCGACGACCTGGTGAATTTCGGCGCCTTTTCCGAAGAAATGGCCGCCTATCTTCAGGCCGCGGTCGCCACCCGGCTGAACGTGATCGTGTCCGGCGGCACCGGGTCGGGCAAGACGACAACGCTGAATGCCCTGTCCAGCTTCATCGACAATGCCGAACGCATCCTCACCATCGAGGACACGGCGGAACTGCAGTTGCAGCAGACCCATGTGGGCCGGATGGAAAGCCGCCCGCCCAACGTCGAAGGCAAGGGCGAAGTCAGCCCGCGCGACTGCCTGAAGAACGCCCTGAGGATGCGCCCCGATCGCATCATCGTCGGCGAGACCCGGGGCGAAGAAGTCATCGACATGCTGCAGGCGATGAACACGGGCCATGACGGGTCGATGACCACGATCCACGCCAACAGTGCCCGCGACGGGGTCAGCCGACTGGAAAACATGATCGCCATGGCCGGAATAGAAATGCCGCTCAAGGCGGTCCGCAGCCAGATTTCCAGCGCCGTCAACCTGATCGTGCAGGCCAGCCGCCTGCAGGACGGCAGCCGCCGCATGACGTCGATCACCGAAATCACCGGCATGGAGGGCGACGTGATTTCGATGCAGGAGATTTTCAAGTTTCAGCGCGTCGGACTGACGCCCGAAAACAAGATCATCGGCCATTTCACCGCCACCGGCGTGCGCAGCCATTATTCCGAACGGTTCCGGATGTGGGGCTATGATCTGCCCGCGTCGATCTATGAACCCACCGTGATGGAGCAGAACTGATGGAACTGAGTGCGGAACTGCTGATCTATGGTCTGATCTTCATCGGGGTTCTCGTCCTTGTCGAGGGTATCTATCTGGTCGCTTTCGGCAAATCGATCAGTCTGAACAGCCGGGTGAACCGCCGTCTTGAGATGCTGGACAAAGGCACTGGCCGCGAACAGGTCCTGGAACAGCTGCGCAAGGAAATGCAGCAGCACATGCAATCCCGCAGCATCCCGCTGTATTCATTGCTGGGCGAAAAGGCGCAAAAGGCGGCCATTGCCTTTACGCCGCGCCAGCTGGTCATGATCATGATCGGCCTGTCGGTGTTCGCCTTTGTCGGGCTGACGCTGGGCACCGCGACCGAGCTGCCGGTGCGTATCGCGGCCTCTGCCGGGATCGGGATATTCGGGGTCTATTTCTGGGTCAATTCCAAGGCCAAGAAACGCATGGCGATGATCGAGGAACAGTTGCCGGATGCGGTCGAACTGATGGTGCGCAGCCTGCGGGTCGGGCATCCGTTCTCGTCGGCCATCACCATCGTGTCCAAGGAAATCGAGGATCCGCTTGCCACGGAATTCGGCATGATCGCGGATGAAAGCGCCTATGGCCGCGACATTGGCGATGCGCTCAAGGACATGGCCGAACGGCTGGACATGCAGGATTTGCGTTTCCTGTCCGTGGCGGTCACCATCCAGCAACAATCCGGCGGCAACCTGGCCGAGATCCTGGCCGGGCTGGCACAGGTCATCCGGGCCCGCTTTCGCCTGTTCCGCAAGGTCAGCGCAATCACCGCCGAAGCGAAATGGTCGGGCAAATTCCTGTCCGGCTTCCCCCTGCTCTGCCTGCTGGTGATCACGGTGAACGACCCGCATTACTATGACGAAGTTCTGGATCATCCCTGGTTCATCCCGGCCTGTTTCGTCGTGGGCATCCTGTTGGGTCTGAATCTGATCGTCATGCGTTTCTTGACCAATATCAAAGTCTGAGGAGACGACGATGAATTTCCTGAGTTCAATCCCCGGCATGTTCACCGGATCCCTGGGCGGATTCGGCCCGATCATCGTGTTGGGTCTGGCCGGGCTGGGCCTGATTGCCGTCGCCTTGATAATCCATTTTCGGCAACGCAAGGATCCGCTGACGAAACTTCATCAAAGCCAGACCGCAAGCGCCAGGTCGGAACCCAGGAAGGACCGCCTGCGCCAGACCGGCCGCAACGAACAGTTGCAGAAATTCGCGACCTTTCTTGAACCTCAGGACGAAAAAGAACTGTCGGCGGTGCAACTGAAACTGCGTCAGGCCGGGTACCAGTCAAAAGATGCGGTGCGGTTTTACCACTTTGCCCAATTCGCCCTGGGAATTCTGGGGCTGATTGCCGGCGTCAGCTATATCATGATGCTGGATGCCCAGGGGCAGGAACTGGATCAGAAGATGATGCTGATGTATGGTGTCGGCCCCGGCTGCGTCGGCTACATGATCCCGAAATACTGGGTCACCCGTCGTGTCGCGGCTCGCAAGGAAGCCATCGAACAGGGCTTTCCGGATGCGCTGGATATGATGCTGGTCTGTGTTGAAGCGGGCCAATCGCTGGATCAGGCCATCGTGCGGGTCGCCTCGGAACTGCGTGCGTCCTATCCGGAACTTGCGGAAGAATTCGAAGTCGTCGCCTATGAGATGAAGGCGGGCAAGGACAAGAGCGCGGTGTTGCGCGACATGGGGGTGCGGTGCGGCGTGCAGGATGTGCAGTCCTTCGTCACCGTATTGATCCAGTCATCGACCTTTGGCACGCCGGTCGCGGATGCCCTGCGGGTGTATGCCGGTGAAATGCGTGACAAACGGGTGATGCGCGCCGAAGAGGCCGCAAACAAGTTGCCAACCAAAATGACCCTTGCCACAATGGGGCTGACGGTGCCTCCGTTGTTGATCATCCTGGTTGGACCATCGGCACAGGGCATCGCGAATTTGGGCGATATGAGCAAGTAACTTCATGACATCATCGCAAGCGTCAGCGCAGGCCGCGACACGCCGCGTTCTTCTGGCCGCCGCCCTTGCCGGGCTGGCGGCTTCTTGCGCGCCTGCCATCGCCCCGGTGGGTGGTCCATATGCGCCGGGCGTCGACCACAGAAAGGCGGCCGTTGACGGGATCGAGGTCGGCAACCGGTTGGTGGCGGCCGGCGAATACGAACTTGCGCTGGACGCCTTTACGCGCGCCGCACTGGACCAGGGCATGACACCCGAAGTGCTGACCGGCCTGGGAACGGCGAACCTGGGACTGGGGCGGCTGGGACAGTCCGAACGCCAGTTGCGCCGCGCCGTACAGGACGCGCCCGAATGGCCCGAAGCCTGGAACAACCTTGGGGTCGTGCTGATGGAACAGGGCAAAACCGGCGAAGCCCAGCAGATCTTTCGCAAGGCCTATGCGCTGGACAATGGCGAAAGTGACTCAATCCGGGACAATTTGCGCTTGGCACTCGCAAAAAGCGAAAATTCTGCTAATACTGCTGGACAAAACGAAGACTATCAATTGGTACGGCGGAGCGGCAGCGAATACCGGATCCGCAAGATACCATGATCGAGGCAACAGAAGCAGAGGACGCGACATGCGCCATCTATTACTGATTCCGGTTGTGTTGGCAGGTGGTTTGGGCCTGAGTGCCTGTTCCGACAAGGGTGATGAAACGGTCGAACGGGCCTTTCAGGACGTCAACGTCGTGGACGAAAGCGATCTGAACGACGTAATGCTGACTGTGTCCGACCCGAACGAGGCGGTGGATTATTTCAAGCGCAGCCTTGACCAAAACCCGAACCGCATAGACCTGCAGCGCGGCCTGGCCCTGTCGCTGGTGCGCGCCAAACGCACGCCCGAAGGTGTATCCGCCTGGACCAAGGTGGTCGGGATGCAAGGCGCGACCTCGGCGGACAAGGTCGAACTGGCCGATGCCCAGATCCGCAACGGCGACTGGGCGGGGGCCGAAAAGACCCTGGACAGCGTCCCTCCGACCCACGAAACCTTTGAACGTTACCGGCTGGAAGCAATGGTCGCGGATGCAAACAAGGAATGGAAGAAATCCGACAGTTTCTATGAAACCGCGGTCGGGCTGACCACAACACCGGCCGGCGTCATGAACAACTGGGGCTATTCCAAACTGGCCCGGGGCGATTTTTCGGGTGCCGAACGGCTGTTCGGTCAGGCGCTGCGCCAGGACCCCGCCCTGTTTACAGCCAAGAACAACCTGGTTCTGGCCCGTGGTGCGCAGCGCAATTATTCGCTTCCGGTGATTCCCATGGATCAGACCGAGCGCGCCGAACTGTTGCACACCATGGCGCTGACAGCGATCAAACAGGGCGACGTCAAGACCGGCGAAGGTCTGCTGCGCGAAGCGATCGACACGCATCCGCAGCATTTCGAGGAAGCGACCCGATCCTTGCGCGCGCTGGAAAGCACCTGACGGCAATGTCGGTTTCCGCAACGGCCGCACTCTGGTTTCTTCCGTTCGTCTTGCCGATCTGTTTCTATGTCGCCTATACCGATCTGCGCGACATGCGCATCCCCAATCAGGCGGTCCTGCTGCTGGCAGCGGTTTTCATTCTGGCTGGTCCATTTCTTCTACCGTGGAGCGCATACGGCATGGGGTTGGTGCAGATGGGTGCCATTCTGGTGATCGGCATCATTCTGAACGCGGCCGGTGCCGTCGGCGCGGGGGATGCGAAATTTGCCGCCGCCGCCGCCCCTTTCATCCCGGTCGGGGATCTGCGTCTTCTGATCGCAATTTTCGCAGCCAATCTGACCGCCGCATTCGTGACCCATCGGCTGGCAAAACACAGCCCGCTGCGTCGGTTGGCGCCGAATTGGAAAAGCTGGGACTCGGGGCTGAAATTCCCCATGGGGCTGTCGTTGGGCGGCACGCTGGCGATCTATCTGATGCTGGGCGCAACCTTCGGCAGCTAGTCGGACGGCGCGGATTCACCGAATCTCAAACTCTGGACGGCAGGTTGGCGCGGACCGGGCAATCGCCGCAAGAATGCCAGATTTGCCGCATAGCGTGGCATCGGGACCCGATTCAACCACAGGCAACATCGATGAACATGCACACCACCGCAGTAATGGCCCCGCCCGCCCCCAGCAGCATCGCGGACATGCAGCTCCCGCTGGTGATGATGCGGGACATCCTGCTCAAGACCATGTTCCGCAAGAATGTCGACACCGTATCCGAAATCGCGGCGGCGACGTGCCTGCCCATGCAGGTCACCCAGGAACTGGTCGATATCGCCCGCGAACAACGCTTGTTGGAAGCGACCGGCACATTGAACGCCAACAGCGGCAATGAGATGGGGTACCAGCTGACCGATGTCGGCAAGGCCCGCGCATTGGACGCGCTGGCGCAATCGGAATACTTCGGAGCCATGCCCGTCCCGCTGGCTGTCTATCGCGAACAGGTCGGACGTCAGTCGATCCGCAACATCCAGATCACCCGCGATCAGTTGACCAATGCCATGGGCCATCTGGTTCTGCCCGAAAGCCTGCTGGATCACCTGGGTCCCGCCGTCAGCGCAGGGCGTTCGATCCTGATGTACGGCCCGCCAGGCAACGGGAAATCCTCGATCTCCAACGGAATTCGGGATGCGTTGGGCGACCGGATCTATGTACCACGCGCAATCGAATATTCAGGCCAGGTCATCACCGTCTACGACCCGATCGTTCATTCCGCCGTTCAGGAAATACGCGACGACCCCAATTCGTTGCGCCGGGCGAAACGGTTCGACACACGCTATGTATGTTGCGAACGCCCGACGGTGGTGACGGGGGGCGAATTGTCTTTGAAAATGCTGGATCTGGTTTACAACCCGACTGCGCGAACCTATCAGGCCCCGCTGCAACTGAAGTCGACAGGCGGCATTTTCATCGTCGACGACCTGGGGCGGCAGGAAGAACCGCCGCAGGCCCTGATCAACCGCTGGATCGTCCCGCTTGAAGAAAACAAGGACATCCTGGGATTGCAGTCGGGCGAGAAATTCGAAGTGCCGTTCGATACGTTGGTGATCTTCTCAACCAACTTCCACCCCAACGAAATCTTCGATCAGGCGGCATTGCGCCGTATTTTCTTCAAGATCAAGATCGATGGGCCGAACCAGGAAAACTTCCTGAAAATCTTTGCCCTGGTCGCCCGCAAGAAAGGGATACCGCTGGACGAACAATCCCTGTTGCATCTGCTCAAGGTCAAGTACCCGACCATCGACAACATCTATGCCAACTATCAGCCGGTGTTCCTGATCGACCAGATGATCGCCATCTGCGAATTCGAGGGCATCCCCTATCAGATGTCTCCATCCCTGATCGACCGCGCCTGGGCCAACATGTTCGTCAAGGACGAGATAATCACCAAGTGACAGCGGATCGGCCCGCAAGGCCGGACCCGAAAGTTGCGCGCAGCAGAGATTTTCAGAGCAATCCCGCCTCTTGCAGTTGCGGACGATACTTGCGGCTGACGGGCACCCTGTCCCCATTCGCAATACACAGGAATATCTTGTCCTTTTCCCGTTCGCTGCGGACGACGGCATCCTGTACCACCCAATGGGACCGATGCGTACAATGACCGACAACGGTATCCATTTCGCCGATCGCATCGGCAAATCGAAACCGGATCGTTTCAACCCCTGACTGGGACACCACATCGACAAAATGATCGCGCCCCGCAAGCCGCAGGATCGGCCCGCGGAATTCCGGTGACAATCGACGTGTCAAGCGGGGGTTTTCAACGGTCTGAACCGGCCTGTTCCCGAAATACCCGACCTTCTCGAATCCGGGCAAGATACGGCGCGCAATGCAGATCCCGGCCGTAATCGGAGCAACATACAGCGCCAGCCACAAAATATTCGGATTTCCATGCGTGTGGATCAAAACAAAGCTGCTCATGAGCCAAAGAAGAGGTGTAAATAGCGCGGTCATCAGCGCAACCATCACCATATCCGTCAACAGCGGGCGAGACTCGGCAACCAGTCTCCGCGCGATTTCATGGCACCCATGCCCGATCAGAAAGGATGACGCACCCACCAGGGTCCAATACAGAAGACGGTTTATGAATCCATGCGATTGATATGTGCCAAAAGGCCCTGTCAGCGCCGCAGCCAGCGCGCACAACCCCAGAATAACCAGGTTGCGCGGGGTCAACAGCGCGCCGTAACTTTTCGTGAAGGTTTGGATCATTTGACAGCCAGCATCAACATTCTTCAACAACGCCAAAACTATTTCAATATATGGAATCCATATGGCCGGGGATCACTTTTGAAATCGCCTCTTTGCAAAAGCTCAGCGTGTTTCTAGAGTAATTTATGACTGAAAACAATGCACAAGCCACAGAAGCACGAATCCGTGCAAGTTTCAGCCGACAGGGTCTGATGCAAACCCTGAACGCACATATTGATGAGGTTGCACAGGGTCAGGTGGTTATTTGCGCGCCGCTTCAAGCCGCCAGCAGCCAGCAGCACGGCTATGGCCACGCGGGACTGACCTTTTCAATCGGTGACAGCGCGGCTGGCTATTCCGCCCTGACGTTGATGCCGCCGGATCACGAGGTGATGACCGCCGAGATCAAGATCAACCTGCTCGCCCCGGCCCGGGGGGATCATCTGCGGGCGACCGGCCGGGTGATAAAACCCGGCCGACGTCTCATCGTGGTATCCGCCGAAGTGCACGCCATCGCAGCCGACAGCGAAACCCTGGTGGCGGTTCTGATGGGAACCATGGTCCCCGTGGCTTCTGGGCCAACCTAGGCCGTCAGGTTTTCTGGTTCGTTGATGTTGTTTGCTCTGCATGTTGCGGTGAGGGTGTTTGCGAGCAGGCAGGCGATTGTCATGGGGCCGACGCCTCCGGGGACGGGGGTGATGGCCCCGGCTGTGGCGGCGCAGCTGTCGTAATCCGCGTCGCCGACCAGGCGGGTGCCGCCATCCACTTTGTCGATGCGGTTGATGCCCACGTCGATCACCGTGGCGCCGGGTTTGATCCAGTCTCCGGGCACCATTTGCGGGCGCCCCACGGCCGCCACGACGATATCGGCGCGGCGCACCACCTCGGGCAGGTCTCTGGTGCGGCTGTGTGCGATCGTCACCGTACAGCTGTCGCCCAGCAGCAGCTGCGCCATCGGCTTGCCCACGATGTTGGACCGCCCGATCACCACCGCCTCTTTGCCCGACAGCGACCCGTGGTGTTCGCGCAGCATCATCAGGCATCCCAGCGGCGTGCAGGGCACCATGGATTTCTGCCCCGTGCCCAGCAGACCCACGTTCGAGATATGAAAGCCGTCGACATCCTTTTCCGGTGCGATCGTATTGATCACCAGGTCTTCGTCCAGATGACCAGGAAGCGGAAGTTGCACAAGTATACCATTGACTTGCGGGTCATTGTTCAACTTTTGGATCAGGTTCAGAAGGTCCGTTTCCGAAGTGTCTGCTTCCAGCTTGTGCTCAAACGAGTTCATCCCCACTTCGACGGTCATCCGGCCCTTGGAGCGCACATAGACCTGGCTGGCCGGGTCCTCGCCCACCAGCACCACCGCCAGTCCGGGAATGATGTCGTGATCCGCCTTCAGACGCGCCACATGCTCGGCCACCTGGCCGCGCACCCTGGCCGCAAAGGCCTTGCCGTCGATGATCGTCGCTGTCATGTCCTGTTCCCTTTCATTCTGCCGCAGGGCACCGCCCCGGACCTGTCAATTCCGCACCCGGGCCCCGCCGGGCCACAGAGGCCGCCATGCCCCGGCCTCTGTGTGGCCCGGTCGGCCGGTCAGAACAACCCTTCGATCTGGCCGTTTTGGTTGAGGTGGATGTTTTCTGCGCTGGGGGTTCTGGGCAGGCCGGGCATGGTCATGATTTCGCCGCAGACCACCACGATGAACCCGGCGCCCGCGCTCAGGCGGACTTCGCGCACCGGCACGCTGTGGCCCGTGGGCGCGCCGCGGCGGTTGGGGTCGGTGGTGAAGCTGTATTGCGTCTTGGCCATGCACACCGGCAGGTGGCCATAGCCCGCCGCTTCCCAATCCCTGAGCTGATCGCGGATCTTCTTGTCCGCCAGCACCTCGTCGGCGCGATAGATCCGCCGGGCGATGGTTTCGATCTTGTCAAACAGCCCCATCTCGTCCGGGTAGATCGGCGAGAAATTGGCCTGGCCGGCGTCGACGATCTCGACCACCTTGCGGGCCAGATCCTCGGCCCCTTCGCCACCCAGTTCCCAGTGCCGGCTCAGCACCGCCTGCGAACCGTGGCCGGTGACGTATTCGCGCACCGCCTCGACCTCGGCATCGGTGTCGGTCACGAAATGGTTGATCGCCACCACCACCGGAACGCCAAAGGATTTGACGTTCTCGATATGCCGCCCCAGGTTGGCACAGCCCGCCTGAACCGCGGCGACGTTTTCCGCCCCCAGGTCCGCCTTGGCCACGCCGCCGTTCATCTTCATCGCCCGCACCGTCGCCACCACGACCACCGCCGCGGGCGCGATCCCGGCCTTGCGGCACTTGATGTTCATGAATTTCTCGGCCCCCAGGTCGGCCCCGAACCCGGCCTCGGTCACCACGTAATCCGCCAGTTTCAGCGCCGTCGTCGTCGCGATCACCGAATTGCAGCCATGGGCGATATTGGCGAACGGGCCACCATGCACGAAGGCCGGGTTGTTTTCCAGCGTCTGCACCAGGTTGGGCTGCATCGCGTCCTTCAAGAGCACCGTCATCGCCCCGTCCGCCTTGATGTCGCGCGCATAGACCGGAGTCTTGTCACGCCGGTACGCCACGATGATGTCCCCCAGACGCTTTTGCAGATCCGCAAGATTGGTCGCCAGGCACAGGATCGCCATCACCTCGGACGCCACCGTGATGTCAAACCCCGCCTCGCGCGGGAACCCGTTGGACACGCCCCCCAGAGACGCCGTGATCTGGCGCAACGCACGGTCGTTCATGTCCACCACCCGGCGCCACACCACGCGGCGCGTGTCGATGCCCAGGTCATTGCCCCAGTAGATATGGTTGTCGATCATCGCGCTCAGCAGGGAATGCGCGCTGGTGATGGCGTGAAAATCGCCGGTGAAATGCAGGTTCATGTCCTCCATCGGAACAACCTGCGCCAGACCGCCCCCCGCGGCCCCGCCCTTCATGCCGAAATTCGGACCCAGAGAGGCCTCGCGGATGCAGATCATCGCCTTCTTGCCGATCCGGTTCAAACCGTCACCCAGGCCAACCGTCGTCGTCGTCTTGCCCTCGCCCGCAGGCGTCGGATTGATCGCCGTCACCAGGATCAGCTTGCCATCCGCATTGCCCTGAACACCGTCAATGAAAGACTGGCTCACCTTCGCCTTGTCATGACCATAGGGCAACAAATCATCCCCACCGATCCCGACACGCAAACCAACCTCCTGAATCGGCAACTTAACCGCGTCACGCGCCAACTCTATGTCGCTCTT
>JAEKDP010000005.1 GCA_016521575.1 Rhodobacteraceae bacterium F11138 | reverse complement strand
GAAGCCCGCGCAGAACGCCAGGGCCGAACCGCCGATCTCATCTCCCGCCTCGACTTCCTGATCCTCGATGAACTGGGTTATCTGCCCTTCGCCCAGACCGGCGGACAGCTCCTGTTCCACCTGATCAGCAAACTCTACGAACGCACATCCATCATCGTCACAACCAACCTGGCCTTCGGCGAATGGCCCAGCGTCTTCGGCGATGCCAAAATGACAACCGCGTTGCTCGACCGGCTTACGCACCACTGCGAGATCGTCGAAACCGGAAACGAAAGCTGGCGCTTCAAGAACCGCGCATAGCGCTAACCCGAAACCCCGCAGGCCCGCCGCCGCTGCGCTATGTGAGGGCTACGCAGCGCCGGGCCTGCTCAGCACAAGGGGGTCAATATTGGACGCCGATAGGGGGTCAAACTTCAATGCCAATTGACACGACAAACCCTTGTGGATACCCTTGACCGACCGGCTAAAGGCATATTTGGCAACGGTCGAAAAGAAGGGGCTGACGGTCATTACCGACAAAGCGGGCCGTCCCGTTCGCTATCGCACGGTCGCTGAGGAAATGCGCAAGATCAAAGCCAAGATGCAGCACCCGGACGCGGCCAGCTATGTCACCCACGGGCTGCGCAAGAATGCGACCATCGAACTTTATCAGTCAGGTTGTGACGACGAGATGGTGAAGGCTGTCAAGGGTCACTCTGGCGTTGAGATGTTGAAAAAATATGGAGGGATGATCCGCCAGCGAGAACTGGCAACGCGGGCGCAAGACGCGCGAAACCGCTTTGAACAGAACAGGAAGGAAACATGAATGTTTCAACACCTGTTTCAAAAATCGAGCATAAGGAGTGCTGACATGACGCAAGTCATTGAAAACATTGGAGGCGAGTACCGGAATCGAACCGGTGTACACGGATTTGCAATCCGCTGCGTCACCACTCCGCCAACTCGCCGTCGCATGGTGCGTTCTTTAACAGAGCGGTGTCTAGGGACAGATCGGTATAGTGTCAACAGGGTGTAGCATCGACAATATGTCCGCGGTTCTTTTATCGCCGGACAGTTGCCGCGCTGCAAACACCTGGATTTTCGGCGCGCGCAGCCCGTGTGGCTTGCCCGAGGCCTGTTGGGTGAGATTTCAACAATGACCCGGAGTCTTGGAACGGCTGCTGTGCACCGTTCGGCACCCGAGCTATATGAAAAACGCGGATTGGCTTAGGTATTGAACAGAAAGTGCAGCACGTCGCCGTCCTGCACCACATAGGCTTTCCCTTCGGCCCGCATTTTACCGGCTTCCTTGGCCGCCTGCTCACCGCCCAGCGACACGAAAGCGTCATAGGCTATGGTTTCAGCGCGGATGAAACCTTTTTCGAAATCGCCGTGAATCACCCCCGCAGCCTGCGGTGCGCGGGTTCCGGCGCGGATGGTCCAGGCCCTCGCCTCTTTCGGGCCGACCGTGAAATAGGTTTCCAGATGCAGCAATTCATATCCGGCCCGGATAAGGCGATCGAGGCCGGCTTCGGCCAGACCCATCTCGTCCAGGAACATCTGTGCTTCTTCAGGATCGAGCTGGCTGATCTCTTCTTCGATCTGGGCGCTGATCACCACATGGGAATTGCCTTCCGCTGCGGCCATTTCGGCCACTTTCGCGGAATGATCGTTGCCTGATGCGGCGTCCGCCTCGCCGACATTGCAGACATAGAGCACCGGTTTGGTGGTCAGCAGTTGCAGCAGTTTCCAGGCGCGACGATCTTCGTCTTCGACGGGGACCGCGCGTGCGGGCCTGCCGTTTTCCAACATGTCCTGCGCGGCGGCCAGCAGGCGGTCCTGCTGCGCGGCTTCCTTGTCGTTGCCCTTGAGCTTGCGCACCAGCCCCGCGCGCCGCTTTTCGATGCTTTCCAGATCGGCAAGCATCAGTTCGGTCTCGATGGTTTCAGCATCCGCCACAGGATCGACCCGGCCTTCGACATGGGTCACGTCGTCGTCCTGAAAACAGCGCAACACATGCGCAATGGCATCGGTTTCGCGGATATTTGCAAGGAACTGATTGCCCAGACCCTCGCCCTTGGAGGCCCCTTTGACCAGCCCGGCGATATCAACGAAGGTCATCCGCGTCGGGATGATCTGTTTCGACCCCGCGATTTGCGCCAGCTTGTCGAGCCGGGCATCCGGCACGGCAACATCACCGACATTGGGCTCGATGGTGCAGAACGGGAAATTGGCGGCCTGTGCGGCGGCGGTGCGTGTCAACGCGTTGAACAGGGTGGATTTGCCCACATTGGGCAGCCCCACGATTCCCATTTTAAAACCCATGGTGGTCTCCGGTCTGGTATCGGGCTGCTTCTAGTGGCCCATCCCGCGCGGCGCAAGCGGTTGTGCCCGTGAGACTTGCCGGGCCGTGGCAACTCTACTAAAGCGAAGCCATGTTGGATCAGGACGACGATATTCACCCATTGTTCGCCGGTGCGCCACGCACCACCGCATTCAAGAAACTGCGCAAGCGAATCGTGCGCCAGACCCGCGAAGCGGTCGAACAATACGGCATGGTCGGTCCCGATGCGCATGATCCGTCCCTGCCCCGTCCGCGCTGGCTGGTCTGTCTGTCGGGCGGCAAGGACAGTTATACCTTGTTGGCGGTGCTGTATGAATTGCAGTGGCGCGGGCTGTTGCCGGTGGATCTTTTGGCCTGCAATCTGGATCAGGGCCAGCCGGGTTTTCCCGCCACCGTCCTGCCGGATTTCCTGACACGCATGGGCGTGCCGAACCGGATCGAATATCAGGACACCTATTCCATCGTGATGGACAAGGTGCCCGCGGGAAGAACATTCTGCGCGTTGTGTTCGCGCCTGCGCCGGGGTAACCTGTATCGCATCGCCCGCGAGGAAGGTTGCAGCGCGGTCGTTCTGGGGCATCACCGGGACGACATCCTGGAAACCTTCATGATGAACCTGTTTCATGGTGGGCGGCTGGCGACAATGCCGCCCAAGCTGGTCAACGAAGAAGGCGATCTGTTTCTCTATCGTCCCCTGGCCCATGTCGCAGAAGAAGATTGCGACCGGTTCGCCCAGGCGATGCAATATCCGATCATCCCTTGTGATCTGTGTGGTTCGCAGGACGGGTTGCAGCGGCAGCAGGTGAAACAGATGCTGGACGGCTGGGAAAAGAACCATCCGGGGCGGCGGCAAAAGATGTTCCGCGCCCTGATGAATACGCGGCCTTCGCATCTGCTGGACCCTGATCTGTTCGATTTCACCGGGCTGTCGTTGCGATCCGATTCCACCGCAGGCGCAGACGACTGACGGGGTTCACCCGCTGCGGCGGACACCGGTTTCAATTTTTCCCCGGAACGCTTTACATATGTCGTGAATTGCCATCCGCCCGATCCATTCATCCTGCCCGAAGGCACCACAAGACGCATGGCTCAGGACAGTTCGCTTTCGCACTTTGAGACCGTTGCAGCGGCCACGGTGGACGGGTTTCCACAGGCCTTTCGCGAGGCGGCCCGCGCCGTCGCCGTGCGCGTCACGGACTGGCCCGATCGCTCAATGCTGCGTGAATTGGGCCTGGCGGATCGTCTGGAGCTGACGGGGCTGTATGAAGGCGTGCCCCTGACGCAAAAATCGGTCTGGGATCAACCCATTGGCCCGGATCTGGTCTGGCTGTTCCGTCAACCCATACTGGCTGAATGGCGCCACAGGGGCGACGTGGCTCTGGACGATCTGATCGCCCATGTCACGATCCACGAATTTGCACATCACTTCGGCTGGTCGGATCAGGACATTGCCCGGATAGACCAGTGGTGGCTGTAGCAGGTCACCGGCGTCCACGTTGTTTGCAAATGGCCCGGGCCGGGCTCAACCCGGATCACGCCAACGATTGACGATGGGATAGCGGCGATCCAGCCAGAACGCCCCTTTGGTCAGCCGGGCACCGGGCGCGGACTGAAACCGCTTGTACTCGCTGATATAAATCAGATGCTCGATCTTTTTCGCCACATCCCGGTCGAACCCCGCGGCGACGCAATCCGCGATGGAGCCGTCCTTGTCGACCAGGATTTCCAGCATCGCGTCGAGATCAGGATACTCGGGCAAGCTGTCGCTGTCTTTCTGATCCGGGCGCAGTTCTGCCGTTGGCGGCTTGTCGATGATGCTTGCGCGGATCACCTCACCGGCGGGGCCTTGCATCCAATCGCGATGGTTGGCATTGCGCCAGCGGCAGGTTTCAAACACGCGGGTCTTGTACAGATCCTTGATCGGATTGTACCCGCCCGCCATGTCCCCATAGATCGTCGCATAGCCCACCGCGACCTCGGATTTGTTGCCCGTGGTCAGCAACATTTCGCCGAACTTGTTGGACATCGCCATCAACAGCAGACCGCGCAGGCGGGACTGGATGTTTTCTTCGGTCACGCCGGGGTCCAGCCCGTCGAACAGCGGCGCCAGCGTGTTCAGGATCGCTGCCCGCCCTTCGCTGATGGGGACGTAATCGTATTGACACCCCAGCGCCTTGGCGACGGCTTCGGCGTCCTGCAGGCTTTCGCTGCTGGTGTATTCCGAAGGCAACATGACGCAGCGGACGTTTTGCGCACCCAACGCATCCACCGCGATGGTTGCCACGATGGCGCTGTCCACGCCACCCGACAGGCCCAGCAACACCTTTTGGAACCCCGATTTGGCCATATAGTCCCGCAGGGCAAGGACCATGACGTGATAGTCCTGTTCATATGTATCCGGATGAGGATGTTCGACGCCCGGCACGATGCGCCAGCCCGTATCGCCGCGCTCCAGGTCCAGATGGGTGATGTCTTCCTGAAACAGCGGCATTTGCAAGGCCAGCTCACCGCCCGGGTTCAACGCGAACGAGCCGCCGTCGAATACCTGATCGTCCTGCCCGCCCACCATGTTCAGGTAGATCAACGGCAAACCCGTTTCCACCACCCGCGCCACCATGTGATTCAACCGCGTCTCGAACTTGCCCCGATAATAGGGCGACCCATTCGGAACCAGCAGGAATTCGGCACCGGTTTCGGCCAGGGTTTCGGCCACATCTTCGTGCCAGGCATCTTCGCAGATCGGGCTGCCAATGCGCACATCGCCCACCGCATAAGGCCCGCCCAGCGGTCCGGCATCGAATATCCGTTCTTCGTCGAACACGGTTTCATTGGGCAGATGGTGTTTGCGCACCGTGCTGACGATCTGTCCGCCCGTCAGGATCAGATAAGCATTGTACAGCGCCGTGCCCTCCAGCCACGGTGCACCGATGGCCAGCGCCGGCCCATCCGCACAATCGGCCGCCAACTGCCGCACCGTTTCAATGGCCGCCAGATGAAAGGCCGGCTTCATCACCAGATCCTGCGCGTTGTAGCCGGTGATGAACATCTCGGGCAAGGCGACCAGATCCGCCCCTGCCCCGGCCCCCTTTTGCCAGGCGTCCCGGGCCTTGGCGGCGTTGCCCGCCAGATCCCCGACCACCGGGTTCAACTGTGCCAGTGTCACACGAAATCGGTCAGCCATTCTGCCCTCACGCCAATACCAGTTGCCTGCCCTTTACCAGATCGGTCCGCGAGGGAAAGCCGACAGCGGCAAAAGACATTGCCCCCGGCCCTGCACTGGCCTAATTTCATGGCAAATGAAACGACGCCGATCAACTTTGGGGCACCGGACCATTTCATGACACGACTCAATTATTTTCGCCTGACCGTTTCGCGGAGCTGTCTCTGCACGGCCGTTGCCATTGCCACGACCCTGGGAACCGCCGATGTCGCCCGGGCCCAGGATGACGGCGTGCTGACCACCCAGGACGACATTGGCGGCGTCTACAAGGGCACCTTCAGCGGTGGCCTTCAGCACGGCACCGGCACGTATACCCTGCCCAATGGATATGAATACTCCGGCGAATGGGTTCAGGGCGAAATCAAGGGAAAGGGCAAGGCCCGCTTCCCGAACGGGTCGGTCTATGAAGGCGAATTCGCCAAGGGAAAACCGGAAGGAACAGGCAAGATCACCTTTGCCGATGGCGGCACCTATGAGGGCGAATGGCACGAAGGCCTGATCCAGGGCCAGGGCGTCGCGGTCTATGCCAACGGCGTCCGCTATGAAGGCGGGTTTCGCAATGCGCAACATCATGGCCAGGGCATCATGCGCACGCAGGCGGGATATGAATACAACGGCGACTGGGTCGATGGCATCAAGGAAGGCAAGGGCGTCATCACCTATTCCGACGGGGCGGTCTATGACGGTGAAATCAAGGCCGGAAAGCGCAGCGGACAGGGCAAGCTGACTTTGCCGGACGGATTGATCTATGTGGGCAACTGGACCAACGATCAGTTCGACGGCACCGGCACGCTGACCCAGCCCAATGGCGATGTCTATACCGGCCAGTTCGTCGGCGGGCGGCGTCAGGGCAAGGGCCGGGTCGAATATGCCAATGGCGATGTCTATGATGGCGCGTTCTCGGAAGACCGCCGCGACGGGGTCGGCACATTTACCGGCACCGACGGGTATGTCTATATCGGCGACTGGGCCGCCGGTCAGATTGACGGCAAAGGCAAGGTCACCTATCCGGACGGATCAGTCTATATCGGGGATTTCACCGCCGATCTGGCGGATGGCACCGGCAAGATCACCTATCCGGACGGCGCCACCTATGACGGCGGCTGGACCGCTGGCGTGATTGACGGCACCGGCACGGCCACCTATCCCAATGGCGTCGTCTACAAGGGCGAATTCAAGAACGCCCTGAACCACGGCGAGGGCGTCATGACCTATTCCGATGGCTATCGGTACGAAGGTGACTGGGTCGAAGGCCAGCGCCAGGGCACGGGCAAGGCAACCTTTGCCGACGGCACCGTCTACACCGGCGAATTCCAGGCCAATCAGCGCCACGGCACCGGCGAAATCGTCATGCCGAACGGCTTTAAATATGTTGGCCAGTGGCAAAACGGCGAAATCACCGGCCAGGGTGTCGCGACCTATGCCAACGGCGACGTCTACGAAGGCACGTTCAGCAAAGGCAAGCGCCAGGGGGCCGGAACAATGCGGTATTCCAGCGGTCAGGAAGCATCGGGCACCTGGAAGAACGGCGCGCTGAACGATGGCGGCTAAGGGATGCGAAACCCGCGGTCATATGGGCGGCACAACCGGGCGGAAATTCGGACTTTCAATTCCCGGCGCTCGCGGTATAAGCTGATCCCCATGACCGATGCCGCACATATCCGCATGACGACTGCCACCCGTGGCGTGTCTCTGCGCGGCCTACTGATCCTAACGCGCCTCTGAGCGTGCCAATCGGCGCGCCCGCTCAGAGGATGCAGCCCGCGCGCCATCGGCTTTAGGACAGATACGAAAGAACCTCAGATGACACAGACAACCGACAAAGATCGCGTATGGATCTTCGACACCACGCTTCGTGACGGCGAACAAAGCCCCGGCGCGACCATGACCCACGACGAGAAGCTCGAAATCGCCGGGCTGCTGGACGACATGGGCGTGGACATTATCGAAGCCGGTTTTCCCATCGCTTCGGATGGCGATTTCAAGGCCGTGTCCGAAATCGCGAAAAACGCCCGCAAAAGCGTCATCTGCGGTCTTGCCCGCGCCAACCTGACCGATATCGACCGCTGCTGGGAGGCGGTGCAACACGCCGCGCGCCCGCGCATCCATACGTTCATCGGCACCTCACCGCTGCATCGCGCCATTCCGAACCTCACGATGGATGAAATGGCCGAGCGCATCCATGAAACCGTGACCCATGCGCGCAACCTGTGCGACAACGTGCAATGGTCGCCAATGGACGCCACCCGCACCGAATGGGATTACCTCAAGCGTGTGGTCGAGATCGCCATCAAGGCCGGGGCCAGCACGATCAACATCCCCGACACCGTAGGCTATACCGCGCCGGTCGAAAGCGCCGATCTGATCCGTGACCTGATTGCCGAAGTACCCGGCGCGGACGAGGTGATCTTTGCCACCCACTGCCACAACGACCTGGGCATGGCGACCGCCAACAGCCTGGCCGCGGTGGCGGGCGGTGCGCGCCAGATCGAATGCACCATCAACGGGCTGGGCGAACGCGCCGGCAACACCGCGCTGGAAGAGGTGGTGATGGCGCTGAAGGTCCGCCAGGACATCATGCCCTGGCGCACCGGCATCGACACCACCAAGATCATGAATATCAGCCGCCGCGTCGCCACGGTCAGCGGTTTCCCGGTGCAGTTCAACAAGGCCATCGTCGGCAAGAACGCCTTTGCCCACGAAAGCGGCATCCATCAGGACGGCATGCTGAAGAACCCGGAAAACTTCGAAATCATGCGCCCGTCGGACGTGGGACTTTCGGACACCAACCTGGTGATGGGCAAACATTCGGGCCGCGCCGCGCTGCGCGCCAAACTGTCGGATCTGGGGTTCGAACTGGGTGACAACCAGCTCAAGGATGTGTTCGTGCGTTTCAAGGAACTGGCCGACCGCAAGAAAGAAGTCTATGACGACGATCTTGTCGCACTGATGCGGGTGGGCGAAGATCCGGAAAACGACCGGCTCAAGATCAAGTCTCTGGCTGTAGTCTGCGGCACCGACGGTCCGCAGAAGGCCGATCTGACGATGCTGATTGACGGGGTGGAACACTCGACCACGCAGACCGGCGACGGACCGGTCGATGCCACGTTCAACGCGGTCAAGGCGCTGTTTCCGCATGACGCGCAATTGCAGCTGTATCAGGTGCACGCCGTGACCGAAGGAACCGATGCCCAGGCCACCGTTTCCGTACGGATGGAGGAAGACGGGCGCATCGTCACCGGCCAGTCCGCCGATACCGATACCGTGGTCGCCAGCGCCAAGGCCTATGTCAACGCGCTGAACCGGTTGATCCTGCGCCGCGAGAAATCCGCGCCCGGCAGCGACACGCGCGAAATCAACTGGAAAGACGTCAGCTGAGCCGAGGGAGGGTGTAAACCCGGACCAGTCACCACCACAGGGTGGTGAGGGGCACGCAAATCTTTGGAAAGACGGGGTCACAGGCATTCAGGCCAAGCCCCCCGCTCTTTTGGTGCGCCCCTCACCGCCACCGCACAGACCGTATCATTCCGGCCCGGATCGTAGTCTGCGGTTTGCAAGCATTCAGCCAAAGGGCAACGCGTTTCGCATGGGCTGACATCACACAAGGCCGCCTGATATCAGGGATTTCAACGCGTTAGACGATGCCGGATGCGTCAGGCGCTGCACGGTCCGCGATGAAAGCACGGGGGTGTCCCGACCTGTATCCGGCTTGTGACGTGGCGGAAATTTTTCTTTTACCTCAAATGGTTCTTGGTCGACCGGGATGCTGCAAACAGGTTGTTGTCCGTCTCGATATCACATACCCTCGCTGAGTCGGACGGCTTATCCTTTAACAACAGGGCCACGATCGGGTGGCGTTTCAGAACAGACAATGACCGAGTCGCATCCTCTTCGCTTTCTGGACCGCAAGACGCCTCCGCATATCATGACGCTGATCCTGATGTCCGGGCTGTCGGCCCTGGCGATGAACATCTTTCTGCCCAGCCTGCCGCATATGACCGAGCATTTCGAGACGGATTACCGTCTGATGCAGTTGTCGGTTGCCCTGTACCTGGGCACCAGCGCGCTGTTGCAATTGTTTATCGGTCCGATTGCGGACAAGCTGGGGCGCCGCCCGGTCACCCTGTATGGCACCGCATTGTTTATTCTGGCGACGGTGGGTTGTCTGCTGGCCCCCACGGTCGAGATTTTTCTGATGTTCCGGATGTGCCAGGCGGTGGTTGTTGTCGGCATGGTGCTCAGCCGTGCGGTTGTGCGCGACATGTATCCTCAGGACAAATCAGCCAGCATGATCGGCTATGTCACCATGGGCATGGCCATCGTTCCCATGATCGGTCCCGCGATCGGCGGCGTGCTGGACGAACTGGCTGGCTGGCAGGCGAATTTCGTGCTTCTGCTGATCCTGGGCGGATTGATGATGTTGCTGATCTGGGCCGACATGGGCGAAACCGGCGGCAAAAGCGGGCTGACCCTGGCGCAGCAATTCGGAGAATATCCCGAGCTTCTGACCAGCCCGCGGTTCTGGGGCTATTCCATGGCCGCGGCGCTGTCATCGGGTTCTTTCTTTGCCTATCTGGGGGGGCGCGCCTTTTGTCGGCACCGAAGTCTTTGACATGGAACCCGGTGAACTGGGTGTCTATTTCGGCTCGCCGGCGCTGGGATATCTATTGGGCAACTTCCTGACCGGGCGGTTCGCCGTGCGCGCCGGCATCAACCGAATGATCCTGTGGGGCTGTCTTTCCTGTTGCGTCGGACTGACCCTGTCGCTGCTTGTGATGCTCGCCGGAGCCGGGTCGCCGCTCAGCTTCTTTGGCTTCATGACATTTGTCGGGCTGGGCAACGGGCTGACCATTCCCAATGCCACCGCCGGCATGCTGTCGGTCCGCCCCCATCTGGCGGGCACCGCATCGGGGCTGGGCGGGTCGATCATGCTGGCCGGGGGTGCCGCGCTCAGCGCGCTGGCCGGGGCGTTGCTGACGCCGCAAACCGGGGCATTTCCACTGCTCTGGATGATGTTGATCACCTCGGCCCTTGGCGTGATGACGATCCTTCTTGTGATGCTGCGCCAAAAACGGATGGACCTTTAGGCGCTTGCGCCCGCCGGTTTGCAAATCTAGCCTGACAGCCAATCGGATTTGCAAAGGCATACCATGGCGACACAGAAACTCTATGCCGGCGCCAAGCTGCGCGAAATGCGGACGCGGCTGGCACTGACGCAAAAGGACTTTGCTGCGAAGCTGGGCGTGTCCCTGCCCTATTTGAACCAGATGGAGAACAACAACCGTCCGGTCAGCACCACGGTTGTTCTGGCGCTGGCGCAGGAATTCGGCATGGATGTCACCGAGCTGAGCACCGGTGACAGCGAACGTCTTGTCAGCGACATGCGCGAGGCCCTGGCTGATCCGGTCTTTGCCGACACCATGCCCCCGCTGGCTGATCTGCGCCTGACCGCCTCCAACGCGCCGGCGCTGGCCCGGGCGTTTATCGAATTGCACCGCAGTTATCGGCAGACCCACGAAAGGCTGGCCTCGCTTGACGAAGCCCTGGGGCGCGAGGACGCCCGCAACCAGACCAGCCCCTGGGACGAGGTGCGCGACTTTTTCCATTATTGCGACAATTACATCGATGCGGTGGATCGCGCGGCAGAAAAATTTGCCGCCCAGGCCAGCCCGGCCCAGGACATCCGCGCCATCGCGCTGGCCCGGCTGACGGCCAGCGGGGTCGCCGTGGCCTTTGTCGATATGGAGCCGCTGCGTCAGTTCGATGCCGATCACAAGATCCTGCGTCTGTCGTCCCGCGCTACCCCACAGACCCAAGTGTTCCAACTGCTGCTGCAACTGGCATTGCTGACCCAGAACGAGCTGCTCGAAGCGACGCTGGATTTTGCCCGCTTTCATACCGACGCCGCCCGGGCCATCGCCAAGATCGGGCTGGCCAATTATTTCGCCGGTGCGGCGCTCATGCCCTACGGGGCGTTTCTGACCGCCGCGCAAGAATGCCGCCATGATCTAGAGCGTCTCAGCCTGCAATTCGGAGCATCGATCGAACAGGTGGCGCATCGCCTGTCGACCTTGCAACGGCCGGGTGCCAAAGGCATTCCATTTTTCTTTGTCCGCGTTGATCAGGCGGGCACGATCACCAAACGCCACAGTGCCACGCGTTTGCAGTTTGCCCGGTTTGGCGGGGCCTGCCCCCTGTGGAATGTGCACCGTGCGTTCGAAACTCCGGGGCGGTTCCTGCGGCAGTTGGCTGAAACGCCGGACGGGGTGCGCTATATCAGCCTGGCCCGGGATGTATCGAAACCGGGCGGCTCTTTCGGGGCACCGGTGCGGCGCTATGCCATCGCGCTGGGGTGCGAGGTGCGGCATGCGGGTTCGCTGGTCTATGCCGACACGTTGGACGTGGGCAACACCGGCACGTTCGAACCCATCGGGATTTCCTGCCGGATCTGCGAACGCAAGACCTGCCATCAGCGATCCGTTCCCCCATTGGAACGACAGCTGAGCATTGACGAAAACGAACGGGGTGTGCTGCCCTATCGGGTCAACTGACCCGTTCGTCCTGCGTGGTCTCAGGCCGACAACATGCCCCAGATCTGATCCTTGAGCAGCGCACGTTTCTTGCGCATCTCGACTTCGGTCAGCTCCTCGACCGGCTCGACATTGGTTTCCGCCCGATGCACCGCACGGTTGATGTCGTGATAATCATCGAACAGCTTGGCGAAATGCGCATCCGATTGTTTCAACTCATGCATCTGGTCCACCTGATCCGGGAATTCTTCGGCCAGCTCATGTGGGGTATGGCTCATTTGTTCGCTCCTTTCATCTGGTTGTTCACAGCCTAGCGCAACCTGCCTTGCCGCACTTTGACTCGGATCAACCGGTTTGCGGGCAAGGACGCATTTACAATGCCGCATCCCCCGTCGCGCCAGAGGCGCCCAAGGGCCGCCTGACATCGCTCGCGCCGTCAAAGGCGGATGCACAGGCGCGCAAGCCGCTGTCACAGGTTTGATATGATGGCGACCTGCGCGGCTTTCAACGCGCGCGGGCAAGACCGCTCAACGCTGGGCGGTACGCCATTCGGGATGGATCCATGGCGCGTCATTGGCGGCGGGCAGACTGCGTCCCAGCAGATGATCCGAGATCTTTTCACCCGCCATGATCGAAGGCGCGTTCAGGTTGCCATTGGTGATGCGTGGAAAGATGCTGCTGTCGGCAACCCGCAGCCCGTCGACCCCGATGACGCGGCCCTGCGGATCGACCACCGCATCCGGATCTTCCCGACGCCCCATGCGGCAGGTTCCGCAGGGATGGAAGGCGCTTTCCGCGTGCTCGGCGATGAAATCGTCCAGCGCGGCATCCGTCTGAACATGCGGCCCCGGTTGAATTTCGTGGCTGGCGAAGGGCGCGAAGGCCGGTTGGGCAAAAAGTTCCCGGGTCAGGCGTATGCAGGTGCGAAAATCCTGCCAATCCTGTTCCGTGGACATATAATTGAACCGGATCACCGGCGCGGCCTTGGGGTCGTTGTCCCGCAGGCTGACCCTGCCCCGGCTTTCGGAACGCATCGGACCGACATGGGCCTGGAATCCGTGCCCTTCGGCCGCGGCCTTGCCGTCATAGCGCACCGCCATGGGCAGGAAATGGTATTGAATGTCCGGATAGGCCACCCCGGCCCGGCTGCGGATGAACGCCGCGCTTTCGAACTGGTTGCTGGCCCCCAGACCGGTTTTCGTGAACAGCCACTGCGCCCCGATCATTGCCTTGCTCAGTAGGTTCCAGTGCTTGTACAGGGTGATCGGCTGGCTGGCGGCCATCTGGATGTATAGCTCCAGATGATCCTGCAGATTGCCACCGACGCCTGGACGATCGGCCACCACATCTACGCCATGTTCGGCCAGGTGCCGCGCAGGCCCGATGCCCGACAGCATCAACAACTTGGGCGAGTTGATGGATGACGCGGCCAACACCACTTCGCGCCGGGCACGGATGGTTTCGCGTTTGCCGCCGCGTTCGATTTCGACCCCGACAGCGCGCCCGTGTTCCATGACCACGCGACAGGCCAGCGCACGCACCAACGTGCAATGCGCATGTTTCAGCGCCGGGCGCAGATAGGCATTGGCCGCAGACCAGCGCCGCCCCCGCCAAACGGTCTGCTCCATCGGCCCGAAACCTTCCTGTTTCTGCCCGTTGTAATCATCTGTCAGCCCGTACCCGGCCTGCTGTCCGGATTTCACGAAAGCGTCGAACAACGGGTTGGAACGTGGTCCGCGCGTAATGTGCAGCGGGCCGTCTGTACCGCGCCAGCCGGGATCGCCGCCATGGCCACCATCATGCCAGGATTCCATGCGTTTGAAATAGGGCAGCACGTCGGCAAAGCTCCAGCCGTCGGCCCCTGCTTCGGCCCAATGATCGAAATCCATCGCGTGGCCGCGGACATATACCATGCCGTTGATGCTGGAGGATCCGCCAATCACCTTGCCACGCGGACAGGCCAGTTCGCGGTTGTTCAGACGCGGCTCGGGTTCGGATTTGTAGCCCCAGTCATAGCGCGCCATGTTCATGGGATAGCTCAGCGCGGCGGGCATCTGGATGAACGGCCCGGCATCACTGCCGCCATGTTCGATCACGATGACCGAAGCCCCGGCTTCGGACAGGCGATACGCCACGGCACATCCGGCGCTGCCCGCGCCGACAATGACAAAATCGGCCTGCATCATTCGCCTCGCGGAAAGCGTTGATTTTCTTCCAGCACGTTCAGGTCCATGTGGTTGCGCATGTATCGCTCAGACGCTTGGCGCAACGGCTGGTAGTCCCACGGATAATAGCCGCCCTGACGCAGGGCTTCGTAGACCACCCAGCGGCGGGCCTGGCTGGCACGCACCTCGGCGTCATAGGCTGCAAGATCCCAGCGGGCTTCGGATTTCGCCCGCAAGCTTTGTACCGTGCCCCGGTGATCGGGATGCTCAGCCAGGTTGGTCAGCTCATGCGGGTCGGCCGCCAGATCGAACAGCTGTTCTGGATCGAGCAGGCAGCGGTTGTATTTCCACTTGCCGTATCGCAGCGACACCAGCGGCGCGTCGGACCCTTCGGCGGCGTACTCGATGGCCACCGGGTCCGTGCGTTCGGCACCCTTGGCCAGCGGGGCCAGATCCTGCCCGTCGGTCCAGGGCGCGATTTCGGCCATGTCGACACCGGCCAGCGCACCCAGCGTCGGCGTCACATCCAGCGTCGAAACCGGCGTGTCGATGCGCCCGACCGGCATGTCGGGTGCGGCGATCATCAAAGGCACGCGGCTGGACCCTTCATAGAAGGACATCTTGAACCACAGCCCGCGTTCGCCCAGCATGTCGCCGTGGTCCGAAACGAACACGACGATGGCCTCCTGGCGCGTTGCCTCAAGCACCTGAAGAATCTCGCCGATCTTGTCATCGAGATAAGAGATATTGGCAAAGTAGGCCCGGCGCGAACGGGCAATGTGTTCATCCGTGATGTCAAAGCTGCGCCAGTCATTGGCATCAAAAATGCGTTTGGAATGTGCGTCCTGTTCGTCATAGGGAATGGCCGGGACCGTGGGGGCCAGGTGATCGCAATCTTCGTACAGATCCCAGTACTTGCGGCGCGCCACATATGGATCATGCGGATGCGTGAAACTGACCGTCAAACACCAGGGGCGATCGTCCCGGCCGCGCGCCAGATCATACAGTTTCGCGGTCGCATTATACGCAACCTCGTCGTCATATTCCATCTGGTTGGAAATCTCGGCCACCCCCGCGCCGGTCACGCTGCCCATGTTGTGATACCACCAGTCGATGCGCTCGCCCGGCTTGCGGTAATCCGGGGTCCAGCCGAAATCGGCCGGATATATGTCCGTGGTCAGGCGGTCCTCGAACCCGTGCAGCTGATCGGGGCCGACAAAATGCATCTTGCCGGACAGGCAGGTATAATATCCCGCGCGGCGCAGATGATGCGCGTAGGTCGGGATGTCGCTGCGGAATTCAGCGGCGTTGTCATAGACGCCGGTGCGGCGCGGCAATTGCCCGGACATGAAACTGGCCCGTCCCGGCGCACAAAGCGGACTGGCGGTATAGGCGTTGGCAAACCGTGCAGAACGCGCCGCCAGACGTTTCAGATTGGGCGCATGCAGCCAGTCAGCGGGACCATCCGGAAACAACGTGCCGTTCAACTGGTCGACCATCAGGATCAGGATGTTGGGCTGGCTCATGACTGCGCTTCCTTCAGACTGTCCAGCACCGCCAGAGCGTGGCGGGCCGCGATCTCCGGCGTATCCGGATTGTTCAGCGCGGCCCGAATATAAAGCCCGTCGATCAGCGCGGACAGCGTGTTGGCCGCGCCTTGCGGATCCCGCGCCACCGGCCGCAAGGCATGGGTCAGATTGGACCGGATCCGGCTTTGATAGATCCGCCACAATCGCAGCGCCTGATCATTGGTCTGAGCCAGGACGTAAAACGTCATCCACGCACTGATCGTCTGTGGCGTAAAGCAGGACGGCGCAAAACAGGCCCGGATGATCGCCGCCGCGCGGTCGGGCATCTGCACCGTTGCCAGCTCGGCCCGCACTTCGGCGGCGAAATCGGCCAGTATGCGGCGCATCGCGGCGACGAAAATCTGCTCCTTGCCGCCAAAATAGTGATGCGCCAACGCGCTGGACATCCCGGCACGTTTGGCAATCTGGCTGACGGTAACGTCCAGCGATCCGGCCGCACCGATTTCGGCGATGGTGGCCTTGACCAGCGCCTCACGCCTGATGGGTTCCATACCGATCTTGGGCATCCGCGATCCTCTGCTTGAATTGCCAGATACTGCTAGGCGTTGTTTATTGACTCGTCAATCAAGAAAAAACCGGTCAAACGGTTTTCTGCCCTGACGCGGGGGCCTTGCCTGGTTTCAGACCTTGGTGGCCAGAGATGGTGGCGTGATCGGACGCCGCTTCAGCATGGCTTCGCGCCAGGTGATGAAACTGACCGCGCTCAGGATGACGCAGCCGCCCACCATCACCCACAGATCAACCGGTTCGTTGAATGCCAACGCCCCCAGAGCGGTCGCCCAGACCAGCTGCAGAAAGGTCACCGGCTGTGTCACCGAAACCGGAGCCGCCGCAAAGGCCACGGTCATGGAATAATGCCCGGCCGTGGCGAAACAGGCGACGCCAAACAGGATGGCCAACTCCATCAGGGTCGGCGTGATCCATACGGAATAGGCAAAAGGCGCCAGGATGATGGTCACCCAGATCGACAACATACCCACGACGACGACAGGGCTGACGCGGTCGGCGGCGACCTTGGCCAGCAAATATGATCCGCCGAACACCACCGCCGTCATCAACATCGCCAAATGGCCCGGCTCTACTTCGCGAAAGCCCGGGCGCAGAATGATGGCCGCCCCGATCAGCGCGGCGATCACCGCCATGATCCGGCGCAGGGCCAGTTTTTCACCCAGGAAAATGGCCGCGCCCAATGTAACATAAATCGGCGACAGATAGTTGATCGCCGTCACTTCGGCCAAGGGTATGCGGGTCATGGCAAAGAACCACATTATCACCCCCGCCGCATGAAACACGCCCCGCACCGCAAACAGCGCCATCAGTCTGCCGCCAAGTTTCGCGTTCAACATCGACGGCAGCATCGGCAACAAGAAAACCAATCCCAGCAGATAGCGCAGGAACGCTTGTTGCGCCGGGGGGATGTGCGGCCCGAGGAACTTGACCAGGGCGGTGACAGCGACAAAGCACAGCCCGCTCAGCAGCATCCAGAGAATGCCAGCCAAAGGGCGGGACCGGGTCATCGATGTTGAACTCATACTCATGTTCAACACGCATTCCGGCGCTATTACAACCCTTCACATGACAAGCAGTTTGGCGGCAATCGCCCACATCATCAGCCCGATCAGCACATCCAGAATGCGCCACGCCAGGGGCCGCGCGAAAAAGGGCGCCAACAGACGCGCCCCATAGCCCAGCCCGAAGAAAAAGGTGAAACTGGCACAGACAGCCCCGGCCCCGAACGCCAGCCGGTCGGGATATTGCGCTGAAACGGACCCGATCAGCACCACCGTATCAAGATAGACATGCGGGTTGAGCCATGTGAACGCCAGCACCGTGACCAAAGCTGCCATCAACGTCCCGCCATCCTTGCCTTCGGCGCGCAACACCGAACCGCCCCGCCACGCGTTGCGCAGCGCCAGCGCCCCATAGCACAGCAGAAACGCAGCCCCGCCAAACCGCATCACCGTCTCGAACCAGGGCACCATGGTCGCCAGATGCCCGAACCCGGCAACGCCTGCCGCCACCAGGATCGCGTCCGAAACCGCGCAGGTCAGGCAGATCCAGAACACATGCCGCCCCTGCAAACCCTGGCGCAGCACAAAGGCATTTTGCGCACCGATGGCAAGGATCAGGCTGAAACCCAGGAAAAAGCCGGGCAGGAATGAGGGCATCATGGTTTGTATCCGCGAACAGGTCGCGTTTGACTAAGCCGGTGACCGGGCGCAATCAAATTAAATATCAACGCCCCGATCAAGAGATGCGAATGCAGTTCGACCCGCATCACCTTGCCGCGCTGTCCGCGGTCCTGCGTCGCGGCAGCTTTGAAGCGGCGGCAGGCGAATTGTCCGTGACGCCCTCGGCAATATCGCTACGCATCAAGGTGCCTGAGCATCGGGTCGGCACGGTGCCGACCCGGCGTGGCCCGCATTGTTCCGTCACCCGATCGGTCCGCCGGGCCGCGCGCGCCGGACTGAGCTTGCAGCCCCGCCCCGGGACTGAGATAAGGAAATATCAAGATCCGGAGATCCCAATGTTCGCCAAGGAAGCCCTGAACTACACCGCTATCCCCCTGCCCGACCGCGCCGACCTGAGCGACGATGAAATGTGCTCGGCCGCGGCTGCGTTCCACGAACAGATGCGCCGCCGGCACACGGTACGCGATTATACAGACCGCCCGGTTCCGCGCGAGGTGATCGAAACCTGCTTGAGAACCGCAGGCACCGCGCCGTCAGGGGCCAATCATCAGCCCTGGCATTTCGTGGCCATTTCCAACCCGGCCATGAAACAACGCGTGCGCGATGAGGCCGAGGAAGAAGAGCGCCGGTTCTATGCCGGTGGCGCGGGCGATGAATGGATCAAGGCGCTGGAGCCGATCGGCACCGATGCCGATAAACCGCATCTGACCACCGCACCCTGGCTGATCGTCGTGTTTGCTCAACGCTGGGGCACGTTCGAGGACGGCGCACGGTTCAAGAACTATTATGTCCCCGAAAGCGTCAATATCGCCACCGGATTCCTGCTGGCTGCGCTGCATCATGCGGGTCTGTGCACCCTGACCCACACGCCGAACCCGATGAAATTCCTGAACGAGGCCCTTGGCCGGCCGGCTTCGGAAAAGCCCACAATGATCATCGCGGTGGGGCATCCGGCCGAGGACGCGACAATCCCGTCGGTGGCGAAACTGAAAAAGCCGCTCGAGCAGATTTCGACGTTTCTGGAATAAGGCGCAAGCCCGGGGCGTCACCCTGGGCTGCACCCGCCGTGATCGGACCGCGCGGCTCAGAGCTGTTCCATCACCTCGTCGGTGGCTTCGAAATTGGACGTGACGCGCTGAACGTCATCATCGTCTTCAAGCGCATCGATCAGCTTCATCAGCTTCTGCATCCCCTCCAGATCCATTTCGGTCGTGGTGGTGGGACGCCATACCAGCTTGGTGCTTTCGGATTCGCCCAGTTCCGCCTCAAGGGCGGTCGACACATCGTTCAGATCGGTGTCCGCGCACCAGATCACATGACCGTCTTCGGTGCTTTCGACATCCTCGGCCCCGGCTTCGATCGCCGCCATCATCACCGAGTCCGCGTCTCCAGCACTGGCCGGATAGGTGACTTCGCCCTTGCGGTCGAACATGAAACCGACACTGCCGGTTTCACCCAGATTTCCGCCATTCTTGGAAAATGTCGAACGCACAGTGGACGCCGTGCGGTTGCGGTTATCGGTCATCGCCTCGACGATCACGGCGACACCGTTGGGGCCATAGCCCTCATACCGGATTTCTTCGTAATCGTCGCCTTCTCCGGCTTGCGATTTCTTGACGGCGCGGTCGATCACGTCCTTGGGCACGGATTGCGATTTTGCTTCCTTGATCGCCAGCCGCAGACGCGGGTTCTTGTCCGGGTCCGGGTCGCCCATCTTGGCTGCCACGGTGATTTCCTTGCTGAGCTTGGAAAACAACTTGGAGCGCGCCGCGTCCTGACGGCCCTTGCGGTGTTGAATATTTGCCCATTTGGAATGGCCGGCCATGTAGAGACTCCTGAAGGTGGACCCGTTTTGACGCTCTATAGGGGAAAGCCCCGCCCGGATTCAATCCCCGTCGCGGTCAGGCACAGGAGAACCAAACACAAACACCGGCCCCACGATCATGGGGCCGGTCGGGAAGTTCGGCAATCGGGCCGAATTCAGGAGATCGGCGCGCAGACGGTTGCGCCAGCTTCGGTCGTCGCCAGCTGATAGCCTGCCGAACAGCTTGCGTTGCCGGCCTTGTCGAAGGTCGGTTGCACATAGACCGGGGTTGGCTCGGGTTGGGCACAAGCGGCCAGTGTCAGTGTGGCGGCGGCCAGTGCGGCAAACGTGAGTTTCATCAGTTCAATCCTTTTGCTATCGAACAATATTTCCTGTCGCGCGTACAGGTTGAGCGTAAGCGACGCGTTCCCGTCTGGCAACCTTTCCGGAACCCGCTGGCCGATAATTGCCGGGCATGTCGCCGCCTTCAGACGCCGCGCGGCGTTGTCAGCGGGTCAACGGGCCGGGCTGGCAAAGCGCCCGACCGGCCCGACCCCGGTGACGGTTCTATTCCGCCGCTTCGGCGTAGTCCTCCATCGGCGGGCAGGAACAAACCAGATTACGGTCACCATAGACGTTGTCGACCCGATTGACGGGCGGCCAGTATTTATCGACCCGGAACGCCCCCGGCGGGAAACACCCCTGTTCGCGCGAATAGGGTCGATCCCAATCGCGCACCAGATCCTCCATCGTGTGTGGCGCATTCCTGAGCGGGTTGTTGTCCTTGTCGATGCGGCCTTCTTCGATGTCGCGGATCTCTTCGCGAATCGCCAGCATGGCATCGCAGAACCGGTCCAGTTCCGCCTTGGTTTCGCTTTCGGTTGGCTCGATCATCAGGGTGCCCGCCACCGGAAAGCTCATGGTTGGCGCGTGGAACCCGTTGTCGATCAGCCGTTTGGCGATGTCATCCACGCTTACCCCGGCGCTCTCGGCAAAGGGGCGCGTGTCGATGATGCACTCATGCGCCACCCGACCGGTTTTGCCGCGATAGAGCACGTCAAACGCGCCTTCCAGCCGTCTGGCGATATAGTTGGCGTTCAGAATCGCCACCCGCGTCGCCTGGGTCAGCCCTTCGCCCCCCATCAGCAGACAATAGGCCCAGCTGATCGGCAGGATCGAAGGCGAACCGAACGGCGCCGCCGACACTGGTCCTTCGCTGCCGCCGGTCTCGGGATGGCCCGGCAGATGCGGCACAAGATGCGCCTTGACCCCGATGGGGCCCATGCCCGGCCCGCCCCCGCCATGCGGAATGCAGAACGTCTTGTGCAGGTTCAGGTGGCTCACATCGCCGCCCAGATCGCCGGGGCGGCTCAGCCCGACCATGGCGTTCATGTTGGCCCCGTCGATATAAACCTGCCCGCCGTGCTGATGGGTGATCGCGGTGATCTCGGTCACGGTTTCCTCGAACACGCCGTGGGTGCTGGGATAGGTGATCATGCAGCCGGCCAGATTTTCGCTGTGTTTCTCGGCCTTGGCGCGGAAATCATCCAGATCGATATCGCCATTTTCCGCGGTTTTGACCGGCACGACCTTCCAGCCGACCATATGCGCACTGGCCGGGTTGGTGCCATGAGCAGAGGTCGGGATCAGGCAGATGCTGCGATGCTCTTGTCCGTTGGCACGATGGTAGGCCGCAATGGTCAGAAGCCCGGCATATTCGCCTTGCGCCCCCGAATTCGGCTGCATGGAAATCGCATCATACCCGGTGATCTGGCACAGCTTGTCCGACAGATCCTCGATCAACTCGCCATACCCCTGGGCTTGATCCTTCGGGCAGAACGGGTGCAACCGCGAGAATTCCCGCCAGCTGACCGGCATCATCTCGGCTGCCGAGTTCAGCTTCATGGTGCAGCTGCCCAGCGGGATCATCGCCCGGTCCAGCGCCAGATCGCGATCCGCAAGACGGCGCATGTAGCGCATCATCTCGGTTTCCGCCCGGTTCATATGGAAAATCGGATGGGTCAGGTATTCGGTACGGCGGTGCATGGCATCCGGCACGCGATACTGTGCCTCGAACACGTCATCTTTCTGGAAAATCCCGAACGCCCGCCAGACCGATTCGATATTTTCAGGGCGCGTACATTCATCCAGGCTGATACCGACGCGGTGTTCTCCGACGCGGCGCAGGTTGATGCCTTCGTCCACGGCCGATTTCAGCACAGCCGCCTGCAACGGGCCGACATCCACCGTGATAGTGTCAAAAAAGACCTTGGGATCGACCTTGAAGCCCGCGGCCTCAAGCCCGTTGGCCAGGCGAACGGTCTTGCGGTGGATGCGCTGCGCGATGGCCTTGAGCCCCTTGGGGCCATGGAACACCGCATACATCGATGCCATCACCGCCAACAGGGCCTGCGCGGTGCAGACGTTGCTGGTGGCCTTTTCGCGCCGGATATGCTGTTCGCGGGTCTGCAGCGCCAGGCGATAGGCCCGGTTGCCGTGGCTGTCCACCGACACCCCGACCAAACGCCCCGGCATGGCGCGCGCATGGTTGGACTTGGTCGCCATATAGGCCGCATGAGGGCCACCATATCCCAAAGGCACACCAAACCGCTGGGTGCTGCCCACGGCAATATCCGCGCCCATTTCGCCCGGCTCTTTCAACAATGTCAGCGCCAGCGGGTCTGCCGCCACGATGCCTATGGCCTGCGCATCGTGCAACGCCGCGATGTGATCGGTGAAGTCGCGCACATGGCCATAGGTCCCAGGGTACTGGAACAGTGCGCCGAACACCTTGTCGGCCTCCATCTTGTCCGGGTTGCCGACAATAACCTCGATCCCCAAAGGCGCGGCGCGGGTCTGGATCACGGCGATGTTCTGCGGATGACAATCGCGATCGACAAAGAACGCCTTGGCCTTGGATTTTGCCAACCGCTGCGCCATGGTCATCGCCTCGGCACAGGCGGTCGCCTCGTCCAGCAGCGACGCGTTGGCGATCTCAAGCCCGGTCAGATCGCTGACCATGGTCTGATAATTCAACAGGGCTTCCAGCCGGCCCTGGCTGATTTCCGGCTGATACGGCGTATAGGCCGTGTACCAGGCCGGGTTTTCCAGAATGTTGCGCTGGATCGCAGGCGGCGTCACCGTTCCATAATATCCCTGCCCGATCAGGCTGGTCAGGACCTGGTTCTTGCCTGCCGTCAGGCGCATGTAGTGCAATAATTCACGCTCGGACTTGGCTTTGCCGAAATCCAGCGGAGCCGCTTGCCGGATGGCCTGCGGCACAGTGTCATCGATCAGCGCCTCCAGGCTATCGGCACCGACGGTTTCAAGCATTGTGGCCATCTCGTCCGGCGACGGGCCGATATGGCGACGGTTGGCAAAGTCATATGGTAAGTAGTCCGTTGGCGTGAACGACATGTCCAGTCTCCCATGGTCCCAGAGGCCGCCCGCAACGGCGTGCCCCTGTTCTTGTCTTGTGCTGAAAAATCCCTGCCGGGGCACCCGCCACCGGCCACAGGGTCAGGCGATGAAATCCTTGTAGGCGGCTTCATCCATGTACTCGTCCATCGGGCTCAGATCTGACGGCTTGATCTTGAAAAACCAGGCACCGCCCTGCGCATCCTCGTTCACGAGGCCCGGATTGTCCGCCAGCGCCGTGTTTACCTCGACGATCTCGCCATCCAGCGGCGCCAGGATATCGCTGGCGGCCTTCACGCTTTCGATCACCACGACCTCATCGTCCTTGGTGATTTCGCCGCCCGCTTCGGGCAATTCAACGAACACCACGTCGCCCAACTGTTCCGCCGCGTGTTCGGTGATGCCGACCACGATCAGATCGCCCTCTTCCAGCAGCCATTCGTGCTCTTCTGTATATTTCATTCTGGTTTTCCCTTGTTGAACCAACGTGTTAGCGTTTGAAATTTGCGGCCACGAAAGGCAGCCGCGTGACCGTGACGGGCTGGCGCTTGCCGCGCAGCTCGCCATACAGCGTGGTATCGGCGGTGGCGAATTCGGCTGAAACATATCCCATCGCCACTGGCCCGCCGACGGTGGGGCCAAATCCGCCCGAGGTGATCACCCCGATCTGCGCACCACCGCTGTCGGATGCAAACAGCGCCACGCCTTCGCGCATCGGGGCCCGCCCTTGCGGACGCAACCCGACACGCTTGCGTGATGCCCCCTGCGCAAGCTGTTCCAGCACCGCGTCAGCACCCGGAAACCCGCCCGCGCGCGCGCCGCCGGTGCGGCGTATCTTTTGAATGGACCAACCCAGCCCGGCCTGAACCGGCCCGGTGGTTTCATCCATGTCATGCCCGTACAGACACAGCCCCGCCTCCAGCCGCAGCGAATCCCGCGCCCCCAGCCCGACCGGCATCACGTCATCATGATCAAGCAACCGCCGCGCCAGCGTCTCTGCCCCATGCGCCGGAACCGAGATTTCAAACCCGTCTTCCCCGGTATACCCCGACCGGGAAATCCAGCAGTCGACCCCATCCAGCGAAATCGTGGCAACGTCCATGAAATTCATATCGGCAACGGCGGGGTTGATTTGCTTCAATACGGCTTCCGCTTGTGGCCCCTGCAACGCGATCAGGGCACGGTCGGTCACCTCGGTGACCGTCACCGCCGGTTCCAGCGCCGCTTTCATGCGCGCGATATCGGCCTGTTTGCAGGCCGCGTTGACAACCACGAACAGGTGGTCGCCACGATTGGCAAACATCAGATCGTCCAGAATGCCGCCGGTATCGCTGGTGAACAGCCCATAGCGCTGACGCCCCTCGGGCAAACCGATCACATCCATCGGAACCATCGTTTCGAACGCGGCCGCGATATCCGCCATCGGCGCGCCCGACAGGATCACCTGTCCCATATGACTGACGTCGAACAATCCGGCCTTGGTGCGGGTCTGGATGTGTTCGGCCATGATTCCGGCCGGGAACTGCACCGGCATGTCATACCCGGCAAAGCCCACCATTTTCGCCCCCAACTCGTCATGCAGCGCATGCAAGGGTGTCTTCAGCAAATCGGTCATATCCGCTCCTGTCGTTGCGGGCCGCGGTGATTCTGGAAAATCATCCGGCATCCCATTGCCGCACACAAGCGTGCGGTGCGATGCCCCCTCTGTCTTTTTGCCTGAGATCGTTATCCCGTCGGCGGACGCCATCTGCGCCTCTCTCCAGAGTCTGTCTGCGTTGCGGTCCCTTGGGCCTGAGAGTTTCCGGGGCGGTTGCTCCTTCGGCACCGGTGTGACCGGTTCTCCCGCATACGCCGGTATACAGTAGCGTCCTGCATCGATTCCGGCAAGGGCGCAATCGGCCCGATTGCCCCCGGAACACGCAAAACCGGATCGACGCAGCAACTGAAACCGAACGCAGGATTTCCATCCCCCGGCGCAAGAAACAGATCGCCCTTGCCCCATGATACCCCAGATGCATGATGAAACAGGTGCAAGCAAACCTGCGGACAAGGATTTCCCATGCTCGACAACAGCCACGGGATGGCCGAACAGATCGGACGTGACATGATCGTGCGACGCACCGATCTAAGCAAGGCCCGAATCGAAACGACCGAATTGCCGGACACCTTGCCGCCGGACAGTTGTCTGCTGCGCATAAACGGGTTTGCGTTGACGGCCAACAACATCACCTATGGCGTCGCCGCTGACATGCTGGGGTATTGGGAGTTTTTCCCCACAGACTCTTCGCAGGACGGCCGCATTCCGGTCTGGGGATTTGCCACCGTCATCGCGTCAACCCACCCCAAGGTACCCGTCGGCGAGCGTCTGTATGGCTACCTGCCGATGTCCACCCACCTGATCGTGCATCCGGGCCAGATATCGGACAGCGGCTTTCAGGATATGGCACCGCACCGTGCCGCGCGGGCCGCGATCTACAATCACTATTCGTTCTGCCGCGCCGACCCCCAATGGCAACCCGATCTGGAACCACTGATCAGCCTGTTCCGCCCCCTGTTCACCACGTCCTTCCTGCTGGATGATCTGCACCGCGAAAACATGGCGTTCGGAGCCGAGCAGATCCTGCTGTCCAGCGCCTCAAGCAAGACCGCGATCGGCCTCGCCTTCCTGTTGTCGCAAAAGACACCCGGAGGGGCGTCGGTTGTCGGGCTGACCAGCGCGGCCAACCGGTCATTCACACAGGGGCTGCGCTGCTATGACCGGGTCTATAGCTATGACGAAATCCACGACCTGCCCCGCGCGCCCGCCGCCTATGTCGACATGGCAGGCAGCGCCGATCTGCGGCGGCAGGTTCACACTCATTTCAAGGATACACTCTACAGCAGCCGCGCCGTTGGCATGACCCATTGGCCAGAGTCCCGCGGCCTGGGCGGCGAACTGCCCGGCGCCCGCCCCGAATTCTTCTTCGCGCCGGATTATGCCCGGAACCGGATCCAGAGCCTGGGGCCGAGGACGTTCCAGAGCCGTCGCGACACCGCCTGGTCGGCCTTTGTCGATCAGGCGCAAACCTGGTTCACCGTGGTGCGCGACCAAGGCGACGACGCGGTCCTGGCACGATATCACGCGCTGCTGGATGGCCGCATCGACCCGTCAGAGGGCAACTACCTCTCGCTCTGACCTTTCAGACCCTTGGCGGAAAATCATCCCCTCGCATCCCTCATGGCCCGCGTGGCCTGAACGCAATGGAATCGAACGCGCCGTC
The DNA here is from genome assembly GCA_016521575.1 of Rhodobacteraceae bacterium F11138. Lineage (GTDB taxonomy): Bacteria > Pseudomonadota > Alphaproteobacteria > Rhodobacterales > Rhodobacteraceae > Sedimentitalea. The sequence goes on along the minus strand of JAEKDP010000005.1, from coordinate 251,755 downwards.
AGGCGCACCTTCAGATCACACCGGTTCGACCGGCCCCATCCGGTGGAACCAGTCCAGATCGCGCACGCTGATCACCCCGGACAGAATCACCGCAACGGTTATCCCCCACAATACCAGCGCCAGCCCGGTGGTGATCAGCGCTTTTTTCTTCAGATTGTGCGTCTGCGGTGCCCCCGCATGGGTGCCCGGCACCACCTCGCCCGCGTCGCCCTGGGTTGTGATCCGGATGGGCAAGACGACCAGAAAGGTCATGAACCAGAACACTGCATACAGTACGATTGCCGATGTAATGCCCATTGGGGCCCCCTTTCCGGTCCGTTCAGACCTGTTCCAGTTCCACCAGACAGCCGTTGAAATCCTTGGGGTGCAGAAACAGGACCGGCTTTCCATGAGCGCCAATCCTGGGTTCACCGCTGCCCAGCACCCGCGCGCCGCTCGCCTGCAGATGGTCGCGCGCCGCCAATATGTCCTCGACCTCGTAACAGACGTGATGGATGCCGCCCGACGGGTTCTTGTCCAGAAACCCCTGAATCGGGCTGTTTTCACCCAACGGGTACAGCAGTTCTATCTTGGTGTTCGGCAGTTCGATGAACACCACCGTGACCCCATGATCCGGCTCATCCTGCGGCGCGCCGACCTTGGCCCCAAGCGCGTTGGCATATTGCGCCGATGCGGCATCCAGATCCGGAACGGCGATGGCGACGTGGTTGAGGCGGCCGATCATGATGGAACTCCTTGCTGAATCAGGTCTCTATGCGTCTGCGCGTGTTATGCGGCGCGACCGCTCCGGGGGCAAGGGGACCAATTCGCGCGCCTGTTAACGGCCTGTTAGCCAACGACACCTAGCGTGAGTCGCGTCTGCTGAGAGGAGCCCACCATGGACGAGTTCGATCCGTTTGTCGCCCCGCACCGCATCTCGACCGCAAACCGGCCGTTGTTGGGGCTGACCATCCTGGTTGTGGAAGACAGCCGTTTTGCCTGCGAAGCAATGCGCCTGCTCTGTCTGCGCAGCGGCGCGCGAATCCGCCGCGCGGATTGTCTGCGTTCAGCCCGGCGCCACCTGCAGGTCTACCGCCCCGCGGTGCTGATCGTCGATCTGGGCCTGCCCGACGGTTCGGGCACCGAACTGATCGAGGAACTTTCCTCCGCCGTGCCGCGGGTGCCGGTCATCCTGGCCACCTCGGGCGATGAATGCGTCGAAGACGCCGCCATCGCCGCCGGGGCCGACGGTTTCCTGGCCAAGCCGATCACGTCGCTCGCCATATTCCAGGAGGCGGTCCTGTCGCGTTTTCCCATCGAGCAACGCCCCCTGGGGCCACGGGCCGTCAATGATGAAATCATCTGCCCCGATCCCATCGCCTATCAGGACGACATGGCACACGTCGCCGATGTCCTCAGCGATCAGGCCGAAGGCGCGACGCTTGACTATGTGGCGCAATTCGTCGGCGGCGTCGCCCGCAGCGCGGAAGACACCATCCTGGCGCAAGCCGCCGAATCGCTGGCGCTGGCGCGCAAACGCGGCGGCCCGGTCGCTACGGATACCGCCCGCATCGCCGGGCTGGTGCGCGAACGTCTGGAACAGAAAAGGGCGATCTGAGATGTTGGTCAGCTGTCTCGCGGCTCTGTGTTCGCTGGGTCTGGTACTGGTCCTGCAGGCGGTTCTGGCGGGCCGCGAACGTCGCCGCTTTCCCGATCGCGTCAAACAGAATCTGTTTGGCGGCAATTGAGTCCCCGATCAGAGCGTCGGATCCGAAGACACCCGGATCGGCCCGGTCAAATCGCCCAGAGACACGATCTGGCGCCCCGTGTCATCGAAATTGTCCGGATCCAGCCATTGCTCATACGCCTGCTTCAGCGCCGGCCATTCGCGATCTATGATCGCAAACCACGCCGTATCCCGGTTGCGCCCCTTCACCACCAGCGCCTGACGGAATACACCCTCATAGCTGAACCCCAATCGCTGGGCGGCACGACGGGATGGCGCATTCAGCGCATTGCATTTCCATTCATACCGCCGATAACCCGCATCAAAAGCCCAGTTCATCATTAAAACCATGGCCTCGGTGGCCGCACGGGTGCGCTGCAGATCCGGGCCAAAGCTGATATTGCCCACCTCGATAGACCCGGCCACCGGAGCGATCCGCAAATAGCTGGCCACGCCGCCCACTGTGCCGTGATCCAGATCCGTAATCGCATAGAAAAGATGTGCCGGGTCGGCGACGGTCTCTCCAATCCATTCGGCATAGGCGGACTCGGACCGGAAAGGACCGCATGGCATGTAGTCCCATATCGCATCCTGCCCGGCATAGGCGCGATGCAACGGTGCGGCATGAACATCGGCGGCCAGCGGCAGGAGCCGCGCGTATCGACCCTGCAAGGTCTCGCCTTCGGGAACCCGGGGCGGGGTCCAGTTCTCAACCGGTGCGCCCAAGGGCCTGTGTTCGGAAACATCGCTCATGACGCAACCCTAGGCGCACACCCTCCGGTTCACAACACTAGATCCGGGGCGATGCCTGCGATCCGGCCCGAACGACCCGGTCAGACCGCCGGGTCGTCATCCTGTGGGATAACCCGCAGTCCAAGCTCCATCAGCTGATCGCTGGTGGGGTCGCTGGGCGCGTTCATCATCAGGTCTTCGGCCCGCTGGTTCATCGGGAACATGATGACTTCGCGAATGTTCGCAGTATCCGCCAGCAGCATCACGATCCGGTCGATGCCAGCAGCACAGCCCCCATGCGGCGGGGCGCCGTATTGGAACGCATTGACCATGCCGCCAAAGCGTTTCTCGACCTCGTCCTTGCCATACCCGGCGATTTCGAAGGCCTTGAACATGATCTCGGGCTTGTGGTTCCGGATCGCACCGCTGACCAGTTCATAGCCATTGCAGGACAGATCATACTGATAGCCCAGCACCTTGAGAGGATCGCCTTCCAGCGCCTCCATGCCCCCTTGCGGCATCGAGAACGGGTTATGTTCGAAATCGATCTTGCCGGTTTCCTCATCCGCCTCAAAGATCGGAAAATCGACGATCCAGGCAAAGGCAAAGCGGTCCTTCTCGGTAAGGTTCAGCTCCGCGCCGATCACATCGCGCGCCTTGCCCGCGACCTTCTCGAAACTCTTCGGCTTGCCACCCAGGAAGAACGCCGCATCGCCCACGCCCAGGTCCAGCTGCTGTCGGATCGCCTCGGTGCGCTCGGGGCCGATGTTCTTGGCCAGAGGACCGGCGGCTTCCATGCCATTGCCCTGATCGCGCCAGAAGATATATCCCATGCCCGGCAGACCCTCTTTCTGGGCAAAGGCATTCATCCGGTCACAGAACTTGCGTGACCCTCCGCCGGGGGCAGGAATGGCGCGGATCTCGGTGCCGTCCTGCTCAAGCAGCTTTGCGAAAATCGCAAAGCCGGAATCGCGAAAGTGGTCGGAGACCACTTGCATTTTGATAGGATTGCGCAGGTCCGGCTTGTCGGTGCCATACCACAACGCCGCATCGCGATAGCTGATCTGCGGCCATTCTGTATCGACCCTGGCACCCTCGCCGAATTCTTCGAACACACCCTGCAGCACCGGTTGAATGGTGTCGAACACGTCCTGCTGGGTCACGAACGACATTTCCAGGTCGAGCTGATAGAAATCGGTGGGCGAGCGGTCGGCGCGCGGATCCTCGTCGCGAAAACAGGGGGCGATCTGGAAATACTTGTCGAACCCGCTGACCATGATCAGCTGCTTGAACTGCTGCGGGGCTTGTGGCAGCGCATAGAATTTGCCCGGATGCAAACGCGACGGCACCAGAAAATCGCGCGCACCTTCGGGGCTGGAGGCGGTGATGATCGGGGTCTGATATTCGCGGAACCCCTTGTCCCACATCCGGCGGCGCATGGATGCCACCACGTCCGAACGCAGCGTCATGTTGCGCTGCATCGCGTCGCGGCGCAGGTCCAGATAACGATACCGCAGGCGGGTTTCCTCGGGGTATTCCTGATCGCCAAAGACGATCAGCGGCAGTTCCTCGGCTGCGCCCAGCACTTCGACGTCGCGGACATAGACCTCGATCTCGCCGGTGGGCAGTTTGGGATTGACCAATTCGGCATCCCGCGCCTTGACGGTGCCATCCACGCGGATGCACCATTCGCTGCGTACCTTCTCCAACTCGGCAAAGGCCGCGCTGTCGCCATCACACAACACCTGCGTCACGCCATAGTGGTCCCGCAGGTCGATGAACAGAACCCCGCCGTGATCGCGGACCCGATGGACCCAACCGGACAGGCGGACAGTATCGCCGACATTGGCGGCGGTCAGATCGGCACAGGTTTGACTGCGATAGGCGTGCATGAGAAATGCCTCGTGTTGAGTGGTTTCTGGCGTCGCGTCGGTACACAGGGCGGCGCGGCAAAAGTCAAGCCATGTTGACCTGTCAGCCCGCTGAAACCGGGCCGGATGCGGCCCGCGCCGTGCATTTCCTGTTCGGATCACGCCTGCAACGGGCAAATTCCCCGACATGGCCGCCCGGCCCCGAGACGCAGGATCCAAACCAATGCCCCACCCGGGGGCGGTCCCGTGCGCCCAGGCCGGCATCTGACCATCGACGTATAACGCCCGATGCAAATTCTTGCCGCTTCTGGCCTTGCACCCGCGCGGCCCATCCCTATAACGCAGGACGATTTGGGCACTTGGGGGTGCCCGGGACTCACCAGCCAGAGGAACCGCGCCATGCCGAAGAGAACCGACATCCAGTCGATCATGATCATCGGAGCGGGACCCATCGTGATCGGGCAAGCCTGTGAATTCGACTATTCCGGGGCACAGGCCTGCAAGGCGCTGCGCGAAGAGGGCTATCGGGTCATCCTGGTTAATTCGAACCCCGCCACCATCATGACCGACCCGGGCATGGCCGACGCCACCTATATCGAACCGATCACCCCCGAAGTCGTTGCCAAGATCATCGAAAAAGAGCGCCCCGACGCGTTGCTGCCCACCATGGGCGGACAGACCGGGCTGAACACCAGCCTGGCGCTGGAAGAAATGGGTGTGCTGGCGAAATACGGTGTCGAAATGATCGGTGCCAAGCGCGAAGCCATCGAAATGGCCGAGGATCGCAAGCTGTTCCGCGACGCCATGGACCGATTGGGCATTGAAAATCCCAAAGCAACCATTGTGACCGCACCCAAGGATGACAACGGCAAGAAAGATCTCGCCGCAGGCGTGCGCATCGCGCTGGACGCGCTGGAAGAGGTCGGCCTGCCCGCCATCATCCGCCCCGCCTTCACCATGGGGGGCACGGGTGGCGGTGTCGCCTATAACCGCGACGACTACGAACATTTCTGCCGCTCGGGCATGGATGCAAGCCCGATGGGTCAGATCCTGGTCGACGAATCCCTGCTGGGTTGGAAAGAATATGAAATGGAGGTGGTGCGCGACACCGCCGACAATGCGATCATCGTCTGTTCCATTGAAAACGTCGATCCGATGGGCGTGCACACGGGCGATTCGATCACCGTGGCCCCGGCCCTGACCCTGACCGACAAGGAATACCAGATCATGCGCAACGGCAGCATCGCCGTTTTGCGCGAGATCGGCGTGGAAACCGGCGGCTCGAACGTGCAATGGGCGGTGAACCCGGCGGATGGCCGCATGGTGGTGATTGAAATGAACCCGCGCGTGTCACGGTCTTCGGCGCTGGCGTCCAAGGCCACCGGCTTTCCGATTGCCAGAATTGCGGCGAAACTGGCGGTGGGCTATACGCTGGACGAGCTGGACAATGACATAACAAAGGTCACGCCGGCGTCGTTCGAGCCGACAATCGACTATGTGGTCACCAAAATCCCGAAATTCGCCTTCGAGAAATTCCCCGGCTCCGAACCCTATCTGACCACGGCGATGAAATCGGTGGGCGAGGCCATGGCCATCGGCCGCACCATCCATGAATCGCTGCAAAAGGCGATGGCCAGCATGGAATCCGGCCTGACCGGATTTGACGAGATCGCCATTCCCGGCCTGACGGTCGGCATCTGGGAAGAGGTCGAGGACAAGACCCCCATCATCAAGGCGATCAGTCAGCAGACCCCGGACCGCATGCGCACCATCGCCCAGGCCATGCGTCACGGCATGTCGGATGACGAAATCCACGCCGTCACCATGTTCGACCCCTGGTTCCTGGCCCGCATCCGCGAGATCGTCGAAACCGAGGCACAGCTGCGCAAGCAGGGCCTGCCCACAACAACCGAGGGTCTGCGCGATCTCAAGATGATGGGCTTTACCGATGCCCGGCTCGGCGCGCTCACCGGGCGCGACGAAGCCAATGTGCGCCGCGCGCGTCACAACATGGGCGTGACCGCCGTGTTCAAGCGTATCGACACCTGCGCCGCCGAATTCGAAGCCCAGACGCCTTATATGTACTCGACCTACGAAGAGCCGATGATGGGCGAAGTCGAATGCGAGGCGCGCCCGTCGGACAGCCGCAAAGTGGTCATTCTGGGCGGTGGTCCCAACCGCATCGGCCAGGGGATCGAATTCGACTATTGCTGCTGCCACGCCTGTTATGCGCTGACGGACGCGGGTTATGAAACCATCATGGTCAACTGCAACCCGGAAACCGTGTCCACCGACTATGACACGTCCGACCGGCTGTATTTCGAACCGCTGACCTTTGAGCACGTCATGGAGATCCTGCGGGCCGAACAGCAGAAAGGCACCCTGCACGGCGTCATCGTGCAGTTCGGCGGACAGACCCCACTGAAGCTGGCCAATGCGCTGCATGACGAAGGCATCCCGATCCTGGGCACCACGCCCGATGCCATTGACCTGGCCGAAGACCGCGAGCGGTTTCAGAAGCTGTTGCAGGGACTTGGCCTGAAGCAACCCAACAACGGGATCGCCAGCACCGATCAGCAGGCGTTCGAGATCGCAGGGCAGATCGGCTTTCCGCTGGTGATCCGCCCCTCTTATGTGCTGGGTGGTCGCGCCATGGAAATCGTACGCGACCAGGCGCAGCTGGAACGCTATATCTCGGATGCGGTGGTGGTGTCGGGCGACAGCCCGGTGCTGCTGGACAGCTATCTCTCGGGGGCTGTCGAACTGGACGTCGATGCAATCTGCGACGGCACCGACGTGCATGTCGCGGGCATCATGCAGCACATCGAAGAAGCCGGCGTGCATTCGGGGGACAGTGCCTGTTCGTTGCCGCCCTACTCGCTGTCGCCCGAGATCATCCAGGCGGTCAAGGAACAGACCCACTCGTTGGCCCACGCGCTGAACGTGGTCGGCTTGATGAACATCCAGTTCGCGGTGAAAGACGACGAGATTTTCCTGATCGAGGTCAACCCCCGCGCCAGCCGTACCGTGCCCTTTGTTGCCAAGGCCACGGATTCGGCGATCGCCTCGATCGCGGCCCGGGTGATGGCCGGTGAGAAACTGGCCGATTTCCCGATGCGCGCGGCCTATGATGTCGATGCCGATTACGACACGGTGCTGCCCCTGGCCGATCCGATGACACTGGCCGATCCGATGATGCCGTGGTTTTCGGTCAAGGAAGCGGTGCTGCCCTTTGCCAGGTTCCCCGGTGTCGATACGATCCTTGGCCCCGAAATGCGTTCGACCGGCGAAGTCATGGGATGGGATCGCGACTTTCCGCGCGCGTTTCTCAAGGCGCAGATGGGCGCGGGCATGGCGCTGCCGACGTCGGGTTGCACCTTTCTGTCGATCAAGGATGCCGACAAGACTCCGGAAATGCTGGAGGCGGCGCAGATCTTGTCCGGCCTTGGCTTCACCATCGTCGCCACGCGCGGCACCCAAAACTGGCTGGCCGAGCATGGTATCGCCTGCGCGCAGGTCAACAAGGTCTACGAAGGCCGTCCGGACATCACCGACATGATGAAGGATGGCGATATCCAACTGGTGATGAATTCGACCGAAGGCGCACAGGCCGTCGAAGACAGCAAATCCATCCGCACCATCGCGCTGTATGACAAGATCCCCTATTTCACCACCGCCGCCGGTTCGCATGCCGCGGCTCTGGCGATCAAGGCGCAGGCCGAAGACGACGTGAGCGTGAAGGCGCTGCAGGGATAACCGGCACGATCCACCCGAACAGCCGCGCCGATCTTCGCGCGGCCGGATTGCCCCGCCACCACCTGCCCGGACTTGACCTTGACGCGGGTTCCGGTCCAGAATTTCCGACCGTCTCAGGAGCCCGTCATGCACACAGCCGCCATTTCAGGCACCGGGGTATTCACCCCGGACTCGATCATCACGAACGCCGAACTGGTCCTGGCCTTCAACGCCTATGCCGACCGCTACAACGCCCGGCACGCCGATGCGATCGCGGCGGGTGAACTGCAGGCCAAGGAACATTCCAGCGAAGATTTCATCTTCAAGGCCTCGGGTATCGAACGGCGCCATGTCATCGACAAATCCGGGATACTCGACCCGGACCGGATGTATCCGGCGTTGCGACAACGCTCGGATGATGAACCTTCGCTGATGGCGGAAATGGGCGTTGACGCGGCCCGCAAGGCGCTGCTTCAGGCGGGCCGTGATACGGCGGATATCGACCTGGTGATCTGTGCCGCCTCGAACATGGAACGCGCCTATCCGGCGATGGCAATCGAAATCCAGAACCTGTTGGGAATACAGGGCTTTGCCTTTGACATGAACGTGGCCTGTTCCTCGGCGACCTTTGGCATTCAGGCCGCCGCCGACATGATCCGCGCCGGGTCCGTGCGCAAGGCTCTGGTGGTCAACCCCGAAATCTGTTCGGGGCATCTGGAATGGCGGGACCGGGACTGTCATTTCATCTTCGGAGACGTGGCCACCGCCGTGGTGATCGAACGGGCAGAAGATGCCGGAAACGGGTATTTCGAAATCAAATCCACCCGCTGCGCCACCGATTTTTCCAACAACATCCGCAACAACAACGGCTTTCTGCGGCGCTCGCGTCCCGATGGCGTCAAGGACCGCCGTGACATGCAATTCATGCAAAACGGCCGCAAGGTCTTCAAGGAGGTGCTGCCTATGGTCAGCGCCCATATCGCCGATCATATCGCCGCGGACGATGTGCAGGCTTCGGATCTCAAACGGCTCTGGCTGCATCAGGCCAACAAGGCGATGAATGATTTCATCGGCCGAAAGGTGCTGGGCCGGTCTCCGGAGCCTGACGAGCAACCCAATATCCTGCAGGATTACGCCAACACCTCGTCGGCGGGGTCGACCATCGCGTTCTCAAAATACTCCAGCGACCTGCAGGACGGCGACTACGGGCTGATCTGTTCCTTTGGCGCCGGATATTCGGTCGGATCGGTTCTGGTGCAACGCCACGGTTGAAACACAGACCCGCCGGGGGCAGCAGCTGAAATCGCTGGACGGCCGGTCAGCAGCTTTCTTCTTCCAGATGCAGCTTCATGTCGATCAACACCTGTTGCAACAGCAGGGTTTCGCGCAGCAGCCGCTTGGCCTCGTTTATCGAAATCACCCCGTCTTCGATTGATTGCTGGTACTCGGCCATCAACATCGCGAACCGCTGACTTAACGCGATCACATCGGAATTCACGCCGCCGGAGTCCGGCTTGTTGGGATGGCGGTCGTCATAGGACAGGGTGATCTTCTTCAGATCCGCCAACGCGCTGGTGACATGCGGAAAGGTAGACACGGATTCCAGCTTGGCCACCGCATCCACCGGCATGAACCGGTCCGCATGTTCGTCATGCTCCGAATAGTACCGCCCCAGGGTCGCCTTGGACTTTCCGGTCAACCGGCAGGCGGCCTCGATACCGACATCCTTGACCAACGCCTCGGTGTGCTTTTTCAGATAGCTGCCAGATTCATTCATGTTCAGTGTCCCGCAGGTAAAGCGCACATTTCCCAGAGGGGAATGGTCGAATTGTTTTCCCATTTCGGCCTTCTAGTCCAGATGCCATATATTTTCCATACCTCTCGGGTTGAGGGGTACCTAACCAGTAAAAGACTGCCGCACCAGAATATTTGGGGGTTTGCGGGTCAGCTTCGGCGTTCGACCGGGGCCATGTCTGATGTCACCGGTGCCGCCACGATCCAGATAGCGCTCTTGTTCAGGATCCATGGTCCAAAGAGCCATCCGGGCCGCTGGCGGCACCTCTTGCGCGTGCAGCTTGCAGGTCAGGAAATCGCGGGCTAGACCCCAGCCATGGCCAAGCTTTTCTTCAATTACTCCACGATGAATGCCGGGAAATCGACAGTGTTGTTGCAGGCATCGCACAACTATCGCGAACATGGCATGAACACCTATTTGCTGACGGCCAGTATCGATGGCCGCGCCGGTCAGGGCCGCATTGCCTCGCGGATCGGCATTGGCGCCGAGGCGGATGTGTTCGATGCAGACAGCGACCTGTTTGCCATGGTGCAGACACGGCAGACAGACGCTGCCCTGGCCTGCATTTTCATCGACGAGGCCCAATTCCTGACGCCCGATCAGGTCTGGCAACTGGCCCGTGTGGTGGACGATCTGGATCTGCCGGTTCTGGCCTATGGCCTGCGTGTCGATTTTCGCGGCAAACTGTTTCCCGGCTCGGCCGCGCTCCTGGCCCTGGCCGACGAGATGCGCGAAGTACGCACCATCTGCCGCTGCGGGCGCAAGGCAACCATGGTGATCCGCCAAGACCACATGGGGCGGGTTCTGACCGAGGGGGAACAGGTGCAGATCGGGGGCAACGAAACCTATGTGTCCCTGTGCCGCCGCCATTGGCGCGAGGCCACCGGCAAGCGGGTGCCTGACGAACAGTAAGGAACTTTGCTGTGTCTTGCGCGTTGTAGGGGCATATCACGCCACCATGTCACATCGCGAAAGGGGAACGTCACATGCACCGTCTACGTCACTATATGGCCGCCCTTACCGGTGCCTGCGTTGCGGGTGCGGCCCTGATTGCGGCATTGTCCCTTGGGTACTACAGCTGGGGTGCCGTGGCCGTTTCAGCGGCGATCGGGCTGATTGCCGCCTGGCCTGCGGGCATCTGGTTCGCGCGGCAGATCAAACGCGAAGATCCGGATTGGGATCATCGCCGGGATCAGCCCAGAACCTAAAGCAATCCGCCTTGACCTAACTCCACTTTTTCTGCCTTCAATCAAGGATTTGAAAGCGACAGTTCAAGCTAAGAACGAAAGGCTTAGACCGAGTTTGGCAATGGTTTTCCCGCTGCAAGTGCGGCGACATTGTCCAGCGCCATGTTCCCCATTGCCGTCCGCACATCCAGAGCGGCTGTGCCGAGATGAGGCAGCAGCACCACATTCTGCATTTCGATCAGCGCCTCGGGCACCTGCGGTTCGAACTCATAGACATCCAGCCCGGCCCCGGCGATACCATCGGACCGCAGGGCCTGGATCAGCGCCGCCTCATCGACCACGTCGCCACGGGCGATATTCACCAGATGGGCTTGCGGACGCATGGCCGCCAGCACGTCGGCATCAATCAGATGATGTGTTTCGGCGCTGCCGGGGACCGCAACCACCAGAATATCGACCGCGCGCGCCAGTTCGGTCAGGCTGTCAACACGCTGCGCGGGAAATCCGACGGTCTTGGGCGACCGCGACACGTATCGCACGTTCATTCCAAAGCCATAGTGGCATCGCCGGGCAATCGCCTGACCGATCCGCCCCAGACCGACAATCCCGACCGTGCGTCCCGTGACATGGGTACCCAACAGCTGCGTCGGATTCCAGCCAGCCCATTTGCCCGCGCGCAGCATTCGTTCGCCTTCTCCTGCACGGCGGGCGCTCATCAGGATCAGTGTCATGGCGATATCGGCTGTCGCATCGGTGACCGCGCCCGGCGTATTGGTGACGGCAACCCCCGCATTCCGCGCCGCACCAACATCGATGTGATTGTATCCGACCCCGAAATTGGCCAGCAATTTGCAGCGCACCTGTTGCGCCGCCGCAAAGATTTCAGAACAAAAACGATCCCCGAGTGTCGGTAATACAACGTCGAATTCTTCCAGAGCGCGTATCAGTTCGCCGCGCTCCAACGGGGTCTGGTCGGTACGGAATTCGCATTGGAACGCGGCGGCGGCCCGCTCCTGCACCGCGTCCGGCAAGGGGCGCGTGATCAACAGTCGCATCAATGCATCCTCCCGCCTTTGGGCACCGGCCCGTCGGGGCCGATCAGGACGATTTCCCCGGAGTCATCCGGTAGGCCCAGCACCAGAACCTCGGACATGAATTTGCCGATCTGGCGCGGCGGAAAATTGACCACCGCCAGAACCTGTTTGCCGATCAGGGTTTCGGGCCGGTAATGCGCTGTGATCTGGGCCGAGGTCTTGCGTTCGCCAATGTCGTCGCCAAAATCGATCCACAGTTTGATGGCCGGTTTGCGCGCCTCCGGATAATCCTCGGCCCGCAGCACGGTGCCGACGCGAATATCGACCTTCAGAAAATCATCGAACCCGATCTCATCCATTGGACAATTCCCGGGATCTGTCCGCGGCAGCAGCGACCGCACGTTCCAACAATGGGGGAAACCCGCCTGATCGGTCCATCAGAACCTCCAGCGCGGCCTGCGTCGTGCCATTCGGGCTGGTGACATTCACCCTCAGTTGCGCCGGATCTTCGTCTGCGGCCTCGGCCAAGGCGCCGGCACCGGCCACCGTCGCCTTGGCCAGCTTCATTGCAAGTTCCGCAGACAGCCCCTGTGCCTGACCCGCCGCCGCCAGGGTTTCAATCAGGTGAAACACATAGGCCGGACCCGATCCGCTGACCCCGGTCACCGCATCCATTTGCGATTCATGCTCCAGCCGCACGGTTTGACCGACCGCCGACAACAGCGATTCGGCCAGATCCAGATCCGCCGCACGGCTCGCATCGTTGCCGATCAGCGCGGTGATGCCGCGCTGCACCGCGGCCGGGGTATTCGGCATTGCGCGCACAATCGGGGTATTCGCGCCAAAGACGCTCTCGAATGTCTCGATCGAAGTGCCCGCCGCGACGGACACAAACAGCGTGCCGCCGCCGCCCAACTCCGCCAATGCCGGCAGCGCCTCGCCCATCATCTGCGGTTTTACCGCCACCAGAACGATCGCCGGATCTGGCGGCAGGTCCTCGTTCAGATGCAACCCTTGCGCGCGGACCCACTCAGAGGGGTTGGGATCGATCACCCAGACCGCCCCTGCGGGCAATCCACCATCCAGCCAACCGGCCAGCATGGCGGACCCCATCTTGCCACATCCCAATAAGACAAGCCCGCGTTCGGCTATTCCCGTCATGTCCATGAAACCCCTCCCCTGACCGGTTCAGGGTCAGGTATTACGCGCGGCCATAGGCCTCTGCAATGGCGACCTGCATCGCCTCGCGCGGGCTGCGATTGCCCCAGACCATCAATTGCACCGCCGGATAGTACCGCTCCGCGCTCAGGACGGCGGCACTGATCATCGTGTCGATCTGTTCGGGGCTGGCCATCTGCCCGCCGGTCAGCACCAGACCATATCGATAAACCATCAATTTCTGTTCGCCCCAATAGGTAAAGGCCCCGGCCCAGCACTGATCGTTCATCTCGTTGATCAGCTGGTACAGCTCGGCCATCTTGTTTTCGGGCGGTTCCAGCTCGAAGGTGCAGACCATGCGCAGGGTTTCGTCATAGCCCGACCAGGCCAGGGTGATGGAATATGTGCGCCACTGTCCTTCAACCGCCATCGCGATCTGATCGTCGCCGATGCGGTCGAAATCCCAATCGTGATCGGCCGCGATATGCTCGACGATGTCGATCGGGTGAATGTCTTCTTCCAGATACTGCTCGGAAAGGGCCATGGTGCCACCTCACTGATCTCTAGCGGAGGGGACTTTGCAGCGCCCCAAGCGCTAGCTGTCTGCTCTACAGACCGGGGCGATCCCCCGTGTCCATACCAGATATGGTGCGCCGCGTGCTGTCCTGTGACAACCCCCTATTTGGGGGGAAGCCGCAATAAGTTGTGGATAGCATGCGAATTTCATCGAAATGTCGCCCCAGTTGGCATCTGGAACACCGGACAGTCCTGCCAGCCAACAAAAAGGCGCGGCCCCGTCATGGTGCGCCGCGCCTGCAAACCGGTTGAATATGTAATGGCGCGTCAGCGCCGCCTTTGGATCAGTCCCCGCTCCGGGCCTCCAGCGCGGCAATGCGGGCCGAAAGCGCCTCGTTTTCTTCGCGGGCCTTCTGTGCCATGGCGCGCACCGCGTCGAACTCTTCGCGGGTCACAAAATCGCGATCGGCCAGCCAGCGGTCCAGCATCGACTTCATCGCCGTTTCCGCCTCGTCCCTGGCGCCCTGGGCCACGCCCATCGCATTGGTCATCAACTGAGAAATATCGTCCAGAATCTTGTTGCGGGTCTGCATCTGCTGTCTCCGTTTCACGATGCCCCCTATATGGGCAATCCGCGTCGCCGGGACAAGGTTGACTTCCGCACAAACCCAAAGGCATTGAGACGCCCATGCAAGCCGTTCTTCACTTTCCCGACCTGTCCCCGGATCTTGTGTCGGTCTCCGTATTCGGAACCGAATTCGCCCTGCGCTGGTATGCGCTGGCCTATATCGTGGGCATCCTCATCGCCTGGCGGCTGGCTGTCGCGGCGGTGCGCCGGGACCGGTTGTGGCTGAATGGCGGTGCGCCCATGACACCGGGCCAGATCGAAGACCTGCTGACCTGGATCATTCTGGGCGTCATTCTGGGCGGGCGTCTGGGGTTCGTGCTGTTCTATCAGCCCGGCTACTACCTGGAAAATCCGCTTGAGATCCTGCGCGTCTGGCAGGGCGGGATGTCCTTTCACGGCGGCCTGATGGGGGTTGTCATCGCGGCCTGGCTCTATACCCGCCGTCATCGACTGCCGGTGCTAAGCGTGGCCGATCTGGTGGCGCATACGGTTCCGCCCGGTTTGCTGCTGGGGCGGCTGGCCAATTTCAACAACGCCGAACTTTGGGGCCGTGCCACCGATCTGCCCTGGGGCGTGATCTTTCCGGGAGCCGCCGCGCAATACTGTCCCGGCGTCACCGGGCTATGTGCGCGCCATCCGTCACAGCTCTATGAGGCGGCGCTCGAAGGCGTGATCCTGGGGGCGGTTCTGTTGTGGCTGGTCTATCGGCGCGGCGCATTCAAACGCCCGGGCCTGGTGTGCGGAACCTTTTTCGCCGGCTATGGCACCGCCCGCTTCCTGGTCGAATTCGTGCGCCAGCCGGACGCGCAATTCGTCACAGCGGACAACCCGCTGGGCCTGGCCTGGCATCTGGGTGGATATGGTCTGACCATGGGCCAGATCCTGTCCCTACCGATGATCGTCTTGGGTCTGTGGCTGATCCTGCGGGCCCGGCGCGGAGCCACTGCATGACGCTGAAACAATTGCTGATCGAGCGCATCGGGCAGGACGGGCCCATCAGCATCGCCAGCTATATGCAGGACTGTCTGCTGCATCCCACGCTTGGATATTACACTACGCGCGACCCACTGGGGGCTGGGGGCGATTTCATCACCGCCCCCGAAATCAGCCAGATGTTCGGCGAACTGATCGGTCTTGCATTGGCACAGGCCTGGATCGATCAGGGTCGGCCAACCCCCTTCACCCTGGCAGAGCTGGGGCCGGGTCGGGGCACGTTGATGGCCGATCTTCTGCGCGCCACCCGCGGAATCAAAGGGTTTCACAAGGCAGCCCGCATCACCCTGATCGAAGCCTCGCCCGCCCTGCGCAAACAACAGGCACAGGCGCTGTCCGCTCACGCCCCCCAGTGGCTGGACAACGTCGATCAATTGCCGGACGCCCCCCTTTTCCTGATTGCCAACGAATTCTTCGATGCCCTGCCGATCCGTCAATTCCTGCGAGACGGCGACGGCTGGCGCGAGCGCCGGGTCGGCGTCTCGGGGGACGATCTGATCTTCGGGCTGACCGATTCCGCCCCAAATCCGGCCCTGGCCCACCGGCTGGCAGACACAAGCGACGGGGATCTGGTTGAAATCTGCCCCGCTGCCTGCACGACAATCGACATCATCGCCCGCCGAATCGCCCGCTGCGGCGGGGCTGGGCTGATCCTTGATTATGGCGACTGGCGGTCGTTGGGGGATACGTTGCAGGCATTGGAGCGCCATCAGCCAGCAGAAGTTCTGGCCAACCCCGGCCAGGCGGATCTGACGGCCCATGTGGATTTCGAACCGCTTGCCGCCACCGCCCGTGCGGCAGGATGTGGCCATACGCGTTTGACGACTCAGGGGGTTTTTCTGGAACGCCTGGGCATCACCGCACGCGCGCAGGCCCTGGCTGGCGACCTGAAGGACCCGGAGCTGGCGGCACTGATCGCCGCACATCGCCGGTTGACGCACCCCAACGAAATGGGAAACCTGTTCAAAACGCTGGGCCTGTTCCCGGCGGATGGCGTTCCACCACCCGGATTGGACCGATGACCTTGGAGATTCTGACGGCCGACGCTCTGTCCCCCCTGCGACACGGGTTCTTTACCCGACGCGGCGGGGCGTCTTCGGGCGTGTTTTCCGGGTTGAACTGCGGCAATGGCTCTTCCGATCAGAAAGACATGGTCGCCATCAATCGGGCCCGCGTCGCCGAGGCGATGCAGATCGCCCCCGACGCCCTGATCGCCGTGCATCAGGTGCATTCATCCGACGTGATCAGCGTCACCGCACCGATACAACAGCCACCCCGCGCCGATGCCTTGGTTACGGGAACGCCCGGGCTGGCGCTGTCCGTGCTGACAGCGGATTGCCAACCGGTGCTGTTTGCCGACAGCCGGGCGGGCGTGATCGGCGCCGCCCATGCCGGATGGCGGGGCGCGCTGGACGGGGTGCTGGAAGCGACTCTGGACGCGATGGAAGAACTGGGCGCATCGCGTCAGGACATCGCGGCGGTGATCGGTCCTTCGATCAGTCAGCGCGCCTATGAGGTCGGACCCGAGTTCATGGAGGAATTCATGGATGATGACCCCGCGAACGCCCGCTTCTTTGCCAATGGAACCGGTGACCGGCTGCATTTCGACCTGCCCGGCTTCGGGCTTTACCGGTTGCGTCAGGCCGGGGTCGGACAGGCGGAATGGACCCGGCATTGCACCTATTCCGACCGCGACCGGTTCTTTTCCTATCGCCGCAGCGTGCATGAAAAAGAGGCCGATTATGGGCGGCTCATCTCGGTGATCTGTCTCTAAAGCGTTCCGCCTTTGACGTAATCTATCGCGTATCACCTAGCGCGTTGAAATCTCTGATTTCAGGCAGCGAAAGGTGAGTCCGGTATAAGGCGGACTGCTCTCGCGGATTAACCAATCTGCGTACAGTTCGTTGACAATTTTAGTGAAGTTCGAGCAAAACTGTATCCGTGCAGATTTGATACACCTGTGTCGAACTGCGTTGTCGGTGGGGGCCGACGCAGCTTCGGCCCGCTTGAACGGATCGACAGAACATGACTTTGCCTGCTCCTTTGCCACGCGCTGTTACCGGCGTTTTGCGCTCGGCATCCATCGGAATGGACCACTCTGCCCCCACGCCCAGGCCGCAGATGCGCCGCTATGAGGTTCAGTCGCTGATGCCCGAAGGCGGGATAGCGCAAACCAGCCATATCGCGCCGGCCCTGCCCCTGTTCGAAGACGCATTCTGCGCCTTTTCCCGCGGCACGCTCGTGGACACCGACAAAGGCGCGGTCGCGATCGAAGATCTGCTGCCGGGCGACGGGATCGTGACCGGTGACGGTACTGTCCAACCGCTGGTCTGGAAAGGTCGCACCACCCTTGCGCCGGGTCGCCCCGGGCCGCAGGGGCGCAACATGCGACTGACGCGAATCATGGCCGACAGTTTCGGCATTCAACGCCCGGTGTCCTATGTTCTGGCGGGTCCGTCCGCGCGGTTGCTGCACACCCCGGATCATCTGCGGGCGCTGAGCGGCGGAAAGCGGATCTTGACACCGGTGCAACAATTCCAGGATGGCATGAACGTGATCGAAACCGCCCCGCCCACGGCGGTCGAACTGTTCCACATCTGCCTGCCGCGCCATGCGCTGATCCGGGTGGCCGGGCTGGCGTTCGAAACCTATCATCCGGGTCCCACCGCGCTGCGCACGCTCAGCCAGGCGATGCGTAGCGTCTATCTGAACCTGTTTCCACACATTGAACAGGAAGACGGTTTCGGGGAGCTGGTGCATGGCCGCAGCGGTGACGGGCCGGTGAATGCCCGAGATGCCTGAAAGCGCGGCAGTCAGGCGCTGCGGCTCAGTCTTTCTTCCAGGGTCTCGAAGGGAACGCCCGGTTCATCCTTTGCCCCCCGTATCACCAGCGATGTCTTGACGCTGGCCACATTCGGCGTGCTGAGCAATTCGCCGGTCAGGAAGCTCTGGAAGCTGCTCAGATCGGGGGCGACGCATTTCAGGATGAAATCCACTTCGCCATTCAGCATATGGCATTCGCGCACCAGCGGCCAGTTGCGGCACCGTTCTTCAAAGGCGCAGAGTTCGGCTTCGGCCTGACTGTCCAGCCCGACCATGGCAAAAACCTGGACTTCGAACCCAAGTTCACGCGCGTCCACATCCGCATGATATCCTCGGATCAGACCGGCCTCTTCCAGCGTGCGGACCCGGCGCAGACAAGGGGGCGCCGAGATCCCGACCCTTTTGGCCAGCTCCACGTTTGTCATCCGACCATCAGCCTGCAGTTCCGACAGAATCTTGCGATCAATCGGATCAAGGCGAGTTGCGACCATGTTCTGCTCCCAGAAATTTTCGTTTCTTATAGCAGCGCAGCGGATGCGCGCAATAAAGTTTCGCATTCCCGCAGTTCAGTTTGTCACCCCGGACGGCTGCCAGCGTCCGGTTTTCGGACCTGCCGGGATATGGGGGTTTAAGCCCGGCAAGTCCATCGCTATATCGGCACCCCGAAGGGCCCTGCGCCCAAGCATCGTGCCAAACTGGGGGTCGTCATGGGCGAATCGCGTCACACCAAGGTTCTGATTATCGGCTCGGGGCCTGCGGGCTATACCGCTGGCGTATATGCCAGCCGCGCGATGCTGAATCCGTTGCTGGTACAAGGCATCGAACCCGGCGGGCAGCTGACCACGACCACCGAAGTCGAAAACTGGCCCGGCGATTCAGAAGTCCAGGGACCCGACCTGATGCTGCGGATGGAAGCCCACGCCAAGGCGATGGGCTGCGATATTGTCGGCGACATCATCACCGATCTGGACCTGTCGCAACGTCCCTTCACCGCCAAGGGCGACAGCGGCACCACCTATACCGCGGATGCCGTCATTCTGGCGACGGGCGCACGGGCGAAATGGCTGGGTCTGCCGTCCGAGGACAAGTTCAAGGGCTTCGGTGTTTCCGCCTGCGCCACCTGTGACGGATTTTTCTATCGCGGCCAGGAGATCGTGGTGATTGGCGGTGGCAACACCGCCGTCGAAGAAGCCCTGTTCCTGACCAACTTTGCCTCCAAGGTGACGCTGATCCACCGCCGCGACGAACTGCGTGCCGAAAAGATCCTGATCGACCGGCTGCTGAAAAACCCGAAGATCGAACCGCTCTGGTTCCACACGCTGGACGAGGTTGTCGGCACCGATTCCCCCCTGGGCGTCGAAGCGGTGCGGGTAAAGCACGTCAAAACCGGTGAAATCACCGAAATCCCGACCAAGGGTGTTTTCGTGGCCATCGGTCACGCGCCTGCCAATGAACTGGTCAAGGACGTGCTGGAAACCCACATGGGCGGCTATGTCGTGACCAAGCCGGACAGCACCGAAACCAGTATTCCGGGCGTGTTTGCCGCCGGTGATCTGATCGATCACAAGTACCGCCAGGCTGTGACCAGCGCGGGCATGGGATGTATGGCCGCGCTGGAAGCCGAACGGTTTCTGGCGGAAAACGAATAGAGCCAACGCCGCCGTGCCGCGCGGAAACGCCGTTGGGAAAATGGCCGAATCGGGGAAAATTGTCACGGATTCAGCCCGGGGTGCGCCATATGCTCCCGATTTTTCGGTTTTCGGCCCAAATCCCTAGACTTCTGCGACCTTCCGGGGCTATCCCGCGCGCGACCGGGTTGATTGCAACCCGGAGTTTGCACGCATAACCGAAAGATTACCCATGACGATGTTGGCCAATCTCGCTCCGATTCCCGAGCTGTATGTGTCCTATGAGTCAGCCCAAAAGCTGAAAGTCGAGGCCGGCAACCTCAAAAGCCTTGATCTGACACCGCGTCAGATCTGCGATCTGGAACTGTTGATGAACGGCGGCTTCAACCCGCTCAAGGGGTTTCTGACCGAAGCCGATTATGATGGCGTGGTCGAAAACATGCGCCTGGCCGACGGCACCTTGTGGCCGATGCCGATCAATCTGGACGTTTCCGAAAGCTTTGCCGAAACGCTCGAAATCGGCGAGGACATCTCCCTGCGCGATCAGGAGGGCGTGATCCTGGCAACCATGACCGTCACCGACCGATGGCAGCCCGACAAGGCGCGCGAGGCAGAGCATGTATTCGGCGCCGATGACATCGCACACCCGGCGGTGAATTACCTGCATCACCAGGCCGGAAAGATCTATCTGGGTGGTCCGGTGACCGGCATCCAGCAGCCTGTGCATTACGATTTCCGCGGCAGCCGCGACACTCCGAATGAGCTACGCGCCTATTTCCGCAAGCTGGGCTGGCGTCGCGTCGTCGCGTTTCAGACGCGCAATCCGCTGCACCGGGCGCATCAGGAACTGACGTTCCGCGCCGCGCGCGAGGCGCAGGCCAACCTGCTGATCCACCCCACCGTCGGCATGACCAAGCCCGGCGATGTCGATCACTTCACCCGCGTGCGCTGTTACGAGGCGGTGCTGGACAAATATCCGGCGGCCACAACCACCATGAGCCTGCTGCCCCTGGCCATGCGCATGGGTGGCCCGCGCGAAGCGGTCTGGCACGGGATCATCCGCAGGAACCACGGCTGCACCCATTTCATCGTCGGCCGCGACCATGCCGGCCCGGGCAAGAACAGCCAGGGCGAGGATTTCTACGGCCCCTATGACGCCCAGGACCTGTTCCGCAAACACCAGGACGAGATCGGCATCGAGATGGTCGATTTCAAGCATATGGTCTATGTGCAGGAACGCGCGCAATACGAACCCAATGACGAGATCGAGGACAAGGACAATGTCACCATCCTCAACATCTCGGGCACCGAGCTGCGTCGCCGCCTGTCCGAGGGGCTGGAGATCCCGGACTGGTTCAGTTTCCCCGAAGTGGTCGAGGAGTTGCGCCGCACAAAACCGCCGCGCAGCCAGCAGGGGTTCACCGTGTTCTTCACCGGCTTCTCTGGCTCGGGCAAATCGACGATCGCCAACGCGTTGATGGTCAAGCTGATGGAAATGGGCGGCCGTCCGGTGACGCTGCTGGATGGCGATATCGTGCGCAAGAACCTGTCCAGCGAACTGGGGTTCAGCAAGGAACACCGGGACCTCAATATCCGGCGCATCGGCTATGTGGCAAGCGAGATCACCAAGAATGGCGGCATCGCCATCTGCGCCCCGATCGCGCCCTATGCCGCCACCCGTCGCGCGGTACGCGAAGAGGTCGAACAATACGGCGCTTTCCTCGAAATCCACGTCGCGACCAGCATTGAAGAATGCGAACGCCGCGACCGCAAGGGGCTGTACAAACTGGCCCGCGAAGGCAAGATCAAGGAATTCACCGGAATTTCAGATCCCTACGACGTCCCCGAAAACCCGGAATTGCGGGTCGAAACCGAAGGCACGGACGTCGACAACTGCGCCCATCAGGTGCTGTTGAAACTGGAAAACATGGGTCTGATCGCCGGCTGATCCGACCGGGACCATGTTACATCGAAACGGCCCGAAGACGATGTCTTTCGGGCCGTTTTCATGTGCTACAGGCTGTCGCGCAAGGCGGAAGCCGCCCGTCTTTCCAGATGATCGAAACCGGCCGCGGCCGGTTTGGCCGCACGCAGGGCCGGCGACCGCGCCTGATATTCTTCTGCACCGACCTCCAGAACGGCCCGCTGCAGGGCGTCTTTGTCCTCGCAGATCAGCAACCCGGCAGTATCGATGAAATCACCGATATTCGGGCAGCCCCAATAGATCGGCACCGTCTCGCACAAGATTGCATCGATCAGCTTTTCCGAGAAATAGTTTCTCTGCCGCACGTTTTCGATCACCAGCGAATAGCGGAACGCGGCCAGCCCGTCGGATTTCTGATCGAACGGGGTATAGCCGCGCCCCATGACCTGGACGTCCAGCCCCTGTTGCTGAACGAATTCCACCATCTCATGGCGCAGTTTATGGCCCGGATGATCGCGCTTTGCCGACGCAATCAACGACATGTTCGCGGTCTTGGTCACGTCCAGATCCCGCCAGTCCGGCACCCATGTGGTTCCATATGGCAGAAAAATCCCATTCGGAATCCGCGCCAGAAAATCGTCATCATAGCTGAATACGCGAAAGAACCGGCGATGGGTCACCCGCAAAAGACGCAGGTGGTGGCCGTGCATGATATTCGGCTCCACCACCATCACCGAGACCTGCGCCGGGCAATGCCAGCGCGGCCGGAAATGAAGCGCCGTCTTCGGATAGACGATCAGGTGATCCGTGACGGCCAGATCGCCCATACGCCCGCCCCGCAGGTGATCCGGACACCCCAGAGGCCAGTTCAGATCATCCAGCGGACATTGCGCCGCGCCCGGCCCCAATGTCATTCCATAAGGCAGAACCGCGATGGCCGGCGCGCTAGGCATCGGGCAGATCAACCTTGCCCCGCATCAGGACACAGCCCTGCCCGGCCACCTTGATCCCGGTCATGGCGTCGCTGGATCCAACCCGCGTCACGCGCGCCTGGCCCGGACGTCCCATCCAGTGGCCCTGCTGGGCAATGAACCGGTCCTTGGGCATCAATCCATGCCGCCACAGATATGCTGCCATCGCGCCCGTCGCAGAGCCAGTGAACGGGTCTTCGGGCGGGCTGGGCGGGGTCAGCAACAACCGTGAGAACGTATCGCCCGAATCGGTTGCCCCGCCCAACGTGACCAGAAACGGCTCTGCCATGCCACTGTCGTCCTGACCCAGATCGGTTGCCAGATTGCGCAGTGCCTCCCTGTTCAGCCGCGCGGCGCGCAGATCGGCCTGATCGCGCAGCACGGTGATGCAAAACGGCAATCCCGTCGACACCATTTGCGGCGCGCCAATGATTGAATCGGGCATCAGACCGACGGCCATGGCGACCCGGGCCGGATCGGGCTGCGCACCGAACTCCGGCGCGCTCTGGGTCATTTCGATCAAATCCCCGTCCAGTTCGACCGCAACCAGACCGGCGCCGGTTTCCAGTGTCAGACTGTTGCCCTGAAACAGCCCGCGCGAACGCATCGCTGCAACGGTTGCAATGGTGGGATGGCCGGCGAACGGGATTTCGCGACTGGCCAGGAAGTAGCGCACCCTGATGTCGGCAACCTGCGATGGGCCGGTAAAGGTGCATTCGACCAGGGACGTCTCGCGCACATAGGCCATGCAGGTATCATCATCCAACCCCGCGCCCTGGTGTACCACCGCACATCCGTTGCCGCCGAAGGGACGGTCGGTGAACGCATCCACCCAGTCAAAATCATAGCTTGTCATGGCGGTCTTCCCCCGTCAGGCGGACCGCCTGCGCGCTGTCTAGTGGACGGCCACCGGTGCATAATCATGCTGGCGGGCCAGCTTGAAAGCCATGCCGCGATCCGCAACCAGTGCCAGTTGTTCGCCGTCCACGGTATGCACGGAATACAACTGCGTCAAATCACCGACCTCGGCCCGGACTTCCGTGGGCAGATCGGCAACAGCGACCGTCTTGACATACACGATCCGGTTGTTCGTTTCATCGAAATTGAATGGAGTGTCCATGGCTTACCCTTTCCTGATATTGATGGTCTGCACGACTGTTTCGGGTACCGCCCGGGTCAGGTCGACATGCAGCAGACCGTTTTCCATCACCGCTTCGCCCACTTCGACGCCATCGGCCAGAACGAACATGCGTTGAAACTGCCGCGCGGCGATTCCGCGATGCAGGAATACGCGCCCTTCGCTGTCGTCACTTTGCCGGCCACGGATCACCAGCTGTCGATCTTCCACCGTAATAGAAAGATTCGCCTCGGCAAAACCGGCCACAGCCAGCGTAATCCGATAGGAATTGTCCGAGGTCTGTTCGATGTTGAAAGGCGGATACCCCTCGTTTCCGGTCTTTGAGGACCGTTCCAACAGGCGTTCCAGCTGCTCAAACCCCAGCAGATGCGGGTAGGAGCCCAAAGTAAGTTTTGACACGTTTTCGTCCT
Source organism: Rhodobacteraceae bacterium F11138 (assembly GCA_016521575.1). GTDB lineage: Bacteria > Pseudomonadota > Alphaproteobacteria > Rhodobacterales > Rhodobacteraceae > Sedimentitalea. The sequence goes on along the minus strand of JAEKDP010000005.1, from coordinate 227,507 downwards.
TTGTTTCTAAAGCGACGGTACGCACGGTCCCGGATTGGCAACCGCACAGGTCGAATATGGGGAGAAAACGCCGCGACAACAAGGTCTAGGAGAAAACATCTTATCCGCGTATCCTTGCGCTCGGGCAAAAACGATTCTGGATCTGTCGATGAACGTTCAATCAGACCTGTCGATGAAAACCGACGAGGTGTTGCGTGTCGAGCTTGAAGTATTTCGCCGTCAGCATCGCGATCTGGACGAAGCAATTGCCGCTCTGGTCGAACGGGGCACGGCGGATCAGCTAACCCTGAAGCGGCTGAAAAAGCAGAAATTGCAGCTCAAGGACATGATCGCGATGATCGAGGACCGTCTGACGCCGGACATCATTGCCTAGCCGCGTGATCTGGCTATAGTGCGCGCTCTTTCCTTGGCGAGGGCACAGAATGACCAAGATCCACGTTGGCATCATCATGGGCAGTCAATCCGACTGGGCAACCATGAAACAGGCCGCCGACATTCTCGATGAACTGGGAATCCCTTTTGAGAAACGGATCGTTTCGGCGCATCGCACCCCGGACCGGCTGTGGGAATACGGCAGGAACGCCGCATCGCGGGGATTGCAGGTGATCATCGCAGGCGCCGGCGGTGCGGCGCATCTGCCGGGCATGATGGCGTCAAAAACCCGTGTCCCTGTGGTCGGCGTACCGATCCAGACGCGCGCGCTGTCAGGTGTGGATTCGCTGTATTCCATCGTACAGATGCCCAAGGGCTTTCCCGTCGCAACCATGGCCATCGGGGCTGCGGGTGCAGCCAATGCCGGTCTGATGGCGGCCGGCATTCTGGCCCTGCGGGATCCCGCGCTGGCAGAACGTCTGGACCGCTGGCGCGCGGCCCTCTCGGCATCCATCGCCGAGGAGCCCGTCGATGAGTGAAACTTTGCAACCCGGCAGCGTGATCGGCATTCTGGGCGGTGGCCAATTGGGGCGTATGCTGTCCATGGCGGCCGCCCGGCTGGGCTTTGTCAGCCATATCTATGAACCGGGGGCGAACCCACCGGCGGGTCAGGTCGCCGACCGGGTGACCACCGCCGCCTATGACGACCTGACGGCCCTCGCCGCCTTTGCCGCATCTGTCGATGTCATTACCTATGAGTTCGAAAATATCCCCACCGCCGCTCTGGATGTGCTGGAAACGCACCGCCCCATACGGCCGGGACGCGAAGCGCTGCGGATCAGCCAGGACCGTCTGACCGAAAAGACATTCCTGCACGAGCTGGGATTGCAGACCGCGCCTTTTGCGGATGTTACAGATCTGGACAGCCTGGCAGCGGCGGTCGAAACCATCGGCACGCCCGCGATACTGAAAACGCGCCGCTTTGGATATGACGGCAAGGGGCAATCGCGGCTGGCCTCGGCAGAGGATATCAAGGGCGCGCATGCCGACATGGCCGGTGCCCCTGCGCTGCTGGAAGGCCATGTCGCGTTCAGCCACGAGGTATCGGTGATCGCGGCGCGCGGCCTCACCGGCGAGGTTGCCTGTTATGATCCCGGTGAGAATGTTCACCGCGACGGCATTCTGCGCACCACGACGGTCCCGGCCCGGCTGACGCCCGGCCAACGCACCGACGCGGTTCTTGTGGCGGCCAGGATTCTCAACGCGCTGGATTATGTCGGGGTCTTGGGGGTCGAGCTTTTCGTCACCGCCAACGGTTTGCTGGTCAATGAAATCGCCCCGCGTGTGCACAATTCCGGCCACTGGACCCAGAACGGCTGTGCCGTCGATCAGTTCGAACAACATATCCGCGCGGTTGCCGGCTGGCCTTTGGGCAATGGCCAGCGCCACAGCGATGTGATCATGGAAAACCTGATCGGACACGATATGGATCGCCTGGACCATCTGTCCCGCGAACCCGACACCGCGCTGCATCTCTATGGCAAGGCCCAGGTCAAACCCGGCCGCAAGATGGGTCATGTGAATCGCATTCAGCGCACCGGTTGAACCCGGGCGGCGAAAATCCAAAGGATTTTCGCGCGCAGCGACGACGGCTCGCCGAGCCCGAGACGCTGCGCCCCCTGCCCGCGCCGTCCCCGATTGGAACCTAGGCCAGAAACCGGGCCGCGATATCACCGCTCATGTAGCTGACTCGGCCCCCCGCCAGGGTCGCCGCCACCCTGTCGCTGTGACCATCCAGGACGACCAGATCGGCGCGGTTTCCGACTTTCAGTTCGCCGCGATCCGTCAGCCCCAGAACCTTTGCGGGCCCGCGCGACACCAGGTTCCAGGCCTCGTCAAAACCGCAAATTCCTGTGCGCGCCAGCATCAAAGCTGCCCGGCGCGGGCTGGGATAATGGTAATCCGATGCCAGCGCATCGCACAGCCCCATCGTCACCAGCTCCACGGCGCTGACATTTCCCTTGTGTGAACCGCCACGCACCAGGTTCGGCGCCCCCAGAACCACGCTGTCCCCACCGGCGCGCGCGGCTTCGGCCGCTTCAATCGTCTCGGGGAACTCGGCAATCCGCACACCGCGCTTGCGCCAGATCTCCCGGTCCTCTGCCGTCCGGTCGTCATGGCTGCCCATGCGTATGCCGGCCTGTTCCAGGCGCGGCGTCAGAGCATTCAGCGCGGCGGGCACCTCGGCACCCGAACCATGTAGATCGCGCAAAAATTGCAGATGCCGGTCCGGGTTGCGCCCCGCCTTCAATGCCTGTCCGGTCAGGCGCGGAGGCACCTTGCCCGCCGCCAGCCGGTCATGGGGAAGATGGTCGTTGAATACAACATAGGACACGTCCCAGGCCGCAAGACGTTCGGGCAAATCCGCATAATCCGGCAACAGGTGGGTTTCAAACCGCAGCTGCGGGATCAGGTCGGTCACGATATCGCCCCGAACCTGCCGGATCGCTTCGAACACCTGATCGGCGAACTCAGGGCTGCGCAGCCCGCCCTCCCAACTGTAGAACTGTGCCAGCACGGCGGTGGTAATCCCGTTCGCAGCCAGTTCGGCCTCGGCGGCCACGATGCCCTCGGTCATTTGCTTCATGGCCCCCCGGCGCGGCGCCACATGCCGCTCGAACCCGTCACCGTGCAGATCCACGATCCCCGGCAACACCATGTATCCCGACAGATCCACGGCCCGGCCCGCAGGTTCGGAAACGATCACGCCCCCAGCGATCGACAACGAGGTCCGGCTCAGCCCGCCCCGGGGCAACAGCACCTGCGCCCCGGTCAAAGTCATCGATATCCCGGTCAAGGCGGCGTCTCCTGTAGTGGCGCATCGTCACATCCGCCCATCACACAGAAGCTGTCAATGGTGTCGAGCACGGCATCGGCCCATGAAATATCCGGGTTGAACCGCCCATGTTCAATAAAATACACCGCCTCTGCAATCACCTGAGGATTGTTCATCATGAAAGTATGGGTCACGGGCAGGACGATATGGTCGTCCATGCCCTGCACGCGGGTCGAGCGCACCGAAACCTTGCCATCATCCGGCCCTTCGATCAGGGTCGAAAACACCGGGTTCAAGGACGTGTTGCCCGCAATCACCCCCAATTGGAAATCCACCGGCGGCAAGTTTCGTGGCACCCCGTCCGCCCCCGTGCCCAGCTGCATGCCCGCAGGCCCGTTCAACAGCCCGAACACCTCGTAATCCCCCAGCTCATCCACCAGTTCACTGCCCTGGTTCGGTGGTCCCAACATCACCACCCGGCCCAGGCGATCGGGTTTCTGACGACTGAACCAGTAGCGGATCAAAATCCCCCCCATGGAATGGGCGATGAAATGCACCCTGCGCGCACCGCATTCTGCCACCGCCGCCGGGATGGTGCGTCTGGCCAGCTCGGCAATCGGCAGATCGGTCGAAGGATACCCCGGGCGCACCACATCATAGCCGCGCGCCTCCAGAACCTGTTCCATTATGACAAAAGATGTCTCGGTGCGGGCCAAACCGTGCAGCAACACGACACAGTCCGCCCGCCCGGCAGCGGGCAGCAGCAGCAACACCAGAATGAAGATCCGTTTCATGCCCGCCAGATACGCCGCTTTCCCATCCAGGGGAAGTCACTTGACCACAGCACCACGCGGCGCGGACAATACAATCCCGCCCAGCACCAGCGCCGCCCCCAGAGCCAGGCGAAGCGTCGCGGTCTCGTCCAGCAGCACGACACCGCCGATCAGGGCAAGAACCGGGGCCGCCAACTGCACAACCGCCACCATCGCCGGTGAAAATCGCCCGACGATGGAATACCACAGCGCATAACCCAACCCCGAGGTCACCGCGCCCGAAATGATCGCCAGCATCACACCTGACGGCTGAACCGGCGCGGGGCGTCCCAGAAACAGAAACACAAGCAAGACCCAAGGCAGAGCCATGCAGAAATTTGCCGCCGTTCCGGCCAGCGCGTCCGGTTCGCTGCGCCCGGCCAACGTGTAGACCGCCCATCCGACGCCCGCCGCGCCCATGAACAGGATACCCATCGGATCCGCCTGTATGTCGCCCGTGGGCCACAACACCCAGACCAGCCCGTCAAAAGCAATCAGCGAACCGAAAACCTGGCCCGGACGCGGTGGCATGCCCCGAAATGTGGCCAGGGCAAAGATGGTGATCTGCACGATGCCAAACAGGATCAGCGCCCCCAGCCCCGCATCCAGCGTCAGATAGGCCGCCGAGAATCCGATCATGTACACCGCCAGGGATCCCGCGCCGACAACGCGCCGCGTCCGCCACAGCGGTACGGTTCGCCCCCTGGCCCAAACCAGCCCGACCAGAACCACGGCCCCTGCCAGCACCCGCAGCGCCGCAAAACTGGCCGGATCCATGCCACCACTGTCCACCGCAACACGGTTCAGCAACGAATTCGCCGCAAAGGCGGCCATGGTCAGAAAGGTCAAAAGAAACAGACGCATGCTGCCGCATATCCGCAATCATGCGGCTTGGACATACAAGATCGCGTCAACCGGCGTGAAAGTTCCGGCGCAGGGCGGGTCGCGGCGCAACCATCCCCATTTCACGAAAAAGAGGGGCCAGAAGGCCCCTCTTTCAAGATCGTTCCGTTCGCAAACGGGTGGCTTACATCATGCCGCCCATGCCGCCCATGTCGGGCATGCCGCCACCAGCAGGGGCCGCGCCTTCTTTCTGCGGCTTGTCTGCAACCATGGCTTCGGTGGTGATCAACAGACCGGCAACCGAAGCTGCGTCCTGCAGCGCCGTGCGCACGACTTTGGCCGGGTCGATGACGCCGAACTTGAACATGTCGCCATATTCTTCAGCCTGGGCGTTGAAGCCAAAGGTCAGATCGTCGCTTTCGCGGATCTTGCCGGCAACAACCGAACCGTCGACGCCAGCGTTCTCGGCGATCTGACGCAGCGGTGCTTCGAGCGCCTTGCGCACGATACGGATACCGATGTTCTGATCGTTGTTGGCGCCTTCCAGGCCTTCCAGCTTCTTGGCACCCTGAACCAGAGCAACACCGCCGCCCACGACGATCCCTTCCTGCACGGCCGCGCGGGTCGCGTTCAGGGCATCGTCAACACGATCCTTGCGCTCTTTGACTTCGACTTCGGTCATGCCGCCGACGCGGATAACGGCAACACCGCCTGCCAGTTTGGCAACGCGCTCTTGCAGTTTTTCACGATCGTAGTCGCTGGTGGTTTCTTCGATCTGGTTGCGGATCTGGGCAACACGCGCCTCGATCTCGGCCTTCTCGCCAGCACCGTCAACAACAGTGGTTTCGTCTTTGGTGATCGACACCTTCTTGGCCGAACCCAGCATGTCGATGGTGACGTTTTCCAGCTTCATGCCCAGGTCTTCGCTGATCACCTGACCACCGGTCAGGATGGCGAGGTCCTGCAGCATCGCCTTGCGGCGATCGCCGAAGCCCGGTGCCTTGACAGCAGCAATTTTCAGACCGCCGCGCAGCTTGTTGACGACCAGCGTCGCCAGGGCTTCGCCTTCGACGTCCTCGGCGATGATCAGAAGCGGTTTCTGCGACTGGATCACCGATTCCAGCAGCGGAACCATCGGCTGCAGCGAGGACAGTTTCTTTTCGTGCAGCAGGATGACGGCATCTTCCAGCTCGACGGTCATCTTGTCCGCATTGGTCACGAAATAGGGCGACAGGTAGCCACGGTCGAACTGCATGCCTTCGACAACATCGGTCTCAGTTTCCAGACCTTTGTTTTCCTCGACGGTGATCACGCCTTCGTTGCCGACTTTCTGCATCGCGTCGGCGATCTGCTGACCGATTTCGGCTTCGCCGTTGGCAGAGATGGTGCCAACCTGCGCAACTTCGGCGCTGTCGTTGACTTCGCGTGCGGCTGCCTTGATTTCCTCGACGACCTTGGCGGTGGCCAGATCGATGCCGCGCTTCAGGTCCATCGGGTTCATGCCCGCGGCAACCGATTTCAGGCCTTCCTTGACGATGGCCTGGGCCAGAACGGTCGCGGTCGTGGTGCCGTCGCCGGCTTCGTCATTGGTGCGGCTGGCGACTTCTTTCACCATCTGCGCGCCCATGTTCTCGAACTTGTCTTCCAGTTCGATTTCCTTGGCAACGGTCACGCCGTCCTTGGTGATGCGCGGTGCGCCAAAGGATTTGTCGATGACCACGTTGCGGCCTTTGGGGCCCAGTGTCACCTTGACCGCGTCGGCCAGGATGTTGACACCTTTCAGCATGCGGTTGCGGGCGTCGGTGTCGAATTTGACGTCTTTTGCAGACATATTGATTGTCTCCTAGTGCGTTCGTTGGGTTGAGATCAGACGGGTCGAGGTCTTCAGGCCGCCTTGGCGGCTGCGCTCGCTTCGATGATCCCCAGAATGTCGCTTTCTTTCATGATCAGCAGCTCTTCACCGTCGACGGTGACTTCGGTGCCGGACCATTTGCCGAACAGGATCTTGTCACCGTCCGCAACAGCCATCTCGATCAGTTCGCCGCTGTCCTTGCGGGCGCCTTCACCACAGGCAACAACGATGCCCTCGGCGGGCTTTTCCTTGGCGCTATCGGGGATGATCAGCCCGCCAGCGGTTTTTTCATCGCTTTCGACGCGGCGCACCAGCACCCGGTCATGAAGTGGTTTGAATGCCATCTTTGCAGCTCCTTAACGCTCAAAGTTCTTTCGGGGTCCTCCGCTCCCGTGACGGGTATTATCACTCACCCCGAGAGAGTGATAACGAGGCATAGCTAGGGATAGCCCGCGCCCAAGTCAACAGGCCACGCAACAAAAAAATCACCGGTCGAACCGGGCGATCGTCCAGGTGCCTGTCAGGGGCGATTTTGACGGCGAGTCAGCGTTCACACAGCACGCCCACGCAATGGGCATTACATATCCAACGGATGGAATCGAGCCCACCAAACAGGTTTCTGACACGTTTCTCTGGGCCGCGTCATCGGGCGGATAAAGACATCCCGAAACGAAGAAACCAAACATATCGGATTTCTGAAACGGAAGCCGCCCCTGCTGAATTCCAAGCAGGGGCGGCACCCATTTTGAACAATAGCGAGGCAACACGCCGAGTCATCGAATTGGTGACACATGGCCTCTGAAAAGGGATCCAAACCGACCGCAGGCCGACACGACAAATGCCGTACTCAAACCACTGGCGGGTGTCGAAATAGACAAGCGGGAAAACGCCTCGGCACTCGGAGCAGAGATCGCGCGCAAACCGCTATTGTAGGATCCGAAAAAAATGCCTGCGGGACGAAAAAACAAACCGTACAGGGTCGCGCTGAAAATACACGCGCCCGGTAACAGAACCAAGAGGTATGCAATGTCGTACATTGTAGGCCTCCTAAACAGCTCCGACGGAGCAACACGAAAACAAGAAACGGCGGTACTGATTAACTTGCAGACACCATGAGTGTAGGCAAAAATCCGCGCAAATCTAATGAATTTTGCTGAAAACCGGCAATAACCCGCAAAATACAATCTGACCTTGATAGGCGAAAAGTCGCTTACCCCCCTCAGGTTGAATTACGGGATTCCCCTAAGCCGTTCGATTAGCATCAAAGCGAATCAATCGGTGTTTTCACCCCGATTTCAGGGCTGATTCGGCGACTCATCCACCGCTATTGCACCGGCGCTCGCCTGCTGTTCCCAGCTATAAGCCCAATGTTTCAACCCTTCTGAACCAGCCCCGCTCAGGGCGTATACTCCGCGTGAGACCCGCTGGAACCAACCATAGTGATTATCGGCCATGATCCGCGTCGCATGGGGCACCTGCACCGCCTGTGCCACGACCGCACCCTTGCATGGTCCCTGCTCGGCCAGATACGCGGCACATCGCAACGCGTCCTGCCGATACCCGGTGACGATCCCGTGGCGTGTCGCGCCGCCCGCGTTCGGGTCCCCCTGCAAACGGTCGAACGCCCGCAGAAGCCGGGCCTGTCGTTTGGCCGATTTCCGGGGCGCATAGGGACCCGGATCACAGTGGACCTCGGCCCGGCCATCGCGGCGCACCGTGATCAGACCCAGCCCCAGCCGGCGACACAGGGCCAGGTTGTCCTTGAGCGCGCGTCGGGCTGTGCGCCCCCCCGGTCGCGGGACAGCGACATAAACCAGATCCGTGATCGCCAGCCGCGCAATTGCCTGATGAAACAAGGTCAGCGAGAACCGCAATTTCAATTCAACGATGACGGGAGGCTCATCCCCGCGGCGCGCCACCACGTCGGCCGCGCCGACCTCGCCTTTTACCTCATAGCCTTGCCGTTCCAGAAGCCGCTTGACCGGCGGGTAAAGATGTTGCTCGCGCGGGGTTTGCTCAGGGGGCATATCCGAACGCCTCGAAATCGGCTCGATACCGATGGAATATCCGCTTCTTCTGGTCCGGCGTCAGTGCCACCTGCGGCAAGCGTGGGGATTTGTTGCGATGCGGCAAGGCGCGCGCGCCTCCGAAGATCCGCAACAGAACCGGTGCGATCTGCCGGGACAAGTCTTCGAACCGCAGCACCCGATCCACCAGAACCCGGCCTTGCGCATCCTGCACATAACGCAGCTGCGGCACCAGATGGCGGGACAGATCGCTATAGTCATCGCTGATATCCGCGTTCAGAAAGCGAGTCAGATCCGGCAATTCGTGCCCCTGCCCCCGCCCCTGCCCCCGCCGCGCGAGCGCGCCGGCGCGATACCGGTACTCGGACAACGCCCGCGTGTAAGGGTGCCGGACCACTGCGAACTTGTAGTAGCGCGCGAACCGTTTGGCATCGATATGCCCCAATGCCACATATTCCGACGCATACAGATGCGCCAGCTTTTCCGGCCCCCGCGACCGGTCGTCATTGTGACCCAGGCACAATGCGCCCCGGTCCTGCCATGTCAGCCCCAGATCCTGCAGAAACACGGTCTCGATGCTTTGCCCGCCGGTTTTGGGGATATGCACGAACAGCGTTTCACGGGGATGGGAAATCATCGGCAGAGCGATCCGGCAAGTGACGGCGTTTCACCGTTTGACCAGCGCCCCGCCGAAAAGTCAAATCCACGCCCGGACCGCGATTTCAGACCAACGGTCGCAGCGCGGACAACAACGGGTGACATTCGCAGGGCGCATTTCTATAAGGCGCGCAACCCATTCTTTTCTGAACAGGACACGATTCATGACCATCCAGGTTTTCGGCCACAAATCCCCCGACACCGACAGCACCGGCTCGCCCATTCTCTGGGCCTGGTACCTGAACGAGATCAAGGGCACCCCCGCCAAACCCGTGCTGCTGGGCGAACCCAACACCGAGGCCGCGTTCCTGCTGCAACGCTGGGATCTGGCCAAGCCGGAAATCATCGAAGATGTGGCCGACGACGCGCCTGTCGTGATCGTGGACACCAACAACCCGGCCGAACTGCCCGCCAACATCAACAATGCCGGTATCCAGGCGATCATCGACCACCACAAGCTGGTCGGCGGGCTGGAAACCAAAGGGCCGATCGACATTACCATCCGCCCGCTGGCCTGCACCGCGACGATCATGGTTGACCTGATGGGTGAGGACGCCGCCAGGATGCCGGAATGGGCCAAGGCCACCGCATTGACCTGCATCCTGTCGGATACGCTGGAATTCCGCAGCCCGACCACCACCGACCATGACAAGGCCGTCGCACAAGGGCTGGCCGACGATCTGGGCATCTCGATCCCGGATTACGCAGCCGAGATGTTTGCGGCAAAATCCGATGTCTCTTCGTTCTCGGACGCGGATCTGCTGCGCATGGACAGCAAGGAATACGAGGTCGAAGGCACGAAGTTCCGGGTGTCGGTGCTGGAAACCACCTCTCCCGCCACGGTTCTGGACCGCAAGGCCGGCCTGATGGAGACCATGGTGTCGGTGGCTGCCGAAGATGGCGTCGATCAGGTGCTGCTCTTCGTGGTGGACATTCTGAACGAACAAGCGACCCTGCTGGTGCCCAACGATCTGGTGAAATCCGTCGCCGCCAACAGTTTCGATGCCCGGGCCGATGGCGACACGATCGTGCTGCCCGGCGTGGTCAGCCGCAAAAAACAGATCATCCCGAATCTCAAACTCTGATCTTCACCGCATTTCTGCACGCTACAGGCCGCCCATGGGCGGCCTGTTTGATTTCGCGAACCGCGCGGAGGGGACCGCTTGTGCTTGACAAGCCCCTATCGCTTGGCCCATTCCGCCAAGTGCTGGTTTCTGCAATACGCAGATGAAAAGGGAATGCACGACGCAGCCGCCCCCGCGACCGTGACCGGAGAGGACACCCAAGCCACTGACCCACAGGTCGGGAAGGCGGGATGCCCGCCAGAAAGCCCCCGCTTTCTGACATCCGCAAGCCGGGAGACCTGCCAGCAAAACGTGACGTAAACCGGGCGGGGTGTCTCGGGAACGGGCCCGGCCACGGCTTTGCCCGCAATTTCCCCGCCTGCCGACAAGGGAAAGACCGGATGAGCCAAACCCCGCCCCAGATCGCACCCCAGACCGCGCCCGTCGAGTTGCTGGTCTGCATGACCTGCCGCAAAGGCCAGCCGACCGACACCGAAGGCCCGCGTCCCGGCGCCCTGCTCTACGACGCGCTGAACAGTGGCGACATTCCGCCGGGGGTCTCGCTGCGCCCGGTCGAATGCCTGTCCAATTGCGACCAGGGCTGTTCGATCGTGCTGCGGGGCGGCGCCGGGCGCTGGACCTATGTCTATGGAAATTTCGATGAAACCCAGGACGCGGATATGATCCTGGACGTCGCGTCCCGCTATCACGCCACCGCCGACGGTCTGGTGCCCTGGCGCGACCGCCCGGTCCATTTCCGCAAGAACTGTATTGCCCGCATCCCCCCGATTGGAGACCTGTAGAATGTCCGACCTGTCCAAACTTCCCGTCACCGTGATCACCGGCTTTCTCGGCTCTGGCAAGACCACGCTGGTGCGTCACCTGATGACCGAACCCCAGGGCAAGCGCCTGGCCGTCATCGTCAACGAATTTGGCGATGTGGGTGTGGATGGCGAGATCCTGAAATCCTGCGCCATTCCCGATTGCCCGGCCGAGAACATCCTGGAACTGGCCAACGGCTGTATCTGCTGCACCGTGGCCGATGATTTCATCCCGACCATCGAAGCCTTGATGGCGCTCGATCCGCGCCCGGATCATATCCTGATCGAAACCTCGGGGCTGGCGCTGCCCAAGCCGCTGCTCAAGGCGTTTGACTGGCCGGACATCCGCAGCCGCATCACCGTTGATGGCGTGATCGCATTGGCCGATGCCGAAGCCGTCGCCGCCGGCCGGTTCGCGCCCGATGTGGCGCGGGTCGACGCGCAACGCGCCGCCGATGACAGCCTGGACCATGAAACGCCCCTGTCCGAAGTGTTCGAGGATCAGATCAGCTGCGCCGACATCATCCTGCTGACCAAACCCGACCTCGCCGGACCCGAAGGCGTGGCCCGTGCGCGCGAGATCATCGCCGCCGAAGCGCCACGGCCCCTGCCCGTGGTCGAAGTGGCCGAAGGCGTGGTCGATGCCCGCGTGATCCTGGGGCTGGAGGCCGCCGCCGAAGACGATATGGATGCCCGCCCCAGCCATCACGACGGGGTCGAGGAGCACGAACACGACGATTTCGAAAGCGTGGTGATCGAACTGCCCGAACAATCCGACCCCGCCGACCTGGTGGCTAGGATCGAGCATCTGGCAAACTCGCACAACATCCTGCGCGTCAAGGGCTATGCCGCGGTGACCGGCAAACCCATGCGCCTGCTGGTACAAGCGGTCGGCGCGCGCGTGCGGCATCAATACGACCGCCCGTGGAAACCCGACGAGTCCCGGCGCAGCCGGTTGGTGGTCATCGCCGAGCATGACGACATCGACGCCGCCGCGATCCGGGATGTCCTGACCGGCGCGCCCCAGGCCGCCGAATAGCAAGGCCCGCCGCCGATGCATGTCGTCTTTCGCGAAAGCCATGGGCTTGAAGAAACGGAAACCCCCACCGACCTGGGCCAAAGCCCGGCGGATCTGGTGGTGTTGTCGTTCTCGGACAGCGATCTTGGCGCGTTCGCGGCAGGCTGGCATCGCGGCGGCGGCCCGGATGGGCGAATGCCCACCCTGCGGCTGGCCAATCTTGCGGCGCTGAAGCATCCGCTGTCGGTCGACACCTATGTCGAACAGACGCTGGCCGGAGCCAAGGGCATCCTGATCCGCCTGATCGGTGGCGTGTCCTACTGGGCCTATGGTTTGCAGCAAATTCAGGCGCTGGCGGCGCAAAACGGGCTGGCGGTGGCGGTGTTGCCCGCGGACGGCCGGCCCGATACGCGGCTGGACGCTTATTCGACCCTGCCGCGCTCGGCGTTGCAACGGCTGGCGCATCTCTGCGACACCGGCGGCACGGTCGCCGCACAGGCGGCGCTGGCGCAAATGGCGCTGGCGGCGGGGCTTTATGCCGGTCCCGTGCGCGGCGCCAAGACGCTGCCGCAGGTCGGGGCCTGGACCCCTGAGCATGGCGTCACCTGCCCGGCGACCGTGTTCACCGAAAACACCCGGCCCCGCATTCTGATCACGTTTTACCGTGCCTATCTGACCGCCGCCGACCTTGCCCCCATTGACGCATTGTTCACAGCGTTCCGCGCCCGAGGCTTTGACGTTGCCGCGTTGTTTGCACCATCGCTGAAAGCGCCTGACGCCGCGGATTGGCTGGCCCGCCAGATCGCAGCATTGACCCCAGCCGCCATTGTCAACGCCACCGCGTTTTCAGGCAAGGGCGACAGCGGCACCTCTCCTTTGGACGCCACCGGTGTTCCGGTATTTCAGGTCGCACTGGCCACGTCGTCGCGCGACGCCTGGGCCGAAGCCGAACGTGGATTGTCCCCCGCTGATCTGGCGATGCATGTGGTCTTGCCCGAAGTCGACGGACGTATTCTGGCCGGGGTCGCCAGCTTCAAGGAACCCGAAATCCGCGACGAGGCGCTGCAATTCGCCCGCGCCGCCCATACCCCCGCGCCCGAAAGGATCGACGCCATTGCCGAGCGCGTTGCCGGATGGGTTCGGCTGGCGCCGAAGCCCAGGTCGGACAGGGTTCCGGTTCTGGTCCTTTCGACCTATCCCGGCAAGGACTGGCAGATGGCGCATGCGGTGGGGCTGGATGCGCTGGCCTCGGCCGAAGCGATGCTGGATGATCTGCGCGATCAGGGCTATGACACATCACCGGGCGACCCGTTGGACGTGGCGCTGAAAACGGCACGGATCCGTTGGCCGCTTGAGGATTACACATCGGCACTGGCGACCCTGCCCCAAGCCCTGCGCGACGATCTGACCACGACATGGGGCGCGCCCGAAGATGACCCCGCCTGCGTTGATGGCGCGCTGCAGTTTACCGCACTGCGCCGTGGCAAGGCGGTGATCGCGCTGCAACCGGAACGCGGCCAGCCCGCCAGCCGCGAGGACGACTATCACGACCTGTCCCGGACGCCCCGGCATGGATATGTTGCCTTCTACCTCTGGCTGCGCCATGCGCTGGCCGCTGACGCGCTGGTGCATATCGGGGCGCACGGGACACTGGAATGGCTGCCGGGCAAGGCCGTCGCCCTGTCCGACACCTGCTGGCCCGAGGCGCTGATCGGCGATCTGCCGGTGATCTACCCGTTCATCGTGAACGACCCGGGCGAAGCGGCACAGGCCAAGCGACGCATCGGGGCGGTGACGCTGGGCCATGTGCCTCCGCCCCTGCGCGCCAGCCAGACGCCCGACCGGATGGTGCGGCTGGAAACCCTGCTGGATGAATTTTCGAACGCCGACGGGCTGGACCCGCGCCGCCGCGACCGGTTGCAGGCCGATATCCGCGCCGAGGCGCAGGCGATCGGGGTAGAACACGACCTGGGCCTTGATCGCGCCAGCAGCACAGCCGAGGCCATCACCCGCATCGACCGCTTCGTTTGCGACATCAAGGAAAGCCAGTTCGGTGACGGGCTGCATGTCTATGGCCGCGCCCCGCAGGTCCAAAGCCCGTTTGACGCAAACGCCACCGCAGAGGCCGAGAAACGCGGCCTGAGCGACGCGCTGAACGGCAAACGCATCGATGCTGGACCGTCCGGATCGCCCTATCGCGGCCGCAGCGACGTGCTGCCCACCGGGCGCAACCTGTTCACCACCGATCCGCGTTCGGTGCCCACGCGCAGCGCCCATGCGCAGGGCGTGAAACTGGCCGAAGAACTGGTACGCCGGCATTTGCAGGACGAGGGGGAATATCCCAAAGGGCTGATCGTCGATCTCTGGGGCTCGGCCACGATGCGCACGGCGGGCGAGGAATTTGCCATGGCGCTGCACCTGCTGGGCGTGAAACCGGTCTGGGATGCGGGCAGCGAGCGGGTTTCCGGCATCGAGGTCTTGCCAATCACCGATCTTGACCGGCCCCGCCTGGATGTGACGCTGCGGGTCTCGGGCCTGTTTCGCGACGTGTTCCCGACCCTGTCGGCGCTGTTCGGACAGGCGGTGCGCGCACTGTCCGCGCGTGACGAGGCCGCCGACTGGAACCCCTATGCCGGTCATTCCCCCGCCGCCCGCGTCTTTGGCCCGGCGCCGGGCAGCTACGGGCTGGGCATGGGCGATCTGCCGGAAACCTATACCGACGCCGCCCGCGCGCAGGCGGGCGAGGCCTGGTTGAATGCCAGCGCCTTTACGCTTGAGGGTACGCATATTGCCAGGGACAAGGATGGTATCCGTGATCGGGTGGCACGGGCCGATGCCTTTGTGCATTTGCAGGATCTGGCCGAAACCGACCTGCTGCTGGCCAATGACTACGCCACCCACGAAGCCGGGTTTGCCGCCGCCAAGGCGCAGACCGGCGGCCGCGCCGCGCTGTATCATCTGGACAACACCAACCCGGCCACACCACGCGCCCGCACCCTGCCCGAGGAAATCGCCCGCGTGGTGCGCGCCCGCGCCGCCAATCCGGACTGGATCAAGGGCATGCAGCGACACGGGTTTCGCGGGGCAGCCGAAATCGCGGCCACCCTGGAACACATGGCGGCCTTTGCGCATCTCGCCGACGCTGTCGCACCGCATCTGTTCGACCTCTATCATGACGCCACCCTTGGCGATGACGAGATCGACGCCTTTCTGGCCAAAGCCAACCCCGACGCGCACCGCGCCATGCAGGACCGGTTCCGCGCCCTGCACGACGCGGGGCTCTGGTCCACGCGGCGCAACTCGATCCGGGCCATGCTGGAAGACCGGACATGAGCGCGCCAAAGGTCAGCCCCCCCCAAGTCAAGGGCTGGTGCCCCGGCGCCTATCGCCCGATGATGTCGGGCGACGGGCTGGTGGTGCGGGTGCGGCCACGGCTGGCACGGCTGAGCGCCCGGCAGACGCTGGATCTGTGCGCTGCCGCGCGCCGTTTCGGCAACGGCACTATTGAGTTGACCAACCGCGCCAACCTGCAACTGCGCGGCGTGGCCCCCACCGGGCACGGCGCACTGCTGGAAACCCTGGCAAAGGCGGATCTGCTCGATTCGGTTCCGGCGCTGGAAACCCGGCGCAACATCCTGATGACACCGTTTTACGCCGCAAACGAACTTGCAGAGCGATTGGCGCACCGCCTGACCGAGCGGCTTGCCGATCTGCCCGAACTTCCCGCCAAGTTCGGTTTTGCCATAGATACCGGCGCGGTCCGGGTGCTGGCCGGATGTTCCGCCGATATTCGGCTGGAAACCGGGCAAAGCGGGCTGATCCTGCGCGCCGACGGGGCCGCAACCGGACGGCAGGTGACCGAAGACCAGGCAATCGATGCGCTGATCGGGCTTGCCCGGTGGTTCGCCGACCGGCAGACGGCGACCGCACGGCGCATGGCGCGGCTGATCGAAACCCACCCGCTGCCCGCATCCTGGCTTGGGGCGGACCCCGGCCCCACCATACCGCCGCCAGACCCCGGAATGAACGGCACCGGGATGATCCTGGGCGCACCGTTCGGTCAGCTTGACGCCACCGCCCTGGCGCAGCTGGTTCAGGACAGCGATGCCCGCGGCCTGCGCGTCACCCCCTGGCGGATGATCGTGATCGAAGGCGGCAAGCCGGTGGATTTCGGGGCTTTTGTCAGCCGCCCCGGCGATCCTCTGCTGGCGGTAGATGCCTGCATCGGCGCGCCGTTCTGTCCACAGGCACAGGCCGAAACCCGCGCCATTGCCCGTGCGCTTGTCCCGCATATCCGCAGCACCCTGCATGTTTCGGGCTGCGCCAAGGGGTGCGCCCGCAAGCGCGCCGCCGATGTCACGCTGGTGGGGCGTGGCGGTCGTTTTGATCTTGTCAAAGACGGCTGTGCGGGGGATGAGCCGGTGTTGCGGGGATTGACCGCGTCCAATGTGATGAAACTGGCGATGGATCTTGGATGATGCGCTATACCTATGAAACCGACGGCGCGGCGATCTACGCGCAATCCTTTGCCACCATCCGTGCCGAAGCCGATCTTGCGCGTTTTGCGCCGGATGAAGAACAGGTGGCGGTGCGCATGATCCATGCCGCCGGGATGGTCGGGCTGGAAGACGTCATACGGTTTTCGCCCGGCTTCGTGTCCACCGCCCGGGCCGCCCTGCAAGCCGGGGCGCCGATCCTGTGCGATGCGCGCATGGTCAGCGAGGGCATCACCCGGTTTCGCCTGCCGGCTGACAATCCGGTCATCTGCACGCTGCACGACGACCGCGTGCGCCCGCTGGCCGCCGAGATGGGCAATACCCGTTCCGCCGCCGCGCTGGAGCTGTGGCGACCGCATCTGGACGGGGCGGTGGTGGCCATCGGCAACGCACCCACCGCGCTGTTTCATCTGCTGAACATGCTGCAGGATCCGGATTGCCCGCGCCCCGCCGCCATCATCGGCTGCCCGGTGGGATTTGTCGGCGCGGTCGAAAGCAAGGACGCCTTGTGGGCGGCACAACCCACCCCATGCTGCATCGTGCAGGGACGATTGGGCGGCTCGGCGATCACGGTCGCCGCCGTCAATGCCGTTGCGAGCCGCGCCGAATGACCCAGGGCACGATCTTTGGCGTCGGGCTGGGACCGGGCGATCCCGAGCTGATGAGCGTGCGGGCCGACCGGCTGGTGCGCGGCGCGCGCCATATCGCGTTCTTTCGCAAACCCGGCCGCGAAGGTCAGGCCCGGCGCATCGTGAACGGAATGCTTGCCGAAACCGCGACCGAATTCGCCATGGAATATCCCATCACCACCGAAATCCCGCTGAAGGATCCGCGCTACAATGCGATCCTCTCCGCCTTCTACGCCGATTGCGCCGCCCATCTTGCCGAGATGTCCGGCCAGGGTCGGAACGTCGTGGTCCTGTGCGAGGGAGATCCGTTTTTCTATGGGTCTTTCATGCATCTCTATACCCGGCTGCGCGACATCGCGCCGGTGCGGGTCGTGCCCGCGATCACCGGCATGTCCGGCGCCTGGACCGCCACCGGCACGCCGATCACATGGGGCGATGACGTCTTGACGGTCCTGATGGGCACGCTTCCGGAAACCGAACTGGCCCGGCGCATGGCGGACACGGATGCGGTGGTGGTGATGAAGATCGGGCGCAACCTGGACAAGATCAAGCGCGCCCTGCGCCACAGCGGGTTGTTCGACCGCGCCTGGCTGGTGGAACATGCGGCCATGCCGAACCAGACTGTCACGCCACTGCATGAAACCGAAGACAGGGTCGCCCCCTATTTTTCGATCATCGTGGTGCATGGGCAGGGGCGGCGTCCATGACCGGCTGGATCCGTATCGCGGGGCTGGGCCCCGGCCATCCCGACCTGGTCACGCCCGAAGTGAGCGCCGCGCTGGCGCAAGCCACCGATGTGGTCGGCTATATCCCCTATGTCGCGCGCATTCCGGCACGGGACGGGCTGACGCTGCATGCGTCCGACAACCGCGTGGAAATCGACCGCAGCCGCCACGCGCTGCAGATGGCGGCAGAAGGGCGGCGCGTGGTCGTCGTATCATCAGGCGATCCCGGTGTATTTGCCATGGCCGCGGCCGTATACGAAGCCGTTGAGTCCGGCCCCCCTGAATGGCGCGATCTGGATATTTCGGTTCTGCCCGGCATTACCGCCATGCTGGCCGCCGCGGCCCGGGCGGGTGCGCCGCTGGGGCATGATTTCTGCGCCATCAACCTCAGCGACAATCTGAAACCCTGGCCGTTGATTGAAAAACGCCTGCGGCTGGCCGCCGAAGCGGATTTTGCAATGGCGTTCTATAACCCGCGTTCGAAATCGCGCCCCCGGGGGTTTGGCCGCGCCCTGGACATTCTGCGCGATGCCTGCGGACCGCAGCGGCCAATCCTGTTTGCCCGCGCCGTCAGCACCCCCGGCGAGACCTTGACCGTGACGACGCTGGGCGCGGCCACGTCAGATATGGCCGACATGCGTACCGTGGTGCTGGTCGGTTCTTCGGCAACGCGGGTGATCGACCGGGCGGGCGCGCCGATCGTCTATACGCCCCGGTCGGTGTCGCAATGATCCAGCCAGCCCAGAACCTGATCCGGGCTGGACAGCTCGCGCCGGGCGGGCACGACGGGCCGGTCGATCATGACCACGGGCAGTTTCAGCCGACGCGCCGCGTCGATCTTGGCCCGTGCGCCATCGCCCCCGGAATTCTTCGAGACCACCAGATCGACGCCATGGGCCTGCATCAACGCCATGTCCCCGGCCTGCGTGAAGGGGCCACGCGCCACCACCACGGCACAGTCGGGCAAGGGCGGACGGTCGGGTTCATCGACCATCCGCAACACATAATGGTGCTGCGGGTGGTCGGCGAACCCGGTCAGGTGCAGCCTGCCCAATGCCAGCAGGACCCGTCGACCCGGACCATTCAGTGCCGCAACCGCGCCGGGGATATCCGGGACGCGGTGCCAATCGTCACCCGGTTGCGGCTGCCATGCCGGTCGGGTCAGCGCCGCCAGATGCACATCTGTCCGGGCGCAGGCCTCGATCGCGTTGCGGCTCATTGCGGCGGCGAAGGGGTGGGTGGCGTCCACCACATGGGTCACCCCCGTGTCGCGCAGATACTGCACCAGCCCCGCAACCCCGCCAAACCCGCCGACCCGTTGCGGCAGCGGCTGGACACGCGGGGTCCGGGTGCGGCCCGCGTAGGAAAACACCGCCCGGATGCCACGTTCGGACACGGCGCGCGCCAGGGCGCTGGCCTCGGTCGTGCCGCCCAGGATCAAGAGGGTCGGTGTCATGTCTGATACTCCGTGGCTGACCATCGTCGGTTTGGGCGAAGATGGACTGGATGGGTTGAGCACCGCAAGCCGCAAGGCGCTGCAAGCGGCCGAAATCGTGATGGGGGCGAAACGGCATCTGGAACTGCTGCCGGATCTGGCCGCAGAATGCGTGGTCTGGCCTGTTCCCTTTGCCGACGGGCTGCCCCGGCTGCTGGCCCTGCGCGGGCGCGCCGTGGTGGTGCTGGCGTCGGGCGATCCGTTCTGGTTCGGGGCCGGATCATCCATCGCGCGGCAGCTTGATGCGGATGAATGGCGCGCCCTGCCCGGCGTTTCGGTGTTTTCGCTGGCCGCGGCGCGCTTGGGCTGGGCGCTGGAACGCACCGTGACACTGGGTTTGCACGCCGCGCCCCTGACCCGGTTGCAACCGTATCTGGCACCGGGGCAACGGGTGATCGTTCTGCTGCGGGACGGGGCGGCGGTGGCCGCGCTGGCGGCCCATCTGCGCGAGACCGGGTTCAGCGACAGCATCCTGCATGTGTGCGAACGCCTTGGCGGGCCGCGCGAGCGGCTGCGCGCGGGCGTGGCGGCAAATCCAGGGTTTGACGATATCGCACATCCGGTCTGTATCGGGCTTGAGGTGGGCGGCGCGGGCCGCACGCTGCCGCTGGTGGCGGGGCGGCCGGATGACACATTCGAAAGTGACGGGCAGATCACCAAGGCGCCGATGCGCGCGCTGACATTGGCCGCGCTGGCTCCGCGCGCGGGCGAACACCTGTGGGATATCGGCGGCGGCAGCGGCGCGGTTGCGATCGAATGGCTGCTGGCGCATCCCGGCCTGAGCGCCACCAGCATCGAGCCGCGCGCAGACCGCGCCGAACGCATCCGGCGCAATGCGGATCGCTTGGGGGTCGACCGGCTGGATATCAGACAGGGTCACGCGCCCGCCGCGCTGGACGGCCTGCGCACGCCGAACGCCGTGTTCATCGGCGGCGGGCTGTCTGAGACAATGTTGACCTGGCTGCGCGCGCGGCTGACCCCCGGTACGCGCCTGGTGGCCAACGCCGTAACGCTGGAAAGCGAAGCATTGCTGGCGGCGGCGCAGGCCGAGCTGGGCGGCATGCTGACGCGGATCGAACTGGCACAGGCCGCGCCGCTGGGCGGCAAACGCGGCTGGAAAGCGGCCTATCCGCTGGTGCAATGGAGTGTGACCCTATGATCGTCGCGGGATTCGGATTTCGGGCGCGTGCGACGCCCGCCAGTTTGCAAGCGGCGCTGGAGCAGGCTGCGCCGGACGGAACAATCGACGCGCTGGCCACGCCCGTGGACAAGGCCCAGACGGATTGCATGGTTGGCTTCGCAAATGACCTCGGCCTGCCGGTGCACCCGATCTGCGCCGATGCGCTGCAAACCGCCAGCCCGGCAACCCAATCCGCACACAGCCTTGCGCGGCGTGGCACCGGCAGCGTTGCCGAAGCCTGCGCCCTTGCCGCCGCCGGACCGGGCGCGCGGCTGCTTGTATCCCGGCACATCTCGCCGGATCGTCTTGCCACATGCGCCATAGCAATCGGAACAGACTCATGACCGTACATTTCATCGGCGCCGGACCGGGCGCTGCCGACCTTCTGACCCTGCGCGGACGCGATATCATCGCCGCCTGCCCTGTCTGCCTGTATGCCGGGTCCCTGGTGCCCAGGGAAATCCTGGACCACTGCCCGAAGGGCGCAACGATCATCAACACCGCGTCCATGGATCTGGACGCAATCATCGCCGAATGCCGCAAGGCGCAAAACGCGGGGCAGGATGTGGCGCGGTTGCATTCCGGCGATCTGTCGGTCTGGTCGGCGATGGGTGAACAGATGCGGCGGCTGCGCGCCGAGGACATCCCGGTCAGCGTGACGCCGGGCGTGCCCAGCTTCGCCGCCGCGGCGGCTGCACTGGGGACCGAGCTGACCCTGCCGGGGCTGGCACAATCGGTGGTACTGACCCGCACGCCGGGGCGGGCGTCATCCATGCCGGCGGGCGAGACGCTGCCCAATTTCGCGGCCACCGGCGCGACGCTGGCGATTCATTTGTCGATCGGCAATCTGGACCGGGTTGTCGCGGATCTGACACCGGCCTATGGCGCGGACTGTCCCGTCGCCGTGGTCTATCGCGCCAGCTGGCCGGACGAACGCATCATCCGCGCGACGCTGGGCACATTGAAGGATGCGATGCAGGAAGGCATCTCGCGCACGGCGCTGATATTGGTCGGCCCGGCACTGAAAGGCGAAGGGTTCAGCGAAAGCTGCCTCTATTCCGCCGATTACGACCGGCGCTATCGCCCGCAAAGCGCCGATAGCCCATGGTCAGACTGGAGAGACGGCGATGACTAATCCACCACCCGGGCTGTTGATTTCCGCGCCCTCATCCGGCACCGGCAAAACCACCGTGATGCTGGGCCTGCTGCGCGCGCTGGCCGAAGATGGGCTGGCGGTGCAGCCCTTCAAGAGCGGCCCCGACTACATCGACCCGGCCTTTCACCGTGCTGCCGCCGGGCGCGCCAGTTTCAACATCGACACCTGGGCGATGCCTGAGGATCTGCTGAACGCGGTCGCGATTCAGGCCGAGGGCGCGGATATCGTCGTCGCCGAGGGGTCGATGGGGCTGTTCGACGGGGTCGCCAAGCCGGGCGAAATTGGCCATGGCAGCAGCGCGGAAACCGCGCTGCGCATGGGCTGGCCCGTGGTGCTGGTGCTGGACGTGGGCGGACAGGCGCAATCGGCGGCGGCGACGGCGCTTGGCTTTCGCCTGTACAATCCGGACCTGCCCTTTGCCGGGGTGATCCTGAACCGGGTCGCCAGCCCGCGCCACGAACGCCTGACCCGGCTGGGCATGGAACGCGCCGGACTGCCGGTTCTGGGCGTTCTTCCGCGCCGGGGCGATCTGACCTTGCCGGAACGGCATCTGGGCCTGATCCAGGCGGTGGAGCACCCGGATCTGGAAACCGCCATCGCCGGCTATGCGGCCTTCCTGCGCGAGCATGTGGATCTGGGGGCCATCCGGGCGGCGGCCTCCTCGCGCCCGGATGGGCCCTCGTCGGCCGCGCTGCCGCGCCCCCCCGCGCAACGTATTGCTCTAGCGCAGGATTCAGCGTTTTCATTCACCTATCCGCATCTTCTGAAGGGCTGGCGCGCAGCCGGCGCCGAGATCATCCCATTTTCCCCGCTGGCCGACGAACCCCCCGCCCAGGACGCCGATCTGGTTTGGCTGCCCGGCGGGTATCCGGAACTGCATGCCGGAAAAATCGCGGCGGCAGATCGGTTTCTGAGCGGGCTGCGCGCTCATGCGCAAAACCGCCCCGTCCATGGCGAGTGCGGCGGCTACATGGCTTTGGGCACGGCGCTGATCGACAAGGATGGAACACGGCACCAAATGGCCGGATTGCTGGGGCTTGTGACATCCTATGAAAAGCGCAAATTCCATCTGGGCTATCGCCGCGCCACCCTGTCCGCGCCGATGCCGGGACTGGACACCGGATGCATATTGCGCGGGCACGAATTTCATTATTGTTCCATTCTTGAGCAACCCGACGCGCCCCTGGCCATCGTCACCGACGCCGAGGGCACGGAAGTACCGGAAACCGGATCCTGCCGTGGAACGGTCACCGGAACCTTTTTCCACCTGATCGCAGAGGCCCGCAAATGACCGGTTTTGTGTCCTTTGTCGGCGCCGGGCCCGGCGATCCGGAACTGATTACCCTTAAGGCCGTCAGGCGCTTGAAAGAGGCCGATGCGGTCCTGTTTGACGATCTCAGTTCGGGTCCCATTCTGGGACATGCCAATCCGGCGGCGGATCTGGTCGGGGTCGGCAAACGCGCCGGGCGGCCTTCGGCCAAGCAGGATCATGTGAACCGCCTGCTGGTGGAATATGCACAGGGCGGCGCGCGGGTGGTGCGGCTGAAATCCGGCGACAGCGGCATGTTCGGACGGCTTGAAGAAGAACTGGTGGCGATGCGCAAGGCGGGTATCGCCCACGAGATCGTGCCCGGCGTGCCTTCGGCCTGTGCCGCCGCTGCCGTCGTGGGCATTCCGCTGACCCGGCGATTGACCGCGCGGCGGGTTCAGTTCGTCACCGGGCATGACGTGACCGGCAAGCTGCCCGAGGATCTGAACATGGCCGCGCTGGCCGATGCCCAGGCCACGACGGTAATTTTCATGGGCATGCGCACCTTTCCCGCGCTGGCGCGGATGCTGATCGATCACGGCTTGCCGCCGGACACCCCCGCCTTGCTGGCCGAGGCCGTCAGCACGCCCGAGCAATCCCTGTTTCGCGGCACGGTTTCCGAATTGTCCGACCGGCTGGCCGGCGGGATCGGGGATTTCCCCGCCCTGATCCTGTATGGTCCTCTGGCCGATGGCAGCAATGTTTGAACTGTGCCTGATCGGGATCGGAACCGGGAATCCCGACCACCTGACCCGACAGGGGGAACAGGCGATCCGAGATGCGGAACTGATCCTGATACCCCGCAAGGGCGACAACAAGGCCGATCTGGCGGATCTGCGCGAACGAATCATCGGCGATGTGACCTGCGGTGACGGACCCCGGATTGCGCATTTCGACATGCCACAACGCCGCGCCGATGACGGATATCTGCAGGGTGTGGATCTGTGGCATGACGCCATCGCCCGCGCCTGGCTGGCGGCCATTGCCGGCGTCTCCCCCGCGCCCGACAAGGTTGCCTTGTTGATCTGGGGCGATCCTTCGCTCTATGACAGTTCGTTGCGGATCATGACCCGCCTGACACCACGACCCAGGGTCCGAGTGATCCCCGGCATCACCGCCCTGCAGGCGCTGACCGCGGCCCATGCGATCCCAATCAACGACATCGGGGCCCCGTTTACCGTGACAACCGGACGCCGGCT
This sequence comes from Rhodobacteraceae bacterium F11138, assembly GCA_016521575.1. Taxonomy (GTDB): domain Bacteria; phylum Pseudomonadota; class Alphaproteobacteria; order Rhodobacterales; family Rhodobacteraceae; genus Sedimentitalea. The sequence continues at coordinate 203,016 of JAEKDP010000005.1, read as the reverse complement.
GCGCGACGAAGGTTGGCCGCCGAATACCAGCACCCTTGCCATCATGCTGGACGCGGATTGTTCGTTTCAAACCCTGCAAGCCGATGAATTCCACATCTGGTGGGGGGCTTATCTGGGCATGGCAGAAGAACTGCTGATCAGCGGTCCGCTGGACCAGGTGCGCGACCGGATCCGCACGCTGCGCGCGCAGGCGCGACGGGACCACGGCTGGATCATGGATATCTATGTGCTGAAAAAACGCGCTTCCGACGGCGCGCAACCTTAATGGAATCTTGCCAAGTCAAGCACACCACGGTTAATTGAGGTGTCTGGTCCCATCGGTGAAAGCCCTGGGCCAAGAGGGAATCTGGTGCAGACATGAAACTGTCCCATGCCAGAGCCGCCCCCGCGACTGTAAGTGGTGAGTCTCTGTTCATTATGCCACTCGTGTGACCGCGCACGGGGAAGGCGGACCGAGGCACCGACCCACGAGCCAGGAGACCTGCCAGACGCCGAACGCAAACCATCGTCGGGTGCGGCGATAAGGAGACTGACATGCATATCGAACCCGGAATTGTCCACGGCGCCAAGATGGTGCTGGCCTACGGAACCGCGGCAGCCGCCGCAGGCTACAGCATCAAGCTGATTGCCGATGAACTCAAAACCCGCGCTGCCGCGTCGCTGATCGCGCGCAGCGTTGCCGCGACACTGGCGGTTTTCATCTTTTTCGAACTGTTGCCGCATTTCCCGGTCGGCGTGTCCGAAGTCCATTTCATCCTGGGCACGACATTGTTGCTGATCCTGGGCACGGCCCCGGCCGCGGTCGGACTGGCCGCCGCGCTGGCGATCCAGGGCATGTTCTTTGCCCCGACCGATCTGCCGATGTATTTCGTCAACGTGACCACGCTGCTGATGCCCCTGTTCCTGATCCACGCAATGGCGCGCAAGGTTCTGCCGCAGGACGTGGCCTATGTCGATCTGGGATACGGCGATGTTCTTAAACTGTCCTTCGCCTATCAGGGCGGTGTCGTGGCCTGGGTGGCATTCTGGGCGCTGTACGGCCAGGGCGTGACGGCGGAAACCTTTGCCTCTGTCGGGACATTCGGTGTTGCCTATATGCTGGTCGTTCTGGTCGAGCCGATCTTTGATCTGGCGGTGCTGGCCGGTGCCAAGGCGATCAAGGGGCGCGATTCAGGGCTGGTGACCAACCGGTTGTACCACGCGGCCTGATCCGCGATCCACGCCGGGGGAGACCCGGCATCAGATACAGCAATGCCCGCCGGGATCATCCGGCGGGCATTGTTTTTACAGATCGGGAGAGAATCGCGGAAATAGACCCTCAGGCGTCAACGCCTGTCAGATCGACCGGCTCAACCCGCCGTGCAGAGTTGGCATGTCCAGCGATGCAAACCCGTAGTGCCGCAACCAACGCAGATCGGAATCAAAAAAGGCGCGCAGGTCGGGAATGCCGTATTTCAACATCGCGATACGGTCGATCCCCATGCCAAAGGCAAAGCCCTGCCAGTCGTTCGGATCGATCCCGCCCGCCTGCAACACCTTGGGATGCACCATGCCGGACCCCAGTACCTCCATCCAGTCGTCGCCCTCGCCGATGCGCAGTTGCCCATCGACCCAGGAACACTGAATGTCCACCTCGGCGGATGGCTCGGTAAAGGGGAAATGCGATGCGCGAAACCGGGTCTTGATGCCGTCGATTTCGAAGAAGGCGGAAAAGAACTCTTCCAGAGTCCATTTCAGATTGGCCATGCTGATGTCCTTGTCGATGGCCAGGCCCTCAACCTGGTGGAACATCGGCGTGTGGGTCTGATCATAATCGGCACGATAGACACCACCGGGACAGATGATGCGCAACGGCGCGCCGCGCGCTTCCATCGTGCGGATCTGCACCGGGCTGGTATGGGTGCGCAGCACATGCGGCGGGCGATCGTCGCCCTCGGCACGGTGCATGTAGAACGTATCCATCTCGGCCCGCGCCGGGTGATGGGACGGAATGTTCAGCGCATCGAAATTATACCAGTCGGTGTCGATGCGCGGCCCTTCGGCAACCGAAAAGCCCAATTCGGCAAAGATCGCGGTCAGCTCTTCGGTGACCTGGGATACGGGATGCACGGTGCCCTGCCCGCGCGGACGTGTCGGCAGGGTCACATCCAGCCATTCGGTGCGCAGTCTTTCATCCAGCGCGGCATCCGCCAGCGCGGCTTTCTTGGCCGCCAGAGCCGAGTTGATTTCATCCTTGAGCGCATTCAGCGCAGGGCCGGCCACCTGACGTTCTTCCGGTGTCATCTTGCCCAGTTCGCGCATTTTCAGGGCCACTTCGCCCTTTTTCCCGACAGCCGAGACGCGAATGGATTCAAGCGCGGATTCATCCGTCGCATTTGCGATTTCGCCCAGATATTTGGCTTTCAGATCGTCCATGACGGCCCCCGTTTCGTATTCCTGTCCTGCTAGCCCCCCGATGCGGCGAATGCAAGCTGACGATGGACATGCCCCGTATATTGCGGCTAGCGTGCGGCGTATTCACTGGGAGGTTAACATGAACACTTTGCAAACGGTTCTGGATCAATCCGTCGCCGCACAGGAGGTGCCATTCGTGGTCGGGATGGTCGGCACGCCGGATGGCATTGCCTTCTCGGGGGCCGCAGGGATGGCAAGCCAGGGCCGCGCCGCCGCCGAGGACACCGCGTTTCGCATTTTTTCCATGACCAAGGCGATCGGGTCTCTGGCCGCGATGATCCTGATTGACCGGGGCAAGCTGAGCCTGGACACACCGGTCGCGGATGTCCTGCCGGAATGGAACGACTTGCAGGTGCTCGAAGGATTTGACGGCGACACACCCATCCTGCGGGCCCCGAAAACGGTGGCCACGCTGCGCCATCTGGCGACCCATACCAGCGGCATGGAATATGAATTCTGGAACCCGGATGTCCCGAAATACATGGAACTGACAGAGCATCCGACGGTGCTGTCCGGGCTGAAATCTTCGCTGAACTACCCGCTGACGTCGGACCCGGGAACACGGTGGGGCTATGGCCCGTCGATCGATTGGCTGGGACGGATGGTCGAAGCCGTGGACGGACGGCGCATCGATGCGTTCTGTCAGGCCGAAATCCTCGATCCGCTGGGCATGACCGACACCGCGTTCGAACCGGACGCGCTGGCGGACCGGTTGGCCGAAGTCAGGATGCGCAACGCGGATGGCGGGTTCGATCCGTTTACATTGGCCCCACCGTCGCAGCCCGAATTCTATGGCATGGGGCACGCGCTCTATTCGACGGCGCCAGACTATATGCGATTTCTCAGGATGCTTCTGAACGGCGGAGAGCTTGACGGCAACCGGCTGTTGTCCGCGGACGCATTTGCCCAGTTGATGGCGGACCAGATGAACGGGCTGACGTTTCAGAACATGAAATCGGTGGCACCGGCGGTCAGTGCGGATGTGGAACTGCCGCCCGGCACCACGCACAGCTTTGCCTTCTGCCGCTCGGAAACCGACGTCCCGGGCAAACGCAGCGCCGGTTCGGTCAGTTGGGCGGGTGTGTGCAACACCCACTATTGGTGCGACCCGGCAAGGAATGTGGCCGCTGTCATCATGACCCAAAGCCTGCCGTTCGTCGAACCGGGACTGCTGGCCGCCTATGACGCCTATGAACGGGCGGTTTATGACGCGCTCTGAAGGATGAACGCCGAACCCGCGCGGCCCTGGCTGGTCTTGCTGGGGCTGGCCCTGGGCATGTGCGTGACCAATGCTTTCGCACGCTTTGCCTATGGGCTGATGCTGCCTGCGATGAAGGCGGAAATGGGCTGGAACTATGCCCAGGCGGGATGGCTGAACACGGCCAATGCCATCGGCTATATTCTGGGCGCGCTGTTGACGACGGGGTTGATCGGGCGCATCGGGGCGCCCCGGCTGTTTTCCTTCGGATTGATCACGACGGCGATCAGCCTGCTGGCCACCGGGTTGCTGGATGCCTTGTGGTGGCAAACCCTGTGGCGCATCGCCGCCGGGCTGTTCGGAGCCATGTCGTTTTCATCCAGCGGCGCATTGGCGGCACAGCTGTTTGCGACTGATGCCCGACGCAACGCACTGGCGATCGGGCTGTTGTTCGGATTCGGCGGCGGGCTGGGGATATTGCTGGCCGGGGCTGTCCTGCCCTTGATGCTGGAGTATTTCGGCAACGGGGCATGGCCGCAGGGCTGGATCCTGATCGGGCTGACCAGTTTTGCCTTCTTGCCTCTGAGTCTTTGGGCCGCCCGCCAATTGAACGGCCCGCCCCCGGAAAACCACACGGCCGCGCGGCCCGGCCTGCGCCCGATTCTGGCGCAGATGACCGGGTATGGCGCATTCGGGTTGGGATATTTTGTCTATTTCACCTTTCTGTCGGTCTGGATGACCGAGCGTCAGTTCAGCGCCGGCATGATCGCGACCGTCTGGGTGCTGCTGGGTCTGTGCCTCTGTGTGTCGCCTTTCGTCTGGCGGCCCGTGTTCGCGCGTTTCAGGTCTGGGGTGCCGCTGGCGCTTATCCTGACCGGCATCGCCGTGGGAACCGCCCTGCCCGTGCTGTGGCCTGGACCGATGGGGCTGATGCTGTCGGCCGCGGCATTTGGCTTGTCGGTGTTCATGTCGCCCAGTGCCGTGACCAGCTTTGTGCGCCACAACCTGCCGATGCACTCCTGGGGCACGGCCATCAGCCTGTTCACCGTGGTCTTTGCCGTGACCCAGACTATCGGACCCTATGCCGCCGGCTGGCTGGGCGATCTGACCGACGATCTGGGCATCAGCCTGCTGTCGGCCTCGGCGGTTCTGTTGGGCGGGGCCGTCGTCGCATCGCAACAAAAGCCGCTGCCCAGGGGCTGACCACCGCCACGGCGGGATATGTCCGCGGGAAAAAAACGTGGGCAATTGCGCTTGCACAATCATCGATGCAAACGAAATCCCGTCAGATCCATGGCCGGATCATCTTGAACCATATCGGGCATCTTCTGCCCCAGCTCCGGTGCGGGCGGGTGGGCGGAAACACATCTGCCGCGCTGGCACGGCTCACGGCAAACGCCCGATGGCGAAACCCTGAACATCAGGCCGGGCGGATCTGTCGTTTGATGCCCTGGGCGGTCTTTCGTTTCCGCCGGAAAGCCTGTATCTGCCTGCCACAGCATAGGTTGCTCACAAGGCCACGGTTCCCGACAGGGTCACTGAAACCCGTGACGCCACCTAGCAGAATCACAACCCACTGCCACCAGAAGGTAGAATGCGCCTCATGTCCGAGACCCCCCCTGCGCCCGTCGTGACCCGTTTCGCCCCCTCTCCCACCGGCTTTCTGCATATTGGCGGCGCGCGGACCGCGTTGTTCAATTGGCTTTACGCGCGTGGCCGGGGTGGCAAGTTCCTGTTGCGGATCGAAGACACCGACCGCGCGCGGTCCACCCCCGAAGCGACCGCCGCAATTCTGCAGGGAATGGACTGGCTTGGGCTGGACCACGATGGCGAGGTCGTCAGCCAGTTCGAAAGAGCCGCGCGCCATGCCGAAGTCGCGCATCAGTTGCTGGCGCAGGGCAAAGCCTATAAGTGTTTTTCATCCCAGGACGAGATTGCCGCGTTTCGGGAAGCCGCCCGTGCCGAAGGAAAATCGACCCTGTTCCACAGCCCCTGGCGCGACGCCGATCCCGCAGATCATCCCGACGCGCCTTTCGTGGTTCGTATCAAGGCACCGCAACATGGGGTGACGGTCATCCGCGATCAGGTGCAGGGCGATGTCACCATTCGCAACGATCAACTGGATGACATGGTTCTGCTGCGCGCCGACGGCACGCCCGTCTACATGCTGGCCGTGGTGGTGGACGATCACGACATGGGGGTCACGCATGTGATCCGGGGGGATGACCACCTGAACAACGCCGCACGCCAGATGATGATCTATCAGGCCATGGGCTGGGCGGTGCCCGTCTGGGCGCATATCCCGCTGATCCATGGTCCCGACGGCAAGAAACTGTCCAAGCGCCACGGCGCGCTGGGGGCACAGGAATATCAGGCGATGGGCTATCCGGCAGCCGGTATGCGGAACTATCTGGCCCGGCTCGGGTGGAGCCACGGAAACCACGAGTTCTTTACCGATGAACAGGCGTTGGACTGGTTCGACCTGGATGGCATCGGCAAGAGCCCGGCCCGTTTCGACCTGAAAAAGCTTGAGAATCTGTGCGGCCAGCATATCGCGATCAGCGATGATGCTGCGCTGCGGAAAGAGTGTGCCGCCTATCTGGCGGCCGCCGGAGAACCGCCGCTGTCCTCCACGCAAGAGGCAGATTTGGAACGCGCGATGTATTGCCTCAAGGATCGGGCGCGTACATTTCCGGAATTGATTGAAAAGGCACAGTTTGTTCTGGCATCCCGCCCGATCGTCCCGGATGAGAAAGCGGCCAGGGCGCTGGAAACGGTATCCAATGGTATACTGTCAGAATTGACGCCGCAGTTGCAAAATGCTAGCTGGTCCCGAGACACTCTGGAGGGCGTCCTGAACGGCTTTGCCGAAGCTCGGGATACCAAGTTCGGCAAGTTGGCGGGCCCGCTGCGGGCGGCGCTGGCCGGTCGCACTGTAACGCCTTCGGTTTTTGACATGATGCTGGTACTGGGCCGGGAAGAAACGGTAAGCCGGCTGAATGACGCGGCCAACTGATCAGAAGACATTTTCTGTTCATGCGGTGCATATACGAAAGAGCCAGCGTTTTCAAAACGCTGCTTCTGCCCCGCACGGGCCAGGCGATGCCCCGCCCCGTGGTTTCAAAAGGAAGGGACATAGATGACTGACAGCAAGAAATCCGCGACACTGACCATTGACAACGACAGCTATGAGCTGCCGATGTTCACCCCCTCAGCAGGCCCCGACGTCGTGGACATCCGCAAGCTTTATGCGAACGCGGGCGTCTTCACCTACGATCCCGGCTTTACCTCGACCGCCAGCTGCGACAGCACCATCACCTTTATCGACGGCGACAAGGGCGAATTGCTGCACCGTGGCTATCCGATCGATCAGCTGGCCGAGAAATCCCATTACCTTGAGGTCTGCTTTCTGCTGCTCTACGGCTATCTGCCGTCGGCGGCGGAACTGGAAACCTTCGAGACCACGATCACCCGCCACACCATGATCCACGAACAGATGCACAATTTCTTCCGCGGGTTCCGCCGGGATGCGCATCCGATGGCGACAATGGTGGGTGTGGTCGGGGCGATGTCGGCCTTTTACCACGACAGCACCGACATCAGCGACCCGCGCCAACGCGAAATCGCAACCCATCGCCTGATCGCCAAAATGCCGACGATTGCCGCGATGGCCTACAAATATTCTATCGGCCAGCCGTTCGTCTATCCGCGCAATGATCTGGATTATGCCAGCAATTTCCTGCACATGTGCTTTTCGGTGCCATCCGAGGAATACCATGTGAATCCGATCCTCGCGCGTGCGATGGACCGCATCCTTACGCTGCATGCCGATCACGAACAGAACGCTTCTACGTCAACCGTGCGTCTGGCCTCGTCCTCGGGCGCGAATCCGTTTGCCTGTATCGCGGCGGGCATCGCCTGCCTTTGGGGCCCGGCCCATGGCGGCGCAAACCAGGCGTGCCTGGAAATGCTGGCCGAAATCGGAACAGCAGATCGCATTCCCGAATTCATCGACCGCGCCAAGGACAAGAACGATCCGTTCCGACTGATGGGCTTTGGGCATCGCGTCTACAAGAATTTCGACCCGCGCGCCAAAGTGATGAAACAATCCGCCGACGAAGTGCTGGACCTGTTGGGCGTCGAGAACAATCCCAAGCTGCAGGTTGCCAAGGAACTGGAAAAACAGGCGCTTGAGGATCCCTATTTTTCGGAGAAGAAGCTGTTTCCCAACGTCGATTTCTATTCGGGCATCATCCTGGAAGCGATGGGTTTCCCGACCTCGATGTTCACGCCGATCTTTGCGCTGTCGCGGACGGTGGGCTGGGTCAGCCAGTGGAAAGAAATGATCGCCGATCCGCAAAACAAGATCGGCCGCCCGCGTCAGCTGTATCTGGGCGAAACCACGCGCGACTACGTCGATATCGAGAAACGCTGAAACCCGGCCCCAGACACCAGACCACAAAGCCCCCGTCCTCGCGCGGGGGCTTTTTCCTTTTTTTCTCAGGACCTTGCGGGCATCGGCCGCTGTTATTTCCCGTGATGGAACAGTCTGGCTTCGGGCGGCACCAATGTGTTCAGATCCAGCGCCTGACCCTGTTCCTGCGCGGCCCCGACAGCACGGTTCAGATGCCCATAGGCGATTGAGCTGCGCGGCGATTTTTTCAGCGCACTGGCAAAGGACTGCGCGGCGGCGGCAGGGCGACCGCCTTCCAGCTGGGCCAGCCCCCAAGCATCCAGATAGACATGATTCTGCTGGCCGGGTTGCGTCGCGGCCAGGGCTTCGCAATCTTGCAGAGCCGCCTGCACCTTTCCGGTGCGCAGATGCACCGCACACAGCGTATAGGCATATTCCGCCGTTCGTTGCTGGGCACGCTCGACCTTGAACAGGTCGATCTGGCGTTTGGTGGTTTCAGCCGTGGTCATGGCGGCGGCTTCGTCCTGACGGCTAAGCTCGATTGCCTCGCGCAGGTCGGTGATTCCGGCCGCTTGTGTTTTCCCTGACAGACGTTCCAGTCCGCGCTGATACAACAGGCCGGCGCGCTCGGCCGCGCCCATGGACGGGTTGGATTGCAAGACCATGCTCAGGACATCTATTGCGGCCGGGCTGTTGCCCTGGGCAATCAGGGCAGAGGCCCGCAGTTCATCCAGATAACGGTCGGCTATCTTGCCCGGCGTGGTTTCCCGGATCGTGTCCAACCGTTCCAGCGCGATCTGCGGCTGATCCATTGCCAGCGCCAATTGGGCTTCGGAGTAATTCACATAGGCCAGCACATACTGGCGTTCGTCATTGCGAACCCGCCGCAACAGGTTGCGGGCACGGGCGCAATCGCGTTGCGCCTTGGGCAGATAATCCGATGCTGCATGGTCCTGACAACTGCGCAGCAACAGCCAGATATCGTTCGGGGTGAAGTTCAATGCCGACTGCAGGGCCGCCAGCGACTGTTCGGTTTCCTCGCGCAGGGCGTGGGCGGTCGCCTTTTGCCCCAGAACCATGGCTGCCGTCTTGCCCACGGTTGCGGGATGGTTCTTGGCCTCTTCCAGCAAGGCGAGCGCACGATCGGTATCGCCCGCCCCATTTGCCTGTTTGGCCTCTATGATGATCTCGCACAGCTCTTTCGGTTTGGGAGCCGCGTCGCTTTCGCAATAGGGACTTGCCTCTTGCGCCATCGCAATTGTGCCGCCCATCAGGGCCGCACACAGCAGTGCTTTCAGCATTGCGGTACGTTCGGCGGACAGGGTGGTGGTGGCGGGCTGGCCGTCGCCGCGCCCGCGGACCAGGCCAATTGGGCCGTCAGAACACAAACGGTCAATCTGTATAGCATGTTCATGATCCTTTCTTTTCGGTTGAGAGCCAGTCCTTGAGCAGGCTGGCAAAGGTGCCAAAATAGAAACCGATGATGATGCCCCCCCAGTTCACCAGCTCTTCGGGGGCCGTGTATTCCGCAAACATCGGAGTAAAGGCCGTCACAAAGATGATCCCCAGGGCAATCAACGACGCCACGATGGTCGCCGTCACCACCACAAAGCGGCGCAGAAACTGATCCGCTTCGCCCCCCGCCGTGGCCACAGGTGCCGGATGCGCCAAAGCGGTACTGGCCTGTGCGGCGGGCTGGGTCTGATCGACCGGATCGGTTTTCGCTTCGGTCATCTGTTCTTTGTCCTTTCCATTCGATCACGCATTCTGCGCATGGGCCTGAATCTTCTGCGCCCAGCTTTTCGCCTTTTTCAGATACGCGGAACTGCGCACGATCGGAGCCAGCTTTTCCGTTTCCGACAGCAACAGGAAATTTTCCCAGTAAAACAACAGATCCGGATCCGATGCGACCCTGCGGTGAAAGGCATCATCGCTGACATCACCGGCACGCCCCAGACCCGAGGCTTCTTCCAGTTTGCCCACATAGGCCCCCAGAAACGCCTTGTAGGTCCGTTTGCTCGACTGCAGTTCAAGGTCAGAGAAACGCTCGATCACTTCGAAGCAATCAATCGGCGTGCCGTTCTTGCATTCCATTGCATAATAATTCTGGAAGGTCGTCGCCAGGTCCGATGGCTCTATTTCATCTTCGTGATATTCGGCGATGTTTGCCGCCTCGTAAAACAAGGTCTGCGCCACCTGGTAATAGGTCAGGTTCGGCGGGATCTGCTGTGCCAGTTCCGGTGCACGCGCGAACCAGAACGCCAACCCGGACAGGATCTGGAACTGTTCGGCCTTGGGCAGGTCGCGAAACGTGGTTTTTCCCAGCGCCCCCATCGTCAGCGTACTGGGAAGATCCATCACGACGCGGGTCATCTGCTGGTCGATATAGCCTTGTTCCGTCATGAGTTTCCGGACCATGGCGACCAGCAGGAAAAACACTTCGCGGTCCGTGACTTCGGCCATCAGGCTTTCCAGAACCAGCAGCGACCGGCTTAGATCCGACTGGGTGAAACTGTCCTGTTCGAGAAAATCATGCACCACCGCCATGCGTTCGCCGTTGTTGCGCTGTTCACGCTGAATATACAACGGGCCGACCTCGAACGAGCCGACATGATCCACGAATTCATGAACCTTTTCATGCAGATAATATCCGTCATGCGCAAAGTGCAAATAGACTTCGGCCGGGCGGATCTTGTCTGATTTGACCAGTTTGACTTCGTAGACCACAAATTTAGGGTCGTCCTGCGGAACGTCAATGTCGTTGACCGTCCGGTTCCAAAGAACCCGCTGTTCAGGGGTCGAAAAAGGGCGGCCCTGAAACACCACGGCACGTTTCAGAATGTCTTCGGTCCAGGGCACCGGCGTGGTTTGCCCGTCAATATCGCGCACGAACAAGGTGCCGTGGACCACCGTGCTCAGCGCATCCTGCGCCTGGGCGTCCCTGGACGTTTCGGCAACACCCACAACAAGTGCCGCCGATATGAGCAGCGTGCGAAACATATATTTTCTTCCCGGAAATTCTGACCGGTATAACGTATTGAATATATGCAAAACTACACTACTGCGCGATTCGGCGCAACCAACCGCAAGGTAAGGTATTCCCTGCTGACGGCCGGTTTGACCCGATACCGACCTAGGCGCGGTTTCAGCGGCCTTCGAACTTGGCCGGGCGTTTTTCCATGAAGGCCAGTACACCTTCACGGAAATCGCGGGATTTGCCGCAATCGCCCTGCAGGTGGGCTTCGGTGTTCAGCTGCTCGGTCAAAGGTTGCTCGAAACTGCCGCGAATGGCTGTCTTGACCGCCGCATAGGCCGCTGTGGGCCCGGCGGCCAGATGCGCCGCCCGTTTGCGCCAATGGGCATCGAACGCGTCATCCGCCACGGCTTCCCAGATCAAGCCCCAATCATCGGCCTGGCGGGCGCTGATCTTGTCCGCGAACAGGGCAGCGCCCATCGCTTTGGCCATCCCCATCTGGCGCGGCATGAACCAGGTGCCACCGGCATCCGGCATCAGGCCGATGCGTGTGAACGCCTGCAAGAAATAGGCGCTTTCAGATGCAATCACCACGTCCGCACACAGGGCCAGATTCGCTCCGGCTCCGGCTGCGGGACCATTGACCGCCGCGATGGTCGGAACCGGGCAGTCATAGATCGACTCCAACATCGGGGCGTATTCGTCCCGCAGCGAGCGCTCAAGATCCACCTGGGTCGCATCGCCGCGATCCCCCAGATCCTGCCCCGTGCAGAACGCGCGCCCGGCGCCGGTCATCACGATCACCCGCGCCTGTTTCGCCATATCGCGCATCGCATGACCGATTTCCGCGCGCATCTGGGTGGTCAACGCGTTCATCTTTTCCGGGCGGTTCAGGGTCAGCAGGCCCAGCCCGTCGGTGATCTCGATTGTGATCGTCTGATAATCCATGAAACCCTCGTGTCTGAAATTTGTGCTACACTGACCCATGCCGGGTTTCAGGGAAAGCCGAACCGCACGTCATTCTTCCAGAATCTGCCGCAGCCGTTCTTGTTCCACGGCGTTCAGCGCATCCTCATCCGGTTTGGGTGTCCTCGCCCGGCCCCGCAGATACCGATAGCCAACACCGCCCGCCAGAATCAGCATCAGCGGACCGGCGGCCCACAAAAGCCAGTTCGATCCATTCACGGTCGGCCGCAACAGCACGTATTCGCCATAACGATCGACAATGAACGCGATGGCCTCTTTGTCACTGTCCCCCGCCACCAGCCGTTCACGCAGCAAAATGCGCAGATCGCGGGCCAGGTCGGCGTTGCTTTCGTCGATGCTTTCGTTGCGGCAGACCAGACAGCGCAGTTCTTTGCTCAGCTCGCGGGCGCGCATTTCAAGCGCCGGATCTTTCAGGACCTCGTCGGGCTGCACAGCCAGGGCCGGCGACGGCATCAGGCCGATGGCAACCCATGTGATCGCCGCAACAAGATACGCCAAAACACGCCGTTTCATTCCGCGGGAACCCCGTGGCCTGTTGTCCGCCGCGCGCCGGCAGCGATGCGGAAACGGCGATCCGACAGGCTGAGCGCACCGCCCAGTGCCATCAACAGACAGCCTCCCCAGATCCAGTTCGTCATCGGCTTGATATAGGTGCGCATGGTCCATCCGCCATCCGCCTGTCGATCCCCCAGCACCACATAGACATCCCGCAGAAAACGATAGTCGATCGCCGCCTCGGTCGTGGGCATCCGTGCGACAGGATATGTTCGTTTTTCCGGGCGCAGCTGAGCGATTTCACGCCCGCCCTTCGCCAGGCTGACAATCCCGGCCGTAACGAAATAATTCGGCCCCTCTTCCTGAACCACATCCTGCAGGGTCAAGCTGTAGCCCCCGACCTGGAACGGTTCACCCAACTGCGCGACGCGGATATCTTCTTGCTCCCACGCGGTCAGACCGGCAATCGCGAACATGGTCACCCCAAGCCCGGCATGGGCGCAGGCCTTGCCCCAATCCGCACGCGGCAGGCGCAGCAGTCGTCCCATGCGATCCCCTCTGCGCCCGGTGCGCGACCACAGGTCGGTCAGGGTTCCGAACACCACCCAGGTGCCCAGCATCAACCCCAGCGGCCCCAGCATGCTGCGCCCGGAATGCATCGTCCACGCCAGCCCGCCCAGTGCCAGTGTCAGCACCAGAACGGGGCGCAACGGTCGCATGGCACGCATCACCCGCGCCCGTTTCCACGGCAGCATCGCGCCAACGGGCAGGATCACGCCCAACAGCACCATGAACGGAGTGAAAGCCATGTTGAAAAACGGCGGTCCGACGCTCAGCTTGCGGTCAAAGAACATCTCGGCAATCAGGGGCCACATGGTGCCTGTGAAGACCACGAAACAGGCCACCGCCAGCAGTATGTTATTCGCCAGCAACGCGCTTTCGCGGCTGACCATGGCGAATATGCCCTTGGCCTCCATCGCGCCGGCCCGCATCGCGAACAGCGTCAACGAACCGCCCGTAAAGATCGCAAGGATAATCAGGATAAAAATCCCGCGTTCAGGGTCATTGGCAAACGCGTGCACGCTGGTCAAAAGCCCCGAACGCACGATGAACGTCCCGATCAACGAAAAACCGAACGCCAGAATAGCCAGCAGGATCGTCCAGCTTTTCAGCGCCTCGCGCTTTTCCACAACGATTGCCGAATGCAACAAGGCGGCCGCCAGAAGCCAGGGCATGAAAGACGCGTTTTCCACCGGATCCCAGAACCAGAACCCGCCCCAGCCCAGTTCGTAATAGGCCCACCAGGACCCAAGGGCGATACCAATGGTCAGAAAGATCCAGGCCGCCAGCGTCCAGGGCCGCACCCAACGTGCCCAGGCGGCATCGACCCGGCCTTCGATCAGCGCGGCCACGGCAAAGGAAAACGCCATGCTCAGACCGACATAGCCCAGATACAGGAATGGCGGATGAAACGCCAAACCCGGATCCTGCAACAGCGGGTTCAAATCCTGCCCGTCAAAAGGCGGCACCGCCAGCCGCAGGAAGGGGTTCGAGGTAAAAAGAATGAAGGCGAAGAACGCAACCGCAATCGCCGACTGAACGCTGAGCACCCGGGCCTTCAACGTCGGCGGCAAGTTGCCTCCGAACCAGGCGGCCATGGCCCCGAACAATGTGACGATCAGGACCCACAACAACATCGAGCCTTCGTGGTTGCCCCAGGTTCCGCTGATCTTGTACAGTAACGGCTTGGCCGAATGGCTGTTCAGAACCACCAGCCGCAAGCTGAAATCGGACGTCACGAACGCCCAGGTCAGGGCTCCGAACGCAAAAGCCGTCAGCAGAAATTGCGCATTGGCGGCGGGTTCCCCCACCGCCATCCACCCGGGCCAGCGTTTATAGGCGCCGATCAGCGGCACCACCATCTGAACGATAGCGACGATGAACGCGAGAATGAGGGCAAAGTGGCCAAGTTCGGTAATCATGCGATGAGATATACGCCCGCATCGCCGTTCGGCCAATGTTTATCGACTCAAATCCCGGTTCACATTGTCGCAACGTCCCTCACGCCGCGCGCGTCGCTTTCCAATCTTCCAGCGCCGGATTGTCCTCGGGGCGCAGAATGGCGATGTTCAACTGCGCATCCGGGCCCGGATCGGCCGCGCCGGGACTGTCGGCGCGCAGCTTTTCCAGCTGGTTGATGTTCTCGATCACCTGCGGCACACGTTGCATGGTTGTCGCGATTTCACGCTGGAAATTTTGCGTCTTCATCTGGTGCCGTGCGCCGAAATAGAACGACACGACCACCCCCAGCAGCCACCACATCGGTTCGGGCACCAAGGCGATCCCCTGCATGCGCGCCGCAAACCACAGCGGATCGACCATCGCCGCCACGAACAGCCCCAGCGTGCCCATCGCCAATGCAGGCCGGGGCAATCGGTTGAGCCCATCCATGAAACGGTCGAACGCGCCCTGCCGCGGCACCGCGAACTCGGCACCGAATTGCTGCATTGCCTGCCCTTGCACCTCTTTCGCCCGCTGAGCGCCCGCTTCGGCGTTTTCTCTGAAGACCTCGGCGGTCTCACGAATCGCATTGCGCCCGCTGCCGAACATCAAAGCCAGAAATCCCTGTATCAGCCCCATGCTGCGACCCTCCGTTGAAACTGGTTTGGTGTCATGTGGTACTTCGGTGAAAGGAATTCCTCGGCCCGCTTGATCCAGCCACCTTTGCCACCCTTCGTCGTGCGCGCATATTTGCGGCTGGCAACGCGACCATCCGCAATCCTGAAATAATAGTTCCGCCGTGCCACCCCATAGGCATCGCGCACCGCCGTGGCATTCGGCGCAACCGCGTCTCGGGCCGCCTTCAGGGTCTGAGGTCCAATAGCCCCGTCCACAGCCACCGCATAGCCCATGTCCCGCAGCATTCTCTGCAGGATCTTCACGGCATTGCCTCCGGCGTTCACATACATATCGAACAGGCTGGCTTGCAGGGCCACCGGCATCTCCGCGATACGCGGGCGTTCGAAATAATGCTTGATGAAAATGTCGACAGCTTGCGCCCGACTCAGCGCGCGCACATCCGACACCCCGACGATCCCGTCACCGGTCAGGTCAAGCCCAAGCCGACGCATGGTGTGAATCGTCACCCCATATTTCGTCGCGCCACCGGGATCATCGGGGTCATTCACATACCCGCCTTCACGGGCAACGATTTCTTCTGCAATCTGACGTACGGTCTGCATGACAGCCTCCCAAACTCTTGCCGGGAAGGCTGCTTTGAATTGGTTAAGGTCGACACACCAGACCGTGCGCAGCTCCGGGCGCCCGCTCTGGCCGGATCAACTGCCGTTCGGATCTTTGTAGACCCCCTGCTCTTTCAGAGCATCCACGACTTCGGTCGGCATGTAGGTTTCGTCATGTTTGGCTAGAATCTCCGTCGCGACAAAGACCCCGTCGACATAAGTCCCGGTGCCGACCATCCCCTGGTTTTCAGAGAAAAGATCCGGCAGGACACCGGTATAGGTCACCGGCACCGAGGCACCGCCATCAGTCACCGAAAAGCGAATGGTTTCGCCCTGCCCACGCTGGATGCTATCGTCTTCGACCAACCCTCCGATACGAAAAACCTCGGTCGGTCCCGGCGGTTCCGCAAGGATCTGGCTGGGCGCACGGAAGAAATTGATCCCGTCACGCATAGCATATCCGATCAAGCCCGAAGCCACGACCAAAGCGACGATCGCCACCACGATTACCTGAATCCGGCGCTGTTTTTTTAGGTTCTTCATCGCTCACCTCATGGAAACAATGGGGCCATCATCAGCCCTGTGACCTCATCCTCACCTAACATCAGGTTGGCGTTCTGCAAGGCCTGCCCGCTGCTGCCCTTGGTCAGATTGTCCAGCGCCGCGATCACAACGGCCCGACCCTCCAGCCGGTCGGCCGCCACCCCGACATGCACAAAGTTCGAACCGCGAACGTGATGCGTGCTGGGCGCTTCGCCAAAAGGCAAGACCTGAACAAAGGGTTCATTCGCGTAAGCGGCCAGAAAGGTCTCATGGATGGCTTTGGCCGCGCCTCTGACATACACCGTCACCAGTATCCCGCGGTTTGCCGGAATCAGATGCGGTGTGAATTGCACTTGAACGGGCCGCCCGGCCAAGGCACTGAATTCCTGATCGAATTCGCCCAGGTGACGATGGGTCCCGCCGATGGCATAGGCATTGTACCCCTCGCTGAGTTCGGCATGCAGCAGGTTCTCTTTCAGGCTGCGGCCCGCACCCGACACGGCACATTTCAGATCCAGAACTATATCGTCCAGATCAATCACGCCCGCGGCTATCAAAGGCCGCAGAGCGAACTGCCCCGTCGCCGCATTGCATCCGGTGCCCGCGACCAGCCGGGCGTTGCGGATATCCTCGCGGTAGAACTCGGTCAGGCCATAGACCGCCTCGTGCTGTTGTTCCAGTGCCACATGGGTGTTGCCATACCATTTGGCGTATTCTTCCGGGTCGCGCAGCCGGAAATCCGCGCTCAGATCCACGATCTTCAACCCTTTGGGCAAGTCCCGGATCACTTCCTGACTTGTCTTATGGGGCAACGCGCAGAAACACAGATCCACAGTCGAAAAATCGATCTCATCGATCCGGCACAGGTTCGGCAGATCCATGTGGCGCAGATGCGGGAACACATCGCCCATCGCCATGCCGGCCTTGCGTTCCCCCGACAGCGCCGTGATTTCCATGTTGGGATGGCCAGCGATCAGCCGGATCAGTTCGGCGCCCGTATATCCGCTTGCGCCCAGAATTGCGATTTTATGGGTCATGTCAGACCTTTATACTTGATGTCATCCGTTGTCGCCGAGTACCCGGCAGCAGTATTCAAGCGATAACCAACCTGTGCATTGCTCAGAATCAGGCGGCTTCAAACGTGATTTGTCGTCGCAGGAACTGCGTTGCACGATCGCTGACCCGACGTGGATCGCCGGTTGTCAGATATCCTGCCGGCCCGTCACCCAGCATATCGGAATGACGTGCCAGATAATCCGCCAGACTTTCCGCGACCAGATTCGCCTGGCTGAACACCTGAACATCCGGTCCCAGAGCATCCTGGAAGGTTTTTTCCATCAGCGGATAATGGGTGCATCCCAGCACCGCTGCCTGCGGGTTGGGCATTTTTCGCTTCAGTGCCTCGACATGGCTGCGCACCAGTGCTTCGGCCAGGATCATATCACCATCCTCGATGGCATCGACCACCCCGCCGCAGGCCTGTGCCTCGACATCGACGCCGATGGCGCGAAAGGCCAGTTCACGCTGAAACGCGCGGCTGGCAACGGTGGCCGGTGTGGCAAACAGCGCGACATGTTTCACCGCTACCTCGCGTGGCGGCGAATTGTCGCCCCATTGGCGTTCGGTCAGGGCTTCGATCAGCGGCACGAACACCCCCAGCACGCGCTTGCCCTCAGGCAGCCCGCCCTCCTGCATCCGCCGCAAAGCAGCGGCACTGGCCGTGTTGCAGGCCAGAATCACCAGATCGCAACCGCTGTCCCACAATCGCTTTACCGCTTTTTGCGTCAGCTCGAAAACGTCGTCGGCATCCCGTACACCATAGGGTGCGTTGGCACTGTCGCCGAGATACAGAAAATCAACCTCGGGAAGCCGTTGCCGCGCGGCCTCCAGGACGGTCAACCCGCCCAGACCGGAATCAAATATGCCTACCGTCATGTCCATCTGGCCTTGTTTCAGGCGCGATGCCTGTCTTCGAATTCAAAACCGTAATCACAGGATGCCAACGGCTTCGGAGACAGCTCATACGTGGCTTTGCGCAAGAAATCCATCATCGCTTTGGAGTTGCCGACCATCGGGTCCAGAATGTCGCGGCCGATGGGTTTGCCGATCGCAATGCTGACAGGCGTGTCCACCCGTTTTCTGAACTCCTTGATCAGCAACCCCATGCGCAGGGTGTTGTGTAGATGGCTGGCAATTTGAAACAAGCGCGATGTATGGCCATCGAAAAACACCGGCACCACCACCGCATTGGATTTGGCAACCATGCGGGCCGTGAAACTGCGCCAACCCGGATCCATCGGATGCGAGAACGGTTTGACCCCGGTACTGACCGTGCCGCCGGGGAAAACACCGATGGCACCACCTGCGCCCAGATACCGCAACGCGTCTTTGCGGGTTTGCAGATTCTGCTGCACCGCCTCTTTCGTTTCGTCAAACGAAATGGGCAGGATGATCCTTTGGATATCTTCGGCCTTTCGGAACACCCGATGCGCCAGAATGCGAAAATCCCGGCGGGCCTCGAACAGGATATGCCCCATCATCAGCCCGTCCAGAATGCCATAGGGATGATTGGCGATCAGAATCAACGGCCCCGTGCGCGGAATATCGGCCAGCGCGCCGCCAACGACATTCAGCGTCAGGCCATAGCGTTGAACCATGACGGACCAGAAATCCCGCCCGGCCGCGACCTCATTTTCATAGCCGCTGGCGCGCCGGATCAGATCCAGCCTGCCGGTTGAATTTTCCATCAACCGGATGACAGCGCGCCCGCTCTTGGTCTGGGCCGAATAGGCATAGCTTATGTCGCGCGCGGCGTGTCGATCCTTTGCCATCAATCAGTCACCCCCGAATCCCGGACGTTGAATACGACCGTCGGGTGATTTTGCACAGGTTCATGACATTTGGGTGAAGATTATTCAGCCGCCTTGTTCATATCCGTTCCGCCCTGGCGGAATGCCGCAAGCAACGCCTCGCGCCGTTTGGCCGCCCTGACTTCGTTTGCAGCCTTGACCGGCCCGAAACCACGGATTTCCAACGGCAGCTCTGCCAGCTGTCGCGCGATATCCGCTGTTCTCGGTGACACCTCGCTCAGAACGGTTTTCATGTCGGATTCGTATTGCTTGATCAGCGCACGTTCCATTTTGCGCTCGGCGCTATAGCCGAATACGTCCAGCGGAGTGCCGCGCAGGAACTTCAGGGATTTCAACAGCTTCAGCGGCGTCTGCATCCAAGGCCCGAATTCCCGCTTCTTCGGACGCCCGTCCGGGTCCTTGCCCCCGAGAATCGGGGGGGCCAGATGAAAGGTCATGCGAAAATCGCCATCGAACTCGGCCGCCGCCTTTTCCTGACTGCCCAACAGCAGGCGTGCGACCTCATACTCGTCCTTGTAGGACAACAGCTTGTGGTATCCTCGGGCGACCGCTTCACGCAGTTGCACATCCTCGATCCCGTCCACCATCTTGCGGTATTTCCGCGCCAGCCCCTTGCCTTGATAGGCGACCAGATGATCGGCGCGATAGGCGATCTTCTCATCCAGGGATTTTGGCAGATCGACCACATTCGGCTTCAGCACTGCCGCCGCTTCGGTCGGATGCAGAACCGCCCAACGCCCGATTTCAAAGGCCCGCAGGTTGCGCTCGACCGCAGCACCGTTCATGCGAATTGCTTCCTGGATCGCGTCCAGATTCAGGGGCACCAGTCCACGTTGCCAGGCGGCACCGAACACCATCATGTTGGAATAGATCGAGTCGCCCAACACAGCTTTGGCCAGATCGGACGCATCAAACAGATCGACGCGGTCTTTCATCCGGGCCTGCAACGCCAGTTGCAGCCGATCACTGGGCAGTTCGAACTCTGTATTGCGGGTGAAATCGCCGGTGATGATTTCGTGGCTGTTGACCACCGCACCGGTCTGCCCCGCCCTGGTCAGACCCAGGGTCTTGGCCCCGGCGCTGACCACCAGATCGCCACCGATCAGCGCGTGCGCCTCGCCCGTGGCGACCCTGATGGCGCTGATGTCTTCGGGGCGTTCAGCCAATCGGCAATGAATCTGCACCGCGCCGCCCTTTTGCGCCAGGCCGGCCATTTCCATCATGCCCGCACCCTTGCCGTCCAACTGGGCCGCCTGGGCCATCACCGCACCGATCGTCACCACGCCTGTGCCGCCGACTCCGGTGATCACCACGTTGTAGGTCCCTTCGATCACCGGCAGTTCCGGGTGCTGCATATCGGGCAAGGTCAGCTCTGTCGTTGCTTCCTTGCGCAGCCTGGCACCTTGCAGAGTCACGAAAGACGGGCAAAACCCTTTGAGGCAGGAAAAGTCCTTGTTGCAGCTGGACTGATCAATCGCCCGTTTGCGGCCCAGTTCGGTTTCTGCCGGAACGATCGAGACACAGTTGGATTGCACGCCACAATCGCCGCACCCTTCGCAAATGTCGGTGTTGATGAAGACGCGCTTGTCGGGGTCAGGAAACAATCCGCGTTTGCGGCGGCGACGTTTCTCGGCCGCGCAGGTCTGGATGTAAACGATGGCGCTGACGCCTTCGATGTCGCGGAATCGTTTCTGCACCGCGTCCATCTCGGCGCGTTCATGCCAGTCCAGCCCCCCGGGAAACCCGTCACGCGCCGGTTCTTCCTTTTCATCATAGACCACGGCGATGTGCTTTACGCCCATGGCTTGCAGCTCGCGCACGATGCGAGGGGCGTCCAGATCGCCCTCGTTGTGTTGCCCGCCGGTCATCGCAACCGCGTCGTTATACAGAATCTTGAACGTGATATTGGTTTTCGCCGCCAACGCCGCCCGGATTGCCTGCACACCCGAGTGGTTATACGTCCCGTCGCCCAGGTTCTGGAAAACGTGTTTGGTCTTGGAGAACGGGGCCTCTCCAATCCAGTTCGCGCCCTCGCCCCCCATATGCGTATACCCCGTGGTGCTGCGATCCATCCATTGCACCATGTAATGGCACCCGATCCCCGCATAGGCGCGGCTGCCGTCCGGGACCTTGGTGCTGGTGTTGTGCGGGCAGCCCGAACAGAAATACGGCAATCGCGCGGCGATATCCTTGGCGTTGTCGTTGCGCCGCGCATCTTCCAATGCAGCCAGACCGGCGCGAATTCCATCGGTCTCGCGCCCTTCTTCGATCAGAACCTCGCCCAGTTTGCTGGCGATCAGGATCGGGTCCAGGGCTCCTCGGGTCGGGAACAGTTCGATCCGGCGTCCGTTCTCCCAGCTGTCGCCCTTGTGCCAGCCATAAACCCGGCGACCGCCACGGTCGTCAAAGATCGCTTCCTTGACCTGTACCTCGATCAGTTTGCGCTTTTCCTCGACCACGACGATCAGCTCCAGCCCCTCGGCCCATTCATGGAAGCTCTCCATGTCCAGCGGAAAGGTCTGGCCAACCTTGTATGTGGTAATCCCCAGCCGCTCGGCTTCGTTCTGATCTATGTTCAACAGCGACAGGGCATGGACCAGATCCAGCCAGTTCTTACCCGCGGCCACAAAACCGATCCTGGCACCCGGCTTGCCCCAAACCCTTTTGTCGATCCGATTGGCGCGGGCAAAGGCTTCGGCGGCAAACCGTTTGCTGTCGATGACACGGGTTTCCTGTTCGGTCGGGGTGTCCAGCAACCGGATGTTCAACCCGCCCTTGGGCATATCGAATTCCGGCACCACCAGTTGCATACGGTCGGGGCGGCCATCCACAACCGACGTCACCTCGATTGTGTCCTTCATCGTTTTCAGGCCGACCCACAGGCCCGAGAACCGCGACAGCGCATAGCCATAAATCCCGTAGTCCAGGATCTCTTGCACCCCTGCGGGGCTGACCACCGGCATATAGGCATCGACCAGCGCCCATTCCGATTGGTGCAATACCGTGCTGGATTCGCCGGTGTGATCGTCCCCCATCGCCATCAGCACGCCACCGTTGGGGCTGGTGCCTGCCATGTTCGCATGCTTCATGACATCGCCGGACCGGTCCACACCCGGCCCCTTGCCATACCACAGACCGAATACTCCATCAAAGCGCCCCTCACCGCGCAATTCGGCCTGTTGACTGCCCCACAGCGCCGTCGCGGCAAGGTCCTCGTTCAGACCCCACTGAAAGGTAACGTCGTTTTCCGCCAACTGTTTGGCAGCCCGGTTCATGTTCAAATCCACCGTGCCCAACGGAGACCCGCGATATCCCGTGACCAGTCCGGCGGTGTGCAAACCCGCCGCGCGATCCCGTTCTTTCTGCATCAGCATCAGCCGGACCAACGCCTGCGTTCCGTTGAGCAGAACAGGGCTCTTTGTCAGATCAAACCGGTCATTCAACGAGATTTTTGGCGTACTCATCGTTCGTCTCCCCAACGTCGGATAATGTGCTTGGCTGAACGCATAATAGGTCATAATGTATGACCTGTATAGCCCAAAACATGCAACACATCGTGACTCTGCGCGTCTGCGGCAGTCACGGAGGTTGCAAGCCATGCATACCTACTATGTATATAGGGCCGCTGCTGGATATCGAAAGTCACCGAAATGGATTGGGACAAGCTCAGAATTTTTCACGCGGTTGCTGACGCCGGCAGCCTTACCCATGCGGGCGATCGGTTGAACCTGTCGCAATCCGCGGTCAGCCGACAGATCCGCGCGCTTGAAGACGGTCTGGGGGCCACCCTGTTCCACCGCCACGCGCGGGGGTTGATCCTGACCGAACAGGGCGAATTGCTGTTCGACGCCACCAACGCCATGTCAAAACGCCTGGAAACGGCCGCAGCACGCATTCGCGACAGCGAAGAAGAAGTGTTCGGAGAACTGCGCGTGACGACGACATTCGGCTTTGGGTTGTTGTGGCTGGCTCCGCGCCTGCCCAAACTTTATGCGAAATACCCGGATCTGAAAGTTGACCTGATGCTTGAGGAACGTGTGCTGGACCTGCCGATGCGCGAAGCAGACGTTGCAATTCGCATGAAGGAACCCAGCCAGGCCGACCTGATCCGCAAGCGTCTGATGACGGTACAGATGCTGCTGTATGCGTCCCGTGAATATCTTGATGTCAGCGGAACGCCGACCGATCTGGACGACATCGCCGACCACCGGCTGATCTGTCAGAACACGGACGCAGCCCAGGTCAACGCGGGTGCGATGCTGGTGCAACACCTGCTGGCGTACAACCCCCATTCCCTGCTGACGGTGAACAACTATTTCGGCGTTCTGCAGGGCGTTCTGAACAATCTGGGAATCGGGGTGCTGCCGGATTACGTCACCCACGGGCGCCCGACGCTGACGCGTATCCTGCCGGAGATCGAGTCTGCCGAAGTTCCGGTTTTCCTGGCCTACCCCGAAGAGCTACGCCAATCGAAACGGATCGCGGCCTTCCGTGATTTCATTCAGGAAGAAATTCAACTCTATCGCAAGCAGCTGAGAGCATTCGAAGAATCCTGAGCCATGCACCCAGCGCATAGCGGTATTGCCCCGTCCGACGTGGGATTACCCTTGATCAGACAAGAGGTGATGCCTAATTGGTCTTATGAAGTTGACGATGCACATTTGCTAGTCACTTCATACCTCCCTGTTGGACTTTGGCCGAGCTTAGTGCTCGGCCTTTTTTTGTCCTGTTGAAGCCTGACGCCGCAGTGCAACGGCATTCCCGGAAAAGCAGAACGCCCAAGTTTATCCGTGCATCTCGGGCGAAAATCCGGAAAATGCGGGGAAATACCATGGCCGGGAGACGACAGATGGGCTTTTTCTCACGTTTGGGGGCAGTTTTGTGCCTGTTCCTGTTGTGTGTGTGCGGACCGACGGCCGCGCAGATGGCGGGTGCTGTATCATCCTCAAACACCGAATCCGCCCCTGCCGCGCTGCCCGACCCGCTGACCCCGGATGCGGTACGCGAAATGGTGGCGCGCATGTCCGACGACCAGGTGCGCGGCATGCTGCTGGATCGGCTCGATGCGGTTGCGGCGGCGGAAAGCCAGGTCTCGCCAGAACAGACCTCGTTTTTTGGCAGTTTGAATGCGATCTGGACCGCGTTCTACTCTAACCCGCTGGATGCCATCCTGAAATTGCCGACCCTCTTGACCAGAGAGGCCAGCATCATCGCCAGTTTCACGGCGTCTATCGGTGGGATCGCAGGGCTTATGACGCTTCTTGGCCTGACCGCCGTTGTTCTCGCGATTGCCTATGGCGTCGAAGTGATCGCGGAACGATTGACCCGGCGTTGGCGCAAACAGGCCGCGACGACGGATGCCGGCAGTCTCAAGGAGTCCTTGCGCTTTCTGTTTGGACGTTTCATGCGCGAAATCTTCGGTCTGATCATTTTCTACCTTACGGCCCGGACCGTTGGCCGGATTCTGCTGACCCCGGAACAAATCGCCTTTGCTGCGCCGCTTGTCACTTATCTTGTCTGGTGGCCGCGGCTGGCCGGTGCTGTTTCGCGGTTCGTTCTGGCCCCGCAACAGCCCAACATGCGTCTGCTCAATATCGACGACACCTGGGCCCGCTTCGTGCATCGTAATCTTGTCGGGCTGATTCTGCTGGCGGGCTTCACCAAATTCGCCGTGGGCTTCAACCTGGCCACCGGCGCCGGTCTGGCCGAAACCCGTCTGGGGTTCTGGCTTGATTCGTTGATTTATGTCTACATCGTCTACATTGCCTGGACCGCCCGCGACGGCCTGCGCGACATGATGCGCGGCACCGATCCGGACCGCACACAGTACGATGAGAACGTGGCCCGGATCTATCCTTATTTTGCAATCGCCGTCGCGGTCGCCACCTGGATGATCGTGACCATCCTGACCGGTCTCGGCAAAACCGATCAGTTGCTGAAGGGTGCCCATTACGTCACCATGTTCTGGTTGCTGATGACGCCTTTGCTGGACACCGTGATCCGCGGGCTGGTGCGACACCTGGTGCCACCGATGATTGGCGAAGGACCATTGGCGGAAAAAGCCTATCGTTCGACCAAACGCAGCTACATTCGAATCGGCCGCGTTCTGATGGCGGGTCTTGTCCTGATCCTGATCGCGCAAAGCTGGGATGTCACGATCGCTGACTTTGCCTCGGCCCGGCAGGGAATCGGCACGAATCTCATCGAATTTCTGATGACACTGGCGGTGGGGTATGTGGTCTTTGAAATCCTGTCTTTGTGGATCAACCGCCAACTGGCCAAGGAACAGACCAGCGCCGCGCCCCTGGAAGAAGAAACCGCGGGCGACGGCGGCGGGGCCGGCGGTTCGCGCCTGGCGACGGTTCTTCCCTTGCTGCGGGTGACGGCACAGGTTGCCATAGCGGTGATTTTCAGCCTGCTTGCGATCGGAACGCTCGGCATAGACATCACGCCACTGCTGGCAGGTGCCGGTATCCTGGGTCTGGCCATTGGTTTTGGCGCGCAGAAGCTGGTGGCGGATGTCGTGTCGGGAATCTTCTTTCTGGTCGACGATGCGTTTCGGGTCGGTGAATACGTCGAAGTGGACGGCACCATGGGCACTGTCGAAAAAATCTCGATCCGGTCCATGCAACTGCGGCACCATCTGGGGCTGGTCCATACCCTGCCCTATGGCGAAATCCCCAAGATCACCAATTTCAGCCGCGACTGGGTGATCATGAAACTCAAATTCACTGTGCCATTCGATGTCGACCCGGAAAAAGTCCGCAAGATCTTCAAGAAGATCGGCCAGCAGCTGTGGGAAGACGAACGATTCAAGGGCGATTTCCTGGAACCCTTCAAAAGCCAGGGTGTCTCGGGCATCGACGACGTGGGCATCACGATCCGCGGCAAGTTCATGGCAAAACCCGGAGCCCAATTCATGATCCGCAAGGAAATCTATAACCGGGTACAGGACGCATTCGCCGAAAACGGAATCGAATTCGCCCGCCGCGAGGTGCGTGTGGCAATCCCCGGACTGGAGAACGCGGAAGACCTGAGCGAGGATGAGAAAAGCGCAATCGGAGCCGCCGCGACCGGAGTCGTGCAGGCGCAGATCGAAAAAGAACAGGGCAAGAAATAGCACCCTCTCGCGCACGGGACTGATCCCATCAGAATCGGCACGCATACGACCGGAGAATCACGTATGAAATGCGGTTATGTTCCGGCTCTGGTCCTGTTGGTCCTGTGCCAGATTTGCACCGGGCCCGGGCGGGCCAACCAGATCGAAGCCAATCTGGGGACGATTTCAGATCCCGCGTCTGCCGCCATATCGGGGGTCAGGGATGGATCCTTCATTGCCGTGCCCATTCCGTTTTCGAACCCCACCGTCGGGTCGGGGCTGGTGCTGGGTGCGGGATATCTGTTCACGTCAAACGGCGCGACCAAACCATCGGGGCTGGGCTTCGGCGCGCTGCGTTCGGACAATGGCAGCGAAGCCTATGGCGGCGCGCTGAATTTCGCCTCTGCCGACAACCGCTGGCTGTTTGCGTCCTTTTTCGGGACCGCCAATGTGAATTATGATCTCTATACCGGGCTGGGCAAGCTGCCGATCCGGCAAAAGGGAAATCTGGCGCGGCTCAGCCTGGCTTATGGCGTGACCCCGCAACTGTCGTTCGGCGGCGCGTTGAGCTATCTTGAATCCTCCCTGAGCCTGAACAGAACCGGCGGCCCCGCCCTGCCCGCGTTTCTGGACAGGGATCGCGAACTGAAACTGATGAAGTTTGGCCTGACGGCGCAATTCGACCGGCGCGATGATTCCCTGTATCCGACGCAAGGAACCGATCTCTATTTCGAGGCTTCACATGGTTGGACAGTACAGGGAATTTCGCGCCGTTATGACAAGGCAGTCGCCACGTTCGACATGTACACGCCGCTGGGGTCTGCCGGGGTTCTGGCCGGGCGTCTTGCCGGATGCGCGACATCGCAGGAAACTCCATTCTTCGATCAATGTTCGCTGGGCGGTACTGATGCGTTCCGCGGCTTTTCCTCGACCGAATATCTGGCCGACCGGCTGGTTTCGGCCCAAGTCGAATATCGCCGGACCATGACCAAGCGCCTGGGCGCGGTGATGTTCGCCGGGATCGGCTGGACCGGCGACAGTCTGGCGACCCTGCATGACGCGGGCAGGCACAGCGCCGCAGGCATCGGCGTGCGGTATCGTGTTTCGACCAAGTATCCGGTCGATCTTTCGATTGACGGCTCGATCAACGACCAGGGCGACGAACTGCTGAACGTCTATGTCGGCCAACGGTTCTGATCGACCGCCGCTTTGCCCTTCCCCCGACCGTGCGCTTGGCCTAAAAGCGGCGCAACTGCCGTTACTGGGGAAATCCACGCATCATGCAAGAGCCAGCCATCACGCCCGAGCTGATCCAAAGCCACGGGCTGAGCCCGGATGAATACGAACGCATTCTCGAAATCATCGGACGCACGCCCAGCTTCACCGAACTCGGGATCTTCTCGGCGATGTGGAACGAACATTGCTCATACAAGTCGTCCAAGAAATGGCTGCGCACCCTTCCAACCGACGGTCCCCAGGTGATCTGCGGACCCGGCGAAAACGCCGGCATCGTGGACATCGGCGATGGGCAGGCCGTGGTCTTCAAGATGGAAAGCCACAACCACCCCAGCTATATCGAACCCTATCAGGGCGCGGCGACAGGGGTTGGCGGCATTCTGCGCGATGTCTTCACCATGGGGGCCCGACCCATTGCCGCGATGAATTCCCTGTCGTTCGGCGAACCGGACCACCCCAAGACCCGGCGGCTGGTCAATGGCGTGGTCGAAGGTATCGGTGGCTATGGCAACTGCTTTGGCGTGCCCACCGTCGGCGGCGAAGTCCGGTTTCATCCGGCCTATAACGGCAATTGCCTGGTCAACGCCTTTGCCGCCGGGCTGGCGCAGACGGACGGCATTTTCTATTCCGCCGCATCTGGCGTTGGCATGCCGGTCGTTTATCTCGGCGCAAAAACCGGGCGCGATGGTGTCGGCGGAGCGACAATGGCCAGTGCCGAATTCGACGACACGATCGAGGAAAAACGCCCGACCGTGCAGGTCGGCGACCCGTTCACCGAAAAACGTCTGATGGAAGCAACGCTTGAACTGATGCAAACCGGCGCGGTGATTTCCATTCAGGACATGGGCGCCGCCGGCCTGACCTGCTCTGCGGTCGAAATGGGCGACAAGGGTGGTCTGGGCGTGCGCTTGAACCTGAACGCCGTGCCGCAGCGCGAACCGAATATGACCGCTTATGAAATGATGCTGTCCGAAAGCCAGGAACGCATGCTCATGGTCCTGCGCCCGGAAAAAGAAGCCGAAGCCCGGGCCGTGTTCGAGAAATGGGATCTGGATTTCGCCATCGTCGGCGAAACCATCGCCGAAGACAGGTTCGTGATCGAACACAACGGGCAGATCATGGCCGACTTGCCGCTGGCCACCCTGTCGGGATCGGCCCCGGAATATGACCGTCCCTGGGAACCGACACCGCCCGCCGAACCCCTGGCAGAGGTGCCGCAGATCGATCCGGTGGACGGGTTGCGCGCCCTTCTCGCTTCGCCCAACTATGCCGCCAAACAGTGGGTATATGAACAATATGACACGATGGTCATGGCCGATACCGCCCGCACCCCGGGCTTGGGGTCTGGGATCGTCCGCGTACATGGCACAGACAAGGCACTGGCCTTCACCTCGGATGTCACGCCGCGATATGTGCGGGCCAATCCGGTCGAAGGCGGCAAACAGGCTGTCGCCGAAGCCTATCGCAATCTGACCGCCGTCGGGGCGCGGCCGCTGGCCAGCACCGACAACCTGAATTTCGGCAACCCGGAAAAGCCGGAAATCATGGGCCAGTTCGTCGGCGCGATCCAAGGCATCGGCGAGGCATGCAGCGTCCTGGACATGCCGATCGTGTCGGGCAACGTGTCGCTGTACAACGAAACCGATGGCACCGGCATCCTGCCAACCCCGACCATCGGTGCGGTCGGGCTGTTGGATCATGTCGATGACATGATCGGTGACGAGGTCCGCGAAGGCCATGTGGCATTGCTGATTGGCGAAACCGAGGGCCATCTGGGCCAATCCGCATTGTTGGCCGAAGTCTTCAACCGCGAGGAAGGCGATGCCCCCGCAGTCGACCTGGACGCTGAAAAACGCAACGGCGCGTTCATTCGTGCCAATCGTGAATTCATCAAGGCCTGCACCGATCTGTCCGATGGCGGGCTGGCGCTGGCGGCGTTCGAGCTCGCGGAACGGGCCGGCGTCGGCGTGCAGCTGGACGAAGCCACGACCAGTTTTCTGTTCGGCGAGGATCAGGCGCGCTATCTGGTTGCCTGCAATTTCGACCAGGCAGAGGCACTGATGATTGCAGCCGGTCAGGCCGGCGTGACAATCACATCCGTCGGACGTTTTACCGGCGACGCCGTCTGGATCGGCAATGCGTCGGCGCCTCTGGCCGAGTTGTCGCGGCTCTACCGCAGCGCCTTTGCGGAACAGGTGGTCTGAACCCGTCAACCCGAATCCTGTGGCGGCACCCTTGCACGTCTTGCGTGACCGTCCTACATCTGCTGCAACACAGCCAAAGAAAGCACCGCCATGGCCATGCAAGCCCACGAGATCGAAGAGTTGATCCGCGCCAGTTTCCCCGACGCCAAGATCACCGTCACCGATCTGGCCGGGGACGGCAATCACTATGCCGCCGAAGTCATCGACGCCAGCTTTCGCGGTCAGAACCGGGTGCAACAGCAACGCGCGGTCTATGCGGCTCTCAAGGGCAAGATGGACGGACCCAGCGGTGATTTGCATGCGCTGGCCCTGACCACCAGAGCCCCGGAATAAGACCAGAGATACAAAGGATTAGCGACATGAGCGACACCGCCGCACAGATTAAAGAGACGATCAGCAACAACGATGTGGTGCTTTACATGAAAGGCACCAAGGAAATGCCCCAATGCGGGTACTCCAGCCGCGTCGCCGGGGTGCTGAACTACATGGGCGTAGATTATTCCGATGTAAACGTACTGGCTGACGAAGCGATTCGTCAGGGCATCAAGGATTTTTCAGACTGGCCGACTGTGCCGCAGCTTTATGTGAAAGGCGAGTTCGTCGGCGGATGCGATATCATCACTGAAATGACCCTGTCCGGCGAACTGGATACACTGTTTGAAACCAACGGTGTCGCCTATGACAAGGACGCCGCAGACAAGATCCGCGAAGCCAACGGCTGATTGCAGACCGCAGCTGCAAAGACAGAAAAGCCCGCTCCGGTTCTGCCGAAGCGGGCTTTTTCGTGGATGCACCCCGGTTAGAGCGATCCGCCTTGGACCTGCATCACTTTCGATGCCTGAAATCAAAGATTTCAACGCGATAGGCGATACGGGATAGATCAGGATAAAGCCGGAACGCGTTAGGCTTGACTGTGTTCCTCGACCTTCGCGGCCAGGGATTCCGCGCGCGCCGCGAGTTCGGCCAATGTGTCGGTGACAGCCGGCGGCACGACGGGGACCTCGATCCGTTCGGGTTCCGGACCCGGTGCCTGACGCAACTGCTCCAACTCGGCGGTGCATTGTGCCAACTGGGCTTCGACTTCCTTGATCCGATCTTCGCCAGCCGCCGTCTTGTCGGCCAGCATAAGCCCGGCCATCAAAAGCATTCGGGCCTCGGGCATCCGCCCGATCTGATCCGAGAGCACCTGCGCTTCGTCATCCAGCATCTTGGCCGCCGCGTGCAGATAGCTTTCCTCACCCTCCTGACAAGAGACTTCGAAACCGCGCCCGCCGATCTTGATGGTTACTTCAGGCATCACACTTCCTCTTTCAGACCGGTTTCGGCCGTTCCCGCCAACAGCGGTTCCAACTTGGCCAGGACAGCCCCGATTTCGGCCACTTCAGTGGCCCGGGCGGCGCGCAGCCCTTCCAGTTCGGCCCGCATCGCCGTGTTGATCAACTCGGGATCGCCCAGGCCGTTTTCATTGGCGGTGCGCAAGGCCGCGTTACTCTGGCGCAGCTGGTCGTTGGCGGCCCGCAATCGCTGGACCTCCTGGTCCAGTCGCCGCAATGTGTCGTTCTGCGCCGCCAGTTCGTCCCGCAACGCCTGAACCTGTGTCGAATTCTCAAGTTCGGCCTGGATGGCTGCCATTTCCTCGTCGTGACGTGCCTTCAGGCTGCGCAGGCGTTCTTGCAGCTGGGCATTGGCAAGCTGCTCTTCCTCCAGCGCCTGGACCATCGCGGGATCGGGCCCCGCCGCAACCGGACGTTCCGCCAGAACGGACACCCCGTTGCCGATCCGTTCCATCGCGGCTGTGATACGACCGTGCAATTCTTCGATCTGGCTCATGCGCCTTACCTTTTCGTGCGGTACCATTTGATCACCGACTCCATACCGCCACCCCCCTGAGCGGAACATACGGACGAATCGGATATCCATGAACAATTGGTAACAGTCTAGCCCGCGGCTGTGCAAATTTCCCATCCTTTGCTTTCAACAACTTGGCGCTCAGACCTGATATGGCACGACCATTGCCAGGCGCGGACGCTTGATCTTTGGGGTGCGACTGATATTCAGCAGGCCAATTGCCGCCTTTTGCTGCGGAACAGACAGAGGAAATGCCCCGTGGATCTCAACGCCCTGCGCACCGCGAACCCCGATCACTGGACCAAGGCCACGGCCATCCGCGCCCTGACACTGGATGCGGTTCATGCCGCCAATTCCGGGCATTCCGGCATGCCCATGGGCATGGCGGATGTTGCCACGGTCCTGTTTCAGAACCACCTCAAGTTTGACGCCAGTGCGCCGGACTGGCCCGATCGCGACCGGTTCATCCTGTCGGCAGGGCATGGTTCGATGCTGTTGTATTCGCTGCTGCATCTGACCGGTTATGCCGACATGACCATCGAGGAGATCAAGAATTTCCGCCAGTGGGGTGCGCGCACCGCCGGCCACCCGGAATATGGTCACGCATCGGGCATCGAAACCACGACCGGCCCGCTGGGTCAGGGCATTTCCAATGCGGTTGGCTTTGCGATCGCCGAAGAGATTCAGCGCGCACGTTTCGGCAAGAAGATCGTGGATCACCACACCTATGTCATCGCCGGCGATGGCTGCCTGATGGAGGGTGTCAGCCAGGAAGCCATCGGCCTGGCCGGACGTCACCGGCTGGGCAAGCTGATCGTGCTTTGGGACAACAACAACATCACCATCGACGGCTCTGTCGAACTGTCCGACAGCACAAATCAGGTCATGCGCTTCAAGGCCGCCGGTTGGCAGGTGATTGAAATTGACGGCCACGATCCCGCCGCCATCGACGCCGCGCTGACCAAAGCCAAATCAGCGAACAAACCCTCGATGATCGCCTGCAAGACCCACATTGCACTGGGCCACGCGGCTCAGGATACCTCAAAGGGTCACGGCGCGCTGACAGATCCCGAACAACTGGCGGCCGCCAAACAGGCCTATGGCTGGACCACGGGGCCCTTCGTTGTTCCCGAAGACGTGAAATCCGCCTGGGAAGAGATCGGGGCCCGTGGTGCCCGCGCGCGCGCGGAATGGGAAGCCCGGCTTGGCTCTTTGTCCGATCGGCGTCAGGCCGAATTCAACCGCATCCTTGCGGGCGACGTGCCCAAACGGTTCGCGGCCACGATCCGGGCGCTGAAGAAACAGAGTTCCGAAGCCGCCCCCAAGGTCGCCACCCGCAAAGCCAGCGAAATGCTGCTGGAAGTGATCAATCCGGTCATGCCCGAAACCGTGGGCGGCAGCGCCGATCTGACCGGGTCAAACAATACGAAGACCGGCGATCTGGGTGTCTTTGACACCGACAACCGCAAGGGTCGGTATATCTATTACGGCATCCGTGAGCATGGCATGGCCGCAGCGATGAACGGCATGGCCCTGCATGGCGGAGTGCGTCCCTATGGCGGCACTTTCATGTGTTTCACCGACTATGCGCGCCCGTCGATGCGTCTGGCCGCGTTGATGAAAATCCCCACCGTGTTCGTGATGACCCATGACAGTATCGGTCTGGGCGAAGACGGCCCGACCCATCAGCCCGTCGAGCATCTGGCGATCAGCCGCTCGACCCCGAACACATGGGTGTTCCGCCCCGCCGACACGATTGAAACCGCCGAAGCCTGGGAACTGGCTCTGAGCAGCAAGCAAACGCCCAGCGTGCTGTCGTTGACCCGTCAGAGCCTGCCGACCGTCCGCTTGGAGCACAAGCAGAAGAACCTGACCGCCCAGGGGGCCTATGTTCTGGCTGACACCGTGCGCAAACGCCAGGTGATCCTGATCGCCACCGGATCCGAAGTGTCTGTCGCGCTGGAAGCGCGCGACATCCTCGAAGGACAAGGCATCGGCACGCGTGTGGTTTCGATGCCCTGCATGGAACTGTTCGCCGCACAGGACGAAGCCTATCGCCGCAAGGTTCTGCCCGCCGGTCCGGTCCGGGTCGGCATCGAAGCCGCCGTGCGCCAGGGCTGGGACCGCTGGTTGCTGGGCGAACGCGGCCGCGAAGCCAAGGCCGGATTTATCGGCATGGACAGCTTCGGTGCCTCGGCCCCGGCCGAAGAACTGTTCGAGAAATTCGGCATCACCGCCGACGCCACCGTGGCCAAGGTCAAGGAATTGCTGGGCTAAGACGGCCTGGCACCGAAACGACAAAGCCCCGGCCGATGCGGTCGGGGCTTTTGCGTGGCGGACGCGGTTTGCAGCTTACACGAAAATCACCACCGACTGCATACCTTCGACAACCAACTCGCCATCCGTGTTCCAGACCCGCATGACCTGTGAACTGTACCCGTCCCGCGCCGCCGTCAGGTCGGTTTCCATCATCCACCAACCGTCACGGGTCGCGGGCGCACCGGACAGGAAGTTGCAGATCCAGGTCATCGACGAATTCGGCCCCGGCCTGCGGCATATGGGGAACACGGCCGGCGGCAGCACATCGGCAATGCCGATCAGGGCTTCGGGCCGGTCCCACATTTCGGCATCGCGATACCGCACCCAAACCCGCAGATAGCCGCGCTCGGCCCCGGCAAAAGGCAAATCCCCCTCGATCCTGCATGCTTCGAAATTCTCAAAGAACTGCGCTGGAAGGCGCGGCATTTCGGGGGGAAACAGGGGGGCGGTCTGTTCGGGTGTTTGCGCCGCTGGCGCAGGGCAGGCCTGTGCCACATGGCTGTTCTGTGCCACACCGAATGAAAACGTACCCTGTGCCGCCACCTGTTGCTGGATCAGGGCGCGTACATTCACGGTGGTGACATTGCGCCCCTGGCGAAAGGTTTCGACCACGAACTCTGGCGATGCGGAAACCGGGGCTGTAAAATTGATCAATGCCGAGCGCAGCGGGGGCAGATCCGTGGTTCGCCCGCGGGCCGCCGCCAGCATCAGGGCCGAAGTGAACCCGCCATAGGCCGTGCGCCCCTGCTTCCAGTTCTCGGGCACGTCGAACCGAGGGCCGGTTGCAGTTTCTTCCGCGGTATCAAGGATCTGGGAAAGGGTTTTGCCGCTCATATCCGGTCTCCTCACAGGCGTGACCGGACCCTAGCAGCGCCCGCCCCGTCGACCACCCGTTACCTCGCGTCAAAACTACACCGCTTTGTCCTTGCCGCGCACGGCCTGCAAGACGGGGCCGACCAGCCTTGTCGCCAGGGGGATCAGAACCAGCCCCCATGCCAGACCGAACAGGCCGTCCATTGTGGCCGTTGCAACCCATTCGACCACGGCGGTCCAGTCCTGCGATACCAGCAGGCCGACAGCGACGGAAATGTCATGAATGGAATGGTACAGCCAGGGCCACCCCAAGGTGTCAAGCCCGTGAACGATGATCGAGCCACCCACCCAAAGCATGGCGGCCGTACCGATCACCGACAGCAGTTTCATCAGGTGCGGCATCCCCTTGACCAAACCCCGCCCCAGGCCGCGGCCGATGCCGGTGCGCGCATTCTGCGCCACATAGAGCCCCACGTCGTCCATCTTGACGATGATGCCGACCGAACCGTAGACGGCCAATGTCACGCCCACCGCAACCACTGCCAGGGTCGCGGCCTGCATCCAGACATTGGGGGCTTCTATCGCCGCCAGAGCGATGGTCATGATTTCGGCGGACAGGATGAAATCTGTCTTGATCGCACCCTTGATTTTCTGTTCTTCGAGATGGCCTGGATCCTTGACCGACATATCGGCCTCTACACGCGCATCGGCGTGCGGAAACA
Source organism: Rhodobacteraceae bacterium F11138 (assembly GCA_016521575.1). GTDB lineage: Bacteria > Pseudomonadota > Alphaproteobacteria > Rhodobacterales > Rhodobacteraceae > Sedimentitalea. The sequence continues at coordinate 167,598 of JAEKDP010000005.1, read as the reverse complement.
GGGCGTGGAAGATCTTTTCACCGCCTTCGAAACACAGATAAGACCCGCCCAACATCAAGAGCGGCGTGATCAGCCAGGGCGCGAAATTTGCCAGCAGCATCGCCACCGGCAACAGCAAGATCAGCTTGTTGAACAGCGATCCCCGCGTGATACGCCAGATGATCGGCAATTCACGGGCGGGCGCGAAACCCTGCACATATTTGGGTGTCACCGCCGCGTCGTCTATGATCACGCCCGCCGTTTTGGCGCCTGCCTTGCCAGCTGCTGCGGCGACATCATCCACCGACGCCGCCGCCACCTTGGCGATCGCCGCCACATCATCCAGCAATGCCAGAAGACCGCTCATCCCTTGCCCCCGCAAATTGACCGTTTCACGCAACCCTAACGCATCCCCCCCGCAGGGCAAGCGTTAGCGCCACCGGAAAAAGTTTGCGCTAACACATTGTGAAAACGGCGCTTTTCCCTTTTTATGCCATGCTTGCAGGGCTATATGCCCTTCAAACGGAAGTTTGTGGAGCACCAGCAATGACCATCAACGTCGGAATTAACGGATTTGGCCGCATCGGCCGTTGCACCCTGTCCCATATCGCGGCCAGCGGACGCAACGACATCAGGGTCGTCAAAGCCAATGCCACAGGCCCCTTGGAAACCGCCGCGCATCTTCTGCGCTACGACAGTATCCACGGCCGATTCGGAAATGATATCCGCGTCGGCGAGCGCACCCTGGATCTGGGACGCGGCGAAATCGAGATGTTTTCGACCTATGATCCGCAAGAACTGGACTGGTCCGGTTGTGATGTGGTTCTGGAATGTACCGGCAAATTCAATGACGGAGACAAGGCCGGCGTGCATCTCGAACGCGGCGCCAAATCGGTGCTGATCTCGGCTCCGGCGAAGAATGTACAGAAAACCATCGTGTTCGGGGTCAATGACGAAATGCTCGCCAAGGGCGACAACATGGTCAGCAACGGGTCCTGCACAACCAATTGCCTGGCCCCGCTGGCCAAGGTTCTGGACGAAGCCGTGGGGATTGAACACGGCATCATGACCACGATCCACAGCTATACCGGCGATCAGCCGACGCTGGACCGTCGCCATTCCGATCTGTACCGCGCACGCGCCGCCGCGATGGCGATGATTCCGACGTCGACCGGTGCCGCCAAGGCGCTTGGAGAGGTTCTTCCCAATCTCAAGGGCCGACTGGACGGATCCGCCATTCGGGTTCCGACGCCCAATGTCAGCGCCGTTGATCTGACCTTCCGCGCCGGACGCGATGTCACCGCCGAAGAAGTCAATGCACTGGTGGCCGAAGCCGCCAATGGGCCGATGGGACAGGTGCTGTCCTATGATCCGGAACCCAAGGTTTCGATCGACTTCAACCATACCGAGGAAAGCAGCATCTTCGCACCCGATCAGACACGCGTGGTCGATGGCCGCATGGTCCGTGTTCTGGCCTGGTACGACAATGAATGGGGTTTTTCGGTGCGGATGGCCGATGTGGCCGCGGCAATGGGCCGTCTGAACGGCTGATTTCGCCCCGCAACGCTGCATATTGTGAACCTACGCCCGGTCAGTCATATCTGGCCGGGCGTTTTCATTTCCCGAGGCCCGAATGACCAATCGACTTGCGCTTGTTCTTTCCCTGATGATCGCCACCGCGATCGTCGTGGATGTCGTGTTGAACGGGACCGGGAATCTCGTGTTCCTGGGCAAGAAATTCTACAACCTGATCGAATGGATCGCCTTCTGGCGCTGAGCCATATGGCGTCAGGCCTGGTTTTTCCCCAGACGTTTCAGCAATTCGAGACGCACCCGGGGCGTTACGAATCTGGATACATCGCCATCGAGACGTGCGATTTCCTTGACCAGTTTACTCGCGATGGCCTGATGTTTGGCATCCGCCATCAGGAAAACGGTCTCGACATTGGCGTCCAACACACGGTTCATGCCGACCATCTGATATTCATACTCGAAATCCGCGACAGCGCGCAGACCCCGCACGATGATTCCCGCGCCCACATCGTTGGCGCAATCGATCAGAAGGTTCTCGAACGGATGCGCAACAATCTCGGTCGCCATCTGCTCTGACAATTCGGCGCATTCCGCCTCGATCATCGAAACCCGTTCTTCCAACGAGAACATCGGCCCCTTGTCGCGGTTGATCGCAACACCGATCACCAACCGATCCACCAATGCCGTGGCGCGTCGGATGATGTCCAGATGACCCAAAGTGATCGGATCAAATGTGCCTGGATACAGGGCTATGCGCATGACGGTCTCCTCACCGGGATCGTGCTGCGGATGCAAACAGGGTTTTTCTGCAAATGCAAGACCTGGCCGACCGTTTGCATTCCAATCATGCTGCATTCTTTCCTTGGATCAACTCCGTGCGGGGCAAGCCGTTGTGCCGCTTCCGCCGCACCCTGTATCCCCTTGCCCCCGCTGATGCCGGGAAGAAACGCTCAATGACCCATTATCATGCCCTGCAATGCTTCCTTTTCCATCGCCAGTTCGGAAAGCTGGGCCTTGACCACGTCACCCAGGGTCACAAGACCGACCATCTCACCGTTTTCGACAACCGGCATGTGGCGAAAACGGCCTTCGGTCATCATGGTCAGCAATTCCTGGGCGCTGTTCTGGCTGGTGCAGGTCACCAGCTTGGAGGTCATATAGGCGCTGACCTGTCGGGTCAGGCATCCGCTACCAGAGGCGGAGATTTCGCGCACGATGTCACGTTCCGACAGGATCCCCGAGGCGGTCTTGCCGTTGTCATCGGACACAACCACCGACCCGATCTTGTTGTCGGCAAGAACCTTGGCCGCTTCGGCCACGGTCGCACCGGAGGTCACGGTCAGCACCCCCGCTTTCGCTTTCGACTTCAGAATCTGGTGAACGAGCATTCGGGCAGCCTCCGTAACATTCTTTCAATATCAAAAGCGTCGCCGCAATATAGGGACGAGTCAAGTAAGGCTTTCCAGCCGCACCACTTCTTCGCGCACACCCTGGGCCAGAGCGGCGGCAAATCGGTTCAATCTTGCGCTGCGTTGATCGCCCTGATGCCGTACCAGATAGAAGCTGCGGATCAAACTGACCTGATCGCTCAACACCTTGCGTAATCGTGGATGGCTGGGCAGAGAAAAATCATGCGCCACCCCCACCCCGCAGTCCTGGGCCAACAGCTTCAACTGCACCGGAACCGAATTCGAGGCCAGGGGAATCCGCCTGACCCCGAGATTGTCCAGATAGTCCAGTTCGGCGTCAAATATCATGTCGGGAATATACCCGACCATCCGCCGCCCTTTCAGATCCTCGATTCGTTCAAGCGGCGGATGTTGGCGCAGATACGATCGGCTGGCCACCAGATGCAGCTTGTAGTCGGTAATTTTCTGCACCAACAGCTGCCCCGCCGAAGGCGCGCTGACCGCAATAGCCATATCCGCTTCGCGGCGCGACAGATTGACGATGCGCGGCAAGGCAACGATCTGAATGTCCAGATCGGGATTTTCCTCGCCGATACGGGCGCAGATCTGTGGCAAAAGATAGTTGGCACAGCCGTCCGGGGCACCGATGCGCATCTGCCCCGACAGCCCCTCGCTGGGTCCTTCCAACGCTTCGGATACGGCGCGCATGGCCTGTTCGGCCTGTTCCCCCTGCACCAGCAAACGTTCGCCCGCCGCCGAAAGCGTATAGCCCTGTGGAGATTTGACGAACAGCGATGCCCCCAGCGCGGTTTCCAGCCGCGTGATCCGCCGTCCCACCGTCGCCGGATCAACCTTCAGCACGCGCCCCGCGCCCGAAAGACTTTCTTCGCGGGCCACGGCCAGGAAAATCCGCAAGTCATCCCAATGTGTCTGCATGGACCCCTCTGCGATTTTGCAAAACCTTTTTGAGAACTTGCCTCTTTTGCGGGAGTTTTTGCAAGCCTATGGTGCGCGCAACGCAAACCCAGGAGGATTCTGATGACCGAGCTGACACATTATATCAATGGCGAACACGTCAAGGGCACGTCCGGACGATTTGCAGACGTCATGAACCCGGCGACCGGCGAAGTTCAGGCCAAGGTGCCTTTGGCCAACGGTGAAGAAATGGATCGCGCGGTTCAGGCCGCTGCCGCGGCCCAGCCCGCCTGGGCCGCCACCAACCCGCAGCGCCGCGCGCGGGTGCTGATGAAATTCGTCAGCCTGCTGAACCGGGACATGGACAAGCTGGCCGAAGCGCTCAGCCGCGAGCACGGTAAAACCCTGCCCGACGCCGCCGGTGATGTGCAGCGCGGTCTGGAGGTCGTCGAATACTGCATCGGCGCTCCGCAGCTTCTGAAAGGCGAATTCACCGATGCGGCCGGCCCGGGCATCGACATGTATTCCATGCGTCAGCCCCTGGGCGTGACCGCCGGCATCACCCCGTTCAACTTCCCGGCGATGATCCCGATGTGGATGTTCGCCCCCGCGATCGCCTGCGGCAACGCCTTTATCCTGAAACCGTCCGAGCGCGATCCCTCTGTGCCCCTGATGCTGGCGGAATTGCTGGAAGAAGCCGGCCTGCCCAAGGGGATCCTGCAGGTCGTGAACGGTGACAAGGAAGCCGTGGACGCGATCCTGTATCACCCGGTGATCCAGTCGGTCGGCTTTGTCGGCTCGACCCCGATTGCCGAATACATCTATGGCACCGGCTGTTCCCAGGGCAAGCGCGTGCAGTGTTTCGGCGGCGCCAAGAACCACATGATCATCATGCCCGATGCCGACATGGATCAGGCAGCCGACGCGCTGATCGGGGCCGGATATGGCGCGGCGGGTGAACGCTGCATGGCCATTTCCGTGGCCGTACCGGTGGGAGATGAAACCGCGGATCGCCTGATCGAGAAACTCGTACCGCGCATCGAGAAGCTGAAGGTCGGCCCCTATACGGGCGGCAATGATGTCGATTACGGCCCGGTCGTGACCGCCGCCGCCAAGGCCAATATCGAACGGCTGGTGCAGACCGGTATTGACCAGGGTGCTGAACTGGTCGTCGATGGCCGCGATTTTCAACTGCAGGGTTACGAAGACGGCTTCTTTGTCGGAGCACATCTGTTCGACAAGGTGACACCGGACATGGACATCTACAAGACCGAGATCTTCGGCCCCGTCCTGTCGACCGTGCGTGCCCAGAACTATGAAGACGCGCTGAAGCTGGCGATGGATCACGAATACGGCAACGGCACCGCGATCTTCACCCGCGATGGCGACGCGGCGCGCGATTTTGCCAGCCGTATCAACGTGGGGATGGTCGGCATCAACGTGCCGATCCCGGTTCCGCTGGCCTATCACACCTTTGGCGGCTGGAAGAAATCCGTCTTTGGCGACCTGAACCAGCACGGCCCGGATGCGTTCAAATTCTATACACGCACCAAGACCGTGACCTCGCGCTGGCCATCGGGCCTGAAAGAAGGCGGCGAATTCCATTTCAAGCCGATGGACTGACCCGACTGTTCCAAAAAATGGCGTGCCCTCGGAACCTGCGGTTCCGGGGGCATATGCCTGGATGATCCCGGACTGACACGACCGTGGCCGCACGCTGCGTCACTTCGGCGTGATCAGGCCGATTTTGCGGTCCAGGTACTGGCTTGCCTCAACCGACGGGGTTATTTCTGCGAAAACAGTCGAACAGAGGTCGAGCAATGACATCCACACTTATCACGCGCCGCAGCGCCCTGCTGGGCGTGGCAACCACCCTCGCGACCCCCGCGATCCTGCGGGCGCAGGATGCCTTTCCCGCCAACGAACCCGAGATCGAGACCCAGATCCCCGTGCGGCGTAACGATTCTTCCTTTCAGGCACAGCGCTGGCAGGATCATTTCGACACATTGGGCAAGGGCTGCCTGCTGGCCGACATCACCAGCCGCGCGGTTCATTACTGGGGCCCGGACGGTGAAACCTATCTTCTGTTTCCGTCGTCGGTTCCGATGTCCGAAGAACTGACCAAGCGCGGTTACACCAAGGTCGTGCGCAAGGCGGAAAACCCCCGCTGGACCCCGACTGCGAACATGCGCGAACGCGACCCGACCCTGCCGGACTATATGGAAGGCGGCCCCGGCAATCCGCTGGGAACACGCGCGATGTACCTGTCCTGGCCCGCCTATCTGGTGCACGGCACGCATGACACGCGCAAGATCGGCCGCCAAAGCTCGTCCGGCTGCATCGGCTTGTATAACGAACACGTCGAGCAGCTCTATCCGCTGGTTCAGATCGGCACACAGGTCCGACTGATGTAAGATGCTCGCGGTATGTCCACAGGGCGGCAAACCGCCCGGGCGATCAGCGTTTTCGCATCCAGAAGGATTGTGCACGCCCCTGCCCCAGAAACGGCAGGACCGAAACGGCATCCGGGCGATCCCGCTGCAGGTGATAGCCCGGCCACAGCAAATCATACCCCCCACCCTGCAACAGGGCATGCAACATATATTGTTCCGCCCAGGACGGGCAGTCATAGAAAAACCGCTTGGGATATTCGTAGGGCAGAAACACATCGTGGACGTGGATCACGACGCCGGGGGCCAGCGCGGGAATGATGCGGCAGAACAGATGCGCGACATCGTTGCTCATCCGGACCTGATGGCTTGAATCGATGAACAGGATGTCCCCGGCTTCAAGTCCTGCGAACACGGCGGGATCGACGGTTTCCAGCGGAGCCTGTTCGAACCGATCCACCACATCGGCAATATCCGCGCGTGGATATGGATCCACAGCGGTGATCCGGGTCGAAATCCCCCCGTCCAGAATTGCCTGCCGCGTGATCCGGGTCGAATTGCCACAACCTACCTCGATCACCTGCTTGGGGGCAAAGCGGCGCACCATCAAATACAGCGCCTCGGCATCCGGCGTGTCGAAATATCCGTTGCCGGGCACATAGCCAGCCGTGTTGCGCGTCGCGCCCATCAGCCGCGACACATCTGCGGCATGGCGCTGAAATACTGTCCGCATCGGGCCAATATCAAACCCGTCCATTCCGGGTGACAGCGCATAGGCCGGACCATCCAGCCCCCCGCGCGCCTCGAACTCCCGCAGGCGCTTCTGCTCGGACGCATGGGCCGCCCCATCGGTGAGGCGAACATCCATCCCGGACAGCAGCCGGTTGATTTCGCGTATTTTTGCGCCGCTTCCCATCTCTGCGAATGCCCCCGATGATTGGCAGATCCCGTTGTCTGCGCGCTTGACTTGCCCGGTTCGACCGTATTGCGCAAGGCCCCGGCATGGTTCGGAGCCGTCGAATTTTTTGCTTGGCAACCACGCCGCATCGGTCTTGACTGGTCCGGCACCGGACAGGAGACGCATATGCAGCAGGATTTCACGCTTGGCATCGAAGAAGAATATCTGCTTGTTGACCGCGACACCCTGGATCTGGCCGAGGCCCCGGCGGCCTTGATGACAGCCTGCCAGTCCGATCTGCAAGAGCAGGTCAGCCCTGAGTTCCTGCAATGCCAGATCGAGGTCGGAACCCGTGTTTGCACCACGATCGAAGACGCCCGCGAAGATCTGAAGCGGCTGCGCAGCTGCGTGTCCCGCCATGCGGCCAGGCACAACCTGTCGCCCATCGCCGTGTCCTGCCACCCCTTTGCGGATTGGAAGGATCAGACCCACACCCACAAGACCCGCTACAATGCGCTGCAACAAGCATTGGGCGGGGTCGCGCGCCGGATGCTGATCTGCGGAATGCATGTGCATGTGGGAATAGAGGACAAGTCCCTGCGCACCGACCTGATCCCGCAACTGTCCTATTTCCTGCCGCATCTTCTGGCGCTGTCGACATCCTCGCCCTTTTGGCAGGGGGATGACACCGGCCTGGCCAGCTATCGGTTGACGGTCTTTGACAACCTGCCCCGCACCGGTCTGCCACCGCATTTCCAAAGCTGGGCCGAATATGAACGCACCACCGGCACCCTGATCGAACTGGGGCTGATCGAAGACACCAGCAAGATCTGGTGGGATCTGCGCCCATCACACAAGTTCCCGACACTTGAAACCCGGATCATGGATGTGTCCCCCCGGATGGAACATGCCCTGTCCCTGGCCGCCATGACCCAGGCCATAACCCGGATGCTGTGTCGTCTGCGCGAACGCAATCAACGCTGGCGCACCTATGACCGTTTCATGATCGCCGAGAACCGGTGGCGGGCCCAACGCTATGGCACGTCCGAAGGGCTGATCGATTTCGGAGATCGCTCGATCAAACCGATGGCGACACTGACGGACGAATTGATCGGAATGCTGGCCGAAGATACCGAGGCGCTCGGCATCACCGGCGAAATGGCCACGCTGCGCACCATCGTCAAGGATGGCACCAGCGCGGCCAGGCAGCGCCGTGTTCATGCCGAGGCGGCGGCGCAAGACAAAAACCCTGGTCAGGCCGTGGTGCGCCACCTGATCGAGGAATTCCACGCAGATTTGTGATCCTGATTCAAGAAAGGCGGCCCATTGGCCGCCTTTGCTACAGTATGCGCAGATCGTCAGTGCTTGCGACGACGGCGTACAGCTGCCAGCGAACCGAGACCGGCAAGAAGCAGAACGCCTGCCGCCGGAACCGGAACGGTGTTCACGGTTACCGATGCGATCCGGAACGCCGAACTGTTATCGGTTACGGCAACTTTCAACGTATTGCCCGTCAGGAATGGTGAAAACGTATAAGGATTGGTCATTGCGTTCGCATCAACCAAAGTGAAACCCGACCCGGAATCAACATAGATGTTATATGGATCATCACTATCGATGTGGTTGAACGCGATTTCCATCATGCTGACATCCTGATCAAAGGAAAACAGCATGTATTCATCGAATTGACCATCTGCCTCATCGCTGGTGTCCAACCAACCCGTGACACCAAGGCCTTCGTTGGTCTGGTGAATGTCGGCGCTGCCCCAGCCAAAAAAGTCCCGCATTCCGGTGACGGTCAAACCGATACCGTCTTCGTTAAAGTCATACGACGAATCAGTGCCCCCGGTGCCCGTCAGATCAAAGACGGTGGCCGCATAGGCCGCAGGCGCTGCCATACACAAAAATGCCGCGGTGCCCGCAGCTGCAAATGTACTTAGTTTCATGTTTTACCCCTTAGTAACAGTATAGGCAGATTCCCGCCTAGCCTCTTAGATAACACATGTGTGTACAGAAGAAAGAAAGAGTTTTAAATATATGGTAAATGTTTTGCAGATATACGGCTGTTCATTACAAGCACTCAAGAACACTCTGCTTGTGCGATCGGGCCGCTGGCCAAGATCATTTGCAGGCTTGGCTTTTCGGTCCCGGCGTTGGTGAACCGAATGCGGTATGAACTGGCCGGGTAGGAACGCCAGAAACAGCATGTCATCCGGGCGTCAGAGCTGACCTTCACCATCGGCTCCGTGGGACATGATAGGGCAACCCCTGCCCGGGGCAGCACCAAGATCCGGCACCCGCAGCAATCCGCCTTGAACCCGTATCACCTTTGGCGTTGAAATCTCTGAGTTCAGACAGCGAAAGGTGATACGCAATAGATCAAGTCAAAGGCGGAACGCCTTATTTCACAGGGCGGTCGGCAGGCGCTTTCATCAGGATCGCCGTTGCCTCGTCCGAGGTGGCGCGCATAGGGTCCTCTCGCGTCGGCATCCCGGCCACAAAGGGCAGGAACTGCGCCTGTGCCACTTTGAAGATGCGCCGCAGTTCGGTGACCGGGTCCGGGTTGTCGTCGACGCTGAGGCTGAGATAGGGATATTCCTCGGTGTCGAACACCCGCATATAGGCGGATTGCTTGCCGCGCATGTCCCCACCCGCGGCCTGCCCGGCCTCCAGCGCCCGCATCAGCCGTTCCGGCAGATCCAGATCAGTGGTTTCGCGGGCCGAGCGCGCCATCTCGGAGATGGTTTCCGGGCCGGTCAGCATATTGCCCTGCACGGTGAAGGAGTCGCCGATTTCATGACCGCACCACTCGGTGCAATCTTCGCCGGTAAAGGCGGCCACGCCACCCTTGTGATCGACAATGCCCAGCTGGCGCAATGCCTTGCCGCCATCGGCGTTGATCAGCCGGTTCAGCGTTTGCGTGGCGCTGGCCCCGTCGCGCAACATCGCCAGCCCGTCGATCCCGAAATAGGGGTTCACCCAGGATTGCGTGGCCACGGCGCCGGTTTTCGGCGCGACAAAGGCGCAGACATCACCGACGGCGGGCACTGCGGTGGAAACGGCAATCCCCAGCATACCGCTGCGCGGGCAGCGGGCGGCGATGGAAAAGGTCGAAAGTTTCAGCATTGGCAGTCTCTTTCCATAGTGGGCCGGTTCAGGCCGGTGAAACAGGATGTACAGCCGTCCCGGCGCGGTTGCGACGGGCAAAGGCCGGATCGGGCACCGCGGCAATCAGGTTGCGGGTATAATCATTGCCGGGGTTGTCGAAAATGTCATCCACCGGCCCCTCTTCCACCAGGCGCCCGTGTTGCATCACCGCGACCCGGTCGCTGACCTGTCGAATGACCGCAAGGTTGTGGCTGACAAAAATCGTGGTCAGTCCCAAATCGTCCTTGATGTCCGAAAACAGCTTGAGCACCTGCGCCTGAACCGAAACATCCAGCGCCGAGGTCGGTTCGTCCGCCAGCACCACTGTCGGCCCCAGTATGACCGCCCGGGCAATCGCGATGCGCTGTTTCTGTCCGCCCGAGAACTGATGCGGCAATCGATGCCGCATCGCGGGGTCCAGCCCGACCCGTTCCAGCAACTCGACCGCCCGGTCGCGGCGTTCCGCCGGCGTACCGATGCCGTGCACCTCCAGCGGTGCGGTCAGGATGCTCTGGATCGAATGGCGCGGATTGAACGACGACGCGGGATTCTGAAACACCGGCTGCACCTGACGCCGGAACGCTTTCAACTGTCCGCCCTTCAGCGCCCAGACATTTTGACCGTTGATGGTGATCTCACCGCTGGTCGGCTGAATCAGGCGCAGCACCATGCGCAGCAATGTGGATTTGCCTGAACCGGATTCCCCGACAATGCCCATGGTCTGGTTCCTGGCCACGCTCAGCGAAATATCCGAAACCGCCTTGAAGGGCGCAAGCCGGCTGAACAATCCGCCGCCGAACTCCTTGCTGACGTTCTTGATGTCGATCAGGGGTTCAGACATTGGGCACCTCATCTCGCGGTCCGTGGATACTGGGCGTGGCGTCCAGCAACATGCGGGTGTAATCGGCCTGCGGATCGTTGAAGATCTGGTCGACACAACCCTGTTCGACCACCTCGCCCTTGTTCATCACATAGACCCAGTCGCACAGCTCGGCGACGATGCCCAGTTCATGGGTGATGAAAGCGATCGAGGTGCCGGTATTGTCGCGGATTTCCCGCAACAGGCGCAGAACCTCGGCCTGGACGGTCACATCCAGCGCCGTGGTGGGTTCATCGGCGATGATCAGTTCGGGGTCCAGGGCCAGCCCCATGGCGATCATCGCCCGCTGCTGCATCCCGCCGGAAAACTGATGCGGATACTCCTGCATCCGCTGATCGGTATCGCCGATCTTCACCGAAGCCAGCAATTCCCGCACCCGCGTCTTGATCCGCGAGGCGCTGTCTTTGCGGTGCAATTCGATCGGTTCACCGACCTGGCGGCCGATGCGCATCGACGGATTCAGCGATTGCATCGCGTCCTGCGGGATCATCGCGATCCGATCACCGCGCAACGCCCGCATCTGTTTTTCCGTATAGGACAGCACGTCGCGCTCTCCCAGATGAATGGTGCCCTCGACCTGCGCCTTGTGCGGCAACAGCCGGATGGCCGACAATGCGGTCATCGTCTTGCCGGACCCGGATTCACCGATGATCCCGACGATTTCGCCCGGCCAGATGTCCAGACTGACGTTCTTGACCGCCTGGACCAGCTGACGGCGTCCGGCAAAGGATACCGTCAGGTTCCTGATCGACAGGGTCGGACCCGCTGCGCCCTGCGCGTGTTTTCTGATGTCTTGCATGGTGATCAATCTCTCAGATGGGGGTCAAAGGCGTCGCGCAGACCGTCGCCCAGGGTATTGAACCCGAGTACGGTCAAGAAGATCGCCATGCCCGGCGCCAGGCTGAGCCATGCGGCATTCGCCATGAAGCCACGCCCCACATTCAGCATGTTGCCCCAGGAAGGTTCCGGCGGCTGAGCGCCCAGACCCAGAAAGGACAGCGCGCTTTCCAGCAGCACCGCGTAAGAGAAGGCGACCGCCGCTTCGACCAACAACGGGGCAAAGATATTGGGCAGGATTTCACGCACCAGAATGCGGGTATTGCTCATCCCGACGGCGCGTGCGGATTCGACATATTGCTTGCGCAGCACGTCGATTGCCGCCGCGCGGGCCAGGCGGGCAAAACCGGGGATGAAAATGATGCCGATGGCAATCATCGAGTTCACCACGCTGGTGCCCAATGCGGCCATCAGGACCACCGCCAGCAGGATCGCGGGAAACGAGAACAGGACCTCCATGAACCGCATCAGGACCATATCGACCCAGCCGCCGAAATAGGCCGCGACCGATCCGATGATCGTGCCAAAGATCAGCCCCACCATCGAGGCCAGAACCGCCACCATCATCGAAATCCGGGCCGCGTAGATCACCCGCGACAGCACGTCCCGGCCCAGCTCATCGGTGCCCAGAAGATGCGCGCCCGAAGGAGGGGCCAGCATGTTGGCAACGTCCAGATCATAGGGCGAATAGGGCGCGACCACATTGGCAAAAATCGCGACAAACAGAATGGCGCTTACGATGAAGCCACCGAATGCGACCAGGCGCCAGCGCCGCCAGTTGATATCCAATGTCATGGTCAATGCTTTGCGGTTGACCGCGGATCCAGCATGCTGACAAGCAGGTCCACGATGAGGTTAACGATAAGCACGACGACGGTAATCGTCAGGGCGGCGGCAAGCAGGACGGGGTAGTCGCGATTGATGATCCCGACCAGGACAAAGGACCCGATGCCCGGCAACAGGAAGATATCCTCGATGATCACGACCGAGCCGAACAGAAAGCCGAATTCAACGGCAGCCACATTGACATAGGGCGTCAGCGCATTGCGCATCGAGTGGCGCAGCACAGCGATTTTCTCGGAAGCGCCCTTGGCATAGGCCGTGCGCACATAGTCGGCGGACAGCACTTCGATCATCGACGCCCGCATGATGCGGATCAACAATGCGGACGAAATGATACCCAGCGACAGCGCGGGCATGATCATCTGCTTCAGATTCATGATCGGGTCTTCGGAAAAGGGGGTGAATCCGCTGGCTGGCAGCAAGCGCCATTTCAGCGTGAACACCATCACCAAAAGGGTAGCCAGCCAGAAATTCGGCACCGCCCCCAGAATGGTCGCAAAGCCGGTCACACCGCGATCCAGCCCGCGCTGGTGGCGCATGGCGGCCAGGGTGCCCAGGGGAATGGCGATCAGATTGGCAACGATAAAGGCCAGAACGGCCAGTTCCAAAGTCACCGGAATGCGTCGCAGAACCTCGGGGCCGACGGCCACGCTGTTCTGAAAGCTGTGCCCGAAATCACCCTGCAGAACCTGACCAAGCCAGGCTGTGTATTGGATGATGAGCGGTTGATCGAGCCCGTTCTGCGCATTGAACCGCGCCAGAGCCTGGGGTGTCGCATCGATCCCCAGCGCCGCCTTGGCGGCCGAGCCGGGCACGACATTGATCGTCACGAACAGAATCGCGGATGCCACCAACAGGGTGAAGGCAAACGCGATCAGCCGCCAAAAGATTACCTTGAGCATCTATGGTGTCCTGCCTGAGTGAACAAAAGCCCCGGCAGCGCAGGGCTGCCGGGACGTTTGGAAATGTTATCCCTGACCGTCAAGCCAGGCGTCCTTGATCGTCTTGAGGAACCCGGTGCGCATCGGCTTGAAGTTCCGCAGCTTGTCGGTATGGGCCGTCAGGATCAGCGAATTCACAAGCGGAACGATGGGCATCTGTTCCAGCGACAGTTCCTGCTGTTCGCGATACAGCGCCAGGCGCTCTTCGCGGGTCGGTGCCGATACGGCGCGCGCCAGGATATCATCCATCTCTTCGGTACAGCTTTTCTGCACGTTGATGGCACGGCCGCAGGCATAGTTGTTGCCGACGAAATCGTCAGGATCGGCCAGCGGGCTCAGCCAGTACATCGCGGTCATGTCAAAGTTGCTGGGGCCCCAGACCTCGTCCCAGAAACGCGGCACTTCCATGGTCTTGATCTCTGCCTTGATGCCGACAGCGGCCAGATTGGCCTGCAGGATCGGCGCCATCGAAACCATCGCCGGAAACGAGGATGCCATGGTCATCGAGGTTTCGAAGCCATCCGGATGGCCGGCTTCGGCCAGCAGTTCCCTGGCTTTGTCCGGATTGGCGCCTTCCTCGAAATAGTCGAGATCCGCATGACCCCAGTTCCAGCTCGGGATCACCCCACCCCGGAAGGCCTCGGCCTGACCGAAAAAGGCCCCGCGCACGATGGCATTCCGGTCAATCGCATGGGCGATGGCCTGGCGCACCTTGGGGTTGTCCAGCGGCTTGTTCTCGTTGTTGGGCAACAGCCAGTAATAGCGGCTACCGGCCAGCGGCGCGCCTTCGATACCGGGCGTGCTGGTCACCATGGCCCAGTCTTTCGGCGGGATCTCGTTCGAAAAGTTGATCGTGCCCGACACGACCGCATTGGTCAGCGCCGTGACATCCGCGATCAGGTGATATTCCAGCCCATCCAGATAGGGCTTGCCCTCTTCATAGAAATTGTCGTTGCGCTCGAATCTGACCATCGAGCGGGGCTCGTAGCTGACGAATTTGAACGGACCGCTACCAACCGGCTTGGCGTTCAGATCGTGATCGCTTTCCAGCAGGTGCATCGGCACAATCGACGACCCGGGAAAGGCCATATAGGTCAGGAACGGGCCGGTGATCTCGGACAGCTCGAACTTGACCGTATAATCGTCGACGACGACGACCTCGTCGATGTTTTCAACCTGCGACCCATAGGAATAGCCGGAATCCTCGTCGCGCAGCCGATCAAAGGTGTATTTGACATCCTCGGCCGTCAGCTCTTCCCCATCGTGGAACATCACGCCTTCGCGCAGCTTGAACGTATATTCCAGCCCGTCGTCCGAAATCTCGTATTCGGTGGCCAGGTCGGGATATGGCTTGGCATCCGCGTCCAGCGACATCAGGGTCGAATAGACCTGCTCAATGACGACATGGGACATGCCGGACGGGCCACGGGCCGGGTCAAAGCCGGCAGGGTCGGCTGAAAAGCCAAGCTTCAGGATCCCGCCCCGGACCGGCGTACCCTCGGCGATCGCTGACGTATACGTCAGCGACATGGCCGCGGATGTTGCAAGCACCATCGCGGTTCCCAGAAACGATCTTCTGCGGATATTGATCAACTTTCTTCTCCCTGTTTGTTTTTTGGTCGGCAAAACTTGAATTGACATGAATTGTGGGAAAGCGTCTTCTCCTTGTCAAGACTTTCTTTGTGTGCATCTTGCCGTATAAACATGCGCAGTTTGGATATTTTGCACCGAAATCCCGCCGCTGGAGATTGGAATTCATATGAAAGATGCTGAACCGGGCACTGATACCCCGGATGACATCGGAGCAAACCTGCGTTATGCACGCAAACAAACCGGCATGACCTTGAAAGAGCTTGCAGTCAGAGTTGGTTGCTCGGAAAGTTTGCTGTCCAAGATCGAACGGGGCCGGACGCCGCCGACATTGGCAACCCTGTACAAGCTTTCCGAAATCCTGGGGATCAGCGTCGCGTCGATGTTCAGTGACGAAAGCCACGGCAAGGTTGCGATATACGATCAGGGTCAACGCCCCCGGCTCAAGCTGACCCCCCCCGACGGATTCGACGCCGGGGTCATCTTTGAACGAATGGTTCCCTACAAGGAAGGCGGGTTGCTGGATGCCAATCTGCATATCGTTCCGCCGGGCGGCGGCTCGTCCGGCACTTACGCGCATCGCGGCGAAGAAGTCGGGTTTGTCGTCAGCGGCTACGTCGAATTGACCGTCGACGGCAAGGCGACGGCGCTGTCGCGTGGCAGCTCTTTCTTTTTCGATTCAGAATTGCCGCATAGCTATCGGAATATCGGATCGGTGGATGTCGTCATCGTCTGGGTCGCGGCGGCGCGTCAGGACTGATGGCGAAATCGTCATGGGTTTACACTGCGTCAGGTTTCCACGGCCCCGAAAGTGAAAAGAACATGGATACGGCAGCACTGACTCTGATCGGCCCGGTCATCGGGCCCTGACCCGGCATCCGGCCGCGAATCGCGCCTCAGATCCGCCGCCGTTCCGCGCCAGACGATTCGGTCACGGCTCATCAGGCTGACCTCGTCGGCCAGCCCGAGGGCGAAATTCAGGTTCTGCTCGACCAGCAGAATGGTCAGGCCCGACGCTTTGAGTTCTTTCAGCTTGCCAAAAATCTGCTGGATGACGATCGGTGCCAGCCCTTCGGTCGCTTCATCCAGCAACAGGATGCGCGGCCCCGTCATCAGCGCCCGGCCAATGGCCAGCTTCTGCTGCTCGCAGCCCGACAATTCGTGGCCGCCATGCGTCATCCGCCGGGCCAGGTTTGGAAAGAAATCTGTAACCCGCTCCACCGCCCAGTCAGACTCCGGGGCGGCCAGAGGCCCGGCCAGTACCAGGTTTTCCCGCACCGTCAGGGCGCCGAAAATGTCACGGGTCTCAGGCACATAGGAAACCCCCATGCGCGAGACATCATGCGCCAGACAATTTGAGATCACCGTGCCGTCAAAGGTGATTGTTCCCGCGCTGAGTGCGAGATGTCCGATTGCCGACTTCAGAGTCGTGGACTTGCCGACCTCGTTCCGGCCCAGAAGCGCGTGCACGGTGCCTGCACGGACGGTCAGGTCTTGGGGCAACGACAGCAGAAGCTGGTGAAACCCATCGATCATCGACGGCCCGACAGCGGATGTCAGCTCATCCATCAACAGAATCTTCGGCCGTGTGGCTAACGCCAGCCCGACCTCAAGCTGTCTGCGGTTCCCGTAGGACGCGGCCTTGACTGGCCGGTCGAGCAGCGTCGTCTTGCCGGCACCGTTGGGGCCAAGGATCACCCGGCGTTCGCTACGCCCCAGTTTTAGCGAAACGTTCTGCGTGACCCTGATGCCACCAAAGACCTTTGAAAGATTGCGGGTTTCAAGTATTGAACCGCTCCGGTTTGTGCGACCGGGACAGGTGTTCGATCTGCCCGAATATGCCACGCCCGCCGGCCAAGACGGCAAAGATCAGCACCAGCCCGACTACCATGTGACAGTGATTGGTGTACGCGCTGACCTCGTGTTTCAGCAGGACGAATGCAATCGCGCCAATCAACGGACCGATCAGCGTGCCGATGCCTCCCAGGATCACCACGACCAAGGCTTCGCCCGACACTGTCCAGAACAGCAGCTCGGGCGAGATATATTGCGTTCGCTGCGCCGCCAGAATCCCCGCCACCCCCACCAGCAGCCCGGAAAAACCCATGGCGCGGGTGCGGTGCAGGATCGTGTTGACCCCAATGGCGCGCATCCGTTGTTCGTTGGCATGGATGCCGCAAAGCGTCCGGCCAAAGGCCGAGCGCATCACCCAGGCGGAGGCAATTATAGGTCGCGCCAATCAGAAAAATGGCAAGGAATGCGAAGGGCAGCAGCTTGTTCATTGCGATGCCGGCCCAATCGAGATTGAAACGCTCGATCCCGCCCATGCCGTCGTCGCCGCCCAACCAGCGTGATTTGAAGATCAGGGTATAAGCCATCTGCCTGAAGGCAAGGGCGGCAGGCCAAGCTTGGCGGTCAGGATCGCATAGGAATAGGCCGATACACCGAGGATCGCACCAATGGCTGTGAACCCAAGCGGGGCCAATATGAGCGCGGCCCAGAAGCTTTCGGTCTGGACGGCGGCCGACACCCCCAGATAGGCCGCATCATGTAAAGCGCGCCATGCGCGAGGTTGACGAAATGCAAAAGCCCGAAGATCACCGTCAGGCCGATTGAGAGAAGAAACCGCAGCATCGAATACTGCAACGCGTTGAAAAGTTGCAGGACCCAGAAACCGGTATCCATGATCGTCCCCCCGATGTGGCGATAGGCTGTACGGGCCAGACCCCGGCCACCGGCCAGGGCCTGACACCAGGTCGGATCACTGAATGCTGCAGCCGTTCGGTTCGTCGCGCACCGCTTTGATGGTTGCGATGACCTTTTGGGGCAGCGCGTCGCCATCCTTGGCGGTTTCATTGGCATCGATATTCTGAACAACGTTATTGGTCGCCGGGTCGATCTCGACCGGGCCGCGCGGGCTGTCGAACTTGACGCTGGACAGGGCCGCAGCCAGGGACGCCCGGTCGTCGGCCCCGGAATCGGCGGCGGTCATCAGCGCCTTGGCGGCGTCATAGCCCTGGATGGTATATTTCGACGCCAACGGCGGCATCACCTTCCGCCGCGAGTTGCAGCGGCGAGGTCAGAAAGCCGGATCCATACAGCGGCAGCTCGGGGACAAGCCCGAACGAGCCGTATTGCTTGACGAAGCTGATTGCCTCGCCACCGGCGTAAAACACATATATCGCATGCGCGCCCGAAGATTTTGCATTGGTCAGATACGGGCCGAACTCGTTGGTTTGGCCAAACGGGGCATATTCGCCACGCACGATCTCGCCGCCCGCATCGGCAAAGGCCCGACGTGATGCCCTGATCGAAAAGCCACTGCCCCATGGGCCGGTTCACCTGACCGTTCGAAAAGGACACCCGTGTGATATAGGGCGAACAGGACTCGCCGGTCGCGGCATCATTGCCCGCATTGGCAACGATCAGCGGCACCTCGGCGCCATCGACAAAATCACGCAGCGCGCCCAGCACCCCGGAAGACACCACACCGACAATCACGTCGACCTCGTCCTCCAGCACCAGCTTACGCGCCTTGGCCAGCCCAACCGGGGGTTTGACCTCGGTGTCTGACGGCTTTCAGCGGGTTTGATACCTCGTGAAAAAATGACGCTTGTTTTTTAATGTGTTGAGGATTGGCCTTTTCACCGGGTTTGGTACCTTTTCGGGAAATCTGGCCAGAAATGGCGCATCTGCGCCGAGAAACGCGCGAAAAAATCCAATGAATTCAATAAATGATGTGCGCAAGGTGTGCGGTCTTTTCCGCCCACCGCTTACCTCAATCTGAGGTGCCGTCTCGCTGCTTAACGGGCACCGCCTCGATGACTGACCGCCACCGTGAAACTCCCTCCTCACCGCTTTCCACGTCATCGTGCATAACGAGTGCAAGAGCCGTCTGTATATTGTCGGCTCGGTCCTTCATGGCATTCCGCAAATCGTGGCTGGCGTCTCGCATCAGAACCCAAAAGCCAAGCGGCGAATGAAAGGCGTTCCAAGCTTGTCGGAAATTCCCATTCTTTGAAACGTTTGCCTGTGCCCGCGCGAATCTAAATAGTGCCAGTGCAAATGCGCTTCTTTCAATCTGAGTCATCTGCATGGCGGTTCTTCATGACCATGATCCGCGATGCCGCGCCGGACTGGCCTCTGCTGGAGGCCTGAAGACGGATTGACGACGCGGGAAAGATGCTGGGTTGGGCGGTTCCATTCTACCAGACGTTCTACCGGCGCTGGAACGAGCTGAGCGAGGCGCAGCGAATGCACGCGCGCTATGGGAAGGACGAAACCGCCAAGCGGCTGACCATCCCGGCGCGCCGTGACCAGACATCCGTTCTTCCCCTGGAATGGGTTTCGCTCGATGGGCGGACGCAGGATTACTGGGTGGATCTGGGCAACGGCAAGGCGACACGGCCCGTCATGCTGGTCCTGGTCGACGTGGCGTCGAACATGGTTCGGGACTGGGAACTGACACCGACCGAAAACGCCAACGCAACGGTTCGCCTGATCAAGCGGGTCTGCGAGCGCTTCGGTATCTTCGAAAACCTCTATCCCGACAACGGTTCGTCCTTTGCCGGGCATCGGGTTGCAGGGGGGACTCCGCACCGTTTCCGCAACGGTATCGCGAAGGGCATCCAGCCCCTGGGCATCTGCAAGATCATGGGTATTAATCTGCATTTCGCGCTTCCGATGAACGCACCCTCGTGTGGTTGTTGAATACGTCCCTAAAGAAGATGTGGAACGGCTCTGCAAATCACGCGGACTGACCGATGCAACGGTTGTTGAAGCGCTGGCCCGCAAGGCGCGCCGCCTTGGCGGGCTGGGTTATGTGTCCGAGGTTCTGAACGATGCACGGGACATGAGCGATACCGGAACAGCGACCGCCGAAGGCTACCTTTTCGCAATGAAACTCTTTGAGGAAGGATGCCGATAATGACCGAAATCGTAATCCGCATTCCGGTGTCCGACGACATTGCACCGCTGTTTGAAGGCAAAGCCATCATGGTGATGCCTCTGTCCGATGAAGAGGCGGATCAATTACCCGCCGCTCTTTCTCAGGTTTCAAAAACCTTTGAGATCAATTGCAAGTCGTTGGCGACGTTGGACCAGGTACTTGAAACGCGTGGCAGCGATGAACCGGACATCGCCAAGACCCTGAACATGCTGAAAGCACCAAACAGGAATGCAGTGGGGTTTATGGGCTTCGTTCAGAAGCTGTTTCGCCGCTCGGTCTTGCTTGGCCTGCACAAAACCGAAAAGAGGCTGCAATGAGCATTGTGCCAAGCACCCAGTGCATCATCAAGGTCAACCGGCTGGAATGCCGGGATCAGTACAACCGCGTCGAAGAGCTGCGACAGGCGCTCTATCATGCGGCGCGGATCATGGACGCAATCGCCCATGACCGCTTTGACCAGCAGGAATCCCTGTCGGTGGCGTATTTCACAGCCCATGCCCTGCATGTCATCGCGGACGGCCAGGGCGAAGACGCAACGGGCTTCATGATGAAGCTCTGTGCCAGCATCCGCGATGATCCCGGCCTTTTCCAAACCGAAGACGAAGCGAAAGGAGACCGCCATGAAAATCTCGCGTAATCAGATGAAGCTGGTCTATGTCGCCAAGACAAAGACCCGGTTGAACGAAGAGCAATACCGCGCGGCGCTTGTGGAGATCGGCGGGGTGGCATCGCTGACAGAACTGGACGTTGACGGGTTTGAGGCGCTTGTGGGATTATTCGAATACTTGGGCTTTGCGCCTGCGGAGCAGAAGGGGCGCAGCTATGGTAATCGGCCTGGCACGGCCACCATCGGGCAGATAGAGCTGATCCGGGCGCTCTGGCAGGAATACACGCGCGCGCAGGCCGGGGAAGACGAACTGAACAAATGGCTGGAACGCACTTGGAAGATTTCCAGCCTGCGGTTCCTGCGCAAAGAGACCGCACCAAAGGTTATCACGGCGCTGAAATCCATGAAGGCGCGCGCGGCCTGATCCGGCAGACAAAAGCGAACGGTGGGGCGGTGCAGCAATGCCCCGCCCTTTTTCGTGCGTCTCACTGTGCGGCCCTCTGAGCGCCCTCAAGTCCGCCGGGCGGGGCTACCCCGTCAAATCTGCTGAAACCGTAAAAATTTGGCTAGAAACCCTTTAAGAATCGAAGTGCGCTCCAGGAGCTGCACGCCAGTTCCCAAAACCGCATGGCAATACCTGCAATCTTCTCTTGCGATCCGGCCTGTGCTACGCACCGCGCAATCCAATTTCCCGGCATCATCAGACGGCCCGCACTGGCTTGTGGATGTAACTGCATCCGGCGCTTTTCCTATTCTGTCCGCAAACAATCGGACAGGAAAACCGCCAATGCTCATCAACGAAGAATCTCTTGATCTGGTCTTCAAAGGCTTCAAGACCGTCTATTCCGAAGCCTCTTTGCAAGCCGCGACGCACAAGGACAAGATCGCCATGACCGTGCCCAGTTCGGGTCGCGATGAAACCTATAGCTGGCTGGGGCAGTTCCCGCAATTGCGCGAATGGATCGGGGCGCGCCATGTGCACAGCCTGCAAGCGCACAGCTTCACGATCACCAACCGCAAGTTCGAAAGCACGGTATCGGTAACGCGCGACGATATCTCTGACGACAAGTTGGGCGTGTTCAAACCCGCCTTTTCCGAAATGGGTTATCTGGCCAAAAACCATCCCGAAGAACTGGTGTTTGGCTTGCTGGCGTCCGGCTTTGACACCGCCTGCTATGACGGGCAGAACTTCTTTGATGCCGATCACCCGCAGACAGACACGCAGGGCAACGAGATCACTGTCAGCAACTTTGAGAGCGGGGCAAGTGATGCCTGGTATCTTCTGGACACGTCGCGCGCGGTCAAGCCGCTGATCTGCAGGAACGCGACGATTACGGGTTCCAGTCCCTGACGTCTTCCACCGATGCCCATGTCTATATGAATGACGAATATGTTTATGGCGTTCGGGCGCGCATCAATGCCGGGTTCGGTCTGTGGCAGCTCGGCTTTGGCAGCAAGGCGACACTGGATTCCGCCAGCTATGCCGCCGCGCGCGCAGCGATGATGAATTTCCGCAGTGAGAACGGGCGCATTCTGGGGATCAGCCCGACAACATTGGTTGTTCCACCATCGCTCGAAGACGCCGCCCTGCACATTCTCAACACCGAAAACGGAACCGGCGGCGCGTCCAATCCCTGGAAGGGAACGGCGGACCTGATTGTCACCCCGTTTGTTGCGGGCTGATCGGATGCGCGGGATTTTGACAGCCACTTACGACCGTGACCTGGGCGGCGCTGCCCCGGATTGGGTGCAGCTCTTTCCGGTCGGTCAGATGGTTGGTCGCGACCGACGCCGATTCAACCTGGCTGACCCGCAGAAGATTGTGAGCGCCTTCCAGGCCGATACGGTCGATCTGCCTGTGGACTATGAACACCAGTCCGACACTCACCCCGAACAGCGCAGCGGCCCGGTGCCTGCGGCGGGCTGGATCAAGGATCTGAAGGCGGATGAAACCGGCCATTGGGGCCGGGTGGAGTGGACCGCCCAGGCGCGCGGCTTCATCACCAAGGCCATGAAGGCCTGGGCCACGTCTCTTTGCACCCAGGATGAAGTCAGCTTTCACAGGTTCATGACAACGTCAGCCCCGGCCTATGCCCACATCATGGCGCAGGCGGTTCCCAATGGCCCGCCGCCGTCTTCAAGCGCAGAGATCGCCCAATCGGACGCGGCGGCTGCGGTCTGTTCGCAGCTCGGCCTGAAACCGGGTGTTCTTGGCGACTAAAACTGTACCGGCGGGCAAGTTGCCCGCCGGTCGAAATGCCCTCCCGGTGCGCCAGACACCGGATGCTGGGCACAGTCCCGGTCCGCGCGCCAGCATCACGCGGACCGGGGCGCATACCGCAAACTGTCAGATAAGGGGTTTGTCCAAAGCATGCCCGTTCCAGCCAAGCCATACCCGAGAACACCCGCCGAGGTGGAACCCTATGTCGCCATTCTGGGTGTCGACCTCGGCATTCAGTTCCTGCTGACGTTTGGCGGTGCCGAAATGTACATCCCAAGGAACCCGAAAACCCGGTCCCGTGTGGCGGCGCTGGTCGGCGCGGAGAAGACCGCCGAACTGGCGCAATCCGATTACCTGTTGCCGCGCCGGGTTCCGCTTGTGACGCCATGGTTGTCCGCCTGCCTGCACGTCCAGGGCTGGAACCTTGCCGATATCGCCCGCAGGCTGAGGGTCACTGACGTGACCGTGCGCAAACATCTGAACCGATACGGGATGCGAGGAAACGGGCCATGACACTTCGAGCCGATCTGGACCTTGTGACAGCCAAGCTTGCCGAAGCGGATGCCCTTCTGCGGTCTGCCCAAGCCGCGCAGACACAAGCCATTGCAGCCCTTGAAAGCGCCGTTAAACGGGCCGATAAAGACGGATTAAACACCCTTTCACCCGAAGCCTGGCCGATCACGGATCACCGCCGCGCCCATCGTTCTGGACCACCGCCCAAGATCGAAAGCGACCCCGAACTGCAAGCTTTCATCACGGCCGGCATCGACCGAATGACCTTCGTTCAGATCGCCGATGACGTTGCCGCCCACTTTCCGCCGCAACGTCAGGTCAAGAAATCCGCCATTCATGCCTGGTGGCACCGCTCCAAACGCCGCCGAAGATCATCCGCCATTCCACCCAACACCCCGGGCGGTCCCGGATAGGCTGCGGACTGCAAGGCTCTTCCGGTATCAAACCTGCTGAAAACGGTAGATCAAACTGGGTGATAACCAACACATGGCGCGGCTAGGCTCTGCATTATAGTTCATGGTGCTTGAATATGGCAGGAATCACGAATTTTCGCGGCGATACCACGCAAAGCAGCGCGGAAAATGCCATGGAAGCCGAAGTACGCGACCTGATGCAACGGGTCGGTGAACGGGTGCGCAAGGCGCGCGACCTCAGGGGCATTCCGCGCCGTTTGCTGTCCGAAAAATCCTGCGTTTCGCCACGCTACCTGGCACAGCTTGAGGCCGGCGAGGGAAATATCTCGATTAGATTGCTGCAACGCGTTTCCGTTGCCCTGGATCTGAAGATCGAATGGTTCGTGGGTCTCGAAGATCCCTGGACGTCGGACGCCTTGCGGATTGCGGACCTGTATCGCGCCGCCACCGCGGAACGGCGGCAAAAGGCGATGGATGCGCTAAATCCGCTTGCGCCTGAACATCTTCGGGCGCAACGAATCTGCCTGATCGGTCTGCGTGGGGCGGGCAAATCCACGCTCGGCGCCATGGCCAGCCAGACGCTGCATGTGCCGTTCGTCGAATTGAATGTCGAGATCGAAGAGCACGCCGGAATGCCGATCGGCGAGGTTGTGGCGCTCTATGGGCAGGACGGCTATCGCCATCTTGAGGCTCAGGCCCTGAGCCGGATCATCGCAACCCATGACACCGTGATCCTGGCCGTGGCGGCCGATATTCTGGCCGAAGGCATCGCCGCCTCTGCTGCGGATGTCGATCTGGTCACGGTCTTCGGCTATGGCTTTCCGCGCTGGCGCGGCGGGCTGATCCATTACGCCGACACGCTGGGTCCGGATCGGGTTCTGGCGCGTCATCGCGAACTGGCGCGGGAAGATCCGATTGCCTGGAAACCCAGCCAGATGATCGAAGACACGGTGGCGCGCGGGCTGTCTTTTGCCGACTGGCGGCACGCAGATCCCTGACCCAAGGCGCAGACCGAAAGGCGGCCACGGCAAAAAGCATCACCTTTGGGGGCCGGTTCTGCAAGGCGAACCACCCCTGATCGGATTGCTCCAGACCGCCAACCCCAGTGCGGCCACGCTCAGGACGGCGGCGACGAAGAACGTCATCGTGAAGGCGTGCGAGACATTCGCGATTGGCGCTTCTGCCGCGTCACCTGTTCCCATGACGGCGACGAACAGGGTGGACATCGCGGACGCCCCCGTCATCAACCCAAGGTTGCGCGACAGGCCCAGAAGACCGGAGAGGCGCCCGCGCTGTTCCCTTGACGCACCGGACATGACCGCAGTGTTGTTGGCCGCCAGGAACATTTGAAAAGCCGGGGTCAGTAGGACCAGCGCGGCGATATATCCACCAACCCCAAAACAGCGCGGCAGCAGGGCAAGGCAAAGCAGACCGAACACGGTCTGCGCCAGTCCGGCGAACATCACCCGCCGCGCGCCGAACCGATCCGTCAACCGCCCCGCAGGCATCCCGCAAAGCGCGGCGACAACCGGCCCGATGGCCAGAACCAGACCGACAACCGCCTCATCCAGCCCAAGAGAGAACGTCAGGAAAAACGGGCCAACCACCAGTGTCGCCATCATGACGGTGCCGACAAGGATATTCATGGCGAAGCCGACCGCCGTCATCCTGTCCTTGAACACCGTCATGGGCACCAGTGGCGCGCGCGCACGGGTTTCGATGACCACGAAAAGCGCAGTCGCCGACAGCGCGCCAGTCAAAAGCACGACCGGTGAGACCGGTACACCCGATGCGCCACCGCTTGTCCCAAGCGAATAGGCCGCAAGCGCAACAATCAGCACAGCCGTTCCCGGAAGATCCAGTGATCTGAACGATGGCTGGGACCGCGTGCGGTCGGGCCGAATGGCAAGCACAACAAGAACAAGCGTCAGTACGGCAAATCCGGCAAGCAACCAGAATGCCATCCGCCAGTCGCCCCAGGCCAGCACAAGACCGCCAAGCGAAGGCCCAAGCGCGGTTCCAGCGGCAGAGGTGGTTCCCAACAGGCCCATGGCGGCACCCAGGTGTCCGGCTGGCACCATGCCGCGCGCAATCGACATCGAAAGCGTGATCAGAATCGCCCCGCCAACACCCTGAAGCGCCCGCCCCAGGATCAACAGGCCCAGATCCTGGGCCGTGGCGCCAAGGATCGACGCGGCGGCAAAGACGATCAGGCCGGTCAGCATGACCCGGCGATGGCCAAACAGATCGCCAAGCCGCCCCGCCGAAACGATGGTAACCGTCACCGCCACAAGATAGGCCAGCACCACCCATTGCGCATGCGACACGGTCACAGCGAAACTGCGCGTCAGCGTAGGCAGCAGCACCGACGCAATGCTGATCCCAAGCGAAGCAGTCAGAGAGGCCGCAGCCAGGGCCATCAGGATGGGAAGCGACGCGCGCGCCAAATTCGGTTTTGTCATGAAAGGTTCTCTTGCGTTGACGATCGGTGGCGGCTACCCTGCCACCTCAAGTGAACTTGAGGTCAATCGTGAAACTGCTCGATATCGGGGTTCTGTCGCAACAGAGTGGTGTTTCTCCGTCTACGCTGCGCTACTATGAAGAGATCGGCCTGATCCGGTCGGCCGGACGACACGGGTTGCGGCGGCAGTTCGATGCGCAAGCGGTGACTCAGCTCGCGCTGATTTCGCTGGGCAAGATGGCGGGGTTTTCGCTGCAGGACATCAAGGGCATGTTCGCCAGGGACGGCACGCCCAAACTGCCACGCACCGAATTGCACCAGCGCGCCGATGCGCTTGACGAACAGATCCGAGGTCTCAGACGCCTGCGCGACGCCATGCGTCATGTCGCGGATTGCCCTGCGGACAGCCACATGGACTGTCCCAAGTTCAGACACCTGATGGACTTTGCTGCCCGAACTGCCACCCGGCGCTCAGGATAGATGCGTCTGGCTGATCATTTGCCGAACAGGAATACCCCATGCTGAAATCCATTTCGTCTCTTCTGGTGGTCTGCCTTTGTGCCACAGCCGGCATCGCGGAGGTGCGTGTCGGGGTGCAAACGCTTGCCACGCATGGCGGGGACGATCCGCGCCCGCTTTCGCTGTCGGTCTGGTATCCTGCGCAGGAAGGCGGGTCGCTGGAAAACGTCGGCGGAAACGCCGTATTCATCGGACAACCGGCGTATCGGGATGCCGCGGCCGCGCCCGGCCCGTTTCCGTTGATCCTGCTTTCGCACGGCGGATTGCGATCTGCGGCAGAGTCCGGTGCCTGGCTGAGTGGCCGGCTTGCGCAAGCGGGCTTTGTCGTGGTCGAAGTGAACGGCCCGCGCCCCAACAGCGCAATAGAAGCCGTGGACGAAATCTGGCGGCGGCCGCAGGATGTGTCGCATGCGCTTGACCGGATTCTGCAGGATCCGGACTGGTCCGCAATTGTCGATCCGGCCCGGATTGCGGTGGCGGGACATGCGCTTGGCGGCACTGCGGCCCTGGCCCTGGCGGGCGTGGCGTTTGACGCCGACGCCTTCGCGAATTCATGCCGGACCGTCAAAAGCGGCCCGGACTGCGGCTGGTACGCGGCACAGGGTGTATCCTTGACCTCGGTCGACGCCAAGGCATTGAAACACGCGCATCGCGATCCCCGGATCGGCACCGCCATTGCCATCGACCCGGAATATGCCGAAATCCTCCTTGTCCCGCGCCTGGACGCAGTGGACGCTGATATTCGGCTGCTCGAACTCGGTGCACAGGACCGCGATCTGCTTGATGACAACAATCTGCCGCTTGCGGTGATCGAAGGGGCAACCCGCTTTGACGCGTTCCCCGTCTGCACCGAGAATGGCAAGTACATTCTTGCGGAAGACGGCGGCGATGCGGCCCTGTGCGGCACCGGGCCCACCAAGCGCGCGCGTATCCATGACGAAATCGCGGATCAAATCAGCGCGGTTCTTCGTCAATAATTCCGGGCGGCTGGAGTCTTGTGGCTGTGTCGCAGTTCGCCGGAAGGGCCCGCTGTTCAAGCGGGACCTCGCACGGGGCGCGATATGCGCGCGGTCCACGGTGGTTTATGTCACGCCCAAAACCCGCAAGTCCCGGCCAGAGGTTTGCGACCGGGACTCGGGCCGTGCTGGCTGCCGGGGTGTTCAGACCGTGGCCATCGGCAGCGGGCGGCCCGCCATGAGTTGATCGACCTTTTCCACGATCCCGGCGCAGTCGATGCCAAAGTGGCGGTACAGATCGCCAATCGTGCCCGTCTGGCCAAAGTGTTCGACGCCCAGGGGCACGGTACGGTGGCCATGTACCCCACCCAGCCAGGCCAGCGTCGCCGGATGGCCGTCGATCACGGTCACCATCACCGCATTGCGCGGCACCTCCGCCAATAGTCTTTCGATGTGGCTTTGGGCCGTGTGCTGACCACGGGACCGGGCCCGTTGCGCTGCGGTCCAGCCCGCATTCAGACGGTCGGCCGATGTCACGGCCAGCACGCCGACATCCCGCCGCCCCTCGCCGATGATGCCGGCGGCATGGATCGCTTCGGGGGCGACGACACCCTGATAGGCGATCACCACCTCGCAGTTCGGGCCGGGCGGGCGCAGCCAATAAGCCCCATCCACCGCGCCCTGTCGGAACGCATCGTCATGCCGTTTGCCCGGCTGCTCGATCGGGTTGGTGCTGAGGCGCAGATAGACTGAACCGTCCACCTCGTCGCGCAGCCAGGTGCGTTCATCCGGATCACCCGAACCGTCGCGCTGCAGATAGTCACAGGCCCATTCGAAGATGACCGCCAGTTCATCGGCAAAGGCCGGTTCAAAGGCCGCCAGCCCGTCCTGGCTCATCCCGATCAGGGGCGTCCCGACGGATTGATGCGCGCCGCCTTCCGGTGCCAGGGTCATCCCCGACGGCGTGCCCGCGATCATGAAACGGGCATCCTGATAGGACGCATAGTTCAAGGCATCAAGGCCCCGGCAGACAAAGGGATCATAGACCGTGCCAATGGGAAACAGCCGCTTGCCAAACAACGAATGCGACAGGCCCGCCGCCCCCAGCATCAGGAACAGGTTCATCTCGGCAATGCCCAGTTCCATATGCTGCCCTTCAGGCGAAAAAGCCCATTTCGCGGTCGAGGGGATCTTGTGATCGCGGAAGGTATCGGCTTGTGCACGGCGGGCAAACAGCCCGCGCCGGTTGACCCAGGCACCCAGGCCCGTGGTGCCGGTCACATCCGGCGAGGTGGTCACGATCCGTTCGCTCAACTCGGATCCGCCCTTGGCCAGATCGTCCAGGATCTTGCCAAAGGCCATCTGGGTTGCAATCCTGTCGCCGACCGGGGTTTCGATCCCGGGTACATCAAAGCGGCGGTCGTCATATCGGCGCGGTCCGGCGGCGAAGAACGGCACTTTGGCCAGGAACGCCGACAGCGCCCCGGGGTCTGCGACCGTTGCCATCGGGTCCCATTCCTGCCCCTGGGGCACACCCATATGTGTCTGCCAGTCAGCCATCTGCGCCTTGGTCATCAGCCCGCCATGGTTGTCCTTGTGCCCGGCAATCGGCGTGCCCCAGCCTTTGACCGTATAGGCCAGAAAACAGGTTGGGCGGTCATGGTCGACCGCTGCAAAGGCCCGGGCCATGGTATCCACACAATTGCCGCCGAGATTTTCCATCAGTTCGGCCAGTTCTTCGTCGCTGCGGCCATCGATCAGCGCGCTCACCTCGCCCTGATCGCCCAGATCGTTCATCAGGTGTTCGCGCCACACCGCCCCGCCCTGAAAGGTCAGCGCCGAATACAGATCATTCGGGCAGGCGTCGATCCATGCGCGCAGCCGCTGACCGCCCGGTTCGGCAAAGGCGGCCTGTTGCATCTGTCCGTACTTGACCCGGACCACATCCCAGCCAAAGGCGCCGAAGATCTGTTCGATCCGGTGCCAAAGACCTTCGCTGACCATGCCGTCCAGCGACTGACGGTTATAGTCGATGATCCACCAGGTGTTGCGCAGGTCGTGTTTCCAACCCTCTTGCAGGCATTCATAGATGTTGCCTTCGTCCAGTTCGGCATCGCCCATCAGGGCAATCATCCGGCCCGAAACCACATCCTTGCCCCAGGATTTCGCGGTCACATAATCCTGCACCATCGAGGCAAATGACGTGATCGCCACCCCCAAACCAACCGAGCCGGTCGAGAAATCGACATCGTCGATGTCCTTGGTCCGGCTGGGATAGGATTGAACCCCGCCATAGCCGCGAAAGTTTTCCATTTTTTCGCGGGTCTGGTTGCCCATCAGGTATTGCATGGCGTGAAACACCGGCGAGGCATGGGGTTTGACCGCTACCCGGTCTTCCGGACGGAGCGCCGAAAAATACAGCGCGGTCATGATGGACACCATCGACGCAGAAGAGGCCTGATGCCCGCCGACCTTGATCCCGTCCACCTTGGGGCGGTTGTGGTTGGCATGATGGATCATCCAATGGGACAACCAAAGCAGGCGTTGCTCTACGGTTTTGAGTTCAGATCGGGCCACGGCGATTTCCTTGTACGGGTCTTCAGTTGCCATTTGCCGAGGCAGATATCGAACGGCGGTACTTCGGCATCGCAGCGGCCGGGTCGCTTGCGTCGCGATAGCCAAGCGCGACCAGAACCGCGGTGGTCAGGCGCTGTTCGGACAGGCCAAGTACACGGTCGTAATCTTCGGGCACGAAACCTTCCATCGGGCAGCTGTCGATGCGGGCGGCGGCACAGGCCGACAACAAGGTGCCAAGGGCCAGAAATGCCTGACGCCGCGCCCATTCGATGCGCGCTTCGGGGGACATTCCCATCAGAAATCCCTTGGCCTTGGCTTCGACCTCGGCCAGACTTTCACGCGGAATGCCCTTGTCGGCGGCCACCTGATCCAGAAAGTTCTCGACCGTATGATCGCCAAGATCGGTCGGAACCGTCAGCACCCCAAGCGCGCCGCAGGTTTCCAGCTTGGGCCGGTTGGGCAGCCAGGTTGCCGGGATCAGCGCATCCATCTGCGCGCGCTCGGTCAGCAGGATCAGCTTGTAAGGCTGCAGATTGACCGAAGACGGCGACAGGCGCGTCGCCTCGACGATCTGCGCCAGCACGTTCTCGGGAACAGCCCTGGTCGCGTCGAATTGTTTGGTTGCATAGCGCCAGCGCAGCGCCTCTAGAAAGTCGGTTGCCGTCATTTGTCCCTCCTCACCTGATACGTTCGTAGATCGCCACGGCGGCCAGGGCCTCATCGAAACCGATGATCCCGCCGCCATTCTCCTGCAAAGCCAGCGCCGCGTCGTGGACCTGACGCGCACCGGCTTCGCCGCGCAGTTGGCTCACCAGTTCGGCACACATCGACAGGCCGGTTGCCCCGATCGGATGCCCCTTGGAAACCAACCCGCCGGACGTGTTCACCGGCAGGCTTCCGGTCAGCGCCGTTTCCCCTGTCCCGACAAACTCGCCCCCCTCGCCCGGCTGGCAGAATCCCATCATTTCAACCTGATAGACTTCGCAGAACGAGGTCGCGTCATGCACTTCGGCCAGATCGATGTCGCGGGCGCTGATGCCGGCGCGGTCATAGGCGCGCCGTGCCGCGGTCGCGGTCAGGCTGGGATCTTCCAGGCTGCGGTATTTGCCGCCGGCCAGGCCGATTGCACGCAGCCGGATCGCCCTGTCCTTCTGTTCTTGCGGCAAGGTCTGATAGAAACCTTCGGAACAGACCAGCGTGGCGGCCGCACCATCCGTCATCGGCGCGCACATCGAGCGGGTCAGCGGATCGACGATCATGCGATCATTCAGCACCTGCTCGGGCGTCATTTCGAACCGATAGTGCGCATTCGGATTCAACGCGCCGTTGTTGTGGTTCTTGGCCGCGCCTGCCGCGATCTGTTCCTGTGTCGTGCCAAAACGCGACATGTGGTATCGTGCCTGCATCGCATAGGTATCCATCGGCACCGTGCGATCCGGACCCGGTTCGAACGGCATTCCCAGCTGTTCGCCCGCGCGTTTGTATTCCTCTTGCCAATCCTGCGGATCAAGACAATCCAGACCTTGCGAGAACTTGCGAAACACCCCGGACTGGTTTTTCGGGTCGACCAGCTTTTCCACCCCAAGCGCGACGGTCAGGTCGGCATCCCCCGCCCGGATCGCCGTTGCGGCACCATGCAACGCCAGCGTGCCGGTGGAACAGCCCGCTTCTACATTGATGATCGGGGCTCGATCGGGAAACAGCCCCTCGCGCACCAGCGGTATAAAGCTGACATTGCCGCCGATCATCGCCTGACCGAAATGCGACATCAGGCAATTGCCGAACCATGCGCCTTCGATCCGTTCTCCGTTCTCCAGACCGGCATCGGCGAGCACACCCATATAGGCCTGACGCGTCAGGTCCTTGAAGCTGCGATCAGCCCATTTCGAAAACGGCGTTGTAAAGGCACCGATGATGTAGACGTTGTTGCTCATGTATTTTCCTTGCTTCAAACCTGCCGATCCTGCTGCTGCCAGAATCTGTCGCGGATCTCGCGTTTGAGGATCTTGCCGTTGCCGCTGCGCGGCAATTCGGGCCAGACATCGACGGATTTGGGCGTCTGCACCGCGCCGAGCAGATCCTTGACCTTGGCGGCGATGCTTTCGGGATCGAAGGACGCGCCGGGTTTCAGTTCGACCACCGCCTTGACAGCTTCGCCCCATTTTTCGTCCGGCACGCCGAAGACCGCGCAATCGCGCACATCGGGATGCGCCAGAACCGCCTGTTCGACTTCGGCGGTGTAGACGTTGAAGCCGCCGGTCACGACCATGTCCTTCTTGCGATCGACGATATAGTAATAGCCATCCGGGTCGCGATACCCGACATCCCCGGTCCGCAGCCAGCCGTTGGAAAACGCCTTTTTCGTGCCTTCTGGATTGGCGTGATAGCCCGGGAATACCAAAGGCCCCCTGGCCACGATCTCGCCCCGGGTGTTGTCCGGCAACACTGCACCGTCGTCATCCATGATCGCCAGACGCGCCTGCAGTGTCTCGCGCCCGCAAGACGCAAAGATCGGGCTGTTGTCCCCCGCCTGTGCCAGATCCCTGGCCGGCAGAAAGGTCAGGAACATCGGCGCCTCGGCCTGACCATAGCTTTGGCAGATCACCGGACCAAAGACCGAACGCGCCTCGCGCAGCTTTTCCGGTGCCACCGGCGCGGCCGCAAGCACCATCGCGCGCAACGAGGAATAATCGAATTCGCCGACCCTTGGATGTGAGAGCAGCGCATACAGCAGCGTCGGCGGCAGATACAGATGCGTGACCCTGTGTTGGTCAATCGCCTGCAGGATCGACAGCGGATCAGGGGTTTTCAGAATGATGTGGGTCGGTGCCGCCGGCATCATGTTCAGCGCCAGCAGCCCTGCCGCATGGGTCATCGGACCGGCGACCAGATGCACGATCGGTTCATCCGTGGCAAGACATTGCCAGAAGGCATCGCAGGTCGCGCCCAGGGTGCGGTGCGTCCAGCGCGCGGCCTTGGACAACCCGGTCGTGCCGCCGGTCGGGAACAAGGCAACCAGACGATCTTCGTCCTCGAACGAATCCGGCAGCCCGGGGTGATCTTCGGCCAAGACCGCAAATTCCGATCCGGTTTGCGTATCCTTGTCCAGACAGATCAGACGCATGCCGCCGTTGCGTTGCTCGGCCAGCTGTTGCGCTTCGCGGGCGAAATCGCTGTGATACAGAAGAATATCGCAGCCGGTCAGTTCCAGCAGATGGCCGTTGGCGTGTACCGTGTTGCGCCAGTTGATCGGCACCCAGACCAGATCGGCGCGCAGGATCCCCAGCACACATGCAAAGGCGCGGGTGTCGTTTGGCGAATAGACCCCGATGCGCGCCTCGTCCGAAGGCGCCATGGCATGCAGCCCGGCCGCGATCCGGGCGGACATGGCGTCCACCTCGTCCCAGGCATACCGCGTGCCGCCATCGATGAACGCCACGCCCCCGGCCCCACGCGCCATGCCTTTGTTGTAATAGTCGATAAAACGCATAACGTACTCCCTACTGCGCAAGCCACCGGGGCAAGGTCGTCGCCAGTCCCGGTTGCAGCATCAGCAGCACGACCAGCACCAGTTGGGCCACGATGAAGGGCAGCACACCCCTGTAAATCGCGCCAAGCGGCAGGTCGGCCATCTGCGCCCGGATGACGAAGATATTCATGCCGACAGGCGGGGTGATCAGGCCGACTTCGATCGCCACGACCACCAGAATGCCGAACCACACAGGGTCATAGCCAAGTGCCGTCACCACCGGATAGAAGACCGGCACCGTGGCCAGCATCATGCCCATACCGTCCAGGAAACAGCCCGCAATCAGGTAGAAAACGATGATCGAGACCACAACGGCCCAGGGCGGAAACGCCAGCGCCTCGGCAATTTCGATCAGCGCCGGGGGCAGTTTGGCCTGGATGATGAAATAGGCGAACAGCGTCGCCGCCAGAACCACGAAAAACAGCGCCGCCGTCGTCAGAACCGTTTCTTCCAGCGCGGTGATCAGGCCCTTGAAGGTCAGATCGCCCACCATGAAACCGGTGATGATCGCCAGAAACACCCCGATCGAGGCGGCTTCGGTCGGGGTGAACCAGCCGGCGTAAATTCCGCCGATGGTCACGCCGAACAGCAAAACGACCTCCCAGCCCTTGACGATCTGCAACAGGCGGTGCGGAATGTTTCCGTCCGAGGCGGGAACCGAAGACGGGTCACGCCGGATCCGCCAGAGGACCGCCAGCACATACAGACCCATCAGCACCAGACCCGGCAGGATACCCGCCGCGAACAGGTCGGCAACCGATTGCCCGGTGATCAGCGCGTAGAGCACAAGAGCGACGGACGGCGGGATCAGGATACCAAGCGTCCCGCCCGCCGCCAGAGTGCCCCCGACCATGCTGTCGCGATAGCCACGACGACGCAATTCGGGACCCGCAACCCGGGTCATGGTCGCCGTCGTTGCCAAAGAGGATCCGGCAACCGCGCCAAATGCGCCCGAGGCCACAACGGTTGCCATGCTTTCAGCGCCGCGCACGCGACCGAACAGGGCCGTGGAGGCGGCAAACAGGCGTTGCGACATTCCCGCCCGCATGGCCACCGCACCCATCATCACGAAAAGCGGCACCACGGTAAGTGTATATTCCGTCCCCACCTGCAACAGCGTGCTGCCCAGCACATGCAGGACGGCGGCGGGTTTGGCGATGGCCAGATATCCGGCGGTTCCGGCCAGGCCCAGGGCCACTGCGACCGGCATGCGGATCAGCAGCAGCACCGCGACACCCAATACGGAAAGGCCGGCGACAGCGGCTGCGGTCATTTCGACCTCCGGAAAATCTGCAGAACGGCGACCAGGGCGGTTGCGGCCAGCCCGGTCAGGATCGGCCCCCAGAACACGATCAGCGGCCAGCGCAGATCGGGCGTCAGATCGCCATATTCGAACGCATCCCGCGCCTGATGCCAGCCCGCCTTGAACAGCAGCAGCACGAAGACCGCCAGCGCCAGGGATGCCAGCCGTTTGAACCAACGGACCAGATGTCCCGGGACCATCGTATCGATGACGTCGATTGTGATATGCGCTTTTCTGCGGGTGGCTTCGGCCAGCGAGGCAAAAATCGCCACACACAGACAGACCCGCGCGATTTCATAGGATCCCGGCACCGCGCCAAGCGACAGGTTGCGCATGACCACATCGACCAGTGTGATCGACGCCATCGCGAACGTCGCCAGAGAGGCCAGCGCGACCGGGGCCGCGCTGACGAATTTCATGGCGCGCGACTTCATTCCAGCGTCGCCGCGAGATCTTGGTAAAACGCGCTGGCCGGATGGCCCTTGGCATCCAGATCGGCGATCATGCTGTTGGCAAAATCAGCCAGAACCGCATTCAGTTCGTCCGTTTCGGCCTCGGACATCGATACGATTTCGATATGATCCTTGTGCGCCGCCCAGGCGCTGGCTTCGGAATCGTCATAGATCCGGCCGACCCGTTCGGATGCGGCGGCCCCGGTTGTGTCGTCGATAAGCTTCTGCAGATCCTCGGGCAGAGATGCATAGCTGTCGGGGTTCATCACCAGACTGAAGGTGCCGGTGCCGATATTCAGATCGTTCTTGTAGCCGATCATGTCGGCAAAGTTGAACGCGGCGGCGGCCTCGACCGTGGTGGCGATACCGTCGATCACACCCTTGTCCAGCGCATCGCCCATCTCGCCCGGCGGGACTGCGGCCGGCGCTGCGCCCGCGGCGGTCAGGCTTGCGGCGATGACCGAGCCAGGATGCCGGATACGCAGACCTTTCAGCGCCTCGGCGCTGTCAATCCTGACATCCTTGGTCAGAATACCGATCGGTGGCGCGGCAACGATATACAGCAACCTGGTGCCGCGATGCTCATCCGCAAGATATTCAGGCACCATGGCCGACAGCGCCCGACTGCCCTGTTCCGCACTGCTGAAAAGATTCGGCAGATAGGCAAGTTCGGTCAATGGAAAGCGGCCCGGGGTAAAACCGTGCAGCGCGTATGAAATATCGGCGACGCCCTTGCGCACCAGGTCATATTGTTGCGGCGGCGGACCCATCTGGGCCGCGTTGAAAATCTCCAGGGTCAGCCGGCCATCCGATTTTTCGGCCAGTTCGGCCCCCCATCGTTCGAATTCCTGCGCCATCACGTTGCCGGGCGGCAGGAATGTGGACAGTTTCAGCGTGTGGCTCTCCTGGGCAATGGCCGGTGTGACGAACGCCGCCATGGCCAGCGTCGCGGTCAGTACTCTTTTCATCTAAGTCTCCTCCCCTATCGGATTCAGATCTATGCGGTCTTGATGCCGCTCGGTTGCTTTACTTCGACCGACAGCCTGCCCAGATTCTCGATCCAGGCGGAAATCCTGTCGCCGCTGTTCAGTTTCTTTCCGCTCTCAAAGCCGGTGCCCGCAGGGGTGCCGGTAAGAATGGCATCCCCCGGGCGCAGGGTGACCAGGCGCGACAGCGCCGCGATGATCTCGGGCAGCGCCAGGATCATTCCATTTGTGTTCGAATCTTGCCAAGTCGCATCATTCACCGCGACGCCGATTGCCAAAGCACCGGGATCCCCGACCCGCGCCGCGGGACACAACGCCGGACCCATCGGGCAGGCGCCGTCAAAGACCTTGCCCGAAAACAGATCGACGCCGAACAAGGTGCCCGGCAACATCTGAAAATCCCGCGCGCTCATATCCAGCGCGATGGAATAGCCGGCGACATGCTCCAGCGCGTCTGACTCGGCAATATGCTTGCCCGATCTGCCGATCACGGCGCAAAGTTCGACCTCGACGTCGAACGCCTCGCAGCCCTGCGGCGGGGCGATGCGCGCATCGGGGTCAGCCAGGCAGGCCCCGGCCGGTTTGGTAAAGAACAGCGGACGGGGCGCGGCGGCTACGGGATCTTGGAACCCCATCTCGCGCATCACCTTCATGCCTGCCTGCACATGGTCGGCGTAATTCACACCGATCGCGTAAAGGGTGCCGCCTTCGGGCATGGGCGCACAGATTTTCGTGCCAGCAGGCAGCGGCTGACCCAGGGTTGGCCCCACAGGGTCGGATCCGCACATGCGGCCCAGAAGATCGGCCCAGCTTTCGTCGATCGCGATCAGCCCGTTTTCCGCCCGGACACAAGGCCGACGCCACCCGTTTGCGTCGCGATATGCAAAGATCCTGCTCATGTCACCCTCCTGCGATCCCGCACGGGCGCATGATCTCAGCCCCGTGCTTTGATTTCGCCCGCCGATACGTTGAAATCCCGCTGGAGCAGCCCCAGCAATCGTCTCAACTCGGCAAACCCGTCCTCTCCGACGATGTCAGAGATTTCCTGTTCGATGCCCAGAAACAGCTGATGCAGCGTTTCCAGAAGCGTGAGACCGTCAGGCGTGAAATATACCCGCCGGGCCCTTTTGTCGTCGGGGTCGGTCTTGATTTCCACAAGCCCGTCCCGTTGGCACAAGGCAACTGCCTGAGACATTGCCCCGTTGGTGATGCCGGCGCGCTGCGCCAGGTCGGCCATTCGGGTGCCTTTGACATCAATGTGCCTCAAGACATTGAGATGAACCCGTCTTATGTCCCCGGCTCCCGCCGCGGCGGCGCGCAGCAGCAGCTTTTCTTCAAAGGTATTGAAAGCGTGCAGAAACAGACGCGCCGTATTGTCCGTACGCCACAGGCGTTCCGCGTCCTGCTTCAAGCCGCCGCCCGAGCCTCCGTTATCATGCATTTCCCTGCTCCCGCACGCATTCCACAAGACCCTTTAACCCGGCGGACGCCAAGAAGACAGAACTACGCCTTGGACTCGTCTATGGTCCAGCATTCGTATCCGCTCTCACGGGTGATCAGCCCGTTCTCCACGTGGAAAATATGGATCAGCCGCATCTTAACATAGGTCCCCACCGGATAGGGGCAGTTCTGAATATCGTCATTGGCGATCCGGAACGTGACCAGGCTGTCGTCCACAACCCGGCTTGGGGTTGCAAAGCGTTCCATCTGCGTCAGTTCAAGCCCCTCTGCCGCGTAGAACAGAGCCATGTACATCTTGCGGATTTCCTGCTTGCCGCGATAAATCAGATTGCGGGCAGGCGCGTGCCATTCGACGTCCTCGGAATACAGGCGCAGCGCCTCGTCGATCTGTTCGGGGTTTTCTTCGAGAAAGTGCTTTTCGACGATAGCCAGCGCCGAGTCCACGGCCTCTTTGTAGTCTTCCAGCGTCTTGTACTTCTCAAAATCGTCCATTCGTCCTCTCCCTCGTTAGTTTTGGCATAGGCCGGACTGCTCGTTCCGGGGCAGCAGCGTATGATTGATATGCGCAACGGTGCCGTCGAAACCGGGCAGGATGGCGATGAATTTTTCACGCATCCGCTGTCTTTCAGGCGAAGACAACGCCGTTTCCATCGCCTTTTCATCAGCAAAATGGATCATGAAGGTTGCATGGATGTCCGGCGCGCCCGGCTCTGCGTCCTGGGCGAAATGCACCTCGGCCCGCTCAACCCCCGGCATCTCGCGGATCGCGGGCAGCAGAACATCGACAAGCGTATTGTCAAAATCCGGCTGCGCCTGGGGACGCACACAGCCAAGCAGATATCCACAGCGCACGATCATTGGACGATCTCCCGCGCGTGGTCGGCGACACGCCTTGCGCGCGCGACGTTCAAGGCATTTTCCAATTCGGCACGGGTCACGTCGCCCGCATCCGTACAACGCCAGGCGATGATCTGATCCGGCCGGACAAGGACCGCGCGCGCGCCCAGCTCTCCGGCCAGATCCGCCCGGTCCAGCCGATGCACCGCAACGCTCATCTTCTCGCACCAGGTCGCGGGCAATACCGGCAAAGCGGCATCGAAATCAACAAGCGTAAAGCTGTATCCGGCCAGATCGAGCAGGCTTTCGTTGTCATCCAGCCAGACATGCGGCAAACGCCCGCCCGGCACGGTGCTGGGCTGATAGCTGATCGGATGATCCGCCGGCGGCGTTCCATTGGGCACGATCAGCGCGGAATCGTCATACCGCCCGCCCAGCCCGATGCCCGGATGTTCGAACTCGTTGCGCGCATATTTCAGGATATGTTCGCGCGCAGCCATTCGGGCGGCGTCGCCTTCGGGTCCGGCATCAGCAATCGCCGGCGCGACGGGGCATTCACCCACCGCACGGGCCAGTTTCAGTGCGTATCCCGTATTGCGCAAAGCAATCTTGCGCCGTTCCTGGGTATAACTGTCCAGCAGGGTATCTCCGGCACGCCCCTTGACCACTTCGGCCAGCTTCCAGGCCAGGTTGATGGCATCCTCGATACCGGTGTTCAGCCCCATCCCGCCGGTCGGCGTGAACAGATGAGCACTGTCGCCTGCGATCATCAGCGGGCCTTCGCGAAAACTGGAAGACACCAGCGCCTGCCCCGCACGCCAGGCCGCGGACGAGAAGATCTGGACCTCGACCCCGGGGCCGCAAAGACGATCCAGATCGGCTTGCAGCTCATAGGTCGCCGGTTCCTGCCCTTTGGGCAATTGCCGGTGCAGGATGAATTCTTCATCCCCGTCCAGTGTCACCATCACTGCCCGAATGTCCGGCAGGATCGCCCAATATTGCCAAGCCGGCTGCATGCCGGTCAACGACACAAGGTTGGGCGAACTAAAGTAGCTGGCGATCATGCGACCGCCCATGAAGTCCATGTCCAGCCCGTCCTCGCCGCCCAGGCGAATTCCCATGGCTTTGCGCACCATGCTGCGCGCACCGTCACAGCCGACGCAGAACCGTGCCTGCACCCCGGTATCGTTGTCCAACCGCAGTTGGACGCCGTCGCCGGCGGTCACCTGCGTGACCTCGACATTCTCGAACAATTCGACAGTTTTGAAATCCCGCAACCGGCGCGCCAACAATGGGGTCAGTGATCGCTGACTGGTTCGTAATTGCGGCTCGGCCGACTTCCACACCGGATCCCCCGCGCGGCAAACCCGCAGCGCCTCTTGCTTGGACGGCAGAGAGACCCGCGCAATTTCCATGCCGTTGAAACCCGCCAAATATGTCGCGTCGGTCGGATAGTTCTCTGGCAAGCCGCTGGCGCGCAGTTCCTCGACGATGCCCAGCCGTCGATAGTATTCCATACTCCGGGCGGACTGGTTGTTGGCCCGCGGATGTCCGGGGCTATCAGGGCTGCCGGCGTCGAAGATGCCGACAGAGATTCCGTGTTGCCCCAACTCGCAGGCCAACATCAGCCCAACCGGCCCCGCCCCTACGATCGCAACGTCATATGTCAAAGGTTTCCCATCCATCCATCAAATTAGTAACGTTACTAAAATATCAAGTCAATATAAATTCACACCACCCCTTCCGCGTCATGAACCCTATGATAACAAACAGAATATATGTCGCGCCGAAAACGACCGTTGCCATCCAATATGATCCACACGCAGAATCGGCGCCGCTGGTTGGTCTGGACAAGCGGATGAACCGGTCATCTCGATGAGAATGCGATGATCGGATGGTTGTCCGAAATTCTGGCATGGATATCGGTTGTCCGCTGACACCTGGGCCGCCGTCAAACGTGACGTGGCAGATCGGTTTGACGTTCCCTGTGCCAGCCGCATTGTTCCCGATGCAAGGCCCCGGTCCATGGAACGTCCAAGCGCACAGACATCCCCGCCTGCGCGGCAAGGCCCTTGGCGATACTAAGGCGTGCGCGGACACGTTGGCCGGCTGCATCGACCAAGGTCGTCAGGGGCCGGGCAACGTGCCCAAGGATCGTGTGCGCATATTGTCGAAATGAAGCGACATGGCGGCACGGGCTGCTGCCGGGTCGCGCGCTTCGATTGCGTCCAGCACATCCAGATGCTCGCGCAGCTGATCGTCAAAACGGGTATGGGTGCGAATGATGGTACAGCGCCGCACGATCGCCCGTTGTTCCGTCAGGATGACCGGCAGGATCGTCAATTCCGCCGCCTTGGCGACTTCAAGATGGAACGCTTCATCCTTGTCCCAGAATTCACCGAAATCCGGCGTCCCTTCAAGCAGGCGCGACGTGTCACGGCGCACGGCTTCCAGCTCTGGCGTGAGCCCGCGACGCTCGGCGACGCGTTCCGCCGCGGCCCGTTCCAGCACCTTTCGCAGCAGCAGTATTTCAAGCAGTTTGTCGACGGTGATCGCCCGGACCAGGACGGTGGCGCCTGCTTGTCTTTCGATCACACCCTCCCGTTGCAGGCGGGAAAGCGCGGCGCGCAGCGGTGTGCGCGAGATATCCAGCGCACGGGCCAGTTCGATTTCCGTAAAAGCCGAGTTCGGCGCGATCTTCTGGCTGGCGATATCTTCACGCAGCCTGCGATACGCCGCTTGAGAGAGTGTTTCCTGGTTCATGGGATCCACCCTGCCATCACCGCCGCATAGACAGCGCCGACCGCACGCTCAAGATCGGACGCATCCATGCCTTCCTCGGGGCAATGGCTGCCGTTCCAGTTGCGAATGAAGATCATCGCGCTGTCCCATCCGGCCACCGCAAAGGCGGCCGCATCATGGCCACCGCCTGACAACATGCGACGCGGGCTGTCCCCGATCTGCCGGGCGCCGCGTGCGATGCGGTCAAGCATGTCGCCGGACATGACCGCAGGCTGGCTGCGGCTTTGCGCACCCAGATCAAAGACGATGCCCGGACGGGTGGTTTCGATCCGGCGCATTTCGCGGCGCAGATGATCGTCGGCGCGCTCCAGCATCTCGACATCGCGGGACCGCAGATCAAGGCAAAATCCCAGTTCCCCCGCAACCTTGGCCATGGCATGGGCCGGGGTCGCCCCATCGACCCGGCCAAAGGTCACGGTCAGGTCCGCACCCTGTCCCAGCATATCCGCCCAGACGCCATCCATGGCCAGCACCAGATCGGCCAGTGCCACGACCGTATCCGCGCGCTGATCGCGCGGTGTGCCGCCGGAATGCGCCCATTGTCCGGTGATCCGCGCCGCGCGATAGCGCAGCCCACCCCGGATCGCGGTCACCAGACCATAGGCTTCGCCAGCTTCCTGCAGGACAGGGCCCTGTTCGATGTGAAATTCCAGAAACCGGGCGGGGTCGGGCGCGCGCGCGGCCAGCACTGCGTCAGGGTCGAACCCCTGCGCTCGCATGTGATGGGCAAGGCTCTGGCCAGTATCGGCGCGCGGCGCTTTCATCTCGGCGGCCGTCAGCGCGCCCAGATGCGCCCGCGAGCCGATATAGGACACCGGGAACCAGACACTTTCTTCGGCCCGCGTGACTGTCAGCACGATATCCATGGGCGGCGGCATCTTTGACGCGCGACAGGCAGCGATCAGCGCCAGGGCAGCGGCGACACCTGCCTGTCCGTCATAGGCGCCCCCATGGCTGACCGTGTCCAGATGCGAGCCGACGAAAAGTGCCGGCGCCGTGCGGTCCTGTCCCGGCAGACGGGCAAAGAAATTGCCGGCGGCATCGCGGCTGGTTTCCAGTTTCAGCGCCTCGGCCTCTTCTTCGATCACCTTGTGGGCGCGGCTTTCAAGATCGCTGTAGGACGGTCGGGTCCAGCCCGGGCCAGGCGCGGACAGCGCGTTGACCCGGTCAAGGACGCGGCGAATGGTCCGGGCAATAACCCTGTCGGGTGTGTCCGCGGAAGATAGGGCACCAGTGGCAGGAAGGATCATCGGGGGACACTCCAGACTTCGGGGTTGATCGCGGTATCGGGCACGGTGCCGGACAGCGCCGCGATCACGTTGTCGGCGGCGGCTGTGGCGGTACGGCGCAAGGCGGCTTCGGTGGTGCCGCCCAAATGCGGGGTGAAAACCACGGTATCGCATCCCAACAACCCGCCCTGCCCCGCCGCGGCGGATGCCACATCCAGCCCCGCACCGGCCAGCTGCCCGCTGCGCAAAGCGTTTGCCAGGGCGGTTTCATCCACAAGACCGGCACGGGCCACATTCACCAGTATCGCACCGGGCTTGAAGGCGGCCAGCGCCGCTGCGTCGATCAGGTGACGGGTTTCCGGGCGCAGGGG
Source organism: Rhodobacteraceae bacterium F11138 (assembly GCA_016521575.1). Lineage (GTDB taxonomy): Bacteria > Pseudomonadota > Alphaproteobacteria > Rhodobacterales > Rhodobacteraceae > Sedimentitalea. Next base: position 124,051 of record JAEKDP010000005.1, on the reverse strand, counting down.
CGCGTTCAGCGAAACAAGATCGGCCAAAGCCAGCGCCGCATGCAAATCCGGCGCATGAGTAACCCAGCTTTCGGACGGAACCCGCGGCGTATGGGCAAGGATGTCCATGCCAAAAGCCTGATGCAGCATGGTGCCCAGTGCCCGACCTGTCGCGCCCCAGCCGACGATCACCGCGGTACCGCCCGCCAGTTCGGTGAAGCGCACGCTTTCCCGGAACCCGGACCTGCCGCCGCGCATCGCCTGGTCTGCCTGAGGAATACGCCGGGCAACCGCCAGGGCCAGCCCCAGCGCCAGTTCGGCCACCGATTGCGCGTTGGTTCCGGGCGTCGTGGCGATCAGCACCCCGGCACGGGCCGCCGCGTCCTTGTCCACCGGATCGTGCCCGGCCCCATGCACGGCAACCACACGCAGCCGATCCGCTGCCGCAAACGCGCGTGCGTCAAACCCGGCATCGCGGGTAATCGCGGCGACGCAGCCGGGGATGTGCCGCGCCACGGTCTCCATGTCCGGCGACGGACAGACGACCGGGGTGACGCCCTGATCGCGCAGCCGTTGCAAACCGGCCTCGTGAACGGGCTGCAGGATCAAACATCTGCGGTCACTCATTCCCGACTGTGCCCCCGTCTTTCGGATCGCTGTCTTTCGGATCGCTGTCTTTCAGGTCCCTGGGCCACTCGCGCAGGCGGGCAAGGATCGCATCCCGCGCGTTCTCCAGGTGCTGCTTCAGGGCGGCTTCAAGCCCGTCGGGCTGACCGGCACGGACCGCTGCAATGATGGCCAGATGTTCGTCGCAGCTCTGCAGGAACCGTTCCGGCAGCTGGATATGATCAAAGCCGCATGTGCGTTGCCGCAACGTGGTCAACACCGCGCGGGCGGTCTGGTTGCCGGACGGTTCGGCCAGCATGTCGTGCAGGGCGTCGTCGATTTCCCATTGCGTGTCTTCCCGGTCCGGCCCCGCTTTTTTCAAGCTGCGGATTCGCGTTTCGAGCCTATCCAGCCGTGACGCCGCAAGATGGGTCGCCGCGCGCGCCAGGGCCGGTTCCAGTTGCAGCCGCAGAAAAAAGATTTCCTCGACATCCCGTGCCGGCAGGCGGCGCACGCGGATCGACCGGCCCTGCGCGGCGGCCAGCCCCTCGCTTTCTATCCGTTTGATGGCTTCGCGCACAGGCGTTCGCGACATGCCCAACCGCGCACCCAGCGCGGCTTCGCGCAGCGCATCGCCGGGACGCAATTCGCCTTCGAACATCATGCCGATGATCCGGCGATGGGCTTCGCGCGCAAGGTTGCCATGCCGGGTCATTGCGGATCTCCACGCGCGGTCAAGTCGGTGCCGGCCACTTCATCCGGCGCAGCGATCCCGCCGACCAGATCACAAGACAACAGGTAATCCGAACTCAACATGCCTTCGGATTTTGCGGTCAGCCCTGCCAGCACCGCACGCAGCGCGCGGCGGCCAGCCAGCCACAGGTCTTCCCCCTCTTCGCGGGAAATGACGGCAAACCGTACCGTGCGGCCCACCGGAATCTGCGCCAGCCGGGGAAGATCGACCGACGCAACGGTGGCGATCTTGGGATACCCTCCGGTCGTCTGGCTTTCGGCCAACAGCACCAGCGGCGCGCCCGACCCCGGCACCTGGATGGAGCCGGGCACCGTGCCGTCAGACAGGATATCATGGCCACCGGCAGCGGGAAGTTCGACCCCGCCCAGCACCATGGCCATACGGTCGCGCTGAGGCGTGACCGTGAAACTGGCAGAGGTCAACCGCGCCAGGATATCGTCGGCGAACCGGTCGCTTTGCGGACCAAGGATCACCCGGATCGGCCCGGGTTCTTGTGAGTGTGCAGGCAACGATTGTGGCGCTGGCCGCAAGCAGGGGACCTTGCGATCAGGCCCCAGCAGCAGGCGGTCACCATTGCGCAGGGCACGGCCGTCGACGCCGCCCAAACCGCTGCGCAGGTGGGTGGCGCGCGATCCCAGAACAGGCGCAGTCTCGATCCCGCCGGACAACGCCAGATACCCCCAGACCCCGTCACGCGGGGCGCCAATACTCAGCGTTTCACCGGGGGTCAGACGATGGCTTTCCCAGGCGGCGACGGGGCGCGCATCGATGCGTATATCGCAGTCGGCCCCGGTGACGGCAAAGCGCACGGCCCGGTCGGTCTGGAACTGCCCGGCCGGCCCGGCAAATTCCAGCGCCGCCGTATCATCGCGATTGCCGCACAGCGCATTGGCCAGCAGCATTGCATCCGGATCGATCGGCCCGGCGGTCGAGACCCCCAGATGACGCAGCCCGTTGCGGCCCGCATCCTGTACCGTCAGCATCGGCCCGGCAGACAGTATTTCAAGGCTCATGCCGCCCCCTCCCCCTTGAGAGGTTCCGGGATGACATCGCCCGCAGACAGACCTGCGGCGATGTCACGAGCCTCGGCGGTATCGACGGGGCGAAAACGGATGCGATCCCCTGCCCGGAACAGACAGGGTTCCGGCCGCGCCGGATCAAAACTGCGCCACGGGGTCCACCCGATAAAGCGCCAGCCCGACGGCCCTGCCACCGAATTGATGCTCGCCTGACGCCCGCCTATCCCGATGGCACCTTCGGGGATATTCTGACGCGGCACGGTCAGGCGCGGGGTGTGCAGGATCTCGGGCAAACCGCCCAGATAGGCAAAACCCGGCGCGAACCCGATCATGTAGACCCGGTATTCGGCCCCGGCATGCAGCGCGATCAGCTCGTCTCGGGTCAGGTTCTTGTCGGCAGCCAAATCGTCCAGATCCTGCCCGACCTCGCCACCGTAGAGGCAGGGCACTTCCCAGTATCTTTCGGTTCTATCTTCTGTTCCTGTTCCCTCCCACAGGGCAAGCAGCCGCTTTTCCAACGCGGCACCGCGCAAATGTTCAGGGTCATAGCAGATCAGCAGCGACCCATAGGTCGGCACGATTTCGACCAGCCCCGCGATGGCACCCTGTCGCAAACGGTCGGCGAATCCGACCAGCCGCGCGTTGACCGACGCATCTATGCTGTCGCTGAACTTCAACATCAGCGCGCGATCACCTGAGGGAAGGAAACTTGGGGTCATTCTTGGTGCGTCTCGGTATGGCAATTCAAATCTCGGCAAGGTCGGCGGCTCAGTCTCAACCTGAACGCATCAGGTCGGGCACCACATGCACGATCCCGGGAAACAGCGCCAGAAGCATGACGAACCCTGCCATGATGCAAAAGAACGGCAAGGTCGCGCGGGTGATGCGACCCATGCTATCACCGGTGAGCCGCTGAATCACCGTCAGGTTGAACCCGACAGGGGGCGTGATCTGGGCCATTTCCACCACGATGACGATGAAGATTCCGAACCAGACCTTGTCATATCCGGCGGCAATCGCCAGCGGCAGCGTGATAGGCAGGGTCATGACGATGATCCCCAACCCTTCCATCACGGTGCCCAGCATCACATAGAATACCAGCAACACACAGATCAGCATCAGCGGCGACATGCCCCAGCTCTGGATTTCGGTGGCGATGAAGCGCGGCACCCCAAGATACCCCATGGCCGTGGACAACAGCATCGCGCCGATCATGATCAACCCGATCATGGCGCAGGTTTCGGCGGCACGGCGCGCCGCCGTGTAAAGCCCGCGCAGATCAAGCGTGCGTTGCACAAATCCGATCAGGACAGACCCGGCGACCCCGACCGTCGCCGCTTCGGTCGGAGAGGCAATACCGCCGTACATCGACCCGATCACACCCAGGATAAGCAGCAGCAACGGCGCCAGATCCCTGAGTGCGCGCAGCTTCTCCAACAGGCTGCTGGGCGCGGGCGGGGTGCCGATCAGCGCAGGGTTCAGCACTGCGCGAATGCCGATATACCCCATGTACCCGACCGCCAGCATTGCCCCCGGCAGAATTCCGGCCATGAACAGCCGCAGGATGGATTCCTCGGCCATGACGCCATAGATGATCATGATGGTCGACGGCGGGATCAGAAAACCCAACGTTCCCGCCCCGGCCAGGCTGCCGGTGACCAGATCACGGTCATACCCGCGGTTTATCAGCTCTTTGGCGGTGATGCGCCCGACCGTCACGGTGGTGGCCGCAGACGACCCGCAAACCGAAGCAAACAGCGTGCAGCCCATGACATTGAGATGGCTCAGCCCCCCGGGCACCCGCCGCAGCCAGGGCGACAGGCCCGTAAACAGGGCTTCGGATATACGGGTGCGAAACAGGATTTCCGCCATCAGGATGAAAAGCGGCAACGCCAGCAGCTCAGGGGCCGCCACCGTGTTCCAGGTTTGTTGCGCCACGAGTTTCAGAGCGGGCATGGCGGGCCGAAACAGTTCCACCAGACCCAAACCAGTGCCCACCAGCGCAAGTCCGATCCACAGCCCGCTACCCAGAAACAGCGTCAGCAAACCCAGCAGCGTTGCGATGACCTTACCCATGCCGCGCCCTATTCCAGCCCGTCCCCGGTGGCCAGGCTTTCGCCGCGCCAGAGCCGCAGCAGCTGCGCTGCGCATTGCAGGGTCAACAGGGTCGCGCCCGCCGCCAGCGCCGATTGCGGATAGACAAGCGGCACACGAAATGCGGTCGCGGAGGTAGAGCCGCGTACGCCCGACAGCCAGGCCATTTCGATCAGCGCCCAGCTGAACGCGACACAGATCATCAAACCGGTCCCGCACGCCAGACGTTCAAGCATGCGCGCGGTCCGGTCGGGCAGTGCTTCCAGCAACGCAGTCACCCGTACATGGCTACCGGACCTCAGCGCGGCGGCAGCGGTCATTAGAAAACAGCTTCCCATCAGGTATCCGGCCAGATCCCAGGAAAAGTGCAATGAATGCGCCAAGAGGTTGCGCGACAGGATTTCGGCACCGATCAGACCGAAGATACCCAGCAAACTCAACGCCCCCACCGCGCCGCCCAGTTCGGTCAACCGGTCGATCACGCGGAGCAGCCTGTCAAATCGCTGCGCGGGGATAGGGGCCATCGGTCTACTCCTTCGGTCAGCACCGACCGCGGGTCCGCACGGCGTCGCGCGTGCAGACCCGCAATGAACGCTCAGTCGCCGCGCGCCTTCAGATAGGCGTCGATCACCGGGGCGGCTTCGGGCACACGGTCACGGAAAGCATCCCATAGCGGCAAAGCCATTTCCAGCAGATCGGCGCGCAGTTCAGGCGACGGGGCGCTGACCGTCATGCCGTTTTCCTCAAGCGTGGCGATCTTCTTGGCGTCTTCGGCAACGCTGTTGAGCCAGAATTCGCCTTCGAGCTTCTTGGAGAGCTCCTCGATCGCAGTCCGGTGTTCAAGCTCCAGCGCGTTCCATGCGTCAAGGTTCACCGACATGATGTTGGACGAGGCCTGCCAGTTGAAAGTGCTCATGTAGTCGGTGAATTCCCAGAACGCGCCATCGACACCGGAAGAAGAAGACGTGGTGACGCCCTCGATCGTGCCGGCGGCCAGCGACGGTACCACTTCGCCCCAGGGCATTTGCAGAGGGGCCGCGCCGAGCGCCTCGAAGAAATGGGTGCCGTTGGCGTCCACAACGCGGATCTTCAGTGCTTTGAGATCGTCCAGCGTATTGATGGGATGCGGCGCATAGACCGCCTGCCCGGGCCACGGTACCATATAAAGCACTTTCTGGTTCATGCTGGCCGCGACCTCGTCCAGCTTGGGGCGAAAGAACTTGTGCAAAAGAGCCAGATCAGCTGTGGTGGACGCGATATAGGGCAGCGTTTCAATACCCACCACCGGCGCTTCGCCGACCTGCTGATTGAGCAAGATTTCGGCAATCGGCACCAGCCCATCCCGCACGGCCGCCATGCCTTCGGGCCCCTTGATGCCAAGCGCCCCGCCGGAATGAACGGTGATATTGACGTCTCCATCGGTGGCCTCGCGTACCGCATCCGCGAATTTCATAGCGTTCTGGGTGTGGAAGTTTCCGTCGGGCCAGACAATGGACATGTCCCAATTGGTTTCAGCCACAACGGTGGCGCCCAGACTGATGCCGATTGCGGTCGCCGCTGCAAAGATACGTCCCTGTTTCATTTTCTTCCTCTCCTGTCGGTTGCGGTAGCCTTCTTTCATAGTTGCCAAACCCCGGCTCCGCGCAGCGCAGCCGGGTCAGATCGTTCATTCCGAGTCGGCGGTGAGATAATCGAACATGGTCAACAGGTGGGTTTTCACCACCGCGATCCATTCGTCGATGTCCACATGTTCATCCGGCATCGCCACATTGGTGGCCGTGACACCATAGCTGAAGGCCGGAATGCCTGCGTAGCGCCACAGCCGCGCATCCGTGCCCGCAAGGCTGGTGATCGGCAGGATGTCCAGCCCGGCCACGGCCTTGCCGTTCTGCCTGACATAGCGCACCAGTTCGTGATCCGGATCGGACCATTCAGGGCGCGCCGTGTCCATTACCACCTCCATCGAGACTTCGGGATACTTGTCCAGCAGGTTCTGCATGAAATCCATGACGGGCTGCTTGGTCATGCCAAACGGCAGCCGGATATCGACATCGAAGGTGCATTTCGTGGGGATGGTGTTGACGATGCTGCCGGCGTTGAACTGGCCGATGTTCAGGGTGAAGCTTTGCATCACATCGGCCGCCCCGGGCAGGTGGACGCGGTCGATCTCGTCGCGGGCGACGGAGAGGGCCTGGGCCACGGGGCCGGGCAGATTGACCTCCAGGTCCTGCACCGCTTCCAGCTCTGCGATAAACGCCGAGGCGATTTCGACCGGGTTGCGGGCCTTGTGGGTATAGGCGGCGTGCGCACCGGGGGATTCCACCGTACAGGTCATCCAGAGCGGCGCCTTTTCCCCGATCCGAACGGTTGTAGGCGCGCCCGGTTCGGCATTGAAGCAACAATCGCCGTGAATTTCCGGGCAGTGATCCATCAGATAGACCGCGCCCCAGGGGCCAAAGGTCTCTTCGTCCGATACGGCGGTGAGCGTCAGCTTGCCTTTCAGCCGATCGCGGATTTCATGCAGATAGGCATAGGCGAACAGGATCGAGGTGGTGCCCTGCTTCATGTCGCAGGACCCGACGCCCCAGACCTTGCCCTCTGACACTTCGCCGCCCCAGGGGTCACGGGTCCAGCCCACTGAAGTCGGCAGAGGGAAGACATCGATATGTCCGTTCAGCACCAGATGCCGGCCGGGTTGGCCGCAGTCGAACGACGCAATGACATTGGGCATTTCCTCGTGCGGGGACACGATGCGATGGTCCAGACCGCGCGCGGACAGGAAATCGGTGACGCAGCGCGCCGCATCGCGGGTATCGCCGGGCGGATTCGGGCTCTTGGCGCGCACGAAATCGCTGAGAAAAGCCACCAGCAGATCCCGGTCGCGGTCGACCCGGTCGACAAGCTCTTGTTTCAGGGCGGACAGGCTGCTCATGACGTCGTCCTCAGATAGTTGTAGGCGGCAAGGGCGTGGACTTTGATCGTGCCGATCCATTCGTCTATGTCGGTGTGTTCGTCGGCCATGGCCACATTGGTGGCCGTGGTGCCATAGGTGACGGCGGGTACGCCGGCTGCGCGCCAGAACCGTGCATCGGTCGCCCCCAGGCTGGTCACCGCATGGATGGGCTGACCCAGCACCTTGGCCGCGGCGTCCTGAACTGCGGCGACCATCCGGTGTCCGGGGTCCGTCCAGGTGGGGTCGTCACGCGACAGGACCTCGACCGAGACCTCTTCATGCTGTGCCGCGATCTCTTCCGCCGCTTTGAGCGCCGCATCGACGCTGCCGCCGATGGGGATACGGATATCCACGTCGCAATCGCAGCTTGCGGGCAGCATGTTCATCTTTACCCCGCCCCGCACCAGCCCCACATTGACGGTGTATTGGCGCAGCACTTCGGACGCGCCCGCAGCGTGCAGCCGGTCGAATTCGGTTTCCGACCCAGCCAGCATCGGGCCAAGATTGTCGCCGGTTTTCACCGGCAGCTCTGCAATGGCCGGCAAGGCGCGAACCACCGACGCGGCGATCTTGTTGGCGCTTTTGCTTTTGTGCGTGTACGCGCCATGACAGCCCATGGTGCGCACCTTGAAGCGCAGTTTCAGCGAGCCCTTTTCGCCAAAGCGCACCGTGGTGGGCCCGCCCGGTTCGCTGTTGAGCAGGCAGTCGCCCCGCACGTCGTGATGCTCAAGCAGGTACTGCGCGCCCCATGTGCCGCCGGTTTCCTCGTCCGAAACCGCCGCAAAGGTCACCCGGCCGCCCAATTCATCGCGTTGCTCATGCAGATAGGCAAAGACCGCGGCGATCGCGACCGTGCCGGCCTTCATATCACTGGCACCTCGTCCATATACCGCACCATCGGCCAGGTCCCCGCCAAACGGATCATGGGTCCAGCGGTCGGCATCGTCACAGGGATAGGTATCCAGATGACCGTTCAACACCAGATGTGGCCCGTCCGTCTTGCCCGCAAAAGACGCCAGTAGATTCGGCGCGTTGGGTTGCGGTTCGATCACATCGGCAGACAGGCCGCGGGATTCAAGATAGTCCAGAAGCACCTGCGCGGCCTGGCGCGTATCACCGGGAGGGTTCGGGCTGGGCGCACGGATCAGCGTCTGAAGCAGCGCGACAAGCGTGTCGCGATCTTCGTCGATCCGTTTCAGAAGGGTCTGTTCGGTCATGTTTCTTTCGCTCGGCGAATGTGTTGCTAACGGCGCTGCCCACTGTTCCGCACCGGATGGGCGAAAGACAGGCAGTACCGGGAAAGGCATGGCGCGCGCAGCGGCGCACCATGCCGGATTGCAGATCAGAACTGGCTGCGGATCGGATCTTCGGGATAGGGGCTGATGCCGATCAGATCGCTGGTCAGCTCTTCATAGGTTCCGTCCTCGACCATGCTGGCCAGCGCCTCGTTCAACGCCTTGGCCAGGTTCACCTTGTCCTTGTGAATGGCGAACCCTTTTTGGACCGAACTCAGGTAGCCGTCCGTCATGCGGATCGGCAGGTTCGACTGCTCAATCGCCCAGGCCGCCGCAATGGCGTCCGTGATCATGGCGTCGATATTGCCATTGGCCAGATCGCGCATCGCATCCACTTCGACCTTATAATACTTGGTATCCGACGCATTCAGCTCTTCCGCCAGTTTCGACCATGTGGAACTGGCCAGAACACCGATCACACCGTCGAATTCCTCGGCCGAGGTGACATCCGAATCTTCGTGCACAAGCAGCCGGCCGCCGGATTCCAGCCAGGCGTCAATGAAACGGACCTGCTCCTGGCGCGCGGGGGTGATGTCCATCGCGTTGCACAGCATGTCGAACTTGCCGCTGAGCACACCGACCAGCGCGGCGTCCCACTTCACGATGACCGGGTTGTATTCCAGCCCCGCGCGGTTCGCCATTTCCTTCATGACGCGCACGGCGAGGCCGTCAAATTCACCTTTCGTATTGGTCAGCGAAAACGGAGGATAGCCCCCATCCGCACCACATGTCAGGACACCGGGTTCAGCCAATTCCAGATCGTCGGCGGCCAAGGCCGGTGCTGCGGCGAACAGCGCGACGAACCCCGCTACGATTTTGATTTTGTTCAAGCCTTTCAAGGTAGTCTCCCTGGTTGAGGATTGGCGCGGTTCGATTGCGAAGGGCGGTCGCCCTCAGTATCTCACGGCAAATCGCCGCTCCATGATTTGTAGCCCGTAGATGCAGGTGGTTGTCATCAACAGGTAGATAAGTGCCGTGAAGATGTAGAATTCAAAGGGGCGGAACGTGGACGCCACGATCACCTCTGTCTGAAGGGTAAGTTCCATCAGCGTGATGGTCGAAAGCAGAGAAGTGTTTTTCAGCGACGAGGCGATTTCGTTGGAAATCGGCGGGATGATCACCCGCACCACCTGCGGCAGGATCACCCGGCGCATCGCAGTCGCCCGGCTCAGACCCAACGCAAGAGCAGATTCGCGTTGCCCGTTGGGAATCCCGATCAGCCCGCCGCGAATGATCTCGGCCACATACGAGCCGCCATTCAACGCCAACGCCAGGGTGCCCGCCACAAAAGGTGACATCTTGATGCCGAACTGGGGCAGACCGAAATAGATGATGAAGATCTGAACCAACGCGGGCGTGCCGCGGATGAACCAGATGAAGAAACGCGCGGGCCATTCCAGCAGCTTCACGCCAGACGCTCGGCAAAGCGCCACGACCAGTCCGACCACCCAGGACAGCAGGACGACACAAACGGTGATCTGCAAGACGAACAGCGCGGCCTCAAGCAGAAGCGGCACATAGGGCAGGACCACCACCCACCAGTCTTGAATGACATCAAACATCGCTGACCCCTGCGGCTTTCTTCAAATTCGGATGCAGCACGCGCCGCAAAAAGCGTTGTGCGTGTTCGCTGCCGGGATTGCCCAGCACTTCGGCCGATGGGCCTTCTTCTTCGATTACGCCCTTGTGAACGAATATGGTCCGGTCGCTGACATCGCGGGCAAATGCGATTTCATGCGTCACCACCAGCATGGTCACACCTTCTGCGGCCAGCTGTGCGATCAGTTCCAGCACCTCGCCCACCAGTTCCGGGTCCAGTGCCGACGTCACTTCGTCAAGCAGAAGAATCTTGGGCTCCATCGCCAGGGCACGAATAATGGCGACCCGCTGCTGCTGGCCGCCCGACAGGCGGCTGGGATATTCATTGCGCTTTTCATACATGCCGATTTTCTGAAGCAGTTCTTCGGCTTTACCGACGATTTCAGCCCGGCGCCCCAGCCCGGCCTGCAACGGGGCTTCGATGATGTTTTCCAGCACCGTCATATGCGGCCACAGGTTGTAGCTCTGGAACACCATGCCGACCTCGCGCCGCAGATCACGCAGGATCCGTTCACGTTTCCAGAACCACAGATCGTCACCATATTCGATGTCGCGCCCATCGAACCGGATCTGCCCCGATGTGGGTTGCTCAAACAGGTTCACACAGCGCAGCAGCGTGCTTTTGCCGGAACCGCTGGCCCCGATAATGGCCAGGGATTCACCCGGTGAAACCGCAAGCGACACGCCTTTCAGAACCTCCAGAGCGCCAAATTTCTTGCGGATATCAGATAGTTCCAGAATCGGCCCTGCGGTTGATGAGCCCCCCTGCGGGCTTGGGTCCAGTGGCATATGCGACAGCCTTTGACTAAGTTTTGTTTGCTATAGGGATACTCGCGGTATACCGTATGTCCACCACACGCTAAACACCGATTTTTTACCTGTCAACAGCTGATGCGCAGACGTGGCGAGGCGGGGCCAGGCGGGGCGGGACAAGAAGGAGTTTCGATGAAACGTATCAAGGGTCGTTACAGTGATGCCGTAACGCTGCGCCGGGGTCAGGACTTGAAAGTGACCACCGAAACCGGAAATCAGGTTGCCGACATGTGGGCGTTCAGCCTGAATGACATGACCGAATACATGTCGATGGAGCACTGTCGGTCAATCAACAGCCTGATCCACGTCACGGCAGGATGCAGTCTGGTGTCCAACCGTCGTCGGACCATGCTGCGGGTCACGCATGACAGCGCGGAAATGCGGCACGACACGCTGCTGTGTCCGTGCACGTCCGAACTGTACGAAGAGCTGGGAGCGCCCGGTCATCGCAGCTGTACCGCCAACCTGCATGAAGCACTGGAGCGGCACGGGCTGTCCTGCCCGTTCACCCCGGCCTCGCTCAACGTGTTCATGAATGTGCCGGTCGCCGGTGACGGCAGTGTGACGCGGTTGCCGCCGCCCTGCCAGCCCGGTGATCATGTCTGTTTTACCGCCGAGATGGACGTGGTGGTCGTCCTGTCCGCCTGCCCTCAGGATATCACCCCAATCAACGGCGACGCGCGCACTCCGACCGACCTTCTGGTTGAAATTCTCGACCCTTCCGACAGCAAAGCGATTTCACAATGACACAGACTCCGACCGACTCCATGGAACTGCCGCGGTTCTGTGGCGTGCCCACGTTCATGCGCCTGCCGCAGGCCGAAGACCCCGAGGGGCTGGATGCCGCGGTGTTTGGAATTCCGTCCGATTCCGGTGCACCCTATCGCACCGGCGCCCGGTTCGGGCCGAACGCTATTCGTGACATGTCGGTCATGTTGAGACCGATCAACCCATACCGCGACCTGCTGCATGTTTTCGACCATCTGAAGGTGGCCGATCTGGGGGATACGCCGGTGGTGCCCGGGTATGTGCCGGATACCTTTGCGGCAATCGAAGCCTTTGTAGCGCCGCTGGCACGGGCGGGTGTGATCTCTTGCGCGTTTGGCGGCGACCATTCGGTCAGCCTGCCGCATCTGCGCGCAGTCGCGGCGCAAAGAGGCCCGCTGGCGTTGGTGCATTTTGACGCCCATACGGACACTTGGGACACCTATTTCGGACAGAAACGCGACAGTGCGGGAACGCCATTCCGCCGCGCGGCCGAAGAAAATCTGGTCGACCCGGCGCGCTCGATCCAGCTTGGCATGCGGGGGTCCCTGTTTTCGCCAACGGACCTTAGCCAGTCGCTCGACCTGGGGTTCGACGTGGTCACCACGGACGATATGATGGCCAGTTCCGCGTCGGTGTTGGCGGACCGGATCGTGGCACGGGTCGGCGGGGCACCGGTTTTTCTGTCTTTTGACATGGATGTGGTGGATCCCGCCTTTGCACCAGGCGTGCAAACACCCGAGGCCGGAGGGCCTTCGGGCTTTGAGATGCTGAATCTGCTGCGCCAGCTGCAGGGTCTGAACCTGGTGGCCTGTGACGTCGTCGAAACCAACCCGCTATATGACGGGCCGGGCAAGATCACCTCGCTGTTGGCCGCCACGGTCATGGCCGAGCTGCTGGCGCTGATGGCCGACACGCGCCGCTGATACGGATCGGCGCGCCCGAGACCGGACGCCAAATCACCCCAGGCGGGCCAGCCGCGCCTCCTGACGGGCCAGAATCCGGTCGACTTCGGCCCGCGCGGTGGCGTTCAGCATTCCGCCGGGGCGACGCAACGCCGGGGACGCGATCAGACCCCGGCGGGCCAGAACATATTTCCGCACAGCCAGCCCCAAACCGGGCTGCTGTTCGTAGCGCATCATCGGCAGATAGGCGTCAAAGATATCCTGCGCGCGATCTGCATCCCCTGCCTCCATATGGCGGATCACGTCGATCATCATCTCGGAATAGCAGAACCCGGTCATCGCGCCGTCTGCGCCTCGGGCCATCTCTTCGGGCAGGAACAGCCCGCCATTGCCGCAAAGAATGGAAATTCGCCGGTCCAGCACCCCCTTGTCGCGCAATGCGGTGATTTTTTCGAGACCCGGCCAGTCTTCATGTTTCAGGCAGACGCATGTGGGCACATCCCGAACGATGCGGGCGATTGCGGATACGGACATGTGCACGCCGGTCGCCAGCGGAAAATCCTGAAGCACAAAGGGCGTATCGCCAATCATTTCGGCGGCCTGCCGATAATAGGTCACGATCTGGTCGTCGGTTTTCAGCCCCGACGGAGGCGCGATCATCACGCCGCCCGCACCGTCGTCCATGACGGCCCGGGTCAATTCCTGCATCTGCGCAAAACCCGGCGACGAAACACCAACCACCACCGGAATGCGCCCGTCGACCCGTTTCAACAGATGGCTTATGAAACGGCGAGCTTCCCCAAGAGTCAGTTTCGGTGCTTCGCCCATCATGCCCAGCACCGTCAGACCTGTTGCGCCCTGCTCCAGATAGGTGTCGACCATCCGGTCGGTGCTGTCCAGATCCAGGCTGCCGTCCTCGTGAAACGGGGTAACGGTGATCACATAGACGCCGCGCGCCTCTTCAGTCAAACGGGCCATGGTGCCTCCTCTACATACATGCGGTATACCAAGCGTATAGCAAATATTCCGAGGCGGTCCAGCCCTTGCCGTCAACAGAGGATATTTTTGGTCAGCTCAGCCGGTGCAGATGGCTCAGGATTGCTTCGCGCGCGTTGTTGATATGTTCGCGCATGGCCGTTTCCGCCGCTTCGGGATTGCGGGCAAGAATGGCATCCAGAATGGCAATATGCTCGCGCGTGCCGGGCTCCAGCCGGTCGGGCAGCTGTCCTTGATCGAAAATCCGGGTCTTGAGTTTCAGGCTGCTGATCATCTCCGCCAGAAGCGCCGACCCGGCGGTTCTGGCGATCTGCATGTGAAAGGCGAAATCGAAATCCGCATGTTCCACCGGTCCCGGCTTTTGCCCTTCCAGAAAGCCCGTCAGCCTGGACTTGAAGTTCAACCAGATTTCGGGATCCGAGGATACGCCTGCCGCTTGTTTTGCCGCTTCGCATTCCAACAGACGCCGAACATGAAGGATTTCCATAACTTCTGATATGGAAATACGATTGACGGTCGGTACGCCACGATGTGCGCGCGTCACCAGCCCTTCGTTCATCAGACGGGCGATTGCCTCGCGCACGGGGGTCCGCGATACACCCAGACGTTCCGCGAAGGTGCGTTCCTGCAACTGCGTACCCGACGAGAGTTCACCGCTCAGGATCATGTCACGCAGCCGTTGAAAGGCGCTTTCGGTCAGGCTTTCGGACTGAGACACGCAATCTCCTATCATCTTCGTTTCACATTTGCGGCAACATGACCGCCAAAGGCAAAAGGGTATACCATCCATGTTTCCACCGAGGGCATTGCCACAAGCACCCGAACAGCGCAAGCACGGCCATATCGCCGCCCCGCGTCGCGCAGGGGCTTGAAGTTATGGTATACCAGATGTATTCATCTGTCGACATCGACCGCAGGAGAACCGCATGACACGCGAACTGGACCTGAACTGCGACATGGGCGAAAGCTTTGGCGCCTACACGATCGGCGAGGATGCCGCGATGCTGGAACTGGTGACATCTGCCAATGTGGCCTGCGGGTTTCATGCGGGCGATCCGGTGGTGATGCGCAAAACCATCCGCATGGCGCGCGATCTGGGGGTCCATGTGGGCGCGCATCCTTCCTTTGCCGATCTTTATGGCTTTGGTCGCCGCCGGATCAGCGGCGAAAAGCCCGAAGATCTGGAAACGCAACTGATCTATCAGATCGTGTCGATGCAAGGCATGTGCGCGCTGGAAAACCATCCGATGACCCATGTGAAAACCCACGGCGCAATCGGCAACATGGCTGCGGCCGATCCCGATCTTGCCGCGCTTTGCGTGCGCGCGGTGCAGGCGGTGGACCCGACTTTGACTTTCATCACGCTGCCCTATTCGGAAACCTACAAGGCGGCTGAAAAGGCCGGATTGCCGGTGGCCTGCGAAATCTATGCTGACCGCAGCTATACCGATCTGGGTCATTTGACGCCGCGCAGCGAACCGGGCGCGGTGATCCATGACCCCGAGCAAAGCGTGACTCAGGTGCTGGAAATGGTGGTAAACGGCCATATCCCCACGACCGGCGGCAAGCGCTTGCCGGTCGAACCGGATACGCTTTGCGTTCATGGCGACACACAAGGAGCGGTGGAAATCTGCCGCGCCCTGCGCAATGCGCTGGAGGAAAACGGCATCACCATATCCCCGTTCGCGCAATCTGCACAGGAAGCGACCGGCGCCTGATCCGCCGCGATCCGGACAGTGGCTGGACATGGCCGCATTGCTGCCCGTACCGCCATCCGGGTCGCGACCCGCCCGGCAACGCGCCGGCAATAGTTCATCCGGTCGCAGCCATCTGGGCCACGTCCGAAACCGTCAGGAGATATTCCATGTTGCAAACCGTCACCCGCCTGTCTTCGCGTATGGAGGCGGTCAAACCGTCGCCCACCATCGCCATGAGCAAAACCGCCGCGGCGCTGCGCGACGAAGGCCGCAGTATCGTCGATCTCAGCAGCGGCGAGCCGGATTTCGATACGCCAGAACATATCCGCCACGCCGGACGGGACGCGATAGACGCCGGCAAGACACGCTACACCAATGTGGATGGAACACCCGATCTGAAACGCGCGGTGGCCGACAAGTTTCAACGCGAGAACGGTCTTTCGTATGATCCGGAACAGATCAGCGTCGGAACCGGCGGCAAACAGATCCTGTGCAACGCTCTTCTGGCCACACTGGATGCAGGGGACGAGGTGATAATCCCGGCACCCTATTGGGTAAGCTATCCGGATATGGTCCGCCTGGCCGGAGGCGCGCCCGTCGTGGTGTCCTGCCCTGCCGAGGCCCGATTTCTGCTGAGCGCGGCAGCTTTGCGCGCCGCAATCACCCCGCGCACCAAATGGCTGATCCTGAATTCACCCTCCAACCCCACCGGCGCGGGCTATTCGGCGGATCACCTGCGCGCCCTGGCGAAGGTTCTGGCCGATCATCCGCAGGTCATGGTGCTGACCGACGACATCTATGAACATCTTCGCTTCGACGGCTGGGCGTTTTCGACCATCGCGCAGGTCGCGCCCGAGTTGAAAGACCGGGTGCTGACCATGAACGGGGTCAGCAAGGCCTATGCCATGACCGGCTGGCGCATCGGCTATGCGGGCGGTCCGGTGGATATCATCCGCGCCATGGCCACGCTGCAATCGCAGAGCACCTCCAACCCCAGTTCCATCAGCCAGGCTGCCGCGGTCGCCGCGCTGAACGGGCCACAGGACTTCCTTGATGAGTGGCGCGCGGTCTTTCAGTCCCGCCGTGATCTGTGTCTAGAGCGGCTGCGCGCCATAGAGGGGATCGACTGCACCACACCGGACGGGGCTTTCTATCTTTTCTCGTCCTGCAAGGGTCTGCTGGGGCGCAAACGTCCGGACGGCGTGCCGCTGGAAACCGATGTGGATGTGGTGATGTATCTGCTGCAAGAAGGCGGCGTGGCCATGGTGCCGGGCAGCGCCTTCGGACTGGCGCCGTTCTTTCGACTGTCTTTCGCCACATCGACCGAAAACCTGGAACTGGCCTGTGATCGCGTCGCCGCCGCCTGCGAACGATTGCGCTAAAACACTCGCAACACAAAACAATTCAGACAGGATAATCCGCATGACACTTGACACGCAGCGCGATGCCGAACTGTTCAAAACCCTGCGTGGGTTGACCACCGCCACCCTGACCACGGTGCTTCTGAAGAAAGGACTGCGCAATGTCTGGCTGCGCGGCGCATTGCCATTGACCAAGGGCCAGCCCCGGCAGGTGGGCCGGGCCTTTACCTTGCGTTTCGTGCCTGCACGCGAGGATCTGGCGACACCCGAAAGCTGGTCTTCGCCCACCTCGACCCGTGCAGCAATCGAAGCGATGCCCAGCGGCTGCATCGTCGTGACAGATGCCATGGGCGTGACAGATGCGGGTATCTTCGGCGATATCCTGTGCGCAAGGATGGTCAAGCGCGATGTTGCCGGGCTGATCACCGACGGGGTGGTCCGCGATGCTGCAGGCGTATTGGCGACCGGCCTGCCGGTATGGTGCAGCGGCGTGGCCGCGCCGCCTTCGGTGGCTGGACTGACGTTCGTGGGCTGGGAAGACCCGGTCGCCTGCGGCGGTGTGGCAGTGATGCCGGGCGATGTGATCGTGGCCGACGACGACGGCGCCGTCGTGATTCCGGCCGCGCTTCTTCAGGACGTGACAGAACAGGCGGTGGAACAAGAACGACTGGAAGGCTGGATCATATCCGAGGTCGAACAGGGCCGCGCCCTGCCCGGCCTGTACCCGCCAGATGCCGAAACCCGTGCCCGCTATGAGGCGTTCAAGGCTGAGACGGCAGATTAGAGCAATCCGCCTTGAACCTGTATCGCCTTTCGCTGCCTGAAATCAGAGATTTCAACGCGAGAGGCGATACGATATAGATCAGGTTAAAGGCTGAACGCTTCAGGAAGCAACTTGCCGGGGTTCATCAACCCCTGCGGATCGAACGCCGCCTTGAGCCCCCGCATCGCGGCAATTTCAAACTCCGAGCGCGACAGCCCCAGCCAGTCGCGTTTGATCGTCCCGATGCCATGTTCCGCGGAAATCGACCCCTCCCGATCCCGCACCAGCGGATAGGCAAAGGACTGCAACGCTGCCTTTCCTTCGGCCCCCAGGGTCGGCATCCGCGCCATTACATGCAGATTGCCGTCGCCCAGATGGCCGAAGAAATACACATCTGCCGCAGGATCAAGCCCCCGGATCGCGGCCCCGCAGTCGTCGACGAACCCGGCCATGGTAGAAATCGGCAGGCTGACATCGAGATTCAGCACATCATGCAGACTTTGGCTGGGGTTGCGGGATTCACGCACCGCCCAGAAAGCCTGGGCATCTGCTTCGGACTGGGCGATCAGCGCATCGGTCACTTCCCCGCTCGCGAAGGCGTCTTCCAAAATCGCCGACAACCCGTCGCCCTCGGCCTCGATCAAGACGGCGAGAGGCGGCGGATCGGCAAAAAGGCTGCCGCCGCCGCTCATTACAAAATGATCGCGCCACATGACCTCGAACGCTTGCAGGACCAGGCACTTGCGCGCGCGTTTCAGCAGGGCGACCACCTGATCGAACCCGTCTATCGCGCACAACGCGGTTTCGCGCTGTGCCGGTCGCGGCCAGAGCCGCAGCACCGCGCGGGTGACCACACCCAGCGTGCCCTCGGCCCCGCAAAACAGATGCCGCAAATCGTACCCGGTATTGTCCTTGGTCACGCGCGAAAGATGGGACAGGATCTGGCCCTGCGCGGTGACGGCTTCCAATCCCAGAAGATTGTCACGCGTGGTGCCATACCGGACCACACGGCAGCCGCCCGCATTGGTGGAAATGACGCCGCCGATCTGACAGGTACCGCGCGCGCCCAAGTCGATGGGCAGGACGAACCCGGCCTCTTCGGCCGCGCGCTGTGCGGTTTCCAGAACGGTACCGGCGCGAACCGTCATCGTGGCAGAAACCGGGTCGATCGACTCGATGCCCGCAAAACGCGCCATGGACAGGGCCACCTCTCGACGGCCCGCATTGGCCCCGCCGGACAGGCCGGTCAACCCGCCCTGCGGCACGACGGGCAGCTTGTAGCAGTGACAGATCTTCAACGCCTGCGCTACGTCTTCGACCGAAGCGGGGCGCAACAGTGCCAGCGGGAGGCCATCCGGCGCGTGTCCGCTGCTGTCCGACAGGGGACCGATACCGGTCAGCGCCTCGCCGCTCAGACAGCCGTTGGGTCCCAGCGCGGCCTGCAATTCCGGCAACGCCTGATCGGCCAGCGCAGCGTTGCGGTTCCTGTCTGGTTTCACCACAACCGGCCTGGATTCAGGCGGGGTTTCATCCATCGGCGCCCCTTTGCGGTCATGCCAGTGCCTCGCAATAGCGCGCTTCGTCCAACTCGATCAGCGTCGGGCGGTCGCGCCCCGCCGCGGCCTGTACCGCCGCGCGCAGGTCTTCGGGTTTGTCCAGCATCACCGCTTCGCTATCAAACCCCTTGGCCAGCGTCTGAAAGTCCGGCGTGAAAATATCCACCCCGACCGGGGGAATGTCGCGGCTTTCCATATAGCGTTTGATTTCGAGATAGCCGTTGTTGTTCCACAAGAGGATGATCAACGGGCAACCGATTTCCCGTGCGGTGGCGATCTCGCCCAGATTGAACTGGATCCCGCCATCGCCGATCACCGCGACGACCGGCTTGCCCGTGGACAGCCAGGCCCCGGTCGCGGCCGACACCGCATAGCCAAGCGTGCCGAAACCGGTCGCCGAACAGAACCAGGACCGGGGCTGATTGACGCCGAAATGCAGCATCCCCGCATAGACCGGCTGCGCGGAATCGCCGACGATCACGGCATCGGGCAGCGCCTCGCGCAATTGGGTCAACATGGCCTGACAACTGGCGTGAAGCGGCGAGGTTCCGGCGCGAACAGCATCGCGGCACCGCGCGGCGCGGCCTGCGCCGTCACATTGTTTGGGTGCCAGATCAGGCAGGCTTTGCAGGGTCGCCGCGCATTCCGCAAGAATTGCAGGATCGGCTTGCGGGCCGCGCATCATCTGCTGGGCGTCGATATCCACCCGGATAAGCCGGCCCTGCAATGTCATCGGACCGCGGTCGTAAAAATCAAATTCGGCCGGCCCCATTTCGGTGCCCAGGGCAAGAACCAGATCGGCGGTTTCCACCATCTCGCGCACCGGTTCCAACGCCGGGCTGCATGGCAACGCCAGAGGGTGATCGTCGGGCAGAATGCCACGCCCGTTCATCGTCATCACCACCGGCGCATCCAACCGTTCGGCCAGGCTCCGCAAATCCTCGGCGGCATTCACCGCACCACCCCCGGCCAGAATGACCGGGCGTTCAGCCGCAGCGACAGCCGTGGCCAGCGCCGTCAGATCGGCGGACGTGGCCGCAGGAGCCGCCGGGATCGGTGCGGCGGAAACGGGCAACACAGCGTCGGGCATGGCGCGAGCAAACATATCCACCGGTATTTCGATATGCACCGGTGCAGGGCGACGCGACCGGAAAACCGCAAAGGCGCGGGCCAGCACCTGCGGAAGCTCTGCCGGATCCAGAATGGTATGGCTGAACGCGCTCAACTGTTCGGCCAGTCCGCGCTGGTCGGGCATCTCATGCAGCCAGCCATCGCCCGATCCCATGCGCCCCACCGGATTGACCGAGGATATCACCAACATCGGCACGGAATCCGCCAGCGCCTGCCCCATGGGAGTGGCGATATTGGTCATCCCCGGCCCGGTGATCACGAAACAGGCCGCCACCTTTCCCGATGCGCGGGCGTAGCCATCGGCCAGAAACCCGGCCCCCTGTTCGTTGCGTGGCGTGACATGACGCAACGCGCTGCCATCCAGCGCACGATACAGTTCCACCGTATGAACACCGGGGATACCGAATACCGTATCCACATCATAGGTTTCCAGCGCCGCTACCAGATATTGGGCCAGCGTAATAGATTGCCGGGAGGAAGAAGCAGACATGAGTATTTCCTTCTGAGCCGAATGGGCGATGACAGCACAGGCCAAGCCAAGGCGGGGTTACAGGCTGTCCCGGATCAGCGGTGCGGTCGAACAATGCAGACCGCCGCCGCCCAGCGATACCTTGTCATAGGGTACGCTGCGCACACTGATCCCGGCCTTGTCGAATTTCTCGCGCGTGCGATCCGACAGACCCGGCGACATCAAAACCCGCCCCGGTCGGACCGCCAGGCAGTTGATGACCCAGCCCTCATCCTCGTGACAGACGTCGATGGTCCTGATACCCAGCTCGGACAGCTTTTCAAGGAACCAGTAGGGCAGCAGCGTCGGGTTGATAAAGGCCGTTTCAGCGTCGACCATGACGAAGGCACCATCGATATGCAACCGGTATCCCGTCAGTTCAACGACCAGCAGTTCCACCCCCTGGGTGGCCAGCACTTCCTGCAATTGCCGGGCGCCTTCGGCATTCACACGACAGGACAGCCCCACGACAGCCACGTTCGGCGTGATGAAAGCGAAACTGCCCCCCTCCATCAGCCCCGTGCCACTGATCGTGCGCAGGATCGGCATGCCGAGTGCGGCCAGGGTGCGGGTGACGGGCAGTTCCTCGCCCCGTCGGATCGGCGGGCCGAGCCGGGTCACAATGGCACCGCCCTTCACGGCAATCACGCTGTCCCGTGTATAGACCTGTTTCATCTTGCCCGGGGCCGCCTTGTCCACATACACCACCTCGGCGCCTTCATCGCACAGGATATCCGCATACCCGTCGTGCTGGGCCTGCATCTCGGCAAGATCGGGGATCGCATCACCGCGCCAGTACCACCCTTTGTCGATCTCGCCAAAGGCGTTGATGCCCTCGATCCGGCGCGTGGGATCGATCACATCCAGCTCTTCGCCCGGCCGGTGCATCAGCACCCTGCGGATCTGGCCGACATCATTGTCGCAGCCCCAGACCCGGCCCCAGACGGCCTGTTGTTCCTCGACCTCGTGAAACGCGGGGCTTTCCTTTGAGGGAAACTGCTTGATCAGGGTGTTGTACCGATATTCGGCTTCGGTGATAATCGACATATGTAGGCTCCATTGATGACACAGGGATACAGGAAAAGATCAGGCCGGGTGCGACCAGCCTTCGCCACGCGCGGTACTGATGTATTCTGGCCAGCCATACCCGACCGGCGCGTCAAAACCGGCGGGAAGCAAGGGTGCCGTCCACTCCGGCCCGCCAATGCCGCCACCTGAGCGGTCCTGAAATTCGCGCTGTGCAGCATTCAGACTGCTGCCGTCGGTCAGCAGATCCAGAATGGTGGCCGAAATCACCCGCCCGGCGGTGGACCACATCGGGTCGATGCAAGCCGGCACGCCACCCATGGCATTGCGGGTCCATTCGCCATAGCGATACCCGTCGGGCGACGCCAGTGTCGGCCTTGCCACATACAGCCGGACGGTGGGCGCGTGCCACGTGTATTCCACATAATCGTCCGCGGCGATATGATGCTGCCAGGCTGGCAACTGGGCACGGAAGGCCTGTTCGGCCTCCCAGGGCGGGGTCAGCCGGTCATGGCCGTCGACAAAGGGCTCCTCCAGGGGTTCGCGGCCCAACCCTTGCATGATCTGCCGGGCGAACACCTTGCCCTCTTGCGGCCATCGCGGCGGTCCGATCTCTTGAAAATTGGAAAAGGCAAGCCGCGCCATGGCGTGATTGGGCAAACCCGGACGGCAGCGCGTGATCCAGGCTTTGTGAACGGTACAGTGGCTCATCTGCGCGATATGATCGGCGTTGCGATCCAGCACCTCGAACACCTGTTCGCACATGGCAAGCGCCGGCCCGCGGAAAGAATACTGAATCTGCCCCAGCCCCGGGGCGATATTATCCGCCGAGGCGTGCCCTGCCTTCAGAATATGTTCGTTCAGCGTCCAGCTGCCATGATGCGGCAGCATGCTCTCTTTCATGTATTTCCCGGCACTGTACATCAGACAGACAGCGTCAATCGCGCCGGGGGCACGGGCGCTGAAATGCGTATGGGCAATCCCGGTGTTGGCCTTGGATTGCTGCCAGGTTTCCGGTGTGTCGCAATCGAAGGTATAGATGCGGCTCCAATACGGGGCCGAATGGGTGTCCCAGAAACACCCGTTGGTCAACGCCGGGAACGAATGCGGATGAAAGCTGATCGCGGCGTCCAGGTCGTCATAATAGCCCTTGGCGGCATGGACCGGCTTGGAGCCGCACATCTTTTCAGCCGGTTCACCCATGAATTGCAGACGGCCGGGTATATTGTGCTTTTCCATCATTGCTTTGGCAGCCAGGAATCCGGTCAGTGATCCTATGCCCAATGCCGAATGCGGATCAGTGTGCCCAGCGGCATATTTCGAGCTACCCTCACGGGGCGCGCGATACGGCACCGCAGCCTGCGACTGACCCGGAACTGCGTCATATTCGGCATAGCCGCCGATCGTCGGCCCGGCGCCATTGCTCCAGGTGGCACAGAACGCGGTGGGCATGCCGCCAGATCCGGCCTCGACCTCGAACCCTTCGGCGCGCAGCCGGTCCACATACCAGGCGACGGATTTGTATTCCCGCCAGGATGGTTCATGCAGGTTCCAGATCGTCATGTGATCGGCTGACAGGCTGTCCAGTTGCGCATCGATCCAGGCCATCGCCTGTTGTTTCACGGGTGCATTTGCAAAAATGGTCATGATTTTCTCCGACTTCAGCGTTTTCGACCGCGGCCGAGCAGCTCGAACACAAGCAGGCCAAGCGTGACCAGGATCAGGACCGAGGCCACCGCGGCCATCGTCGGATCGAGATTTTCGTTGATCCCGTCCCACATCCGGCGTGGCAGCGTGAACACATTGCGCCCGGCGATGAAGAGGGCGATCACCAGCTCGTCCCAGGAATGGATAAAGGCGAAGACCAGCCCTGACAGAATCCCCGGCATGATATTGGGAAAGATCACGTACCAGATGGTCGCACCCATCCCGGCCCCAAGGCTGCGCGCCGCCTGCTCCAGCTTCGGGTCCAGCCCGGCCAATGCGGTGGACACGGTGATCACCACATAAGGGATGCCAGTCATGGCATGGGCAACGATGATCCCGGTATAGGTATTGATCCAGCCCAGATCGGCCCACACCTGATATGCCCCCAGCCCATAGACGATGGGCGGCAACATAAGTGGCACCAGCATCACCAGCCGCAAGACATTGGACGCACCCGAACTGATCCGCCAGCACCCGATCGACCCCAGCGTGCCCAGCGCGCCGGCGACCATCGTCGACACGCAGGCGATCACGAAGCTTTGCCAGATCGACAGAAGCCATTCGGGCGAGGTGAACAGGTTTCTGTAGTATTGCAGCGATACCCCGTTCTCCGGCAGCGAAAGATAGGGACGGTCGGTCACCGAGACCGCGAACACCACACTCATCGGCAAGATCATCAGGCAGATGATCGTCCAGGCAGAACCCCGCACGG
This sequence comes from Rhodobacteraceae bacterium F11138, assembly GCA_016521575.1. GTDB lineage: Bacteria > Pseudomonadota > Alphaproteobacteria > Rhodobacterales > Rhodobacteraceae > Sedimentitalea. Next base: position 99,812 of record JAEKDP010000005.1, on the reverse strand, counting down.
GCAACGAGGCATTGTCACGGGCGAAAGACGACATCAGGCAGCTCCGAACAGTTTGCGCAGGTCGACGAGGCGGCTGACAATGGCCAGGGTGACGACGATGAAGATCAGCAGCACGCTGGCCAGCATGGAACCGGCACCCCAGTTGACCACTTCGAGGATCTGCACCTTGATGTATTCAGCGATCATCATCTTGCGGCCACCGCCCAACAGCGCCGGGGTGACATAGAAGCCCAGCGCATAGATGAACACCAGGATCGACGCGCCGAACACCCCCGGCAGGGTCAACGGAAAGAAGATGCGCCAGAATGCGCCCCGACGGTTTGCCCCCAGCCCGCGCGCGGCGGCGACCAGGCGCGGGTCAATCGACTGCATACCGGAATACAGCGGCAGGATGGCCAACGGCAGCATTGCATGCACAATCCCCACCAGCACGGAAAACTCGTTCCACATCATCGGCAGGGGCGTGTCTGTGATACCCAGCCCCATCAACATCTGATTGATCAGCCCGTCACTGCGCAGCAGGGCAAACCACGCGAAGGCGCGGACCAGAACCGAAATCCACAGCGATGCCAGCACCGCCATGAACAGCAATCTTTTGCGGCGATCCTCGGCATGGGTGATCACATAGGCCACCACATAGCCCAGGATCAGGGTCAGTGCGGTCGAAATCAGCGAGATACGCAAGGTGGTCCAAAGCATCCGGTTGATCGAATGGGAGTTGGCCAGCTGCGCGAAATTGCCCAGCCCGGGTTCGGGGATGGTCACACTCATCCACAGCACCCGCGACACCGGGTAGAAATAGAACACCGCCATGGCCAGCAACGCAGGCAGGACAAGCAGCCAGTAGGTCAATTGCGGATTGTATTTGCGCTGCATGGGCAGAAATGTCCGGTGGCAAAGGGAAAATGCCCGCGTCGGCATGCGGGCGGACGGTGCCCCGGCCGGGGCACCGTTGTCAGGCTCAGAGGACGATCCGGTCCAGGAACGCCTGATAGGTTTCGCGATGATGCTCGATATACCAATCCGCGTTCAGCGTCGCCTGAACCTTGCGGTTTTCGGGATCGGCGGGATTGGCGCTGCGCAGCTGTTCGGGCACCATTTCGGCCGCCGCGGGGTTGGCCGGGCCATTGCCCATCTGCTCCAGCACATAGACCTGTTCCTCGGGTCTCTGCATCGAGGCAATGGCACGGAACGCTTCATCCCCGGCAGGGTTGTTCTTCGGCACGACCCAAAGACCGGGCTGCAACAGACCCTTGTCGAAGGTGTATTTGATACGGCCCGCAGTTTCCTTTTCCAGCATATTGGCGCGGGTGGACCAGAGGAACCCCATGACGCATTCCCCATCGCGCAGCAGGCTTTGGCTTTGCGATCCGGAACTCCAGAACAACAGATCATCGCGGATCGAATCGAACTTGGCAAAGGCACGTTCCACATCCAGCGGATACAGATCTTCGGGGGCGACACCATCCGCCAGAAGCGCCAGCTCGAGCATCGCCTGGCTGTCCTTGCGGATCATCCGGCGGCCCGGATATTTCTTCGTGTCGAAGAAATCCGCCGGGCTGGGCGTGCCATCCACCTTGTCGCTGTCCCAGGCCATGACCGACGAAAAGAAATAGTTCGCGACACCCAATTCATATGTCATGCCGTCAACGACCTTGGACTTATCCACGATATCGTAGTTGATCGGTTGCAGCGCGCCCTTTGGGCCCAGATCGGCCAGGGTGGTAACGCCGGCATCGCAGATGTCCCATGTCACGTCATTCGCCTGCACCATGGTCAGGATCTTGCCGTTCAGCGGGCCAGACCCGTCGATGACCATATTGCCGCCTTCGGCATTATATGGATCGGCAAAGGCCTGTTGAAACACCTCCACCGCCAAGCCGCCCCAGTTGACGACCACCACTTCGGGTTTGTCCGCCGCCAGAACGCCGCGTGCACCAAGCGATGCGGCCAGCGGGGCCACGCCCATGGCCAGCGCCGATTGCAGAATCCGCCGGCGGCTCATTCCGCTGGCGTCCTGATCCCGCATGATCTCGGCGAAATCCTCGGCAAAGCTCTGATCTTCCATTCTCTCTCTCCCTGTTGTTGAAGGTCCGGATCTCGGTCAGTCAGTGATCGGCCAATGGCAGCGCATCCTTGTCCTGCCAGTCCAGCCCGATGGCATCGCCCTCCTGCGGCAGGGATTCACCTTGACCGGCGGCGATCTTGAAGCGCAGCGGCACGCCGCTTTCGGTGTGCGCCGTGTATCGAATTTCGGCCCCGTAATAATCCCGTTCCGTGACATGGGCGGCAACACGCCCCCGGCCAGCAGCCAGTTCCAGCGCATGTGCGCGCAAGGCCAGAGTGTGCTGACCGCCGCTCAGCTCTGGGGGCAGGAAGTTCTCGACGCCCATGAATTCGGCAACGAACCGGTTGGCGGGCCTGTCATACAGATCGTCCGGACGGCCGACCTGTTCCAGCCGCCCCTCGCGCATCACCGCGATCCGGTCGGACATGGACAGCGCCTCGCTTTGGTCATGGGTGACATAGATAAAGGTCAGACCCACCGCCCGATGCAGACGCTTCAGTTCGCTCTGCAACTGACCGCGCAATTGCGTGTCCAGCGCGCTGAGCGGTTCGTCCAGCAACAGCATATGCGGCTGAAAGACGATGGCCCGCGCCAGCGCCACACGCTGTTGCTGACCGCCTGACAATTCACGCGGATAGCGTATCCCCTTGTCCGACAGCCCGACAAGCTCCAACGCCTCGGCCACGCGACGCGCGGCTTGCGCGCCCTTTTCGCCCCGCATTTTCAGCGGAAACATCACATTGTCATTCACCGTCAGATGCGGAAACAGCGCATAGCCCTGAAACACCATGCCAAAGCTGCGCTTTTCGGGCGGCATGTGGGTGATGTCGCGCCCGCCCAATGTGATCTGCCCGTGGTCGGGCTGAATAAAGCCGGCAATGGACATCAGCAATGTCGTCTTGCCCGACCCGGACGGCCCGAGCAAAGTAAGAAATTCGCCCTGATCGACGCCGAGCGAAACGGTGTCGAGCGCGCGAAATTTTCCATAGGTCTTGGAAAGGTCGCGGATCTTCAAGGTGTCGGTTTCTGGTGTATGCGTCATCATCTCAGGTCTGCTGGCAAGGTGTCACGGAGCAAACACCGGGTTATTTTTAAAGTCAACTATATTTTTAAATTCAACTATATTTTTGTAGTTAAGTGCATAATTTCATGGACCAATGACACAGCCCTGCTATGACAACACGTCAAGGAAAGGCAAAACGCGATGGGACTGAGAGAAAAAAACAAACGGATCAAGCGCGAAGCATTGACACAGGCGGCGCGCGAACTGTTCGAAGAACAGGGCTATGACGATACCCAGATGGAAGAGATCGCGGCCCGCGCCGGTGTTTCCACCGCGACGGCCTATAACTACTTTGAAACCAAGGCCAATGTCATGACGGCCATTGCGCTGCGGCATCTGCGCAGCGCCCTGCCCGCACGGCGCGCCTTGCTGGATGCCCTGCCGCCGGAACCGGTGGACGGGATCATCGCCTATGAACGGCTGCTGGCGCAACAGACCCTGGCGACACTGGGCAAGCGCGGCTGGCGGGTACTGTTGAGGGCAGCCTATGATTCTCCGCCGACGAACCTGACCCGGGCAGGCCGCCTGTTCGGCTGGAGCATCGCGTTGCACTATCGCAAGTTGCTGGAAACCTATCGCGATGCGGGCCGGCTGCATCCCGATACGGACATCGCCCTGACAACCGAGTTGATCACCATGATCGGAACCGACTATTTCGCGCGCATGGTGATGGATGACGACATGACCGTGGACAGGTTGATCGAGATGATCCCGGCCTATGCGCGCGTTATCCTTGCCGCCTGGCTGATGCCCGCTCCGTCCTGCGGCGAATAGGGCCCGCGCTGCGCGTCAAGCGCATCGGCCATGTCGGCCAATGTCGAAAACACCACCCCCGTATGCCCGGCTATGTAATCGGCCAGCGCATCGGCCACGCCGATATAGCGGTCGCACAGGGTGACAAAGGGATGCCAGACCGTCACAAAACAGCCGCCTTCGGCATAGCAACGATCGAATGTGTCCTTGTAGACCCGCAGAACCTGTGCGGCGGGCAGCATGGGTCGGTCATAGCCAAGCCGGGGCAGATGGACACAATGGGCCCAGTCGTCCAGTTGCGCATGGGTTGGCAGGCTCCAGTAGCCGCCTGCGGCGCGCGTCATGCGCTGCGGCAGGAATTCGGCGACGGCGCTGCTGTCATAGGTCATGCCCGCAGCGATCACGTTCTCCGGGGTGCGATCCGACAGGCCATAGGACGGGGCCCGCATCCCGCGCAGGCGCACGCCGAATTCGGCCCGAAATACATCCACACTGTTCTGAAATTCGGCCCGTTCCCCCGCCGCGTCCAGACTGGCGAAAGGCAAATGATCCCAGCCGTGAAATCCGATTTCATGCCCGCTGTCGATCAGCCGATGCACGCGATCGGGCTCGGCCCGCGCGGTTAAGGTCGGGATGAACACGGATTGCGGCACGCCAAGCCGGTCATAAAATCCCAGAAGCCGGTCGAAATACACTGTCTGGTCCCGCTGCATCAAGTCTGCAAGACCATCGGGCAGATCGACACCCAATGCGCGCTTGGCCCTGATCAGGGCCAGCCCGTCGATATCGAAACTGAGACAGGCGCGAACCCGGACGGCGGACATGGACATAGCCCTATCAAGCTGCGACCCGAAACGACGCTAGCCAGCCCACCGCCCGAAGTCTAACCAAAAATCTGCGCTGACGCCCCACACGGCTGTCTTGTCCACCGGCAGACGCGCACGCCGCAGATCCGACCGGGCGCCAGACTGTGACGCAGTTCGCCCGACCAGCAGGATTGCCAGATTGTTCCGACCAACGTGACAGAACCGGATCTCTCGGTTGAACACTCATGGTGCATCGGATTTGCGGAACAAACCATACGTCACGAAACGAGAGACTTCTTCGATGAAGTCTTCTTGCTTTACATCGGACAAGGCGAAAGGTCTTAGCGCCCACATGTCGCAAATGGCATCTATGACATTGGCGACGATATGAGCGTCGACGTCGCGAAATTCTCCGCTGGAAACGCCGTTGGAAATGATATCTGCCACTTCCTTCATAAAGCCGGAATAATGCGCAAGAACCCGCACGCGTCCCTCATGCGACAATGACCGCAGTTCCCGGTTCAGCACACCTGCCTCTTTCCGCATCTCGAAGTTGCCTTTCACCAGGCTGGCGATCAGCAGCATCAACTTGTCCAGCGGTTCAAGATCGGCATTCAGCGCATCGGCAGCATTCTGACGCACGCGCAGTATCGCACTGTTGTAGACAAGCTCGAGCACCTCGTCCTTGCTGCGTACATATTGGTACATCGTCGGCACATGCATACCTGCCGCTGCCGCGATCTCGCGCATCGAGGCCCCGGCGAACCCTTTGTCCGCTATGACCTGGCAGGCAGCTTCGGCGACCAGGTCCCGCTTGTTTTCCGATTTCGGCGGGCTGGTTTTAGGCGCGTGTTTCACCTTGTTGTCAGACGGAAGATCATCGGCATCATCCGCATTGCTCAGATAGCTCAGCTTCACGGCAGCGATCCGGCACCCGTTGTTGCCTGAAAACTGAATGTCCCAGACAGAATATTGCGATTTTCTGGTGATCCGTTTCGCAATACCTTTGAACCCGCTTCGCGCTGTCAGGTCAAAGAACTGCGCGGATGTGTCAATGAGATTTGCAGCTGCATATTTCTTGCCCCGATGCGCCACCAACTGTTCAGCCAGACAAAACAGCTCTGACGGGTGCAGTGCGAGGTGGCTGGTTGTGTCCGGTTGCTGCGGCTGAAACGTCGCTGCGATATTGTCCGGTTCGTCCTTTCCGATCAAAGTCTGAAACGTTTTGTCCATGTGCCGGTCCCTGCTATGAAAACAGGTGCGTGTTTACACCACCAGAGCGTTGACAAGAATACTGTTTCACGCCTTCTTCAGCCGCTCTGTTTCTTGCCGCGCCAACGCTTCCAGTTTCTTTCGGTCGGGCTTGTTTGTTCCCGCAAGCGGGATTTCCTGCAAGAAATGCACATGGCGCGGATGGGCAAAAGCGGGACCGTTATCCAAGGTATGTTTCTTCACATCCTCTTCGCTCAGTGACGCGTGGTTTTGCAGCACAACCCAGGCAAACGGCGCCAGATGCTTGGTTTCGTGCGGGACAGGCACGACACAGGCCTGATGCACCCCGGGCAGGCTTTCGATCAGCTTCTCCACCTCGCCGGGCCAGACGTTTTCACCGCCGACATTGAACATGTCATCGGCGCGCCCGACAAAATAGAAAAATCCATCGGCATCCCGCCGCATGATATCACCAGAGCGATACCAGCCATCTTTCAGAACCTCGGCGGTTTTCTCTGGCAGGTTCCTGTACCCTTCCATTCTCATCGGGCTGCGCACATAGAACACACCCTGGTCGGGCTGGTCGCTTTCACGCAGTTCCACCTCAAGCTCCGGTGCCGGATATCCCAGCGACAAGGGCGGGCGCGGGATGCCATCGGGATGCGGGCCGAACGGAGAAGGCCCGCCTTCGGTGGTGCCATAGCTGTTGCTGATCCGTGCACCCGGGAAAATCGCCTGAACCTTGTCGATCAGCGCCTGGGTCAGTGGCGCGGATCCCATCATGACCTCTTGCACGGACGAAAAATCCAGATGGCCCAGCCTTTCGGATTCTTTCGCGACCAAAGCAAGCATGGTCGGCACCGAAGTCAGAGCGGTCACGCCGAATTCCTGGATTGAACGCGCATAGGATTCCGCATCGAACGTCGGCAACAATACCGTCGTGGCGCCACAGGCCAGGGCGCTTTTCAGACTGATCGTGGCATTCATATGGAACATGGGCGCCGCAACGATATAGCAGTTGCTTGCCCGGTCCCCATAAAGTGCCGCGCCGCGTTCCAGGGACCAACGCTGGGACGCATGCGACAGCAGGACACCTTTGGGATTTCCCGTTGAACCCGAGGTATAGAGGATCATGGCCAGCTCACGCTCTTGCGGCTCGAACGTGTCGAACGGGCCGGGATCAAGCAGATCCTCGAAACCGCCGCCCCGCTCAAGGCTCAGCACCTCGGGCATGTCAGCCGTGTCGGTCAGCATTGCGCGATAGGCCGGATCGCAGAACACGGCCTTCATGCCGGAATCCCTGACGATATGGGAACAGATCTTCTGGTTCAGTTTGAAAGAAAAAGGAACCGCCACCATCCCCGCCCGCATGATCCCCAGATAGGCACACACCTGTTCACGGCTGTTCTGCGCCAGAATGCCGATGGCATCACCGGGACGATAGCCGCGGGCCACCAGGCCGCGCGCCACGGCATCGCATTCCGCGTCCAACTCGGCAAAACTCGTGCGGCGGGGAGCAGAGAAATCGCCTGGTTCAATCAGGGCGGCTTTGTCAGCCCACTGGGCAGCGTCGAAACATTTTCCCAGATTATTTGAGATCATAGTGAAGCCTCTCTCAGATCAGTTCACTTCCAATACGACTTTGCCGACGACCTTGCGCTCATAAAGGTCCCGCATCGCAGTTTGGATGTCGCCCATGGGCACAACGCGATCAACGATCGGCACCAAATCCCCCTTCGCAATGAGATCCAGCATCTTGACGTGATCTTCCCGCTGCCAGCCATTCGAGCCGATGATGGTGTGTTCAAAGGACCAAATATAGCGGATATCGGTTTTCGGATCGTACCCGGCAGTCGCGCCGCAGGTCAGGATACGCCCCCCCCGGCGCACGGCCTTGAACGCCTTGGTCCAGTCTTCCCCGCCGGAATAGTTCACGCAGACATCGACGCCGCCGGTCTCGCCCCGGGTGCGCGGCTTGCCGTAATGTTCCTTGATGAAATCCACATAGCTGATTGCTGATGTATCCACGACCTGATCGGCGCCGATCTCTTTCAGCTTTTCGGATTTCGCCGCGCTGCTGGTCACCGCGATCACCTTGCACCCTGCCGATTTGGCCAGTTGGATACAGCAGGTGCCGACGCCGCCGCTGGCCCCAAGGATCAGAACGGTCTCGCCGTTTTGGATCTGCCCGCGCGTGAACAGCATCCGGTACGCAGTGGCATATGCGGTGGGCAGGCAGGCCGCGTGATGATCCGACACAGCATCCGGCACGTGCACAAGCTGTGTCTGGTCGACAGCGATGTATTCGCACAGCCCCCCGCGCAGGGTTTCCCCCATCATCCCCATTTCATTGGCCGGGTTCACGGCGACCCGCTGCCCGACCGCCCAATCGGCGCTGTTCACCTCTTTGCCCAGCTCGACGATCTCGGCGGCGATGTCCGCGCCAGGGATCATTGGCAGGGGCGTTTTCAGCCCCGGAATACCGCGCATGACCATCGGATCAAACCCGTTCAACGAGACAGCGCGCACCCTCAACAGACATTCCGTCGGACCGGGTTCGGGATCCGCCACCTCGGCTTCGTGAAGGTTTTCAAAGGGGCCATGCTCTTTGAAGATAATGGCTTTCATGTCCTGGTCCTTTTCTTTTGCTTGTCGTTCAGGCGGCGGTCAGCGGTGCGAGCCCATGCCGCAGCGCCTTGCCCGTATCGGGGTGAAAAATGCAGTAGTCCGCGCGATCTACGGCGATATGCAAAGATGCGCCTTCGACCAGAGTATCCGGGACGCGGCCCACCAGTTTGATGTCCGTGCCATCGGCCGTCTCAAGATGGCATTCATCCTCAAAACCCAGCGGCTCGCGCAGATGCAGAACGGCCGAGAAATCCGCCTCGTCCTGCGGTACGATCTTCAGCGCAGCGGGGCGGACCCCCATCCGCACCCACCGGAATCCGTCCAGCGCCGCGGCGTCTTCGCGGGTCAGGGCCACAGTCATTCCACCACCTTGCAACACGGGCTGTCCGGCCTTGCCGGTGACCTGCATGTCCCAGACATTCATCGCCGGAGTGCCTATGAACGTGGCAACGCTTTCATACCGGGGCGCCCGAAAAACCTGTCTGGGCGTATCAACCTGCGCGGCACGGCCCGCCTCCATTATCGCGACCCGCGACGACATGGTCATGGCTTCGACCTGATCATGGGTGACATAGACGATGGTGGCGTTGATCCGGCGATGCAGGCGCAGGATTTCGGTGCGCATCTCGGTCCGCAGCCGCGCATCCAGCGCCGACAATGGTTCATCCAGCAGCAAAATCTTGGGCTCTTTCACGATGGCCCGGCCAATGGCAACCCGCTGTTGCTGCCCCCCGGACAATTGCGTAGGGCGCATCGACAGCTTGTCGGTAATCGACAAGAGATCCGCCGCTGCCTCGACCTTTTGTGCGATCTGCGATTTGGGCATGCCGGCCACTTTCAACGGATAGCCGATATTGTCGCGGATGCTCATGAACGGAAACAGCGCGATGTCCTGAAACACCATGCCGATGCCGCGCTTCTGGGTGGTGACATTGGTCACATCCTGATCGTCAAACAGGATTTTCCCGCTGCTGACCGTTTCCAGCCCGGCGATCATGCGCAGCGTCGTGGTCTTGCCACAGCCCGAGGCCCCGACGAATGTGAAGAACTCGCCCGGTTGGATGTCCAGGGAAAGATCGTCCACCGCGGCGATGGTCTTGCCGTTCTGGGTGAAGGTCTTGGTGACGTTGTCCAGTTTCAGTGCCACTGACATTTATGAAGAACTCCGTAATGGCCGTGGGGGCGTCATTTGCCGATCGAAAAACCGTGCATGAGATAGCGTTGCAGGAAAAAGACCAGCGCAAAGGTCGGCAGGGACACGATCAGCGACGACGCCATGATCAGCCCCCAGTGGATCGCGGATTGTTCCACGAATGTGGCCAAGCCGACCGGCAGGGTGAACATGGCAATATCGGTCTGCAGGATAAAGGCGAAGGCAAAATCGTTCCACGACAGCGCGAATGAGAAAATCGCCGCTGAAATGATGCCCGGCAGGGCGCTTGGCAAAAGCACCTCGATCAGCGCGCGCAGTCGCGACGCGCCCGAGGTCCATGCCGCCTCTTCCAGCGAGCGGGGCACGACCTGAAAATACTGCCACATGATCCAGACGTTCAGCGGCAGCGAGATCGACACATGCGCAAGGATCAGCCCGCCATAGGAATTGCGAAGCCCGATATAGGAAAACACCAGGTACAGCGGAATTGCCAGCAGGATCGGCGGGAACATATAGGTCCAGAGCGTCGCCGCCACAAAGGTCTTCTTGCCGCGGAACTCAAACCGGCTGAGCGCATATCCCGCAAGGGTCGAAGCCATGACGTTGATCACGACGGTTCCCAGCGCCACGATCAGGCTGTTGCCCATGAAGGTCAGGAATTGGGTGGCCGACAGCAATTCACGGATGTTTTCCAGGGAATAGCTGAAACGGATCACATCATAGGGCGGGCGGAACAGTTCGGTCCGCGGGGTCAGCGCCGTGACCGCCATCCAGTACAGCGGGAAGCAAACGAACAGCATACCCACCGCCAACCAGAGAAAGCGCATCCAACGCCACGCAAATTCGCGGGTCATCGGTTCACCTCCACTTCTTTGGTCGGATTGAAGAACTTGAAATAGATAAAGGAAAACAACAGCAGGATTATGAAGATCGCAACACAGCCCGCCGCGGCGCGTCCGAAATCGAAATCCCGGAATGCGATCTCGTAGATATAGATCGGCAGGGTTTCGGTCGCCTGCAGCGGACCACCCTGGGTGATGATCCAGATCAGATCGAACTTGTTGAACATCCAGATACCTCGCAGCAGGGCGATCAGCAAAAGCGTCGTGCGCAGGTTGGGCAGCGTCACATCGACAAAACACCGCCAGGTCCCTGCCCCGCAGCTGCGCGCGGCCTCATAGAGCCGGGGATTGATGGATTGCAGCCGGGCCAGGATCAGAAGCACCGCGAAAGACCCGTATTGCCAACCGGTGGTGATGATGATCGAAGGCATCGCCGCGTCGATTCCGCCGAAGAAATTGATCGGCCGGTCGATCAACCCGCTGCTGAGCAAAAGCTGGTTCACAACGCCGAACTCGGGGTTCAGGATCCAGCGGAACACCAGCCCGATCACGATGGTCGGCAGAAGATAGGGCAGGATCACCAGCGATCGCATCACCGAGCGCCCGGCGATTGCCTGGTTCAGCAACAGGCCAAAAAACAACCCGAACGCCAGCTGAAACCCGACCGTGCCCAGGGTGAACACCACCGACCGGCCCATGGCTGCCCAGAAATCTTTCTGCGCCAGAAGCCATTCGGCATTGGCCAGCCCCACCCATTCCATGTCCGGGCGGAATGCGCTTTTGTCATAGAAAGCCAGGCTGAGGGCGTAGAGGATTGGCAGATACGCCACGATCAGCAGAAGAATAAGCGACGGCGCTATTGCCGCCGATATCCAGGCGCCTTCGCGGGCTTGATTGGTGTTCGCCATAACTGCGTCCTTGGGTTTCGGGATCATAGCACGGCAGCCCTCGCCCCATCGGGGACGGCTGCCGCCATGTCACGGCCTTGTTCCGTGGTCTGAACTGCGGATCAGCGGAGATCGGCCATCTTGGTCCGAATCTGTTCAGCCGCTTCGCGCACCACGCTTTCGGCATCCTGTTTGCCGATATTGCGTGCCGCCAGCATCCAGCCGCCCAGATTGTCATTCTGATAGACGCCGACATAGGGGTTCAGCTTGTCGCCGTCCCAGTAATACGGCGCCCGCCCCTTGCCCCAGATGCTGTCGAGAAACTCCAGAACGTCCATGCGTTGCTGAATCACGTCGTTGTCCTGATAGGCCTCGGACTGCAGTATCTCCCGCTTGGCGGGAATGATGTGCAGCGGAACCGAATGCAGCCAATCGACATAGGCCGGGTGGTTCAGGAAGAACTGGATATATTGGCGCGCGCCGTCCTCGTTCGATCCGGCGCCGATGTGGAAACCCTGAACCGACAGATAATAGTTGTCGGTGGCCTTGGCAGGCAGCGAAATCGGCTTGGTCTTGGGGGCCAGGTCCGGGGCATTGGCCAGAGTTTGTTCAAGCAGGCGGGCACCGACATAGTAGCTGTTGGCGACCCGGCCCGTGAAATACTGGCTCATCAGATCGCCCCAGCCGTAATTCGACCCTTCGGGCGAGAACTGATGCATCTGATGCAGATATTCCAGCGTTTCGACCACGCGGCTGAAGTTGTCGCCCTGATCCAGGGCAACTTCGTATTCACCGGCATCGTTCAAGGCGAACCAATGCGCGTCGTTCTTCTGCATCATGGTTTCCATCAGCAGATGCGACGCGCCCGACTGGGCCGACGGAACGACATTGCCATAATGCGACGGCGGATTGTTCAGCTTTTCGACCGCGGCCAGATAGCCGGGCCAGTCGCTGTAGGGATCGATGCCTGCCTCTTCGTAAAGATCCGAACGATACCAGCCATAGACGAACTGCTGGCTGGTGGCCACAGACCGATCCTTGCCGTTCATCACCAGACGAAGGTTGTCGGGTATATCGAATTCACTGACCAGATCGCTGACATCGGCCAGCTGATCCTGAAGCCCGACCTCCATCGCGCTGCCTGTTCCATACCACACAAGCTCGGCAGGGGTGCCCGAGGCGATCAGCGTGGCCACTCTTTGCGCGATATTGGCAAATCCGGGATATTCCATCGTAACCTTGATCCCGGTTTCCTTTTCGAAATCGGCATTGATCCGATCATAGACCGCCTGGGCCTTGGGCGAGGATTCCTCGCTTATGAAGGTCAGTTTCTTGGCGTCCTGCGCCCAGGCCGCTCTGGAAATCAGCCCGGGCATGGCAACGCCGGCCCCCAGGGCCGCGCCCGTGCGCAACAGGCCGCGTCTTGAAATCACGCGTCGGCCGGTTGCACCAGATGTCCTCACAATACGATTCATGTCTTCCATCTCCTCCCAAAGATGCCCGTTCGGGCCTAGTTTCGATGCAGCCTATGCCCGGACAGCGGAACTGTATGTTCCGCGCCCGATCGCGACTTTCGCACCGGTTTCGTCGCATACCTCTATTGTCACGACTGCTATGCTGCGCCCGCATTTGGCGATCCGTGCGGTCGCAATCGCTTTGGCCCCGCGCGCCAAACGCAGGTAGTCGACCGACATGTTGATCGTCGGCACGCCACAGCCGGTTTTCAGCGCCACGGCATAATCCCCTGCGATGTCGATCAATGTGGCAATCACACCGCCATGCAGCTCCACCTGATCCTCCGAGCGGGAAAATTCCTCGCGCGCGACAAGAGACAGGGTCACCACCCCCTGCTCTTCATCGAAATCGTCCAGTTGCAAATCGAGGAAACGATGAAAAGGGCAACCGCGCACCATTGCGGTCAGCTCGTCACGGGTCATGTCAGGATCACCTCTCCGTTGGGGGTATTCAGCCGCAGCAGGAAGCCGGGTGTCGGCGAGGGCCGGACAGGAACATCCACGCCAAGAGCCTTGTAAATATCAGACAGCTCGTCGGCCTGCGGATGCAGCGCGCAGAACTCGGTCATGGTGCAGCCCCTGGGGGTTGTCTTCCAGGGGTGCTCGCTGCCCATCCAGTCGATCAGGAACGGAACGTGATAGCCCCAGTGCTCATCCTCGATATAGATTGCGCTCCACTGGATCAGCACGCCATCCGCGCGGCGACGCGACATCGCAACCGGATCGCTGGCCGCCAGACCACAAGATCGCGCAGTATCCCGATACGCTTCCAGCTGGTCGCCCCGCACACCGAATGTATGCATTTCAGGCCCATCCAGCGCCGAGATGCGCCCGGCTCGGGCATTGAAGTTCTCCTGCGCGGGGTCGACGGAAATCACCTCGAAATACAGGTTCTCGGCCAGCGAGGCGAGCGTGTTGCGCGTGCCGAACCCGTCGTGACTTCCACCCCCTGAGGGGACAACGCCCGTACAATCCGCAAAAAGCCGTGCCCCCGCGTCCAGATCCGGTACCGCCCAAAGCAGGTGATCAAGCGGGTTATGCTGCAAGTGTTGATCGGTCATTTCATTCTGACGCCAAATTACTGAGTGTTCAGTTATCCTAGGGTCAATCTTTCGCCGATGTCAACAACATGTTCCCAGACCTGTTGCCGACGCGCTAACCGCACGCCGCAAAACAACTATTCCGATTCGCCATTTGGGGAATCGGTTGTGGACCGAATTGATCTGCTGTGAGGTCTGCAAACTGCAGATACGGTCACGGGGCATAGGCCGCCGAGGGTTCCGCCAAACGATACACGACCCCATTGGTCACACGGATCGGTGTGCAACGCATCTTGCGGACTGTACCGCGATTGCAGTCGCCGGTCACGATTGTTGAAACCGGTGCGACTGGCTCTGGCAGGTGCTCGGGAACGCTTGCGCTGTTATGCAGGCCGAATTCCGGCTATGGCGTGTGATCCCAGGTTGGCGTCATGCCCGTTTAAGCGGAGTAACGTCGCGGTCTTGCCTCGCAATCTGGCGCATTTCAGTCTGGTTCATGGGACGGCCAAAGTAGAATCCCTGCACGGACGTGCATTTCTCTTGCTGCAAGAAAATCAGCTCACCCTCTTCTTCCACACCTTCTGCGAGAACGGGTATCTTCAGTGCTGCCCCCAGCAGCAGGGTCGACCGGACGATTGCGGCGCTTTGTTCGTTCTTGTGCACGCCACGCACGAAACTGCGGTCGATCTTGATCTTGTCAAAGGGGAAGGTCTGCAGTGTCGCAAGCGATGAATAGCCGGTTCCAAAGTCGTCCATCGCAATCCGGACACCATAGTTCTTCAGCTTATGCATGACCTTCAGGGTATGTACCTGGTCGTCAATAATGCTGGATTCGGTAATTTCCAGTTCCAGCCGTTCCGGCGAAAGGCCGGTCTCCAGCAAAACATCCATGACATCTTCGACAAAGGAGGGCTGAACAAGCTGCTGAGGCGCAACGTTCACGGCTATCTGGTACGGGTGTGGCCAACTTGCCGCCTCGGCACAGGCGGCTTTCAGCACCCAGTATCCGATTTCGCGGATCAGGCCGGTCTCTTCGGCGATCGGGATGAATTCAGCCGGCGACACCCGGCCCCGCGTTGGATGATTCCACCGCAACAGAACCTCGAAACCCAACGGATCCAGCGTGCTCAGATCGTTCTGCAGTTGATAGGCGAGTTCAAACTGCCCGCCTGCACTGGCCTGGCGCAGGTCATGAACAAGCTGTAATTTGTCGCGGCTTTGACGATCCATTTCTTCGCTGAACTGGCAGATATTGACATCGGGTTCGGATTTGGCCCGGTACATCGCCAGGTCCGACTTGTGCAGCAGATCCCGCGGATCGCGACCCTCGGTCAGGCTGGTCGCAACGCCGATAGCCGCGCCAACCCGCACCGAGATATTCTCGAGATCTATGGGCTCGATGATGGACGCATGCAGACGCTCGGCAAACGCCAACACCTGTTCAACCCGCCGGAAGTCCTGCTTGATCGCCACGAATTCGTCACCCCCAACCCGCGCGATATGCTCATTCGGCCCCTGCTGGCTGCTCAGCCGCTCGGCAACGACCTGCAAAACCCTGTCCCCGACGGCGTGCCCGTGCAAATCATTGACCTCCTTGAACAGATTCAGGTCGATGGTAAGAAACGCGGCGCGCTCGGTCTTGTCATTCTGCAGACGCTGGTGCAGCGCCGTCAGGTACTGCGACAGCCACATGCGGTTCGGCATCGATGTCAGCGGGTCATGCAATGCGGCATGCGTCAGCTGGCTCCGCGCCTCGCGTTCGATGTTGCTTTCGATGCTGGCGGACGCAAAACCGACCAGCAGGATAAACCCCATGACGCCGAAAATCAGCATGCTCATGGTGAGGTCGGAAATGACTTTCGGCGGTATAGTGACAAGGGGGCTCAGACGGACTTCGATCGCGCTCATCCCGGTGAAATGCATCACGCAGATGGCCAGGACCAACAGAGCCGAGGCAATGATCCAATTTCGTCGGCTGCGGGCGCTGCAAACGATAAAATGGTAGCCGGCAGCCGCCAGGGCAGCGCCAGCGATGATCGACATGATCAGATATTCGGGCGCCCATTCAATCGTACCGGGAAGCAGATAGGCCCGCATACCGGTGTAATGCATGGCAGACACCGTAAGACCAAACACCGCACCGGAAACAGGCGCGATCAACCCGCCCTGCCCGAAGGCAAGAATGGCGTTTGCGATCAGCACACCGAGCACGGCAATCAGCAGGGAAAGCCCGGTGACCAGCGGTTCATAGCCATTTTCAAAGCCGGGGTCATAGGCCAGCATGGCGATGAAATGGGTCGACCAGATGGTGGCGCCGGCAATCATGCTCGACAACCCCAGTTGTACCACCCGCCGCCGTCCCCTGGTGCCGGACAACCGGCTGGTCAAACGCACTGACAGGCTTGCCCCGACCACACAAACAAGAGCTGCCAACGCAACCAACGCATAGTTGTGCTGCAACGTGATACAATCCAAAACCCGATACATCAAATGCCTCAATAACAATCAGTTGGAGTGCCCTCATTCCATCGAAAGCTTAACAGAGCACGAACCGCCGCCATTGGTGACAAGATATAACAAACTGATTTTGATGAAATATTTTGGCTTGTTTCCGTTCCGGGGAATCGTGCCTGACATCGAACTTCTATTCCCGCAAAGGCCGCGCGTAGGCCAACACGCGAGCGATGTCATGGTGATCCAAACCGTTTTCGTCACACAGGCCACACTGAATGGCCGATCGCGCAGGTTGATCGCGCCGATCAGCGGCGATCCCACGCTGTCGCACCCAGCTGCGTGATACACGACATTGCCGGATACGGCGCAATGGCAAACACGGCTCAGCCGGGCGCGATTGCATCGAGAATGCGGCAGTTCGAAATCGTGCCGCCGCCATTGCAGCTCGCAGAGATGCGCCGCAGTTCCCTGGCCAGTGCCTGAAGATCTTCAATCTTGCGCTCGACGTCCGCCAGATGATTCGCTGTTATCTCGTCCACCTCCGCGCAAGGACGTGCCACATCCGAAGACAGCTCAAGCAGCTCCCTGATCTGATCCAGCGTGAACCCAAGCCCCCGGCAACGCCGGATGAAACGCAGCCGCTCCAGTGCGGCGGCATCGTATGTGCGATAATTGGCGGCACTTCTGCCCGGCACCGGCAACAGTCCGATCTTTTCGTAATAGCGAATCGTCACGACCTTGGTTTCCGCTGCACGAGCGAGATCGCCGATTTTCAGACCAGTGCGATGCATGTCTTGACCCTATAGTTGCTATAGACCGTAGATAGGGCGGACCGACCTAAAATGCGAGTTCCTTATGCCCTGTTGTTCCGACGATCTTTGTTCCTCCAGCGCCGCAGCGACCGGCCGCTACCGTCTGGTTCTCTGGATTGTTCTTGCGATCAACGCGGTGATGTTCCTGGCTGAAATCACCGCTGGTCTCGCGGCGGGGTCGGCTGCGCTGCAGGCAGATGCGCTCGACTTCTTCGCAGACGCCGCCAACTACGGAATCAGCCTCTTCGTGCTGGGGCTCAGCATCCGCTGGCGCGCCAGAGCGGCGCTTGTGAAAGGTGTTTCCATGGGGGTGTTCGGTCTATGGGTGATCGGTAGCGTCATTTGGCACGCGCTGCACGGAACGGTTCCGGGGTGGGGAACGATGGGTGTCATCGGGGCGGTCGCCCTCGCGGCGAATGCCGCCTGTCTGGTCCTGCTTTACGCTTGGCGCGATGGCGATGCAAACATGAGGTCGGTCTGGATCTGTTCGCGCAACGACGTCATCGCCAATCTGGCGGTGCTGGCGGCGGCCCTCGGGGTGTTCGGAACCGGAACGGGCTGGCCCGACATCATGGTCGCGGCGGTAATGGCGGTGCTGGCGATTCAAGGATCGGCAATCGTTGTCCGGCAGGCCATCGCCGAGCTGCGCGCGCACGGCGGACCCGATCCCGCTCCGATCCTGCGATGACCACACCGGGCGACCGTGTCCAAATCGCGCGACAAACCAGGGCGCACAGCGATCGGCACGGTTTCCTGCGCCTCAAACATCGCCCTTCCCTGTTCGGGGCGCGGGTTTTCAGGTTGTGCCGGGATCAGAACCTGTTCGCCGGTATTTTGAAGTAGCTGTTTCCGTCAGCCTCCGGTTCCGGCAATCGACCGCCTCGCAGGTTGACCTGAAGCGCGTGCAGCATCCTGTCGGGCAGGTTGAGCGTCGCGTCGCGCTTCTCGCGCACCTTGATGTACTCATCCTTCTTGACGCCGCCACCCAAATGCTTGTTCGAGGCCTTCTGCTCGGCCACCGTGCTTTCCCAGGCCGGGTCATCGCGGCCCTCCGCGCCGTAGTCGTGGCCGATGAAGATGCGATAGTCGTCTGGCAGCGCCAGGATCGCCATCAACGAGTCATAAAGCATGGCCGCCGATCCGCCGGGGAAGTCGGCGCGCGCGGTGCCGCTGTCGGGCTGCATGAACGTATCATGGGCAAACACGGCGTCCCCGACGACATAGGTGATCGAGCCGAGCGTATGGCCCGGCGACAGCGTCACGCCCACATCAAGTTCGCCGATCCGAAACGTGTCGCCGTCAGCGAACAGACGGTCGAAATCGGCGTCCGGATCGAACGCGTCCGGGGTGTTGTAGAAGTCGCGCCAAAGGCCGGCGATTTCCCGAACCTTCTCGCCGATGGCGTTCGGCGCGCCGGTCTTCTGCCTGAGATACGCCGCGGCCATCAGATGGTCGGCATGAGGGTGCGTGTCGAGGATCCATTCAAGCGTCAGACCCTCGCGCTCGATCCAGTCAAGCGCCCAGTCGGCAGACTTGGTCGAGGTGCGGGCGTGGGACGGGTCAAAGTCCAGAACCACGTCGATCAGCGCACATTTCTTCGTTGCCGGGTCGATGCAGATATATTGGCAGCTTCCCGAAGCATCGTCGTAAAAACCAACGACATCGGGGCTTGTGGGGCCACGGCATGCGCTTTTCGAATGTTTGATCGTCATCTCGTCCTTTCCTTTCCGGTCATTCCGCAGCTTTGGCCGGGTCTGCCGGTTTGGCAAGCGCCTTCCAGGCATCGTACTGGGACAGGAAGACGCGTCCGTTTAGATGGTCAAGCAAGTGCGTGGTCTTGAGGCGATCCATCACCGGACCTTTCACTTCGGTAAGGTGCAGTCCGACTCCGAGATCGGTAAGCCTGTGATTGATCGCCTCCAGGCTTTCGAGGGCCGAGTAGTCGATTTCATTCACGGCCGAACACATGAGGATCACATGGCGCAGCGCGTCGCCGTCGACCACGCGGTCCTGAAGCAGGTCTTCGAGAAACCGGGCATTCACGAAGTAAAGGCTCTCGTCCACCCGCAGGGTCAGGATCTCGGGATCGGTTTGGACATCGTGCCGGTTGATATTGCGGAAATGGTTCGTGCCGGGAACCAGCCCGACCTCGGCAACATGGGGCCGCGACGTCTTGTACAGGTGCAGCGCGATGGACAGGATCACGCCGCAGGCGACGCCGATCTCGACGCCCAGCATCAGGGTCAGCAGGATCGTTGCGGCGACCGCGATGAAATCGGCGCGCGAATAGGACCAGGTTTTTCGCAATATCGAGAAATCAACAAGGCTGAGTACGGCCACAACGATGGTCGCGGCCAGCGTCGCGTTGGGCAGGTAGTAAACCAGCGGCGTCAGGGCGACCGCCGCAATCGCAAGGCCGACCGCCGTGAATGCGCCTGCGGCCGGTGTTTCGGCCCCCGCGTCAAAGTTCACAACCGATCGCGCAAAGCCACCGGTGACCGGATAGCCGCCAGTGAAGGCCGCACCAAGGTTGGCGGCCCCAAGGCCGATAAGCTCCTGGTTCGGATCAATGCGCTGGCGTTTCTTGGCGGCCAGCGTTTGGGCGACCGAGATCGACTCTACAAAACCGATGATGGAAATCAGGATTGCGGGGATCGCCAGCTGGCGCATCAGGTCCGGTGCAAAGCCCGGCAGGGTCAGCGGCGGCAGAGCCTGCGGCACTTCGCCAACGATAGAGACGCCATGCTCGGCAAGATCAAAGGCCCATACCGCAAGCGTCGTCGCCACCACCGCCGCCACAGGCCCCGCCTTGGTGGCGATGTCAGCCAGCAGCGGACCTGCACCCATCTTGCGCAGCAGTGGTTTCAGACCCTTGCGCACCCAGAAAAGAAACGCCGTCGCCGTGACGCCGATGATCACCGTGGCCGGGTTGATCTGCCCAAGATGGGACAGAAGCGCGCCGACCATCTCGATCAACGTATGGCCCCCGGCCTCGATCCCCAGGATATGTTTCAACTGACTGGTCGCGATCAGGATGCCAGAAGCCGTGATGAACCCCGCGATGACCGGGTGGCTGAGAAAATTCGCCAGAAAGCCCAGCCGGAAGACGCCCAGCAACAACAGGAAGCCACCGGAAAGCCCTGCAAGCGTCAGCGCGGCGACCGCATAGCCCGCCGTGCCCTGTTCGGCGACCTGACCGATGGCCGAAGCGGTCAGAAGCGATATCACCGCCACCGGCCCCACGGCGAGCGCGCGCGAGGTGCCAAAGACCGCATATAGCAGGATCGGAGCAATCGAGGCATAGATCCCCGCCTCGGGCGGCAGGCCCGCAAGAAGCGCATACGCCAGCGACTGCGGAATCAGCATGATCGTCACGATCACCGCCGCGACAAGATCGTTCGTCAGCGCGGATCGATCATAGTGCCGCCCCCAGGTGAGGATCGGCAGATAGCGGGCAAATCGTGACTTCATCGCGTTCTTTCGAAATTGTGGAAACGGGCGCAGCCTGTGCGCCTTGTTCGGTTATTTGGCGACTGTCGCCAGCTTTTCAGGTTTTGCCATCCATTCACGCCCCTGAAGCATCGCCTGCCAGTAGACTGGCGGCAACATCCTTTCCTTGAGAAACCACGCCGCCCGGCTGGGTTTGGTTCCGTCGATCACGAAGGCCGGGAAGCTTGGCTTCAACACCCCGCCATAGCCGAACTCGGCAAGCACGATCTTGCCACGCTCGACCGTCAGCGGGCACGAGCCGTAGCCGTCGTATTGCGCCGCAGCCGATCGTCCGGCGATGTCGGCGATAATGTTCTCGGCGACCGTGGGTGCCTGCTTGCGCGCTGCCGCCGCGGTCTTGGCATTGGGCGCGTTCATCACGTCACCAAGCGCCCAGATGTTGTCAAAGCTCTTGTGGCGCAGCGCAGCCTGATCCACGTCGACCCACCCTGCCGCGTCGGCCAGCGGCGAAACGCGAATGAAGTCCGGCGCTGTCTGCGGCGGGCAGACATGCATCATGTCGAATGTCATCTCGACGCGCCGGGGTTCTTTCTCGGGCTCCTTGACCTCGAAGATGGCTTTCTTCGCCGGTCCGTCAACCGCCACGAGATTATGAAAGAAACCAAGCGTCGCATCGTATTTCTTCACGTATTCCATCAGCGCCGGCACGTAATCCTTCACGCCGAACAGCACGCCGCCCGCGTTGCAGAAATGGATGTCGATATCCTTGAGACGACCGCAACGGTGCCAGTGGTCGGCCGAGAGATACATCGCCTTCTGCGGTGCGCCGGCGCATTTGATCGGCATCGGCGGCTGGGTGAAAAGCGCAGTACCGCCGCGCAACTCCTGCACCAATTGCCAGGTATATGGTGCCAGATCATAGCGATAGTTCGAGGTCACGCCGTTTCTGCCAAGCGTCTCGACCAGGCCTTCTATCTTGCCCCAGTCAAGCTTGAGACCGGGGCAGACAACCAGCCGGTCGTATTTCACGACACGGCAGCCATCCAGGATGACCGCGTTGTTCTGCGGCTCAAAGGCCGCGACGGCGGCCTTGATCCACTTGACCCCTTTCGGGATCAGGCTGCCCATTGTCTTGGCGGTTTGCTGTGCCTGGAATATGCCGCCGCCGACCATCGTCCAGCCGGGCTGATAATAGTGGATTTCGGCCGGGTCGATTATGGCGATCTCAAGGTCTGGCTTGCGCGCCTTGAGACTTGCCGCGACAGAAATCCCACCCGCACCGGCACCGACGATCACCACCTTGTAGTGGGCATCGCCTGTATCGGTCGGGGTCTTGCCACCGTTGGAGATGCGGCGCGCGACACCGTTCATGTCGTAGCCCGCCGCCTTCGTCATGGCGAGAATTTCGGCGACGGGCCGCTTTTTTGCCTCGTGCAGCGACCAGAGCGTCGCCGAGCGTGTCCCGCTTCGGCAGTAGGCCAATACCGGGCGTTGCACCTCGGCCAGCGCCTGGCCAAAGGCAACAACGTCCTGATCGCTCACCATACCCGTCTGAACCGGGACGTGACGTGCCTCGATCCCCTCGGCCAAGGCCGCGGCCTCGATCTCTTCAAAGCTTGGCTGATCCGCCCCTTCGCCATCCGGGCGATTGCAGATGATTGCACGATAGCCCGCGGCCTTGATCGCAGCCATGTCCGTGGCTGCGATCTGCGGGGCCACCGTGACTTTGGGCGAGATCTTTTTCAGTTCCATCATCGCATTCCTCCCGGTTGGTTTCGAACAAAGACCGTTCATCGACACCGAAGCGCCGCCATCGCATAGACGGATTTCTTTAGTGGGATGGTTCTTCGTCCGACATGACAGAAACCATTTTCGCGCTGTATGCCCGCTCACCGATACGCTCTATCAGGTCCAGTTGCAGCTCCAACCAAGCCTTGTGGCCTTCTTCGTCCATTGCGATCTTTTCAAAGAGCATGCGTGATCCCACATCGTTCGCCTCATAGGCCTGGCGGGCCGCCCTGAGGTAGAATTCAATGGCTTCCTCTTCATCTACAAGGTCCGCCTTGAACATGTCTGTCAGGGTTTCCGCGCGTTTTGGCGGTTTCGCGAATGCAATCTCGGGCGTTCCTTTCAGAAACAGGATGCGCTCGATGAACAGGTCGGAGTGTCCGGTTTCCTCTGTCTGTTCTGCACGCATCTTGTCTGCCAGCAAGTTGAGGCCCCAATCTTCGAGGACATGCGCATGCAATTGATACTGATGCGCGGCGCTCATTTCCATCTGAAGCGCCTTGTTCAGGTTTTGCACGGTTGTGTTGTTTGACATGGTGTTCTCCTTACGAGGTGTAACTGCGATGCTGTGTTCAGAGACCGTTGACCGGCACCTTGAGCATCGGCTTGCCATCCTTGTCGGTCGGCACCTCGCCCGCGCGCATGTTCACCTGCAGTGACGGGATGATCAGTTTGGGCATGGCGAGGGTCGCGTCGCGTTCGGTGCGGAACTTGACGAATTCTTCCTTCGTCTTGCCGCCGCCCACATGGATGTTATGGGCCTTCTCTTCACCCACCGTGGTCTCCCACTGGATGTCGCGCCCGTTGGGGCCGTAGTCGTGGCACATGAACAGCCGCATCTCGTCCGGCAGCGCCAGCACCTTCTGGATCGAATCGTACAGCGTCGCCGCATCGCCGCCCGGGAAATCGGCGCGGGCCGACCCGCCATCGGGCATGAACAGCGTGTCACCCACAAAGGCAGCATCGCCCATCACATGCACCATGCAGGCGGGCGTGTGGCCCGGCGTGTAGATGGCGAAGGCGGGCATGGTGCCGATCATGTAGGTGTCGCCGTCGTCGAACAGCGCATCGAACTGGCTGCCGTCGCGCTGGAACTCGGTGCCTTCGTTGAACACCTTGCCGAACGTGTCCTGCACCACCATGATCTTGCTGCCGATGCCGATCTTTCCGCCCAGCCTCTGCTGGATGTAGGGAGCCGCCGACAGGTGATCTGCGTGGACGTGGGTCTCGATGATCCACTCCAGCGTCAGACCCTGGGACTGCACCTGGCGGATCAGCTCGTCGGCATGATCGTAAGTGATCCGCCCGGCGGCATAGTCGATGTCCATCACGCTGTCGACGATGGCGCAGGCATCCGAGGCGGGGTCTTTCACGATGTAGCTGATCGTGTTCGTGGCCTCGTCGAAAAAGGCCTGAACTTCGGGTTTGATGGTCATGTCGACGGGATAGGTCATGGGAACTGCTCCTTGAATGATACGGTGCCTCAGGATGGGACGCGCGACGGCTGGAGCGGCGCGATGACGCGGCGCAGCCAGAAGCCGAGAATGACAGCGGCGAGAAACAGGGCAACTTCCCAGCGTCCGGTCCCGAGCGCCGGGATCGCCGCGCCGGGGCAGAATCCGGCGATGCCCCAGCCGATCCCAAACAGGGCAGACCCACCGACGAGCTTCATGTCGATCTTGGTTCCGGCCGGGACCTGGAAACGCCCGCCCAGAAGCGGCGCGTCACGCCGCCAGACCAGGCGATAGCCGATGAAGGTGACGACCAGTGCGCCGCCCATGACAAAGGCCAGACTTGGATCCCAGGCGCCCGCAAGGTCGAAAAAGTTCAGGACCTTGGCCGGGTCCATCATGCCCGAGATGGCGATGCCCGTCCCGAAGACAAGCCCTGTGACAAGTGCGAAAACGTGCTTCATGGCTCAGCCTCCGAACACATGACGGATGAGAAAGACGGTGATCGCGGCCGTTGCCATGAAGGTGGGCACCGCGACCAGCGAACGGACCGACAGGCGCGACAGGCCGCAGACACCGTGTCCCGACGTGCAACCCGAGCCCAGGCTGGCGCCCAAGCCCACAATGACGCCGCCGACGGCGATCATCACCGGGCTGACCGGAACTGTCAAAACCGGCATCGCGCCGGTGAGGACGAAGATCAGGACAGGGGCGAGGATCATTCCGGCAATCAGCGCGAGCCGCCAGCTCATTTCTTCCCGGCTTTGCGCAAAGATCGCGCCCGACAGAACGCCTGTGGCCCCGAAAATGCGGCCGAGGCCAAGCATCAGAAGGACGACGCCAAGCCCGATCAGAAGGCCGCCGCCGAACGAGGTGAAGGGGGTGAACGCCGTCTCCATTTCAGCACGCGCGGCAGGTCTTGAGACCGAAGATGGCATAAAGCGGACAGATCCTCATCATCGAGGTCCCAAGCATCACGATGCCGATCACAGCCGCACCATACTTGAACAGCGGCGCGGCGAAAATCTGCATGCCGCTGAGGAAGGCCAGATAGAGCAGGATCAGCCCAAGCGCGGCGCGCAGGACACGGTCGAGGGTTCCGATATTGGTCGTCATGGTGTTCTCCTGACTTGAAGGTTTACCATGACATATAGCTCTGGCGGCGCCGCTTCAGTGATATTGTCACCAAGCGCGCATTTTCTTCGGCGATCAGCTATGCGCTTTCGGCAAGCGCCCGCAGCGCCGGTTTGTCGGTCACCTCGATCCGTCCGCGCGATTGCGCGATATAGCCGCGTTTCTGGAAATCGTGCAGCACACGCGAAATGACTTCACGCGCTGTTCCCAGTTCGCTTGCAATCTGCGCATGGGTCGCCGCGATCTCCCTGTCACCGCCCACCAGAGTGAGCAGGCGTTCAGCGAGGCGAACGTCAATCCGACCGAACGCGACATCGTCCACGACGCGCAGCAGGTCGATCAGCCGCCGTGAATAGGCCGCGAACACAAAGTTGCGAAAAGTCGCCTCGTCGGCAACGAGCGCGTCAAAGGCCGGTCTCGGCAGAACGACGACGCTGATGTCGGTCTCGGCCAGCCCTTCGGCATTATAGGCCTCTTCCGCCAGCATGCAGGCCGTTGTCAGCACGCAGCTTTCGCCCGCATCGACACGATATAGCACGATGTCCCGACCGTTCTCCGAGGTCTGCGAGACGCGGATCGTGCCCTTGAGCAAGAACAACAGGCTGTCGGGTATGTTGCTTGGGCCGAACACCGCCTGGCCTTTTGGATAGCTGCGGATCTGCGCCACCTTGAGCAGCCGGTCCCGCACGCCGCGCGGCAACGCCCTGGTCCCCATAAACCGTTCGGTCCAGTCGCCGCTGGTCATCGCGCCCCCCACAGTGCTTTGCCGATGCGTTCCTCTGTGACCGGGATGCGGAACGAAAGCACACGTTTGGTCGATGCAATATCGGCCCGCGTCAGGTCGCCGAGAGCCGCCATCAATGCCATGGCCACGTCGCGCGGCCCTTCGGCCAGCTGAATACCGCCATCCATGGCGATACCCTGCGCCAGCCTGAACCCGCCGCCCCCGCAGCGCCGTGTCTTGGAACGACCGACCTGTTCCAGTTTGCGCACGATGTTCACGATATGCGGTCGGCCCCGTCGACTCATCCGGATCTGGTCATCGACGCGGCCAGGTTCGGGCACCCTGCGAGCAGCACGCTGAAGCGACCTGCGCGCGTAATTCCAATATATCATGAGCATCATCTGCGTCCCCCGATGAAAGTTCTACAATCCATATGGGCTTTTGCAAGTCGGGTGACATTGTCACGGAGCCACCAACCCCGCTGCGTTGACTGTTGGCACAACATGCGAAAACAAATGTCATGCCACTGTTTCTAGGGTCAGGACCCATTGATTTCGTAGGAGCCGTGTGATTCATGGTTCGAAAACGAGCGGTGAACAGGTCTGATCTTTTCTGGCTGACCGACCTGCGGATGGCCCGTCTGGAACCCTGCTTTCCCAAGTTCCACGGCAAGCCACGCGTTGACGACAGACGCGTGCTGGGTGGAATTATCTTCATAAATCGCAATGGTTTGCGCCGGCGGGATGCGCCCAGGGAGTACGGTCCGCACAAGACTCTGTACAATCGCTTGAAAGGATGGAGCGACAACGGCATCTTCGCTCGGATGATGGTCTGCTGGCCGCTGAACACGACGAAGAGAAGACCGTGATGATCGACGCAACCTATCTGAAGGCCCACCGAACAGCGACCAGTATGGCCGTGAAAAAGGGGGGCGTGGACGCCTGATCCATTGCCCGCAGGGTCTTGCGCAGCAAGATCCCGAGAGGGGTCGGACCAAAGGCGGCATGAACACCAAGCTGGATGCTATCGGTGATAGCCAGGGACGACCGCTCAACCTCTTCGTTACCGCAGGCCAAGGCAGCGATTACATCGGCGCGGAGACGCTGCTCAGCAGTCTTCCAAATGTCAAATGGCTGCTCGGGGATCGAGGTTATGACGCAGACTGGTTCCGGGAAGCCTTGCAAGACAAAGGAATACGCGCCTGCATCCCCGGTCGAAAGCAACGCAAAACCCCAGTCAAATACGACAAGCGACGCTACCAACGCCGCAACCGGATCGAGATCATGTTCAGAAGGCTCAAGGACTGGAGGCGTGTCGCGACCCGTTATGACCGCTGTCCCAAGGTCTTCCTTTCGACCATCGCCCCCTCTGCGATCGTCATCTATTGGTTATGAGGCCTGACCGTAGCTACGATGGCTTCAGACTAGAATGCGCCGAAGATTGTCCCAAATCGCGATTGACGCCCTACTCTCTAGGGTTTGTCGAAATGGCATGACTGGTTTTGATAGGTGATGCGACCCCCGCAGATCGTCAGTGCGATGGACGCGGCATCGGCGGTCGTTTCCAGAGCTTCGATATCACCTTCCACCAACACCAGGTCGGCGTCAAAACCCGATTTCAATGCACCACGCCTCTCTTCGCAGAAATCTGCATGGGCTCCGCCCGAGGTATAGGCTGAAAGACATTCGTCCAGGGTAATGCGTTGGTCGGGCACGTCCTCCGCCCAGGGCGTTCGCGTGAGCGCGCAATGGATGGCGTACAGCGGCGACAATGGCGAGACCGGCCAATCAGTTCCGAAGGCAAGCGGCACGTCGCGGTCCCGGATCATCCGCCAGGGAAAAGCGGTGGCCCAACGGGCGCGCCCCATAATGGTGGTTGTCGGCTCCAGCGGCAGGCCCGCCGATCCCGGCGGATGCACAGGCTGCATGGACGCTACGATACCCAGGGGGGTCAGACGGTCCAGATCGAGAGGTGTGATGGTGTCGATATGTTCGATCCGATGGCGGGAATCGCGGGTGCCATTGGCCGCGGCAGCGGCTTCGTACCCGTCGATGGTGGCGCGCACTGCCCCGTCGCCCACCGCATGCGTGGCAACCTGAAGCCCGCGCCGGTCGGCCTCGATACAGATCGCGTTGAAGATCTCGGGCGCGATCAGCGGCTCGGAGCGAAAGCCGGGCCGGTCCGGATAGTCACTGGCCGTGAGCGCAGTCCAAGTGTCATATACACCGTCCATGAACAACTTGATCCGGCCGAAACTCAACCAGCCCGGCACCTCGTCCCCGAACGCCTCGATCCGGCCCACACCCTCGGGCCCATCGCTTTCGACCAGCTTCAGCGGCAGGCTCACCCGCACCGGCATGTCGCCCGCCAGCGCCAGGTCGCGCATCAACCCGGCCTGATACGGGTTCCCGTCCATGTTCACCGCATGGGTAATGCCGTGGCGGGCGCAGTAATTGCCCGCCTCGGCGATCAGGGCGCGATCGTGGGCACGATCCTCTTCAGGCACATCGTCCATCCCCTTGTAATCCAGCCCGTCGCGCCCTTGCAGACGTGAGATCATCTTGACCCGTTGCATGGCGGCGAATTCACGCAGCTCTCCTGTGGCCAGCCCGTCCTCGCCCATGACGATCTCGGAGCCGGCACCCACATCCGCGCCCTGCAGGATGCCCGCCACTTCAAGCGCGCGCGTGTTGGCCCAGGCGCAGTGCAGATCGACGGCGACAAGGCAGATCGGCCGGTCATCACAAATTCTGTCCAGATCGTGCCGGTCCGGACGCCGGTCATCGCCGAAGATCGTGTAGTTGGCCGCGAAGCCCGAGAGCAGATCATCGCCCGGGTTTTCAGCCAGGAATTTGCGAAAGGCGTCGCGCGTCGCCTCGAACCCGAATGTGTCGCCGAGGTTCAGCATCGACAGCGACGCGCCCCCCATGAAGAGATGCAAGTGACTTTCGATGAAACCGGGCAACAGTTCACGCCCGCCTGCATCAATGACCCGGGTCTCGGGGCCGGTCTCGCCGCGGATCGCATCATCGCCGCCGAGCGCCGCGATGCGCCCGTCTTTGACGGCAATTGCAGTGGTTCCGGCGGGCGCGAAGAGAGGGCGAACCCTTGCGTTCAGAATGACGAGATCGGCGTTCATGGCATCCTCGATGGTGGCGGGGGCCAGATCGGCCCCCGCATGTCGGGTTTACTGAAGAAGCTGGGTCCAGACGCGGGTCACCAGGTCCTGCGCCTTGGGCGAACAGGTGCGCGACATCTCGACCGGAACGGTGGGATAGAGCGCGGGGGCTTTTTCCTGGGTATAGACCAGGTCGGCCTCGATCAGTTCGAGCGGCGAGGAATGCGCATAGTAGTTCATCTGCGCCGTCGCGTTTTCCGGTGTCGACATGAACTCGATGAACTTGATCGCGTTCTCGCGGTTCGGGGCGCCCTTGGGAATGACCCAGCTGTCCATCCAGCCGACCAGCCCTTCCTTGGGCATCGCGTATTCAAGGTTGTCGACCGAGCGCAGCGCCTTGGTCATGGTGCCGTCCCACCAGAAATGCGCGGCCACCTCGCCCGAGCCCAGACGCCCTTCGATATTATCCGACGAATAGGCCGCCACATGTTCCTTCTGCGCCATCAGCAGGTCGAGCACGCGCTTCATCTCCGAGGAATCCTCGGAGCAGAACGGCACGCCAAGGTAAAGCTGCGCCGCGCCGATGACTTCGTCCGGGTAGGACAAGAGCGCGATGCGGCCGCTGAGGTCTTCGCCGGGTTCGAAGAAGTATTTCATGCTGTCGGTCGGGCCGTCATATTCGGCGGTGTTCACCGCGAAGCCAGCGGTGCCATAGGCCATGGGGATCGAATATTCCTGGGTCTCGTCCCACCACTGGTTGCGCCAGCGCTCGTCGACCTGGTTGAAGGCGTCCAGTTCCTTGGCGTCGAAATTCTCCAGCAGCCCTTCGTCGATCATGATCCGCAGGAAGTGGTGCGACGGCGCGGAGATGTCATAGCCCGAGGCGCCGGCCTGAAGCTTGGTCAACAGGTCTTCGTTCGAGGTGTAACCATCAACATTGACCGTGATATCGTATTCCTCGCCGAATTTCTCGATCAGGTCCGGGGCGATCGAATCCGACCAGACATAGAGATTGAGCGTGCCCTCGGCCAGCGCCGGCGATGTCATGCAGACCGCAAGTGCGGTTCCTGTCAGCAGTTTCTTCATGTTTTCTCTCCTGTTGTGTTCGTGTGGTTCAAAGTGTCAGATGTCATCCCGCGCACCCCTCGAGGCGACCGTCAGCGCGATGGTTGCAAGGATCAGCGATGCAACGATCAGCAGGGTGGCGATGGCGTTGAGTTCGGGCGAGGTACCGGCCCGGATCAGCGAGAAGATGTAGACCGGCAGGGTCGTGCTGCCGCCCGAAGCCAGCATGTTCGAGGTGATGAAATCGTCCATCGAGATCAGGAAGGCCAGCATCGCGCCCGAGAACAGCCCCGGGAAGATCAATGGCAGCGTCACCCGACGGAATGTCGTCCAGCGCGTGGCGTAAAGGTCGGTCGCGGCCTCTTCGAAATCCAGCGACATGCCCTGAAGCCGTGCCCGGATCGGCAGGAAGGCGAAGGGCGTGCAGAAGGCGGAATGCGCGATCACCAGCTTGAGCAGGCCGTTCTGCAAGCCGATCAGCGAGAACAGGATCAGCGTGGCCACCGCCAGCACGATTTCCGGCAGAAGCAGCGGCAGGTTGACCACGGTTTCCGACACCTTGCGGAAGCGGACGTTCTTGCCCCGGATGATCGCCAGCGCCGCCATCAGGGCGATGGAGGTGGCCACCACCGTGGCGATCACCGCGACGATCAGCGAGGTTTCAAGCGCCGCCATCAGCGCCTTGTTGTTCAGCGCCGAACCGTACCACTTGACGGAAAACTCGGTCCAGACCCCGGTGATCCGGTTGGCGTTGAACGAGTAGATGATGACCACCAGCAGCGGCGCATAGAGGTAGACGAAGAAGGCAACGCTGAGCGCGCCAAGCCCCGGATAACGTTTGACGTCGTGTTTCGTGCTCATGCCGCTGCCTCCTTGCGGGCGGCCCGCAGGGCCAGGATGATCAGGACGATCATGACAAAGACCAGCAGCATGACCGCGATGGCCGATCCGAAGGGCCAGTTGCGGCCGCCGCCGAATTGCAGCTGGATCAGCGAGCCCATCATCATCTGCTTGCCGCCGCCCATCAGGATCGGCTCCAGCACCGCGCCCAGGGCGGGCACGAATACGAGGATCGCGCCCGAGATGATGCCGGGGGCAGTCAGCGGCAGGATCACCCGACGCAGCGTCACCCAGCGGTTGCCGTAAAGGTCGTGCGCCGCTTCTATCAGGGTGCCGTCGAGCTTCTCGATGGAGGCGAACACCGGCAGCACCATCAGCGGGATGTAGGTATAGACCATCGCCGCCAGCGTCGCGCCGTCATTGTACATCAGGCTCAGCCCCGAAGGCGCGCCAAACACCTCCAGGAATCGTGGCAGCGGACCGTCCTTGCCAAGGATGATCATCCAGGCATAGACCCGCAAGATCAGAGACATCCAAAAGGGCAGCGTCACGAGGTAAACCAGCAACGCCTTACGACTCGAGGATTGCTGGGCGATAAAGTACGAGACCGGCACCGCGAGGACCAGACACAGGAGCGTCGTCAGAGCGGCCAGCACGATCGTCCGCAGGATGATGATGAGGTACTGCGGGGTGAATTCCATTTCCCCTTCCCAGCCCTCGTTAAACAGGATCTGGGAATACCCCGTCAGGTCGAACCCCCATTCAAAGCCCCCATAGGCGCCCCGGGTCGACACGGAAACCGCCGCCACGATCAGGATCGGCAGCAGCAGCGCAAACCCCATGATCAACCACGACGGCAACAGGCCCAGGTAGGCCAGGTTCAGCGGGCGGCGGCGTGCAGGGGAGGCGCCGGCCGACGCGTGGGCGGTATGGGCGGTGTCGCTCATGATGCCAGCACCCGGGCCGAGTTTTGCACGAAACCGACATGCACCTGACTACCGACTGAAATCGTGTCGCCCTCGCGCGAGGCGTTTCGGCGCGAGGCGCGGATTTCGGTTCCGCCCGCGTCAAGAACGTAGTGGGTGTAGCCGCCAAGATAGTGTTTGTGCCGGACCTCGGCCGTGAAATCGATGCCCTGCACTTGATCGCCAAGGTTCAGTTTCTCGGGCCGGATCGACAGCGTGGCCTTGCCCCTGGAGACATCCACAGGGGCCGGGATCTCTATGACCTGACCAAAAGGGGTGCGGACCTTGGCTTTGTTGTCGTTCGCTTCAAGTACATCGACGTCAAAGAAGTTGGTCTCACCTACGAAATCGGCAACGAAGCGGTTCACCGGCTCTTCGTAGATCTGCGAGGGCGTGCCGATCTGCTGCACTTCGCCGCTGCCCAGCACCGCAATGCGGTCGGACATGTCGAGCGCCTCTTCCTGGTCGTGGGTCACGAAGACGAAAGTGATGCCGGTGTCACGCTGCAGGCTGCGCAGTTCGTCGCGCATCGCCTGCCGCAGCTTGAGGTCCAACGCCGAAAGCGGTTCGTCCAGCAGCAGGACTTGCGGCTCGGGTGCCAGCGCCCGGGCCAGCGCCACGCGCTGCCGTTGGCCGCCCGAAAGCTGGGCGGGCTTGCGTTTGGCAAACTGGTCCATGTGCACCCGCTCCAGCATCTCGCCGACCCGCGCCTTGATGCGCGCCTTGTCCCAACCCAGGTTTTCCAAACCGAAGGCGACATTCTGTTCCAGCGACATGTGAGGAAACAGCGCGTAGCTTTGGAACACGGTGTTGACCCGGCGCTTGTGCGGCGGAATATCTACGATGTCGCGGTCCTGCAGGCGCAGGCTTCCGGTGTCCGGGGTTTCGAAGCCGGCCATCATCCTGAGCAGCGTGGTCTTGCCGCAGCCCGACGGGCCCAGCATGGTGAAGAACTCGTTCTCCTGAATGTCGAAACTGACCGAGCGCAGCGCCTGAAAAACCCCGAAATTCTTGGAAACGTCGATGACTTCGACCGCATTCTGTTGGCTCATTTGGCTATCCTCGTGCTGGCCGGGTCATCCGTTGTCGACTCGGGGATGGAAACCGGGTTTCGATCTTGCTGCAGATAAACTGCATGAGGACCAGTTGGGTAAATGAGTAGTTGCGGAAGGCCTGATTAGGCAGAGCCTAAACATGTTCCGCACGATGGCAGATTTCACCTTTAAGCACTTGTTAAAAACCAAGAATAATTTCCGATATATGTAACACTTCCGCGCGGATACTGGCAAAACCAATCCAAGCGGTGGCCAAGCAATGGATCAGTCGGGCATTCGACTGTTGTGATTAGGTTGCGTCGAAGCGCCGCCAAGCAAACGCCTTCTTTCGCGGTTGGACCGAGGCATGCAAGACTGGCTTTGTTTCAAACCCCACGAGCAAGGTCATGATCCGTACAAGCAGCGATTATCGCGATGCGATCCGCGAGGACCGGGACATATTTATGGATGGCGAACGTATCAAGGACGTCACGACACACCCTGCGTTTGCTCCTGCCGTCGATCTGCGCGCACAGATTTACGACATGCAAGCGGACCCACAACATCGGGACGTGCTGACCAGAACTGTCGGGGGACATACCAACACAGTCATTTCGACTGTTCCATTTTCCCAGGCGGATTGGTGGGCAAAGAGGCGGTCAAACGAACGCGTGTACCGGCAGCTTGGGGGGATCACATCCCGCTCTGGCGATGAGACCATTGCGGAACTCTGGTCGCTTCGGGATTGCCGCGATGCGCTGGTGGACATGGACCCTCAATTCGCGCGCAACATCGACGCGCAGATCAAGGCTTGTCAAACCGACGACCTGTTCCGCATTTCGGCGAACACAGACCCAAAGGGCAACCGTGCAGTGCAGCCGGGGCCAGAGAACCCGGATGCCTTGCTGCGTGTGGTGAAAGAAACTGATGCCGGGATTGTGGTGCGCGGCGCCAAGTTCGAAACGGCGGCTCCTTATGCGGACCTGGCCTATACCAAGCCCAACATCGCGAACTGGGGGGATACTCTGCCCGACGAATACGCCGTCGGTTTCGTCTGCGATCTGAATGCGAAAGATCTGAAATTCATCTGTCGGTCCGGCTTTGCCCGCCCCGGCAAGGAACGGGATTATCCGCTGTCCAACCGGTTTGATGAAATCGAAGCACTGGTTGTCTTCGACGATGTCCTGATCCCCTGGGAGAACGTGCTGTTCCATCGCCAGCCGCGGGCAGCGACCTTGATCCGCTCTACGCTGCACCGATACGCTGCCTTCTTCTTCGTTCACCGTATCATGGTCTTCGCGGACTTCCTGATCGGGGCGGCCCTGCTCAGTTGCCGCCAGACCGGGATAGATCGCGAACAGGCCGTTCGTGACAAGCTGACCCGCCTGTCTGTCTGGCGCGAGGGCATCCATGCGCATCTGACAGCGGCGATTGCACTGGCCGAAAAGTCACCAGCCGGACAGATGATGCCGAACCAGTCGCTGCTCTTTGCCGGCCGCGTTCTCGCTGTTTCGGAAGTGAATGCGATGATGCATCTCGTGCGCGATCTGTGCGGTGGTCAGCTGGCGCTGATGCCAAGCGCGGCCAGTTTCGAGAATCCCGAAACTGCCGAATGGTTGGAAAACCACCTGAGCATCGGCGCTGACGTCTTGGCTGAGGACCGGCGCAAACTTATGGCCTTCACCCGGGATCTGATCAATTCCGAATACGCCAGCCACAAACTGTCGTTTCAGCTGTTCGGCCAGTCGCCACCTCACGCGCATCTCGCCACAGTGTATCACACCTTCGATTGGGACGGACCCCTGGGGCTGGTTCGCGATGCTGCCGGTCTGGAGGACAAGACCGACCGCAACGAGCCTGCGACGCCCGGCGCGGCCGCCTGCAGTGATTGGCTCGCACCGCACATGCCCCATCGTCAGCGATCGCTTGCAGAGTTCGACGCACTCGAAGAAAACTTGTCCTGATCCGGAATTCCATTCATAATTCGAACAACTTAAATCAAAGATCGCCGCTTTTGCGTTGGGCAGACAAAAATACTGTCCCGGCAAAGATCGGATGCCGGAATGAACGATGCCAATCCGCTATACCCTGCGTCAGCTTGAATATTTTGTCGCCGTTGGGGAGACAGGAAGCATCGCTGCGGCCTCGCAACAGGTGAACGTATCCTCGCCGTCAATATCGGCGAGCATCTCGCAACTGGAAGACGAGCTGGGCGTCAAGCTTTTTGTCCGTCATCACGCGCAAGGCCTCACCCCGACCCCTACTGGCCGCACCCTGCTGGATCACGCCCAGACGGTATTGCGCCAAGCCGCGGCACTCAACGATCTGGCAGGGTCCTTGTCCGGTTCCATCCGAGGCCCACTTGCCATCGGTTGCCTAAGCACCTTTGCGCAAATCGTGCTGCCGGGCCTGCGCCGCAGTTTCACCGAGCAGTTCAGCGACGTCCGCATCCGCCAGATCGAGGCAGATCAATCCGAGCTCTTCGGACTGTTGCGGCAGGCCAAAATCGACCTTGCGCTGACCTATGATCTCGATCTTCCGCGAGATCTGAGCTTTCATCCGATCATCGAGTTTCCGCCCCTGGTAGCCCTGAGTGAAACGCACCCCCTGGCGCATCTGAACGCCGTATCGATCGAGGAACTTGCCCCCTACCCCATGGTTCTGCTCGACCTGCCGCACAGTTCCGACTATTTTCTGTCCTTCTTTACCCGTGCCGGGCTACGCGCAAACATCGCCGAACGCACGCGGGATATGGCCGTGATGCGCGGGCTTGTCGCCAACGGCTTTGGCTATTCGATCGTCAATGTCCGCCCGATGAACGATCTCGCACCAGACGGGAAACCGATGCGGTTCGTGCCGCTGACGGGTCAACCGCGACCCATGAAGCTGGGGCTTTTGATGATCTCGGAAACCGACCAGACGCAATTGCACAGAGCATTTCTGAAGCATGCGGAAGACTGGATCGCGTCAGAGACCGGCCGGCTCTTGGGCTCGGGTTGATGTCGCCGTCAGATCGTCCAGGACCCGGTCCATCATGATGTCACAGGCCGCAAGTTGAGCCGTGGTGACATACTCGTCTGCCTTGTGCCCCTGCCCCTCCATGTCGCCTGGCCCGCAGACCACGGTGGGAATGCCCAGCCCCGCGAAA
The DNA here is from genome assembly GCA_016521575.1 of Rhodobacteraceae bacterium F11138. GTDB lineage: Bacteria > Pseudomonadota > Alphaproteobacteria > Rhodobacterales > Rhodobacteraceae > Sedimentitalea. The sequence goes on along the minus strand of JAEKDP010000005.1, from coordinate 63,863 downwards.
AAACCGGCCTCGGTGCCGAAAGCGACCTTGATGACGTGATCGGAACCGCAGAGCGCAGCCACCCTTGCCACTTCCGGCGCATCCGGCGCCACGTCGAGCCCGGGATAGGTGTTTGTGCAGATGACTTCCACACCGGCCGCAGGCGCCTCGGACCGCCATCGCGCGCTCAGCGCCTCGGCCTGCGCATTCAGCCGTGTCTCGAAATCCTCCCGGCTGTCAGCGGCGAGGTGGCGCAGCTCAAACTCGATCTCGGCCCGGTCCGGCACGATGTTCAGCGCGGTGCCGCCCTGCATCCGGCCTGCGTGAACCGTGGAGTAGGGAATATCATAGGCCGCATCGCGGATGTTCGACGCGACGTAGCCCTCTTGCAGGTCCTGCAGCGTGGTCAGCACGTCCCCGGCCAGGTGCAGTGCATTGACGAAACGCGGCGCGAGCGCCGAATGCCCCGTCGTGCCGCGCGTGATCGCCCGAAACGCAGCCTTGCCTTTGTGACCAATGGCTGGGCGCATCAAGGTGGGTTCGCCCACGATGCAACAATCGGGACGCCAGCCAAGTGCCTGTATCCCCGGCAGCATCTTGCGGATGCCCTGACAGCCGACTTCTTCGTCATAGGATATGACCAGCATCAAGGGCTGCTCGGGGTGCGTCTTGCCCGTCCGTTCCGCAAGCGACAGCATCGCGGCCAGATAGCCCTTCATGTCGGTGGTGCCGCGCCCGAACAGCCGCCCGTCTTCGCGGGTCAGTTCAAACGGTGGGCGGGTCCAGTTCTGGCCTTCGACCGGGACCACATCGCAGTGGGCCGACAGCATCACGCCACCCGCTCCATCCGGCCCGATGCGCGCAACCAGGCCGGACTTGGGCAGTTCCGGGTCGGCAATGCGTTGCGTGGTGAAACCTGCCGCGCGCAACAGGTCCTCGGCATAGTCGATCAGCGCCAGGTTGCTCTCGGCGCTGATCGTGGGAAAGGCGATCAGACGCTCGAGAATCTCGAGCGTCCGGTCGTGCGGCAGGCCGGTCATTCCGCGGCCAGTTCGGTGATTTCGCGGCGGAAGGGCAGATCGTCGCCAATGTCTTCGCCATCCAGTTCCCGCGCATAGCGGTGCCCGGCATAGGTGGCCCAGGCAATCGGACCCGCGGCCTCGGCATCGCCGAACAGCTTGACCGACCGGATGCCCGCATCGGCCCAATCCTCCTGCCGCGCCATCAGGTCGTGGTACAGCCCGTCATTGCCTGCGCGCGAGGCGACCATGACCACCGCATCGACCTCATAGGCCCGTGTCTTGCCGGTATAGACGCAATTGGACACCACGTGATCGGCGGCAATTTCGGTCACGCCACGGTTCAGCACGATATCCACGCCCATGTCGTCCAGCCGCGCGTGGATCGTCGCCTGTTCCAGCGTGTTGTTGGTCCAGTCCGACACAAAGGCCGACGGGGTAATCAGCGTCACCTTCGCGCCCTGTTTGACCAACAGTTCGGCCAGCACGCCGCCCATGTAATAGTGATCGTCGTCATAGATCACCACGTTGCCGCCCGGCACCGTGCCGTCCATCAGGTCGTCGGGGGTGAACACCTTGGCGCCCTCGGCAATCGGCATCGGCACCACGTGCTGACGCGCAACACCATCCCGCCGCCAGGTGGCACCCGTGGCAATCGCCACGTTCTGGAACCCAAACTCCATCACGTCTTCGGCACTCAGCGGGCTTTCGCGATAGATCTCCACACCGGGGCGCTGCGACAGTTGATAGTCGCGATAGTCCACGACCCTGCCCCAGGCGCTGAGCCCCGGCAGCGCGCGTTCGCGCGTCACCCGTCCACCGATCACGTCGCGCGCTTCGGCCACCGCCACGTCATAACCCCGGCGGCACAGCGCCCAGGCCGCTTCCAGCCCGGCCGGGCCAGAGCCGATGATCAGCACGTTGTCGCTGTCGCCCTTGGTGTTCATCTTTTCCGGATGCCAGCCCTTGCGCCATTCCTCCATGAAGGTGGGGTTCTGGGTGCAGCGGCTGATCGACATGGTCATGTCGCCGGTGATGCAGATATTGCACCCGATACATTCGCGGATGTCCTCGATCCGGCCTTCCTCGACCTTCTTGGGCAGGAACGGATCGGCGATCGAGGGCCGCGCGCAGCCGATGAAATCCAGCGTGCCGGATTTGACCATTTTCGCCATCACATCGGGCGAGGTGAAGCGCCCGACGCCGACGATGGGCTTATCCGTCAGCTCGTGGATGCCGCGCACCAGCTGTTCCTGCGCCGCTTCCTCCTTGAAGCGCGACGGGCCGGAGCAATCCTCCCACGTGCCCTGCGCCAGGTCCCAGAGGTCCGGCAGATCCTTGTTCATCTCGACGAAGTCGCGCACCTCGGCGTTGGAAAAGCCCAGCTCTCCGATGGTTTCGTCCAGGCTGACGCGCAGGGTGATGCCCATGGTGTCGCCCACCGCGTCGCGCATGTCAGCGATCACCTCGTTCACGAAACGCGACCGGTTTTCCAGGCTGCCGCCGTATTCGTCGTCGCGCTGGTTGGTTGCGCGGCTCAGGAAATGCTGGAAGATGCCGAAGCCATGCGCGCCATAGAGGCAGATCAGGTCAAAACCCGCGTCCTTCGACCGCTTGGCAGCATTGACGAACCAGCGCCGTAGATCCTTGATCTCGGCCTTTGACAGCGCGCGCGCCTGCACCGGATCGTTGGTGAAGGTGCGGATCGGCAGCGACGAGGGCGCCAGCGGCACCTCCTTGGTATAGAGGTTCGGGCCGTTGATCCCGGAATAGGCCAACTGGATGCCCGCCAGCGCGCCGTGTTCCTTCATCTTTTCCGACATGCGGCGCAATTGCGGGATGTCCTTGTCTTCCCACAGCCGCAATTCGATGAAGGGTGTGATTTCCGATGTGTGGTGCATTTCGCATTGTTCGGTAAAGATCACGCCCCATCCGCCCTGGGCCTTGATCCCGCGCATCTCGGCCGCCGCCGACGGGTCGCGATAGCCGCCCCCGTTGCAATGGGGCACCTGGTAAAAGCGGTTCTTGGCGGTGACGGGGCCGATCTGCATCGGCTCGAACAGAATGTCATAGCGGGGATCGCGCATGGTCGTCTCCTTGGGGTAGCTGGGCGGCGGGGCCGCATGGCGCGTCAAGCGCGGTATTTGATCCAGGTGGTTTTCAGGGCGGTGTACTTGTCGAAGGAATGCAGCGACAGATCGCGGCCGAAACCGGATTGCTTCATCCCGCCGAACGGGGTTTGCGCCGACAGCGCGTCGACCGTGTTCACCGACACCGTCCCCACGTTCAGCCGGTCCGAAACCCGGCACGCGCGGCTCAGGTCGTCCGTCCAGACCGAAGCCGCCAGCCCATAGATCGAGTCATTGGCCATGGTCACGGCGTCTTCCTCCTTGTCAAAGGGAATGACCGACAGCACCGGGCCAAAGATCTCGTCGCGTGCCAGGGGGTTGTCCTGGGCCACATCGCTGAAGATGGTTGGCTGCACGAAACAGCCCTTGCCGTCGATCTGCACACGTTCGCCGCCGGTGATCAGATCGGCGCTGGTCTTGCCCTCTTCGACAAAGCGCATGATGCCCTGGGTCTGCTTTTCATCGACGATGGCGCCCATTTTTGAGTCCGGGTCCAGCGGGTCGCCCGGCTGCATACCCTGCGCCCGTTCCGCCAGCTTTTCCACCAGCGCATCCTTGACCGAACGTTCGACATAGAGCCGTGAATTGGCCGAGCAGACCTCGCCCTGGTTGAAGAAGATGCCGAAGGCCGCCATGTCCGCCGCCGCATCAAGATCACCGCAATCGGCAAAGACGATATTGGGGCTTTTGCCGCCGGTTTCGGGCCAGACCTGTTTCAGGTTGGATTGCCCGGAATACTGCATGAACAGCTTGCCCGTGGCGGTCGAGCCGGTGAAGGCCAGGCAATCCACATCCATGTGCAGCCCCAGTGCCTTGCCCGCCGTCGCGCCATAGCCCGGCACCACGTTGAACACGCCGTCGGGCACGCCCGCCTCGGCCGCCAGTTCCGCCAGCCGCAGCGCCGAAAGCGGCGATTGCTCGGCCGGTTTCAGCACCACCGAATTGCCCGCCGCCAGCGCCGCCGCCGACTTCCACGTCGCCATGTCGAGCGGGAAGTTCCACGGCACCACCGCGCCCACAACCCCCAGCGGCACGCGGCGCACCAGCGCCAGGTCGCCGGGGCCGGTGGGGGCGACCTCGTCATAGATCTTGTCGATGGCCTCGGCATACCACTGGAAGAAATGCGCCGAGCCGGGGGCGTCCACGGTCGCGGCGTCGGTGATCGTCTTGCCCATGTCGAGACAGTCGAGCAACGCCATTTCTTCGAGGTTGGCGCGGATCAGATCGGCCAGCTTCAACAGCACCGCCTTGCGGTCCCCCGGCGCCATGCGCGACCAGCGCCCATCCTCAAAAGCACGCCGTGCGGCGGCCACCGCCAGGTCCACATCCGCCGCGTCGCATTCCGCCACGCCGGTCAGAACCGCGCCGGTGGCCGGGTTGATGCTGTCAAAGGTCCTGCCCGACACCGCATCGACGAATTTGCCGTCGATGAAGGCCCGGTTCGGCAGTGTGAGCGACGCGGCTTTCGACCGCCAATCCTGAAGCGTCAGGTCCAGCATCTGCTATCCTTCCTGTTCGTTTCGCCTGTTGTTATTGATCGCCGGGCACGCCGTAGGACGGCGCTTCGCGCGGGTCGAGCGCGCGCTGGATGTAGGCGTCCAGCTGCGGCTTGTAGACCTCCCAGGCGGTTGCGATGTTCTCGATCGGGCAATCCTCGGTCCAGTCGCAGCGCAGGTCCGCCACCGGCCAGGCGACCTTGTCGACGATCTTCATGCCCGCCGAATGCACCGGCCCGGCCTCGCCCCCGGCATCGCGCCCGGCGCGCATCGCCGCGATCAGGCGGTCGCCGATATGGCCCTTGGCCGACAGGTAGGCATCCACGATGGCCTGCGGCACGCCGTCATTGTCCAGCAGGTTGCCGCCCGAGGCGACATCCTGGGCCTGCGCCTGGGTCCAGATGCCCAGCGATTTCGGCCCGGAGTGAATGGCGGTGCGCCCCTGCGCGTCCACCGCCAGCACCTGCCGGTATTCCAGGAACTTGCCGCGCTTCTGCACCTCGGCGATCGACTCTTCGGCAGACAGGCCGCGTTCCATCAGGTCCAGCGTCAGCGGCCCCAGCGTCGGATCGGTAACATTCTGCGACGCGACAGCCCCAACACCGGCGCGCGCATAGGCACAGCGCGCGGCAACGGCGGGGGATGAGGACGAGACGGCCATGCCAAACATGCCGGTTTCGGCGCAGCGGGCGACAAGGGAAAATGTCATCGCTGATAGCCCTCCGGGATCACCGCGGTGCCGTCGATCTCGACCAGCCAGTCGGGCCGTGCCAGCGCCTGCACCACCAGCCCGGTGGACACGGGATGCACGCCCTTGATGTATTCTCCCATTGTCCGATAGACCGCCTCGCGGTGGCGCACGTCGGTGATGTAGACCACCACCTTGACCAGATGCTCCATGGTGCCGCCGGCCTCTTCGATCAGCTGACGGATATTCTGCATGACCTTGTGGGTCTGCTCGACGGGATCGTGGCTGTCGATGTTCTTGGCATCGTCAAGGCTCTGCGGGCATTGCCCGCGCAGCCAGACGGTCTTGCCACCCTGGGTGACCACCGCCTGGCACAGATCGTTGTCGAGATTCTGTTCCGGATAGGTGTCCGAGGTGTTGAAGGTGCGAATGCGCGTGTGTTCCATGCTCGGTGCTCCTGTGTTCATTCCGCCGCGGCGGGGACGATGGCGGCCTGGCCGTCATATTCGAGATAGGACCGCTGGATCGCGATCTGGTCGGCGATGTGTCTGGCGTCATGCCAGACCCCCCAGAGAAAGGACGACCCGCGCCGCGACTGCCACGGCAGGCCGAGGAAATAGACATCCGGCTCAATAGACAAGCCGCGCTGGTGGATCGGCGCGCCGCGCTCATTGAAGGCATCGACCTTGAGCCAATTGAAATCCTGCCGGAATCCCGTGGCCCAGATGATCGAGCTGACACCCTCTGCGGCAAGGTCGATCGACTTCAGCGGATTGGTCAGACAATCGGGATCGGCAAAGGCTTCGCGCGCCTCCGGTTCCTCGGGCAGGTCCAGCCCGGTGCGGGCGACATAGGCATCGGCCATGTCCAGCAGTTCGTTGTAATTGGCGTCGCCCTTGGCGACATTGGCCCGCAGGTCATCGGCGAAGCTGAGAACGCCGTTGTCGTAGCCCTTGGTCAATCCGGTCAGGATCACGCCCTCGTTCCCGAGACGGCGAAAATCCATCGTGCGCCCGCCATAGGCGCCGCTGACCGAAATCGTCACATGTTCGGTGCCCGGCGCCGGGGCCGCCATGTCCCACAGGCCCAGAACGCCCAGCCACCAGACGAAATCCCGCCCCCGGTAGCGGCGCGGCGGGCGGTCGTGCGGCCCCACCGACAGAAACACCTTGCGGCCCGCGCGGTTCAGCTCGTCAGCGATCTGTGCGCCCGACGATCCGGCACCGACCACCATCACCGCGCCCTCGGGCAGCTGTTCAGGGTTCTTGTAGTGGAAGGAGTGGATCTGCGTCACATCGGCGTCGTCCGGCACGATCGGCGGGATCACCGGGTGCTGGAAGGCGCCGGTGGCCGCGACGATGCGGTTGGCTTTGATATCGCCTTCGCTGGTCTTGACCAGGAAACCGCCTTGTCCCGGCTGGCGCACGGCCTCCAGCACCTCGACACCTTCGCGGATCGGTGCCTCGATCATCGCGGCGTAGTCCACCAGATACTGCGCGAAACGGTCCTTGGAAACGAATTCGTCCGGATCACTGCCCTCGAACAGAAGGTTGGGGAAACGGTCATGCCAGGCCGGACCGTTGGCAACCAGATTGTCCCAACGCCCGGTGCGCCACGCTTCGGCCGTACGGTTCTTTTCCAGGACAAGATGGGGGACACCGGCACGGCCCAGATGTTCGCTCATCGCGATACCAGCCTGTCCGCCTCCGACAATCAACGTATCTGTCTTCTCCACGGGCATTTCTGCATCCCCTCTGTGATGAAACGTGAATCCCGCGCCGTGCGGGTTGCTGCAGCCGGTCTAAATGAGGCGGGGAGTCGCGAAAATTACGATTTCTCGCAGCATTGGTTAGGTTGTCCCTAAACCTCGGTCTCCCTGGTCCCTGTCATGCTTTTTTGCGAGACAGTTTTCCAGAGTGAGATCGGCCAGAGCGTGTTGCACAGATCGGTTCTGTTTCGTAGCGGGCCCTGTGACTTGATTTCAGGGTACTGGGATGCCTTTCAAATTCAACGCGCCACGGCGGGATAAATTTGCGAAGGCAAAGTACCGTGTTGCGAACTGCGCGGAGGACAACGAGCCGCTGCGCCAGCGTGGGGATGTGGCGGTCTGGCCCACCGAGAATGCGGTGCCAGGATGGTGCGCCACGCGCTCGGGAAAGCGCGGTGGTCAGCAGCGGGCATTGTCAGGTTATCTTCGTTGGCTGAGAGGCTGCCGACCTGCGCCACTTCCAGCGGTACGTTTGTCGGCGCAGGTATTCCATTGATGAAATGCGGCTGCTCGCTTCAGGCGATAGGCCGAAGCTGTCATATGGCGGCGGCGGCGGCACCCTAGCTGCGCAACTTGTCGGTTATGATGACACGCGGCATGCCCCAGCGGGCGATCAGCCTGAAGATAAACCGCTTGGCAGCACCGGCATTTCGGCGGGTTTGCACCAGAATGCCGTGTATTTCACCGTTGCTGTCCACGACGCGATGATCTGACATCCAAGAATCGAATGATATACATCCGATCATTTAATTTTATGATTCTGGGCATCTCCATTATCGTGCCAGCAGACCTGATCTGAAGGAGATTGAGATGATTGCGGGAACGGTTTCAAGTCGGCGACAGTTTCTTTGTGGGACCGGGGGGCTGGTGGCCGCGTCGGCGGGTCTTGCGGGTGGTGCCGCATCGGCGCAGACGACCGATGCTAATGCGATGACGGCCTCGATAGCCGAGAGTCACTATTACCTGACGGATGCCCTGCTGGAGCAAGGCTTCCGGCGCGAAAATGATATTGTCGTTGCCACGAAGACGGCCAGAAAGACGCTGGAGGTCCGCGATGGCCGAATCGTTGCGGTTCTCGACGATGGTGCCGCCTTGACGCCGGCGGTTCCACGCTATTCCGCCGGGGGGCGGTTGGTCCTTCCGGCCTTCCGGGATATGCACATTCATCTGGACAAGACGTTCTATGGCGGCCCGTGGCAGGCGCCTCTGCCGCGCAAGGGCAAGACGATCATGGATATGATCGCGCGGGAAGAAGAACTTCTGCCCAAGCTGCTGCCCACGTCTCAACAGCGCGCCGAGGCACTGATCGAATTGCTGCTGTCGCAAGGAACCACGACCGCGCGCAGCCATTGCAATATCGACCCGGTCAGCGGGCTGAAGAGCCTCGAACATCTTCAATTGGCGCTGGAAACCTATCGCGGCCGCTTCGACTGCGAGATCGTCGCGTTCCCGCAGCATGGCCTGCTGCACTCGAAAGTCGATGGACTCATGCGCGAAGCCATGCAAACGGGCGCGCATTTCGTCGGAGGTCTGGACCCGACCAATGTCGATGGCGCCATGCAGCAATCCCTGGATGCCATGTTCCAGATCGCGCTGGATCATGACAAGCCGATCGACATCCACATCCACGAAACCACCCCGGAAGGCGTCGCCGCGATCAACTACATGCTCGACACTGTCGAACGGACCTCTGAGTTGCAGGGCCGGCTGACCCTCAGCCACGCCTTCGCGCTGGGAACGCTGTCCGAGGCGGAACTCGACCCGCTAGCCGAACGGATGACCGCGCTCGGCGTCACAGTGATTTCGACCGTGCCGATCGGCAGGCTGACCATGCCGCTGCCACGCCTGCGTGAAAAGGGCGTCACGCTGATGTCGGGCACGGACAGCGTCATCGACCATTGGTCGCCCTTCGGCACAGGCGACATGCTGGAAAAGGCCAACCTCTGCGCGCAGCTCTATGGCGACCGTGACGAGTTCGGCCTGACCCGCTCCATGAGCATCGCCACCGGCGACGTTCTTCCGCTGAGCGAGAGCGGAGAACAAGCCTGGCCGAAAGTCGGCGACGCGGCGGCCTTCGCGCTGGTCGACAGCACCTGTTCGGCCGAAGCGGTCGCGCGGCGTTCGCCGAGAACCGCCACCTTCCACGCCGGAAAACTGGTTTTCGGGCAGATCGCACAGGTCTGAACCTTCACGCAGATCGGTCACAGGCTGTCGATCTGCGTATTCCCGTCGGGCGGGTCTTGTTGCCCGATTTCCATTGTGCGGGGACTTTCCCGTCACCTTGCCCGCTATTGCCCAACCGCATCCGCAAGTATCTGCACGATGTCGGAGACAAAAGGAGTCTTCGGATCTGCCTGATGTATCACGATCTCCATGGCATCGACGCCTGGCAATGCTGGAATTTCATCCAAACCGGATCCAACCACCCGTCGCGGCAGCAGGCTTGCCCCAAGCCCGGCGTCAATCGCGCTGAGCAGACCGGCGAGACTGGAACTGGTGTAGACAAGGCGCCACCGGCGGCCGACACTGTCGAGCGCAGCGGTCATCTGGGTGCGATACAGCCCGTCAGACGGAAAGGCGACCAGCGGAAGCACCTCGCATTCGTCCAGTGCATGACCCGCACCCTGGAACCACGCCAAAGGTTCGGGCCAATGCATCGCACCGCGCGCCTCGCCACAATGCTGCTTGACCATGACGAGATCCAGCTCGCCCTGTAGATAGGCACGGTAGAGATCGCGGCTCAGACCGCTGGTCACTTCCAGTTTCGTGTTGGGATGCTGCTGGATGAAGGCAGCAAGCGCCCGCGTCACCCGACCGGACGCGAAATCCTCGGGCAGGCCCAGCCGCAGCGTAATCGACTGCGCCGCTCCCAACATGACCGCGGCGGCCTCGTCGTTCAGCGCAAGGATGCGCCTGGCGTAACCCAACATCCGTTCGCCTGCTTCGGTGGGGGTGGCGCCATTGCGTTCGCGATCCACAAGGCGCACGCCCGCAGCCTCCTCCAGCCGCATGATCTTCTGACTGATCGTCGACTGGGTCGAATGCAGCTGCCGCGATGCGGCGGTGAAGCTGCGCGCGTCGACCACCGCGACGAAACTGCGCAACAGATCAGTGTTGAACAATCTATTTGGTCTTTCACTACTCATCACCTGTACATCTAATTTCAGAATGATGGGCTTGTCTACTATTGGAGGGCACTACCAAGTTGATCGCACTTTCCTTCTCGGATAGCGCGGTAGAAGAACAGACGTTCTATCGCGAGATGCTCCTTTCGGTGTGGTTTCTGCGCGGCCCATGCTGCGCTCTTCGCAGGTACCAACCCGCGACCCCGCAGGCGGTTTGCAAACCCACCGCATCGGGGGGCCGCTCTTGTCCAGCGTCATCGACACTGCCCGCTGTGGCTCCGGCGGAACTTGCGATCCGGTCGCGCGGCCACCATTCGGGATGCTTGTCCCGCACAAAACGCAAAAGACCTTCACGCATCCGCATTTCCACATGCCAGCCGGTCGAGGGATCAGGGGTCATGGCATAGAAGGTAATTTCCTGCCCCTGATCGTCATGCGCTGTGACCAAGCAGGCCAGTGTGTCAAGTTCAATCACGTCCTCAGCCGACCACGCCAAGCGCAGTCAGAAGCAGCGGCAGCCCCACCCATTCCCATAGCCGCAGCGCGCCGAATTCGCGTTTCAGGCTGTCGGGGATCTGGCGTTCGAAAGCGCGCGGTCCAATGGCCTGGTGCATCACCCCGATATTGCCGACCGTCTGGGGAGCGAAGAGCCAGATCGCCTCTTCCGCCCCCGTTGCCTTGAAGCGGGCGAGTCGGATTTCGTAGGTGCCACCGCGGGTCTCGACCCGGGCGATTTCGACATTGCGGCGAAAGCGCTCCGCGCGCTCGGCTTCGCTGGCTGCATTCGACGTTATGCGTGCATCGGGTCGGGAAGGCAGGGCCGACCAGTCGATCCACACGCGCCGGTCGATCACCTCGAACAGCTTTTGCGCAAGTTCGGGGCCGCGCCGTGCGCGCTCGGCGCGCGAAATGTCTTTGAGGTTCAGAACGTGTGCCGCCTCGTCAAACCGACCCTGTTCGGCAAGGTCCAGAAAGCTCGGCACTGTGGCGCGCGGCGTTTCACGGTCAGGCTGTGCAGGCGGCAGAGCGAGTCCAGCGTTCAGGGCAGGGACTTCATACCACGCCGGTTCGTTCGGCCCCTGTGCAAGACCGGGCGACGGCAGCGCCAGCAGAACCGCCAGCAGTGCAAACAGCCAGCCCCCCGCCAAAGGGCGAGGGTTTGCGAGGCGCATCAGATCCCGCATTATCCGGTCGAGCGGCTTTTGCGCCTTTCAGATGGCCAAGGCGCGTCTTTGCGCTTGATGCGCTTGGCGTTCCAGATCCCGTCGGGCACATCGACGACAAGGCCGATTAAGCCCGAGACGACAAAGGCGGTGGCGCTTACCCAATCCAATGCAAGGAGCAGGATGACGGCGGCGCCTGCGACACAGGCGTCCCAAAGCACCACCATGAAGGATCGAAGTGGCATGGGCATGGTATGGGCTCCTTTCGATTGTTCTGCCCGGCAATTGCCGGACCCTCAGCCGCGCAGAGCCTCGATCAACTCGGATTTCCTCATGGTTGAGCGCCCTTCGATGTCGAGTTCGCGCGCGCGGTCCAGAAGCGCATCCTTGGTCCAGTCCTCGTATGGAGGTGCCTTGCCGCCCTTGCGCGAGGGCGACATGGTTTCATTGTCCTGCGCATTGGCGATGGCTGCGGCCTTGGACTTGTCATATCCCTTGTCGCGCAAGGCCTGATAGGTTTCGTCGTCCTTGATTGATGGGCCATGGTCGCGGGTCATTGGGTCACCGGCTCCGCGCCGTCCCTGACCGGGTCCGCCGGGCTCGGGGGGGCATCCTGCGATACGCCCGCGGGATGCCCCTGAACCTCGTCGTCATCGATCGCGGTCAGTATGTTGAGTCCGAAGAACAGCCCGCCCAGCAGTACCGCGATGACAATGCCGATCAGGGCAGGACGGTGACGGGATGCCTGTTTGCGGGTGTTGGTATCGGGGGCAGACATTAAACATATCTCCTGTGTTGCATTGCTTGACGGGATAACGTGGCAGCAGGCCGCATGGTTCCACTGTTGCGGCCTGCTGCCAGACGCCGCCAGGACACGAGGTTACAGGTTCGGTGTTTCGGAACCGTCTGAGTGCGGCCTACGCTGCCACTCAGACGGGACTTGCAAACAGGGGTAGTTTTCATGAATGTGCAGCCGAAATGCCAAGTCGTGCCGACATGATTGGACCGCATATGCATTGGACCGCATATGCCGTTCCTGCGGCGCTATGCGGCTTTGTCAGATTGCCGCCGCCGCAGAGGCATTGCCAACGGCATTGTCACGTAAAACTGTGGCCGTCAGCGAAGGCTTGTTGTTCACAGGTCAAGCGATGCTTGCTGCCGTTTTCGATAAGGCAGGTGGCTGTTTTCGGCGCGATCAGCGAGGTCTTTGTGCGACCAGTGATCAAGGCCGGGTGCGACCTCGCGCTTCGCAGCGCCGTAGGATCAAAGCTTGTCCGTCACACTCCGTTTGGGCACAACGCCAAAGCGTTTCATACGAAACGTCCACGCACGTTCCAGCATCAGCTCGTCAACCGCGCGCAGGCTCAAGTTGAACCGGGCGTAGAGCCAGACAACGTGAGAGATGATCCGAGCCGGCAAGCGGTGGCGTTTGTAGCTGATCCGTTCGACCAGCATCGACACCGCCTGCGCCCGGATCAATGAACCCGCAACCTCAGGACCGCGAACGTGACAACACCCTTATCTGCCCATTGCGTAGAATTCAGCGTTCGGCCTCATGTTGGTGACATTTGCCATGCGATTTGAGAGCGCAAAGAACGCAGCGATGGCAGCGATATCCCAGATATCCTCATCATCGAACCCATGCGTACGCAGCGCATTCAGATCAGCTTCGCCAACTTCCTGAGCATTGGCAGATACCTTGACGGCAAAATCCAGCATGGCCCGCTGGCGTGAAGTAATGTCAGCCTTGCGGTAATTCACGGCGACCTGATCTGCAATCAACGGATCCTTCGCGCGAATTCGCAAAATTGCGCCATGAGACACCACACAATACTGGCACTGGTTCATATTGCTGGTGGCCACCACGATCATTTCGCGTTCGGCCTTGGTGATCGGACCCGGCTTTTCCATGAGTGCGTCATGGTAGGCAAAAAAGGCCCGGAATTCATCCGGACGATGTGCCAGAGTCAGGAAGACATTGGGCACAAAACCCGACTTTTCCTGAACTTCCTCAATACGAGTGCGAATATCATCTGGTAGATCCGCGAGCTTTGGCACGGGAAACCGGCTGATCGGTAGATTGGTCATAGGGAGCTGTCTTTCTTGAGTTTGTTATGAGTGTCAGTGCGTTCCCGTATCTTCAGATCATAGCTTCGATCAGGAACGGGCCTTTATTGCGAAACGCTGCAGACAGCAAATCAGAGAATTGCGCCGGGGTTTCCGCTCGCGCCGCGGCTACGCCCACTCCTTTGGCGATGCTGACCCAGTCGAGTGCAGGATCGTCCAAATCCAGCATGCGTCGCGCGTTTTCACCCGGAGCGGCGGCGCCGACATTCTGCAGCTCGCCATGCAATATCTGATAGCGCTGGTTGGCAAAGATGACGGTCACCACATTCAATCTCTCGCGCGCCTGTGTCCACAACGCCTGAACCGTATACATCCCGCTGCCGTCTGCCTGCAGAGACAATATGTTCCTGTCCGGACAGGCAATGGCAGCGCCCACGGCTAGCGGCATGCCGATACCAATTGCCCCGCCGGTCAATTGAAGAAAGTCATGCGGCGCGGCACCATGTGTGTGTGTGAAGAAATTGCGCCCTGAAGATACAGACTCGTCGCAGATCACAGCATTTTCCGGCAGGCATCGTGCGACGGCGATCGCAATGCTATCTGGTGTGAGCGGACCGGTCGGCAAGTCGGGTATTGCGTGACTGGTGGGTTCGGGGGTGCACGAAGATTCAGCACCGGTTTCCTGCGCCAAAGCGTCGATTATGGCGACGATATCATTCTCGGGTTCACCAAGGTTCATGACCTGACAGGTTTTCGGCAAGATGCGTCCAGGTTTCCCGGGATAGGCAAAAAACGCGACCGGTTCGGGGGCGCCGATCAGAACAACGCATTCGGTATCTGCAAAAGCGGCGAGCGCCTGATCAATGGGATAGGGAACACGTTCAATATCCGCTCGGCCTTGTCCGCGTTGCATCCGTGCATTTGATTGTTGAGCCATCAGGCGGGCGCCTGTCTGGGTCGCGATCCTGCTCAGCTGGTTCAGTTGTGGTTCCCGAAGTGCGTGCCCCGACACCAGAATGGTAACATTCCGTTTTGTTCGCAGAACGTCCGCCGCTGCGCGGATTCGGTCGGCGTCGGGAGGAGTCGGTACCCAGTGCGGGGCGGGTTCACCTAGCTCGGCGGTCGTATCACTCCAGGCCGCATCCGCGTGAAGAATGAGCGTCGCAATTTGCCCGTAGAATTGTCGTGACGCCACTATGGCCTCGGTCGAGCGCAGTCCGACACTGTCACCGGTTTCAGCCCGACCCAACCAATGCGACATGGGTCGCGCCAACGCTGCGACATCAGAGGTCAACGGAGCGTCGAGCGGCAGATGATATGTTGCGTGGTCCCCAACGATGTTGACAACCGGCGAGCCTGCTCGTCGCGCATTGTGCAGGTTGGCCAACCCGTTGGCGAGACCCGGACCCAGATGCAGAAGCGTCGCGGCGGGCTTGCCAGCCATCCGGGCATATCCATCTGCGGCACCTGTCACCACACCTTCGCTCAGCCCCAGAACACAATTCATACGTGGTTGGCGATCCAAGGCCGCGACAAAATGCATCTCGGATGTGCCCGGATTGGCGAAACACGTGTCGATGCCATTCGCCAAAAGGGTTTCACAAAGTAGATCAGCGCCGTTCATAGGGTTTCCTCATTTACTTTTCGGACACGCGACCGGGCGCGTGTGGGCAGGTCGATAGACGCTTGGCCAAACTCAGGGTTGCTTGTCGGGATAAGACTCTGCTCTGGGGTGATCTGCCGGGTCGGCATCCAATCCTTGCAAGATCTCTGGATTGTGTTGGGCAAAAGCTGGCGGTGCCCGACGATAGGATGCCGGCGTGCGTGACAGCTTGATCGGGCTGCCCGTCCCGCGATAGGCTCCTATATCCACAACCATTTCACGGTGGCGGGTGTGTGGGTCATCGACCACCTGATCAATGGACCGCACCGCACCACAAGGTACGCCAGCCTGGATCAATTCATCTGCGAGCTCATGACAGTCATGGGCACGCATCGCCTCTTCCAACTCGATCTTCAACGCATCCCGGTTTTGATTGCGGACGCTATTGTCAGCGAACCGTTCATCCGCGGATAAATCGGGGCGATCAATGATACGGCACAATGTTGCGAATTGCCGGTTGTTGCCTACTGCGAGAAACAGTGGATCAGTCCGCGTTGAAAACGTATCGTAAGGGCAAATGTTGGGATGTGCGTTCCCTGATGGGCCAGCCACTTTGCCCGACAGGTAATAGTTCGGCAGATGCGGGTGCAGCAAGGAAACACCACAGTCATAAAGAGCCGTCTCGACGAACTGGCCTTTGCCACTCTGACCACGTTCGGCAAGCGCCATCAGTATCCCGATCACTGCGTTCAGTCCGGTTGCCATGTCCACGACTGGCAGACCAACACGCAACGCGTCTCCGTCCTTCTCGCCATTTACGCTCATGATGCCGCAACTGGCCTGAACCGCCGCATCGTAGCCGGGCAGACCGCCCATCGGTCCATCGGCGCCAAATCCGGACACACGGCAATGCACGAGTTTGGGGAACCGGCGTTCGATCTCTGCGTGAGACAACCCCCATTTGTCCATTGTCCCAGTCTTGAAATTCTCAATCAGGACGTCTGCATCTTCCAGCAAACGGGCGAGCAATTCCTGCCCTGCTGGCTTTGAGAGATCCAGCGACATGCCCCGCTTGTTGCGGTTCACGCCTAGGAAATAGCTGGCTGTCCCTTCCAGAAACGGAGGCCCCCAGCCGCGGGTTTCGTCCCCGGCGGGCGGTTCGACCTTGATCACATCGGCCCCGTGATCAGCCAGGATTTGACCGGCATAGGGACCGCCCAACACGCGACTGAGATCGATCACCTTGAGGTGAGATAGGGATCCGGTATTTTCCGTCATCTTGTGATTTCCTGTGGTTCGGTTCCGTGAATCGCAGCGCGCAATCCAGCGGCAAAATCGGGATAGGTTTCGTGTAATTCATCCAGCACACGCCCCCGAAGCAACGCCAGTGTGGGCGCATCAGGTGGCGCGGTTTCGGGCGGGTTTTCGTCATGCCCAAATTCAAAACCGGTGGCATCACGAATCTCGGCAAGCGTCTGTCCGGAGTGCAGACTTTCAAGTCGGAAGCCGGGTTTGTCCTTGTCAAACATGAACAAACCGCGTCCGCTCAAGAGAGCATATGGGCCACCCTTGCGCCAGACGTCAGGCGCGCTGGTACCGGGTGCGCTGATGAAATCAACGCTCTTCACCATTACCCGCGGCGTGTGTTCTTCCCGAAACAGGATCACCCGCGGAATGGTGAAATACAGATATGCAGAGCCAAAGGAACCTGGCCAGCGCACCTTCATCTCGGGATATTCGCCGACCCCTACCAGATTGACATTGCCCGCGCCGTCAATCTGACCACCGCCCAAAAAGAAGGCGTCAATACGTCCCTGCCCGGCGCAATCGAACAACTCGGCCGAGCCATTCGTAAAAAAGTTGTGCTCGACAGATCCAAGGATCGAAATCCGTAGCCTTGGCTCATCCGTTGCTTCGGCCAACGCCCGGGCCAGCATCGCCCCCGCCGCCGGGATCGGCGACGCGGCACCCACGGCAACATGACGCGTTCCGCGCAACAATCGGGCAATACTGACAATCAGAATCTCACGCGCAATTGCGGACGTACTCATGGGGCTGTCTCGCCTTTGGTTGTTGCCATATACTCGGCGAAGCCCTCAGCCGTTCTCGCAGCAGCAGCATAGCGGCGCAACTCGGCGGAGTCCGGATCATAGGTACCCCACAGCCCGTGCGGCCACGCACCTCGCTCGGCCTGTGCTATGTCGGTGACATATAGGGCCGGCAACGTGCCTGCGGCGGTGGTCTCATCGGCCATAAAATCCGTCTCAACGATCCGTTCGACCGTTACCAGCGTCGTCCCTGACGCATACGCCATGGCCGCCAGTTCTCGCCGCCGGCCAATCCAGACATTCCCGGCGCGATCCGCCATCGGCGCATGAAATACCGCCACATCCGGATGAATCGCCGGGATTAGAACGATCGGATCAGCGTCCTCTGCAAGTGGATTGTCAATGACCTTCCAATCCTCACGATAGGCTTGAACATCCGACCCAAGCAAACCGCGCATTGGCATGAATGGAACGGCCTTTTGAGCAGCAAGTAACCCGGCATGAATTGCAGGGCAGGTCGCATCCAGCATACGCACCTCGCCAGACCGGACTGCGTTATTAAAACGTGGGGCTCCTCCGGCTTCACCCAGAGAAACCGCGCTGGTCTCAACCATGGCAACCAGTCCGGCACCGATCAGCATATCGACCTGCAAGCCACCGGTGGGCACGCAGATCAAATGGAGGTCACGCGCTTCGCCGCGCGTGATCAACCGGCGCGTCAGGGCCATCGGAACCCCACCGTAGTCTACTGGGACTGCGACGCGCATACCTGAAATGACGTAGGCCGCCAGTCGGTCAAGGTCGTCCTGCATGCATCCTACTCCCATCTCATTTGCGAAACCGGTGCCCGGCTGGTGATGACACCTGCGCCTCTATTCAGCGGCGGCTGCAACCGGTGCGTGGTTCCGGCGCGCAGCGGCCAGCGGCAGGATCGCCAAGGCGACGCCTGCGCCGCTCACAGCCAGGTGCAGCAGCCCGAAAGCATCCCCGGTCGGAGCAGCGATTAGCATTCCGCCCCCGAACAACAAAACCCGTAGCACTACACCCTTTGCGCCATCAGGCAGGGCACCAAAGAAACTGACATATCCTTGCAGAGCGGCTGATATCAGCCAGATTCCGATCAATGCGCCAACAAACAAAATTGCCATTTCCGAAAACGTTCCCTCGCCGATCAGCGCGGGGTTCAAGACAAAAAAGAAAGGCACGATATAGATGACTCCACCAAGCCGCATCGCTTCGACACCTGTGCGCATTGGCGACGCGCCTGCCAAAGACGCCGCACCGAATGCACCAATTGCCACCGGCGGGGTAATGAAGCTGACCATCCCCCAATAAAGGATAAACAAGTGCACCGCCAACTCGTTCAAACCAGCTTGGACTAGTGTCGGCGCCAGCACCACGGCAAGAAAGATGTAGCAGGCTGTCACCGGCATACCCATGCCGAAGACAAAGCTGGTGATCGCGCCCATGACAAGCAAAACGAACACGTTGTCGCCAGCCATAAAAATCAGCTCGGTTGCCAGTGGGCCTGTAAGCCCAGTCGCCTGGAATGATCCAACGATGATCCCGATACCCAGAACGATTGCGGTCAACTCGCCCAAAGTTCTCCCGACCGAAACAATCATGTCCATGAAGCCCTGACGCGTAAATCGATCATGATGGGAAAACTGGTTGATCACCAAAAGCAGAACGATTGCGTAAAACGGCGCCGTGGTTTCCCAACGGAACGCGACCATCAGAAAGATCAACACGGCAAAGACGACGATGTACTGCCAGCCGCCCCGCATTGTTTCCTTGAGACGGGGGAGTTCAGTTCGCGGCAAGCCTCGCAGGTCATTGCGCGCGGCATAGGCATCAATTTGCACGAACAATCCAAAATAATACAGGATCGACGGCACGGCCGCAGCCATCATGATATCGACATAGGGCCGCGACAGCCACGCCGCCATGACGAAAGCGGTGGCCCCCATGATCGGAGGCATCAGCACGCCACCGGTCGAGGCGCAGGCTTCGGTTGCCGCAGCATAGCGCGCCGAAAACCCCGTGCGTTTCATCGCCGGAATTGAAACTGCGCCAGTGGTCAGAACATTCGAGATCACTGAACCGGACATCGAGCCCATGAACCCCGAGGCGAAAATCGCGACCTTGGCCGCACCGCCACGAAATTGTCCCACAAGCGCGAGCGCCAGATTGTTGAAGAACTTGCCACCACCTGTGAATTGCAGGATCGCCCCGAACAGCACGAAGCCAATAACGAGGTTACCAAACGCGTTCATCGGGATTCCGAACGAAGCTTCGGACGAGATCATGAAATAGGGAACGACATCCAGAAACGGGCTTTGGAATCCCGAAAGAGGATCGGGCATGGATCCGGCAAAGGTCGGATACAATGAAAAGGTCGCGACGATCCCGAACAGCACCCAGCCACCTGCCCGCCGCGTCGCCTCGAGGACCAGAACATAGAGCGCAACCGAGAACACGACCGCCCGTTGAGGTGCGGCATACTCCCAGCCGCTGTCCAGACTCTCGCTGGCCGTTGCGACGAAATAGACAGCCACGATCAGAGACGCCAATGCCAGTATCCAATCGTACCAAGGGGCGTGGGCGGATGCCTTGCCATCTACACGGAAGCTGACAAATGTGACGGACAGGAACAAGCCGGCCAAAATGTACAGATACTGACCCTCAAGCATGGTGTAGTTACCCAGTCGCAGGTTGAACAACTGGTTTACCGAAGCAAAAATTGCCGCCAGAGTGGCCGCAATGACGTACCACTGCATCATCCCGTGCAAGCGTAATTTGCCGACCGACAATTCCGCATCAAGTGCAGCATTGCCGGTATCAGCAGGAGACCGCACCGCGTGCTCGGCCGCAGATTTCTGTATCGATTGGGTCATCTGTGATGTTCCGACCTGAGGGGAAGTTCGGGGGCCTCAAGCCCCCGAAACGATAGATAGGTTCAGTAGAAAACCGGAAAATCGGCCGCATCCAGTGCCTCGCGTCGCCGCTCGGCCCATGTTTCATCCCAGTTGTCCGGATTCTCTGCCTCAAGTGCCTTCCACGCCGTGTTGAGCACCTGCTGGCGTTCTATCATCTTGGCGTTATGAGCGTCATGCGCGTCAGTCCAGACACCCACCTCACGGAAGTACCGGATCGCACCTTCGTGATAGGGTACCACCCACTCCAACGCCTGATTATCCAGCGACCATCCATCAATTCCCGGCGAGGTCCCCTTGTAGCTGTCGTAAAGCTCGAACATCGCCTTGGTGACGCCATAGACAAGTTCCGGCTCGCGGTCGGCCAATGTCATCAGCACGGGAAAGGCATAACCCGCCGTTGGGACACCATCGGTGCCGTCGATTGTCGCGCCCACCTGAGCGACCATCGGGGTGAAGAAGGGTGCGACCTCCTGCATCCGGGCCAAACCTTCGGCGTTGTTCGGATCGATTTCCGGCCAGAACAGGCCACGTGGACCGCTCGCCGCTTCATAGCCTTTTCCCGAACTGGTCGAGGCGATGGCCGCATCGACACTGCCGTCCACCATCCCTTTCCAAGAGGGGCCGAACCCGCCGAATTCAACCAATTCAACGTCATCCGTCGTCAGGCCTGCGTAGGCCAGATAGGCCTGCGCATTGACATTCATTGACGGCGCTCCCTTCAACCAGGCCACGCGCTTCCCCTTGAGATCAGCATAAGTGAAGCCTTCGCAATTCGGCTTGCCGACCTGTTCGCAAACTTCAGCGGCGACACCCAAGGAAATGCCAACGGTACCGCTGTTGTTCGATGCCAATGCCCTGATCGGCATCGGTCCCCAGGACTTGGCTCCAAACTGGTAGACACCTTCCTGCGCCATGAATGTTCCTCCGACGCCGTTCATCGAGAAATCAACTTTGCCCTGACGCAACGGCTCAGTCCGGGCCACATCGTTCTTGGCGGGCAGAATGCGCAAGTTGACACCCCGATTGTCCTGCAACGCCGCGCCGATGGCCACGGACTGGTTATAACCGGACGAACCGGTGCCATAGGATGTAATCGCCAGTTGTCGCGGCAACGTGGAATCCGCTGCGAATACCGCAGTTCCGGCGATGCAGGCCAAGGTCAGCCCTGTTGTGAAAATTCTCATCTATTCCTCCCAATCATCGTATTCTTCTCAAGATTTTCTTCGGAAAAGGGCTGATCTCTCCTCCGAGACAGCCTTTCCCTACACACACATCAAGACGAAAAGCGACCCAGCCGCTCGTACAGCTTGCGTTCCTCAATCATTATGGGGTCGTTTGCGATCTCTTCTTGTGCCGCCTTCATTGCGCTCATGCCGTTGGCCTGAACTTCGGTCCATTCCTTTGCAAAGCTGCCGTCCCGAATGCGTGCGACGATCCCGCGCAGATGGTCTTTGTGCGCCTCTTCATGCTCGGGCTTCCCTCGTGCGTAAACCAGCTGGCCGTATTCGCTCGTACGTGAGTGCAACTTCAGTTGTCCAAACAAGCCATGGTCGACGTAGTACTGTCCGATTTCACGGACCTCGCCGGACGCATACATTTCCAGCATGGCCGCTTCCGGACTGCATCCGGCCTCAGTCAGCACCTCAATCGCGCGCTTTATGGCGTGGAGCGATCCAAACTGTTCGTGGAAGAGGTCCACGATAGTTTCTTCTTCAAAACTGGATTCGATCACACCCATCTTCGTTGACCCGATTGCCCGAGAAAGTGCCAGCATGATATTCTGAGCTTTGCCGTCTGCGTCCTGATGAACAGCGACGAGGCTGGGAAACCCGGTGCCCGCAAGGACCGTGTCCCGCACCCCCTGCCCGACCATGCGCGGTGCAATCATGATGACGTTCAGTTCCGGACCCGGCTGGATGTATTTAAAATGTATGTTGTAGCCGCTGGCAAAGACCAGTGTATCTCCGGGCTTGAGCGCAGGTTCGAGACTTTCCTCGTAGATCTGCGGCATGACTTCGTCGGGCACCAAGATGAACAACACATCTGCCTTCGCAGCAGCCTCGGCCAAAGGCAGAGTTTCAAATCCGTCTTCCTGGGACTTTTTGGCAGATTCATCACTGCGGGAACCCACAACGACGTCTAGTCCTGCATCCCGCATGTTCAACGCCTGGCTGCGCCCCTGGTTGCCATAGCCGAAGATTCCGACCGTCTTTCCCTGCAGCCATTTCAGATCTGCATCATTATCGAAGTACCACTTGGCCATTGTCTCTACGTTCCCATTGAAATCTGATATTTCAGATTTCTTATCCTTTCAAACTCACGACAGTCAAGCTAAACTTGCGGTCACTGCGGCGCGTTGGTCGAGGAATGACGGAGATTAAGGTGAGAATGCAGAACATTTCGGGGCTGAGAATCGAAAGCAACTCAATTCGAGATCAAGTCTATGAAAGGCTTCTCGAGCTTATCCTGAACGGTACACTTGCACCCGGCGTCAGGCTTGATCTGACACAGCTGTCCTATGACATGGGCGTCAGCAAAACACCCGTAAAAGAGGCCATTCAACGTCTCATTGAAATTGGCATGATCGAGGTCAAGCCGCGCAGCGGCACATTCGTCAGCACCATAGACCCAGAAAGAACTGTCCAGAATTTCTGGTTCCGACTCGCCCTCGAGATTGGGTGCGCACAGGAGATCGTCGAGCGGGTTGACGAAAAAACCATGACAGAACTGCACGCCATAAACGATGAAATGCGGCGACTGGGGGAACAGGCCGATAACGACGAAATGATCAGAGGATTTTTACCCCTGGACGCCCAGTTCCACAACAGGATTATCGATCTGATGAGAAACGACGTGATTTCGGACCGATATCGTCAGACCGGCGTTTTGCTACAGGTTATGCGGCTGAAAAGCCACCATACGCGCCACCGCTATCTTGAGGTTGTGGTAGAGCACGACGCCATCTTGCACGCGTTGGAAAAGGGCGACGCCGACAAGTTGCGCGTCGCTTGCCGCCATCACGTGGAAGCGGCAATACAACGTTTCACAGCGCATGATGGCATCGCCAGTAAGGGTCCGTTCCGGCTGGGGGCAGAATGACACCCTAAGAGTGGTCTCTGTGTCGTTTCATTATGTATGGTGACAACCGGCTCTGGGATGTCGCCGTGATGTTCCAGGTGCGCACAGCCTTCCGGTCTGGCGACATCTGGCCGCCCCATTCCGGCACGCCGATTCCTTGCCCGCACCGCATGTCGGTGGGATCATTCGGCATCGCCGCCCGCCGCGTCCCAGGTCACGCGCCCGCCGCAGAATGTTATTGCCGCGCGGGCGGTGTCCAAGGCAGACGGCTCCAGCGCTTCGAGATCGTGTGACATCACGACCACGTCGGCCATCATGCCGGGTTTCAGCCTGCCCTTGCGGTCCTCGTGAAATTCCAACCAGGCATTCGCGGCAGTGTAGCTTTCCAGCGTATCCATCAGGCTCTGGCTCTGCTCGCGCCATGGTGCGGGCAGCGGCGTGGGTGCGACCGCGCCGCGGATATTGGGCATCACCGCGACCCCGATTACTGGCCAGTCGGTGGAAAACGCGACCCGCGCACCACTGTCACGGATATCCTGCCACGCAAAGCAGAGCGGGATCTGTTCGGGGTGCAGGACCTCATCCATGCCGACGGGAGGAAAGATGCCGCCAAAGGGAGCATGGCCAGGCTGGATCGAGGCTACAACATCCAGTTCGGCAAAGCGGGGCAAATCGGCAGGGTGCAACACCTCGATATGCTCGACACGGTGGCGGGCGTCGCGGCGGCCGTTGGCGTTCTGTGCGGCTTCGTAGCCGTCCAGTGTGCGGCGAATAGCCAGATCGCCGATGGCGTGGGTGGCCATCTGCAGTCCCATGGCATCGGCCCGTATGCAGGCCTGGTTGAAATGATCAGCCTCGAATACCGCGTCGCCAACGTGATCGGTGCCAGGATAGGGTTGCAACATCAGCGCCGTGCGGCTTTCGCAGACGCCGTCCATGAACATCTTGACCATCCCCGACCAGACCATGTCGCTGTCAAAGCGGCGCTGCATCTCGGCAGCCTCCTCGAAACGGTCGAGCGGATCGAAGCTCTTGTAGTGAAACGGCACTTGGCTGCGGCAGAGAAGACGGCCCTCATCCTCCATCTCGGAAAGCAGTTCGCCCTGATAGAAATTGCCATCCATCAGGTGGAGCCCGGTGATCCCGTGGCTGGCGCAGTGCTTCATGCCCCGTTCGATCGCGTCCTTGTCCATCGCGCGCTGTGCGGCCGTAGCGGGCGGTTCGGGATCGGCGCCGGTGACCAGCCCCATCATGTCGCGTCCGCCATGGCGGGTCATGCTCAGCACGGGTGCATAGGCCGAGGGCTCCTGCAACTCGCCGGTGGCCCTGCCGTCGTCGCCCATGACGATCTGTGCGCCGGCATCGACCTCGGCGCCATTCAGGATCCCGGCGAGCTCGAGCGCCGGCGTGTTGGCCCAGATGGTGTGATGATCGGGCGAAAATACCGCAAAGGGGCGGTCAGGCAACGCCCGGTCCAGATCGTGGCGCGTCGTCCTGCGGCCCGGTCCCATCAGCGCATAATCGGCCTGCACCGCAAAGACGACCTTGTCGTCGGGGCATCGGGCGGCCCATTCGCGCACCTTGGGAAACAGGGCCTCCTCGCCCTGCACACCGTAGAGATCAAGATAGCCCAGCTCGACCGATCCGCCAAACAGGTGTACATGGCTGTCGATAAAACCCGGCAGCACGGTTGCACCGCCTGCATCGACGATGCGCGTGCCTGGGCCGGCCAATGCGCGCACATCTTGCGTCGTGCCGACCGCAACGATGCGCCCCCCGGAAATCGCCAGCGCCTCGGCGCGCGGACGCGCCGGGTTGAAGGTAATCAGTCTTCCGTTGAGGATAACGGTCTCAGGGGGCTGGGCCATTGAATGCTCCAAGAGGTGAAGGTGATTAGAGCAATCTGCGGCCCCGCAACTGCAAGGCCGCAACGGAACGGGTGACCTATTTCGTCACCTCGGTCCAGATTGCGCTGTAGATTTTTAACGCTTCGGACGAGCAAGGTACCGCGATATACCCTGCATCAGCCAACTCTTCAGGGACGATAATTTCGGGCGCTCGCATCTGTTCATCCAGAAACTCTTCGGAGCCTTTGATGCCGTTGGCGTACCGCGCGAAGTTAGAGAGCATTGCGGCGTTTTCGGGCGCCATGATGAAGTTCAGAAAGGTTTTGGCGTTTTCGACGTTTTCCGCATCAGCCAGGATCGCAGCGTTATCCATCCATATGGAGAAACCCTCTTGCGGGTAGCCAAATGCGATGTCTTCGTTTTTCAGACGGGCGCGCATGCTGGCCCCATTCCAGTTGATCCCGGCTGCCAGATCCCCCTTCGCGTAGGCTTCGACATTGCCGTAAGTGATGGAGAGCCAATGTGGCTTGGCCTCGAGTAGTGTGTCGCGCGCCTTCTTGAGAACCTCCATGTCAGTCGTGCATCGCTCCCCACCGACAAATCTGATGGCCATGGACACCACGTCGATCATCTCTGGCAACGCATTGATCTTGCCCTTCAGCTCATCCGGGGGGTCCATGATGATTGCAGATGTATTGATATCGCCGCCATAGACGGAAGTGTTGACCGTGACGCCGACCGTGCCCCACAGCCATGGCACCGTGTAGTTGCGCCCCGGATCGAACTCGACATCCACCCAGCGCGGATCGACATTCTTGAAGTTTTCCAATTCGTTGGGTTTTGATTCCATGAGCAGACCTTCCTCAATGAAGATCGGCACATAGCTGCCGGATGGTACGACAATATCGAAGCCATGCCCTCCGGCCATAACCTTTGCCATTGCCGTGTCGTTACTGTCGTAATCGGTGACCGTGACATCGATGCCGGTTTCTTCCTCAAACTTTTCGATCATCTCGGGGCTCGTGTAGTTGCCCCAGTTATAGATATTGAGCTCGCCCTCGGCTAGGGCGGTGCCGGCCATGAGCGACAGGGCCGCGGTGGTCTTGAGCAGATGTTTCATGGATCTCTCCTCCTGTTGGTTTTCAGTCATCTTGGCTTGTTATGCAGTGCGCTGTAATCTGGCTCATTTCTTGCTGCGGCTGAGAAGGAAGAAGCCCGAGACCATGAGGATCGAGATCGCCAGAAGGACGGTCGAAATCGCGTTGATCTCCGGCGTGATAACCCGGCGCAACTGGCCCAGCATGTAGGTAGGCAGGGTATCCTGCCCGGCGGATTTCACGAACTCCGTGATGACCACGTCATCCAGCGAAATCACGAAGGACA
Organism: Rhodobacteraceae bacterium F11138; assembly: GCA_016521575.1. Lineage (GTDB taxonomy): Bacteria > Pseudomonadota > Alphaproteobacteria > Rhodobacterales > Rhodobacteraceae > Sedimentitalea. The sequence goes on along the minus strand of JAEKDP010000005.1, from coordinate 37,531 downwards.
GCATGGACCCGGCGAGGATAGCCGGCCAGAGTTGCGGCAAAGTCACTCTGCAGAACACCTTGAACGGCGTGCCATAGAGATCAGCGCCTGCTTGCTCCAGACTTAGGTCCATCCCTTGCAGCCTCGCCCGGATCGGCATGTAGGCGAATGGGATGCAAAATGCGGCGTGCGCGACGATCAGGTACCAAAGACCCGTATAGCCGGTGGCGACCTTGATGATTGCAAAGAAGATCAGCAGCGCAACGGCGGTCACGATCTCGGGCACCATCAAAGGCTGGTTGACCAGCGCGAAGACCAGCATCTGCCCGCGCCACGGCCGAGTGCGGGTGGTGGCAAGCGCCGCCAGAACCGCCGCCGAGGTGGCAATCATCGAAGCGGCGCAGGCGATGATGAGCGACCGGAAGGTGGCCGCCTGCACCTTCTCATTGTCCCAAGCCGAGACATACCAGCGCCACGAGAAGCCTTCCCATATGGCGATGGATGTGCCTGCGTTGAATGAATAGACCACCAGCAGGATGATCGGCAGGTAGAGCATCACGAAGCAGAAGACCGCAATCGTGTTGAAACCGGTCTGCCGGCGTATGTCGAAGCCGCGCTCAGACATTGGACGCACCCTCGCGCCCGATGGCGCGGACATAGAAGATCAGCGCCACCATCACGATCGCCAGCAGGGTCAGCGACAGCGCCGCCCCCAGCGGCCAGTTGCGCAGCTGGCCGAACTGCAGCTCAATCAGGTTGCCCAGCATCAGCTGCCGCCCCCCACCCAGCACGCGCGGCGTCACATAAGCCCCCAGGCAGGGCACGAACACCAGGATAGAGCCCGCCACGACCCCCGGCTTGACCAGCGGAAAAATGACCTTGCGCAACACCTGCCAGCGCGTCGCGTAGAGATCGTATCCAGCCTCGACCAGACTGAAATCCAGTCGCTCCATCGACGCGTACACCGGCAGGATCATCAGCGGCAAATAGACGTATGCCATGCCCATCAGAATCGCAAATTCAGTGTAGAGCATCTGGATCGGCTGATCGATGATGCCCGCTGCCATCAGCAGCGTGTTGACTGTACCTTCGTTGCGGATCAGTTCCATGATCGCGAAGGTGCGAATCAGCAGGTTGGTCCAGAAGGGAATCATGATCAGCAGCATCCAGACATCGCGATACCTGCGCGGTCGTGTGGCGATGAAATAGGCGGTGGGAAACCCCAGAAGGAAGGCCAGAATCGCCGTCATCAGCGACAGCTTTATCGACCGCCAGAATACCGTCAGATGTGCATCGGCGAAGCTGAGTTCTCCCGTGAAGATGTCGCGCTTCAGGATCACGTTGAACCAGGCGTCGATCGAGAAGCTCCACTCCACGTTGCCGTAGGCGCCCGGCGTGAGGAAGGAGTAGATCAGCACGATGATCAACGGACCGCTGGCCGCGAACAGCAGGATCAGCATTACCGGGCTGAGCAGCAGGAAGCGAAGACGACGTTCCCTGCGCTGGAAGTTGGCGGACAAGTCGCTCATGCGTTCAATCCCTCAGAACCTGGCCGATGCCGGAGGCGATAACGACGTCGACCTGTTCACCCGCCTTGCGATCCTGCGCCTGGTCCGGTTGGTTCTGGCTACGCACGACAAACCGCGCGCCACAGTCCAGATCCACATGGTAGTGGGTATCGGTGCCTAGATAGACCACTTCGCAAATAGTGCCGCTCAACAGCCCCTCTCCGGAGGCGGCCAGCGTGGCATGTTCGGGCCGTGTGGCGATGGTCACGGCTCCGCTGTCGCGGCTCTCACCCTCGACAGTGCGGGCGAATGTCTCGGCACCGCCGGCCAGTCTGATGCGGGCCATGTCGTCCTCGATAGACAGAAGTTCGGCCTCCAGGAAATTGGTGTCGCCAATGAAATCCGCCACGAACCGTTCCGCCGGGTGGTCATAGATATCCCGCGGATTGCCGATCTGGCGGATCGTTCCGGCGCTCATCACCGCGATCCGGTCCGACATGGTCAGAGCCTCGGCCTGATCGTGGGTGACGAAAACGAAGGTGATCCCGGTTTCCGATTGCAGGCGCTTGAGCTCCAGCTGCATTTCCTTGCGCAGCTTGAAATCCAGCGCCGAGAGCGGCTCGTCCAGCAGGAGCACCTTGGGCCGGGGAGCCAGCGCCCGGGCCAGCGCCACGCGCTGCTGCTGTCCGCCGCTGATTTCTGATGTCTTGCGGTCGGCCATCTGGGTCATCTGCACCAAGGACAGCATTTCGTCCACCGTGGACGAGACCTCGGTCTTAGGCCGGCCCAGCATTTCCAGCCCGAAGGCGATGTTCTGCCGCACGGTCAGATGCGGAAACAGCGCGTAGGACTGAAACACCGTATTCACCGGGCGCGTATAGGGCGGCTTGCTCAGCAGATCCTCTCCATCCAGCGACACCTGACCACCTGTCGGGGCAATGAACCCGGCTATCACCCGCAACAGTGTGGTCTTGCCACAGCCCGACGGCCCGAGCAGGGTGAAGAATTCGTTGGAGTTGATCGTCACCGACACGTCATCCAGCGCGGCGACCGACTCCGCCCCCGTCCCGAAAATTTTGGTAATATTGTCAATCTGGATCAAGCCCGACCCCTCCTAGCTCGTCGCTGTTCGCTCGCTATAATATGAACAAATATAGCACTCCATTTGATGGCATTGCCAACTTGTTTGGCCGAAGCGAAATCCCCAAGACAAATTGGCAATCCCGAGGGGATTTAGAAACCCAGAGCCAGACCGTCTTTGCGCGGGTCGGATCCGCCGGTCAGCGTGCCTTGGTCCCAGTCGATCCAGATTGCCTGGGCACCTCCGTGGGGAGACTCGGCCGTGGTCACCGCGTGTCCCTTCTGCTTCAGCGCTTCAACCGTATCGAGCGGCACGCCTCGTTCGGCTACCACGACGCCTTTCTCGTAGAACACGCGCGGGCAGTCGATGGCCTCTTGGATGTCCATACCGTGATCCAACAAATTTGTCAGCAGGTGCACGTGTCCGAATGGCTGGTAATCTCCGCCCATTACGCCGAACGGCATCACTGCGCGACTATCCCGCGTTGCCATGCCGGGCATGATCGTATGCAACGGACGCTTGCCTGGACCAATGGCGTTGGGATGCTTTGGGTCAAGGCGGAAACTGTGCCCCCGGTTCTGCAACACGACACCGCATTCCGGGCCGGTCACGGCGCTGCCGAACGAGAAGTAGGTGGAATTGATGAAGCTGACCGCATTTCGGTCCGCGTCGACTATCGAGATGTAGACCGTGTCGGACATCGCCAAATCGGCTTCTGCCGGGTCTTTCCGGGCATGCGACCGGTCGATTTCGGCCGCCAGACCAGCGGTGTATTCTGCCGAAAGAAGCTCCTCGACAACCCCGGCCGACCCCGCAGGATCGGAGATACGCGCGTTGCGTTCGCGAAAGGCCAGTCGCCCAGCCTCAATCTCAAGGTGCAGCTTTTCAGCACCTGTGGGCTCGAGTGCGCCGATATCGTGCTTTGCCATGAGGTTTAGCATAACCAATGCTGTTAGCCCCTGGTTGTTCGGTGGAACCTGATGGATACGCAGTCCACGGTAATCGGCCGAGATGGGTGTGACGTAACCTCCCTGCGCCGCAGCGAAGTCCTCGAGTGTGTGCACGCCGCCTAGCTCGCGCAGCCGACCGACCATATCCTTTGCCACCGGCCCCTCGTAGAACCCGGCCCTGCCGTGTTCCGCGATCAGCCGCAGCGTTCTACCCAGTTCAGGCTGGTGGTGAACGTACCCCGCCTCGGGCGCTTTGCCGCCGGGGAGGAAGATGCGCGCTGAATGGGGGTCGGCCGCGAGATCGCCCTGCACTTCCTTCCAGTCAACGGCGACACGGTCATGCACCACATAACCTGCCTCAGCGTAGTGGATTGCCGGGGCTAGCACCGCGGGCAAATCGAGCCGGCCGTAGTCGGCCAGAAGCCGACACCATCCGTCGATGGCACCCGGCACCGTCACACTGTGCGGACCGCGCTTCGGTACGGACTCGAGCCCCATAGCGCGATAGGTATCGACTGTCGCGGCCGCAGGCGCCCGGCCCGATCCGTTGAAGGCGATGACCTCATCGCTGCCGTTCGGGCAGTACAGCGCGAAACAGTCTCCGCCTATGCCGGTCGATTGGGGCTCTACCACGGCTTGCACGGCTGAAGCGCAGATTGCAGCGTCAATGGCGTTGCCGCCCGCGCGCAGGATCTCGAGCGCAGCCAACGTGGACAAAGGGTGAGACGTGGCGGCCATAGCGCCGGTCGAGCGAACCGGTGACCGCCCCGGGGCTTGCAGATCACGCATTACCGAGCCTCCATCGCGCATCAGATCGGTTCATGGCCGGCGTTGTTTCAAGCCTATACATCGTTTTATTCCCTCAATACGGCCGCGTGATGCGGTAAGATTGCTCAGTGGTGTCCAGTGTTATCCGCCCAGAAGCCACGTGGCCTCCATTCTTGGAATGGAGGCCACCTTCACGATTCACTCTGCAAGCGCCGACGCGACCTTGGATTCATCGATGAACCCGTTGATCTGCGGCACGAGTTCGTTCGTCACGACCGCAGTCGCATCAGTCTGTTCAGCCAGGACGTCGACCTTTACCAGCCAGTCGAGATATTTCTGGTAGGTCGGCATAACGGCCTCGCCCCAGTTTTCAGTCTCGCCATTCAGCGGCCAGGTCTGCGCCACCGTCGAAAGGAGAGCCTCGCCCTGAGCGAGCGACTCCTCATAGCTCATGCCCGTTGGGACGACTTGCGGATTGACGGTCTGGAAGATCTCGATGCCCTTCCTCGGATTTTCAAGAATGAACTGTTGGCCCATCGCATAGCCAGCCGCGACCTTGGCCAACAGTTCACTCTGGTTCTCGATGGCATCGGGCATGGCAGCAAAGCTGTTTGCCGGGAAGGTCGAGATCAGGTCGTCCTTGAGCATGCGCATCGGGACGCCAGCGAGGCCCATAAGCGTATAGTTCGTGTCCCACTGACTGACGGCCTGGATCTGGTCGTCTTGCAACAGCACGGCCGATTGGGCGGGCTGACCGGAGACTACGATGCGAACGTCGGTATCGGGATTCATGCCCGCGCTGGCGGCGACCGAGCGCGCGACGAGGACACCATTGGACGCCATGGACGTCACGCCGATATTCTTGCCTCGAAGGTCATCGTACGACGCGATATCACTGTCTTCGGGGACAGCGATGCCGAAAATGTTGCGCCGGAAGGCTGAATAATATACCTGCGTCTGAACCCCGGACTGGTTGAGCAGCGCCATGGGCTCCAGAGATGGCACCGCCGCAAGGACTTCACCTGTCACGAGGTTGCGTACGCAATCCGACGACCCACCGAAGGTTACGAGCTCAAGCTTGATGCCCATGTCGTCGTACCAGCCGAAATGTTGGGCGATGGCGAACGGCGCGGAGCCATTTGTGAGGACGCTTGTGCACCAACCAACGCGTACGGTCTCGGTCTCTGCGGACGCTGTTGTGACTGCACTTGCGGTAAGCATCGCGGCCAAGCCGGCTGTACCAAGAAGCTTGGTGATTTTAGACATGGTCAACTCCTGTGTTGGACTATAGCTGATGAAAGGCCGCCTTTTGGCTTGGCGGTTCCAATTGACGTTCCTGCTCTGGGCTTCACGCATTCAGAGGGCCTCGGCCGAGCGGATGGCCGGCGACTTTTTCGCGGCCGAGGGGGATTGGTCGAACTTGTCCCAAAAATAGATTCGGCGGCGGACGAACAGAAGCGTGCGGTTCAGCGCCAAGCCGATGAGTGCCAAGATAATGAGGATCGAGAATGATCCGCCGATATCCATAAGGAAGTTCATGTTCTGCATGAGCATTCCCAGCCCACGTTCCGCGCCGAGGAACTCGGCGACTACTGTCCCGATGAGCGACAACGTGACAGCGATTTCGAGCCCGGCGAAAACAAAGGGCAATGCGCTGGGCAAGCGCAGCATGACGAAGATCTGCCGGCCGCTCGCGCCGAGCGATCGCATCAGGTCCACCTGATCCTTGTTGGCGGCGTTCAGTCCTGTGATGGTGTTGATCATCAGCGGGAAGAACGAGATCAGCGCGGCCGTCACTATCTTGGACGTCATTCCGAGTCCGAACCAGAGGACGATCAGCGGAACCAGCGCAACTTTCGGCATCGACAGGAACATGACGATGTACGGATAGAGGAAATAGGCCACGTACCGGTTCAGAGCGATTGCCGCCCCCAGGAGAAAGCCCAAACCGCAGCCGATTGTGTATCCTGCGAGGACCTGGAACACAGTCACAGCGATATGTTCGTAATAGACACCAGTGGCGAAGCCACGCCACATTGCAGAGAAGATCGAGGACGGCGGCGGCAACACGAAAACGGGAATGCCTCCGACGCGCACGAGCAGTTCCCAAACCGCAAGGATGGCGACCAACAGAAAGACGCTGAGTATACGGTTCCTTAGAGTGTCGATGTCTGAAAGATCGGGCATCAGTCCAGGGCTCCTGTCGATCCAAAGTGAGTGCGGATACGTCGAACGTATGCGCCAAATTCCGGCGAACTCATCATGTCCAATGTCCGCTCACGCGGCAGGTCTATCGGCATGATTTCGGCGATGCGGCCAGGCCGTGGGGTCATCACAACGACCCGATCAGCAAGGAATACTGCCTCGGGGATGGAGTGGGTAATGAACAGCACTGTCTTATCGCTCGCAGCCCAGAGACGCTGAAGCTCAACGTTCATGTGATCGCGTGTCATGGCATCAAGCGCGCCAAACGGCTCGTCCATAAGCAGAACCTTCGGATCGTGCGCCAGGGCACGGGCTATACCCACGCGTTGTTGCATCCCGCCCGAAAGTTCAGACGGGTAGCGGTTTTCGAACTCCGACAGGCCAACCAGCAATAGCAGGTCCTTGACCCACTGCATGTGCTCCTTGCGGCCACGTTTCTGGATGTCGATCGGAAGCATCACGTTTTCCAGAACAGTCCGCCACGGGAACAGCACCGCGGACTGGAACACGATACCGACATCCTGCCGAGGACCCGCGACCTGATCGCCACCAAGCCAGAGCGCTCCGGAGGTTGCAGGTGTCAGCCCGGCGAGTATGCGCATAAAGGTGGATTTTCCGCAGCCCGAAGGCCCGACGATGACCACCATCTCACGTTGGTCGATATTCAGGTCGACGTCCGCGAGCGCGACCACGCCGTCCGTTTCGGAACCATAAATCTTGCTGACCCCTTCCGCGCGGATAAATGGCTCCGCGACAGCTTTAGATGTTGTGGTTGTCAAATCTGGCACCCTTAGTGTCATGTTGCCTCTTTCCAGTCGAATGCAGGCCAATCATCTCAAAATCGGCATCCAATTTTGTATACGCTGGATCACCACAAGTAGCTTGTCAACGTATTTGTCCCGGCCTAAGGCTTAAAAGACCTCGAAAACCGGAGCCCGTCTAATGATCACGCATGACCCGAGCAACCTGCGGCATAGGACCTACGAGGCAATAAAGTCGCTGATTATCACTGGGCAACTTGCCCCTGGATCAAGGGTTACAGAGGCGGAGCTGACTGAGCGGATTGAAGTCAGTCGTACTCCCGTAAGGGAGGCACTGAGCAGGCTCGAGCAGGAAGGATTCGTACACCCGCGCCAGCGAAACGGCTACGCTGTGATGCAGATCGATGTGACAACGGTGAGCGACGTCTTTGAGCTGCGCGAAATCCTTGAGACGGAAGCCACCAAGATGGCGGTCGCTCGGGTCGACGACGCCGGCCGGGCACGGCTGCGCGGCATTGTCGACGAATGTGACGAAATCGCTGCCCGTTCTGACCGAAGTGTGGAGGATGAACTGCGCGAAATTCAAATCGGCATCGACCTGCACCGGCTGATCGCGGAACTCAGCGGAAACTCTCTGCTGCAAGACGTACTAGGTGGGGTTCTCGACCGATGTCAGGCCTATGTCTGGCTCGAAGTCTCCAATCTGAAGAACCTTCCGGTAGCGCGCGAGGAGCACCGCCGCATCGTTTCGGCAATTTGCACCGGCGACAGCGGCGCTGCGGTGAGCCTGACACGTAGCCACATTCTTGAAGCGCGTGCCAATGTGTTAAGCCTTTTGCGCCTTCGGGAGGACGTAAAAGACTTCATGTCGCGGAGTCGTTGAGATCAAAAGGTGGGGACTTCGAGATCACCTCGATCGGCAAAAGTGGTGGCGTCAGACGGATTCCGACTGGTCTCGGCCAAGTCGGTATGACTGCCTCTTAGTCCGATCTGAACAACGGTTTCAGGCTGACATCTGAGCCACCCACTGACCTGCTGCGGGTTTTTTTATCGGGCTGGAACCAGAGTCCGGCCATTGGGAACCCGCCCTCATAGGCAATAGAAGTCGCTGGCCAGGTATCGTTCATACGGCAGAAAAACTCAGCACGTTACGCCCCGGTGTCAGCCCTTGCACCTTTTCCACGATCGACGCGGCATCAATGCCGAAGTGGCGATAAAGATCGGCGATGCTGCCGGTCTGGCCGAAGTGTTCGACGCCAAGCGGAACAGTCTGGTGCCCGGCCACTGATCCAAGCCAGGACAGCGTGGCAGGATGGCCATCAATCACGGTGATCAGTTTGCAATCGCGGGGGATTGGGGACAGCAGGGTTTCGACATGACTTTGCGCGGTGCTGTTGCCACGGGCGCGGGCCCGTTGCGCAGCCGTCCAACCCGCGTTCAACCGGTCGGCAGAGGTCACGGCCAGCACGCCAACATCGCGCCGCCCTTCGGCGATGGTGCCGGCGGCCTTGATCGCTTCGGGCGCGACGGCACCCTGATAGGCGATCACCGCCTCGCAGTTCGGCCCCGGCTTGCGCAGCCAATAGGCCCCGTCAATCGCGCCCTGGCGGAAATCCTCGTCCACACGTTTGCCGGGCTGTTCGATGGGATTTGTTGTCAGGCGCAGATAGACGGAACCGCCGGTTTCATCACGCAGCCATGTGCGTTCGTCCGGGTCGCCTTCGCCATCCTTTTGCAGGTAATCAAAGGCCCATTTCATGATCACGGCCAGTTCATCGGCAAAGGCGGGTTCAAAGCTGGCCAGCCCGTCCTGGCTCATCCCGATGAGGGGGGATCCGATGGATTGGTGTGCGCCGCCTTCGGGGGCGAGGGTCACGCCAGAGGGTGTCCCCACGATCATAAACCGCGCGTCCTGATAGCAGGCATAGTTCAGCGCATCGAGACCGCGTGCGACAAAGGGGTCATAGACCGTGCCGATGGGGATGACTCGTTTGCCAAACAGCGCATGCGACAGACCCGCCGCGCCCAGCAACAGGAACAGATTCATCTCGGCGATGCCCAGTTCGATATGCTGGCCCTTGGGGGTGAATTCCCATTTCGCGGTTGAGGGGATCTTTTCGTTGATAAAGGTGTCGGCCTGTTCGGTGCGGGCAAACAGCTTGCGCCGGTTCACCCATGGGCCAAGGTTGGTGGTGCCGGTCACATCGGGGGACATGGTGACGATCCGCGCGGCGAGATCGCTGTCACCTTTGGAGAGGTCATCGAGGATCTTGCCAAAGGCCATTTGCGTCGAAATCTCGCGATCAGAGGCCAGATCAATGGCCGGAACCGGCAGTTTGTCATCGCTATAGCGGCGGCGGCCCTTGGCAAAGAACGGGGCTTTATCAAGGAAAGCTTGCAGCGCAGCGGGGTCTTGGACGGTGGCAAACTTTTCCCATTCGTCGCCTTCGGCCACGCCCATGTGTTTCTGCCACTCCGCCATCTGGGTCTTGTTCATCAGGCCACCGTGGTTGTCCTTGTGACCGGCGATGGGCGTGCCCCAACCCTTGACCGTATAGGCCAGAAAACATGTGGGGCGGTCATGGTCGATGGCGGCAAATGTTTCGGCCATGGTCTGCACGCAGTTGCCGCCGAGGTTTTCCATCAGATCGGCGAGTTCATCGTCTGAGCGCGCGTCGATCAGCGCGGTCACATCGCCCTGATCACCAAGCGCCTCCATCAGACGTTCACGCCAGATCGCGCCGCCCATGAAGGTGAGCGCGGAGTAAAGCTGGTTGGGGCAATTGTCGATCCAGTCGCGCAGTTTGTCGCCACCCGGTTCCTTGAACGCGGCGCGTTGCAGGGCGCCGTATTTGACCTTGACCACATCCCAGCCAAAGGCGTCAAAGATCTGTTCGATGCGTTTGAACAGCCCTTCGCGCACCACACCGTCAAGCGATTGGCGGTTGTAATCGATGATCCACCAGGTGTTGCGCAGGTCGTTTTTCCAACCTTCTTGCAGCGCCTCGTAGACAGCGCCTTCGTCCAGCTCCGCGTCGCCCACCAGCGCCACCATCCGGCCCAGCGGCAGACCGTTCCCCCAGTCCTTGGCGGCGATGTAATCTTGCACCAGCGAAGCAAAGGAGGTGATCGCGACCCCAAGACCAACCGAACCGGTGGAAAAGTCCACATCGTCAATGTCCTTGGTGCGGCTGGGATAGCTTTGCACGCCCTGATAGCCGCGGAAGTTTTCCATTTTCTCGCGGGTCTGGTTGCCCATCAGATATTGGATTGCGTGAAACACCGGCGAGGCATGGGGTTTGACCGCCACCCGGTCTTCGGGGCGCAGGGCGCTGAAATAAAGGGCGGTCATGATGGAGACCATCGACGCGGACGAGGCCTGATGCCCGCCCACCTTGATCCCGTCCGCCTTGGGGCGGATGTGGTTGGCGTTGTGGATCATCCAGTGCGACAGCCACAAGAGCCGCTGTTCGATGGTCTTGAGATGGGTTTGGTCAATCTGTGTCATGGGAAATCAGGCAGCCTGCATGTTGTGCGCGCCAAGCGCACCATGCAGATCGTTTATCAGGTCCGCCGCGCCCTCCAGGCCGACGGACAGGCGCACCAGCCCTTCGGCAATGCCATGTTCGGCACGTTCCTCGGGGGTGTAGGTCGAATGGGTCATGCTGGCGGGGTGCTGAATCAGACTTTCGGCATCACCAAGGCTGACCGCGCGCTGGATCAGGTTCAGACGGTTCATCAGGGCAATGCCGCCAGCCTTGCCACCCTTGACCTCAAAGGGGATCATGCCGCCAAAATTCGCCATCTGGCGACGGGCCAGATCGCGTTGCGGAAAACTGTCGAGACCGGGATAGCTGACGCTGAGCACGGCGGGATGGGCCTCCAACGCCTGTGCCACTTCTGCGGCGGTTTTGCAGTGACGTTCCATGCGCAGTTCAAGCGTTTTGATCCCGCGCAGCAGTAACATGGCCGTCATCGGCGACATCACAGCGCCGGTCATATCCTTGAGACCCACAAGGCGGATGTGGGTGATATCCTCAAGACTGCCGACGATCAAACCCGCCACAACGTCACCATGACCGCTGAGGAATTTGGTCGCGGAGTGCAGCACGATGTCCGCGCCGTGTTCGAGCGGTCGGGTGATGACGGGCGTGGCATAGGTGTTGTCGACCACCACTTTGGCCCCGGCGCGGTGGGCGATCCGCGACACCGCCGCGATATCCACCAAACGGTTGTTGGGGTTCGCGGGGGTCTCGAAATACACGATCTTGGTTTTTCCGCTGATCGCATGGGTCAGGTTGTCGGGGTCGGTCATATCCACCAGCGTCACCTTGACGCCAAAGCGGGGCAACCCGTGGGTCATGAAAGCAAAGGTGCAGCCATAGAGCGTCTTGTCGATGATCACCTCATCACCGGCCTCAAGAAATGACCACAGGGTCGAGGTGATCGCGCCCATGCCGGAGGCGGTGCAAAGCCCCGCTTCGCCGCCTTCAAGATTTGCGATCCGCTGTTCCAGATGATCCAGCGTCGGGTTGGAGATGCGCGAATAGAAATGCCCTTCCTTTTCCCCTGCAAACATCGCCCCGCCGGATTCGGCGGTGTCAAAGGTGAAGGTGGTGGTCATATAAACCGGCGGGTTCAACGCCCCCTGATGGGATTGCGGATCATAGCCGTGGTGAATGGCGCGTGTGGAAAAGTCATAGTCAGTGGAACGCATCGCTGTCTCCTCGATTCTGGAGGCATTATCAGCTAGGAACAGAGGTCATTAGTTGCTATGTTTCGCTGTGATCTCACCAATATTGGTATAAAATGCCAAAAATCGACGCAATTGACCGAAAAATAATCCGCGCGCTGCAGGCCAACGGGCGCATGACCAACCTGGATCTTGCTGCGGCGGTGAACCTGTCGCCCTCTCCTTGCTTGCGGCGGCTGCGACTGCTTGAACAAAGCGGGGCGATCACCGGCTATAGCGTGGACGTGGACGCGCGTGCCTATGGGCTGCCGGTGACGGTAATGGTGCGGGTCACTTTGGACAGGCATACCAAGGATGTTGTGAGCCACTTCGAAGATCAAATGAAACGCACTCCGGAAGTGCTCGAATGCTTGGTGATGACCGGCTTATCGGACTACCTGCTGCGGGTCGTGGTGAGTGACCTGGAAGGTTACGAACGGTTCGTGCGTGAACGCCTGCATCCAATTGGCGGGATCGGATCCATAGACAGTAGCTTTGTATATGGCGTGGTGAAACGGACGCATATTTACCCTGAGGTGCACCGGTAATACCCTTTGTGGCCCAAATCATCCGAACCAGTTGCGGACTTTGATCCGGCAGACGATTGTTGGCCTGTCCAGTGTTTTCTCGCACCACGACAGGCCTGAAGGCTCACCAAGGTCAGGGCTAGAGATTGGTTGAACTTGTACGAACACAGCGGCCCCACTCGAGCAGTAGAACGCATTGTATGTCCTCAGTCATCCGCGGCCTGAAGTAGACGCCCCCGGGGTAAAGCCGGGGCAGCAGCTCCTCGACCGATTTCACCTTGCGCAGAGACCGTGGCAGGATGCTGGGCGTGAGCATTGACGGCGTCTGAACACCGCCATGATATACCGCCCCTCAGGGCATCACCAACTTTCGCGCGTTTCTCATGACCCACAAAAGGACGCTCTTGTAGAAGCGGGCGTCGATGAAAAACAAGCCCACTCCGATCCGGGCGCAGGCAATCAAGACAACCGCACGGGTTCTCAGGCCTCCAGGCGACAGTACAGCCCGGCAGCGAGACGGCCGCGTTCGGCAAGGCTGTCGATCTCGATATGTTCATTCAATGTGTGCAACGCCTTTCCCCTGACCCCGATGGAATCCAGCGTCGGCAAACCCAGAAAGCCCGTGAAATTTCCGTCCGAGCCACCGCCCGCAGAGCTTCCGGTCATTTCAAAGCCGATCTCGCCTGCGATTTCCTGAGCCAGCGACAGCATGGCCATGGTACCGGGCTGGTTCGGCTCCCACACCGGACGAGTCACACCACGGCGGACCTCCATCACGACGTCACCATCATCAGAGTTGAGCGCCATCATCCTGGCCACCCCCTCGTCCAGCAGGTCCTGTGTCTTGGCCATGGTCAGCACCTCGGCGTCGCAGATCGACGACACGCAGTTGACCCACTGTCCGGCATTGAAAACTCCGACCGAGAAGGTGCAATCATCCGTCGTCATGCCTTCGATCTTTGCCACCGCCTTTGCCATTTCCGCGATCGCCGAGCGCCCATCGGCCAGCGCCCAGCCCGCATGGCTTGGCTTGCCCCGTGTCTGAAGGTTGAAACGTGCAATCGCGTAGCGCCCGATCACGGCGCCGCCGCCCCGATGGGCGGGTTCGGGGACAAGAATGTACTTATGGCGCTTCGCTTCGGTTTCGATCAGTTCGCGTGTCAGAGGCGTGCCGATCTCTTCGTCCGGCGTGAAAAGCACGGTAACGGGCAATGGTGTCGTCACACCCGCCGCCAAAAGTTTGCGCAGAGCATCCAGATAGACGTAGTTTCCCCCCTTCATGTCCAGAATGCCGGGGCCGTAACACCGGTTGCCGTCACGCCGGAAAGGCAATTTTTCCAACGTGCCGACCGGATGCACCGTGTCCATATGGCCCAGCAACAGGATACCGCCCTGCCCTGCATTTGGATGGGGCATGGTTGCACGCACACTATCGCCAATCCCCGCACGCCCCGGGATCCGCTCGACCCGCGCCCCAAGCGCCGCCAATTCATGCTGGACCAGATCCATCATCCGGTTGACGGCAGCGGCGTCAAAAGTCGGGCTTTCGGTTTCGATCCAGGGCTTGAGGCCGGCAAGCATCTCGTCGAAATCAAAAGGCAGATCAAGAGGGTTGGTCATGGGGTAGGCTCCTGCCCCGGATCAGCACAAGGCCGACCTGGGGTATTGCGGGAAATGAGACGGGCAAAGCAGATCAGACATGAACAGGCTCAGCCTTTGGGCAACCGGGTTTCGACGATGCGCGCATAGATTGATGCGCCGATGGGCAGGATCGCGTCATCCAGAACGAAGGCCGGGTTGTGCAACGGTACACTGCCCGCATGGCCGACGCGGCAATAAGCACCCGGAACCACCTTGAGCATATCTGCGAAATCTTCAGAACCCGTCGCCTGTTCAGAGGATTCCGCCGCCATGTCTTTGCCAACGATATCGGCGGCGGCGGCGACATATGCGGTGGACAAGTCGGCATCGTTCAGCAGGACATCGAAAACATTGCGCAGATCGACCGAAATTTCGATCCCGTAGGCCTGCGCCATACCGGCGCAAAGCTCGCGGATACGGGCGTCTGCCATCTCGGACACGTCGTCATGGAAATAGCGGATCGTGCCCGAAATCGTTGCCGTATCTGGCACCACGTTATATGCCGAACCCGCGTTGAATGTGGTCACTGACAGAACCACCGGCTTGGTCGGCGGGGTGTTGCGGCTGACCACGCTTTGCAATTGCTGCACCAGATTGGTCCCGATGACGATGGGGTCTTTCGACTGGTGCGGCATTGCCGCATGGCTGCCTGTGCCCTTCACCGTGATGTCAAAGAACGACGCACCGGCCATCGCCGGACCCGGTGTTACGCTGACCACGCCGGGGTCGGAATTGGGGTCGTTGTGCATGCCATAGATTTCGTCACAGGGGAATTTTTCGAACAAACCATCCGCGATCATACGGCGCGCGCCGCCCAACCCCTCTTCGGCAGGCTGGAAGATCAGCACAACGGTGCCATCAAAATCGCGCGTTTCAGCCAGGTACCGGGCGGCGCCCAGCAGCATCGTGGTATGACCGTCATGACCACAGGCATGCATCCGCCCGGGATTGGTCGAGGCATAGGGCAGCCCCGATGTTTCGGTGATCGGCAAGGCATCCATGTCGGCGCGCAGGCCAACGCGGCGGTTGCCACCGCCCTGTCCGCGGATCACCGCGACCACGCCGGTGCCACCCAGGCCCTCGTGAATCTCGTCCACGCCATAGGCCCGGAGTTTTTCTGCGACGATCCCGGACGTACGCACCTCTTCAAATCCCAATTCGGGATGGGCATGCAAATCCTGGCGGATTTCAGTCAACTCAGCGGAAAAGGCTTCGATTTTCGGGATGACGCTCATGCGATGGCTCCTTGATGTCCGGGCGCGCTCTCCAGCGCGCGAAAATTTGCAAAGTCCCAGTGACGGCCCGGGGCCGCCTCGATCAGGTTTCGAGTATAGTCGTGGTGAGGGTCAGACAGGACTCGTCCGGCGGGACCGTGTTCCACCACCTGCCCTCTTTGCATCACCAGCACCTCGTCGCAGATCTGCGCGGCGACACGCAAATCATGGGTGATGAACAGCATGGCGACGCCGAACTTTTCCTGGATGTCGTCCAGCAGGTCCAGAACCTGCGCCTGCACACTCACGTCAAGCGCCGACACAGCTTCGTCCGCGACCAGGAGATCGGGCTTCATCGCCACGGCGCGCGCAATCGCGATGCGCTGGCGTTGCCCCCCCGAGAACTGATGCGGATAGCGCGCCAGTGCATCGCGTGGCAGATCGACCAGCTCCATCAATTCAGCGGCTTTTTCCATCGCCTCTTCACGCGAGGTGCCGAAGTTGATCGGCCCTTCGCACAAGCTGCGCGCCACGGTCCAGCGCGGATTCAGCGACCGGTACGGGTCCTGGAACACGATTTGCAAATGCTTGCGATGGGGCTGCAACTGGCGACGGGTCAGCTTGGCTATTTCATGTCCCGCGACCGTGATCTTGCCGGCGGTCGGGTCGATCAACCGCATGATGCAGCGCGCAACCGTGGACTTGCCTGATCCCGACTCGCCCACGATGCCAAGCGTTCGGCCCGGCGCGATGGAGAAGTTCACATCACGGGCGGCTTTGACTTCGTCCGATTTTCGAAACAGACCGCCGCCGCCATAGGTCATGTTCAGGTCCTCGACCGCGACCACGTCCTTTTTCCCGGACACGTCGCGCGCGCTGCGCGGCGTGAGGTTGGGCACGGCGGAAAGCAATTTTTTCGTATAGTCTTCTTGCGGATTTTTCAGCAGATCGCGGATCGGCGCGCGCTCGACAATTCGACCCTTCTGCATGACGCTGACCGTATCGGCGATTTCGGCGACGACCCCCATGTCATGGGTGATGAACAGCACGGCGGTCCCCTGCCGTTCCTGCATTTCAGCGATCAGTTTCAGGATCTGAAGCTGCGTCGTGACGTCCAAGGCCGTCGTTGGCTCGTCCGCGATAAGCAAGTCGGGGTCAAGGATAAGCGCCATCGCGATCATGATGCGTTGTCGCTGGCCTCCGGACAGCTGGTGCGGGAAAGCAGAGTAGATCCGCTCGACGTCTGGCAGATGAACCTGCTCCATGATGTCGATTGTGCGCTTCTTTGCCTCTGACTGGGACAGATCGGTGTGCATGTTCAGCACTTCCTCGATCTGTTCACCGACGCGCAGCACGGGGTTCAGGGCCGTCATCGGTTCCTGAAAGATCATCGCGATCCGGCGGGCGCGCAGTTCGCGCATTTGCGCGGCGGTGGCGTTGGTGATCTCAAACCCCTGAAGATCGATCAGGCCGCCCCGAATTTCCAGCGCATCCTTTGGCAGCAAACCCATCGCCGCCAGCGACGTGACGGATTTGCCCGACCCGGATTCCCCCACAAGGCAGTGGGTTTCACCTGCACGAATATCAAGGTCGATCTCGTTCAGGACGTGAACCGCGTCCGGGCGCCCTGTCAGTCCGACTTCAAGCTTGCGGATTTTCAGGACTCGCTTGGCATCCGAGAAGTCCCTGGATTTGAGCTCCATGCGTCAGCCCTCCCGCTTTTTCATTCGCGGATCGAGCAGATCGCGCGCCGTGTCGCCCAACAGGTTGATCGCAAGGATACACAGCGACAACATGAGCCCCGGCCAGAAGATCAGCCCCGGTTTGATCTGAAAATATGTACGGCCTTCGGCCATGATGTTCCCCCAGGTCGGTATCTCGGTCGATACGCCAGCGCCCAGGAACGACAGGATTGCCTCGATCAGAATGGCAGAAGCACAGATATACGTCCCCTGAACGATCAAAGGCGCAAAGGTGTTCGGCATCAGGTGCTGTATCAGGATCTTCGGCATGGACGACCCAAGGGCAATCGCCGCTTCGACATATGGCTCTTCGCGCGCCGACAAGACGACCGACCGCACAAGACGCACCACCCGCGGCACCTCTGGCACAGTGATCGCGATGATGACGGATGACAGGCTGGGTCCGTTCAACGCGACCAGTGCAATCGCCAGCAGGATCGCCGGAATTGCCATGAGGCTGTCCATGATCCGCATGATGATGCCATCCGCCGCGCGAAAGAACCCGGCGACCAGACCGATCATCAGACCCACGGCGATGCTGACCAGCGCAGCACCGACACCGATCAGCAACGACACGCGCCCGCCCATCATGACGCGAGAGAAAATATCGCGTCCGTAGGGGTCCGTGCCCAGGATGTGCGCTTCTGACGGTGGTTTTAGACGCCCCATCGCATCCATCGAAAGCGGATCATACGGGACGTAAAACGGAGCAAGCAGCGTGGCCAGAACGATCACGACAAGGATCACCGCGGCAATCATGGGACCGACGCCGATGCGCGCGCCCGCGGGCAGCGAGAACAGTCCGGTCAACACATGGAACGCACTGTGTCGCGATGTGGGGATCTCTGTCATGTCAGTACCGGATCCTTGGGTCAAAGAAAGAATATGAAACGTCGACAAGCAGGTTCACGAACACGTAGATGCCAGCCGTCAACAGGATCATCGCCTGGATGACCGGATAGTCGCGCGCAAGAATCGCATCGACCGTAAGCCGCCCGATGCCGGGAATGTTGAACACGCTTTCCGTGACCACGACCCCTGAAATCAGCAACGCGAAACCGGTGCCGATGATTGTCAGGATCGGCACGGCGGCATTGCGCAGTGCATGGCGAAACAGCACCACATTTTCACGCACGCCCTTGGCGCGGGCCGTACGAATGTAATCTTCACCCAGCACTTCGAGCATGGAGGCGCGCGTCATCCGGGCAATCAGCGCGATATAGATCGTCGCAAGCGTAAGTGACGGCAGGATCGCGCGGGAAAAGAAGGCGCCAAGGCCGTCCGACGGTGTCTTGTATCCCTGTACAGGCACCCAACGCAGTTCGATCGCGAAGATCTGGATCAGGATATAGCCGATGACGAAGACCGGCACCGAGAACCCAAGCACCGAAAACGACATGACGAGGAAATCAATCCAGGTCCGATGGCGCCAGGCGGCAATGACCCCCATCGGCACGGCCAGCAGCACCGAGATCGTAATGGTCATCATCGCAATATTGATGGTCGGACCCAACCGGTCGGCAACCATGCCCGCGACCGAGGTGTTGGACAGCAACGATGTACCCAGATCGCCACGCAGAAGCTGGCCCACCCAATTCATGAACTGCGTCAGCAACGGGTCATTCAGGCCCAGACGATCGCGGATGCGTTCAAGCTGTTCGGGTGTGGCGGCATCCCCGGCAAGGATCGCCGCAGGGTCGCCAGGTGTCAGGCGCAGCAGCAGAAACACAAAGATCGCCACGATAAGCATCACCGGGATCGTGGCCAGCACGCGTTTGAGAATATACAGGAACATGCTCGATGCTCTCCCAAGGGATTAGCTGTATGAAGGGCGCGACTTGCGCGCCCTTCATCGCGGATCACTCTGCGGATTTGGTCATGTTCCAGAACACCGGGACCGGCGACGGGATCATGTTGTCGATCGTGGCCCGGCGCGCCTGCGGAATGATGTACTCGCCCATCATCACATAGTTCACGTTGTCCATTACATGTTCCTGAATCTTGACGGCCACCGCCTTTTTGGTCGCCTCATCGCTGGCCGCGACAAATTCCGCGCGCAGCTCTTCGATTTCGGAGTCGGTCGGCCACCCGAACCAGGCCTCGTCTCCGCGACCATTGACCATCACGTTGATCAAGGGGTCCGAAATCTCCGGCACCATCCAGTTGGTGAAGAACATGTTCCACCCGCCTTCGGATACGGGGTTTTGCTGAGCGCGTCGCTGCACCACGGACTGCCAGTCCATGGACTGCATATCGACCTCGAAACCGGCCTCGCGCAACGCCTGTGCGGCAACGACAGGCTGGTTGATCAGGCTGATCACGTCTGTCGGTGCCATCAGCACGATCGGCGTGCCATCATACCCGGCCTCTTCCAGAAGCGCCTTGGCTGCTTCGATATTGGCACCACCGGTCAGAACCTCGGAGCCGGCCTCATCCCCGAGAGGAGTCGAACAGCCAAAGATCGCGCCACACACATTGTAGTAGACCGGATCGCCCTGCATCGTCGCCAGCATGGATTCCTGGTCCAGCGCCGCCATCGCGGCCTGACGGATCAGTTTGTTGTCAAAGGGCGGGTGCAGGTGATTTGGACGTCCGATGGTCACATATCCCAGCTCGTCGCGCTTTTCGACAATGACGTCCGGATTGCTTGTGAGGATCGGCATCAGGTCGATCTGGACCTGTTCGATATAGTCGATTTCACCCGCGGACAGGGCATTGATCGCGGTCAGGGCGTCCGGCATCGTGGTCCAGACGACATTGTCCACGTTCGCAACCTTGCCGCCCGCCATCCACGAGGCCGGTTCATCGCGCGGCACATAGTCATCGAACTTTTCATAGGTGACGTTCACGCCGGGTTCATATTCGTCCACGTTGAACACAAACGGGCCGGAACCGATATACTCGGTGATTGTTTCGTCTGCAGAGGTTGCAGCAACCCGTGCGGGCATGATGAACGGAGGCACGGCGGATTGCTTGGAAATCACATCCAGCAGCGGCGGGAAGGGTTTGCTCAGCGTCCAGACAATGGTCTTGTCGTCCGGTGCCTCCAGGCTTTCGGTGACATCAAAGATCAGCTGACCGCCCGAGTCCTTCTTGCCCCAGCGACTGAGCGATGCGACGACATCCTTGCCCGTGACCGGTGCGCCATCGTGGAACATCAATCCATCGCGCAGGGTAAAGGTATAGGTCAGCCCGTCCTCGGACGTTTCCCAATCGGCCATCTGGGGCTGGGGTGTGAAATTCTCGTCCACCGCCGTCAGTACGTCATAGATCATATAGCCGTGATTGCGGGTGATATGCGCCGTGGTGATGACCGGGTCCAGCACGCGCAGACCGGAATGCATCACGGCCGTGATGGTGGTCTCATCCTCTTGCGCGGCAAGGGCGCCCGGCGCAAGCAAAGCGGTCCCCATCAGCAACGCAGCAGCCAGGCTGCGGGTGTTCTTTCGGGTCGCTCCCAAAGTCAGCATTTTTTTTCTCCATGTTGGTTGTCGGCTTGGTGAAGTTGGACCCCGGCGGTGTGCCCGCCCGGGCCGGTACGCGTCTTTTTCGCGCGCGTGTTTCCGAAAACGGGACCGTTT
Source organism: Rhodobacteraceae bacterium F11138 (assembly GCA_016521575.1). Lineage (GTDB taxonomy): Bacteria > Pseudomonadota > Alphaproteobacteria > Rhodobacterales > Rhodobacteraceae > Sedimentitalea. The sequence goes on along the minus strand of JAEKDP010000005.1, from coordinate 16,842 downwards.
GGCGATAACCGCAGCCCGGAGCGTAGCCGCGTAAACGGCAGATCGGCCGGATCGAACGGCATGGGCCCGGGTGCCCGCGCGACCAGAATGGCGCGCGAAACCGGTGCGAAATCGGCCCGGAAGTGGGTTGAGCTCTTGACGACGAGGATCGCCTGATCTTCCGGCGCGATGCCCGCAAATCTGAACATCTCGCGGTCAGCCATCTGCGCAATGCGGCTGGTGACGATCACGCGCACCCCACCGATCAACAGACAGGCCGATGGCCCCAGATCAAGCCGTGTGCCACCAAAATAGGGCCCGGTCGCGTGTAGTTTGCCATCCGACAGGCGTTCGACCAGGGCCAATGTTTCGACCGGGGCGTCGTCCGGCAGGCCCGGATGACCGCCAATGCGAAACCGCGCGGTGGCCCCTTGACCTGCCGCATGGGCGGCCTGCGCCGCGTGCGGGTCCACAATCAGCCCGATCGCGGCGTTGTGCACATCCGCATTGATCAGGGCGCGCAGCATCCCGGTGGTTGCGGAAACCCCGCCCGCCCCCGGGTTGTCCTGTGTGTCCGCGATGACAACAGGCCCGCGACCGCCCGCCGCGACAAGGCGCGCCGCCTCGGCAACGGCGTCCTCTGGCGTGTAGGTTAGGTTGTCGAAATCGGCTTCGGCGGCCTCATAGGCCGCCGCGATGTGGTCCGCGGCCTTGTCTGCGGCCTCTTGCGTGTCGGCAAATGCGATGGCAGCCGGACCACAATCAGGAATATCCGCCGCCGGAAAGCCCATGAACAGAGACGCCGACACCGCACCGTTCGTTTCCAAATCCTCAAGCGCGGCGTACAGCCCGTCGGCTGGGGCCATATCGGTTGATTGAAACGGTATGGGAACAAGATATGTCATGCGGCGATAGGCTTTGGCCGGACGCATCCCCGTTCGCATGATATCGCCCAGACGCTGCGCGGCGTTGGCGCCGGTGGCGGCCATATCCACATGCGGATAGGTGCGGAACCCGACAAGAACATCAACCAGATCCACGAACTCTTTCGAAATGTTCCCGTGCAGATCAAGCGCGGCCGCGACAGGCACGTCCGGCCCCACAACCGCGCGCACACGTCGCGCGATTTCGCCTTCGCCATCGTCCAGGTGCTCGGCGACCATTGCCCCGTGCAGGTCCAGAAATACCCCATCAAGCGGCCCGGCGTTGCGGATCCCTTCAACGATCTCCTCTGCGATGGACTCGAACGCATCACGCGTTACCGGTGCAGATGGGATTGCCCCGGCCCAGAGAATCGGCACCACATCCCAACCCTGCCGGTCGGCAACGGATAGCGCCCCGGACATCCCCAGATTCACGCTTTGGAAAGCATCGAGCATTGCAGCGCCGCGCGTCATCGGGACGTAACCACCACCCAGCAGAAACGCTTCGCGGTCCGCCGGTGACGGCGCAAAGGTATTGGTTTCGTGAAGAAAACCAGCAAATGCGACCCTCAATGGCGTGTCCATATGCGTTCCTTCTGTTTGCAAGTCCTCAATGGCCTTGACGTCGCAGGCGAACTTGGTTGTATCGCAGTGCAATGCAATTATAGTGCATAGCAAGCGTAGTGGCGCGATCTGAAATTTGTCAACCCAGAGAGTTTCATGCCCAGCATTCTTCGTGCCGACCCGCCGCGAGAGATCAATTTCCAGTCAGATGACGATCGCCTTTTCGTCAAATCCGTGGGTCGCGCCATGCTGGTGCTCAGCGCCTTTCACCACGCCAGCGGCCCTCTCAGCCTGAGCGAAGTCGCAAAGAAGGCAGGCATTGACCGATCCGCGGCGCAACGGTTGATCCATACGCTGCTCACGCTGGGCTACGTCCGTCGCAGCGCGGATGATCATGGGTATCTGCCCGGCTTCAGGCTGCTCGACCATACGCTGGATATGCTTCGGCTTGATCCCGTTGTACAAAAGGCAACGCCCGTTCTGCTGGAACTGCGCAAGACCATCCGCGAACGCGTGGATTTTAGCCTCTACGATGAAACCCGCCAGATCTATGCCTTCCGGATCCAGAGCAAACGCGAAACATTCTACGCAACCCTTGTCGGTCACAGTGTCCCCACCCCGTGCACGGCAGGAGGGCGCGCGGCGCTATCGGCCCTGCCCGATGCTGAAGCCGAAGAAATCGTCAGACGTTCTCCGATTCCTGAGTATACGGCCGCGACCGAAACCGATCCCGACAGGATCATGGCACTTGTCAGGCAGGCGCGCAGCGATGGGTTCGCCCTGGTTGTGAACGAATTCGTGCAGGGCGAAGTCGCCATTGGCGTAGCCGTCACCAACCGCGAAGGCTTGCCGCTGGGCGCGATCCACGTTGCCGGATTGCTGTCTGAATGGACGCCGAAAGATTTTGTTAATCAGGCAGCGCCCGTGACTCTTGAAGCGGCACGGGCCATCAACGGAAGCCTCTGATTCTGGCTGGTGATCTCCATGAACCGTCTGTCTGGCACCGCATGCTTGAATGGCACCGGAATGAAAATTGTAGCGATCTTGCACTTTCGCAGCTGATACCTGTGCGATTTCGCGCCATGTCTGCATGGCACGAGACCGCATTTCCCGAAGTTCGGCCGTTCGGCTGATAGCATTTCATGGCGCGGCAGGCACGACAGATTTGCTTCGGATCGTGAACGGGTATGAAACGCTGCCACGCCTGCCGGGGATGGGGCATAGACCGATACAATGACAAGCTGCCCGCCGATCGCTACGGCATTATCTGCGGATGGCGGCGACCAGTGCCTCGAGAAATGACTGGGTCTTGTCTGGCGCAAGCCAGCGCATCACGGCGACGACGTCATCCTCCGGATTGATCCAGATGCAATGCCCGCCTGCTCCCAAGGCGGAAAAGGCGCTGGAGGGTAGGTTGGGATTGGCGTCAACGCCGCGGTTCAACCACCAAAGGAAGCCATACTTGTCCAGCGTAGGTGTCGGCGATACCGATTGCGACATCCAGTCCTCAGGCAGAATCTGTTGATCGCCCCAGCGACCGTTCTGACTGATGAACAGGCCAAAGCGTGCATGATCATCTGCGCTGATGACCATCCCGCCGCCCCAGTGACCGCCGCCGGTGACCGATTGCACACGCTGGCCGTCGATCTCCACCCATGATGTGGAATATCCGTCCCAGCGCCAGTCGTTCGACGCGCCGATCGGGTCCATGATCCGTTCTCGCAAGATGTCCGGCAGCGGACGGCGGAACCGGCAAAGCAAGGCATAGGCGAGCGCGTTCACCCTTACATCGTTGTATTCATAGTGACTTCCAGGGCGGCCAACCTCGCGCAGTTGACTCTTGCGACTATTGTCTGCGCCCACGCCGATCTGCCGGAAATGGTCGATCTGGTCGTCCTTGCCAAACAGTTCTCCGCGCCATTCGCTGTTCATCTGAAGCATATGCCGCCACGTTATCGCGCGATTGTGGTCGCTGCAGAAATGGGGGCCCTCCACGGTCGCGCTGACCGGCTGGTCCAGGTCCGCAATAAGCCCATCCTTTACTGCGACGCCGACGAGCACCGATAGATAGCTTTTTGCGATTGAAAATGTCATGTCAGGTCGGGTTGTATCACCCCATTGGGCGACACGTTCGCCGCGATGCAAGATGACCCCGGCAGGACCGCCGCGTTCAGTCACCGGGCCGACGACTTCAGCCCAGGGGCCAGATTCGTTCCATTCCGCACTTCCGGCATATGTGCCGTCCGCGTGATACATACTGCGCGGCCAGTTGGTTTCATTTGTGAAGGCAATATCGACAACTGATTGAAGGGCCGAACCTACGGTTTGAGACGTCATTTGGAGTCTTTCTTTTCTTGGCGTTTTCGGAGTTTCGAATGCGTGGACAGGGTGGTGCAAATTGCTTGCAAGATCAGAGGTTAAGCGCCTGTATTGACGCGTTGCGCAGAGAGCAGGATGAGTTCTGCCAACCTGTTGATGGTCGGAGTTATGGTTCGCCAACGGGGGAAGAAGATCACGTACTCCAGCGTCAGCTTCGGTACGAATGGGCGGATCACCATGTTCGGTCTCATACTGGACCGCGCGACAAACCCATCGGCAACGGACACGCCCAATCCTCGTGCCGCGAGTTCGCAGGCCACGACCCCGTTGGGGGTTTCAAGCCGGATGTTTGGAGTCGCTCCTTTTTTCCTGAACAGTGCGTCAATCCGTTGGCGCATTACCGTGCGGGGGCTGTTGATGATCAATGGCTCGGCGATCAGGTCGTCAAGCGATACCTCGTCTTGCGCGGCTAAAGGATGATCCTCATGCATCACAGCCACCGCATCTACGGATGCCATAGGCTTAATGTCTATAGAGCTGTCATCCAGCGGAAGCACCGAAATTCCCACATCAAATTGCTCGCGGCCAAGCCAGATATCGATGTCGATGCGGGTCCGGCTGTCAATCGAGGCGGTGAACTGGGGGTCCTCTTTGGTGATGGTCGCGATAGCCTCTGCAACAAGGGCAATGGTCACGTGTGGTGCCGTCAGAATGCGCACATGGCGGCGTTGATGGGCTTTGATGCGCCGCGCCTCGTTCTCGACTTCGTCAAGAGACGAGAGCGCGCGTTCGACCTGTGAATAGAGCTCCCGGGCTTCCCGGGTTGCATTGAGACGCCGCCCCTTGCGCACGAACAGGCTGAAGCCGACCTCCTCCTCCAGCATGGACAAAAGCCTGCTGACCTGTGGCTGGGTCCGATGCAGCCTTTCTGCCGCGTCGTTCACCGACCCACCCTCCATGAAAGCACGGAAGGCCAGAAGACTTTTGTGGTTCATTGCCGAGCCCCAACAACACATACGCTTTTCGCATGTATTCGTGCGAAAACCGAATTTGACCTATATGATAAGCCTGCGGCAGGTTCGTGCAATGCGGAAAACGCAGCTGGGGTAGCCGGCGCAGAAACTGGGTGGTGAATGTCAGACATCGACGAAGATAACGCGGCATGGGTCATGTCCCCATCGCAATACCTGGATCAGCGTCCGGCAACACACGCACAACCGGAACGGCCCCGGTCGCAGTATGTCGAAATGCAGGACGGATGCAAATTGGCCGTCGATACGTACCTACCGCAAGCGGACGCGCCAGGGTCCAACCGTTTTCCGACGATATTGATCCTGACCCCCTATTACCGGCGGTTTGCACTTCGCGACGGGCACAGCTCGGCGACCGAGGCCAGCCCGAACATTGCTCTCTATCGTGATTGTTTCGTACCGCGAGGCTATGCGTTGGTGGTCGTGGATGTCCGTGGCACCGGGGCAAGTTTCGGCACCCGGGACAGCTTTCGTTCACCGACCGAGCGAGAGGACTTTCAAACCATTGCGGATTGGATCGTCGATCAGGATTGGTCGGACGGAACGATCGGTTCCACAGGTATCTCGTATCTCGGGGCTGCGGCGTGTTTTCTTGCAAGTACGGAGCATCCGGCAATCAAGGCCATCGCGCCGCTTTTCGCAGTCTGGAACACATACGCGGATCATTTCTATCCCGGTGGTGTGCTTCTGAACCAACTGGCCACCACATACGATGATATCATGGTCGGGCTGGACCACGACCGCCCGGATGTGCTGCAGACGTTTCCATATTTCAACAACCCGGATTATGCGGGCCCCCAGCCCGTGGACGAAGACCCCGACGGTGCGCTGAAACGCGCAGCAGTGAAAGAGCATCTGGGCAACTTCCGCATGCCGGACTTCATCACCGAATTCAGGTTCACCGATGATCGTCTGCCGTATGACCGGAATTTCGGCAGCCATTCCTTCAGCCCGTACCATTATGCCGACAAAATCTCGGCCGATGTAGCAATTCTGTCTGTATCGGGCTGGATGGATGGTGCGGGGTTCGCCAACGGGTCGATTGCCCGGTTCCTGTCCTTGCCAAATCCCAACCAACATTTGCTGCTGGGGCCCTGGGATCACGGCGCGCGCAGCAACGTATCGCCCTGGCGCGAAGAGGTCGGCAGTCAATCTCTCATGATGGGCGCGGTTTTGCGTTTCTTCGACCACTACCTGATGGGGCTTGATACACAGCTGAAAGAAGAAGCGCCCATCCACTATTTTTCACTGCATGCCGAAGAATGGCGCGCGGCGCAACAATGGCCCCCGCTATCCACGACACGGCGTCTGTACGCTGACAATGAAGGCGCTTTGTCCGTCGCGCCGGGTGCGGCGGGGGTGGACCGTTTCCGCGCCGATTTTTCCTGGGGAACCGGTTCCGGCACGCGCCATGAACGCCTGTCGGCGCAGCAGGTCACGAAGTATTACACTGACTGGTCGCAAAAAGAGAGCGGTCTGCTGTCGTGGACGTCGCCACCGCTGGATTCCGCGGCCGAAATTGCCGGACATCCGGTTGTGAACCTGTCACTGACGTCCAGCGAAGCCGACGCGGTATTGCATGTCTACCTGTCCGAACTGGAAGCGGACGGCAGCCTGCGATACGTCACCGAAGGCGTTTTGCGCGCTTTGCACCGCAGGTTGGTTCCTGCGCCCGCGGATCAGAACTGGTCTTGGCCGTACCGCGATTTCAGCCGCAAGAACAGTGCGCCGCTTGTGCCCGGAGAGCCTGCCGAGCTCAGGTTCGCACTGTTGCCGACCGCATGGCGTTTTGCCCGTGGCAGCCGGATCCGTGTCTCGGTCGCGGCAGCTGATGCTGACCACTATGTCCAATTGCCTTACGGGCGTCCCCCCGAAATCGTGATCCGGCGCGGGTCCGAAGAGGCCACATGGGTCGAATTGCCGTGGCGGGACATCAACTAGAACAACGACACCAAGATCACCAACAAGGAGAATTGCAAACCATGCTACACTCGAGAACCATTCTAGCGAGCGGAATCCTTGCGATAGCTGCGACCACTGCACATGCCGGAAAAGACAACGACACATTCGTCTGGTCCACGTCCACCGAAATGGACACGGCGGATATCTATTACGGCAACCAGCGCGAGGCGCTGATCAATGCGTACGCCATGTGTGACGGCTTGTTGCACCGCGATCCGATCACCAACGAATTCCAGGCTTTGCTGGCGACGAGCTGGGAATGAACCGACGACACAACGCTCGAACTGGTGTTGCGCGAAGGCGTCAAGTTCCACGACGGCACCGATTTCGACGCCCAGGACGTTGCCTATACGCTGAACCACGTGGCTGACCCTGACAGCGATATGAAGAGCCGTGTCCTGGTGGACTGGATCGACAACGTCGAGGTCGTTGATAGCCACAAGGTGCGCATCCATGCCAAACGCCCGACACCGGCGGCATTGCAATACCTGACCGGTACATCGCCGATCTATCCGTCCGGTCACTATGAAGATGCGCCCGTGGTGCCGGGATCCGACGGTGCGGAACGGCGCGATTGGGGGGCCGTGCAACCGGTCTGCACCGGGCCCTACAAACTGGCCGACTACGTCGCCGGTGAATCCCTGACACTGGAAGCCAACCCCGATTATTTCGACGGCAGCCCAAAGGGCAAACCGTCGATCGGAACGCTCGTATACAAGACGATCAAAGATCCTGAAACGCAGGTTGCCGAGGTGGTGACAGGCGGCGTCGACTGGATTTGGGGCGTGCCGCCCGAGAACGCAGAGATGCTGGCGTCGATGGGCAACCTGACGGTTGTTTCCGCTCCGACGATGCGGATGTCGTTCCTGTCACTGGACGCGGCGGGCCGGACGGGCGAGACGCCAATGACCGATCTGAAGGTTCGTCAGGCGATTGCCCATGCCATCAACCGCGAAGCGATCGCCGAAAACCTGGTCGGTGACGGCTCTATGGTTCAGAAATCCATGTGCGCCCCGGTCCAGTTCGGTTGCGATACAGACGTGAAGCAATACGCTTATGACCCTGAGAAAGCCAAGGCGCTGCTGGCAGAGGCTGGCTATCCCGATGGCTTTAGCGTGCCGTTTCATGCCTATCGGGATCGCGCATACAGCGAAGCGGTCCTGAATGATCTGCGCGCGGTAGGGATCGAGACCGACCTGCAGTTCCTGCAGTGGCGTGCCCTGCGCCCCAAGATCGTTGATGACCAAGTGCAGATCGGGCATCTGACCTTTGGGTCGAACGGCATCCTGGATGTGTCCGCTTCAACCAGCTACTACTTCGAAGGCAGTTCCGACGACTATGCGCGTGACGAAGAGGTCAAGGCCTGGCTGGAAGAGGCAGATCGCACCACGGATCAGGAACGGCGCAAGGAATTGTATTCCAAGGCTCTGAACAAGATCGCGGATCAAGCCTATTATATTCCGTTGTTCATGTACGGAAGGACCTATGCCTTCAACAAGGATCTTGATTACCCGGTGACCCCGGATGAAATGGCACATTTCTACCTGGCCAAGTGGAAGTAACCCGATCCCGTCCAGAAGGACCGCATGTGGGGGGCTGAGGGCCTTCCACATGTCTTGTTAGGAGACGACATGCTCGTATATCTGTCCAAGCGGTTCTTGATGACGATGCTCGTCATCGCCGTGACATCGGGAATCGCCTTTCTTCTTGTACACCTTTCCGGTGATCCGGCGGCAGCGATGGCGGGCGAAGGCGCCAGTGAGGCCGATATCGAGGCAGTTCGAGCGACCTATGGGTTCGACCGCCCGCTCTATGTGCAATATCTGGATTGGGTAGGCCGGATCCTGACCGGTGATCTTGGGCGTTCAACCTATTTGCGGGCTGACGTGACTGACGTACTGGCTCGGCATGTACCCGTAACGGCAACGCTTGGCCTCTGCGCGCTGACCTTTGCACTGGCTTTGTCAATCCCGTTGGGCGTTATCGCTGCCCTTCGGCCCAACACGTTGATCGACCGCTTTGCGCTTTGGGTGGCCGTCGCAGGGCAAGCATTGCCGTCGTTTCTGTTCGCGTTGGGGTTGATGTATCTATTCGGTGTCTATTTCCGCCTGTTGCCAATCTCGGGCAACGAAACGTGGTGGCATTTCATCATGCCCTCGATCGCATTGGGGTACTATGCGACTCCGGCGATCATGCGGCTTACCCGGTCTGGCATGCTGGACGTGATGCAATCGGATCATGTGCGTACCGCCCGCGCCTATGGTCTGGCACCGTGGCGCGTGGTCGTGCGGCACGGGTTGCGCCATGCGATCATTCCCGTCGTTTCGCTGGCGGCGGTGCAGCTCGGTTTCATGCTGGGCGGATCGATCGTGATCGAAACGATCTTTTCGCTCAAGGGGATTGGATACCTCGCATGGGAATCCATCCAACGCGCCGATATCGAAGTGATCCAGGCGATTCTTCTGGTTATTGCGGCCGCCTATGCCGTGCTCACTCTGCTTGCTGACCTTCTCAATGCGGCGCTCGACCCGCGGATCCGGATCTCATGAACAATATGACTACTTCCGCCCAGGATGGTGCTCCTGTTTCCTTGTCACCCGGCCGGATCGCGCTCCGTCGTGCTTTTCGTCACGGCGGTTTCTGGATTGGTGGTACGATCATCCTTGCCATCATTCTGATAGCTATCTTTGCACCCCTTCTGACCCCCTACGATCCCTCGGTTCAAAGCCTCTCAAAAGGGTTCGTGCCGCCTGTCTGGGCAAAGGATGGAAGCTGGTTGCATCCGCTGGGAACCGACAATCTCGGGCGGGATTATCTTGCGCGGCTTCTATATGGTGCGCGCATTTCGCTCGGGCTCGCGCTGCTTACGGTGATCATTTCGGGAACGATCGGAACCGCGATGGGCATCACCGCCGGCTATTGGGGGGGATGGCCGGACATGATCATCAACTTCTTTATCACGGTGCGGCTTACGCTGCCGGTGGTTCTCGTCGCGCTTGTGGTGGTGGCACTGATCGGCAGTTCGCTCTGGCTTCTGATCCTGGTGATCGGTCTGTTGCTGTGGGACCGGTTCGCCATCGTGGTGCGGAGTGCAACGCAACAGTTGGCCCAGCGCGAATACATAACCTCGGCCCGGGCCATCGGCAGCTCTACGCCGCGCATTCTCTTCAGAGAAATATTGCCGAATATTACCGGACCGCTGGTCGTGGTTGCCTCGATCGAAATCGCGCACGCGATCCTGCTTGAGGCAGCACTTTCCTTTCTCGGGCTGGGTGTGCAGCCGCCCGATGTCTCTTGGGGCCTCATGGTGGCCGAGGCAAAGGCGCAGCTTTTGTTCCGCCCCTGGATGATTGCAATCCCCGGCGCGGCCCTGGTTTTGCTGATCTTCGCGATCAACCTGGTCGGCGATGCGCTGCGTGACGTTACGACCCCGGAAGGGAAAGCCTGACATGCCCAACGATACACAAATTCTGAATGTTCAGGGATTGAGTGTGCAGATCCCGGTGCATGGCTCGATGTTGCGACCGGTGCGCGACGTAAACCTTGAGGTTGGTCGCGGCGAGACGGTTGCCGTGGTCGGCGAATCCGGCTGCGGCAAAAGCCTGACGGCCCTGGCGATCATGGGGCTTCTGCCGCGCCAGGCAATGGTGCAGTCAGATGCCTTGCGGCTGAATTCAGAATCTCTTGCTCAAGCCAGCCCAAAACGCTGGCGACAGCTTCGCGGGGATCAGATCGCCATGATCTTTCAGGATCCGATGACAGCGCTGGATCCCTGTTACCGCATCGGCAACCAGATGTGTGAAATCCTGCAGCAGCACCGAAAAATTTCACGTACCGACGCGATGGCCCGATCTCGGGACCTGCTTGGCAAGGTGGGCATCCCCGCCCCCGAGGAGCGGCTGAAACAATACCCGCACCAATTGTCGGGAGGGTTGCGACAGCGCGTGATGATAGCGATGGCACTATTGTGCGAACCCGAGCTCATTATCGCGGACGAGCCGACGACTGCCCTTGATGTGACCATCCAGGCGCAGATTCTGCGACTTCTGAGAGATATTCAGCAAGAAACGAATATCGGCCTCCTGCTGATCACCCACGACCTTGGCGTCGTGGCTGGCATGGCCGACCGGATCGTCGTGATGTATGGTGGCCAGGTTGTCGAGGTTGGCACCTGTGACCAGGTTCTTGCCCAACCGCTACACCCCTACACGGAAGGCCTGGTGCGTTCGATCCCTGTGCCGGGAGAAACCGAACAGGGCGAAACGCTGGGATATATCCCCGGCATCGTTCCGCGACAGGTCGGCGAACTCAGTGCCTGCGGTTTCGTCGACCGCTGTCCATATGCGACGGATATCTGCCACGCCAAGTCCATTCCCATGCGGGATGCGGACAACGCAAGGCTCATGCGATGCATCTTGCCCACGGATGGCAGCGCGCGCGACCCGGCCGTTTGGGTATTGCCTGATGAAACCACCGCCCAAGGCGCAGCTACACACGGGAGCACGCCATGCCCGAAGTTCTGACCATGCGGGACGTTACCCGCGATTACAGCGTCGGAAGCGGTTTCGGGCGCAAGCAGACATTGCGGGCCTTGCGCGGTGTCAATCTGGGTATTGAACGCGGGACAACCCTGGGCCTGGTGGGCGAGTCAGGTTGCGGGAAAAGTACGCTTGCCAAGATCCTGCTGGGGGTCGAGGCTCCGTCGAGCGGGGAAGTCCTGGTCGATGGGCAACCCATCCAGAGCTATGATCGCATCGAACGTGCAGGGTTGATCCAACCGGTATTTCAAGACCCGTACTCGTCGCTCAATCCGCGCATGACCGTGGAGGCCATCATCGCGGCGCCGATGCACGTGCGCGGTGAAAGCGGGCGCAAAACTCAAACCAGAGTGCGCGAGCTTGCCGGTGAAGTCGGCCTGCCGGGGCATCTCATAACTGCGTATCCAAGTCAGCTTTCAGGAGGCCAACGACAGCGCGTGGCGATCGCGCGTGCGTTGATAGGCGAGCCGGAGATCCTGATCTGTGACGAGCCGACCTCGGCTCTGGATGTCTCGGTGCAGTCGCAGATCCTGAATCTGCTTCACAACCTCAAACGACAGCTGAACCTGACAATGATCTTGATCAGCCATAATCTGGCCGTCGTCCATCATCTCGCCGACGAGGTTGCGGTGATGTATCTTGGTCAGATTGTCGAGCGCGGCCCCAGCCGCGAAATCTTCGACGCGGCGCGGCATCCATATTCTGACGCGCTGTTGAAAGCCGTGTTGCCGCCGAGAGCCGGTGTGCGCCTGCCCAAAATGGGACCCGAGGCCGATTTTCCAAGCCCGGTCAATCCACCGAGCGGCTGCACCTTTCATCCGCGGTGCCCAAAGGCGCACGCTCTTTGTGCAGAACAGATGCCAAAGCTCAGCGGCGCGGATACCGCACACAGCTATCGCTGCCACTTTCCCAACAACGTGAAAGACGAGGAATGTCCGCGAGTTTGATCGATTACCGGGTCACCGACCGCCGCATCTTTGCCAATGGCAAAATTTTCGGTGAAACAGGCTCTTACGAGCGTCTGAAAGGCAGGGTGATCTTCCGCGTCGATCCAACGGCGCCGGGCGTACGGGATGTAACCGATATAGAACTGGCCCCTGTTGACGAAACCAGCCGGGTCAGGTTCGAAGCAGACTTCTGCATTCTTCGTCCGCTCGACCCGCACAAGGGAAATGGCCGTCTCTTCTATGATTACGGCAACCGGGGCGACAAGCGGGCGTTGCAGTTTTTCAACGCCGCCAAGGGCAGCAACGACCCGATCGAAGAGGCCCACGCGGGCGATGGGTATCTGATGAGACGCGGGTATACGATTGTCTGGTTGGGATGGCAGGGCGATCTGCTGCCCGGGGATGGCCGCTTGTTGCTAAAGGTTCCGGTCGCCACCCATGACGGCACGCCGATCACTGGAACACTCTGCACAGAGTTCGTCGCCTCCGAGGCCGGGCACCACGAGATGCCACTAAGCACACTGGCGTCAACACGCAGCTATCCGGCGGTGTCGCTGGATACAAAACGGGCAACGCTGACCCGGCGCCTTTATGCCCATACGCAACGGGAGAGGATCGCGCCTGACGCGTGGGCTTTCGCGCGGTTGGAACGTGGAGGTAGTGTCGACAGCAAGAAAACAGACACGGCACTGATCCCCTCGGACAGCAACATCTACCTGCACGATGGTTTCGAACCCGGCTGGATCTACGAACTGATATACGAAGCCGTCGATCCGCTGGTGCTGGGTTTGGGCCACGTCGCCGTGCGTGATTTCATCAGCTTTCTGAAAAAGGGGGCCGCGCAGGCCAAAGAACAGCCGCCACTGACGACCCGTCCATTTGAAAAGGCCTATGCCTGGGGCCGTTCGCAGACAGGGCGGTGCATCCGGGATTTCATCTATCTGGGTTTCAATGATGATGGGCAGGGAAACCGGGTATTTGATGGCGTGATGCCGCATGTGGCGGGCGCTGGCAAAATGTGGATGAATCATCGCTTTGCCAATATGACACTCCTGCCCGGACAAGAGCATGAGAACCACTTTTCACCCGTGGACAGCTTTCCGTATTCCTATGCCCGCAGCACCGATCATCTGACGGGAGTCGAAGACGCCATTCTGAAGCGGCCCGAGACGGACCCGCTGGTCATACATACCGACACGTCTTGTGAGTACTGGCATCGTCGCGCGTCCTTGGTGCATACCGACACGCGCGGCGAAGATCTGAAGCAACCTGACGGTGTGCGACTCTATTTCTGGGCAAGCTCGCAGCATTTTGCGGATCCTTTGTTGACCGCGCCTTCGGCCGCACTGGGGCAGACCATGTGCAACGTGGTGGCGACACATTACTTTTTCCGCGCTGTGCTCGACCGGCTTGACGAATGGGCAACCGATGGCGTCGCGCCGCCGCCAAGCCTGTACCCAAGCCGCGCACAAGGAACCCTGGTGACGGTGGAGGAGTGGCGCTCCGCGTTCCCGACAATCCCGGGCGTGGCTCTGCCGCAAGGGCCAAGCAGGTTGGAGCATCTCGACTTCGGTCCCGAATTTTCCCGAACCGGCACGATCAGTGCGCAGGCGCGCATCGTGTCGGATCAGAAATACGCGGTTCTCGTCCCTGCTGTGGACGGCGATGGCAATGACCAGGGCGGATTGCGCGCGCCCATGGCAGCCGCGCCGTTGGGCACCTATACCGGGTGGAGCCTGCGCCGCCGTGATGTGGGGCACGGGGCCATGGTCGGGATCACCGGCAGCTACATTCCGTTTCCCGATACCGACGAAGAACGTTCCCAGACCGGCGATCCCCGCACTTCCATCCTGTCGCGCTTTGCTGACTCGACCGCCTATGAAAATGCGATCCGTGATGCAGCCGAAAAGCTGTGCGAACAGGGGTACATGCTGGAGTGCGATATCGCCAATACCGTGGCGCTCGCGCAGGATTGGGGGCGCCCACGGCATCTGACGCGCCTGCCGGTGTCCACGGTCCCACGCAACGCAGCCAACGGAGATACCAAGACATGACAGGTGATGCGATGATCGTCTGCCCGCAGCCCGAAGCAGCCGAGGCGGGCGCGGATATTCTGCGGATGGGGGGAAATGCCATCGACGCGGCCGTGGCCTGCGCCTTTACGCAAGGTGTGGTGGATCCCTTGATGTGCGGAATTGCGGGCTTTGGCAGCATGGCTGTTTACCGCGCCGAAACCGGCAAGACAGAGTACCTGGATTTTCACGCCCGCGCGCCGCTCGCCGCACGGCCTGAGATGTGGGCCGATCTGGTCGAGGGCGAAACCCGTGACGGGTTCGGCTTTGTCCTGAAAGATCGGATAAATGACCTTGGCTATCAATCCATATGCGCGCCACCGGCGTTGCGTGCCTATGCACAGGCCCATGACGCGCATGGCCGACTGCCCTGGAGCACGGTGCTGGCACCTGCTATCGCATTCGCGGAAGAGGGATATTTTGTGCGCCCCGCCATGCAGACATTCTTTGCGGAAGGATCTGGCATGGGGCGTGCCGCCACTGCCGAACGACTTGCCTTCAGCGCCGAAGGACGCGCGCTGTATTGCTCGGAAGATGGCCGACCCAAGGCGACCGGAGCAGAGATCCGCAACCCTCATCTGGCCCGGACATTGCAAACGATCGCCCGGGAAGGCGCTGAGACATTCTATGGTGGCAAGATAGCAGAACAGATCCTGGCGGACATGGACGCCAATGGCGGGCTATTGACGGCAGAGGACCTGGCAGCCTGCAAACCCGAATGGCAAACCCCGATCGAAGGCAGCTATCGCGGACGGCGGATTGTCACGAACCCGCCACCCGGTGGTGGTGTGATGCTGCTGGAGATGCTGAACATGCTCGAAAATTTCGATCTGGCCGATATGGGACACAACAGCCCATCCTATATCGCCCATGTATCGGAAGTGATGAAACGCGCCACGATAGACAAGGACCGGTTTGTCGGCGATCCCCGTTTCGTGGATGTGCCGTTGAAGCGTCTGACGGACAAGACATACGGAGAGAGCCTGGCGGCCGAAATACGCCGCGGAGAACGGGCAACGGTGCAACGATTGCAGGCGACGGATGTGGTGCCTCGCGATACCACCCATATTTCGGTGACGGATGGTGACGGCAATTGCGTTTCCATGACCCATTCGCTTGGCATGCCATCCGGCGTGATCACACCCGGGCTTGGCTTCATGTATAATGGCTGCATGGGCGTGTTCGATCCGCGCCCGGGCCGGACCGGGTCTATCGCACCGGGAAAATCGCGTTTCAGTGCGATGTGTCCCACGATCATGTTTGATGAAGCAGGACCGGCGCTGGTGCTGGGCGCGCCCGGCGGGACGCAAATAGTGATGGGGGTCCTTCAGGTCATTCTGAACAGTGTGGATTTTGGCATGTCCGTGTCCGAAGCCGTGTCAGCCCCACGCTTTTCATCGACCAGCAACGCGGTTGATGTTTCCAACCGGATCCCGCGATGCGTGACCAAGGAACTGGAAGCCGATGGCCGGGATGTTATCCGAAACGCATATGGCTATACGATTGGCTGGGTCCATGCCATCAGCCTGGCGGACGGGCGGATAGAAGGCATGGCCGATCCCGGGCGAGACGGCGTGGCCTATCGGGTGACCCCAGCAGAGGTCATCTCCAATGGAGCGCCGCAGAATTGATCCGTTACGCGCAACAAACGATGAAGATCGCGCAATGAACCATGGTGCCCCCGCCTCGATTGGCGTGCTTTGAATCCGCTCAAGACGATCATCTCGCCACGCCCCAACGCACGGATCGGCCCGCTGGATGCCAGAGGTGCGCCGGGGCCGCTGCAACAACAACCTGTCAAAGCCGCAGGCGATTGAATTTTCCTCGTTTCGGGCGGCCAGTCCGGACTTGTCGCGGACCAATGCGCTTTCGCCGGAACATACGCGCAGCGCATCGTATGGTCCTGGACGCAACCGGTGATTGCTCGCAGCGGGACTTGCGGGTCATGCCAGTCCTTTCTTGCGCGCTGCCTCGTCCAAGGCGCCGTTCGATGCTAGGGTCAGGACCCATTGATTTCCGCGTAGGGGCGTGATTCACGGTTCGAAAACGAGCGGTGAACAGGTCTGATCTTTTCTGGCTGAGCGATGCGCAGATGGTGCGTCTTGAGCCCTTCTTCCCGAAGTCCCACGGCAAGCCACGCGTCGATGACCGGCGTGTCTTGAGCGGCATTATCTTCATCAACCGCAATGGCTTACGGTGGCGCCATGCGCCTGCTGAATACGGCCCACACAAGACCCTGTACAATCGCTTGAAAGGATGGAGCGACAACGGCATCTTCGCTCGGATGATCGTCGGGCTGGCCGCTGAACACGACGAAGAGAAGACCGTGATGATCGACGCAACGTATCTCAAGGCCCACCGGACAGCGACCAGCATGGCCGCGAAAAACGGGGGCGTGGACGCCTGATCCACTGCCCGCAGGGTCTTGCGCAGCAAGATCCCGAGAGGGGTCGGACCAAAGGCGGCATGAACACCAAGCTGCACGCCATCTGCGACAGCCAGGGCCG
>JAEKDP010000004.1 GCA_016521575.1 Rhodobacteraceae bacterium F11138 | reverse complement strand
CATGTCTTCGATCAGCAGCGCACAGAGGTCTCGGCTGACCCCGTTGCGGACAAGAATGCGCTGGATCGCCTGATCTTCGCAATTCGAAGGCAGGGTATAGGCCGGCACCTGCCATCCCCGCACGCGCAGGCGGTCGGCCAGATCAAACAGACTGAAGCCGTGATCGATGCCGTCTCTCATCTTCCAGGACACGGCAGGAATGCCCCGGTTGCGATCGCCGTCAAAGACGATTTCAAACGGACCCATGGCGTTGATCTGATCGGCCAGGAACGTGGCAGAGTCGTAGCAGGCCCCATGCACCTTTTCATAACCTTCGCGCCCCAGCCGCAAAAAGTTGTAGTACTGGCAAGCGATCTGCCCGCCGGGGCGCGAGAAATTCAGCGCGATGTCCTTCATGTTGCCGCCAAGATAGTTGACCCAGAAGATCATGTTCTCGGGCAGATCCGTTTCTTCGCGCCACATGACCCAGCCAACGCCCAAAGGGGCCAGGCCGAACTTGTGACCCGACGCGTTGATCGAGCGCACCCGCGGCAGGCGGAAATCCCATTCCAGATCCGCAGCGCAGAACGGCGCGAGAAAGCCGCCGCTGGCCCCGTCCACATGGATCGGGATGTCCAGCCCGGTTTCCTGTTCCAGCTGGTCGAGCGCATCGCTGACCGCCTTGACCGGCTCATATTCGCCGGTGAAGGTCACGCCCAGTGTCGGCACCACGCCGATGGTGTTTTCATCGCAGTATTTCAGCGCCTCTTGTGGTGTCATCAGCAGGCGGCCGTTTTCCATCGGGATCTCGCGGTGTTCGACATCCCAATAGCGGGTGAACTTGTGCCAGCAGACCTGCACCGGGCCGGTCACCAGATTGGGTTTGTCGATCGGTTTGCCCTCGGCCTTGCGCCTGGCCTCCCAACGGCGCTTCATCGCCAGCCCGCCCAGCATCGCCGCCTCGCTGGAGCCGGTCGTCGAGCACCCGGTTGCGGGGCCTTCGGGGGCGTGCCAGAGATCGGCGAGCATGCGAACGCACCGCGCTTCGATCTCGGCGGTCTGCGGATATTCGTCCTTGTCGATCATGTTCTTGTCGATGCAGGCATCCATCAACGCGTGGATCTCGGGCTCTTCCCAGGTTTGGCAAAATGTCGCCAGGTTCTGGCGCGAATTCCCGTCCAGCATCAACTCATCGCGCACTGCGGCAAACACGCGGCGCGGGTCGTTCTCGGACGTTGGGAACCCGGATCTGGGCAGGCTTTGCGCGAGCAGGTCCGAGCCATAAATTTCGTCATGCTCATTTTCGGGGCGATGGGGCATTCTCGTCTCCTGATCTGCACACAAGGTCTTTCGTTTGGCGGTGTCGCGTCAACCCATTGAATGCGCTTGCCCAACAGGGCGGCCCGCCTGTGTTTCGGTATTGGTCTGCATTCTTGTCTTGGGGTACGCTGCCCGGACGAAGGCGCGGTGACAGATCGGTGCCGCAGCGATCGGCAACGCATACGGCCCGTTTTCATGTGTCATGCGAAAGACGGAACGGATCAGATGATCGCGGTCTCCTGTGTGTTCGCGGCATTTTCAAAAATGACCTGCACCTGATCCGCAAATCCCGAACCCGTTTCGACCTGCGCCACCTGGGCGCCGTCAACGGTCAACGCGCCGGTGCCGGTGTCATAGGACACATGGTCGGTCACATCTTCTCCGGCGGTCAGTTGCACGAGCGCGGTCAGGTCGATCTGATCGGTGCCTGTCGGATCGATCGGGGTCTGGTAGTCGCTGATCACATCGCTGGCCAGCAGATCGGTCATGGCGAAAATGTCATCGCCGCCGCCGCCGGTCAGGCTGTCGCTGCCCTCGCCACCGGTCAGCACGTCGTTGCCGCCGCTGCCGGTGATCTGGTCGTTGCCCGCACCGCCATCGACACTGTATCCTGCGGTGCTGCCCGAAAGATCGATGTAATCATCGCCCTCCATCAGCGAAAAGCCTTCGACCGCATCATAGGGGCGATCGGCAGAATCAAACACCACCGACTCCGCCGCATCGGTGCCAAGGGCAATGTCGTTTGCCCCCGCGCCGCCGGTGACGTCGGACAGCAGCGGATTGCCGTTCGCGACTTGTCCGGTATCGATCATCTGCATGGTGTTGATGTCCAGATCCGCCTCGGCGCGGGCCGAGGCCGGCACACCGGCGTCATCCACGACGTCATAGTTCAGAACCGGGGTGCCGACATAACCGGCGGGCACCGTGATCTGTACGGAATCCGCCAGCAGGGTCACGCTTACGTCCGGATCGGTCGTGGCCGGGTTCTGAACCGTCAGATTGTCCGAGTCGGTGGCATTGGACAGCAGCGTGGCAAAGTCGAGTTCAAACTGGGTCTCGTTGGTTTCATAGCTGACCGGCCCGCTGATCTGGGGTTGATCGTTCACATCCACCACATAGTCCTGCGCCGGCGCTGTGCCGTGATTGGTCGAGACAGTGATCGTCCCGCTGAACCCGCCGGAAAAGCTGTCGGGCAGAGTGATCGACAAGGCCGCGACCGCCGCGCTGAACGTTGCGACATCCATGGCGCCGCGGGTGAAGGTCAGCGTCTGCCGGTTGGCGTCAAACGTACCGCTTGAGGCCGTCGTGCCAGCGGGCAGTGGCGTGTCAAAGGTGACGACCACCTCTTCCAGCCATTCGGACGGGTCGGCCTGTTGGTCGGTGACATCCGCCACGATCCCGAAATCCACCACCAGGGGCGATCCGTCCTGTGCCAGATCGATCGGCGTCGTGTTGGTAACGGTCAGGTCAAGTTCGCCGTTCACGTCGACCGTGAAGCTGCCGGTTTCATTGCCGCCCTCATTGGTGGTGACCGTGACGGTCCCGTTCAGCGCGGTGCCATTAGTGGCAAAATCCGCAGGGAAGGTCACCGTCATGGCCTGAAAATCCGCAAGTGAGCCGCTGAAGACGAGATCCCCGCTGACCGGAACCGGCGCGCCGCCGCCGATGGAATAGGTCGTTCCATCGGGCACACCATTGATGGTGCAGGTCACGGTGTCGACGGTTTCGGACCCGTCCACATCGGTCACATCGATGGTGACCCCATCCGCGGGGTCGAAGCTGACGGCGGCATCCGTTTCATCGAGATCGACCACCGGCGTGTCTACAGTCACCACCAGATCGGGGGCCACGGCGATATCCAGATCCAGCACGACCGTATCCGAGTCCTGGGTATCCACAAACGGCCCGTTCAGTTCGGCGTCGGATGTGACGGCCACTACATCCAGTGACACCTGCCCGCCAAAATCCTGATCCGGTACGAACGTCACCACACCTGCGGGGGTGAATGGCCCTGATCCGCTGCCGGGCACGATGACATCGCCATTTGCGTCGGGCACCAGGGCCGTCCCGTCCAGATAGACCGTGCCACCATCGGGAACGGCGATGCGGAAATCCATGGTTTCGTGCGGGTCGGGTGTGGTGGCCGACAGGGTCAGTTCATAGGGCTGCGGCTGATCTTCGATTCCGGTGGTGGGGGTGATGCTGGCCGTGATGGTGGGTATATCCGCATCCGGGCGCACCTTGACGCTGAAGGTGCTTGAATTGCTTTGTGAATCCGAATTGCCGGTTTCCAGCGTTGAAACCGAAATGCGCAGCGGAATACTGTCGGGCAGGCTCGGGTCCAGCGCGTCGGGCGTGCGGGCGTGCTGATCCTTGAGTTTCAGGGTGATCTGCTGAAACGCCGCGCGCGAGAGAGTGTAACTGCCATCCCCGTTGTCGATGAAACCGGACCCCGAAGGGCCACTGATTTTCAGGTAGCTCGGAACATCGAAAATCGTGATCGAGATGGTCTCTGATCCGTCCTGATCCGGGGTATCCGCATCAATAACATCGGCAAGGGTAAAGGCCTGATCCTCCACGATGGTGATGACCGGTTCGCTGCCGCTGTTGTCGACATAGGGTTCTCCGGTATCGTCATCGATCACCGTATCGTCAAAGTCGATATAGGGGATGTCCGCCACCGGGATCACCTCGACGGTGGTCGACGCCGTGTTGGTCTTGGTCGATCCGTCGATATCCTCGGATGTGGCGCTGACGTCGATGGTGATATCGCCGCTCAGATGCTGGGTCGGCATCAGCGACAGCCCGGCAACATCCGCCGGTGCCACGGAATAGGTCGTGGACCCGTCCGGATTTGTGGTTCCGGTCAGCACATTGCCGTCGGCGTCCATGAGCTGCGCCCCATTGTCGCCGCCGATGGTGATTTCGACATCTCCGACCAATCTTTCCCCGCCATCGATCGCGTCGATGGACAGGCCAAGATCATAGGGCGTGTCTTCGTCAAAAGAGTCCGCGCCCGCAAGCACGATGTCCGGGCCGTCTACCACCGGGTTGATGAAGACCTTGAAACTGCCGCCGCCGGTGGTGATGGTGTCGCACGACGCGTTGACCAGACGCATGTCGAAGTCCAGTTCGGTCAGATCGTCATAGGGATCGTCCGGCCCCAGCGTTTCGTTGGGATCGAACGGGTTGACCGGACTCGATTCCTGTGACGGTGGCGTATAGAGGATGCTGCCTTCGGTCTGGGTCGGATCGTTGGGATCGACCCCCAGCTTGGAAATGTCGACCACATAGTTGCCCGAGGACGGGTCCAGCAGTACCGCGCCACTGGGATCGCTGGAAAGGGACGCCCCATCCGGCAATTCGATCATGAGCGTAAAATCGCCCTGCACGCCGTTGGGCAGGTTGGCCAGATCGTCGATGCTGTCATAATAGGGCGAAACCGGCGTGATCTTGAGCTTGAGAGCAATCTCCGTGTCTTCGTCGCCGCTGCCCACGAGGCTCAGTTCCGGCAACGGAAGTTGCTTTTCGGGCGGGCAGGGGTCCGGCGGGACGGTGCCCGTTTCGGGCAACACCACGACCGAAAAATCTTCGGACACGACCGAACCGCCGGGCAGGCTGTTGATAAAGGCCAGATTGTCCAACGTCGATCCACCAGGGGGCAGATCGACTGGCTGATCCTCTTCGAGCACGATGGTATGGAACGTCATGTCATAATAGGTGACATCTGACACATCGGTCGGAACGAACATGAGATTCGGAAGACTGGAGGATGTGACCAGATAGGTTTCGCCATTCGCGTCGATGGATTGCGCCCCGATAAAGCTGGTCGCCGGATCCACGCCGGTAATGATGTGATATATGGTTTCCGATCCGTCATACCCGTCCGGGGGGGAAACGATGATTTCGGTCATCGCGCCCGTCATCGGGTCGGCGCTCTGGAAATCGGTGGCCGGATCTTCGCTGAACCCGTTTTGCAGCGCGTCATCGGTCAGCCGCATGTTCAGCAGGAACGGGTCTTCGTCGTATCCGGCATAGCCATAGGCGCGGTTGTAATTCGCCATCCCGTCCTGAACATCATCCGGGCGATAGATACTGTCGATGTCCGCCTGCGCGATGCCGCCCGCAGTGGTTGCAGGATCTTCGTTCTGCACCGTCACATCCGGCACATCCGCGATTCCGGTGACATCGATCGTGATTGTTCCGGTCTCGGTCTTGGTCTCGGTGACATCAATGGTCTCGTAATAGCGGACACGCACATCGAACGTCATGTCCTCGTTGGTATCCTGTCCGGGCAGCACCCAGAGATTGGCCGCCTGATCGGGTGAAAGCAGAACGCGGCCGCCCGACAGCGGGATCTCGGTTCCACCGTTTGCCGGATCGCCCTCAAAGAACCTTGGCTGGCGGCGGAACGAGTCGCTGCCGACATTGGCGATGATGACGTAATCGAGAATTGCTTCGGGCGAGAGCGGTGAATTGGTGCTGTTGTCAATGATATTGCCGTCGATCTCGACCTTGACGGCGGTGTCTTCGACCGTTTGTACGGACTCGGACGGGTCGCCGCCATCGGCGACCGGTTCAATATAGAGGGGCGTATTCAGGGACGTGACGCGCGTGCCCCCGTCGTCCTCGGTGGTGACGACATGAATGTCCTGTGCAACCTCTCCGGCCCAATGGGTGGGAATGCCGCGCACCTCGATATCCAGCCATTGGTCCTGTTCAAGGCTCCAGCTGTTGAACCCCGGCGGCGCGTTCAGTTCCGTGATGAGCGCCGGGATTTTCGGCCCGGCGGGATCGGATGGGTCAGGCACAAAGATGGTCGCGGCACTGGGAACAGCGCGCAGTATAACCGCGGTGATGGTTTCCGAACCATCGGTATCGCGGATCGATGGCTCCAGAGAGAAGCTCCAGACGCCTCCGGCATCGTCGATGACCTGCTCGTTGCCGACCGGAGCGTCCAGAATCACGGCAAAGTTGTTGACCGGGTCCACGTCCACGTTCAGTTCGGCACCGGCCGTCTGGTCGTCCTTTGTCGCGGTATTGGTGTCGGATACCGCGATGGAAATATTCAGATCCTGGCCAAAGAAATCGCCCTGGGCGGAATATGGGTCGCCGTTCTGCCGGTCGATATCGTAATCTTCGTACAGTGACGGTTGCAGCAGGATCGCGGCATCAAAGGATGTCACGCCGGGTACCAGATCGATGGTCAGCACACCGCTGGTATCGTCATAGGTGGCGCTGTCGATCTTGGCGTATTCGGCGGGATCAAGCGGCGTGGTGCCATCGGCGCTGTGGAAGGCGGCCTGCTCGACCATACCCCCCGTGACGTATTGGGCGATCCAGTCCGTCGGGACGTTTTCGATGGTTACCGATCGCAGTTCTTCGGAACCGTCCAGATCCGGTGACGCGCCCTGGACCGCCACAAACAGGTTCACCTGTCCCGCCGGGCTTGACCCGTCGTCGGTGCTTTCCAGCAGGGTCAGCACATCACTGCCGGAAACCTGGCCGTTTTCAACCGTGGCATCGACACGGGTGACGGAATCGGCGGTTTCATCGGTCGACAGGACAAAGACACTGGCGGTCAGCTCGGCTCCGGCGATCGGGTTCACGGTGCGGGTGAAGGTAAAGTTGCCACTGTTGGCGTTGTCGCCGGTATCCTGTTCGACATCGCCCGGATAGGTCGCCGGTGTCGTGGTTTCGTGCCAGGTCGCGGTTCCGTCGACCGTGACGACGCCGCTGAAGTGCTCCGGAAATATCATTTCGATCGAGGCCAGCGCATCCGCGAACTGTTGCGTCGTGGCCCCGTCAGCGGGCTCCAGGCGATAGGTGACGCTGTCCGCGGTTGATCCGACAAACGACGGCACGACATATCCGGCCAGCGCCTGATCGGCCGAGAACTGCATGTCGGTGCGCGGGTCGAACCCGTCACTGGCGGTGGCAATAGTAAAGGTCAGCTCTACCGCGTCGAATACTTCGGAGCCGTCATTGTCGCTTAGCCCCAGCCCGTTCAGATCAAGGTCCAGCGTCAGGCTGGCATCGGTGTTTTCGTTCGCCGAGGAATCCGCCACCGTTTCTGTGGCATCATCGACAACGGCGTCCACGTCCACGTCCACACTGTCGCTGGCGGTTGCCGTATCATCCGGCAGGCCCGCTGCCGTGTCCAGCGATGTCACCGTCGCGACCAGATCATCGCCGGTCAGCGTCGCCACGTCGCGGTCGTCGTCGGCCAGCGGAGTCACCCTTAATGCGGCGTCGAGCTGGGTAATGCCGGGATTCAGGGTGATGGTCAGCGTATTGCCCGAAACCGTCGCGTTGGCGATATCGCCGGCACCGGCCTCGAACAGCGCCAGATCGACCGTGCCAGCGGTGCTGGGGACCCAGCCGTCGGGCAGGTTGTCGATGGTGATGGTGGTCAGGGACTCCGACCCATCCCGGTCTGGCGTCTGTGCCTCGATCAACAGCAGGAACCCGTTGTCTTCCTTGACCACATAATTGTCCGCTGCGGGGGAATTTACCGGGGTCTCGCTGTCATCCACGCTCAGGGTGATCGTGGGTTCGGCCACCGGTGTGACGTTCAGCTTGAACGCATCGCTGGTGCCGTTCTGGTCTCCCTCGTTGGTGACGACGTTCACGGTGATGTCGACGATCCCTGAAAAATGCTGCGGGAACGCGGCCACGCCAAGCGCGGCCAGATCCGTGGCGCTGCCCGACCAGGTGGCGCTTGGCCCGGGCAGTTGCGTTCCATCGGTCAGGGTGGTGGGGCCGTTGGTCGGCAGCCCGTCAAAGGTGACGGTGATCGCGGTGATGGATTCCGAGCCGTCGATATCGGTGACGGTGGCGCCGATGTTCAGCGGGATGTCGCTGCCCAGATCCTCGATCACGGTGATGTCGGTCACGTCGATCCGCACATCGGCCTCGGAGTTGACCGTGACGGTGAAATCCCGTGACTCCACGCCATCGTTCGGCCCGGTGTCGGTTTCTGCGGCCAGAAGCGATTCATCGGTGCGCGCGGTCACTGTTCCGGTGATGTCGGTCTGGGTCGAATAATCATCCGGCAGACGTATCTGCAGCGCGTCGTAATCCTGTGGTGACAGGGCGGTCAGGCTGAACGTGCCGCCGACAACGGTGGTGTTGGTCTGAAACCCGTCGGTGGAATAGACCGCGCCGTCGGGAAGACCAGTCACCGTCACATCGACACTGTCCACGCTTTCCGATCCATCCGCATCGGTGGCGACGGGGTCGACCGCATCCTTGAGGGCAAAGACGACAGGGTCCGTGCCGGTGTTGTCGTCATCCGTATCGCCAGGGGTGTCGTTTTCCGTCAGAACCAGGGCACCGGGGCCGTCCAGAACGATGTCGCCCTCGGCCTCCACGGTGATCGACAGGGTGCCCAGATCGCTGCCCTGTTCATCGGTGCGCGCCAGCACATACAGATCGAGCGTACCCGGCGGGTTTTCGGTCGAGAAATCCTTGGGCAATTCGATCACGAGATCCTGGTACTCGGCCCCCGAGATCGTGAGATTGCCCGAGGTCGGGAAGTCCAGGAACGTGACCCCATCCAACGTATACCGCATGCCTGCGGGCGCGCCGGGCATTGCGACGATGACTTGGCTGATGCTTTCAGAACCATCGGCATCGGTCGCCATTGGTACGATGCTGTCGAGGGGACGGAATGTCACC
Organism: Rhodobacteraceae bacterium F11138; assembly: GCA_016521575.1. GTDB lineage: Bacteria > Pseudomonadota > Alphaproteobacteria > Rhodobacterales > Rhodobacteraceae > Sedimentitalea. The sequence continues at coordinate 321,064 of JAEKDP010000004.1, read as the reverse complement.
ACATCGTCGGTCTCGTTCAGAACGATCGCGGCATCGTTGACCTGGACATCGCCTTCGACGTCGATGTTGAACGGAACCGTGGCGTTTGCAGTATAATTGGCCGAGCCGTCGTTGATCACCAGCGACAGGTCGCCCGACACGGTTGTCAGCGGGTTTACCGTCGAGAAATCAGCAGGAAAGGTGATGACGACATCGGCAGGCAATATCCCGTCCGCCGGGTAGGTATAGGTCAAGGTAAATGTGCCGGTCCCGTCCGGGGCAATGCTGCCGCCATTGGCGGTCGTCCCCGCAGGCAACCCGGTCACGACAAAGGAACCCGAGACAATGGTTTCACCCGGCGCTGGATCGACGATGCTGACATAATCCGCAATCCGCACCGGCAAGGCCGCGTCGGTTTCCTGGGTATCGACCTGTCCGTCAATCTTTACGTCCGGTGTCGGATTGATCACGATCTGCTGCCGGGCGGCTTCGAAACCTTCGGGTGTTGAAACCAGGATCAGACCGTTGATCGTTCCGTTGTAATCCCCGGGAAGGTCCAGTTCCAGGTCGCGCGCCTCTTGCACGGTTCCGGTCCAGAATGGCCCCTGCAGGGTGCCTTCGGTCGCCACCGTACCCGAAGGCAGGCCCGAAAACAGGATGCGCACTTGGGCTGCGAACGGGCTGGCCGGATCTTCGGATTCCGAACCGTCCCGGTCGTCGATGGCGATGTCGATCTGCAGATCGACCGTGACGCCTTGGTCGCTGTTCGGGACGCCGTCGTCTTCGTCGGCGGTGATCTGCGCCGGTGCATTCAGGTCGATGTCTTCCTGATAGTCGATGTCGACAACGCGCTCTGTGGTCTGTTGCCCGTCCGTGGCGGTGTCATCGCCCAGATCCTGATCTTCGTCTGTCGCGACGGTCAGGCGGAAGGTCAGGGGCAGCTGGGTATCGCCGGTGGTCAGGTCAGACCGGTTCGCGGTCGAAAAATCTTCGCGCAGGGTGAAATTGATGCTGTTATAGGCCGCCAGCATGTCAGCCGCGTTCGGATCGACCGTGAAGGTGACGGTATAGGTTCCATCCGCTTGCAGCACCGGGTCGATCGTGACGTCCGAAATCGCGGGTAGAATCGCATCCGCGGGAACGCCTTCCACCACAAGAACGATGCTGGCGAAGTTTTCCGACCCGTCCGCATCGGTCACCGCAGGCGCAAGCAGTGTCGCGGGCACCACATTGGTCTGCGCATCCGTTTCGTCCGGGATCGTGTCGGGAAGGGTGTCGTCAATGGCCACGTCGCCTTCGGGCGTGATGCGCAGGGTGACAGGGGCCGATTGTCCGGTGGCATCTTCGGTCGATGTGGCGCTGAGAGTGCCGGAAATGACACCACCGGGCAGCATCGGGCTTTCGGTCGAAAAATCGGCCGGGAAAACCAGTTGCAAGGCCGCGTATTGCGCGCCGGTGCCGGTGAACGTGAGACTGCCGCCAACACCTGCGTCATAGGTGACGGTGCCGGCGGGCACGCCGGTGATGGACATGCCGGGCGGCAGATCGTTCAGCGTCAGGGTGACGCTGTCGATTTCCTCGTGCGGCAGGTTGGGGTCAAAGTCGCTGACCGAAACCTGCCAGGCATCCGCCGGTGTCAGAACCACGGCGGCATCGGTTTCCGCGGCGGTCAGCTCGGCGATGTTCAGATCGATGTCGCCAGCCGGATCGATGGTGATTTCCTGTGGCGTCTCGACCATGCCTTCCGGGCTGACCGCGGTGATGGTCGACGTGATCGTCCCGGAATAGTCACCGGGCAGCGTCAGGATCAGGGTGTTTGCCTGTTGCCAGGTTCCGGTCCAGATGCCGGTCGCGCTGTCATAGCTGCCTGTTGAAAACGCGCTGCCAGCGGGCAGATCGGAATAGGCGATCGTAACTGTCGTCGCATCTTCGGATCCGTCGATGTCATTCGGCGCAACGACGATGCCAAGCGCGACCTGAACCCCCGACCCGTCACCGGCAAGGCTGTCTTCGGTTCCCGCCAGCGTCGCAGGGGCGGACAGCGTGACATCGGCCTCATAGTCGATCACCACCTGGCGGGTGGCGGTCTGCTGCCCGTCAACAGGGGTATCCACCGCGAGGTTCTGATCCTCGTCAGTGTGTGTCGTCAGTGTCAGCAGCAGCGGTTTGGTGGTGCCGGTGGACAGATCGGTTCTGTTGGCGGTTGAAAAGTCCTGCGGCAGTTGAAACCCGATCGCGGCATAGGCGCTGGCCACGTCGGCGACCTGCGGCTGCGTCAGGGTGATGGTCATGGTGCTCGACCCGTCCGCCTCGGCGGCAAAGGCGACGACTGCCCCGGTCGGAACCGTCAGGTTCAGTGACGCCGCATCCGACCCCCCGGGCAGGCCCGTCACGGTCAGGTGCAGATCGGATATCGTCTCTGAGCCGTCGGCATCGGTTGCCGCGGGACGCAGCAGATCGTTCGGTGTCACCGGCGTCGGGCTGTCGGTTTCATCCGGCACCGTATCCGGCAGGGTGTCGTCGATGAACAGATCGCCTTCGGGGGTGATGCGCAGGGTGACCGGCACGGACCCGCCGCCTGCGTCCTCGGTCGAGGTGGCGGCAAGGGTTCCGTCGATGGTCAGCCCGTCCGCGTCGGGATGTTCGGTCGAATAATCGGCGGGAAAGCCCAGTTGCAGCGCCTGATATTGGTCACCGCTGCCGGTGAAGATGAACGTGCCGCCCGCGCTTGGGTCATAGGTGACGGTGCCGGCAGGCACGCCGATGATGGAAACGCCGGGCGGCAGATCGTTCAGCGTCAGGGTGACGCTGTCGATTTCCTCGTGCGGCAGGTTGGGGTCAAAGTCGCTGACCGAAACCTGCCAGGCATCGGCAGGCGTGACAGTGACCACGGCGTCTGTCTCGGCGGTGGTCAGTTCGGTGACGTCGAAATCAATGTCGCCCGTCGGCGTGATGGTGATGGTCTGGCCGGTGCTGGTTTGCCCCTCGGGGCTGAGCGCGGTGATGGTGGCGTCGATGCTGCCGGAATAGTCGCCCGGCAGAACCAGGCTGAGCGCGTTGGCTTCGGCCATGGAACCGGTCCAGGTGGCGTTGGCGACATCAAAACTGCCGCCTGAAAACAACGCGCCGCCGGGCAGGCCGGTGAACTGGATCTGCACCGTGGTGCTGTCTTCCGAACCATCCAGGTCGGTGGCGGCGACCGAGATGCCCAGATCCAGCGTGACGCCCGATCCATCCCCCCCGTCGCCATCTTCGATCCCGGTCAGGGCCGCCGGCGCCGAAAGATCGACATCAAGTTCGTAGCTGAGCGAAATGTCGATGTCGTCCTGAATGAAGCCGGCCTCATTGGTGCGGGCCGTCAGATGGGCGACAAGCGTTGTGGCGGGGTTCTCGGTTGAGAAATCGGCGGGCAGGCGGATCATCAGATCCATGTATTCGGCAAGCGTTCCGGTAAATTCCAGTTCGCCGCTGAACGGGATAAAGCTGCCGCCGGAATCGTAGGACAACAGGGTGCCAAGCGGCAGCCCCGGCAGGGTCAGGGTCACGGATGTGATCTCTTCAGAGCCGTCGATATCGGTCGCGCGGGGGATCAGGCCATCCGAGGGGCGGAAATCGACAGGGTCGTCGGTTTCCGCAAGGGCGATCATTCCGGGACCATCCAGGGTGATATCCGCCTCGAACAACAGACGGACGGGAAAATCCAGGCTGGCCGACTGGCCGAAATTCGACTGGGCGATGATGTGCCCGGCCAGCGGACCGCTGGCGATATCGGACCGGCTGGTCGTCGAAAAATCGGTCGGAAAGGTCAGGACCAGATTGCTGAAAGCCGCATAACTGCCCGTGAACTGCAGCGTCAGCGTGCCATCCGCCGCGGCAACCAGCGTACCCTGCGTGACGGTTGCATCGGCGGGCAGATGCGTGATTTCCACCGTGACGTATTCGATGGTTTCTCCGCCCGCCTCATTGAACTGCACATCCACATAGTCAGCCAGCGTCAGCGCCACCGGGGCATCGGTTTCACGCGCGATCACCGGTCGGTACTGGACGATCTCGATCTTGGATTCCGATCCCTCCGTGCCCGTCCAGTCCAGATCCCTGCGCGGCAGGAAAGGATAGACGGTTGGCGGCAGAAGTGGATGATAGTCGAGCCCGAAAAGCGGGTCCTCATCCGTAATCGCGGCCTCTTCTCCGGCCCCTCTGTCGCCCAGCAGTTCGATATGGGCAGGCACCGTGTCTGCATCGATGAATCTGATCTGCTCGCGGGCGGGATCGCCCGGAACCGGTTCAATCTCGTATTCCCGGCCCGCGAGACCGGTGACGACGACAACCGTTCCGTCCTCAAGCATCACGGTCAGCAGCCCGTCGACGAACATGGCCGTGTCGTCCACCGCAAGACCATCAAGCACCAAAGGCGTATCGTCAGGGGCATTGAGCATCGTCAGCCCGGGTACATCCTTGCCGGCCAGTTCAGTCCGAATCATCTGCCGCATTTCATCTGCGGTAAGGACTGCGGTTGTATCCGACGGCTCAAGCGGTGTCTGATCTGTTGCCAAGGGTCATCTCCAAACCTGATACCGATACGCTAGCGTTTTGGCGGCACGGGAAAAAGGGGGGGTTCAAAGAAACTGGGCGCGCCGGCGCAGAATTGCCCTGGGCTGTTGGCTGTGCTGATCGCGTTTGCGGCCATGACATGCCAAGGCGCGCGCTGGATTCTGCGTTCGGGTCCCCGGATCAGTGGGGTCAGGATGCCGTCTTTGCTCGTTCCTGTCCGTGCAACAGCCGGTCCGCCGCCCGGTTGACGGTTTGGGAAAGGTCCAGAAATCTATCCGCAAGAGGGCTGGTTCTGCGCCAGATCATGCCGATTGTTCGTGTCGGCCGGGGGTTGTCGAAATGCGACACGGATACCGGCGCGGATCCGGTTTCCACGGGCACTGCCATTTCCGGGATCAGAGTGACGCCGTGCCCGGCCCCGACCATCTGAACCAGTGTGGACAGTGAACTGCCGTCCAGCCCACCGCGCGGCCGGGCCGAGGGGATGCTGCAAAAGGACAGCGCCTGATCCCGAAAACAATGGCCCTCTTCCAGCAACAGCAATCGCATTTTCTGCAAGGTGGTGCTGTCGGGAATCGGTCGGTCCGCATCGGCCATGGGCCGCACCAGTACGAACGTTTCGGTGAACAGCGCGATCTCGGCAAGCGTGGGTTCAGACACGGGAAGCGCCACGATCGCGGCCTCCAGTCGTCCTTCGGTCAGTTCGCGCACCAGCTTGCTGGTCAGGGTTTCGCGCACATGCAGGTCAAGTCCGGGATATGTGTCGTTCAGTATCGGGATCAAGGTCGGCAGCAAATAGGGCGCGATGGTGGGAATGATCCCCAGCCGCAAACGGCCCGACAGCCCATCCCGCGCGCTGCGGCACAGATCGGCCAGTTCATCCACAGCCCGCAGAATGTCGCGCACGCGCGGGGCGACATCTTCGCCATAGCCCGACAACCGGACCTGGCGCGCACCGCGTTCGAACAGCTGAACGCCCAGAATTTGCTCAAGATCGCGGATCTGCACGGACAGCGCCGGCTGGGTGATCGCACAGGCATCCGCGGCCCGCCCGAAATGACCGTGCCGCGCCAGGGCTTCGAAATACCGGAACTGCTTCAGGGTTGGGGTTGCCATAGTATTTATTTATCGGAGAGATCAGAAAACACAACTTAATTCAATCACAGGCCCGTGCTAGGCTTTGCCCTGATCATCGACAAGCCCCGGCGCGGCGGGGCCGCGGACTCACACCACGATCTGGATTGGAGAACACAATGGACGGCAACGATCTCAGCACAACCGGCGGATGCCCGGTGGTACACGGCAACACAAGCTTTGGCAGCCGGTCGCACAGAGACTGGTGGCCCAATCAGTTGAACCTGCGGGTCCTGCATCAGAACTCGGCGGTGTCCGATCCGATGGGGGCGGGGTTCGACTATGCCACCGAATTCAAGAAGCTGGATTTCAAAGCGCTCAAGGAAGATCTTTATGCGCTCATGACCGACAGCCAGGATTGGTGGCCGGCGGATTACGGGCATTATGGCGGGTTCTTCATCCGCATGGCCTGGCATAGCGCCGGAACCTACCGCATCGCGGACGGGCGCGGCGGGGCTACCTCCGGGTCGCAGCGGTTTGCACCGCTGAACAGCTGGCCTGACAATGTCAACCTGGACAAGGCGCGCCGCCTGTTGTGGCCGATCAAGCAGAAATACGGCAACAAGATTTCGTGGGCCGACCTGATCGTTCTGGCCGGCAATTGCGCCATCGAATCGATGGGGGGAAAGACTCTGGGTTTTGGCGGCGGACGGGCCGATATCTGGGAGCCCGAAGAAGACATATACTGGGGTGCCGAACAGGAATGGCTGGCCACCAGCGACAAGCCAAACAGCCGGTATTCCGGCGACCGGGAACTGGAGAGCCCGCTGGCCGCGGTGCAGATGGGGCTGATCTATGTGAACCCCGAAGGTCCGGACGGCAATCCCGATCCGGTCGCATCCGGCCGGGACATCCGGGAAACCTTTGCCCGCATGGCGATGAACGACGAGGAAACCGTCGCGCTGACCGCGGGGGGGCATACGTTCGGCAAGATGCACGGCGCAGGTGATCCGGCGCATGTCGGGGCCGAACCCGAAGGCGCAGGTCTGGAAAACATGGGGCTGGGCTGGATCAGCAGCCATGGCAGCGGCAAGGGCGGCGATACCATTTCCAGCGGGCTGGAAGGTGCGTGGACGCCGAACCCGACAAAATGGGACAACGGCTATTTTGACGTGTTGTTCGGCTATGAATGGGAACTGACCAAAAGCCCGGCGGGGGCGCAACAATGGCAGCCCAAGGATCTGCGCGAAGAAGACATGGCCCCGGACGCGGCAGACCCCACCAAGAAGGTCCCGATCGTCATGACCACGGCGGATATGGCCATGCGCATGGACCCGATCTATGAGAAAATTTCGCGCCGGTTCCATGAAAATCCGGATGAATTCGCGGATGCCTTCGCCCGTGCCTGGTACAAGCTGACCCATCGTGATCTGGGCCCCAGGATCCGGTTCCAGGGGCCTGAAGTGCCCGAGGAAGAAATGATCTGGCAGGATCCGGTGCCCGAGCTGGACCATGCCCTGATTGATGCGGGTGACATTGCGGATCTCAAGGACAGGATTCTGGACACCGGCCTGAGCATCGCGGAACTGGTGCAGACGGCCTGGGCGTCGGCCTCGACCTTCCGCGGTTCGGACATGCGCGGCGGAGCCAATGGTGCGCGGATCCGTCTGGCACCGCAAAAGGACTGGGAGGCCAACCAGCCAGAACAGTTGGCCCGCGTGTTGACGGCACTGGAAACCGTGCAGTCACAGTTCAACGAGTCCGCTTCAGGCGGCAAGCAGGTATCGCTGGCCGATCTGATCGTTCTGGGCGGTTGCGCGGCAATCGAAAAAGGCGCACGGGACGCCGGGCATGACATCGAAGTGCCTTTCGCGCCGGGTCGGACCGATGCAACCGACGCGCAAACCGATGCCGACAGCTTTGACGTGCTTGAACCCGTGGCCGACGGTTTCCGCAACTATCAAAAGACCGAGTTCACAGTATCGGCCGAGAATCTGTTGGTCGACCGTGCCCAGTTGTTGACACTCACCGCGCCGGAAATGACCGTGCTGGTTGGCGGGCTGCGGGTCTTGGGCGGCAATCACGGCGGCAGTTCACATGGTGTGCTGACCGACCGGCCCGGCCAGTTGACCAACGATTTCTTTGTCAACCTGCTGGACATGGGGACCGAATGGAAACCGGCCCCGGATGGAACCTATGAAGGGCGGGATCGCGTGACAGGCGCGGCCAAATGGACCGGCACCCGCGTCGATCTGGTTTTCGGGTCGAACTCGCAGCTGCGCGCGCTTTCCGAGGTATATGGGCAATCCGACAACAGCGAGAAATTCGTACAGGATTTCGTTGCCGCCTGGGCCAAGGTGATGAACGCGGATCGCTTCGACCTGGACTGACAAAAATCATCGCCCGGTGCCTGCCTTCGCGCGGGCACCGGTGCGGTGGTCAGATCGTTAATGCGATCCACGTTCTGGTTCACGCGCGCTGGCCAGGGGCAGGGCGGAGATCAGCCCTCGGCATCGCTGTTGGCGGTATCACATTGTTCGACACCGATGACCGTGAGTATCCGCCTCTGGTTGTCGCGCGTATCCCAATAGAACTCGGCCCCGGTGGACAGCCCCAGAAGGGCAACGCCGATCGGTGTCATGATCGATACTTGTTGCTGGGATATATCGGCATCCTCAGGATAGACCAGCGTCACGGTTTTGTCTTGGCCGGTGGTTTCGTCGCGATAGGTGACGCGGCTGCCGATGGATACGACATCTGCGGGCATCTTGGCGGGGACGACGACCCGGGCGCGGCCGATCTCGCCGAGCAGACGGTCGGCCAGCGCGGGGTTGCGCTGCATTGCGCCGTCGGCCAGGGCCTCGATATGTTCGAGTTCGTCGGCGTTGATCACGATCTTGGGGTTGCGGCCACGCCGCTTTTTCGCGGTTTCAGGTTTTTGCGTTGTCATGGGTGTTTCCTTTGAATGGCGAAGACGTGGAGCCAGGTTTGGCAACCGCATCTGACAATGTTTCATCTGGTCCGTATCAAGGAGCGCGATGGGATTTTGCTGGTCCGCTACAGGGGTTGGTTGTGGCCCGCAGACCGGGATGACCGCCGTTCAGGTTTGCGCCTCGGGGATGGCGTGTCGCAGATTCTCAGTGCAGGATCGTGAGGAGCCCCCGGGAGGTTGGCAAGCGCGGTCGCGCTTATACCGCCCGGGGCACCGGGCGGTTCAGCAGAAGAAATCGGAAATGATCTGCATGTAACCTCATGTGACAAGATGTAGGAACGCATCCGGCCTGTGTCAATCATGGCGCGCTGACGTGCGGCGTTATAGTGCCAGCTTGCACTATCCGGCGGATCAAATTGGTTGTGTCGGTGCGCGTCTCGAATATCATGCAGAAAATGCGATAAAAATGGCGAGCTGGCGGCGACGGGATCAGACCGGAATGGCCTCTGGGTCGCGGTGTACAGACAGGCGCACAGCAATGGAGACCGCCCATGGAAGATGCCCGCCCGAAATTGGCCATCCAGGCACCACCGATCGTGGCGTTGCCGATCGTCGGCACAGACGCTCTTTTCCCGGTGCGTCGGGTCTATTGCATCGGACGGAACTATGCGGCGCATGCGATTGAGATGGGGCATGATCCGAACCGTGAACCGCCCTTCTTTTTCCAAAAGAACCCGGACAATCTGAATCCATCTCAGGAGTTCCCGTATCCCCCGAAAAGCAGCGATGTGCACCATGAAGTCGAACTGGCGGTGATGTTGCGGGCGGGCGGGCGCGATATTCCGGTCGAGAAGGCGCAGGATTGCATTTTCGGCTATGCCTTGTCGCTGGATATGACGCGCAGGGATCTGCAGAGCGAACAGAAAAAGGCCGGGCGGCCCTGGGAAATCGGCAAGGCCTTTGAGGCATCGGCACCAGTCGGCCCGGTGCACCCTGTCTCTGAGGTCGGTCTGCTGAATGAGGGGCGTATCAGTCTGACCGTGAACGGTGAGCTGCGTCAGGATGGCGATCTGAACCAGATGATCTGGAAGGTCCCTGAGCAGATTGCCTATCTGTCCGCGTATTATGAACTGGCACCGGGCGACGTGATCTTGTCAGGCACGCCTGCCGGCGTGGGACCGGTCGGGCGTGGCGATGAAATGGAGCTCGCCATCGATGGGCTGGGGACGCTGGCCGTAAAGGTGGTTTGATATCGCCATTGCGGGGGGGCGGGCGATTTTGCTGTGACCTGGTCCGGCAGTGCGTTGCCCAGAAGAAAACCTGTACGTTTCCGCCAGGGTTTTCGGCAACCCCACACGGGCGATGGCCCTGCCCATGTCTTCACTGGGAAGCCAGAGCCGGACAAGTTCGTGCACCCCGGCCAGCGCGTTCGGAATCCTGTACCCGCGACCATTCCAGCACCCGCAACGGGCATGTCGTCCATGGAAACACGCGCATCGATTTCGTCTAGTGCCGTATAGACACCGTCGGGAATTTCGCGCCGCGCCGCCCGCATCAGCAATTCCGAACGATCCAGAGATCGCGCCATGGTGTTCTGGATCGCGGGTATTGTGCAAGATCAGCGTCAGGATATCTTCGACCGGTTCATCGCCCCGGTAGATGCAAACGCGGCGGGCGTGAAGCCATTGAATTGCTCAAGTACGCGGCCGGTACCGGGCTTGGATTACAGGACAACCCCTGATCCGTTGAGACCCAAGAGCGCCGTATCAGCCCGGGGGCGGGGCCGTCGGTGTTAAACCGACGTGTCATTCCGAAATGAACCTGCGCTGCATTTCCGCTTCCTGGCCTTCCATGAGCGCCTGCGCGGTTTCCATATGGGCCTGCATGATCTGACGGGCCGCGGTTGCATTTCCGGTTTGCAGCGCATCGATCAAGCGCATCTGATACTCGCGCCCCTTCGACCAGAGTTGAACATTTGGCGGCGTGTACAAGCGCCGGTATACCGTCAGGTCCGATAGCATATTGACCATGAAATCAATAAGAAAGGCCAGAAGATCGTTGTCTGACTGCGCCGCCAGAATGGCGTGGAAGCGCAAGGAGGAAATATGTTGTTCCCGCTCATCGTCCAGTGTTTCCGCGGGTTTCGAATAGGTTCCCACGTTGGCTTTGAGTTGCAGCAACACATCGTCCGGCAAGCGACCTGCAAGCTGTGCGGCCACTTCGGGTTCAAGCAAACGGCGCAACTGATAGATGTCGGCGATGGTCAGATCCTTGAAATAGAAATAGTTCGCCAGCAGCGCGCGGGCGCGTTCCTTTGATACCTCGTGCACAAAGCTGCCGCCGCCGGGTCCGGTCCGGGTCTTGACCAGTCCCTGGGCCTCAAGAATCCGCATGGCTTCGCGGATTGTTCCCTTGGCCATGCCAAAGCGGTCGATCAGTTCCGGTTCGCTGGGCAGCCGGTCTCCGACCTGAAGACCCTGTTCCACCACCCAGTCCTTGATTGCCTCGGCGACGCGGACCGGGCGGCTTTGTTTCTGTTCACTCTTCGAGCGGGTGGTGACAGGCTGCAAACTGGTCTTCTCCCATCTGGGTCAACATTGGTTCGTCCTGATGGCACAACCGTGTCGCGCGGGGACAGCGTCCGGCGAAGGCGCATCCGGGTGGCGGATCCAGCGGATCGGGCAATTCGCTGTCCTTTTGTTCCGGCGCAGTCAGCGGCCGTCCGACCACCGGGGCGCTGTCAGCCAGAAGTTTCGTATAGGGGTGTTTGGGCGATTTGAAAATATTCTCGGCCTTGCCTATTTCCACGACCGCGCCAAAATACAACACCACGACGCGTTGACTGACGGCTTCGATCACGGCCAGATCGTGACTGATGAACAGATAGGTCAGATTGAATTCCGCTTTCAGGTCCGCCAACAGGTTCAGCACCTGGGCCTGAACGGAAACGTCCAGCGCCGAAACCGGTTCGTCCAGCACGATGATCCGGGGCGCCGCGGCCAGGGCGCGGGCGATGCCGATGCGCTGCGCTTGTCCGCCGGAAAACTCATGCGGGTACCGGTTCAGAAAGTCGTGCCGCAGGTTCACGCTGTCAAAGATCTCGGCGATCCGGGTTTCGCGTTCTGCGGGGCCCATCCGATGCAACCGCCTGAGCGGGGCTTCGACGATCTGGCGGATGGTCTTGCGCGGGTTCAGGCTGCTGATTGGATCCTGAAAGACATACTGGATCATTTTTCCGAATGCAGCTGCATTGCCGTTGTCCAGCGCCTTGCCTTCGATTTCGATCTGTCCGGTCGTCGGCTCTAGCAAGCCCACCAACATGCGCGCGAAGGTGGATTTGCCACAGCCGGATTCCCCCACAACGCCCAGCGTTTCGCCGGTGGCGACCTGAAACGACATGGGGCGTACAGCGCGCACGCCGTCGTGGGGCTTGCCGAACAGGGATTTCTTGATCGGAAAGGTCTTTGACAGGTTTTCGACTTTCAGCGCGATCATCCAATGGCCTCCTCTGGGTGAAGACATCGCACCGCGCGCGGGTATGACCCGGTCAGGGCGATCTGACCGGATCGGCAATCGTCTTGCGCCTTGGTGCAGCGTGGCGCAAAGGCACACCCCGGCGGCAGCGCCTCGACGGATGGCGGCAGCCCCGGAATGGCAGCCAGTTCGCGCCGTCCCCGTCCCAATTCGGGCACGCAGGCGATCAGCCGTTTGGTATAGGGATGTGCGGGGGTTTCCAGCACGGATTGGGTCGGGCCTTGTTCGACAATCCGGCCCGCATACATGACGGCCACCCTGTCGCACAACTGCCCGACCACGCCGAAATCATGGGTGATGAAAATGATCGCCAACCCCCGGTCCCGGCGCAGATCGTCAAGCAGCGCCAGGATTTGTGCCTGTACCGTGACGTCCAGCGCGGTCGTGGGTTCATCCGCGATGATCACGTCCGGATCGTTGGCCAGCGCCATCGCGATGCCGACCCTTTGCCGCATGCCGCCCGACATTTCATGGGGATAGTTTCCGACCCGGCTTTCGGCATTGGGGATGCGGACCGCCTTGAACAGGCGGATTGCCTTGTCCCGTGCCGCGCTGCGACTGACGGCATGATGGCTTTGGATGGCCTCGATCAATTGATCGCCGACCGTGTACAGCGGGTGCAGGGTCGCAAGCGGATCCTGAAAGATATAGGCCACGCGATCGCCGCGCTTGCGGCGCAGGGTCTCATAGGGCGCGCCAATCAGGTCGTCGCCGCGAAACCGTACCGCGCCGCCGGTGATGACACCGGGCGGAGACGCGACCAGTCCCATGACAGACAGGGCCGTGACCGACTTGCCCGAGCCGCTTTCCCCGATCAGGCCAAGACATTCGCCGGGGCTGACCGACAGGCTGACGCCGCCGACGGCCTTGTAAACCCGGTTCCCGGCATGGAACTGGGTCTGGAGGTCCTGAATGGCCAGCAGGTCCTCGGTTGCCGCTGGAACCGGATCGTTGCGCTGGACCAGCGTGGTCGCGCGGGGCCGGCTGAGCGCACCCGAGCGCAGGCGGGGGTCAAGCGCATCCCGCACCCCGTCCCCCAGAAGATTGATCGACATCACGATCAGAAAGATCATCACCCCCGGGACCACCGACGTGAACGGATGGCTGATCAGGGCCGATCGTGCCTCGCCCAGCATGGAACCCAGATCGGCTTGTGGCGGCTGCGATCCGAGACCAAGAAAGCTGAGCCCGGCGGTTTCAAGGATCATCCAGCCCACGGTGGTGGACATGGCGATGATGATGACCGGCAGCACGTTCGGCAGCAGCTCGGACAGGATGATCCGTGTATGCCCCATTCCTGCAAGACGCGCGGCATCGATGAATTCGCGCTCCGCCAGACCGACCGTGATCCCGCGGATGTTGCGGGCAAAGAACGGCACGTTCACCGCGGCGACCGCAATCAGCGCATTCATCAGGCCGGGACCAAGCGCGGCGACGATGGCCAGAGCCAGCAGGATGTAGGGAAACGCCATCAACATGTCGACGCCACGCATGATCATGTTGTCGACCCGCCCGCCGAAATATCCGGCGATGATGCCGATGGCCGATCCGACAAAGCCGGCGATCGCGGCGGCGGCGATGCCGACGGCCAGGCTTAGCCGGGTGCCGTGCAGCAGCCGGGACAGCTGATCACGGCCAAGATGGTCGGTGCCCAGCAGATGCCCCGGTGAGAATGGCGTCTGGAAGCGGTCGGCGGTCGCGGTGACATCCGGGTCTGGCAGCGGCAGCAGCGGCGTCAGCAGGACCAGCAAGAGGATCACGGTCAGCACCACCGCGCCCATCGCCGCCAGCCGGTTTCGGAATAACAGTTGGATAAAGGGCATCACGTCTTGATCCTTGGGTCCAGCAGGCTTTGGGCGACATCGACCATGATGTTGAACAGGACATAGCAGGCGGCGACGAACACCACGCCGCCCTGGACCAGCAGCAGGTCGCGCTTGAGGATCGCGTTGACCAGCATCCGGCCGACGCCGGGCCATTGAAAGACGATTTCGATAAAGACCGACCCGGACAGCACGAACCCCGCCTGAATGCCCAGAACGGGGATGATGGACACCATGGCAGAGCGCAGGGCATGTCCCATGATGACCCGCCGTTCCGGGACGCCCTTGGCGCGTGCCGTGCGAATGTAATCCTGGCGCAGCACCTCCAGCATGGCCGAACGTGACAGCCGTGCGATGACGCCCGTGGCGACGGCGGACAAGGCCAGCGCGGGCATCACCAGATGTTTCAGAAGATCCCACAGATCCCCGCCGCCATAGATCGCATACATGCCGCTGACCGGCAGCCATTTCAGCCGAACGGCAAACAGCAGGATCATCATCATGCCCAGAAAGAACGAAGGGACGGAAATGCCGATCAGGACGGTGAAGGTGATCGCCTTGTCCGCCAGCCCGTACTGGCGCGCCGCCGAAACGACACCGGCCAGGATCCCCATAACCGAACAGAGCACAAAGCTGACGCCGGCCAGGATCAAGGTTGCGCTGAACCGTTCGGTTATTTCGTCCAGAACCGGACGGTTCAGCGAATAGCTGCGTCCGAAATCGCCGGTCAGCATGTTGCCCAGCCAGATCAGATACCGCTGCACAAGCGGCGCATCCAGACCCAGGCTTCGGTTCAGCTTTTCCACGTTCTCGGGTGTTGCGTAGGCCCCCAGAATGGCCGTCGCGGGATCGCCGGGTATCATTGCCATGATCAGAAACACGATCACCGTGATCCCCAGCAGCACCGGGATCGCCGAGAGCAACCGTTTCAGGATATAGCTGGCCATATCACCTGCTTTCGGTTCGTCGCACGGGCAGGGGCCGGACCGCACCACGCGGCCCGGCCCGGTGGGTCAGTCCTTGGTCACACCCTGTAGGTGCAACAGAAACGATGGTTCCAATGCGAACCCCTGGACGCGGTCACTGGTGACGGCGTTCTGTTTCCAGTTGGCGACAAACACCCAGGGCGCTTCTTCCTGTACGATGGCCTGCATTTCCTTGTAGAGACGCGCGCGTTCGTCCTGATCGACAGCGGTTCGGGCTGATTCCAGCAGTTCGTCGACTTTGGGGTTGGAATAATAGCCCGAGTTGAAACCGCCCTGATCCGGCCAGGCCTCGGTGCGCAGGGCGAGATAGGGCAGGGTGTCGGGGTCATTGGTCATCCAGGCCATTTCAGCCATGTCCGCCTTGCCCTCCAGTCCCGGGTTCACTTCGCCCAGGAAGGTGTTCCATTCATAGGTTTCGATGTTGACCTTCAGGCCGACGGCAGCAAGATCGGCCTGAATGGCCGTGCCCATGGCGATCGGATCCAGCATGCCGGAACCGCCTTCGGTCACATAGAATGTCAGTTCCGCCCCTTCTGCCCCGGCGTCGGCGAGCAGCGCGCGCGCCTTGTCGGGGTCATAGGGATAAGGTTCAAGTTCGTCGTTATAGGCCCAGGCGAACGCAGGCGGGGTCGGCCCGGCGGCGACCTCTGCGGTGCCTTCCAGAACATCGTTCACGATCGCTGCCTTGTTGATCGCATAATTGGCGGCCTGACGCACACGCACGTCGGAAAACGGCCCTTCCTTGGCGTTCAGGATCAGAAACCAGACATGCGGCCCGGCCTGCTGTGCAACCTCAAACCCGTCGCCTTTGAATTGGGACAGTGATGTCGGCGGCACTTCGACCATCAGATCAATGCCTCCGGCCAGCATTTCGGCGACACGGGTATTGGCATCCGTGATCGGGCGGAACACGACCACGTCGGACCCCGCCATATCCCCCCAGTAATCCGCGTTGCGTTCCACGACCACGGCCTCGTTCGAGCGCCATTCGGCAAAGGTGAACGGTCCGGTGCCCGATGGGTGACGTCCAAAGTCCGCACCGAACTCCTTGACCGCCGCTGGCGAAACCATCAGGCCGGTCGGATAGGCAAGGTTCGAAAGGAACGGCGCATAGGGCGCATTCAGGGTGAACCTGACCGTCTGGTCATCGACGACCTCGGTTTTCTCTATCGCGCTGAAGAAAAAGCTCAGCGGGAAGGGGCCGGTGTCATGATGAGGGTGATTTTCATCCAGCATCCGGTCGAAATTGAACTTGACCGCCTCGGCGTCGAAGTTTGTGCCGTCGTGGAATTTGACACCGGGTCTCAGTTTGAATGTGTATTCGGTGCCATCGTCGCTGATTGTCCAGCTCTCTGCGAGCGCGGGTTCGACTTCGAGCGTGCCGGGCCGATATCGGGTCAGCCCTTCATACAGGTTCACCACGATGCGGAAATCGTTCACCGCCGTGACCGCCGCAGGATCGAGCGATTTCGGTTCGGCGATCTGGCCCACGATCAACACGCCCGGCGGTGTCTGGGCAACGGCCGGCAGCGCAAGGGACCCTGCGATCATCACAGCCCCAACCGCGGCACAGACGCCCCGGCGTGTCCATTTCACAAGTTTCATTGTGAGTTCTCCCTGATGTTTTGACCGGTCATTTATCATGATAAATTGCACTCGTCAATTTATCATGATAAATTGGGTCACATTAATCAAAACGAGGCCCCATGACCTTTTCGATTCTTGCGCGAGATCCGAAATCGGATGCCATAGGCGGAGCCGCCGCTACGGGCAGCCTGTGTGTCGGCGGGTGGGTGCTGCGTGGTGATCCCCGCGCCGGTATGAGCGCCAGCCAGGGTGCCGCGCCAAGCACCTTTTGGGGCGACGATGTTCTGGCCGCGTTGCAGGGTGGTGAATCCGCCGCCGATGCGATCGGCGCTGTCACCGGGGCCGATGCGGGGCGGGATCAGCGGCAAGTATCCGCGCTGGGTCTGCGCGGCCCCGGCGCCGCCTTTACCGGCAAGGAAAACACGCCTGCGGCGGGCAGCATCCTGATGGAAAACGGTGTCGTCGCGGGCAACATGCTGACCAACGTCGGTGTTCTGAATGAAATGGCGGCGCGATTTGAAACCGCATCGGGGACATTTTCGCAGCGTCTGATTGCCAGCCTCTTCGCCGCCCAGGACGCTGGCGGGGACATGCGCGGATTGCAGTCCGCCGCCCTGCTGATCGTTTCACCGGAACATGCGCCGATCACCCTGCGCGTGGATTATCACGAAACGCCGCTTGCGGCTCTGGTGGCGCTGTACGACCGCGCGCTCAGCGGAGACTACGCAGACTGGAGCCGCCGCGTGCCCTGCCTGTCGGATCCACAGCGAACGCTGGACTGAGCGCGCCGGTTGCATCATCCGGGGCCGGTCCGTCCTCCCGGCTGCCGTGCGTCCGATCAAAGCTGTGCAAGATGCCAAGCGCAGCCGGGAAGATGTCCGCAAATGCGTCGGATGTGCCTGTCCATTGATCGGCCCGACCCCCTGCGATTTTCCGCTCAATCGGTTGATAGTTTATCCTGCCTGACAAATATCATTTTGTGGCGCTTCATTTTTTATGTATAGACATATTGTGTGTGCGGGCGTAGCAGAAACGCGAAGCTTTTGACGGGGGATGCGCAAAATGACCGAGAACAGTACAGTCCTTGTTGATCTGAACGCGGCAACGATGACCGAATCGGGGAACGCTTACGGTCTGATTGCAGATGCGGCCATAGCCATGTCCGCCGGGGTGATTGACTGGATCGGGCCGCGCAACTCTTTGCCCTCGGCCTATGATGCGCATCCCCGAACCGGTCTGGCGGGACGTCTGGTGACGCCCGGTCTGATCGACTGTCACACCCATATCGTTCACGGCGGCGACCGCGCTGTCGAATTCGAGATGCGGTTGAACGGCGCCAGCTACGAAGAGGTCGCCCGCGCCGGTGGGGGAATTGTTTCAACCGTAAAAGCGACCCGTGCCGCGACCGAAGAAACGTTGCTTGCCGATGCGCTGCGCCGGGTCGATGTGCTGATTGCCGAAGGCGTGACCGCCATCGAAATCAAGTCCGGCTATGGCCTGGATATCGAGACCGAACTGAGCATGCTGCGGGTGGCGCGCGCGATCATGGATCGCCGCCCCATCAGGGTGAAAACCACCTTTCTCGGGGCCCATGCGACCCCGGCGGAATACGCCGGGCGCAACGATGCCTATATCGACGAAATCTGCATCCCCGCCTTGCGCGCCGCCCATGGCGAAGGCTTGGTCGACGCGGTGGATGGGTTCTGCGAAGGTATTGCCTTTCAGCCCGATCAGATCGCCCGTGTGTTTGATGTGGCGCAGGAACTGGGCCTGCCGGTCAAGCTGCATGCCGAGCAACTGTCGAACCTTGGCGGTGCGAAACTGACCGCCCGCTATGGCGGCCTGTCTGCGGATCACATCGAGTACCTGGACGAAGAAGGTGTGCAGGCGATGGCCGAGGCCGGGACCGTGGCCGTCATACTGCCCGGGGCCTTCTACACCCTGCGGGAAACCCAGGCACCGCCCATAGGCTTGTTGCGCAAACATGGTGTGCCGATGGCCCTGGCAACCGATATAAACCCCGGATCGTCACCGCTGAATTCCCTGCTGCTGACGCTGAACATGGGTTGCACCCTGTTCCGGATGACGCCCGAAGAAGCCTTGCGCGGTGTGACGCAGAACGCGGCCCGTGCCCTTGGGCTGGCGGATGTGGGAACGATCGCTGCGGGAATGCGCGCCGACGTGGCGGTCTGGGACATCCGGCACCCTGCCGAGCTGGCCTATCGTATCGGATTCAACCCGCTTCACTCTCGCATTTTCGGAGGTATCGTCGCGTGACCATTCTGACCCTCACTCCCGGAGCCGTTACGCTGGATGATCTGGCGACGATTTTCTGGACCGAGGCATCCGTGCGCCTTGATCCTGCCTGCCATCCGGCCATCGAGCTGGCCCATGACCGCATTGCCAAGGCCGTGGCCGGCAGCGATGCGGTCTATGGCGTGAACACCGGATTTGGCAAGCTGGCTTCGGTCAAGATCGAATCCGGTGATACCGCGACGCTGCAACGCAATCTGATCCTGTCCCATTGCTGCGGCGTTGGCCCTGCCATTGCGCGCCGGCAGGCCCGTCTGGTGATGGCGCTGAAATTGCTCAGTCTGGGGCGCGGTGCCTCGGGCGTTCGGCTGGAACTGGTTCAGCTTATCGAAGGGATGCTGGAACAGGGCGTGACCCCCGTCATTCCCGCACAGGGGTCCGTTGGCGCGTCGGGCGATCTGGCACCGCTGGCGCATATGGCGGCGGTGATGATGGGCCATGGCGAGGCCGAGTTCGGCGGCCAGATCATGTCCGGGGACAAGGCATTGGCGGCGGCGGGTCTCGTGCCGGTCGAACTTGGCCCCAAAGAGGGGCTGGCCCTGATCAACGGGACGCAGTTTTCGACAGCCTTTGCGCTGGCCGGGCTGTTTGGTGCCTGGCGCGCGGCGCATTCGGCGCTGATTACCTCGGCCTTGTCGACGGATGCGATCATGGGGTCCACGGCACCGTTGCAACCCGAGATCCACGCGCTGCGCGGTCACAGTGGCCAGATTGACGCGGGTGAAACCATGCGGGCACTTCTGGCCGGGTCGCAAATTCGCGACAGCCACATCGTGGATGACGCACGGGTGCAGGACCCATATTGCATCCGCTGTCAGCCGCAGGTGACCGGGGCCGCGATGGATGTGCTGCGTATGGCCGCCCGCACGCTGGAAATCGAAGCCAACGCCGCCACCGACAATCCATTGGTGTTGATCGACGCGGATGTGATCGTATCCGGCGGCAATTTCCATGCCGAACCCGTGGGCTTTGCCGCCGATATGATCGCGCTGGCCATCGCCGAAATAGGGGCCATCGCGCAGCGCCGCGTTGCCCTGATCGTCGATCCGGTGCTCAGTTTCAACCTGCCGCCGTTTCTGACGCCCAACCCCGGTCTGAACTCGGGGTATATGATCGCCGAAGTCACCACGGCCGCCTTGATGAGCGAAAACAAGCATCTGGCCAACCCCTGCGTGACCGACAGCACGCCGACGTCGGCCAACCAGGAAGACCACGTCAGCATGGCGGCACATGGTGCCCGCAGACTGGGCCGGATGATCGAGAACCTGGACCGCATCCTTGGCGTCGAACTGCTCTGTGCCGCGCAAGGCATTGATTTCCGCGCGCCCCTGACCACAAGCGACACGTTGCAGCGTGTTGTCGCGCGGGTGCGTCAGGACGTGGCTGCACTGGGCGAGGATCGCTATCTTGCGCCGGATCTGGAACGCGCCGCCCTGATGATCGAAAACGGGGATATCGTTGCGGCGGCGGGGATCGACATGCCGGAGCTGCGCACATGAATCCGGTCGAAATTCATCAAGGCAACAGCCCCGTGGTTCTGGGCCTGCCCCATACCGGCACCCATGTCCCTGATGGCATCCTGGCTGATCTCAATGACCGGGGCCGGGGGCTGGATGACACTGATTGGCACATCCACAGGCTTTATGATGGTGTCCTGCCGGGGGCGACGACCGTGCGCGCGACCTTCCATCGATATGTGATCGATGCCAACCGCGACCCGTCCGGCGAGTCGCTGTATCCGGGCCAGAATACCACCGGGCTTGTGCCGTTGACCGATTTCGACGGGCATGACATCTGGGTGTCCGCCCCCACCCAAGCGGATATGGAAGCGCGGCGGCGATCCTTTCACGCACCCTATCACGCCGCCCTGCAGGCCGAACTGGAACGCGTGCGGGATCTGCACGGTGTGGCGATCCTGTACGATTGCCATTCGATCCGTTCGGGCATTCCCTTTCTGTTTGAAGGCACGTTGCCCGATTTCAACATCGGAACCAACCTGGGCACCACCTGCGCGCCCGAAATCGAGACCCTTGTGCAAGAAATCTGCGCGGCGGCGGACGGATACAGCGCGGTCGCCAATGGCCGCTTCAAAGGCGGCTGGACCACGCGCCACTATGGTCGCCCCGCCGAGGGTTTGCATGCCATCCAGATGGAATTGGCACAAAGCACCTATCTGACCGCCGAGGCCGCGCCCTGGATCTATGACGCAGAAAAGGCCGCGCGGCTGCGCACCCATCTGACATCCATTCTGACAAGACTGGCCGCCTTGGCCCCGACATTGAAAGGCATCTCATGAGCGATCCACGCAAAAACACCCGCGACGTTTTCCCCGCCACCGGCACCGAGTTGACCGCCAAGAGCTGGCTGACCGAAGCACCATTGCGGATGCTGATGAACAACCTGCACCCCGATGTTGCCGAGAACCCGCACGAACTGGTGGTGTATGGCGGGATTGGTCGCGCCGCGCGGACATGGAAAGATTACGATACGATCGTGACATCGCTGCGGGATCTGGACGAAGACCAGACCCTGCTGGTGCAGTCCGGCAAGCCCGTCGGGGTGTTCCAGACCCACAAGGACGCGCCGCGCGTGCTGATCGCCAATTCCAACCTCGTGCCGCATTGGGCAAACTGGGATCATTTCAACGAACTGGATAAAAAGGGTCTGGCAATGTACGGCCAGATGACCGCTGGGTCGTGGATCTACATCGGCAGTCAGGGCATTGTGCAAGGCACCTATGAAACCTTTGTCGAGGCCGGTCGCCAGCACTATGGCGGCGATCTTTCGGGCAAATGGATCCTGACCGGCGGGCTTGGCGGCATGGGCGGCGCGCAGCCCTTGGCGGCGGTGATGGCCGGGGCTTGCTGCCTGGCGGTGGAATGCAACCCCGACAGCATCGATTTCCGCCTGCGCACCAAATACGTGGATGAAAAGACTGACAGCCTGAGCGAGGCGCTGGAGATGATCGAACGCTGGACCGCCGCAGGCGAGGCCAAGTCGGTCGCGCTGCTGGCCAACGCTGCGGACGTTTATCCAGAACTGGTAAAACGCGGCGTGCGCCCCGATATCGTGACTGACCAGACCAGCGCGCATGACCCGGTCAACGGCTATCTGCCGCAGGGCTGGACCATGGGCGAATGGCGCGAAAAGCGTGAAAGCGACCCCAAATCCGTGGAAAAGGCCGCCCGCGCGTCAATGAAAGTGCAGGTCAAGGCAATGGTCGATTTCCACGCTCAGGGCATCCCCACCGTCGATTACGGCAACAACATCCGCCAGATGGCGCTGGAAGAAGGGCTAGAGAACGCGTTTGATTTCCCCGGTTTCGTGCCCGCCTATATCCGCCCGCTGTTCTGCCGGGGCATCGGCCCGTTCCGCTGGGCGGCGCTGTCGGGGGATCCGGAAGATATCTACAAGACCGATGCCAAGGTGAAAGAAATCCTGACCGAGGACAGCCATCTGCACAATTGGCTGGACATGGCGCGGGAACGGATTTCGTTCCAGGGCCTGCCGGCGCGGATCTGCTGGGTCGGTCTGGGTGTGCGGCACAAGCTGGGGCTTGCGTTCAATGAAATGGTCCGCAGCGGCGAATTGAAGGCACCGATCGTGATCGGGCGCGATCATCTGGATTCAGGCTCGGTCGCATCGCCGAACCGAGAAACCGAGGCGATGAAGGACGGCTCGGATGCGGTATCGGACTGGCCCCTGCTGAATGCGCTGCTGAACACCGCTTCGGGCGCGACCTGGGTGTCGCTGCATCATGGCGGCGGGGTTGGCATGGGCTTTAGCCAGCATTCCGGCATGGTGATCTGTTGTGACGGTTCCGAGGACGCCGACCGCCGTATTGCGCGTGTTTTGTGGAATGATCCGGCGACAGGTGTGATGCGCCACGCGGACGCCGGGTATGACGAGGCGCTGGACTGCGCCCGCGAAAACAACCTGAACCTGCCCGGCATATTGTGACCAAAGGCAGCACCGCCCTGCCGGATGGCATGGGCGGGCTGACCGGACCGCGCAGGGCACGCATGGGAACCCTGTGCGGATCGAACCCTGTTCAGGCTGCCTTGATCTGGATCGCGGGGCCGGGGTCGGCAATCAGGGCTTCGTGCAGGACACCGACCGCGTCATCAGCAGAGGCGCGCGGCGTGATGAACTGAACATCGACATTGCGCGGGGTCTGCTGTGCCGCAATCACATCGATTCCGGCCTGCTCCATCGCGTCCAGACCCCGGCGCAGGACATGCAGCCCGGAAAGATCGCGCCCGATCGCGGAAACGATCGACAAGGCCCGCGTGCTGATCTCGGCCGAGGGATAGGCCGCCTCCAGCTCGTTCACCACACGCCGCACCGTTTTCAATGAGGTCTCGACATGGTGCGTGATGGTATTGGCGTTCGAACTTTTGGTGACGATCCGCACATTGTGCCGGCGCAAGGCTTCGAGGATCGTGGCATCGTAGCCTTTGACGCCGACCATATCCTGCTCAAACAGTTCCAATGCGACGACATCCAGGCTGGTCACGATTTCGACCGCTGCGGTTTCGCCCGGCTGATCGTCTATCAGCGTGCCGGGATCTTCCGGATCGAACGCATTTGTCACCCGCAGGGGAATATCGGCCCGGCGCAGAGATTTCGCTGCATTCGGGTGGATTGCCTCCATGCCCATGTTGGACAACTGGTCCGCCACATCATAATTGGTATGCCCCAGTTTCCGAACAGCGCCCGCCCCGACAAGTTTCGGATCTGCCGAAGACAGGTGGAATTCCTTGTGGATGATGGCTTCGGCGGCCCCGGTATGGGCGGCGATGTTGGAAAAGGTGACCTCGGAATAGCCGCGATCGTATTCCCGCATCAACCCTTCGCTGCATTGCGCATAACCGGTGACGATGGGCAGTTCGCAACTCAGATCGACCCCGTCCAGGCCCCGGCTGATGCGTTGTTCCAGCGTGCATTCACGTTCGTCACGCCAACCGCTGAGATCGACGAACCGGGCATTGACCCCGGCGCGCTGCAACAACAGCGTGGTGACGAATGCGGAATGCGCTTCGCCCAGACCGGATAGCAGTTCGCGCGTGACCCCCATGTGATCGGACAGGCGGAAATGCCCGTAGGAACACAACCGCTGCAGATCGAACAGACAGGAGCGGGCGCCCTCGATGCGTTCGCGCACGAATTCATCCGCCATGGCGCGGTCGGCATCGTTGTCCAGCACCTGATTGTGGATTTCACCCATGCCGTTCGCAACCAGGGTCAGGGCATCCAGCCAGCCATGATCGTTGTCGTCATTGGCAAACAGGGCATAAACGCCGGGTTGGCCGGATTTCTTGTGCTCCAGCAACAGGTTGGTGATCCCGCCAAAGGCAGAGACCACGAATATCCTGTGGTAGGGATCGTCTTCGGGGCGGCCACGGATCAACAGAGTATCGCGCAATTCGCGGATACGGCTCATCGATGTGCCACCGATCTTTTCGACGGTGTGTTTGGGAAATGTCACGTTCAACTGCCCACCATCATCGGCGGACCCTTTCGTCAGCTGTCTTCCAGGGCATAAGATCCATCTTCCTGATGCACCTCGTTGCCGGTTACCGGCGGATTGAAGACGCAGGCCATGACCAGCTCTTCTTCAGCGCGCAATATGTGGCGGTCGTGTTCGTTCAGCGCATACATGACGCCGGGGCGGATCTGATGGGTCTGGCCCGTTTTCAGATCGGTGATCGATCCGGTGCCCTGCATGCAATACACGCTTTCGAAATGGTTCTTGTATTCGAACGTATGCTCGGATCCGGCTTCAAGGAACGTGATATGGAACGAAAACCCCATACCGTCCTGGGCCAGAAGCATCCGAACGGATGACCATTTCGCATCCGACACGACGCGGTCGCGCTCATTCTTTACGATCTCGTCGAAATCTCTGACGATCATGTGTTTTACTCCGCCGCAAATCTTGCTGTTTCAGTGACATCGCGGGCCGCATCCAGAAGGATGTTCAACCCCTTGCGAAACTGGTGCTCGGGCGTGGTCAGGGGGGCCAGAACCTTGACCACCTCGCCATCCGTTCCCGAGGTTTCGATGATAAGACCTTTGTGAAAGGCACGCGAGCAGATTTCGTCCGCCAGCCCTCCGGTCCCCACGTCGACGCCCTGCATCAAGCCGCGCCCCTTGAGGCGGGCACCCGGAATCATGTCGGACAGGGCAGTCAACGCCTCGGTCAGAATCGCGGTTTTGTCGGAAAGTTCTTGCTGGAATGACCCATCGGTCCAGAATTTTTCGATTGCCACCCGTGCGGTGACAAACGCATGGGTGTTGCCCCGGAATGTGCCATTGTGTTCTGCCGGTCCGAATACGTCGTATTGCGGACGCACCAGCATCAGGGCCATCGGCAGACCGAAACCAGAGATCGATTTGGCCATGGTGACGATGTCGGGTACGAACCCCATGTCCTCGAACGAAAAGAACGTGCCGCACCGGCCGCATCCGGCCTGGATGTCATCGACGATCAGAAGCGCGCCGTGATCTTTGGCCAAATCGGCCACCCGGCGCAGCCAGGCGGCGTCGGCCGCGTTCAGTCCGCCTTCGCCCTGCACCGTTTCCAGTATGATCGCGGCCGGGGCATCGACGCCGCTGGACCCGTCTGCGAGCATGGCCTCTAGATAGTCGGCGGTGTCGGTGCCGTCGCCCATGAAGCCGTCATAGGGCACCCGCGTGACACCGTTCAGGGGCGATCCTGCGCCGCCACGGTGATACCCGTTGCCGGTCGCGGCCAACGCCCCGGTGGTGACACCGTGAAACCCGTTGGTAAAGGCGATGATATTGGTGCGCCCGGTGACTTTGCGTGCGATTTTCATCGCGGCTTCGACCGCATTTGCGCCGGTCGGTCCGGTGAACATCACCCGATGATCCATGCCGCGTGGTTCAAGGATATGCGTTTCGAACGCGGTCAGGAACCCGGCCTTGGCATCGGTGTGCAGATCAAGCCCGTGGGCAATGCCGTCGGCACTGATATGATCGATCAGCGCCTGCTTCATGTCCGGATCATTGTGCCCATAGTTCAAAGACGAACAACCGGCGAGAAAGTCGATATAGCGACGCCCGCCGGCATCAATCATTTCAGACCCCGTGGCCTGGGTGAAAACCGCATCGAAACCACGGCAATAGCTGCGGGCTTCGGATTCACGGCGTTTGAATACAGAAATTTCGGCTGGCTTTGCAGTCGACATAAGACGTCCTTCGATTTGTGAGATGACAGCGGCGAGGCGAGCAGAGCCTAGGCCGCTTTTTTCATTTGTTCTTCAAGCGTGATCGTGACCATGTGCTCGGTGTCGTGCCGATCACGGAAATGCAGCGCCTGGGTATAATGGGCCTTGGAGTCCAGCTTGGCGTCCTGACGGTTTGCGAACCGCTTGAACAGGGACCAAGATGCTTCGTTGTCGGCGGTGATCGTGGTCTGCAGCCGGGTGATGTCGGCACAGACATCCCGTTGCAGCAGCTCTGCCAGCATCAGCGTGCCCAGCCCGCTGCCGCGCGCATCCGGGGATACGGCGACCTGCCAGACAAACACGGTCTCTGGATCGTCCGGCAGCACATAGGCCGATACCCAACCTGCAATCTTGCCGTTCAGCTCTGCCACGACGCAGGTTTCGCGGAAATGATCGCACTGGATGAGATTGCAATACATCGAATTCTCGTCCAGCGGCTTGCAGGCCCGCACGAGCTCCCAGATCGCCGCTCCGTCTTTTGCCTGTGGCGTACGAAAAACAGGCAGGGACTTTCCGTGCAGATCACGTGCGTGCTTCATGTGACTAAACTCTCCATTTGCTTTGATAGACTAAGTAATGTACTTTGCGGGAAACTTCAATAGTCGAAACATATTTCATCTATATCAGCGCAATACGCGGAAAACATTCAGCTTTTCACAGTATTTCCAATGCAGAATTGTTTTGAAAGACTTAGTTTCGACACACATCGTTTGCGCAATCCGCCTGTTCTGGCGTAGGATCGTTCGGACGGATATGGCAGGGACTCGCATGGACCGCATCGATGGCAGCCTGATCGCGCTGCGCAGGATAATTCGCGCAACCGAACTGTTCGGACGCAAGCTGGCGCAATCCGCCGGGTTGACGGCGGTGCAGTTTCGCGTGCTTCAGGTCGTGGCCGAAACCGGGCAATGCACCTCGACCACCATTTCGCTGCGCATGCGGGTTTCGCAGGCCACAATCACGTCGCTTGTCGACAAGCTGGTGAAATCCGGCATGGTCATACGCGAAAAATCCCAGACCGACCGACGGCAGACGAATATCGTCATCACCGACCAGGGCCGCAAGACGATCGAAGACGCCCCGGATCCGCTGCAACAACGATATGTCCGGAAATTTGCCGCGCTGGAGGACTGGGAACAGGCAATGATCCTGGCCTCTCTTGAACGGGTGGCATCCATGCTGGACGCCGAAGACCTCGACGCCTCGCCCGTTCTGGATGCAGGAGATTTCCGCAAGCCGCACTGATGGCGCGCGGATCAGCCCGGGTTTTACATCAACCCGGCGGGGGGCGTGCGCGATGTTGGTCAGAATTTGGGGGGCGTTCGGGTCACGTCAGGCCGCATGACGGTCGAATATCAGCACATTCGACAGGGCACCCAGGTGCCGGAAAGCCCGGGGCCGGCAGGAACCGGCCCCGGATGACTAGGTTACTGCCAGGATTTGATCAGCTCGTCATACGAAACCGTGATTGGGTCCTCGTCTTCGTTGGCCAGCTTTGCCTTCGGTGAACCGGGCTGCGACAGCCAGTATTCCGGATCGCGTTCTTCGTTCAGAACCGGACCCAACTCGCCCTGCACACCGGCGCGCTCCAGACGGCTCAGCACCTTTTCCTGATCGGCGCACAGCGCATCCAGGGCTTCCTGAGGCGTTTTCGCACCAGACATCGCGTCGCCGATGTTCTGCCACCACAGCTGGGCCAGCTTGGGATAGTCAGGCACGTTGGTTCCGGTCGGCGACCACTGGACCCGCGCCGGAGAGCGGTAGAATTCGACCAGCCCGCCCAGTTTCGGCGCCCGTTCGGTAAAGCTGTCGTGCTGGATCGTGGATTCACGGATGAATGTCAGACCCACATGGCTTTTCTTCACGTCCACGGTCTTGGATGTGACGAATTGTGCATACAGCCAGGCCGCTTGCGCGCGGTCAACCGGAGTCGACTTCATCAGGGTCCAGGATCCGGCGTCCTGATATCCGATCTTGGTGCCTTCGGTCCAATAGGCCCCATGTGGCGAAGGCGCCATGCGCCATTTCGGGGTGCCGTCCTCGTTCATCACGGGCAGACCGGGTTCGACCGTCGCGGCGGTAAAGGTGGTGTACCAGAACATTTGCTGTGCGACATTGCCCTGGGCCGGGATTGGTCCGGCTTCAGAGAAGGTCATGCCGGCCGCCGCGGGCGGGGTGTATTTCTGCAACCATTCGATGGCTTTGGTTACAGCGTAAACCGCTGCGGGCCCGTTGGTCGCGCCGCCGCGCGCCATGCACGAGCCGACAGGCTGCGATTTGTCATTGACCCGGATGCCCCATTCATCGACCGGCAAGCCGTTCGGTTCACCCACGTCGCCAGCACCGGCCATGGACAGCCACGCATCCGTATAGCGCCAGCCCAGGGATGGGTCTTTCTTGCCGTAATCCATGTTGCCGAACACTTCGCCCTCGACACCCAGACGCGACAGATCGCGGCCGGTAAAGAACTCGGCGATGTCCTCATAGGCTGACCAGTTGACCGGAACGCCCAGATCATAGCCGTATTTTTCCTTGAAATCGGCCTTGTTCTGTTCGTCGTTGAACCAGTCATAGCGGAACCAGTACAGGTTCGCGAACTGCTGATCCGGCAACTGATAGACCTTGCCATCCGGTCCGGTGGTGAACGACAGCCCGACAAAGTCTTCCAGGTCCAGGTTCGGGTTGGTCACGGCCGCACCGTCGCCAGCCATCCAGTCGGTCAGGTTGCGGGCCTGCTGATACCGCCAATGGGTGCCGATCAGATCGCTGTCGTTGATATAGGCGTCATAGATGTTTTCGCCCGACTGCATCTGCGTTTGCAGTTTTTCCACGACGTCGCCTTCGCCGATCAGATCATGTGTGACCTGAATGCCCGTGATGGCGCTGAAGGCCGGGGCCAGCACGTTGGCTTCGTATTCATGGGTGGCAATTGTTTCAGAGACGACATTGATCGACATGCCCTGATACGGCTTCGCGGCATCGACAAAGAACTGCATTTCAGCTTCTTGATCCGCGCGTGACAGCGTTGACAGATCGCCGATTTCACTGTCCAGAAAGGCCTGGGCGGCTTTCATATCCGCAAAGGCCGGCACGGCGAGCATACAGGCCGCCAGCCCGATCGCCGTTGTTCCTTTTAGTCGCAAGTTCATTTTTGTTCCTCCCAAATGAGAACGGTTTTGGCCGCCGGGTCTTGCTTCCCGGTGGCCGGATTGAGGTTTCTATACCCAGCGGAACACCGCCACGGCATAGACCACGCACAGGATCAACGCCCCCCATTGGGGTGCGCTGAGCAGCCCGAGCCACGCCAGGTTGATAAAGGCAGAGCCCAGTAGCGTGATGAACAATCTGTCACCCCGCGTCGTTTCGATTCCCAGAATGCCGGTGCGGGGCACTTCGGGAAATTTGATTGCCAGGATCGTGAAGGTGATCAGCGTCGCCGCGATGATCGCGAAGAACGCGGCGGTCGGCCAGGTCCATGCCATCCAGTCCATTGTCGTTCCCCTCTTTCCTAGACACGGCCCAGGGCAAAGCCCTTGGCGATGTAGTTGCGGACAAAATAGATCACCAGCGCCCCCGGCACGATGGTCAGAACCCCGGCCGCGGCCAGCACACCCCAGTCGATTCCGGCCGCCCCGACGGTCCGGGTCATCGTCGCCGCGATCGGTTTCGCATCCACGCTGGTCAGGGTACGGCTGAGCAACAGTTCGACCCAGCTGAACATGAACAGGAAAAACGCGGTGACCCCGATCCCGGATGCCACCAGCGGCGTGAAAATCCGGATGAAGAAGCGCGGGAAGGAATAGCCGTCGATATAGGCCGTCTCATCGATTTCCTTGGGCACGCCGCGCATGAAACCTTCCAGAATCCAGACCGCCAGCGGCACGTTGAACAGACAATGCGCCAGCGCCACGGCGATATGTGTGTCAAACAATCCGACCGAACTGTAGAGCTGAAAGAACGGCAGGGCAAAGACCGCCGGCGGCGCCATACGGTTTGTCAGCAACCAGAAGAACAGATGCTTGTCGCCCAGAAACGTATACCGGCTGAACGCATAGGCCGCAGGCAGGGCGACCAGCAGCGAAATCACCATGTTCATCACCACATAGGCCAGCGAATTCAGATAGCCCGTGTACCAGGACGCGTCGGTCAGGATGGTCAGATAGTTGTCAAAGGTCAGGTCCCGCGGCCACAGGCTGAAACTGTTCAGGATCTCCGAATTGGTCTTTAGGCTCATGTTCAGCAGCCAGTAGATCGGCAACAGCAGGAACAGCAGGTAAAGCCCCATGACGATGGCGCTGCCGTTGATTTTTCGCGTCTGGCGCGGTGCGGTGTCTGACGGGCCCGACATCAATAGCCATCCCTTTTGTCCAGGTTTGTCATCACGGTGTAGAACACATAGGAAATCAGCAGGATCACCAGATAATACATGATCGAGAAGGCGGCAGCCGGGCCAAGGTCAAACTGTCCCAGCGCCATTTTCACCAGGTCGATCGACAGGAAGGTGGTTGAATTGCCCGGACCGCCTCCGGTGACGACGAAAGGTTCGGTATAGATCATGAAACTGTCCATGAACCGCAGCAGAATGGCGATCATCAGAACCCCCATCATCTTTGGCAACTCTATGAAACGAAAGACTTTCCAGCGGCTGGCCTGGTCAATCTTGGCGGCCTGGTAATAGGCATCGGGAATCGATTGCAAACCGGCATAGGCCAGCAAGGCCACCAGGGATGTCCAGTGCCAGACATCCATCACGATGACGGTGATCCAGGCGGCATAGAAATTCTGGGTGTAATTGTAGTCGATGCCGATCGCGTCCAGCGCATAGCCCAGCAAACCAATGTCCACGCGCCCGAAAATCTGCCAGATCGTGCCGACCACGTTCCAGGGGATCAGCAGCGGCAGTGACATCAGAACCAGACAGAGAGACGCCCAGAAGCCCCGTTTGGGCATGTTCAGCGCAACAAAGATGCCCAGCGGGATCTCGATGGCCAGGATGATGGCGGAAAATGCCAGTTGCCGCCCCAGGGCATTCCACATCCGTTCGGACGCAATCATCTCTTCGAACCATTCCAGGCCGGCCCAGAAGAACTGATTGTTGCCAAACGTGTCCTGAACCGAATAGTTCACCACCGTCATCAGCGGAATGACGGCCGAAAACGCGACCAGTACGAGAACCGGCAGGATCAGGAACCATGCCTTGTGATTGAGGGTCTTGTTCATGTCAGGCCCCTTTCGGCGCAACGCGCCAACTGTCGGAATAGACATTGATCCCGGCAAGGTCGAAAGCCACACGGTTCATGTCGGGCGAAATATCGGCGCTTTCATCGGCGATGACATTGATTTCGGTGCCTTGAAAATCGGTGCGCACGATCTTGTGCCGGCCCACATCCTCGACCCGTTTGACGGTCACGGGCAACCCGTTTTCGGCGCTGGTGAGCGAGGTGAATTCAGGGCGCACGCCCAGTTCGATCTTACCGTCCGGCGTGCCATAGTTCCGGCCCAGCGGAACCGGAACATCCGCGATGAGCGCGCTGTCGCCGGACACCTGCGCCGTCAGCACATTCATGCCCGGCGAGCCGATGAAATAGCCGACAAAAGTATGTTCCGGGGTTTCGAACAGCTCTTGCGGCGTGCCCATCTGCACCACGCGGCCATCGTACATCACCGCCACCTTGTCGGCGAATGTCAGCGCCTCGGTCTGGTCGTGGGTGACATAGATCATGGTGTGCCCGAATTCGTGATGCAGCGATTTCAGCTGGGTGCGCAGCTCCCATTTCATATGCGGGTCGATCACGGTCAGGGGTTCGTCAAACAGCAGCGCATTCACGTCTTCGCGCACCATTCCGCGCCCCAGCGAGATTTTCTGCTTGGCATCTGCCGTCAGCCCCCGGGCCTTTCGGTTCAGTTGCTCTTCCATTCCGATCATGGCCGCAATCTGCTGAACCCGGTCGCGCACATAGGACGCTTCGGCCCCGCGGTTGCGCAACGGAAAAGCCAGATTGTCGTGCACGGTCATCGTGTCGTAAACCACCGGAAACTGGAACACCTGCGCGATGTTGCGCTGTGTTGTCGGGGCCATCGTCACGTCCTGGTCATTGAACAGGATCCGCCCCTGACTGGGGTGCAGCAAGCCGGAAATGATGTTCAGCAAGGTGGACTTGCCGCAACCCGAAGCCCCCAGCAAGGCATAGGCCTCGCCATCCACCCAGACGTGGTTCAACGCCTTCAGCGCGTAATCCTCTTCACCCGCAGGGTTTGGCAGGTAGGAATGCGCCAGATTGTCGAGGGTGATCTTTGCCATACTCTGTCGTCCTCAGGCTGCGGTCGCATAGGATGCGGCGGCAACTGCCGAACCGTCCTGATCGAAAACATAGACATGCCTAGGGTCCAGATAGACCTGCAACGCGCTGCCGATTTCCAGATCCCTGACCCCCTGTACCAGCCCGACCCAATTGTCGCCCTGATGGTCCAGATGCACGAATGTTTCCGATCCGGTGATTTCAGTCACGCCCAAGCGCGCCGTGAATTCGAACGCGGTCTCAGCATGTCTTGTCAATTCCAGATGGTTCGGACGGAACCCTGCCAGATATTCGCCGTCATCGACCCCGGCAAAACCGTCGGTGGCCGCAGCCGTCTGTCCCGCGCCGAATTGCAACCGGTCCCCGGATTTGCGGATACGCAGAAAATTCATCGGCGGGTCGGAAAACACGCGCGCGGTGGTGGCGTCCACGGGTTGCCGGTAGACAACCGGCGTCGGGCCGAACTGTGTCACCCGGCCTTCCCACATGGTGGCGGTGTTTCCGCCCAGCAGCAATGCTTCTTCCGGTTCGGTTGTGGCATAGACAAAGATCGATCCGGCCTCTTCGAAAATGCGCGGAATCTCGGCCCGCAGTTCTTCGCGCAGCTTGTAGTCCAGGTTGGCCAGCGGTTCGTCCAGCAGAACAAGTCCGGCATCCTTGACCAGCGCGCGCGCCAGGGCACAGCGTTGCTGTTGTCCACCGGACAGTTCCAGGGGCTTGCGATCCAGCATGCCGGACAGCTGCATGAGATCCGCCGCCTGCCGCACGGCCTTGTCGACATGATCGGCCGCTTTGCCCAGCAACCGCATCGGGCTGGCGATATTGTCGTAGACGGTCATCGTCGGATAGTTGATGAATTGCTGATAGACCATCGCCACGCCACGGTCCTGCACCCGCATTCCGGTCACGTCCTTGCCATCCCAGATCACCCTGCCGCTGCTGGGCAGATCCAGCCCCGCCATCAGCCGCATCAGAGTGGTCTTGCCGGACAGCGTCGGGCCCAGAAGCACATTCATCGTGCCCGGCGACAGTTCCAGATCGGTCGGATGGATGTGCGGCTGGCCGCTCACGACCTTTGACACACCCTCCAGGACAAGTGACATTTCCCGCTCCCTTACTTTGCGGCCCGCACCGCGTCTTGCCGCAATGCAGGTGCTGGTGTGAACGGTGTTCGACCGCCGTGCAAACCAGCCTTCCGTTCCATCAGCCTAAGCCCCAGTCAGGACTGGTGCCAAACACTATTGTCCGCACGCTCTGCAAATTTCCCGCCGTCCAGACCGCTGCACGGCGATATGAACATGCGCAACGCCAGCAACGCGAAAGCTGGTCCCTTCAACCCGTTGATCCGGATCTGACGCGTGCACCCCCCCCCCCTACATCTGACACCCGAACATCCACACCAACGGTGTCGGATCACTACGCCTCAGGCTCGGGGATCAGTCAAGAGCGAAGGTTCGTTTTCTTTCGTTTTAACTGCAGGATTTTCAAGGTCAACGGGTTATTCCAGTGAAACCTGCCGATTCAGGGCGAATTCTTTCGGTTTTGGCCTATTCGAAGATGCGTTCGTCTTGACGCGGGGCGTCAGACAGTGACTGTTTGGGCGGCATTGGGTCAGGCGTTCGATCGCGCCGGTGCCGCAAACATCCGGGGAGGATTGGATGGTTTCGAATTTCCGTCAGGCAGAGATCGTCGAAATCGCACGCAAAGAGGGCAAGGTCACGGTTGACGGTCTTGCCGAACGCTATGACGTGACGGTTCAGACGATCCGCAAGGATCTGTCCGAACTGGCCGAGATGGGGCGGCTCGAGCGCGTTCACGGCGGTGCGGTTGTGCCTTCGGGCGTCGTGAACCTGGTCTATGATGAACGACGCCGCATGAATGAGGCCGGCAAGAAAGCGATCGCGGTCGCCTGTGCCGCAGCGATCCCGGATGGGGCGTCGGTCTTCATGAACATCGGCACCAGCACCGAGGCCGTGGCCCGGGAATTGCTGGATCACCAGAACCTGCTGATCGTGACCAACAATCTGAACATTGCGAATACGCTGGCGGCCAACCACAATTGTGAAATCATTCTGACCGGGGGCGTTTTGCGCCGCTCGGATGGTGGGCTTGTCGGCGGGCTGACCGCAGAGATGGTCCGACAGTTCAAGTTCGACTTTTCCGTTCTCGGCTGTTCGGCCATCGATGAAGATGGGGATCTGCTTGATTTTGACGGCCAGGAGGTTCTGGTCAGCAAGACGGCCATCCAGCGGTCGCGCAGCGTCATGGTCGTGGCCGACCATCTCAAGCTTGAGCGCAAGGCCCCGCTTGCGATCTGTTCGCTGAGCGATGTGGGAACCTGGTTCACCGATTGCCCCTTGCCTGAAAAACTGGACCGGGAATGCCGGCGCTGGGGCACAAAGGTCGTGAATGCCCGACACGAAACTGCCTGACAGCCACCATGCCGGGCGCACGCCCCACGCTTGTCCGGGCGGCGCAGACGAAACCCGGCGGGTGGGCTGGGTGCCTGTTCAGCGTAATGGTACAAGGGGCTATTGATATGGCGAATGATGCCTTGCTGCGTTACGTTCGGCCCATGCCCGACGCGCACCGCCAATCTGACGACCCATTTGATATGTTGCCCGGAATGCCCCCGTGGGTACGCCTGCGGGATGTGGACACGTTGGAAGGCATGGCTTTTGTCTCGGGTGCGGGGCTGGCGCATCTGCATGGCGTGCTTCAGATGCCCGGATTGCCGGATGCCCTGTTGCGGGATCGGCTGGCCCTGCGTGCGGCGGAAAACTGTGTCGCCTTTTCCGGGCGGCCCGAACGGCTGGGCGATCTGCGCGATGCGGTGCATCTGTTGCGCCCGGGCGATCACCCGGGCCCGGCCGGAGAGATCTGCCAGCAGTGGCGCAAGGCGACGGCGCGGCCACTGTCGGTTGCGTCATTGGGGCGGGCACTGCCGCATATGACAGCCGAACAGATTGCGGTTTGGCTGGATGCCGGGCAGGGCAGCCCGCCGGACCGGGCCGCCCGGGTGTTGCAGACCGTTCTCGCGGCAGCACCGCGCGCCGAAGCCGAGGCGCTTATCCTGGCGGATGTTGCGCTTGCACAGGCCTTGCGCTGGACATATGCGGTGCCGCTGATTGGCACGGCTGTGAAACCGCGTGATCTGCGCAAGACCGGGGATGAATTGCGGTGGGCCTGTCACCGCGCGCTTGTCGTTTCGTCGTGTGACGCGACCCGGCAGGCGGCGGATCTGACCCGCAGGGCGCAGCGGTTGATGTCGGTCGCCCCGAAACTGCGTGCGAAAGGGGCCGCGCAGGCGGTCAAAGTGTTCCTGACACAGGATGCGGTAGCCCCCGCCGGGCTGCAGTCGCTGATGTCCGCCCGGGCTGCGCGGCGGTTGTGTGATCGGCTGGTGGCGCTGGGGGTTGTGCGCGAACTGACCGGGCGCGCCACATTCCGGTTCTATGGGGTGTGACATGAACACGCGCCGTCCTGACAAAACCAGATCCCGCGACACCGCCGACCGGCACGATGCGGACCTGGATCGGGAATTGGCCGACCTGCCGCCCGAGTTGCGGTGGCGCGAGTGGATCCGTCGGATCGAGGCGGTGTTGTTCGCAAGCGCGGCGCCCGTCCCCCGTGAGCATCTGGCCCGGGTGGTGGGGCAGAGGGCTTCCGTCGATTTGCTGATCGAAGACCTTGCGGCGGAAACCGAGGGGCGTTCGTTCGAGGTGAAAAAAGTGACCGACGGCTGGATGATGCGCAGCCGGCCAGCATATGGCCCGACCATACGCGCCGCCGCAGAGGTAAACGATCAGGCGCTGGATCTGAACGAATTCGACATCGCGGTGCTGGCCGCCATTGCCTATCATCAACCCATCACCCGCGACGGATTGAAAGAGATTTTCGGCAAAGAGATCAACCGGGATCTGATCGGGCGTCTGAATGAACGCAAGCTGATCGCCACCGGTCCGCGCAGCCCACGCCGCGGAGCGCCTTACACTTTCGTCACCACGGATCGCTTTTTGGCGGCGTTCGATCTGGAAAACCTGCGCGATCTTCCCGATCAGGAACAACTGCAAGACGCCGGGATGGCACCGGGCAGCCCGGCCTAACAGGTATCCGGGCCCGGCCAGTCCGCCAGCAGGACCTTGGCGCTGATTTCGTCGGTGACCAGATGGCTGACGTGCCCGCCTTTCAGTAAAGCCCGCGTGGCTTCGTGTTTGGCCCGGCCCGAAGAGACCAGCATCCGGACCGGGACCGCCTGCAGGGTTTCCGGGGAAATGCCCAGCATCCTGTCGCGCAATGCACCCCGCATTCCGTTGCCGTCACCGTCGATGAAATGACCGCACAGCACGCCGACCGCGCCTTGTTTTCGCGCGGCGTTCAGCTCGTCCGGGGTGGAAACGCCCGCTGCAACCAGCGTTGTGTCCGCGCTGACATCACCGACCGCGAATACCGCCTTGGTCAGCTGCGAAAACTCTGCGATCTGGCGTGCGATGACCGGTTCGCGGCGCAGCTGATCGGCCAGTTCCGGCGTCGAGACCACCGCCGGGGCGTGCAGGGTGCGGCACTCGGCCGAGGTCTTGCGGGCAATCTCGATTGAACAGGTTTCGGCGGCGAAATGATGGTCCGAAAACATTGCACCAAGCATCTGATAGACTGTTAGTCCCGGCACCGCGCTGACCGGAAAGGCGGCCGCAAGTTGCTGAACCGTATGCCCCCATGCCACTCCCAGCCGATCGCCGGGTTCCAGAATGTCACACAATGCGGACGCGGCCAGAGCGGCCACGCGAAGCTGCAGTGCCTCGGGGCCAAGCGCGGTGGCATCGTCATGGGCGACATAGGCATCGACCAGCCCATACCGTTTGGCCAGCCGCCGCGCCAGCGAGGACGTTGCAAAGCTTTCGCCGCGGATGCGAATCTCGACGATGCCCATGTCGCGGGCCTGGCGCAGATAGTTGACGATGGTGGCGCGGGATACCCCCATGCGGCGCGCGATTTCGCCCTGGGTCAGACCTTCTCGGTAATACAGCATCGCCGCATGGGCCAGCGTTGCACCGGGCGTCTGGGTGTCCTGTCGCAGACGGGTTTCTGGAATGGCGGACCTCCTAGCGCAACGCGGCTTCGATGTTTCCCCCGTCCACGGTCATCACATGGGCCGTGGTCCGTTCTGACAGGGCTAGGGCGACAAACGCGCGGGCGACGTGCTGTGCTTCGACTTCGCGCCGCAGCAGGTTGCCGGCCATGTATCCCGCCGCGTCGGTGCCGCGCGCCGTGGCTCGTTCATTGATGAACGCATCGGTCAGCAATCCTGAGCGGATGCGATCGGCGTTGATGCCGTTGACCCTTATGCCGAACTCGCCCAGTTCCAGCGCCAGTTGCCGCATCAGGAACAGGGTCGAGGCCTTGGGCAGCCCGTAGGCACCGAAATTGCGCCCCGGATTGATGGCCTGTTTCGAGATGTTGAACAGGATCTGACCGCCACGCTCCTGCCGCAGAAACAGGGCGCTTGCGGCCCTGGCAAAGCGGTGATGGGCAAAGAAATTCAACTCGAACGCATCGCGCAGATCTGATTCGGCCAACTCCATCATGGACCCGGTCAGGGCGGCGCCGGCATTGGACACCAATATGTCCAGCCCGCCAAAGGTTTCGACGGCCCGTTGGATCGCGCTTTCCGCCGCATTTTCGGCGGTGACGTCCAGCGCAATGGCCGTATGGTGTGTGCCCAGCATTTCCAGCGCGGTCTTCAATGCGGCTTCATCGCGATCCACCAGCACAAGCTGCGCCCCCTGATCGGCAAAGGCGCGGGCGGTGGCCTGTCCGATGGCACCGGCTGCGCCTGTGATCATCACCACACGCCCCCCCAGCGCGGGCGGTGTGCCCTTGCCCAGCTTGGCCTGCTCCAGCGACCAGTATTCCATATCAAACAGATCGTCTTCGCCGATGGGGCGGAACCCGCCCGCATCTTCGGCCACGGCGCGCACCCGCAGGTTCTGTTCACCGATATCGGCGGCGACCGAGGCGGCCTTGGCATTGGCTCCGATGCCGACCAATCCGACACCGTGGATCCATGCCAGGTTGGGCAGCGGCGTCAGCATCGTCTTGATGCCGCCGACGCGGGCGTTCTGGCGGTTGAAATAGTCGCGATAGGCGGCGCTGAAGTCATCGATGGCGGCGGCGATTCCATCGCGCCCCTGTGCCAGATGATCGGCGGTGATCACCACCGGCGCGCCCTTGGTGCGGATCACATGATCGGGCGAGGCAACGCCGCGGGTTGACAGCTCGGCCACATCCGGGCGGTCGAGAAAGCCCATCACCTCGGGGCCGTTGCGCAGGTCCAGCACCGGCATCGGCGCGTCCGGCCCGGCGCGTTCAGCCAGTATGCCGCGCAACATGGGCAGGGTTTCGGGTTTTGTGGCGGTGGTGCGGTGGCCCAGACGGGTCGCGCTGTCCATCCCCAGATAGGCCGCCGCTTCATTGGTGTGTGCGACAATGCGTTCATAACTTTCGCGCGCGGTCTCGCCGAATGCGAAATGCCCATGGTTCAGCAACAGGATGCCTTCGACATCCGGATTGGCCTCGTATGCCTCGGCGGCGACCTTCGAAAGTTTGAAGCCCGGCATGATATAGGGCACGATCGCCAGCCGGTCGCCAAAGATCTGTCGTGCCACCGTTTCGGCATACGGCAGGTTGGCAAGCACCAGAAACGGCGTGGCGTGGGTGTGGTCGACGTATTTGTGCGGCAGATAGGCATGCAGCAGCGTTTCAACCGATGGGTTGGGTGCGGTGCTGTCCAGCAGGTTCTGACGCTGGACGTTGACCATCTGTTCATCCGACAGCGCGTCGAGTCGGCGCAGATCGTGAAGCGGCGCAAGCCGAACGCCGGGCAGACCGGGGGCAAGAATGGTGTCCAGATCCCAGCCCGACCCCTTGACGTGCAGGACCTGTTGCGGCGTGCCGAACAGGTCGGGGCGCGTGACCTTTACCGAAGTATTGCCGCCGCCGTGCATCACCAGATCGGGATTCTGACCGATGAGGCGGCTGGTATAGACCCGCAACGCGAGATCCCGGTCCGCCGGATCGTCCCCGGCCTGGGTCAGCCATGTCTCCGCTTCCTTGTCGGACCAGCGATTTTCAATCATGCTCATCAGGCCACCTTGCTGGCGTGTTCCGGGAACATCGCTGCCAGGCCTTCGGCGGTCGCCGGGCTGGTGCCGCGTTCGGTGATCAGGCCGGTGACCAGCCTCGCCGGGGTGACATCGAAGGCTGGATTGCCGACTTCCGAACCCTGGGGCGTCACCTGTACTTCGGTGATGGCCCCATCGGTTCCGATCCCCTGGACATGGCTGACTTCGCGGGGGTTGCGTTCCTCGATCGGGATTTCGGCCACGCCGTCGCGCAATGTCCAGTCGATGGTGGGCGAAGGCAGGGCGACATAGAACGGCACGTTGTTGTCCTGCGCCGCCAGCGCCTTGAGATAGGTGCCGATCTTGTTGCACACATCGCCTTGCGCGGTGGTGCGGTCGGTGCCTGTGATGACCATGTCGACCATGCCATGCTGCATCAGATGCCCGCCGGCATTGTCGGTGACATAGGCGTGGCTGACGCCGTGGCTGTTCAGCTCCCATGCGGTCAGGGCACCCTGATTGCGTGGGCGGGTTTCATCCACCCAGACATGGATATTCAACCCGGCATCCGCCGCCTGGAACATCGGGCTGGTGGCGGTGCCCCAGTCCACGGTGGCCAGCCAGCCGGCGTTGCAATGGGTCAACAGGCGGACCGGCTCTCCTGCCGGTTTGCGCGATGCAATGTCGCGGATAAGCGCCAGACCGTGCTGCCCGATGCGACGGTTTATGTCCACGTCTTCCTCTGCCATGTCATGCGCCAGTTGCATCGCGGCCTCGGCGCGGTCGGCCGGGGCCAAGGGGGCCAGATGGGCGCGGCATCGGTCCAGCGCCCACCGCAGGTTGATGGCGGTGGGACGGGTGGCGTTCAATGCCTCCCAGGTGGCGTCCAGATTGGCATCCGATGGATCGCGCGCCATGTCTTCGGCCATGCCGTAGGCCGCGGTTACCCCGATCAAAGGAGCACCCCGCACCCACATTTCATAAATCGCGGTGGCAAAATCGGCGCGCGATTTCAGCGTGGCAATGCGGAAATCATGGGGCAGCCAGCGTTGATCGATGATGCGAACCTCGGCGGTGTCGTGATCATACCAGATCGACCGGTAGGGGGTGCCGTTGACCTTCATGTGAAGTCCCTTTCGTTATAGCTTTGGGCGAGCGCGATCAGGGCGCCCGCATCCGCGGTATCGGCCCGGTTCAGGATCAGATCCCGGCCCATCATCAGGTTGCGAGCCTCAAGACCCGCGCGCAGGGTCTCGTCCTCGATGGTCTCGAATTCGGCGTTGTGGGCCAGCGACAGCACCCGGCGGTGCATTTCGATGCCGCAGAACCCCATCGCATCCTGCCAGATCGCAGCCAGCTTCTGGGTCAGTGCGGCCTCTGAACTGTGTCCCTGGTCCTCGAACAGGCTGCGGGGATACAGAATACCGGTGCGTTCGTCATGCCAGAGCCGGGTAAATTCGTCTGTGTAGGCGGCACATATGTCTTGCGTCACCAGCAGGATCCAATCCTGGAAATCCTTCAGATCCGACGCGCTGCGATGGGCCGGCTGGCTGAAATAGGCCATCAGGAAATTGGCCAGCATCATGCCCAGATCAAAACCCATCGGCCCATAACAGGCGAATTCCGGGTCGATCACCTTGACGTCATCCCCGGTGCACATGACCGATCCGGTATGCAGATCCCCGTGCAACATGGTTTCGCCGTTGCTGGCAAAACGGGTCAGCATGTGTTGCACTTGGGTCTTCATCGCGACATCGCTGCGCAGCATCGCGACCACCGGGTTCAGCCCGGCGGTGTGATGATTGCGCTCTGCATCGAAATAGGGGTCGGTGAACACCAGCCCCTCGGTAATGTCGCAGAGTTCGACGTTGGCCAGGAACAGTGCCGCGTCGGCCTTGCGCTCGGCGGTGGGCAGGCTCAGGTCCGACCCGCGAAAGGCGGTGCGGGCAGCAAACCGGCCCAGAGTGTCGGCCAACCCGCCGGTTTTCTGCCCCGCGATCAGACGCCCGCGCAGGATGGTATGAGGCGTCAGGAATTCCATCACGATCAAGGCTTGCGCTTCGTCGAAATGATAGACGCCCGGAACCACGCCGGGGTCCCGCGCAGCCTGCCTGGTCAGGGCGTGGTATTCGAAGAACGCCCGTTTCAGCG
Source organism: Rhodobacteraceae bacterium F11138 (assembly GCA_016521575.1). Lineage (GTDB taxonomy): Bacteria > Pseudomonadota > Alphaproteobacteria > Rhodobacterales > Rhodobacteraceae > Sedimentitalea. The sequence continues at coordinate 279,464 of JAEKDP010000004.1, read as the reverse complement.
GCAGGGGCCAGCTGTCGCCGACCAGCCGCACATAGGGCAGGGCCTGCTTGACCACGACGCTGCCGGTTGGGCCGCTGACGATGAACACCAGATTGAGATTGCCATCTCCGACTTCGCGCACGTCCCATGTGCCGGGATCGCCGCCGATGCGGCTGGCCACGTCTTTCAGACCGCCCAGCCGGGCACCCAGGGTTTCCACTGTCAGGGGGGCATAGCCCGCAGGCAGGTTGCTCATCGGTGGTCCTCCATCCTCCGTTTTCGCGCCATCACTCTGACTTGTGCCTATCATTTGTCAAGAGTGTTGACATTTGTCATTTTGCGCCTAACGATCCGCTGCGGGAGGACCAGATGACGAATGCAGCCTGCACCATTGCCGGAGTCGAAAAGGCATTCGGGCCAAACCGGGTCTTGCGCGGTATTGACCTGACCCTGGCATCGGGGCAGGTGACGGTTCTGATGGGGGCCAACGGGGCCGGAAAATCGACGCTGGTCAAGCTGTTGTGCGGCGTGCATCAACCCGATGGCGGCCGTATCGAACTGTTCGGTCAGCCCTATGCTCCGGCGACACCGGCCGAAGCGATCCGGGCGGGTGTCGTCACGGTTCATCAATCGATCAACGATGGCGTCATCCCCGATCTGGACGTCGCATCGAATCTTATGCTGGACCGGTTGGCCGACGCCGGATCCGGCTTCTTTGTCCGCAGCCGCGCGCTGCGTGCCGAAGCGAGTCGGATCGCAGCGGCAATGGGGCTGGATCTGGATGTGCGCGCCAAGGTCGGCGATCTGGGCGTTGCCGAACGGCAGCTGATCGCCATTGCGCGCGCCATGGCACGCCATCCCAAGGTTCTGATCCTGGACGAACCGACCTCGTCGCTGTCCGCAACCGAAGCCGAACGGCTGTTCGCATTGCTGGATCGTCTGCGCGAACAGGGTGTGGCGATCCTGTATATTTCACATCGCATGTCCGACATCCGCCGCATCGCGGACCGTATCATTTCGATGCGGGACGGGCAGATTTCCGGTGTTTTTGAAGACACGCCGCTGGATTACGAAGGTGCGGTCACCGCGATGCTGGGACACGGGTTGACCTCGGTTGACATCACCATTCCCGCGCCCGGCCCTCAGGTCTTGCGTCTGCAAGGCTTGCAGTTGTCCCCCGATAGTCCCCCGATCGATCTGAGCGTCTGCCGGGGCGAGGTGGTCGCGGTGACCGGGCTGTTGGGCAGCGGCAAATCCGCACTGGCGTCGATCCTGTTCGGGCTGGCACCGGCCGCGGGCGGGACGATGACCCTGAACGGGACGCAGTACGCGCCTGTATCGCCGCGTGACGCGATCCGCTCGGGGGTCTTTCTGTGTTCCAAGGATCGCGCCAGCAATGGTGTCATCCCGGATCTGGACATCACCGGCAACATCACCCTGCCGTTCACGCGCCGTCATTCGCACCTGTCGTTCCTGTCCGCCACCAGCGAGCGCACCACCGCACGTTCGATGATCGATCACCTTGGCATCGTGTGTCAGGGGTCCAACGACGCGATCGACACGCTGTCAGGGGGCAATCAGCAGAAAGTCATGGTCGGGCGCTGGCTGGCCGAGCCCAGTCAGGTGCTGTTGCTGGACGAACCGTTCCAGGGCGTGGATATCCGCGCGCGGCGCGATATCGGCAACCGCATCCGGGACGGGGCCGCAGACCGCGCGACGCTGGTGTTCGCGGCTGAACCGGACGAGGCGCTGGAAATTGCCGACCGCATCATAATCCTGAATGAAGAAGCACTGGTGGGTGAACACCGCAATGAAAACGTCGATCTCAACCGGATGCTGGCTCAGATCTCCGGTCAGGAAATCGCAATGGGGCTGAACTGAAACGATGCAAAACCAGACTATCCTGAATTTCGCGATCCGTTACGGGTTTCTGATCCTGCTGGCCGGATTGGTGATTTTCTTCAGTGTTGCGGCCAGCGGGTTCGCCGGGCCGCGTTCGGCCGTGTTCATTTTTCAATCGGTGGCCATCACCGGCATTCTTGCCCTGGGGGTGACCTGTACGCTTGTTGTGGGCGGGTTTGACCTGTCGATCGGATCGGTGGCTACGTCGGCCTTGATGCTGTCGGCCTATATGATGGTCGTGCTTGAACAATCCGCCGTGGTGGCCGTCATTGCCTGTCTGCTGATGGGCGCGTTGGTCGGGCTGGTCAACGGGCTGCTGATCGTCAAGATGAAGGTGCCCGACCTGCTGGCGACGCTGGGGATGATGTTCCTGCTGATCGGCCTGCAGCGCATTCCGACCGAGGGGCGGTCGATTTCCACGGGTATGAACCTGCCCGATGGCTCGACCGCCGAGGGCGTGTTTTCGCCCGCCTTTCTGTGGCTGGGACGGCATCGGTTCGATCTGGTACTGGAAAACCTGATCCCGGTGCCGGTGGTGGTGTTCCTGATCGTCGGTGTGCTGGTCTGGGTGTTCCTGGAACTGACGCGCCACGGGCGGCTGATGTATGCCATCGGCTCGAATGAGCGCGCGGCCGGATTGGCGGGAACCAACGTGACCCGCTACAAGATCCTTGCCTACATGATTTCGGGCGTGCTGGCCTCGGTCGGGGGTATTCTGCTGGCGGCGCGGCTGGGGCGTGGCGACATCGCCAGCGGCAACAACCTGTTGCTGGATTCCGTCGCTGCCGGTCTGATCGGGTTTGCGGTGCTGGGCGCGGCCAAACCGAATGCCTTTGGCACCGCGGTCGGCGCGCTTTTTGTCGGCATCCTGTTGCAGGGGCTGACGATGATGAATGCGCCCTATTATACACAGGATTTCGTCAAAGGGGCGGTGCTTGTCGTCGCTCTTGTGTTCACTTTTGCGCTGTCGTCAAGACGGGGTGGCGGCGGGCACTGATCGCGGGGAACCGCACAATCGTCCAATGGGAGGACAAAATGGAACTTTTCAGACGCGGATTCATCAAACTGGGCAGCGCGGCCTTTCTGGCCAGCACGGCATTGGGAGGCGCCGTACAGGCCGCGGACATGCCGGCCCCTTTCGACAACGCGGGCGAGGTGCAGATTGCGCTGGTGCGCTATCTGTCCACCGGTGATTTCTTTCAGGCCTACCTGGGCGGTGTCGAAGCGCAAGCCGAAGCCCTGGGTGTCGATCTGCGGGTTCTGGACAGCCGCCAGGACGCAGCCTTGCAGGCGGATATGGTTGATCAGGCCATTGCCCTGGGCGTGGACGGCATCATCATCCAGCATGGCCTGACCGAGTCGATGCAAGAGGCCGCGCAGCGTGCGGTGGATGCGGGCATCAAGGTCGTGGCCTTCGATGTGGACGTCGAGAACGCGGCCATCCCACAGATCGAACAATCCGATTATCTGCTGGGCAAGCTGGCGCTGGAACAGGCAATCAAGGACAATGGCGATAGCTGGAATGCGGCCTATGTCTATGTGCCGGGCATCGCGCCGCTGGATCGCCGCGACAAGGCCTGGCAGGATATCCGCGCCGAGTATTCAGGCATCACGGAGGTGGCGCAATTCGGCACGCTGGACAATCCGATTGCCAATTCGAACGCCAATCAGGCCCGCTCGGTGCTGCAGGCCAATCCCGACATCAACGTGATTTTCGCACCCTATGACGAATTCGCCAAAGGGGTGAAGATCGCCGTGGACGAAGCCGGTCTGTCCAGCGACATCAAGATCTATTCCGCCGATGTGTCGACAGCGGATATCTCGGCCATGCGCGAACCGGACAGCGCCTGGGCGGCAACCGTCGCCACCAATCCGGCTGTGGTCGGCGAGGTCAGCGTGCGGGCATTGGCGATGATGCTGGCCGGCGAAGACCCCGGAGAATCCGTCATCGTGCCGCCAACCCTGATCACGCAGGATTTCCTGAATGAAAAGGACATCACCAACATGGAATCCCTGTCGCAACAGATGCCGCAATTCGCGCATGCCGACGTGGCGGTTCCGGATTGGATGCCGCTGCCGTCACGCTGACACCGACGATCCCGCGGGGGGCCGGGCTGGCCCCCTGCACAAATCCCGCCGAATGACGTTCAGAAGGTTCTGCCATGCCCGAAGCCCTGCGCCGCAACGACAAGAGCACCGAGGAGGTCGCCCTTGGCATCCGCCGCCGCGTGTTCGAACATGCCATGCGCAACAACGGTGGCTATCTGTCCCAGGCCTGTTCGGCCGCCGAGCAACTGGCCTGGCTTTATAACGAAGAGCTGACCCTGGGCGCGCCGACCCTGCCGATGATTCCGAAACCGTTTGGCGGCGTACCGTCTGCGGACAATCCCGACTATCACACCGGGGCCGGGTACAACGGCCCCGCCGCGCCCGAGTTCGACCGCCTGTTCATTGCCCCCGCACATTATGCGCTGGTCGCCTATGCCACCCTTATCGAAGTCGGCCGCATGGCCCCGGAAGGGTTGGAGATGTTCAACAAGGACGGGTCCAGCGTCGAGATGATCGGGGCCGAACACAGCCCCGGCATGGAGGTGCATAACGGCACGCTGGGCATCGGGTTCTCGACCGCCGCCGGATTGGCCTGGGGCCGCAAACGCCGGGGTGAACCGGGGCGCACCTGGGTCTATATGTCCGACGGCGAAGTGCAGGAGGGCCAGACCTGGGAAGCCATCGCCGCCGCCGCACATCACCGCATCGACAATCTGTATGCGATCATGGACGTGAACCGGCAGCAATGTGACGGGGCGATGGGTTCGGTGATGGAGGTCGGCGACATCGGCGCCAAGATCGAGCAATTCGGCGGAGTTGCCGTCTGGGTCGACGGGCACAATCTGGACCAGATGCGCGAGGCCGTGAAAACACCGCACCGGGGCAAGCCGCTGATTATTCTGGCAAACTCCAGCCCGTTCCGGGGCATGCCGACTTTGCAGCTGCGGTTTCCCCGGCTGCACTATGTGCGCTTCAAATCCGAACATGAGCGCGCGCAGATGAACCGTGACATCGCCAAATCCCTGGGCGTTCCACAGGTTGACTATGGCCAGACAGAGGGCAAATGATGGTTGAAATGGTATCGCGCCCCTATGAGCGCGCATTTGAAAAGCACGCATTGGCCAATCCGGACGTTCTGTGCCTGTCCGCCGATCTGACCAGTTCCTGCGAAATCGACAAATTCCGTGACAATCACCCGGACCAGTTCCTGAGCCTGGGCATGGCCGAACAAAACATGATGAGCTTTGCCGGCGGCCTTGGGCTGGCGGGCTTTCGGCCCTTCATCCATACCTTTGGCGTGTTCCTGTACCGGCGGCCCTATGATCAGTTGATGGCGTCGGTGGCCTATCCCCGGCGCAAGGTGCGGCTGATGGGCTTTCTGCCGGGCATCACCACACCGGGCGGGATGACCCATCAGGCGATCGAGGACATCAGCGTCATGCGCTCGATCCCCAACATGACGGTTCTGGAAACCGGCGACGCCACCGAGGTGGAAAGCATCTGCGAAGCCGCCGACAGCATCGACGGCCCGGTCTATTGCCGGGTGTTGCGCGGCTCGGTGCCGCGGCTGTTCGACACGCCCATCGAGGTCGGCAAGATGCGCGAACTGGCGCTTGGCGAGGATGTCCTGATCGTCACCTCGGGGATCACCACCGAAGAAGCCCTGCGCGCGCGCGCCGCGCTGGAAGGCGCCGGTGTTTCGGTCCGCCATCTGCATCTGAACACGATCAAGCCTTTTGATGCTGCCGCCATGCTGGATCACATCGCATCGGTGCGCCATGGTGTGGTGACATTGGAAAATCATGTGACCGAAGGCGGCATCGGATCGCTTCTGGCTGAAATCATGGCCGATCATGGCGTTGGCAAGCGGCTGGTTCGGCTGGGGCTGAAAGACACCTATGCGCATGGCGGATCGCGTTCCTACCTGATGAAACACTATGGGCTGGATGCCACCGCGCTGGTTGCCGGGGTCGAGCGGCTGATGGGGGCCGATTTTGGCATTGCCGAGGCTGATCTGACCGCCACGCGCATCGAGGCGGTGCATTCCACGGTCAAGGCCGAGGGGCTATGAGCGACCGTTTCGCTGTCACCTACCGGATTTTTGCCGCCGACCGGGCCGAGGCGATGGCCCGCGCCGAGGGCATCGCGCTGGAGCAGACAGTCGAGATTCCGCGCGACGTTGTGCCGGCTGGCTTCATCGAGGATGAAATCCTGGGGCAGGTCGAAGAAATCGGGGCCGACTCCGAAGGGCAGTGGCGCGGCGTGGTCAGCTATAGTCCGGAAAGCTGTGGCACCGAACTGCCCCAACTGCTGAATGTGATCTTCGGCAATTCCAGCATTCAAAGGGGTCTCAAGGTCGTCGGTCTGGATTTGGGACCATTGGCGCGGGATTTCCCGGGCGCGCGGTTCGGGATCCGGGGAATGCGCCGGTTGGCGGGACTGGATCGGGGACCCTTTATCGCGCCGGTTCTGAAACCGCAGGGCTCCAGCCCCGCACAACTGGCGGAAACCGCATACCGCTGCGCCCTGGGTGGTGCCCATATCGTCAAGGAGGATCACGGGCTGACCAATCAGCCCTGTGCCCCGTTCCGTGACCGGGTCGAAGCCATCACCGAGTCACTGGCACGCGCCAAGGCCCGGACCGGTCGGCCCTGTCTGTATTTTGCCGGGTTGGCCGGACACAGTGCCGATCTGGATGGGATGGCTGTTTTTGCCGCCCGCGCGGGCGTGGACGGGCTGTTGGTGATGCCGGGTCTGTTCGGGTTCGATACCGTGCACCGGCTGGCACGCAACGACGCGATCAACCTGCCGATCATGACCCATCCCAGCTTTCTTGGCCCCTATGTTCTGTCAGCGGATACCGGTTTCAGCCACGCCATGATGTTTGGCACGATGCAACGGCTGGCCGGGGCGGATATTTCGGTCTTTCCCAATGTCGGCGGGCGGTTCGGGTTCACCGCTCAGGAATGTCAGGCGATTGCAGCCGCGTGTGGCGATCCTGCGGGGATCGGATGCCCCATCCTGCCCAGCCCGGGTGGCGGCATGAGCCCCGAGCGCGGAGCCGAGATGTTGAACATGTATGGCGAGGACGCGATGTTCCTGTTGGGCGGCAGCCTGTTGCGCCACGGGACGCGCATCGGTGAGGCCATCGCCGAGCTGTGCGCCCGTCTGGATGCGTCACGATCCGGGATCGCCTGATCAGGGCGTTGCCGGTTCCAGAACCAGACCCGGACCCTCCGCTGCTTCCATATCCTGCGGATCGTGGGTGACCATCAGGGCCGGAATGTCACGGGCCTTGATATGGCGAAAGGTGAAGCTGCGCATCTCTTGGCGCAGCGCCGCATCCAGTTTCGAGAACGGTTCGTCCAGCAGCAGTGCGGCGGGTTCGGCCAGCAGGGTCCGCATCAGCGCGGCGCGGGATTTCTGTCCGCCCGACAGGCTGGCCGGATCGCGATCGTACATGCCCTCCAGCCCGGCCTGTCCAAGCGCGGCCTCCACCGCCGCGCGCCGCGCGCCTCGGCCCCGCACGGTGCGCGCAAGCCCGAAGGCCAGATTGTCGCCCACGCTGAGATGGGGAAACAGCATGCTGTCCTGAAACATCAGGCCGATGCGGCGCGCTTCGGGGGGCAGATGCAAGATGTCGCGACCGTTCAGCCGCACCTGTCCCGTCAGGCAAAACGCAGACGCAAGATGTCCGGCGATGGCATCCAGCAAGGTCGATTTGCCGATGCCGGACCGGCCCATGATGGTGGCGGACTGACCCGGTGCAACGCTCAGGCAGATCGGTGGAAACAGGGGGGCCGCATCGGTGACGCGTATTTCTAGCCGGATCAGTTGCAGGGTCATCGGATCCCACCTTTCATAGCCGCACGATTTCGATACAGGACCGCCGGCAGAACAAAAGCCAGCGCGTAGACCGCAAACGGCAATCCCGCCTGCAACGCGGCATGGACCCCGGTGATCCGGCGGTCGGATCCTGCGGCCAGTGTGACCGCCTCTGTCGTCAGGGTTGCCACCCGGCCCGCCCCCATGAACAGGGTCGGCAGATATTGTGCCACGGAAACGGCCACGCCGATGGCAATGGCCGCCAGAATCGGTGTCAGCAGCAGCGGCAGTTTGACGGTGAACAGCCGCCGCCACGGTTTCGCCCCCAACGATGCCGCCACCCGATCCAGCCGGGGATCCAGGGCGCGCCAGGGGTCGGACAGGGCGATCATGACATAGGGAAAGACGAACAATGTCTGCGCCCAGATCGTCGCCAGCATGCCGCCACTGATCCCGATACGCAGATACAGAACGTTCAAGCCGTAGAGAAAGGCGATCTGGGGCACCAGAAGCGGCAGATAGATCAGGGCCTCGGCCCACCGGGCGCGTGCCATCCGGCCACGATCTTCGCCCTCCAGCCATGCGATGGCCAGCATCAGGGACAAGGCCGCCGTGACAAACGCCAGGATCAGCGTGTTCGCCAGCGCAGGACGCCAGCCCGCCGCCGATCCGACCCAGGCCCGCATGGACCAGGTTTCGGGCAACACAGCAGGCCAGGGCCAGCGCCAGGCGACCGACCAGATCGCCAGCGCGGTCATGGCGAGCGCGCCCAACACAAACAGCGCCATGACCGCGCCACTGCCGAGACGCAACAAGGGCTCGGTCGAACTGCCGCGCCCGCCGGCCCGCAGCCACCACAGGCCGGCCCACCGCGACAGGCGCTCGCCCAGCCAGAGCATTGCGAACGCACCGGCAACCAATATCGCCTGAACGACGGCGCCCGCCGATCCCGGCAGGATCATGTTCAGATCCGGGGCATTGAGCAGACGTACCACAAACACGGCAAAGACCGGCGGTGTCGATGGGCCAAGGATCAGCCCCATCTCGACGGTCGACAACGCATAGGCCAGGACCACCATGACCGGCAGCCGGATCAGCGGCCAGACCTGCGGTGCGATGATCTTGATCCAGACCAGCCCCCGCCCATAGCCAAGCGCACGTCCCGCGGCCATATGCGCCCGCACGGGGATCTGCGTCAACGCCGCCAGCATCACCAGCAGCAGGAATGGCACTTCCTTGACCATCAGCCCCAGGATCAGGGCAATGCCCATCGGGTCATTCACCAGCGTCAGGTCGGGCGGTCGGTCCAGTCCCAGCACCGGCGACAGCAGGCGCGCAATCCATCCGGAGGGGGCCAGAACAAACGCCAACCCGATTGCCATCGCCGCGTGCGGTGCCGCCAGAAACGGCGTCAGCCACCGCGCCGCCGCATGATCGGACATGCGATCATGGGCCATGGCACAGAACCCGACCGCAAGCATCAGCGACAACAGGGTCGCTGTTCCGCCGGTGATCAGCGACAGCCGGACAGAGGTCCAGACGCCGGGCAGATCGAACAGGCTGCGGTAGGCGGCCAGCCCGAACTCATGCGCCCCCAGTGCGGGCATGTACCCGAAAGACGCGGCGGCGGTCTGGGCCAGCCCCGCGCCAAGGGGCCCGATCACGCCCAGCGACAAGACCAGCAACACGCCCGCGCGCAGCGCCTTGTCGGTGCGCTTGATCATTCCCGGGTATAGCGTTCGGCCCACGCCTGCGTGAGACGGGTCATCCAGCTGGCATGCGGTTCCAGCAAGGTCGGCCCCAGTTGCGTGCGGGTCGGCAGGGCCGGACTGGAGGGCAACCGCTCAAACGCCTTCCGGGTTGCTCTGTCCAGCCGGGCGGGGTCGAGCACCGAATACGAGCCAAGAACCTCGATGTTCTGCATATGCGCCTGCGTCTCAGGATCCAGCAGGAAATTTGCAACCACCATTGCCCCCTCGCGATGCGCCGCATTGAACGGGATCGCGACAAAGCTGACGTTGCCGATGGTGCCGCCCTGCGGCACGAAGACGCGCGCGGTGTCGGGCAAAAGACCCTGTGCAATGGCCGCCGCGGCAGATGCGGGGTCAAAGGACATGGCGATGTCGATTTCGCCATCGTTCAGCAATTGCTGCTGAATTGACTCGTTTTCCGGCAGGACCTTGCCGCCACGCCACAGATTTGGGCGCAGGGCATCGTACCAGACCCACAGGGGCGCGGATGCAGTTGCAAAACTGTCGTCGGTTGCGGGCTGCTGCAACAGTGCAGGGTCCGGGGTCAACTCCAGCAAAGCCTGTTTCAGAAAGGTCGCGCCCATGAAATTGGACGGATCCGGATGGGTCATGCGACCGGGATGCGCCGCCGCCCATTCGACAAACCCGGCCATGGACGCGGGCGGCGCGTCCATCCGGGCGCTGTCATAGGTGAACACGAACCGGGCCAATCGCCACGGGCTTTCCATCCCCGCGACCGGGGTCGTGAAATCCACCGTATTGGCCGAACCCGGCGACAGGTCGAGATAGCGGGCATTGGGCAGGTCCGTCACGAAGGGTCCGAACAGCAGGCCCTGATTTTTCATCGACAGGAAATTCGGCCCGTTTATCCAGATCAAATCGACCGAACCGTTCCGATCCTGCCCGGCTGCCTTTTCCGACAATACGCGGGTCACCGCCTCGGCGGTGTCGGTCAGCTTCACCTGCCGGATGGTGACTCCATGGCGCGCGCGGGTCTGTTCCGAAGCCCAGGCGATAAAGGCGTTGGTGCGCGCATCGCCCCCCCAGGCATTGAAATAGACGGTCTGGCCCCGTGCCGCGTCCAGGGTGGTCTGCCAATCGTCGGCAAGCGCGCCGGTGGCAAGAAATGCAAGCGCAAGTGCGGCCTGAAAGGGTTTACGCATCTGTTGTCCTCGTGCTGTTTTTACCGGAGGGGCGGAGTCTGTTATCGATCTATATCCGAATTCTGGCCAAAGACACGCCATCCCTGCGCCCAACGGGTCACGGTGGTGATGGCGCAAGCGGCGGAAAAAACCAGCGCCAGAACCGGAAACGCGCCGGGGAGCAGGCACATGGCCGTCAGAACGGCAATGGTTTCGGCGCCTTCAGTCAGCCCCCCCAGATAATAGATCCCCTTGGTTGGATAGGCTTGTGGTGTCTGCCCCCGCTGTGCGGCAATCGCCGCAAAAGCCAGAAACGATGATCCGGTGCCGACAAAGGCGGTGATCAATACCGCCGCCGGCAATGCGTTCTGTGCGGGATCCGCCAGCGCAAATCCCAGCGGGACCAGCGGGTAGAACAGGAAATCCAGCGTGATATCCAGAAACGCACCGCGGTCGGTGGGGGTGCCCAGACGCGCCACGGCACCATCCAGTCCGTCCGCCACCCGATTCAGCAATATGAACACCAGCGCCAATCCGAACAGGCCCGCCGCCAGGGCAGGCACGGCGAGAATGCCGATACCAAAACCGGCCAGCGTGATCTGATCCGCGCCGATGCCGCGTTTTGCCAGTCTTTGGGCCAGCGGATTCAACAGGCGCTGTTGAAGCGGGATCAGTGCCGCATCGATCATTCGGGCCGCCCTTGACCAAGGTCGGCCATCTTGGCCAAGACCGAATGTACAGAAGGATACCGCCGGGTGTTCAAATTCCGATCCTTGATCTGGTTCGCGTCAAGCAGATAGGCGCAGATGACCCGGAATGACACTGAAACCCGCGCCGTTCGGCTCAAATTCATGTGAGGCGATGTCATGGGGTCGACCGTCAACGCGCAATTTATCGCATCGTCCGCCCAAGAACGGATTTTCGGCCTGTCCCGCCTGGCCTTCCGGATTCGGTCCTTCGCGGCACCCGGGATCAATCGATGTGGCGGGCGCGGGATGCGTCGGGATTTCAGCGCGCATCCCTAGCCCGGAGGGATTTTCCCCAGGGCAACATCCAGCCGGGCGGCGTTGCAGAAACACCGCTGGGCATATTCCAGTTTCCGATAGGCGCCCATGTCATAGGCAACGGCGATTTCACAGGTCTCGCGCGCGGCCCCCGCAACCTCAAAGGCGGCGGTATTCAACCCGTCGGACTGGAATTGCTTGAACTGGGTCCTGGCGTTGGTCAGGCGGGTTTTCAGATCGTTCTGCAATTCGGCCCCGATCGAGCGTTGTGTCAGGGCAACGGTACGATAGTTGTTGCACGCAGCCATCATCTGTTCGAGCGTCACATTCACCCGCCGATTGCGGCGTTCGGGTGTGGAAACCGTGACCAGAAGGTCATTTTCGCCCCTGCTTTCGACCAGCCCGACCCGGTCGACCGGAACGCCCTGGGCTGCCAGCGCAGCCGCCACGGCATTGGCGCGTCGTTGACCAAGCCCGAGATTATAGCCCGAACTGCCCACGGCATCGGTATAGCCGACGACGACGGTTGGCTTGTAGCTGTCGATGGATTTCAGTTTCTCCGCGATTTGCACAATCTTGCTCATCGCCTCGGCATCGAGTTCGGCGGAGTCAAAGTCGAAATTGACGGTGCCGATCTCTTGGGCCTGCGCGGGTGCGACAGACAGAGACGCAAGACAGGCAATGAAAAATGCGGGAATCAGATATTTCATGTTCATGTTTCGAACCGGAACCCTGTTTTGCAACGGTGTCATCGACAAACGGCTTTCATGTCGAATGGACGGTTTCTATGAACCCTCTAGCGAGAGTCCTGCTAAACGATAAGATGAACCGGTGTTTGAACGCAACCGGGCACGGCATAAAACATGCCAAAGTCTTTGCCGCGCTCAACCGGTGCTGTCGATTGATCCGGCGGGTGTTTCGTTTTCGATCCGGGCGGGGGTGGCTTGTTGTTTTTCGGTCTCGTCGAACAACTGCCAGACCGACAGGAAAAGGGATGCGATCACCGGGCCCAGCACCAGCCCGGTCAGTCCGAACACCGCAAGCCCGCCCAATGTCGTTGTGAGCACCAGATAGCCGGGCACGCTGCTGGCGCGCCCGACGACGATAGGGCGCACGACATTGTCGGACATGCTGATCACGCCGGCCCCGAAGGCCAACAGGATCAGGCCGCTCTGGATGTTTCCGTTCAGCATCATCACGATGCCCGCGGGTGCCCAGATGAAACCGGCGCCAAAGGGCGGCACCACGGACAACAGACCCATGAGCGCACCCCAGAAAATCGGGCTGGGGATGTTCAGAACCCAGAAAATCAGACCGCCCAGAATGGCCTGTACGATCCCGACCGACAGCATCCCCTTTATCGTCGCGACGGCCATGTCCGAAAAGGCGGCAAAGAACTTTTCCTTGTTGTGCCGGGATACGGGAAAGCTGTCGAAAACGGATCGATAGATCCGGTCGCCGCTCTGAAGCAGGGCAAACAGGATATAGAGGGCAAGGAAGACGTGAAACAGGAACGCGGATGCGCTTTGGCCGATTACCGCGATATTGGCGACGGCGAACTGTCCTGCCGACACGAATCCCTGACCCACGATCGATCTGATTTCGTTGATATCAAAGCCCCATCTGGGCAGCCAGTCGGCCAATCTGGGAAAACGGGTCGGAAGCGTTTCCAGAATCTCGGCGGGCTTGAATGCGCCCGATTGAACCTGTGCAACGATTGCGGCGGCACCGTCCGCGATCAGCCCCGCGATCAGAAACGAGGGGAGCAGGATGAAGATGATGATGCCGACAAGGATCAGAGCCGACGCGAAAGTCGTTCGGCCCGGCCATTGGTTGACCAGCCACTGTCGCAAGGGCCAGAACAGTATCGCCAGAACAACCGCCCAGAAAATCGCCGCCCAGAATGGCGACAGGACAACCAGCATTCCGATCGTCGCCAGCACCATCGTGCCGGTTCCCAGTGAAAAGCGATGGGGTTGTCCCTGCATGTGCGGTCCCTGTTCGATGCCCAAACCTGTGGCGCCACAATACAGCATCACGCGCCGCAAACCATTCTCTTGTCAGCAGATCGGGCGCTTTTGGGGCCGGGCCGCGGAATCTGGTCCGGCGGCGTGCTGATCAGAGTTTGTTGATCGGAACTTTCAACATCGGCTGGCCCTCGTTGTCGGCAGGTATTTCCCCGGCGCGCATGTTCACCTGCAACGACGGGAGGATCAGTGTGGGCATTGCCAGCGTGGCGTCCCGTTCAGTGCGGAACTTGACGAAATCGGCCTTGCTCTTGTTGCCGCCCACATGAATGTTGTGGGCTTTTTCATCGCCAACGGTCGTCTCCCACGCGATGTCCCGGCCATTGGGTCCGTAGTCGTGGCACATGAACAGGCGCATTTCCTCAGGCAACGCCAGGACCTTCTGGATCGAGTCATACAGCGTGCCGGCATCGCCGCCGGGGAAATCCGCCCGCGCGGAACCGCCATCAGGCATGAACAACGTGTCGCCGACAAAGGCCGCGTTGCCCAGGACATGCACCATGCAGGCCGGGGTATGGCCCGGAGTGTACATGGCAAAACCCTGCATGTTGCCCACCATATAGGTATCGCCATCCTCAAACAGCGCATCGAACTGGCTGCCGTCGCGCCTGAACTCGGTGCCTTCGTTGAAAACCTTGCCAAAGGTATCCTGCACCATCACGATCTTTGCGCCGATCCCGATTTTCCCGCCCAGTTTGCTCTGGATATAGGGCGCGGCACTCAGGTGGTCGGCGTGGACATGGGTTTCGATGATCCATTCCAGCGTCAGGCCTTTGTTCCGGATCGTTTCTATCAATCCGTCGGCATGGTCATGCGTGATCCGTCCCGCGGCGATGTCGATGTCCAATACGCTGTCGACAATGGCACAGGCGCCGGACGTCGGGTCCTTTACGATATAGCTGATCGTGTTGGTCGCGTCGTCAAACGAGGCATGCACATCTGGTGTAAGGTTCATGTTGACGGGATAGCTGGACATATCAGGTCACCTTGTATGGCGCAGGTCGCGGTTGGGGGTTCGGCGTGGGCCCTTTGGGCCGCAGAATGGCATGTGTTCGGCGCTGACGCTACCCGGGACCAGGGCGTCAACAAAGGCGGCAACGCCGGTGCGAGCGGTGCCAAGAACCGGCGGCGCGCGGTCGGCAGCATCCGGCAACGCCCGGATTGATGCGGAAAACTGCCGATCCGCCGGGCGATTTCAAGTTGATCCAATCCGCATGCAACTGTCGATCCCGCAAAAATATCGACCCGTTTCCTGTGTTCTGTCGCGAGCCCCGGGCGCACCGTATGGTTCTGCCAGCCGGGCGTTGCGCATATTTCTTGAGGCTTCCCGAGCTTGCCGTTATGTCGGCGGCCAAAGGAGAGCTGTATGCCCCAGTTTCTGGATACCACCGCGCCCGATTTCGAGACTGCCTTTGTTGCCTTGCTGAATGCCAAGCGTGAAGACAGCCCCGACGTGGACGCCACCGTGACCGAAATCATCACCGATGTGCGCAACCGGGGCGATGCGGCGGTGCTTGAGCTGACCCGGAAATTCGACCGGCTGACGCTGACCCCGGACCGCATGGCCTTCAGCGCCGATGAGATCGCGCAGTCGGTGGCCCGGGTATCGTCACAGGATCGCGCGGCGCTGGAACTGGCGGCCGAGCGCATCCGTGCCTATCATTCCCCGCAACTGCCGCCTGACAATCAGTGGACCGATGCGGACGGTGCGACGCTGGGCTGGCGCTGGTCGCCGGTGTCGGCCGCCGGGTTGTATGTGCCGGGCGGGCTGGCATCCTATCCTTCGTCGGTTCTGATGAACGCAATTCCCGCCAAGGTTGCCGGGGTCGAACGTTTGGTCGTTACCGTGCCGACGCCGGATGGGCAGGTCAATCCGCTGGTCCTGTTGGCGGCGCAGATTTCCGGGGTCGACGAAATCTATCGCATCGGCGGTGCTCAGGCGATTGCTGCCCTGGCGTATGGTACGCAAACCATCGCCCCGGTGGACAAGATCACCGGGCCGGGCAACGCCTTTGTCGCCGCGGCCAAGCGGCGGGTATTTGGCAAGGTCGGTATCGACATGATCGCCGGTCCTTCCGAGATCCTGGTGATTGCGGATGCCGACAACGATCCCGACTGGATCGCGTTGGATTTGCTGTCGCAGGCGGAACACGATGCGAGCGCGCAATCGCTGCTGATCACCGATGACGCCGCTTTTGGCCGCGCTGTTGCCGACGCGGTCGAGACACGTCTGCAGACGCTGGAACGCGCTGCAATCGCCGGGGCCAGCTGGCGTGACTATGGCGCCGTGATTACCGTGCGGGATCTGGATGAGGCGGCGGACCTGTCCAACCGAATCGCGCCCGAACATCTGGAACTATGTGTTGCCGATCCCGCCGGCCTGTCCCAAAAAACCGTTCATGCCGGGGCGATCTTTCTGGGGCAATGGACCCCCGAGGCGATCGGCGACTATGTTGGCGGTCCCAACCACGTCCTGCCCACCGCCCGCTCGGCGCGGTTCTCGTCCGGCCTGTCGGTAATGGATTTCCTCAAACGCACCACGCTGGCGCAGATGACGCCGCAGGCGCTCCGGGCCATCGGTCCTTCGGCGGAACGGCTGGCCCACTCCGAAAGCCTGCAGGCCCACGGGCTGAGCGTGCGCGCCCGGCTGGACAGTCTGAATCGCCCACAGATCTAGAAACGCGCCTGCGGAATCGTGTCAAGCAAAGAGTTTGCTCCTGCGAGGCTGAGAGATTTGCAAGCACAGGTGAAGCCAGAAAGCAAAAAACACCCTAAAGCTGTAACCCGTAAGCGTTAACCATATTCGTTGAAAATATAGGGAAAACTTGATTTATATGCCCTTTACCGGTTAAATCTGACGTGGTAGGCGGTAGCTTGCCGACCATACTGAGTGGCATACTCGTAATAAGTGGAAATGGAACATGATTAATAGAATCAAATTGCTGGGCCTCGTAGCCGCCGTTACCCTCGCTCCGACCCTTTCGTCTGCCCTGACGCTGACCATCGACGATTTGGGAACCGCCGGCGTCGATCAGACCGTGGTCGGCGCAACGATGGCGAATTTCAGCGGAACAGCGGGCGGCTTTGACATCCAGATCGCGTCTGGCGGCATTTCAACAAATGCCGATGCCTATACCCTGAACACCTCGTCAATCCAGGTCAACGGCGTCGGATCGCTGCAGATTTCGGCCGAACAGACCAACCTGACCGGCTTTTCCGGCCCCGATCTCAGCTTGATCGGTTCGGGCACGGTGTCCGATATCGGCCTGACCGTGACCGTCGAGCACTTTATCAACACCGGCAGCGGGTACCAAACCGTTGGCGATGCGCTGGACTTTGCTGCCGCCTCTGGCCCGGTCAACCTGTCCGATATCACCTATGACACCGTTGCGATGTCCTCGATGTTTGATCTGAAAAGTGTCTTCACCATCGTAACCGACGCGAACTATCAGTCCGCGAACGTCAACTCGACGCTGCGCGCCACACCGGTTCCGCTGCCCGCCGGCGGCATTCTGCTGCTGACCGCTCTGGGCGGCATGGGCATTGCACGTCGCCGCAAAAAGGCCTGAGCCACGGCCCATTGCCCAATATGGAATTGTTGTAAATGGGGCCTTCGGGTCCCATTTTCAGTTTGAGTTGCCCCCAATGCACGCGCGAACGTGACAGGTGTGAACCTGCGTGCTATCGGGCCTTGGCGCGCAGGCGATCATAGCGCGCCAAACCATGAACAGGTATCGACGCCATGTCGCACATCATTGATATCGCACTGGATGACGCGGGATTGCCCCCGCCGACGCCCGAGATCGAGCAGGAACGCAAGGTTGCCATGTTCGATTTGCTGGAAGAAAACAGCTTTGCGCTGCCTCAACGGGACGACCGTTTGGTCCCGACCGGTCCCTATAGCCTGAACCTGGCGATTCGCGACAAGCGGCTTGTGTTCGATGTTCAGACGCCCGACGGCGGAAAAGCCGCGGAATTCCATCTGTCCCTGTCGCCCTTCCGGCAGGTGGTCAAGGATTACTACCAGATTTGCGAAAGCTATTTCGACGCGGTCAAAACCATGCCGCCCAGCCAGATTGAAACCATCGACATGGCGCGGCGCGGCATTCACAACGAAGGCAGTCGCGTTTTGCAGGAACGCTTGCAAGGCAAGGCAGATATCGACACCGATACCGCACGCCGCCTGTTCACCCTGATTTGCGTTCTGCATTTCGGAGGCTGAGGCTTGCCGACGCTGCCCCAGTCCATTCTGTTCTGCTGCGACCACAACGCGGTCCGCTCGCCCATGGCCGAGGGGATCATGAAGAAATTCTATGGCACCGGAACCTATGTTCAATCCGTCGGTGTCACCAATGACATGGAAATCGACGGGTTTGCCATTGCCGTCTGTCAGGAACTGAACGTAGAGCTTTCACGCCATCGCTCGCGCAGTTTCGATGAGATGGAGCAATGGGGCGATGATCTGTCCTCGTTCGATCTGGTGGTTGCGCTGTCCCCGGCCAGCCAGCGCCGGGCGCTGGAGTTGACGCGGTACTATCACCTGACCGTAGAATACTGGCAGATCCTGGATCCCACCGGCCTGGGAGAAAACCGCGAATCCAAGCTGGCCAGCTATCGGCAAACCCGAGATCAGATCGTGCAGCATCTGCTGGATCATTGGGGCCGCCCGGAACTGGTTCAATGACCTTCGGTTCCCGGCGCAACAGTGGTCGGGCAGGGGGCTTTGGCGGGGCTGAACAGAAAACCCCCGGAAAATACAACCATGGCGTGCGTCAGGGCGGGTGCGATGCTCACGGATCGCGGCATTTTCATGTGCCGACGTTTCAAATCGGTAACAAATCCCGGTATTCCCCGATTGTGCGCTTGAAAAACCCCTGAAAAGGCATCATCTAACCGCACGCCCCGCTGAGCGGGACTCACAATGATGGAGACAACATGGCCAAGGAAGATACTCTCGAATTCCCCGGCGTCGTGAAGGAACTCCTGCCGAATGCGACGTTTCGGGTCGAACTAGAGAATGGCCATGAAATCATCGCACATACCGCAGGAAAGATGCGCAAGAATCGCATCCGTGTTCTGGCCGGCGACAAGGTGCAGGTCGAAATGACCCCCTATGATCTGACCAAGGGTCGGATCAACTATCGTTTCAAATAACGTCGGTTCGCATGGCGTTTATCTTGGGATCGGGCAGCCCCAGACGGCTGGACCTGCTGGCTCAGCTCGGGGTCGTGCCCGATGCCATTCTCCCTCCCGATATTGATGAAACCCCGCGCGGGACCGAATTGCCCCGACCGTATTGCACACGCATCGCCCGCCAAAAGGTCGAGGCCGTCGCGGCGTCACCCGAGGATGTCGTGCTGTGCGCTGATACCACCGTGGCGCTTGGACGCCGCATTCTCGGCAAGCCGGCAGATGTGGGTGAAGCCGCCAGCTTCCTGTTGGCATTGTCCGGGCGGCGCCACCGGGTCGTCACCGCGGTTGCGGTTCGTTGTGGTGACCGGATCTGGGAAAAGGATGTGGTCAGTGCGGTGCGCATGAAACGGCTGTCCGTTGATGACCTCAACGCCTATCTTGCGACGGACGACTGGCGCGGCAAAGCCGGGGCCTATGCCATACAGGGTCCCGCCGGCGCGTTCATTCCGTGGATCAGCGGCAGCTTTACGGGAATTGTCGGCCTGCCCCTGGCAGAGACAGCCGGCCTGTTGAAATCCGCCGGTGTCAGCCTTTTCCAGAGGGCGGCATGAAGGGCCGCAGCATCATCCTGGATCACCTGCAAGACCGCGAAGCCGCGGCCTTGATGGTTGACGGCAGACTTGAAGACATCTTGATTCAAAGCGACCGTCCGGCGCCTGGCACTGTGTATCGCGCGCGCGCTGACCGGCCGGTAAAAGGCCAGGGGGGGATGTTTCTGTCTACGCCTGACGGATCGGCCTTTCTGCGCCGGATCAAGGGGTTGGCCCCTGGCGATCTGCTGCTGGTCCAGGTGTCCGGCTACGCCGAGCCGGGCAAGGCGATTCCCGTGACGCAGAAGCTTCTCTTCAAAAGCCGCTATGCCATCGTGATCCCGAATGCGCCCGGGCTGAATGTGTCGCGCGCGATTCGGGATGATGACGAACGGGACCGCCTGCTGGAAGTCGCGCACGAGACAATGGGCAATTCCGGGTATGGGCTGATCCTGCGCTCGTCCTGTGCCGGGGCCGAAGCAGGGGCCATTGCCGAAGACATTGCCGAGATGGCTGCCTTGGCCGAACAGCTGATGCAGGATGCGGGAACCGATTCTGAACGGCTGCTGGATGGCGATAGCCCGCACAGTCTGGCCTGGCGCGAATGGGTCGAACCGGCCGAGATCGTGACCGAACCTGGCGGCTTTGCCACCCACGCTGTGCTGGACGCGCTCGACGATGCGACGAAGCCCTTTGAACCTCTTGGCGGCGGTGCTGGCATGTATATCGAGCCAACCCGCGCGTTGGTAGCGGTCGATGTGAATACCGGCAACGACGCCTCGCTTGCTGCCGGGCTCAAGGCCAATATGGCCTGTGCGCGCACCCTGCCGCGCGCCTTGCGTCTGCGCGGGCTGGGCGGGCAAATCACACTGGATCTTGCGCCCATGCCGAAGAAGGACCGCCGTGCCTTTGAAACCACGCTGCGCGCCGCGTTTCGTGCGGATAGCGAAGAAACGGCACTGCTGGGCTGGACCCCATCGGGTCATTTCGAGTTGCAGCGCAAACGCGGCCGCCCCCCGTTGCTTGAGCTGTTGCGATGACCTGTCCCGTTTGCGGTCAGGCGACCGACAGGAAGTTTCGTCCGTTCTGTTCGAAGCGATGCGCTGACAGGGATCTGGGAAGGTGGCTGAACGGCGCCTATGCCATCCCATCCGATGATCCTGAAGATGCTGAAAAAGCACAGGAAGTCGTGAAAACCAAGCCCGAACGACCGCATTGATCGGGATGGATCGAAAAAGGCTCTGGACACCACAGCGCACAGGGCCTAGAACGCGCCCACCCCAAGGCGCAAGCCTTCCCGTTGCCCGGGTAGCTCAGGGGTAGAGCAGTGGATTGAAAATCCTCGTGTCGGTGGTTCGATTCCGCCCCCGGGCACCATTTAACATCCTGATATATTTGTATTTTTTGCTCATGATTGATCCTCGTTTCGGTCAGGTTTGACGCTTTTCTGCGAAGGTTTGACAATCTTCGCGCGCTTTTCGTTTTCTTTTTCCAGCGTCGCTATGGTTTCGCGGTTCTTTTCGGCAAGGTTGGCCGAGCGGGAATAGTGCCGCGCCATGGAAGGTGTCTTCTGTCCTAGAAGGTCGGCGATGCGGCGTTCATCGAGCCCTGCTTCGCGCAAAGTCGTGGCGACGGTGTGCCGCAAGCCCTTGAGGGTCAGGCCTTTTTCAATAAGGCCTTCATTCTCAAGGGCGGTTTTGAAGCGGTGCCAAACGGTCGAAAAGCCGTTGTATGTCCATGCCTCACCGCGCGAATTGGAAAGCACAGTCTCGGCGTCGTGGTTAGGCATGCGGTTAAGCGCGGCCTGAAGGGTCGGGCTGACCGGAATCGCAACCTCTTCGCCTGTCTTGCCGCGTACGCCCCAGATCGTGCCGCCGTCGACCTGATCATTCCGCAATCTTAGGGCGTCGGACGGGTCGAGGCCGGTGTTCATCATCAGGGCAAGGGCCACGCGCACATGAGGCTTGGCCTTGCCCAAGACGGTGTCCCGTTCTTCGATGGTCCAAGGGCGGTTGGCATATGCGCGGTCGCGCGGGCGTCTCTTGGGAATGACGTCTTTGGCGAAGTTGGCGGAGATGAGCCCCTGCGGGATATTGTAGCGAAACACCTCGCTGAGAAGCGTGCGGACCATATTTGCCCGCCGCCAACCAATCTTCTTTGCGGCCTTGTCATGGATACCCGCGATTAGCGGTGTGTCGATAACGTGGATCGGCGTATCGCGGATCGGCTCAAGGAAATCGGCACATTTGCGGTAGTCGCGCCGGGTGGCTTCGGCGAGGTTTTGGAAGTGCTCGGTCTCAAAGTAGGACTGGATCAGCCCCCCAAGTGTTCCGGCCTTCGGTGCCTTCGCCCGCTGCGCCTCGGCGATCGCGCGGATCGTCTCGCATTCGGCAAAGAACTCGGCGGAACCAATAGGCGCGTGGGTCAGGTCAACCTTGTGGCCGGTCTCGCGGTGATAACATCGCTGCTTGCCGTGCCGGTCCTTGAAAATCTTGAACCCTTTGACCCGCACCTGTGTCATCAAAGGCGGTCCAGAATGGTGTCGCGGGTATCGGTCACAGCCCCAGACTTCACATCATCAATCCAGAGATCGAGGTCACGGCGATCCCAAAGCAGCGTGCCTTGCTTCAACTCAACGGGGCGCACGGGACAAGCCGCCTTGAAGTGCTTCACCGGCAACCCGGCATAACTCGCGGCTTCGGACTGCTTCAGCATGCGCTTGTCGATCACGCTGATATTGAGATTGGTCGTCGCCATAACCGGACACCCCCGTCAATTCGCCATCGAACTCTCGGCCCTTTTGACCTTGGTCGCGTTCTTCTGAAACCGCTCCCAGCCGCTCATCGTCAGCATCTTGGTCTTCGATGAGATCTCCACGAACTCTAGCTTCCCGGTGTTCATGAGCGCGCGAATTTGCGCAGGACTGAGCCCAACGATCTCGCTGAGCTGTTTGGGAGAGAGAAGACGTTCCTGGGTCAATTTCGGCCTCCATCGCTGGATATGAATAGAATCGCTTGTTCTGCACCTTATGACATGCTCAGATGATTTAAGGGCAAGAAATACGTCATTTCGTGCAGTTTCGCTCGTTATGGCGATTTCGTCAATAGGGAACCTTGCATGCGGCAGGACGCAAAATCAGTTTTCATTGCTATGGGCGCGCGCCTTGCTATCGCGCGCAACGAAGTCGGCCTGACGCAAACAGCAATGGCGGAGGCGATTGGCGTCTCACATCGCGCCTATCACAGCTACGAAAAGGGCCAACGGGGTCTTCCTGTGGAGGCGCTTGTCGCGATGTCAGACCGGTTTGAAGTAGATGCTGCGTGGATATTGCTCGGAACGCAGACAGTCCGTGCATCTCATGACTTTGAAGCCTTGAAACAGATTGAGACCTCGCTCGATCAGCACCTCAACGAAGAAAACATAAAGATCAAAAGTGAGAAGCGCGGGGCCATCGTCGCGCGCTGGTATCAGTCACATCTCGAGGGGCGGGAAGTCAGAGATGATGACGTTCACACTTGGATCGAACTGGTAAGGGATTAAGCCGATGCAAAAGCCAAGCGACAACTGGAAGAAACTTCGGCGCGCAACACTGGAGCGTGCACGCCGCAACGCAGTCGAGCCGTTGGAACCGCTCAATACGGTACTCTTGGTTGCCAGCGCACTCTATTTGATCGGTTTCCTAAGGCTGAGTTTCGGGGGGCAGCCTCATGATTTTACGTTGATATCCGGCGCGGCCATCTTTGCGGTAGCACTATCTGGAATTCTGGTGCCCATTCTTTCGGGTTCCGTCATCACGTTGCGGCTTGCAGACCGTCAGCTCAAAAAATTGATTGAAGAATGACACGATGCATTAAAGCCCCTCGCATTGATACCTCTGCGGCCTGTCCTGCGGCGTACGCCAGCGTAATTTGTACATTTGCACGCTCTGAGCGCGCGCCAACTTAGGAATACCAGTAGATGCCACTGACACTCGCCCAATTGGAGCGTCACCTTTTTAGCGCTGCAGACATCCTTCGCGGCAAGATGGATGCCTCGGAATTCAAAGAGTACATTTTCGGGATGCTCTTCCTGAAGCGCTGTTCGGACGTGTTCGAACAGGCCCGCTTAGAGGTGGTGCAAAAACGTATCGCGAGCGGTGTGGCCCCGGAGCAGGCCGCCGAAGAAGCGGAGAACAAGGTTTGGTACGGGCGCAGCGGCACGTTCTGGGTTCCGCCGCAATCGCGCTTTGGTCACCTGGTTGACGAAGCGCACGAGAACATCGGCGACAAGCTCAACAAAGCCCTGGGCGGCGTTGAATCCGAAAACATTGCGCTCGAAGGTGTCCTCGACCACATCGATTTCACCCGCAAAGTGGGCCAAAGCAAGATCAGCGACCAGAAGCTGCGCCAACTCATCAATCACTTCGGTGAAATCCGGCTTCGCAACGAAGATTTTGAATTTCCTGACCTTCTGGGCGCAGCATACGAATACCTGATTGGTGAGTTCGCGGACTCTGCCGGCAAAAAAGGCGGCGAGTTCTATACCCCGCGTTCGGTCGTCCGGATGATGGTCAGGTTGCTGAAGCCAACGCTCGAACATGATATCTACGATCCCTGCTGCGGGTCCGGCGGTATGCTCATCGCGGCCAAGGATTACATCGACGAACATGGCCAGGACGGGCGCAGGGCTAACCTTTTCGGTCAGGAAGCTGCTGGCACCGTTTGGTCCATCGCGAAGATGAACATGCTGCTCCATGGCATCAACAGCGCGGACCTGCGGAACGAGGACACCTTGGGCGAACCGCAACACGTCGAGGATGGCGAACTGCGCCGCTTTGATCGGATCCTCACGAATCCGCCGTTCTCGATCAACTGGGGTTCCAAGGACAAGGATCGCTCTGGCGAATACACGTGGCAGCCCAAGTTCCGGGAACGCTTCTTCCATGAGGTGCCGCTTGGCTCCAAGAAGGCTGACCTCATGTTCCTGCAGCACATGCTGGCCGTCAGCCGAGACGGCGGCATGATCGCGACGGTGATGCCGCACGGCGTTCTGTTCCGGGGCGGAGACGAAGGTAAAATCCGTCAGAAAATCATCGAGAGCGATCAGGTTGAGGCGGTCATCGGCCTCGGCCCGCAGCTCTTCTACGGCACCGGCATTCCGGCTTGCGTGATCGTCCTGCGCCAGCGGGTGCACCATGGCGCGAACCTGGTCTCGGGCAAGCCAGCCGAACGGCAGGGCAAGGTGCTCTTCATCAACGCCGACCGCGAATATTTCGAAGGGCGCGCGCAGAACCACCTGCTGCCGGAGCACATCGAAAAGATCGTCACTACGTTCGAGGAATACCGCGCAATCCCCGGTTTCTCGGCCATCGTCGACATCGACACGCTGCGCGAGAATGACTTCAACCTCAACATCCGCCGCTATGCCGACAACGCCCCGCCGCCCGAGCCGCATGACGTGCGCGCGCACCTTGTCGGCGGAATCCCGAAATCAGAGGTTGAGGCCAAGGCGGACCTGTTCCAATCCCACGGGCTGGACCCGATGGACCTGCTGACGCCGCGCGATGAAAACTATCTCGACTTCGCCGCAAGCCTGACCGCCAAGTCAGACCTCAAACCGGCCATCGAAACCAATGCGGGCCTCGTCGCCCGCGAAGCGCAGATCAAGGACAGCTTCAACGCGTGGTGGGGCGCGCATCAGGACAGCATCAAATCCCTCGCCGGGGCCGAAGACCCCGCCGCGCTCATCACGCTGCGCGATGAACTGCTCTCCAGCTTTTCCGAAACGCTCGAAAGCCTTGCCATGCTCGACCCGTTTACCGTGCGGGGCATCATCGCGCAGTTCTGGAACCAGTCGCGGTTTGACTTCCTGACCCTCATGGCGCGCGACACCAAGGGCGTGGTCGATGCCTGGCGCACCTCTATCGTCACGGCGCTGGAGGATAAGGGGAACAAGGAGAACCCACTGGATCACAAGCTGGTCGCTTTCCTGATGGGCGACTTCGTGCGCGAGATTGCCGAGCTTGAGGCGCGCAAGGCGGAACTGGATGCACAGATAAAGGCGGCGACGGCCAAGCCCGAGGAGGACGAGGAAGAAGAGGACGAGGCCGAACCGGTGGACGAGGCGCAGATCAAGCGCTGGAAAAAGGAGCTAAGCGAGGTCAAGAAGACCCTGAAGGCCAAGCAGGAGCAGTTCACGGATGAGATCAACGCAGGCGTTGACGGGCTGTCACCCGAGGAGGCGGCAGAGCTGCTGCTGAAAATCCTGCATGATGACATGCAGAGAATCCTGACCCGCTACATCGCCGCGCAGCGCGGCCAGATCGTGGCGGCGTTTGAAAACTGGTGGGACAAGTATCGCGTGACCCTGACCGAGATCGAGGGCGCACGGGCAGAGGCGACGGAGAAGTTGGCCGGGTTCTTGAAGGGGTTGGGGTATGTCTGACTCAACCTTCAAAAGGGTGGAACTTGGCGATATCGCGGAGCGTTCGGCAGGTAGTTTTGTGGACGGTCCATTCGGATCAAGTCTCAAATCCGACGAATACACCGAAGAAGGTGTGCGCCTGATCCAGCTTCAAAACATTGGAATAAATGAGTGGTTTGACGGCAACCAAAAATTTATTTCTGAGCGCAAGTTCTTATCACTCAAGCGCCACGGAGCCGTACCAGGTGACATCGCGATTGCCAAGATGGCCGAACCTGTCGCAAGGGCCTGTATCGTACCGCCAGTGAGCAAGCAATTTGTGGTGGTCGCGGACTGTATACGCCTCCGACCAGATACGTCTCGTTTTGTGCCGTCATACATCGCAAAAGCAATCAACAGCCCCTATACGCGATTTGAAGCAGAAAAGAAGGCTATTGGTTCAACCCGCGTTCGCATCAACTTGACCACGCTAAAAACCGTTGGCTGCTTGGTTCCTTCATTCGAAAGGCAAACCAAAATCGCCGAGGTGCTGGATACGTTGGATGCGGCGATCCGGGGGACGGAGGCGGTGGTTGCGAAGCTGAAGGCGATGAAGCAGGGGCTGCTGCATGATCTTCTGACCCGCGGCATCGACGCCAACGGAGACCTCCGCCCCCCACACACCGAGGCCCCCCACCTCTACAAAGAAACCCCACTCGGCTGGCTCCCGAAGGAGTGGGAGGTCTCTGAAATCCAAGACATGCTGGCTTCTGTCGATCCGGCAATGCGGTCGGGGCCGTTTGGTAGCGCACTTTTGAAAGATGAACTGGTTGAAGAGGGAGTGCCGTTTCTTGGTATCGACAACGTATTTGTCGAACGCTTTGACCGGAATTTCAAACGCTTCGTCACACCCGGTAAATTCTTGCAATTACAACGCTATGCAGTGCGGCCCGATGATCTGATGATTACAATCATGGGAACCGTGGGACGTTGCTGTCTCGTTCCGCTTGATGTTGGTAGAGCGCTATCGTCAAAGCACACTTGGACGATCTCACTAGATCAGGCGAAGTATTCGCCCTACCTGGCAATGTTGCAGGTGAACTATTCGGATTGGGTACTGCGGCACTTCTCGAAAGACCAACAAGGCGGAACCATGTCGGCGATCCGCAGTGAGACAATACGCTCGACTTTGCTTCCTGTGCCACCACGGGACGAACAAGAAGCGATTGCAGTCATTCTTTTAGAGCTCTCTCGCCGATTGCGCGAGGAGCAAACCAGCTTTGAAAAACTCCGCCTTCAAAAATCAGGACTGATGGACGACTTGCTCACCGGGCGGGTGCCCGTCACGCCTCTGCTCGAGGGGGAGGCTGCACATGGGGCATGAATTCGACGATGTGGAACAGCCCTTCATCGACCAATGTGTTGCCATGGGCTGGCAAGCGCAAACCGGCAATATGGACGACCCCGCCCTGACCGGGCGCAGCAGTTTCAAGGATGTCATTGCCGAGGCCACGCTGCGCGACCGCCTGCGTGCCATCAACCCCGGCCCCGATGGCAAACCATGGCTCGACGAGGCGCGCCTGTCCGAGGCAGTCAGCGCGCTGACCCGCCACGGCCAACGCGGGCTGATGGAAGCCAATCAGGCAGTCACCGAATTGCTGCTCAAGGGCCTGACCGTCGAGGGCCTGCCCGGCTGGGACGGCGGGCGCGGCCAGACCATCCGCTACATCGCTTGGGACGATGTGGGGGCGAACAGCTTCACCGTCTCAAACCAGTTCCGCGTCGATTGCCCGCCCGGCCATGACGTGGGCAAGGGCTTTATCATCCCCGATGTGGTGATGCTGGTGAACGGTATCCCCGTGGTGGTGGTCGAGGCGAAAAGCCCCGGCATCCCAGAACCGCTGGCCGAAGCGGTCAAGCAACTGCGCCGTTATCACAACGCCCGCAAGGCGTCACTTGAGGTGGACGAGAACGAAGGCGCGCCTGCGCTCTTTGCCTCGGTCCAGCTTCTGATCGCGACCAGCTTTGACGAGGCGCGCGTTGGCTGCATCGGCGCGGGGCTGGAGTATTACGGGCAGTGGAAGACGGTCGTGGGGCCGGATGGCAAAGGCTCCGAGGATGAGGTGGCTGCGGCCCTTGGCAAGTCGCGCTTGTCCGAGCAGGAACGCATGATCGCGGGCATGCTGCGCCCGGCGCATCTGCTGGATATCCTGCGGCACTACCTGCTGTTCATGAATGTGGGCGGCCAGACCATCAAAACCGTCTGCCGGTATCAGCAATACCGCGCCGTGAACCGCGCGTTGGAGCGTTTGCGGACCGGGAAGACGCGGCTGCAAGACGGTGAGTACGACCGACGCGGCGGCATCGTCTGGCATACGCAAGGCTCCGGCAAGAGCCTGACCATGGTCTTCATGATCCGCAAGATGCGGACGGATTTGGACCTGCGGAAGTTCAAGGTGATCATGGTCACCGACCGCAAGGATCTGCAACGGCAACTGTCTGAAACGGCGACGATGTCCGGTGATGTGGTGGAGCTGGCGACGAGCAACAGTTCCTTGAAGCGGCTCGCCCGCCGTAAAGGGCCGGGTTTGGTCTTTGCAACGATCCAGAAGTACCGCACAGATGAGGACGTGGCCGAAGTCACGAAGGGCCCGGCCTTTGATGTGCTGAACGAGGATGACACGATCCTGGTCGTGGTGGATGAGGCGCACCGCACGCAGGCGGGCGATCTACATGCCAACCTGCTGGCAGCGCTGCCGAACTGCGCGCGGATCGGCTTTACCGGTACGCCAATCATCATGGGAGAGAAGAAACGCTCCACCGAGATTTTTGGCGATTTCATTGATCAGTACACGATCAAGGAAGCCGAGGCCGATGGGGCGACTGTGCCGGTGCTCTACGAGGGGCGCACCGCTGAGGGTGCGGTGAAGGACGGGGCCACCCTGGACGGCCTGTTCGAGGATATGTTTCGTGGCCGTTCGGATGAGGAACTGGAAGCGATCCGCAAGAAATACGCGACCAAGGGCAACATCCTGGAGGCCAAGGAGCTGATCGGGGAAAAGGCCCGCGACATGCTGCGGCACTACGTGACCAACCTTTTGCCGAATGGGTACAAGGCGCAGGTCGTTGCCTACAGCCGCACAGCGGTTGCCCGGTATCATGCGGCATTTTTAGAGGCACGTGATGAGCTTTTGGCCGAAGCGGCGGCTCTGCCTGATCGTGACAAGTCGTTGGACGATGAAGAGCTTTGCATCAGACCGGCAAAGCTGCAGGCGTTGGTCCAGGCTTGGCGATACCGTGATACGCTGGAGAAGATCGAGTTTGCGGCGATTATGTCCGGCGGCAACAATGATGATGCCAGCTGGAAGCAGTGGACCGAAGGCTCAGCGCAGGAAATGCGGATCAAACGGTTCAAGAGGCCGTTGTTCCATAAGGACCCCACGAAAGCGGACCCCCTCGCGTTTCTGATCGTGAAATCGATGCTTTTGACGGGCTTCGATGCGCCCATCGAAGGCGTGATGTACCTTGACCGATCGATCCGTGAAGCCGAGCTGTTGCAGGCCATTGCCCGTGTAAATCGAACCGGTTTTGGCAAGACCTGCGGGATCGTCGTGGACTATTTCGGAGTTGCCCATCACCTGAAGTCGGCCCTTTCCGCCTATTCGGATGAAGACATCGACGGAGCGCTGGTCAGTCTCACCGACCAAATTCCCATTCTGCGAGATCGGCACATTCGGGTCGTCGACATTTTCCGGCGGGAGGGCCTAGATGACTTGTCTGACGATGAGAAATGCCTTCAGGTTTTGGCCACCGAAAAGGTTAGGGCTGAGTTCACGGTGAAGCTGAAGGACTTCCTCAAATCCTTGGAAATCGTGCTTCCAAGACCCGAGGGTCTGCCATTTGTGAAGGATGCAAAGCGCCTTGCCTATATCCAGGCGCGCGCGCGGAACAGGTTCCGCGATGTCGCCGTCATAGGTTCAGATGTGGGTGCTAAGGTCCGAAAGCTGATTGATGACCATGTGATCTCGTTGGGTATCGATCCCAAGATACCTCCCGTTCAACTTACGGATGCCGAGTTTGAAGACCAGGTTGGGCAAGCAAGCGGTGCGCGCGCCAAAGCTTCGGAGATGGAACACGCGATCCGTTCACATATCCGCAAGAAGCTCGAAACTGACCCTGTTCGGTTCAAGAAGATGTCCGAGCGCCTTAATCAGATTTTAGATGGCTTTGGCCATCAGTGGGATGAAATCATCGAGCAGCTTCAAGCGATTATTGATGAGCTCCGGTCAGAGTCCCAATCAACTGGCGAAACTGAATTCGATATACCGGAGATTTATGTCCCCTTCCTTCGCACCGTTCTAGAAGAGGCGGGAGCGGACGAAAACACTCCGGCACAACATCTTCAGGCTCTGCATCGTGTGACCCAGGAAATCGTGGATCGCATTGTCGAAGAGGTTGTTGCCAATCGCTCAATCTGGAGCACATTCAAGATGGCTGATCAAGAAAATCTGCGATCTGAAATCTTCGAAAAACTGGTTGATGCAAAGATCGAGGGGCTTGGTGTTTTGGATGCAGAGCGGTTGTCGGAGCATTTGATGCAGCAAGCCAAGGCCAATGACGAAGCCTTGAGGGGATTCTGATGCCAAACCTCCCGCTTTCACCCATTCGAACCGGGGGCCGCTCAGTCCGTTTTTTCGACCAGCATTTGGACGTAGATGGCCTGTCGTTCAACATACGACGAAGCGATAGAAGAAAGACCCTCCAAATTACCGTGGAGAGGTCGGGTGAACTTGTAATTCTTGCGCCGCCGGACGCAACAGAAAGTGAACTGGTCGAGTTCGTTAAGGAGAAACTGCTTTGGGTGCATACCAAGTTAGAGGAAAAGGCGCGGCTTCAGCGAAGGGCCCCTGTTAAGGAGTTCGTCGATGGCGAGGGGTTCCTGTATCTTGGTAAAAGTTATCGCCTTCGCTTGGTCGACCGTCAGCTTGTCGATCTGACATTGAAGAATGGACGCTTCTGTCTTCGAACGGCCTCGGTCCATAGAGGCCGGGAAGTCTTTATTTCCTGGTATATTCGCAAGGCGCAGGCCTGGTTCGAGAAGCAAACCCTTCAGCATTCAAACCGCATGGATGTGAACATCAATGAAGTCAAAGTCCAGGACCTAGGCTTCCGGTGGGGTTCGTTCGGATCAGAGGGGAGGGTTTCCTTTCACTGGAAGGCTGCGCTTTTGCCGCCGAGGATCGCGCAATACATCATCATCCATGAACTGGCACATGCCCATCATTCCGATCATTCGGCGAAATTCTGGATCAAGGTTGAGCAACATCTCCCTGATTGGAGGGCCCGTAAAGAGTGGTTGGCCGAAAATGGAATGCAAGTTGAAGGCTTGTGAACGTTTCGATTTTGTTGGGGTAGCCCCTCAATCGACTCGAAGCAATAAAGTTGTCAGTTGACAACTTAAAGAAAGAGACCTATTTAATGCCTAGAAAGTCGCACAAGTCCAAGGAGATCGAAGCCGTTCTGCGTGAGCTGGAGGCCTTGGGTTGGACGGTCACTTTGCGTTCCGGGCGCGGTCATGCTTGGGGCCTGATCCGGTGTCCGAACAACGATCCTGACTGTAGGTGCGGTGAGTTTTGTCAGATGGGTGTCTGGTCGACGCCTCAAAATCCTGGCCGCTTTGCGCGGCAATTGAGAAGTCGGGCGCTTGGTTGCACGAAACTCGATAACACGAACGAAGGCGCGCAAGAGGACGAATAATATGGCAGAAATCGAGTTTGAACTGATCTTCGCCCTTCCAGAGGGTGAACATGAAGCGTTCCATCTGATGGACGCGGTCTTCGAGGCTGGCTTCGAGGATGCCATCGTCGGCACTGGTGTGCCTGGCGTGCTTGGCGTTGCGCTGGAAGCAGCGAGTGATCGTGCGGAAGATGCGATCCTCGATGCGGCGCGTGCGATCAAAAAGCAATTGCCGGAAGGCTCGGTTTTGTGGGAAGTGCGGCCTGACCTCGTCAGCTTGGCCGATGTTGCCAAGCGGTTGGACGTGACGCGCCAGTCGCTGCAAAAGCGCAAGATGCCCCCGGCCAGCCAGGGCGGGCTGTTCCGGATGGAAGAGGTCGCTGTGGTCATCATGGACGCTGCGGAAGGCAAGGGAGCTGGAGCGCGCAAAGGGCGCTTCGCAGTTGGCAAAGCGGGAAAGTGGCTTAGTGCGGGTAAACCGGCGCGGCGGGTGAACGCAGGCCTTGCCGTTGGCGCGATTGACGGGGCGACGCTGGAAGTGCGCGACGATGCCAAGCAATTCATCTACGCTGATGAGATGAACGCAGAACCCCGAACTGGCGCGGCCTGAGAGAGTATCCGGCGATGAGCTTGCTTGAAGACCCAATGCATCCCGGTGAAGTCCTCAAAGAGCTTTACCTTGATCCTCTGGAGATGGGGGCCATCGCGTTTGCGCGGCGTCTGGGCGTGCCTCGGACGCGGATCGAGCGGCTGATCAAGGGCACGACGGGGATCACACCTGATACAGCGTACCGCCTTGCCCGCTTGTTCAACACGACCCCAGCTTACTGGGTTAGCTTGCAAACGAATTACGACTTAGCGCGGGCATAACGATAGATCGGTGTATCTGATATTGATCGCTTTTCGCGGTTCTTTGCGGCGATTGCCAGTTCAGCGACGCCTATGGAGCGATTTCCATCAGGGATGGAACTTGGCTTGAGTTTGTGTTGATCTCAAGCGCAAGATGCTTTTTCAAAAAGGGGAAAATTTTGGAAGTTTTGGATCCACGAACCGCAGAATTGGCCCCCGAAACACAGAACCTCTTTGATGAAGTTTCAAGTGTCGCAAGCGATCTGGCAAAGAAGCGCCCGTTTAGTCAAGAGGTCAACTCCCGGCTTAGTACCGAGTTTTTGCCAGACAGGATTACCGCGAGTCTGAACATGGAGGGTATCTCCGTTTCCAGAAGGCAGACTCTGCTGATGATGGATGCAATGACACTCTCCGAAAATAGCTCCAAAGCCGAAGCGGAAATTTACAATGCTCTGAAGGCAGACGAGTTCATTTTTGGCCTCACGGAGGAAAATCACCCACTGACACCAAGTGCTATTCGAGAGACAAACAAGATACTTCAGAAAGAGATTCTGCCGAGTGCGGGCAAATTTCGTGAAACCGAGGTGGAGATCACCGGCGCTTCTTTTCAGCCACCACCACCTGCCGACATCGAACCCCTCGTGCGGGAAATGACGTCGCTCTACGGCGAAACGGAGGCGCTTCATCCGATTCTGCGCGCTGCCTGGCTTCATGCCACGTTTACCAGAATCCATCCGTTTGAAGATGGGAATGGCCGCACCGGTCGTCTGCTTCAAGATTACTCGCTACTATCCAGTGACCTTTATCCAACAGGAATTCCTTCATCTCGAAGAGATGACTACTATGATGCGCTTGAGAAAGCTGACAGCGGTGATTGGAATCCACTCTGCCAGATGATCTGTGAGTTCGAACTGGCGATCTTATCTCGCGTGACATCTATTCTGGAAGAAGTTCAATCTCGGGGCCAATTCATCGAGACGCTGGCGAGGAGAGCTAGCGACAAAAAAACCGGGGGCCTGCACAAGCAATACGTTGTCTGGAAACAGAGAATGCAGAACTTTTCAGACCAACTGGCGGCAACTTGCGAAGAATTGAACTCCAGCTCAGACATTCTTCATGTGCGCTCTGAAAAGTTTGATGCCATAGACTTCAGAAAATGGCGAGAAATCAGCGAAACGGGAAAATCAACGAATACTTGGTTTCTCAAGCAAACTTGGTTCTCTGAAGGAGAAGCGTTTTATCGAACGATCTTCTTCTTCAAGCGCCACAACTTCAGACCTGAGGACGTCCACGATAGGGATGACCTATATGGAGCTGTTTCGCTGTGCCTAACGGGCGGCGAACCACAGGCCAATGTCAGATATAATTTTGATCAGTTCACGGACGACGAAATTCGACTCCGCGAGCTTCTTTACATCAACGACAAAATGCACCTTTACACAGCAACAACGGAAAAGCGCAAAGGCCGCTTTGGTCCAGAGGAAATTTGGGCCTGTGAAGAGATTGGAGATACTTCGGTTCTTGTCCAGAGCTTCTTAGAGGATATGTTTGTCCGCAAGCTCGGCATCTGAACTGAACTTTGCAGTCAAGCGATGTTCGATTGGGGCCCAGCGAGTCTAATGCCGCAACCCCCGCTCCGCATGCGCGTCCTGGCTATCTAGCTGTCCCTCAATCTCTCGGCGGCGGCTTTCGCTAAGGTCAAGCTCTGCTGCAAGCTCTCGTTCAGCGTCTTGTAGCTCGCCTCGTCGTTCAGCAATCCGTTCAAGGCCTTCATGGATGCGGCCTGCGAACGAATGAGCAAGGCCACGCAGTCTTTCAAGCCAGCCAGTTCCCTCTCGATCCTGCCGGTCGAGCGTGTCTCCAAGGCGGTCAAGTCCTTCGCGGAGGCCTCTGAGGCCGTCACCAACCGCTCGACGCAGGCGAGCAAGTCGCGTTCCAAGGCTGTCAGTTGGGTCATCTAATCCTCCTCGATCCGAATGCAGGTGATGCTTTGGCCGCCCATCGTGCAGGTTCTGAGCCGCGTCTTCGATGGGTCCAGGATCAGCCAGGTCCCCTCGGGCCGCTCGATCCGCGTCAGGCCCAGTTCCGTCAGTTCCGAGCGCGTCAGATGCGCCGTCCAGAAAAAGCTCGCGACCATCATCAAGGCGATCCCCGTCAGCACCATCCCCGCGATCAGCCAGGGCGAGATCGTCAGCCAAAGGCGGATCGATCTGAGCCGCGTCTCGAACAAGGTCTCCGTTTCGGTCTGAAAGTGGCGCGTATCGCTCGCGATGGTATGCTGCGCGGCGCTCACAATGTTCTTCAAATCGATCCTGAAGCTCTTGAGCTGGGACGAGATCGAGGCGACGTGCTCGGCCCGGATCGTGTCGAGCTCCGCGTTCAGCTTCTCGCTCAGCCGGGTCGGCTTGCCAGTCTTCATGGAAAATCTCTCCTTTCAGCCGCCAGCGTTCGCCGGTCTCGGGGTCGCGGGCGGTGATGTAGGCCTTGCCCGCGCGTGGCAGGTCGAAGCCTGCGTCGGTTAGTGCGTCGACCATGGTGGCGCGGTCTGTGATCAGACCCATATCGATCTGGTCCTGTATCCAGGCGTGCAGCTCGTCCCGGCCCTGTGCGCGGGTGGGGGCTTCGATGGTGTCCCGGACGTCTTGGGCGCGCTCTACGTCCATGGGGTCGGCCCAGTCGTGGCGCTGGTTCATGACGTCCCGCAGGCTGTCATAGGCGTCCTGGTAGCCCGGTGGCGCGATGTTGAGGCTCTTGCCCGTGGTCAGCTCAAGGCGCGGCGTACAGAAGTGGAGTTCAACCCGGCCTTCGTGGCGATGGCGGACCCAGAGCACCTCATATTGCTCAGGGTCCAGCCCCGCGAAGGCCAGCCGTTCGAACTGGTCCATGACCTCGGCCTGTTGGTCCTCAGTCGGGGCGTCGCTGTCCGCAAAGCTGATCACGCCCGCGCGATAGGTCCACTGGTGGCGGCTGGCATCGATGAGGGCCTCGGTGCGCTCGGGGTTACCGCGCAGGACCTCGGGCAAAGGATCGCGCGTGACGGTTACGGGCTGGCCGTCGGCATCGCGGATCAGGTCGCGGTTGCCGTCATAGGCCAAGACTCGCTCGGCCACGAGATAGCCGACCGGCCCCGCGCCTGCGCCTTTGCCATTGGGGAAGAACTTGATCAGCACTGCCGCGCCTCATCGAGGAGGGCGGTAAGCTGGCGTTCAATCACCACAAGGCGGCGCGCGACGGTCAGCGTGTCGAGGTCCGTGCGCCCGGCCTTCATGGCGCGATTGAGCCAGCGGGCGATTTGGTTGAGGTTGCCGCCGATGCGTCCGACAGCGAGCACCAGCGCCGGATCGACGCGCGGCACGGGCTTACGTCGTCGCGCCTCAGTCAGGCCCAAAGCCTCACGCAGCAGGGTCGCGGCAGGCAGGCCAGCGGCCTCGGCCTTGGCGCGCAACTGGGCCTTCTCGGACGCTGTGCACCGGAAGACGAAGGTCTCGGTCAGCGGCTCTTTGGTGCGGGCTTTTCCCGCGCCGGTGGGGTTCGAAGGGGAGGCTTGCCGCCCCTCGCAAGGTCCCGTGTCAGCAGCGCCAGCGTATGACATGGGTCGCCTTGCTGTTTGCTCTTCGGTGGGATCGGTGCTGGTCATGTTCTGAGGCCTGCCGCCGTGATTTGCGCCTGCGTCACCAACTCAGCGGCCAAGAGCGCATCGATCTGGCCGGGTGTGATATGGCGGCAAAGGGGATGCTTGTCCGTGACCCAATTAGCCAAGCCTGTGAGCATCTGGGCTTCCTTCGCCTTCGCTTCATCTCGGCCCTTGGCGATGTCTTCGACATAGGCGCGCCACCGTCCCGACCTGAACCAGTTATCCGAGAAACAGACTTTCGAGCGGG
The DNA here is from genome assembly GCA_016521575.1 of Rhodobacteraceae bacterium F11138. Classification (GTDB taxonomy): domain Bacteria; phylum Pseudomonadota; class Alphaproteobacteria; order Rhodobacterales; family Rhodobacteraceae; genus Sedimentitalea. The sequence goes on along the minus strand of JAEKDP010000004.1, from coordinate 243,215 downwards.
TGAAGCCCGCGCTCTCGGTCGCGTAGGCCCTTACGGCCTGGAACAGGTCCTCGACCTCTGTTCCAGCGTCCAAAGCCTCCCTTATCCGGCTGAGGCACTCAGCCTTCCCGCGCAAACGGTCGGGCGGATAGGAGGCCAAAATCTTCTCAGCCTCTTCATCCTCCGCCGCCTCGCGCTCGCGCGTAGGTGGTTTATGGATGGTTTTAGGATGGTTTGGGGGCCGTGGTGGCCCCGGTACCCCGGCCACTGTGGCCCCCGTTCCGGGTCCAGTCTGGACGGGGTCCACAGTGGCCCCCGTCTCGATCTCGGGCTCGGCGGTCAGTTCAAGCGCCTCGACCCTGGCCAGATCGATCCGGTAGACGACGGTGAAACCGTTCTTGCAAGTCCTCGCGCCGGTCTCGACGAGGATGCCTTCTTTCAAGAACTCGCGCACGGTCCGCTTAACGGTGGTCTCTCCCAGCTCCGTATGCCGCTGGATCGTGCCCTTCGAACACCAGATGCCCGACCCATCATCAGAGGCCTTGTCCGCCAAAAACATGATGATCTGCTTGCGCGTCGCACTCCCAAACTTCCGCTCGGCACAAGCGTTTGCCACGCGCCAGCTCATTGGAAGGCCTCAGGGGCAAGGTTTGACAATTCGCCGCTAAGTGCTTGATGCGCCGTGGTGGGTTTGACAGATTTTTCGTGACTAACCTGTTGAGCCTTATCAATAAGCTTCGGTTTGAAAATCCTCGTGTCGGTGGTTCGATTCCGCCCCCGGGCACCACTTCAATATCCGAAGACAAGTGATTAGATACGGTAAGGCCCAGTAAATCAGGGCCAAATTGCTTCCGGTTGTCCGATTGGGTTTTCCTTCGTCCAGCCAAATGCCCTCGCCTTGGGGGCATGATTGGGGGCACGTTCGAAATGGTCACCTGTAGGATGCCCCCAATGCCGCTAACGGACGCGAAGCTCAGAGCTCTCAAGCCAAAGGAAAAATCTTACAAGGTTGGCGACTCTGGTGGGTTGTATATTGAAGTGAGCCCTTCGGGATCACGATTATGGCGCTTGTGGCATCAGATGCGCCGAGAAGGCTTTGATGTCGCCCGCTGCACGGTGGAACGGCTGATGCGGCAGCTCGGCATTCAAGGCGTTGTTCGTGGCAAGGCACAGAAAACGACGCGACCTGACAAGGCGCTGCCATGCCCGCGCGACAAGGTGAACCGGCAGTTCCGGGCACCGGCGCCGAATACGCTCTGGGTCAGTGACTTCACCTATGTCTCGACCTGGCAGGGGTTTGTCTATGTGGCCTTCGTGATCGACACCTTTGCCAACCGGATTGTTGGGTGGCGGGCGTCACGATCCCCGCAGACCCAGTTCGTGCTCGATGCGCTGGAACAGGCGCTCTATGAGCGACGACCGGCTGGGGATCTCATTCATCACAGCGACCGGGGCAGCCAATACGTGTCGATCCACTATACCGAGTGCCTGGCCGAAGCCGGGATCGAGCCGTCGGTCGGCAGCGTCGGTGACAGTTACGACAACGCCCTGGCGGAAACCATCATTGGCCTGTTCAAAGCCGAAGTCATTCACCGGCTGGGGCCGTGGAAAACCGCCGATGCCGTCGAATGGGAAATCCTGCAGTGGGTCGACTGGTTCAACAACCGCCGCTTGCTTCAGCCAATCAGAAATATCCCGCCAGCAGAAGCCGAGGAGAAGTTCTATGAACAGTGCAACAAGTTCGATAAAGTCGCGTGAAACGGAATAATCAGCCTCCGGCAAAGCTGGGGCGGTTCACGACCAGTCTCTAAATACACTCCGACGCCATCAAGAACCTCGTCAATCAACTTCAGGCAGTGTTGAATGAAATCCTCGCTCATTTAATAGACCCAAGGGACATTATTTTTGGACGAGTGATGGAACCAAGCTTCTGGCCAATGCTTGTTCTTTATCCTGTTGTGGAACTTTTCGACTTTGTCGGCTGGCCATTCGAAGCCATTGTGAAATTTGTTGTTTCTATATCCCTTCCGCGATCACAGCGGCACGCGGGCCTTGTGCAACAACCTTCCCAAGGTCGAATGACTGCCCGGCGACCGTGGTTGTGGCGCCGCTCTGTTCAAAAAGTGTTGAAAAACACATGGATATAGTCCTGTGTCCCCGGACGCAAGCAACGCAAGCCGCCCGTCAAACACGACAAACACCGACACAAGAGACGCAATCGGATCGAAATCATGTTCGGCCGGTTGAAAGATTGAACAGGGGTTGCAACACGACATGATCGATCCCCCACCGTGTTTCTGTCAGCCATCGCCTCGGCCGCACTCGTGATTTACTGGTTGTGCAAAAGCACCGGTCCTGACACTAGACACGTCACAGGCAAAAAGCACAGAAAGGTTGCATATTGAATACCATAGACGAAAAGCTCCAGCCCATTCTAAGCACCGTTCTGCACCGAAATGCCGGTGAGAACGAGTTTCACCAAGCCGCACGCGAAGTGCTCGAAAGCTTGGGCCGCGTCATTGCGCGAAATCCCGAATATTCTGACGAGGCGTTGATCGAACGGATTTGCGAACCGGAACGCCAGATCATTTTTCGCGTACCATGGATTGATGACAACAATCAGGTCCAGATCAACCGTGGTTTTCGGGTGCAGTTCAATTCTGCGCTTGGCCCCTACAAGGGTGGTATCCGTTTTCATCCTTCGGTGAATGTCGGGATCATCAAGTTTCTGGGCTTTGAGCAAGTTTTCAAGAACGCACTGACGGGCTTGCCGATCGGCGGCGGCAAGGGCGGGTCAGATTTTGATCCAAAGGGAAAATCCGACCGCGAGGTTATGCGCTTTTGCCAGTCATTCATGATCGAACTGCATCGCCATATCGGTGAATATGTTGATGTTCCGGCCGGCGATATTGGCGTAGGCGCGCGTGAGATCGGCTATATGTTTGGCATGTACAAGCGGTTGAACAACCGGTTTGAGGCGGGCGTGTTGACCGGCAAGGGCCTTGTGTACGGTGGTTCACGGGCGCGCAAAGAGGCAACGGGTTTTGGCACAGCCTTTTTCGTGCGCTCCATGTTGGCTGTCAAAGGCGATGATTTCGACGGGAAGCGCTGCGTCGTTTCCGGATCGGGCAATGTGGCCATCTATGCGATGGAGAAGATCATTGCCTTTGGCGGCAAGGTTGTCGCCTGTTCGGATTCGGCTGGCTATGTTGTCGATGAAAACGGCATTGATCTGGATTTGGTGAAACAAATCAAAGAGGTTAAACGCGGGCGCATTTCCGAATATGTGGCGTTGCGTGGTGCCGGCTGTCATTATGTCGAGGATGGGACCATCTGGGATGTTCCGTGCGAGATCGCGCTGCCCTGCGCCACCCAAAATGAGCTGAACGGCAGCCACGCGAAGACGCTTGTCAAAAACGGTGTGATTGCCGTTGCAGAAGGGGCCAACATGCCCTGCACCCCTGAAGCCGTGCGCCTGTTGCAGGATGCAAAAGTGATGTTTGCTCCGGGCAAGGCGGCCAATGCCGGCGGGGTTGCGACGTCGGCTCTGGAGATGCAGCAGAATGCCAGCCGCGACAGCTGGAGCTTTGCCAAAACGGAAAACCGGCTCGAAGAAATCATGACCAACATTCATGGGGCCTGCCATGATACGGCCGAAGAATACGGTGTGCCTGGCGACTATGTCCTTGGTGCCAATATTGCCGGTTTTGTGCGCGTAGCGGATGCAATGCGCGCGATGGGTGTGGTCTGAAGCCAACGGCGCAACAGTGTGTCAATCTGTTGTGCCTGCCGCGCTTCGCAGTCCCGACGACAAATGCCTCTTGCGGCACCAGCTGAATGACTCGGTGCTTCATGTTCGTTGGTACACGGTTCCCGAGGTGCTTTGGTTTGAATATTGATCCTGCAATCAGGCTCACCGTGCGTTGCGTACCAGTGCCATACCGTCTTCCCGCAGGGGGCCCGGTTTGGCCGATGTCTGACAGGCAGAGGGATGAGCTTGTGCGACCAGTCGAGGCATCTGCCCTTACGCCGAGCGCCTGTGATCCTCGGGGGTCGCGATTTGCGCGCCGGCACGGCGGAAAGTCTCGAGCTGCTCCGGCGTTGCCGCCTTGTTGGTGACCAACACATCGATCTCTCTTGCTTCCCAGGATCGAACGCGGCTGGTTTCCCCCAGCTTGCTGTGGTCGGTCAAGAGTATCAAGCGCTGCGCCTGCGCCGACATGGCGCTCGCGATCTCGGCTTCCTGCAGGTCGTAGAAGAACGCGCCCTTGGCAGGGTGGACTGCGACCGGCGCAGAGAAACACACGTCGGCGTGGAATCGCCGTATCTCGGATAGGGTGAGTTCGCCCACCGTCGCCGGGACATCGGCCGCCATCCGACCGCCCAAAAGCAGTACCTTGCGGTCTGCACCTTGCAAGGTGGTCGCCACGTCCAGCGAATTGGTGATTACTGAAATCCCCGAGAGCTTGGCCAGTTCGCGGGCAAATATGCCTGTGGTCGTGCCGGCGTCGACGAGGATGGTCTGTCCCGGCTGGACGAGCGCGGCGGCTCTTCGCGCGATCTCGGATTTCGCGCGCAGCTGAGCCGTCATGCGTTGACGGAAGGGCTGTTCCGAGCGCGGCTCGGGCAGCACCGCACCACCATGGACCCGGTTGACCTGGCCGGTTCCTTCCAGATCCACGAGGTCACGCCGAACGGTCTCTCGCGACACGTTGAGTATCTCGGCGAGATCGTTGGCGCTCACCTGTCGGTTCGCGGCCAGCATGGACAAGATGCGCTGATGCCGCTCCTTCGCCCACATCAGGCGGCTTCCTTCATGTGGTGCCGCCGCGACATCAGCGCGAGCGTGGCCTTCATGCTCAGCAGGGCCAGGCACACGATCGCCATTACGCAGGTGGAAAAGGCTGCCGCCTGCGAGGTCAACCCGGCATCGTCAAGCCGCATGATCGTGACGGCTGCGACGCTCAGGTCTGGGGTTGTCAGGAACACCACGGCAGACAGCGTTACCATGGAGCGCATGAACAGGAAAAAGAACACGGAAACCAGCATGGGCGCGATGAAGGGTGCCACGATGTCGATGGCTGTACGGCCGAGCCCGGCTCCGAGACTGCCCGCTGCTTCCTCGAGCGCGGGTGGCAATTGGCGGAAGCCGGTCATCAGGGTCAGGAAACCCTGGGTATGGTAATGATAAAAGTTGATGATCGCGATGAGTGCCGCGGTTCCATAGAGCAGGTAGAGCGGCGTCGCCGTCGAATTGAACGTCAGGATGTAAGCCAGCCCAAGCACCATTCCCGGCACCGCCGCAGGCATGGCGGCCAGAATCTGGATCGGCTGGGCCGCAGTGCGTGGCAAGCGGCGCAATCCGAGGCCGAGAAGGAAGACGGCGAGCGTCCCGCCCGTTGCCGCCATCACCGAGATCACGATCGTCATCCAGAGCGACGAATAGCCCCCTGCCAGCGTGATGTCGTAGTGCTTGGGCGAGAGCGCCATGTTGTAGGGCCACAGCGTGACAAAGCTGGCGTAGACCACGATGCCGATGACCGCGACGATGCCCGCGCAGATCAGCAGCGAAAGTCCCGCCATGACGGTGTCGCGCAACGGCCTGAAGCTGGGCCGGTAGCGAACCTGCCCGGTTGCCTGCCCAGTCCGCTGCCGTTTCATCGCCTGACGCTCGATCGCGTAGGAAATCACGGTGGGCAAAAGCAGCATGATGCCGACGACCGCGCCCATGTTGAAGTTTCGCTGGCCGACCACCTGCGAATAGATCTCGGTCGCCAGAACGGAATAGTCGCCACCGATCACCGCGGCGTTGCCGAAGTCGGTGATCGTGATGGTGAAGCACACGAAGGCGGCGTTCAGTATGCCGAAGCGCGCCGCCGGCAGCGTCAGGTCGCGAAACTGGCGGGAAGGCGAGGCGCCCATGACTTCCGCTGCTTCGTAGGTTCTTGCATCCAGCAGAACCAGCGCGGCACCGATGATCATCACCGCTTGCGGAAGAGCGTAGAGCGTATTCGCGATCAGCAGGCCCCAAAAGCCGTAGATCTCGATTTCGGTGCCGAGCGCGCGACTGACGACGCCGTTGCGCCCCAGCAGGAAAATCAGGCCGAGTGCTTGCACCAGCGAGGGAGCGAGCAGCGGCAGGATGATGATGCCGCGGACGAGCCATTTTCCCGGAAAGGCGCAGCGATGAAGACCGTGCGCGATGATGAATCCAAGGAACACGCTGAGCGCCGTGGTGGTCCCGCCCATGAGCAGGGAATGCCATGTCGCGCGCCAAAACCCCGCGGAACCCAGGACCTGCGTGTAGTTCGCGAGGCCATAGCCGTCTTCGACCGTCAACGAGCGCAGGAAGACGATGACCATCGGGTAGAGGAAGAACAGGACAAGACCGAGCAGCGGCAGGCCCACACAAACCCAGGTCAGAAACCGGTCCCCGTCCATTCGGCTGCGGGCCGGGCGCATCGCCGTTCCTGCGGCGCTCATGACTGCGACTCAGCCGGGGCTTGGGCAACGTCGTCGGCGACCCAGGTACAGGCTTCCGACGCGACATGAAGGTTCACGCGGTCGCCTTCGCGGCAGGTGTCTGCGCCATGGGTTTCGACCACAAGCGGCCCTCCGGGGCTTTCCACCTCGAGACGTCGCAGGTTGCCGAGGAAACTGATGCCACGCACGGTGGCGTTTCCATCCGGGGCTGGGGTGACGCCGATTTGCTCGGGCCGGATGCACACGACATGCGCGCCGTCGGCCCCGGCCGGCCGTGTCGCAAGCAGATCGGGAAAGATCTGCGCTACAGCCTCGGTCGAGAGCAAGTTGCTGATGCCCATGAACTCGGCGACGAACCGTGTCCGGGGCCGGTGGTACAGGTCTTCCGGCGTGCCGGCCTGCACCACGACGCCGTGGTTCATGCAGATGATCTTGTCGGCCAGCGCCAGCGCCTCTTCCTGGTCGTGGGTGACCATAAGGGTGGGGATGCCGAGAGAGCGCTGAACGTGGCGAATTTCGTCTCGCAACTCTGCCCGTACCTTTGCGTCGAGCGCCGAAAGAGGCTCATCCAGCAGCAACACCCTTGGATCGACGGCGATCGCACGGGCGAGCGCGATCCGCTGCTGCTGGCCACCCGACAGCTGGTTCGGGAAATTGTCTGCCACCTGCGGCAGCTTCACCAATTCGAGCAACTCCGTCACCCGCGCAGAGATTTCGGATCGTTGCGTGCCACGAATTCTCAGTCCGTAGCCGATATTGTCTGCCACGGTCATGTTCGGGAATAGAGAGTAGGACTGGAAAACTATGCCGAAGCCGCGCTTGCGTGCTGGCAGGTCGGACAACGCGGTGTCCTCCAAAAGGATTTCGCCGCCATCCAAATCCGACAGCCCCGCGATCAGCCGCAACAGCGTGGTCTTGCCGCAGCCGGAAGGTCCCAGCAGGCAGACGAACTCTCCGCGGTCGATTTCGATCGAGACGCGATCCAGCGCGGTGAAGGTGCCGTAGGTTTTCGTGGCGTCGCGGACGGTCAGGTACATGGTAATCTTGTCTTCATTCGCAAATGGCGCGGGCCCGGGCGAGGCCCGCGCTTTGAACGGCGACCGAAGCCGCCTGTTTGAAGGTCAGCGGCCGAACTTTTCCTTCCAGGTCTGCTTGACGGCATCCTGGTTTTCGGCAGCCTTGATAAAGTCGACATCCGCGAGGATCGTCGAGATATCTGCCGGCAGTCCTGCATCCTCGGCCGCCTGAGATGCATCGACGCCCGGTATGGTGATCAACGCCTTGTACTGCTGGTAGAGGTCGATAGCCTCGTCCGACATCGTCCAGTCGAGGAAGATCTTGGCCGCCTCCTTGTTGTCGGAGCTGGCCATCAGGCCAGAGGCCTCGAGTTCGTAGCCGACGCCGCCTTCTGGAAAGACCATGGCGAGCGGGTACCCTTCTTCGATCGATTGCATCGCGGTGAAGGCCAGTGAAATGCCAACAGAGTACTCACCGACGCGCGCCGACTTGCAGGGTTTGGAGCCGGACGACGTGTATTGCGCCATGTTGGGGTCTATGGCTTCCAGTTGCGCCCACCCGGCTTCCTCGCCCATGCTCTGTAGCACGGCGTTGACGTGCAGGTAGCCGGTGCCGGAAGAATTCGGGTCCGGCATCAGGATCTCGCCTTCGAACTTGGGATCTGCCAGGCTTTCCCAGCTCGACGGCATCGGAAGTCCCTTTTCCTCAAGCCGGGCCGTGTTGACGCAGAATGCACCCATATAGCCGATCGGTGCGAACCACTTACCGTCCTCGCCCCGGAAGGTGTCGGGCAGCACATCGACGCCCGCGGCTGCATACGGCTCGAGCATTTCAAGAATCTGTGGGTCCATCATTGCGCTGACCGCCCAGCCCCATATCACGTCGGCCTGCGGATTGCCCGCCTCGGCCAGCAGGCGCGCGCCCAGCTTGCCGGTGGACAGCCGCAGTACGTTGATCTCGGTGTCGGGCATCGCCGCCTGTGCCGCTTCGACATAGGCCGCGATCTCTTCTTCTTCGAGGGCGGTGTATACAGTGATCTCGTCCGCGACGGCCGGTGCGGCCAGGCCAAGGGCGACCAGTGACGCCGTCGTAAGTTTTGTCCAGGTGATCATTATCTTCTCTCCTTGTTGGTCCACGCGTTTCTGAGCCAGTGCCAGCCCCGGATAGGTGCGAGCCCTTTCGACGGCTCGTTCTCGTTGCCCGCCTGTGTGCAAGGCGTGGGTATATTTGTGTAGTCTTGCATTTTTGTGCGTTTTGTCTACGATTTATTTTGGCAGGAGACCGTTGGTCTCGTGCTTGTCCCCGCGAATGAGGAAAAACTATGCAAAGCTCTACGACGCCATGCGAGACGGAGGTTCTGGCGCAGTTTGCCGATGACCTTGCCGACGTGACGGACGCGATGGCGATGAGCTATTTCCGCAAACCGCTCGACGTGGAGCACAAGGCCGATCTGTCGCCGGTCACGCAGGCCGATCGCGCGATCGAGGCGGCCATGCGCGAGCAGATCAATGGCCGTTTTCCAACCCATGGCATCCTGGGAGAAGAGCACGAGGACACGCGCCTCGGTGCCGAGCATGTGTGGGTGCTCGATCCAATTGACGGGACGAAGAGTTTCATGACCGGTATGCCCACCTTCGGGACCCTGATTGCCTGTCTTCGGGGCGGCAGACCGGAGGTCGGCGTGATTTCGATACCGCCAACTGGCGAACGATGGATCGGGGTGCGTGGCAGGAATTCGACGCTCAACGGCGAGCCGTGCCGGACAAGTGGCCTGTGCAACCTGGCCGAAGCAAAGCTCTATTCAACGACGCCGGACACGTTCGATTCCGTGGGGCGCGCGAAGTTCGAGAAGCTGTCAGCCAAGGTCGGAATGCGCCGTTTCGGTGGGGACTGCTACGCCTACGGGCTGCTCGCTTCCGGTCAGGTGGACCTCGTGTTTGAGATGAACCTGCATCCATATGACTACATGGCGCTCGTTCCGGCAGTCGAAGGGGCCGGCGGCGTGATATCCGACTGGGATGGCAAGGCGCTGGGGCTTGGCTCGGAGGGTCGCGTCATTGCCGCAGCGAGCGTCGAACTGCATCATTCGGCGCTTGATGCGCTTTCCTGACGCGTTGGATTCCCAAGCAATGCGCTTTAGTATCGGATTGTTCGAAAGCATGCCAAAAGTGGTTGATTTCTGCTGAGAAGTGACCCGGTAGCCTCCCACATTTTCACTGAGAATTGACCCATGTGAACACTTTGCGCTGACGGATTCGGTCGGAGAGATTGGGAGTGATCGACATGGGATTTTTGAGTATTCTCCGACGCTGGGCACTGCGTGACAAAATGCCAATCCGCGCGCTTTCCCGGCGCATGGAGCTGTCTCGGAACACCATCGGAAAGTACCTGCGTGAGGGCGCTGTTGAGTCGAAGTTCAACACGCCATCACGGCCGGGCAAGCGGGATCCGTATGCGGATCGGTTGTCTGCTGGTTGTTGGCGCAAACGTGCAAGGAACGGCGAACTGTGAAGCAGATGCACGCTGATCTGGTGAAGCTTGGTTATGACGGGTCCTACCGTCGCGTGGCGGCTTTCGCCCGCGCGTCGCACGCGGATCGACACCGTGCGGAGCCCACGACCAAGCGCGGCACCTTTGTGCTCTTGGTGGTTCAGCCCGGCGAGGCGTTCCAGTTCGATTGGAGCGAGGACTGGGCCAATATAGGCGGCGAGCGGATCAAGCTGCAGATCGCCCATATCAAGTTGTGGCACAGCCGGGCGTTTCTGATACGGGCTTAAACCCCGTTCGAATTTACGGGAACCATTCATGAGGTTACAGTGGAGATCGCACCCGACCGGCCGACGATCGGGTAGCCGCAGACAACACCAAGCACGAGCGCTGTGACGCGCTCGTGCCGGGCCGGGCGGGATCGCAACGCCGCGGCTGCGAATTGAAACCGGCGCATGCCGCCATCGCACACAGCCTGGATCGTCCGAGACGACATGGGCGCAGCCGAATGAAGAACGGCACAGTTGAAACATCGCCCATGCGGCCAGCCAGAAAAAGTAGAGGCATTATGTGGAAATCATTGAAGTTCGTATTCGTCGCATCGGTGTTGACGGCGCAGGCCGCCCCGGGCTTTGCCCAGAATGCGGACGATGGCTTGGTCCTGCCGTTTGCGCCGCCGCCATCCGCAAGTGTCGCTGCTCCGGCCCTCAAGGACTCCACGATGATCCGCCGACACGTTCCGGCGCGTGTCCCGGAAGACGCGCCGAATGTCGTGATCATCATGCTCGATGACGTTGGTTTTGGGCAGGCGGGCACATTCGGGGGTGCGGTCGATACGCCAACCCTGGACCGGATCGTCGCGGACGGAATCAGCTACACGCGGTTTCACACGACCGCGCTGTGTTCGCCCACCCGCGCGTCCCTGATGACCGGACGAAACCACCATCGCGTTGGCAATGGCGTGATCACGGAAATGGCGATGGATTGGGACGGCTATGTGGGCACGATTCCGCGTACCGCCGCAACGCTGCCCAAGGTGCTCAAGGAATACGGGTACAACACGTCCGCATTCGGCAAATGGCACAATACGCCTGCGGTTGAAACCACCACCATGGGTCCGTTCACGAACTGGCCGACAGGCCCCGTGATCGGATTCGATTACTTTTACGGCTTTCTCGCAGGCGAGACATCTCAATGGGAGCCGCGCCTGGTCGAGAACCGGAACCAGGTGGAGCCGCCGCATGATGACCCGACCTATCATCTGTCAGAGGATATGGCGCAAAAGGCGATCGAGTGGTTGCAGCAACACCAGTCATACAGCCCCGACAAGCCGTTCTTTCTGTATTTCGCGCCGGGGGCGGCGCATGGCCCGCATCACGTCGGCAAGGACTGGGCGGATAAGTATGCCGGGAGGTTCGATCAGGGCTGGGAGCAACTGAGCAATGAAGTATTCGCGCGTCAGAAAGAGCAGGGATGGATCCCGAGCGACGCCAGGAAAACACCTCGCCCGGCCTTCATTCCGCCCTGGGAGTCAATTCCGGAGTCTCAGCGCCCGTTTCAGTCCCGTCTGATGGAGGTTTTCGCCGGTTTCGTCGAACACGCGGATGTGCAAGCCGGAAAAGTCATCGACGAGATCGAACGCCAGGGTCTGCTCGATAATACGCTTGTGTTTTATCTCTTCGGCGACAATGGCGCGGCGACGGCAGGGCAGAATGGCTCGATTTCAGAATTGCTGTTTCAAAACGGCATCGACACGACCATAGAAGATCAGCTGGCGGCTCTGGAGAAGCTTGGCGGCATCGAGGTGATCGGATCGGCCAAGACGGACAACATGTACCACGCCGGCTGGGCCTGGGCCGGGAACACACCGTTTCAATATATGAAGCAGGTCGCCAGCCACCTTGGCGGCACCCGGAACCCCATGGCCGTTTCCTGGCCGGCGAAGATCACGCCCGAAAAATCGCCCCGGACCCAGTTCACCCATGTCACCGACATCGTCCCGACAATCTACGAGGCGATCGGGATCACGGCCCCTGACGTCGTCGATGGGCACAAGCAGATGCCCCTTGATGGCGACAGTTTCTACGCCAGCTTTGAGAATGCCGATGCCCCTTCGCAAAAGCAGACGCAGTATTTCGAGATGTACGGGAACATGGGCATCTATCACGATGGCTGGCTTGCCAGCTCGCTCGGCCCGACCCAGGACGCCAACCTCAGAAAGCACGGGGAAAACTGGGATCCTGCGCAAAACGAATGGGAGCTGTATGATCTACGCTCTGACTTCACGCAGGCGGAAAACCTGGCCGACCAACACCCGGACCGAACCGAAGCCATGTCTGAGCTGTTCATGTCAGAGGCCCGGGAGAACAAGGTTTTCCCCATCGGTGGAAGCCTTTGGGTGCAGCTGCATCCCGAAGATCGCATCGCGACACCCTATACGGAATGGGAGTTCAGCGCGAGCACGCGGCGCATGCCCGAGTTCACCGCGCCCGCGTTGGGCCGGGCCAGCAATACCGTGGTCATCAAAGCAGACGTTGCCGAAGATGCAACCGGCGTCCTCTACGCTTTGGGCGGGTTTTCCGGTGGGCTTGCCGCGTTCATGGACGAGGGCCGCATCGGATTTGAATACAACACCCTGATGATCGAACGGTCCAGCGCTCTGTCTGAAAAGAAGGTCCCGGCAGGAGAGCGTACCATCGAGATTGTCACGAGAATGGATGGCCCGAAGGGTCCGGCGGAGATCGTCATCAATGTTGACGGTGAAGAATACGCGGCTTTGGCGGTGGAACGCACGGTTCCACTGGCCTTTACCGCCAGCGAGACCTTCGATGTCGGGATTGATCTCGGCTCTCCGGTCTCGACGGTCTATTGCGACAGGCGTCCCTTCGAGTTCAATGGGGATATCCGGTCTGTGAACGTCTCGTTGGATGACTGAGTTCATGGTTGCAGGTTCCGGCCAAGGGTCGGCGTCGAAATAAGATTGAAGCCCACCGATCGGAAACGACCGGCAAGGAACGGTCCAAAATTGTATCAACATGGAGTTCGCGATCATGAAGACACTGTTTAGCCTCTCACTTTGCGCAAGCCTCATCGCTGGCGGGGCAGCGCTGGCGCAGGAGGAGCCTTCACAATGGGAGCCGGCTTCCGCATTGACGCGGGCAGTCGCCAGCACTTTGAACCGGTGATCGGCCGTTCCGAACGACGATACGATTGCAACGCCGTCAGGTGGCGCTGATCGCTCGGAAATCAGACACCACTACACGCGCGGTGCACGGCTGAACACCGCGTCAAGGAACCGGGAAATCGTATCATACGCGTCAAGCGCATTTATGTCTGCGATGTACTGATCGGGGCGCAGAATTATTGCGCATCCATGGCTTCTGTCGATACCGCGCCGCTCGAAAATGTCAAATCCCGGGCGGGCGCAGAACATTTTTTCGGTATCAGAGAGACCATAGCGTCCTTTCTTCGGTGTCAGCAACGGATGGGTGTTTTCGGCAGGGATATTCCGATGCGGCTGCTGAAAAATGGTGCGCACGTCTATCGCAGAATCCAGGTCTGCACCCGCGGGCGTATGCAGCGCCAATGGTGACGATGGGTCGCGCATCAGCCATTCACAAAGCTGCCACAGCTCTGATGATGGATCGGTTGGTTCGGCTCTGTTGTTGAAGAGCATCAACCGCCAGCGCCCATCTGCTTTCAAGGCATGCCCTAGATGCATAGGTCTGGCATCCCACAGTCGGGTGACGGGAGCAGAATGAAAACGTGTGCCAATCTCTAGACCCGTAGCGAGAGATTGATCGGCTTCTGCGCTACGGATGAGCGAGGGAGCATATTGGACCGCAACGCCGGCCGTGTATTTGCCGTGTTCTTCAAAGTAATCCTGGAACGCCTTGGGGTCTCGACCGGTTTGTCCGTCGCCGCGTTCCGAAAACTCTTTTGCCCAGTGCCGATCAAAATCGATCAGTTCCTGTGCTACGCTTTGACGTTCCATGGAGTAGGTCGCCAAAAGACTGTCTGGTGATTGGTTCCGGAGCACAGCGGCCAGTTTCCAGCCAAGATTGAACGCATCCCCCATGGAAACATTCATTCCTTGTCCCGCTTTGGGGCTGTGCGTGTGACAGGCATCTCCGGCGATGAAGACTGTGGCTGACTGGTCTTGCGTCGCATTGTCGAAGGACGAACAAAGACGCTGCCCAATCTCATAGACCGACCACCAGGCGACTTCTTTCACGTCAAAATGATACGGGTGAAGAATTCGCTGCGCTGCGCCGATCAGTTCGTCGATGGTTATGTTCCGGTCCTTGGCGCGTTCACCCCGGGTGAGTGTCTCCATTTCGACATACAGCCGGACCATATAACCGCCTTCACGCGGAATAATGAGAATGTTGCCTTGCTCGGCAGATCGAACAACGGACTTGAAACGAATGTCAGGAAATCCCGTGTCGACCAGAACGTCCATAACACCCCAGGCCTTGTTCGCCGCTTCACCGACAAGTTCGGCACCGATGGCTTTGCGCACACTGCTGCGGGCTCCGTCACAACCCACTACATATTTTGCGCGGACCGTTTCGATACGATCCTTGTGTTCGAGAGATACGGTCACCGGGTATTCTGTCGTGTGATCCACCTTCAAGCCCACGAACCTGCGATCGTATTGCGGGACCAGACGACTTGGAGATTTCCGCATAACTTCAAGGTAGAAGTCATGGATACGTGCCTGGTTCAGAATTACATGCGGCATCTCGGACAGGTCATCGGCAACATCCTGGATGCGTCCGGTTCGGCCAATGACAGACGGGTTTTCTTCTGTGGGTCCCCAGAACGTCGTCTCGTTGACCCAATACGATTCCCTGAGAACTCTTTCAGCGAAACCAAATGCTTCAAACATCTCGATGGATCGGCAGGCCACGCCGTCCGCTTGTCCCACTTCAAGAGGGCCGGATTTTTGATCGACAATCATTGTATGAAGGTCTGCAAACTGCGCCAGTTGTGCTGCCAGCGTCAGTCCTGCAGGGCCGCATCCGATGATAAGAACATCGACCTTGTCTGAAGTGCGTTCCGCAAGCTTATTGGACCGGGGTCGGAGCGAAGGATCGCCAATACGAAATCCGTTCAAATGGAACTGCATGGCATGAACCTCTCAAAGATCTTCCTGAGAAATGACTGCCCTTGCTGCCCGAAGTTCGGCAGCCACGGCATCAATTGAAAATCGAGCATCAGCTTTGAGAGCGGCTGCTGTGCCGGCGGCCTGGCCCGTGGCCATGGCCGTGCCCATGACGCGAATGGCCGCGCCGCCCTTTCGATCGCCATCCGCCAGACGACCCGCACAGAACAGGTTGTCTGTGTCGATGCTATGCAGGCACGACAGAGGGATCTGATAGCTCTGTCTGTCACCGGGATAATCGAATTCACTGCGAAATGACTTTCGATCATGCCATTCCGCGCCCCAAGCCCCCAGGGCAATGGTGTCATCAAAACGCTGTCGTAGTGCGATGTCGTTCCATGTGATCTGTCTGCGACAGTTCAAGTGACGGGATTCCCGCGTTCCAATTTCAGGGCCTGTAGATGCCAGAAAGACATCCTGGCAGCCCGGAATTGCCCGAATGGCTTGCAGATAGTTCCATGCCTGTTTGCGCGCGCTGATCTCGGCACGCGACAACGCCATTGAATCACGGGGATCGTAATCTTCCGATGCAAGATAGAGAACCAGATCCGATGACCCTGGCAATCGAACGACAACGCAGCGGTCCTTGGTTATCTGACCTTCGTCAAACCCCTGGTTGGCGATCGACGCTATGACATCGTCGACCGTGATGGACACCGAGGCCGGAACACCGCCAAACCGGCACCCCAATGTGCCGAGATTGACGCCATCGGCATTGCCATATCGCGTGCTGGCTCCAGCGAAATCCGCCAGATCTCCGTCGCCGGTGCAATCCACAAACGCGCCACCGAGCATCTTCTCAACGCCTCCGTGGTGCGCAATGGTGACATCCCGCAGGGTCTTGTCTTCGCGCGTCGCGCCGACGACCGAGGCGCCGAACCTGATGTCGACGCCCGCACCGCTTGCAAGTTCGTCCAGCGCAATTTTCAATGTCTCCGGATCGAACGGAACGAACACACCACGAAACGCCATGACTTCGCCCAGGCCCCCCAGTGCGCGCTGGCGATCAAGCACCTCATCCGCAATGCCGCGCACGACCTGGATGCGCTCCTCGCCGAGCGTGTACAATCCACACCAGGTAAGAACGTTGCGCATTGTTCCCGCACCGCCCAGGCAATGATTGCGCTCCAGCAACAAGGTGCGTGCGCCAAGCCGTGCGCTGGCAATGGCGGCTATTGTTCCGGCCGTTCCACCGCCAGCGACAATCACATCATAGCGACCAGTCATGTGCGCCACCCCAACAGACGACGTTCAACCAGGCCAACCGCAACACTCACGAACACGCCGAGCACGGAAAGAATGACAACCCCTGCAAACAATCGTTCCAAGTCATAAAGTGATCCGGCCTCAAGGATGTATGCGCCGATGCCAAACTCCGCGCCAAGCATCTCGGCAGCAACCAGCAGGATGATGGCAATCGCCAGGCTGATGCGCAGGCCCGACAAGATACCCGGCATTGCACCCGGAAGCACGATCTTGCGTACAATCGACCACCAGGACAGTCCGAAGCTTTGCCCCATGCGGATCAGTGTCCGATCGACGTTGTCGACCGCGCCATATGTCGCGACAACGGTGGGTGTGAACGTGCCGAAAGCAATCAAGGCATATTTTGACCCCTCACCAATTCCGAACCAGATCACGAAAAGCGGCAAAAGCGCAATTTTCGGGATCGGGAAGATAGCGGCCACGACGGGGACCATTCCGGCACGGACATACGAAAACAGACCGATGAGGATGCCGATAACCACGCCCAGACTGATCCCGATCAAGGCACCCATGAACAAACGGCTCAGCGACGGGACAAGATGTTGAAACAGCAGACCTGATTTGTACAGATCTCCGAACGTGTCCAGTACATCGGATGGTTTCGGCAGCGTAAGAGGCGAAATCCATCCGGAACGTGTGCCCCATTCGGCCAGAACGACAAGGACGGCAAATACAACAAATCCCACCCACCGACGGGGGCTGGGGGCAAAGCCACCCCCACGATAGGCGACAGGACGCTGCACGCCCGCGTTTGCAGTAGCGTCAGACATTGACCAGTTCCTCATCGGCGGCGCGGGCTTCATCGCGCATCAGATTCCACAGTTTATTTTGAACTTTCTCCAGCTCCGGATCGCCGGTTGTCCTCTCTGTCAGAGGCGTATCGATCTCGACCACTTCCCGGACCCGCCCCGGGCGACGTGACAGAACGACAACCTTGTGCCCCAGCCGCACCGCCTCTGCCAGATTGTGCGTCACATAGACGGCCGTGAATGGTTGACGCGTCCAAAGCGCGACCAGATCGTCCATGAGCAATTCACGGGTTTGAGCGTCCAGAGCGGACAAAGGTTCGTCCATGAGCATCACAGCGGGCTTTACTGCCAGTGCGCGCGCGATCGCCACGCGTTGCTTCATGCCGCCCGACAGTTGCTTGGGCAATGCGTTCTCGAAATCGGATAGCTTGGTGCGCGCCAACACATCCTGAATGATGCGGTTTGCTTTCTCACCGCGAATTCCGTGGTCTTCCAGAACCAGCGAAATGTTGCCCCGAACCGATCGCCAGGGAAGCAGCGCAAAGTCCTGAAAGACATAGGTAAGTGGATTCAGCGATCCTTCCGGCGGCTCGCCGAGCTGTAGAACTTCGCCTTGTGTCGGGCGTTCAAGCCCCCCGATAAAGCGGAGCAGCGTTGATTTTCCGCATCCCGAAGGGCCAACCAGACACACAACCTTGCCTGTCGGAATATCAATCGAAATATCGCGCAGCACTTCGGTTGAGCCATAGAAATGGCTCACGGATTTCATCTGAATGTCCATGCTTTTCTCCAACGAGAAAGGCGCGGCCCCGAAAGTGAGACCGCGCTTGGCCCGCTCGTTATATGTTGATCATTTCCACATAGGACCCATCAACAAGGGTTTCGAGTGTGATATCGGCGTCAACCAGCCCTTCGGACTGGAACCAACTCAGCTGATGTTGAATCGAAGCGACATTGAGCGCGGCATTCGGGCTCAGACGCATGGTGCCATTGATAATTGACGGAGCGGCTTTTTCGATGGGACGATCGGTGTACACATATTTGTGGATCAGCTTGACCATCTCGTCGACGCCAGCGTCACCCCCGGATTTGTCGATCATCGTTCCGTTATAGTCGTCGATGCCCTTTGAGAATGCCGCCAGGAAATCTTTTGTCTGACCGCGTTCATTCGCGGCATTGTTGGCAGATGTGAAGGCTGTCGTAATCTGATAGTCAGGCAGATAATCCTGCACGGCACCGATGATGTGTACCGCACCCGCACCGGCCAGGGGTTTGGCGATGTGCGGAACGATATTCCATGCGTCAACCTGGCCGGAACGCAGGGCGCCTATGATGGCGCCTACTTTCTGCAGCGGTTTGTAGGACATCTCGAGTCCCTCGGCAGAAGCGACATTCGATCCAACGTAATGGAACGACGACCCCGACTGGGTTATGGCATAGTCTTTCCCGTCCAGTTGGGATGGGTCGGCCAACCCGGCTTGGAATGCAGCGTCAGAGACGACAATCTGTTGGCCATCGATACCCGCTTCTTCCTTCAAGGCACCGCCAATCACCTTGATTGCGCCCTTTTCGGCGAGACTGATCAATCCGCCCGAAACGGCCGTCACGGCATAATCGACATCGCCGGACGCGATGGCGACGGCCATGGGTTGCGCAGCCTGAAAGAACTCCAGTTCCACGTCAAACCCCGCATCCGCAAAATACCCGCGCTCCAACGCGACAAAGCTGGCTGAGTGTGATGTGAACCGCAATGCGCCCACTTTGATTTTCTTGTTTTGCGCTATTGCGGGTGCTGCAAGTGCCGAAGCGGCAACTCCCCCTCCGAGCATCGCAAGCGCATGCCGTCTGTTAAGGTTTTTCATGGCGTCCTCCCATTAGATTTCATTTATTCACTAAATATATAGCTCAGCCTCGATTTCATCGGAAATCAGCTTCTCAGCCGCCTCCACGTTTTTATCCATGATTGCGTCAAGCAATGATTGCTGTCGTATTTTCCGGCTTTCAAAGTCCAATCGGCCCTCACGCAGTTGCGCCAGGCGGAACCGTCTGCTTTGATCGAAATACTTGCCGTGAATATCGAACAGTCGCGGACTTCCGCAGGCTTCAAGAACCGTTGATGAGAACGCACGGCACGCCTCATCCCATTCTAGAGCGACCAGATCATCGGGGGACGTCGCCACAGCTTCCTCGGTGCGCCGCAATGCATGATGTGCTGCAAGAACGCGCCCTTCCCAGGCAGTATCCCCCAACTCTATTGCGCGGCGAATTGCTGTCTTTTCGATCTTTTTGCGCACCAAGGCTATGTCGCGCATATCGTCTTCGGTTGCGGACGTAACCCGAAACCCGCGTTGTGCGGTTGCTTCGACCAGACCTTCGGCACTGAGTAGACGCAAGGTTTCGCGTATTGAGTGATTGGACCCACCATATCGGCTGCGAAGCTCTTCGATCTTCAATTTTTGGTCCGGACGTAATGTGCCGAATGAAATGTCGCGCCTCAAAGCAGAGGCCAGCATCTCAACAACTGTTCCATCATCGGTCTTTTTGTGACCAAACATAGAGTCTTTGCTCATTTGCTATTTCGTTGGATATTTTCCCTATCAACCAATTTTCATTGCGTCAAGTCATGCTGCCGGAATTGGTCAGAGGTTGCGGCAACCACGGTGAAGCGCGCCAGCCAAAGGGGCAGCGCACGGGTTCAAATCCGAGAGAGAAGGGGGAATGGAATGCGTGCCGGCATAGCGGCTCCAAATATCTTGTCCGGGCAAGATACACATGGGGGTTGGCCAAGAATCGCTTCAGATACGGGCTATTGAGGTCGCGACCGGCAATGTCGGAACCGGGATGATTGCGCCAAACTCCTCGGCCAATCCCTTGCGACGCGGGGCAGGTCGCCTACGTTCGCGGCTTCATGCGGCGATGCATGTCCAGCATGTCCTGATTGTCAATCGCATAGCGCCCGCTACCGGGCTGCCAAACGAGCTCTTTGTCGACAAGGGCTTTCATCGCTTTCTGGACCGTGCTCTTGGTGACACCATCGACGCCTGAGCGATGCGTCACCTCTTTGAGGGTCTGTTCCGAAAAGGGGGAGAAACCTTCGCCACCTTCCAGCAATGCTTCGAACAGGGCGCGCTGCACCTTTGACAGACCGTCGAGCTCGGCATCGAGATCGCCCCAGATGGCGTCCCGCACGGTTCGCGCCCGACGCGTGAGATTGATTTTTTCGCCGGAAAGGGCGGCCTCAAAAATCTCGTCACGCAGTGCCTTCATGAAGGCTTCTGGTCTGAACATCAGAATCTCGAATGCTTCGGCCCCGTCTTTCGGCGAGATCTCGACATTCCGTGCCGATCCGACTTGCTTGATCAGGGCGCGGACAAAATCTTCGTCGAGCACAGGGAAATCTTGAACTGATCCGCCATAGAATGGCGCCTTGGCACCCAACACGAGCTCCGCCAGCTTGCTTCGGTGAGATCCGGTCATGATCAGGAAAAGCCGCGATCCTTCCTGTCGCTGGTTCATCGCGTCACGGGCAGCCTTGAGTGCGAACATCGCGTCCATCCCGCCTTCGGATACGAGTGCCTGCTGCGCCTCGTCCACGATGAGTACGATGTCCTGGGCCACAGCAGCTCCGATGCGCTCCAAACCTTCGGGGATCGTGCCCGAAAATGGGTCAAGGTCTGCAATCCCCACCGAGAAGCCAAGCGCGGAAATGCGCCGCAGACGCGATCGATCGAGCGCCTTTTCAGGGGTGCTTCTTAGGTCTTCGAGCGCTTGCCCGATGCGGCGTCGCAGGATATCCGAAGGGTCTCGGCTTCGGTCTTCCCACAGATCGACGACGATAGGGAATTTGTCGGCCTCAAGAATGGCGGGCACCAGATCGCGTCGCAGGAAGGTCGACTTGCCGGTGCGACGCGGTGCAGCCAGATACAGCCCGGAGAGCGCCCCAAAAATCGGGTCCGGCGTCAGTTGCTTTGCGATTGAAGCCGCGAGATCAGGGCGTGGATAGTGGAAAACCTCCAAGTATCCCTCCGGTATCTTGATGGATATACTGGTATCCTGTCGTGGATACTGTAGGGATACTGCGGTGTCAATGCTGTGGCAGAGCGAAGGCGGTTTTCCAGATGAACACAACAAAGATGGACAGCGCATTGCAAAATGCGCTGTCCGGCATATCCTGACTATTCGGCGGCCCGGACCGAAGCAGATTCCCAGGCATTTGGAACAAATGCATCGTCCAGATCCGTTTCAGCCAGGTGATTGGTGTAATTGGATAAAACCTTGAGCGCGGTCCCCAGGACAACTTCCAGCATGGCTTGCGGTGTGTACCCCGCCCGAAGGAATGCGCTGACCTGCTCCTCGGTGGGCCAGCCACGGCTTTCGTTGATTGCACTGGCGAACCTGCGCAAGGCTTCCAGTTTTTCGTCGTCAATCGGCCTGCCATCGCGCAGCGCGTCGATAATGGCGTCGTCCACGCCCGCCATCTGCGACAAAGTCGTATGTGCCGCCATGCAGTATTCGCACCCGTTGAGACGATTGTTGGTCATGAGGATGATCTGTCGTTCGGTTTCCGACAGGTTGGTCTTGCCGAAGATCGTCGAAAGGGTGGTATACCCTTCAAGGATGGCAGGTGCCTCGGCCATTGTGGCATAGAGGTTGGGGACAAAGCCGTATCCCTTGAGCGAGCTCAGCAGTATCGGTTTCGCAGCCTCCGGGGCTGTGTCAATCGTGTGTGTGGAAAAGTTGGCCACTGTATTGTCCTTTGTTGAGTGAGGGAGTTCGCGACGGTCATTGCGATGTCAAGGACCGTCGCCGTATAGCTGTCAGCGTCCGCTCAAAGGTCGGCGACGGGCGTGCTGATGATGCTTGGCCATTTGGCATATGCGCCTGCGAGTACGTTGTCACGGTCTGCCAGATACGTCTCAAAAACGGCGGCGTTGACAAAAAGATAGAGCTTGCCATCCACGACGTCGGCATAGCGCACGTCGCCGTCGAACTTTTTGCCGTTTAGTACGCCATATGCGCAAAACCCGCCGAATTCCGGCAGCATGGCCGTGGGATCGGCTTCGAAGGCGGCCTTGGTTTCGGCGCTGGCAAAGTAGTAGCCGATGCCGTCGTGAATCGAAATATGTGCGGCCAGCCCCATCTGGGGAACCTCGGATTTGAACATCGACACCGGATCGACCCCGTGCAGACCCAGCGGATTGCCGGTGGCCGTCAGACCATTGGTGACATTGTGTTCGTCAGCGGCGAAGGCGGCCGGGGTCAGGCCGATCACGGCCACCGAGGCGAGGATTGAGATAAGTGTTTTCATTGGGGTTTCCTTAAATTTGAAGTGGAGGTCGAGAAGTGAGGCCCGCGCCGTTCAGGCGCCGCGGGCGATGCGATCGACAGCGTCGTCTGTCCACCAGACACCGTTGGCAACCATTCGGAAATTGATGAGCGCGGCGAGATATCCGTCACCTTCCGGCACCTTCGCACCGGCGGTCGCGTCGCGGACAACGGCAACTTCGTAGCCAAGCTCCAACAGATCGTAGAGATGCGCCTGAGTGCAGAGGTTGGCCGACATGCCGGCGAGGATCACCTTGTCGATGCCGCGCTTTCTGAGTTGCAGGTTCAGGTCGTTCTGCGCCGGGCTGTAGACCTTGTGCGGCGAACATACGATGGTTTCGCCGTCCTCGATGTACTTCTTGTATTGCGGCATCCAGTCAGCGCCCGACCCTTCGAAGCCGGTCAGGCTGAGCGGACTGGGCCGGTCGAACATGCCGATGGCGTGCATCGTCGCCTCAAGCGTGCCCTCGAACTGCCACTTGTGGTCATGGGGATAGTAGTAGTGCGGCGAGATGAAAACCGGCATGTCGGCGGCCTTGGCGGCGATGAAGAGCCGCTCGATGTTGTCGACGGTACCCTGCTCGGTCACGCTTTCGCCGACAACGCCCCAGGTGACGCCGTCCTCGGACAGAAAATCGACCTGCGGATCGGTCACGACAAGCGCGGTGCGGCCCGGCGTGATGTCCATGTCGATCTGCGGCAGACCGGGGTTGTCGGGGTCGGCATAAAGCTTCATGGCGTCGGGCGTTGCAGCCATTGCCGCCCCACCCGCGAGTGCGGCCGCACCCGCAGCGACCGTGCCGGTCAGCAAACGGCGCCGGGATGCGTCGACGTATTCCTCCGTGATTCCGCAATCACACTGCGGGCCGTGTTCATGATCGTGTCTTTGCATGGTTTTCTCCGTGGTTGGATGGTCAGGGTCGAAAGTTGGCTGCGCGGGACAAGCGCTGGCCCAAGCCTGCAAAGCTGTTCTCGGGCGTGGCTCTGACAGCTGAGGGCGAGAAGATGGCAGGCACTGCGGAACCGCCCGCGATCGAAGCGACGACTGTCGAAAAACGTGCCAAAGCCATATTGTTCATGGCGGCTCTCCATTGTTGATCTGCAGTGGGCCCGGGATCGGACGCCCTTCCTTGATGCAATCAATCTAGAAGGCCGGGCGGGGCCCCGTATCGGCAGCGCCTGCCAGGCTTTGTGCCCGGCCTGCCAATATCGCTGCGGGCGTGGCAGCCAGCGCACGCGAATGCGCCCGGAACTTCGCCGGCGTCAGCCCGGACCACCGCTTGAAGGCGCGTCCAAAGGTGCTTTGTTCGGCAAAGCCCGTCATGAAGGCCACTTCGGCAACAGAGCACTTGCTGTTCATCAGCAGGTCGCGTGCCAGGGTTTCCTGCGCTTTCTGAATCTCGTCGCGGAAGGTGGTGCCTTCTTCTGCAAGGTTGCGGAAAAACGTGCGCTCGCTCATGCCAAGATCGGTGGCGAGGTCCGAAGCCTGTGGCACGCCTCCGTTCAGGCTGGAGGACAACCTATGAAACACGATGGACCCCAAGGAATTCTGCGGCTCGGTCGTCGCCAGCGCATCATCAAGATGGGCGGTGAAAAAATCACAGAGCGCCCTGTCGCCAAGCAGGTTCGGCAGATCGAGCGTCTGACGCGGCAGCGTGATGGCGTCTTCGGCTGCGTTGAAGATCACGGGGCATCCGAACAAGGCTTCGTAGGAAACAAGATCGGTTCGGCATGGGTGGCGGAACGAAACCGATGCAGGCTGGGGTGTTCCCCGCAACATGCGATGGATGTTCCGGACGACTCCCGCCAGAGCGCATTCGTTCCGAAATTCGAGCGCGGGGTGGGTGGCGGTTCTGCCTTCGATGACAAGGCGCGCAGGCTGTTGGGTTTCGTCAAGACGATAGACGGCCGTTTCGGTCAAGACCCTGAAGTACCGCTCCATCCGGCGAAGCGCGCCGCGCAAGGTCGGAGCGGTCTTCACCGCAAGGCCAAGTGCCCCAAGATCGTCCAGTTTCAGGGTTTCCGCATAGCTGGTGACAAGCCTGATCCTTTCGGTCTGATCGCTGCTGATCCATCCGATCAGATCCAGATAGGCCGTATCATCCAACCCGCCCCCGGTCAGGGGGGCGGTTTTGTAGAGCACGGTCTTTCCGTCCCGGATATCGCCGTCCTCGGACAAGTCAAAGCCTGCCGCCGATACCAGGGCATGTGCGAATGCAGAGGTAGTGATGGCCATGAAAAGTCTCCATTGGATTTGAAATGGACAGTTCAAATTTTCCAGCCCTTCAGGTCCGGCAACAAAAACAGCCGGGGGCAGGTTCACAGGTTTGATCAGGTGTCAGACAGACGCGCCCTGGGCTAACCGGCGGCGCAACTCCGTTGCCTCGGCCTGTAGGGCGGCGTTCTTCTGACGGAGCACCGCCATTTCGGTTTCCGCCTCTTCGGCCGTATAGCGACGCGGGATGTGTCGCGGGCAATTCCAGTCGAACGCTTCGATATGGATCACGACGATTCTTTCAGCCTGGCCATCAGCGCCGTCGGCGTCGATCACATCGCTTTCGAATGTGACGGCCCGACCCCAGATCTTGAGACGCCGCGCATTGGGATAGTCCATCAGGATCAGGCACACGCGGTCGTTGCCGTCGAGGTTGCCGACCGAGATGTATTGGCGGTTCCCACGCAGGTCGGCATAGGCGATGGTCCGTTCGTCGATCACGCGAAGGAACCCGCGAGCGCCGCCGCGAAACTGGACATAGGGCCAACCGGTTTCGGAAACGGTTGCCTGGTAGAACCCGTCGCGGTCTTCGACAAAAAACCGTTCCGCGTCCCCAAGCCGGTCGCCGCCGTGACGATCATCGGATAACAGATCGGCATAATGCCTTGATCCGTTATGACCCTGCTGTTTTCTGACAGCGGGGGTGAATGCGATTTCGGCAAATGCGCGCGCCATGTCGGTCTCCTCAGAGCCCAAGATCTTCAAGCTCGGGGTGATCGGCGGGGCGTGGGCCGGCGGGCCAGCGAAACAGCCGGTCGGCTTGCGCAATCGGCATATCGTTGATGGATGCGATCCGGCGGCACATCCGTCCATCTGCGGCGAACTGCCAGTTCTCATTGCCGAACGATCTGAACCACTGGCCACTGTCGTCGTGCCATTCATAGGCGAACCGCACCGCGATCCGGTTGTCGTGGGCTGCCCACAGCGACTTGATCAATCGGTAGTCCAGTTCGCGCGCCCATTTGCGGGTCAGCAAGGCATGGATAGCCTGATGTCCGGTGACGAATTCGGCGCGGTTCCGCCACTTGCAGTTCTCGGTATAGGCGGGGGTTACGCGGTCGGGGTCGCGACTGTTCCAGGCGTCTTCGGCAGCGCGCACTTTCTTCAGTGCGCTTTCGGTCGAGAATGGCGGCAATGGCGGGCGGCTGGTGTCGTTCATATTGCAATCCTTCTGTTAAAGGGTTCCCGGTCGGCGAGGCGGGGGGACAGGATGGCCGACCGGGAACCAGGGCGGCGCCGGGCGAGGTCAACCCGCGCCGCAGCCTCTGTGCACCATCAGGTTAACTGATCGGTGAATGTTTGGCTAACGTGTTCCGATCAGTTAACTATGGCAAGGCAAATTTTTGAGGATCTTCTCATCCGGGCGCAGGACTTCGGGGTTAACTGACTATTGTCAAAAGATTTTCTTGACAAATTGAGAGCGCAAAAATATTGACCGATCAGTTAATGTGAGGGCGGCATGAGCCACAACAAGCGCGATGAACTGATTCGAAATGCACTCAAGGTTTTCTACCGGAACGGTTTCAACGCCACAGGCATGGACAAGATCGCAAAGGAAACCGGCGTCTCCAAGACGTCGATCTACAAGCATTTCCGCACCAAGGATGACCTGATCCTGGCGGTATTGCGGCAGCGTGACGCTGATTTCCGCAACTGGCTCTTTCGCAGGATGGAAGACCTCGGCTCTACGCCGGAAGAGCAGTTGATCGCCATGTTCGATGCGCTGGAGGAATGGTTCAACGCGGGTGGGTTTCAGGGCTGCATGTTCATCAAGGCAAGTGCAGAATTCCAGAACAAGGACGATGCGATCAATCGGCAATCCTATGCGCACAAGCAGCTTCTGGCGGATCATTTCAAGCGCCTTGCAGCGTCCGCCGGTTTCCGCGACCCCCATGATCTGGCGCGGCGCTTCCTGATCCTGAAGGAAGGTGCCATCGTGATCGCAGCCATGTCGCACGATCCTGCCCCCGCTGCCGAGGCCAAGCGCATCGCGCATCAGATCCTGGACTCGGAACCCCGGACGTCATGATCTGTCAGCCGTTGGTGCCAGCCCGGCGTTTCAGGCGTGCGTCGCGATGCGCACCTGCCGCAAGGCAGAAAACGTGGCGATGGTATGCGATCGTTCGGTGTTGCCCCTTTACCCTATACACCATTCCGCAGCGTGCGCGTCTCAGCCAAATGTCTGCGCCTTGATGCTCTCGGGTTTCATGTCGATCGAGAAACCAGGGTTCTCCGGGGCCAAATAGGCGCCGTTTCTTACCACGCAGGGATCTACGAAATGTTCGTGCAGATGGTCGACGAACTCAATGCGGCGGTCGTCTTTTTCCCGCAGATTGCCACATAGTCGATCATAGACATATGCTGCACATAATCGCACAGGCCCACGCCGCCCGCATGGGGCCAGACGGGCAGGCCGTATTTATGGGCAATCAGCATCACGGCCAGAACCTCGTTCAACCCGCCCATGCGGCAGCTGTCGATCTGAACCACGTCGATGGCGCGCGCGGTGATGAACTGCTTGAACATGATGCGGTTCTGGCACATCTCGCCCGTGGCCACCTCGATCGGCGCAACGCCATCACGGATCGCCTTATGGCCCAACACGTCATCGGGGCTGGTGGGTTCATCCCGGCGACCAGTTCCCAGACAGGCTTGCCTGCCTCTTTGGCCCAAAGATCCCAGGCAGCGTTGACCACCGCGCCCGCGGCCATGTGGATGGCACCCTTGTCGGGGCCGATCCAACGCAGCTGGCTATCACCGGTGATATGACGCCAGAAGCGGCCCATGTCTTCGGTGATCCAGTTCAGGTCCAGCCCCGTCACCAAAGCACCGGGCGAGTCGATGGCGGCCACGCAGATCTCGTTCCCACGCCCGATGGTGAAGGTCAGGCCGTGGCCCTCATGGCGCCTGTCGGTCTCCAGCACCACGTAGGCGGCGGAGTAATCAGGGTCCGGGCTCATGGCGTCCGAGCCGTCGAGATGTTCCGACGTCGGGAAACGCTAGTCATGCGTACGGATACCGGTGATTTTGGTCATGGTGCTGCCACCACCTCTTGCGTCTGTGTGCCAAGACCCGCGATGCCCAGATGCATCCGGTCGCCGGGTTTGAGATAGGTTTCGGGTTTTTGCCCCATGCCGACGCCCGGCGGCGTACCGGTCGAAATCACGTCCCCCGGTTGCAGCGACATGAATTGCGACAAGTGAGAGATCACCGTGGCCACGTCGAAATGCATGGTCCGGGTGGAGCCGTCCTGATAGCGGTGACCGTTGACCTCCAGGAACATGGGCAGGTCTAGCGGATCGGGCACCTCGTCGCGGGTCACCAGCCACGGGCCGATGGGGCCAAATGTGTCGGCGGATTTGCCTTTGACCCATTGGCCCGAGCGGTGCAGTTGGAAATCCCTCTCGGACAGGTCGTTGACAACGCAATACCCTGCGACATGGGCCAAAGCCTCTTCGACGCTGACATATTTTGCGGTCTTGCCGATCACGACACCCAGTTCGACCTCCCAATCGGTTTTTACCGAGTTGCGGGGGATTTCGACCGGATCATCTGGGCCGATGATGGCCGAGGTGGCCTTGAAGAAGACGACCGGCTCGGCGGGCAGTTCCATACCGGCCTCTGCCGCGTGATCAGCATAGTTGAGGCCGATGCAGATGAACTTGCCGACATGCCCCACGCAGGCGCCAATGCGGGGCGACCCTTTGACAGTGGGCAGGCTGGCCGGGTCGATGCCGCGCAGGCGGTCCAACTCAGCGTCACCCAAGGTTTCGCCCGACAGGTCGCTGATCACACCCGACAGATCCCGGATGATGCCGCCTTCGTCCAAAAGACCCGGCTTCTCAGATCCTGTCTCTCCAAATCGCAATAGTTTCATTTATTTATCCCCTCAGATCGTCCAGCCGCCGTCGGTGGCAAATATCTGGCCGGTTGTGTAGTTGCTTTCGTCGCTGGCCAGATAGAGAGCGAGCGCCGCGATCTCTTCCGCCGTGCCGATCCGGCCCATAGGCTGGCGCGCGATGAAATCGCGCATGGCCTGTTCGTCGTCGCCCGTCGCGTGCAGCCGCGCATGCAGGCTGGGGCTGTCCACGGTGCCAGGGCAGATCGCGTTGGCACGGGCGCCTTGCGCGACGAAATCGGCGGCGATGGATTTGGTCAGTCCAATCACGGCTGCCTTCGAGGCGCAATAGGCAAAGCGGTTCGGCACACCCTTGATGGACCAGGTCACCGAGGACATATTGATGATCGCGCCTTTGCCCGCCTGCAACATCCCCGGAAGCACCAGTCTGCTCAGCCGATACATCGCCTTTACGTTCAGGTCGAAACTGAAATCCCAGTCCTTTTCTGGGCAGTCCAGGATCGAGCCCCCGCCACATAGCCGGCGCAGTTTAACAGCACGTCAGGCGCGGGCAGGTCGGTCACGGCGGCCTCAACCGCCGTCCCGTCGGTGACGTCGAGCTTTAGCGCCGTGATACCCTCGACGGCGTCCAGCTCGGCCAGCGCCGCATCGTTGATGTCGCTGGCGATGATCTTCGCACCCTCAGTCGGGCGTTGTTGCACAAATCGGGGTCTGACCGCAGTTCCCCTTTCCCCGGACGGATTTGCCCTACAGCCACTGTGACAGGAATGCCGAGCGCGGTGTAACTGCTCATACCACCTAGCTATCACACTGGATTCACGCAGTGAATCCCTCTCCCGATTTGCGCAACAAGGCCGGCAATGGGGGTAGGGACGTTGGCCCGAGTTCTCTATCATCGTTTCGCGGAGTTTCTATGCCGACAATCTGAACTCGGGATGGTTAGCGGCGTTGGCGGGGTGTATTATGCCTGAATTGTGTCGTGGTGCAGGGAGTTGTATCGCGTCACCGGCCCCGGATAATCTGAGTGACGCAGTGTCTGACCAAACCAAGCAATCGACGCCCTTGGCAGCTTCTTTTGCGGAAGCGTTTGTGTCGGCTCTTAAGCCGCAGCATCTTCAGCTTCTTCGAGACGCGGTCCTTCAAGGCAAGGATACTGCCATACAGCGGGCCGTCTCCTTGCCTGTGTTCAAGCCGTTGTTGGAGCCTGTGTCTGATGGCCAGTTTGAATTCAGGCAAGAGGTACTGATCGTCTTGAAGGCAGTGCTTGCCGAAGCAGATGCCCTTCAAATAACTGAGGATCCAGTCAAATGGCTGCTCAAGAAAGGTGGGCCTTTCATAGCGGTTTCAAAAGGGTTGGATGCCGCGATTGCCATCGAACAACAAATTCCCGACGATCTGATGCTCAATCATCTTTTGATCGGGCTTTTTCAGGTCGTGAATGCCCTGAAATCCGGTGACCTTTCAAGAGCGGACAGTTTGGTTGCGGTTCTAGCTGATAACCATCGCGTTCCATCACTTGAAGACTGCGATTCGACCACGCCGCCAGAACTGGTCTGTGTGCTTTTCATGAAAGCAATCTACGCCGATGAGGAAATCAGTTCTAAAGCGATCGAAAACCTGTTTTCATCGCTGTCAACGATCCCGAAAGACGCCTTTTGGATGCGGGCGATCTTTTACAACGCGG
Source organism: Rhodobacteraceae bacterium F11138 (assembly GCA_016521575.1). Taxonomy (GTDB): domain Bacteria; phylum Pseudomonadota; class Alphaproteobacteria; order Rhodobacterales; family Rhodobacteraceae; genus Sedimentitalea. The sequence continues at coordinate 212,924 of JAEKDP010000004.1, read as the reverse complement.
GGCTTGATGTATTCATGCGGCAAAGCCGCATAGCCGAGGCGGAACAGGCTGCGCAACGGGCCTTGTTTCATTATCGGGCGACTGGTGAGCCAGGCGTAGAATTCTATGTTGTGCTTTATGATGTCATCATGAAGTTATGGCGTGGTGACGTGCGAGGTGCCAAGGATACCATTCAGACCGCTGAAGATGCCCTGAGGCAGTTCGAGGGTGCAACCGCAAATGACGCTCTGTTGTTGCGCAGTTTCCAACTTATCGTTCGGTATGAAGACGGAGACGAACAACCGTTTGTCTTGCATCTGATGAAGGGTGAAGACGATATCCCTTTTGGCGAACTTTGGCCTTCTGTCGCCGAGCCGATCATCAGGTATGGGCAACGCGCATTGGCAAGTCATGTTACGCCTGCCGCTGCCCTGTCTTGGGTGAAACGTTGGAGAGTGCGTCAAAGACGCAGTGACCGTTTCGAAGAGATGATCTCTTTATACGAAAGCCAGGCTCTGCAGGCGCTTGGCAGATGGCAAGAGACCGATGAAATACTGTCCTCGACCGAGACAGGATCTAGCCTTGAAGTGGAAATTTCCGGTTTGAGAAGTGCGCTTGATCGGGCCCCAAAATCCGAGGCATTGGCGGCCAGACTCAGGCGTTGTCTTGACCAGCCGGATCTATCGGCGCGCCAGTTGATCGCGGTATGTATGCTTACGGCAAACAATGCGATGAACCGAAGATCGGAAAAAGAAGCTGCCGCGTTCGTCTCCAAGGCAATGACTGCCGCAAACCCCGAAAGCCTTCCAAACGTGTGGTATGAGTTGCGCCATGAGGTGGCCGAAGTCGTCAATCGCCGTGATTTTCGCTCCGAGATGCGCAAGAAGCCGCATCTGTGGCGGCAGCTTCAGCATGTGCTGCGCGATCACAGTTCACAACGACCAGATGAACTGACGCGGCAAGAGTACAGGATTTTGCTGCTGCTGGCCGAAGGGCAATCGAACAAAGCGATTGGATTGCGGTTTGGGATTTCGCTTCCCACGGTCAAATTCCATGTCGCGAACCTCTGCCGGAAAACGGATGTCTCGAATCGCAAAGACGTCGTGAAACATGCGCTCAAGGTTGGCTGGTTGTGACAGCACGTCTTGAGCCGCAACAACCTATACTTTTTTATCATTATCCCATCCCTCTGACCGATTGAGCCAGCCCGTCTATGCCGGGATAGTCGATCCAAAGGGAGAACAGGCATGATGCAATGGCACGTCCGGGCCGAGCTTTCGGCAGATGGCGATTTGAAATTCGACGGGGCAATGCCGGATGGCACACCAGTTGATCTTCTGGTTGCAGCGGTGGCGGGTTGCTTCAGTAAATCTTGCCAGATGGTGCAAGAGGCACGCGGCGAACCAAGAACAAAGGTAATCGCAGAAGTCACCGGCACAAAAGGCGAAGGATCCCCGAACCGTGTTGGTCACGTTCGCATCGCCTGGTCTCTTCCCGATCTAGATTCTGACAAAGCGGCGCGCATCGCCAGGGACGGCAAGCGAATCTGCACAGTCACAAATGCAATGTCCTGTGATTTTGAGGTTATTGAACTATGAACAAGTGGAGCCTTGGCATCGACGTGGGCGGAACGTTCACCGATATCGTGCTGACAGACGGGGCAGGGGCGTTGCATACGACCAAGACCCCTTCGACGAAGGACCAGTCAGACGGCGTTCTGAATGGGATCGGCAAAATCGCTGAACAAGTTGGCGAAACCGCCGAAAGCCTGCTGTCGGATTGCGGCATTGTCGTGCATGGCACGACCGTCGCAACCAACGCCCTTCTGGAATATCGCGGTGCCAAGGTCGGCCTGCTGACCACAGACGGTTTCCGCGACGAACTGGAATTCCGCCGTTCCTAGTTCAACCCGCGCCTAAAAGCGCCCGAAGCAATCTGCCCGCGTCGCATGCGTGTTGGTATCCCCGAGCGCGTCAGCAAGGACGCCGAGGTTCTGATCCCGCTGGACGAAGATGCGGTTCGCAAGGCTGTCGCCTTCCTCAAGGAAGAGGGCGTTCAGGCGATCGCGGTGTGCTACCTGTTCAGCTTTATCGCACCAGAACACGAACGCCGCACAGCGGAAATCATCAACGAGATGGCGCCAGAGATCTATGTGACCCTGTCATGCGATGTGCTGCCCGAAATTCGCGAATACGAGCGTGTCTCGACCACCGTAGTGAACGCCTATGTCGGCCCGCTGATCCAAAGCTATGTCAGCCATCTGGAAAAGAAACTGCGCGCCAAGGACTTTGTGGGTGAATTGTTCATCATGCAATCCAACGGCGGCATGTTGACGGCTGAGGAAACCGGCAAGCAGGCGGTTGGCACGTTGCTGTCCGGTCCTGCGGGCGGTGTGACGGCAACCGGCTGGGTTGGCGAGATGGCAGGATACAACGATCTGATGATCGTCGATATGGGCGGTACGTCTTACGATATTTCCGTGATCCAGAATCTGACCCCTGCGATGACAACCGAAAGCTGGCTGGCGCGGTATCGCATTGCCCTGCCGATGTTGGACATCCACACGGTTGGTGCCGGTGGCGGTTCGATCGCATGGATTGACGATGGTGGTGCATTGCGCGTTGGCCCTGAAAGCGCCGGATCCTATCCCGGTCCTGCCTGTTATGGCCGTGGCGGCACCCGCCCGACGACAACGGATGTGAACCTGATCCTTGGTTTGTTGAACCCTGATTTCTTCTTGGGTGGTGAAATGACCCTTGATCTGGAAGCATCCCGCGAAGCGGTGCGGGTGCATGTGGCCGACCCTCTTGGTCTAAGCGTGGATGAAGCCGCGCAAGCGATCAGCGAGATCGTAAACAACAACATGGCAAACGCCTCGCATCTGGTGACAACGCGCCGTGGCCTTGATCCGCGTGATTTTGCCCTTGTGGCAGCTGGCGGAGCGGGTGCGTTGCATGCAGGGCGTCAGGCGGAATTGCTGGGCATGTCCAGCGTGATCGTTCCGGCCACCGGGCCCGTGTTCTGTGCGCTTGGTGATACGGTCGCCCATCTTAAGGTTTCGGATGCCCGGACCTATTTTACTTCGATGAAGGGGATTGATCTTGCCGATCTGAACGCCCGTTTCGACGAAATGGAAAAGGCGGCACGGGCACGTTTGGCATCGCAAAACGTCACCCAGAATTTTGAGCTGCGTCGCAGTCTTGATCTGCGCTACGAGGGCGAAGTTCACGAAGTGACCGTGCCGTTGAAAACGCGGACACGACGTGTGACCTCGCTGAATATTGATGCGACGTTGCGTGCGTTCCACGATCAACACGAACAACTCTTTGCGCACAAAGACACGGCACATCCGGTTGAACTGTTGACCATCCGCGTTGATGTTCTGGGTCTGCGTGAACCACCCCGCGTCAATGGTGCAGACTTTGGCGACGAAGATGCCAGCGGCGCGGTCAAGGGCACCCGTCCGATCACATTCGCGGACGGCCCACATGAAGCGACCGTTTATGACGGTGCGAAACTGCAGGCGGGTCATTTCCTGTCCGGGCCAGCCGCTATCGAAAGCTGGGGCACGACCATTGTCGTGTGTCCCGGCCAGGAGGCGCTGATTGACGCCTATGGCAACTGCATCATCGAGAATGGTGGCCAAGGATGACCCTGGCAGCGCAAATTCTGGGCAACCGCTTTGCCGCATTGGCGCATGAAGGTGCTGCTGGCTTTGCCGCGATGTCCCGATCGCCGCTGGTGATCGAAGAGGGCCAGTATGCCTGCGCCATGCTGGATGGCGAAGGTCAACTGATTGCGCAAGATCAGGGCGAACCTTCGCATCTGGCCGCCATTCAGGCTACGGCGGAATACACGCTGGACGCCTTTGCGTTTGACCTGACCGAAGGCGACGTCATTCTGACGGGTGATCCCTATTGTGGGGGGACCTGGTCGGGGGTTCTGACGATCATTGTTCCGGTGTTCTGGGATGGCGATCTGAAGTTCCTGTCCGCCGTGCGCTTTGCGGTGGCCGATCTGGCGGGCAACGTGCCCGGTCCGTTTCAGCCCGATGCGCATGAAATCTGGCAGGAATCCCTGCGTCTGACGCCGGTGAAACTGGTCAAGGCCGGTGCCCCGCAAAAGGATGTACGCAACTATATCACGCGCAACACCCGTGCGACGGCATTGTTGGACAGCGATCTGACCACAGCGATGGTCACGGCCACGCGGATTGGTGAACAGATCATTGGCCTGATTGAAAACAAGGGTCTGGATCTGATCAGCGCCGCAGCAACGCAGCGCATCGAATATGGTGCGGCGCGGGCAAAAACGGCATTGGCGGATTTGGCATCCGGCGCTGCTTCGGTCGATGGGGCAACCGTTTCCGTCACGGGCGGAGAACAGGTTCACGTCGACCTGTCCCAAATGCCGGTGTCCGAGGAAGATTCAAACAATCTGACGCTCGCGGCAACGCGGGCAGTGGTTCTGGTGCAGCTTCTGTCGGGCGTGATCGAAGATGCGGGCATGTCGCAGGGGATCCTGGATGCGGTCAAAGTCACCGCCCCCGAAGGCAGCACGGTCAATGCAACATTTCCGGCGGCCTTGTCTTGTGGGTGGCGGGTGGTGGCACCTGCTTTGTCAGCGGCATTGGCGCAGGCAACCGGCACGATTGCTGCGATCAATCCTGCTCCGCCGATGGTCATTCTGTTTGACGAAATCGGGTCCGGCCCAGTCACGCAACCCATTGCGCTTTCGCCCGGCTTTTCGACATTCGAAGGCTGCGCGGGTCCCGACGCGGCATCGGGCCGCCGCCGTATCATCAGCGCGGAAGAAACCGAAGCCGCAGGCCGTGTGAATCTGTGGCATCGCCAAATCGGAAACGATGGAGTGACCGCCGAACTTACGGTTACAGCCAAGAACCAGGAAGCCATCGTGGTTCCCGGCGGGCTTGCCCCTGAGATTTCCGGCGCAACAGTGCGCGAACGATCCAACGTTCTGACATTGCCTGCCGGTGCAAAAATCACATTCACTTACCCCAGGGGAGATGCGTGATGGACAGTTCTGATATGATCCGCGCGCGCATCGTCGGTGGTGCGTTTGATACCGCCGCCGAAGAAATGTCGGCCACCGTGACACGCACTGCGCGCAGCCCGATTTTCAACGAAGCGCATGATTTCACCACTGGTATATTTGACTTTCAGGATGGCAAAGCGCGGCTTATTGCGCAGGCTCCGGGTTGCACATTGCATCTTTACGCCATTTGTTCAGCGGTTCAGGCCGCATTGGAAGTGTTTCGCAACGATCTGCACCCCGGCGATGTGATCCTGGCATCGGACCCGTTTCATGGCGGCACGCATATTCCCGACCATGTGGTGATTTTGCCCGTATTCGCGGACCGAAAGCCTGTGTTCTTCCCGGTTGTGCGGGCGCATTTCGCCGACAGCGGCGGCCCCGTTGCGGGTGGGTATAACCCCGCCAGCCGTGATATTTGGCAGGACGGCGTGATTGTTCCGCCGGTCAAGTTGTATGAAAAAGGTGAGCGCCGTCAGGATGTGTTTGATCTGGTCCTTGCCAACAACCGCGTTCAGGATTGGCTGGTCGGAGATCTGGACGCCATGCACGGCGCCTGTCTGACCGCCAAGAAAAATATCGACCGGATGGTTGATCGTTTTGGCCTGACCGAAACGCGTGATGCGATCGAAGACAACATCTCATACGCTGAAAAACGTGTGCGTGCGGAAATCGAAAGCTGGCCTGATGGCGATTACTACGCCGAAACCTTCATCGATCACGATTATCAGGGTGCGCATGACATCAAGGTTGCCTGCACCGCCAAGGTGCGCGGATCAGATGTGGCGTTTGATTTCACAGGGTCGGCACCGCAAGTGGACGGGTTCGTGAACTCGACCCTGGCGAACACGGAAAGCTTCGTGTTTGTCGCCATTGCGTCCTGTATCGACGAAGATGTTCCGGTCAATGAGGGCTATATCAACCCCGTCAGCGTGATCGCGCCGGAAGGTACGGTGGTCAATCCGCACAATCCCAAACCTGTGGGCAACTGTACCTGCATTTGCGGCGCGGAAATCGCCGAAGTCGCTTTGCTGGCATTGTCTCAATGTGCGCCCAAACGGGTTGGTGTGAACTGTCACAAACTGCCGCTGGCGTACACGTCGGGCAAGTATGAAGACGGCAGGCCATGGATTTCTCTTAACTTTCATGGGTATACGGGTGGCGCTGGCGCGGCCTATGGCACCGATGGTTGGGGGCTATACCCACCCTTGATGACCGGGGTTATTCTGCCCAGCATCGAAATGAACGAAATGCAGTATCCGATGCGCATTGAGCAGCATGAATATGTCTGCGATAGCGCGGGGGCTGGCCGTTGGCGCGGGGCACCGGGTGTGGCCACACGCATTCGGTTCCTTTCCGACAATATCACCAACGCCATGCTGGCGGGTGTGCGCCATCCCACGCGCGGTTTCTGTGGTGCCGACGACGGCCCCCCCAATGCACTGACACTTTCAGACGAGGATGGCAGCACGGCTGTTACCGAAGTTGTTTATAACCATCGCCTGAAAGCGGGCGCCGCGATTGAATTCTTGCGTGGTGGCGGTGGCGGCTGGGGGGAGCCGGTCGACCGCCCCGTCGAAGAAGTCCTTTCCGATATTCACAACAAATACATTACCGCCGAGATGGCGGCAAAGAAATACGGCGTTATCGCCGATGAGAATGGTCATGCTGCCGACCCAGAAGCGACAGACCAAAAACGTGCCGAAATGCGGAAGGAGGCCTGATACCGCATTCGGCATATAAACCCCCGGGAGGAAAAATATGAAATTTGCACTAAGTGCGGCAATGAGCATGGTGGCGACTGCTGTTGTAGCGGACCCGTTCGTGGTAAATGTCAGCCAGCCACCGAGCACAATGGACCCGGCATTTGCCTGCGATATCGTCGGCAACGGGTACGTTGCGCCCCTCTATTCGCCGCTTGTGACCTATGCGCGCAAATCCTATGAAGGACCGGAAGGGGTCACGGTAACGGCAGAAGATGACAGCCAAATCGTTCCGGCATTGGCAGAAAGCTGGTCGGTCAGCGAAGACGGGCTATCCTATACGTTCAACATCCGTGAAGGTGCCGAATTTGCCAGCGGCAACACCCTGGACGGTGCCGCTGTTGCCGCGTCTCTGAAACGCGCATTGTCGTCGGGCGCGTGTGGTACCTATTACATGGAGGCAGGCAGCTTCGGGAACACGCAATCCATCAAAGCGGATGGCAACGTTGTAACCATCACGCTGGCGGCACCCCAGCCATTGTTGACCCACACGCTGACACAGCCCAATCTGGGCATTGTAGATGTTGCGGTGGCCGATGCGAATGGCGGCAATGAGTGGATGGCGAACCACGCGGCCCCGTCCGGCCCATATGTGTTGGCGGAATACCAGCCGGGTGTGAAAGCTGTGTATCAGGCCAACCCGAACTATTGGGGTGATGCACCGCTGGAAGACGAAGTGATCGTGAACTTCATTTCCGACCCTTCAGCACTTCTGTTGCAAGCCCGTAATGGTGCGGCGGATGTCACGCTGGGTCTGCCCAAGCAGATGGTCAGCCAGCTGAGCAGCGAATTGAACGTGGTAGAGGTTCCAAGCCCGCGGTTTATGATCGTTGGTTTGCCAAACAATGTTGCGCCGTTCGATAACGCGACATTCCGTCAGGCGCTGAGCTATGCTGTGCCTTATGAGGCCATCCAGCAATCTGTCGCCTTTGGTTACGCGGACAGCTTCTTTGGCCCGTTCCCGCCGGAATTTTCGGCCTATGCCGAAGCAAACGGCGCGGCGCGTGCGTTCGACATGGGCAGAGCCCAACAGCTTCTGGCGCAGTCCGGTGTGACCGGCTCTGTTGCGCTTGAGTTGACGATCATGGAAGGCAACGCCGAACAGGAACAGATTGCAACGATCCTGCAAGGTGCCTGGAAAGCTCTGGGTGTAGAGGCCACAATCAGCAAACTTAGCGCGTCGGCCTATGTCGAAGCGACGACGACACCTGAAAAAACCACAGCAATTGTGCGTTTTGACGGCCCGTCGATCGCGGATCCGGCCTGGCTGCTGAGTTATGATATGTTCTGTCAGTCGCCATATAACCAGTCGAACTATTGCAACGCGGAGGCCGAAGCGTTGTTCGCAGAAGCGGTTGCGATGCCAAACATGGCGGATCGTCAGGATAAGTGGAACGCGATTGCGGCCATGTGGATTGAAGACGCGCCACGAATTCCTGTTTATGCAGATGTATTCACAGCAGTGTTGGACAAGGACGTGACCAAATGGGATTTCGCCCAGGACGGCCCGTTTGATCTGCAAAACTGGGGTCGTTGATCCCGCGTTTCGTTGCGCCATATTCTGCGCGCCGACACCTTTCCAACCCCCAAACCAGAGGATTGCCACTTGCGCCATCTATTCTTGCCTTTCGCGATTTTGGGCGTGCTGGCGCTGGCCGTCTTTCTGGGTCCCTTGCTTTGGCGGATTGATCCGCTAGCGATGGATTTTTCCGCATTTCTTGCAGCGCCATCTTTGGCCCATCCAATGGGAACCGATGCCACAGGCCGGGATGTGTTGGCGCGGTTCCTGGCCGGTGGGCGGCTATCGCTTGTTGTCGGAGCGATCGTTATGGTCGCAGGTTTGATCCCCGGTGCGCTGATCGGGCTGATCTCGGCACGTTTGGGGGGATCGTGGATACGATATTGATGCGCGTGATGGACAGCATCGCAGCCTTCCCACCCATTTTGCTTGCTATGGCAGTGGCCATTGGTCTTGGGGGCGGGCTTTGGGCCGCTGTGCTGGGTGTTGTGATTTCAACCATCCCGTTCTTTGCCCGCCTGATGCGATCCGAAGTTCTGCGCATCCGGTCGTTTCCGTTTATCGAAGCCTCGGAAGCGATGGGCGGCACCCCTTGGTTCACCCTGCGCTGGCACATCGCGCCACATGCGGCAACCACGATGCTGGTGCAGTGTGCGTCTGTATTCGGCTATGCGATTATCACGCTGGCTGGTCTTGGTTTTGTCGGACTTGGCGCCGAAGTTCCAACACCTGAATGGGGTGTGATGATCACTGAAGGGATGCAATATGCCCTGACGGGTCAGTGGTGGCTGACGATTTTTCCGGGTCTTGGCATTCTTGTTGCGGTGGTTGGCACCAATCTCTTGGCAGATCGCCTTAGCAAAGTTCTGGGAGGCGCAAATTCATGACCGGCCTGATACTATCGCGCCTCGTTTCATCGTTTATCGCCCTGTTGGGGGCGGCTTTGGTGGCGTTTGTCGCCCTTCGGCTTGCGCCCGACGATGCAGCGCGTCTGACACTGGGCGCGTTCGCTACAGACGAAGCGGTTGCCGCCTTGCGCAGTGAAATGGGGCTGGACCAGTCCGTCATAGCGCAGTTCTTTGTGTATCTTCAGGACTTTTTCACGGGGGATTGGGGCCGCAGCTATTCACTGGGTGAGCCGGTGCGCAGCCTGCTTGGACAGCGCTCTCCGGCGACGCTTGAGCTGGGTCTGTATGCGTTCGGCATGGCTTTTGTCAGCGCGTTGGGGTTGGCCCTTTGGGGTGCGCACCGAAAGGGGCCGATCAGTGACGGTGTTCCCAAGATCCTGGGAGTGCTCGCGCTTGGTGTGCCGCAGTTCTGGTTCGGCTTGGTGTTGCTGATCGTCGGCTTCGAGATGACAGGCCTGTTCCCCGGCCCGGCCGGGCGCTTGCCGGCAACAGTCACACCTCCTGACGGACCGACGGGCATGTATACGATTGATGCGCTGTTGCGTGGTGATCTGCGGACCTTTGCAACGGCATTGCATCATCTGTTTCTGCCTGCTCTTGCGCTTGGGCTTTTGCCCTTCGGGTTTTTATACCGCTTGCTGCGCGCAAACCTTCAGGACATCTCTGACGCCCCTTTTGCACTTGTTGCGCGTGCGCATGGTCAAAGCCGACTGCGGGTCATGGTCGCAACGTTGTTGCCGAATGCGATTATTCCGATGCTGACGGCCTCGGGGCTGATTTTCGGACAGGTGCTTGCAGGATCGGTTCTGGTTGAACGCGTCTACAACTGGCCGGGTGCAGGCATGTTGGTGACACAAGGTGTGTTGCAACAAGACTATGCGGTTGTGCAGGTGTTCATCCTGCTGTCGGCGGTGATTTACATCGTTACCAATCTGGTTGTGGATATTGTCGCCGCCTTGATCGATCCGCGACTGGCCAAAGGGGATGCGTGATGTCGGGCTTGCTGGATATCAAGAACCTAAGGGTTGGCTTCGGTGCCGTTACAGCGATCAAGGGTGTTTCGCTTTCATTGCACCGGGGCGCCCGTATGGGGATCGTTGGCGAAAGCGGATCTGGCAAATCGACGCTTGGGCTTGCAACTTTGGGCCTGCTGCCTGATTTTGCCAGATGCTCGGGTGAGGTGTTGTTCGATGGTACCGCGCTTCCTTGGGATGATGACGTGGCGATGGCCGCCGTTCGTGGCAACAGGATCGGCTTTGTCCACCAGGATCCGATGAGCGCATTTTCACCGGTTCACACGATCGGAACCCACCTGACACGGGCATACACCTCTGCCCACCCCGGCGCGTCGAAATCTGATGCGATCAAAGCGGCCGTGGATCGGTTGGATGAAGTCGAGATCACTGATGCGAAATCGCGTCTGGGGCACTATCCACACGAATACAGCGGCGGCATGCGTCAACGTGTGATGATTGCGGCGGCACTGATTGGCAATCCCGAGCTGCTGATCGCGGACGAACCGACAACGGCGCTGGATGTTACAACTCAGGCTGCTGTTTTGCGGGTGATGAATGATGTGGTTGAATCCCGCGGCATGGGGTTGATCCTGATCACCCATGACTTGGGTGTTGTGGCGGAGATCTGTTCAGACGTCGCGGTCATGTATCATGGAGAGTTGATCCAGCATGTGTCTGTTGGCCAAATTCATGAGCAGGCCCACTCGTATACCGAAGCTTTGCTAAAGGCGCGGCCCCGTCCGGGGATGCGTGGGCAACGCTTGCCCACCATTGCTGAATTGTTGCCCGAGGGATGGTCTGATGTTTGAGCTGCGCAACGTTTCCAAAACCTTTCGCAAACGCGGAGCCTTCGGGCAGACGCTGTCGGAAACCCGCGCGGTACAGGACATTTCGCTGAACCTGGAAAAAGGAAAAACGATCGGGGTGATCGGCTAAAGCGGATCTGGGAAATCAACGCTTGCCCGCATTGCATTGCGAATGATCGACGCCGACGCAGGGCATGTTCTCTTTGACGACCAGGACATCTCGGCGCTGCGCGGCAAGGCGCTGACGCCGTTCCGCCAACAGGTGCAGCCGGTGTTTCAAGACAGCGCAGGCGCGCTTGATCCAAGATTGACGATTGAAAAAATCCTGACCGAGCCCTTGGTGCTGCGCGGATCCATTGATGCCAGCGAGTTTAGAGACCGGATCACAGCATCGATGACATCCGTTGACCTGCCGCAGGATTATCTTGAGCGTCGGCCGATGGAACTGTCAGGTGGCCAGCGTCAGCGCATCGGTATCGCCCGTGCGTTGTTGATGGAGCCGCGTGTTCTGGTTCTGGATGAACCCGTGTCTGCATTGGATGTTAGCGTGCAGGCCCAGATCTTGAATCTGCTTCTGGACCTGCAAGACCAAAAAGGGCTGAGCTATATCTTTGTAGGTCACGACCTGTCCGTCGCAGAGTTTTTCTGTGATGATATTCTGGTCATGTATCTGGGCGAGGCGATGGAATTTGAAGATTCCCAAGTGCTGTTCCAAGACCCCAAGAGCGACTACGCAAAACAGTTGATTGCGTCGATGCCGCCCGTGCTTTGAGCAGTCCGTTGTTCGAGTTATGCCAAGGCCTTTGAGCCACAAACTCTCCGGTAAACCCGGGACGGTTCAAACAGGTCTTGATCTGTTTTTGATACGTTGACAACGACCATAGGCAGGGATGCGGAAGATGGCTTCGGCATGAGAAATTATTTAAGAAGAATGCCTTGCGGAAATACCGCTACGGCGTGTATCGCGGGCAGGGATAATTCGCTCGACATGGCTCTGGACAACGCGCCCCGCCATGGTTAAACGACGCACCGAGCACCGGTTTCGATGAACGATCGAAAATTCCATCAAACTCGGTGCTTCAATGGTAGCAAAGTCCGCTAACCCATTGGAAGCCCCTATAGCTCAGCTGGTAGAGCAACTGATTTGTAATCAGTAGGTCCGCGGTTCGAGTCCGTGTGGGGGCACCATAAAATCAAAGACTTAGCGGAAACTTTGGACGGGCAGGCCGTCGAAAATTTACTCAGGGTAACATCTGGGGTAACAGAAACCTCTACCCCTGTTTCAGCATCGGTGCGCGTGAAAAAAGAATCTCGGGCATAGGTCTAGACCGGAGTGAGCGATTCATCAGCACCACGCCCTCCGCCCTGATTTCGTTCAACGAATCTTCGTGGTTCCAGGCTGCGCCGAAACGTGAGGCGAAAAGTTCGCCGGAATGCATCCGCACCTGTGGAAAGATCGCGCCGCTATTACCGACCAAACGGCAACGCCGGAGAAGTATATGTGACCGACTCCGTGCCGTCTGACAGTTCCAGCGTCGGAATCGCCTTTAGCAGAGCGGTGGCGGCGTCAAGATCGCGCGTGTAGACCACTAGTCGATCTTCCAGCCTTTGCGCTGTTGGATGCCTGCCTCCGGCGTGTACTGCATATTCACCATGACCAAGATTCTCCGCCAACCAGCGATGCAGCGCGTCTAGATCGCGGCCTAGTCCGTCACCGGGAACACGCAAAAAGACGCGAACCGGAAAGGCAGCGTCGTCGATCCTGGGCTGAGGTTTGGAGCGGCGACTCATACACGGAACATGAAGGGAACTTTTCTTGATGGGCAACCGATATCTAGTCCCTGTATCAAACCCATAATTGAGATATCGCGACAGAGGCGAAGCAGGGCAGTTGGAGTGATGTTCCGTTCGGAAAGTTCCACATATATTCAGCGGTTCAAAGCGCTTTAGATCAGTTTATCAGAAGCACGTGAAATGAAGTTTAACCCTAGATGCTCTCTCAATCACCGGTGGGAAACTTCCAGTATTGCCCCAAGAACCAGTTCAACTGAGCCATGACCAGCGGTCCCGCTACTTCTGCGAGACCATTAAGCGCGGTTCTTACTTCGTTCGCCCAGTTACACTCCTCCGAAATCGTATCTGTGCGATGCCGCTCTGCCAAGGCGAGCAACACTTCTCCAATGGCATCGTATTTACCTGATGTCATATAGCCGAAAACCTGCTTGGCAAACTGTAGGACTTCAATTTCATGGAGAATAGCCGTATCGTAAAAATTTGAACGACCCATTTTCCAAGAAAATTCACCTTTGAACGCCGCCAAGTCTTCAGATAGTAATTCCAACAATCGCGCGGCCTCTTCTGCGCGTAAATTCTCAAACGCCAGATTTTGTGCGTTTTGCATGTTTTCGATGATGGGTTTAGTCATCTCATTTGGTTCGAACGCATAGCCTCCGAAGGAAAACAAGTTATTTTGCATAGCCCAGCCATAGTCGCGTCCATAGGCAGCGCCAGGAATCCTGCCACTTTTGGCTAGAGATTTCATCCGGTTTTGGATACCCTTTGAAGCCCTCTCACCATTTCCTGATCCAGCTTCAGCGATCGAGATAAGGTCATGCGCTATATGTATGTACGGCCCTGGCTCGATTTCGTCGTTGTCGAAAACATAGGTTAACGCTTCCTCATGTGTCGTTTCGAGTTCGTTGGTTTGCATCCGTCGCCATTCGACGAAGCGCCGCCACAAAGGAAGGTCCTCTGCACCAGTGAATTGCCCAGTTGCTCGGAGTGCCTCGTTTGTCGCCTGTGGCTCCTCATAGCCAATACCAATCAAGGAAACCCCTAGGTCAAGCGGGATAATACTTGTCGCAACACCAGCAAAAACTTCTGCACGGGGATGATCTTGCGAGCACTCGTACAAAGGGTGCGACTCTTCATTTTCATTTGGTTTCACTGTGCAGCGATATTTGCTTCGATCGATCAAATGTTTCTTGGTCAATCGACCATTTGCATGAGCCATAGACAAAGCGAGATAGGTGCGTACAAACCGCATCATAGCATCTGTAGTCCGAAGCAGATCTTGCTCAAGATCATCGATCACTCGCCCACAATCGTGCAGGCATTGCCGCAGAATCCTCAAATTTCCGTGTTTCGTTTCAGAGAAAACTTCGAGCACCAAACCTTTGTTTGATAGTAACCACTGCTTCCCTTCGCCGTCTGGCATTGCCATTATGAAGGCGGGAAGGGCCTTGTTTGCGTCTGCCATGATCCTGACAGTTCGGCCAACCACTTTTTCTTTGCGTGACAGAAAGTCATCGCGCCTGTCTTTCTTTTCCTCGTTCACTTCATCGCGCTCTATGAATGCACAAAGTACAACATTCATTTCCTTGTGTTCGACGAAGTCGTTGATCAACCCCAATAGCACCACTGGCGACAATTCACAGCGTTCAATATCATCGAAGATTAAGAGTTTGGGCAGCTTTTCGATCATCCGATCTTCAATAGCGTTTTGCGCAAGGCTTCCAACGTTGCCAATCCCACCAAGCGTTCCCAGGGTGTTACCGAACGTTCCAATCGCGTTGACAATATTTGCTTCAGAAGATCCTTCAAGTAGCGCTCGCCGGAATGCTGTTCGATCCGAGATTCCATTCAAACTAACATAACGTGCAGAGCCATTCGAAATGCCGGTGCTAAATTCACTTTTCACCAGATGCGTCTTTCCCGACCCCCATGGTGCCTCAATCATGAAAGCATAACCGGGTTTGTTGATCGCCGCGTACTGTTGAAGCGCACTGATTGCTGATTTGTTTTGATTCATTTTTACTGCCCAAACTTCACTTGGCCATACTATATTGGCCGATAGCCACAGCCAAGAGTGACGCTTTGTGGCACACCTTACCGTCGTAATAACTGTGCGGAAAGAGGAGTTGCTAAAACTGGATCGACGCGAAAACTACCTGCTCACGTAGCCCAGATCGAAACATCGATCCTTCGGGTTGCGTCTATACCTTTAAACAAACTGCTCCCAGGGATCATGTTGCTCGACCGGTTCCGGGATTGCTACGCTCGACCGGCTTGTCGGTGTCCCGCCCATCGCGGTCAGGAACATGCGCAGTTCTCTGAAATCCGACGCCGTGATGCCGTCCCGCGCCTCGATGCGCGCCCGCAGCGCCGCAGCGCCCGACACAAGCGCGGTATCGGATGCTGTCAGCCACGGCAGTTCCTGGGCGAAGGCGCGCCATGCGGCCCGCTCCTGCGCTGTCAGCCATTTCGGCGGATCGCCGATAGGTCCGGCGGTTTCGGGTTCGCGGCGATCAGCGTACCGCCCAGGATGATTGCGGATCTGGCCTGTCAGTTCGGCCTTTGCCAGTGGTGTCTTACGTCGGGCCATGTGACCTCCATTTTTTTTGAATTGGCGATGCGTGAAAATGCCGGGGGCGTCGGTCTAGGCTAAGCCCCCGGATTTCGATGCGACCACCCCCCCCCGCTCCCACTCGGTGCGTAGGAAATTCTCTTCCTCGATGACGATGGGCATGGTCACAGCCGCGACGTCGCCACTGTCGTCCGCCCGATAGCGATAGATAAACACGACCCGCCCATCTTCTGCCAAAACCGCGTCAGCCTGTTCGAAGCCAGTCATCGTTTGCCCTCCAGCGCCTTGAGCCGTTCGTTTCCTTGTCGAACCTCGGTTTCGAGCGCCTTGATCTGCGCATTGAGCGGGCGTGTCGCCTTGGCAATCTCGGCCTTCACGATCACGGCCAGTTCTTCGCCGAAGACTTTTGCATCAATCATTTGTTCCACCATTTGCGTTGAACATGTTCCTCGGCGCGCTTTGCCTCGGCTGCTTCAAGCACCTCGATCCGATGTTTGAGTTGTTCCAGAAGCTTCAGAACGGCATTCCCGGTCGGAGATTCCATCACGATGCCTCCGGATATGGATCGGCGATTGTGGCGAATGCCGCCGCGTTGTCCTGGATCGGCTGCATTGCCAGGTGCAGCACGGCACGAATTGCCAGCCCGTTGGTCTGGAACATGCTGACCGTCGAAGTCGCCGTGGGCGTCGTCCCGTCATTCGTCGGGGCGTCCTGCATCTGGATCGAAGCCTGCCCGCTGGCGCGGATATCCAACCGCTCGATGTTACCGGCAATGGCGCGCCCATTGACCAGGGCCATGCGGCGACCGTCCAGACCATCCGTTACAATGACCGGCTTGCCGAGGATCGTTCCGCCAACGGGGCGGATCTCGTCGGCAATCCCGGCCCCCGTGGCAAGCCAGTTCCAGGCAGTTGGCGACAAAGCCCAGAACAACCGGCTGACTGCCCGTGTGTGAACCGCCGCAAGCATCGTTTCACATGCGTAGCGAATGCCGTCACCGTCCGCGCCTGCTTCAACATCCACCGTGCCGGAGTCAGTAAGCCGGGCGAACAGCGCCCGGTCGGATGCCTCGGCGATAGAGGCCCGGATCAGCGAACTGATAAACGCCTGACCTTCGCTTGAGGTGTCTTCCCACAGCTCGCGGGTGGTGGTGATCATCGTCGCGATCTTGATGCCTTCGAGCCGGGTTCTGTTCGTCAGAAGGTTCGTGAGCGGGATCGGTTGCCCCTCGGAGACTTCGGTCGCCAGCGCGCCTACCGCGCCCGACACAAGCCATGAATCAGACGGTGCCAGCGTGATTGCCCGGTCAGCAAGCGCCCGCAACAAGATGCTGGTTTCAGCCGCTTGGCTGATAAAGGCCGTGACCGCCGTCGATGATCCGGCCAAGCCGGGTTGCGAGGAAATCTGCTCTGCCCCGACAGCGTCCTTGACGCGGGCCACGATTTCGGGCGGCGCGCCCAAGGCCACAACGGCTTCCGACACGCTACCGTGCCGTGATGCCAGTGCCTTGCCCCGGACCAGCCAGGGGATCAGCGCGCCCGCCGTGATCGTTTCCGCCGAAACCGTCCTTCGTTGCAAGCTGTTCATTTGTTATTGCCTCGTTGTTTACTGGCACGAGAATCGCACAGGCCAGGCATTCGCTAAATGGGGCTGGCGGTTTCGACGGTTTCGCTCACCGCTGAAACCGCAACGCGCCACTGCACGCCGCCGCGCTCCACGCCGCCGCGCTTGAAGGCCCAAGCCTCGGCAGTGATCCATCGCCCCAGGCCGTGCGCCGAGGTGATACATGCGGCTCCCAGTGCGTTTGACAGTTCCGAGACCTCGTCACCGGACGATTGCGCCTGGACGCGCTCGGCTTCGGCCATCCGCCATAAATCGCCCGCCACGAACCAATCCCCGGCGGTCGCGTCATGGATCGCCCGCACAAGCCGCCGCGTCGATGGTTCTGGCTTGGGCAGCAAGTGGCCAGCCAATTGGGCAAGCATTGCCTCAATGCGTTCCAGTCGCGCGTCGCATTGGCATTTTGGCGCGTCATTAGATGCGTGCACCCCGCCGCCAAGGGCGGGTGCAACGCTCGGGGTATAAGGGGTATGTGTCGCACCCTCGTTGACCGGGCGTTGGCGGGGGGTTGCACCGGGGGTTGCACTCAGTATTGCACCGGGGGTTGCACCCTCACTTTTGACCATCGTCAGCCCCCTTTCTGGCGATGTGCGACCGGGCTTTCGCGCCGATGCCGTGACTAGCAATGACGATCATATCGCGCCCAAACAGCGTATCCATCGCGCTCTTGAGCGCCCGCTTTGTGCAGCCTTCAGCTTCGGGATGGCTGGCGAACTGCGTCGGGGCGTATGTCGGGCCGGGGCTGGCTGAGACGTAGCGCCCTTGCGCCGTCAGGGCGTCCAGCAGCTTGAGGAATACCCGCTCACCCTTGGCCCCCGCCGCCAGCGCATCAAGCCCCGTGGGCTGCGCCTCCGCGACGAATACCCCCGCATCCCACCTGAGATTGATTTCACCGCCGATGCGCCCATAGTTGGCTTTCTTCGTGGACAGCACCCGCGCATCAGGGTCAGCCTCATAGCCGTTGTCGGCGATCCGCGACAGATAGAGGCGCGACCGGACCGAGTTGTTCCAGGCCGTCGATCCTGACGTTCCGGAGCCGCTATTGAGACCAGTCAGCGACGGGTGGCCCAGCAACATGACCGCGCAGTTCCGCTTGATCGCCAGACCGCGCAGAATGCCCACGAATTGCCGCACCTTCGCCCGGTCGTTTTCGTTTGCAGGGTAAACGTCAGCCAGTGTGTCAATGACGATCAGGACCGGTGCTTCCTCGGCTGCCCGCTTGTCCAATTCCTCGAACAGCGCGGATTGCATCAATGCAAGTTGGGTATCAACCGCCAGCAACGCGTCCTCGCCCGCCAGTGACCGCATCGTGAGCCGTTCGGTGTCGTCATAGTCCCGCCCCTCGGCCCGCAGTATGTCATCCAGGCGACGATGCAATTCGTCGTCGTCATCCTCTGCACTCAGGAAGATCGTACCGCCGTCGCTGACCGCCCTGCCGATCCAGGCGGTTTGCGCCGTCACGGCGACCGCCAGTTGAAAAGCCAAAAGGCTCTTACCGGTGCCTCCGTCGCCACTGAACAATGTGACGGTCTTTTGTGGCACCAGATCATGCACCAGCCATTGCCGGGCTGGAACGGCCCTCCCCTTGAGGGTGACCGCTGAGTAGAACCGCGACTCCCGTTCGGGCTTGATGTCCCCTGTCGTTCCGTTCGGCCTGAATTTTGCATATGCGCTGGATATGCTCTTTTGCAGGTTCGCATCCCACACCGGGCAAACTGCCTGTATCAGCCCGGTCGCAAAATCTTCTTTCACGCCCTGGGCAGCAAGTGATGCCGCGATATCGCGGGTTGCCGAGTGTTTCGTGCCATCCGAGCTGGCGCAGGCAATCAACTGTTTGTAGTCCTCGACGCTCTTGAACGTGCCGCCAGCGGCGATCTGGACGCTACCAGAGCGCGGTGCAGCGGCCTTTGCGCGGTCGGACAGGGTTTCCCGCCGTGGCAGCATGTCCAGCACCCATTGCGGCGCGTGTGCGACCTCGAACAGCCCCGGCGGATTTAGCCAGCGATAGGGCTTCTCCGCCCCCGGCTTGATGCTGGGCGGGGCAATGACCATTCCACCATGCCCGCGAACATCAACGCCCGGCGCAATCTCGCCTTGGCAAGTCTTGGGGTCAACCGCTCTCGCCCTTAGAGGCGAAGGGCAAACGCTATGTGCTGCCACCGGACTTTGTGAGCGGTCTCACCTTCTTGCGGCCACTGTTGTTGGCAAAGGGTCAATGGCTCGACACGCAAGTTCACTTGCTCAACGGCAAGCTCTACGCGCTGACCAACAAACTGATCGTTGAGTACGATCCCGGAGACTTAGAACTCCCAAACTGGTGGTTCAACTCTAAGACGATACGAACGCTTGAGGCGTTTCAGGCTCCACCAAGCGAGGTGTTCCTGGACGGTGTTGAGATGTGCTTTCGCTGGTGCGACGGCCAAGTGTACCATGTAAGACCTATGCACGATCTTCTGCCGGGGGATGGGTATCAACGGGCAGCGGACGATGCTTTCAACCGCTTCTGGTGCTTTGATCAAGGGACCGAACTCATAGACGAAACACGTCGCTACATTCGAAAACTGATCAACGACAAGAATTTGGCCCCCGACATTTTCATTGATGGACAGGCGATAGCTTCACGCGCGAGCAGTAATGGCAAGAATTGGACCCTCGAAAGCAGCGACCCTTTCCCGACCAACGCTACCCGCATCATGCGGTTTGACCGAAAAGCCTTCCTCGACATGATCCGCGTCGCGGATGAAATCGACTTCACAGCCTCACCCGTTTGCTTCTGCCATGCGCATGGCCGAGGATTGCTGATCGAGCGCACGGCGACTTCCGACACTCCAGATTTCGGGGCGTTCGATGACTGAGATTCGTGACGGATTTTTCCGCCATCCTGACGGAGATGCACCCGTCAAGCAGATGCAACGCCTGCTCGCGGGTGAGCACAACCCGACCTACGACGGGCTTTTCTCGACCACGATCTCCGAGGTGGATGGGGAAATCAGGGAGGCCGAACTCCTGCGTCGGAAGCTATTGTCGCAACTCGTTGAGGTGCGCAGGAAACTGGTGTCTTTGCGTGCGGACAAAGAGGAAATCGAACAGGCGGTGAGGACGTTCGAGGAAACGGGCGAGATCGCCGAAGTGCTGCTCCCTACTTGCGATGCGATGGTCGCTAAAGAACAAGCCTCACTGCGGAAGGCCGATGAGCCAATCAGAGCAGAAGAGATTGACGACGCGAAAGCGGATTTGTCAGACAAACTGCCCGACCGATGGGATATTGCCGAAACGACGGCGGACGAAGAGTTCGTCTATGTCACGATCAAACGCCGCCGTGCAGTTGTCGCCGCCAAGCGCCCGTCGAAAGAAGAAACCCGCTCCCGTATCATTGAGCGAGTGCGGCAGGCGTTCGAGACATATCGGACAGACTTCTTGGAGCGCGCCAGACCGTTACGCTTGATGGCCGTGCCCGCCAACCCGAGGGCTTCGCCGTGAACAAGATTGAATGGGACACAGTAGACGGTATTCTTGAGGAAACCGATCTTTGGAAACTGTTCTCTGAGCACCCCGATCAACAAAGTGAGACGATCCTGTTCTACTCCCAGATCAAGCCTTTACTCTCAAAGATGCGGCTTGAGGACGAGACCCGGTTCTACCACGTTTATGAGCATTCGACTGTGCCCGAAGCGCCTGATCGGGCCAGAAGTCGTGCGATAGTGACACAGCGGAACCTGCGTCGTGTTGCCAGCGTGATAGCAGGGCGTGGCAACAGCGACGCCGCAATTCAATATCTCGCCGCGCGGCCAATTGGCATGCGTTGAGCAATCTCGCGTGCTGTTCGTCAGGAGGAGGATGCGCGATCCTGAACCGGTCGCGCAGCATTTAGGAACGGGAAGACAATTAAAGTAGTTCGTCAAGCGATTTCTGCATAGTCAGCAACTACATGCGCTTGCGGTAGATCACTATATATGGTGCACTAAGTGGCAGTTTGCAGCATTCCTAGGAGCCATCGTGTGGACACCGTTGATCCAAGAGTAATTGAAATAGCCCTGTCTCGAGTTGGTGGAGCCGATTTTGAAAACTTTTCCCAAGGGTTCTTTGCTGCAACAATGGGCGCTGACTACGTTCCAATGGGTGGGTTTCACGACGGAGGTGCGGACGGTGCTTTGGATGACCGCGTTTACGAAGCCAAAGGAACCCAAAAATTTATGCAGGCTTCAGTATCTGCGGATGCGAAAACGAAGATCAGGAAGACTGTAAGGCGTTTAATTGAATTTGGCCGTGATCCCAAAAGCCTCATTTATGCTACCAGCCAAAAGCTGACACTCATAGACCAGCTACAAGAAGACCTAAGTGACGAACTAAACTGCCGAATTGTTGTTCGTGACGGTCATTATTTTCAACATCAAATAAATGGAAGCCCGGGAGCGCTCCAGTCCTACAAGGCCTATGTCGCTGGCGCAGCGTCCTATTTGGACGGCGTGGGCGCTGTAGATACAGTTCAGCCGATGCAGGGCCTTCCTGCGAAATCGCTATGTGTCTTCCTAGGACAGGAGCTAGATCGGCGTCGAGGAAAAGGCGAACTATTGGAGTCGGTAGCCGACAGTCTGATACTATGGGCATTGGAAGGAACCGACCCAGACAAAAAAATATTTTTGAGTCTTGACGAAATCGAAAGCCGGGTGCTTGAGGCGCTCCCGTCTTCACGAACATACTTCAGGGGAGTCTTGAAAAACAGAATAGATGATCTTGTCAGTAAGGGAAGTGGCGGCCGCAAAGTAAACTTCCATCGAAAGGAAAACGGATATTGCCTTCCCTATGAGACTCGAAAGAAGATTCGCGAAGAAAACGTCGGAGACGAAGCGCTGAAACTTCAGGTGAGTGAAGTGTTCCGAAACAGGGCTTCTGGAAATGCTTCCTTGGCAACCGATAATTCGGCACTAATCGAAAAATGTGTGGCCATATGTCATGATGTAATTCACCGTTCATATCACGCTCAGGGTTTGGAGATAGCGCTTTTTCTTGAGAGCGAAGAGGGAAGCGACAGCAATCTTCCGTCTATGATCGACATTATTGATTCTGCAATTCATGACCAAGGCATAGTTGGCAAGGAAGCCGGGGTAGTGGCACAGGTTTGTCTTAGCATTTTGCGAGGCACTTACTACAACAGCAGCAAAGAAGAGCGGCGATATCTTAGAAAACTGTCCAGAACGTATGTGCTGCTGTTCATGCTAAAAAACGAACCTCGGGTCGTCGAGTATTTCCGGAACATGACGTCCAACTTTAACCTTTATGTCGGGGCAGACCTCATCGTGAGAGCGCTTTCGGAACAAATGCTTCCGAAAGAAGATCAAATGACCAAGAACGCGCTGAAGCTACTCAAAGGGTCGGGTTCAAAGGTTGTCTTGACCGACAAAACGCTCGACGAAGTATGGTACCATTTTAGGTCAACCCACTATGAGTTTGTCAATAATTATCAAGAAGTTCAAAACTTCATGACCACCACACTGGCCAGTCAAATTGATAGGATTCTAATTCGTGCATTTTTTTATGCAAAGATCGAACGTTCGTCCAAAAGAAAAGAACCCTATGGTTGGTCAAATTTCTTAGGTCAATTTTTAACAATTTCTGAGATCGCAAGGCCTTCTTCACGTGATGAACTGCGAGAGTATTTAGTGAATGAGTATGGTTTTGAATTTGAGGATGAGGCTACTCTCCTTTCAGGAATCGAACGTGCACATCTGGACAAGCTAACCGCTAACATTCAGAAAGTTCGCAATAAAAACGACAGAGACGACGCGTCTGAAGAAATACTTTGTCGTAACGCAGCTACAATGGTTCTGCGTGTCTACCAACGCCGCAAGGAAGATGGTGAGCGAAGTGGAGGCAATCCATATGGGTTTAAAACTTGGTGGTTGACGCAACAGACGAGGGTTCAATCTGCAACTGGGCGCATCGTCGCAGATCAAGGCTCGCGATATATGATGAGACCAGAGTTCATCCTTCATTTTCTAGCAGCACTACCGTCCAAGAAATCAGTCCAAGACAGTTACGATAGTATTTTTCCGACAATTCTAGGGGTGAAACTTGGGAACCGAATGGACGAGCGTTCATTCAAAAAGATCATCGCCAGTGCAAGAGAGCTCTATGACGGGGTCGATGACTCCCGCGCCAAGGTGTTGTTGGCGCAAGCATCTGCTAAACTTCAGTCCGATTTCCTTAAGCAGTACGAAGACAGCCAATACTTCACTCGAACTTTGGGGTAGGTTTGCCCTTGAGGCATCCCAACGATGATCGATAGCCGGTTATCTGCGACGAGAGACGCGTTCACCACCAACCGCGCAGGGTCTGCTGCACAGCGAGGCCCGCTTGCAGGTATTGTGAGGCGAACCCGCCGAGGATCAACGCGATGCCCAAGTCGCCGTGGCCGCCTGCGCTGCGGCTTTGACTGATGATCTGGTTGCCCGCCGCCGTTGTCGTGGTGGCAAAGCTCGCCAAATCCGCCTCAATTTCGGAACGAAGTGGGCAGTCGGGAGCGAACTTTAGGTCCGATTGCGCGAACAACACAGCAAGGTTTTCGATCATGAAGGTTTTGCCCGCGTTCACATACCGCGACCCCTTCTTCGACCAATCCTGCCCGCCCGTCATCTGCACCGCCTTGTGATCGACGCCTTGGTCCCAAAGCATGTCCGAAACCACGCGCCCGATGGACGTGCCGTCGATGGCAAGCTCTGATTTCCCGCCGAACGGCGGAGCGTTGCGCAGGCGCACGAGGTGATCCACCACATCGACATAGGACACGCCACGGAAGCGGTCAGCGTAGATTACGGTGCGTTCTCTAGGTCCGACGATGATCTTGCCGTCGTCCACAATGGGCAACGCTTGGTCCTTGATCACGACAACCGCCGAGAAGTCATTTGCCTGCCCGAGGTCAGCGGCCACCCAATAGCGTTGGTAGCCCGAGATGCGCGGGATTGCGGGGTCTTGGTTGGTCTCGTTCACCACCTCGCCGTCGGGCAGATAGACGAGGTTCAATTCGGGTTCGTAGTTCAGAGTTTCGGACATATCGCAACCTCCGTTTTGCTTGTCGCTTGTTCGATGATGGAAAGGTCGAAATACGCCTGACCATCGGCCAGCATTTCGACTTCGATTTCTTGGCGGAATTTCGTTGCAGAGAGCGTTCGGCGCATCCGTTCGACCTTTTCGGCCAGCCTCGGAATGTCCGTGCCACGCACGACAATGCGGTGGATGCCGTCGCCGGGTTTGGCGTCGAGGAACAACCGCGCGAAGTAATTGTTCTTGCCTGCGGGCGTGCTGCTGAAAAACACCTGCCCGTCTTTGGTCAGCATGGGTAGGACGCCTGAGATCAGGTCTTCGCCTGCGTTTTCGCCTTGCAAAAAGGCACACTCGTCAATGATCAGCAGCGACACCGATGGATAACCCCGGATCGTACCCGAAACGCAATCAGTGAGGGGCAGGCTCAAACTGCCCCTCCTACTTTGTGCTCTTGCGCCCATGCCATCACGTCGTCGCGGTCATAGCGAACGGTGCGCTCACTCCAATAGATCGCAGGCGGCACATCGCCGTCACGTTTCCACTCGTAGAATTTCGATTCCGAAATGCCAACGAAGTCGCAAACTTGTTTGGGTGTCATGAGCTTTGGGAGTTGGGTCTTCTGCTCGAGTTGTTCGATGCGCTTTTCGAGCGTGCGCAATAGGTTGGCTGAATCCATATCAACAGATCCTTTCGTCATGCCTTCAATCAGACAGACGCTCTCTGTTGCTGTGCGACGGAACGAGCTTCATACAACCAAGCCGCATCGCGTCGCCGCGTACTTGGAAATGCTGTGCACTGCCATCATGGCGCGCGCCTCACGGCGGGCATTTAGTGCAACTCCAATGTAGTGTAGGGCAAATTTTCATTCAATGTCGAAAGCAGGTTCTACCTTAATGCGTTCGAAGAATACCGTTTCAATCATGTCGGGCGCGCTCTTGCCGACGCGGGTTGTGTACTTCGAGAGCATTTTTCCGTCACCCGTGGATGACTTGTCTCCGCGCAGGTAGTGCATGATGTGATCACCCAACAGAGCTTCGTTGCACGCCTCTTGGAAAAACTTCCGCGTGTCTTTCGCCCGAATGACAGGGACGCGTTTTTCGCCTATCTTGGCTTTGAGGGTATCAAGGCCGTGCCCGCCCCCAACGTATCCTGTTGCGGATGAAGCGGGGAAGACCCAATCGCTGTCCGTCAGGCGTATCGCCTGCAATGCATCGGCAACGCTTGCCCCAATAGGAATGACATGGTTGCGGATGCCTGACTTCAATTTAGGGAACACAAGCTCGCGGCGTTGCAGGTCAACGAAGCCATGTTTGCCGTCGCGTTCCCAACGAAGCGAGCAGACGTTTTCGGAGCGGATGCCTGTGAAGAACATGACCACCCACGCCGTTCCCATAATCACATTCTGCTGCCGTTTCTCCCATATCGCGCCCCAAACGGTCGAAAGGTCTTCTCGTTCGAGATCGCGGTTGTCGTCGCAGAGGTCATACCAAATCGGTGGCTGTTCATTCGCGTCGGGGACAGTCACGTTCTCAACCGGGTTTTTGCCGGGTAGGCGTTTGAACGCTGACGACAACGCCACGCGGACATGTCGCTTGGTGGCAGCAGAGTTGTCTCCACGCCCCGTGTCGATGGCGTTGACCGCGCTTTGGATCATGATCGTTGAAACGTCGGTTGGCGATGCGTCCATGATCTCGGGCACCCATCGGTCGAGCTTCGTCGTCATGTCACTTCTGTGCCTGTCCGACATTTTGCCTTCCGACTGTCGCGTGGTGCAGTGATGTTCCCAAGCGTCCCTAACCGTGCGGATGTCCGAGGATGCGACGCCTGTGTGATACTCAGTCAGAGTTGCAATCTTTTCGAATGCCTGTGCGGCGGTCGTTTCGGGGAAGGTCGCCTTGAGCGCCTTTTGCTGTGATCGCCCGTTTAAACGTCCTTTGAAATACCACGTGGCAGCACGTTTGCCGACGCCGAGGTAGAGGCACGGGTATTTGTCGCCGTCATGGGAGTACCAAATCGTGCCCTTGTCTGGCTTGTTCTTCGCGGCGTTGCGAACCTTGGGCACACTGTCGAGGTTGATGGCGGTCGTCATGGGCAATCTCCGTCTCTTTTTCAAACGTATTTTCAAACGCTACGCAACACTTAGACGGATCAACATGGATAATCAACCAACTGATTATCGTTTGAAAAAGGTGGTAAAATATTGTTTTTGCTATGAAACCGCACCAAGCTGGACTTGTTGAATAAATCTTGGTGGCTGATTTGTAATCAGTAGGTCCGCGGTTCGAGTCCGTGTGGGGGCACCATTAAAACACCAGCTAAACACCGAATTCCAAAGCAATTACCTCAATGAAATGAGGTGCTTGCGCAATCTGTGGTTGGGTTTGAGTGCGGTTAGAACATAACATGAACCTTGTAACGCGAAGGCGATTACAAGGACTAGCGGACGATGTGGTCAGGTTGTATAAACGCCTTCACGAAATTCGCTATGATGATTGCGAATGGGTGTTCCCGTCGCGCGTCCTGCGCAGCGCAAGGAGGAGCACTTGGATGTGCTGGACAAACTGCCTCTGACGAAGCCGGGAGACTTGCGCCATTTCTGGATGACCGTTGCGCGGGAGGTAGCCCCGCGTCACGTTCACAGGTGGGTGCTGACGTCAGGCAT
Organism: Rhodobacteraceae bacterium F11138; assembly: GCA_016521575.1. Lineage (GTDB taxonomy): Bacteria > Pseudomonadota > Alphaproteobacteria > Rhodobacterales > Rhodobacteraceae > Sedimentitalea. The sequence goes on along the minus strand of JAEKDP010000004.1, from coordinate 186,192 downwards.
GTTCAAGACCGAGGCCATCACGTTCTCCGGCCCGTGGGAATCCGTTGGTCAACTCGAATGGTAAACCCTCGAATGGGTCGGCTGGTACAACAAGACGCGCCTGCACAGCACCATCGGATACGTGACGCCGAACCAAGCAGAGGAGTATTCTACGCAATCTTGAACAATGCCGAAAAAGCAGCCCAATCATTGAACCACAAACTCTCCGGCAAACCCGGGACGGTACAGTTGCTGGTGAAACTGGCGCGGTTCGAGCCGCGCCAGAGTGCTTTGTGCAGCCACGCGCGGCGGTTTAGCCCGCCGCTTTGATGGCCGGTGGTTGCCAGGTGCCGTCGGTGATGGGTTCTTGCCCCCAATAGGCGCGGATATAGAGTGAGAACTCGCCGTCAGGTGCGGGCAGCCAGTTGCTTTCAAGGTTTTCGCCCGGCGATGCATGGCCGACATGGATCGTCAGGGAACCATCCTCGTTGCGCTGCATGTTCTTGCTCTTGGTGCCGAGCGAATAGCGATCCAGTTCGTTTGGGGCGAACAGATGTTTGTCATTGTAGAGTGTCAGCGACCAGAATCCGTCAACGGGCGGTTCCTGCCCAGCGGCAAAGGTGACCGTATAGCCATGCGCGCCGTCAAGCTGGTTCCCGTCAACGTCGTAATCGGTGTAATAGTACTGCGTTTCGCTTGGGCGGTTGTCGAACATGTTCGACTTGGCTGTACCGGTCCGGTCGAAATAGTCCACGCCCCAATCGGCATTGTTCACCGATCGGTTCCAGCCGTTTCCAGCCGGCTTGCCGTTATGTTCCCAGCGGAAGAACGGTTTGATGATTTCCTTTTCGGCCTGGACCGCTTCTTCGACAATGGCCTGTTTCAAGTCCTCGTTCTGCGCGGCGACGTCCAGCAGCCATTTGAATTGCGCGTACATGGCGTCTTCGCCGGGCAGGGGGGCCACGGTTTCCAGCACCTTGCCGAACTGGTCAAAGAACTTCTCGGGGACGACCCACTGGGTTTCACCGCCGCCCGTATCGGCGCTGGGGTTGGGAATCTCGGGCAGATCGCTCCAGTCGATGGTTTTCATGGTGCCGTCGAACTGATCCAGCGGATAGACGACCACCTGGTCGATCAGCGCCTGTACGGCTTCACCGTCTTTCGGCGTGTCGTCCTTGAAGACGCGTGGGATGGTGTTGGCCAGCGCGGTTGACGAGCGGATGACATCCGTAACACCTTCGGGCGTTTCACCATCCCAGTTCGGGCCGACGAGCATGTAAAACCCGGGTTTGGTGCCATAGGGTTTGCCAAGCTCGCCAAACTGATCGGTGCGCGCATCATACAGCGCATAAACCCAGAAGCGATCGCCGAAATCCGGCACCTGGACGATGACCGGCTGTTCGTCGAGATCAAAGAAGCCAAGACCGTAGACGACATCCTGGTTGGGGCAGGTCACAAAGGTTTCCGACGGCAGGATATAATCGCTCAGCATTGCGATCTGACCTTGCGGCGCGACGGGCAGAATGCCCCCCAGCAATCCTGGCTCGGGGGCCTGGGTGATCTGATCATGTCGGTTCTGCATGTTCACCATCGGCCATCCCCATATATAGGCTTGGCGGGCAAGCATGCGCACGTATTCCGGGTGCGGGGTGGCTTGGGGGTTCGGCATCGACAGGTCCGAAAACAGGGGGGCCTGCTGCGCCATTGCCGGCACACCGGCAAGCAACGCCAGGGTCGAGGCGGTCGCGGTGATATGTTTCAGCATGGGATGTCTCCTTTCAGAGTCGTTCGGGTTGTGTGCTGGCGGCGCGGATGCGGGCCGCCGCACGAGAGATCGCAAAGCGGGTTTTCAAGTATTTCCCCGGCTTGTCAGAACTGAAAGTTGATGCCGGCAAAGATGCCCCATTCGGGTTGTCCATCGCCTCCGGTCGCAATCGAATATTGCGGTTCGATAAAGGCGTTGATGATTGCGCGGTCGGTCTGTGTCACCTTGCCGATGCCAAGGCCGATAGGCACAGCATAGCTGTCGGTCTCGAAATCATAGGTCCAGACGCCGGTTGACCGCAGATACCAGCCCTGTCCAAGCTGATACATGCCGAACGGTTGAAAAGCGCCGATATTCACATCCGCACGGTCATCATTGCCCGCAACGCTGGTCTGCCAGGTCAACAGATAGCCCCACTGGAATTTCGGGTTCGTCGCGTTGAACAAGACGTTTGCAAAGCCCAGCGACCATTTTTCGGAACCCAGCGCATCGTCCGTTGCCGTCGGCATCGAAATCTGTGGCCCGATGCCAAAGCTGATCGCGGGATTGCCCATGTCGAACAGGTAGGCAGCGAAAACGTTGAAATCGCCGATCCCCGTCTCATGGCCGCCTCCGGCCTGCGGCAGTGTATTGACCGGCAGTGTCGCCCGCATCAGCCAGTTACCGCCAAAAGCGGAAAACGGCTGGGCATAGCGCAGGTAAAACTGATTGGCGTCTTCATCCAGCCCGGACAATTCGCCGAAATACTGGTTCTGAAAATTCAGCGCCTTGGTGTTGGCCAGCGGGTTGTTGGCCTGGGCCAGCGAGTCCTGCGCATTTGCCGCGCTGACGGTGCAGCCCACTGCGCAAAGCGCCGCGATGGCGGCTCCATAATTGGGTTTCATGGGGTGGTCCTTGTTATACTTGGTTCACTGAAAACGAGGGCGAACATGCGCCAGCCGGCGCCATTCACCCCCGTTCCGGATTTACTTGATTTCGATCTCCACCTCTTCGATGAGACCCGTGTAGGCAAAGGGCGGATCATAGTCGTGGGTCACGGGCTGTCCCGGGTCTTCGCCGATGCCGAAAGTGTCGATGCCGAAGCGGCCCGGAACCGATGCCTCCAGCCGGTCCTGCGCGACCTGGGTGCCGTCGATGGACAGCGTCACCGTGGCGCCCGCGCCGGGTGCATCGCCGCCTTCATAGGCGAAGTCGACGATGATCTCGGCTTCGCCGCTGACCGGGGCGTTGCCCGACAGTTTCAGATGGTCGCCGAAGTAGTTGTAGTCGAACACCGGCACGCCGTCCTCAAGATAAAGCGTCAGACCCGCCGCCAGCCCGCCGATGGCGGCCACGACCCCTTCGGTGTCTTCATTGGCCGAAATCCTGGCGGTCATTGTCCAGGCGTTGTTCTTCAGCGGCGGAGCCGCGCTTTCCGGGATGCGAACCGCGCCGGGATAGTAGGTGAAGACATGCGCATCCGGTGTCGCGCCCGGCGGCAGCGGCTTGGGAACCGCAAGGCGTCCGGCCCCCCGGTCATCCAGAGGCAGGACACCGAACCGGGCGGCGGCTTCGTCGAACTTTGATTTCAGTTCCTTCAGCTTCTCCGGATTGTCTTCGGCAAGGTTGTTCGCCTCGGAGAAGTCGTCGGGCAGATAGTACAGCTCCCATTGGTCTTGGTCCCAGTTGCCCGGTGCCAGATCCTGCCGCCACGGCAGCGTGTGCTGCGCGTTCGCCTTCCAGCCGTCCTCATACATGGAACGATTGCTCAGGATCTCGAAGTATTGCGAACTGCGGCCTTCGAAATCCGGATTGGTAAAGCTGTCCAGGAACGACGCGCCTTCCAGCGGCTTTTGCGTGATCCCGTCCACGGTCTGCGGCATCGGGATGCCGGCGGCGTCCAGAACGGTGGGCACCACGTCGATCACGTGCAGAAAGGCCTGGCGCGGTGTTTCGTCATGCGCGATCCGTTCCGGCCAGCTGACCACCATCGGGTTGCGCGTGCCGCCCAGATGCGATGCCACCTGCTTGACCCACTGGAACGGGGTGTTCCCGGCCCAGGCCCAGCCCATCGGATAATGCGGTTCGGTCCCGGGTTCCCCCACCGAATCGATCAGCGGAAGCATGTCCTCAAGTTCGGTCTGGATCCCGTTCAGGGCCGCGATCTCGTTGAACGTCCCGTCCGGTCCGCCTTCGGAGGACGCACCGTTGTCACCCACGATATAGATGATCATGGTGTTGTCGCCATCCGGCAGACTTCTGGCCGCTTCCATCAGGCGGCCCACCTCATTGTCCGTGAAGGCCATGTAACCGGCATAGTTTTCCATCAGGGCGGTATAGACCTCGACCTGCGTCTCGCTCAGGCTGTCCCATGCCGGGACCCAGTCGGGCCGGGGTGTCAGTTGCGTATCTTCGGGGATGATCCCCATGTCGATCTGCCGCTGATAGACCTGATCGCGATAGGCATCCCATCCCATGTCAAACGAACCGTCAAAACGGTCGCGCCATTCCGAGGGTGCCTGATGCGGGGCGTGCATCGCACCCGGCGCGAAATACATGAAGAACGGCTTTTCCGGCGCGACCGATTTCGAGAACTTCATGCGCGCAATGGCGCGATCGGTCATGTCGGTCAGCAGGTGATAGCCTTCTTCGGGTGACTTGTCTGGCTCGACCGGCGTCGTGTTTTCGAAAAGCACCGGATAATACTGGTCGGTTTCACCCGCGTTGAACCCGTAGAAATAATCGAACCCCAGCCCGGTGGGCCAGCGGTCGAACGGACCCGCCACCGTGGTTTCCCAGTCGGGCGTATTGTGGTTCTTGCCATACCACCAGGTGGTATATCCGTTGTCCTTGAGCACCTTGGCGATGGTCGCGGTACTTTTCGGGATCATCGTCGAATAATTCGGAAAGCCCGTGGCCCATTCCATCAGAAAGCCATTGCCCGCGACGTGGTGATTGCGTCCGGTCAGCAGCGCAGCCCGCGTCGGGCCACAAATGGCGGTGGTGTGAAAGCGGGTGAATTCCAACCCGTCGGCGGCCAGTTCATCCAGTTCGGGCGTCGGGATCAGCCCGCCGAATGTGCCCGCCTGTCCGAACCCGACATCGTCGAGCATGACGATGATGACATTCGGTGCATCTTTCGGTGCGGAAATCGGTTCCTGCCAGTCCGAGGTCGACTGATCATAGGTCCGGTTGATCTCACCCTCGAACGGCGCCAACGGCTGAGGCAGTTTCGTGCGGTCCGGCCAGCCCTGCGCGACTGCCGGGGCGCCCGCGCCAAGCACAAGACCGATTGTGAGCGTGGGCATCGACATGCGCCGAAGCCATGCCATACCCGGCAGCCCATCGGTGTCAAATCCGCGCGTGCCGGGGCTGAGGTCTGCAGAGCGCCGGGCGTTTGCATGCCGTCCGGGCGGCACTTGGGGGCGTTTCATGGAATATCTTCCTTCGCTGGTTTGCGTTTTTCCGATGGCTCTCGCCCGTCGGCGATGGCTGCATTTTGCTGCGGCTGCGCCGCGTGTCGCCTGTCTGTGCCGGGCTGGAACGGTATTCGCAGCGCGCATCCGGTCCCGTTGATGATCCGGCTGGCGGATCGTGACGGGCACGGTCGGATTCTGGATGCGCCCGAGCCGTTTCATCCCCCGCATGTCTCATATGAATCGGTTGTATCTTCAGTCTCAGTCTTCCCTAGCGTAAGTCCTTGACTAAGAATGCACTCCAGCATGCATTTTGTGGAGATTTCTTGATGCAACTCAAAGATGCGCGGCAAATCGCCAATCGGGTCGGCTGGTTGGCCCGTCAACCAAAGACCTTCCGAAAGCTCGTTCTGGACGCCACAGAGCTGCAGATGCGCACACCCGGTGAGAACGTTTATGGTCTGGGGGACCCGCCTGGCGGTCTGCACTGTCTGGTGGACGGGTATCTGGACGTGTTCACCACAGCCGGCGCATTCAACCCGTTTCTCGGCTTTATTGCGCGCCCAGGATGGTGGGCGGGCGACGTCGCGGCGATCACCCGGTCCGAACGCCGTGCCGAAGTCCGGGCGCGCACCGAAGTGGTTTTGCTTTTCGTGCCGGGCCACAAGATAGAGCAGATCGCCCGGCAAGACCCTGTCTTGTGGCGTCGCCTGGGCGAGCTGAACGCCGAGCATCTCGACAATGCGCTGTTGTTCGCGGTCACGGCCCTACAGCGTGACGTGCGTACACGGCTTCTGGCAACCCTCATCCGGCTTGCCAGCTTTGAGGCGACTTTCGACGCCGAAATCGAAATAGACTGCACCCAGGCGGATCTTGCCGAGATGGCTGGGCTGACACGCAACACCATCGGCGGTGCGCTGAAAGAGTTGCAGGCGGAAGGTCTGGTCAGCCGCCGATACGGCCGGATCGCATACAACCCGGTTTGCCTGCGGGCAGTCCTGCCCACGGTGCCGGAAATTGAAACCTACGGATCAGGAGGACGATGATATCCCGCCGGATCGGCGATCCTGACAGCAAACAGGCTGCAGATGGCATCGAAACGCGTACCCACGCACGTTCATCTGTCGCAGATGTTGTCATTGTTGGCTGCGGATCTGCGGGTTTGACCCTGGCGACACAGCTGTCCATTTTTGAGACGGTTGCCGAATACCCGTTGGGCGTCGCGTTGGAAAACACAGGCAATGCGACGAAAACGATCCGCGCCATACCATTTTTCTTGCTGCCGCTGGATGCGTATCGTGTGGCCCACTGGAAGCCTTCTTTGGTATGCCATAAAAAACAGTCTTGACTGTTTTTTTATCGCTTGGCATCCTGTTGCCGCAAATGACAGGAGGGCGCAGGCATGTCGGGACAGGATGATTACAAACAGCGAAGCTATGGCGAAATTCCGGTAGGAACCGGCTTCAAGCCTGGCATCGTGGTCGTGGATTTTCAGAAAGGCTTTACGGAATCGCAATATGCGCTGGGTGGGGCGCCGCTCGTGATGCGGGCGCTGGAAAACACCGAGAAGCTGCTGAAGATCGCTCGTAAATTCGATGTGCCGGTCGCGAATTGCAACACCGCCTATATGAACGAACGCGAGATGCCTTACTGGAAGATCACCGCGGTGCGCGAAACGTTTCGGCACGATCATCCAAGCGTTGAGCTGGATCCCCGGATCTACGATCCGGCCTATGATCTTCTTGTCTGCAAGAAAGGCCCCTCAATCTTTTTCGGAACCGATGTCGCCGACTTCTTTGCAAAAGAACGGGTCGACACCGTCATCATCACCGGTTGCAACACCAGTGGCTGCATCCGGGCCAGCTCTATCGATTCGTTCAGCCATCGGTACCGGACCCTGGTGCCCGAAGATTGCGTCGGAGACATCGAAGAGCAGCCGCATCGCGACAATCTGCGCGATCTCGGCCGGCGTTATGTAGACGTGGTCGATTTGCAATATACGCTGGACTACCTGGAAAGCTGGCACAAGACACAGGCCGACGCGTGACGGCAGCCCGCAAGAGGATGGATCCCGGATCCATCACAACCCAGGAATGTGAGCCGATATGAGCGTAAAACTTCTCAGAAATGCCCGGATCGTTGACGGGACGGCGCCGGAACCGACCGATCCCATGGGTATCGTGATCGAAGATGGAATGATCCGTGATGCCGGTCCCGGGGTCACGGCGTCCACGGACGAGGTGCTTGATCTCGACGGCCTGACCGTCATGCCGGGTTTGATCGACTGCCATGTTCACGTCATCGCGACGACGGCGGACCTGGGGCTGAACGCGGCGTTGCCGTCCTCGCTGATCGCGGCCCGCAGCAGCGTGTTGATGCGCAATATGCTGATGCGCGGATTTACCACCGTGCGCGATCTGGGCGGCGCCGACCGTGGCTTGCAGGTGGCGCTTGAAGAAGGTGCTTTCGTGGGCCCGCGGCTGGTGATCTGCGGCAAGGCGTTGTCGCAGACCGGTGGGCATACCGACTATCGCGGCCCCTATGACAACAAGACAGCCGCCTGGTACGATCAGAGCCTGGGGGCCATGGGCCGTATCTGCGATGGCGTTCCCGAGGTGCAACGCGCCGCACGGGAGGAAATCAAAAACGGGGCCCAGTTCGTCAAGGTGATGGCGGATGGGGGCGTGTCATCGCCTTCCGACCCGATTGGCTATCTCGTGTTCTCGATCGATGAGCTGAAGGCGCTGGTCGAGATTGCGAAGAGTTTCGGCACCTATGCAACCGGGCATCTTTATTCGGATGCGGCGATCGTGCGGGCGCTGGATTGTGGTTTCGAATGTATCGAGCATGGAAATCTCATCTCGGACGCGACCATCGCGCGCGTCGCGAAAGAGTCCATTCCCGTGGTGCCCACCAACATCACCTATGATCTGCTCGCCCGCAAAGGTGCCGAGTTCGGCCTGCCGGCAGAATCCGTCGCCAAGGTCTCGGATGTGCGCGAGCAAGGGCTTGAACGGCTTGAGAAAATGCACGCGGCGGGTGTCGTCATGGGGTATGGCTCGGATCTTCTGGGCGGGATGCAGGTCGAACAATCGGGCGAATTCACCCTGCGCGGGCGCTATATCCCGGCGGATGCCGTGATCCGTTCCGCCACGGTGGACGCGGCCAGGGTTCTGCGGATGGAAGGCCAGATCGGCACCATTGCACCCGGCGCGCACGCGGATATCATCGCGGTCGACGGCAACCCGCTCGACGATCTGGGGCTGCTCACAGAGCAGGGCGCGCATATGCCGCTCATTCTCAAGGGCGGTGTGGCGGTCAAGAAAGCGGCGTCGCTGTAATGGCCGCGCTCGGGCGATACAAGGCGCTCAGCTTCGATGTCTGCGGAATGCCGGTCTGGCATAGGGGTATGATGACCGCGTTGACATATACAGCCGAAAGCATGTTCCACGACCATGCGCAGGCGCGGGTCAACAACATCACCACTGACTGGATCTGCCGACGTCACCAGAATACGGCTTTCGGGGTCACGATGGACCCCGGAAAGCTGGCCAGGACAATCTTTCGGTTCAATGCTCTCAGTGAAATGACAGGGGCACACAAGCGCGGGACTATCTGACCATCCGCAATGCCGCCGCGACAATCATAAAAGAGCGGACGGTCCACACCTTCAACCAACGGGAAAAAATCATGAAAAAACTGCTGTCCTATACCGCACTTGCCGGTCTGATGATGACCGGCGCCGCATCCGCGCAAACCACCTTTATCGCCAACAGTTTCTATGATGGTGCCGTGCCGATGTCGGGCGAAGGTTATATTCGCTGGGCCGAACTGGTCGAGGAGCTGTCCGACGGCGATCTGCAGCCCGAGGTATACACGGGCACCGTTCTGCTGGCGCCGCGCGCCTCGCTGCAGGGGATCCAGGACAACGTCGTTCAGGTCGCGCATCACGCGGCGATCTACACACCATCGGATCTGCCTGTTTCCAATGCCGTGCAGGAACTGGGTTTTGCCTATTCCGATCCGGTTGCCGCGATTTTCGCCGTCACCGATTTTTCGATGAACAACGCCGTTCAGTTGCAAGAGTGGCAGGACAAGGGGCTGGTCTATCTTGGGGCCTATGCGACACCATCCTATGTGCTGATGTGTTCCAGCCCGGTGCGCACGCTTGACGAGATGAAAGGCAAGCGTATCCGCACTGCGGGGTCGGCGGTATCGGTTTGGGTCGAAGAGGCAGGCGGCATCCCCGTCAACGTGCCGTCCAGCGAAATGTACACCGGCCTTGAGCGCGGAACACTCGATTGCGCCACCAACGCCGCCAGCGACCTCGTGGACCGTTCGCTTCTCGAAGTGGCCGAGCACACGACACTTCTTTCGACCGGCATGTACTGGTCCGGGCCGCAATGGGGGTACAACCCTGATTTCTGGGCCGGTCTGTCCGCAGAGCAACGCGAAGTGCTGATGAAGGCGTCGGCGCGGTCGATGGCGCGCATGGTGATTGCCTATAACGAAAAGGTCGAGGCCGGGCTTCAGGCGTCGCGCGAAGCGGGCGGCAATGTCTACGAACCGGAACAGGATCTGGCCGACCATGTGGCCGAGTTCCGTGACCGCACATCGGCGGTTGCCGCTGAAAAGGCCGGCACCGATTTCGGAGTGGCCGAGCCCGAGGCGCTGATCAGCGATTTCGAAGCGACGATGCAGAAATGGGCGGATCTGTTGGCCGATGTCGACACCACCGACGAAGACGCCTTGACCGCACTTGCCATGCAGGAGATCTTCAGCAAGATCGACGCATCGACCTATGGCGTGAACTGATCTGCGGACGGGCCTGCGCCGTTTGCAGGCCCGTCCGACACTTCAAGCAAGGCATGGTTCCTAAATGCAATTCCTTCTGGGCGTCATCCGCTGGCTGAACATCGGCACCGCGACTGCGGCCTGTATCGTGATGCTTCTGATGATGGCGCATATCACGCTCGACATTGGCGTGCGCTATTTCGTCAACGGTCAGATCGTCGGCACGCTGGAATGGGTTTCGTTCTACTATATGGTGGCGCTGGTCTTCCTGGCGCTTGGCTATGTCGAATACAAAAACGAGAATATCCGCGTCGATCTCTTTGCGCAGATGATGCCGAAGACGATGCAGCTTGTGCTGTACATCTTTGCCTGTCTGCTGGGGCTGATATTCTTCGGGATGCTGTTCTGGCAATCGCTGATCGATGCCATTCGCGCGACCGGGCGCGCAGAGGAAGCCATGAGCAATTTCCGGTTCTATATCTGGCCGGCTCGCTGGGCTTTGCCGATCGGGTTCGCGGGCGCGCTTCTGGCGGTGCTGGCAAACCTGCTGCGCGCCATCACTCGGCGGCAGGCGCTTTGATGCGCCCCGTTCATGCGCCTCGGGAGGCGATCCAATGAGCAATCTAGAAATCGGGATCGCAGGCATCGCCGTCGCGCTCGCGCTGATCGCGATCCGGGTTCCGGTCGGACTGGCCCTTGGCCTGGTGTCCATCCTGGGGATCGGGGTCATGTTCAACATGAACGTTGCCTGGGGCATGATCTCGGCCACACCGTTCGATTACGTGGGTCAATGGGAACTTTCGGCAGCCCCGATGTTTCTTCTGATGGGCTTCATCTGCTCGTCGACCGACATGACGCGCGGGCTTTTCCTGGCGCTCAGGCTATATCTGGCCCGATTGCCCGGTGGACTTGCGATCACCTCCGTGGGCGCCTGCGCGTTCTTCGCCGCCGCCTCTGGTTCTTCGGTTGCAACAGCGTCGGCGATGTCGCGCATGGCCGTGCCCGAAATGCTGAACAACGGTTATGACCGTGGACTGGCAACCGGCACCATCGCCGCCTCGGGAACGTTGGGTTCGCTAATTCCGCCCTCGGTGCTGCTGATCCTTTATGGTGTCTACGCGCAGGTTTCCGTGGGGCAGCTTTTCATGGCGGGTTTTCTGCCCGGATTGCTGTCGGCACTGATTTACATGGCAATGATCGTGGTTCGGGTGAAAATGAATCCGGGTCTTGCGGGAACGGTAGAGATCAACCCCACCCCCGAAGAGCGGCGCGCGGCATTCCGCGACGTCTGGCCCTTGCCGACGCTGATCCTGGTCGTGCTGGGCGGCATCTTCACGGGTATCTTCTCGCCGACCGAGGCCGGCGCGCTGGGGGCTTTCGCCGCACTTGTCATCGCCATCCTGCGGCGCAGGCTGACCCGTGCCGCGCTGTTCGAGGCGGTCACGCAGGCCGTGGTTTCGACTGCTTCCATCTTCATCATCCTGATCGGTTCGCTCTTTTTCACACGCTTTCTGGCGCTGTCGGGCTTTCCGCGGGCGTTTTCCGATGCGATCCTCTCGGTCAGCACAGAGGCCTGGTGGATTCTCTTCGCCGTGGCGGTGATCTATCTTGTGTTGGGGATGCTGATCGACAGCATCGGTCTGCTGCTTCTTACCCTGCCGATTCTGGTCCCGCTGGTGAACGAGGCAGGCATCAATCCGGTGTGGTTCGGAATCATCGTCATCAAGCTGCTGGAAATCGGGCTGATCACGCCGCCGATCGGGCTGAACGTGTACATGATAAACGGGGCGCTCAACAATCGCGTGACGCTGCCCGAAATCTTCCGGGGTATCACCTGGTTCTTTGCGATGGATGTGCTGACCTTGATCCTGTTGATCGTTTTTCCGATTTTGACGCTGTGGCTTCCGTCTCTTGCGTATTGACGGCATAGTTTCGCTTCGGTTTCCAGGAGGAGGGTAATGGCGGGTACAAGTCCAAGACCGAAACGCGGCGAACGGCCAGCACAGGCGCGCAGCATCGCGATGCGCGAGAGGCTGATCAAGGCCACGCTCGATGTGATCTACGACATGGGTTACAAATCCGCCTCGACACCGGAATTTTCGCGCCGCGCCCAGGTCTCGCGTGGTGCGTTGCTGCATCATTTCCCGACACGGTCGGATATCATCATCGCCGCTATGGAGGAGCTTCTGCGTGAAGGAACCCGCGAGATCAGCGAGGTCGCCAGCAAGGTCGCACGCCAGGAGGTAAGCCTGGGCGATTTCGTCGAATTCCTGTGGCAGATGTTCTCGGGCCGGTTCTTCTATATTTCTCTTGAGTTCATCAACGAAGCCCGGATGGACACGGAGCTTCGAGACCGCATGATACCAGTGGTGCGGGATTTCCACGCAGCACTTGATGGTATCTGGACGGAATTCGAGAAACAGGCCGGCGGATTGCCACAGCCAACGCGCGTTGCGTTGAACATGACCGTCTGTCTGGTGCGCGGGATGGGCGTGCAGACGGTTCTGAAAGACGACCCTGACTATTTCCTGTCGATGTTGGAGGCCTGGAAAACAATCCTGCCCCAACTGCTTAACGGCAATCTGCACGACCTTGGCAAGGGTGACGATGCCAAACAAGGGGCAGGGGCGCAAAGCCTGGTCTGAAGGTGGATGACATCGTTCTGACGACGGTGCAGGCCTGACCCTGCACGTATCTCTCGGATGTGATATCCGCCTGCGATTTCGCGTGCAGATCCGGTCATCCTGTATCCAAAGAATGCCGGCGCGGGTCCGGAATTGCACCTTCCGCCCTCGCCGAAGGCATGGGCATGGAGCGATCGAATATCGTTGTCGTCATCATGGAACTGGACTCGCTCGATCTGATCGTCCGCAAAAGGTCCGAGCATGACAGGCGTCGTTTCGAACTGAATGCGACCGTGCGCGGTCGTCACGTCCACAATCAGGCGGTCGTCGTGATCTGCGGCCATGATCGCGGTGAAATCGGTCTTTTCATCTTTCCCGTTCCCGATGCGGTCCGGCCCGGTCAGATCACCAAAAACCGAACAGGACCGCCGGTCTTTCGACGGGCGGTCCTGGTTCAGGTTCCACAGAGGAATGATCAGGCGGCTTCGGCCTGTTGCGCAGCGTTGCGCCGTTCGCTTTCTTCGCGCGACAGGGCCACCGATGTCCGTACACCGCGTCCGACGAATTCCATCAATCCGTTCACAACCCGCTCGTTCGGATCGATCCCGGCGCAAGACAGCACTTCGCGCCCGTCGCGGGACCGTGCCCACCGCGCGATCTGTTCCGGGCCATTGCCGTATTTCTTGTCATCGGCGATGGCGTCATCCAGTGCGGCCAACACAACGGCCGCGAAGAGTTTACGTGCACGATTGCCTTGTTCATTGTTAAAGGCAGTGCCGTCAACGAAATCTTTCATCTCGTTTCCTTTGTTATTCTTGCTCTTGCAATTTTCGGCGTGGCGTTCGTTATGACCGATCGAGATCGATTCGGATACCCCGGATATGCATAGCACACTTGCAAAATTTACATAGCTTTCTGCACCTGCAGCACGAGATACGTTGTCTTGCAAGGCACCAGCCCGCCATATATAGGACCGTCAATCCAGCTATCAACCGCTTGTTAAGGTAATATCCATGCCCAAGATCAACGGCAATGAAATCCGTCCCGGGAATATCCTGGAGCACAATGGCGGCCTTTGGGCTGCGGTAAAGGTCGATCACGTCAAGCCCGGAAAGGGCGGTGCCTTTGCGCAGGTCGAACTGCGCAATCTGCGCAATGGCTCGAAACTTAACGAAAGGTTCCGCAGCGCGGACAAGGTCGAACGCGTGCGGCTTGAACAGAAAGATCAGCAATTCCTGTATGAAAACGACGGTATGCTGGTGTTCATGGACACCGAGACCTATGAGCAGGTCGAGGTGCCGGCGGAAATCCTGGGTGAACGCCGCCCCTTCCTGCAGGACGGTATGACCGTGGTGGTCGAGTTTCACGAAGCTGAAGCCCTCAGCGCATCCCTGCCGCAGAAAGTCACCTGCAAGGTGGTCGAGACCGAACCGGTGGTCAAAGGTCAGACCGCTGCGAATTCGTTCAAGCCCGCTGTTCTGGACAATGGGATCAAGGTCATGGTGCCGCCTTTTGTCGGCCAGGACGAGATGATCATCGTGAACACCGAAACCATGGAATACACCGAACGCGCCTAACATCGCGTCAAAAGTCCGGGCTGCTGTCAGCCCGGGCGCTGGACCCCGGGCTGCGCGTCGGCGATCGGCTGTGTGATCCGTCGGCGGGTGCGCGAACAGGGCTCAGATCAGGCGCAGTTCCGCGTCGCCGGCCTGCATCGGGCCAGTTGCGCGATCAAAGCGCAGATAGGCCAGCGCGGCGTTGCCCGAACGGGTGTGCAGCGTCCCGGCGGGCTTTCCATTGGCGGTGATTGGCGTGCCGGGCGGCGTGGCCGGGCCGGTGATCTCGACCCGCCGCAGACCTTTGCGCAGTTCGGTCTTGTGCTTCATCCGGGCGGTGACTTCCTGTCCGACATAACATCCCTTGCGAAAATCGACCCCGTGCAGGCGTTCGAACCCGGTTTCCAGAATGAAACTGTCGGATGTCAGCTCGATTCCGGTTTCCGGAATGCAATGGGCGACACGGATTGCGTCCCAGTCGCTGCCGTCGTCGGATGCGGGGGCGGATGTATATGCCCGCCAGCCCATGTCAGGATGGCGCGGATCGGGAAACGCGCCTTCGGGCACGGGGCCGGTGCCGCGCTGCAGGTTCAGTTCGGATGTAGAAATCGTCACATCGGCGCGCAGCTTGTACATGGTCAGCCGCTTGTGCAGGTCCTCGGCCAGAGGTTCGACCACATCCAACAAGACGTCTTCCCCGTCCTGAAGCAGAAAGAAATCGGCGATATACTTGCCCTGGGGGGTCAGCAGCGCCGCATAGACCAGCCCGTCGGTCAGCCCGGCGATATCGTTTGTGACCAGCCCTTGCAAAAAGCTGAGAACGTCCTGTCCGGACAATCGAAGAATGCAGCGCGGGGCCATGTGTGAACTCCTGAATCGTCTTGGCGGTCGTATGGATGGCGCGGTGCAGTGAACCGGCTTTCGCCGGTCCTTTCCATAAGGCCAATGCGTTATCCGAACAACCGTTGGCTGATCCGGCGCAGCCAGGTCGGCTTGGGGCGTGACAGGTCCGGCATCTGCGGTCGTATGGCCGCGGCCCCCTTGGGATCGATCACGGTCATGCCGCTTTTGAATTGCAGATGATAGAGATCGGCATAGATGCCGCCCCGGCTCAGCAATTCCTCATGGGTGCCGGCATCGACCACCTTGCCGCTGTCCATCACGATGATTCTGTCGGCGTTGACGATGGTCGACAGACGGTGCGCGATCACCAGCGTGGTACGCCCCCCGGCCAGCTGGTCCACGGCTTTCTGCACAACCTTTTCGGATTGCGCATCCAGCGCGCTGGTGGCTTCGTCCAGCAGCAGGATCGGGGTGTTCCTGAGCAGCGCGCGCGCAATCACCACCCGCTGGCGCTGCCCACCCGAAAGCGCCGATCCGCGCGGGCCGACCAATGTGTCCAGACCGCTGGGCAATTGCGACAGGAAATCCGTCACATGGGCGGCTTTCAGCACCGGGGCCAGGTCTTCGTCGCTGACATCGGTGCGGCCCAGCAGGATGTTTTCGCGCAGGGTTTCATCAAACAGCAGGGCTTCCTGGCTGACGACCGAAAACAGGTCGCGCAGATCCTGCAAAGATATGTCCCGCACATCCGTGCCCCCAACCGTGACGCTGCCGGACTTGGGGTCGACCAGCCGTGTCAGCAAGTTGAAGACCGTCGATTTGCCCGCACCGGATGCCCCGACCAATGCGGTGACCTTGCCGGCTTCGGCGGTCAGGCTCAGCCCGTGCAGAACCTGCGCATCGCCATAGCTGAGCGATACGTCCTGCAAGCGGACTTCGGGCAGACCGACCGGCGCGGGCACTGGGTTTTCCGGAGATGTCAGCAGGATCGGCGCGTCCATCAGTTCCTTGAGCCGCTCCAGAGACGCGGCCGCAGCCTGCCAGGCCCCGCTGAGCGAGGCCAGCCGGCGCATCGGGTCAAAGGCCAGACCGATGGCGGTAAAGAAGCTCATGAACTGGCCGACGGTCTTTTCGCCGGAAATGATTTCGCTGCCGCCGTAAAGCAAAACCCCCATGAACCCGATCCCGGCCATCAGGTCGATCATCCCGGTGATCGCGGCGGTTCCGAACGTCGAACGGATTTCAGAGCGGATAAGCGTGTCCGTGGCATCCGAAAAGCGTTTGGCCTGATAGGATTCCAGGCTGTTCAGCTTGATCGGAATGATGCCATGAAACACCTCGTCCAGCCGAGTGGACATATTCGCCGCCACATCGCGCGCGATCGCGGCTTTCTTGCGCACATAGCGTTGGGCCATGCCGATGGGCAGAAACATCAGCGGCACACCGACCAGCATGGCCAGAGTCCAGCGCCAGTCGATGTTGATGGCCACCCCCAACAGGAACACCAGCGACACCGCGTCCTTGCCCGCACCGGTAATTATGCCGCGCCAGACCATGTTTACGGCACCCACGTCGCCCTGCACGCGTTGAATCAGGAAACCGGGTGGGTGAATCTGGTGAAACGCCGTATCCTGGCGGATCAGGCGCTCCAGCAGGTTGATGCGCAAATGCGCCGCCGTCAGTTGCGAGATGCGGGCCAGAATCACTTTCTGGATGACACCGGCCAACCCGCGCACACTGAATATGACCAGAAAGGTCAGGCTGACCCACTTCAGCGCACCGGTGTTGCCCTTGACAAAGACGTTGTCGAACATCGGTTCCATCATGTAGCTGATGGCCCCGATCATGCTGCCTTCGATCAGCATGAACACCATGGCCAGCGCCATGAGCCCGGTATGGGGACGCAGATAATCGTGCCAGAGCCACCCCAGCAATTCGCGGATGGATTTTGGTTGTTCACGCATTCAGCTAATATCCGCCTGAGGTGCAGGTTGCCTGGCCCGCGCTGTAAGGTCCGGCCATTTAATCAACTGGGGCCTGCCGCGCAACCCGCGCGATCAGTTGCGCGCTTTTGCCAGGGCCTGGGGCAGGGCCCGGGCCAGGGCGTCCATATCCGCCGCTGTGCCGCAACTGACGCGGATGCAGCGGTCCTGCGGGGCGGCAAAGGGCATGCGCACGAAAATGTCCTGCTCGATCAATTCGTTCAGAACCGCGCGGGCAAATGCCGCATCCTGCCCGCAGTCGATCGCGACAAAATTCGTCGCCGAAGGCAGCGCCGTCAGCTCGTTGTCGCGTGCGATCCGGGTGATGGCATCGCGCGCGCCGATAATTTCGGCACGCACATGATGCAGCCATGCGTCGTCCTCCAATGCCGCAAGGGCGCCCGCCTGGGCGCTGCGGGTCATGCCGAAATGATTGCGTACCTTGTCGAAACCAGAGATCAGTTCCGGTGCGGCGATGGCATATCCCACCCGCGCGCCGGCCATGCCGTAGACCTTGGAAAAGGTGCGCATCCGGATCACGCGGGGGTCGTCCGGCGCAACCGGGGCCGCGGTTCCATCGGGCGCGCATTCCACATAGGCCTCGTCCAGCACCAACAGGCACCCGTCGGGCAGGGCATCCAGGGCGGCCACGATGTCCGCGCCGCTGTGCCAGGTTCCCATCGGGTTGTCGGGATTGGCCAGATAGACCAGTTTGGCATCGACCTCGGCCGCCTTGGCGAACAGGCTGGCGGGGTCTTCGCGGTCGTCGACATATGGCACCTTGTGCAAGACACCGCCGAACCCGGCGACATGATAGTTGAACGTGGGATATGCCCCGTCCGAAGTCACCACGGCATCGCCGGGCCCCACAAGCAGTCGCACCAGATATCCCAACAATCCATCGATGCCTTCGCCGACGACGATATGGCCCATGGTTACGCCATGATGATCGGCCAGGGCCGTGCGCAGATCGTGGCTTTGGGCGTCGCCATACTTCCAGACCTCTGCTGCCGCCGCTTGCATTGCGGCAATGGCTTTGGGCGAGGGGCCGAACACATTCTCGTTTGCCCCCAGCCGCGCGGCGAATGGCGCGTTGCGTTGGCGTTCCTGCGTTTCGGGACCGACAAAGGGTACGGTTGCGGGCAACGATAGGGCGAGCGGCGTATAGCGAGGTCCTGTCATGGCGTCACATAACCCCAGCGGCGACCGCCCCGCAAGCCTGCCTTAGCGCGGTGCCGACGGACGGGTCAGCACATAGGTCGCCGCCGCACCCAGACACAGGGCCTGGACAATCAGGACCGCCGTGGGAAACCCGGCCCAGAGGCTGGCCCCGAAGGCCAGCGCCATCACCGCGCAGGCCAGTCTTTTGACCGGGCGGGGGATCGCGCCGTGGGCCTCCCAGTCGTCGATCAGCGGACCGAACACGCGATGGGTGATCAGCCAGTGACGCAGCCGTGGCGAACCCTTGGAAAACAGGAACGCGGCCAGGATCACGAAAGGTGTGGTCGGCAGAACCGGCAGGACGACGCCAACAAGCCCCAGCGCCAATGCAACGCACCCCAGCCCGGTCCAGAGCATCGGGCGCACAGACAGGAAACGCCCCGCCGGCGGAGCGGATGGCGAAGGGTCGGGCGGCGTCGGATCGGGCGGGGCAGGTGTGTTCACAATGACCGGACCATGCCGTCTGGGCATCGGGTTGTAAATGCCGGGAACTGGCGGATGTGCCCTCACGTTTGGCTGGAAATATGACGCCGGATCAGATCAGATGGGCGGATATCAACCCGGAGAATACATATGGCACGTCTCGCGATCGAATATCAGGATCACATAGCCAAGGTCACCCTGACCCGAGGCGACAAGATGAATGCCCTGGACGACGCCATGTTCGAAGCGATCGTCAATGCCGGACAGGAGGTCGCGGCGTCGGACGCCCGTGCGGTGGTGCTGTCGGGTGAAGGCAAGAGTTTCTGCGCGGGGCTGGATCTCGCGAGTTTCGCCAAGCTGGGACAGATCGATCCGCAGGCCTGGCTGATGGAACGCACCCACGGAGACACCAATCTGTTGCAGGAAATGTCCCTGGTCTGGCGCCGGGTGCCGGTGCCGGTGATCGCGGCGCTGCACGGGGCGGTCTATGGCGGCGGGCTGCAACTGGCCCTGGGGGCGGATATCCGGATTGCGGCGCCGGACACGAAACTGTCGCTGATGGAACTGAAATGGGGGCTGGTTCCCGATCTGGGGGGCATGGTCCTGTTGCCACATCTGGTGCGTTCGGATGTGCTGCGCCAGTTGACCTATACCGCCCGCCCGATCCCGGCCGAACAGGGCGAGCGCTGGGGGCTGGTCACATCCCTTGCGGATAACCCGCTGGCCGAGGCGATCGAACTGGCAACCGAAATCGCGCGCAAAAGCCCGTCGGCCATCCGCGCGGCCAAGCGGTTGATCGAGGTCGCCGAGAGCAAGGGCAGAAGCGACGTTCTGCTGGCCGAATCAAGCGAGTCCGCAGGTCTGATCGGCAAAGCCGACCAGATGGAGGTCGTGGCCGCCCGGATGCAGGGGCGTGCCCCGACGTTCAAATAGGGCACAGCATTCACAGCAGGCCCTGTCAAACGGCCCCGGGACCGCCGGTCGAACGACCGCGCCGGGGCCTCTGTCAGGACAAAGGCCGCGTTGCAATCCGGTGTCAGGCCAGTTCCGCCAGCCGCGCCAATGCCTCTTTGATGCGGCTTTCCTCTTCTTCGCGGGCGGCCAGATTTGCGCGGGTTTCCTCGACCACCTCGGGGGGGGCCGATTGCGCGAATTTGGGATTGTTCAGACGGCCACGCAACCCGCCCAGTTCCTTGGCCAGCTTGCCCAACGTCTTTTCCAGCCGGGCCTGTTCCTCGCCGATGTCGATGATCCCCGCCAGCGGCAGACCAAAACTGGCACCCTGCGCGTTGATCGACACACAGCCCTTGGGCAGGCTGTCGGCCGGGCTCAGGCTTTCGACGCGGGCCAGCCGTTTGATCAGGGTTTCATTGCGATCCCATGCGGCGCGCCCCCGGTCGTCGATCTGGGTCACCAGCATCGGCACATGCAGCCCGGCGGGCACATGCATCTGCGCGCGGGCCGAGCGCACACTTTCGATCAGCCCGATGACCCAATTCATCTCGTGATCCGCCGCCGTATCCACCAGTTCGGCTCCATGGTCCGGCCAGTCTGTCACCATCAGCATCCCGGAACGGTTGCCTGACAGCCCCCACAGCTCTTCGGTGATGAAAGGCATGATCGGATGCAGCAGGATCAGGCATTGATCCAGCACCCATTTCATCGTTGCGCGCGTTTCCTCGCGGGCGGGATTGTCATCCTGAAGCAGCGGTTTGGAAAATTCGACATACCAGTCGCAGACCTTGCCCCAGACAAAGGCATACAGCGCATTGGCCGCGTCGTTGAAACGATAAGTCTCCAGCGCCTCGTCGACCTCGATGCGCACCTTGGCGACTTCGCCGATGATCCATTTGTTCAGAGTTTGCCCAGGTCGCGGCATTCCGGTGTCGGGGGTCTCGAACACGCCGTTCATTTCGGCAAAACGCATGGCGTTCCAAAGCTTTGTGCCGAAATTTCGATAGCCCGCAATGCGCTGGGTATCCAGCTTCAGCGCCCCGCCCAGCGACGCCATGGCCGCATTGGTAAAGCGCAGCGCATCCGCCCCGTATTCGTCGATCAGATCCAGCGGATCGACCACGTTGCCGGTGGATTTGGACATTTTCTTGCCCTTGGCGTCGCGCACCAGCCCGTGCAGATAGACGGTGTCGAAGGGGATCTGGCCGACCACGGAGAGTTGCATCATCATCATCCGCGCCACCCAGAAGAACAGGATGTCGGTGCCGGTGATCAGGTCGCTGGTCGGGAAATAGCGGGCCAGTTCTGGTGTTTCCTCGGGCCAGCCCAGGGTGCCGATCGGCCAGAGTCCGGAAGAAAACCAGGTGTCCAGCACATCCGGATCGCGCCAGACCGGATAGACCAGTTTCGTCGGGTCCTGATCCAGCCCGTACTGGGCAAGGGTTTCCGCCAGCATGTGAATCGCCGCGTGTTTGTCGGGGACCTCGACGATGGTGGCATGGTTGACCGGCATCGGCGTGTCGGCGATTTCGTCCCGGAACGCGTCCTGAACAGCCTCAAAAGAGGGTGCGCAATGCATCACCGCGCCGGTGTGCACCATGCCGCCATCGATCAGCAAACGGTGCAGTTCGACCAGATCCAGCACGCCGTCGCTTTCGTCGTCGCGAAACCCCGGGGCCGACAGATCCAGCCCGTACCAGACCGGGATCTGATGCCCCCACCACAACTGGCGGCTGATGCACCAGGGTTCGATGTTTTCCAGCCAGTGGAAATAGACCTTCTCTTCGCGCTCGGGCAGGATTTTCACGTCGCCGTTGCGCACGGCGTCCAGCGCGGGGCCTACGATCCGGTCGGTGTCCACGAACCATTGATCGGTCAGCATCGGTTCGATCACGACCTTGGAGCGGTCACCGAACGGTTGCATGATCGGCTTGTTGTCCACCAGCGGCTCGGCAACGGTGGTGTCCTCGCCCGTTTCGGCGTCGGTCTTCGTGACCGGATGGGTCACGGCAAGCCCCTCTGCGGTGATATCCGCAACGACCCGCTTGCGCGCTTCGAACCTGTCCAGGCCGCGATATTCCTCGGGCACCAGATTCATGGCGGCGACCATGGCTTCGTCAAAGGCCAGATCACCCGCCGCGATGGCCTGGGCGGTGGCGGCTTCTTCGGCATAAGGCTTGCCGTCGCTGCGCATCGCGCCCTTGGTGTCCATAAGGCTATACATCGGGATGCCGCCGCGTTTGGCGACCTGGTAGTCGTTGAAATCATGCGCGCCGGTGATCTTGACCGCGCCACTGCCGAAGGTGGGGTCGGGATAGTCGTCGGTGATGATCGGGATCAGGCGGCGATGTTCCTTGGGTCCGACAGGGATTTCACAAAGTTTTCCGATGATTGGCGCGTAACGTTCATCTGATGGGTGAACCGCGACTGCGCCGTCGCCCAGCATGGTTTCAGGCCGCGTGGTGGCGATGGAAATATAGTCGCGCGTCTCGCGCAGGGTGACATTTCCGTCCTCGTCCTTTTCGATGTACTCATAGGTCGCACCACCCGCCAGCGGGTATTTGAAATGCCACATATGGCCGGCGACTTCGATATTTTCGACCTCGAGATCGGAAATCGCGGTTTCAAAATGCGGATCCCAGTTCACCAGTCGCTTGCCGCGATAGATCAGGCCCTTGTTGTACATCTCGACAAAGACCTTGATCACCGCGTCATGGAAATTGCCTTCTTCGCCCGTGGGCGCCCCGGGTGCGCCGGACATGGTGAAGGCATTGCGCGACCAGTCGCACGAGGCCCCCAGACGTTTGAGCTGATTGATGATCGTATCGCCGCTTTCGGTCTTCCACTCCCAGATTTTTTCCAGAAACGCCTTGCGCCCCATCTCGGCGCGGGTGGGCTGCTGTTCAGCGGCCAGCTTGCGCTCGACGACCATCTGGGTGGCGATCCCGGCGTGGTCCTGACCCGGCTGCCAGAGCGTGTCAAAACCGCGCATCCGATGCCAACGCACCAGAATGTCCTGCAGGGTGTTGTTGAACGCATGGCCCATATGCAGGCTGCCGGTGACGTTCGGTGGCGGGATCATCACGCAATAGGTTTCGCTGCGTGAGGCATTGGCCCCTGCGGTGAAACATCCGGCTTTTTCCCAAGCCTGGTACAGCCGGTCCTCGGCCTGGGCTGCGTCGAAGGTTTTTTCCATCGCCATGAAGATGATCCTCTTGTGGTCGCGCTTCATCTAGCGAATGCCGCGCACAAGGGAAAGGCGGCGGGCCGGTTTTCTTTCAAACCGCCACTGACGGCGGTTTTATCGGCTTTGGAAAGACTCGGTTAACCTTGGTGACGCAAGTTGACCCTGCGGAACGGGCTGGAGAGTCCGGTGCCGCATGGCCAAGAAGCGGCCCTGCCACCAACCGCCTGATCCCCCCAAGGTCAATCGTCCGGTGGCGGGGCGCTTCGTTTCATCTGCACGCGTCAGGGTGCCCGGTCGATCTTGGTTGCCAGGTGGATCAGGCTTTCGGAACTTTTCACGCCACGGGCTTCACCGATGCGGTCCAGCGTGTCGTCCAGCTCGGCTGTCGTGGTGGCGGTAACCTGCACCAGCAGATCGAACCGGCCCGAGGTCGTGTGGACCATTTCCACGCCGGGCAGGGTCTTGAGCCGCCCCAGAACCGTTGGCCCGCTGCGTGGCTCGATCGACACCAGCACCGTGGCGCGCAAGGCCGGTTTCATGTTGTCGGACACCCGCAGCGTATACCCGGTGATGATGCCCCGGGTTTCCAGCCGTTCGATCCGCGCCTGCACCGTGGTGCGCGCAAGCCCCAGACGGCGGGCCAGATCGGCAACCGGGGCGCGGGCATCTTCGCGCAGCAGGGCCAATAGATCGCGATCTGTGTGGTCTATCTGCATGTTCCTCTCGGCGATTTGACGAAACTGGACTCTGATTTAGTGGAACTGCCATGGGAAATCGACAGCTAACTGTGGGATTCTGACAAAAACAACGAGGTATGAGGTATATCGCGATGCAGAGCCATCCCGCCCTTTGGCGTGATCCCGCCACCCATCTGACCCGGACGACCCCGGATGAGCCGGTTCTTTATCTGTCGCCACAGGTTTTGCAGGACACCGCGCAGCGGTTTCAGCGCGGGTTCGGCGGGCTGGTCACCTATGCGGTCAAGGCCAACGACCGTGCCGAGGTGTTGGCCAATCTGGTCAACGCGGGGGTGAGCGCATTCGATGTCGCGTCTCCGGTGGAAATGATCGCGGTTCGAACAGCATGCCCACAGGCGACCCTGCATTATAACAACCCGGTCCGTTCCGAGGCCGAAATCGCCGCGGGTATCGAAATGGGTGTGACCAGCTGGTCGATCGACGAGGCCGGCGAGCTGGCCAAACTGTGCGCTGTGCCAAAAGAGGCGGAAATCGCTGTGCGGTTTGCGTTGCCGGTTCCGGGTGCGGCCTATGATTTTGGCGACAAGTTCGGCGCCGCTCCGGATCAGGCGGTGGAATTGTTGCGCCAGGTCGCGGCAACAGGGCATGTTCCGGCGTTGTGCTTCCATCCCGGCACCCAATGTGAGGACGCAGCCGCCTGGCACAGCTATATCCACGCCGCAGCACAGATTGCTGCCCGCGCCGGTGTGCGGATTGCCCGTCTGAATGTGGGCGGGGGGTTTGCCGCGAACCGGACGGGTATTGCTCCGGATCTGGAAGCCGTGTTCGAGGTGATACATCGCGCGGTCGCTGATGCCTTTGGCACGGCTGCGCCCGATCTGATCTGCGAACCGGGCAGGGCCATGGTCGCCGAGGCGTTCACGTTGGCATCCCGGATCAAGGCGCTGCGTGCAGGGGGCCGGACGGTTTTCCTGAATGACGGGATTTATGGTCGCCTGACCGATCTGCGAGATATGGGGTTGACCCGGCGGGTCGAAGTGATTGGCCCCAACGGGCGGGTCCGCACCGGTTCGGCGCTGGCGCGGGTGGTATATGGCCCGACCTGCGATAGCCTGGACCGGCTGCCCGACGGGTTGGAATTGCCTGATACCAGCGCGGTTGGCGACTATGTCCTGTTTCATGGCATGGGGGCGTATTCAGTTGCCATGGGCACCGCGTTCAACGGGTATGGCGCTTGCGCGGTGGTGACGGTCGACCGCTTGTCAGCCGACAGCGGCACCGCAGGCTAGCGTCCCCCGACATCGGATCAGAACAGCAGAAAAACACGCCGCCCTGCCATCCGGTTGCGCGGACAGGATCCGTTACCATATTGAAAGCATTCCCGGCGATCCTGCCGAAGACGCGCAGGTTGCGTTTCACGAGGATGAAGCGGTGGGCAATCATGCACGCACTCAAGGCATCGGCCAGTGCCAAGGGCAGGACAGCTTTCATGGCCATGCGATGCGCATGTGGACGAGGCGGTGATGATCGGCTTACCTTGGTTCCGGTGGTCACAGGGAGCGCCCTGCGAAGGCGACGGTGGGCGGACGGGTCTGCCGTTTCCGCCGACAAGAGTTTGGGATAATGTTGTCGTATGAATCTGCTGCGGCTGACGAATAGGCTTCTGGGATGGCTCGGGCGACCGCTGCGCGCCGAGCAGTCCGGCGAAATCAAGTCGCGCGGCCCCGTCTGTCATGTCATCATCCTGGACGGAACCTTGTCATCGTTGGAGCCCGGACATGAAACACATGCGGGGATGACCTATCGGCTGTGTCGTGAAATGGGGGGGCAGGTTTCGGTCTATTACGAAGCCGGGGTTCAATGGAACAACTGGCGCAGCACCGTGGATGTGATGATGGGGCGCGGGATCAATCGGCAGATCCGGCGCGCCTATGGCTATCTGGCATCGCGCTACCGCCCGGGGGACCGGATCTATTTTTTCGGTTACTCGCGGGGGGCATTTGCGGTGCGGTCGCTGGCCGGGGTGATCGACATGGTGGGTCTGTTGCGGCCCGAATGCGCCACCGAACGCAATATCCGCACCGCGTATCGGCATTATGAACACCATGCCGACGGTTCCCACGCTGATGCGTTCCGGCGGGCCTATTGTCATGAAGGCGTGTCGATCGAGATGATCGGCGTCTGGGACACGGTCAAGGCGCTGGGTCTGCGCCTGCCATTCCTGTGGAAGGGATCGGAGCTGCGGCATGCCTTTCACAACCATCAACTGGGGGCCAGCGTCCGCAACGGGTTTCACGCCTTGGCGCTGGATGAAACCCGACGGGTCTATGAGCCAGAGCTGTGGTCCTGTCCGCCGGACTTTCCCGGCCATGTCGAGCAGGTCTGGTTCAAGGGCACGCATGGCGATATCGGAGGTCATCTCGGCGGGGTCGAGTCCGCGCGGCCCCTGGCCAATATCTCGCTGGTCTGGATGCTGGAACAGGCCGAAGCCTGTGGGCTGCCGCTGCCGGAAAACTGGCGCGTGCGGTTCTTCACCGACCCCAGCGCGCCGTCGGCCGGCACCTGGAACGGGTGGGGCAAGATTTTTCTGCTGCGCCGGGGGCGGGTTATCGGGCTGGACCGTTCGGAGCGGCTGCATGACAGTGTGCGCATCGGGGCGACGACGCAGGGCAGTGTCGAATTGGCGCGGTTCCGCTCCAAGGGTGCGGGATGAGCGCACCCCTTGCTGTCGCGATGCCGGGACGCGGGGGCAGAATCATGGTGGCAAATTGCACGGGCAGGACCTAGAGACGCGCGCATGAAACTGAGTGATTTCGATTTTGACCTGCCCGAGGACCGTATCGCCACGCGACCGGCCGTTCCGCGCAGTTCTGCGCGGCTGCTGGTGGCGCAGGGAAACGATGTGACCGACGCCCATGTGCGCGATCTGCCTGACTGGCTGCGCCCGGGGGATCGGCTGGTGCTGAACGATACGCGCGTGATTCCGGCGCGGCTGAGCGGGTATCGCACCCGTACCGGCGCCCAGGGTGCGACGCAGGCCCGGATTGAGGTCACTTTGCTTGAGCCCCAGCCCGATGGTGCGTGGACGGCGCTGATCAAGCCTCTGAAAAAGCTGAAACCCGGGGAAACCGTCACGTTTTCAGACGACCTCTGCGCTGAATTGCTGCGGGTGCAGGACGGGCAGGGGGTGTTGAAATTCAACCTGCAGGACCAGGATTTCGATGCGGCATTGAACCGGGCCGGGGCGATGCCCTTGCCGCCCTATATCGCCGCCAAACGCCCCGCCGATGCAAGAGACAAGACAGATTACCAGACCGTGTTTGCACGTCATAGCGGCGCCGTTGCTGCGCCGACCGCGTCCTTGCATTTCGACGAGTCCCTGCTGAACGCGCTGCGCGACAAGGGCATCGCGTTCAGCCACGTCACCCTGCATGTGGGGGCTGGCACCTTCCTGCCGGTCAAGGTGGATGATGTGACCACCCACAAGATGCACGCCGAATGGGGACGGGTGGATGAACGCGCCGCCACCGAAATCGCGGCGACCAGGGCAGCGGGCGGGCGGGTGATTCCGGTCGGAACCACCGCCTTGCGGCTGATCGAAACAGCGGCCCGGGGCGGCACCATCGCACCCTGGGAGGGCCCGACCGACATTTTCATTTATCCCGGGTTCCGGTTCCATGTTACGGATGCTCTGATGACCAATTTCCACCTGCCAAAATCGACCTTGATGATGTTGGTTTCGGCGCTTATGGGCCGGGACAGGATTGCCGCGATCTATGATCACGCGGTGCGTCAGGAATACCGGTTCTTTTCCTATGGGGATGCTTCGCTGCTGGTGCCCTGAACGGATCAAAATGTCACGAGCGACGCGCCGATGTCGCTTTCGCGTGGGACGGTGTTCGGGAAAGCCGGAATACCCGACCAGAACGTCACGCCACAAAAGGGAGGCGTCCGATGTTTCAGGTTCTGTCCAGCGCCTGGGCGCTGCTGTTGGGAATGCTCTTGTTGATGGTCGGAAACGGCCTGCAAGGCACTCTGTTGGGTGTGCGCGGCGAGATCGAAGGCTTCAGCACCCTGGAGATGTCGGTGGTGATGTCGTCCTATTTCATCGGTTTCCTGGGCGGGTCGCGCATGGCCCCCGAAATGATTCGGCGTGTTGGCCATGTGCGGGTGTTTGCGGCGCTGGCCTCGTTCATTTCGGCTGTGATGATCATGTACCCTGCCTTTACCAACCCGGTGCTGTGGTCGCTGGGGCGGATCATCATCGGCTTCTGTTTCTCGGGCGTGTATGTCACTGCTGAAAGCTGGCTGAACAACGCGGCCAGCAACGACAACCGGGGGCAGGCGCTGTCGCTGTACATGATCGTGCAGATGGTCGGGATCGTTTCGGCCCAGGCGCTGCTGCTGGTCGGGGACCCCGCCGGGTATGAGACCTTTGTCATCGCTTCGGTGCTGATCTCCATCTCGTTCGGACCCATTCTTCTGTCGATCAGCCCAACTCCGGCGTTCGACACCACCAAGCCGATGACCCTGCGCAAGTTGATGCAGATATCGCCTCTGGGCTGTGTCGGGATGTTCCTGCTGGGCGGGGTGTTCGCGGCCCAGTTCGGAATGAGTGCGGTCTACGGTGCCCGTGCCGGCTTGAGTCTGGTGCAGATCTCGATCTTTGTCGCCAGCTTCTATATCGGCGCGACCCTGATGCAATATCCGATCGGATGGCTGTCAGACCGAAGCGATCGCCGTCTACTGATCCTGATCGTGGCGGGGATCGGTGGGCTGAGCTCGATCTTCGCGATGAGCTTCGGCGAGAATTTCCTGGTATTGCTGGCGGCGGCTTTCCTGATCGGTGGATTGTGCAACCCGTTGTATTCGCTGCTGATTGCCCACACGAACGACTATCTGGAACATGCGGATATGGCGGCGGCCTCTGGCGGTCTGGTGTTCATCAACGGGCTTGGGGCGATCGCCGGTCCACTGATCATCGGCTGGCTGATGGGGGACAAGGTCTTTGGACCTTCGGGCTTTTTCCTGTTCATGGCAGGCTTGCTGTTCGCGCTTGCAACCTATGCGGCCTATCGCAGCACGCGGCGTCCGACCTTGCCCTATGAAGAAACCGGTTCCATTCCGCCGATGTATCCGGCGGCAACACATATGGCCGTCGAACTGGCGCAGGAAGTGGCCATCGATGCAGAACTGGAAGAGGCACAGCAGGCTGAAGATGAGTAACGGAAACGGATTTTCAGCAACGGAAACAGATTTTTTCCAAAATGTAGCAATTTGTTACTGTAAAACTTTTGTAAAAGGGTTTTAGCTGCAAGTGTGCTGGGGGACTTTTGGAGTGGAGAACAGCTCATGGTTGGCCCTGAAGAGGTATTGAGTTTCTGGTTGGACGAAGTCGGTGAAGCTGGCTGGTACGCGCAGGATGATGCGCTGGACGGCGAGATCACCCGCAGGTTCAAGGACGCTTGGCAAGGTGCGTGCGAGGGGCGGTATTCGCTCTGGCTTACCTATCCCAGCGGCACCCTAGCCTATATCATCCTGACAGATCAGTTTCCGCGCAACATGTTCCGCGGTGAAAAGCGGGCTTTCGCGTCGGATCGGGCGGCTCTGGCTGCGGCCAAGGCGGCCGTGGATCGGGGATGGGATCTGCGGATCGACGAACCCGCGCGGCAGTTCTTTTATCTGCCGATGATGCATTCCGAAAACCTGTGCGATCAGGAACGTTGTGTACGCCTGATGTGCGAGCGGATGCCGGATTCGGGCGCTTCGAGCCTGCTGCATGCGCGTGCGCATCGCGAGGTCATCCGCCAGTTCGGCCGGTTCCCATATCGCAACCAGGCGCTGGAACGCACGTTTACGCCGCCTGAAACGGCCTATGTTTCAGCCGGTGGATACGGTGAAACCGTGCGGGAATTGCAGGCGTCCGGGTAATCCGGACGTCGCGGGATCAGCTGCCGGGCAATTGCTCCGGCGCTTCGCCGGGAACGCAGCCGCGAAGACGGGCCACACCCAGCACGGCCTGATCGGCGGCGCGGTCTATCGCATCGTTCAGCAGCGTGCGAGGCGCATCGCGCAAGTCCTGCATTGAGTTCTGCATGCCCTGCAGGCGTTCTTCCATCTGGGTCACCCGTGCGTCGATCCGTGCCATCGTGGCTGACGACAGGTCCTGGGATTGGCTCCGCAGCGCCGCCAGGTCAGTGCGCAGGGCGGCGATTTCCGAACCGGTATCCTGTACGCTTTGTGTCAACGGCCCGACCACGTTCAGATGCTCCGCGAACGAATCGCTGAGCGAATTGACCTTGCCGACCAGCAGCAACAATAGCACAAGGCACAACGCCACAAGGATCAGGGTGGCGTTCAGCATTGCCAGAAACAGGTCTTTCAAGATCTTGGCCATGGGGTCTCTCCGCTGGTTGGGCATGAACCTAACAGGTTGTGCGCCGGGGAAAACCACTAACTGGCGCAGCACAGGTTCTGCGTTGTCTTTGCAATGGCGCGGACCTGTTGCTAGGCTGCCTGAAAACCTATTCCGCCGCTTTCAACAAGGTAGACCATGGCCGAAAATTCATTTGATCTGATCGTCGTCGGGGCAGGGCCCGGGGGCTATGTCGCTGCGATCCGGGCTGCTCAGCTGGGGCTGAACGTCGCCATTGTCGAGCGCGAGCATCTCGGCGGGATCTGTCTGAACTGGGGTTGTATCCCGACCAAGGCGATGCTGCGGTCGTCCGAAGTGTTCCATCTGATGCAGCGCGCCGGGGAATTCGGCCTGAAGGCGGACGGTGTCGGATATGATCTCGATGCGGTGGTGAAACGCAGCCGGGCGGTCGCGGGACAATTGTCGGGCGGCATCGGGCATCTGATGAAAAAGAACAAGATCACCACCGTGATGGGCGAAGCCACCCTGCCGGCGAAGGGCAAGGTGTCGGTCAAGACCGACAAGGGAACCCGGGATCTGACCGCCAGCAATATCGTTCTGGCGACCGGCGCGCGGGCGCGCGAATTGCCGGGGCTTGAGGCGGATGGCGATCTGGTCTGGACCTACAAACATGCGTTGACGCCCAAGCGCATGCCGAAAAAGCTGCTGGTCATCGGATCCGGCGCCATCGGGATCGAATTTGCCAGTTTCTACAATACGTTGGGGGCGGAAACCACGGTGGTCGAGGTGATGGACCGGATCTTGCCGGTCGAGGATGCCGAGATCAGCGCATTCGCCAAAAAACAGTTCACCAAGCAGGGCATGACCATTCTGGAAAAGGCAATGGTCAAGCAACTGGACCGGGGCAACGGCCAGGTGACCGCGCATGTCGAAATCGGTGACAAGGTAGAGAAACACGATTTTGATACCGTGATTTCAGCGGTGGGGATCGTCGGAAATGTCGAAGGTCTCGGACTGGAATCGCTGGGGGTCGAAATCGACCGCAGCCATGTGGTGGTGGATGAATATTGCCGCACCGGTGTGGACGGGGTGTATGCCATTGGCGATATTGCCGGTGCGCCCTGGCTGGCGCACAAGGCCAGCCACGAAGGTGTCATGGTGGCCGAACTGATCGTGGGGGGGCAGCCGCACCCCGTGCGGCCCGAAAGCATCGCGGGCTGTACCTATTGCCAGCCCCAGGTGGCCAGCGTCGGATATTCCGAGGCCAAAGCCAAGGAACTGGGATATGACATCAAGGTCGGCCGTTTCCCGTTCATCGGCAACGGCAAGGCGATAGCCCTGGGTGAGGCCGAGGGCATGATCAAGACGGTTTTCGATGCCAAGACCGGCGAATTGCTGGGCGCGCACATGATCGGGGCCGAAGTGACCGAGTTGATTCAGGGATATGTGGTCGGCCGACAGTTGGAAACCACGGAAGAGGACCTGATGAACACCGTGTTCCCGCATCCGACCTTGTCCGAGATGATGCATGAAAGCGTGTTGGACGCCTATGGGCGCGTCATCCATATGTAACCCGCGCGGCCTTGCGCAGGGCGGTGAGCGCCGGAAAAGACGACGAAATCCAATTGGTTACGCGCGCGGCACCGCGGCGCGGTCAATGTTCGCTCAATGTTCACATTTTCCTGTTGGAGACTCGCGGTTGAACCACTATGTCTAACCCGGACACGGGGGCATCATGGCTGAGCTGAAACACATCGAGGTGCGCGGCGCGCGCGAGCACAATCTGAAAAACATCGACGTGGACATCCCGCGGGATCAGTTGGTGGTGATCACCGGTCTATCGGGGTCGGGCAAGTCCAGCCTTGCGTTCGATACGATCTATGCCGAGGGCCAGCGACGATATGTCGAAAGCCTGTCCGCCTATGCGCGGCAGTTCCTGGACATGATGGAAAAGCCTGATGTGGACCATATAAGCGGTCTGTCCCCGGCGATCTCGATCGAACAGAAAACGACATCGAAGAACCCGCGCTCGACCGTCGGCACGGTGACCGAAATCTACGACTATATGCGCCTTCTGTTTGCCCGCGCCGGCACCCCGTATTCGCCCGCGACGGGCCAGCCGATCGAGGCGCAACAGGTGCAGGACATGGTCGACCGGATCATGGCGATGGACGAAGGCACACGCGGCTATCTGCTGGCCCCTATCGTGCGCGACCGCAAGGGCGAATACCGCAAGGAATTCGCCGAGCTGCGCAAACAGGGTTTTCAGCGCGTCAAGGTGGATGGCGCGTTTTATGAACTGGACGAACCGCCCACGCTGGACAAGAAGTTCCGCCATGACATCGACGTGGTGGTCGACCGGCTGGTGGTGCGCGAAGGGCTGGAAACCCGCCTGGCCGACAGTCTGCGCACCGCGCTGGATCTTGCCGATGGCATTGCGGTGCTTGAAACCGCACCAAGCGAAGGCGAAGGTGAACGTATCACCTTTTCGGAAAAATTCGCCTGTCCGGTCAGTGGCTTTACCATCCCTGAAATCGAACCACGCCTGTTTTCGTTCAACGCGCCTTTCGGGGCTTGTCCAGAGTGTGACGGTCTGGGCGTGGAGCTGTTCTTTGACGAACGGCTGGTGGTGCCGGATCAGAATCTCAAGATTTACGACGGCGCGCTGGCCCCCTGGCGCAAGGGCAAAAGCCCGTATTTTCTGCAGACCATCGAGGCCATCGCCAAGCACTATGAGTTCGACAAGAACAGCAAGTGGAAGGATCTGCCAGCGCATGTGCGGCAGGTGTTCCTTTATGGTTCGGGCGATGACGAAATCCCGTTCCGATATGATGAAGGCGGCCGCGTTTATCAGGTAACGCGCGTGTTCGAAGGCGTGATCCCCAATATGGAGCGCCGCTATCGCGAGACCGACAGCAACTGGATCCGCGAAGAGTTCGAACGCTATCAGAACAACCGACCCTGTGGTGCCTGCGGTGGGTTCCGGCTGCGCGACGAGGCGCTGGCGGTCAAGATCGGTCCGGCCGATGGCGGTCCGGACGAATTGCTGCATGTGGGGCAGGTGGTGCAGATGAGCATCCGCGAGGCATTTGACTGGTGCCAGAGCGTGCCCGACGATCTGAGCGCCCAGAAGAACGAAATCGCGCGGGCCATTCTCAAGGAAATTCGCGAACGGCTTGGTTTTCTCAACAATGTGGGGTTGGAATACCTGACCCTGTCGCGCGCCAGCGGCACCCTTTCGGGCGGCGAAAGTCAGCGCATCCGGCTGGCCAGCCAGATCGGTTCGGGGCTGACGGGCGTGCTCTATGTGCTGGATGAACCCAGCATCGGCCTGCATCAGCGGGACAATGACCGGCTTCTTCTGACGCTCAAGAATCTGCGCGATCAGGGCAATACGGTGATCGTCGTCGAACATGACGAAGAGGCGATCCGCGAAGCCGACTATGTATTCGATATCGGTCCCGGTGCCGGAGTGCACGGCGGTCAGGTGGTCAGCCACGGGACGCCCGCACAGGTGGCGGCGGACCCGGCCAGCATCACCGGCCAATACCTGAGCGGCGCGCGTGAAATCCCGATCCCGGCCAAGCGGCGCAAGGGCAAAGGCAAATCGGTCAAGGTGGTCAAGGCGACCGGCAACAATCTCAAATCGGTGACGGCCGATTTTCCGTTGGGCAAATTCGTCTGTGTGACGGGTGTGTCCGGCGGCGGCAAATCCACCCTGACCATTGAAACCCTGTTCAAGACCGCCAGCATGCGGCTGAACGGGGCGCGCCAGACACCGGCCCCGTGCGAGACGATCAAGGGACTGGAACATCTGGACAAGGTTATCGATATCGATCAGCGCCCCATCGGACGCACGCCGCGATCCAACCCGGCCACCTACACCGGGGCCTTCACCCCGATCCGCGACTGGTTCGCCGGCCTGCCCGAAGCCAAGGCGCGCGGATACAAACCGGGGCGTTTCAGTTTCAACGTCAAGGGCGGGCGCTGCGAAGCCTGCCAGGGTGACGGGCTGATCAAGATCGAGATGCATTTCCTGCCCGATGTCTATGTGACCTGTGAAACCTGCAAAGGCGCGCGGTACAATCGCGAAACCCTGGAAATCCGGTTCAAGGGCAAGAGCATTGCCGACGTTCTGGACATGACCGTTGAAGATGCCCAGGAGTTCTTCAAGGCGGTGCCCAGCATTCGCGACAAGATGGATGCGCTGATGCGGGTCGGGCTGGGCTATATCAAGGTCGGCCAACAGGCCACCACCCTGTCGGGCGGCGAGGCGCAGCGGGTGAAACTGTCCAAGGAACTGGCGAAACGCTCGACCGGGCGGACGTTGTATATCCTGGACGAACCAACCACGGGGCTGCATTTCGAAGACGTTCGCAAGCTGCTGGACGTGTTGCACGAACTGGTCGAACAGGGCAACTCGGTGGTGGTGATCGAACACAATCTGGATGTGGTAAAGACCGCCGACTGGATCATCGACATTGGCCCCGAAGGCGGCGATGGCGGGGGCGAGATCGTCGTTGCCGATACGCCCGAGAACGTCGCCGAAGAACCCCGCAGCCACACCGGGCGCTATTTGAAACAGATGCTGTCCGGCGACCGGCTGGCTGCGGAATAACGCCGGGGCCGTGACAGCCATGCAATCGCATGTCAGGATGTCATGTGAAAGGAATGCCACATGCGCAAGTTGCAGACCCAGGGGGTGCATCACATCACGCTGACCGGTGCCGACCGGCAATCTGCCATCGATTTCTGGGAAGGTGTGTTGGGCATGCCTTTTGTGTTCGACCAACCCAATCTGGACAATCCGGATGAGGGGCATGTGTATTTCGATCCGGGTGACGGGCGGCTGATCACGGTATTTACCGACGAGACCCGCAAAGGCACGCCAGACCGGACCCCGACTGATCCGGGGTGCGTGCATCACCTTGCCTTTGCGGTCAGTCAGGCGACGTTCCGGCAGACGGTCGAGCGGCTGGATGAGCGCGGCATAAAACACTCAGGTCCCAAGGACCGTGGTTTCATGGATTCGATCTATTTCAAGGATCCGCTGGGATTATTGATCGAATTGGCAAGCTATCGGTTTGAGCCCCCCGCAGGGCGGACCCATGCTGAAGTGATGATCGCGGCCCATCGGATTCGCGTGGCGCGCGGCGATCATCACATAGATTGCAATCATCTGGCCGATGCGATCGAGGAACTGGTGCGCAGGTACCAGAGCAGTCTTTCCTCCGACCGCGCCGCAAAAGATCCCTATTCCCGGACCTGAAAGCCCCGGGGGGCAACAGATCTGTCGCGGTCGACACGCGGGGTTTGGGGTCTTGCGCAGCTTTCACTGGACCGCAGATGGTCGCGGGCCAATGTCACCCGGTCGGTTTCCGGGTGACGGCCCATGACCCGCTGCAATGTGTTCTCATGCGTCGCCGCGATGGCGTTTTTCGAATCTGGGCAGCATGGCGCTGAAATCCATGCCTGTGCCGGCTTCGTTTTCGACAAACTGGGCATAAAGCGCCTGGGCCAACTGTCCCATCGGCGTGTCGGCATCCGCGCTTTCGGCGGCTTGCTGGGACAGACGCAGATCCTTCAGCATCAGGTCGGCGGCAAACCCCGGTTTATACCCGTTGTCCGCCGGGCTTTGCGGTCCGACACCGGGCGCGGGGCAATAGGCATTCATCGTCCAGCTGTACCCCGATGATGTGCTGACGACATCGAACATCTTCTGGCGGTCCAGTCCCAGCTTGTCGGCCAAGGCAAAGGCTTCGCAAGTGGCGATCATGGTGACGCCCAGGATCATGTTGTTGCAGATTTTCGCGGCCTGTCCGGCGCCGGCCGCACCGCAATGCACCGCCTTCTGACCCATGATATCAAACAGCGGGGCGGCTTTGGCGAATGCGGCATCCGAGCCACCGGCCATGAAGGTCAGCGTGCCGCCTGCCGCGCCACCGACGCCGCCCGATACCGGCGCATCCACGGCCAGCAGCCCGGCATCTTCGGCCTGCTGCGCCACGCTGCGCGCACTGTCCACGTCCACGGTCGAACAGTCGACCAGGGCCGCGCCCTTGTCCATGGCGGGGATCAGATCCGACGCCACGGCGCGCAAGATCTGGCCGTTCGGCAACATGGTGATGACGACATCGGCACCGGATGCCGCGGCGGCGGCGCTGTCGGCCATGGTGACGCCTTCGATCTGCACCGGGGCCATGTCAAAGCCGGTGACATCGTGACCGGCCTCTGCCAGATTGGCCGCCATCGGGCCACCCATGTTGCCCAGTCCTATAAATCCTATTTTCATCGCTCTGTCCTTATTGATCAAAAGTCAGGGTATCCGCACCCAGCGGCGCAAGCATCTGTTCGATGGCCGCTTCGGGAACGTCTTGACCGGTATATTGCCATTGCGGGTTGCGATCCTTGTCAATGATTGCAGCACGGATGCCTTCCAGAAAATCGCTGTGTTCCATCGCGCGGAACGTATACCGGTACTCCAGTTCCAGGGCCGTCTGGATGCGCAACGGGTCTGCCGCGCGCAGACGGGCGATGGCTTGCAGGGTGCAGGCCATCGACAGCGGTGCATTGCGCCCCATCGCCCTGAGCGTATCGTGGGCGAAATCGCTGTCGTCTGTCCGCAGGGCGGCCAGGATTCCGGGTAGCCCGGAACAGGCAAAGACGTCGTCAATGGCCGCGTGGTGCGGGGCCAGCCCCGGTTGCGGTGGCTGTTGTGCGTATTGCGCCACATGGGCCACATCGCCGCTGGTTTCCAGAAGCTCGATCAGGACGGACCATTGCGCGCGCGGAATATAATGGTCGGCAAAGCCCGCATGGATCGCGTCGCCCGCATCCATGCGCGCGCCCGTCGTTCCCAGATAGGCCCCCAGATGTCCCGGCGCGCGCGCCAGCAGATAGCAGCCCCCCACGTCCGGCACAAGGCCGATGCCGCATTCGGGCATCGCGATGCGGCTGTCGGCATCGACCACGCGATGGCTGCCATGGCAGCCAAGCCCGACACCACCGCCCATGGTAAACCCCTGCAGAAAGCTGACAACCGGCTTGGGGTAATCGGCGATCATGGCATTCATCCGGTATTCGTCGCGCCAGAATGACCGGCCATAGTCAAAATCGCCGGCTGTTCCGGTGCTGTAGAGCTCGGCGATGTCGCCACCGGCACAGAACGCCTTGTCGCCCTCGGCGTCGATCACCACCAGCGACACATGCTCTTCCTCGCGCCACAGGCGCAAGATCGTGTCGATGGCCTTGCACATGTCATAGCTCAGGGCATTCAGCGCATGCGGGCGGGTCAGGGTAATCCGACCGGCGCGGCCGGTGATGCGGATATTGATGTCGTCCATTGTGTTACCGCTCGGCCAGCAAATGGCGGGCCGTGATCACCCGCATGATTTCATTGGTGCCTTCCAGGATCTGGTGGACCCTCAGATCCCGTACCAGTTTTTCGATGCCATAGTCAGCCAGATACCCATAGCCGCCGTGCAGTTGCAGACATTGATCCACGACCTTGCTGCCGGTTTCGGTGACGAATGTCTTGGCCATGGCGCAGAATTTGCTGGCATCCGGGGTTCCCTTGTCCAGCTTCCATGCCGCCTGCCGCAGGAACACGCGGGCGGCCTGCATCTCGATTTCCATGTCGGCGAGACGGAATTGCAGGCCCTGGAACTGATCGATGGACTTCCCGAAAGCCTTGCGTTCGCGCATATAGGCCAGCGTCAGGTTCATTGCGGTCTGTGCCGCGCCCAGACTGCAGGCGGAAATGTTCAGGCGTCCCCCGTCCAGGCCCATCATGGCGTATTTGAACCCCTGACCTTCTTCTCCGACCAGATTTTCAGCCGGGATCTTGCAATCGTCGAACTGGACCTGTGCGGTTGGCTGGCTGCGCCAGCCCATCTTGTCTTCGAGCCCGCCAAAGGACAGGCCGGGCGTGCCGTCGGGCACATAGACGGTCGATATGCCTTTGGGTCCGTCCTCGCCGGTGCGCACCATGCAGACATAGGCATCGGAATATCCGCCGCCTGAAATGAACGCCTTGGTGCCGTTCAGCGTATACCCATCATTGCTGCGGGTGGCGCGGGTTTTCAGAGCGGCCGCATCGCTGCCCGAACCCGGTTCGGTCAGGCAATAGGACAGCACCGTGTTCAGCGTCAGGATGTCCGGCATGATCCGGGCTTTCAGCGCGTCATCCGCAAAGCTGTCCAGCATTTTGGCGCACATGTTGTGGATCGACAGGAAGGCGGCGACCGATGGACAGGCCATGGACAGGGCTTCAAAGATCAGGGTCGCATCCAGACGTCCCAGCCCCGAACCGCCCCCGTCTTCACTGACATAAATCCCGCCCAGACCCAATTCGCCGATCTGCGTCCAGAGCGATTTCGGAATCGTACCTTCGGATTCCCACTGGCGGGCGAAAGGGGCGATATGCTCTTGCCCGAATGCGTGGGCCATGTCGAATATGGCGGATTGCTCCTCGGTCAGTGCGAAATCCATGCAGGTCTCCTCCGGCGATTGAATTGAACGGCTGTTTAATTCGAAATTGTTACAAGAATTTTGCCCGGAGATGCAATGCGGCGCCCCTGAACGCGCGGGGCAAACAATCAAAGTGTTTCGCGTTGACCCTGACACCCGGGAAGCGGTCCGAACCCCGCGCTTTCAACGCACCGGGACATGTGGCGGGGCATGTGCGAAACGTTGAACCGGCGCAAGGCCAGGGCACGCTCCGTTTTTTCAGAGCAACACCATCACCCCGGCCAGGACAAAACTGGCGATAAAAATTGTCTCAAGGAAAATAAGGATGACCGATTGTGGGGGCACCGACAGGATGCGCTTCAATTCGGTTTTCATCCCCACGGCCGCTATGGCGGTCAGCATGGCCCACTTCGCCAGGGCCCAGAGCCAGTCTTGCACCACAGCCGGGATCCAGCCCATCGAATTGACGCAGGCCAGCATGAGGAACGCCAGTACAAACCCCGGCAATATCGGCGGACGTTTGCCATCGCTCTGTAGCCCGACACCGGCACGCCGCAGCGACAGCGACAGGATCAGCACGAAGGGCGCCAGCATCGACACGCGGATCAGCTTGACCGTCGTTGCGGTTTCACCAACCGGATCCGAGACGGAAAAACCTGCACCGACCACCTGCGCGACATCGTGAATTGTGCCGCCCAGGAAAATCCCGGATGCCAGATCGGACAGGCCCAGTAGGTTCGACAGGATCGGATACAGGATCATCGCCAATGTGCTCAGCAGCGTGACACCGAAGACGGTAAAACTGAGGTTCCGTTCGCTTAGGTCGTTTTTTGGCAGCACCGCCGCAATGGCCATTGCCGCCGACGCGCCACAGATCGACACGGACCCGGCGGTCAGGATCGCCAGCCGCCACCCCCGTCCCAGACTGCGCGCCGCCAGCGCCCCGAAAGCGATCGTCGCAATCAACGCGGTCAGGATCAACGCCATGATCCCAAGCCCGAGTTCGGCAAAGACTTCGAAACTGATCCTGGCCCCCAGCAAGGCCACGCCCAGGCGCAGGACGGTCCTGGCGGCCAGACCGATGCCGGGTGCACAGCGTTCGCCGTCTTCCACGAGAAAATGCAGGGACAGCCCCATCAACAGGGCAAGCAGCATCGCAGGAGCCCCGTAGTGATCCGACAGAAATTGTGCAGCCAGCGCGGCCAACCCGCAGACCAGAATCCCCGGCCAATAGAGATCGAAACCCCGGAATGCGTTTTTCAGCCATGGTGGTGTCGAATTCGGCAACACCATGTTTTCACGGGTATGTTGTGACGTCAAAACAGCATCCCTCGCGGCAGCGGCACCGATAGAAGGTCCCTGAAGCCAAGCGTGAATGCGAAGATGACCGCCGCCACGCCCAGGGCAAGCACCGCCCAGCTGCGCGCGCTGCGCCGATCGTGTTCCGCCGCCAGCATCAGCCCGATCGCCATGACGATCCCCGCAGCGGCGAAGCCGAGAACCGGCACAAGGGCAACGCCGATCCCCAGCGAAACCGGGACGCTCACGCGGCGCAGGGCAGAGCCCGAACTGCGGTCTTCGACCACGCGCCGGGTCAGCACGGTTTCAAGCGCTGCCAATCCGCACAGGACCAGCATGCCGGTGGCAATGGTGCGCGGGAACACGGCGGCCTCGGGGTTCAGCGACGCGGCTTGCCAGATCACGACGACAGCCACCGTTGCCATTG
This sequence comes from Rhodobacteraceae bacterium F11138, assembly GCA_016521575.1. Taxonomy (GTDB): domain Bacteria; phylum Pseudomonadota; class Alphaproteobacteria; order Rhodobacterales; family Rhodobacteraceae; genus Sedimentitalea. Next base: position 146,200 of record JAEKDP010000004.1, on the reverse strand, counting down.
CACCGATCCCGGTGAAGTCCCGGATCATGGCGCGGGTGTCGCTGCGGTCCGGGATCCGGTCTTGCGCTGCCTCGTCCGGCGCTGTCTTGCCCTGGCGGCGAAGGAATCGTTGCCGGAGCGCGGGGAAAAACGGATAGAGAAAGCTCAGAAGCGTCAGCGCGATAATGACCAACGACAGCGGCCGGCCAAAGAATTGTCCCCAGACGTTGCCCATGGCATCGCCGATGGTCCAGCTTTGGACAAAGCCTTCTTCCGCGATCCGCCCAAGGATCAGGCCCAGCACGATCGGCGACACCGAGAACCCGCGCCGGTTGGCCACCCAGCCCACGACGCCCAGCACCACCATGATGCCGACATCCGCAAGGCTGTTGCGGATGGCAAAGCTGCCGATGACCGTCATGAAGGCCACGACAGGCACCAGCCCGGCCTTGGGCGCGCGCACGATGGTGCGATAGGCGAAACGCCCGATCAGCAGTCCGACGGGCAGCATCAGGAGGGTGGCGAGGAACAGACCGAAGATGAACGTGTAGACGATGCTCGATCCATCCGAAAACAGTGTGGGACCGGTCCGCACGCCCTGTACCAGCAACGCCCCCAGGATGACCGCATCGGGCGGGGTGCCGGGGATGCCCAGAACCAGAGTCGGAATGAAGCCGCCGCCGACGGTGGCGTTATTGGCGGATTCCGTGGCGACGATACCACCGGGGTTGCCCTGCCCATAGGCCGGCTCGCCTCGGCTTGTGCGCCGTGCCTCGCTATAGGCCACCAGCCCGGCAATCGAGCCCCCCGCGCCGGGGAGCGCGCCGACCAATGTTCCGATGGCCGAGCTTTTGAGCACATTGACCTTTTCGCGCAGCAGGGTGCGGATGGCTTCGGGCAGACGGAACCCGCGTGTTTCTTCCGGCTCTTTCAGGTGGCGGTCCCTGCGGGCGGCCAATTCGATCAGCACCGGCACGCAGTACAGACCGATCAGGGCCGAAACGGTTTCGATCCCGCCCAACAGGGTTTGCGACCCGAATGTGAAACGCACCTCGGCACTGGTTTCGGAGATCCCGATCATCGCCACGAGAATGCCGAAACAGGCCCCGATCAGGCCCTTGAGGAAATCGCGGGTCGACAGGGCGGCAATCAGCGAAAGACCGAAAATCGCGAGCCAGAAATATTCAACAGGGCCAAAGGCAAGCGCGGCCTCGGCCAGCGGCGGGGCCAGCAGCAACAACGCGCCCGCACCCACCAGCCCGCCCACCAGCGATGACAGGCAGGCGACGGATACGGCAAGGTCGCCATCACCCTTCTTTGCCATCGGATACCCGTCAAAGGTGGTGCCGATTGCCGAAGGTGTGCCTGGCGTGTTCAGCAGGATGGCCGCGTAGGCCCCGCCATAAATCGCCCCGGTGTAGATCGCACCCAGAAGGATCAGGGCGCTTTCGGGCGGCATTCCGAAGGTCAGCGGCACCAGAACGGCGACCGCCATTGTCGCGGTCAGCCCGGGCACCGACCCGATGATCGTGCCGGCAGCCACGCCCCCAAGCGCCAGCAAGATGTTTAGCGGCGTAAAGGCCGCGAGGATATATTCGAACATCAGGGATTCTCGTGTGACAGTTCCGCCGGATGCACAGGCCTGCGGTCAATTGATCGTGGGGGCACGGGCGCCCGGCAGCGACGCCCGTGCCTGCCGTGCATGGGATCAGTCCAGCACGCCGGCAGATTCGGCCGCAGCGAGATCGCTTTTGGCCCGGTCGGCCATGAAGGCATCCATTTCCGCGCCATAGGGCACGTCAAGCAAGGCAAAGCCGCCGTCGATCATCTTCTGGCGGAATTCCTTGTCGGCGTTGATCTTGGCTATCGCGTCGGACACGGCCTGGCGGGTTTCCTCCGAAGCGCCTTTTGGCACCGCAATACCCCGGTAAGCGCCGGAAACGATATCATATCCCAGCTCCCTGAAGGTGGGAACATCGGGGAAAGCCGGGTGACGTTCTTCCATGGCCACGGCCAACAGACGCACCTTTTCGCCCTGAGCCACGCCCACGGTGGTATAGCCCCATTCGGCACTGACCTGATCGCCCAGCAGGGCGGTGACGGCCGCGCCGGTGCCCTTGAAAGCCACATAGGTCGTTTCGGTCTCTGCCAACTGGTCGAACTTGACCGAGACAAGGTGGTTCGCCGTGCCCTTGCCCGAGCCGGAAAACGTGACCTTGCGCGGGTTTTCCTTGGCGTCGGCAATCAGGTCGTCAAGGGTCTGATAGGGGCTGTCTGCCCGCACCACGATCGCGTCGGGCGTGTAGTGGAACATATAGACATTGACGATGTCTTCGGTTTCAAACCCCACATTGCCCTGTTTCGGCTTGACGATGATATGGGGCAGGTTGGTGCCCATGATCACCGATCCGTCATCGGCCATGGAGTTGAGCTGAGACCACCCCACGGCACCGCCGCCGCCGGGCTTGTAGGAGACCACCAGCTGCGAGCCGAAAATTTTCTCGAAAAAGGGTTGCTGAAATCGTGCCGTGATGTCGGATTCACCACCCGGGCCAAAGGGGATGATGTAATCGACCTTTGGCGGTGGAAAATCCTGCGCCTGGGCAGAAGGGGCCTGTGCGATGCCGGCCATCAGGCCCACCACCGCGGCGATCATTGTCGATTTTCTCATTGGTTTCCTCCCTTACCAATAGTTGGATATGGCGGACTCAGGGGCCGGCCATGGTTTCGATCTCGTCCATCAGGTGTCCGGGAATTGCGACGCAGTCCTCTTTCTGCGCCTCCGCACGTTTCTTCAGACGTGTTGTCCCCGGCAGACGTGTGCCCTCTTGTGCCAGAATGGCCGAGAGCAGGGTTTCCAGCCGCGGGCCGAAGCCCGGGCCAACAACCCCGGCGGTGTCGAAGGCAAGGATCATTTGCCCGACACCCGGCGGCGCCCCTTCGGCATCGAAGAAGGACGTCGCTTCGTTTGAATGATTGGCTCCGGTCAGCGTCGCAGCAAGGATTTCCACCATCAACGCCAGGGCAGCCCCCTTTGCATCGCCCGCAGGCACCATCGTGCCACTCAATGCGGCGGCCGGGTCCGTCGTGGGATTGCCGTCGGCATCAAGCGCCCAGCCTTTTGGGATCGGATCGCCGCGTTTGGAAGCGGCCATGACTTTGCCGCGGGCAACCCTGGACAGCGACAGATCAATAACCAGGGGTGCCGCATCGGCCCGGGGCACCGCAAAGGCGATCGGATTGGTTCCGAACAGGGCCTGCGATCCACCCCAGGGCGCCATTGCCTTGGGCGCGTTGGCCACCATCAGCGCGGCAAGCCCCGCCTCGGCCAGCCGCTCTACATGCGCGCCCAGCTGGCCACAGTGGTGCGAGCGCCGGATCGCCGCCATGGCGATGCCGGTTTCAGGTGTCACCGCCGTCAGTTCGCAAATGGCAAGGTCGATGGCGGGAAAGGCAAGGCCATTGTCGGCGTCGATGTCCACCCGGGATCCCCTGCGCGTGGCCACGGGACGCGCGGCCCCGTTGACCTTGCCACTGCGCAGCTGTGCGGCATAGGACGCGACACGGGAAAATCCATGCCCCTTCTGCCCATCTATTTCCGCCGCGACCAGTGCCAGTGCCGTGCTTTGGGCATTCTGCGCAGATGCCCCGTTGTGCTGAAAAACCTCAGCGACCAGTCGTTCGGCTTCGCGACGGGTCAGAGTCCGGTCAGGTGTTGGCATCGCATGGCTCCCGATACAGTTCCTGGCGCACATTCTCGACTGTTGCGGTGCTGACCCGCAAATTTCCTTCTGTCGTTACCCCCGCAATATGCGGGGTCAGGATCAGGTTGGGAAGGTTCGCGAAACGGGCCGCCGCCTGCGCGGTCAGCGGCTCCACTTCGAACACGTCCAGCGCGGCACCGCCCAGGTGCCCATCCTTCAGCGCTTGCGCCAGGGCCTCTTCGTCGACCACACCGCCGCGCGCGGTGTTGATGACGATGGCGCCGGGTTTCATCCGGGACAGCGCGTTGCGCGAAATCAGTCCCCGCGTTTCGTCAGTCAGCGGAACGTGCAGCGACAGGACATCGCAAACAGATAGCAAGTCGTCGATGGTGCAGCGCCGGACATCGCGCCATGCCGGGTCTTCATCGGGCAGATAGGGATCATAGGCGGCGATTGTCATGCCAAGCGCACGCGCCCGTCCGGCCACCGCGCGCGCGATGCCGCCAAAGCCGAGCAGGCCCATCACGCGCCCTGATGCTTCGCCTCCGATCAGGGCGTTGCGGGGCCAGTTTCCGGCGATCATTTCCGTATTGGACCCATAGGCCCCGCGCAGCAAAGCCAGCGTTGCGGTGATGACGTATTCCGCGACTGACAGTGTATTTGCTCCGGTTGCGGGTCTCACCACGACATTGCGCGCCGCGCAGCACGCCATGTCGATATTGTCCAGTCCGACCCCCAGCCGCCCCACCACACGCAGGTTCGGGGCGTGCTGCAACAGGTCCTGGTCAACCAACGTGCGGTTCCTGACAATCAGCGCGTCGGCATCGAAAAGCGCCGACAACAGCGCCTTCCGGTCGTCGACCAGGGCCGGATCGTACAGCACTGTTACGTCCGGCCCCAGGGTCTGCAAGGCCGCTTCATCCATGAATTCGGAAACAACGACCTTCATGCGTCAGGCCGAGCGATACAGTTTGGTCAGCGAGAACTCACGATGTCCGAGCGCCTCTGCCGAGGTGTTGCGCCCGTTGGCGGTGCGAACGATCATCTCAATCAATGCGTCCCCGGCCTGATCTATGGTTTGCTCGCGGGTCAAGACGCCGGTCACGTCGACGTCGATATGTTCGGCCATGGTGCGCAGGGTGCGCGGGTTGCCCGAGATCTTGATGACCGGAACGATCGGGTTGCCCACCACATTGCCCTGACCGGTTGGGAAGGTGTGGATGACATAGCCCGCCGCAGCCATCAGCGTGACGCATTCCGCAGCGGCCGAAGAGGTGTCCATGTAATAGAGGCCCGGCCCCTTCTCGGGCGCAACCGCTGGCCCGACCGCGTCGATGTAGGTCGATTTTCTGCCGATCTTTTCCAGATTGCCGAGCGCCTTTTCCTCGATCGTTGTCAGACCGCCCAGGATGTTGCCCTTGGTGGGCTGGCTGTCGGACAGATCCGAGGTCTTGTAGGCTTCGATCACCTCGTCCTGGTAATCCTGAAAGATCTTCATGAAGGCGTCCGCGGCTTCGGGCGTTGCCGCGCGTTGCTTGCAGATATGTTCCGCGCCGGTGATCTCGGAAGTTTCCCCGAAACAGCCGTAGATGCCTTCGGGCAGCAGCTTGTCGTACATGTTGCCGACGGTCGGGCAGGATGACAGCCCGGTGGTGGTGTCGCTTTCACCGCATTTGGTCGAAATCCAGAGATCGGAAACCGGGCAGGGCTCTTTTTGCAGCTCTGTTGCCCAGTGCACATATTCCTTGGCCTTCCAACTGGCCAGCCGGATGGTTTCGAAATCACCCTTCTGTTCGATGGAAAACCCGGTGACCGGCTTGCCGGTTGCGGCGATGCCATCGACGATGATCTGGGTCCACTCGGGTTCGATGCCGATCACGACCACGGCCGCCACGTTGGGATTGGCCCCGGTACCGATCATGGTGCGGAAATGCAGGTCAAGGTCTTCGCCGAATTGCAGCCGTCCATAGGCATGGGGGATGGCCATCGTGCCCTTCACGTTGTTCGCGACGGCTTCGCAGGCCGCGTTGGAAATATCGTCGACGGGCAGGATCACGACATGGTTGCGTACACCGACACGGCCATTTTCGCGACGCCATGCGTTGACGGTTGTGTTGCTGAAATCAAGTGCCATTTTCGATCACCACCGTTTCGTCTTGCAATTGTGGATGTGGACGTGTTCGCCGACGGCGGCATCGCCGGTCATGCGACCGATGTCTTCGCCGTACTTCATGACGGTATCGCCTGCGGCGAGCGGGCTCAGCGCAACCTTGTGTCCGATCGGGATGTCCATCGTCGCGGTTACGGTGAAATCGGAGTTATCCGCCGTCACCACACACAGCATCTCTGTCCCCGCGGTCAGCCCTTCGACCACCACAACGCCGACGTTGTCTTCGTGATCGTGTTTTAGAAGATGTGGTTTGCCCACTGTCTGGTCCTCCTCATTGCCCGGATCAAGTGCTGGGCAGGCAGTAACATATATCTTTATTCTTATACAAGAGTAATTATAAAACAATATATCTTTCGCAATTGGGCAATGCTAGGTAGTCGAGAAGAATGAGGAGGTTGACGCATGGCTACACCGCTGTACCGAACTGTGATCGACACAATCGTTGAACGAATCGCTTCAGGCGAGTTGCCGTCGGGAACCATGCTGCCCAGCGAAACCCAACTGGGCGCCGAGCTGGGCGTCAGTCAGGGCACCGCCCGCAAGGCCCTGATGGAGCTGGAACAAAGCGGCCTTGTTCAGCGCGCGCAAGGGCGGGGGACATTTGTCACGGTGCGCACGCCCGAGACGTCGCTGTTCAACTTCTTCCGCTTGCGGCATCCGGATGGAACGCTCGAAGGACCCCAGCTTGATCGTGAAACGGTCACGCGGCGCAGCGCAACCGATACAGAGCGGGCAGACCTGCATGGCTCCCCTGAGGATGTTATCGAAATCGAAAGGGTCCGCAGCATTGGCGGGCAGCCCGTCACCCACGAAATGTCCGTGATCCCTGCGGCCATGTTCCCGGGGATTGCGGAACGTCAGCCTCTGCCCAACACGCTCTATGTCTTTTATCAGCAGGCCTATTCCGTCATTATCGTGCGCGCAGATGAACGGCTTGGCGCGATCGGGGCGCCCGAAGCCAGCGCAAAGGCCCTGGGACTTGATGCGGGCACCCCGGTAATGGACGTGCGCCGCAGGGCTGTGGATGTGCTGGAGCGCGTTGTGGAATTGCGGCGCAGCATCAACCGCACCGATGCGTTGGATTATTTCGTTTCACTTTCCTGAGGCTTGGGCGCGGTTATGAAACCTTCGCTTGAACTATAGAATCAACCATTTCTCGGAACAATTTGATCTTGCTGAACTTATCAGTCTGAAAGGTTGAGCGCGAAACGCGTCAGAGATCGGTCATTTCCGCGCGCAGGGCCGTGAAACGCATGTTCAGATGCCGGTGCATGGCCGAGCGCGCATCTTCGGCGTTGCCTGACGCAATGGCATCGATGATGGCCGAATGCTGATGCAGGGTTTGCGCGAACGAGCCGGGCGCGCGGGCACGGGCGCGAAAGGCCACCCAGTCGGCATTGGCGCGGATTTCGTCAAGCATCGCAAAACAGGTCAGCAATGGCTTGTTATGTGCCTCTTCCGCGATCAGCCGGTGCAACGCACTGTCCCACAGTTCGTTTTCCTGGTTGGACAAGTCAGGCTTCATGCGCCCCGCCAGGGCGCGCAGCTGGGACACTGCCGCGGGTTGGATGCGTTGCGCGCACAGCGCGGCCAGTTCGGGTTCGACACACAGCCGCGCCTCCATGACCTGAATTGCGTTGGTTTCGCCAGCGACGCGCGCGGCCAGTTCGCCGGTCGGGTCGATCGCGCGCCCGGCAAAGGTGCCTGCACCCTGCTTTCGCCAGATCAGCCCCTCGGATTCAAGCTGTGCCAGCGCATCGCGAATGCGGCGGCGGCCAATTCGAAACCGCTCGGACAGGGCCCGTTCGCTGGGCAATCTTCCGCTGGTGCCGGGTGCGTTGGTATCCAGCAGGGACATGATCTGGCTTTTGACGTCTTGATCTGTCTGCACGCGAATGTCCTGTCAGATGGTTCAGGGTCAGGTTGCCAAGGAACGGCTGATTTCGCCTGCTTGCTGGCGACGTTTCTCTTCCCGGTAAATTTTCGCATCCAAAGCGTCCCGGTCGGGACGTCCGGAAAATCGTTGGCGGGTGGGCATTTCGTCGGCAACATATAGATATCTTTCGGCCGCCACGTCCAGCAGGCGTTCCAGTTCGCTCAGCGGATCGCCATGATCGTCGACCCGCAGATCCAGCCAGGGATGGGCCTGGCCGTGGTGAATGACCAAACCCGCTGCCTGTTTGCCGCGCTTGTCTCCTCCGGCGGCCTCGCCTGCCTGCATGGCGCTCAGCAACCGCCGGGGCAGGGGCAGGTCACAAGACGCCGCCAGAGCTTCTGCCGTGGCCTGGACCACCTGTGGCCCGGCCAGCATGTTACCGGCGACCGAAAACCCGTCGCCGATCAGATGCCCGGCCCAATCGGTGCAATCCTTGCCGGTATGGGCCATGAACTGTCCATTTGCATCCATCATGTGGCATTGCCGAATGGCCTGACCTTGGTCACGTTCGACAAAATCCGCCAGCACAGCCGTTGCCGGTTCACCGGCCTCAAGGCGCGCGCGCCCCTCGGTGCCCCAGATCGGGTTGCAGAAGGCCTGGCTTGCCACCGCAGTGTTGGCCCCCACATAGGGCACCATCGCGCCGCAGGCGAAAAACCGGCTGGCCACTGCGATCCCGATGGCCCCGCCTGACGGGTCGCGGGCTATGATCGACCAGGTCATCGGCCCACCGCATAGGCCTGCATCAGGCGCGGCGTCGCAGCGGCGCGCAGCATTCCGTCGGCCTCACGCATGGCGGCGGTCAAGCGACCCACGGCCCAAGGCTCGGACACGGTGACGATATGCCCGCGCGCGCGCAAGCTGTCGATCACCTGCGCGTCAAAGGCGGGCTCCATCATCATTTCGCCGGGTTTTACCTCGCGCGGGAAAAACGATCCCTGAAAATGCATGGTGTGAAACAGCGGTGCGTCCATTCCCTGTTGCAACCCCAGCCCGTGATGCACGAAACGCAGGAACCAGATCAGGTTCCACTGGTCCTGCTGATCGCCGCCGGGCGTGCCAAACACCAGCCGCGCGCCGTCCTTTTCGGCAAAAGACGGGGTCAGCGTGGTGCGCGGGCGGCGTTTCGGGGCCATCGAGGTGGGCAAGCCGTCGGTCAGCCAGAACATCTGCGCGCGCGAGTTCAGCGGAAAGCCAAGGCCGGGAATGACCGGGCTGCTCTGCAACCAGCCGCCCGACGGTGTCGCCGCCACCATGTTCCCCCAGCGGTCGATCACGTCCAGATGCACGGTGTCGCCGCGTTTCTCGGTCAGATGCGCCATGGTGGGTTCCTGCGCGGCCACACCTTCGACCCCGAAATCCTGAACCGAGCGGGCAAGATAGGCATCCGCCAGATGTTCGAAACCCGGGACCCGTCCGGGGCGTTGGTCCATCGACGCGGTTGTGTCGATCAGCTTGGCACGCTCGGCACCATAGGCATCCGACAGCAGGTGCTCCATCGGTATTTCGCTGTAATCCGGGTCGCCGTAATAGGCTTCGCGGTCCGCATAGGCCAGCTTCATCGCCTCGATCACCGTATGCACGAATTCCGCTCCATCGGGGTCCATTGCCCCAAGATCGAAATTCTTCAGGATCGACAGCGCCTGCAACATCACCGGTCCCTGGCTCCAGGCGTGGGTCTTGTGAACGGTCCAGCCGTGGTAGTCCAGCGTCAGGGTTTCTTCATAGGTAGCGCGCCAGTCGGCCATGTCCGACGGCGCGAGAAGCGCACTGTGCTTTTTCTCGGACACGTCCATCACGCTGGCGTCCTTGAGATAGTCGAAAATCGCCTGTGCGACGAAACCTTCGCGCCATTCGGCACGCGCGGCATCGATTTGCGCGCGGCGGTCGCCGCCAGCGGTGTCTGCTACCTCCGCCAGCCGGTCATAGGTTCTGGCCAGATCGGGATTTCTGAACAGGGCATGCGGTGCCGGAGCCTGCCCGTCCGGCGACCATACGGCCGCGGATGTGGGCCATTCGGTTTCAAAGAACTCCTGCAGATCCGCGATGGTGTTTGCGACGCGCGGCAGGATCGGATGGCCGTCGCGGGCATAATCGATGGCCGGTTGCAGCACCTCGCGCAGGCTCATCGTGCCATGATCGCGCAGCATCATCAGCCAGCCATCGAAGGCGCCGGGCACAACCGTGGCCAGCAGCCCCGAGCCGGGCACCAGGCTGAGCCCCTGATCGGTATATGCCTTGACGGTTGCGGCCGCCGGGCTGACGCCCTGGGCGCACAGCACCTTGGTTTCGCCGGTTTCGGCAGTATGCAGGATCGCGGGCATGTCGCCTGCCGGTCCGTTCAGATGGGGTTCGACGATTTGCAGTGCAAAGGCCGTGGCCACGGCGGCATCAAAGGCGTTGCCCCCCTTTTCCAGAACGCCGAACCCGACGGAAGAGGCCAGCCAATGTGTCGATGTCACGACCCCGAAGGTGCCGCGAATTTCGGGGCGGGTGGTAAAGTCTGACATATGTTCTCCGATGGTCAGTGTTCGCGCGGGTCCAGCGCATCGCGCAGCCCGTCGCCCAGAAGGTTGAAGCCAAGTACGACAAGAAAGATCGCAATTCCCGGCCACATGGCCATCCAGGGGGCCTGACTGAGAAAGTTCTTGGCGGTGTTCAGCATCGAGCCCCAGCTTGGCGCCGGGGGTTGTTGGCCAAGGCCCAGAAACGACAGCGAGGCTTCGGCGATGATGGCGGTGGCAATGGTCAGGGTCGCCTGTACCAGAATCGGTGGCAGCACGTTGGGAAAGATATAACGCGACAATATGCGATGGGCGGGCAGCCCGATGGCATGGGCGGATTCCACATAATCTGCGGTCTTGATGTTCAGAACCTGGCCGCGCGTCAGCCGCACAAAGATCGGCATTGCCGAAATTCCGATGGCGATCATTGCATTGGTCAAGGACGGCCCAAGGAAAGCGGCCAGTGCGATGGCCAGGATCAGGAATGGCGCTGCCAGCAGGGCCTCGGTGCAGCGCGATATCACCGCGTCGGTCCAGCCCCCGAAATAGCCTGACACGATGCCCAGCGGCACGCCGAAAAGCAGCGCGATGCCGACGGATACGACACCCGCCAGCAATGACGCCTGCGCGCCCCAGATCATGCGTGCCAGCACATCGCGGCCGATTTCATCCGTACCCATCCAATGGGCGGCGCTGGGGGCTTTGCGAACCGCGCCCCAGTCGGTCGCCGCCGGGTCCGGAATGGGCAGGATTGGCGCGGCCAGTGCCATCAGGATGAAGAACGTCACCAATATCCCGCCCAGCATCGCGCTGCGATGACTGCGGAATTTCTTCCATACGCGGTTCTGCGGCTTGCGCGCCAGGACCGGGTCGGCCAGATCGGTTCGGGCTTGTGTTGCCATGTTACTGCCCCCTCAGACGCGGGTTCAGCAGAACATACAGAACATCCGCAAGCAGGTTCATCAGGATGAACCCGATGGCGGTGATCAGCACGATCCCCTGCACCACGGCGTAATCCCGATTGAAAACCGCATCCACCACCAGTTTGCCGAAGCCGGGGATGGTAAAGATCTGTTCGGTCAGAACCGCCCCCGCGATCAATTCCCCGAACAGCAAAGCCGTCAGGGTGACAATGGGGGTCAGCGCGTTGCGGAATGCGTGTTTGAGTACCACGCGTTTTTCCAGCACGCCCTTGGCGCGGGCGGTACGGATGTAATCGGCGGTCAAGACCTCCAGCATCGCGGATCGCGTGTGCCGCATCAGGGTGGCGGCCAATGCCGTGCCCAGCACGAAGGCGGGCATGATCATGGTGGTGATTGATTTCACCGGGTCTTCGGACAGCGGCACATACCCCGAGGCGGGTAGCAGCTGCCATTTGACCGACACAAGCAGAATCAGCATTATTCCAAGCCAGAAATTCGGGATGGACAGGCCCGACAGCGCCACCACATTGGCCACATAGTCGGTAACGGTGCCCTTGTTCACCGCCGACAGGATGCCCGCCGGGATGCCGATCAGCAGCGCAAAGCACATCGCCATCACCGCCAGTTGAATGGTCACAGGCAGTTTCTGCCCGATCAGTTCCAGCACCGGCTGGTTGGTGCGCAGCGAAATGCCCAGATCGCCGGTCAGCGCATTGCCGACCCAGGTGACATATTGCACCGGGATGGGATCGTTCAGGCGGTATTTTTCGCGCAGGAATTCCAGCACCTGGGGATCGCGCTCTTCGCCGGCCATGGCCAGAACCGGATCACCGGGCAGCAGTTTCTGCAGGGCGAAAACGAACATCGAGATCAGAATGATCGTCGGGATCGCAATCATGATGCGGCGCAGGATGAAGGGCAGCATGGAACCAACTTTCAGAAAATCGGCCCGCGCAATCCCGCGCGGGCCGCAAGGATCATTCGGCCTTGGACATGCCTTCGAGGCGGATCATCCCGTCGGGATAAGGCACAAAGCCCTTGATCGAGTCATCCAGCGCCCAGATCCAGGTCTGGTGATAGATCATCATCCGGGGCAGGTCTTCGTTCAGGATCGCGCGCGCGGCGTCATAGTTGGCCTTGCGTTCCGCCGCGTCATTGCTGGTGCGGGCGGCATTCATCAGGCGGTCGACCTCTTCGTTGGAATACTTGCTGTCGTTGATACCGCCGCCGGTGGTCACGAACTGATGGTTGTTGCCATCCGGATCGACCCGGCCCGACCACCCGATCTGGCTGGCCTGATAATCGCCCGCGGATTGATCCGACAGCAATGTGGCGAATTCCTTGGACGTGATGGAGATGTTGATCCCGGCTTCGGCGGCCATGGCCTGCACCACCTGCATCAGTTGCAACGGTACGGTGGTATTGGGCACCTGAACTTCAAGATCGATCCCGTCGGGATATCCGGCTTCGGCCAGAAGGGCCTTGGCCTTGTCCAGATCACGCGCGGGAACCGGGAAGTCGGCGTTGTACCAGGGCGAACTGGGCGCGACGGGCTGGTTGCCAGCGGCAAAGGCGCCTTCGAACACCACCTGATTGATCGCTTCGCGGTCGATCGCATAGCTTAGCGCCTGGCGCAGCCGCTTGTCATTGCCCCAGGGGTTGTCGCCTTTTTCACCGTTGTTGATGTTGAAGGTTATCCCCTGATATCCCAGCGATACCGCGCTTTCGACCTGTACCGCCGCGTTTGATTTGGCCTGTGCAAGATCGGTCGCCGCCAGACGTTCCAGCATGTCGATATCGCCCGATTGCAGGTTGGCCAGACGCACGGTCGTATCGGGGATCGGCAAATAGGTCACGCTGTCGAAATTGATCTCATCCGCGTTCCAGTAATCCGCGAATTTGTTCAGCACGATCCGGTCCTGCGCCACACGCTCGGCAAAAGAGAAGGGGCCCGAACAGACCGGGTTCAGGCCGAAATCGGCACCCGCTTCGGCAGCGGCTGTGGGCGATACCATCATGCCCGCGCGGTCGGCAAACTGCGCCAGCAGGGTCGCATCGGGACCGGCCAGGTTGAACCTGATCTCGTGGCTGCCCAGAACTTCGGTGCCGGTGATGGATTTCAGTTCTGACTTGCGGCGGCTTTCCTCCATGGTCTGGCTGCGGGTGATGTTGTCGGCGACGGCCTGGGCGTCAAATGGCGTGCCGTCATGGAACACCACCCCCTCACGCAATTTCATGGTCAGCGCGGTGCCATCGTCTGACCAGGACCATTCGGTGGCCAGCTGCGGTACGAATTCGAGATCGGGGGTAATGTCGACCAGCTTGTCGCAAAGCGCGGTATAGACAATGCGGCCAACGAAGGTGCGTGACTGGTCGGGGTCCAGCACGTCAGCATCCGATTGCAGCGCGATGCGCAGATCGGCGGCCATGGCGGGGACGGCCAGGCCGATGGCCGTAGCCCCCAGCAGGCTGGCCAGAAGAGTCGATTTGAGATGTGTCATTCTGTGTTTCCTTGTTGGTTTATTGTGATGATTTTTTCACCATCTGCGGCGGCGCGGTACAGATCGAACCGCGCTTGTGCCCCGCTGTTGCGGGGTTTGGGGGCGGCGCGTGTTGCGGTTTGTGCAATCTCGCGCCAATAGTGGCAGGCCACCGAATGTGCAGCTTCGGTCAGAACCGGGTTTTCCGTCCTGCAGCGGTCCTGCACATGGGGACACCGTGTGTGGAACCGACAACCGGCCGGAGGATTCAGCGGGCTGGGGGTTTCACCTGTGACCGGCTTGGTTTCGCCGCGGGCGCCATGCTCGGCGACGGGAATGGAATCCAGCAACAACCGGGTATAGGGGTGGCGGGCCGAATCGAACACCGCATCAGTGGGACCGGTTTCGACGATCTGGCCCAGATACATCACCGCGACCCGGTCACTCATATGGCGGATCACGGCCAGGTCATGGGCAATGATCACCAGCGTCAGGTCCAGTTCGCGGCCCAGGTCGCTCAGCAGGTTTATGACCTGGGCCTGCACAGATACATCCAGCGCGGATACCGGTTCGTCGCCGATGACCAGCTTGGGCCCTGCGGCCAGCGCGCGGGCGATCCCGATACGCTGGCGCTGACCGCCGGAAAATTCATGCGGATACCGGGTGGCATGCTCGGGCATCAATCCGACTTTTGCCAACAGCTCGGCCACCCGTTCGCGCCGCTGCGCCGCTGACAGCTCCGGCGCATGCAGTTCGAGCGGCTCAGCGATCAGCTTGCCAACCGTCAGCCGGGGGTTCAGCGACGAAAAGGGGTCCTGAAAGATGAATTGCAGATCGCGACGCAGCTGGCGCAACTCGTGCCCGCCGAATTGCCCGACCGGTTCACCTTCAAACAGGATCGTGCCTTCTGTCGGGGTCAGCAACCGCATGAGCAACCGCGCCAGAGTGGATTTGCCGCAGCCGGATTCCCCTACGATCGCAAATGTTTCGCCGCGCTGGATGTTCAGCGAAATGCCATCGACCGCATGCACCGTATCGCCGGGGCGCAGGAAACCCGCGTTGACCTTGAAATGTTTGACCAGATTGCGGGCCTGCAGAATTGTGTCGCTCATGCGCTGACCGCCAAACGCTGGTCCAGTGGTGCGAAATGACAGGCCGCCCCGTGACCGGCCCCCAGATCCTGCATCGGCGGGACAGTCGCGCACAGCGCCGCCGCAAACGGGCACCGGCTGCGGAACCGGCAGCCCGATGGCATGGCGTCGATACCGGGTACGGTCCCGGGCACGGTGGCCAGGCGTCCACGCGGCCCGGTCAACGCGGGCATCGAGGCCATGAGCCCGATGGTATATGGATGCTGGGGATCGTCGAATATGCGCCCCACGGGCCCGCTTTCGACAATCTGCCCACCGTACATGACCGCCACCGAAGTGGCGATCTCGGCAACCACGCCCAGGTCGTGCGTGATCATGATGGTGCCCATGTTCGATCGGGTCTGAAGATCGCGGATCAGGTCCAGGATCTGCGCCTGAATGGTAACGTCCAGGGCGGTTGTCGGTTCGTCGGCAATCAACAGGGCGGGGTTGTTCACCAGCGCCATCGCGATCATGACACGTTGGCGCATGCCGCCGGACAGTTGGTGCGGATATTCATGCAGCCGTTGCCCGGGGGCGGGGATGCCCACCTGCCGCAGCATATCTGCTGCCCGCTCCATGGCGTGCGCGCGCGGCACCTGGGCATGGCACAGAATGGCTTCTGCGATCTGATCGCCGATGCGAAAGGCCGGATTGAGCGATGTCATCGGTTCCTGAAAGATCATGGCCATGCGGTCACCGCGCGCTGAATGCGGCAGAACCTGTTGCCGCAGATCATAGTCGTGACCGTCAAAATGCATTTCACCGGATTCGATCCGCGCCGCGCCTTTCGGAAGCAACCCCATGATGGCCATGGAGGTGACGCTTTTGCCGCAGCCGGACTCGCCTACGATGCACAGGGTTTCCCCGGCGCTGACTGTCAGATTTACCCCCGATACGACCGGGACGGCATGGCCTTTGAACCGCAGGCTGAAATCGCGGATCCGCAACAAGGGCGCGTCGGCGGTCGTTGGGTCCTGGCTCATCTGGCTTGGGTCTCCCTGCGTTTGAACCATTTAAGAATTGGTTCAGGGATTCTGTCAAGATTCTTTCATGAAACGAATATCCGTTCTTTCATCTTCAACAATTACATTGGTTTCTTGATGTAATATTTTGAAATAGCTTTATATATAGATCTTTCTGGGGGAATTGATCCGTGGCCAGAAGACATTTTCCGGCCACGGATCACCAAATTCAGGCAGAGTTTCCAGGCGGCAACCCGGTATGCAGGTTCAGGATGTCGCGAATTTGGACCGGGTCCGGTTGGCAAATGCCACCAGTGACAACATGACCGGAACCTCGACCAAAACCCCGACGACTGTCGCCAATGCGGCCCCCGAGTTCAGCCCGAACAGGCTGATGGCGACGGCGACCGCAAGTTCGAAGAAGTTCGACGTGCCGATCAACGCACAGGGAGCGGCGATCTTGTGGGGGACCTTCATCGCATAGGCAACACCATACGCCAGGGCAAAGATGCCATAGCTCTGAAGCAGGATCGGTACGGCGATCATGACGATAACCAGCGGGCTTTGCAGGATTACCTGGCCTTGCAGCCCGAACAGGATAACCACTGTGGCAATCAACCCGATGATCGACCAGGGCTTGGCCCGCATCTGAAAAGCATCAATCCGGGCCGGGTCGCCCAGTCGGCGGCGCGTCCATATTCCAGCCAGAAGGGGCAGGGCCACGAACAGAATGACCGACAATACCAATGTCTGCCATGGTACGCGGATGTCGGTCAGCCCCAGCAAAAAGGCCACGATGGGCGCAAAGGCAAAAACCATCACCAGGTCATTCACGGAAACCTGCAACAGCGTATAGCTTTCATCGCCGCGCGTCAGGTGCGACCAGACGAAAACCATCGCCGTACAGGGGGCCGCCCCCAAAAGGATCAGTCCCGCGATATATTGCTGCGCGTCCTGCGGATCGATGAATGGCGCAAAGATCACCTGAAAGAACAGCACAGCCAGAATGGCCATGGTAAACGGTTTGACCAGCCAGTTCACCGCCAAGGTGATGCCCAGGCCCCTTGGCTGACGTATGGCGCCTTTCAGCGATCGCGGATCTACGCCCACCATCATCGGATAGACCATGGCCCAGATCAGCACGGCGACCACCAAGTTTACATTGGCAATTTCTGCCTCGGAAACGATCTGGACCAGTCCGGGCGCAGTGCTGCCGATTGCGATTCCGGCGACCATGGCCAGGGCAATCCACAGTGTCAGGTAGCGTTCAAAGACGTTCATGGCGCTTGTCTTTCAGGCGGTTTCTGATTGCCGGGCGATATCATCCGCCGCGCGTTGCAGTGACACCCGATCCAGTTCGCGCAGCGGCAGGGCCGCAAATGCCGCAATGCGGTTCTTCAGGATGCCATAGGCTTGCTGGAAGGCCAGGCTTTTCTGTGCGTCGGTCCCTTCGGTTTGGACCGGGTCCGGCATGCCCCAATGCGCACTGATCGGCCGAGCCCCCCAGATCGGACATTCTTCGTTCGCAGCCTGGTCGCAAACCGTGAAGACGAAATCGAATTCCGGGGCATCCTCGGTCTGGAATTCGGACACGTTCTTGGAGCGTAATTGTGACACGTCATGCCCCTTGTCGCGCAGCACCTGCAGCGCGTTTCCGTTCACCTCAGAGGAAGGGTACGTCCCGGCGGAATACGCATTGAACCGGTCTCCGGCCACGCTGCGCAAGATGGATTCGGCAAAGATCGACCGGGCGGAATTTCCGGTGCAGATAAACAGGACGTTGAACTTGGGATGGGCCATGATGACAGTTTCGCCTTTGGATTTAACGGGAAGGAAAGAACACATTTCGGGGCGCCCCCGACAGCAATCCAGAAACAGATCGTCCAAGGTCCTGCTGACGTTTTGCGCATTGATCGAATAGTGCAACCGCGTCCCCCGGCGTGTTTGCACCACCAGTCCGGCCTGCATCAGTGCCGCCAGATAGGATGACAGGGTGCTGGGGCGAAGGTTCAGCGCGGATCCGATGTCGCCCGCGGCCACTTCGTCCGGGTTGCGCCGCATCAACAAGCGAAACACCGCCAGGCGCTGTGGGTGGCCAAGCACGGCAAGCCGGTTTGCAAGTTCTATTTCCATATTTCGGGAAATATGGAAATAGCGGGAAGATGTCAACTTCAAAGCAGGCGTGATTGGGGTCGGCGGGCCGGGGCACCCTGTGTGGCGGGCATTAGGGATGACAGCCGGGGCACTTGATATTATCGTTGCGCCCCAGGGAAATCGTTGCCGGAGACATATGAAGTGCGGCCATCGAAAATAGAACTCTTTGACGAACCGGAACCGGGTGCCCTCAGGCCGTTCAGCCGCGTGTGCAAGGCCGGTGGCATGATCTATGTGTCAGGCCACAGCGCCCCGCATGACCCGGATGCGGGCATTTATCGCGGCGAAACGCCCGCCGAAGAAGTTCGCAACGCGATCGGCTATATCAAGACGCTGCTGGCGCAGGCAGGCAGCGATATTGACCATGTGGTGCAAGTCACGATGCTGATTACGGATCCGGCCGATTATCACGCGCTGAATGCCGAGTATGTAAAACACTTCCCCAGGAGCCTGCCCGCGCGCCATACCGCGCGGTTCGGTGTGCCGACACAGGCGCGGGTGGGATTTGCCTGTGTCGCGCTGGTGGCCGAGCCGGATTAAAGGCCGTTCAGAAACCGGTCTATTTCGGCATCGGTATTGAAGAAATTCGGGCTGACGCGCAGGGAACCATGGCGCAGCGACAATTGCACTTTGGCCGCTGTCAGCCGGTCAAAGATGACCTTGTTCGCCGCCTCGTCACCCGCGCTGAACACCACGATTGCCGAGCGTTCTTCGGGGCGGTCAACCGGCGAGAGGATGCGCAGCTTTCTATCCGTCAGCCCGGTGATGATGCGGTCTGTCAGCTGGCGATTGCGGTTGGCGATATTGTCGACACCAAGTTCCCGGATCAATCCCAGGCCAGCAGCCCAACCATGCAGCAGCGTATAGGCGATGGTCCCGGTCTCATAGCGGCGCGCGTCGCTGTGGAAATCCAGCTCGGTGAAGCTGTGTCTGGCGGCGAACATTCCGGGTGAAACCGGCGCAATCCGGGTTTGTGCCCGTTCGTTTGCATACATGAAACCAGTGCCCGCCAGACCCATCAACCATTTGAACCCGCCGCAGGCCAGCACATCGATCCCGTCCTCCACGACGTTCATCCCGCTGGCCCCGGCGCATTGCGTGCCGTCGACGACGAACAATGCGTCATGGGCGTGGGCCAGGTTGGAAATGGACTTGAGATCGGCCCGAAACCCCGTGTCGAACCGCACCGCCGTGATGGAGACGACCCGTGTGCGGTCGTCAACCTGCTCCGCCAGTGCGTCTGCCGAAATACGGTTCTCTGCATCGGGCTGCACGGTTCGGATTTCCACGCCCCGGCTGGACAGGTTGAACCAGGGAAAGGTGCTGTTCCAATGTTCGCCCGCGGGCAGAACCACGTTGTCGCCCGATTTCCAGGACATGCCGGCCGCAACCGTGCTGATGCCCGTGCCGGTGCTTGTCGTGATGGCATAATCGCCGGGCCGTCCGCCCAGCAGATCGGCCAGCAACCTACGCAGTGGCGCGCGCACTTCGGGGCGGGCATCCGTATCGGTGGCAGCCCAATCCAGATACTGGTCCAGCGCGGCGCGGCTTCTCTGGTTGAGCGGAGACTGTCCCGCGTTCAGCAAATATGTGCTGTGCTGTGTAATGGGGAACAAGGCCCGCACGGCGTCAAAATCATCGGTCAGGTCAAGCGAGCCAAAGCAGGGATCGGGTATCATTGCTGTGGGCCCGTTCAGCGTGGTGTACTGATCTGGTCGTGCTCAAGCGCATCCGGGTTGTCGGCGGGCCGAAAAATCGCCGTGGATGGGTTGCAGGTATAGGCAAGCGCCTGATCCGCGGCACTGTCCGCCAGTCCCAGCACGGATGCGATGATCGTATCGACCTGCTGATCCGATGCCAGAACGCTGAAATTCAGCCGCACGAAGCCGGGTTTCTCGATTTCATTGCCAGACAGGATTTCGTTGCGCATGGCATCCGAGGCATCCTGATCAATTCCCAGAACGCGGTGAACATAGGGACCGGCACAGGCGCATCCGCCGCGCGCCTGGATGCCGTAACAGTCCGACAGCAGGCGCGTCGCCAGTTGCTGATGAACAAACCCGCCCTTGCCGTCGCGCAGCCGGAACGAAAAAATCGGCAGCCGGTCGCATTCCGTGTTCCCGAGGATCTCGATATTGGGGTGGTTTGCCCAGGCTATCATGCCTTTGGCCAGATTCTGCCGGTTGCGCCGATCGATGTAGTCCTGTGTGATTACATCCTTGACGATGAAACACAGCGCGGCGCGCAAATCGCCTATGACATTGGGGGTGCCGGCCTCTTCGCGGGCTTCCACGCTGTCGGAATAATCATGGGCAGCCGGAGACACGAACCGGACGGTGCCGCCGCCCGACATGGTTGGAGTGGCGGCCTTGACGATGTCCTGCCGCAGGATCAGCACCCCCGTGCTTTGCGGGCCGCCGATGAACTTGTGCGGAGACACGACCACGGCATCGATCAAGGCATCTTCCGCCGGGCAGAGGTCGATTGCAAGGTAGGGCGCGCCACCGGCGTAATCCCAGATGGCCAAGGCCCCCGCAGCTTTGAGCATCCGGGTAACGGCGGTGACATCGGTGACGATTCCGGTCACATTTGATGCCGCAGAGAAAGCACCCACAACCGGTCGGCCCTTGAGTTTGTCCAGCGTAGCGGACAGCGTCTGCAGACAGGGACCACCCGTTGCAGCCTCGGGCACTTCGATCACCTCGGCCCCGCTTTCGCGCCAGGGCAGGATATTGGAATGATGTTCGTAAGGTCCGATCAGAACCGCCGGGGCCTGTCCCGCCGCCACCATCTGTTTCAGCCCGATCAGATGTATGATGCGGTTGAGCCCCGCAGTTGCGCCAGAACCGGCAAAGATGACCGCATGTTCGTCCGAGGCATTGACCTGCCCACGGATCACATCGCGCGCCTGGCGTCGCAGCCGGGTCATGACGCCTCCGACGTAAGAGGCCTCTGTGTGGCTGTTGGCATAAAAGGGCAGCAGCTCGGTCAGCACAAAATCCTCGATCTGCCGCAGAGCGCGGCCAGAGGCGACATAATCCGCATAGATCAGGGGTTTTTGCCCCAGGGGGCCGTCAATCACGGCGTCGTGGCCGATCAACCCGTCCGCAAGATCGCCAACAACGTTATCCGTCATCAGGGATTGGCGGAATTGGTCGAAAAGAGTCGAGTGGTGTGTCTTGATCACGGAGAAGCCCTTTCTTTTTCAGAAATATGCTCGTCCAGAGATCAAATTTCCCACTCAATATCGCTGTTCTTGCATCTGCTTCGGGTCATTTGATCGGGAAACAGCGCCAGACAGAAGGAAATTGATCGTCTCTGTGAAAGTCGGGCCGCTTTCCTGCGGTCAGCCCGCCCGAAATCCGGAATACAGGGCAGGCACAGCCCATCGGATGCCGCGCCAAGCACAGCTGCCCCGCACCACCCCCGCTCACATGGGATGAGGGCGGATCAGCATCACCTGAACATCGGCAACGTTGGTTCCCGTGGCACCGGTCATCAGCAGATCACCCGCAGCTGTCAGCGCACTATAGCTGTCGTTGTTGTCCAGCAGCGCCATCGCATCGATGCCGGCGGCGGCCAATCTGTCCGCAGTCCCGCTGTCTACCAGCCCGCCCGCCGCGTCGGTCGGCCCGTCTCGGCCATCGGTGCCGCCGCTGAGAAAGACCCAGTCGCCGTGCAAGCGGTCCCGTCCCGCCAGCGCCACCCGCATTGCCAGTTCCTGGTTGCGTCCGCCGCGCCCCGTGCCACGGATACGCACGGTGGTTTCGCCACCAAAAAGCAGGGCGGTTGGCTGTTTGATGTTCTGTGCGGCGTCCACAATCGTTTCGGTGGCGTCTTGCACATCTCCGGTCAGGCTGCGCGATACGATCCGGGGCGCAAATCCCAAAGTGTCGGTTTGCATGGCCTCCAGCGACATGCCGTTGCTGCCGACCAGCACGTTCCGGGCCGAGGGCAGGGCGGGCGCGGCGGTTTCCTGCTGTCGGAAATGATCCTGCACCGGTTGAGGCAGGCGATCGAAAACGCCCGTCTTTTGCAACAGCGCCATAGCATCTGCCCGGCTGCCCAACGGAGAGACGGTCGGCCCACTGGCAATAGCGCGCAGATCGTCGCCGATCACATCCGACAGGATCAGCGCGGTCACCGGGGCAGGGGCCGCATGACGCAGAAACCCGCCTCCCTTGAGTTCGGAAAGCTGCTGGCGGACCAGGTTCATCTGGTTGATGTCAAGCCCGCTTTCCAGCAGGATTCGGCTGGTATCCTGCTTGTTCGCAAGCGAAATTCCCGTGACCGGAGCAGGCACCAGCGCAGAACCTCCGCCTGAAATCAGTGCCAGAACGTGATCATTCGCACCTGCCCGGGATAACAGATCGATGATCTCGCGGGCTGCGTCCTGACCGGCCTGATCCGGCACCGGATGACCCGCTGTCAAGAGGCGCGCACCCTGGACGGTTTGCGCATTCTCATGGTGCGTAACACCCAAGGCAACAACCGGCCCGGGCACATGGCGCAAGGCTTCTCGCAACATGGCGGGCGCAGCCTTGCCCACGGCGATCACGATCCACTTCCCGCGGGCGGGTGCAAGGGGGTTGGCGGTCAGATGCCGGCGCACGGCCAGCGACGGGTCGGCGGCCTCGACAGCCCGGTCGAACATCGACCGGGCCAAACCGCGCATGTCTGCAATATTCATGACCTAGCCATTGGCGATTTGCCTGGCTTTGTCCACCAGAACTTCTGCCTGCCTGATCGACGCATATCCGATCAGCCGCCCGTCCAGTGACACGGCCCCATTGCCGCCTGCCGCCCCCATGACGGGTCCGTTTCCTATCCAAGCCGGGATCGGTCAGAGCGGCGTAATTTTCGTTGACACCGGACCGAAGGCATCGTTGCGGTCATTCCCTATATTGCTGAACGAGTTCGAGAAAACCCTGTTCCAAACTGACCTGCAGGTCGCAGCGGGTTATGCCACGTTGGTACGGTATAAAGATGTGCTTGGCCACATATTCGGGATGATATCGGAAGAACAGGCGGATGCAGTACGGATCAGATATCCAGCGTCCGTTCCTTTTCCCAATCCGAGAAATGCGTGCAGAATTCATTCCATTCCTGATGCTTCATCTTCAGGTATGCGGCAGAGAATTCCTCGCCCATCGCAGCCTTGAGCGATTTGTCCTTGTCGTATTCCCGCAAGGCGTCCAGCATGTTCAGCGGCAGTTTCGGTGCGCCGCGAACCTTGTGGCCTTCGGCATACATATCGATGTCCCAGCGTTTGCCCGGTTCGGCCTGACTGCGCACCCCGTCCAGACCCGCCGCGATGATGATCGCCTGCAGCAAATAGGGATTGACGGCACCATCGGGCAGGCGCAACTCAAACCGGCCGGGTCCGGGGACGCGCACCATATGCGTGCGGTTGTTGCCGGTCCAGGTCACCGTGTTCGGTGCCCAGGTCGCACCCGAAATGGTACGCGGCGCATTGATGCGCTTGTAGCTGTTCACCGTCGGGTTGGTGATCGCCGCCAGTGCACTGGCGTGTTTCATGATCCCGCCAAGGAAATGCTTGCCCTTTTCGGACAATCCGACCTCTCCGGCCTGACCTTCACCTTTGTCGGTTGCGAAGATATTGGTTTTCGCATCTTCACCGGGCGCGTCCCAGACCGAAATATGCGCGTGGCAGCCGTTGCCGGTCAGCCCCTCGACGGGTTTGGGCATGAAAGTGGCGCGCAGGCCGTGTTTTTCAGCAATGGTCTTCGTCATGAACTTGAAGAAACTATGCTGATCCGCCACGGTCAGCACGTCATCGAAATCCCAGTTCATTTCCCATTGGCCGTTGGCGTCTTCGTGGTCGCTCTGGTAGGGGCCCCATCCCAGTTCCAGCATGTAATCGCTGATTTCGCGAATGACCTCATAGCTGCGCATCATGGCCTGCTGGTCATAGCAGGGCTTGCCGCTTGTATCCTGGCTGTCGGCCAACTGCTGCCCGTCAGGTGTCAGCAAAAAGAATTCGGCTTCGATGCCGGTCTTGACGTGCATGCCTTCTTCGGCGGCTTCGGCGATCAGCCGGCGCAGCACGTTGCGCGGGGCCTGTTCCACGTCCTGGTCTTCCATGACGCAATTCGCCGGGACCCAGGCGATTTCGGGCTTCCAGGGCAGTTGGATGACCGCGTTTGGGTCAGGCACCGCCAACATGTCCGGGTGGGCCGGGGTCAGATCCAGATAGGTGGCAAATCCCGCAAACCCGGCACCGTCTTCCTGCATGTCCGAAATAGCACGGGCAGGAACCAGCTTGGCACGCTGCGCTCCGAACAGGTCGGTGAAGGAAATCATGAAATATTTGACACCACGTTCGGCGGCGAATTCCGCAAGGCTGGTCTGAACGTCAGAGGCCTTCTGGTCTTTGGGCATTGGCAATTTTCCTCTCTGTTGTCTGTTGTCGCGATGGCGGTTTCACGTTCCTGTGCCATCTTGCGAAACGACGCGGCACCCATCGGGAGCCGCGTCGAACGGTCTTAAAATCCGGCTTTTCCGGGATACCAGTCCGTCCCAGCCAACGGCACCCTGGCCATCGCCGCGGCTTCCATTGTCAAGGCGCACAAATCTTCGGGTTCCAGATTGTGCAAATGGTTGTGACCGCAGGCACGCGCGATGGTCTGCGCTTCGAGGGTCAGCACCTTGAGATAGTTTTTCAGCCGCCGACCACCTTCAAGCGGGTCGAACCGCGCCATGAGATCCGGGCTTTGTGTCGTGATACCCGCAGGATCCTGACCTTCGTGCCAGTCATCATAGGCGCCATGGGTCGTGCCCAGCTTGCGGTACTCATCTTCCCACTTGGGATCGTTGTCACCCAGTGCAACCAGCGCCGCAGTTCCGACGGCCACCGCATCCGCCCCCAAGGCCAGCGCCTTGGCGACGTCGGCGCCGGTCCGGATACCACCTGACACGATCAGCTGAACCTCACGATGCAAACCCTGGTCCTGCAGCGCCTGGACGGCGGGCCGGATACAGGCCAGCGTCGGCAGCCCGACGTGTTCGATGAACACGTCCTGGGTTGCCGCGGTTCCGCCCTGCATCCCGTCCAGAACCACCACATCGGCCCCGGCCTTGATGGCCAGCGTCGTGTCGAAATAGGGGCGGGTGCCGCCGATCTTGACGTAGATCGGTTTTTCCCAACCGGTGATTTCACGCAGTTCAAGGATCTTGATTTCCAGATCGTCTGGCCCGGTCCAGTCGGGATGGCGGCAGGCCGACCGTTGGTCGATGCCTTTGGGAAGATTGCGCATTTCGGCCACCCGGTCCGAGATCTTCTGCCCGAGCAGCATACCGCCGCCGCCCGGTTTTGCACCTTGTCCGACGACAACCTCGATGGCGTCGGCGCGGCGCAAATCGTCCGGGTTCATGCCATAGCGGGAGGGCAGACACTGATAGACCAGCGTCTTGGAGTGGCCGCGTTCCTCTTCGGTCATGCCACCATCGCCGGTGGTGGTCGATGTGCCGGCCGCCGACGCGCCGCGTCCCAACGCCTCTTTTGCGGGGCCGGACAGCGCGCCAAAGCTCATCCCGGCGATGGTTACGGGAATGTCGAGTTCAATCGGCTTCTTGGCAAAACGCGTTCCCAAAGTCACTCGCGTATCACATTTTTCGCGATATCCTTCCAACGGGTAGCGCGAAATCGAGGCACCCAGGAACAGCAGGTCATCGAAATGCGGCACCCGGCGCTTGGCCCCGCCGCCACGAATGTCATAGATGCCGGTGTCCGCCGCGCGGCGGATCTCGGCGTTGATCGGATTGCTGAACGTTGCCGACTGGATCGGCACGGTCTGTGATACGAAACGCTGTTGTTCGTCCTTCATGGCCATCTCCTCAGTATGCGGCTGCGTTGTCGACGTCGAAATTGTAAAGTTGGCGCGCCGAGCCATAGCGGCGGAACTCTTCGGGTTTGGCATCGCTTCCGGACCGTTCCAGCAGGTCGGTCAGGATTTCCAGATGCTCCGGGCGCATTTCCTTTTCCTCGCAATCCGCCCCCAGGCTTTTGACAGAGCCGCGTACGAACAGGCGGGCCTCATACAGGCTGTCACCCAGGGCGTCACCGGCATCGCCGCACACCACCAGATTGCCTGATTGCGCCATGAAGGCGGACATGTGCCCGATGTTTCCGTGCACGACGATGTCGATGCCTTTCATCGAGATTCCGCAGCGCGAGCTGGCGTTGCCCTTGATCACCAGCAGCCCGCCACGACCGGTGGCCCCGGCATATTGACTGGCGTCGCCTTCGACGATCACGGTGCCGGACATCATGTTTTCGGCCAGACCGGGACCGGCGGATCCCTTGACGTGGACAGTCGCCTGTTTGTTCATCCCGGCGCAATAATAGCCGGTCGATCCATTCACGGTCACTTCGATCGGGGCGTCCAGGCCGACCGCGATCGCGTGGCTGCCGCGCGCGTTGACAATTTCCCATGCCGTCTGGTTGCTGGCGTCTTTCTGGGCCTGAAGCGTGGCGTTCAGTGCGCGCAGGCCCTGCGCTTCGAGATCAATAGTCTGCATGTCAGTGATTCCAGAAATATACGGTTGCGGGCTCGGGCTCCCAGACCCGGGCGGCATCGATGCCGGGCAGGTTGACCAGGGCGCGGTATTCGCTGCCAAAGGCAACGTACTGATCGGTTTCGGCCATGACGGCAGGCTTGCAGGCAATCGGGTCGCGCACCACGCCAAAACCGTCCTTGGTGCCGACGACAAAGGTAAAGAACCCGTCCAGATCCTCGAGACTGCTTTCCAGCGCCTCGCCCAGGGAACTGCCGTTCTGCATTTTCCATGTCAGATAGGCGGCGCCGACCTCGGTGTCGTTCATGGTTTCCACATGCACGCCCTCGCGGGTCAGCTTGCGCCGCCAACTGTTGTGATTTGACAGCGATCCGTTGTGCACCAGACACTGATCGGAACCGGTCGAAAACGGATGAGCGCCCATCGTGGTCACCGCAGATTCGGTAGCCATCCGGGTGTGCCCGATGCCGTGGCTGCCCTGCATACCGGACACGTCAAAGCGAGCGGCCACGTCCTTGGGCAGACCGACTTCCTTGTAGATCTCCATGGTTTCGCCCAGGCTCATCACGCGGACCCCCGGGCGCAATTCGCGCAGCGCCTGACGGGCCTGTCCGGCCTTGTCGGCGGACAGGCTCAGAACGGCGTGCGTATCCTTGCGGCGCAGAGTCACCGGCGCATCGATGACGCGACCCAGATCATCGCCCAGCGTTGCGAAATCCGCATCCGCATCGTCCGACTGCACTGTCAATTTGGTCTGCGCGTCGTCTTCCGATCCGTAGATTGCAATGCCCGCGCTGTCGGGGCCGCGGTCGGTCATCGTGACCAGCATGTCAGTCAGCAACCGACCAAGTTCCGGTTCGAGCGATTTGTCTTTCAGAAATAATCCCACAATCCCGCACATGGCGTGTGTCCTTTCACGGTGATGTTGATTCCGAAGCTAGCACCGGGTTTGCGTCAATTCAACTAATAAGAAAGTAATTTTCATACTAGGGGTGATTCATCCCTGTGCCTGCCGCCAGGACGCCCATCTGAAACGCGCACCGCGATAGGCATCCATCAAGGCGATGGCGTGGATCATCAATCCGCCAGCATAGCGTCCGGCAAAGCTGTGTTCCGGTGTCGTCAGATTATAGCTGACCCAGGCAAGCGACAGCGCGCTGAAAGCCATCATCAGACCGCGCGCGGCCTGTCCGTTCATCACCTGGCCCATGCCGGTAAGAACGGATGCCACGGCCAGCACCGTATAGGGATGGGGTGGACGTTTCTCGGGGCTGTTCAATGGATGTCCTTTCCCAGATCGCGGGCCAGGGCGTGAGAGATGCGCAAGAGACGCTCTGCCTGGTCCCGTTCCAGTATTTCGTTTTCGTACATCGGTTGGCGCATGGCCAGATAGTGCCCTCGCTGACTTTCTTCGACGCGCCAGATCAGGCGAATGCCGCGCGGAGTGATCAGCAGGTTCTTGCCGCGCCCGTCGGACAGGAATTCGTCGACATGCGGGGTGAGGCGGTCCAGATACGGGGCCAGCCGCGCCCGGTCGTCACACCGGATCACCGCGTCATTGTCCCAGCCCGGCGGGGTCGCCAACCCGTCGGCCAAGGAGGAATGCGCGGAGTAATATTCCGTATTCGTCGGACGGATCATCACACTCATCGCGCCGGGCCAATGGGGCAGGGCGGTCCAGCGTGTGACCGACAGCCAAAGGATCGGCAATTTGCGCAGTTGTACCGTGTCGTTGATCAGGGCCAGTTCAACGGGCTGGCCAAGGTGCCGGCCATGCAGCTCGGGATATCCGCGCCCGTCGCTGCATTTTTCCGCGTCTGAAAGCAGGCCACGGCACTGATCGAATACGGACTGACGGCGCGCAATTGCGCGCCGCCTGTCTCGTGCGTGCACCCAGAACAGCGCACCGACACCGCCGGCGGCCAGGGCGAGCGCCGCCTCGTTCATACGACCGTCACCGGCGGGTGCGTCCGATTCAGGACGTCGTCCACCACCGAGCCCAGCAACAGCCGACCAAAGGCGGAATGTCCCGTCGATCCCATGACGATGTGATCGAACCCGTTGGTTTGGGCATAGGACACGATCGCGGCCGCAATGTCGCGTCCGCTGATCGTGACACAGGTTGCCTCGACCTTGCGTGCCTGTGCCGCCGAACGTGCCTGGTCCAGTTCGCGTGTGATCTGACGCTCTCCGGCCTCGAACAGGCGGCTGTCCCAATACGCGCTCTTGGCGGCGCTTTGCTGGGATACGGTGCTGACGGTGATGAACTGCAGTTCAGCCTGGAACCTTTCGGCCATTCCCACCGCGAACTCCACCGCCCGGTCTGCGGCTTTTGAACCGTCAATGGCGCAAAGTATCTTTTCCATCATGGTTGTGGCTCCTCAATAACCCTGCGGTTTCGGCCAGTTCATGGTGAACTGATCCGCACGGCGCACGAATTTATAGCGATGCAGGACAAACCAGAGCGACGCCACGATGTAGAAGATCATCATCGCAAGCAACTGGGTGCCGAAACCCAGATAGGTGGCAAAGAAGGTCGTGACGCACAACGCCATCAGAACGATCGCGGGCAAGGGATGGAACGGATGCACATACCCGCGCCGGATCGTGCCCAGCGGCCATTTGCGGCGGAACAGGATCATGTTGATCGGCATGAAGGTATAGCCCAGCAGACCCGACAGGATCGAGAAGGTGATCACCTGGTCCAGAAGTCCGGTAAAGGCAAAGGACACAGCGATCGGGATCAGGATCAGGATCGACCGGTACGGCGTGCGATACACCGGGTGAACCGCGCCGAACCATTGCGGCATGTAGCGATCCCGGCCCATCGAGAACCATGCCCGCGAGGCATCGTTGATGCAGCCATTGGCCGAAGCCGTGGCGGCAAACATCGTTCCGACGAACAGGAAGATCTGCAGCAACAAAGACCCGGTCATCCGGCTGGCGTCATACAGCGGCACCGTGGCCTGACCCAGATACTGCCAGGGCAGCAGACCCGAACAGACATACCAGGTCAGCGTCGCGGCAATAAGCAGCGTCATGATCCCGGTCATCGTCCCCAAAGGCAGCGACCGGCTGGGCGAACGCACCTCTTCAGCGGCCTGACATGTGCCTTCAATCCCCAGGTAATACCAGATGCCGAACTGGAACGAGGCGATGACGCCAATCCAGCCATAGGGCAATTCGGTCAGCAAGCCCTGGTGTTGCAGGATCGCGCCCGGCTGCCATGGCTTGACACCGATGAACAGGATCAGGATCGACGCGAAGGCCGCAGCCGTAATGATGAAGTTCAGCGACAGGGTCATGAACACGCCGCGATAGTTTAGCAACGCCAGAAGGGCGATGATCAGCACCACAAAGGGGCGGGGGTCCAGCGATTCATACCCGCTCTGCGCCGCCAGAATGGCCAGAAGGTCGCCCACGATCAGCGCATCCGCCGCTTCCAGCATCGTGTAGGCCATCACCAGATAGAGCCCCACATTGAAGGCCATCAAAGGCCCCATGATGTGCTTGGCCTGGGCATATTGCCCGCCGGCAGCCGCGACGGTTGACGTGACTTCGGAATCGATCATGGCGACGCAGGTATAGAGCAACCCGATGACCCAACAGGCAATCAGCGCACCGAATGCACCGCCCTTGCCGACCGAAAAGTTCCAGCCCATGAATTCGCCCACCAGGACGATACCCACGCCCAGGGCCCAGACATGCACCGGGCCAAGAACCCGCAGCAGGCCGACGCGTTCCTGTCCGGCGTCCGTATTTGTTGCTTCGGCGGTCATCCCTTGCCCCCTTCCGCGGCTTCCGGCACTTCGCCGTGTTCAAGCAGTTCGTCGACGCCTTCCTTGGAGGACATCAGCGTGTCTTCGTTGAATTGACGGTTCACACGCGCCGCATCCATCACCATCCACAGCAGGATACCTGCAGCAGTGGCCCAGGCGGCGTATTCGAGAATTATCCACATTGGTTTTGCCTCTCCGGGATGCTCAGCTGTCGAATTTTTCGCGAATGACATCGCGGTATTCCTTGTCGGACGCCTTCACCATGAAGATGAAATATCCCAGGATCACCGCGCCGGTCAGGATCAGCATGAGCGGGTCGATGGTATAGTCGAACCGATGGGTGATCAGTTCGGCGGCGGTTTCAGCCGTGTATCCCAGTTCCTCCCACTGGGCCTGCATCACCGCATTCTGTTCCAGTGTCTCCCAGTTGACGACTTCGGGCATGTTGTCGGTGCCGCCCGCACCAGTCAGCCCCAGCACCAGCGGAATGAACAGCGCGACATAGACGAGGGCCAACAGGAACACGGAATCAAAAACCTGTCCCAGACCGCTTTGCGTTGGGGGTTCATATTTGTTGCTCATTTTCGAATTACTTTCCTTTGGCCGCACGCATTTCATCGAGATGGCGAATATCCAGCCCGTAAATGAAATCTTTTTCGTGAGCGTACTGTCTGATCATCGCGATGATGGCAGCGGTGTTGAACAGCAGGACAAGCCCCCCGGCGCAAATCAGCACCGTACTGAGACCGCTGTTCATCATAAGAGGTTTCACACTGAAAAATACAAAGATGATGGTGCACCAAAGTACTGCCACAAAACCACATGCAAACAGCGCGTCGCCTTTGTACATCTTGTCTATTCTGGCTCTCATCGTATCGGTCAAATTGCCCTCCTCCCAGCAATTTCCTGATGTGCAGTCGCGCCTCTCTACCTGCGCGGAAGTGACGCAAGGCTGACAATATTTTTCACGTTAGTCAATTTTTTTTACTGCAATGGGCGTCAAAAAACGTGGAACAGGCGCCGCCCGGACACCTGTTCATGTCTGTCGCACAGCCCTTCAGAACTGGAAAATATGGTTTGAAATCAAGACTACGACCAGATCCGTCGCAAGGGTCAGAAAAGGCAGCATGCCAAGGTTGCGCAGGGACAAATCCCTGTTGCCGCCGATGGTCAGATCCTCAGGTATCTTCTTGGGCAACCGGCCCTTGCCGGTCACATCGTACCGATAGAAAAATAACTGAAATATCAAGATGGTCGCACATCTACGGCCCTGGCTTCGCGCCGTCCACGATGCCTGTTTCCGGCAGGCCAGTACAACAAAAGAATCAGCCGGCAAGAGACACTTTGGCTGGCCGCGCAAGGATACCGAACCGCCGCTGCAAGAGTACGGTTCTATCCTGTCAGGCGTATTGTGGATAGGAAATGATCGACAGATAGCGGGCCGGGAGTCTGGTCAGTATCTCGGGCCCGTGAGGCGCGTCGGCGTCAAAGAACAGGGTATCTCCGGGCTCCAGGTCATAGACCTCGGCCCCGTGGCGGTACCCCAGCTCGCCTTCCAGCATGTAGATGGTTTCGATGCCGTCATGCTGAAACGCCGGAAAGACATCGGATTGTTCGGTCAGGGTGATCAGATACGGCTCGACGATGACGCCGCTGGCATTGGACCCGATGTGGCCCAGAAGTTTGTATTGATGGCCGGCCCGTGTGCCTATCCGTTCGGTTTCGACCCCTTCGCCGGACTTGGTCAGCATCGCGCCGCGGTATTCTTCGAACCGGCGCAGAAAGGCCGTCAGGGGCACGCTGAGCGCGTTGGCCAGTGCCTGCAATGTGGTCAGGGACGGCGACGTATTGCCGTTCTCGATCTTGGACAGCATCCCGATCGACAGACCGGTCGCTTCGGCCAGGGCCACAACCGTCATGTTCTGTTGCTTGCGAAACGCGCGCACTTCCTTGCCGATGGCGACTTCCAGGTTCTTTTCGCGCCCTTCCCGAAGCCGATGCGGGTCCTGGCTCAGCACGGATTTGGCCTTTTTCGATGTGATCTTTTCGGATTTCATGGTCGGCCTCTCCATTCCTGTGCTAGGTCCGATTCTACAGTGGACCGATCCGTCCCAAGAGAAAATTCGTGTGTATTCAACCGATCACTCGGAAACTGTTTCCTGTGGGTAACAAATGACGACTGAAAATGACAGTTCCATCGTATTGGGGTTCCTGATCTTTCCGGGCTTCCCCATGGCCTGCCTGACGTCGGCCATCGAGCCGCTGCGCGCCGCGAATGAAATAGCGGGACATTGCGCTTTTGCGTGGAAATTGATTTCGGAAACCGGTGAACGGGTGCGCTCCAGCGCCGCGGTCAGCTTTGATCCCGACATGGCGCTTCAGGATGTGCAGGATCTGGATTATCTGTTCTTGCTCAGCAGTCCCTTGGCGCCGTTTGACGCCCCCAAATCAACCCAGGGGCACCTGCGCCGCCTGGCGCGCCACGGAATGACCCTGGGCGGTGTCAGCGGTGGCGTGTTCCCATTGGCGCGCGCCGGATTGCTTCAAGATCACGTCTGTAGTGTGCACTGGTGCTATGAAGCGGCTTTCGCGGCTGAATTTCCGGATATCAGGACCTCGGACGATGTCATTGTGATCGATCGTCAGCGCCACACGGCGTCGGGGGCGGCGGCGGTGTTCGACCTCATGCTGCAGTTGATCGATCGGAAACTGGGCGAAGACGTGACAACCGAGGTCGCCTGTTGGTTCCAGCACCCGCTGGTCCGGGGGCAGGGGGTTCGCCAGAAGATCCCGACAGTGCGCGGCGAAAGCACCGCCGATATGCTGCCCGATACGGTCGCCCAGGCCGTCCAGATCTTTGCCAGCCATATCGAGGATCCCTTGAACGTGGCGGATGTCGCCCAACTCGTCGGCGTGTCGCCCCGCCAGTTGGAGCGTTTGTTCAAGGGAGCAACCGGGCGCAGCCCATCGCAATATTATCGATCGTTGCGCATGAACGCCGCGCGCCAGCTGGTGCAGTATTCGCGGGACACCATGACTCAGGTCGCCTTGGCTGTCGGATATGCGACCACCACGCCGATGGTGGCGCATTACCGCGAAGCCTTTGGCCTGACTCCGCAGCAAGACCGCCAGAAGATCAATCTGTTTCGGGTCGAGAACAACCGTTCTATTCCCTCGGTCTGATCAGATCGCGCTTTTCGCTGCCGTTTCCAGAGCATGATGAAGCGATCCGGCCGACGAGCGTGGCCCAAGAACGCTGAAATGGCTGTCTTGCGGGCGGCGGATCAGGAAACAGCCCAGATGTTCCAACTGTGTGCGGGTCGCCGAACCAGGTGGCATGCTGCGGCTGTCGGCATTGCACAGCCGTTCCAGAACGTCATGACAGCGCTCTCCCGTCAGATCGAACCGCACCCAGCCATCGGTTTGTTCGGTAACCGATGCCGTGTCGCCAAGCGCCGCCTTGATCTGTGTGGCCAAATCTTCATGGCTGTCATGAGGCGCTTCGATCATCCACTGTTCGGGGCCCATCCAGAAGACACTGAACGGGGCCTTTTCGGCGGTCCGGGCAACATCTGGCAGGGCCACGCCCAAAAATGCCTGCGCGGCGCTTGCCATGTCCGTAGCGCGGCCCGATCGCGCTGCAATCGAGGCCAGAGCCCATTCAGGGCATTCGGAAATTTCAAGACCCTGGAACGTATCGACACGAGGCGAAGTGCCGCCCAGAGCAGTCAAGGGAATCAGATCAGACACGCAGACGGTCTCCTTCAGGATCGACAAAATGGGCACTGACGACTTCGACTTCGACTTCGCTGTCGGTCAGTGGGCTGACAAGTCGCAGGCTTTCGCCCATGCGGTTGCTGCCGTCCTTGAGAAAACCGATGCCAATCGAGGACTCAAGGATCGGGGAATAGCACGCAGATGTTACATAACCCTGATTATGGGACGCATCCACCGGCGTTCCCATGCTCATCAGATGCCCACCCGATGTGACCTGGGCGCTGTTGTCCTTCGGCTTGAAGCCGACCAGTGCCAGTGCATCGGGCTGATTCAGCCCTTCGCGTTCCGACAAGGTGCTGCCGATGCTGTCCTTTTTCTTGGATACCATCCGGCCCATGCCCAGATTCAGTGCCGTGGTCGTGCCGTTCAATTCGTTGCCGGCCGCGTGGCCTTTTTCGATCCGCATGACGCCCAGGGCTTCGGTGCCATATGGAACCACGTCGAATTCCTGTCCGGCTGACATCAACCGTCGGATCAAGGCATCGCCGTATCGCGTCGGGACAGCGATTTCATAGGCCAGCTCACCTGAGAACGAGATCCGGAAAAGTCGCGCACGCAGACCGCCGCAGACCGTTATTTCGCGGCAAGCCATGAACTCGAAGTTTTCATTGCTGATATCGAATTCCGGATCCACGATCTTTTGCAGCAGCTTGCGGCTGTTCGGTCCGGCCACGGCATATTGCGCCCAGGCTTCGGTGGTTGAGATCAGTTGCACGTCCATGTCGGGACACAGGCATTGGCGAACGAATTCCAGATGGCGATAGACGCCGACGGCGTTGGCGGTGGTTGTGGTCATCACGAAATGATCCTCGGCCAGACGCGCCGTGGTGCCGTCGTCCATCGCGATCCCATCCTCGCGCAGCATCAGGCCATACCGGGTTTTGCCTACGGCCAGTTTGGCAAAGGCATTGGCATAGACCCGGTTCAGAAATGGCGCTGCATCAGTGCCTTGCACGTCGATCTTCCCCAAGGTGGTCACGTCGCACACCCCGACCGAGCTGCGCACCGCGCGCACTTCGCGATCGACCGTTTCGCGCCAATGCGTCTCGCCTGGTTTCGGAAACCACTGCGCCCGCAGCCAGTTTCCGGTTTCAACGAACACTGCGCCCTGCTCGGTTGCCCATGTGTGGCTGGGGGTTTCGCGCACCGGGTGAAAATGCATCCCCCGGGAACGGCCACCAAGAACGCCCATCGAGACAGGCGTATACGGAGGACGGAAGATTGTGGTGCCGACCTCGGGAATGGATTTCCCGGCCAGCTCCGCCATGATCGCCAGGCCGCCCATATTGCTGGTTTTGCCCTGATCGGTCGCCATGCCCAGCGTGGTATAGCGTTTCAGATGCTCGACCGAGCGGAAGTTTTCTTGATGTGCCAGTTTGACATCTTTGACGGTGACGTCGTTCTGCTGATCCAGCCAAGCCCGGCCCTTGCCATGCTTGACGTACCAGAAAGGCTGCAGATTGACCGGCGCGTCCTCGGCCTCGGGCATGTCGGCGGGACTGGCCGAAAGCCCGATGCCGTCCAGCGCCGATGCGGCCTGTGCCGCGCCGGTGCGCAGTGCGGAATGGGTCGAAAAATCCCCCGCTGCCGCCCCGGCAACGCTCAGCCCTGCAGGCCCGTCTTTGCCCGGCACGAACGCCGCGATGTCGGCGTTCCAGACCGGGCGGCCACGCTGATGGCACGTCATATGGACATTCGGGTTCCAGCCGCCGGACACACCGAGCGCACCGCATTCGATGGTCCGTTCAGAGCCGTCGCCCAGTTTCACCTTGATGAATTTCAGCCCCAACCGCCCCTGGGTATCGATGACCTGGGCCCCCGCCAACAGCTCGCAATCGGCCAGCCGGGGTGCGTCGGGGCGCGGGTCGATGACGGCCGCAACCTTGACCCCCTTGGCGATCAGATCGACCGCAGTGCGATGCCCGTCGTCATTATTGGTGAATACCGCAACTTTCTGCGCCGCGGTCACCGCCCAGCGATTGGCATAGGACCGCATCGCAGCGGCCAGCATGATGCCGGGGCGGTCGTTGTTTTCAAAGGCGATGGGCCGTTCGATGGCCCCGGCACACAGCAGGGTGCGCTTGGCATAGAGGCGCCACAGAATCTGACGCGGCTTGCCCGGCATGGGTTCCGGCAAATGATCTGACACCCGTTCGACCGCGCCGTAAATGCCATGATCGAAAGCCCCGATCACCGTGGTGCGGATCATGCAGCGCACGTTGGGCATGGACTGCAATTCGGCCAATGTCCGCGCGACCCAGTCGGTGGCGTCCGCGTCGCCGATTGAAAACGTCTCGGCATTCAATCGCCCGCCAAAGGCAAAATCTTCATCCGCCAGGATCACCCGGGCCCCGGACCGGCCGGCTGTCAGCGCCGCGGCCAGACCCGACGGCCCTGCCCCGATGATCAACAGGTCACAGTGCAGAAAACCCTTGTCGTATTCATCCGGATCGTCCTGCAACGACAGCGACCCCAGACCGGCCGCCTTGCGGATAATCGGTTCATACAGTTTTTCCCAGAACGCGGCGGGCCACATGAATGTCTTGTAGTAAAACCCCGCAGTCAGAAAAT
This sequence comes from Rhodobacteraceae bacterium F11138, assembly GCA_016521575.1. Taxonomy (GTDB): domain Bacteria; phylum Pseudomonadota; class Alphaproteobacteria; order Rhodobacterales; family Rhodobacteraceae; genus Sedimentitalea. The sequence continues at coordinate 109,590 of JAEKDP010000004.1, read as the reverse complement.
TGCTGAACCGGTCGTTGATCGCCAGCGCGTCGAATTTCAGCGACGGGAACCGGTTCTGGCTGGCCGCTTGCAGCCCGTCGAACAGCTCGGCCGTGGTGGCGCGGGTGTTGGGTTCTTGCCGGGCTCCCGTGCGCAGTTCGACCAGCGCGTTGGGTTCTTCGGAACCGGCGGTCAGAACGCCACGCGGGCGATGATACTTGAACGAACGCCCCATCAGACGCACGCCGTTGGCCAGCAGCGCCGAAGCCAGCGTGTCTCCGGGATGACCCTGGAACGTCTTGCCGTCAAACCGGAAGGACAGGGTGCGGCCGGTGTCGATCTGACCACCACCGAGTCGGTTCACCTGTGTCATTTGCTGCGCCCCCGTGCGCGGGCCACGTCGCGGGCCAATTCTACGGATGTGATTTCATGGGTCGTGGTGTCCCGGGTCACGACCAGCCAGCTGCGGTCACCGGTTTCATGGAACCACAATTCGCGGTGGATCCCCGCCGGGTTGTCGCGCAGGTAGAGATAATCGTGAAACTGGTCCACGGCGTCTTCGGCTTGCCAATCGGGGCGGTCAATCAGCGCGGCATCCCCCAGATAGGTGAATTCCTGACTGTCGCGCGGCCCCAGAAGCGGGTGATTGATAATCATCTGCCTGTCCCCTCCCTAATGCAGGTTGGGCTGTGCGCCCATGCCTTTTTCGTCGATCATGTATCCGCGCCGGAAGCGGTCGAACCGATATGCGGTGGCGGTGTCATGTGGCGTATCGGTGGCCAGCAGATGTGCATAGGCGAACCCTGACGCCGGGGTCGCCTTGAAGCCGCCATAACACCAGCCGCCATTGAAATAGAGCCCGTCGATATGGGTGCGGTCGATGATCGGGCTGCCGTCCATGGACATGTCCATGATGCCGCCCCACATCCGCAGCAGCCGTGCGCGCCCCAGCGCCGGGATCATGGACATGCCGCTTTCGACGACGTCTTCGACCACCGGCAGGTTTCCGCGCTGCGCATAGGAATTATATCCATCGAGATCGCCGCCAAAGACCAGTCCGCCCTTGTCCGACTGGCTGCAATAGAAATGCCCGGCCCCGTATGTGATGACGCCGGGAATGACCGGCTTCAATCCTTCGGACACAAAGGCCTGCAGAACGTGGCTTTCGATCGGCAGGCGCATCTCGGCCTTGGCCATCAGGCGGCCGGAAGACCCTGCGACACAGGCGGCAACCTTGGTTGCGCCGATGAATCCACGGCTGGTCTCGACCCCCTTGCAAACACCGTTTTCGATGCGAAAACCCGTGACTTCGCAATTCTGGATGATGTCCACCCCGTGGCTGTCTGCCCCGCGCGCATAGCCCCAGGCCACGGCATCGTGGCGGACCGTCCCGCCACGCCTTTGCGCCAGCCCGCCCTTGATCGGAAAACGCGCATCGTTGAAATTGAGGAACGGGTACTCCGCACGCACCTGATCGGCGCTCAGCAATGCGGCATCGGCCCCGTTCAGGATCATTGCATTGCCCCGCCGCACGAACGCGTCGCGCTGCGGGTCCGAATGGATCAGGTTCAGAATGCCGCGCTGGCTGACCATCGCGTTATAGTTCAGCTCTTGCTCCAGGCCCTCCCACAGTTTCAGCGAAAATTCATAGAAGGGTTCGTTGCCGTCCAGCAGATAATTGGACCGGATGATGGTGGTGTTCCGACCGACGTTGCCGCCACCGATCCAGCCCTTTTCGATCACCGCGATCCGCGTCTTGCCAAACTGTTTGGCCAGGTAATAGGCCGTCGCCAACCCGTGCCCGCCGCCGCCGATGATCACATAGTCATAAGAGGGTTTCGGCTCGGGATCGCGCCAGGCCGGTTTCCAGCCCTTGTGCCCCGTCAGAGCTTCCTTGATGACCCGCAGACCAGAGTATCGCATGAATGACCTCGCTCATTTGCGACACAATGATGTGGATCGACCGACGAATTTTAAGAGCGAATCGGACACTCACCCTTTGAGATGCGACATCCGCCCCTATCATTCCTGCGTCTGCGCCGTTCCATATCTCCGTTGGATCTTGCTGATCTCGATCAGCCAGTCCTCGATGATCTGACCTGGTCGAATGCCTTCGTCTTTTCCGGACACACCACGACAAACCATGATCCTTGCGCAGGCTGACAGATCCCAGGGGGCGCACCAGCCTGCCCTGATCGGCCCCTGCGGGTGAATTCCGCGAAATTCGGTCGCGATACCGACAAGGACGGCCGCGCATGGGGGAACCAGGGCCGGGACCTGCGCGTTTCATCAGACATGGGTTACAAGGAGGCCGATCATGAAGCTGCAAGATCCGCGACTCGAAGACATCCACACAAAACTGAAATCCACCCTGGTCGAGCTGCGCGACGAACATGCGCGCTGCCGCGATACCGATGATCCCGCCCGGGGCGATCGGCTTGATGGATTGGCAATGGAAATCGAAAACTGGGCAGAAGACGCAAGCAAGGCGCAAATCGACCCGGATAATGACGAAACGCGCGCCGGGTTTCTGGAACGCGCCCGTGAAATCGAGCTTAGGCTGACAAGCGAACGCACGATGCCTTCGCATTGACGAAATGTGAACAGATTTACGCGCGCCACCAAAGCGTGTAGCAATCCTGTGTTTCGCCGATATTGGGGGCCTGAATTTGGATCAGCTGAAACAATCGGCGCAATTGGCGATGATCGTGGTTGGCGTCATCGTGACTTTCGTTGCGTTGGACGCGCTTGAGGCGATCGCCGCCCCCGTCGTGCTGGCGCTGGTGACTGGCGTCGTGCTGTCGCCGATGTCCTATGTCTGGGAACGCAACGGGCTGCCCGCAGTGTTCGGGGCCCTGATCGGGTTGGTCGGCACGCTGGTGGTGATTGCCGGGCTTGTTTTGATCTTCCAGCCGTTCGTGTCCCAACTGGTCGAACAGGCGCCCAAAGTGTGGGCCGATCTGCAGGAAGCGATCGAGGTGGTTCAGGGTCTGGTGCGCGGCATAGAAGAAGTCCGTGGCGAGGTCGAAAAAGCGGTTGCCGCCGAACCCAACGCGGCAACTCTGGTCGCTGGCGAACAGAAGCAGCCCGAAGCCCAGGACCTGGGCCTGCCCAGTGTATCGGACGCTCTGTTTCTGGCCCCGGCGATCCTGTCCAGGATCGTGATCTTTGCAGGTGTGCTGTTCTTTTTCCTGCTGACCCGCCGCGATCTGTACGACTGGATTGCCAACCACCTGCCCGGAAACGACCCCCAGCGATATGGCGCAACCCTGCGCGAGGCAGAGCGCGTGGTTTCGCGTTATTTCCTGACCATCACACTGATCAATGCGGGCCTGGGGGTCGCCACGGCGGGGATATTGCATCTTTACGGGATGCCCGGCGCCACCAGCCTGGGTGTGGTCGCCTTCCTGTTGAATTTCGTGCTGTATCTGGGCCCGGCGCTGTTTTTCTGTACGCTTCTGTTTGCCGGGGTCGGTGCCTTTGATGGGATCATGGTGCTGGTGCCCGCGCTGAGCTATCTGACATTGAACGCGACCGAGGCGCAATTCATCACGCCGACACTGGTGGGGCGGCACATGCAGCTCAACCCGCTGTTGGTGTTTTTGGCGCTGGTTTTCGGGATATGGTTGTGGGGCCCATTGGGGGGCATCGTGGCCATTCCGGTCGCCCTGTGGCTGATGATCCTTGGTGGTGGGCTGCCGGTCAGCCCGACCGACGCGACCAGGGGCACAAAATAACCGGCCCCCTATCCTGAAAGGGGCCGGTTTTCCGCGTTTCAGCCGCGATGCGGGCAGTCGTCAGCTTGCGTTGATCGCGCGCAGCATCCATGCCGCCTGTTCGTGAAACGCCGCCCGCGCGGTGGCCAGATCTTCGGTCACGGCGTCGTTGTGATCGCCGGCCAGTTCGATCAGCTTGTGCAGTCGGGTGGCGATACTTTCGTGGTCCTTCACCAGATCCTGAACCATCTCACCCGCCGTGGGGGTGCTGTCCAGGTCTTTGACCTCGGAATTCTGCGTGATCTCGCTCAGTTGCATCGGGGCCAGCTGTCCCAGGGCGCGGATGCGTTCGGCCAGTTCGTCGGCGGCCGCGAACATGTTTTCATATTGCTCTTCAGTCAGCTTGTGTATCGAAAAGAACAGCGGCCCGGTGACATTCCAGTGATAGGCATGCGTCTTGAACACCAGTCGATAGGTATCCGCCAAAGCCCCTGTCAGCCCTTCGGCCAGTGCTTCGGCATCCTGCACACCGGTGTGGACCTCAGAGATTTTCGGCTGGGTTTGCAATACCTTGGTCATGTTTTTCTCCTGTAGTTGGAAGGTTGGTTTGTTTGACTGTTCAGAGTCGCAGAAACGATCAGCGTTGTACGACGCGCGCGATCAGGACGATCACGAAAAGCACCACGAAGATGAAGAACAGGATCTGCGCGATTCCGGCGGAAGCCGAGGCAATCCCCCCGAATCCAAACACGCCGGCGACAATCGCGACGACAAGAAATAGAAGTGCCCAATATAGCATGACGGGTTCCTTTTCTGACTTATTGCAGCTGTCGAAAGAACGTCCCTGCCCTGTAGACGGTTCCATCCGAGCCAAAAAAAACCTGTTGCAGCGCGTATGGAACTTTCACGCGGTGCGCGGCGTTCTCAATCTGAACAATCAACGCAAGGAGACAAAAAATGGCTCAGACAAAGACTGCTCTCGCACCCAGTGATGAAGAAACCAAGGCCCTGTCCAGTCAGCTGTCCGATCTGAGAGCGGATCTCGCGGGTATCTCCAAAACCCTGTCCGACATGGGCAGCCGGCGCGGCGACGCGGCGGTCGAGACATTGCGCGACTCTGCCCAATCCCTGCGCGAGCACGGCGAAAGAACACTGCAGGCGGCTCAGTCGCAAGTGCAGGAAGCCGGACAGCAAACCCAAAGCGCCATCCGCCAACAGCCTGCCGCAGCGGTCGGGATTGCCGTTGGGCTGGGCTTTCTGCTTGGCTTTGCGACCGCCCGGAAATAGCGCCCCGATGCGGTCGTCCAAGACCCGGGCGACAAAACGATGACACAGCGATCGTGCGCCTTGCCCGCTCTGCGGGCTTGGCGAAGGTGAATGTGGGGTCGCGGCGCAGGCGCAAGGACAGGTTTGATGTGGAATGCAATAGAAAACGAGCTGAGCGCCGGGTGGTCGCTGCCCTGGGGGATCGCCGCATTCCGGCTTCTCGGCAGTGTCCTGTTGTGCGGGTTGATCGGGTTCGAGCGTGAAATTCAACGTCGGCCCGCCGGACTGAGAACCCATATGTTGATCGGTCTGGCGGCGACAGTCTATACCTTGATGATGTTGTTCCTGATCGATGCGCCAGAGGCGTTCGACGATCACATCAGCATGGATCCGGTTCGGGTCATCGAATCCATTACCTCAGGGGTGGCCTTTCTGGCGGCGGGGATCGTCATTTTCACCCAGGGCCAGGTCAAGGGGCTGACCACCGGAGCCAGCATGTGGCTGGCGGCTGCGATCGGCACAGCGGTGGGTTTGGGTCAGTGGCCATTGGCGGTCAGCACGACAGGAATCGCCCTGACCATCATATATGCGTTGCGCCAGTTCGAAGCCGCCGTTCTGGACGATCCGGACTGACCCGGGCTGCCCCACCGGCCATTGACTCTGCTTGCCGATGGCGCGTGCAGCGTATCAGGTTTCACGCCCACGCGTTGAAATCCACGCGTTAAAATCGCGGATTTTCGGCAGCCTGTTGCGGTCTGATGCGCGGGCAACTGGATGGCGCAAAGACGCGAAATCATGCCAGCACCACATGCCGAAACACGCCGGACCGCTGCCCGGCGCCTTCCGGTATATTGGCCCGCTCTGACGGAACTCAGTCCGTCAGGGTCTGTGTGCTGGCAAAGAACATGGCCTGGCTGACAGCCGAGCGAACCTGTTCCTCGGTATATGGTTTGGCGATCAGGAACGCGGGCTCGGGGCGTTCGCCGGTCAGCAACCGCTCGGGGAAGGCGGTGATGAAAATCACCGGGCGATCACCGTGATCCTTCAGGATCGAATTGACGGCATCAATGCCGGATGAGTTGTCCGCCAGCTGGATATCCGCCAGAATCAGGTCCGGCAGGTCCTGACCTGCAAGTTTCACGGCCCCATCCCGCGTACGGGCGATGCCGGTGACCTGATGCCCCATGTCCTTGACGATCTGGGACAGGTCCATCGCGATCACGGCTTCGTCTTCGATGACCATGACCTTGCCACGCAGATCGCCGGCCATTTCCTTATGCGCGATCTTTACCAGGTCGGCCGCTTCACTGTGCCCGATGTCCATGATCTGGCCGATCTGCTCGGCTGAAAAGCCTTCGATGCTGTGCAGCAGCAATGCTTCGCGTGAATTGCGGGTCAGCCGATCCAGCCGTTCCTGGGTCTGGGCTTCGGGTGTGCCGCTTTCGGGCTTGTCCACCGGTGCGCCCGATGAGCTCCAGATAAGATGAAAGGCCCTGAACAGGGCGATTTTGGGTTGCAGCCCCGATTGCAGGATGTCGCGATCCGACAGGATCGCTTCGAGCGTGGCCGCCGCATAGTTGTCACCGGTACGTTGCTGCCCGGTCAGGGCGCGCGCATAGCGGCGCAGATACGGAAGTTCGCTACCGATGGTGGTTGCCAGGTCGGCGCTGGTCGTGTCTGTCATGGTGCCCTCTGAAAAAAAGTTCGTTCGACGGGAACCTAACGCCGCATTTCGGTGTTAGGTTTCATGAGATGTGAAAAAAACGATACCTACGCAACATAACACCACGGCTCAAGAACGACCACAATGACAAAGAAACCCAGAATGTCGAACATGGATGAACAGGTTACAGAGAACCTCAGACGCTTGTATGGCGAAACCGCGGCCGAACCTGTTCCCGCCCGGTTCATGCAGCTGTTGGAGAAGTTGCGCGAACAGGACGATGCGACGGATACCGATGAGTCCGGGGGTGAAAGTAACAGCAAATGAAAACCCAGGATCCCCGCGACGAACTGGTAGAACACCTGCCAGCCATGCGCGCATTTGCGCTCAGTCTTTCAAGAAACTCTGCCGTCGCTGACGATCTTGTGCAGGACTCGATCGTCAAGGCATGGAGCAATATTGAAAAATTCGAGGTCGGCACCAACTTGCGCGCCTGGCTGTTCACCATCCTGCGCAACACCTACTATTCGATGTGCCGCAAGCGCAGCCGCGAGGTCGAAGATCCGACCGGCGCGTTGGCCGGAAACCTGTCCGAAAAACCGCAGCATGACGGTCGGCTGGCAATACGCGATTTTCGTGTCGCCTTTGCCCAGTTGAGCGACGAGCAACGCGAGGCTCTGGTTCTGGTCGGTGTCGAAGGATTTTCCTATGAAGATACGGCCCAGATGTGCAACTGCGCCCCCGGAACGGTGAAAAGCCGGATCAACCGCGCCCGCAAACGGCTGGTCGAACTGATGCACCTTGAAGATGATGAGGCGCTTGAACTGACCGACGTGGCGACTGTCGCGGTCGTATCGGGCACCAAGGCCGTATGAGCCCCCGCAAAACGAGGCCCCCGGTCGCGGCACTCAGCGTGTCGCGCCTGACCGTGCGGCTGATCATCGTTCTTTCGCTGGCCATTCTGCCGCTTGGGCTGGTTTCGACCTATCAAAGTTGGCAGATGCTCAAGGAAAGCAGTGCATTGTCCAAGGCCAGCCTGCTGGACCGCACCTATCGCGCCGCCGAGCGCGAACGCGCCATGGTCGAACACAGTCTCGGCGTGGCCGTGGGGCTGGCCGAAACCGTATCCGCCATCGATACCGACAACCCGGATTGTGACGCCACATTCGCCCGTCTTGCCGAAGCCAGTCGGTATATTTCCTTCGCCGCCTATCTGGACCAAAGCGGTGGCATTCAATGCGCCTCCAATGGGGCACGCAACCCGGACGCGGACTCCGAGGCGTTTCGCGAACTGGCCGCAAGAACCGAATGGTCGTTTTTCACCGGACCCAATGTTGCCAACGAAGGGCAAACCATGTTCAGCATCACGGTCCCGGTGACCGCGCCGGATGCGCGGGGTTTAGTCTGGGTGGCAATCCCGTTTGAAGACGCGAACAGGCTGTTGGCCGGTCCCGATGACAACGTCGATCTGGTTCTGTTCGACCCCGATGGCAATATTCTGGCGACCGAGGATTTCTCTGAGAACCGGCGGGATGTGCTGCCCGGCGATCAGGTTCTGGCTTCCTTGCCGGCCGCGGGGGGCTACGCGTTCCGGGGGCACAACCATCTGGGAGAAGAGCGTGATTTCGCCGTCGCGCCGATCCTGGGCGCACAGCTCTATGTTCTGGGCAGCTGGCCGCCCTTGCCGGGGCGGACCGCATTGTTTTCCTGGCGGACAATCGGGCTGTATTTTCCAGCCATGATCTGGGTGATCTGCGTTTTGGTCGCGGCCATCGGCCTGCATCGGCTGGTCATACGGCATATCAACCGATTGCGGTACTGGATGCGCCTGTATACCGATCAGCGCGCCGGATTTGAAAACGCTCAGCTTGAAGACGCCCCCGAAGAATTGGAAGCGGTCGCCCAAACCTTTCGCGACATGACGGAACGGATTGCAATCCAGGAAAACCAGCGCGAGGAAGACCTGCAGGAAAAGACGGTACTGCTGCGCGAGGTCCACCACCGGGTCAAGAACAACCTTCAGGTCATTTCGAGCATCATGAACATGCAGGTCCGCAACGCGCGCAGCGAAGAGGCCAAGCACCTGATCCGCCGGTTGCAGGATCGTGTGATGGCCCTGGCGTCGATCCACCGGCGGCTGTACATGTCGCAAAAGCTGTCCATGATCCAGGCCGATGAATTGTTGGCCGATATTGTCGGAAACCTGGTCGTGATCGGCTCTGGCGATGAGCAGGCTGCGATCAAGGTCTCGACCCATTTCGACCCGGTGCCGATCGCGCCGGAACAGTCGATGCCGCTGTCCCTGATCCTGACCGAGGCTGCGACCAACGCGGTCAAATACTGTGGCGCCGCAGAAGGCGAGACATGCTGGATCGACATCGCCCTTTCCGATCTGGGTCAGGGGCGCGTTTGCCTGAGCGTGGTGAATTCGGTCGTTCCCGCAGCGGAGGCCGATGAACAGCCCCATCAGGCCGGTCTGGGCCTCGGGCTGATCGAAACCTTCGTCACACAACTTGAAGGCACCCTGGAACACCGCCAGAACGACGACATATATGCGCTGCATGTGACCTTCACGCTAAGCGGCCCACCGGACGACAATGACGAAGACGAAGCGGAACTTGTTCCTGTCTGATGCGTTTTATTCGCACCAATGATCGAAAGGACATACCATGCGACCTATCACGCCTGTCATTCTGTCTCTGCTGACGTTTGTTGCGCTGAGCGCTTGTGAAACCGTGGATGGTGCCGGTCAGGACATCGAAAGCCTGGGTCAGAACATCTCGGAAGAAGCACGCGAGACCGAGGCCGAATAGGCCCGGCACAGAGGGCGGTACCGTGGCCGCCCTCGCCCACTTGGCCCGGATCGGTCACGGTTGGACGCAGATCGTCGGGTTTTGCGTCGGGAAATCTTCAGATGCTTTCGCCCAATGCCATGTAAAGCAGAATCCGGTTGTTGAGCAACGCGGCCTCGGTTTCAATCACGTTGACCTGGCGCTCTAGCTGAAATTGCTGCAATACCAGCAGGCCGGTCATGTCGATCGTGCCCTGGACGTATCTGTCATTGGCCAATTCCAGCGCATCGTTGGCGTCTTTCAGAGACTCGCGCCAGTTTGCCAGTTCCGCCCGAAGAACCTTTTCATTGGCCAGGGCGGTTTCGACCTCGTTGAACGCCTCAAGCACCGTTTGACCGTATTCGGCAACAGCGGCAGACTGCTTTGTCGTCATCCGCACAACATCCGCCTGCAGCGCCCCGCCCGCAAAGATCGGCTGCAACAGGTTTATCCCCACGCGCAGAAAATCCGGGTTGGTGCCCAGAAGCGCCAGTTCCGGATCCAACAGGGTGCCGCCCGCAGCATTCAGCGAAATTCCGGGCAAACGCGCCAGCTTGGCGGTTTCGGATTTGTAAAAGGCGGCGATGACCTTGTTGCGCGCCGCCGTCACGTCAGGCCGTCGGTCCAACAACGAAAGCGGCAAGCCGGAATTCGGCAGACTGCCCGGCATCCTGGGAAAGTTCGATGCCGGTTTCAGCTTCAGCCCCGGATATCGCCCCAACAGTACCTCCAGACTGCCGATCGCTTCATTCTGCGAGGTGCGGATCTGGCTGGTCGCTGCCTTGGCCGCCGCAACTCGCGAGCGCGCCTGGACCACATCGAATTCCGATACCTGCCCGGCGGCTTCTTTCTTGTCGGTCAGATCCAGCAGGTTGGAATAGACGGTTGTCGCCTGCCGGCTGACCGCGATCAACCGGGCCAGTTCGATATTGGCAATCCAGCTGCGGGCGATGGTGGCGGCCAGAGATTGCTGCAAATACCGCGCGTCATCGGCAACCGCCCGGGCCAGCGCCGCGCTTGCGGCCTTGTTGGCGCGCAGTTTGCCCCAGACGTCCAGTTCCCAGGATGCGGCGATTGCCCCGCCCTGCAACGTGCTGGAGCGATTGGTCTCGGTCAGTTCGGATCTTTGGGTTCCCAATTCCAACCCGACCTGGGGCAAGATCGGCGCGCCGGAAATCACCACAGTCTGCAACGCCGCCTCGACCCGAGCTGCTGCCGCGACCAGATCGCGGTTGTTCTTCAGACCTTCGCGGACCAGACTGCTCATGTTCGGGTCCCGAAAACTCGCCACCCAGTCGCCCTTGACCGCCGAGGTCGGCGCGCCAGAGGTGGACCAGGCCGCCGGGATTTCGGTGCCTTCGGGCAAGGCCTGTTGCAGCAGCGCACCATCCGTCGGCACGGGTTGCAGCTCGCACGCCGCGAGCGCCGCGGATACGGCGATGGCACCCAGGAATCTGGGCAATGCGCTGGTTCCGGCTGTGTTCATGCAGATCCCCAAGATTTGCTAGATCGGAAGCGGATAGACCCAGCGGGCCCAGGTATAGGACCGCAGCGAAATCTGCCCCAACCAGGTGAACGGGTCATCGCTGGTCAGGATCACGGTCGCACCGCCCACGCCTATGCCCAGCGGAATGGATGGATCGTCCAGCGTGATCTTGACCGGCAAACGGGCTTCGGTGTGGATTGGGATGTCCGGGAACAGCGGCAACGTCCCCGACGGCGTATATTGGCCGCGGCGGCTTGCATACCAGACCTCATCGACCTTGCCGGAAAAATGCTGACCCGGATAGGTGTTGATCGCCACCACGACCGGTTGGCCCTTGCGCACGTTCATCAGGTTTTCCTGACGGTACGCGGCAATCAGATACGGATCCTGATCCAGAATGAGCGTTGCAATCGCCCCGACGCGCAGGATGCCTGACACCATGCCTTCCTGGACTTGCAGGTTCACGATCACCCCGTCATTCGGGGCCTTCATTTCGGTCTGCGACAGGTAATATTGGGCCTGGGCCAGCTGTTCTTCGGCCTGAACCACGGCCGTGTTCACCCCGTCGATCTGCGACGCATACGCCAATTCCGCGCGTTTCTGGGATTCCTGTGCCTCGGCCAGCGACGCCTGCGCCGAATTCACCCGCGAGGTCCATTCGTCCGCCGATTCCTGCGATCCGGCGCGCTGCGATGCCAGGGTTGCAAAACGATCCTGCTGTACCGTGGCGAAATCCAGTTCGGACTGGGCACGGGCCACGGAATCCTTGGCAACGGCAATGTCCGCCTCAAGTATCTTGGCATTCTGTTTGGCCGCGACCAGAGCCGCTTGGGCTGACTTGACCTGCGATTTGTACACCGTCTGGTCAAAGACAAACAGAACATCCCCCTTCTTGACCGGGGTGTTTTCCTTGACCCGGACCTCGGTGACCATGGTCGGTTCGGGCAGTCTTGGCACCAGCTGGACAGTATGCCGAACGACCCGCACATCCGTGGAAAACGGCGACTGCATTCTGGTGCCCACCAATGGAACGATCAGCAGGTGCAACAGAAAGAACGCCGAGATCAGCCCCCATGTGGGCGTAAAGCGCAACCATTTGAATTTGACGAAGACGACCCAGACGAACGCCAGATAGACCAGAGTGATTGCAACAACGCCCAGCATGATTCAGACGTCCTGATCTTTTGGCGGATCCGGTTGGGGTTCGGCCTGCGGCACATGATCCTTGCCATAGGCGTATTTCTTCAATCGGGCCAGATCTTCCTCGATGGCCTTGCGTTCTTCGTCGGGGAAGCGGCGGATATCTATCACTTCGGTCGGTTTGAAAGCCCAGGTAAAGGCCTGGATCCATGGCACAACGGCCAGAAACCCTGTCCAGCCCATGGCATAGACCGCTTCTGCCTCGGGATGGTTTCGTGCAACGGCTATCCGCCCCGGCAAGCCCAGCACCCAGGACAAGGCGGCCAGCCCGCCAAAAACACAGATCATACCGCATCCCAGCGCAATGAAATCCCAAAAATAGTAAGAGTTCTGGATCGCGGACCATCCGCCTTCGGCGTTTTCCATTTTCCCTCTGTCCAATTTTTCAAATTTCCGACCGGGCGACAGGTTCAGCCAGTCTTGTTCCAAACATTTTCGGGATTGCGACTGCTTGTCCATCATTTTTTGACCCAAGCGCACGTCCCTGGGCAATTTTTGCCAAAATATGCAACCTGGTCGCGATATCGGGACGGTTTGGTGAAAATTCATCGGCCACGATCCGTGCCTCTATTTGCTTGTTGCCGGGGGCTGTGACGGCGATTTCAGATCCCGCACATGCCCCACGCCCGCCTGTAGGGGTTAGCGACAACTCGCGCCAGGGGCGAAACAACGGCAACGCGGCATTGCACAATACCGAAACATTCATACAGTGTCGGCCAAGGTTTTCCCGTATTCCGGTTTTTCTTCTCACCGGGATGGGCAACGGGGCGTGATCGAACGCGAAAGGCAGCATGTGACAGGGCCCATCGCCACAGCGCAGAACATATTGATGCTTCAGGCCTTCGGCCTGATGTTGGCGCTCGTTCTGGTTGTGATAGCCGCGACCCTGTTTTTTGCCTGGCGCTATCGCGCCACGGGAAAGGCTCTGCATCAACCCGACTGGGACCGATCTCTGGCGGTTGAAATCGTGACCTGGGGCATTCCCGCGCTGATCATTGCCATTCTTGGCACGATGGTCTGGAACAAGACCCATGCGCTGGACCCTTACAAACCGCTGCCCGGCGCGCCGCCTCTGGTGGTTCAGGCCATTGCCCTGGATTGGAAATGGCTGTTCATCTATCCCGAGCAGGGCATCGCGACGGTGAACGAGGTCGCCCTGCCGGTGGGACGACCGGTGACTTTCCGGCTGACGTCCGAAGTGGCCATGAATTCCTTTATGATACCGGCGCTTGGAGGGCAGATCTATGCCATGGCGGGCATGGAAACCCGGCTGAACCTGCGGGCCGATACGCCGGGCCGGTCCGAAGGCCGCAACATGCAGTTTTCGGGCGGCGGTTTCGCCGCCCAGACCTTTGCCGCGCTGGCGCTGCCGGAGCAGGAATTCGACGACTGGGTCACCAAGGCACGCAGCACGGGCACGGCGTTGAACGCGGCGTCCTTTGCCAAGCTCAGCAAACCCAGCGTGGCTGACCCGGTTCGATACTATGGGACCGTGCCCGTGGACTTCTTTGCCAAACGCATCGCGGCCCACGGCGGCATGTCGCATCACAGTGGCAACGAGGCAGGACACTGATGGATGAACCGACCATTCTTCTGGGACGTCTGGGCATGCAGGCCCTTCCTTTCTACAGCTGGGTCGCGCTATGCGGTGCGCTGGTCACGGTTGGCTGCGGGCTGGGGTTTCTGGCGCTGGTGACATGGCTGGGGCGTTGGCGCGACCTGTGGTCAGGCTGGCTGACCTCGCTTGATCACAAACGCATCGGCATCATGTACGTCATACTGGCCCTGATCATGCTGATCCGGGGTTTTGTGGATGCAATCATGATGCGTCTGCAACAGGCGCTGTCCTATAGCAGCGAAGGCTATCTGCCACCGGAACATTTCGAACAGATCTTCAGCAGCCACGGAACGATCATGATCTTCTTCATGGCAATGCCTTTCGTGACCGGGCTGATGAATTTTGTCGTGCCCCTGCAGATCGGAGCGCGTGACGTGGCCTTCCCGGCCGTGAACGCGATCAGCTTCTGGCTGACCGCCGCCGGAGCGGGATTGATGTTGATTTCGCTGGTGATCGGCAAGTTCTCGACCGCAGGCTGGACCGGATACCCGCCCTATTCCGAGGTTCGGTTCACACCCGGCGTGGGGGTGGATTACTGGATCTGGTCGATCATGATCAGCGGGGTTGGAACGACGCTGACCGGGATCAATTTCATCGTCACCATTCTGCGCAAGCGGGCACCCGGGATGACCCTGATGCGGATGCCGATGTTTGTCTGGACCACGCTTTGTGCCAGTATCCTGATCGTGTTTGCCTTTCCCGCGCTGACCGTATCGACCGCGATGCTGGCGCTGGACCGGACCTTGGGGCTGCATTTCTTTACCATCGACAGTGGTGGCAATGCGATGAACTACATGAACCTGTTCTGGATCTGGGGACATCCCGAAGTCTATATCCTGATCCTGCCCGCGTTTGGCATTTTTTCCGAAGTGGTGGCGACATTCTCGTCGAAACGGCTGTATGGCTATACTTCGCTGGTCTATGCCACCGCGGTGATTGCGCTGTTGTCCTTTACCGTCTGGCTGCACCATTTCTTCACCATGGGGGCCAGCGCCAATGTCAATGCGATTTTCGGGATCGCGACGATGATCATTGCCGTTCCGACCGGGGTCAAGGTATTTGACTGGATGTTCACCATGTACCGGGGACGGATCCGGTTCGAGCCGCCCATGGCCTTTACCGTCGGTTTCATGTGCCTGTTCGTGATCGGAGGCATGACCGGGGTTCTGCTGGCCATTCCGCCGATCAACTATTCCACGCACAACACAACCTTTCTGGTCGCGCATTTCCACAACATGGTCATTCCAGGCGCGTTGTTCGGCTATGTCGCCGGCTATATGTACTGGTTCCCAAAGGCGTTCGGTTTTCGCCTCGACCGGACCTGGGGCCTGCGCGCGTTCTGGTTCTGGGCCGTGGGGTTCACCCTGGCTTTCATGCCGCTTTATGTGACCGGGCTGCTGGGAATGCCGCGCCGGATGTCAAGCTATGCCAACCCGGCCTGGCACCCCTGGCTGATCCTGGCCTTTTTGGGGGCCTGTCTGATCTTTCTGGGGATCGTGTCGCTGGGAATGCAGCTGTGGGTCAGCATCCGGGATCGCGCCCGGCTGACAGACGCGACAGGCGATCCCTGGGATGGCCGCACGCTGGAGTGGTCGACCAGTTCGCCGCCACCGGCGTGGAATTTCGACACGGTGCCGCTGGTGGCCGAACGGGACACCTTTCACGCGGCGAAACAGGCCGCACAGCCGATGCCCCACCAACCGGCTGACAGCTTTGACATGCCGAAAAACTCGGTGAGCGGGATCTTGATCGGCCTTGGCGGATTTTGGGTGGGGTTCGGCGCAATCTGGTATATCTGGTGGCTGGCCGCGGCGGGACTGGGGCTGATCGCGGCAACAATGATCGGGCGTTCCTTTGCAGAGCATACGGAAATGCGCGTAACTCCGGGCGAGACCGGTGACGTGACATGACCATGCTTTCGGATACCCAGACCCGGTCAAAGGAGTCCGAAAGCGATTTCGGTTTCTGGCTCTATCTGATGAGCGATGCGATCCTGTTCGGGCTGATCTTCGCCACCTTTGTCGTCATGTCCCCCAATCTGGCCGGAGGACCCGGCGGGCGCGACTTGTTCGATCTCGCGAATTTGACGCTCCAGACCGGCCTGTTGCTGGCCAGCAGCCTTACAATCGCCCTGGCCCACCACACCGCCGCGAACGGACGATCCATTGCCGCGACTGTTTTCTGGATGGTGTTGACGGCGCTTTTGGGGGCCGGATTTCTGGTGCTTGAACTGCGCGAGCTGGCCCAGTTCGTATCCGCCGGAGCAGGCCCGCAACGCAGCGGCTATCTGTCGGCGTTCTTTACCCTGGTGGGCACCCACGGGCTGCATGTGGCGGCGGGGTTGATCTGGATCGGGACCCTGATCGTTCAATTCATGTTGCGCCCGGCGTCGCCTGCCGTCCTGTCACGTCTGGCGCGGCTGACCCTGTTCTGGCATTTCCTGGATATCGTCTGGATCGGGGTTTTCTCGCTGGTGTATTTGCCGGAGTTGATATGATGCGGGACCACGCCACGATATTCACCGGATTCGCGCTGGCGGTTCTGCTGACGGCCATTCCCTTTGCCTGCGTCGCCGGGGCCTGGCTGTCGCGTGACGCGACGCTGTGGCTGATCGGGCTGTGCGCAATCGCCCAGATCGCGGTGCATCTGCACTTTTTCCTTGGGATAGGCAGGCGGCACCGCGAAAGGGCCGGTTCGCTGGCATTCACGATGGTGGTGGCGTTCATCATGGTCGGCGGAACGATCTGGGTGATGGCGAACCTGAACTGGCGCATGGGGTACTGAACCGGGAACCGGAGGGCGCAACATGGTGATGCGCCACCCGGTTCCCGGTCTTCCGAGTCAGCATTTCTTGCCCCGTCAGCGTGACAGCACGCTCAGATGGCGCGCGAATTCCGGCTTTGCCATCAGCGCCTTGCACCGGGCGAAACGGCCATCGGCATAGGCGCGGAAATCCTCGGCGGGATTGTTGTTGGCCAACTGGATCAATCCCCACAGCGTCCAGAGCAGATCACACATCGCCTTGTATATCACCATCCGCGCATGATCCCGCGCGGGTGGCTCACCGTCAAAATAGGCGGTCAGCATTTCGGCATCCTGCGCGTCGTCGAATTCGCCCTCAACCGAAAGATCACCCAGATCCCACATCGGATCGTTCATACCCGAGTATTCCCAATCGACGATCCACATCTTCCCGTCGGTATCCAGAAAATTCTCGCACAACGGATCGCAATGACAGGCAACAGGCGGGACCGGATCGCGATCCAATGCCTGCCGCACCGCGTCCGCCTCGGCGACGACATCATGGTATCCGGCTGGCAACGCGACATCCTTGGTCGACAGAATGCGCAGATAATCCTCGATCATCGCGAACAGCTCGAACCGGGCGGGAAACTGCGCACCCGAGCGGTGAAGACGCGCAAAGGCCTTGCCGGCGCGGGCCGCCGCCCCGGCGCGGTTCTGAAATCCCGCAGGCGTCATTGTCGTGGCATTCGCGATAAAACGTGTGACCATGATCCCACTCTCGGCATCGGCATGGATGACCTCGGGACCGACACCGGCGCGGGCGGCCTCTTGGGCCGCGGCGGCTTCGTTGGCGCGGTCGATATATTCTTCGGTGCCGTCACCGGGCAGACGCAAGACATATTCTCCGGCTTGAAACACGATATTGGTCAGCCCGCCCAGACGGATCAACGGGTCCGTCTTTCCGGTCAGGTTCGGGATATTTGCAAGCGCCGCACGAGCCCGGGCTTCTTCCGTTGACATTGAACGCATCCTTGTTTCAGTCACAATCAGCGTCAAGACTTCCACATCTGGCGGGGCTTGGCTAGCATGGGGCAAGCAGGAGAATGACCGATGAAGAAACAAGAGCATACGGGGCCATTGGCCTCGGTTTACGCGGCGCGAAGCCCAGAGGAAATCGCGGCGCATTACGACGCCTGGGCCGGGGCATATGACACGGATATGTCGCAGGCGGGGTATCGCCATCCATCGGTCGCCGTGGCCTTGCTCGCGCGGCATCTGGAAGCGGGCGCAAGCCCCATTCTGGATGCGGGCGCCGGCACCGGGCTGGTCGGGGGATGGCTTGGCATACTTGGCTATCCGACGGTCGATGGTCTGGATATCAGCCAGGGAATGCTTGACGTTGCCAAGGCAAAAGGGGGCTATCGGGATTTGCATTGTCTGGCACTGGGCAAGGATCTGCCGTTTGAGGACGGCGCGTACAAGGCAGTGATTTCAACCGGGGTTTTCACAACCGGGCATGTCGGCGCCGAAGCCCTGCCAGAGCTGGCGCGGATCACGGCGCCGGGCGGCACGCTGGTGATTACGGTAAAAGGCACGCTTTGGACCGACAGCATGGCCGCAGCGGTGGCCGACAGCGACAAACTGACCATGGTTGCCACGACAGAGCCCTATGTCTCGATGCCCGGAGATGCCGCAACGGCCCCCGGCCGGGCCGTGGTCCTGCGCCGCACCTGATGGATCGGTTCAGGCTTTGACCCGTGTGTTCTTTGGTTCGTAAAATGGCTTCATTCCCAGGCTTGCCGGAACAGTTTCTCCTGCTACAACAAGACTGTATGACCCGTTCTTCAACCAATCATCGGACAGGCCGTCAGGGTTTCTGACATATCCCAGCCCCAGCCCTGCCCCCAGCGTATAGCCATATCCGCCGGACGTCAGATACCCGACCGGGACGCCATTGCGCAGTATGGTTTCACGGCCCAGCAGAACGGCATTCTGATCCTCGACCAGAAAGCCAGCAAGGCGTTTGGTCAAAGGGGCCGCCTGTTTGCGTTCCAGCGCCTCGCGGCCGATGAACGGCGTGTTGCTGCGCATCTTGACGGCCCAGCCAAGCCCGGCCTCGAACGGGGTGTCATTCGGCGTAATGTCAGACGACCACGCGCGATAACCCTTTTCCAGGCGCAGGGACTCAAGCGCGCGATAGCCGATCGGGCACAGGCCCTCGCCTGCTCCGGCCTGCATCAGAGCGTCGTAAACCGCGCCGGTGGCGGCAAGCGGAACATGCAGTTCCCACCCCAGTTCGCCGACATATGTAACGCGCAAGGCCCGCGCCACGGCCCCTGAAATCTCGATTTCACGGACATGGGCGAAGGGGAAGGCATCGTTCCCGAGATCGGCGCTGGTGACACGGGACAGTACATCGCGCGCCTTTGGGCCCATCAGGGACAGGGTGCCCCAGTCCTCGGTCACGTCGCGCACAGCCACGTTGCCGGACGGCAAATGATCGTTGATCCAGTTCAGATCGTGGGTGCGAAACCCGGTGCCCGTGACGATGTAGAACAGATCGTCGGCAAGACGCGCAACCGTCAGGTCGGACTCGATTCCGCCGCGCGTGTTCAGCAACTGGGTATACGTCAGCCGGCCGGGCGGCCTGGTCACGTCATTCGCGCAAATCAGGTCCAGCGCCGCTTGGGCATCGGGTCCAGTCACCTCGTACTTGGCAAAGGACGATTGATCGAACAGTCCGACACCCTGGCGAACCTGTGCGTGTTCCCGCCCGACGGCATCGAACCAGTTCTGCCGCCCCATCGACAACACGTCGCGCGGTTCCATGCCCTGAGGTGCGAACCAGTTCGGACGTTCCCAGCCCAGTTTCGAGCCAAACACCGCACCGCGCGTCTTGAGCCGGTCATAGAGCGGCGATGTGATGCGCGGGCGGCCGGTTTCCATCTCGGCATGGGGAAAAGCGACCGCATAGTGTTTGCCGTAGGCTTCGCAAGTGCGATCGCAGACCCATTGCCGGTCCCGGTGCATGTCCGAGAACCGGTTGATGTCCACAACCCACAGATCCAGTGGCGCTTCGTCTGTCGTGGTCCATTCCGCCAGAACCCAGCCCGCACCGCCACCTGCGGCGATGCCAAAGGCGTTGAACCCCGCACCGACATACATGTTGGCGCATTCGGCAGCCCGCCCCAGAATGAAATTGCCATCCGGTGTAAAGCTTTCCGGGCCATTGATCATCTGTTTGACGCCCGCGTCCGCAAGCGCCGGAATACGGTCAATGGCCGCGTTCATATGCTGTTCGAAATGATCGAAATCATCCTCGAAAAGTCCGAATTCCCAGTCGTCCGGCACATCGCCGGTGGTCCAGGGTTGCGGGTTCGGTTCATACCCGCCCATGACCAGACCGCCGACCTCTTCCTTGAAATAGGTGCCTTTGTCCGGATCGCGGATCGTGGCGGCGTCGGTCGACAGGCCCGCGATGGGTTCAGTGACGATATACTGGTGCCTGATCGGTTGTAGCGGCACCGATATGCCCGCCTTTTCGCCCAGTTGGCGCGCCCATTGACCCGCGCAATTGACCACCTTTTCGCAGGCGATGTTGCCCTGATCGGTCTGGACATGGGTGATACGGCCATCTTGCATGGTGAAACCGGTGACGCGGATGCCTTCGAACAGCTGCGCGCCATGCATGCGGGCCCCCTTGGCAAGCGATTGCGTGATGTCGGACGGGTTGGCCTGACCGTCAGTGGGCAACCAGGACGCGCCGACAAGATCTGCGGTGTCCATCAGCGGCCACATGGTTTTGACCTCATCCGCGGAAATCAGATGCATATCCATCCCGAAACTTCCGGCCGTGGTGGCAAGACGGCGATATTCCGTCCATCGGTCCTGTGTCGTGGCAAGCCGCAGGCATCCCGACATTTTCCACCCGGTTTCCAGCCCGGTTTCCTGATTCAGCCGTTTGTACAGATCAACCGAATACTTCAGGACCTGGGTGATCGAGGCCGAAGATCGCAGCTGTCCCACCAGACCCGCCGCATGCCAGGTCGAACCCGAGGTCAGCTTGCCCTGCTCCAGCAGAATGACATCGGCCTTGTGATCCCGGGCCAGGTGATAGGCGGTGGAACACCCGATGATGCCGCCTCCGATCACGACGATCTGCGCCTGTTTCGGCAAGGTCATGGCGCGTTCCCCCAGCGGCTGCGATATGTTTCGATTGCGTCCAGAAGACGGTCATGGTTTTCGGTGGCATAGGCGTCATAATCCACGCCGGGTGCGGTCAGATGAAGCCCCGACACCCTGGCCCAAAGCGTCTCGCGCAGCAGCGAGGCGACCTGCATCGCATCAAACGCGCGCATCAGCGAAGCGTCCGGTTTGGTTCCGAAATAGACGGCCAGCAGCGCATCGGCTTGTTCTGCGCTCATTTCCGCATTCGACGCCGCGCCCGCCAGATCGAACAGTGCGGTGCCAAAGCCCGCGTATTCATAGTCGATCAGCCAAAGGCGCGAGCCATCATCCAGAAAATTCGCAGGCAGCAGATCATGGTGGCCGAATATGATCGGCAGCGGCACCTGGGCGGCTTCCATTTCGCGCGACAGGGCCAGAAAGCCGGGCAGATCCCCCGCATGATCGGTTGCGGTCAATCCATGGGCATAATCGCGGATCACATGAAACGGCCAGAACAGGAACGCCGCCCCGGTAATCTGTGGCGCCATGGTGCTGTGGAATTTCGCCAGCAGCCGCGCCACCCGTTCGGGATTGTCGCGCAGATCCGCAGCTTGCCAGGTCCGGGCGTTGATGAATTCGGTGACCATCACACCGGGACCCGCATGTTGAACCGCAGGACCAAAGCCCGCCGCATGGGCGGCGCGCGCCGTCATTGCTTCGCGCGCGCGGCTGACGTGATGAAAGGGGTAATCCTGACCCAGCCGCACGACATGGGCGCCATTCGCGTCGGTAACTTTCCAGATTTCATTGGACAGCCCGCCGGACAATGGTTCGGCGGTCAATTCCCCCTGCCAGCAGGGCAAGGTCAGTATGTTTTCAGGAATCGCCATTGGCCCTCTCGTCCGCAAGGCCCAGCCGCACCCGGGATCGATGCGCGCCGGCCTGAATAAGCCTGTCGGCGATGATCGCAATGGCGGCCACGCACAGGCCGGCCACCAATCCCCGTCCCGGATCGGCCTTGGTCAGCGCGATGTAAACCTCTTGTCCCAGATCGCGTGTACCGACCAGCGCGGTGATGACCAGCATGGACAGCGCGAACATGATCGTTTGATTGAGGCCAAGCATGATTTCCGGCAGCGCCAGCTTCAGCCGGATGCGCGTCAGGATCTGAAAGGGCGTACATCCCATGGCCCGCCCGGCTTCGATCAGGCTGGGATCGACCGAACGCAAACCCAGCACGGTATAGCGGATCGCCGGCGCAAGGGCATAGGCCACAACCGCGATCATCGCGGTGAAATCACCGACCCGGAACAACATGACCGCGGGCATCAGGTATACGAAAGACGGCAGCGTCTGCATGGTGTCGATCACCAGCCGAACGCCGCGCCACAGGCTGTCCTGCATCGCCACGGCAATACCGATGGGCAGGCCGATCAGCATTGCGATCACCACCGACAGCCCGCAGAGATAGACGGTGATCATCGCTTCTTCCCACAGGCCGGTGGATGCAATCAGCACCGTCAGCCCGCCGGTCAACAGGCCCAGACGCACCCCGCCCAGACACCAGCCCGACAACGCCAGAAGCCCCGCCACACCCACCCATGGCAGCCCGATCAGCAACCGTTTGAACGGGATCAGCAGATTCAGCAGCATGAAATTCTTGACGGATTCCAGCGCGTCGAAATAGTTGATGTTGATATAACGCACCAGATCGGACCAGAAGGTCCCGGTCGAGATTTGCCATGCTTCGGGATAGCTTTGAACCGCCGGATAGGCCAATCCGATCAATGCGGACAGGATCAGCGTAAGCAGACCTCCGAAGAGATAGGGATGCCGCGCTATGAAACCGCCGTGGACATGCAGGGGCACCTGGGCGCGATCCGCAAACGCTTGGGACAGGCGGTCCAGGGCGATGGCAAGAGCGACGATGGCGAAACCGGCCTCGACTCCTGCGCCGAAATCCAGCCGGCGCAGCGCCGACAGCACATCGAAACCCAGGCCGCCCGCACCGATCATCGAGGCGATGATCACCATGTTCAGCGACAGCATGATGACCTGATTGACGCCGACCATCAGCGATTCCTTTGCCGAAGGGATCATCACCCGCCAGGTCATCTGTCGCGGTGTGCAGCCAACCATGTGGCCGAGATCTTGCAAATCACTCGGCACACGGCGCAGCGCCAGCATGGTGATGCGCGTCATCGGCGGCATGGCATAGATCAGTGTCGCAATCACCGCCGAAGTCGGCCCGAACCCGAACAGGATCAGGATCGGCACCAGATAGGCGAAGACGGGAATGGTCTGCATCAGATCCAAGATCGGAATCAACGCCCGCCCCACCCCGCGCCAGCGGTATCCGGCGAGCCCCAGAAACAGGCCGAACAGAATGCCAAGCGGGACCGCGATCAGAACCGAGGCCAGCGTGACCATGGCCGAGGTCCATTGCCCGAAGATCGCGATGAAACCGAAACAGGCGCTTGTCAATGCCGCCAGCCGCCAGCCGCCCGCAAAGTGGCCGAGCAGCCCCATCACGGCAGTAACACCGACCCACCCGATGGGTGAGACCAACACCCCCAGAACCGTCGCACCGCCCGACAGCAGTCCAAGCGCAATCTGGTATGGCACGTCAATCACCGCAGCGATGGCGCGGGTCATTTCGCGGAAGGTGAACAGCCCGAGGCTGGCGTCATTCATCAGCCATTTCATGGCATCGGAAATCCAGTCGCGCACCGGCGGCACCCAGCTGCGGGGATAGTCAAACGCCCAGGGCAGGACATCCCGCCCCCACAGCCACAAGACCACAAACACCAGACCTGCGGGAATCCAGAGCCTGAGGCTTGTGGCGATCGCGGGCACAGGGCCGACGGGCCGGGATGCGACGGTGCCGGTCATGCCGCGCCTAGCCCTGCAACATCATGTCGATCACCGCCGGACGCGCCAGATGCCCGGTGACCCGCCCTTGGGCATCGGTGACCGCAACGCAGTCGGTGCCATCGTTGAACAAGGGTGCGGCATCCGCTATCGACGCGTTTTCCTGTACGGTCTTGACCGGTGAGCCACCGTTTGCCGGACCCATCAGGCGCGTGACCTTTACCACTTTGGATCGGCTCACCGCGCCGGTGAATTCACGCACATAGCTGGTCGCGGGGTTCAGCACGATGTCTTCGGGGCTGCCAACCTGTTCAATCGCACCCGATTTCATGATCGCGATCCGGTCGGCAAGACGGATCGCTTCGTCAAAGTCATGGGTGATGAAAACGATGGTCTTTTTCAGCACCGACTGCAGGCGCATGAACTCGTCCTGCATTTCCCGCCGGATCAAAGGATCCAGCGCCGAGAACGGTTCGTCCAGGAACCACAGTTCGGGATCGGCGGCCAAGGATCGGGCGATACCCACACGTTGCTGCTGGCCTCCTGATAATTCCCGGGGGAAAGCGGTCTCGCGCCCGGCCAGCCCGACAAGTTCGATCATGCGCGCCGCGCGTTCGCTGCGTTCGGCACGCGACACGCCTTGCACCTCCAGCGGAAAGGCCACGTTGTCGGCCACCGTCATATGCGGCAACAAGGCAAAGTGCTGAAACACCATTCCCATGGCATGCCGGCGCAACTCGATCATTTCGGAATCGGACGCGGCCAGAAGATTTCGGCCCTGAAACAGGATCTCGCCGGCCGTGGGTTCGATCAGCCGCGACAGACAGCGCACCAGGGTGGATTTTCCCGACCCCGAAAGGCCCATGATGACAAAGATCTCGCCCTCGCCCACCTCGATGTCCACGTTTCGCACGGCGGGAACCAATCCGGCCGCGCTCAAGGTGTCGCCGGAGGGGTCCGGCCCCATGGCGCGCAGGGTTTCGTCCCCGCGATGGCCGAATACCTTCCAGACGCCGCGACAGACGAGCTTGGGTTCAGGCGCAGACATGCGATCGCCGCCGGGGCCGGTTGCGACGGGTGCGTCTACCCGGTCCATTTGCGCTAATTGATCCAGGCCTTCCAGGTCTCTTCATTGGCGGCCATCCAGTCGGCCACGACATCCTGTACCGATTTGCCGTTCAGATCGACCTCGGTGATCATCGCGCCCATATCGTCATTTGAAATCGTGAACGCCTCGACCGCGGAATAGGCGGTGGGCCACTTTTCCTGAACACCCGCCCAGGCGACCTTCCAGATTTCTCCGAAGGGTTTGCCGCAATCATAGGCCATGTCGGTGTTTATGCCCCAAGCCGGATCGGTGTAGCACTCGGCCGTGTATTCCGGAAACTCGACCCATTCGCCTTCATATTTTGCAGGGGCCCAATGAGGGGCATAGACCCACAGCAATACCGGCGCCTGGCGCTGGATTGCGCTTTCAAGTTCCGCGAACAGCGCGGCGTCGGTGCCGGCGTGGATGACCTCGAACGGCAGATCCAGCGCCTCGACGCGTTCATCATCAAATCCGCCCCATGTCACCGGCCCACCCAGATACCGGCCCTTCGGTGCGGTTTCGGCGGTGGAAAAAGCCTCGGCACAGGCCGGGTCTTTCAGCGCCTCCCAATCCGGCAAACCCGGGCAGAGTTCTTTCATATAGGTCGGGTACCACCATTCTTCCTTGGCCTTCATGCCGGTCGGCCCGACATTCACCACATTGCCGGTGGCCGTGGCAGCGTCCATCGCATCGCGCCCGGTGGTTTCCCACATTTCCATGGCGACATGCAGATCGCCAGTCTCAAGCCCGGCGAACTGCGCCAGGTAATCGGCCTGCACATATTCGACCGTCAGCCCGGCTTGTTCCAGAACCTCGCCCATCAGCTGGGTCGTGATCAACTGGCCCGTCCAGTCATGCAGCGTAAGCTTGACAGGATCCGCGGAATCCTGCGCAACAGCCGTGCTGCATGTGGCAAGTGCAAGTATTGAAGCTGTAATTCTAAGTGCTGACATGATGGCCCCCCCTTGGACGTCTGATTTCCGACGACCCGGCCAAGTGAACGCCTTCCCGATAGCACCCATGCTGGCCCGGATAGTCAAACGTAACGGCACCTGCAGGGGGGTTGTCAATTGCGCGCTGTGGTTTTTTGTGCTTTTTTTGACTGTATCTGACCGGTTGCTGACTTTTCCGGCACGCAGCAGGGGCTGAACCATGGCATCTGTATCAAAACGGCATGAGGAAATCCTGAATATCCTGGCCAGCGGGGGCACGGTCACGGTCCTTGAACTTGCGCAGCGTCTGCGGGTGTCTGTCGAAACGGTACGCCGTGATCTGCGGCCGTTGGCCGACGGGGGCACGATCGTGAAAATGCACGGTGCCGTGGGGCTGGCCCGTTCGGGCGGCGAAGCGCCGTTCGAGCGGCGCATGCGTGAGAATGCCAAGGCCAAGCAAAAGATCGCGCGCGCCATGGCCGCAACAGTGCGCAACGGGGAAACCCTGATGATCGACACGGGCACGACCACCAGTTTCCTGGCCCGCGCCCTGGTCCAGCACGAAAGATTGACCATCGTCACGAATTCCACGGACATTGCACATACGCTGGCGGGCCGCAATGGCAGCAAGGTCCTGCTTGCCGGAGGGATCGTGAACGGCGATTCCGGTGCAGTTCTGGGGCATGAAGCGGTGGCATTCGCCCGGCGTTTTCGCGTCGATCATGCCGTGATTTCCGCCGGAGCCATCGGCAATGACGGGGTGATGGATTTCGAGCCGGACGAAGCGATCTTTGCACGCGAGGTGCTTTTGCGGGGACACAGGCGGGTGGTCATATCGGATTCAACCAAATTCAGCCGATCCGCACTGGTGCAGGTCTGTGCCGCTAGCGAGGTTCATCAACTGTTCACCGAAACGCCGCCCGAGGCCGCGATGGCTGGTCTTCTGTCCGACGCGGGCGTTCAGCTATGCGGGGTTGGCTAGCTGAACCCGAACCGACGCAGCAGGCCCATTGATGCAACAATTGCGGGCGCGCCCCAACGGCACGCCCGCACCCATAGCGTCCGATCCTATCCGCGTCCGGCCAGCATGGGCAGCGCCATTGCGGCGGCGTATTCGCGCGCATTGGCCAGATAGGCGTCATAGCTTTCCCGCACCCGGGCCACATCGGCGTTTTCGGCGGTCAGTTCGTCCTGAACTTCGCCCCAGGCTTCGCGTGCCGCAACGGTCACCTCATCGGGGAACTGGCGGAAATCGACGCCATCCTCGCGCAGCGAAGCCATCGCCTGTGCGTTGAAGAAATCGAACTGCGCGTGATTTTCCAGCGCGGCGGCATAAGAAGCATTTTCACAGATCGCCTGCAGGTCGGCGGGCAATTCGTCCCAGGCGTCCTTGTTGAACACCACGGACAGCCCGGCGCCCGGTTCGGTCAGGGCCGGCAGATAGCACAGCTTGGTGATTTTCTGCAGCCCGAACGCCTGATCCAGCATCGGACCGACCCATTCGGCGGCGTCGATGGCCCCGGATTGCAGCGACTGGAAGATTTCCGGAGGCGGCAGCAACACCGCGTTCACGCCCAGCTTGCGGAACACTTCTCCGCCCAGGCCCGCGATCCGCATGTTGAGCCCTTGCAGATCCTCGACGCTGTTGATTTCATTCTTGAACCAACCTGCGGATTGGGTCCCCGAGTTGCCGGAATAGAACGGTTTCAGCCCGCGTTGTGCATAGATGTCGTCCCAGATTTCCTGCCCGCCACCGTATTTCAGCCAGGCCACCTGCTCGCCTGCCGTCATGCCGAAGGGCACGGCGGTGAACCAGTGCAGCGCCGGGTTCTTGCCGGCGGCAAAATAGGTCGGCCCGTGCCCGACGGGGGCATTGCCGGACTGGACCGCGTCCTCGACCGCAAAGGGTGGCACCAGTTCGCCACCACCATAAACGGTAAAGCTGAGCCGGCCATCGGACATGGCGGCGACCTTTTCGGCAAAGGTGGTGACATTGGTGCCCACGCCGGGAGCATTCTTGGGAAAGGCCGTGGGCAGGTTCCACTGGATCTTGCCCTGGGCAATCGCCGGGCTGGCCAGCGGAGCCGCCGCCGCCAGCGTTGCGCCGGAAGCCAGGAAGGTTCTGCGTTTCATGACACGTACTCCTCTTCGGTCATCGTAAAATCAGCGAGGGCAGCCAGGTGGCCAGCCCCGGTGCGGCGATCAGGACGCCAAGTGCGATCAATTGCAAGACCACAAACGGCGCGACGCCCATATAAATGTCGCCAGTGGTGATGTCGCGCGGCGCGGCGGAGCGGAAATAAAACAGCGCGAAACCGAAAGGCGGCGTCAGAAAGCTGGTCTGCAGGTTCATCGCCAGCAGCACGCCGAACCAGACCGGTGACAGGTCCGTCCCCAGGATCGGCGGCCCCAGAAGCGGCACCACGATATAGATGATCTCGACGGCTTCGAGAATGAAACCCAGCACGAAAACCAGCCCCATCACCAACGCCAGCGCCCCCCAAGTGCCGCCCGGCATGGCCTGCATCATGGTTTCGACCAGATGATCGCCCCCAAAGCCCCGAAACACCAGCGCCAGCAGCGAAGCGGCGATGACGATGCCGAACACCATTCCTGAAATCTTCAGGGTTTCCCCCATCGCCCCGACGATCACGCCTCCGCGCCATAACCGCGCCGCTGCCGCCACGGTTCCCAGGGCGATCAGGCTTGCCGCGATCAGCGCGGGGGCGCGCAGGGCGGTTCCGGCAAAGGACAGGGCCACGAGGGCCAAGGCCGCAACCGCACCCGCCAGGATCAGCGGGCGCAAGGCGCTCAGCGGTCCGTGGCCGCGGTACCCGGCCAGCAACAGCGCACCGATCGCGCCCAGCCCCGCGGCTTCGGTGGTGGTGGCAACCCCACCCAGAATGGACCCCAGCACCGCCAGGATCAGCAACAAGGGCGGCAGGAAGCTGGCTACCACCTCGCCTGCGGAAACGTTCGACGGCACAGGTGGGCGCGCCGTGTCCCCGGGACGCAGCGTGATCAGGATATACAATGCATATAGCCCGACCAGCATCAGCCCCGGCAACAATGCCCCGGCAAACAGATCGCCCACCGACACCGGATCGGGGGCGAAGTTCCCGGCCTTCTGTTGTGCTTCAAGATAGGCATTTCCGATCTGATCCCCCAGCAGCACCAGCAGGATCGAGGGCGGGATGATCTGGCCCAGCGTACCCGAGGCGCAGATGATACCGCTGGCCAGCCGCTGCGGCACGCCCGCGTCGCGCATCGCGGGCAGGCTGATCAGCACCAGCATGACCACCGTTGCCCCGATGATCCCGGTCGAGGCGGCAATGATGGCGGAAAAGGCCAGCACCGACAGCGCCATGCCGCGCGGGCTGCCACCCAGCATCCGCGCCAGCACGGACAGCATGTCCTCGGCCAGCCGGGATCTTTCCAGCAAAACGCCCATCAGCACGAACAAGGGCACCGCCATGAGCAGCGGATTCGACATCACACCATATACCCGCGCCGGAAAGAAGTTCAGAAAGCTCAGGTCGAAAACACCCAGCAGATGGCCCAGAAACGCCGTGATCAGCGGAACGCCCGCGATTGCCAGCATCGCCGGAATCCCGCTGAGGATGCCGGCGAACAGGCCAAGCAGCATCAGCCCCAGAAACAGTTCTTGCGCGATCATCGGGCGGCCTCGTGGGTGCGCAACACGGCGGCCGTCCCTTGCAGGATGGTCAGGACGGCAGCGACCGGCAACATGGTCTTGACCAGATAGACACCACCCAACCCGCCGGTTTCAAGCGATCCTTCGCGTATCGACCAGCTATAGATCAGGTCGGGCAGAAACGCCCATCCCATCAGGCCGAACACCGGGATCAGAAACAGCAGCAGCGCAACCGTATCGGCCCGCCGCAGATAGGCAGGCGACAGGCGCTCGGACAGCACCTCGACCCGCACATGCCCGTCCCGTGCCAGGGTATAGGGCACGGCCAGAATCAACATCACGGCGAACGCATAGCCCGCCAGGTTCTGCAACTCGATCCGTCCGGCGTGAAATCCGAACCGTGCCACCACGATGGCAAGAACCGACAGGGTCAGAACACCGCAGGCCACACCGCAGACCACCGCCGTTGCACGATCCAGCCAATGACACAGCGCCAAGAAGGATGATCTCATCCCAGCCCCCTTTCTCTTTGGGCACAGATGCCTCATTCGCGGCGGCCGCGCCAGAGGTGCGGCGCGAAAATTCGACCCCGGTGCAGACTTTCGGTCGGCAAACGGTCCTTGATGGCGCGCAAATTCGACCGGCAGGTCGCGCAGCAGGACCGACCGGGGAAATGGCTTGGGACTCGCATCATCGACGCGATGAAAGGCTCAAGCCCACCCTGACGATCACGGTAAAATCATTTCCGAACCAAAACTCTGTCTGTACGATCCGGTGAAATTGCCCTAACAGGCGTCCTGCGCGAACCGAATGGAAGAACGAACATGGAACGCCATCATCTTACCCGTCTGACCCGCGCCCTGTCGCCGGCGATCTGCCTGATTGCACTCCTGGCTGCGAATGCCGGTTGGGCCCAGCAACCACCACCGCCCGAAGTCAGCGTCGTGACGTTGCAGGCCCAGGACATCACGCTGAACTCGATATTGCCGGGCCGGATCGTGGCGTCCGGTGTTGCGGAAGTCCGTCCTCAGGTTGACGGGATCATCACCGAACGTCTGTTTCGCGAAGGCAGCGCGGTCGAGATCGGCGACCCGCTGTATCGGATCGACGAGGCCAGCTATGCCGCGCAAGTGGCGGCGGCGCAGGCAGCGGTTTCGCAGGCCCGGGTCAATCTGAAAGCGGCTCAGCGGGATGAAGACCGGATCGAGACCCTGTTCGAGCGCAAGGTTGCCAGCGACCAGAATCTGGAAGACGCGGTGTCCAACCGGGACGCCATGGCCGCCGCGCTGCAGGTCGCCGAGGCGCGGTTGCAGGCGGCCAAGATCGATCTGGACCACACCACGATCCGCGCCCAGCTTTCGGGGCTGGTGGGGCGCTCGCTGACCACGCGCGGTGCGCTGGTCACGTCGGGCCAGACCGCGCCACTGGCCATCATTCGATCGCTGGACCCTGTCTATGTGGATGTGACCCAATCAGCCGCCGAACTGGTGCGGATGCGGCGCGGCGTGCGCAATGCGGCGCTGGTCGAGGCGGATCTGACCGTGTCGCTGACACTGGCGGATGGTTCGCCCTATGAACATACCGGCCTGCTGACGGCGGCGGAACCCTATGTGAACGAACTGACCGGTGTGGTCGTGCTGCGGCTGGAGTTTCCCAACCCCGACCTGCTGTTGTTGCCGGGGATGTATGTTCAGGTCGATCTGCCCCAAGGCGTCGCCAATGACGTTATATTGGCTCCGCAAGAGGGGGTAACACGCAACCGGCGCGGCCAGCCCGTCGCGATGGTTGTGACCGAAGAAAACGTGGTCGAAAGCCGCGATCTGACGACCCTGGGGGATCGCGGATCTGACTGGATCATCAGCGACGGGTTGGAGCCGGGCGACCGGATCATCGTTGCCGGTCTGCAAAAAATCGCACCCGGCATGACCGTGACCGCGGTGGAACGCGCCGACCCGGCACCGAAACCCGAACCCGACAACTGATACCGTCCCTTCGGGGCGCGTCTGATCACCAAACCGGAGACGCCGACAATGGCACAGTTTTTTATTGGCAGGCCGGTCTTTGCCTGGGTTGTGTCGATCCTGATCATGGGCATCGGGCTGTTGTCGATCAGCACGCTGCCCGTTGCGCAGTACCCGCAGATCGCGCCGCCGACGGTCACCGTCAATGCCAGCTATCCGGGGGCGTCGGCGCAGACGGTCGCGAACACGGTCACGCAGTTGATCGAACAACAGATGACCGGTCTGGACGGGTTGCGCTATATCAGTTCAACATCCTCGTCCAGCGGCGGGGCTTCGATCACGCTGACGTTCGAAACCGGCACCGACGCGGACATCGCACAGGTTCAGGTTCAGAACAAACTGGCGCAGGCCACCCCGCTGCTGCCTGAAACGGTGCAGCGGCTGGGGGTGCGCGTGCAGAAATCCTCGGCCGGGTTCCTGATGGTGGTCGCGCTGATTTCAACCGATGGCTCGCTTGAGCAGGTCGATCTGGCCGACTACATGAACACCAATCTGGTCAATGATTTCAGCCGCATTCAAGGCGTCGGCGATGTGCAGGTTTTCGGGTCCCAATACGCCATGCGGATCTGGCTGGATCCCTCCAAGCTGGCCGCGTTCGAATTGTCGCCCTCGGATGTTGTCGGCGCTGTCGCGGAACAGAACACACAGATCACGGCGGGTTCCTTTGGGCAGATGCCTGCGCCCGAAGGTCAACAACTGAACGCCACGATCACCGCGCAATCCCTGTTGTCCACGCCAGAGGATTTCGAACAGATCGTGCTGCGCGCCGAAGCCGATGGCGGGCTGGTGCTGCTCAAGGATGTGGCCCGGGTCGAGATCGGTGCCGAAAGCTATGACGCGATTGCGCGTTTCAACGGCAAGCCGTCGGCGGGGATGGCGATACAGCTGGCCGCGGGGGCCAACGCGCTGGACACCGCCGAGCTGGTCAAGGAACGGATCGAGGAATATTCGGCCTTCTTTCCGGAAAATGTGGACTATGTGATCCCGTTCGATACCTCGCCATTTGTCGAAATCTCAATCGAGGAAGTCCAGAAAACGCTGTTCGAAGCGATCGTTCTGGTGTTCCTCGTGATGTTGCTGTTCCTGCAAAATCTGCGGGCGACCCTGATCCCGACGCTGGCGGTGCCGGTGGTTCTGCTGGGCACGTTCGGCATTCTGGCACTGGCCGGGTTCACCATCAACACCCTGACCATGCTGGCAATGGTTCTGGCGATCGGGTTGCTGGTGGACGACGCGATCGTGGTGGTCGAGAACGTTGAACGGATCATGGAAGAAGAAGGGCTGGACCCGGTCGCCGCGACCCGCAAATCCATGGGGCAGATCACCGGCGCCCTGATCGGTATTGCGTTGGTCCTGTCAGCGGTCTTCGTGCCCATGGCGTTCTTTGGCGGCTCGACCGGTGTGATCTATCAGCAATTCTCGATCACCATCGTTTCGGCGATGGGTCTGTCGGTTGTTGTGGCGCTGACCTTGACCCCCGCCCTGTGTGCCACATTGTTGCGCCCGCCCAGGGAAGGCCACAGCAAACGTGGCCCGGCGGCCTGGTTCAACACCGGGTTTCGCAAACTGACAGGCGGCTATGGCGGGGCCGTCGGACATATCTTGCGTCGTCCCGTACGAATAGGGATCATCTATGCCGCGTTGATCGGGGCAATGGTCTGGATGTTCAACAACACCCCGACCGGATTTCTGCCGGACGAAGACCAGGGCATCATGTTCACCCTGATCCAGGCTCCGACCGGGGCCACCGCCGAGCGCACGCTGGAGGTCGTCAAGAAGGTCGAAACCTATTTCCTCGAAGAGGAAAAGGACGCCGTGGATTCGATGTTCGGCGTTGTCGGGTTCAGCTTTGGCGGCCAGGGGCAGAACGTCGGTCTGGCCTTTGTCCGTTTGCGCGACTGGGCTGAACGTCCGCGACCGGACCAGAGCGTCGGCGCCGTGGCCGGGCGGGCGTTTGCCGCCCTGTCGTCGATCAAGGATGCGTTCGTGTTCCCGGTCGTGCCGCCGGCGGTCACCGAACTGGGCAATGTCAGCGGTTTCGATTTCTATTTGCAGGCGCGCGGCAATCAAAGCCATGAACAGCTTCTGCAAGCCCGCAACACTCTGCTGGGTCTGGCGGGCCAAAGCCCGTTGATCGGCTCTGCGCGGCCTTCGGGGCTGGAAGACGCGGCGCAATACAATCTGGATATTGACTGGCGCGCGGCGGGCGCGATGGGCGTGTCCCCCAGCAATGTGGGCAACCTGCTGTCCACCGCCTGGGCGGGCCGCTATGTCAATGATTTCGTGGATCAGGGTCAGATCAAACGGGTCTATGTGCAGGGGCAGGCCGACAGCCGCGCTGTCCCGACCGACATCGAACGCTGGCGCGTTCGCAATGCCACCGGCGGGCTGGTTCCGTTTTCCAATTTCGCCACCGGGTCGTGGAATTTCGGCCCGCAGGCGCTGGCCCGGTACAACGGCGTTCCGGCCATGCAGGTTCAGGGATCGCCCGCACCCGGTGTGAGCACCGGCGAAGCAATGGCCGAAATCGAGCGTCTGGCCGAGCAGTTGCCGCCCGGGTACGCAGTGGCCTGGACCGGGCTGTCTTTGGAAGAACGCGAATCCGGGAACCAGGCGCCAATGTTGTATGCGCTGTCCCTGGCGGCGGTCTTCCTGTGTCTGGCCGCCTTGTATGAAAGCTGGTCCATTCCGTTCGCGGTGATGCTGGCAATGCCGATCGGCGTTCTCGGGGCGCTGGCCGGGGCTTGGCTGGGCGGGTTTGAAAACGGTGTCTTTTTTCAGGTTGGACTGCTGACCGTCATCGGTCTGACCGGCAAGAACGCAATCCTGATCGTCGAATTCGCGCGCGACCGCGTGGCGGCGGGCGAAACGCCGATGACAGCCGCAACCGAGGCCGCCAAGCAGAGGTTCCGCCCGATCATCATGACGTCAATGGCGTTTTCTCTGGGTGTTCTGCCTCTGGTGCTGAGCACGGGCGCAGGGTCAGGCGGACGCACGGCGATCGGATCCGGCGTGTTGGGCGGCACCATCACGGCCACCGTTCTGGGGGTCTTGTTCGTACCGCTGTTCTATATCCTGACCAATCGGCTGGTCGGCAAACGACGCAACGCGCACGCAGCGGCAAAATCCGCCGGGACGGAAACCACGACGTGACGACATGCTGTTCAGGGGGTTTTCTGCCGCCCAGCCCTGTGCATAGTCCGGGGTAACGCGGAGCGGATCCCCTGCCCCGCCCACTGTGGATCCGGGAATGGTCGGTGCCATCACAGCAATCCTGTTTCTCGGCAGCCCGGCGGTCGTTCTGCTGCTGGTGCAGCGGAATTCGCTTGCGCGTGCGCTGGGACCGATCGTGCTGTGTTATGTATCGGGGTTGCTGATCGGGCTGAGCGGTCTGTTGCCCGACAACGCCGATGCCGCCCGCACCAGCATCACCGAAATCAGCCTCGCGCTGGCCCTGCCCCTGTTGCTGTTCTCGGTCGATATCCGCGCCTGGCGGCATGTGGCCGGGCGCGCGATGCTGTCGATGCTGCTGGCGGTGATCTCGGTGGTGGCTTTGGCCAGCGCGCTCTATGTGCTGTTTGCCACGCGCGGCGTCGAACATACCGAACAGCTGTCCGGCATGGCGGTCGGCATGTATACGGGGGGTATCGCCAATCTGGGTGCAATCAAGCTGGCACTGGATATTCCGGACGCGCGGTATTTGTTGTTCGCGACCGTGGATACGGTGATCGGCGCCTGCTATCTGCTGTTCGTGCTGACCCTGGCCCCGCGTCTGTTCGCCCGCTTTCTTCCGCCCTTTCCGAATGGATCGAAAGACCGTCTGATCCCCCGGACCGGAGATGCAGACAAGGACGGGGAATTCACCACTTTGCCGGGCCGCAGGGCACAGGTTCAGATGGCGTTCGCGTTGCTGGCGGCAGGGGCCTGTGTCGGGCTGGCGGTCGGGCTTGCGCCGCTGCTGCGGTTCGCGCAGGGCGACATCATGGTGATCGTCCTGCTGACCAGCTTTGGTTTGCTGGCCTCTCTGATCCCGCAGATCCGCGGCAATCCGCAGGCACCGAGACTGGGCATGTATCTGATTTTTGTCTTTTCCACCTGCGTCGCCGCCAGCCTGGATCTGTCCGCTTTGCGCCACATGGAGCCGATGATCCTGATCTTCATACTGATCGCGACCTTTGGCACATTGACCCTGCACGCGCTCTTGTGCCGGGTGTTTCGCGTGGATGCGGATACATTCCTGATCACATCGGTGGCGGCCATCATGTCCCCGGCCTTCGTGCCGATGGTGGCGCGCAACCTGCGCAACCCTGCGATGTTGATGTCGGGGATGACCACCGGGATTCTGGGTTTTGCGATCGGAAACTATCTGGGCATATCCGTGGCCCTGCTTTTGGCATCCGGAGGATGAACGAAATGAACACCCCGACCCTGCCCGAACAGGGCCGTCCCGAAACCGAGGTACTGGACGATCTCAAGGATTTCGCCCGCGACGATCCGGACTACCGCAACCAACGGCTGTGGAGTCTGGTCTACCATCTGGATGAGGGCCACGACGATTTCGCCGCCAGCGCCTATCGGCAATACGCTTCGGCGAACGGGCTGAATCCGGCGGCCTTCCAGAGCCTGAAACGCATGGAAAGCGAGATCGTCGCCATGGTCTGCGGCCTGTTGAACGCAGGCCCGGACGGATGCGGGGTATTGACCGCCGGTGGAACCGAAAGCTGCCTGATGGCGGTCAAGACCTATCGTGACATGGCCCGCAAGACGCGTGGCGTGCATCGGCCCAACATGGTGATCCCGGCCACCGCGCATGTGGCGTGGTTCAAGGCCGCGGAATATTTCGGCGTCACCCCGCGCCTGTTGCCGATGAATGCGGAACTGGCCACCGACATCACCCGTCTGAACCGCCGCATCGACCGCAATACGGTCATGGTGCTGGGGTCGGCCCCGGAATATCCCCATGGCACCATTGATCCGATTGCAGCGATGGGCGAAATTGCCGCCCGGCGCCGGGTCCCGCTGCATATAGACGCCTGTGTCGGCGGGATGATCCTGCCCTTCATGGCGATGAACGGGGTCGATCTGCCCGCGTGGGATTTCCGTGTGCCGGGGGTGACCTCGATGTCCGCCGATCTGCACAAATACGGATATACGTCCAAGGGGGCCTCACTTATCCTGTATCGCAATCTGGATCTGTTGAAACATCAGATGTTTGTCTACCAGGACTGGCCGGGCGGCGTCTTCGCCTCGCCCGCGTTGCTGGGCACGCGCCCCGGGGGGGCCTATGCCTCGGCCTGGGCGGTGATGCAGAAACTGGGGGTGAACGGGTATCGTGACCTGGCGGCGCGCACGACCGAAGCCGTCGAGGCGCTGAAAACCGGGATCGCCGCAATCGAAGGGCTGCGCATTCTGGGCAATCCACAGGGGCCGTTGCTGTCTTTTGGCGCGGCCGACAGGGCGATCAGCATCTTCGCCGTGGCCGATCAGCTTGAAGCCAGGGGCTGGAGCGTCAATCGTGTGCAGAACCCGGACGGTATTCACGCGATGGTCACGGCCCGTCATCGCGACGTGACCCACCAATACCTGTCCGATCTGGCCGAGTCCGTCGCCACGGTACGCGCCGATCCGGAACTGGCCCGCAGCGGAGGTGCCGCGACCTATGGCATGATGGCCCATGTGCCCCTGCGCGGCATGGTCCGCGCCAAGGTGCTGGATGTGTTCTCTGAAATGTATCGCGCCGGGGGTGGCAAGCTGCATCTGGACGATCAAACGCGCCCCTCGCTGCCCGAACGGCTGATGGCGCGCTATGTCGACTGGAAAGCGCGCCGGGGTTGATCGCCACAGACCCGCCGGGCCGATGCGGGGCTGGCACTTGGCCGGCGAGCGGTGCTAGACCTGCCCACGATCTTTCCGGCGGCACGGCACATGACTTACCCTCGAACCAAGGCCCTTCAACTGATTCTGATCCTGGGAGGCGCCTTGATGGGTGCGCTTGCGGCGCGGGCGCTGGGGCTGCCTTTGCCCTTCCTGCTGGGCAGTCTGATCGTCACCGCCAGCCTGTCCTTGACGTATTATGCGCGCACGGGGCAACGGCTGTGGTTTCCCATTTCGTTGCGGCAGGTGTTCATTGGCGTGATCGGTGTGATGATCGGCTCGACCTTTTCGCCCGAGGCGTTGTCGATGGCGGGCGATCTCGTCATCACGCTGAGCGCAATGGTGGTTTTCGTTGCCGTGGCTCAGGCGGTCAACTATCTGATTTTCCGAAAGGTCGGCCGCTATGACCGCATGACGGCAACCTATTCCGCGATGCCCGGCGGGTTGATCGAGGCCGTGACCCTGGGCGAACAGGCCGGGGCCGACACCGAAGTCCTGAGCGTACAGCATTTCGTGCGCGTGATCCTGGTGATTGCAATGGTGCCGATGCTGTTTCTGGTCTTTACCGGCCATACGGTCGGCAGCGCGGCGGGCCAGGCCATCGGCGACGGCGCCTGGGACTGGACCGATTGGGCGCTGATTGCCGTGCTGGCGGCGGGCGGAATCATTCTGGGACTGCGGATCAGGATCCCGGCGCGACACCTGATTGGTCCGATGGTGCTGACCGCGGTGCTTCAATCGCTGGGCGTTGTCGAACTGCACGGCCCGCAACCCCTGTTGAATCTGGCGCAACTGGTTGTCGGTGCCGGGCTGGGCACGATGTTCGCGCGCTCAACCCCGCGCCGGTTGCTGATGGCCTTTGCTCTGGGCGTGTTATCGGTCGCGGTCACGCTGGCCATTGCATCGGGGTTCGCGCTGGCGCTGGCGCATTGGGTGCCCATGTCATTCCAGTCCCTGCTGGTCAGTTTCGCCCCCGGCGGGGTGACCGAGATGAGCCTGATCGCGCTCAGCCTGGGCGTCAGCCCGGTGCTGGTCACCACGCATCATCTGTTCCGTATCGTCTTCACCGTTACCGTCGCCGGTATCCTGACGGCCCGTGCCCTGCGACCCGGCACCGACCCATGAGGTGAGGTGAAGTGACACCGCGGGGACTGACGTGTGGTCACACGGGACATTTCGGCTGGCGCGCGTCAGCATTGTCCGGGACCTTGTGCCAACTATTGGAGAATCGGTGTGGGAAAACTGATAATGCGTCTGGCTTTGGGCGGCGCGGCACTCATCGCCGTGCTGATTGCCGTTCTCGCGATCAACACCATGCGGTACAGCCCGCAGGCAACCGCTGAAACCGACACCTTCGTACTGGGCGCCGACCTGGAACAAGCCACCGACCTGTTGTCACGGGCGGTGCGGTTCCAGACCGTATCGACCGAATTGGACCGTCCCGATTTCGCGGACTTCCTCGGGTTTCTGGAAACCACCTATCCACAGGTCCACGCGACGATGGAGCGGTCGATCCTGACAGCGCGGACCCCGCTGTACACATGGGAAGGCCGCAACCCCGCGTTGCAACCGGTTCTGCTGGCTGCACATTATGACGTGGTGCCGGTGGCCGAGGATTCGCTGGATCAATGGGTGCAGGATCCGTTTGGCGGCGCCGTTTCCGATGGTTTCGTCTGGGGGCGCGGAACGCTGGATGACAAGGGCGCGCTGATTGCCATCCTCAGCGCGGCAGAGCATCTGATCGGCACGGGATTTCAGCCTGAACGGACCATTTATCTCAGCTTTGGCGGCGATGAAGAGGTCGGCGGAACAGGGGCGATGGCCGTCGCCCGGCACCTGACCGAGAAAGGTGTGAGGCTGGCCTGGGCGCTGGATGAAGGGTCATTCGTACTGGATCAGGTCGTGCCCGGACTGGAACAGCCCGTGGCCAGCATCAACCTGGCCGAAAAGGGCTATGTCACGCTGACATTGGTGGCCAAGGGCGCTGGTGGTCATTCTTCGATGCCGCCACGCATGACCGCTGTGGGCAGAATAGCACGGGCCGTGGACCGGTTGCAGAACGCCCCCGTGCCCGGCGGGTTGAGCGGCGTGTCCGAAACGTTCTTTGACGCGCTGGGGCGGCATTTCACACTGCAGGAACGTGTCGTTTTTGCCAATCGATGGCTGTTGAACCCGGTGCTGGAGAACATCCTGTCGTCCTCTCCCTCGACCGACGCGATGCTGCGCAGCACCATTGCACCGACCATGTTGAGCGGATCCGCCAAGGACAACGTTCTGGCGACAGAAGCCACCGCGACGATCAATTTCCGCCTGCACCCGCGCGACAGCATCGATGACATCATCGCCCATGTGACGCGCGCGGTCGACGACGATCAGGTGCAGGTCGTGATCGACCGCGACACGGCTTCGGCGGCTTCCCCCGTGTCCAGTTCGACGGCGCAGGGTTATCTCGATATCGACAGCTCAATCCGCGCCGCCTTTGGTCCGCTGGCTGTCGTGCCCGGTCTGACCATCGCCGCCACCGACGCCCGGCACTATGCCACGGCGGCGGACAACACATATCGTATCGCCCCGTTCAAGATCACCAACGACGATCTGGCCCGGTTTCACGGGATCAACGAACGGCTGTCGATCGAAAACCTGCAGAACGGCATCAACTTCTATGGTGCCCTGATCCGACGGCAATAGACCGCCATCTTTCACCGGAGCAATAACTCATGACGACCGCAGACACCCGGCAGAACTTCATCCCCTTTGAAAGCTTCAAGGTCGGGCAAGCCCGAAGCTTTGGCGCCTATGAGGTCACTGAGAAAGAAGTGATCGAGTTCGCCCGCAAATACGACCCCCAGTTCTTTCATCTGGACCCCGAGGCGGCGAAGGACTCGTTGTTCGGGGGGCTTTGCGCCAGCGGGTGGCACACCTGCGCGATGACCATGTCGATGATGGTCGAGGACATGGACAAACACGGCCGTGGGCTGGGTTCGCCCGGCCTTGAACAGTTGCGCTGGCGCAGGCCCGTCTATCCCGGCGACGTGCTGTCGGTCCACCTGGAAGTTCTGGATCTGCAGGACATGCCCAAACGTCCCGATACCGGTGTGGTCGTCAGCAAAATCAGCGTCAGCAACCAGGACGACATCGTAGTCATGGAGTTCACCAGCAAGGCCATATTCCTGCGTCAGGACGCGGCCTAGACCGCTTCGAGATAGCTGTTATATTCGAAATCCGTCACCTGACGGGCGAATTTCTTCAGTTCCTGCATCTTGCATTCAACCAACATGGTCTGCAGCCGGTGCGAATAAATATCGGGAACATGCGCGCCTTCGCGAAAGGCGCTGATCGCGGTGGCCCAGTCCATCGGAAGACGCGGCAGTTTCGTCCTGTAGGCATCGCCGGTGATCGGCGGGGCGGGCTGCATGTTCTTTTCGATCCCGACCAGGGCGCCGCCCAGGATGCTGGCCAGCACCAGATAGGGGTTGGCGTCCGCCCCGGCAACGCGATGTTCGATCCGCCGCGCCTTGGGGCTGCCGCCGGGAATGCGGATCGCCGCGGTGCGGTTTTCATATCCCCAGGCAACGCCGGTCGGGGCATGTGCGCCCGGCAGCAACCGGCGGTATGAATTTTCATGCGGCGCAAAGGTCAGGGTGTTTTCCTGCATCGTCGTCAGCAGCCCAGCAACCGCGTTCAGCATAAGGGGCGTACCTTCTTCGCCGCCATTGTCGAACAGATTCACGCCCTCTGCGTCGATCAACGAGAAATGGGTATGGAACCCGCTGCCGGCCCGGTCGCCATAGGGCTTTGCCATGAAGGTGGCGGCAAACCCGTGCTTGCGGGCAATCCCGCGCACCAGCCGCTTGAACAGGACCGCATCATCGGCAGCACGCAGCGGATCGGCGACATGCATCATGTTGATTTCAAACTGCCCGGCGCCGTTTTCCGAAATCGCGCTGTCCGCCGGAATGCCCTGCAATTCACAGGCGTCATAGACTTCGTTGATGAATTCGTCGAAATGCTGCAATTCGTCCAGAGAAAGCGCCCCGTCGCTGTCCAGCCGCTTGCCGGTGACGGGCGATCGCGGGGCCTGGGGCCGATCATCTGATGGGTCACACAGATAGAATTCCAACTCGGTCGCGACAACAGGCGTCAACCCCCGCGCGGTGTAGCGTTCCACAATCCTGGCCAGCGCCCGGCGCGGATCTCCGGGAAAGGGTGTGCCGTCCTCTTGACGCATCCACAACATGGCCAGGGCAGTGGGGCGGCTGGTCCAGGTGATTGGCATCAGCGAGCGGCCTGTGAAATCGCACAACCCGTCCGAGTCGCCGGTTTCAAACACCAGTTCACTGTTTTCCACGTCCTCGCCCCAGATATCCATGCCGACAATCGACAGCGGCATCCGCAACCCGCCTTCGACCACCTTGGACACTTGCCCGACAGGTATGCGTTTGCCGCGCATGGACCCGTTCAGATCGCAGACACATGCAAAAATGGAATCGATTTCGGGCCGCTCCGCCAGCCAGGCCTCAGCCTTGTTCTGTGCCATGTCCCGCCTCTTCCGTTATTTTGATCAAATTTCCGAGTTGCCGAAGGCTTAAGGTTTTGTCCGGCTCCGAGTCAACCGCGCAAATGGGCATATCCCGGCACGCTCAGACCCCGGCAGGCCGGTGAAATGGTGTCTTTGCGCCGTTTTGCCCAAGCGGGTCGGCAGAGACCCGCCAGTGGTCCGTGCATCGCCAGCCTGACGGGATTTGCACGTTAAAATTGAGTAAATTCAAAGAATTGCCCGGGTGTCCGCCATGCCTGTCGCGAATGCGGCATGGCCGGATTCTAGGGGCAAAAACAAGCACATATAAAAACCATCGCACATAAGACTATACAGAATCGGGGTGAAACAGTAGCCTGAAACAATCAGGAGTCGACTCGATCAGGGTATTCTCTCGTTCGATAGACCTTGCGACTTGATGCGACTATTTTGACCGGTTTTTTTATTTTGCTCTTAATGATTTCGATGATTTCCCCCCGTCCGCGTGAATCGCGACATGATCGCTCAGTTTGTCAGGGTTTCGGACCTTTGCATGACCTGCCCAACCCCGGGTCGGACCTTATCATACCGTTTGGTCGGCTTTTCGGTCGATTGGAAACCAACTATTCCGGATAAGGAAGTGTGACGAACATGTACAAGCATCCCGGTGTCTACATTGAACATGTCCCCTCGAACATGCTTGCGATCGAGGCCGCCTCGACTTCGATCACGGCCTTTGTGGGGCACCTCAAGCGCGGAACAGCCGTGACCGACAAGGACGGCGCGCCCGAATTCGTCAGCTCGGTGTCACAATATGCCCAGAAGTTCGGCCCCTTGGGCGGTGGTGCCGGTGGCATCCGCGACGAGGGCAGCCAGGTCGACGCCTTTGGCCATGCGGTCAACGCCTTTTTCGCCAATGGCGGCTCCAAGGCCTATATCGTGCCGGTTGCCAAGTCCAAGGGCACCGCATCGAGCGGCACCGCGACCCTGGCCGAAGGCGACGTCAAGTTCACCGCGACGTCTCCGGGCAAATGGGCGACCGGGCTGGTGGCGCGCATCACGTCGGATCTGGACGGCCAATACACGCTGACCCTGGGCACGAAGACCGGCAAGACGGAAAAAATCAAGGACAGTTCCGACGCAGAAGTCGATGTCGACGTGCTGGACGTGCTGGAGACCTTTGCAGATCTCAAACTGGATCCTGACAGCGGCCAGTTCGTGGAAAGCCGGATCAACCAGGCCTCGCTTCTGGTCACGGCCAAGTTCACCAAGGCAACGCCAGCCAATGCCGCGCCGACATTGCCGCTGGACACCAATCTTACCGGCGGCAGCGAATCCACGGCCCCTGGCGATGCGGATTTTCAACTGGCATTGGACCGGCTCAGGGATCATCGCTCGATTTCGATCGTGGTGCTGCCAGGGCTGAACTGGAAAGATGACAAGACGGTCTATGAACGCGCCATCACCCATGCCGAGTTCATGCAGAACCGAATGGTCCTGATCGACCCGGAAAACCCCGAAAGCAACGCCAAGCAGCTGAAAACGCCCAAGGATGTTCAGGACGCGGGGTTCCCGACCTCGCCCTATTCGGCGCTGTATTACCCCTATCTGAAGGTGGCCAACCCGTTTTATGATCCGGAAACCGCCGCCAACCTGCCCGCAACCTTTGAAATCGGTCCATCGGGCATGGCGGCCGGGTTGTGGGGCCGTATCGACGGCGCACGCGGGGTCTGGAAAGCCCCTGCCGGGCTTGAGGCGACGGTGCGCGGCGCGTTGGGCCCCAACGTGTTGATCGGCAACGCGGTACAGGACAACCTGAACGAATGGGGCATCAATTGCATGCGCTCGATCATCGGGCCGACCGTGGTCTGGGGCGGGCGCACGCTGGCGACCAAATCCCAGCCCCAGTACCGGTATATTCCGGTCCGGCGCACCCAGAACATGATCGGTGAAAGCCTGTACAGCGCGCTGCAATCGGTGGTCTTTGAGCCAAATGACCACAAGCTGTGGTCGGGTCTGCGGGCAGGGATCGGCAATTTCATGGACGGCCTGCACCGTGCCGGGGCCTTTCAGGGTGAAAAGGCCAGCGACGCCTATTTCGTGAACTGCGGGCTGGGCAGCACCATGACGCAGGGCGACATCGATGCGGGCATCGTGCGCGTCGTCGTCGGTTTTGCGCCGCTGAAACCGGCCGAATTCGTCGTGGTTCAGATCCAGCAGATTGTTGCGCAGGCCGCCTGATGGCCGGCCTGCCCCAGAGACATTTTCAGAATTAGGAGAGACAGATGGCTGCTCCCATGTTTGCCGTGAACGCGCATCGCTATGACCCGTATCGCACGTTCAAATTCCAGGTTGTCATCAATGGTCGGGCGGTTGCCGGTCTGACCAAGATGGGGGCCCTCAAGAAAACCACCGAGGTCGTCAACTGGCGCTCGGCGGGGGATCCGTCGATGCAGCGGGCGATCCCTGGTGGCACCAAGGTCGAGAACGTGACGCTCGAACAGGGGCTTTCCCATGACCCGGTGTTCGAGGAATGGGCCAATTCGGTCAACAACATCGCCGATGGTGACGCCGGCATGTCGCTGGTCAATTTCCGCCGCGACATCGTGATCAACGTGATGAACCTGCAAGGCACGCCCGCGATTTCATATCAGCTGCGCCGCGCCTGGGTGACGGAATACCAGGCCCTGCCCGAGTTCGACGCCAACAATATGAACACGATCGGGATTCAGTCGATCACTCTGGCCTGCGAGGGCTTTGTCCGCGACACGGCCGTGCAGGAACCAGCCGAAAGCTGATCCGATGGGCGCGCGCGCTTCGCAAACTCTGAAGGTGGCGTTTCCCAGCCACGAACCGTTTCCCCTGACGGGTATGCTGGAACTGGCGGTGGCGGAAACCATGAGCCAGCCGGCGACCCGTCCCGAACGGGTTACCGGGATTCTGGGTACGGTCTTTCAGCAGATCAGCGGTCAGGGCACGTCTCTTTCACGCGTAAGGTGTCTGGCATCGGGTGCGCGTGAATGGCTGTTGCAACGCGCCGCCGGGTTGTTCTGGACCGATACCGGGTGGTTTCAGGCCAAATGTAGCGAATGCGGGGCTGATTTCGACATTCCCACGGTGCTGGCGCAGGCTCCGCGCAAACCTTCGGGGCATGATTTCCCGGTGGTGACCGTGCGTACCAGTCTGGGCCAGCGCCAGTTC
The DNA here is from genome assembly GCA_016521575.1 of Rhodobacteraceae bacterium F11138. Lineage (GTDB taxonomy): Bacteria > Pseudomonadota > Alphaproteobacteria > Rhodobacterales > Rhodobacteraceae > Sedimentitalea. The sequence continues at coordinate 64,759 of JAEKDP010000004.1, read as the reverse complement.
GAGGTTCCCAACGGCTGCCACGAAGAACATCTTGCCCGCATGCCCGGCGGGGACCCGACGCGCGGCTTGCTGGCCCAGTGCGGCCTGTCGCGGCACGCCCTGCGCGAGGCCGAAACCTATACCGACGACGATATCGCGTCGATCGAGGCCGCGCTTGAAGCAGCGTCGCCCGAGGTGGCGGACGAGGTGGTGACCGCCTGCCCCTCTTGCCGCGCCGAAACCCGCGCACGGATCGATCCGCTGGATTTTGCCTTTCCCGGTGTCGGCAGCCTGTTGCACGAGGTTCACCTGATCGCCGCCAGCTACCATTGGTCCGAAGATGCGATCCTGGCCTTGCCGTCACAACGGCGGCGCAGCTATGCGCGGTTGCTGCGCGCCGAGCCGGGCCGGAGGGCAGGCAGATGAGCCTCTTTGCCAAAGTCCTCACCCGCGCCGCGATTCCTGGCGTTGCCCGATCCACGCCCGCCTGGCCAAAAGGCAGCACGATGCCCGCCCGTCGACAGGAAACCGAAGACGAAGCCGCAAACCCCCTGCGCCGCATGGCATCCCCGCCCTTCGTCCGGCGTGCGCAAGAGGAAGAAGAAGCCGCCCAGCCCCTGCGCCGTCAGGAAGAAGAAGAGGCCCAGACCATGCGCCGCCAGGAGGAAGAAGAGGCCGTTCAACCCCTGCGCCGTCAGGAAGCAACAGCAGGCGAAGAAGCCCGCCCATTGCGCCGCACCGAAGAGGAAGAAGCCGCCCAGCCCCTGCGACGCCAGGAAGAAGAAGAGGCAGCACAACCGTTGCGGCGTCAGGACGAGGAAGAAGAGATGCAGGCGCTGCACCGCCAGCACGAAGAGGAAGAAGCGGCGCAACCCCTGCACCGGGCAGAAGAAGAACAGGAACCGCTCAGCACCATGCGTCGGCAGGAAGAAGAAGAGGAAGAGATGCAAACCATGCGGCGCGCGACGGGCGCAATGGAAGCGATTCCCACAGAACCCCTGCCCGCCTCTGACGACGGCCCGCAAGAGGAACTGCCCGACATGCGCGCCCTGCGCCGGGAGGCCGGGCCGGTTGCCGCTGCTGGCCCCGTTGCGTCGGATCCGGTATCCGATACCCTGTCCCATGATGCGGGCAATACGACCGTGGCCGGTCCCGGTGGCCCCTATCTGCCGGCCGGGACATCGTCCGATCCGTACGCGCCCGGCGTATCATCGGCGGAACCCCCCGCTGAACGTCCGCGCGTCACGATAGACCAGATCGATGTGGTCATTCACGAAGATGCCCCGGCACGGTCCTCGTCGGGGTCGGGGTCGGGTTTTCCGGATCTGTCGCGCCGGATGAGTTCCCGCTACCTGAGGGGGCTCTGAGATGCCGATTCCCGAAAGCTCGCTTTCGGTGGCGATCCAGTCCACCGCCGATTTCCTTGCCAGCAAGTTCGGTGAGGACGTGGTGGTGATGGTGGACTCTCCGCAAAAGGCACAGGAACAGGCCAAGGATTCCACCGAACACGTCCTGAACCTGTTTGTCTATCGCATCGCCCCCTCGGGTTTTCATGCCGATATGGGCGATGACCAGGCGTTTTTCATCCGGGCCAACCTGTTGCTGACCGCCTTTCCCGCCGGGCAGGGCAATCCCCCCGAAGACTCCGATCTGCGGGTGCTGGGACAGGCGGTGCGGGTGCTACAGAGTTTCCCGGTCATTCCCGGCACCCTGCCCGGCCCCGCGCCCGGCAACGCCCCGGCACATGACTTTCGCCGCGCACAGACCACTGACTATCAGTTGCAGGCGGTGTTTCAGGCCCCGACGATGGAAGAGTTGAACCATATCTGGACCACGCAGGGCGGCGAACTGGCCTATCGGATCTCGGCCGCCTACGAACTGGCCCTTATTCCAATCGAACCTCTGACCCATGCCACCCCCGCCCCCGAGGTCACGGCCGGCGAATTCGTGGCCGCGCCCGGAACCATGGGTCGCCCGTTCCAGATGTTCCATCAGGGGGGGCGGTTGTTTTCCCATCTGGACATCGCGGCCGGCACCACGACCACCGGACTGTCGCTGACCGGCGTGCCGCAAAGCCGCGTTGCGGTGGTGGTCGAATGGACCCGCGTCGGCGGCCCCACCGAGCGCCAGCCGCCCCAGGTCTTTGAAATCCAGACCCCGGATGTCGATCTTCCCGCCGCGCGCGTGGATCTGAACCTGACGGCGGCGGCCGATGGCGACACCGCAACCGTGATTACCACATTGATCGGACCGGATGGCGGCGCCATTCCCGGAGCGCCCCCGGCCAACCCGATCCAGCTGAACGTGGGGGGCTGACGATGACCGTAGCGCCCAAGGACACCGACCTGAGCCTGCCGTCGCTGGATGCCGAATGGGCGCGGATCGATTTGATGCTGGTGCTGGCCGAAGCCATACGCACCGGTGTCGATCTGCCGGACGCTTTTTCGGACGATTTCGATGCCCAGGCCAAATCGGTGGAAACCGCCCGTGCCGCCGGGGCGTGGTCCGGTCTGACCGGGATCGCACCGCCAACCGTTCTGGATGCGTTGAAACAGATCGATCTGGACCTGTTGGCGCTTGCGATGTGTCCGGTTGCACGCCCGTCTCTGGGCCCGCGCATCCATTCGTTGCAGCCGCAGGTCGGATCGGCCTTTCCGGGGCTGCCTCTGGTGCAGGAAATGCTGATGCTGCGGGCGGGCGGCGATGTGGACCTGCTGTTTCAACGTCTGTCGCCGACCTCGCCCCTGGTGTCCGCCGGGTTGTTGCGCGTAGAGGGCGGCACCCCCTATCAGGTCCTGCGACCCGGTGCGCGCTTGATCCGGGCGTTGCTGAACAGGGACGCGGAACTGGCGCCCCCGGCGGGTGCCAACCTGTCCAGCCAGCGCGGCACCTGGGACGATCTGATCCTGCCGGCCCAGGTCTTGTCCCAGTTGCGCGATTTTACCGCCTGGGTGCAACACAACGACCGGATTGCCAATGAATGGGGCGGCAAGACGATGCACGGGCCGCTGGCCTTGTTCTCGGGCGCATCCGGCACCGGCAAGACCTTTGCCGCCTCGGTGGTCGCAACCGAGCTGAGCCAACGCACGGGCGAACCCTGGGCGCTCTATACGCTGGATCTGGGGCGGATCATGTCGAAATATGTCGGCGAGACCGAGGCCAATCTGAATGCCCTGCTCGAAAGTCTGGATGGCCGTCGGGCAATCCTGCAGATCGACGAGGCTGACGGGTTGCTGGGCAAGCGCGGCGAAGTGTCCGATGCGCGCGACCGCTATGCCAACCTGGAAGTCAGCCACATGCTCAGCCGGTTCGAACGTCACAACGGCCCGGTGATCCTGACCACCAACCTGCGCAGCAACGTGGACAGCGCGTTCCTGCGCCGGTTCCAGTTGATCGTGGACTTCCCGGCCCCGGATGCCGCGGCCAGAGCCGGGCTGTGGCAACTGCTGATCCCGCCGGCCGCCCCGCGTGCCGAACGGATGGATGTGCCAGCAATCGCCGATGCCGTGCGCCTGTCGGGGGGATCGATCGCCAATGCCGCGCATTATGCCGCCGTACTGGCCGCCGAAGAAGAAACCGGGATCGATCTGCCCCACATCGCGCGCGCGGTGCGTGCGGAACTGATGAAGGATGGCCGCCAGGTCCGCAAATCGGAAATCGGATTTCTTTGCGACCATCTCACCGAGGACTGGACATGAGAATTCACCGCCTGACCCTGACCCTGCCCGCCCGCCTGAAGGATACGGCGCATCACGACGCCCGCCGGATCGCCGAAGCCCTGGCACAAGAACTGCACGCCCGCGACTCTGCGCCGGACAAGATACAGATTTCGGGCCAGGGGCAGACCGGCGCGGTTCTGGCGCAGCGCGTGGCGCTCGCCCTGCCGAAAGGAGGGCACAATGGCCGTTGAAACCCGCGGTGTCCTGTTCGAATACGGCATCAGCGTTCCGCCGCTTGCGCTGGTGTTCCAGTTCAACCCGCAGGAAATCACGCGCTCGCGCACGGTGACGGTCAAGACCGGGAATGCCCCGGGCGCGCGCGGCGGATATGATTTTGTCAGCCCGCTGGAAACGGCGCGGGTCAGCCAAGGTGTCGAAATGCAGGCGGAAAGCTTCTCTATCGACATCCTGCTGGACGCCACCGACGCGCTGAACGACGGCGATGCCGTGGCCAAGACCTTTGGCGTGCAGCCCCAGATCGACACGCTGCGTTCGATGGCCGAGCCGAAAAATCAGGGGCCCGGCGGGGTCAAGGTGCTGTCGTCCCTGGGCCTGTCGGGCAGCCGCGCCTTTGAGCGTCAGGAAACCGCCAGCGTGCTGGTTTTTGCCTGGGGCATGCAGCTGTTGCCGGTGTTCCTGACCGGGGTCGGTCAGAAAGAGGCGCTGCACCTGCCGAACCTGATGCCCTATCGCGCCACCATGAGTCTGACAATGCAGGTCATAGAAAGCGCGAACCCGTTCTTTCTGGCCGACAAGGTCCGGCAGACCATGGGCACGACGCTCAACCTCGCAACCGGATTTCAGACGGGATAATCATGGCGTTCTTCAAAGGGTCCTATTACCAGAATCTGCCGCAGTTCGATGAGGAATCCGGTTTCCGCGGCGTCCGCGCCCGACCCATCGCCGACCCTGACCCGGTGCTGGAACACAGTATCGCGGTGGCGGACCGGCTGGATGGCCTGGGCCAGAATTACTATGCCAATCCGCGCGATTGGCGACGGCTGGCCGATTGTAATCCGGACGCGTTGTTTCCCGAGGATCTGCTGATCGAACAGGACGCGCCGCCCCTGCCCGATCAGCCGCGCGAACGGTTGGGACAGGTTCTGCTGGTGCCGCGCCGGCGCGAGGGACAACGCTGATGTCGCTGCTGTCCTCGATACTGGATCCCGGGTTCCGGCAGGCGGCCTCGGCCGTGATCGAAATCGGCCCCGACAGGCGCGACATTGGCGATCTGGCGACGCTTGTGTCGGGTATCGAAATCAACATCAGCCGCACCGAGGCGGCGACCGGCACGCTGACCATTGACGACCGCCGCCGCGAAGACGGGCAATGGATGGCTGCCGACAGCGGCCTGTTCCAGCGCAGTCAACCGATCGTCGTGTCGGCCGATTTCCAGACCCATGTAGACGAGATCTTTCGCGGCTACATGATCGAACTGAAACCGGAACTGCCGCAAAACGGTGGCGAGGCCAAGCTGGTGATCGAGATGCAGGACGACGGCGTCGCGCTGAACCGCGAACACATGCGCCGGGTCTGGGGCGAAGACGCGCCAATCACCGATCTTGCGATCCTGTCCGAACTGGTCGCACCGCTGAATCTGGACATAGACCCGGACAGCGACGATGGGCAATCGGCCCGATCCCTGGCGATGGACGGCACACCGATCCAATTCCTGCGCGATCGCGCCACAGCCAACGGGTTCGAGCTGATTTTCTCTGGCGGCGGGGTCTATTTCGGCCCCAAACGGCTGGAAGGCGAAGTTCAGCCAACCATAATGGTCTATGCAGGCAGCGGCACAAATTGTCTGACCTGGGCAATCAGCGATGATGCGCAAAAACCCGACGCGGTGGGTTTCGAAATCGCGCCGCGCGAAGAAGGCAGCGACCCGGTTGTCGAAATCGTGACCCCGAACCTGCCGGTTCTGGGCACCACTGCAGCCGCCGAAGAAGGCGCTGGCCTGGGGACACCGTCGATCTGGCGCATATCTCGCGAAGGCGACGAACCCGAAGAGGTCACCCGCGCCCGCGCACAGGCCGCCGCCAACGACAACAGTTTCAAGATCCGCGCCACGGGTGAATTGGACGGCACCCTGTATGGGCACGTCTTGCGGATCGGCGCGCTGGTTCGGGTGGACGGCACCGGAGAGCGCAATGGCGGGCTGTATTATACCGACAAGATCACCCATGTCTTTGCCACCGACGGCTATCGGCAAAGGTTCGAACTGATCCGCAACGGGACCGGCGACAGCGACAGCCCGGGCGCACCGCCACTGTCCTCGGCGATCTCGGCCATTTCCAGCCTGTTCTAGGAAGGAAGAAACATGAACGACGCGATGCAAACCATTGAAAACACGATACGGAAACAGAAATCCAGCTACTATGGAAAGTATCGCGCCTTTGTGGTGGACACGGACGACCCCGAAGGGTTGGGGCGTCTCAAGCTGACCATTCCTTCGGTTCTGGGCGAAGCAACCAGCGATTGGGCTTTGCCATGTGTGGCCTATGGTGGCGGTGCCGATTTCGGCGTGCTTTGGGTGCCCCCGGTCGGATCGCAGGTTTTGGCCGAATTTCTTGAAGGCGATCCGTCCTCTCCGGTCTGGAGCGGAACCTTCTGGCGGCAGGCCCGGGAAATGCCCGGCGAATATAAGGCCCCTTCAACCAAGATCCTCAAGACGGAAAGCGGCCATTTCCTGACATTCGAGGATGAAGAGGACGCGGAAACCGTGACCCTGCATTCCGCCACCGACGCCGAGATCGTGATGGATGCAGACGGTGGCATTTCACTGACCGACAGCGCCGGCGCAAGGGTGGTTCTGGATGCGCAAGGGGCTGAAATCACGGTCGAGGATTCCAACGGAAACAGCATCGTCATGTCCTCTTCCGGGGTTGTTTGCACGGATGCTTCTGGCAATGAAATCAATACGTCATCAAGCGGAGTGGATGTAAAATCTTCGGCCGTTGTGAACATCGAAGGCAGCCAGGTCACCGTCGCCGGAGCGGGTGGAGAGCCTCTGATCAAGGGCACGACATTTCTGTCGATGTTCAACAGCCACACGCACGCCACCCCCGTTGGCCCCTCGGGGCCGCCGGTGCCGCCGCTGACACCTTCGGTCCTGACAACCAAGAGCACGGCACAATGAGCAAGCCCGTCGTAAATTCCACTTTGCCGCGCGTATCCTATATGGCGTTTCCCTTCCGCATGGAGCGCGACGGTGCAACCACGGTGGCGCGGTTTGAGCATATCCGCCAACAGGTTGAACAGGTCCTGTTTACCTCGCCCGGTGAACGGGTCTTCCGCCCGGAATTCGGCTTTGGCGCGCGTCGGCATGTGTTTGAACCAAACGCCACAAGCCTTTGGGAATACGCGCAAAACCGACTTTATGGGGCATTGGCCGAAGCCCTGACCGGCGAGGTTGATCCAAAGACGATCCAGGTCTCGGTGGGCGCGCCACCGGATGCCCCGGAAGTTCTGTTGGTGCGGATCCGATATGTGATCGCCGCCCTGCAAAAGGAAGAAATCCATGAGATCGAGGTCTGACCATGGCTGAACTTGCCCCGCCCAAGCTGATCTTTGACGGCGGATGCCCGGATTGCGGTGAACGTGTCGCGACGCTGCCCTTGCCCATTCCGGGGGTCGAGGATGATTTTGACTGGGCCGCAAGGGATTACGACAGTTTCCGTCTGTTCATGATGCAGGAACTGGCCAGCCGGTTCCCCGAACGCCGCCGCTGGACTCCGGCGGATATGGAGGTGGTGATCGTCGAATTGCTGGCGGCGGCACTGGATCGCGCCAGCCATGCCATCGACCGGGTTCAGGGCGAGCGGTTCCTGGACAGCGCCCGGCGGCCCGAAAGCGTGCGCCGGTTGCTCAAACTGATTGGCTATGACGCCACCCAACGCATTGACCCGGCGCTGTTGGCCGACCGTCCCGAGCCGAACATCGCCGAACAGGTCGAAGGCTTCTGGCGCGACAACCCCGGCGCGATGGACGCCGCGCGCACAGCCGGACCACGGCTGATTGCGGAACAGAACCGCATGGTCACGCTGAACGACCATTCTGATGTGTTGGAAACCCACCCCCTGGTCGCCCTGGCGCGGGCACGGCTGGTCTGGACCGGGGCGTGGCAAACCATTCTGGTGTCGGTGCTGCTGGAAGATGACATCGCGCTGGATCAACCGCTGCACAGCGGCGCAGATCTGCCGATCCCGGACGGGTTGCGGCGCGAACTGTGGGACGCGATCACCGCCTATCACACCGATCGCCGTCTGCCGCTGCCGCCGGTCGGCGACACGCTGACCGGGCGCCGCATTCTGCGCGGGCTGATCGAAGATTACCGGATGATCGGCACAGAAGTGTTTCTGGAGCCCGCCAAACCGGCGGCCATCACCCTGACCCTGTCGATCCGTGCCAACCCGGGCTATTTTCGCTCTGAACTGAAACAGGCGCTGGCGCAGGTGTTTTCGGCCGATCAGGGCGGTTTCTTTGAAACCGGGCGGCTGGATTTCGGACAGGCGCTGTATGCCTCGGACGTGATCGAAGCCGCGATGGGGGTCGAAGGCGTGGCCGTGGCCTGCCTGAACCTGTTTCGCCGTGTCGGAAAGGGCTTTCACGATCAATCGGGCGATGGTGTGATCACCGTCGAGCCGGATGAATTCATCGCATGCCGATCCGAACGCGCCAGCCCGGAAAACGGCATGTTGCGGATCGTCGTGAACGGAGGCGAAGCCGGATGACATTCTCTCACCCCAATCGGCCTGACATCAAACCCGACCTGACGCGCTGGAACCGCGCCGGGCTGTCGCGGTTCGACTATATCGACGGTGACGCTGCGGTCTGGCTGGAAGAGCTTCGCATCGCGATGCTGGGTCTGTACCTGCGCGGCGCACCGGACACCGCACGCACACCGGAATATTGGCGCGACATCTATCTGCGCGCGCAAGAGGATTGGCCCGATGCTGCCGACGCCGCGGCCCGTGTCGCGTGGAAACGTCTGGCGCCCGCAATGCCGCCCCAACAGGAAACACGCGGCCGCCGCACCGAAAGGTTGCTGAAACAATACAACGATAAAACAGATGATTACAGCTGGGAGCTAAACCGGGCTTTCAGCCGCGCAACCCATGTTTTGCTGGGCTATCTCGACGCCTACGCCAACGAAGGCTATCTGCGCACGGCCACGCAATGGGACAACCTGCGTCGGCTTGCGGCGATGGTGAATTATCAACCGACACCTCCGGCTTCGGCCACCACCAAATTGGCATTGATCCTCAAGGACGACCTCGGCGCGGTTCAGATCGAACGCGGACTGGCCATGAAACACACGCCGGCCGAAGGCGGAACACCGATGATTTTCGAAACACTGGACAGGGTCGATGCCCACCCCGCGCTGAATGCGGCCAGAGCCGTGGGCTGGAACAGAAACCCCAGCGATCTTGCCTTTGGCAAGACAACCGCGCCGGCCGCGATTGATTGGCACCTTCCCTCGGATCAAACCCTTGCCCCCGGCGATCTGGTGGTGTTGGCCAACGGCTCAACGGGCGAGGCGCATTCGATCGATACGATCACCCATGACGCGGATGCGGAAACGGCCAGTATTGCCTTTGCCGATCGCCCCGAATCCGGTTTTCCCAGCTGGTCCACCCGGCTGTTCACCGCCCCTGATGACGTCCGCACCGGGCTGCGTCAGACCAAGTCTGGCGGCTCGGTTGTCAAGATCGCCGAGGGCGGTGGATTCATCAAGGGCGACATCGTCGAATGGCTGGATCATGGCGATATCGTGCAGGTCGAAGTCCTGGACGTGATCGGAGATGAACTGATCCTGAACGCCGATCTCAGCGCCGAAACGGATATCCGGCTGCGCCCGATGCTGGCCTTTGCCCTGGATGATTCAAACAAGGCGCTTGCGGCGCATGACGTCGGGAAAATGTACTTTCTGGGGGCCAGCGGTCCGTATGGCATCACCGGCAGCGCCCAGACGCCGCCTGTAGATTCCGATCCCTATGACACACCGCTGAGCCAGATGTTCAGCCCCGCATCGCCCAAGACCCGTCGCGGGCATGTCAGTGATCCATCCGCCAAGCCGATCAAGGGCCAGATCAAACACCGCAAACCCGTTGTGCTGCCGGGCAAGACCCCCGCCCCGACAAGGACGGTCAGCTTTCTGGGCAAACCGCCCAAAGGACTGGCCGAAAACGACTGGTTTGTGGCGCGCGACTTGAAAAGCGATGAATTGCTGGCTTTGCAGGTGCACGGGGTGCGGGTGTCGTCCGGCGAATATCATGTCCTGTTCAGCCAGGCTCCGGCGGGCAATCACGAAGACACCGAATTTCACGGCCCGCTGAAGTCGCGCTTGGCTGCCGTCGGGCATGATCGAAACCCGCAGGCGGTGATTTCGGGTGCAACCGCGACCCTGTCCGCGATCCCCGAGTCGGCGCGACAGCTTTTGAAGCCCGGACGTCAGGTGATTATCAGCCGCACGGGGAACGACACACCGCAGGACATATTGGCGACCCTGACCGCAATCACGCCGAAGGGCGATGAAACCGTTGAAATCGCGCTGGACCCCAGCGACTCGGCGGCCGGATGGTCCAAGGGCGAGACAACATTTCATCTGAATACGGCAATGGTCAGCCATGGCGAAACCAAGGGCAGCAAGGTTCTGGGATCAGGCGATGGCGAACGCGCGGCGCAGGTGTTCGAACTTGCGGTCAAGGACATCAGCCATATCCCTTCGACCTCGACGGAATCCGGTGTGATCCCCGACATCGATGTGACCGTGAACGGGCAGCGGTGGGATTACCGCGACTACATAGACCCGACCGCCGAGGGCACCCGTTCATGGTCGACGACCCTGACCGATGACGGCAAGCTGCGGTGCCATTTCCGTCGCCGCCTGATCACCGGGCAAAACAACGTTGTGGTCACGCGCCACCGGGTCGGAACCGGCCTGGCAGGAACCGGCATTCCACCGCGTGCATTCACCAAACCTATGAAGAAACATCGATATGTAATTGAAATATATCAACCTTTTCATACCTCGGGTGGCGCGAATCGCGAACCCCTGTCCAAGTTGCGACAGTCCGCGCCGTCGCGAATGACGGCCAACGGGCGGGCTGTGTCGCTGGCCGATTTCGAACGCCTGGCGATGCGCAATGCCGCGATCCTGCGGGCCCATGCGAAAGAGATCGCCACACCCACCGCGATGCGCCGCGTGGTGTTGACGCTGGTGCCCACCGGCGGGGCGGCCTTGACCGATAGTCTGCGGGACACCCTGCGCCCGGCAATCCTCAACAAATGTATTCCCGGGGTCAGCATCAGTTTCCGGGAATTCGAAACCCTGCCGCTGCATCTGGGCGTGACCGTGCGCGCCGATTTGTCGGTGAATGACAAAAGCGACATCAAGTCCGCCGCAGAAGACGCTTTGACCAAAGCATTTTCCCTTGAGGTGCGCGATTTTTCGCAGACCGCCTATGTCAGCGAAGTTCTCGCCGTTCTGGAAACCGTACCCGGCATTGAGAACGCGATTGCAACCCGGTTCGATCTGGGCAACGGGTACGATCTGTTCAACCCGCGCCCCCCGAACTTTGACCGGCCCTGGCCCCGCAACGTCGCCACACGCGACAATGCGGTGGCGGCGATTTACGCCACGCCCCATCAGGTCATCCATATCCCGGCCGGCAGCGCCGGGAACATCGCCGTGACCGTGGAGGATATCTGATGCAGTTTCCCGACGACATCATCAGCCGCGCGGGTCGATTGCTGTACCGCGAGCTTCCTGAAGAATACCGCTATCGGGATACCGGCCCACCAGGAGACCTGGCCGATCTCGAAGCCTACCTGCACGGGTTCGGCCATCTGCTGGATCTGGTCCGCCACACCACCGAACAGGCCTATGCGGACGCCTTTGCCGAAGCGGCGGACAACGGGTACAGCATCCAGCCCTGGCTGATCCCCTATCTGGCGGAACTGGTCGGGGCCGATCTGCTGGCACCCGATCCGGCCCGGCGGTTGGACGAATTGAACAATTCGGTCCTGTGGTCCAAATCCAAGGGCACCCTGCACAGTATAGATGCTGTAGGCGATGTGGTTTCGGGCGCGGAAACCGTGGTGCGCGAGGGCTGGAAGCTGACCCTGACCTGCCCGCGCCAGACGCTGCCGCCATTTTCGGTGCCGGCCCATGACGAAGACGACGACCCGCTGGGACGAACCGCGCCGCCCATGGGCTGCCCCGACCTGCGGCGCATGGACCGCGCCGTGCAGGATGCAGGCGGGGCGAACCCACTGTTTCGCCTGACGTTTCCACAGCGCGACGGGGACGGTATCGCCCTGCCGCAAGGCCGCTCTGTGTACTGGAAGCCGCGGGCACCCGGCGGGAGTCCCTGTTTTCCCGGCGCATATGACGATGGTGCGGCCCGTTGCCCGGATCTGCGCGACCCGTCGGTCGCCGTGTCTCCCGGGCCGCATCCGCGCCGCAGCCTGCTGCACCTGCGCCCGCCCGACGGATTTTTTGCGCCCGGTCTCAAGGTCGTGACCATACCCACGCCCGGCGATCTGCAAATCAAACCCAGCGATCGGAACCGGCGTATCGGACCCCGCCAAATTCTGGATCTGATGGACGAACCCGGCCCTGTGCCGGATCGGTTGATTGTCGAACTGGGCAACGACCTGACCATCCCCGCCGGGGCCGATATCCTGTTTCAGGACATTCTGTTCACAGGGCAATTTACCCCCAACACCGGACCCGAGCGTGCCGCGCGTATCCGGGTGCAGAATGGCGCGCGGGTGACCCTGCTGCGATCCGCTGCCGAACGGGTCGTTCTGAGTGGCAATGGCAACAAGGATACCCCGTCTGTACCGCCGCTGGTGGCATCGGACTCTCTGTTGGGGGCTGTTATCGGTCCGAACCGGTTCGCTGAGCTGATCCATTGCACGGTTCTGGGCGAAACCGATCTGGCCCGCCTTCATGCGTCGGATTGCCTGTTAGGATCGCTCAGTTCGAACCTGAATTGCGATGCGGCATCCAGTTGCATCCGTTTCTCGCGGTTTGAGCCACCATCAGGCAAGGCAGACTGCTTTCTGAGCAATTCATCCAGCAACACCAGTGATCCGGCACGGTTCGTCGCCCGGTATCTGCCTGGTCCGGATGGACATTGCGTGCTGAGATTGCCGCGCTATGGCGAAGCGGGCTGTGCCGTACTGGACACGACGGCACCGGACTCGATCGCGGCCGGAGCCGAGGACGAAGGCGAAATGGGTGCCGGGCACCATCTTTATCTCGCCGCCGGGCGCCGGGCGCTGGAAAAGAAACTGACGGCATTCCTGCCATTGGGGCAAGAGATCGCCCTGCGCTACGATCCATTGCTGGCCCAGACCCCGCCCGAACTGGCGTGAGCGGGCGGGTGAATGATATGAAGGAGACATTGCCATGAAGGGCTCAAACTCGCGGTTCAGCCATCGTCCGGACCAGCGGTATTCCAACACCGCCCATGTTCAGGGGGGCATGGTCACCGACGCGGATCTTACCGAAACCGGGCAGATCCACCAGGCGCGCGACGAAGCGCAGAATGCGGTCACCGTCGGATCGGGCAGCCCCGCCCGGAACGGCGCGGTCGTCATCTCCGGGGACGGCCCGGCGCTGGCCCCCGGCTGGATCATGGCCGAGGGCAAACAGGGCCAGGTGCGGGCGGCATCGGGCAAGCCGGGCGACGGCCCGCTGGGATTGTTTGCCGATCAGGCGGATCTTCCCTTGGGTCCGAGGCTGCCGGAAAAAAATGCGTTGCTCTATGCCGACCTGTGGGAACGCCCGGTGTTTGCGATGCAGGACCCCTATCTGGCCGATCCCGGGCTGCATGGCGCGGAAACCACATATCGCACCCGCACGATGACCCAGATCAAGAGCCTGCGATACGACGACGAAGACGGGCTAAAGGCCCTTCTGGAGCAGATGGCCAACGGCAAGGGGGCCTTTGCGCGAACCGGAAACGCTCTGGCATCGGTCAAGCCCAAGAACACCGAGATCGCCGTCGATGACTGCGACCCCTGCGCCGATCAGATCGACATCGTCCCCACGGTGCCCAACGCGCTGTTCCGCATAGAAGTCATCCGCGTCGGTCGCAACGAGGCCGGCCACCCGATTTCAGTGCGGCTGGCATGGTCGCATGAAAACGCCGCCGCGATCGAGGAAACCGCCGCGCTCGAAGATGTCACCGCCCGCGACACGTTTGCCCGCGCCAAATCGGCATATGAATTCTTTTCGGATGCGACCGAGGCGCAGATCGGTTGGTTCGATGCGGATCATGCCCCCGAACGCCCGGCCCTGTCCGCCGTCTTGCATCCGATTGCCGAACCCGGCACGGGCAAGAACGGCGGCAAACCGTTCTCGCATGTCCGCCGTTGGGATGGGGCCTGCACACTGGATCTGTCCAGCAATTCGGTCAAGGACGCTATCGGCACCGGCAAGATGAACCTGAATTCTGGAACCGCAGGTTTGACGCTGGACTCTTTCACGCTGGAACTGGCGCTCAAGGATGCCGAAATTCTTGCAGGGGATTACTGGCTGGTCGAATTGCGCCGTTTTGCCGCCCAGCAGGACCGCATCAGGCTGCTCGGAGGCACCGACAACAAGAACGCCTTGCCCGAAGGGGTCGCGCATCACTTTTGCGCGCTCTTTACGATCGAGGAAGGCAAGCCCCGCCAGCTGAGCGATTCCGACACTCGCAGGCTGAGCTTTCCGCCCCTGACCGACATCCCGGCCACGCACATCAGCTTTGATCCACAGTGCCCTGATTTCTTTGATAACTCTGAAAACGTGGCAGAGGCTTTGAACAGTCTCTGCGATCTGGATGCGACCCAGGTTGCCTATCACCCCAGCGATGGCTGTGAACGGTTCGAGGACGTGAAGACCGTTCATCAAGCGCTTGAAAAAATGTGCAAAGTTCAGGATGATACCGCGATCACACGGGTGTTGCGCCTGATGATGGACTGGGGGGTGATCTGCGGCATTCGACTGACCCTGCCGACACGGTTCAGAACCACGGTCGCCTGGAGCGGCGGAACGATCCTGAACCGCGCGGGCCAGTTGATCGACGTCAAAAGCGGCAGCTTTGATCTGCGCGAACTGAAACCTGAAAATATCCATGGCGATCTGCGTGCGATTCTGGAAAAAGACGGTGAAATCTGCCTGTCCATGGCCGCAGGCGAAAACGGGCGTTTGGAACTGCACCTGTCGGACCGGGCCACGGCTTTCGGACCCGCCGACCGCGGTTATCGCGAAGCGGTCGACGCCTGTGTCGCGGGCCACAAGAAGGTTGATTTTGGCAATATCTATCGACCGCTCAAGCCTCACGAAGGCAAGGTCGTCGAAAGCGTCCTGAATGTCTGGGCCAACCGCAAGACGCTGGCGGGGGCCGTTCCGTTGTCGGAAACGGATGGCAAGGTGGCCAAGGCGGTGAACAAGACCCTGGTCGAGGAATACGCAGCCAATGCCACCCCCGAACGGGCAAAAGAGATACAGGACCTCATCCTTTTGGCGGAAAAGGAAATGAACCCGGACGATTTGCGTGGTGCGGCACGCGACCGCCGCCGGATGCAGCTGGAGGCGGCCAAGATCGGCATTCTGGCCAATGCCGAAGAAGAGGATCGCAACGCCTGTGAATGTCTGCACCTGCTGCCGCCCTGCCCGCCGCAAGCGGGCAAAGCCCCCTATCTGGTTCCTGTCGGGTGTTTGAAAATGGACCCGGCCGGTGATCGCCCCGGCGCAATCACCGAACTCTGCGCCCTGTGTTGCCGCAAACAGGCGCTGACCTGGCGCGCGCACCGGTATTTCTTTGGCTCGCAGATCGACGCCCTTTTCGAAAAGACGAAAGAGCGATGCTGTACGATCCCCGACAAGCCCAATGTCGGCATAGACGACTGGCTGGGCAAGTGGGATGATCGGCTGTTTGAGCCAAGGCCTGATCGGATTCCCGTCGTCGAACCCGAACCAGACCCGCTATGGCCGCCCAAGACCCGGCCCGATGTGATCTATGATCCGGGCATTGTCTATCAGCCGGACCTGTCGGGAAAGATGGTAAACGTGAAGCCCGATGTGACGCGGCTGCCGCCTGCGACCGCCAACGAGATCCTGACCGGCAACGGGTATGATGTCAGCGACGAGGTCATCGATCTGGATGACGTCGGTGATCCCTTGGCAAAAATCACCGAGATGGGCGGCATTTCTGGTGAGGTCATCGGCAAACGACAGCCCGAACCCGGAGACAAGATCGCGATGATGACCAGCGGTGGCAAGGTCGTCGACTATGTGGTGATCCGCAAAGGGTCCGGCAAACTGCCCTATGAAACCGATGCCCAGACCAAGGCGCGGGTCGAAAAGGTCATCTCGAATATCGAGCTGCCCGGCAAAGACCGAACCGGCGGAACCAGCGCCGGCTTTGAGCAACCGTCCCTGCCCACCGGTGAGCTGGACGCCTTTGCCAAACGGCTGGATGATCTGGTGCTCAAGAAGTCCGAGACCGAAACCGAGGTGCGCCGCCTGACCGAGGATCGCGCCAAGCTGGCCGGAGAAGTCGGCGCGCTGCAAGACAGCTTGCGCAAGAGCATGGCGGATCTGGAACAGATCAAGACAGAACGTGTCGAAAGCGAAAAGGTCATCACGAAAGCAAAGGCCGAACTGGAAGAAGTCCGCAAGGCGCAGGAGAAACTGGTGGTTTCCCTGCGCAAGGAACAACCTGTCGACGTCGTGCTGGCCGACAACCCGAACGCCGCGAAACTGTTGCGTGCAAAAGGCATCGTGTCTCTTGCGGATATTGAAAAACAGCCGACCGGCAATCTGACCACGATCCTGCGGCGGGCCGGGATGAACGGAACCCAGATCAAGGGATTGGCAAGCAACTTCGTAAAACGCTGAGCGGAAAGGACGCGACATGGCCCTGAAACGCAAGATCCGCCGCCGACTGCGTCGCAAGGCCCCGCCTGTGCGCCGCCCCAACCCGGCCGGGTCGCATCAGGCCCAACAGACGGGCCTGGTCGTGGGCGGGGCGCATGATCCGGCGGAAAAGGCGGCAGACCGGATGGCGGCACAGGTGTTGTCCGGTCCGGCGTTGGGGTCGGCTGCCGAGGGCACGGCTCTGCGCCGCAAATGCACCGCATGCGAAGACAAGGACAAACAGGCAAAGCGATCCCCGCATGCCGCCCCTGCCATCGCGCCGGGCACGGCTTCGGCGGTGGCTCCGAAATCCGCCGCGAGGGCGGTTTCAGAGATGGGGTCAGGACGCCCGCTGAGCATGCCTGAGCGCGGTTTCTTTGAGCCCCGGTTCGGACAGGATCTGAGCGATGTGCGGGTGCACGAAGGGCCGGGCGCCGACCATGCGACGGCGGCCCTGGATGCACGGGCCTTTGCCCATGGGTCCGACGTGGCTTTTGCTGCCGGGCAGAACACCCGCGCGAACATGGCGCATGAACTGGCGCATGTGGTACAGGACAATGGTCGTGCCAGCCGTTTGCGCCGCCTTGGAGATCTGTCCAAACTGCCTGGCAGCATGAGCTGTCCGGTTGCCAGCAGCAGCGCCGCGGGCCACCCGGTCGAAAATATCCTGTTCCCGGTCGGGGGGTCCACCCTGACGGCGGACGCACGGTCGCGCCTGTCCGGGGTGGCGGCCGGGTTTCACGCGCTGGGGACCAGTCCCAACATGCGGGTGGACGGGTTCGCCAGCACCGATGGCCCGGATCAGACCAACTGGACCCTGTCCTGCAGCCGCGCCGCCGCGGTGCGCAGCGAACTTGCCGCCCCATCCGACGGCACACCCGGAATCACGCCTGCCAACCTGAGCAGCTTTGCCCAGGGCGAAACCAGCGAATTTTCACCCCGGCTGGCGCAGAACCGGCGGGCCACCGTGCGTTCGGACCAGATATTCGCGCCAAGCTCCTGCGGGTCGGGTGCCCGTGTGGGGCGGGCCTCGGCCTCGGTTCAACCGGTGGCGATTGCCAATGACGACGGCAGTTCACCGACCACCGTGCCCAACCTGCAAGAGGTTGCGGACATCTGGGGCCGCTGCTGTATCGACGTGACAATCAATGCGACCCGGACCATCAGCGGCACGCGGTTCCGCGAAATCGAAGATGCGGGCTCTGGTGCGGCGCCGACGGTTGAACAGAACGATCTGTTTGCCCTGACCGGCGAAAGCAACGCGGTCGAAGTGTTTTTTGTGGATACCATCCGCCGTGGTGCCGACGCCGGCACCCACGTTGCCGGGGGCGGTACGACCAAGAACTCTGGTTCGGCAAACGCCAAGATTTTCGTCGTGCGCGGTGTTCTGCCGTCGATCGTGGCGCATGAACTGGCCCATGCGTTCAACGTGCATCACGGGCTGGGCGTGCGCGCGGACGGCGTCAGCACCATCGCGCGCCCGACCGGAGCCCATAATCGCGCCGCCGCGCAGAATGTATCAGATGCGATCTGCACCAATGCGCGCGCGAATGCCAATGTAACCGGTGCCGGCGCAACCGGGGCCTGCTGTCGGGATCTCAGTTGAGATGTCTGAAGGGCACAAGATCAAACTGCCCGCCAAGGCCCATGCCCGGCCGCGCCCTGCCCCGGCGATACTGAAGCCGCGGCACCATATGCAACCCACGTTGCAACCGGCCCTGCGGGTGGGTGCCGTCAACGACCCCGCGGAACACGAGGCCGAAGCGATGGCTGCCCGTGTCGTGGCCTCTTCGGCCCCGGCGATGGATACGCCCGATGCGCCACCCGCGCAGGGCCATGGGGCGCAACCCCTGCGGCGCAGCACCGACGATCAGCCCAACCTGGACGACCTCAAGACACCGGATCTGCCTGCCGAACAGGCGGATGTCAGCGTTGCCAGCCCCGAGGATGTGGACACCACCGGGCTGGATGACGACGACACGCGCGAACTGGACAGCGGTCAACCCCAAAGCACGGCGGGAGAGCCACCAGCGCCGGACACGCCGCCCATTCCGGATGCGCCGCCCCCGGTTCTGGAGCGCAGCGAAACCGGCGCTGTCGTGGGCCGGTCCGGCGGTGCCGCGCCGCAGGACGTGGCCAACCTGGTGGCGAACCCGGGACCGGGCCGCCCCTTGCCGCGCGCGGTACGCCAACGGATCGAGCCTCATTTCAGCACCTCGTTTCGCCATGTACGTCTGCACGACGCACCCGCAGACCGCCGCGCCGCCGCCCGCATCGGGGCACGCGCCTTTACGCATGGCAACCGGATCTGGCTGGGGGACGGTGAAAGCGAAACCAACACCAGACTGATGGCACATGAGCTGACCCATGTGGTACAGCAGACCCGTGGATCGGACGCCCTGCCGCTGGCGCGCGAACCGGTGATCCGGCGCGGTTATTTCGCCAACAAGGCCGAAAGCATCGCCCGGCATGTTCCGGGCTACACGCTGATTACCGTGCTGATCGGGCGCACGCTGATCAGTGGCAAACGGGTTTTGATGACCGCCGAAAACCTGCTGGGCGGCTTCATGGGGCTGATCCCCGGCGGCACATTGATTTTCGACCGTCTGAAAGAAGCCAAAGTGATCCAAGAGGCCTTCGCATGGGTCAAGGGCAAACTGGGTGAACTGAACCTGACCTGGGCCCGGATCAAGAATGGTCTGTCTGCCGCATTGGACACCCTGAACCCGCTCAAGGCGGCGCGCAATGTCAAACGCATGGTGGTCAACCTGGTCCGCGACATCGTGCGTTTCGTCAAGTCCGTCGCAAAGAAACTGCTGGAACTGATCGTGCGCGGGGCGTTGAAACTGGCCGGAAACCGGGCCGAAGAGGTCTGGCGAATTCTGCAGAAAGCCGGGCAGGTTCTGGACACCATCCTTGAGAATCCGCTGGGGTTCGTGAAGAACCTGATCAAGGCGGTCGTGGGTGGCTTCAGGAAGTTCGGAGCCAATATTCTTGAACATCTGAAAAAGGGCCTGTTGGGCTGGCTCTTCGGTGCTTTGGATGGTGCGGGCATTTCCTTGCCTGCCAAGCTGGGCTTCAAAGGATTGATTAGCATCGTTCTGCAAATCATTGGCGTAACTTACGAAAACTTCCGCAAGAAACTGGTCAAACGCCTGGGATCCAAGGGCGAGAAGATGGTCAGCATGATGGAGCAATCCGTCGAAGTCGTGAAAACCCTGCTGAAAGAAGGCTTTGTCGGCATCTGGCAGAAACTTCTGGGCATGATCGACAATTTCAAACAGATTCTGCTGGGCGGGTTGAGCAGCCTGGTCAGTTCGCAGCTGGTGCAGGCCGGCATTGCCTGGCTGGCCAGCCTGACCAACCCGGTCGGTGCCATCGTCAAGATCGTCTATTCAATCTACCAGATGATTGTGACCTTCATCGAACGGTTCGATCAAATCAAGGAGGTCGCCAAGTCGATCTTTGACTCGGTGGGTTCGATCGCCCGTGGCCAGGTCGCACAGGCAGCCAATTTCATCGAACAGACGATCGGCCGCAGCGTGCCCCTGGTGATCGCCTTTGTCGCCGCCCTGGTGCCAATCACCGGTATCACGAAAAAAATCCGAACGCTGATCGGAAAACTGCGCAAACCTGTGGACAAGGCCATGGGCAAGATGCTGACATTCCTGGTGAAAAAGGCCAAGAAGCTGTTTTCCAAATTGATCGCAAAGGTCAACGGAAAACGCAAATTTCCCTCGGCCAACTTCAAGATCGGCGCCAAGCAACACCGCATCTTCGCAACCTGGAAGGGCCGCAAGTTGCAGATCATGATCGCGTCGGACAATCCCAAGCCTGTGCAGGATGTCGAACTGGCGCAAAAGACCGAAATCAAGAAGATCAAGGGTGCCGAAGGCCCTGCTGTTCGGGCCGCGATGACCATCGCAAACGCGATCCAGAAACAGACCGAAGACGCTGACGACGAGGTCGGAACAGAAGCCAGGAAAGTCAAACCGGACAACAAGAAGATCAACCAGCTCAAGACGCTCAAAGCGTTGGAAGCCGAAGTCATCGAGGCCGCCAAGGAATTGCAAGCGGCGGGCAAGGCCACCGACACCAATCCGGCAATTTCCAGTCAGACCGAGGCCGCGCTTTTTCGTGCCGCCGAACCACGGTTGATGGAATTTGAAGGTGAGTCGGAAAGCTACGGCACACTGACCGCCAAGGCCAAGGGACCGTTCTCTTCGTTGATCACGGATCCGATTTCATCTTTTTACGAAATCGACCACACTATCGAAAAACGCTTTGCCAAGGTGGTTCTGGAAAATCTGCCGCTGATCGACCCGGACAAGGCCGCCGACCGCAAGAACCAAGAGGTGCAGCAAGGCAAACACCGCGCGGACCGCGCCGGCGTGTTCAACGCGCGGCTGGCCGCCGATCAGGCCAACGACCAACGCAAGGGTGAACGCCCTGCCGGAAAATCGGCCGCAGTCCAGAATAGGGCCGCCCCGCCTCTTGGGTTGATCGGAGCCGAGGATTTCAAGGCGATCCCGAAAAAGGCGCCCGCCTTTCCGGCGCTGGCCATGTATCGCCACAACCACATCAAGGACAAGGGACTGAAGAGTCATGCCAGCATCATTGAAAAGGCCCGCGCAGCGGACGATCCCCATGCCCATGTGAAATCTTCTCTAAAGGCGCAGTTGGACCTTGAAATCAAAGAGATGAAAGAAAAGATGAAGGCGGATGTTTCCGCGCCACCCACGCTGAAGAACCGGGTTTCTGCCGGGCTTGAGAAAGCCAAGGCGGAAAACACGCGCATCTTCGGCTTGGAGGAAACCAGCGCCCGCCAGGTGAAGGCAGAAGAAAAGAAAAAGCGCGCATTTGGGAAAAGCGCCTCGGTTCTGGGGTTCGAAGGCGGCAAGGGCGCGCCGAATTTTCTGAAGATCGAAGGCGTAGGGGCCGAATATGGCAGCCTGCCGGGCAGCGAGCATCTGGAACGCGATCACATCATTGACAAGGCTTATCCCAAGAACGCCGCCACCCTGCCCTTGTTGAAAGACGATGAAAAAACCGCATTGGAGACAGCTGTCAGTGCGCGCGTGACCGCAGACAAGACCAGCCTGACCACGAAGAGATCACGCCGATTGGCAGCTCTCAAAACCGCGACGCTGTTTCCCCCCGCCTCAAAAATCGCACGCTACACGGACGCCAACGGCTATGCGATCCCGCTGTACAAACCCCTGGCCCGCAGGGTTACCAGAAAGACCGGCGTGGCAATCGACGCCGAAGCCCTGTCGGCCAAAGTCACCTTTTCGGACAATGCGGCCCTTGCGGATTATGTGATGGATGGTGGGAAATCCACACTGGACGCGGTGCGCTCGGAAAAGTCCCGGCAGGTGGCCAATGTCCTGCGCGCCCGTGCTCTGGACCACGTTTCACATGTGGCCGAAGCCTATTCCCAAGAACTGAATACCATCCCGCAAAAACAGGAACCCGCGGCACAGAAACTGGCCAAGGCACATATGACCCGCATCGTGGGTCAGGTTTCACAATCCCTGTCCAAGGCCCGCGCCAAAACCGACGCATTGTTCACATGACGGAGGCGTTGTTGCACAAAGCGATTTGAGAGCAAGTTTCCCTTTTCCCGACTTTGATCATTTGACACAGGTGATCTCGACCGTTCCAGGTCTTGAGGGATGTCTCCGACGGGCATGGTGAAATGGTGCAGCTAGAGAGAGAAAGTTGGAACTCTCTATTCGCCACTCTTGAAGAGTGGGAGCACCTTCTCCGCGCTGTCGATGCTCATAACACCGTAACTCAGGATAACAATCCGAGGTGCGGTAATGAGCATTTCGGAACGTGATTTCAATGCGGTAGCAGCCGCCAACCCCAAAAAGAAGCCGCGCGAGGCTCCGTTCTCGCTCCGCCTGTCCTTCGAAGAGAAGGCACTTTTGCGCGCCGCAGCAAACGGCGTGCCTCTTGGGGCATACATCAAGGCCAAGCTCTTTGATGAGCCGCTGGAGAAAGTTCGCCGCCGCAACACCAACCCTGTCAAAGATCATGAAGCCCTGGGCCGCGTTCTCGGCGCGCTCGGAAAGTCCCGCCTGTCTCAGAACCTGAACCAGATCGCGCGCGCGGCGAACATGGGTGCAATGCCAGTATCGCCGGAACTGGAAGACGAGCTCCGCCAAGCCTGTGCGGATGTCGAAACCTTGCGCAATGAACTGCTGCGGGCGCTTGGCAGCTTGTCGAACGGAGGCCCGTCATGATCTTGAAAGGCAACCAACGCGGCAATGCAGCCAAGCTTGCAAAGCATCTGATGAACACCCACGACAACGAGCATGTCGAGCTTCATGAGCTGCGTGGGTTCATGAATGACGATGATCTGCACGAGGCTCTGAGAGAGGCCGAAGCCATCGCCAAGGGGACACGCTGCCAGCAGCATCTGTTCTCGCTCAGTCTGAACCCGCCGCAAGATGCCCATGTCGATATCGCCACCTTCGAAACCGCCATCGAAATGGCGGAACTTAAGCTCGGCCTGAGTGGCCAGCCACGCGCGGTCGTCTTCCACGAGAAGGAAGGCAGACGCCACGCCCACGCTGTCTGGTCGCGGATCGACACCGACACGATGACGGCGCGGCAGCTCTCCTTTACAAAGCGGAGGCTGATGGATGTCTCGCAAGAGCTATATCTGCGCCACGGCTGGGATATGCCGAAGGGTATGCTGGATCGCGCAGCCAAGAATCCGCTCACTTTCACCCGCGATGAATGGCAGCAAGCCCAGCGGACAAAGCAAGACCCCAAGATCATCAAAGCGCTCTTCAAGGATTGCTGGGAGCGCTCGGACTCCGTTGATGCGCTCAAGTCAGCCTTGGAAGCTCGCGGCTATTATCTTGCGCAGGGTGATCGGCGCGGCGTTGTCGCCGTGGACTATCGTGGCGAAGCATACGCCTTGTCCCGTTGGTCGGGCGTCAAATCCAAGGACGTTACCGCCCGTTTTAAGGGCGCTGATGCTTTGCCGTCCGTGGAAGACCAGCGTCAGAAGATCGCCGGACTGGTCGCCGATAATCTTCGGGACCACAAGAAGCAGCTTGAGGATGGCTACAAGCGTCTCCGCCCGACGCTGGAACTGCGCCGCACTCAGATGGTCGAGCGTCATCGGATCGAGCGAAACGGCCTGGCCGAACTCCACAAGAGCCGAGAAGCCAGAGAAGCCGCAGCGCGGGCAGCGCGTCTTCCACAGAAGGGTTTCGGGAAACTCTGGAGCCGTCTGACTGGCAAGTATTCCGAGTTGAAGGCGCAGAACGAACATGACGCATGGCAAGCCGTGCGCCGTGATCAGGCAGAGCGCGACAAGATGATTGCCAAGCAACTGGACGAGCGCCAACGGCTGCAAGAGGCCATCAGAAAACAGCGCGAAGAACGCTTGCAGGAACTCGTCGCCGTTCGCCAGCAGATCGCCAACTACATGCTCATGAAGCAAGGCAAAAATCCGACCGTCATGCCCAAGGACGCAGCAGCGGCCCATGGCAGAAAGGTCGATACACAACAGAAAACCCGAGAAGAGCGCGAAAAGAAGGGGCGCGAGCGAACCCGCATGCGGGTTCGCGGCCCTGGCTTTGAGCGCTGAACGATAGAAAGGAGAAAGCTATGCGACACATATTGATGCTGAATCTTGATGACGCGCATGCCGTCCAGCTTGATGAACTCCGCAAGTATTTTCATCTGGCGACAGACGATACGCTGCGATTGATCATCCGCCTCGCTCATGCACGGCACAAGCAAAAGCCCGATGTCCTTGCGCCGGAATTCAAGCCGCGCGCGAAGCGAGATGAGTGGCTTGATGACGAAGACCACATGCCCGAATAGCACCGCCCAATATGGACGGCGCAATAGTTTACAACAGGTCGAACATATCGGCCTGCTCGGGCGGGGCCTTCTCTTCCGATGGAAGAAAAATGCTGGCGGGGCCAATCAGGACGCAATCCAGCTTGCCCCATTTGACGGACATGCCGTGGTAGAAGCCTTCTGGCCGTCCTCGGGCAGCAGCGCTGAGGCGAGCGTTTTCGTGGTATGTGATCGTCGCGCCATCGAAGAACTTGCGCTCGATAATGCGGTAGGCTTGCACTGCGCGGTGGTTGCCTATGGACGCTCCGCCGACCGAAACCCAAAGGGCATTTTGCCATTTGAAGGGCGAGCGGACGCGGCCCTCGGCAATCTTGTCGGCGCTGTAAGAGGCGCTGATATCGCCTTCTCCGATCTGGCGGTCTCGCGTGTGGCACCATCTGCGCATCCGCCTGTTTGCAGGATCAAGTTCACCTCCCGAACCATCAGGCCTTCCACGGGCCGATGATGGTTGTGCGGGGCCGAAAGGCCCTGAGTGGTTCGGGGCCTCTTTGAAGCAAAAGGAGGATGAGATGACACTCGTCTCACGTTTTGAAGCGGCATCCCGCAGCACGGCAGAATTGCACGGCCTCTTAGCCGAGGCTTTCAACGCCTTCGCCGCCGCCCCGCGTGGATCGCAAGAGCGCCGCGATGCGCTCCAATCGATGCACAACATCGAGCATGAACTGGCGACACGCGCGCCAGGTCTCTAACCGATTAGCGGTCAGCCGTCAGGCTGGCCGCGATTTTTTAAAATCTCTTCTGTTAAGCAATGTGCTTGTTCGTTGAAAATCAAAATATCTTGTAATTAAAGGTGCTTAGTGTACAATCTAATGCTCGATAGCGGTCGATTGAGGATGCACCGCGAGAGGCTTTCAACCGTCGTCCAGCCACTTTGAAGGCGCGCAGCGCGTTCAACACGGGGAGTGATCGGCGGGGCACGGGATGTTCATCCATTCTCTTATATGACAGGTTTCCTTGTGCCGGAAAAAACATCGGGACTATGCGCTATCGTACAGTCGATAATATAAAGGAGGCAAAAATGGCTAAATCGAAAGTGGCACTCATCACCGCAGGCGGCTCTGGTATGGGCGCTGCCGCCGCGCGTAAACTCGCCGCCGATGGATACGAGATCGCAATCCTCTCGTCCTCGGGCAAAGGTGAAGCCTTGGCGAAGGAACTGGGCGGTGTTGGCGTGACCGGGTCTAACCTTGAGAATTCTGATGTTCAGCGCCTAGTCGATCTCGCCATGGAGAAGTGGGGTCGCATCGACGGGCTGGTGAACTCGGCAGGTCACGGTCCCCGCGCTCCGATCCTCGAAATCACCGATGAGGACTGGCACAAAGGGATGGAAGTCTATTTCCTGAGCGCCGTGCGCCCGATCCGGCTTGTGACACCGATCATGGAGGCACAGGGCAGCGGCGCGATCGTCAACATCTCTACCGCGTGGGCCACGCAGCCAACCGCCATGTTCCCGACCTCGACGGCGTTTCGGGCAAGCCTTGGTGCCTTCACCAAAATCTATTCGGACGACTATGCCGCCAAGGGTATTCGCATCAATAACGTCATGCCCGGCTGGATCGACAGTCTGCCCGAGGTCGATGAACGCCGCGACAGCGTGCCGATGGAGCGATACGGTAAGTCCGAAGAAATCGCCGCGACCATCGCTTTCCTGCTGTCCGAGGGCGCGGGTTACATCACTGGCCAAAGCATTCGGGTTGATGGTGGCGTAATCCGCTCCGTCTAATCTTTTCTTTTCTCGCCCGTGTTGCGATCTCTCCCTCTTGGGGCGGAGCGCTTGCCACCTTCCGCCTAGAAGATTGCCCTCATGTTCCGCGCCCATGCTGAGCTTGTTGCGCTCGGCTTCATCTAGGAGTCCCTGTGCAGACGGTGGTTCTTCGGGTTCTTTTCGGCTTTCTGCCCCGTCCGTGAGTGCATGGAAGGCTAGGACGATGAAGAGCAGAGGCCCTTAGCTTCGAAAGCGCGCGCCCCGCCGTATCTGGCTTTTCCGGTAACATAAGCAGAGAGTTGGATGACGGGTCCTTCCCCGAAGACTAGAATGCCCTAGGCCAGCGCCCGCCGAAAGGCGGGCGCGAAATTTTCCAGGCCTAAAAAGTCGCCGCTTACGCGGCGACTCCCTCGTCCTGCTGCTCGCCCTCGATCAGCGGCTGCAATCCGTGTAGGAAATCTGCGGCGCGCTGCGCGTGGGCGGCGGCGGCAAAGATCGCGCGCTTGTCGTCCTTCAAGACCTTGAGCCAGCTTTGAATATAGGCGGCATGATCCATGCCAGGCTCGGGTGTCAGTTCCAGATCGGCGCAAAGGAAAGCCGCGCCCAGCTCGGCAACCAGCTCTTCACGGGCATAGCCTTCATCACCCCAACGTTTGCGGCCAAAGTCACGGTCAAGGCGGGTTTTGTGCTTCGTCCAGTGGGTCAGCTCATGGGCAAGCGTGGCGTAGTAGCTTTCGGGGCTGCGGAACGTCTCAAAGGCTGGCATCTGCACATGATCGCTGCCGCCGCTATAGTGGGCGCTATTCCCGCCATGGCGGATGTCTGCGCCAGTGTGCCCGAAAAACTCTTCCGCGTGGCTGATCCGCAAAGCGGGATCAATCACGGGCTCGGGCTTGGTGTAATAGTGCTCGGGCAAGCCTTCGATCTGCTCGACATTGAAGACGCTATAGCCCTTCATGAAAGGGATTTTGCGCTTCTCTTCGCTTCCATCATCCTGCTCTTCGGTTTTGGTGATGGTGTTGGCATAGACGACCAGATTACCGCGCTCGCCCTTCTTGACGTGTGCGCCAAGCTCCTTGGCCTGTTTGAAGGTCATCCAGTACGGGGAGAGATACCCCGCCTCGACGCTCGCGCCCCAGAGCATTAGCACGTTGATTCCGTTGTAGGGCATGCCGTTGTGCCGCAGCGGTTTGGTGATCTTGCCTTCAAGGTTGCCAGCGTTCCAAGGCTTCAGCCAAGACAGCTCGCCTTGCTCCAGATCGGCAATAATCTTGTCTGTTACTTTCTGATAAACATCTGTTTTCATGACTTTTTCCTCCTTTGGATAGTCGGTTGCGCATGCAACCGGACTAGGCCCGCGCCAATGAGCGGGGGGAGGCCGTCAAGATCGAAAGGATCGGAAGGTGGAGCGGGCGCAGTGCCAACGAGCCACGGCTCCGATGCTTTCTCCCGCAGCCCAGGCAAGGGACTTGGGTCTTGACGGTTGATGGGGCAGGAAGGCCCCCAGAAATGGGAAAGAAACGCGCGGCTCCTATAGAGCCGCGCTCAGCCAGAGGGGTGCATCAAGCACACCGACAATCACGCAAGGGATGGAAGCCGCAAGGCCGAGACGTCCTTAGGCGGCTCGGTTCACGACAGCCCGATCCGCTAGGATGCGCCGAACTAAACCGCTTCGATGGAGTCCTTTAGAGACTTGAAGTGGATCGGAGACACGGTCTCGATCATCTCAAGCAGATAGCGAACATTCTTCTGCGTCTCAGGAACAAGCGCAGGATCAAAACCTTTGCCCGTAGGGTGAGACAGGTCGTTCGCAAATTTCATGAGTGCCGTCTTCTTTATGGCGTCAAATTCAACTCGCTCAAGTTTCTTGTAAAGTGTCTCGCTGGCTGGATAGTAAAAGTCCAAAAATGCTTCGAGTACTTTCCTCGCAATATTGGGAATGTGGTACGACCCCGCAATGGAGCCATCAGAACGGAAGTTATAAAGCTGCTTGAACAGCCAAGAATATTCGCTTTCATTTTGCCGTAACTCCTTGTCTAGCGGCTTGATCAAGGCGGTTCTCGTTCCATCAGCTTGGATATTGCAGAGCAGCATGTAGTGGGACGTCTGCTTCTTCGACTTTGGAATATTATTTAACCAATTGAGAAGAAGCTTCAAAAAATCAAAATTGTGCGTGAGAAGGAAGACCTGTTTAGCGTCTTTCACTGAATTCTTCAAAAACGAGAACGCCTGATACACTGAATTCGAATCGAGGCTCGATATCGGATCGTCAATTACGACAATACCTTCAGTTATATCGAAATCCTGATCTTCAAGCTGCACGATAAAATAAATGAAGGTGATGGCAGTCTTTTCCCCCTCACTCAGCCGCGTCGCAGCTTGAGAACCGCGCATTATTCGATATCCGTCGCCCTCCGGCTCAAACTTCAGCTCATCGCGGCCAAGAAAGGTCTGTAGCAAGCCCGAAAGACGTTCTGCGGCCTCTGCTGTGTTGGAGACCTTGGCGCGATTAGCGGTGATACTGCCGCGCAATGCCGAAATCCCGTGCTCGCCCTTGCTCGGGTCACCATCGGCGATAACGGTAAGACGATCCTTCAGCGCCTGAATGTCAGTATCATATTTCGTAACATCAGGTCCTATGGCGCTCAGATGATGCGTCTCAATTGCCGCGCGTGCATCCGAGGCGTGTTTTTCGAAGTCCTCGGTCTTCTTGTTGTGCCTATCGAGCACCTCATTGAGCGCGCCAAGAGATGTCACGAAAGGCGCTGAATCATACTCCGAGAGGCCGCTTTCGACCGCCTCTGTCCGTCGGACCAGCTTGTCTTTCAGGGACTTTAGAGCCTCATCGAGGTGCGTCAGCGCCGTTTTTTGGCTGGTCTTCAAGGTTGCGGTCGCACCTTTCAGATCATCACGTAGCTCTTCATAGAGTTGTGCCCTAGCAGGGTAGGCTAACGCTTCAATGCGCGCTCTCAAGCTCGCAAGGACATCGATTACAACCTCTATCTCTTCCTTCAACAGGCGATCTGAATCATTGAAGTGCTTTGCTAGTTCTTCGAGACGCTGCTGGGGTATTGGCTGCAAACAGTACTCGCACGTCTCGCTTTTATGATCGTGGTGTAGCGAGAGACCTTTCTCAACCCACGCAGCTATATCGGGGTTCTCCTGTAACCTCTTCACGGCCAGGGAGTCGGAAGTTCGAAGACAGAGAGCCTGGACTGTAATGGTGAGTTCGGCGATGGCCTCCAGCACAGGCACGTCGATCGCTGCTCCGTCACGATCAAGGCTTACCTTGCCGATGTCTAGCTTTGGAACCTTTTCCAATGAAGACTGACGAAGCGTGGTGCTATGGACAGCGAGTTCCTCGTCGGTCAGAGTCGCCGCGGCCTTGAGCGCCGCATATGCTTTTTCGGCTTCCGGTTTGCGGTAGGTTCTAGTGACCTGTCCACTAGTATCAGACGCAATAATCTTCGCTATATCCGTGAATACCTTACCGCGTGCCAGCTCAAGCTTGCTCTTCTCGCCTTCTTTCAGCTTCTGCTCAGCTTCGAGCGATGCCAATTTGGCTTCGTCAGCCTCTATCTGGCTCACAAGCGTCTTGTTCTCCTCACCGACGATGAAGATCGGATTCAACTGCCCCTCTATCTCACCGATGTTCGATTCGACATAGTCAGAGTTGAAGACGCGGACTTTGCGCGGGAAGTTTTGGCCCTGCTTGAACTGGCCATCCGAACTGGACACCGTGTATTTCAATTCCGGGTAGGATTCATTTTCGCCAGCATTTAAAGACAGGAACAGCCGCGAAAGCGTTGTCTTGCCTGATCCATTCATGCCGTAAAGCACGTTGAATCTTTCAAATGGACCTAGTGAAGCATCTTTCCTGTATTTATCAAATACGCCGAGGGCATCGACACTCTCAATTGTGGTAAGCATTTTCAATCGCTTTCGTCGTTGCTTTCGATAAACGGAACTTCCAAGCCTTCAATTTGCTGTATGGCTTGGCCTGCAATCCCTTGAAGATCGCCATACATGCCAACTGTGCTTTCAATGACACCCTGAATTTGCGTCTCTCTTTTCGCCCAAAGGCGCGTCATTGCCTTGCGCTCTCTGTCCAGATCAGCCTGCATGTCGGAAAATTTCTCGACAATGGCTTCGACGCGGTGTCTGAAACGCGGACCAGTCAAATAGTCATAGACCAGTTCCATCTTTGTTTGTTGGCCTTCGCGCGCCATCTTGCTGTTGCTGACTTCAATCAAGGACTGTCGCAAGGCTATTGCCAACGGGACATAGTATTGTCCGGCAGTCACCCAAACACCGTCTACTGGCCCGAAGGTATCGATATCTTTCGGCAGGGCATCCGAAATGATGATTGCCAAGTCAGCCTTTGCCGTGCGCTGATCGTTGCGGAGCTTTGCAAGCCAACCATCGCTCCAATTCTTCGTCCGTTTCGTCTCCCATAGTATGGAGCCGCAGGCCGTGCCTGCCGGCGAAACGACGCGCTGGACAACGTCGCCCCCGAACTCACCTTTTCCAACGGGTTCGATGCTGTCGAATGGGAACTTGGTCCGAAGAGTTTCCTCCAAGGCAAGCTCCAGCACTTCCCCTTGCAGCTGTTGGGAACCTTGTTCTGCCTTGCGCTTCAGTTCTTCAATCTGCCTTTGCATCGAGGCAATCTGCTCTTCCTTCTCGGAAACCTTGAGCTTGAGAACCTCCTCAACTTCGGCCTTCGCCTTTTCGCGGACCTGCGCTACGGATTCCTGCACGCGTTTTTCGACAGTCAGATCGAGCTCTCGCTTCGCGTCATCCAACTCCCGTTGCTTACGAATTAGCTCAGCCTGAGCCTTCTGAGCTTCCTTGAGTTTCTCATCACGATCTTTCAGGACATCTTGCAGCTCAGAAAGCTCTCTGGCTTTGTCTTCCATCTCGGAGGCTGCGGCGAGTTTGGCCTTTCTCTTCTCTTCTTCGATTATTGAGGCGCGTTCGGCCTTCAGTTTTTCAGAGACCTGCTCGTCGATGCGTGCCTGGGCATCCTGTATTTCCTTTTTCGCCTTACGGATATCTTCCTCGCGCTGCGCGACAGCCTTTTCCTGATCGGCAATCTTCGCCTCAAATTCTTGTCTCGTGGCTTGAATTAAAGGTGCGGCAAGGCTTTCGGTAAGTTTGATTTCGGTTGAACAGTTTGGGCAGGTAATGGTTGGTTCAATTGTCATGCAACAGCTCTCTTTCTAACGTCAGCGAGCGTAGAGACGAGCGCCTTGATTGTGTCGTGAGGAAAGACCCCACTCACGCCCTGATCATCAAGGTCGGTAAATGGGCTTTCATAGAGACGGCGCGGGTCCAGCACGCCCCTCTCAGTGAGGTGATCAATAATCAGATCAATAAATTCAATCTGATTGGCTGTCAGCGTCTTGCCATCAATAAAGCCGGAAAGTGCTTGTTTGGCGGCCTCGCGATCCAAGCCGACTAGTGAACGGATGAATAGACCTAGTCCGCCTTCGCTCCGAATGCTCTCCAGCTTCGCATGGTCTGCAACGCCTTCTTCCGTAAAGATACGCTCCAGCTCTTCGATGTCCTGCCTTGTCAGTTGTTCGTTACGACGCAACTTCAGCAATGTGATGTGATCGCTGTGTTCTTGAAGGAAGTGCCTGACCTTCATCATGAAGCGAGCTTTATCCGTGCCGCTCCCGATGTCAGGCAAGACGACATCCGTTCCCTCACCAATTTCGTCCTGGAAGTCCGTGTAAACAATCTTTCGAGACGCGGGTTCGATGAGCTTCACAAGCCCGCGTAGCTTGCGCCGCACCTCTTCAAGCATCGGCAAGGTCACGTCTTGCCAATACTCTTCCGTCTGAAGCTCGGTGATCAGTGCCATCTGTGCGGCAACCATCGGCACATTCGAGAGGTCCTCAAGTGAAGATGCAATGGTCTGAATTCTTTCCTGATACTTGGCAAAGGTGGCATCGCTACGTAGCAGCGTGAGTTGTGCTAGCAGTACAAGATAGTCGAACTGCTTGGCTTCCAGCTCATCATCCTTCAGCGCGGACGGAAGGCCAGCGATATGCTCGGTCAGTTCGAGGCGATCTTCGATGTTCAAGCTTTCCCACGCCTCTCGTTCTTGAAATTTTTCCACATAGCGGCGCTTCGGTCGAACGATGAAGTTGTCAAGATTCATGCCGACAACTTCATCAAAGAGTCGTTGTTCTATGGAGTCCTTGAGTGCAACTAGGTCGCTGTCCGAGCCAGCGTCATCTGTTGAGATTTCGTCCATCAGCTCGACGCGTGTGACAAAGAGCTTCTCGCTGATCGACGGACCGAGAGCGCCGTCCTTTACGTTCGGGTTTTGATTGAAAAACTCGAAATTCTGACAGAAGTCGAAGACCAGAAAGTCCTCTTTATCCATGTCCGGTCCGAAGAGATCGGGGCACAGGCGGGTTCCACGCCCTATCATCTGCCAGAACTTCGTCTTCGAGCGGACAATCTTGAAAAATACGAGGTTCAATACTTCAGGGACGTCGATCCCAGTATCAAGCATGTCCACAGAAATAGCGATATGCGGAGGTTTCTTCGGATCGGAAAAGTCGTCAATCAAGGATTGTGCATAATCGACGCTGTAGTCGATGACTTGCGCAAAATGCCCTTTGAGATGCGGATAGTTCTTGTCAAAACGCTCGGCGATGAAGCGGGCATGCTTGCTGTTCTTGGCGAAGATGATCGACTTGCCGAGTTGATCGCCTTCCTCAACCTTCAAACCGTTGGTCATGAGGTGTTCGAGCACCTTGTCCACGGTATCCGCATTGAATAGCCATCGGTTCAAATCGGATGCTTCCACCCTGTCTGGTCGGTTGTCTCCGTCCTCTGTCCACTCAAGCGCGTCCCATGCTTCCTTCTCTTCGTCGGAAAGGTCATCGTAGTTGATGCCTTCACGCTGAAACTTAAGAGGCACGGAGACAGCGCGAGGTGGCACCAGGAACCCGTCAGCTACGGCCTCATCAAGGTCATAGGCATCGGTAGGCACGCCTTTTTCGAGTTCAAAGAGCGAGTAAGTATCTCGGTCGATCTCGTCCCTTGGCGTTGCGGTAAGGCCGACGAGATAGCTGTCGAAGTATTCGAAGATTGCGCGGTACTTGCGATAGACGGAGCGGTGAGCCTCATCGATGATAACAAGATCAAAGTGGCCTGGCCCGAAACGCCGTGCGCCGTCTTCAACTTCGTTTATCAACCCCATCATCGTCGGATAGGTCGCAAGGCAAACCCGTGCGCCATGATGATCATTTTTCTTCGGGTCATGCTTTTGCAGGAGATTTGCGCTAGGTGCTGACGGCAGATGCGCTTTGAAAGCGCCGTGCGCTTGGTTGACCAAGGCAATGCGGTCGGCAAGGAACAATACGCGCTTTACCCAATTTGCCCGCATGAGCTGATCGACCAGGGCAATGACAGTGCGTGTCTTGCCGGAGCCCGTCGCCATGACGAGCAGAGCTTTGCGAAGGTGATCCTTCTCAAGCGCGTCACCTACACGCTTGATCGCGCGGGTCTGGTAGAAACGCCCCGCGATGTCAGCATCAACTTCGACCTTGGCGAGCGCTTTGTGGCTTGTGCGGCGCTGATGGAGAAGTTCCAACTCTGCCTTCTTGTAAAATCCTTGCACGGGGCGCGGTGGGTAGCGCGTATCGTCCCAAAGCCAATGGTCGTAGCCGTTGCTTAGGAAGATGACTGGCCGCTGCCCGTACTTCGTTTCGAGGCAATCGGCATAGAGCTTGGCTTGCTGTTGTCCGACCCGAGAGTCCTTCTTGGTCCGTTTGGCCTCGACCAACCCTAGCGGCTTGCCGTCATTGCCCCATAAAACATAGTCCACAAAGCCTTCGCCTGAATTACTCGGCATGCCGACAACGGGGAACTCTCTGTCGCGCGGCTGATCGAGGGCCCAACCCGCTTCGTGC
This sequence comes from Rhodobacteraceae bacterium F11138, assembly GCA_016521575.1. Taxonomy (GTDB): domain Bacteria; phylum Pseudomonadota; class Alphaproteobacteria; order Rhodobacterales; family Rhodobacteraceae; genus Sedimentitalea. The sequence goes on along the minus strand of JAEKDP010000004.1, from coordinate 30,616 downwards.
AGAAGAAGGTCGATGAAGGCGTCACGGGTCTTTTCTTCATTGTAGTCGTGTGTATCAGGCGCGGCCTGGTTCGCCTTCTTCGTCGCGGCGATCTCTGCCTGAAGGCGCTTGATCTCGTCATTAAGCCTTTCCCGCTCGGCTTCGGTTGCAAGGCGGGCTTCGCGCTCTTGCTCCAACGCCTTCTCACGAGCATCGAAGTCCTCGCGCATCTTCTTGATTTGCTGGACCGTGCTCGCCGTGATCGTCAGCGTTTTTTGCAGACTGTTTGGGTCAAACTGGATGGCGGCGGACGGCTTTGCCCCCTTGGCGTAGGTACGCACCAGCCAATAGGAGAAGTGAAAGAGCTCTCGGAGCGCCGTGATGGAAGACTGTTCGCTGATCTGTCTACGGCTGTCATGTACAGCGCGGTTGCCTAGGTCCTTGATAAGCTTGGCCTTGGTGACAAGCGCGTTGCCTGCCAACTTCCGAAAGCTCGGCTCGTGGATCAATGCGGACAGCGCGTCGTCGTAAGGGCTGCGAAGAGACGGATCGGCCTCATACATCCATTTAATGGCTGTCTCCAACGCCAGTCGTGCGTAAAAACACGAGCCACGCGGATCGGAAATCGCCATCTGCTCTGCCTTGTTGGCGTGAAGATAGACGGCCGAGAAATCTGCTTTCAGGAAATCGAACTGGCTCATGCGGCGTTCCTCAATCTTGGGAAATGCTCTGCGAAAGCCTCACGGACTGCAGCCCAAACCGCAGCATCATGCGGATGCGACCACTTCACCTCGTTCATGACATCGTAGCCCGCCGCCGCAAGTTCCTCGGCCAGTGCCTTCTCCATCGCGCCGACAAGGTTTCGAAGGGGCATGTGCCGCTCCATCAGCACTTTGCGATCAGCGCCGTCATTCTTGTCGATCTCTGGATAGATCGGGCCGTGTGAGATGAGATGGAAGGCTTTGCAGTCCTCGGCATCAATTCCGCGCTTGCTCAACTGCTTGCGCAGAGCGTTCTGCGTCGTGGCAAAGCCGAGATGCTGCCCCATGCGGGTGTATGGCGCCGTTGCGTGCGGACTGGAGTTGTCACCCGTCCGTCCGACATAAAGTATTTCGCCCTTGGGCGTCTCCACCTGCCAGACATATAGCCAGAAGCCACGCTGTAGCATCGGCCCTGGCAATGTCATTTTCCAAGTGGCAGCCATACCCATTAGTCAAAGCTCCCCTCGGAATGCACGATACTGGAGGGAGCTAAAAAGTGCTTCTGTTCTTTCGAGTTGGTCCAGCAGGAGCTTCTTCTTTGAAAGAACCCGCTCTTGCCTTTTCGAGAAAAGTAGCTGGCTCTCGATTGGTGCAATAGGAATTTCCATTCGGTTTAGAATTCCCATTGTTATGTACTTGGTGTTCGATCCTTTGGAGAACCTCTTCAGTTGAGCAAGTAGGCTCTCCAAAACAGCTCTGACATACTGATAAGTTAGCTGAGTTGTGTCATTTATCTCGATAACATATGTCCGTTGGTAGGCATTGAACTTACCATTGTAATACTTAACGTCATAGTCGGCGCTGGCGTTGTTACCAGCCAAAAGCAGAGCTTCACAGTCGAATGCGTATTTGTTTATTTTAAAGACTTCCTTTGCGCAGGTGAAAAACGGGTACTCGCCACCATCTACCGCTGCGTTCGAGTCCAGTTTCCCCGTCTTAAAATTCAGGGCGTCGGTTAGCTTTTGAGCAGGAAGTCCGAGGCTGTTTGTTGGAACATCGCCAAACATCTCATAGAAGATCGCCTGGCCCAATGTGTTGAGGCGATCTATAGCGCGCTGGCGTAAGCGGCGCAGCGCATCCGCCTGATCAAGGATCGCTGCAATCCGCTTTTGCTCATCGAGCGGCGGGACTGGAATTTCAACCCTTTCAACGACACGCTTGGAGACTTCCTTGAATGTCGCGCCGTTTCCAAGCGATTGAAGGTGCGCTCTATGCGCATCGAGCCACCAGTATAGGAAGTTAGAGTCGAGCTTTGGGCCAGGGACCATGCTCTTGAACCCCTGATTTGTCGCCATAGGAACTGTATTGATTGCGACATGGCCTATCGGAGCCCGTGAGGAGAAAAGAACAGAATACGGCGGTAGCAGCTCCGCAGCACAGCTCTTGAGCCCGTCGTTAGTAATCCTGCGAGGAGTCTCGCCGATTGTCTTGCCTTGGAGATTGGTTAGGTCTTTGGGAGTCGCCCAATGAACATCACCATTCCAGTAAGCCTCAATAGCACTCTTGGGCGTGGCACCTCCAACAACGCGAGCGACTTCCTTTAGCTGTGCAGTCGGCCAACTCATCCCAGCATCTCCTCCAGCTGGGTTAGACCGTCATTGATCTCGGTCTCGATAGAACGGAGCTCAGCGATAATCGACTTCGGGTCCTGGTGTTCGACTTCCTCATGCTCGACCTGCTTGTAACGGTTGAGAGAGAGGTCGTAATCGGCAGCAGCGATATCTGCGAGCGGCACGCAGAAGCTCTGACCCGTGCGCGGGTTGTCACCCTCGCTGCTGTCCTTGTCTGCCCACCTATTCAGAAGGTCGGGCAGGTTGTTCTTTTCGTGCTCAGCGTCGCTTAGCGCTTCGGTCGGAACGGGACCCAGCTTCTCGGTCGGCAGGAGCGGCGTGCGCTTGTCGTCAAGCGAGATGCCGTCGGCCTGGACATCATAGAACCAGACGTGATCGGTGCCTCCGACGCTCGTCTTGGTGAATATGAGGATTGCGGTCGATACGCCCGCATAGGGTCGGAAAACGCCGGACGGCAATTTGATCACCGCATCGAGCTTGTGATCCTCGACCAACATGCGGCGGATTTCCTTGTGGGCTTTGGAGGAGCCAAACAGCACGCCATCGGGTACAACGACAGCCGCCCTACCGCCTGTCTTCAACAGGCGCAGGAATAGAGCGACAAAGAGAAGCTCGGTCTTCTTCGTCTTGACGATCTTTTGGAGGTCTTTCGCTGTACTGTCATAGTCCAGCGAGCCTGCGAACGGAGGATTGGCCAAAATTAGGGAATATTTGCCCGCATCGGCGTTGTGTTCTTCGGCGAGGCTGTCGCGGTAGGACACATCGGCATCCTCGACTCCGTGCAGGACCATGTTCATAGCGCCGATGCGGAGCATGGTCGGGTCGAAGTCAAAGCCGTGGAACATCTCCTTGTGAAAATGCGCCCGCTGTTTTTCATTGCGGAAGAGCGCGGGATGGTTGGCGCGCAGATATTCCCCCGCGGCGACCAGAAAGCCGCATGTGCCCGAGGCAGGGTCGCAGATCACGTCATCAGGCGTCGGAGCGGTCAGCTCGACCATCAACTGAATGATATGGCGTGGTGTGCGGAACTGGCCGTTCTGTCCAGCGCTCGCGATCTTCCCGAGCATGTATTCGTAAAGGTCGCCCTTTGTGTCGCGATCATCCATTGGGATGCCATCAAGCATCTCGACAACCTTGGATAAGAGCGAAGGGCTGGAAAAACCAAGGCGCGCATCCTTCATATGCTTGCCGTAGCTGGAGCCTTCTTCGCCAAGCTGGCGAAGAAATGGGAATACGTGCTCATCCACAACAGTCATCATTTCTCGCGCTTCGAAATTCTTGAAGCGCGACCAGCGCATGTCTTCGTAAGCGCGACCTTTGTCGTCGTTTCCTTCAGGGAAAATTGCACGCTCCATCGAGATGCCAAGTGTCTCGGCCTTGCTCTCTTCGAGCGTGTGCAGGTCATCCAGCCGTTTGATGAAGAGCAAGTACGTGATTTGCTCGATCACGGAGAGAGGATTCGAAACGCCTCCTGACCAGAACGCATTCCAGATTTGGTCAACCTTATTTCGAATTTCGCCTGTCAGCATGCTCGTCCCTGCTTTCGTTTTTCGCGTTGTCTTCGGAAGGAACGGGGTGGCTCTCGACGTAGGCGCGCATGAACTCTCGGATCACTTGTGCGGCTGGTTTGTCGTCGGCCTGGCAAGCTAAGAGGAATTCATCGCGTAAATCGCGACTTACTCGGACCCGCATGCCTACGTCCTTCTTCATGGCGGTAAGTGTAACCAATGGTTACACATTTTGGAAGTCTAGAATGACTTCGATGCAATACGAGCTGGGTTCAGGGGGCGGCGACAGGCCTCATGATCGGGTTCAGCGCCGATGCGCTGGCGGCATCCAATCCGCGTAGGGTTGGTCAGGGTTCCAATGGGGCTCGAAGGCTCCGTGGTCGATGGGATGGTTCCAAGGCAAGGGCAGCAATGAAATGCTTCCTTCCTGGTCTCGATGAAGTCGTCTCCATGACATGGCGCGCATCCAAACCGCGGAAGGTTGGTCTCCATGAAATGGTGGTGATCGGACGGCCAGACGTTCGTGCATGGTTCGGTGCAGGTGGAGAGGCACGTCTCCAAGCCCTGCGAGTGGTTCCAAGGGGCGCGATAGGCCCATGGTCTTCCTGAAAGGATCGATGGGTGCAGGGAGAGCGAAGTCTCCCGCGAGTGGTTGATCGGCGATACGATCTATGGCTCTGGATTGGGTTCAATGCCCAGGAAGAGCCACTGGCCGGAGGGATTTTCAACGGGAACGCGCAGCGGGTTCCCTTGAACAAGCGCGAGGTAATAACGCTTTGAAATTTAATAAAATTTTAAAAGTGGTAGTACATCGCACAGCTTGCGGTCGCTCTTATCTTAGCCGTCATACCAACGGGGGCAGTGGTAGTACCATGTCGCCACAGGGTTTTCGTACCAGGCTGGACTGTTATCGAACCGTCGAAATCGTGGTCAGAACGCGCTGTTCCTTCCGGTGCGCAGAAAGCCAAGACTCCTGTAGTCTCGGTGCTTGAAACTTGATATCACAACATACATCTTTCAGCGGGGCCTGCATCGAACGGGCAGTCACGGATGGCGAACTATGGTCAGCGACGGTTTGGGCTGGAACTCAAGCGACTCATCCTCAACATCGAGGACACCTGGTGGGAGCCATCATCAGAAAGGGACTTCGCTTGGAATGCCTTCCAGATCGGTAAGTGGATCACCGAGCATGAACAGGAAAACCGTCATTCCGGGGTCGGATACCAGAAGGAATCGCAACGCTATAGCGTTCTGGCGAAGGAGGCTTTCAGAGTGCTCGGCACGCTCTGGGTCGATCATCAGGTCTTGCCTGAGCCTGAATGGTTGTACGAGGGACTCGCCCATGCCTCCGACAGCGACTTCGAAGCCAGTAGTATCGCGTTATTTCTCCGCGAGGAATGTCGTCAATTTCTCATCCTCAGACGGGATGGGCAGAACCCCGATATACCGACTTTGGCCGATGGCGAGAAAAAACAAAGGCGATATCGACGCCGACAAGATTTACCCGATCCAGAAAAACCAGCGTGGGCAACAGTGAACAGGAATCCACCAAAGAAAGTCCAAATACCGTGTCGGGTTGCGCCTGAGATTAGAGCCTTGGTTGGCAACGCGGCGGATGACGAGGGCATTAGCCAGGCAAGGTGGCTTGAAGAGGCAATCGCCGAAAAGCTGAAATCCCAAGGCTATGACGTTTCGCTTGAAGAGCGAAAAGAAGTGGTGAAGGAACAGCCAGCCAAGAAACCAAAGCGCACCCAAAGACGTGCCATACCACTGCCTGACGCAAGCCCTGGTATTGCGGCGAACCGCGCAGATAAGGCCACAACCTTTCGCATGGGTGAAAGCTTGGCAGCGCAGATCGACAAAGCGCGCGGTGAAGAGCTTGACCGCTCGGCATGGATGAACCGTGCGATCCAGAGCTTTATGAAGGACAGGGGCAAGCTTCCGAAGCCTGACAACGTGCGTGATACCATGTCTGAACCCGTCTCCCTGCGCTTTGACAAAGATTTTTTTCCAAAAGTTGAAGCTGCTGCGTCCGCAGCAGGACTGACAAATTCTGAGTGGTTTCGCCGTGTGGCGCGCTGGTATCTCGAACAAAATTAACCTCTTACGGCTGCACCGTAGTACGTTTCCGCAATAGCGATATCACAACAATGGTCAACTTAGCCATTTAGCGGAAGTCGCATGGTTCGTAGTACACTCTTGAAAGCGATATCATTGATCATATCTCGGTTGGGCGAAGGGGGAGGAACCCCCTGGTAGACCAGCCGGAGGCAACGCTCTCCACACAGAAACGAAGACCAACCCCGCCGAAACCATGCGTTTCGGCGATCACCCAAACTCGCCCTCAAGGGCCTCAGACAGAAGGACTTTAAAACCATGTACCCCAACCCTGGCCCATACGGTCCACGCGGCCCCCGAGGACCGATGGACGACATTAAAGGAGGCTTTGCGACCACGGTCGCTGCCATGTGCGCCATTCTGCTGGCCACACCGTTCAACACTATGACGGCTCCGTACGTCATCGCGTTGGCAGAGAAGAGCTATTCCTACGAAGTGGCTGACCTAATCGGCATCGCCTGGATGCTGATGTCCTACCCCTTCGTATTCTTCGCTGCGCGGGCAAGCATCATTGCTGCTCTGACAACGGCAGGCGTCTACCTCGCCTACCGCTTCATCTAACCAACTGAAAACCTGTCAAATAAGGAGATATCCATGCCCCGTATCATCGAAACCGAAGTCGGCAAGATCGTTCACCGTCGCAAGGTCAAAACTGCTTTCGACAAATTCATCGAGGCCGTTGGTGGCTTCCTGTTCTTCTGCGTCGTGTTCGGCCTCATCGGAGCTTTCTTCGGCTGAAAGAACTCGGCGGCTTCGCCTCCGCGCGGAGCCGCCAACCACCAATCTCAATTAGAAGGGTTCACCATGAAACATCAAATCACCATTCAAGTCATCGTCGAGCGCTCACAGAAACTTGGGCGTCGCGTGGTCGATGCCCTCGATTTCTTCTTTGGCGAAATCCTTCCGAACGTACTCGGCGGCATCGTCGTTCTCGTGATTATCGCCAAGATCATCGAAGTGATCTTCGCTTGATCGCCTCGGCAGCACCGCTTGCGAAAGAAAGGCATCAATCATGAACCCTTATGATCATCCATACGGCTCGGCGCGTTTCGCCGATGATCTTGAAGTCCTGCGCGCCTTTCGTGATCGCGGCGGTGTTCCGTTCGGCTTCTATAACGCGCGCAAGCTCTTCCACGCAAAACAGGCGGGTATGCTGCTGATCGGCGGCGCTGGCTCGGGCAAGTTCACGTCCGTACTTGCCCATGTGATAGATGCGCCAGGCCGGAAGGGCGAGCCGCCGCGCTACGCGATCTTCGACCCGAAGCGCGAACTCCGCACCGTGCTTGAGCCCTATTTTGCGCACATCAAGGCGGCGGTCTTCGAAATCAATACCCATGGCACGCTAGGCTTCCAAGGCAACCGTGTCTCGCTGTTCCCGCACTTGACGCCCGATAGTCTCCGCTTGGTCGGAGATAGCCGCCGCGCGGCGCGCACCTTTATTGCCGAAAGCGGCGGGGGCGATGCGAGGTTCTTCGAGCAAAAAGCACAGAACTGGCTCGATCCGCTGATCCGCGGCCTCGTGCATCTGGATGGCGGTGTCTCGCCTGCCTCGCTGTACGAGCTCGTCGGCATGATCCGCTCCGCGCCCGAAGCTTGGGCGGAAATCTCAACTCTTATGGCTGATCTGGGCGAGCCGGACCTGCACGTCACCTTCGCCGAGATGCGTACCATGGCTGAGGACGCCAGCCGTACCTACGAGTCCATCATGGCTGAGATCGCGAACGCGGTTGCCTTCATGAACGATCCTAGGCTCCAGGACACGTTCGTCAGCACTGCGCAGGCCGACTTCTCGCTCGACGTGCTGTGTGAAGCTTCGGATCGGCCTGTCTTCGTGTTTTTCACCACGCCGCCGGAGATGACGCAGCAGAACGCCGCGCTGATCCGCCAGTTTTTCTCTACGCTGCGCACACTTAAGCAGGCGAAGCCAGACGCTCCGACGCTGAACCTTGTCATCGATGAGGCCGCCCAACTCGGCGCGTTCCCCGAGATTGCAGAGTTTTACTCCATCGGGCGCGGCTTCGGACTTTGCCCGGTGTGCGTCTATCAAGACTTCGGCCAGATCAGGAAGAATCTCGGCCCGACAGGAGCCATAACGCTCTCGGCCAGCGCTGATCTCGAAGTGTACTTGGGCGGCGGAATCTCAGACCTCGAAACGGCGCGGATGCTGAGCGCAAAACTTGGCAACCAGACGCTGGAGCTGGAAGACCATCTCGTCCAGGAACGGGCGCAGCGCTCTCGCCGCGAGGCTCTATACGAAGCATTCTTCGGCAATGGTGATCCGGTCCGCACGGGCGCAGCCCTGCGCGCGTTGGACTATGAGCAGCAGCACAAGCGTAAGATATCCCGCCCGCTGCGCACGCCGGAAGAAATTCTGGGCATGCCCCAGAGCCAAGCGCTCGTCTCAGCCTCGGGCTACGACATCCCGCCATTCTTCGCGGATAAGACGCCGTACTACCAGAACGCAGCCTATACCGGGCTCTACGGTCCCAACCCTTACTTCGACCGCGATCTCAACACCGTGAGCGTGCTTGGCCGCTTAGGCGGCAGGAAGACGCTGCGCGTCATTCGCGAGGCCGTGCCCGCAAGCCACGCCCACCTTCCTCAATATCAAGGTGGTGAGTGGTCGTTCGTTGAAGGCCACCGCCCGAAATTCTGATCCCTCCAACCTCTTGCCAAAAAAGAAAGTCCCCAATGAAAGGAGCAAAGCCAAAAACGCTGAAAACCCCCAGAATTTGTGGGGAAAGCATAAATTATGCTAGAATAAAAGAAGATGGAGCAATTGCGGCGACCGAAGTCCGCACGAAAGAACAAGCTCCGGTTTCAGAGAGTTCACTAAGACATGCGCATCCGCTGCACGCGGATGATGGCACGCGCGCGCCTGCATACCACCAAGAGAAGGAGGTTGCAGCGATGAATGAAGAAAGGATTGGCAGCGGCCTGGATGGAGCTCCGCTTCTGGCCAAAGCTCTTGGGATTGCGTTTGACGCAGGCCAGAGGCCACACGCTGCGCTCGATCTGGAGCGGTATCGCTCGATGATGGATGGTTATGAGTGTTCCGACGAGCAAAAGGAGCGCATCATCATGGTCTTGGTCAGCATAGCACTGGAATTTTCAGACCTTGGCTTCGGCATGAGCGTCCATCAGCTTGCCTGTGGACAAGCCTCTGAAAGTGAAGGTTTCTGCGGCGGCGCGGAGCAAGATGTGCTATGGTCAGCGGCATCAACCCTGACCGAAAAGTTCAACAAAATCGCGGCTGAATAGGCTGCCGCAAAGAAAGAGGAGTCATGAACGAATTAAACACACATAACATGGACGCTCCCTCGGCGCTGATTTATTGCCGCGTATCCTCCGGGAAGCAGCGAATTGAAGGCTCGGGTCTCGAAAGCCAAGAGCAACGCTGCCGCGCCTACGCCGAAAGCAAGGGCTATAACGTCGAGATGGTTTTCCCCGATGATGTCTCGGGGGCCGGAGACTTTATGAAGCGCCCTGGCATGCGGGCTTTGCTGGCGTATCTCGATGCGCAGCCTGATCGCCGCTATGTGGTTATATTTGATGACTTGAAGCGCTTTGCGCGCGATATCGAGCGACACTTGCAGCTCCGCCGCGAATTTGCGGCGCGCAGCGCTACCGTCGAATGTCTCAACTTCCAATTCGAGGACACGCCCGAGGGGCAGTTCATCGAAAGCATCATCGCGGCTCAAGGCCAGCTAGAGCGGGAACAGAACCGCCGCCAAGTCCTGCAGAAAATGAAGGCGCGGGTGGAGAACGGCTTCTGGGTGTTCCGCGCACCTGTTGGATACAAACACATTCCCGCCAAGGGTGGTGGCGGCAAGGTGCTTGTACCCAATGAGCCCTTGGCCTCGGTCGTTCGAGAGGCGCTTGAAGGGTACGCCCATGGCCGCTTCTCGACGCAGAACGAAGTAAAGCTCTTCCTAGAGAACGATCCGCATTTTCCAAAAGATCGCAAGGATGGAACGCTCCGCCCGATGACCGTCACGCGCCTTCTCAAGAAGGTCGTGTATGCGGGATATGTGGAAGCTCCCAAATGGGGCGTCACTGTCAGAGAGGGGCAGCATGAGGGTCTGATCTCATTCGAGACACACCAGCGTATTCAGGACAACCTGGAAGGCAACAAACGCGCTCCGGCAGCGCGCAAAGACTATCATGTCGATTTCCCGCTGCGCGGATTCGTGGCGTGTAACTGCTGTGGCAATGCCATGACGGCGGCCTGGTCAACGGGCAAGACCAAGCGATACGCATACTATCGCTGCGAGACTCGTGGCTGCGAAGAGAAGAGCAAGTGCATCCCACGTGCGAAGCTGGAAGACGGCTTTGAAGCGATCCTTCGGAGCCTTGCCCCATCTAAGAAACTCTTCGAGCTTGCGCGGGTAATCTTCGCGGATGTGTGGGAGATGCGAAGCCAGCAGGTGCGTTCGCAGCAAGCCGAGTGGAAGCGTCAACTCAAAGAAGCCGAGAAGCAGATCGAGGAACTGCTCGATCGTCTGGTGGATACCGACACCAGAACCGTCGCGAAGAAGCTTGAAGAGCGTATCGACAGGCTGGAGCGGCAGAAGTTTGTATTGGCTGAGAAGGCCTCAAAGCCGATGCCTACAAGGGCGAGGCTGGAGGAATGTATGGAACTCGCACTGAAGTTCCTGTCAAGTCCTTGGAATATATACAAAAATGGCAGTTATGCGGTGAAGCAAACGGTGCTCAAACTAGCATTCGCGGAGCCGCCCAAATACTGCCGTGTCAACGGGTATGGAACTCTGGAAACTTCGTTCCCTTTCAAGGTGTTAGGGAGCATCACAGGGCCCAATAATGGGTTTTGTGGAGAAATGGTGCTGCTGGAGAGAATTGAACTCTCGACCTCTCCCTTACCAAGGGAGTGCTCTACCTCTGAGCTACAGCAGCATCGATGTGGCGGGTCATTAGACTCAATCGAGAAATCGTGCAAGGCCAATCTGGACGCTTTTTTCACCCTGCGATAAAGAGAGGCATGACAGACAAGAGTCCCTCCCGCCCCAAGCAAGGACAAGATCAAACCCGTGAGGCACGGCTCAAGGCTGCGCTCAAGGCGAATCTGGCCCGTCGCAAGGCTCAGGCCCGTTCGCGGAAGTCGGCACAGGCGGTCGATTCCGATGAAACCGAAAACAAGAACAAGGACTAGAGCAGATGGATTCGATTGTGGTGACGGGCAATGGCCCTCTGGCCGGGCAGATCCCGATTGCGGGGGCAAAAAATGCTTGCCTGACGCTCATGCCTGCGACGCTGCTCAGTGAAGAGCCGTTGACCCTGACCAATGCGCCCCGGCTTAGCGATATTCGGACGATGACCGCGTTGTTGGGGTCTCTGGGCGCGGAAGTGACCCAGTTGCAGGACGGTCAGGTTCTGGCCATGTCCAGTCATGATCTGAACAATCATACCGCCGAATATGACATCGTGCGCAAAATGCGGGCTTCGATCCTGGTACTGGGGCCGATGTTGGCGCGGGACGGTCATGCGGTCGTGTCGTTGCCGGGTGGCTGTGCGATCGGCGCACGCCCGGTCGATTTGCATCTGCAGGCGCTGGAAGCACTGGGTGCCGAGCTGGAGCTTAGGGATGGGTATGTGCATGCCAAAGCCCCCGGCGGCCTGAAAGGCGGGGTCATCGAATTCCCGGTCGTTTCGGTCGGGGCCACGGAAAACGCGCTGATGGCGGCCACGCTGGCCAGAAACACCACGGTGATCAGAAATGCCGCGCGCGAGCCCGAAATTGTCGATCTGGCGCAATGCCTGCGCAAGATGGGCGCGCAGATCGAAGGCGAAGGCACGGACACCATCACCATTCAGGGGGTTGAACGACTGCACGGGGCGACTCATCCGGTTGTGACCGACCGAATTGAACTGGGCACCTATATGCTGGCCCCGGCGATTTGCGGCGGCGAGGTCGAATTGCTGGGCGGGCGCAAGGAGCTGGTCGGGGCCTTCTGCGACAAGCTCGATGAGGCGGGCATCGATGTGCGTGAAACAGACAAGGGGCTGGCAGTCAAACGCCGCAGCGATCATGTCAAGGCCGTGGATGTCACGACCGAACCCTTCCCCGGCTTCCCGACCGATTTGCAGGCGCAGATGATGGCCTTGTTGTGCACCGCCGACGGTGTATCCGTGCTGGAAGAGACCATTTTCGAGAACCGCTTCATGCACGCACCGGAATTGCTGCGCATGGGGGCCGACATTCAGGTGCAGGGCGGACAGGCCACGGTCACCGGAGTCCCGAGCCTGAAGGGCGCGCCGGTCATGGCCACGGATCTGCGCGCGTCGGTCTCGTTGATCTTGGCCGGACTGGCCGCCAAAGGCAGCACCACGGTCAGCCGGGTCTATCATCTGGACCGCGGATATGAGCATGTGGTGCGCAAGCTGCGCGGTGTAGGCGCGCATATAGAACGGATCAAGGATCAATCGTGACACAGGACGCTACATTCGAAGACGGCCGCGAGACACCGCTGAATCTGAGCGCACAAGACGACGATGACCTTCAGGTCATCGCGGCGCTGACCCAGGATTCGGTGTTTCCCATGACCGAAATGCGCTGGTTGCCACAGCAACGGCGCTTTGCCCTGCTGCTGAACCGGTTCCGCTGGGAAGACGATACCCGCGCCCGCCACGCGCCGGAACGGGTGCAGTCGATTCTGGTGGTCGACAACGTGTTGCAGGTGGCCTCGCAGGGAATAGACCGGCAGGCTGCTGACATGATCCTGTCGCTGCTGTCGCTGACCTTTGAGCCGGGGGACGACGGCGCGGGGGAATTACTGTTGACCCTGGCCGGGGATGGCGCGATCCGCCTGTCGACCGAGGCGCTGGATGTCACCCTGAAAGATGTAACCCGCCCATATCGCGCCCCATCCGGAAAAGTGCCCGAACATCCGGTCTGAGCCACCTTCGGCAGCGTTGATTGCATTCGAGCATGCCCGTGAATCCAAGGGTGCACATAGATCGCCGCAAGCCTCAAGCTATCCGTCGGCAGTTCCGGCCGCTGAATGTTCTGGACGACTTCAACCGCGAAGATCTGGGCATCGAGGTCGACTTCTCGCTGCCCGTCGAGCGCGTCGTGCGGGCGCTGAACCACATCATCGAATGGGGTGGAGCGCCGCGAACCCTGCGCGATCAGCCTCTACGACTTGTGCTTCGTTGCCTCTTCCTGTCAGCCATCGCTCTCGCGGCCATCGTCATCTACTGGCTTTGAAAAGCAATGAGTCCTGACCCTAGTAGTCTCGTTGTCGCCGACGGCTGCGTTGTGTAAAGGATCGGAAAAACTAGAAGCGGGCTGGATCCTCAACTTTCCCTCCTCAACTAGCGGGGTCAAGTATTTGGCCTTCCCAAATTTCAGCAGCTGTACCGTCTTCAAATCACCTTCTGCTTGCAAAGCAGCCGAAGAACGCGTTCCCAGGTCACCGAGAAGGTCAGGAACTGCATCCTTGACCCTCATCTTCTTCATTCCATCTTCGTGTTCGAAACCACGGAGGTTGCACTCCTCAAGATAATGAGTCCAGCGCTCCATCGCTTCGGACCCAAAATCTTGTATGCTCAACAGCCCGATCTTATTCTCGAGAGTTAGCGTCAGGTTGATGTTGAACACATCCCTTCCGCGCTGATGAAGCTCTTCATCGCTCAGATGGCGAAGAAATCGGTTTTTCCGATATTGATGCCGCCAATACTCGTGCCGCTTCAAGGAACACACTCCCCCAGTCAACGCGCGAAACCTAGTTTCCGCAGCCTACAAAGTCATCCGAACTTTGCCGACTGGCGACATGCCGATCTCCGCCACCGCTACGTGCCATTCGGCCACCAACCCCATCCGCTGCGCCTTCTGGATGTTCGATCTCTGTTTCGATCGATAGCGATGGAGACAGGGCGCGCAGTTTTGGCGGTGATGCGACTCAGGCCATTGGAAAGGCGAGAGAATTTTCAACCGAACCGAAGTCGGCGCGGTTCGCCCGACCAGAGACGAGAGACCATTCAGAGACGAAAATCGGCGCGCCCCGGCGTCTCTGCAGTTCGCACCTATCCGGCAAACCCCTTTGAAAACAGGGGAAATTCTGCCTCGGACGCGCGGCCTGAACGGGTTCGAAAGGATGATAGTGGCGGAGGGGATGGGTCTGACGTCCAACCTTCTCCAGTATAAGTCATTGATTTTATTTGATATGCACAGCTGCTACGCTGGAAGAGCGGGAGTCCGTCCGCAAAGGTTGGCTCTATCGTGATGTCGGCAACGATGAGCGGCAGTCGGCTGCCTTGATCTTGGAGAGCACCCCCGATCATCCACCAGCCGCCCTCGGCGCCAACAGGATGACGGCCGCACCGGCGAGGCAGATTGCGGCACCTGTCAGGTCCCAAGTGTCCGGGCGCTGCTTCTCGATGAGCCACAGCCAGAGGAGCGAGGCTGCGATATAGACCCCGCCATAAGCTGCGTAGGCCCGCCCCGCAAAATCGGAGGGGGCAAGGGTCAGGAGCCAAGCGAAGACGGCCAGGCTCAGGAGGCCGGGGACCAGCCAGAGCGCGCTCGCGCCTTGCCGCATCCATGCCCAGACCGCAAAGCAGCCCGCAATCTCGGCCAGAGCGGCACCGATGTAGATGGCGAGGGTGCCGGGTGCGTTCACGATGCCGCCTCGCTCTCCGGATGCTGGTGATCGGTTGCGCATAGCGAATGGTCGCCCAGAACTTCAATGACCCGGCAATCGGCAATCCGACCGCCTGCACATTGCACGACCATGCGCTCAAGTTCGCCTTTCAGCGCAGTCAGGCGCGCAAGGCGGCTTTCAACCTCGGCCAGCTGCGCCCTGGCGATGACATCGGCGGCTGCGCAGGATTGATCGGGTCTGTCAGAGAGACTCAGAAGGTCTCGGATAGCGTCCAGCGGAAAACCGAGCTCCCGCGCATGGCGGATGAAGGCTAGCCGATCCAGTGCCGACTGCCCATAGAGCCGCTGGTTCCCGGCACTGCGATCTGGCTCCGGCAGGAGCCCGATCTGCTCGTAGTAGCGGATCGTCGGAACCTTCACGCCGGCCGCTTCGCCCAATTTTCCGATGGTGAGCATCAGATTTCCTCTTGAAGCTATAGCTACTAGAGACCTTAGGTTCCCGACTCAGCAAATACAATGTTGCCCGCTGGGCGGGTTGGAAGGGCGTGATGACGGCGAACGACAGTGCAACCTACGAATGGACGGTTTCCGGGATGGACTGTGCGTCGTGCGCCGGCAAGGTCCGGGGTGCGGTCGAACGCCTGCCTGGCGTGAGCGACGTCGATGTGGCGCTAATGACCGAGCGGCTTCGGCTGACTCTGGATGAAGGGCAGACCCCTCGCAACCAGATCGAAGCAATCGTCAAGCGGCTCGGCTACGGGATCGCGGCGAAAGGATCGAGCCCCGATCGGAAAGGCTTCGTGCTGCCGGACGATGAGCAAGCGTCCCGTGCGGACGGCTCGCGAGATGCCGCAGGACTCGAGCCCAACGCTGGATCGACAGGGCCCGAGAGCGGTCCCGGGCCCGGTTCGCGTTGGTATCAGACCGCGAAGGGCAGACTGGTGATCGGCACCGGTCTCCTCCTCGCGGCGGCATGGGCCGTGAAACTGCTCGCCTCCCAGGATGTGGCAACGTGGGCATTCATCCTCGCGACGCTCATTGGTGTCGCCCCTATCGCACGCCGCGCCGTCGCGTCCGCCAGAGCGGGGATGCCGTTCACGATCGAGATGCTGATGACAATCGCCGCCAGCGGCGCGCTCGTCATCGACGCCGCCGAGGAAGCGGCGCTCGTCGTCTTCCTCTTCGCCGTCGGGGAGGTTCTCGAAGGTGTTGCGGCGAACAAGGCCCGCGACGGGATCCGGGCGCTCGCTCGTCTGGTACCGAAGACCGCGATCCTGGAGATCGGCGGCCGGACTCGGGTGATACCAGCCGACCAGCTGCAGGTGGACCAGATCGTTCTGGTGCGCCCGGGAGACCGGGTCCCGGCAGATGGCGAAGTTATCGAGGGCACCTCGGGCGTCGATGAGAGCGCCGTCACGGGCGAGAGTGTGCCGAAGCTGAAGGAACCCGGTGCCTCCGTCTTTGCCGGCTCCATCAATTCCGAGGCGGCGCTGCGTGTTCGGGTCACCAAGTCGGCCGAGGACAACACCATTGCCCGTATCATCCGGCTGGTCGAGGAAGCGGAAAGCGCCCGGGCCCCGACCGAGCGCTTCATCGACCGTTTCAGCCGCATCTACATGCCGGCCGTCGTCGGAGTTGCGGTGCTGGTGGCCATCGTCCCGCCCCTCGCGTTCGGGCAAGGCTGGGATACGTGGATCTACCGGGCGCTCGCGCTTCTCCTGATCGGATGCCCCTGCGCGCTGGTGATCTCGGTACCGGCTTCCATCGCCTCTGCGCTTTCTTCAGGCGCGCGTCGCGGGCTGCTGATGAAAGGAGGCGCCGTGATCGAGGCCGCGGCGGCCACCACGCATGTCGCATTCGACAAGACCGGAACCCTGACCCACGGACGGCCGCGCGTCACGGACGTGGTGCCGATCTCGGGATCGGAGACAGAGGTGCTGGCGCTGGCTGCCGCCGTCGAAGCGGGGTCGAGCCATCCTCTGGCGGAGGCGATCCTGTCCCGCGCGGAAGCTGCGGGAGCGCCGTTCCTGGCCGCGACCGCCGCCAAAGCGCTTCCGGGCAAAGGGGCCGAAGCAGTCGTTGAGGGTGAAACCGCCTGGGTGGGCTCTCCACGGTTCGCCGGGGAGCGCGGTGTGTTGGACGACCACGCGCTCCGGGCGGTGGTCGGCATGGAAGATGAAGGCAAGACAGTCGTCGCGGTCTTCCGCCGGAGCCAGTTGGTCGGACTCGTAGCGCTCCGGGACGAACCCCGAGAGGATGCCGCCCGCGCGGTGCAGCAACTCAAGGCGCTTGGCATCGCGTCTGTGATGCTGACCGGCGACAACCGGCGCACGGCAGCAGCCATTTCCGCTGGGCTGGGCATTGACCATCGCGCCGAATTGATGCCCGAAGGCAAGGTCGCCGCGATCCGTGAGATGACCGCCAGAGACCGCGTGATGATGGTGGGCGACGGCATCAACGATGCCCCTGCGCTCGCCACCGCCCACATCGGAGTTGCCATGGGCTCCGGAACGGACGTCGCGCTTGAAACCGCCGACGCCGCGATCCTGCGCAATCGCGTGACCGATGTGGCCGGCAAGATTCGCCTTGCTCGCGCAGCCATGGCGAACATCAGGCAAAATGTGGCGATCGCGCTCGGCCTTAAGGCGGTGTTTCTGGTGACGACGATCCTCGGCATTACCGGGCTGTGGATCGCGATCCTTGCAGATACCGGCGCGACGGTGCTCGTCACACTGAACGCGCTGCGGCTTCTTGCGTTTGATCCGGAACGTGAGGCCTGAGATCAGATCATCGGCAGGGCGATGGTTCCGCTGCCATGCCGCAGGGCCGAGCGCTGAGAACATAAACCTCGGGGTACTGTTCCGCCGCGAGTGCTCAACATGCTGCAACTGGAATCGGGCTTCTGCTCGGTTTCGCGCTGGTGGCCGCCATCTGGTCGCGCACCACTACGGGGCTATTGGCCGTCCGGGGCGTGAAGCCGAACTCGAAAGAGAGACCGCAGGCGGCGATCATGGTGGCGTTCGTCGGGCTGCTCGCGCTCCACACGATTGAAATCCTGGCTTTCGCCGCAGTCTACTGGGCGCTGCAGGGCTGGGGCGTGGGAGGCTTCGACGGTAGCTACGACCCATGCTGGAGCGGCCTGATCTACTTCTCCGGCGTCAACTTCGCCACGCTCGGGTACACGCAGATCGAGGCAACCGGGCCGATACGGATGGTCAACATGATGCAGTCGCTCGGCGGCTTCATGGTGCTGACCTGGTCGGCGACGTTCCTCTACTCGGTCTGCGAACTGGCCTGGCGCGAGTAGCAGCCGACGACCATGGGGAATGTCAGTTTGCCTCCGACACCCTCTCTTGGTATCGGCGCTCGCGCTCTGGCCATGTGCTCTTGATGTAGTCGAGAACGGCGCGGATGTCCGCGTCGCTCAGCACGTCTGCGAAGCCGGGCATGTCGCTCTCGTATCCGCCGCCGACCACGGCGGCGGTGCCTTCCCTAACGATGCGGAACAGGACATCGTCAGGATGGTGCCAGGTGTGGCCGCTGGCGTCGTGGGGTGGCGCCGGCAACCGGCCGGACGGAAGCGGCGAGCGCCAGCCCGGCTGGCCCTCCAGTTCCGCGCCGTGGCAGGCGGCGCACTGATCCGCATAGATCTGGCGTCCTTGCGCGATGATGTCCGCCGACGCCACGGCGGTGGATGCGGTACCGGCATAACGCCAGCCAGCAAAGACCGCGAGGATCACACCTCCGACGACCAGACCGATCACGACAGTATTTCGGAGAGCTTTTTTCAAGACGTCTATCCCCGATCACTGCGGAATAACATTCGCGTTTGGTCGAGACCACGTTGTGCCAGCGGCGAGGCGCCTGCGACAATGGACATTCTCGTGAGCAATGCCTATCTTTGCAGCATGCTCGAACGTGTCGTCACCATGCTTGCCATACTCGCGATCACCGTGGTGACGACGGTGACCTCCGCGCATGCGACACGCATGAGCATGAATTCCGGTGTGGATCACGCGATGCATGTCGCCGACATGATGCACTCTCCGGTCATTTCGGGCTTCGACTGTGACGCTGGAGAGCACTGTGGATCGGCCGATGCCGAGATGTGCGAGTTCGTATGCGCAGGCCTCTCTGCCTTCCTGACGTCGGCAGGCGAGGAAGCCGGGCACGCCTACGGCGCCGCCAGTCATGACGTCCCGTCCGCGGCAATCCACGTCAGCCGTGCGCCGGGACTGAACGAACGACCTCCCAAGCTCCGTCTCCTCTGAGCGCGCCCGGGCAGACGCCCGAGGCGCCCCATCGGTATTGATGAACGGGACGGAAGTCCCGAGGAGACGACCATGAACATGCTTTCTCGACGCGGCTTTCTTGCCGCAAGTGCGGCCGCCATTGGCGCTGCACACTTGCCCCGCATCGCCTTCGCGCAAGGGGTGGCGCCGATCAGCCTCTCCGCTGCGACGCGCACGCTCGACATCGACGGTCGCGCTGCCACGGTCTTCGGGCTTGCCGGCCCCGGCGGTCAGGGACTGATCCTCGACCCTGGCCAGAGGTTCCGGGTCGATCTGACCAACGACCTGGACGTCGGTACCATCATCCACTGGCACGGACAGATCCCGCCCAATGCGCAGGACGGCGTGCCGGACATGCCGATGCCCCTCCTCGCGCCCGGAGAGACCCGGTCCTATGATTTCGAGGCCCGGCCGGGTACCCACTGGATGCACAGCCACGTGCCGACGCAGGAGATGCAGCTGCTGGCAGCACCGCTGATCGTGCGCTCGCCGGAGAATTTGGCTGCCGACCGGCAGGAGGTCGTGATGTTCCTGCATGACTTCTCGTTCATGGCTCCCGAGGAGGTTCTCGCCGAAATCGGCGCTGGCCATGGCGGCGGACACGGCGCTGGCCACGGTACAGGTGCGCAGCCCGATCAAGGCGCGCCCATGGGAGGCATGGGTGCGATGCAGGGCATGGATCATGGCGCTATGGGCCATGGCGCCATGGGCGGCGTGCCGATGGGCAACATGCCCGGAATGGGCGGGATGATGGGCATGGGCGGCCAGATGGGCGGCATGGCCATGGACCTGAACGACTACGACTGGGACGCCTATCTCGCCAACGACCGGACCCTGTCGGACCCGGAGGTGGTCCAGGTCGAGCGCGGTGGCCGTATCCGGCTTCGGGTCATCAACGCCGCTGCGGCGACGGTATTCTGGATCGACACCGGAGTTGCTGAGGCGCGGCTGGTCGCGGTGGACGGGCACGCTGTCCAGCCTTTCGGGGGCTCGCGGTTCGGGCTGGCGATGGGCCAGCGGCTCGACATCGAGATCGACCTGCCGAACGAAGGCGGCGCCTGGCCGATCCTCGCACTGCGGGAAGGCGCGCGGGAACGCGCCGGCCTGATCCTCGCCACGCAGGGTGCCGAAGTGCGGCGTCTCGATGCCATGGCGGAGTCCGAGGCGCCCGCGTTCGACACCGATCTGGCGCAGGAGGCGCGCCTCATCGCGCTGGACGCTCTGCCGGATCGACCCGTGGACCGCAGCCAGATGCTGATGCTGGGCGGTTCGATGCAACCTTATGTCTGGACGATCAACGGGACCGTCTGGGGCCAGCACCAGCCGATCACCGCACGCAGCGGTGAGCGGGTCGTGCTGTCGTTCCACAACATGTCGATGATGGCGCACCCGATGCATCTGCACGGCCATGTGTTCCAGGTCGTCGGGCTGAACGGGCGTCGGGTCGCCGGTGCACTACGCGACACGGTTCACGTGCCACCGATGTCGATGGTCGATGTCGCCCTCGATGTCGGTGAGGCCGCCCGATGGATGCTGCATTGCCACCACATGCCGCACCTTACGACGGGGATGATGACCGAATTCGCGGTCACGGCGTCCGTCTGATCCCGGCGGGTCGTCCGGACATGGCGCCCCGCCCGGCACCGATCCTGGTCTGTCCTGCCCCATGTTGTCGTGAGGGCCGGCCAAAAGACGCACCCTGCGGGTAAAAATCAGGAGGATGAGATGATGAACTGGAACGACATGGGCCCCGGAATGGGTTTCGGAATGGGGTTTGGCTGGCTCTTCGGCCTGCTGATCCTCGTGCTGCTGGTTTTGGCCATAGCAGCGCTGATCAAGTATCTTCGGAAATAGAAAAAAGGAGTTGGCAATGACCTACACGATCAATCGAATGTTCCCCGACGCCGGTATCGACGACGTCGACGCTCGCGCGCGGAAGGCCCTCACCGACCACGGCTTCGGCATCCTGACCGAGATCGACGTCAAGGCGACGATGAAGAAGAAGCTAGATGTCGAGATGCCCGCCTACCGCATCCTCGGCGCCTGCAACCCCAAGATGGCGCATCAGGCCATCGGGATCGAACCGCGCGTCGGTGCGATGCTGCCATGCAACGTCATCCTGCGCGAGGTCGACGGTGGCGTGGAAGTCAGCGCCATCGATCCTGTGGCGTCGATGCAGGCGATTGAGAACGCCGAACTGACGGCCGTGGCGGGCGAGGTGCGCGACCTCTTGGCGAAGGCCGTCGCGGCGGTCTGAGATGAGCCTGCGCGTCACCATTCTCGCGGGCCTTGCGATCCTCGGCATCGGACTGCTCGCTGTCTGGCAGTTCGCGCCTTCGGTGTTCGCCGAGGCGCGCAGCCTCCTGGAGCCCGAGCGTCTGGAAACGCTGGTGGCGCGTGCGGGTCTCTGGGGGCCGGTCCTGATCGTCACGCTTATGACCATCGCGGTCGTGGCCAGCCCAATCCCGAGTGCACCCATCGCACTGGCGGCCGGAGCGGCCTACGGACATCTCTGGGGGACCGTGCAGGTCGTCATCGGCGCCGAGCTCGGGGCGCTGATCGCCTTCGGTCTCGCACGGGTTCTGGGGCATGACGTCCTGCGGCGGGTGTTCGGGGACCGCGTCGATGCCGGGCTGCTCGGCTCGCAGAACGCGTTGACGGCGACGGTTCTTGCCAGCCGCCTGATGCCCTTCGTGTCCTTCGACATGATCAGCTACGCGGCCGGACTGAGCCGATTGCACGCCTGGCGTTTCGCCTTGGCAACACTGGCGGGGATCATTCCGGCAAGCTTCCTGCTGGCCCATTTCGGCGGCGAGGCGGTGAGCGGAGATCTGGGCCGGGCGATATGGGCAGTACTTGGCCTCGGCCTCTTGACGGGCCTGCCACTGCTTTGGGTAGCCATGCGGCAAAAGCCTGAAAAGGGAAATCCATGACCGGAAGCGAGTACCAGAAGAACAGCATCACCCTTCCTGGTGCGGTAGCCATGGGCACCGGCGTGATGATCGGCGCGGGCATCTTCGCGCTGACCGGCCAGATCGCCGAACTCGCCGGGCCTCTCTTCCCGCTCTCGTTCGTCGTCGGCGCCATCGTGACCGCCTTCAGCGCCTACACCTATATCAAGATGTCGAACGCATACCCGTCTGCGGGCGGCATCGGGATGATCCTGAAGAAAGCCTACGGACCGACGACGGTCGCGGCGGGCGCAGCTCTCCTGATGGCGCTGTCGATGGTCATCAACGAAAGCCTCGTCGCTCGCACCTTCGGAACCTACACCCTGCGAGCCTTCGGCGGCGATCCGGACAGCATTCTCGTGCCGGTCCTCGGCGTGGGGCTGATCGTCTTCGCCTATCTCGTGAGCGTCTCTGGCAACCGGTCGGTCGGGCTGCTGTCCATTATCATGGCCATTCTCAAGGTGGGCGGCATTGCGCTGTTCGGGGCGGCCGGTCTGTGGGCCAGCGGCATCTCGTTCGAAGCGTCGGGCGGAGATTTTCGTGCGGGTGGGTTCGTGGCGTCGGTCGCGCTGTCCATTCTCGCCTTCAAGGGGTTCACGACCATCACCAACAGCGGCGCCGAGGTGACCAATCCGCATCGGAACGTGGGCCGGGCCATAGTCCTGTCCATCGCCATCTGCGTCGTCGTCTACCTGCTGGTCGCATTCGCGGTCGGCTCCAGCCTGCCGCTCGATCGCATCGTGGCGGCGAAGGACTACGCGCTGGCTGAAGCGGCCCAACCAGCCCTCGGGCAAACCGGCTTCTACCTGACGGTGGCGCTGGCGCTGGTGGCAACTGCCTCGGGCCTGATCGCCAGCGTGTTTGCCGTCTCGCGGATGCTGGCGATGCTGACGGACATGAAGATGATCCCGCACAGCCATTTCGGGATGCCAGGCACGATCAAGGACCACACACTCGTCTACACCGTCGTGATCGCAGGCTTCCTGACGGTCTTCTTCGACCTCAGCCGCATCGCCTCGCTCGGGGCCTTCTTCTATCTGGTGATGGACATGATCATCCACTTCGGCGTGTTCCGGCATCTGCGCGAAGAAATCGGCGCTCGGGGCTGGGTGTTGCTGACGGCAATCGCACTTGATGCCGTGGTGCTGGCCGCCTTCGCCGCGATGAAATGGCAGTCCGACCCCTTGATCGTCGTCCTGGGTGCGATCGGCATGGCGCTGGTGTTCCTGTTCGTCGGAATCTTCCTCGCACGGAATCCCGCCCTGGAAGGCGCTCACGACCACCATTGAAAAGAGCTTGAGCTTCCAACGGCTGGAAGCGGCAAGCTGAAACAAGAGATCGAAAGGCTGGCAGACTATGGAGCACGATCACCATCACGCGGCGCCCGACATTCCGGCGGGGGCGAATACCGCAAAGGACCCGGTCTGCGGGATGACGGTCGCGGTCAAGCCGGACGGGCGTCACGCCGAGTTCCAGGGCGAGACCTTTCATTTCTGCTCAGAGAAGTGCCAGACGAAGTTCAAGGCGGATCCGTGGTTCTACGCTTCGGGCCGCGCCGCCGGACAGAAGACGGCGGCGCCGGCAAACGTCCGGTACACCTGTCCGATGCACCCCGAGATCGTCCGGGATGCGCCGGGATCCTGCCCGATCTGCGGCATGGCGCTGGAACCGATGGTCCCCTCGGACGAACCCAGCGAGGAACTGACCGACTTCACCCGCCGGATGTGGATCTCCGCCGCGGCGGCGGCGCCGCTCATCATCCTGACGATGGGTGAACTGGTGGCGCTGCCGGTGCGCGACTGGATCGGGCATCAGACCGCAAGCTATCTCGAATTCGTGCTGGCCACGCCGATCATCCTCTGGGCCGCCCTGCCGTTCTTCCGGCGCGGCTGGGACTCCATCGTGAACCGCAGCCCCAACATGTGGACGCTGATCAGCATCGGCGTGGCTGCGGCCTACCTTTATTCGCTCGTAGCCACCTTCCTGCCGGGCATCTTTCCGGAACAGTACCGGATGGGCCACGGCGTCGGCACCTATTTCGAGGCGGCGGTGGTGATCGTGACGCTGGTCTTCGTGGGCCAGGTTCTGGAATTGCGGGCACGCGAGCGCACCGGCGACGCGATCCGCGCACTTCTCGACCTCGCGCCCAAGACGGCGCGGCGCATCCTGCCGGATGGCGCCGAATACGACGCGCCGCTTGAGAACATCATGGAGGGCGACCGGCTGCGCGTGCGCCCGGGCGACGCGGTTCCGGTCGATGGTGTCGTGATCGAGGGCCGCTCGTCGCTGGACGAGAGCATGCTGACCGGCGAGTCGATGCCGGTCGAAAAGGGCCCGGGCGATGCTGTGACGGGCGCCACGATCAACAAGAACGGCTCTCTGGTCATGGAGGCAGGCAAGGTCGGGTCCGATACCGTGCTGGCGCAGATCGTGGCGATGGTGTCGAACGCGCGGCGGTCCCGCGCGCCGATCCAGGGGCTGGCCGACCGGGTGTCGGCGATATTCGTGCCGACGGTGGTGGTCATCGCCATCGTCGCCTTCGTGGTCTGGCTGATCTTCGGCCCGGAGCCCGCGCTGGTCTTCGCAATCGCCTCGGCCGTGTCGGTCCTCATCATCGCCTGCCCCTGCGCGCTGGGGCTGGCGACACCGATCTCCATCACCACGGCGGCGGGGCGCGGGGCGCAGGCGGGCGTATTGATCAAGGACGCCGAGGCGCTGGAGCGCATGGCGGGTGTCGATACGCTCATCGTCGACAAGACCGGCACGCTGACCATGGGCAAGCCGAAGCTGACTGACACCGTGGCGCTGGCCGATGCTCCCGAGGCCGACCTGCTGTCGCTGGCCGCAGCGCTGGAACGCGGCTCGGAACACCCGCTGGCCGAGGCCATCGTCGAGGGCGCCGAGGCACGGGGCGCGCCCCGTCAGGAGGCGACGGACTTCGACGCCGTCACCGGCAAGGGCGTGCACGGCCGCGTCGGCGGGCGTGCCGTGGCGCTCGGCAATGCGGCGATGATGAAGGAGATGGGGCTCGACTCCACGCAGGCCGAGGCAATGGCCGACACCCTGCGCGCCGAGGGCAAGACGGCGATGTTCGTCGCTCTTGACGGCGCGCTCGTCGGCATCGTGGCGGTCGCCGACCCGATCAAGGACTCGACCGCAGAGGCGATCCGGGAACTGCACGCGCAGGGACTGCGCGTGATCATGGCGACCGGCGACAACGAGCGCACGGCGCAGGCGGTGGCGGGCAAGCTCGGCATCGACGAGGTGCGGGCGGGCATCCTGCCCGAGGCAAAGAAGGACCTGATCGACCAGCTGCGCCGAGAGGGCCGCAAGATCGCGATGGCGGGCGACGGGGTGAACGATGCGCCCGCACTGGCCGCCGCCGATGTCGGCATCGCCATGGGCACGGGGGCCGATGTGGCGATGGAAAGCGCCGGGATCACCCTGCTGGGCGGCGACCTGATGGGCATCGTCCGGGCGCGCAAGCTGGCCCGCGCCACCCTGCGGAACATCAAGCAGAACCTGTTCTTCGCCTTCGCCTACAACGCGCTTGGCGTCCCCATCGCCGCCGGGCTGCTTTACCCTGTCACCGGACTTCTGCTCTCGCCGATGATCGCGGCGGCGGCGATGAGCCTGTCGTCGGTCTCGGTGATCACCAACGCCCTGCGGCTCAGGCGGGTCGACCTCTGATCTGCCAGCCCACACATCCAACCTCGAAAGGAACATCAGATGACCCAAGACATGTTTTCCCGCCGCAAGCTCCTGATCGGCGCAGCTGCGCTGGCGGCTGCGTCGCCCCTGAGGGCTCTGGCGCAAGGCGCCGGTCCGGCGATCCACGTGATGAAGGACCCCAACTGCGGCTGCTGCTCGGCCTGGATCGAGATCCTCGAGAACGACGGCTTCGCCGTCACGACCGAGGCGAGCGCCGGGACGCTTCTGATGCGCTACAAGCTGGACAACGGCATCCCGCAGGAGATGGTCTCCTGCCATACGGGTCGTGTGGATGGTTACATTATCGAGGGTCACGTCCCTGTTGCCGACATTCGCCGTCTCCTGCTGGAACGCCCCGGCGCGGTCGGCCTCGCAGTGCCAGGCATGCCCTACGGCTCGCCCGGGATGGGACCGGAAAGCCAGCGCGAGGCCTACGACGTGTTTCTGATCCGGCGCGACGGATCGAACGAGGTCTTTACCAGCTACGCTGCTGCCTGACCTTGAGGCTCCAATTCGGCTCTTGATCAGGGGCGAGAACACATACGGACCTGATCCCGGATCACGGCGTAGTCGCTCAGCATCTCGGCGATGGCCGACCCGTGCGGCAGCCGCGCGAGATCCTCGGCCGCGCGCGTCTGGAGCTCCCGGCTGTAGTCCACGACCGGTGGACAGACGCTGGCGCTGTGCGTCTCAGAACCGTCCGTCGCGCAGCCGCTCAACAAGCTCGTCGCGAGACCTAGGACGACGAGCCGTCGCCTCGAGCATCTGGCGTTGGACATCATTGGCCTTCTCCGTGGTTTCGAGGCGTTCGGCGAGGCGGCCCGTGCGCTCGCCGGAACGCCGCAGGGCCACCAGGAACAGAAGGATCGCGAGGGCGCTGACGCCGTAGCAGAGCGCCGTGCGCGCCCATGACGATCTGGCGAGCGTGGCGATGAGCCCGCCAATCATCGCTGCCCCCGCTTCCAATCGTCGAGCCGTGCGTAGATTGTGACCGCGATCCCGCCGAGCGCCACGGCGATGAACACCCAGCGGAGCGTGTCGAGGTACGGCACCAGCGGCAGGATGGCGGACTGGGTCTCGGCGAGGACGCTCTGCGCAACCTCGACCCCGGCCGCGCCTAATGTTGCAACACCTGCGGCCCCGCCGCCTTTCATGGTCCGGCTTTGCGAAAGCACCTCGCGCGCTGGCTGGGTTTCCGCAGCAAAAGCTGTCGCGCGGACCGGGAAGCGCTCGCCCCACTGGCGGGCGGGTCCGAGGTCGACATGCATGAACCCCGAGCGCGGATAAAAGCCGAAACGCCTGCGTCGCGGGGCCCGGCTCTGGACCGTGGCGGTGTCGACCTTCAAGGCCGAGACCTACCGCTTCCTGCGGCTGGCGCGCCCGACCGAGGAGGAGATGGCCGACGGGGCGACGTTCCCGCCCGGCTCGGTGCACCTGCCGCACTGGGTCGAGAACGAATGGCTCAAGCAGTTCGTGGCCGAGCAGCTGGTGACGGTGCGCACGAAGCGCGGCTTTGCCCGACTGGAATGGCAGAAGCTGCGCGAGCGCAACGAGGCGCTGGATTGCCGGGTCTATGCCCGCGCCGCCGCCTGGATCGCGGGCGCGGACCGCTGGCCCGACGAGAAATGGCGCGACCTCGAGGATCAGCTCGGGGCCGCCCCCACCGACACCGATCCCGCCGGACAGATCAACCGGCAGGGACAGGCCCCGCAGGGCAAGCGCCGCTCCGACTGGCTCGGGCGGCGTGGAGGATGGTTCTGAAGATGACCGACTGGACGGAAACCGAGCTCTCGGCGCTGCGCCGGGCCTACCTGCAGGGCAACATCGCGGGCGGCGAGGGCTTCGATTGGTTCTATGCCAACGCGGCGGATCGCACCGCGCAGGTGCGAACCCCGATCACCGACGGTGCCGCGAGCAAGCCGTGGGTCTTCCGCTACAAGGATCTGCGCGCCTGGTGGTCGAACGCGCATTACGACCGCCCGGGCGGGGTGGAGAGCGGCACGCCGACAGCGTGGGCGCCGGAGTCGAAGCCGATCTGGTTCACCGAACTCGGCTGTCCCGCCATCGACCGGGGCACCAACCAGCCGAACGTCTTCTTCGACCCCAAGTCGTCCGAGAGCTTCACGCCGCATTTCTCTCGGGGCTGGCGGGACGACGCCATCCAGCGCGCCTATCTTGAGGCGACGTACCTCTGGTGGGGCGAGGCCGCGAACAATCCCATCTCGTCCGTCTACGGCGGCCGGATGGTGCATGTGCCCGAATGCGCCGCCTGGACCTGGGACGCGCGACCCTACTCCTGCGAAACCGACCGCCGAGTTGGCTCAGAGCAGTTGTAAGCAACGGTCGTTTGGCACCTGAATTGATCCCACAACGTGACTTTGACGCGATCGCATGGCTAGGAGATGATTTAGAAGAGATTTTGGTCACGGCTCATCAACAGGTGTATGGCGCAGTAGATGAACATTTACGTAAGCTACTAGGCGATGCCGGAGAACTTGCGATAATGTCTGCCTTGCGCCGCGATGGCCACAATCCGCGACATGTTTCGCTCATATCCGATCGCTTTGGCTATGACATAGAGCTCAACGATGGTTTCCGAACTGTAGGACTGGAGATCAAAGCCGCTGTAGACGCCACGGCTGGCCGCGCGTTCATCTCCCGCAACGAATTCGACGTCGCGAAAAGGATGGGCAAACGATGGAAGCTAGTCCAAGTGACCTTTTCATCACGGGTGATAGCAAGTGGGCGAGCAACCGCAGGAGACGTGGAGAGGATACGCGAACTGGCTAGTCACTCACTCGTCGAGATGGCGCCAGTCGAGAAAGAGGGATTTCGTTGGACCGAAGCTGCAGAAATTCGGCCCTCAGAAAGTGAATGGAAACCGAGCAACCTTCAAGTTGGAGAGGAGTTTGAGGCCTTGCTATCCAGTGACGGAGCATAGTTTCGGGTGCACCGTAAGGAGAAGGCTGAGGGGCCTTATCCAAAAGA
This sequence comes from Rhodobacteraceae bacterium F11138, assembly GCA_016521575.1. Classification (GTDB taxonomy): domain Bacteria; phylum Pseudomonadota; class Alphaproteobacteria; order Rhodobacterales; family Rhodobacteraceae; genus Sedimentitalea. Next base: position 2,117 of record JAEKDP010000004.1, on the reverse strand, counting down.
TTGCGATGACTAGAGAACCTTGCGTGTGCGCAATAAGACCCAATGTTTCGAAAACAGTTCCGTTTGAAACCCGCGTGACCAACTCAAACGGAGTAACACCGCAACGACAATTTTCCTCTTATTTACAGTCACTTAAAATCTCAACACCAAAACCGCGCAGTCATTAGGTCCGGAGAATTTGGGCCCCGAGAGAACACTTTATGGCTTCCTTGCATGGAGGCTGGTGTTCAGCTTGGCTCGCATAACCCTCGAAAACAACGGAAAAATCCGGCCGCAGCCGGATCGGGAGACCGCTTTCGCGAGGGTAAGTGGCGGGGAGACAGGGATTCGAACCCTGGGAACGCTCTCACGCCCAACGGTTTTCAAGACCGCCGCATTCGACCACTCTGCCACCTCCCCGGTGTCGCGTGGTGGAGGCGTTTTAGGGTAAGCCCGGAACCGGCGCAAGCGGTTGCTTGCATCTCATGGCATTCGGCGTCCTCGATATGTCCACACGCAACAGACCCGCGCCATATGAACCCGTTCCTTAGATACCAAATGCCACATCCTCACCAGTAGATCTGAACCGCCCCGGGTATACCGGAGAGTAGAACGCTCAAAGGATGAGCGTTATGACTAAGCAGAGATTCACCCCTGCTTAACCGGCCGAACTTCGCGAACGCGGCGTTCGGTTGTTTCGAAAGCATCGCGCGGAATACTACCAGTAACCTTCAGCACAGTAGGATCATCACATGCTGACACATCCCACCCTCGAACAGATGGCCGCGCTTGCGGGTCAGTCGCACAGCCCATGCCGGATTTGTTCTCGCTGCCCTTGAAAAAGCCGTTCATCAGCGATGGCCGGGATCAGGTCTGGTTCATCATTCGGACCGTGGATCGCAATATCTGTCCATTCGCTATACCGAACGCCTCATTGAGGCGGGCATTGAGCCCTCCGTTGGCAGCGTCGGCGACAGTTACGACAATACATTGGCCGAGACGATCAACGGTCTTTTCAAGGCCGGGGCTATTCACCGTCGTGATCCATGGCGGAGTTTCGACGCCGTGGGATACGCCACCCTCGAATGGGTCGACTGGTTCAACAACCGCCGCCTCCTGCAACCCATCGGAAACATCCCGCCAGCAGAGGCCGAGGCACACTTCTACGCAGATCTGGAAAGATCAGACATGGCCGCGCAACTAGCCGAAATCAGCCTCCGGCAAACCCGGGGCGGTTCACTAGCGTTACGGATTACGTCGGCGCTAACCGAGTGTTTCGGGCCTACTATCTTGGCTGCGTCCGTGAGTTTGTAGCCCTCGACCGCGAGCTGAGTAAGCTCTGCAAGTGCAGCGAGCCACCAGTCGCGCTGTTCGATTGTCGGCCTTCTTTTCCTTGCCATAACTCAATTATGCCCGATTGTGCTATCTTCGCCAATCGTTTAAACGTGCGAGGCGCACCGCAGGCCCCTTAGCTCAGCTGGATAGAGCATCCGCCTTCTAAGCGGACGGCCGAGGGTTCGAGTCCTTCAGGGGCCGCGTGGTGCGCCAATTGCATAGCGACGAAAAACGCGATCCAAACTATTTCATTTCCAAGCGATTGGGGACTTAGGGTCTGGACTCATTGAATTTCAGAGCCAATAGATGACGATGGCCGCGAGAGCGATGGCTGACAGGAAGACCCTCGGGCACCTGTCATAGCGCGTCGCCACACGCCTCCAATCTTTGAGCCTGCCAAACATGATCTCGATCCGGTTGCGCCGTTTGTATCGGCGTTTGTCGTATTTAATGGTTTTCTTCCGCTGCTTTCGGCCTGGGATGCAGGCGCGTATTCCTTTGTCTTGCAAGGCTTCCCGGAACCAGTCTGCGTCATAACCTCGATCCCCGAGCAGCCAGTCGACTTTTGGCAGGCTGCTCAGCAAGGCCCGTGCCCCGATGTAATCGCTGATCCGCCGCGTGTGGCGCAAACTGGAACGCCAGCCGGGCGGCGACCGACAGATGGTCGACATTCTGAGCGCTGTGCTGACCGATGGCCTTGAGGCGGTCGAAGCCCGCGCAGAACGCCAGGGCCGAACCGCCGATCTCATCTCCCGCCTCGACTTCCTGATCCTCGATGAACTGGGTTATCTGCCCTTCGCCCA
>JAEKDP010000003.1 GCA_016521575.1 Rhodobacteraceae bacterium F11138 | reverse complement strand
CTCAATCGATGATTTTGGATACGACGCCGGCGCCTACGGTGCGGCCGCCTTCGCGGATGGCGAAGCGCAGGCCTTGTTCCATGGCGATCGGCGCGATCAGTTCGACGCCAAAGGACACGTTGTCGCCCGGCATCACCATTTCGGTGCCTTCGGCCAGGGTCACGGTGCCGGTCACGTCGGTCGTCCGGAAGTAGAACTGCGGACGGTAGTTCGCGAAGAACGGCGTGTGACGGCCACCTTCATCCTTGGTCAGGATATAGGCTTCGGCTTCGAACTTGGTGTGCGGCGTCACCGAACCCGGCTTGCACAGCACCTGGCCGCGCTCGACACCGTCACGGTCCACGCCACGCAGCAGCGCGCCGATGTTGTCGCCCGCTTCGCCGCGATCCAGCAGCTTGCGGAACATTTCAACACCCGTGCAGGTGGTTTTCGTGGTGTCGCGGATGCCGACGATTTCGATTTCGTCGCCCACGTTGATCACGCCACGCTCGACACGGCCGGTCACAACCGTACCACGGCCCGAGATCGAGAACACGTCTTCGATCGGCATCAGGAACGGCTGGTCGACCGCACGCTCGGGGGTGTCGATATAGTCGTCGACAGCCGCCATCAGCTCCTTGATCTTCTCTTCGCCGATTTCCGGGCTGCTGCCTTCCATCGCCGCCAGGGCCGACCCCGCGATGATCGGGATATCGTCGCCGGGATAGTCATAGGACGACAGCAGTTCGCGGATTTCCATTTCAACCAGCTCGAGCAGCTCTTCGTCGTCGACCTGGTCGACCTTGTTCATGAAGACCACCATCTTCGGGATGCCGACCTGGCGACCCAACAGGATGTGCTCGCGGGTCTGGGGCATCGGGCCGTCAGCGGCGTTCACCACCAGGATCGCGCCGTCCATCTGCGCCGCACCGGTGATCATGTTCTTCACATAGTCGGCGTGGCCCGGGCAGTCCACGTGGGCATAGTGGCGGTTGTCGGTCTCGTATTCCACATGCGCGGTCGAGATCGTGATCCCGCGCGCCTTCTCTTCGGGTGCGCCGTCGATCTGGTCATAGGCCTTGAAATCGCCGAAATACTTCGTGATCGCAGCCGTCAGCGTCGTCTTGCCGTGGTCAACATGGCCAATCGTGCCGATGTTCACATGCGGTTTGTTACGCTCAAACTTTTCCTTTGCCATTCTCGGGCGCCTTTTCAATATGGGGTCCGAAAGACCCGTTTTTACGTCGATTGCGCGCGCCACATATGAGGTTCGATCCGAAAAATCAAGCCCGACTTGTGCCCGCGAACCCTACTCGGCGGTTGAAGAATTCTCTGTTTCGTCGCCCGCCAGATCCGGTTTGGCCGCGAACCATCCCTCGGTTTCGTTCATCTCGACCAGCCAGTCGCCCAGTTGATCCAGCGCATTGGCCGTCAGCCCGTCCATCTGTTCCTGCTTCGTGCGTTCGCGCCCGGACCCCTTGAAGAACGTCGCGGCCGTGGAATCCTCGACCACGGTGATCTGATGAACCTCGTCGTTCAGCTTGCGATTGGCGGCATCGTCCCACACGGTCACGTTGATCACCAGCATTGAGCGCGGGTTGTAGATGAATCCTTCGGGGGCCAGCATGTAACCCTCGACGCTGATCCCGAAATGATAGAGCTGGTCGCCATCAAAGCCGCCAAACCGCGCCTGTACGGCATCGCGGATGTTGGTTTCCCACTCCTCGGCGGTGGCGTCCCGCGAAATCGGGCCCTGACGCATCTTGTCGGCGACAACGATATTGTGGCCCAGCTTGAATTCGCCCAGCGAGTCCGGTGTCCGGTCTTGCGGTCCGGTATTGCAGGCGGCCACCAGGGCCAGCCCGGCCAGCAACGTCAGAATGCGGATCATTGTTTTCTCTCGAAAGCCTCGTTTCGTTCCCAGATAGACCAGCAGGACAACGGGTGCAAACCGGATCGGGCGGACGACCGCCTAAGAAAACCGGTTGTTGCGCGGGAACCCATAGGGGGGCCGTTTGCCGACGCTGGCGCGTTTGCCCAGCCATTCGGTCATGTCCGGTTCGTGCCGGGTCTTGCCACCGCCCATTTCCCAGCTCAGCCCTTCGGACCAGGCAAAGGTGGTCACGTCCGACAACCCGCCGTCCAGCTCCAGAGATCCCTGTTTGCCGCGCGCCATGTTGTATTTCTGCAGCCGCACGCCCTTGCCCCGGCTCATCTCGGGCAGCTCATCGACCGCAAAGACCAAAAACTTGCCGTTCTGGGATACCACCGCCACATGATCGCCGCGCAACGGGCGGCAGATCAGCGCCTGCGCCGCGTCACCGACGTTCAGCACCTGTTTGCCACTGCGGGTCTGGGCCACGACATCGGACTCGGACACGACAAAGCCGTTGCCGGCGGTTGAGGCCACCAACAGTTTGCGATCCGGCGCATGGATGATCAGATCCACGATCTCGGCCTCGTTGGGCAGATCCACCATCAACCTGACGGGTTCGCCCATGCCCCGCCCGCCCGGCAGATTGGCCGCGGACAGGGTATAGAACCGCCCGTTGCTGCCAAAGATCAGCAGCCGGTCGGTGGTTTCGGCGTGGAATATGAAACGCGGGCCATCACCGTCCTTGAACTTGAGCTCGCGGTTCAGATCGATATGCCCGGTCATCGCGCGGATCCAGCCCATTTGCGAACAGACCACGGTGATCGGCTCGCGGTCGATCATCGCCTCAAGCGGAACCTCTTCAACTTCGGCCGCCTCCTGCAAAAGCGTCCGGCGCGCGCCGCCTTCATAATCCTTACCGAACTTCTTTTTGGTTTCTTTCAGTTGTTCGGCAATTTTCGACCATTGCAGACCGGCATCCGCCAGCAGATCCTCAAGCCCGGCGCGTTCTTCCATCAGGGCGTCGCGTTCGCGGACCAGTTCCATTTCTTCCAGCCGGCGCAAGCTGCGCAGCCTCATGTTCAGGATCGCATCGACCTGTATCTCGGTCAGTTCGCCATCGCCTGCCGGCGGGCTGACGTAATCGGCTTCGCTGGTGGCGCGCACATGATCACGGCCCCATTCCTCGCGCATCAGCGCCGCCTTGGGGTCGTCGTCATACCGAATGATGTCGATCACCCGATCCAGGTTCAGGAAGGCGATGATGAAACCTTCGAGCACCTCGAGCCGATGATCGATCTTGGCCAGACGATGGCGCGACCGGCGCTGCAGCACCTCCTGGCGATGATCCAGAAATGCGCGCAGGACTTCCTTGAGCGAACAGACCTTGGGCGTCACCCCGTCGATCAGCACATTCATGTTCAGGCTGAACCGCACTTCCAGATCCGAGTTCCGATAGAGCATGCCCATCAGCACCTCGGGGTCCACATTCTTGCTGCGCGGTTCCAGCACCATGCGAATGTCATCCGCGCTTTCATCGCGGATATCGGCCAGAATCGGAATCTTCTTGGTCTGGATCAGATCGGCGATCCGCTCGATCAGCCTGGATTTCTGCACCTGATAGGGAATTTCGGTGACCACGATCTGCCACTGGCCGCGGCCCAGATCCTCGACTTCGTATTTGCAGCGCAGACGGAAGCTGCCGCGCCCGGTGCGATAGGCATTGGCGATGTTTTCGGGCGGCTCGACGATGACACCGCCGGTCGGAAAATCAGGCCCGGGCACATAGTTCAGCAACGTGTCGTCGCGTGCATCCGGCGTCTTGATCAGATGCAGGCAGGCATCACACAATTCAGCAATATTGTGCGGCGGGATGTTGGTGGCCATGCCCACCGCGATGCCCGAACTGCCATTGGCCAGCAGGTTCGGAAACTGCGCCGGCAAGACCACCGGTTCGCTCAGCGTGCCGTCATAATTGTCGCGGAAATCGACCGCGTCTTCGTTCAGCCCTTCCAGCAGGGCCTCGGCGACGATGGTCATGCGGGCTTCGGTGTATCGGCTCGCAGCGGGGTTGTCGCCGTCGATATTGCCGAAATTGCCCTGCCCGTCGACCAGCGGATAGCGGACGTTGAAATCCTGCGCCAGACGCGCCATCGCGTCATAGATCGCGGCGTCGCCATGCGGGTGATAGTTGCCCATCACGTCGCCCGAAATCTTGGCCGATTTCCGGAATCCCCCGTTGCTGGCCAACCGCAGCTCGCGCATCGCGTAGAGGATTCGCCGGTGAACCGGTTTCAGCCCGTCGCGCGCATCGGGAAGGGCACGGTGCATGATCGTCGATAACGCATATGTGAGGTATCGTTCACCGATCGCCCGCCGCAGCGGTTCGAAGAATTCTTCAGGCCCGTCTTCGGGCTTCATGTTGGGGTCGTCAACCAGATCGCTCATAGATGCTGTGATACGCCCCAGAACCGGCCGGGTAAAGCACGGGCTTGTCATTTTCCACCGCTTTCGCATCCCCACCCTGTGAGGCAAGGTTCCGAACTTTCCCCGTTTGTTTGGACTCATCAATTCGGCTAGAATTAACGAACTGCGGCCATGGTGGGCCGGTCTGTTTTTGGTTCGAGTGATTATTGGGGGGCGCGACCATGCGCTTTGTTCTTTCTGCTTTCGCGATTCTGGGTCTGGTCTTTTACGAATTGAGCGGTGGCGCTGACTTTCAGCCGCCAGAGCCCCCGGTCGTCGCATCCAAACCACAGCCCGCAGCGGCAGCGCGCACGGCGCAGGCACGCCCTGCGGCGTCGGCTTCTGCCAAGACGGCAAAAAGCACCCGCACCGCCCGGACCCAGCCAGCGACACTTGTCGCCGCGACGGTCCCGGCCGTTGCTGTCGACGCCACAAGATCCCGCGAAAACCTGAACCGGGTGCGCAGCAGCCTGAGCCAGGGCCTGACCCTGCTGCCCGACAGCAACCCGACCGACGGGCTGACCATGGCCTCGCTGCAACTGGGCGCCGCCGGGCTGAGCACGACAGCTGCGGTCGAACCGGAACAACCGGCCCCACAGCCCGTTGCCGTCCCCGTTGCCGTCCTCGAGCAGACCCCGAAAGATTTGCGCGAAATATCGGGCACGCGCGTCAACATGCGCGATGGGCCGGGCACGATCTATCCCGTTCTGACCCGGCTGAGCATCGGCCAACAGGTCGAGGTGCTGGGCGACAGCGGCACCGGATGGTTGCGCCTGCGCACCATGCCGAACGGCCAGCTAGGTTGGGTTTCGGCCTCGTTGGTCGGCAAGGCCCGGCGCTGACAGCGCGCCACCCCTTGCACATGCCCGCCGCAGCGCGCAAAGCTGGGCCGACTGCAACGACAGGCGCGGTGACACATGCAGAAATCAATATTGATCACCGGCTGTTCGTCGGGCATCGGGCTGGACGCGGCACAGCATGTGCGCGCGCGCGGCTGGCGGGTCTTTGCCGCCTGTCGGCAGCAGGCCGATTGTGATCGGCTGATCGAACAGGGGTTTGACAGCCCGCGCATCGACTATTGCGATCCCGCCAGCATCCGGACCGGCCTGTCACAGGTGTTGAAGGCAACCGGCGGCACCCTGAACGCGCTGTTCAACAATGGCGCGCATCAGCTGGCCGGGCTGGTCGAGGACCTGCCGACCGACGGATTGCGGGCGATTTTCGAAGCCAACCTGTTCGGCTGGCATGACTTGACCCGACATGTGATCCCGGTGATGCGCGCACAGGGGCACGGCCATATCGTGCAATGCTCTTCGGGGCTGGGGCTGGTGGCCATTCCCTGGCGCGGGGCCTACGCAGCGACGAAATTCGCACTGGAAGGCCTGAGCGACACCATGCGTCTGGAACTGCGCGGCACAGGCATACAGGTGGTGCTGATCGAACCGGGACCGATTACCACCCTTTTTCGTGAAAAAGGCATTCCTTACTTCGAGAAATACATCGACTGGCAGGCCTCGCCGCGCCGCGCAGATTACGAAAACTATCTGTTGCCACGCATGTACAAGGGCACCGGCCCGGATCGCTTTGAATTGCCGGCGCGCGCGGTGACCGGCAAACTGATTCGCGCGCTGGACACGCCAACCCCTGCCCCGCGCTACTATGTGACGACCGCGACATATATCGGCGGATACCTGCGCCGGGTGCTGTCCAGCCGGATGAGCGACCGCATAGTGTCGCGCCTCTGAAAAAACCGGTTCGCTTTTGCCCTTTGCACCGCTAGACCACGACAAACGCACTGCCAAAGGACATCCGACATGGGCGACCCGATATTTCTGCTGATCATTCTGGCGATGGCCGCCGTCGTGGTGGTCCTGGTTATCGGGATTGGAGGGTTCGGCAAGGGCGGCGCGTTCAACCGCAAATACGGCAACAAGATGATGCGCCTGCGAATCCTGGCCCAGTTCATTGCCGTGGTGCTGATCGTGATCTACGTCTGGCTGCGCAACAGCGGAGGACAATAAACATGGTTGTCTTGAACAAGATCTACACCCGCACCGGCGACAAGGGCGACACCGCGCTGGGAAATGGCGAACGCGTCGCCAAACATTCGGCCCGGGTGGCGGCCTATGGCACCACGGACGAATTGAACAGCGCCCTGGGCGTTGCCCGGCTGCGTGCGGATGAAACGATGGATACCGCGCTGTCACGGATCCAGAACGATTTGTTCGATCTGGGCGCCGACCTGTGCCGCCCGGACATGGAACAGGACGCACAGGCGGATTATCCGCCCCTGCGCGTGATCGACGGCCAGGTCGAACGCCTTGAGACGGAAATCGACGCAATGAACAGCGGCCTGCAGGCTTTGCGCAGCTTCATTCTGCCCGGGGGCAGCCCGCTGGCGGCACATCTGCATGTGTGCCGGACCATAGCGCGGCGCGCTGAACGGCGGGCGGTCGAGCTGGCCGTCGACGAATCCGTCAACCCGGCGGCAGTGAAATACCTGAACCGGCTCAGCGACTGGTTCTTTGTCGCCGCGCGGGTCGCCAACAACGGCGGCAAGGACGATGTGCTGTGGGTGCCGGGGGCCAACCGCTGACGGCATGCGTCGGTCTTCCCGATCCGCGCAGAACCGGACAAAGACCCGAAACGCGGCGTCCAAGACCCGCAAAGACCTGCAACGTGACGATTTTACCCTGTTTTCACCCTGCCTGCCCCGCTATCAACTGCGGGAACATACTGAACCCGAATCGCATTGAGGCTCGGGGTTAACCGAGGAGAGAACCGCAAATGAAGGTATTGGTGCCTGTCAAGCGCGTGATCGACTATAACGTGAAGGTCCGCGTCAAGGCGGACGGGAGCGGTGTCGATCTGGCGAACGTCAAGATGTCGATGAACCCGTTCGATGAAATCGCCGTCGAAGAAGCGATCCGTCTGAAAGAAGCCGGCAAGGCGGACGAAATCGTGGCGGTATCCATCGGCGTCAAGCAGAGTCAGGAAACCCTGCGCACCGCCCTGGCGATGGGTGCGGACCGCGCGATCCTGGTGGTGGCAGCCGAGGATGTGCATACCGATATCGAACCTCTGGCCGTGGCCAAGATCCTCAAGGCGGTCGTCGACGAAGAACAGCCGGGCATCGTGCTGTGCGGCAAACAGGCGATCGACAATGACATGAATGCCACCGGCCAGATGCTGTCGGCGCTGCTGGGCTGGTCGCAGGGCACCTTTGCTTCTGCACTGGATATCGATGGCGACCATGCTGTCGTCACCCGCGAAGTCGACGGCGGTCTGCAGACCATCAAGGTGAAGATGCCCACCATCGTCACCGTCGATCTGCGGCTGAACGAACCGCGCTATGCCAGCCTGCCCAACATCATGAAGGCCAAGAAGAAGCCTCTGGATGAGAAAACGGCGGCGGATTACGGCGTGGATGTCGCACCGCGTCTGGAAATCGTAAGCACCTCGGAACCCGCCGCGCGGGCCGCAGGCATCAAGGTTGGATCGGTCGACGAGCTGGTCGCGAAACTCAAAGAAGTGGGGGCTGTATAATGGCTGTTCTTCTTCTCGCCGAAGTCACCGATGGCGAATTGGCGCTGGACGCCACCGCAAAGGCCGTTACCGCCGCCAGCAAGCTGGGGGACGTAACCGCGCTGTGCTGTGGCGCATCTGCCGCTGCCGCTGGCGACGCTGCCGCCAAGATCGCGGGGGTTTCCAAGGTCCTGGTGGCTGAAGACGCCAGCCTGGGGCATCGCCTGGCTGAATCCACCGCCGCGCTGATCACCAGCCTGGCCGGCGACTATGAACATATCGTTGCCCCGGCAACCACCGACGCCAAGAACGTAATGCCGCGCGTGGCCGCGTTGCTGGACGTGATGGTGATTTCGGATGTGTCCGGCGTGGTCGACGGCAACACGTTCGAACGCCCGGTCTATGCCGGGAACGCGATCCAGACCGTGAAATCCGGCGACGCGAAAAAAGTGGTGACGATCCGCACCTCGACCTTCGATGCGGCCGGCGACGGCGGCTCGGCCTCGGTCGAAACCGTCTCGGCGGCGGCGGATCCCGGCCTGTCCGAATGGGTCGAAGACAAGGTGGCCGAAAGCGACCGCCCCGAACTCACCTCCGCCGGTGTGGTCGTCTCGGGGGGGCGCGGTGTCGGATCCGAAGAGGATTTCGCGCTGATCGAGAAACTGGCCGACAAGCTGGGCGCCGCCGTCGGGGCGTCGCGCGCGGCGGTCGATTCGGGATATGCCCCGAACGACTGGCAGGTCGGACAGACCGGCAAGGTCGTCGCCCCCGATCTGTATGTTGCCGTCGGCATTTCGGGCGCGATCCAGCATCTGGCCGGCATGAAGGACAGCAAGGTCATCGTCGCCATCAACAAGGACGAAGAAGCGCCGATCTTCCAGGTCGCCGACTTCGGACTGGTCGCCGACCTGTTCACCGCAGTCCCGGAACTGACCGAAAAGCTGTAACGCGCGCACGCGGTGACACATTCAAGGCCCGCCAATCCGGCGGGCCTTTTCTTGTCTAGATCAAAGGCCCCAACACGGTCGCCACATCCACCGCGATGGACCTGTGTGATCCGGGCCCGATCGCCAGTTCGGCGGCGGGGGCTTCAAGAGAGCCAAACCGCATCTGCGACATTTCCCCGGTTTGGCCAGCCGCAGATACCGGGATTTCCAGAACGTTCAGGCTGTCCGATTTCAGCTGCGCCAGCATCTCAGCCGTCACCATCAACGGATCCGGCCCCAGCGGACCCGATTCATCATCATGGCGCAGCCACAGCACAACGGCCCGTCCGCCCAGCTGCCGCAACATCAGGCGCATGCGGGCGACCCAGGCGTCCTGAAGTTCAAGGCGCACCGCTTCGAAACGCCGGGGCGACAGCGTATAAAGCGTGAACAGCATGTGTTTGTTGAAATGGAAATCGGTAAAATCCACCTCATCGTAGATCGCTGCCAGCAGCGGCGTTGCCTCAAGAAACCTGTCATTCCGGCGCGGATGCACGCGATAGAACCGATTCGATAGGTTCTGCGCTTCCGGCGCCTGTACGACGGCACATTCTGCCGCACCCGCGATCCGCATGATTTCGTCATCCTGCAGAATCGCATCGACACCTGCATTCACGCAGCCCAGATTGATGCACGGAACACCCAGTTTGTCTTCGGCCAATGCGGGAAACGGACGATCGATGAATTTGCCGTATGTGTCGCTGCTGCCCAGAAAGGCGACATAGGGTTCATCCAATGATCTTTCCGGCCCGCGCACCAGCAACCGGGACGTGCCATATCGACACGGGACATCGTCAAGCGCACCTGCGCCTGGTACTTCGAAACTCATATTACCCACCAAATTTCAGTTCACCCGACTCCAGAACTGACCGACAGAAGTTGCGATTCCGCTAACTGGCTCATTTGACGCAAACTGTTGTGACAACTGCCCCTTGTCCCCCCCTGCCCCGGACCGATATGGTCGCCGCACGCAAAGGAAAGGCGGGGCAATGAGCATTCAGACAATCGGCGTGATCGGTGCGGGACAGATGGGCAACGGGATTGCCCATGTCATGGCCCTTGCGGACTACAATGTGATGCTTACCGATGTCAGTCAGGACGCCCTGGACGCTGCATTGAACGGGATTCAAGGCAATCTGGCCCGGCAGGTGTCGCGCGGCAAGATCAGCGAAGAGGCCATGGCCGGCACCTTGGCGCGAATCCAGACCACGCTGTCATTGGCCGACCTGGGGGCCACTGACCTGGTGATCGAAGCGGCAACCGAACGCGAAAGCGTGAAACAGGCGATTTTCGAAGATTTGCAGCCTCATCTGCAACCGCACACCATTCTGACCTCGAATACGTCGTCGATCTCGATCACCCGCCTGGCCAGCCGTACAGACCGTCCCGAACGTTTCATGGGGTTCCATTTCATGAACCCGGTTCCTGTGATGCAACTGGTCGAACTGATCCGCGGGATTGCGACGGATCAGGCAACCTATGAAGCATGTCAGCAAGTCGTTGCCCGGCTTGGCAAGACTGCAGCCAGCGCCGAGGATTTTCCTGGTTTTATCGTCAACCGCATCCTGATGCCGATGATCAACGAAGCGGTCTATACCCTTTATGAAGGCGTCGGGAACGTTCAGTCCATCGATCAGTCGATGAAACTGGGTGCCAATCATCCGATGGGACCGCTGGAATTGGCGGATTTCATCGGACTGGATACCTGCCTGGCGATCATGAACGTATTGCACGATGGCCTGGCGGACACGAAATACCGCCCCTGCCCGCTGCTGACCAAATATGTCGAGGCGGGCTGGCTTGGGCGCAAATCGCAACGCGGGTTTTACGATTATCGCGGCGACGTGCCTGTTCCGACACGCTGAGCGACTGGCACCCCCAACCGGCAGCGGCAGGGTCAACCAGCCCTATTTTCCCAGATCGAGCGTGTGCTGCCGCAGCCAGGCCATGAAGCCACGCGGGTCTTTTTCCAGCAGCGCCATATCGGCATCGCTGATCGGCTCGCCGATGATCGGTGCCTGAGGCTTGTTGCAGGACCGCACGATTTCATGCAGCAACAGGCCCTGTCGCAAGATCGGCGACAGCCTGTTTGCGATCTGATAGGCCCTCGAGTTGCGGCCCGGGAAATAGATCGGCACCACCTTCGCGCCGGATCGCCGGATCATCTTGGCGGTGAACACATTCCATTCCCGCTCGATCGCGGGGCCGAACAGGCTGTCCGAAGACATCACGACCCCGGAAGGAAACAACGCGACAACCCCGCCCTTGGCAAGATGCGACATCGTTTCGGCGCGCATCTCGACCATCTTGCGCTGCACGTCCGGGTCATGCGGGAACGGGACCGGAATCATGAAAGACGTCGCCGCCTCATCCAGACCGGTCAGCACGGAACGGGTCAGAATTCGGTAATCCAACCGCACCCGGCCAATGAGATCGGCGAATATCATGCCATCGACCATGCCGTGCGGGTGGTTGGCGACCACCACCACAGGGCCATCCACGGGAATATTGGCTATCTGCTCAGGGGGAGTCTGGAGTTCGATCCCCATGACATTCAACGCACCGCGCCAGAATTTCTGTCCCCGGTACTGTTCGTTGTGTTTCTCGAACCGGTTGACCATCCGCAGAATTGTCAGCTTGCCGGTAAACCATTCGATCGCCCGGATCGCAAAGCTGGTCCAGGGTTCGTCGAACGAATTGGCGTAGGTCAGCGTGCGCCGATCATAGATTTCGCCCTCAGGCGACTTGTTCTCGGGCACGGCGGAACCAGGCACCGCAGAAGGTGGTCCGTCTTGTACAGAATCCGGCAATTTTTCCATCCCGCCTTTCCGTCCGACAGATGGCGTTCAGAACCCTTCGCCGAACTTGTCCGCAACCAACGCTTCCAGCGCTTCGGCCAGAGCATCCGCATCCGGTCCGGTGGTCTGGACGTCAATAGTCGTTCCCTTGGACGCTGCCAACATCAAAAGACCCATAATACTGTCACCGGATGCTGACAAGCCGTCGCGCGAGACTTCGGCGCTGGCGTCAAAACCTTCGACAACCTCGACCAGCTTGGCGGATGCGCGGGCATGCAGCCCTTTTTCGTTGATGATTTTCAATCGGCGTTCAGTCATGTGGGCAATGGGCTTTCAATCAAAGCTGACGCTTTGTGTGTTGATGTATTTCTTTCCCGCTTCCATTGCCGCCCGCGCGGCATCGGATACGGAACGGTCACGGCTTTTCGCCAGCTTGATCAACATCGGCAGGTTGGCACCGTACAGAATACGTCGATCATCCGGCGCGCAGGCCTGCAGGCTGAGATTAGACGGCGAACCACCAAACAGGTCGGTCACGATGACGACGCCATTGCCGGTGTCCACGGTATCGGCCGCGATGCAAATTTCGGTCTGCTTGGCGTCGCGGTCGTCATCGGCCTCGATCGAGATCGCCCGCACACCCGGCTGGGCGCCGACCACATGCTCCAATGCCGCCAGATACTCTCTGGCCAGCCCGCCGTGCGCCACAATGACTACTCCGATCAATTGCGTCTCTCATTTCTGTCGCTGCCATGCAGCTCGTGATGTCTAATTGACACTTGCTGTCCCGTTTCCGCAAGAGCCTTGGCCAGGGTTTCGGCAAGCACGACAGAGCGGTGCTGGCCGCCGGTACATCCGAAAGCAATCGACAAGTGCGATTTGCCCTCTTCGACATAGGCCGGCAACAACAGTCGCGTCAGATCCAGAACCCGGTCAAAGAAAGGCGCAAACCGTGCATCAGAGGCAACATGTGCCGCCACGCGGGAATCCCGCCCATCCAGAGTGCGCAAGGGAGGATGCCAATAGGGATTGGACAGAAACCGGCAGTCGAACACCATGTCGATCCCGCGCGGCAACCCGCGTTTGTAGGAAAAGGACTGAACCGAAACCGCCATCGCGGTTCTATTGTCCGGCGCGAACCAGCCCTCGATCGTCGTGCGCAACTGATGGACATTCAGATCCGAGGTATCGATCAGGATATCCGCCAGTTCACGGATCGGGGCCAACAGGCTTTGGTCGCGCCGGATGCCGATTTCCGGGGTTTCGGCAGGCGCCAACGGATGCCTGCGTCGGGTTTCGGAAAACCGTTGCAGCAGAACATCGCTGAGACAGTCCAGATACAATACACTCAGATCCGTCGTCGCGCGGCCCGCAAGCAGGTCGATCAGGTCGATCAGCGCCGCGGTTGAAAAATCCCGGTTGCGCGTATCGATTCCCAACGCCAGCGGACGATGCGGGCCCTGCCCTTCAATCAGGCGCGGGATAAGATGCAGCGGCAGGTTGTCGATGGCTTCAAAGCCCATGTCTTCAAGCACGTTGATTGCGCTGGATCGCCCCGCACCCGACGGGCCGGTCACCAGAACCAGCCGTTCGTGACGTTTTGACAATTGTGACATCAGTCTTCGTGCCGTCCACACCTGAGAAACTGGGCCAGGGCCGGCGCGAAATGCGGTGCGTCAACCCGATAGAGCAAAGGAAGGTCCAGCCCCAGCACGTCAATGCACCTCTGATCCGGATACCGAGCCGTTTCGGCCCTGTTCATATCTACCACCACATCCACCGCAACCTGCCCCAGGAATTCGCACCGCAGCAATCCGACACCGCGGGCCTCGACCAGTCCGCCAAGCTGCGGCGGCGCCGAGGCGATCACAGCCGACGGAGTCCGATGCAGCGCCACCCGGTCATCTGAAACCAACATGGCCCCGAGCGCCATCAAGGACAAGGCCAGGGACGATTTGCCGCTCCCTGACGCGCCCAGAATCAGGCACCCCCGCCCGTTCAGCGCCACGCAGCTCGCATGGCGTATATCGACTTCTTTGCCATATGTTTGCGGGTCGTCCGTCATCGGATCAGACCGACAGGCCCACCACGAACCGCGCCCCCAGTGGCTCGGACGTGATATCGGCGGCGGTCGGGCGGATGTTTTCGGCCCAGATCACCCCGCCATGGGCTTCGACGATCTGTTTTGAAATGGCCAGCCCAAGCCCCGAGTTGTTGCCGAAATGCTCTTCGGGGCGTTGGGAATAAAACCGTTTGAACACCTTGGACAGGGCCTCTTCGGGAATGCCCGGCCCGGTGTCCTCGACCACGACCAGAACACGGTTTTCGCGCCGGCGCGCCCAGACCCGTATGGCATCGCCGTCTTCGCAGAAAGAAATGGCGTTGCTGATCAGGTTGACGAACACCTGCGCCAGGCGCGCTTCCAGCCCCTGGATCATGATCGGTTGCGATGGCAGGTCGGTCAGATATTGGATTCCCTTTCCTTGCGCGTCCTCACCCAGATATTGATTCAAATTTCCGATCATATTCAATAGATCGAACGTCTCTTCGTCTTCCTTGACCAGTTCCGCGTCCAGCCGCGAGGCGTTCGAGATGTCGCTGACCAACCGGTCCAGCCGGCGCACGTCATGTTCTATCACCCCAAGCAGCTTGGCGCGCTGATCCTCGCGCTGCACCATGCGCAATGTGCCGACAGCGGATTGCAGGCTGGCCAGCGGGTTCTTGATTTCATGCGCGACGTCGGCCGCAAACTGTTCGTTGCCATCGATCCGGTTGTAGAGCGCCGAAACCATGCCGCTCAGCGCGCGCGACAGGTGCCCGATCTCGTCGGGACGCCCCGACAGGTTCGGGATGCGGATGCGACTTGACTGCGCGTTGCGGGCATTGCGGTCCGCCCCCAGTTCCGCCGCCTCGGCCAGTTCGGACAGCGGAGTCGCGATCGTCGAGGCCAGCACCAGGCTAAGACCGATCGACACCAGCGTCGCCACCACGAACATCTCCAACACTCTTTCCCGCTCATCCCGAACCAGCGCGTCGATTTCACCCGCAGGGCTGGCCACCCCGACGATTCCAACCGCCCGACCCTGCCACAGGATCGGCGTGGTCGCGGAAATCACCCGCCCGCCCCGTGTATCCAGCCCGGTCCTGACCTGTGTGCCCCCTGCAATCGTCAGCGGTGCCAATCGCCGCAACTGGTCCTGGATACTGTGCGCTGCGGCGTCGTTCTGCCCCCGGAACACGGACCTGCCCCAATCCCAAAGCTTTGTCAGACCATCGTTGATCAGGGTGCGGTTGCGTTGTTCGGGCGCCAGGGACGTCAAGGCATCGCTCTGATTGGTTCCGCGGGTCTGCCCCGCCAGGATGCGGTCCTGATCGAAGACATAGACTTCGATCCCGTTGCGCAGGCTGAGTTGGGACAAGGTCGACGGCACATCCACAACACGGGTCCAGGGCCCTTTGGGTGCGCTGTCGGTCAGCCGGGCCTCGAATACATTTGCGATCAGTTCGGCATCCCCCACCAGCGCGCTTGCGCGCTGCAGAACAAGGCTTTCGCGTGTGTTGTTCAGATACAGGATACCGGCGACAAGGATATTCAGAGCGATCAGGTTGAACGTGATGATCTTGCGCGCGAGCGGCGATGCCTTGCGGGCAAGATACCGGCCTAGCCAAGCCCGGACCCTGCCAGCGGTTTCCGGCACCCGCCGCGTGGTTCCGTCACTGTGGGAATGACCGGTTTTTCGCTCCAGCGCCCTCTCGGCGATGCTCATGGACAGGGTCTATTCTTCGTTATAGCGGTAGCCGATGCCGTACAGCGTCTCGATCGCCGAGAAATCGTCATCTGCGGTGCGCATTTTCTTGCGCAGGCGCTTGATGTGGCTGTCGATGGTACGGTCGTCAACATAGACCTGATCATCATAGGCCACATCCATCAACTGATCCCTGCTTTTGACGAAGCCGGGGCGCTGCGCAAGTGCCTGCAAAAGCAGGAATTCGGTCACGGTCAGGGACACATCGTTTCCCTTCCAGCGCACCGAATGGCGCAGCGGATCCATGCGCAGGTGCCCCCGTTCCATCACCTTGGCGTCCGGGCTTGTGCCCTCGGCATCCCCGGCGACGGCATCCTGGCGGCGCAACAAGGCGCGAATCCGCTCGACCAGCAGACGTTGCGAGAACGGTTTTTTCACATAATCGTCCGCGCCCATCCTCAGGCCCAGCACTTCGTCGATTTCATCGTCCTTGGAGGTCAGGAAAATGACCGGCATCTGGGTCTTGAGGCGCAGCCGCTGCAACAGATCCATCCCGTCCATACGGGGCATCTTGATGTCCAGCACGGCCATGTCGGGCATCTTCTTGTTGAAGGCATCCAGCGCCGCCTGGCCATCGTTGTAGGTTTCGACCTCGAACCCTTCGGCTTCGAGTGTCATCGAGACGGAGGTCAGGATATTCCTGTCATCGTCCACCAAAGCGATTTTCGATATCATTGTTGCCCCTTTTCTCTGCCCGGCATTCCATATGTTTCGCACCGATGTCGCGTACCGGCGTCAATCGAGCTTCCGCATCTGCGAATCACCGACCGTTCTTTCGCCACTCTGGGCAAACAATGGTTAGGAATGCCTGAATTCCCGCCGATCCGACGATCCGGGCGGGCATCCGCAAATTGTGGTTGCGCTAAAGGTCGCCTTGGTTGCGCTAACTCCGGCCAACCGCCCTGTTCACCGCTTTGGACCTCATGCTAAAGCCAGCGGGAATGGCGCGATCATCCCTTCGCCCGACGGGGCCATCGGAAGGGACGCAACGCGCCCCCACAGGAGAAACGACCGTATGACTGTTGGACGGGTAAACCCGAATTTTCGCCTAGAAGACCAAGGCATTACCGGGGTGGAAAATGTTCACTACAACCTTCTGGAACCTGCCATAATCGAACACGCCCTGCGCAAGGGCGAAGGCGCGTTGGGCCAGGGTGGTTCATTCATGGTTGAAACCGGCAAATTCACGGGTCGTTCCCCAAAGGACAAGCACGTCGTGCGGTCCGCCACCACCGAAGAGACGATCTGGTGGGACAACAACGCCCCCATGGAACCCGATGCGTTTGACCGCCTGTATGACGACATGATCGCACATATGAAGGACCGCGAGTATTTTGTGCAGGATATGTTCGTCGGCGCGGACCCGATGCACAGGCTGGACGTGCGTCTGGTCACTGAACTGGCCTGGCACAACCTGTTCATCCGCCACATGTTCCGCCGCCCCGAGCGCGAGGAACTGGACACGTTCCAGGCGGAATTCACCGTCCTCAACTGCCCCAGCTTCAAGGCGGATCCGGAACGCCACGGCTGCCGCAGCGAAACCGTGATCGCGATGAACTTCGACCGCAAGCTGATTCTGATCGGCAGCACCGAATACGCCGGAGAGAACAAGAAATCCATCTTCTCGCTGATGAACTATCTGCTGCCCGAAAAAGGTGTCATGCCGATGCACTGCTCGGCCAATCACGCCACGGGAAACCCTGTCGACTCGGCCATTTTCTTTGGCCTGTCGGGCACCGGCAAGACCACCCTGTCGGCCGATCCCGACCGCATCCTGCTGGGCGATGACGAACATGGCTGGTCCGATCGGGGCATCTTCAACTTCGAAGGCGGCTGCTATGCCAAGACCATCCATCTGAGCCCCGAAGCCGAACCAGAAATCTATGCCACGACCAGCCAGTTCGGCACCGTGATCGAAAACATGGTCTATGACGACGAAACCCGTGAACTGGATTTCGAGGATGACAGCCTGACCGCGAACATGCGCTGCGCCTATCCGCTGCACTATATATCGAACGCGTCGGAAACCGGTGTCGGCGGATCGCCCAAGAACATCATCATGCTGACCTGCGATGCCTTCGGCGTGCTGCCCCCGATCGCGCGGCTGACACCGGCGCAGGCGATGTACCATTTCCTGTCGGGCTTTACCTCGAAGATGGCAGGAACCGAACGCGGCGTGACCGAGGCACAGCCGACGTTTTCGACCTGTTTCGGGGCACCGTTCATGCCGCGCCGGCCCGAAGTCTACGGCAACCTGCTGCGCGAGAAGATCGCCCAGCACGGCGCAACCTGCTGGCTGGTGAATACCGGCTGGACCGGGGGTGCATATGGCACCGGCAGCCGGATGCCGATCAAGGCAACCCGCGCCCTGCTGACGGCGGCTCTGGATGGATCCCTGGGCGAAGTGGAATTTCGCAAGGACCCGAATTTCGGGTTCGACGTTCCGGTCAGCGTGCCCGGCGTGGCCGAGGTCCTGCTGGACCCGCGCCGGACCTGGGACGACCCCGAAGCATATGATCGGCAGGCCGCCAAACTGGTCGAGATGTTCGCCGGAAACTTTGAACAGTATCTACCCTTCATAGACGAGGACGTGAAAGCCGCCGCCATCGGTTGAGCCAGCGCGACAGCCTAACCCATGAAACCCCGGAGCCATGCTTCGGGGTTTTTGCTTATCCCATCAAGCCACGGCGTGTCAGGTTCAGCCCGGCGAACAGCAGAACGAACAAGGTCACACGCCGAAAGGTCTTTTGGTCGATGCGGTCCTGAAACCAGCTTCCGACCACCATGCCCAGCATGGCCGGAACGACCAGCGCGACGGAAAAAGGCAGCGTCTCCATGCGCAGCACCCCCGACCCCACATGCGCCGCGGTCAGCGCCACGGCCCCCAGGCTGTAGATAACCCCCTGGACCCGCATCTGTTCCTGCTTGGGGGTGTTCAGCGCGGTCAGATAGGCCACGGTAGGCGGCCCCCAAATCCCTGAAAAGCCACCGATAAAACCGGCGAACGCCCCGACCAGGGCCTCGATCTTTCTGCTGGGCGCTTTCAGCGTGAACCCCGACCCGGCCAATTGCCAGACCGTGAAGAACACCACCGGAATGCCAATCAGCAAAAGCATCGCGGATTGAGATAACACGCGCACCAGCTGGGCACTGGCCAGCAGAAACACCAGACCGACCGACAGGAAAACCGCAAAACGCCGCACCGAACTGACCGCCGCGCGCGGACCCTGCCGCAATGCCTGGATGCCGTTGGCCACCAGCGTCGGCAGGATCAGCCCAGCCAGAGCCAGCTCCGGCGACAGGAACATTCCCAACCCGGATACAATAATCGTCGGCAGGGCAAAGCCGACCATGCCTTTGACCAAGCCGGCCAGACAAGTGACGACAAATGCGAGCATGAATTCTGTCGGAGACAACAAAGCGAACAAGTAAGTCATGACGCAGTCATATCACCGCTTGCGCTCGCTGCACCGCAAAAATGGACGCAACTATTGAACTTTCAGCGCTCATAATTGGTATTTTTGTTGCGCTGCAACTGCAAAATATGTAGGACCGGTCGAGAGAAAACAGGATATGATTCATGGCCCATGACGGACAGGACCCACAGATGACAACCGGAACCCCGACCCCGGCGATTTTGCCCGGCCTTCTGGCTCTGACCAATGCGGCGGTGGCCCCGGTTCAGGCGCTGCTGGAAACCGCGCGCGCAGCGGTGCGCGCCCGTGTCAGCGAAGACGGACAGGTATCGGGCAAGCTGATCGAGGAACATCAGACTGCCGCGCACGGTCTGGCCTGGCTGGCGACCTATGCGCAAAGCCTGCAACAAATGCAGGCCTGGGCCGAAGGTTTGACCAGGGACGGCAAGTTCGGCGAAATCGAACAGCTCATCCATCAAATCGCCTTTGGGGAGTACCTGCATCAGATCGCAGGCGGAATTCCGATGAACCAGGGGGAATTCATACGTCTGCACGACATGGGTTTGGACCGGGATACGCTGAGCGGGTTTCAGGGCGACGAGGTCCAGACCCTGATGCAACGGGGCAACAGCCAGGCCGCCCGCACCCGATTGGTCGAATTGATGCAGGAGCAGGCGGCCAACGTCACCTTTGGCGCAACCGGGCTGGACGAAGAACTGGAAATGATCCGCGAACAGTTCCGCCGTTTCGCCGTGGAAAAGGTCGAACCCAACGCCCATGATTGGCACCTCAGGGATGAACTGATCCCGATGGAAATCATCGAGGAACTCGCCGAAATGGGCGTGTTCGGCCTGACCATCCCCGAAGAATTCGGCGGCTTCGGCCTGTCCAAGGCCTCGATGGTGGTTGTGTCCGAAGAACTGTCTCGGGGCTATATCGGGGTGGGATCGCTGGGCACGCGCTCGGAAATTGCCGCCGAACTGATCCTGTGCGGCGGGACCGATGATCAGAAGGCCAACTGGCTGCCGCGCATCGCCAGCGCCGAAATCCTGCCAACGGCGGTCTTTACCGAACCCAATACCGGATCCGATCTGGGCAGTCTGCGCACGCGCGCGACCAAAGAAGGCGACGACTATCGCGTAACCGGGAACAAGACATGGATCACGCACGCAGCGCGCACCCATGTGATGACCTTGCTCGCGCGCACCGATCCCGAAAGCACCGATCACCGCGGCCTGTCCATGTTCCTGGCGGAAAAAACGCCCGGAAGCGACGACGATCCGTTTCCGACACCGGGCATGACCGGCGGTGAAATCGAAGTGCTCGGCTATCGCGGCATGAAAGAATACGAACTGGGCTTTGACGGGTTTCAGGTCAAGGGCGAAAACCTGCTGGGCGGCGAGGAAGGCAAAGGGTTCAAGCAGTTGATGGAAACCTTTGAATCCGCGCGCATCCAGACCGCGGCCCGTGCTGTTGGCGTGGCGCAATCGGCGCTGGACATCGCAATGCAATATGCCATCGACCGCAAACAGTTCGGAAAATCGCTGATCGACTTTCCGCGCGTCTCGGGCAAGTTGGCAATGATGGCCGTAGAGATCATGGTCGCCCGTCAGCTGACCTATTTCAGTGCGTGGGAAAAGGATCACGGCCACCGCTGCGATCTTGAAGCTGGCATGGCCAAACTGCTGGGGGCCCGGGTCGCCTGGGCGGCGGCGGACAACGGGTTGCAGATCCACGGCGGCAACGGGTTTGCGATGGAATACAAGATCAGCCGCCTGCTGTGCGACGCCCGCATCCTGAACATTTTCGAAGGGGCCGCCGAAATTCAGGCCCAGGTCATCGCGCGCCGGCTTCTGGGCTGATCAGACCACACGGCCGGGGCACAACGGCACCGCTATGGCGCACCTGCCGCAGGGTGGCCGGCCTTTGTGCCCGTGGCCTTGTGGAGAACCCGGCGGATCACGCCACAAGCTGCGTGCATTCGTGCAAACCTCGATCCAGAAGGCTTGCACGAAATCCCCCGGATGGATCGGACCGCTAGGGCCTTGGGAACGCCCCGTCGCCTGCAGCGCCGGGACCGTCCGCCAAAGGCAGTAAATTCAGTGCCCGATCATCCACTTGTACCGCGTCGGCCGTTCCTTGGGCTTTCCGATCTTGCACATTGGACAACCGCAGCCCGCCAGGTGTTTCTTGTTGACCACGCGCGGCTCGCTTCCACTTTTCTCCGAACGCGACATGTAGCCACGCAGGGTCGAGTTCATCAGATTGAGCCCCGGCAACGCCACCTGACGTGGACTGGGTTTGGTACAGACCGGGCAGTTTATCTCGTTGGACGCCTCTCCGATGGTGTTCCAGGTATCGAAAGTTCCACAGTCGTTGCATGTATATGTATAGATCGGCATCTTGATCTTACCTTCCCGCTTTTAAATTTTGTTGCCCGGCGCCGCCGCGCGTTGCCCGCATCACAGCAGGCCGTCCAGGATCAGAAAACCCGGCAGCCAGCCCGTCACGATCCCGGTCAACAGGGTCATCCCGGCGGTCGCTTTCAGGATTGGTCGCTGCATGGCCAGCAGAAGAAAATACATGAACCAGAGAACCGCCCACAGCGCCCAGTTCACGCCCATCCAGATGTCCAGCGGCGTTTGCGCGGTTGCCATAGCCTTGAGCGCAACGGGCACGACCGTGATCGAAACAAACAGGCTGAACCAGCCCAAGCCCCGTCCGTCCACGGCGACAAGCCGGTTGTAGGCGACCCAGAAATAGGTTGTCGCGAACAGCAAGGTCAGCGAACCGGCGCGGATCGAACCCGCATCGGCCTGACTGCCGAACACTGACACCAGCGCCACCAGCAGCGCCGCGCCACCCGATACCACGTTGATGACAACGATTTCACGATCTTCGATTTTATCCGCCAGCCAGAGGCCATTCAGGACCAGAACAACTCCTACATACAGTAATAGAAATCCAAGCATTTTCCGCTCTTCCCTTGTTGGTTAAACGGCCGGGCGACAGCCCGACCGCATGTTGTATGGGGATTGAACGCGCTAGCTGGTCTTGGCCACGTCGGCGCCGGAAACCTGCTTGGTCGGTCCGGTCGAATCCGGGTTGATATCGAAATCGAATATCGCCGTCGGAATTGCCAACGTGGCGCAGACGTTTGGAATATCGACAATACCGGCAATGCGCCCTTCGACTGGGGCCGTGCCCAGGATCATATAGGCCTGCTCGCCCGAATAGCCGAATTTCTTCAGATACTCGATGGCATTGAGACAGGCCCGGCGATAGGCGACATGGGCGTCCAGATAATACTGTTCGCCGGTGTGTTCATCGACCGAGATACCTTCGAAGATCAGGTAATCGTCAAAATGCGGGTCGATCGGGCTGGGTTTGAAGATCGGGTTGATGACATTGTACTTGGCCATGCCGCCCTTGATCACATCGACACTGATGTCGATCCAGCCGGCCATTTCGATGGCGCCGCAGAAAGTGATTTCACCATCGCCCTGCGAGAAATGGATGTCACCCATCGAAAGCCCGGCACCTTTGACATAGACCGGGAAATAGACTTTCGACCCGCGCGAAAGGTTCTTGATGTCGCAATTTCCGCCATGTTCGCGCGGGGGCACCGTGCGCCATGCTTCGGCGGCCGCCGCACTGGCGGCGTCGCCACTCATCTGACCCATAAGCGCAGTATCCGAATAGGGCAGCGCGGCCAGCGGTGGAACCCGATCCGGGTCGGTGGAGACCAGTTCCGTTTCGCGCCGGTTGGCTTCGTCCAGAAGCTTGCGGTCCGGCAAGCAGCCGATCAGACCGGGGTGAATGATCCCCGGATACCGCACGCCGGGAATATGGCGCGACGTGGTATAGATACCTTCGAAATCCCAGCAGGATTTGCTGGCGTTGGGGTAATGTTCCGTCAGAAAGCCGCCTCCGTTCTCCTTGGCGAACAGGCCGTTGAAACCCCATTCGGAATCCTGCTTGGCACCCAGGTCCAGAATGTTCACCACCAGAAGATCGCCCGGCTCTGCGCCTTCGACACCGAACGGGCCGCTCAGATAGTGCACCCGCGTCAGGTCCACGTCGCGGATGTCATTGGCGCTGTCGTTGTTGCCGATCTGCCCGCCGGTCCAGTCATGACACTCCACACGCACCGTTTCGTTCGGCTTCAGCATCTCGACAAAAGGAATGTCCGGATGCCAGCGATTGTGGGTTTTGATGTCGTGATCTTCCGGTGCCTTGTTGAGGTCTACTTCAAATACTGTTCTTGGCATGTCGCTCATCTCCCTGAGTGCGGCGGGGCAGCAAAATTGCACCCCGTGGTTACTGATCCGGTGCGATCTGCATATGACGGCACGGATAGGAGAATTTTCTAGCAACCTTGTGTAATCGCACTGTGTTCCGAAGCCTTGACTTTGTAAACTTTTGTAACCGGTGACGGGCCAAACCACCCGGTCCGCGGCTTCGCAACAGATCAGGTCTCTTTGGTTCGCAATGGTTTACCTGACGCATCCGACCACCGGGCTCTGACGGCCGCCGGTTGTCATGCAGCCTGTGCCGCCAATTGCAGTGTCTTCTCAGTCGACTTGGCGAAGGGAATTGGGATAGCTTTGTCGCATGGTGGGAAAACAGCACTCGAACAGGGTTCTGGTCGTGGATGACGACCGCGGTATCTGTACCTTTCTCAAACGGTTTCTGGGGGATGAAGGGTTCGTCGTGAAAACGGCACATGAAGGGCGCAAGATGCGGCGCGCGCTGGCGGACAGCGCCTTCAGCCTGATCCTGCTCGATCTGAGCTTCCCCCAGGGCGAGGACGGCGTGACACTGGCGCGGCGGTTGCGCGTTCAATATGATTACCCGTTGATCATTCTGTCGGGAAAGAACACGACGATCGACAAGGTCGTTTGTCTGGAACTTGGCGCGGATGACTATGTAACCAAACCATTTGAACCGCGCGAATTGCTGGCCAGAATGCGTACCGTGATGCGGCGCTATTCAGGGCGCATCGATCTGGGGTCCTCTCAGGAACAACATGACGTGCTGCTCAGCTTTGCAGGTTGGAAACTCGATCTTGAACAGTATCACCTGCTCGCGCCGACGGGGGAACGGACACGGCTGACCAGCCGCGAATTCGATGTCCTGCGCGCGCTCGTGCAACGCCGCGGACGGGTTTTGACGCGGGAACAGATCCTGGACATCGTCGCGGGCCGATCCTGGTCACCCTATGATCGCAGCGTGGACGTGTTGATCGGCAAAATCCGCCGCAAACTGAACGACGGGGCCAGCGATGCGCAACTGATCAAGACGGTGCGCGGAATTGGCTATATGTTCGCCCCTTCGGGTCAAGCCTGAAGCCTGCCCGGCAGGAACAGCGTCATGACCGTCCCCTGCCCCGGTGTGCTTTCGATCCCGATCCAGCCGCCATGGGTACGCGCAAAATTGTCCACCATGGTCAATCCAAGCCCGTTTCCATCGCCACGCTTCTTGGTTGTGAACAGCGGTTCAAGCGCACGCGCGCGCACCTGATCCGACATTCCCGCGCCGGTATCCGCAACTGAAATCGCGACAAACCTGCCTCGGATTTCATGTTTACCCCTGTCGCCGGATGCCAGGCCGACATGATGATTTCGTGCCTTGATCGTCACCGTGCCCCCCTCTTGCATCGCATCCCGCGCGTTCAACGCCAGATTCAACAAGCTGGTTTCAAGCAAGCCGCGCGATCCCACGAAAGAGTCGATCTGCGTCGGCATGTCCAGGCGGGCATCCCATTGCTTGCCAAGAGTCCGCTGCAGCATCACCAGAAAATCAGGCAGTATTTCACCCAGATCGATCACCTGCTCCTGGTCGTCCGGGCGCGCCCCGAAGTTCATCAGTCGAGATGTCAGTTCGCTTCCGGTCAGCGTCGCGGTGACGGCTTCGCCGACCAGTTCCGAAAACTGGGGATACGCCGTGCCCATGCGCTCCTCCAACAGGCGCAGATTGCTAAGCAGAACCGCCAGTATATTGTTGAAGTCATGGGCGATCCCGCTTGTCAGCTGCCCGATGGCCTCCATCTGCTGCTTTTGGCGCATCCGCACCTCGTTCAGCTTTTGTGCATTCAGCAACTGTATCCGCTCAAAACAGCGATCCAGCGTCGAAAGCATGTCTTCGCTGTGAAACGGTTTGGACAGATAATCATAGGCCCCGGCCTGCAACGCCTGAATTGCGGTGTCCATCGAGGCATAAGCGGTGATCATCAGGCACATCAGATCGGGATTGATCCGGCGGAGTTCGCGCAGAATATCGAGCCCCTCATTGCCCGAGCCCAGCCGTATATCGACCAAAGCAACCGCCATGTCATGCCCGCTGACCGCCTGCACGGCGCTGGCCATACTGTCAGCACGCAGGACATCATAGTTCTCAAGCGCCAGTAGTCGGCTCAGGCTTTCGGAAAAATCGATGTCGTCGTCAACGATAAGAACCGTCCGACGCGGAGCCTCTGTCATTACTGGTGCGTCCTTACGCGCGGCAGGCGAAACTGCACCGTGGTGCCGACGCCACTTTCGCTGACAACTCGTACGGTACCATCCATATGTTCAATGATACGCCGCACCAGCGGCATTCCCAGCCCCACACCAAAAGCCTTGGTGCTGTACAACGGATCAAACATCCGGCGTTGGATTTCATCAGTCATGCCGATCCCTTCGTCCGTCACCTCCAGAACGATCTCGTCCCCATCGTTGAATGTCGTCACCTTGATAGGGGCGTCGCTTGTCGCAAGATCGCTGGCTTGCGCGGCGTTGTTCAGAACGTTGACGAAAGCTTGCCTCAGGCGTTCACTGTCCGCAAGAACCAAGCCTTCGGAGCCGAGATCGACGGCAATCCGTGTGCCCACGGCCGGATTCAAATCCGCCAGCGCCCGTGTCACCCAACCGTCCAGTTCTATTTCCACCGTATAGAAGGAATAGTTCCGCGAATAATCCAGAAGATCGTCGATGATCTTGACACATCGCCAGGCATTGCGTTGCAACCTGTCCAGTTCACCCAGGGTTTCCGCCTGCTCACCGGTTGTCGAACGGCGCAGCACATCGGCGGAATTCACCAATGTGCCCAACGGGTTTCGCAGCTCATGGCTGACGGTTGCCGTGACCTCGCCGATGGCGGCCAGCCGTTCGTTCGCGGCCAGGTCCTTTTGCGCCTTTGCCAGTTCGTCCATCGAGCTCAGCAAATCCCGCTCCGCGAGTTCACGGCTTTCATGCGACAATACGATCCACCAGGTTCCGACCGCCAGCAACGGCAGCAAGGCCAGGAAGACTCCGACCAGGATCACGCTACTATCCAGATGTGTGGTTTCCGGATCCGGTTCGATCAACCGATAGGTAATCAGGATCGCCGCTGCGACGACAACCGTAAGCGCCAGAAAGATCCCGGCCGCCTTGATCAGCCGCTTGACGGTGTCCGGTGCGATCTTGTCTCGCAGTCTGCCCAGGCGGGACCCGAAATCCGTTTCCTCTGCAACCTGCGGCAACTTGCACATATCGTGACAGTGGGATTCCAGGCTGCAACACAAGGAACAGATCGGACGATGATAGAACGGGCAGTGGGCCATGTCGGGACGTTCGTATTCGAACCCGCACAAATCGCAGCGAACGTTTGTATCGTCAGGCCCGGCCAATGCGACCGCCGGGCGCGCAATGTAATAGCGCCCCCCGGTCAGAACACCGATAAGCACGGCGGCAAGCAATGCCACGACAAAGGCCAATGGCGCAGCGTAGGCCTGTGCAAGCTCACCAAAAAAGCCCGCGAAAAAGGAAAACGCGATCAACGACGCCAATGCCATCGAACCACACCCGACCGGGTTGAAATCGGACAAATAGGCGCGTTTGAATTCGGTGAACGAGGGGCTGATTCCGAGCGGTTTCAGGATCGCCAGATCGGCGAAGATCGCACCGACCCACGCGGCAGCGATAACGGAATAAATCGCCAGAACCACTTCCAGAGTGTCAAAAACGCCCAGCATCATCAACAGCAGCGAAATCATGATGTTGAACAACAGCCAGACGACACGCCCGGGGTGATACAGCGTCACTCGGGAAAAGAAATTGGACCACGCCAGGGATCCGGCGTAGGCGTTCGTGACGTTGATCTTGATCTGCGAAATGATGACAAAGATCGTAGCGGCCGCCAGGACAACCCCCGGATCCGCGCTGACATACGCATAAGCTTGGATATACATGTGAACCGGCTCCAGCGCGGTCGCGTTGGAGTGACCGGCCGAAATGACCAGGACCGCAAGGAAACTGCCGAACAGGATCTTCAACCCCCCCACCAGAATCCACCCCGGCCCCGCCAGAGTCACCGCAGCCCACCAGGACACACGGTTTTTTTCAGTCTTGTCCGGCAGAAAGCGCAGATAATCCACCTGTTCCCCGATCTGGATGGACAGCGCAAAGAGAATGCCCAAGGCGCTGCCGAATGACAGGATGCTGAAACCGCCTCCGCCCTCTTGTGCGCCAAGAAACCCGGTCCATCGCTGAATGGTCCCGGGATCCTCGTAAAGAATGTACGCAAACGGCAGCAGCTGCATGGCAATCCAGATCGGCTGGCTGATCAGCTGCACGCGATTGATCATCGTGACCCCCATGAAGGTGATCGGGATGATGACGATGGATGAAATCAGGTAGCCAACGACCAGAGGAATGCCCGCCAGAAGCAACAATGCCTGCGCCATGATCGCGCCTTCAAGGGCAAAGAAGATGAAGGTGAACGTGGCATAGACCAGCGATGTTATTGTCGATCCCACATAACCGAAGCCCGCGCCACGGGTCAGCAGATCCATGTCGATATTGTAGCGGCTGGAATAATAGGCAATCGGAAAGCTGGCGGCAAAAATGAATACGATTGCGACCAGGATAGCTGGAAATGCATTCGCAAAGCCATAGCTTAACGTAATCGCACCGCCTATCGCTTCCAGCGCGAGGAAAGAGATCCCGCCGAGCGCGGTGTTGGCTATGATGAAGGGTGGCCATCTGCGAAAGGAGCGCGCTGCAAATCGCAGCGAGTAGTCCTCGAGCGTTTCATTTGCAATCCAGGAATGATATGATCGAAGCAGCGGAGAATGAGCGTTCTTCAATACAAGAATCCTCTTCGGCGACATGAAACGGCAGTATGAACAAGCCACCAGATAGAATGTGGTTCTAGATCATATAGCGTGATTTTCGCAGTCAAGCCTCCAAATTCAGCGAGTCGACCCCACCGCGTCCATGCGCATCATGAAGAAGGCTGCCGCAAAGCCGCCCCGGTTTATCTTGTTCTCCAGATTGTATTGGTTCCTGGTTGCGCCGAACGCCTTGGGCTTTGCGGTTCTGAATATTGCCCGATCACGGTTTCACGCCTGCGCTGGGGGTCCTCGTGATCCGGGTACGGCGAATTTACCGCCAATTGTTCGCGCAGGGCATCGGCAGGACCGTTCACAGCGGCATCAAAGCCCACACATCCAGATCCAGCAGCACATGCGCGCGGTATTTCCCGTCTTCGCCGCGCAGATCGAAAGGCGCATGTCCTTTGGTTGCGACAAGCCGCAGGCGAATTGCGCCGACACCTGGCGCGGTGGTCTCGGCCTTGTCCAGCACCTCGGACCACGCATAGACCGTATCCCCCGACAGGCACGGATTGACATGCGCACCGGCGTTGAGGCCGACCAGGAATTGCGCGTTGGCCAAACCGTTGAACGACAGCGCCCGTGCCATGGAAATCACATGACCGCCATAGACAAGCCGGCTGCCATCGGGGCGGGCGTTGACGTCGAAATGCACCTTGGCGGTGTTCTGCCAGAGGCGCGTGGCCATCATGTGCTCGGCCTCTTCGACGGTGACACCGTCGACATGGTCGATCTGCTCGCCGATCTCGTAATCGCCCAGGCGATGCGGCTCGCCCGCCAGGGTGAAGTCGTAGCCGGTGAAATCCAGCCCCTTGGGGATCACCAGCTCGGTCGCGGCGACCGATTGCGCGAGCTCCGGCACCACGGTATCGGGCGCGGGGGACTCGGCATCGCGCTTGCGCACCATCACCCAGCGGACATAGTCCAGCACCACCTCGTCCTGCTGGTTCAGACCCCGCGTACGGACCCAGACCACGCCGGTCTTGCCGTTGGAGTTCTGCTTGACCCCGATTACCTCGCTTTCCGAGCGCAGCGTGTCGCCGGGCCAGACCGGCATCCGCCAGCGCCCCTCGGCATAGCCGAGATTGGCCACCGCGTTCAGCGACACGTCGGGCACCGTCTTGCCGAACACCACATGAAAGGCCACGAGATCGTCAAGCGGGCTGAACGGCAGACCGCAGCCTTGCGCGAACTGGTCAGAGGAATGCA
This sequence comes from Rhodobacteraceae bacterium F11138, assembly GCA_016521575.1. Taxonomy (GTDB): domain Bacteria; phylum Pseudomonadota; class Alphaproteobacteria; order Rhodobacterales; family Rhodobacteraceae; genus Sedimentitalea. The sequence continues at coordinate 331,270 of JAEKDP010000003.1, read as the reverse complement.
GCGCGTGACGGGCCGGATAGAGCATGTGATAAAGCGCCCGCTCGCCCATCTTGACGGTGCGCGGCACCGCGTGGTGCAGCACATCGCCCACCGCATAGTCTTCAAAGAAACGGCCCGGGTTGGTCTTGGCGGCGGTATCAGCGGGCATTCATTGCTCTCCGAGTTTCATGTCAGGTGTATAATCGGCAGCGACCTCCTTGATGACCGCCTGACCGCACCGCATCACGCCGGATGCCGCATCAAATGTCTGAGTCGGGGAACCGTAAAGGCTCCAGCCTTGCGCCAGTGCTTTGCTGACCTTGTGGCAGAAGGCAGATGTGTCCTCTTCCGAGAGGAAGCGATAGAGGGTCGCCATGTTGGAACTCCTTATTGCGGGAAGGGCCAGTATCCCAGCCAGCCATGTATCATGCCGATCACGCCCATCAGCACCAGCGAGGCAACCAGGAACATCGCATCCTTGGACAGGGTGCCCGGCGCTCCGGGGGTCCAGTCGGGCTGGCTCCGGTTGATGACGATCACCTCGACAACCGCCCAGGCCAGCAGACCGCCGAACAGGACGATTGATGCCAGATCGCCATTGACCAGCAGATGCGCCACAGCCCACAGCTTGAATCCGCCCAGCATCGGGTGGCGGGTCTTGTTCAGGATCAGACCTTTCTGCCCGGCGGGGCTCATCATCCAGATCGCGATCAGAACCAGCAGGTTGTTGAGGTGGATCATGAAAGAAGGCGGGGTCCAGACCGCGACAAACGGCGTCGCGCGAAAGCCGAGGACCATCAGCAGGATGGCAACGACCAGCGCGGCGGCGACCGCGCCCTTTCCGGCACCACCCATCGCGGCGCGACGTTCGGGGGCCATACGTTTGAACAGATGCGCAGCCCACCACAGCGCCACGCCCAGAATCAACAAAACCCATCCCATGCTGGCTACCCCGCTTGCATTGCCTCGATCATCTCCGCTTTTGCCAGCAATTCACGGGCAGTTGCAACGTGCAGATTTTCAACAATGCGGCCATCGACAACGGCAACACCCTGCCCTTGGGCTTGGGTTTCCTCAAACGCGGCGATCTGCCGGCGGGCCAGTTCGATCTCTTCGGGCGAAGGTGCAAACGCGCGATTTGCGATCTCGACCTGGGCAGGATGGATCAAGGACTTGCCGTCGAACCCCATGTCGCGCCCCTGAACACATTCCTGCATCAGACCGGCGTCATCCTTGAACGCATTGTAGACCCCATCGATGATGACCACGCCCTCGGCCCTGGCCGCCAGCAGACACAGCCCCAGAGACGTCATCAGAGGGACCCGATCGGCACGAAAACGGGTGTTCAGATCCCGGGCCAGATCGTTGGTTCCCATGATAAAACCGGCCACCAGCGGATGGGCCGCGATGGCGGCGGCGTTCAGCATGCCCTGCGGTGTTTCCATCATGGTCCAGATTGGCATGTCCCCGGTCATTTCGGCCAGGGCATCGACATCGGCCGGACTGCCAGCTTTAGGCAACAGAATCGCATCCGCGTCCATGTCGCGCGCGGCCAGGGCATCCGCCCGACCCCATTCGGTATCCAGCCCGTTGATCCGCACCAATCGTGTACGATTGCCATATCCCCCCTGCGCCAGGGTTTCGCGCAGAAGCGTTCGGGCATTCACCTTTTCTTCGGCTGTCACGGCGTCTTCAAGATCGAAAATGATCGCATCCACGGGCAAGCCGCGCGCCTTGTCCAACGCGCGGGATTTGGACCCGGGAATGTAGAGAACGGAACGATATGGACGGGCACTGGGCTCCATGAGCATCTCCAAAGGTCATTTTGTTGCTTCGAATGGGCCACTATTGATAGAAAAGATCAAGCGGAAATCGCCGCGATGCAGCATTCTATCCGGCGTTCGGACCACCGCGCGGAACATTAACTACTTTTCAGCACTCGTTTGCCAGTGTTTTGGGCGTCGGTTCCAAGCAAGACAGGCCGTTTCGGGAAGGCTTTCGGTCCATCGGGCCGTGGATCAGACAACGGACGGAAACCGGACAGGCAGCCTCAGGGAAAGGGTAATCCCATGAACAAGACTTTGTTGAACATGACAATCGGGCTGGGCGTGATGGCTCTGGCGGGACAACAGGTCGCGGCTCAGCAATCCCGCAACTGCGCCCCGCGCGAAACCGTGGTCGAACGTCTGGCGTCAGGATACGGTGAAACCCGCCAGAGCATCGGCTTGGGCGCACAGGGCACGGTCGTCGAGGTTTTCGCGTCCGATGAGACCGGATCCTGGACCATAACCGTCACCACGCCAAACGGGGTGACCTGCCTGGTGGCGTCGGGGCAATCCTTTGAGGAACTTGCCGAAGCGTTGCCCCCCAAGGGCAACGACGCCTGAGCAGCACAACAGGTCGATCTGACACCGCCCGGCAGGAATGCGCGGGCGGTGGCCGCGCCGGAATCGACTTTTTCACTCGACGATCATGGCATCCAACAGGTGCAATCCATCCGGTAGCGGCGCAATTGCCTCGGGCTGGCCCGGCAAAAATCCCCGGGCGGAAGCGGCCGCCCGAGGCAGGCTAACCAACTGTTTTCCCATCGCTATCTTCCGATCCAGTTCGACCGGGCCACGGCTCCGGGCGTTTCTGCCGCAAAGCGGCACTCTTGCACGATGAAGCGTTACGCACTAGGCAACGCGCAATTTTCATCGGATCGGAGACAAATCCAATGGCCAGACCCAAGATCGCGCTGATCGGCGCAGGGCAGATCGGCGGCACGCTCGCCCACCTCGCAGCACTGAAGGAACTTGGCGACGTCGTGCTGTTCGACATTGCCGAAGGCACCCCGGAAGGCAAGGCGCTGGACATCGCCGAATCCGGTCCTTCCGAGGGTTTTGACGCAACATTGTCCGGCACCCAGTCCTATGCCGATATCGCCGGAGCCGATGTTTGCATCGTCACCGCGGGCGTGCCCCGCAAACCCGGCATGAGCCGCGATGACCTTCTGGGTATCAACCTGAAAGTGATGAAGTCCGTTGGCGAAGGTATCCGCGACCACGCACCGAACGCTTTCGTGATCTGCATCACCAACCCGCTGGATGCGATGGTCTGGGCGCTGCGCGAGTTTTCCGGCCTGCCGCACGAAAAGGTCTGCGGCATGGCGGGCGTCCTGGACAGCGCCCGGTTCCGTCACTTCCTGGCCACCGAGTTCAACGTATCAATGAAAGATGTCACCGCGTTCGTTTTGGGCGGGCACGGCGATACCATGGTGCCACTGGTGCGCTATTCGACCGTTGCGGGCATTCCCTTGCCGGATCTGGTCAAGATGGGCTGGACCACCCAGGAAAAACTGGACGGCATCGTGCAACGCACCCGTGATGGCGGCGCCGAGATCGTCGGCCTGCTGAAAACCGGCAGCGCCTTTTATGCGCCCGCCACCAGCGCCATCGAAATGGCTGAATCCTATCTGAAGGATCAGAAACGCGTCCTGCCCTGTGCCGCCTATGTGGATGGCGCCCTGGGTCTGAAAGGCATGTATGTGGGCGTTCCGACCGTGATCGGCGCCAACGGCATCGAGCGCGTCATCGACATCAAGATGACAAAGGACGAACAGGCCATGTTCGACAACTCGGTCAATGCCGTCAAAGGTCTGGTCGACGCCTGCAAGGGCATTGACAGCTCGCTGGCCTGACTGGCAGCGTCAAAAACCGATCTATGCGCCGCCCTGACCGGGGCGGCGTTTTTTTCTGGTCTGCAAAGGCCCGCGATTCGAATCGCACACGCTTTGTGATCGTTTCACCGCCCAACGCAGACCTGTGTGATCACACGATTTCATCATGTGATCACATATGTCGCTTTTTTCGCAAAATCCTGCACCCGCGTCAAAATTTCGTTTAACTGCATGTCATAAGGATGCGTATACCGCCCTTAATCGCAGTCAGACGGGACAAATTTCATGAACATCCACGAATACCAGGCCAAGGCCCTCCTTCGCAGCTATGGTGCGCCGGTGTCCGATGGACGCGTCGTGCTTCGCGCCGAAGAGGCCAAGACCGCCGCCGGCGAAATGGACGGACCCTTGTGGGTCGTCAAGGCGCAGATCCATGCAGGTGGTCGCGGCAAAGGCTCATTCAAGGAAGCCGACGCAGGTGAAAAGGGCGGTGTCCGCCTGACCAAGTCGGTCGAAGAAGCCGCCGACGAAGCCCGGAAAATGCTGGGCCGGACTCTGGTCACGCATCAGACCGGCCCCGCGGGCAAACAAGTCAACCGCATCTATATCGAAGACGGCAGCGGCATCGAGACCGAGTTGTACCTGGCCCTTCTGGTTGATCGCCAGACCAGCCGCATCAGTTTCGTGTGCTCGACAGAAGGTGGCATGGACATCGAAGAGGTCGCCGCCGAAACGCCCGAGAAGATCCTGTCCTTCGCGGTCGATCCGGCCACCGGCTATCAACCCTTCCACGGTCGCCGTATTGCCTTCATGCTGGGGCTGAGCGGCAAGCAGGTCAAACAGTGCGTGGCGCTGATGGGCACATTGTATCGCATGTTCGTCGACAAGGACATGGAGATGCTCGAAATCAACCCGCTGATCGTCACCGACGCGGGCGATCTGAAATGCCTGGATGCCAAGATGGGCTTTGACGGCAACGCGGTCTATCGCCACGCGGATATCGCCGAGCTGCGCGACACCACCGAAGAGGACCCCAAGGAACTCGAGGCGTCCAAGTTCGACCTGAACTATATCGCGCTGGACGGCGAGATCGGCTGCATGGTCAACGGTGCGGGCCTGGCGATGGCGACGATGGACATCATCAAGCTGTACGGGGCGGAACCGGCCAACTTCCTTGACGTGGGCGGCGGCGCGACCAAGGAAAAGGTCACCGAGGCGTTCAAGATCATCACATCCGATCCGCAGGTAAAAGGCATCCTGGTCAACATCTTCGGCGGCATCATGCGCTGCGACGTGATCGCCGAAGGCGTGGTCGCCGCGGTGAAGGAGGTCGGTCTGGAAGTGCCGCTGGTGGTGCGTCTGGAAGGGACGAATGTCGAGAAGGGCAAGGAGATCATCAACAACTCCGGCCTCGACGTGATCGCCGCCGACAACCTCAAGGACGGTGCCCAGAAGATCGTGAAGGCGGTCAAGGGCTGATGCATGAGTTCGTCGGCAGTGTTGAGTTGCGACGCCAAGGAGTGAGAGGCGGCGATTCAGCGTCCAACGCCAGGAGTCAGGCGGTTCTACATGGTCTTCGACTCGCCGCTCTATGTGGGAACATCTGGCCTGCAGACGACGACGGGCTTTCTCAACTTGTCAGCGAACAAATCATCACTGAACTCATTTCTTTCTCTATTAACGCTCGGAGATTCATGGAGATCAGTGGACACAAGAACCTTAAGGCAGAAGGACCACTGATCCGAATATCCCAGAACGGATATAAGTATGAGAATGATGTTTGGACTGCGGTGAACCGAGTTGTTCATGCTGACAAGATTGAGGTTCATTACGTAACGCCCGTGACACGAAAATTCGAAAATCTTGGCGATCTCGTGGTCGCCAACGCAATGATAACTTCGCCGCAAAGAGACACGGTTTCTGTGTGTCCCGAAGGCCTGTTCATTGGCTTCTGCCAATCACCTCAGGTTGGTCCGGCGAATTACTAAAGAGAGAACCAATGGCCGTCCTTATCAACGAAAACACCAAAGTCATCTGCCAGGGCCTGACCGGCTCGCAAGGCACGTTTCACACCGAGCAGGCCATCGCCTATGGCACGAACATGGTCGGCGGCGTGACGCCCGGCAAAGGCGGAATCGAGCATATCGGCCTGCCTGTGTTCAACTCGGTTCATGAAGCCAAGGCAAAAACCGAAGCCAATGCAACGGTGATCTATGTCCCGCCTCCTTTTGCCGCCGACAGCATCCTGGAAGCCATCGACGCCGAAATGGAAGTGATCGTGGCGATCACCGAGGGCATTCCGGTTCTGGACATGATGCGGGTGAAACGCGCGCTGGAAGGCTCCAGCAGCCGGCTGATCGGGCCGAACTGCCCCGGGGTCATCACGCCGGATGCCTGCAAGATCGGCATCATGCCCGGCCATATCCACAAGCGCGGCTCCTGCGGTGTGGTCAGCCGCTCGGGCACGCTGACCTATGAGGCGGTGAAACAGACCACTGACGTGGGACTGGGACAATCCACCTGCGTCGGGATCGGTGGCGATCCCATCAAGGGCACCGAACATCTGGATGTGCTGGAATGGTTCCTGGCCGATGACGAAACGCAATCCATCATCATGATCGGCGAAATCGGCGGCAGCGCCGAAGAAGAGGCCGCGCAGTTCCTGGCCGACGAAAAGAAAAAGGGCCGCTGGAAACCCACCGCCGGTTTCATCGCCGGACGCACGGCCCCTCCGGGCCGCCGCATGGGGCACGCAGGCGCCATTGTCGCCGGTGGCAAGGGCGGGGCCGATGACAAGATCGAGGCGATGAAATCCGCCGGAATCGTCGTCGCCGAAAGCCCGGCCGGTCTGGGCGAAGCCGTTCTGGAGGCAATCGGTTAAGCCATGGGTTTCGGGGGCTCCATCCGGACGTGTCTTGGCAAGTACCTCACCTTCTCGGGGCGGGCGTCTCGTCCCGAGTATTGGTACTTTTTCCTGTTTGCGCTGCTCGTCAGCCTCATTTCCGGAGTGATCGACTGGCAGTTCTTCACCACTGTCACCCATCTTGAAACCAACGCGACCCGCACCACCACCGCCATCAGCAACAGCCCGGTTCAGCGTCTGGCCGGGTTGGTTCTGTTCCTGCCGCATCTTGCGGTGGCATGGCGGCGGATGCACGATACCGGGCGCAGCGGATGGTATGTTCTGCTGCCCACCATATTGGCCACCGGCGCCCTTGTGATCCTGATTTTCGGGATCGGTGCAGCCAGCCATTTTCACGGTGGAACGCTGGACCGCCTGCTGACCGGGGCCACGCTGTTGATCATCCTGCCGACAGTCCTGATCCTGTCGGTTTCTCCTTTGATCGTGCTGTGGTGGCTGACCCGTCCCAGCCAACCTGGCGCGAATCGATACGGTCCCAACCCACATGAGGTATCCCAATGACCGAACACAGCCCCAATTCCCAGTTTCACGCGTCTTCCTTCATGCAGGGGCACAATGCGGAATATCTGGAACAGCTCTATGCGCAATACGCCAACGACCCGACCGCTGTGGATGCGGCCTGGGCCGAGTTTTTCGATCAGCTGGGGGATGCGGAACTGGATGTGAAGGCCGAGGCAAGCGGCCCCAGTTGGGCGCGCAGCGACTGGCCGCCGGTGCCGAATGATGAACTGACCGGTGCCCTGACCGGCGAATGGCCGGAAGCCGCCGCCGAGGCCAGAGCCGCCGGCAAGAAAATTGCCGACAAGGCAGAGGCGGCCGGCGTCAAGGTCTCTGACGAACAGATCAAGCGCGCCGTTCTGGATTCCATTCGCGCGCTGATGTTGATCCGGGCCTATCGCATCCGCGGCCACCTGGTGGCCGACCTGGACCCGCTGGGGATGCGCGATCAGAGCGTGCATCCGGAGCTGGATCCCAAGACCTATGGCTTTGCCGAAGCCGACATGGACCGCCCGGTGTTCATCGACAATGTTCTTGGCCTGCAGATCGCCAACATGCGCCAGATCGTCGACATCGTGAAACGCACCTATTGCGGCACCTTCGCGTTGCAGTACATGCACATTTCCAACCCCGAAGAAGCCGGTTGGCTCAAGGAGCGGATCGAAGGGTTCGGCAAGGAAATCCAGTTCACGCGCGAGGGACGCAAAGCGATCCTGAACAAGATGGTCGAAGCCGAGGGTTTCGAAAAATTCCTGCATGTCAAATACATGGGCACCAAGCGGTTCGGCTTGGACGGCGGTGAATCCCTGATCCCGGCGATGGAGCAGATCATCAAGCGCGGTGGTGCCCTGGGCGTCAAGGACATCATCATCGGCATGCCGCACCGGGGCCGTCTGTCGGTTCTGGCCAACGTGATGCAAAAACCCTATCGCGCCATTTTCAACGAATTCCAGGGCGGCAGCTTCAAGCCCGAGGATGTCGATGGATCCGGCGACGTCAAATACCACCTCGGGGCGTCCAGCGACCGGGAATTCGACGGCAACGAGGTTCACCTGTCACTGACCGCCAACCCCAGCCACCTCGAAGCGGTGAACCCTGTGGTGCTGGGCAAGGCCCGCGCCAAGCAGGACCAGAACAACGATAGCGACCGCAGCAGTGTTCTGCCGATCCTGCTGCATGGCGACGCCGCCTTTGCCGGGCAGGGCGTGGTGGCCGAATGTTTCCAGCTTTCGGGCATTCGCGGCCATCGGACCGGCGGCACCATGCATGTGGTGGTCAACAACCAGATCGGGTTCACCACCGCGCCGCATTTCAGCCGCAGTTCGCCCTATCCCACCGATATCGCCCTGATGGTCGAGGCGCCGATCTTCCACGTCAACGGAGACGATCCCGAGGCGGTGGTACATGCCGCCAAGGTCGCCACCGAATTCCGTCAGAAATTCAGCAAGGACGTGGTCATCGACATCTTCTGCTATCGTCGTTTCGGCCACAACGAGGGCGACGAGCCCATGTTCACCAACCCGGTCATGTACAAGCGGATCAAGACCCACAAGACCACGCTGTCGCTGTACACCGAACGGCTGGTCAAGGACGGGCTGATCCCCGAGGGCGAGATCGAGGACATGAAGGCCGCGTTCCAGGCCCATCTGAACGAGGAATTCGAGGCCGGCAAGGACTACAAGCCCAACAAGGCCGACTGGCTGGACGGGCGCTGGTCGCATCTGGACAAGCACAAAGAGGAATATGTGCGCGGCAAGACCGCGATCAGCAAGAAGACCTTTGACGAGGTCGGCACCGCCCTGACCCACGCGCCCGAAGGCTTCCCCTTGCACCGCACCGTGGCGCGCCTTCTGGCGGCCAAGAAAGAGATGTTCGAAACCGGCAAGGGCATTGACTGGGCCACGGGCGAGGCGCTGGCCTATGGCTCGCTGCTGACCGAAGGCTATCCGGTGCGCCTGTCCGGGCAGGACGCGGCGCGCGGCACCTTCAGTCAGCGTCACTCGGCGCTGATCAACCAGGACACGGAAGAACGCTATTATCCGCTGAACAACGTGCGGCAGGGCCAGTCACATTTCGACGTGATCGACTCGATGCTGTCGGAATACGCGGTGCTGGGCTTTGAATACGGCTATTCGCTGGCCGAACCCAACGCGCTGGTGCAATGGGAAGCCCAGTTCGGCGATTTCGCCAACGGTGCCCAGATCATGTTCGACCAGTTCATCAGTTCCGGCGAAAGCAAATGGCTGCGCATGTCGGGCCTGGTCTGCCTGCTGCCGCATGGGTACGAAGGCCAGGGGCCGGAACATTCAAGCGCGCGGCTGGAACGGTTCCTGCAGATGTGCGGCCAGGACAACTGGATCGTCGCCAACTGCACCACACCGGCCAATTATTTCCACATCCTGCGCCGGCAGATCCACCGCAGTTTCCGCAAACCGCTGATCCTGATGACCCCGAAATCCCTGCTGCGCCACAAGCTGGCGGTCTCGACAACCGAGGATTTCACCACCGGCTCCAGCTTTCATCGGGTGCTGTGGGATGACGCCGAAAAAGGAAACTCGCAGACCACGCTGGCGGCAGATGACAAGATCCGCCGCGTGGTGATGTGTTCCGGCAAGGTCTATTTCGATCTGCTCGAAGAGCGGGACGAGCGGGGCATCGACGATGTCTATCTGATGCGGGTTGAACAGTTCTATCCCTTCCCGGCAATATCCATGGTCAAGGAACTGGAACGTTTCAAGGGCGCAGAGATGGTCTGGTGCCAGGAAGAGCCCAAGAACCAGGGGGCCTGGACCTTCATCGAACCCAATATCGAATGGGTCCTGAACCGTATCGATGCCAAACACAAGCGCCCGGTCTATGTCGGTCGCGCCACTTCGGCTTCGCCCGCGACGGGTCTGGCCAGCCAACACAAAGCCCAACAAGCCGCGCTCGTGAACGACGCGCTGACCATCGAAGGATAACCGAAAATGACAACCGAAGTCCGTGTCCCGACCTTGGGTGAATCCGTAACCGAAGCCACCGTCGCCACCTGGTTCAAGAAACCCGGCGACAGCGTGGCGGTGGATGAAATGCTGTGCGAACTGGAAACCGACAAGGTGACCGTCGAGGTGCCCAGCCCCGCTGCGGGCACCCTGGGTGAAATCGTCGCCGCCGAAGGCGATACCGTCGGGGTCGATGCCCTGCTGGCCAGCATCACCGAAGGCGAAGCCGCACAAGCGCCCGCCCCGGCGCAAACCCCGGCGCGGGCCGCGTCTTCATCCGGCAAACCAGACAGCGCGACCGCGACCGACGTGATGGTGCCCACCCTGGGCGAATCCGTGACCGAAGCCACCGTCAGTACATGGTTCAAGAAGGTCGGCGATGCCGTGTCCCAGGACGAAATGCTGTGCGAGCTGGAAACCGACAAGGTCAGCGTCGAAGTGCCCGCCCCCACGGCCGGTGTGCTGGCCGAAATCACCGCACCCGAAGGCAGCACCGTGGATGCCAGCGCCAAGCTGGGCGTGATCAGCGGTGCCGCCGATGGTGCCGTGGAACCGGCTCCGCGCCCAAGCGAGTCCGCCCCGGCCCCCGCCACCCCCGCAGCCTCGGGCGGCGGCGATACAGAGGACGCCCCAAGCGCCAAAAAGGCGATGGCCGAAGCAGGCATCGACCGCGATCAGGTCACCGGCACGGGCCGCGACGGGCGCGTGATGAAAGAGGATGTCGCCAAAGCCCTGGCCGCGGCCGCATCTCCGGCCCCCGCCGCACCCGAGCCCGCGGCCGCCGCGGCCCCCCGTGCCCCGGTCCCGGCGGATGACGCCGCGCGCGAAGAACGGGTCAAGATGACCCGCCTGCGCCAGACCATCGCCAAGCGCCTGAAGGACAGCCAGAACACGGCCGCCATGCTGACCACCTATAACGAGGTCGACATGACCGAGGTGAAGGCCCTGCGCAGCCAGTACAAGGATGAATTCGAAAAGAAACACGGCGTGCGGCTGGGTTTCATGTCCTTCTTTACCAAGGCCTGCTGCCATGCGCTGAAAGAAGTGCCCGAGGTCAATGCCGAGATCGACGGCAACGAAATCGTCTACAAGAACTTCGTCCACATGGGTGTTGCCGCCGGCACCCCTACCGGGCTTGTGGTGCCGGTGATCCGCAATGCCGACAGCATGTCCTTCGCCGAAATCGAAAAGGCGATCGCCGAAAAGGGCAAGCGCGCGCGAGACGGCAAACTGTCCATGGCGGAAATGCAGGGCGGCACCTTCACCCTGTCCAACGGCGGTGTCTATGGCAGCCTTATGTCCAGCCCGATCCTGAACCCGCCACAATCGGGGATTTTGGGCATGCACAAGATCCAGGACCGCCCGATGGCGATCAACGGTGAGGTGGTGATCCGCCCGATGATGTATCTGGCGTTGAGCTATGACCACCGGATTGTAGACGGCAAGGGCGCCGTGACCTTCCTCGTCCGGGTGAAAGAGGCGCTGGAAGACCCGCGACGGTTGTTGATGGATTTGTAGGATGGATATCAAAGACTTCGTCAAGGAAACTATAGGAAGCATCATTGATGCTTCCAAAGACCTTCAGGACAAATATGAAGATGACGGTGTGGTAATCAACCCACCTATCGCAAAGGGTAAAGATGGTGGAGATTTCTTTGAAGAAGGGAACATCACACACACTGCTAGACGCGTAAGAGACGTAGAGTTTGATATTGCTGTTACGGCATCAAAATCTACTCAAGGTGGTGGGAAGGCCAGCCTTAAAATCATGTCTGCGGAGGCGGGTCTAGATGGCAGCCATCAGCGCCGAAACGAGGAAGTTAGCCGTGTCAGATTCTCGGTGCCGGTTGCTCTTCGGGCAAGCTCCGCAGAAACAATGAACAAAACAGAACGGGAAGACCGACGCAGGCAATCCGCCTCGTCGAGGGCACAAGGCCCGAGCATGAATTACCTCAATCGATGACCCCCGAACTCACCGCCCTCACCCTCGCCGCCCTCTTGCAGGTGCTCCAGTTCACCGCCTATTCCGTCGCCGGCAACCGGCAGGTGGGGCCGAAGACGGCGCTTGGGCCGCGCGACGAACCGATCCGCCTGACCGGCACCGCCGGGCGTCTGCAGCGGGCGATGAACAACCATTTCGAAGGGCTGATCCTTTTCACCATCGCCTGCGTGGTGATCGCGCAGTCCGACCAGTCCACCGGCTTTACCGCCGCCTGCGCCTGGACCTATCTGGTGGCGCGTGTTCTGTATGTCCCCGCCTACGCCTTTGGCCTGACGCCGTGGCGTTCGGTGGTCTGGATCATCGGTCTGTTCGCCACCCTGCTGATGCTGCTGGCGGCTTTGGTATGACTTTTCTGCTGCTGACAGTATCCCGAGGACCGCACCCCCTCGCGCCGACAGACGACAGACGCTATACCGACGCGCAACCGGCGTCGAAAACACAAGGAAAATGACCCATGGCATCCTATGACGTGATCATCATCGGCAGCGGCCCCGGCGGCTATGTCTGCGCCATCCGCTGTGCCCAGCTGGGGCTGAAAACCGCCATCGTCGAAGGCCGCGACACGCTGGGCGGCACCTGCCTGAACGTGGGCTGCATCCCGTCCAAGGCCCTGCTGCACGCCAGCCATCAGTTGCACGAGGCCGAGCACAATTTCGCCAAGATGGGGCTCAAGGGGAAATCCCCCTCGGTCGACTGGAAACAGATGCTCGCCTACAAGGATGACGTCGTCGCCACCAACACCAAGGGCGTCGAATTCCTGATGAAAAAGAACAAGGTAGACTGGCTCAAGGGTTGGGGTTCTATCCCCGGGGCGGGCAAGGTCAAGGTCGGCGACGACGTGCACGAAACCAAGAACATCATCATCGCCACCGGCTCTGAAGCGTCATCGCTGCCCGGCGTCGAGACCGATGAAAAGGTCGTGGTGACCTCGACCGGCGCGCTGGAACTGGGCAAGGTGCCGAAGAAACTGGTGGTGATCGGTGCCGGAGTGATCGGGCTGGAACTGGGCAGCGTCTATTCCCGGCTTGGATCCGAAGTCACCGTGGTCGAATATCTGGATGCGATCACCCCCGGCATGGACGCCGAAGTTCAGAAGACGTTTCAGAGGATTCTGAAAAAGCAGGGGCTGAAGTTCATCATGGGTGCCGCCGTGCAGAAAACCGAGGCAACCAAGACCAAGGCCAAGGTGCATTACAAGCTGCGCAAGGATGACAGCGAACATGTGCTGGACGCCGACGTGGTGCTGGTCGCCACCGGGCGCAAGCCCTTTACCGACGGGCTGGGTCTGGACACGCTGGGTGTCGAACTGTCCGAGCGCGGGCAGGTCAAGGTCGGCAAGGACTGGCAGACCAACGTGCCCGGCGTCTACGCCATCGGCGACGTCATCGACGGCCCGATGTTGGCGCACAAGGCCGAAGACGAAGGCATGGCCGTCGCCGAACAGGTCGCAGGCAAGCACGGGCATGTGAACTATGGCGTCATTCCCGGCGTGATCTACACATGGCCCGAAGTCGCCAACGTGGGCGCAACCGAGCAGGATCTGAAAGACTCTGGCCGGGCCTACAAGACGGGCAAGTTCATGTTCATGGGCAATGGCCGCGCCAAGGCGAATTTTGCCGGCGACGGTTTCGTCAAGATCCTGGCCGACAAGGACACCGACCGCATACTGGGCGTGCATATCATCGGTCCCGGCGCGGGCGATCTGATCCATGAGGCCTGTGTGGCAATGGAGTTCGGCGCGTCGGCCCAGGATCTGGCCATGACCTGCCACGCGCATCCGACCTATTCCGAAGCCGTCCGCGAAGCCGCCCTGGCCTGCGGAGACGGCGCAATCCACAGCTAAAGCAATCCGCCCCCGGGGTCCGCACAGGCATCCGGGGGCGTTTTCGTCTACGGAACGATCCGATACCAGCCGGCTGGTGATGCGGGTCGTCTTGTCCGCATGGGGCGCGGTTCAGGTGGGGTCGGGCACGCCATCCGGATCGAACCCTGCTTCGCGCATCAACGCGTTGGACCGGGACTCGATCGTTTCTTCCAGCTGAGACATGAACGCGTCGCGCTCCAGTCCCGGAGCGATCGGGTCCAGAAACTCGACCACCGCCAGGCCGCGCTTGCGCAGGATACCCTTGCGCGGCCAGAACAGTCCGACATTGGTTGCGACGGGCACGCAGGCCTGGCCAAGCGCACCGTACAACACGGCAGTACCCGCCTTGTAGGGTTTCCTGACCCCAGGTGCGACACGGGTTCCCTGCGGATAGATCACCAGTTGCCCGGGTTCGGAAAATTCCGCGGCGACGTCCTGAACCATCCGCGCAATTGCCGCGCCGCGTTTGCCACGATTGACCGGAATACAGCCCAGGCGCTTGGCAAACAGCCCGATGACCGGCGTCCACAGCAATTCGCGCTTCATGATGAACTTGGCATGCGGAACCGCGTCAAAAATCAACAATATGTCAAGGAATGATTGATGTTTCGCGGCGATCATGACCTCGCCGGTCGGCACCGCTCCGCGCACCTCGCCACGCAGGCCCAGCATCCGGCGGGCCAGCCAGACGGTGCTGCGGGCATAGACCTTGCAGGCCCGCAGGGCGCCGCGTTTGGACACAACGGCATAGGGCGTGAACACAATGCCCAGCACCGCCATCCACAGGTAGATCAGGATGACAAAGATCAAGGACAACAGCCATTGCAGTGCATTTGACATCAACTCAACTCCGACAGGCGGTGCCGTGCCGCGGCCCAGGTGGCACCAAATGCGACAGCCGCGCCCAGAATCGGGATCACCAGCGGCACCAGCCACCCCGCCCCCTGAAAGCCAAGCCCGGTGAGGAACCCGCCCGCGTCATCGGCCGAAGGCAACAACGCCACCCCCGCCATTCCCAGTACAACACCAACCCCCGCCCCCAACAAGGCCCGCAGGGTGAAACGTCGCACAAAGGCCTGGGCAATATACCGGTCCTTGGCGCCGACCAGCCGCAGGACCTCGATCACCTGGGCGTTTGCCGCCAGCGCGGCGTGAGCGGCCAATGTGACCATCGCGGCCGTGGCCCCCACGATCAGCAGGATCGAGATCAGGCCCAGCCGCCGCAGGCTGTTGGCCGCATCGACCAGGGGCGCGCGCCAACGCGTATGATCGTCCAGGATCGCACCTGGCACTTCTCCGCTCAGCCGCAACCGCAACCCGGCGGCGTCATAGGCCGGGTCATCGGCGATGATTTCGATCAATTGCGGCACCGGAAGACTTTCCAGTGGCAGGTCGGGACCGAACCACGGCTCCAGCAGGGCGGCCTGTTCTTCGGCGGTCAGCGCGCGTGCGCTGGCAATCCCCGGGGTCTGGTTCAGAATTTCGAGCGCGGCCCGGGTCTGGGCCGCGCGCTGGTCCGGCGGGGCCGAGATGCGCAGGGTTGCGCTGAGGGCCAGCTCTTCGCCCCAGCGATCGGCCAATCGACCGGACGCCATCGACAGGGCCAGGGCAAAAACCGCCAGAAAGGCCATCGCAGCGGACACAAACAAGGTCAGATGCGCCGTGAACCCGCTGGGCGGCACAACACGGTCGGCCTGCGCGTCGCCCACCAGAAAGGCGCGGATGGTGCCGCGGCTCACAGATCCGCCCCCGCCAGATGCAGCGTCTTGTCGGATATGCGCAGAACCCGGGCCTGAACCTGGCTTTTGGCAGCCCGGATCAGCGCCAGATCATGGCTGGCGATCAACACGGTCTTGCCCATCTTGTTCAGTTCCAGCAGCAGCCGCAGAAGGCGCTGGGACATTTCCCAATCGACGTTGCCGGTGGGTTCATCGGCCAGAATCACGTCCGGCGACATGATCACGGCCCGTGCCAGCGCCGCACGTTGCCTTTCGCCACCCGACAATTCCGGCGGCAAAGCGTCGGCGCGGGACGACAGGCCGACCCACTGCATCAATTCGGCCAGGTTGCTGCTCTCTTCGCTCATGTCGCGCCCGGATACGGTCAGCGGCAGAGCGATATTGTCGGCTAGCGGAAGATGATCCAGGAACTGGCAGTCCTGATGAACCACCCCGATCCTGCGGCGCGTCAAAGCCACCTGGTCGCGATCCAAAGACGCCATGTCCATATCGAACGCCTGCACCCGGCCGGTGGTCGGCATCAGCGCCCCGTAGCACAGTTTCAACAAGGTGGTCTTGCCTGCGCCCGATGGCCCGGTCAGAAAATGGAAAGACCCCGGCGCAAGACGCAAGGACAGGTCGCTCAGCAGGTCGCCGCCACCATAGCTATACCCCACATGCTCCAGCTCGATCACGGCACATCCTCTGACATTCGACCGCCTTGTGCCTCAGGTCCGCGCCAGTTTCAATGCCAAGCGGAACGCAGCACCGGCAGATCCCGGCGCGCCGGAATTTCCAGCTTTGCCAAGGAAACGTAAACACATATGCTTTAGGACATCAGCCCAGGCACAGGCAGCAGCGACCAGGAGGGCCCGATGCAATTGACATGCCCGAAATGCAACGCCCGGTACGAGGTCACTCAGGCGGCCATTCCGACCGAGGGGCGCGATGTGCAATGTTCCGGATGTGGGACGACCTGGTTTCAGGCGCATCCAGACCATCCGCCACGGCCCGCGGCGTCACCTGCTGGCCCGTCATCGGCCAAACCGCCGCACATCGACCCTGAAAGCAGCGGGCGGAATGACAGCGACGGCGAAGATGACGCACCGGCTGCGCAGCTGGCCCATCGGGAACTGGACCCCGCGGTTATCGAAATCCTGCGCCAGGAAGCAGAGCGCGAAACCCGCCTGCGCGCACTGGAACGGAATGCCGGGCTGGAAAGCCAGCCGGAACTGGGGCTGGATTTTTCCGCGCCCGGCGCCCCCGGTCAAGGATCAAACAGGAACGAAAGCGGGTCAGGGGAAAATCATTCGCCTCGGAACGGGCAGGACGACGCGCTGCCCGACCGAACCGCCCCCCCGTTCGACAACCAACCCGACCCGCCGGTGTCACGCGCGGGATCCACCGGCAGGTTCCTGTCGGGGTTCGCGCTGACCATCGCGGCGGCGCTGGCGCTGGTGCTGATCTATGCAAATGCAACCGTGATCACGCAATCCCTGCCACAGACCGCTTCGGCCATGGACATATACGTTGCCAAGGTGGACAGGGGCCGGGTTTGGCTGGACAGCACCATCGGCAACTACGTGCCCGCACCGACGGAATAGATCACCGGTACGGTTTCAGTTCATCCGGCACTGACGCTCAGAAACGTTCCAGCAAGCGTTCCAGATAATTGCGCTCGGCCTCGGGGCGGTCACCATCGCCCGAGCGGCGGCGGATTTCATCCAGCAACTCGCGCGCGCGCCTGTACACATCTTCACCCTGCAACAGGTTCTCGGGGGTTCCCAACGCCCCGCCTGCCCCGTTCTCGCGCCCCAGGGGGTCCCGGTTCTGCGCTTGCGCGTCGCCCTCGACGCCGGCCTGCCCCGGCTGGCCTTGCTGTTGCTGCGCCATGGCCTCGCCCAAGGCACGCATGCCTTCGCGCAGGGCCTCCATCGCTTCGGACTGGCGGTCGATGGCCTCGGCATAATTGTCCTGGCGCAGGGATTGCTCGGCCCCTTCCATGGCGCGGCCCGCCCGGTCCAGAGCGTCGCGTGCGGCGTCCCCTTCGGATGTTCCGGCCCCGGGCATACGGCCCTGCTGACGCGCCAGCTCATCGCGCAGCGCCTGCTGGCGGTCGGCCAGGGTTCCCTCGCCCTGCTGCGCGCCGTCAGCACCATCGCTGCCCGACTCGCCCCGACCCTGGCCCTGGCCTTCGTGGCTCTGGCCGCGCCCCTGTCCGCCGTTGCGGCCTTCGTTGCCCTGACTTTCGCCAGCTCGCGCACCGGGATTGAATTGTTCCTGCAGATCGCGGAAGGCCTGATCCGACAACCCCTGCTGTTCGCGCAGCGTTTCGGCCAGGCCTTCCATCGCCTGTTGCCCCGGCGACTGACCGCCCTGCCCCTGGCCCTGCGTGACGCGCATGTTTTCCATCATCTGCTGCAGCTCCGCCAGGGCCTGCTCGGCCTCGGCCATGCGGCCCTGTTCCATCAATTCCTGGATCCGGTCCATCATCCGTTGCAGATCGCCCTGGGTCATTTGCATGGAATTCTGCGCCTGCTGCTGGTCGCCGGGCTGCGTCTCTTGCTGTGCCTGACGCGACAGTTGCTGCAGATAATTGTCGCTTGCCTGCCGCAATTCCTGCATCAGCTCGGCGATTTCCTGATCGCTGGCGCCATCCTTCATCGCCTCGCTCAGCCGCTCTTGTGCGCGGCGCAACCGCTCCAGCGCATCGGCCAGATCGCCTTCCTCAAGCTGAATCGCCAGGTCCCACAGCGCGGCGGCGAGTTCTTCCTGCTGTTCGGTTTTCAACCCGTAGGCGGTGGCGGTTTCCAGCCGGCGCAAGATGTACCGCAGCCGCAGATAGGCCGTCTCGGAGCGGAACAGACCGTCAGGCCGGTGCGAGACCGCACGCAGGATCTGCGCCACGCGCGGCGCGTTGGCCCGTGTCCACAGCAGATCGCGCCGCTGTTCGATGACGGCGGCGGCCAGGGGATCGAAAAACCGGCGCGCAGGCAGCACCATGTTCACGGCAGGCGACCGCGCCTGTTGGTCGGCGGCGTCCTCGGCGGACAGGATGAACCGCACCGGCAGGTTGGCCCAGGGATGTTTCGAAAAATCCTCGATCAGGGTTTCGTCGAAATCGCGCCGATCCCCCGTGATGGGCATCGGCAGGGGCACCCGGATGGTTTCGCGCGGTTCTGGGTCGGCCATCAGACCGTGGCGGCGATCGACCGCAGCCAGATCCAGTGCGATTTCCGCCTGTCCGGCCACGACGCCATAGTCGTCGCTGGCGCTGAACGGCAGCTTCATTTCGCCGCTTGCCTCGGCTTGGGCGACGCCATCGATGGCAACCGTCGGCTGCGCGTCCGCGACAATCCGCACGGACCAGGTTCGGCCACCCTGCCCTTCAATGCTCAGCGAGCCGTCCTGCACAACGGCAAAATCCTGCGCCGTCTGGTTGGGGGATCCGGGTTCGGCCGCCTGTCCGGACACGGTTTCCCTGACAGTGAGCGCCCCGACTTCGCCGTACAGCCGCAGGGTAATGCGGCTGCCATCAGGCACAAGCAGTTCATCGGATGTCATATCAGCCAGATAGAGCGTCGGTCGGCCCGTATACCGGGGCGGCTCGATCCAGCCTTCCCACGTCGGTCCCGACGCCAGATCGGCCGCGCCCGGCGTCATATCCGCCACCGTGGAGACGCGCCAGATCGACCCGAAGATCAGCGCCACCAGAAAGGCAAGCAGCGCCATGTATCGCACAGCATAGGGGTCGCGGCGGGCCAGGCGCAGATCCGGTGCCGGAGCACGCGCCGCTGCCGCCTGCCCGGCCATCCGTGCCTGATGCGCCTGCCAGACCAGGACCGAACCCGGGTCCGAAGACCCGATGGCCTGATCGTCCAGTAGCGCCTGGATTGGACGGCCCGGCAGGGTTTCATCCAGCCGCGCCATTGCATCGGCACGGCCGGGCCATTGCAGTTTCCATATGCCCCGGCCCAGGGTCACGAGAATGGCCAACAGTCCGACCGCAGCGAAAGCCCAGACCAGTTCGACCGCGACCAGATCCTGCACGCCCAGCATCAGCAGGGCGGCCGTGATCAGAACGACGCTGATCAGCGGCCAGAAGGCCCCAAGCAAGGCCTGTGCCATCAGACCGAGCCGCGTCAACATCAGCGGCAGGCGCAGTTTGCGCATCACGGGACCGGCAATCGAAGAGCTGGGCATCACATTCTCCGCGCGGCATGCGCGCGGGATTGCATCACAGCCACTCGGGGATGGTATCGCGATTTATCATTTCGTCAAAGCTCGGACGCGGGCGAATGACTGCAAATTGATCGCCGTGCACCAATACCTCGGGGACCAGCGGGCGGGTGTTGTATTCGCTGGCCATCACCGCCCCATATGCACCGGCCCCGCGAAAAGCGATCAGGTCGCCCGCCCCCAGCGGCGGCATGTTGCGTTGCCGGGCGAATGTATCGCCGCTTTCACAGACCGGGCCGACGATGTCATAGGGTTGCTGTTCGACGGCCGCCGGGGCCTGAATCACCGGCACGATATCGTGGTGTGCATCATACATCGCCGGGCGGATCAGGTCGTTCATGGCCCCGTCGATGATCAGAAAATTCCGGTCCTCGCCGGATTTCATATAGATCACTTCGCTGACCAGTATCCCCGCGTTGCCCGCAATCAGGCGGCCCGGCTCGATTTCGATCTCACAGCCCAGATGCCCCACCGTGCGCTTGATCAGGGCACCATATTCCAAAGGCAGCGGCGGCGCGGAGTTGGAGCGTTCATAGGGGATGCCCAGCCCGCCACCCAGGTCGAGACGGCGAATGTCGTGCCCATCGGCGCGCAATTGTTCGGTCAGTTCGGCAACCTTGGAATAGGCCAGTTCAAACGGTGCAAGATCTGTCAGCTGGCTGCCGATATGCACATCTATACCGATCACAACCAGCCCCGGCATCGCACCGGCCATGGCGTAAACCTCGCGGGCGCGGGCAATGGGAATGCCGAACTTGTTTTCGGATTTTCCGGTCGCGATCTTGGCATGGGTCTTTGCATCCACGTCCGGGTTGACCCGAATGGTGATCGGCGCGATCTTGCCCAGTTCCAGCGCAACGGCGTTCAGCAGTTCCATTTCCGGTTCGGATTCGACATTGAACTGACGGATCCCGCCCTCCAGCGCCGTGCGGATCTCGTTGGCGGTCTTGCCTACGCCGGAAAAGACGATGCGCTCGCCCGGCACCCCGGCCGCGCGGGCACGCAGATATTCGCCGACCGACACCACGTCCATCCCGGCCCCGGCCTGCGCAAGCGTTCGGAGGATCGCCTGATTGCTGGCCGCTTTCATGGCATAGCAAACCAGATGGTCGAGACCGTCCAGCGCTTCATCGAACAACGCGAAATGCCGCAACAGGGTGGCGGTCGAATAAAGATAGAACGGCGTGCCCACCGCATCTGCGATCTCGGGCACGGGCACGTCTTCGGCGTGCAGAACGCCGTTTCTGTAAAGAAAATGGTCCATGGCGCGCGATTAGACCGAAACCCCGGCCCGGATCAAACGAATTCGCAGCCCTGCCGGTCAGAACCCCAGATATACGGACAACGGCCCGCGATAAAACCCGACCCCACCATAGGTATTCACGCCACCGGCTCCGACACCGATCCCGACATTGACGGCGGGCTGGACCGCAACGGGCTGCGGATCGACTTGCTGTTGCTCGTTCGCGTCGCAACCGGATTGCGCCATCGCCACCACCACCAGACAAATCACGGCTCGCTGCATTCAATCCTCTCATTGTGTCCGCCGGAACCGGCGGTGCGGCGGATGGGCTAGTATATCACCCGCGTGCGCCCCTCGGAAACGGCTATTCCGGCCCGGGCCTCACCGGATACGCGTATGCCCGACGACTTGTCCGACTTCGGTGGGGGCGGCGTGGGTTCCCCATCAACGCCACAGGCTGCCAGTACGAACAGGCACAACCCGGCAATCAGCTTTTTCATGTCACGCGGCCTTTCCACAGTTCGACCTGTTCGCGCACGCGTGCAGGTGCCGTCCCACCATAGGACATGCGCGAGTTTACCGAATTTTCCACCCCAAGCACACCAAAGACATCCGCCGTGATGTCGCCATGCACGGTCTGCATGTCCTGCAGGCTGAGGTCCGGCAGATCACAGCCCTTGTTTTCCGCCAACGCCACCAGCGCGCCGGTCACATGATGCGCATCGCGGAATGGCAGATCCAGCACCCGCACCAGCCAGTCCGCCAGATCGGTTGCGGTTGAAAACCCGGACCCGGCAGCGGCGGCCAGACTGTCGCGATTGGCCGTCATGTCGCGCACCATGCCCTCCATTGCCGCCAGCGCCAGCATCCAGTTGTCGGCCGCGTCGAACACCTGTTCCTTGTCTTCCTGCATATCCTTGGAATAGGCCAGCGGCAGCCCCTTCATCACCATCATCAACGCGGTATTGGCTCCGAAGATGCGTCCGACCTTGGCGCGGATCAGTTCGGCGGCGTCGGGGTTCTTTTTCTGGGGCATGATCGACGATCCGGTCGAGAACCGGTCGGACAGGGTCACGAACCGAAACTGTGCCGAGGACCAGATCACCAGCTCTTCGGCCATGCGCGACAGATGCATGGCGCTGATGCTGGCCACGCTCAGGAATTCGAGCGCAAAATCCCGATCGCTGACCGCATCAAGCGAATTTGCCGCCGGTCGATCGAACCCCAGCGCCCTGGCGGTCATCTCACGATCGATGGGAAAACTGGTGCCCGCCAGCGCCGCCGTGCCCAGAGGGGATTCGTTCATCCGCGCCCGCGCATCCCGCACCCGCGACAGATCACGCCCGAACATTTCCACATAGGCCATCATGTGATGGCCCCAGGTCACGGGCTGCGCGGTTTGCAGATGGGTAAAGCCCGGCATCGCCCAATCCGCCCCGGCCTCGGCCTGGCCCAGCAGCGCGCGGATCAGCGCCAGCAGACCGGTTTCCGCCGCGTCCAGCTGATCGCGCACCCACAGTCTGAAATCGGTCGCCACCTGATCGTTGCGCGATCGCGCCGTGTGCAAGCGCCCGGCCGGCTCACCGACGATTTCTTTCAGGCGAGCCTCGATATTCATGTGAATGTCTTCCAACGCGGTGGAAAACTCAAAACTTCCGTCTTCGATTTCTGACAAAACGGTGATCAGGCCTTTCGCAATCGCCTGCGCATCGCTATCGCTGATCACGCCTGTCGCGGCCAGCATCGCCGCATGGGCCCTTGAGCCGGCAATGTCCTGCGCCGCCATCCGACGGTCGAACCCGATCGAGGCATTGATCGCCTCCATGATCGCGTCCGGTCCGGCGGCAAAGCGGCCGCCCCACATCTGGTTCGAGGATTGATCTGTCATGCCGTGCACCCCTGGAGGAAATATGCGCCTGTTCTGTTCCGCTCTCCTTTATCTAGCCCTGTCTCTGGGTGCAAACACCGCGATGGCCACCGACATCGCCACATTGGAATCCTTGCGCGAAGGCGACATGAAGAAACTGGTGTTTCACGCCGAACCGCAACCAACCGGAACGGCGGCGTTCGAACTGGCCGATGGCGCGGGTACCGCGACGCTGGCCGACTATCGCGGCAAATACATCTTGCTGAATTTCTGGGCCACCTGGTGCGCGCCCTGCCGCAAGGAAATGCCGATGCTGTCGGCGCTGCAGGACGAATACGGCGGCGACGATTTTCAGGTTCTGACCCTGGCCACCGGGCGCAACTCGCCGGTGGGGATCCAGAAGTTCTTTGATGAAATCGGTGTTGCCAACCTGCCGCGTCATCAGGACCCGAAACAGGCGCTGGCGCGCGAAATGGCCGTACTGGGGCTGCCGATCACCGTGATCCTGAACCCCGAGGGACAGGAAATTGCCCGCCTGCGTGGCGATGCCGACTGGAACTCGGACAGCGCCCACGAAATTCTGGACGCTTTGGTGAACGACACCACAGACTGACGCCACGGCCCGCTTGACAGCTCCCCTCCACCGTTCTTGCATAGCCTAGGCCGGTTTTGGAGGACGACGGGAATGGGCACGCTGCTGATAGTGGTGATCGGAGGCATCGGAAGTATCATATTGCTGCTGCATCTGACCGGCAGATCCCGGAAACGCGAACTGACGCCCGAAGATGCGCGCACGGCGTGGCACAGGCACTTTCCCGAGGATCAGATCCACGATGTGATCGTATCAAGGGACGGGCACAGCGGCTTGGTCACAACCGATCAGGGGCCGGGGCTGATCTGGTCCTTTGGCGCCGATACCGCCGCGCGCCACCTGCGGAATTTCGATTTTGTCGAAAAAACCAACGGGCAGGCGATCCGCTTTCACGACTTCACCGCGCCGCGTGTCGATCTGCATCTTGCAGAACCCGAACTGGACCGC
The DNA here is from genome assembly GCA_016521575.1 of Rhodobacteraceae bacterium F11138. Classification (GTDB taxonomy): domain Bacteria; phylum Pseudomonadota; class Alphaproteobacteria; order Rhodobacterales; family Rhodobacteraceae; genus Sedimentitalea. Next base: position 307,259 of record JAEKDP010000003.1, on the reverse strand, counting down.
TGGCGGCAGATCATGGGGCTCGCATGACCGGCACACTCGACTATCCCGACGTTGTCCAGATGGCGGTGCCGCTGTTCATCGCCCTGATTCTGGCCGAATTCCTGTGGATCGCGCTCAGGCGGCGCGCCGGGCGGTATGAAACCCGCGACGCGCTGACCTCGCTGATCCTGGGCGCGGGCAGCATCGTCGAAGGCATCGTGCTGGGCTTTGTCGCCTGGGGCTTTTTCATGGCGCTGTGGGCAATCACCCCGCTGGACCTGGGCACATCGGTCTGGGTGGTGGTGTTGTGTTTCGTGCTGGACGATCTGCGATATTACTGGGTGCATCGCTTTGGACACCGCATTCGATGGGTCTGGGCCAGCCATGTGAACCACCACTCCAGCCAGCATTACAATCTGACGACAGCCCTGCGGCAGACATGGACCGGGACATTCACCTTCATGATGATCGTGCGCGCTCCGCTGATCCTGCTGGGATTCCACCCGGCAATGGTGCTGTTCGTCGGCGGTCTGAACCTGATTTATCAGTTCTGGATCCACACCGAAGCCATCGGCAAGCTGCCCCGCTGGTTTGAAGCGGTGATGAATACCCCCAGCCATCACAGGGTGCATCACGGGCGCAATCCACGCTATCTGGATGCGAACTATGCCGGGGTCTTCATCATCTGGGACAAACTGTTCGGCACTTTCGTACCCGAATACGAGGGCGAGAAACCCGACTATGGCCTGGTCCAGAACCTCGGCACGTTCAACACGCTGCGGGTGGTGTTCCATGAATGGGTCGGCCTGTTTCGCGATGTGACGCAACCCGGGCTGACCGCGCGCCAAAGGGTTTCCTATGCGTTTGGCCCGCCCGGCTACAGCCACGACGGCAGCCGCGATACATCACAGGACATCAAGGCCAAGCATCTGGCACGGCATCCCGAAGACGCGGGCACACCGGGGTTCGAATGACATCAACGCCGCGCCGGCGACAGCGGCGCGGGGATTGAAATCCATCGGATCGGGTTTATCTGAGGCAGGTAACGATGTTGGAGCCGATGGTGATGTCCAGAACCTTTTTGACCTTCCTGACGATCGGGCTGACCGGGTTGGGCTGCATGCTGCTGTTTCCGGTCCTCGGGGCCTCGGTGGACGCACGGGGCGTGCTGCATGAACCGTTTTTCCTGCTGCCCGTCGGGTTTTCGATGATGTTTCTGGGCATTCTGGGGACCGGTGTTTCGATGATCCTGCATCTGGTTCGAAAAACCGCCTAGGCGAACGGACTTTCCTGGCCCAGCCGTGCCACCGGGGCATGGCAGGGACAGCCGGTCAGGTGATCGTTGACCATTCCGACGGCCTGCATGAACGCATAGACGATGGTCGGCCCGCAAAACCTAAACCCCGCCTTTTTCAGATCTTTCGAAATCTGGCTCGATAGGGGTGTGAAAGCCGGCACCTCGGCCAGGTCGGCCCAGGTATTCTGTATCGGGCGATCACCGACATACGCCCAGAGAAACCGGTCAAACCCCTGCTGCTGTTCGATCTTCTGCCAGGCCAGCGCATTTCCGATGGTGGCCTCGATCTTGCCACGGTGACGGATGATTCCCGGATCCGCCAGCAGCCGCTCTATTTCAGGTTCGCCCCAGGTGGCGATGACATTCGGATCGAAATCGGCGAATGCGCGGCGAAAGTTGTCTCTTTTTTTCAGTATCGTGATCCAACTCAGCCCGGCCTGAAAGCCGTCAAGGATCAGCTTTTCCCACAGCGCGCGGCTGTCATATTCCGGCACGCCCCACTCAGTATCATGATATTGCAGGTAAATCTCTTCTTTCCCGGCCCAGCCACAACGTTCCATCGACCGCCCCCCTTTTCGATGGATCAGATGTGCCTCAAAATCAGCTCAAATGCGAGCTTTAAGGCATGGTTTACGTCCATCGGGCAAGTCTGCGACAACACGATTCACCCCGATGGCCGGGGCGATCCGTCCACCAATACGGGGGCCACATGCTGACACGCCGAAAAATGTACGCCGATGTACCCGCAGGCCAATACAGCCCGCTCGAAGCCGCGGTCGGGCTTCGGGACGGCAGCACGATGGAAATGGTCGAACAGGCAGTGCGGCATCGCCAGACGATGCTGGCCTATCAGCCCGTGATGCAGGCCCAGCCGCCGCATCAGACAGCCTTTTTCGAGGGGCTGATCCGGGTTTTGGACAGCACCGGACGGGTGGTGCCCGCGCGCGATTTCATGCCGATGATGGAAACCACTGAACTGGGCCGGGAAATCGATTGTCTGACCCTGGAAACCGGCCTGCAGACGCTGGTTGAAAACCCTTCGGTGCGGTTGTCGCTGAACATGTCAGCCCGCTCGATCGGTTATAAACGCTGGATGCGCATTCTGGACCGCCACCTGAACAAGGATGCGACCCTGGGCGAACGTCTGATGCTCGAAATTTCCGAAGCCTCGGCGATGACGGTCCCGGAACTGGTGATCGATTTCATGGACCGTTTGCAGGATCGCAGCATCGGTTTTGCGCTGGACGATTTCGGCGGGGGCATGACGGCGTTCCGCTACCTGAAGGACTTCTTCTTTGACGCTGTCAAGATCGACGGTCAGTTCGTGCGCGGGATCCACGCCGATGCCGACAACCAGTCGGTTGCCCGTGCCTTGATCGCCGTGGCCAAACAGTTCGACATGCTGATCATCGCAAATCAGGTGGAAACCGTCGAAGACGCCGAATTCCTGGTCGCCAACGGGGTCGATTGCCTGCAAGGCTATCTGTTCGGGGCCCCGACCGTGCGCCCGCCCTGGATCCCGCAGGGTCAAACCACCGCAGGCTGACCGGCCACGCGTGCGCCGCCTGCACGGGGCAGAGGTATTGTGCGGCGCACAGGACCGTTGCTGACCCCACGGCAATCCTTTATGCCCGTTGCGGGAGGAGGGGGATTCCCGGATGCGTTGCGCCGATCGGCAAGACGGTTCGGTCGGTCCCCGCTAACGCTCAGTGGCAAAGGACTCACAGAAATGACAAACGTAGTAATCGCATCCGCAGCCCGCACCGGGGTTGGCAGTTTTGGCGGCTCTTTCGCCAACACGCCCGCCCATGACCTGGGAACCGCCGTGTTGGAAGCCGTGGTTGCCCGCGCCGGGATCGACAAGGCGGACGTGTCCGAAACCATTCTGGGCCAGGTACTGACCGCAGCGCAGGGCCAGAACCCCGCCCGCCAGGCGCATATCAACGCCGGACTGCCGATCGAAAGCGCCGCCTGGGGCATCAATCAGGTCTGCGGATCCGGGCTGCGCGCGGTTGCCCTGGGGGCCCAGCACATTGCCTTGGGTGACGCCGAAATCGTCGCCGCCGGCGGTCAGGAAAACATGTCCATGTCCCCCCATGCCGCCAATCTGCGGAACGGGCACAAGATGGGCGACATGAAATACATCGACACCATGATCCGGGACGGTTTGTGGGATGCGTTCAATGGCTATCACATGGGCCAGACCGCAGAAAACGTAGCCGAAAAATGGCAAATCAGCCGCGAACAGCAGGACACATTCGCTGTCGCCAGCCAGAACAAGGCCGAAGCGGCGCAAAAGGCGGGGAAATTCGCCGACGAGATCATTCCCTTTACCATCAAGACCCGCAAAGGCGAGATCGTGATGGACAAGGATGAGTACATCCGCCACGGCGCCACCATGGAGGCGATGCAGAAACTGCGTCCGGCCTTCACCAAGGACGGATCGGTCACCGCGGCGAACGCATCGGGTCTGAATGACGGCGCCGCCGGCGTGCTGCTGATGTCAGCGGCCAATGCCGAAAAGCGCGGGATCGAACCGCTGGCCCGGATTGCCTCTTATGCCACGGCCGGGCTGGATCCGTCGATCATGGGCGTCGGTCCGGTCTATGCGTCGCGCAAGGCCTTGGAAAAGGCCGGATGGAAACCCGAGGATCTGGACCTGGTCGAGGCCAACGAAGCCTTTGCCGCGCAGGCCTGTGCCGTGAACAAGGACATGGGATGGGACCCGGAGATCGTCAACGTCAACGGCGGCGCCATCGCCATCGGCCATCCCATCGGCGCATCCGGGGCGCGGGTTCTGAACACGCTGCTGTTCGAAATGAAGCGCCGCGACGCCAAGAAAGGTCTGGCCACCCTGTGCATCGGTGGTGGTATGGGTGTTGCTCTCTGCGTCGAACGCGACTAAATGGATTTGGGTGCGTAATATTATTGCGCACCCGAACCAATGTACTGTAACTAAGTTACTCACGCATCAATTGGAGTCCAGCATGTCCCGAACAGCTCTTGTCACAGGAGGCAGCCGCGGTATCGGTGCCGCCATTTCGAATGCCTTGAAAGCCGCCGGATACTCGGTCGCCGCCACCTATGCCGGAAACGACGAGGCCGCCGCCAAGTTCACCGAAGAAACCGGCATCAAGACCTACAAGTGGAACGTTGCCGACTACGAGCAGAGCAAGGCCGGCATCGCACAGGTCGAAGCGGATCTGGGTCCGATCGACGTCGTGGTGGCCAATGCCGGCATCACCCGGGATGCCCCTTTCCACCGCATGACCCCCGAGCAATGGAAGGACGTCATCGACACCAACCTGACCGGCGTGTTCAACACGGTTCATCCGATCTGGCCGGGCATGCGCGAACGCAAATTCGGTCGCGTCATCGTGATCAGTTCGATCAATGGTCAGAAGGGCCAGTTCGCACAGGTCAACTATGCCGCGACGAAGGCCGGTGATCTGGGCATCGTCAAATCGCTGGCGCAGGAAGGCGCGCGGGCCGGCATCACCGCCAACGCAATCTGCCCGGGCTATATCGGGACCGACATGGTCATGGCCGTGCCGGAAAAAGTGCGCGAAAGCATCATCGCCCAAATCCCCGCCGGACGTCTGGGGGAACCCGAAGAAATCGCGCGCTGCGTGGTTTTCCTGGCCTCTGACGACTCGGGCTTTATCAACGGTTCAACGATCAGCGCGAACGGGGCTCAGTTCTTTGTCTGATCTGCCGATCTGATCGATCTGGTATGTGCCGGGGCCGTCCTTGTAGGGGCGGCCCTTCTCAGATCCGATGCGGTACATCACAGCCTGCGGCCATCGCGCAAAACAAAAACGGTGCCCACCGCATGGCGGGGGCACCGTCGTGTTATGGAGGCGTACTCTAAAGGGCCGTCACACCATCAGGCCCGACGCCGAACGGAACGCGGTCTAAACCGACAGGCGTTCGATCTCTTCCTTCAGCTTCAGTTTCTGTTTCTTGAGATCAGCCACACGCAGCCCGTCAACACCCGGCGCGCGCTGCGCTTCTTCGACTTTCATACTCAGGTGCTGGTGCTTCTTTTTCAGTTCCGTCAGGTGCGAGCTCAAGCTCATGGCAATCCTCCTCTGAATAAGTTGCGCATCCGAGTTGAGCATATTCCTGACCCTCTGTCACGCAACATACACAATCAAAATGTAACTTTATGTTGAGTCGTCGTTATTTCACTCAACTCTTACTCATGTGGATGGCCATTCAATCGCCTGCCCGTGCCGCAAGACGTCATTGATGTCCGCAGTATAGCTTTCCCGATCACCGTCATGGGAATCGCCCGCATGCAGAATCAGCGGGGCGTGCAGGCGAAATGCGGCGCGCCCGCCCTTGCGCGCCCGCAGAATGACCAGATGCGGACTGCGTCGATTCCGCGCGGCCAACGGCAGGATTTCGACCGCCCCCAGCCGCCCTTCGCAGGCGGCCAGCATCTCGGGCAGCCTGTCCGCACGCTGAATCATGTGCAGATACCCCTTGGGCAACAACCGTCGGGCGGCCACGTCAAACCAGTCCTCCAAAGCGGTATCACTTTCCGCCAGCGCCACCCGGCGCCCCCGGTCCCGTGCAGGGCTGTGGGCATTGGACCGGAAATACGGCGGATTGGCCAGAACCTGGTGAAATCGCATTTGACGCAAAGTCGCCGGCAAATCCGTCAGATCCCCGGTTTCAACGGTCAGTTCAATCTGATTGCGCGCAGCGTTGTCCCGCGCCAGCTCTGCATAGGCGGGCTGCAGTTCGACCCCGACCGCGCGCAGCCCGGACACCCGCGCGGCAAGACACAGAACCGCAGCCCCCGCGCCACAGCCAAGCTCCAGAACCGATTGGCCCGGCGATGCCGGAACACAGGCCGCCAAAAGCACGGGATCCACACCCGCGCGATAGCCATGGCAAGGCTGACCCAGGCGCAACCGACCGCCCAGGAACGCGTCCTGCGTCAATTCGTCCGAGGCAAAAGCCGTCACTGGCCCAGATCTATGTCGTTGTCCCGCATAACCCGGGCCGCGCGTTCGTAATCTTCGCTACGAACCATCATTCTGCGGGGGAAAGCGCCTATCCCGCCTTCGAGGATGGCCATGTTTACGTCCAACTGAAAGCAGTCTATATCCTCGCCCTGAAGAAGGGCGGTCGCAAATGCCATCACGGTGGGGTCGGTGCAGCGCAGAAGTTCCTTCATGGCTGGGGATGTAAGGGCAAGGAGCGATGGTTGTCGAGCCTTGTAGCGGAAGTGTGATGGATATCGGTACAGTTGCGAAACCCCATGACCGGCTCGCCGGAACCCTGGCGGATGAAATGGCCGCCGTGAACCGGTTGATCCGCCAGCGGATGGCGTCGGAACACGCCCCGCGCATCCCCGAAGTCACCGCGCATCTGGTCGAAGCGGGCGGGAAACGTCTGCGCCCGATGCTGACGCTGGCGGCTGCACGGCTCTGCGGATATGACGGGCCGCATCACATTCACCTGGCGGCAACGGTCGAATTCATCCACACCGCCACGCTGCTGCATGACGACGTGGTTGATGAAAGCGGACAGCGCCGGGGACGGCCCACCGCGAACCTGCTGTGGGACAACAAGTCCAGCGTGCTGGTCGGCGATTATCTTTTCGCGCGCAGCTTTCAGTTGATGGTGGAAACCGGGTCCCTGCGGGTTCTGGACATCCTGGCCAACGCCGCCGCCACGATCGCCGAGGGCGAGGTTCTGCAGTTGAGCGCGGCGCAGAACCTGGCCACGGACGAAGCGGTCTATTTGCAGGTTGTGCGCGGCAAGACCGCAGCGCTGTTTTCCGCCGCAACCCAGGTTGGAGGCGTGATCGCAGGTGCGTCGGCAGAGCGGATTCAGGCCTTGTACGACTATGGCGACGCCCTGGGAATTGCGTTCCAGATCGCCGATGACCTGCTGGATTATCAGGGCGACAGCACAGCCACCGGCAAGAACGTGGGCGACGATTTTCGCGAGCAGAAACTGACGTTGCCCGTGATCAAAGCCGTGGCGCAGGCGTCAACGCAAGAGCGGATGTTCTGGCAACGCACCATTGAACAGGGAAAGCAGCGCGACGGTGATCTGGACACCGCCCTGGCCCTGATGGAAAAATACGGCACCCTTGGCGCAACCCGCGACGACGCGGTGGGTTGGGCGGACAAGGCGCGCGCCGCACTGGATGTCTTGCCCGACGATCCGATCCGCGACATGCTGCGGGATCTGGCCGAATATGTGGTCGCGCGCCTGAACTGATCCGCCTCAGCACGTCCCCCGGGACGCCAGGGTCGTCGCCCGTATCCACCACCCCGGATGATCCCGAGACAGAGTTCGCGCAACCGTTTCGGCCCGTTCGCGGGTTGGGTACAACCCGAAACAGGTTGCGCCCGATCCGCTCATCCGCGCGATCTCGGCGCCGGTGCCGCGCAGCGTTTCCAGGACTTGAGCAACGGCGGGAACCATCCGTGCCACCGGCGCCTGCAGATCGTTGCGCTGTTCTTTCAGCCAGCCACAACAGGCCGCCGCATCCCGAAACGCGGGAATGGCAGGCATGCGCCTCCCGGATTTGTCGCTCAAGGCGTGAAAGGCGTCCGGCGTCTGCACCGATACACCGGGATTGATCAGAACAGCCGCCAACGCAGGAATGCCCGGAACCACGGTCACTTGTTCACCGATGCCGGACATTCGCGCACTGACGGCCCCCATGCACACCGGCATATCGGCACCCAGCTGCAAAATCTGTTCATCAGACAGGGGCGACGCGCCGTGGCTGCGCCGCAACGCGCGCAAGGCCGCCGCCGCATCCGATGTTCCGCCACCGATGCCCGCAGCGGCGGGCAGATGTTTGTCCAGCGTGATTTCGGCACCGGCAATCCCGATGGCCGCGGCCGCGCGCAACACCAGATTGCTGCTGTCCACCGGAACACCCGATGCCATCGGGCCGGTCACCCGCAAGCCAAGGTGCCCTGCCCGCCGTACCGTAATCCGGTCCCCCAGATCGGCAAAGACCACCAGCGAATCCAACAGATGATACCCATCCGGACGCTGGCCCGTGACATGCAGGGTCAGATTGATCTTGGCCGGGGCGAACTCTTCTACGGTTTGCGCGCGGGCATCAGCCGCCGTCATTGACCACCTTCAGCGGTTCGGCACCTTCTTCTTCCAATACGGTATCCAGCCCGACCTCGATCTTGCGGCGGATGCGGTCCGGGTCGGCTTCGCCGTCGCTGTCTTCGGGATCAATGAAGGACAACGCGCGCTTCCACTGGAATTCAGCTTCGCGCACACGGCCAACCGCCCAATAGACATCGCCCAGATGGTCGTTGACCACCGGGTCCACCGGCATCAGCTGAACGGCCGTTTCCATGTGTTCGACCGCTTCGTCATACCGCCCCAGGCGGTACAGAACCCAGCCGAGACTGTCCACGATATAGCCGCTGTCCGGGCGCGCGGCGACGGCGCGTTCGATCATGGCCAGGGCTTCGTCCAGCTTGGTCTGACGCTCGACCAGGGAATATCCCAGGTAATTCAGCACCTGCGGTTGATCCGGGTTGATCGCAAGCGCGGCACGGAAATCGGCCTCGGCCTCGTCCCAATGTTTCAGCCGTTCATGGCTGATGCCGCGCGCGTACAGCAGGAACCAGCGCGCCGGAGCGTCCTGATCGGAATACTCCAGCGCCTTGTCATAGGCTTGAATGGCGGCGGTATAGTCTTCCTGCTGGCGCAACAGATCGCCAAGCGCGGAATAGACCGGCGCGAGCGTCGGTTGCTGTTTTGCCAGCTGTTCCAGCACCTCGATCGCCGCATCCGGCTTGGCCGCGCGGCGCAGCGCCTCGGCGCGTCCCATTTCGGCGGCATGATGGTCGGGGCTGGATTGCGGGATCTGTTTGTACGTGGCAACGGCCAGATCATATTGCCCCAGCTTGTCCAGCAATTGCGCACTCAGCAGCAGGGAATCGATATGATCCGGGCGCAGATAGGTCGCTGTGCGAATATATACCAGCACATAGTCGTCCGCCGCCTCGCCATTCAGCGCCTGCCCGATGGAATAGAAAACCTCGGCCATGCCATCCTGCACCGAAGCGACGTGATCAAACGGCAGTTGCGCGCCGTCGGACAGCTGATCCGCCAGGGCCCGCAATCCCGGGTCCAGCGTCGCCCCGAAACTGTCATGCAGATAGGTCAGCGCGTCGTCGTTGCGTTCAAGCTGCGACAGAACCTGGGCGCGGGCCACCGCCGCGCCGCGCGACAACAGCGCGACACCGGTCGATTCATCGGCGAATATTTCTTCGGCGCCCTCGAAATCCCCGACCGTGGCCAGCGCTAGCGCCTTGTGATACAGTGCGAATGCCTGCAGCCCGTTTTCTCCGGCCACGATATCGAACTGTTCCAGCGCCTTTGCGACCGACCCGGCCCCCATATGCGCCCAGGCGGTGACCAGCCCATCGACCAGCGGCCCGATGCCCAGAGTTTCGGCATCCCGCGCCAGCAGGTCTTCGTATTTTCCGTTGGTGATCAGATCCGCGACCACGACCATATGAGCCACCTGGCTCTTGATGCCGCGCGCCTCCATCAGCTTGGCCACCGGCAGCGCCTTGTCGATGCGGCCCAGCGCCAATTGCGACACGACCAGATTTTCCATCAACTGCGGATTGTCCCGGTTACGGCTGAGCGCACGGGCATAATATTCCGCCGCCGCTTCGAAATTGCTGTCGGTGATGGCCTGGCGTCCGGCCAGGTAGGACCCCGCCGACGTGTCCGCCCGCACCGGCACGGGCGAGATCATGGCAAAGGCGATCGCCGCCAATGCCGCTTTGCGAAGAATTGATGTTTTCAAAGGCCTGCCTCGTCGGATGCTGTACCCGGCAAAATAGGCCCTTGCGGGCACCGAAGCAATGGCGCAGCAGACCCGGCTTGCGCCATTGCGTCGCTTTTTGCCTACATATTGGGGTAATTCGGCCCGTCACCGCCCTGCGGCGTGACCCAGTTGATGTTCTGGCTGGGGTCCTTGATGTCGCAGGTCTTGCAATGCACGCAGTTCTGGAAATTGATCACGAACCTGGCGTCCTTGTCCGGTTCCTGAACAAATTCATAGACCCCGGCCGGACAATAGCGCGCGGCGGGGCCTGCGAACTCGGGCAAGTTGACCTGTACGGGAATATCCGGATCTTTCAGGTGCAGATGCGCAGGCTGGCTTTCCTCGTGGTTGGTAAAGGAAAAGGCGACGTTGGTCAGGCGGTCGAACGACAAGGTGCCATCGGGTTTGGGATAGTCGATGGGCTTGTGCGCGCTTGCCTTTTCGGTCGCCGCCGCATCGGTCTTGCCATGTTTCTGCGTCCCGAACAGCGAAAAGCCCAGCGTATTGGTCCACATATCGAACCCGCCCAGAGCCAGCGAGGGGATCAGCCCCCATTTCGACCAGAACGGTTTGACGTTGCGGACCTTCTTGAGATCCTTGCCGATGGCGCCCTGGCGCACTTCGGTCTCGTATTCGCTCAACTCGTCGCCGCTGCGACCCGCCTGGATCGCCGCATGCGCGGCTTCGGCAGCGGCCTTGCCCGACAGCATCGCGTTGTGGTTGCCCTTGATGCGCGGCACATTGACCATGCCCACAGCACAGCCCAGCAGCGCCACGCCCGGCGCGACCATCTTGGGCATCGACTGATAGCCGCCTTCGGAAATCGCCCGCGCGCCATAGGCCACGCGTTTGCCACCCTTCAGCAGGTCGGCAACAATCGGGTGATGCTTGAAGCGCTGGAACTCCATGTAGGGGAAGACATACGGGTTCTTGTAGTTCAGGTGCACCACGAAACCGACATAGACCTGATTGTTGTCCAGATGATAGATGAACGATCCGCCGCCGGCATTGTCGCCCAACGGCCAGCCCATGGTGTGGGTCACCGTGCCTTCGCGGTGCTTGGCCGGGTCGATTTCCCAGATTTCCTTCATGCCCAGGCCGAATTTCTGCGGCTCATGACCCTGGCTCAGGTCGTATTTGGCAATCACTTCCTTGGACAGCGACCCGCGCACGCCTTCTGACAGGAACACATATTTGCCGTGCAACTCCATGCCCGGTTCATAGTTCGCCCCGTGGCTGCCGTCGGCGTCCTTGCCGAATTCACCCGCCACGACGCCCTTGACGCCACCCTTGTCGTCGAAAACCAGCTCGGAACAGGCCATGCCGGGGAAAATCTCGACGCCCAGTTCCTCTGCCTGCTCGGCCATCCAGCGGCAGACATTGCCCATGCTGACGATATAGTTGCCATGATTGTTCATCAGCGGCGGCATCGGCCAGTTCGGCACCCGCAATTTGCCCGCTTCGCCCAGCATATAGAAATTGTCTTCGCGCACCGGCACGTTCAGCGGCGCGCCCTTGTCTTGCCAATCCGGGATCAGCGCATCCAGGCCACAGGGGTCGAGCACGGCGCCCGACAGGATATGCGCGCCCACTTCGCTGCCCTTTTCCAGCACCACAACGTTGATGTCCGCATCCAACTGCTTGAGACGGATCGCGGCTGACAACCCGGCGGGGCCGGCTCCGACGATTACAACGTCGTATTCCATCGCTTCGCGTTCAATCTCGGCCATTGGGCGCTCCTTGGCTAACGTTCGATTGCGCCGCCTTGGGCGCAATTATGTTTCGCGGCTGATACCTTTTGTCAGGCTGTATCGTCAATCGCAACACCACGTCAGCAACGGTTAGCGCAAACAAAGCGCCGCCGGGCCAAATCAGGCGCCGGCGTATTACTCAGGCCGGTCCCCCATCAGGTAGCGTGGGCCGCTGCCTTTGCTTTGCGCACGGTCCCGCGGGTTGTAGAGCTTGCATTTGGGCAGCGACAGGCATCCGCAGCCGATGCAACCGTCCAGGTTGTCGCGCAACCGTTTCAGGGTGTCGATACGCTGGTCCAGCCGGTCACGGAAACTGATGCTGATTTTGCTCCAGTCATCCGGCGTGGGCGCACGATTGCCCGGCAATTGATCCAGAAGCGCGCGAATCTCAGGCAGGGAAAACCCGAATTGCTGCGCGATCATCACAAAACTCAGCCGCCGGATATCTGCGCGCAGGAATCGCCGCTGCCCGCCTGCGTTTCGCCAAGGTTGGATCAGCCCCTGGGATTCGTAGTAGCGGATCGCCGAAACGGCCAGTCCCGTCCGTGCCGCCAGCGCCCCGATGGAAAGCCCCTGAGATGCCGCCATGCCCCGTCCTCAAGAATTCCTTGACCTAAAGTTAGGTTTAGAAATTACGGTGGACCAATCCACAAGGCAACAGAGAAAGAACACGTCATGACCGCAAGACTGGAACACACGAATTACACTGTCGCAGACCCCGATGCGACCGCCGCCTGGATGTGCACGCTGTTTGGTTGGCACATCCGCTGGTCTGGTGCGGCCATGCAAACCGGGCGCACGGTGCATGTGGGAACCGACACCCATTATCTGGCGCTGTATTCGCCCGGAAATCCGGCGGTCGCCACGGAAAACAACTACAAGACCATCGGCGGGCTGAACCATGTGGCCGTGGTGGTGGATGATATCGAGGCGATGGAACAGCGGGTCAAAGCCGCCGGGTTCACCCCGATGAACCATGCGGATTACGAACCCGGGCACCGATTCTATTTTCTGGACACGGATGGCATCGAATACGAGGTGGTACAGTACGACTGAGCCTCTTGCGCTTTGCCAATGATCCGGGCGCGCGGAAAAGATCCGGCTGTGTTTGCGCTGTGCAACACAGCGGCATGCCCCCCTGAATTCGGATCAGAAATCCGGAACAGACGCCGCGCGCGACAGGCCGGGTACCGCCGCGCCTGACTCGGTGGCTCTTGCAATCCTGCGCGCGATTGGGTCAGGTATTATTCGACCTAACCGATCGTCCCGGCGTTTATGCGGCGGGGCGTCTCACTTTGTGTGGATCAACAATATGGAAAAAGTCCCGATGACCCCGGCCGGCCATGCCGCGCTTGAGACCGAGCTGAAACAGCTGAAGTCCGTTGAACGGCCCGCCATAATCAAGGCGATCGCCGAGGCGCGCGAACATGGCGACCTGTCCGAAAACGCCGAATACCACTCGGCCCGAGAAAAACAGTCGTTCATCGAGGGCCGGATCAAGGAACTCGAAGGTGTGCTGTCGCTGGCAGACGTGATCGACCCCGCCAAACTGTCCGGAGCGATCAAGTTCGGTGCCAAGGTCACCCTGGTGGACGAAGACACCGAAGAGGAAAAGACCTGGCAGATCGTTGGCGAATACGAAGCCAGCATCGAAGACGGGTTGCTCAACATCAAGTCACCCATCGCACGCGCCCTGATCGGCAAGGAAGAAGGCGACAGCGTCGAAGTGCGCACACCCGGTGGCCAGAGATCCTATGAGGTTGTCAGTATCATCTATTCCTGACGGAGCGCCTCATGTCCGGTTCCAAGACAGACCCAGAAAGCACCCGGCCGACGCAGCTGGGGATCTATGACAGGCCCGGCCTGCAATCGATCACCGGCATCGAGATTATCGCCATCGCGCTGACGGTTGTCTGGCTGGGCGGGGCCTTGGTGTTTTACCTGGTGTCCCCTGACGACGGTCAGGCCGGATTTGACGGGCTGCGTTTTGTCATGACCATGCTGACCGTGTTCATGCCGGTGGCAATGATCTGGGTCGCCGCCACGGCGGCGCGCTCGAACCGTGTCATGCGCGAGGAAAGCCAGCGGTTGCAGGCGGCCATCGACGGGATCCGGCAGGCGTATGTGGCTCAGGCACAGCGTGGCGTGATCGGGGCGGAACCTGCGGTCGCGAAAAAGCTGGACGAGATCGCCGCCGCGACCAAGAAAACCGAAACCGCGCTGGCGACATTTTCGACCCGCCGCGATCCCGCCCGCGCCCCTGCCCCGATCACCAGGGCGGTGGCGTCCGGACCGCCGGGCGATCAGGGCTCGCTGGCGCTGGGAACCCCGGCCGAAGACATGGCCCCGCCCCTGGCCAACCATGATTTCATCCGCGCGCTGAATTTCCCCGAAACCGCCGAGGATGAGGCCGGGTTCGACGCCCTGCGGCTGGCGCTCAAAGATCGCAAGGCGGCGCAGCTGATTCAGGCCAGTCAGGATGTTCTTACCCTGCTCAGCCAGGACGGGATCTATATGGATGATCTGCGCCCCGACATGGCGCGCCCCGAGATCTGGCGGCAATTCGCACAGGGTGCGCGCGGGCGCGAAATCGCCGCACTGGGCGGGGTGCGCGACCGAACGTCACTGGCGCTTGCCGCCGGACGGATGAAACAGGACCCGATCTTTCGCGACGCGGCACATCATTTCCTGCGTCTGTTCGACCGCATGTTCGCCGATTTCGAAACCCGTGCCTCGGACGCCGACATCTCGGCCCTTGGCGATTCCCGAACGGCGCGCGCCTTCATGTTGCTGGGGCGTGTCGCGGGCACGTTCGACTAGACATCGCCAAGACTGCGGAGGTGTCGGGCAAAACCGATGGACAGGCAGTTCCCCAGGCAACAGGGCTTGGACACGGCATTTGCAAACGGAGGCAACCGGTGAAAACGACGATATTGGGAGGGGCGCTTTTTCTGGGGCCGCTCGTGTTCCTGATCCTTCTGCTGAACCATGCCTTCAGCATCAGCAGGAAGATCGCCGCGCCGCTGGGCCGGCTGATCCCGATCGACCGGTTCGCCGGTTTCGCACTGGCGGATATTCTGGCCGTCACCTTGATCCTGCTGATCTGCTATCTCGCCGGGCTGTTGGCCCGGGGCAGGATCTTTGCGCGGCAAATGGGCCGGATCGACAATTTCATGATCGATCTGATTCCGGGATATGCCGTAGCCAAGGGCGTTCTGGGCGGAGTTGCACAAGACACCGGGGCGGCCTCGGCCATGCGCCCGGTGATCGTGCGATTCGACGATTTCGAGCAACTGGCCTATGAAATCGAACGTTGGGAGAACAAGGCCGTGATCTATCTGCCCGGTTCCCCCTCGGCTTGGTCGGGCAGCTCGGTCATCGTGACGGTGGACCGGGTGACTCCTCTGGCGATACCGCCCCATCACGTCACCGGCCTGTTGCGGGTGCGCGGACGGGGCACAGGCCAGACCCTACTGGCAGGGGGCAGCGCTGAAACCACGACAGGAGCAACCCGCCATGAGTGATCTGACTGCCGCCTTGACCGCGATAGATACTGCCAACGCACAGGACCCGGACCGCACCGAAGGCACGCCCGCCGCGCAGCTTTATGGGCAGCGCATGAGCAAGGAACTGGCCCGCCTGTTTCCCGACGCAAGCGAGACGCTGCAAATCGCGGCCCGTGGACAGCATATCGAACGCTGGATCCTGAAACGGACGGAATACCCGCAAGGGCGCGAAGGCTATCTGATCTGGCGGCGCGATCTGGCCCGCCACCATGCCACACGGGTCGGCGCGATCATGCGCGATGCGGGATACAGCCAGGCCGACGCAGACGCCGCAGGCAAGATGATCCGCAAGGAAGGGCTGAAACGCGATCCCCAGGTCCAGGCCCTGGAGGATGTGATTTGTTTCGTATTCCTGAAATGGTATTTCGCACCGTTCTCCAGCAGCCAGGAACCCGACAAATTGCGGCGGATCGTGCAGAAAACCGCGCGCAAGATGTCCCCGGACGCCCGCGCGCGCGTATTGGATGAATTTGACCTGCCTCCGGATCTGGCCGCCGCCTTCGCAACCAGAGACACGTCAGCCCCGTAGAGCACAGCGCCAATTGTCCGCCTTTTTCTGGCCGGGCAGGTTTTGCGCCCCATATAGGCATCACGGACATACGATACCGCGCCATGCGATTTCCGGCGCAAGACCACTTGCAGAGGACAGGCCCCATTCGACAGACCGCCATCATCACCAGCCACGGCCAGCCCTCCGATCCGGACCCGGCCGAAGCCGATCTGGTCAGGCTTTGCCAACAGGTCGCCGCGTTGTTGCCCGGCTGGTCTCTGTTCAGCGCCACATTGGCAAAGCCCGGCGCGTTGGACGCGGCGGCGGACGCGGCGGGTCCGGGCACGTTGATATACCCGTTTTTCATGACCGACGGCTGGTTCACCCGCACCAGGCTGCCGCAACGCCTGAAAGGCCACGATGCAACATTTCTGCCCCCCCTGGGCACAGACCCCGCCCTGCCCGGTTTGGCCCGCGACAGGATCGGCGGTGAACTGGCGCAAACAGGCTGGCACAGCGGGCAAAGCCGCCTGATCGTCGCATCGCACGGATCCGGCAAAAGCCGCAATTCGGCCCGCGACACCGGGCGTTTTGTCACCGCCCTGTCGGCGATGACCTCATTTGCGGAAATCAGGACCGGCTATATCGAGGAACCGCCCTTTCTGTGCGACGTCGCGCGTCACGCGGGGCCACAAGCGATCTGCCTGCCGTTTTTCGCGGCGGCGGGCGGTCATGTCGCCAGCGATATCCCCCGCGCATTGGACCGCGCGGATTTCACCGGGCTGCGCCTGCCGCCGATCGGCACCCATACCGCCGTGCCCCAACTGATTGCATCCGCCCTGCAGCGGGGCCGCACCCGGACTGCCACAGCGCAAGCGGATGCGACAACACCACAGTCAAAGATCCCCTCGCCGGCACCGAAACCACCGGTTTGACCATGGCGTGTTGTCCCCCAACGCTGCGCAGCCGCAGGGATGGCATTTTCCTGCCGTCCCTTGTGGTGACAACAATTTGACTTGCCTAGAATCAAACGACCTGCCATACGCATCCGCGCTAACGGTACTCTTTTTCGACCCACTGTCTCCTTCTACGGCGGTCAGTCTTCGATCCAGACCAACCACGCCGGGCTGTCGCACTTCCGCGGACAGCGAACACTACAGGAGACCACGGATATGGCCACTGGCACCGTGAAATGGTTCAACTCGACCAAAGGCTTCGGCTTTATCGCACCCGATGGCGGCAGCAAGGACGTCTTCGTCCACATTTCTGCCGTTGAACGCGCAGGCCTGACCGGCCTGGCTGACAACCAGAAAGTCACGTTCGACATCGAAGCAGGCCGCGACGGCCGCGAGAGCGCGACAAACCTGGCTCTGGCCTGAGGTTTCAGGCTGCGGCCTGACAAGATTTCGAAGGCGGGCAATTTGCCCGCCTTTTTGCATTCATCATCTGTTGAATGCGCATCAGACCGATCTGCATGACCGGATGGTGCTCTGCCCGATCATGGTTGCTTGATCGCACACCGAACGACGCCGATGTGCATCATCGCTGCCCCTGCCTGGCCTGGCGGGCCTGCTCCATCAGTTCCAGAACATGCGGCCCCAGTTCATCGACGATCAGCCGCACGCCTTCGGGATTGGGGTGGATGCCATCCGCCTGCATATAGGCCCGCATGGCGGCCGGATCGGCACTGGTGCCCGCGATCCCGGCAAAGAAGCTTTCTGCATAAAGCGTTCCGTATTCGAGCGCCAATTCGGGATAGATCGCATCGAACGCCGCCTTGTAGTCAGGCCCGAAGTTGCCCGGCGCCTGCATTCCCACCAGCAGCACCGGCACATCTGCCGTTTGCGCGGCGTCCAGGATGCTGGACAAATTGGCCCGGCTGACCTGCGGATCCAGCCCCCGCAGCATATCATTGCCCCCCAGCGCCACGATCATCCCGTCCACATCCGGTGTCAGCGTCCATTCGACCCGCGCCGCACCGCCTGCCGTGGTGTCCCCGGACACCCCCGCGTTCACGATGACAACGTCCTGGCCCTGTGCCCGCAGCCAATTCTGCAATCGGGGCACGAAGCCGTCGGCCCGGGCAAGCCCGTAGCCCTGGGTCAGGCTATCGCCCAAAGCGGCCAGCGTCACCGGCTCGGCCGCAGCCGAAAACCCGCACAAACAACAGGCAATTGCCACCAAAACCTTGCGCATCCCGCGCGTAACGCCATATGCCATCAAACACACTTTCATATTGCAGGGCCCATGACTGACCCCATTCTTTCCCTCAAAGATGCCTCTTTGTCGCTAAATGGCAATGCCGGCCCTGTCGATATACTGCGCTCGATTTCGCTGGACGTTGCGAAGGGCGAAACACTGGGGCTGATCGGGCCATCGGGATCGGGCAAATCGTCGTTGCTGATGTTGATGGGCGGGCTGGAACAAGCCACCGGCGGATCGATCACCGTGTTGGGGCAGGACCTGACCGCAATGGACGAGGACGCGCTGGCGCGGTTCCGCCGCGACCATATGGGCGTGGTCTTTCAGTCCTTCCACCTGATCCCGACCATGACGGCGCTGGAAAATGTGGCCACGCCGCTGGAACTGGCCGGGGTGCGCGACGCGTTCGAACGCGCCGCCGCCGAGCTGGAGACCGTCGGACTGGCCAGCCGGGCCAACCACTATCCGGCCCAGATGTCGGGCGGCGAACAACAGCGCGTGGCGCTGGCCCGGGCCTCGGCCCCGCGTCCGCACATCCTGTTGGCGGATGAGCCGACCGGCAATCTGGACGAAACCAATGGTGCCGCGATCATGGACCTGTTGTTCGGCCTGCGCGACCGCCACGGGGCGACCTTGGTATTGGTGACCCATTCCCAGGAACTGGCCGCGCGCTGCGATCGCGTGATCCGCCTGCGCGACGGCCAAATCGCCGTGGAACCGGACCGGAAGGCGGCGGAATGAGCCTGCGCCTGGCGAGCCGGTTTGCCCGCCGCGAGTTGCGCGGGGGGCTGCGTGGATTTCGCATCTTTCTGGCCTGTCTGACCCTGGGCGTGGCGGCGATTGCCGCCGTCGGCTCGGTGCGCTCGGGGATCGAGGCCGGCCTTGCCCGCGAAGGTGCCGCCCTGTTGGGGGGCGACGCCGAAATGCGGTTTACCTATCGATTTGCGTCGGAACCGGAACGGATCTGGATGCAGGACACGGCCACGGCCCTGTCTGAAATCGTCGATTTCCGTTCCATGGCCGTGGTCGAACGGGACGGCGCGACCGAACGCGCGCTGACCCAGGTGAAAGCCGTGGACGGGGCCTATCCTTTGGTCGGCACGCCGCTGCTGGACCCCCCGATGCCGCTGGATCAGGCGCTGGCGGGTGCCGAGGGCCTGCCCGGCGGTGTCATGGCGCGGGTGCTGATGGATCGGCTGGGGCTGGTGCCGGGCGACAGCTTCAGGCTGGGGACCCAGGATTTCATCCTGATGGCGGCGCTGGAACATGAACCCGACGGGGCGGCGGATGGCTATGGTCTGGGGCCGCGTACCCTGGTTGCCACCGATGGGCTGGATCAATCCGGCCTGCTGGCACCCGGCACACTGTTTGACACCAAATACCGGCTGCTGCTGCCCGCGGACAGCGATCTGGACCGCCTGGCCACCGAAGCCCGTGCCCGGTTCGAAGCATCCGGAATGCGCTGGAACGATGCCCGCACCGGCGCGCCCGGTATCGCGCGGTTTGTCGAACGTCTGGGGTCGTTTCTGGTGCTGGTCGGACTTTCCGGACTGGCGGTCGGAGGGGTCGGCGTGTCGGCGGCGGTACGGGCCTATCTGGCAGGCAAGACCGGGGTGATCGCGACGCTGCGAACCCTGGGCGCGGATCGCGCGACCATCTTTCAGACCTATTTCATCCAGATCGGGGTCCTGTCTGTGGCCGGGGTGGCAATGGGGGTCGTCCTGGGCGCCCTGGTGCCGGTCGTTCTGGCACCGCTGATCGAGGTCCGACTGCCAATCCCGGCGGAATTCGCGATCTATCCCATGCCGCTGGCCGAGGCCGCGACCTACGGGCTGCTGACGGCTCTGATCTTCACGCTCTGGCCGCTGGCGCGCACCAAAGACGTGCGGGCCGCCACCCTGTTCCGTGACGCCCTGTCCAGCACCCGTCTGCTGCCATCGTTGCGCTATGTCATGGCAACCCTGCTTGGCCTCGCCGCCCTTGTCGGGCTGGCTTGCTGGTTCAGCGGCACCGCGTGGCTGACATTGTGGACCACGGGCGGACTGGCCTTTGCGCTGATTCTGCTGGGCATCTCTGCTGTTGCCATCCGCACCCTCGCCCGCCGTTCCGGCAAGGCCGCGCGCGGGCACCCCGCCTTGCGATGGGCCTTGTCCGCGATATCCGGCCCGCGTGAAGGCGCGGCATCGGTGGTCCTGTCGCTGGGGCTGGGCCTGTCGGTTCTGGCAGCCGTCGGACAGATCGACGGCAACATGCGCGCGGCAATTTCGGGAAACCTTCCGGACATCGCGCCGTCCTATTTCTTTGTCGATATCCAGCAAGACCAGATCGACGGCTTCACCCGGCGTCTGACCGAAGATCCCGCCGTCAGCCGGGTCGAGACCGCGCCGATGCTGCGCGGCGTGGTCACGCGGATCAACGGCAAGCCGGCCCGCGAGGTGGCAGGGGACCACTGGGTAGTGCGCGGGGACCGTGGCCTGACCTATGCCGACGCGCTGCCCGAAACCACCCGTCTGACAGCAGGGCAATGGTGGGGGCCCGACTATACCGGCGACCCCCAGATCAGCTTTGCCGCCGAAGAAGCCGCAGAGATGGGCCTGTCGCTGGGGGACACCATGACGGTCAATATTCTGGGCCGTGACATCACCGCCACGATCACCAGTTTCCGCGCGGTGGATTTTTCGACCGCGGGTCTGGGGTTCGTGCTTGCGATGAACTCTGCGGCCCTGTCCGGTGCCCCGCACAGTTTCATTTCCACGGTCTATGCCGAGGAAAGCGCCGAGGCCACGATCCTGCGCGATCTGGCTGGCGCCTACCCCAATATCACCGCGATTCGGGTCCGCGATGCCATTGACCGGGTGTCGCAGGTTCTGGCCGGGATCGCCGCCGCGACGTCCTATGGCGCGGCTGCGACGCTGCTGACCGGGTTTCTGGTGTTGATCGGGGCAGCGGCGGCAGGCGAACAGGCCCGCACTTATGAGGCAGCAGTGCTGAAAACCCTTGGGGCGTCGCGACGCCGCATCCTGAGCAGCTTTGCGCTGCGCGCGGCGATCCTGGGCGCGGCCGCCGGCATCGTCGCCCTGGCGGCCGGTCTCGCGGGGGGATGGGCGGTCAGCCGCTTCATCATGGACACGGATTTCGTGGTGATCTGGTCCTCGGCCCTGGGCATCATTGCCGGCGGCGTTCTGGCCACCATGCTGGCCGGGTTGGGTTTCGCCTGGCGTCCGCTTGCTGCACGCCCGGCCCAGATCCTGCGCGGTCGGGAATGATCACCGCGTACAGGACACAGGTTGCAGCAGACCGACCAGATCCGTGTTGCCACAGACCAGAGAATCCAATGTGATATCATCCAGCGACGCATAAAACGCCTGCGCCGCATCGGCCAAAGCCAGCCGCAGGCGACATGCCGATACCAGCGTACAGCTATTGTCCGCATCGGCAAAACACTCGACCACGGGCACCGCGCCCTCGACATCGCGAAACACATCACCGATGCGGATGTCCGCGGCACTGCGGGCCAGGCTCATGCCTCCGTTCCGGCCCCGTTGCGTCGTCAGATACTTCAACCGACCAAGCTGGTTGATCACCTGTGCCAGATGATTTTCGGACAGATTGCAACATTCGGCGATTTCCGCCTTGGTCACCAGCCGGTCGACATTTACCGCGCAATACATCAACAGCTGTACGGCAATATTGGTGCGCTTGGTGACTCGCATGGCATCCCTCTTCGCTCTGACCTGGTTGAAACTTGTCGCACATCCCGGCAAAAGCCGGTTTGACATACATCAAACAGGATCAGGCAGGACCGAATGACGCCGCAGCCCCACTTTTTCGGATATGGCAGCCTGGTGAACCGAACCACGCATGATTTTGCCGATCCGCAGCCCGCACAGCTGTCCGGCTGGTGCCGCGCCTGGCGGCATACGGATCTGCGCGCCGTTGCGTTCCTGACCGCCATTCCGGCACCGGGCTGCATCATCGACGGCATGATCGCCCATGTGCCGGACGGCGACTGGCAGGCATTGGACAAGCGCGAATGGGCCTATGACCGGATTCCCGCAAACGGATCCGTCACCCATGGGCTGCGCCCGGATATCGACGTCGCCGTCTATGCGGTGCCAGAAGCGCGGCACAGACAACCGGCCAAACGATATCCGATCCTGCTCAGTTACCTTGACGTGGTGGTCCAGGGTTATCTGCACGAATTCGGCACCGACGGAGCCATCCGGTTTTTTGACACCACGCAGGGCTGGGACACGCCGATCCTGAACGACCGCGCCGAGCCACGCTATCCCCGCCATCGCCAGCTGACAGCGGATGAAACATCTTTCGTGGACACACATCTGAAGCAGTTGAACGTGCAGATCGTGACCGCCGCCGCCTGAAAACCCGACGCGGCCTGAAAGCAGGCAGTTCAATACGTCACGCGATGCAGGGGCCTTGGGCATGCCCAAAGACCATGCAGGCACCTGCCCCACCTCAGCTACGGGCGCGCACCACCTGCAACAGCGGCATCAGCGTCGCCATGTCCGGGCCGCGTTCGCGCCCGGTCACGGCCTTGCGCAACGGCATGAACAAGCCCTTGCCCTTGCGCCCCGTTGCGTCCTTGACCGCCGAGGTCCAACTGCCCCAGGTGGTGGTATCAAACGGGCCTTCGGGCAACAGATCCATTGCCTGGGCGATAAACGCCTGATCCTCATCCGCCACCAGCGGTTCGGCCCCGTCGCGGCAAAGCTCCCACCATTCCCCCAGATCGGCCAGGGTGGTGATATTGTCCCGCGCCATCAGCCAGAAAGGTTCGGCCAGATCGTCGGGCACATCCAGAGCCGTCACATGATCGCGCACCGCCGACAGGGGCAATCCCTGCAGATAGCGTGCGGTCAGCGGATACAGATCCTCGACATCGAACTTGGTCGGTGCGCTGCCGAACCGCGTGATGTCGAACCCGTCGATCAATTCGCTCATTTCAGTGCGCAGTTCCACCGGGTCCGATGATCCGAGCCGCGCCATCAGGCTGAGCACCGCCTTGGGCTGCACCCCGCTTTCCCGCAGATCGCGCAGCGCCAGCACCCCCAACCGTTTGCTGAGCGCTTCGCCCTGGGGACCGGTGAGCAAGGAATGATGCGCAAAATTCGGCACCGCACCGCCCAACGCCTGAATGATCTGGATCTGGGTGGCGGTATTGGTCACATGATCCGATCCGCGCACCACGTCGGTCACGCCCATTTCCGTGTCATCCACCACCGATGCCAAGGTATACAGCACCTGACCATCGGCCTTGATCAACACCGGGTCGCTGACGCTGGCCGCATCAATGGAAATATCGCCAAGAATGCCATCCTGCCATTCAATGCGTTCGTGCTGCAACAGGAACCGCCACACGCCCTGACCCCGATCCGCCCGCAGCGCATCCTTTTCCGCATCGCTCAGCGCCAGCGCGGCACGGTCATAGACCGGCGGTTTGCCCATGTTCAGCTGCTTCTTGCGCTTGAGATCCAGTTCGGTCGGCGTCTCGAACGCCTCGTAGAACCGTCCCATCCCGCGCAGGCGGTCGGCGGCTTCGGCATAGCGGTCCAACCGCTGGGACTGACGTTCGACGCGGTCCCAATGCAGGCCCAGCCAATCCAGATCCCGCTTGATCGCATCGACATATTCTTCTTTCGAACGTTCGGGATCAGTGTCGTCAATGCGCAGAATGAACGTGCCATTCGCCTTGCGGGCGATCAGATAATTCATCAGCGCGGTGCGCAGGTTGCCGATGTGGATATATCCGGTGGGCGAAGGTGCAAAACGGGTGGTGGTCATGGCTGTCTCCTGTTGTGTGATGTGTTGTCACAGGGGGGTGCCATTGTCCAGCAACGCGCTTGCCGGGCAGATCAAGCCGGTCACGTCTGACGCAGACAGGCGGCGCAGGCACAGATCAGGCCCGCGCGCGTCCGCGGATCGCGCAGCATCGCGCCAAACAAAAAAGGGCAGGTCTTTCGACCTGCCCCCGCGATTGCACCGGTTGGGAGGAGTTGGCGCAAATTCGCGTTTCTCTATCTTGTGCAGGCCTTACTTGGCGGCCGCTTTTTTCGCTGCGGTGGTCACGTCGTTGGTGGCCTTCTTGACAGCGGCGGTTGCATCTTCGGTGATGTCCTTGCCGGCAGCCATCAGCAGCTCGACGGTGTCCATCTGAACTTTTTTCGCGATTTCGGCGAAAGCAGCCATGTTTTCGGCGGCAACTTCAGCAGAAGCAGAAGCGAAGTCCGTGATCGACTTGGCATAGTCCGCCGGCTCGGCCTTGGCTTTGGACATGTCCGACAGCTTGGTGATGGTGTCTTTTGTCCACTTGTTCGAAATCTCGGCGGATTTCTCAGCAGCTTCCAAAGCGACGTTCGACAGTTTTTCGTTCAGGGTCGCCTGGGTCTTGAATGCATCTTCCATGGCTTTGGTGTCCACGGGGAATGCGCCCATCATGTCTTTCATGACAGCGGTGAAGTCTTGAGTCTTTGCCATTGTCTTAATCCTCATTTCGGACCGGGCCGTTCCCGTGTCTCGTTGATGAGAATTATATGCACGCTGCAGCGCGGCATTTCAAGGATTTTTCGCTGCAATGCAGCAACAATTTAAAAGCTCAACGATTCCGAAGGTTTGCGGGGACCCTGACATAAGTTCCCGGTGCCGGAGCCAGCGGCGGATGCGTCGAATCGCCGGGTTCGCGGGCCGGAACCTGTTTTCCCGACCGCTTTTTCAGCCAGGCTTCCCAGCGCGGCCACCACGACCCGTCGTGTCGATCGGCCCCCTTCAGCCATGCTTCGGAGTCCAGCTTCAGATCGTCATTGGTGAAATGGCCGTACTTGTTCTTGCTGGGCGGGTTGACGATGCCGGCGATATGGCCGGATTCCGCCATGATAAAGGTCTTGCTGCGCGATCCCATCATCTGAACCCCGCGATAACAATCCTTCCAGGCGGCGATGTGATCGGTCTGGCAGGCGATGGCACACAAAGGCACATCCACGTCCTTGATCCTGAGCCTGTATCCAGCCAGATCGAACCCGCCCTGCGTCAACCTGTTCTGCTGGCACAGCCCGCGCAGATATTGCCGCGCCATCTTGGCGGGCAGGTTTGCCCCGTCGCCGTTCCAGTACAGCAGATCGAAGGCGGGCGGGGCTTCGCCCATCATGTAGCTGCGGATTGCGGGCGTATACACCAGATCGGTAGACCGCAGATAGCTGAAGGTGCGGGCCATGATATAGGATCGCAACACGCCCTTTTCGTTGACCTCTTCCTCGATGCCGTCGATGAAATCATTGGTCAGGAACGGGGTGAATTCCCCCTGATCCCCAAAATCGGTCAGGGCGGTGAAAAAGGTGGCCGACTTGATCGACTTGTCCTGCTTCTGTTTCAGCAGCGAAAGCGTCAGCGCCAGCGTTGTACCCGCGATACAATAGCCCACCGCATTGACCTGCTCTACGCCGCAAATCGCCTTGACCTCGCGAATCGCGGCCAGATAGCCGTCCTCGATGTAGTCCTCCATCCCGGTGTCGGCATAGGATTCATCCGGGTTGACCCAACTGACCACAAACAGCGTATAGCCCTGTTCGGTGACCCATTTGATCAGGCTGTTCTGCGCTTTCAGATCGAGAATATAGAATTTGTTGATCCACGGCGGGAAAACGATCAGCGGGGTTTCATGCACCGTTTCCGTCGCGGGCGCATATTGGATCAGCTCCATCATCCGGTTGCGATACACCACCTCTCCGGGCGTCGTCGCGATATTGCCGCCCAACTCGAACGCCTTTTCATCCGCCAGACGCACCACCAGTTCGCCATTGTTCGCTTCGAGATCGGAAATCAGGTTCTCCAACCCATCCACCAGCGACTGACCTTCGGTTTCCAGCGCCCTTTCCAACGCATCCGGATTGGTGGCCAGAAAATTGGTCGGGGCCATCATGTCCACGATCTGGTTGGCGAAATAGGACAGCCGCTGTTTTTCCTTGGCGTCCATGTCCTGCACACTGTCCACCGCCTGTTTGACCGCATCGGCGTTGATCAGATACTGGCGCTTTATGAAATTGAAATAGGGATGGCTGTCCCACAGCGGATTGCTGAACCGCCGGTCCCGGGGGCCGGGGTCTTCCGGGGCCTGAAACCTGCCCTGGGCCAGGGTCTGTTGGGCTTCGGCGAAATGCTTCACCGAATTGCCCCAATAGGCAATCTGTTGCTCGATCATCTTGCCCGGATTTTGCATCGCCTCGGCCCAATAGGCGGTTGCTGCCTTTGCAAACAGATCCTGCTTGGGCGCGTCCAATGCCGCCTTGTGCTGGGTCTTGTGTGTCATGACATCCACCAGACGCTTTGACAAAAGCTCAATCTTGCCCAGATTTTCCTTCAATCTTTCAACGTGTTCGCCAGACAATTCGTTCGCGCCGTGGTGAGTAGTTGTCATTTTAAAGATTTCCTCGTAGTCTCGCCGCTGTGCAGCAATGGCGTCGCCGGTTTCGGGGGGCGAAGCGACGGATGGTACGATCCTCTGGGATCGAAAATGATACGTATGGAGTCCCGGAATGCGCTACATGATCACCTACGACCTTATGGAAACGGCGCGAAACACCAATCAGTGGATGGGCGCATCGGCGTTGTCCATGGCATCGTATCCCATTTTCAGCATGATTCCAAACCCTGCCTTGAGTTGGCTGGCAGCCTGGGGCGAAGTCACGGAACGCACCTTTGCGCGCATGGTCACCAAGCCCGACTGGGGCATCCGCACCTTCACCTGCGCCGACGGCAAGGACCATCTGGTCGACATCCAAACCGTGGTCGAACGCCCGTTCGGCGACCTGATCCATTTTTCGGTTCCCGGACGTAAACCGGCGGGACGCAAGGTGTTGCTGGTGGCCCCGATGTCGGGACATTACGCCACCTTGTTGCGCAGCACGGTAAAATCCCTGCTGGTCGATTGCGATGTCTATATCACCGACTGGCACAACGCGCGCGATATTCCGGTGTCCGCCGGCAAATTCGACATCGAAGACTACACCCTGTACCTGGTTGATTTCATGCGCGAAATGGGTCCGGACACCCATGTCATCGCGGTTTGCCAGCCCGCGCCGCTGACCCTGGCCGCGACCGCCTATCTGGCCGAACAGGACCCCGAGGCGCAGCCACGCAGCCTGACCCTGATCGGCGGCCCCGTCGACCCCGACGCCACGCCGACCGAAGTCACCGATTTCGGCCGCCGGGTGACCATGGGACAGCTTGAAGAAACCATGATTCAGCGCGTCGGATTCAAATATCCCGGCGTCGGACGCATGGTTTATCCCGGCCTGCTGCAACTGGCCTCTTTCGTGTCCATGAATGGCGAACGTCATGCGTCGGCCTTCCAGGATCAAATTTCCCGCGTCGCGCACGGGCAGGCTTCGGATCATGACGCCCACAACCGCTTTTACGACGAATATCTCGCGGTGATGGATATGACCGCCGAATTCTACCTGTCCACGGTTGAACGCGTCTTCAAGGGCCGCGAAATCGCCAGGAATGAATTCGTCGTGGACGGTCACAAGGTCGATATCGGCAAGATCAACAAGGTTGCGGTCAAGACCGTCGAGGGTGCGAATGACGACATATCCGCCCCAGGACAATGTATCGCCGCGCTGGATCTGTGCACCGGCTTGCCGGACAGCATGAAAGCCAGCCATGTCGAGCCGGACGCAGGGCATTACGGCATATTTGCCGGCAAATCCTGGCGCAACAACATTCGTCCGCTGGTCCTGGACTTCATCGACGCCAACAATGGCAAGGCATCCGGCCCGAACGGCACGAAACCCGCCAATTCCAACGTGGCGGCAAAATAAGGGATTTCGCGCATGTCCTCATCCGGCCCGGTGGCATTTTCCTGCAACTGCGGCACGGTGAGCGGGCACATTGCCCCGACGGCGCGGCGCTCGGGCACGCATCTGATCTGTCATTGCCGAGACTGTCAGGCGGCGGAAAGATATCTCGGTCAACAGGACCCTTCCGGCACCGGCGTCGATCTGTTTCAAACCACTCCGGACACGATCACACTGGACACAGGTGCCGATCGTCTTGCGGTGCTGCGCCTCGGGCCCAAGGGGCCGCTGCGTTGGTACGCCGACTGCTGCAAGGCCCCGCTGTTCAACACCCTGGCGAGGCCGGGCATCCCCTTTGCCACTGTGCTGGTGGCACGGATTGCCGATCCGGCCCCGCTGGGTCCGGTGATCGCGCACGGGTTTGTGCCACAAGCGGGCGGCCCGCCGAAACATCGCGGCGCGGGGGTGATGGTCTGGCGCTTTTTCACACGGATGGGCGCGGCGCGCCTGTCGGGGCGGTGGCGGCAGACGCCGTTCTTCGATCTGGATACGGGCGAACCCACGGCCCCGGTGCATCAGCTTACCCGGGAAGAGCGCGCCGCGCTTTACGACTGAACGGTCATGGGTGACACGATGCCGCGATAGGGCGGAAAATCACGATACCGGGCCTGCCGCTGGTCTGCAGGCTCGGCCGGGTCCTGCCCGGCGATCAGCAATCGCCCGCGTGGCGCGATGTAACTGTCGATCCGGCGCAAAGGCACCGGGCGCCACGCCAGATTGAACGCACAGAGCTTGGGAAAGAACCAGATTTCGGAATACGCCAGATGGTCGTGCAGCCACCAGGCCAGATCGCGCCAGTCGCGCCCTTGCGCATATTGATCGGCAAACCACGGTACCACGATCGAGGCCCCTGCGATCCGGTCCTTGCCCGATCCCCGGTCCCAGATATGGCATTCCAGTGGGTGATTGTTGCGCGCGCAGTTCAGCCGGTTCCGGTTGCCATACCGGTTCAACGCCGCCGAACGATAGCCGGACCGGACAGCTACCCGTCCGAATGTTTCCTCAAGCGGGTCCAGCAGGGTTTCACAGAACGCCCGGCCGCATTCGATTGCCAGATCGGGGTTGTCCGGGATGTTCTGCCGTTGGTGAAAATTGGCGGTCTCGGAATACAGGAAATCGCGCATGAAGAAATGCCGCGACAGACGCACGCGTCCCAGTGCTTCCAGGCTCCACATGCTGCCGGGGCGGCGCATCAGCCGTAGCCGTTCCAGCGAAACGCGCCCTCTGCCGACAGCGGTGCATAGGGGTTGAACGCGATCTCCCAGACCGCCCCGTCCGGCGCGCGGAAATATCCGATATACCCGCCCCAGAATACCTCGCCCGCCGGGCGCAGGATCGTTGCGCCAGCGGCCTGCGCGGCCTGTAGCAGGGGGGCCACCTCGTCCTTGCTGCGGGTATTGTAGCTGAGCGTCATCGCCCCGTGCCCCAATTCGCCCACGGGCAGGCCCAGGTCTTCGGCCAGCTTGTCCAGCGCATACAGGCCCAGCGTCTGCCCGATCAGATCAAAGGCGATGACCCCGTCTTCGGAAGGCACGCGCCGCCAGCCCAGGGCCTCGTAGAATTCGGCCGCCGCGGCCGGATCGACCACCCCCAGAGTGATCAGGCTGATGCGTTGTTCCATGTCATTTCCCCTGTTGCCGCAACCAATCCAGAATGACGGCGACCGCCGGCTCTGTCTGCCCCGGCGATTTGACGTCGCCAGCGATGACATGGGCGTTGGGGTCGTCCCCTTCCCCCATCGTCACGGCATGTACCGTTGCCGGGCCACCCCATTGGGCCGCGATGGCGCGGCTGATGTCGGGGCGGACCACGCGGTCGGCATCGGACAGGTAGAACAACACCGGCACCCGGGCGGCGGTGAAATCCAGCGCCGCAACCGCCCGGATCAGCGCCCCCATCGGCAACAGCGCGACTGTCGGATAGGATGTGGTCCAGAACCTTTCGTGGCGCTCGTTCACCGGCGTGAAGCTTTGCGTGCGGCCCGCCACCAGCGGAAGCCACCACCGCGCCGCGGGCCAGGTCAGCATCCTGGCCTTGGGATCAGCCAGACCGAAATTCGGCGAGATCAGCACCATCCCCGCCACATCCCGCGACAGGTCGTCATCCAGCGCCGCCGCCGCCGCCAGCGTGGCACCGGTCGAAGTCGCCAGAACCACCACACGGTCGCCCGTGGCCCGCGCCGCAGCCAACCCTTCGGCCAGATCATACATCCAGTCGGCGACCGTGGCTTCGGCCAGGGCCGCGCTGCCGCGCCCGTGTCCGCGCAGCCGCGTGTAGACCAGATTGGCCCCCAATGCGGCCGCCACCTTATCCGGCACCGGGCGGATTTCCTCGGACGTGGCCGAAAACCCGTGCAGATACAGAACCGAAACCGGGGTGCGGGTCTCGCGCTGGCCGGCCCAGATCACCCGTTTTTCCGCGCCCGGCGTGATGTCGTCAAACCGCGATTCGATGGATTCGAAATAGACCTGAATCCCTTCGCCGAACTTGCGCGGCTCGAACGCGGTCTTCAGGCTGGCAGGTTCGGTGGGTCCGAACGCCCAGAGCATTCCGCCCGCCAACAGGCCCAGGGCCAGAACCCATCCGACCACACGCCGCATCAGGACGCGGCCTCAAGCACCTCGGCCACCGCCTGTTCGATCAACCCCAGACAGGGACCATCCGAAAACCGGTGATCGGCATCCTTGACCAACGTCAGCCGCATATCGGGGCAATCGGCATGATCCAGCAGGCGCAGCGCGGTTTGCGTGCTGACGGCGCTGTCCGCCATGCCCTGCAGGCACCGCACCGCAAAGGACAACCGCAAAGGCGCACGCAACACCAGACGGTCGCGCCCGTCCACGATCATCCGCTTGCTGATGACATAGGGTTCCATGTAGTCGGACGGCAATTCCACATAGCCTTGGGTTTCCAGCGTCTCTTTCTGCGCGTCGGTAAAATTGGCCCAATACCCGTCTTCGGTGAAATCCGGCGCGGCGGCGACGGTGACCATGCCCGCAACACGCGACGGCATCGCGCGCGCCAGCAAAAGCGCCTGCCAGCCGCCCATGGACGAGCCGACCGGTACCAAAGGCCCCTCGGTCAGGGCATCGACCACCGCAAGGGTGTCTTCGTGCCAGTCGCCGATACACCCCTCTTCGAACCGACCGCTGCTTTCGCCGTGGCCAGAATAGTCGAACCGCAGAAAGGCCTGTCCGCGCGCCCGCGCCCAGCTTTCCAGATGGACCGCCTTGGTGCCCTCCATGTCCGATTTCAGCCCGCCCAGAAACACCACGCAGGGTCCCGCGCCCGGTGTCAGGTGATAGGCCAGCCGCCGCCCCTGCGGCGTGTCGATGAAAGTGGTTGCGGTCATGGTGCCTCCTGTCTGGTTGAATTTTGCACGGGACGGTGCGGTCTGCAATCACCGGCCCGATGCTTGCTCGGGACCCGCAACACGCACAACCGGCACCTGGTTCAACGCTTCGGACAAGGACGCAAGCCCCCGCTGCGGATCCAGGGTGCTGCGCGACAGGCCCGTGCCGATCATCTGCACGACCTCGGGGGAGGCCGCGAACTTGTTGTGCGACCCCGAGGCGGAATCCTCGATCTCGCTCAGATCGATGACCGTGACGCCCAGCTTTGCCAGCTTGTCCACATCGGCGGCCCCCACCCGCGCGACCCCGCCGGACAGCCGTCGGGACATGCCCAGGACCGGATCATCGTTGGACACGAACACATAGAAATCCTGACCCTGCGTCCGGATTTGCGACAACTGCGTCTCAAACAGGTCCAGATCGATATCCGGCGCAGCCAGCACCACATGGTTCACCTTGCCCACCCCGCTGGCCCAGACCCTTTGTTTCGTCTGTATCAGCGCCTCGACCGTCAGCAAGGACCCCATGGAATGGGCAAAGATGTTGATCCCCTGTGCCCTGCTTGCCGCCAACAGCCGCAGGGTATCCTGAAACCGGGAACGCGCCGCCAGCGCACTGTTCAGATCATATACATAATGCGACGGACGCCCCGCCGAGGCCCAGGAAAACAGCACCGGCACGCCCCTGAACCCGGTGTCGTTCACGAATTGCGCCATCCGCAAAACGGCATCCGAAAATGTGTTGTTGTACCCGTGGACAAACAACAGGATGTCACGATCTTTCGGCGGACGCCGCGCCAGTTCCGCATCCAGCGCGCCGGCAAAGGTGACCCGCGAGCCGTAGATTTCGGGCGATACGATCGCAAATTCGCGCGTCGGGTCCGGCGGCAACTGCCGGGCCCGCTCGATGACACCCGACATATGGTCCGGCGGCACCGACACGACCACCGACGACAACCCCAGTTCCCAACCGCGCGCCCCGGAATAGAGAACAGCGGGCTGGTCGGACGGCTCGCGCGTGGTGGCGACAAAGATCCTGTGCCGATGGGCGTCCTCGACGCCGAACACCGGAATGTCCCGGTTGTCGACCCCCACCAGATCGGGTGGCCGGGCACAGGACAGCAGGCCCAGACACAGCAAGACGATTGTTACACCCCGAAACTTGCGCACCATTTCATTCCCGACCGCGTTGCCGTCAACCGCGCCTTGCTAGTGGCACGCGGAACGCTTGGCAATGCGCGCCGAAGCAACGGGCGCGGACCGGCCGGATTTGCCCGGTTGACTTGGCACTGCGTCGGCGTCACACAGGCGCGCATACATACCCGCAACCGGGCGTTCTGTGGGCGCCAAACCGACGAGGAGGCCCATATGGCCCTGGATTCGAAAAAAGTCTCTCTTACCCTTCCCGATGGCAATGCACGATCCTACGAGGCCGGTATCACCGCCGCCGAGGTCGCCGCCGATATTTCCACCTCGCTCGCCAAGAAGGCAATCAGCGCCACGGTGAACGGCCAGCACTGGGATCTGGCCTGGCCGATTCAGTCGGACGCCGACATCGCCATCCACACCATGAAAGACGAAGCACAGGCCAACGAACTGGTGCGCCACGATCTGGCGCATATCATGGCCCGTGCGGTTCAGGAAATCTGGCCCGACACCAAGGTCACCATCGGCCCGGTGATCGAAAACGGCTGGTATTACGATTTCGACCGCGCCGAACCGTTCACCCCCGAGGATCTGGGGCTGATCGAAAAGAAGATGAAGGAAATCATCAACAAGCGCGAACCCGTGACGACCGAAATCTGGGACCGCGACCGGGCGATCGAGTTCTACAAGGCGGGCAACGAACCCTACAAGGTCGAACTGATCGAAGCGATTCCCGGCGACGAGCCGCTGCGCATGTACTGGCACGGCGACTGGCAGGATCTGTGTCGCGGCCCGCATCTGCAACACACCGGCCAGGTGCCGGGCGATGCGTTCAAGTTGATGAGCATCGCGGGCGCATACTGGCGGGGCGATTCCGATCGCGCCATGCTGCAGCGCATCTATGGCGTGGCCTTCACCGGCAAGGAAAAGCTGCGCGCGCATCTCACCATGCTGGAAGAGGCCGCCAAACGCGACCACCGCAAGCTGGGCCGCGAGATGGACCTGTTTCACATGCAGGAAGAAGCACCGGGGCAGATTTTCTGGCATCCCAACGGCTGGAAAATCTACACCACGCTTCAGGACTATATGCGCCGGATGCAGGAACGCGACGGCTATGTCGAAGTCAACACGCCGCAGGTGGTCGATCGCAAACTGTGGGAAGCCTCGGGCCATTGGGACAAATATCAGGAGCACATGTTCATCGTCGAAGTCGACGAAGACCATGCCCGCGAAAAGGCGGTCAACGCCCTGAAACCCATGAACTGCCCCTGTCACGTTCAGGTTTTCAACCAGGGGCTGAAATCCTATCGCGACCTGCCGCTGCGCATGGCCGAATTCGGATCCTGTGCCCGCTATGAACCATCCGGCGCGCTGCACGGTATCATGCGGGTGCGCGGGTTCACGCAGGATGACGGCCATATTTTCTGCGCCGAGGATCAGATCGAATCCGAAACCGCGAAGTTCATCGCCTTCCTGTCCAAGGTTTATGCCGATCTGGGTTTTCACGACTGGACCATCAAACTGTCCACCCGGCCGGAAAAGCGCATCGGCAGCGATGAAAGCTGGGATTTCGTGGAGAAGGCGCTTGGCGATGCCTGCAAGGCTGCGGGCTATGCCTTTGAGATCCTCGAAGGCGAAGGCGCGTTTTATGGTCCCAAGCTCGAATTCACCCTGACGGACGCAATCGGCCGCAACTGGCAATGCGGCACGCTTCAGGTCGATCCGAACCTGCCCGAGCGGCTGGACGCCAATTTCATCGGTGCGGACGGCTCGAAACACCGGCCCTATATGCTGCATCGCGCGACACTGGGCAGTTTCGAACGCTTCATCGGCATCCTGATCGAGGAACACGCCGGCAAGCTGCCGTTCTGGCTGGCCCCGCGCCAGGTCGTGGTCGCATCGATCACGTCCGAGGCGGATGACTATGTGCACGAGGTGGTCACCGAATTGCGCGCCGCGGGCGTGCGCGCCGAGGCCGACATGCGCAACGAAAAGATCAACTACAAGGTGCGCGAACACTCGGTCGGCAAGGTGCCGGTGATCCTGGCGGTCGGCGCACGCGAGGTCGAGGACCGCACGGTCACAGTGCGCCGGTTGGGCGAGAAACGCACCAGCGTCGAGCCTCTTGCCGCGGTTGCAAGCGCGCTCGGGCGCGAAGCGACCCCGCCGGACCTGCTGTAGCGCCGCGCAGGCAGACACGGCAATCCGGCCGCGGGCAGCGATCGCCCGGGCCGGATTGAAACATTTGACATTGTCCCGGCAATTTCAGACGATTTTGCCCGTCAGAGCGTAACATTCCCTGACGGAGGCGTGAAACACGGGCTCGTGACTTTCCCGTGGGGTCTGTGGCACGCTAAATTCGGGTTCACGAACCGAGCCAATCAACCTGTTTTGAGGGAGTTATACCATGTCCAATACCGCCAAGACCCTGGCCGTCGCAAGCGCCGTCGCCGCGGCCCTGGGTGCGTCCGCCACCACGGCCAGTGCCCAGTCCAAGGAAAAATGCTATGGCGTCGCGCTCGCCGGTCAGAACGACTGTGCCGCCGGCCCCGGCACCACCTGTGCCGGAACCTCCACCGTGGATTACCAGGGCAACGCCTGGACCCTCGTGGATGCCGGCTCGTGCGAAGCGATGGAGCTTCCGGCGATGGCGGATGGCGAGGCCCGCAAGGGATCGTTGACCGCGCTGGACCGCGATCTGCCTGCATAATGCCCACTCTGGCGGCGGGCCGAAACCTGGCCCGCCCTTACAACGCGGCCCACCCCCGGCCCACTGACTGACAGGCACATGATGCTGGATTCCACCGACACATCCGATTTTCTGCCCGCCGCACCGGGTGTCGGCTATAAACCCCAGCATTTCGACCAGATCCAACAAGACCCGGGCCCGGTCGCGTGGCTGGAAATCCATGCCGAAAACTACATGGGCGACGGTGGCCGGCCTCTGGCCCAGCTGCGCGCCCTGTCCGAGCGGTTCGCGATCTCGGTGCATGGCGTCGGCCTGTCCATCGGCGGGCAATCCCCGCTGGACCCGGTCCATCTGGCCCGGTTGAAACATCTGATCGCATGGCTCAACCCGGCCAGCTTTTCCGAGCACCTCGCCTGGTCCACCCACGGGGCCGAATTCCTGAACGATCTGCTGCCGCTGCCTTATACCAACCGCACGCTGCAATCCGTGGCCGATCACATCGATCAGGTCCAGGCCGAACTGGGGCGAAGAATGCTGCTGGAAAACCCGGCCAGCTATCTGGCGTTCGACGAAAGCACCTGGTCCGAAACCGATTTCCTGTCGGAACTGACCCGCAGGACCGGGTGCGGGCTGTTGCTGGATGTGAACAACGTCTTCGTGTCCGCAGTCAATCTCGGCGGTTCGCCGCAGGCCTATATCGATGCTTTCGCGATGGATCGCGTCGGCGAAATCCATGTCGGCGGCCATGACCAGGACGCGGATGAACACGGCGCGCCCCTGCTGATCGACAGCCACGGCAAACCGGTGGCCGATCCGGTCTGGGATCTGCTGGCCCATACGCTGGAACGCGCCGGACCCAAACCGGTGCTGGTGGAATGGGACAACGACGTGCCGGACTGGCCCGTATTGCGCGCCCAGGCCAACCGCGCCGCGCAGGTGCTGGACCATGCCGCCGCATGAGCGTTTCCCAGGATATGTTCCGCGCAGCACTTCTGGACCCTGGGCGCCCTGCGCCCGACGGGCTGAATGACGGGGCCGGGCATGCCGCCGATGCCCGATTCACGGTCTATCGCAACAATGTCACCCACTCTCTGATCGAGGCTCTGCGCGTCGGCTTTCCGATCCTGACCAGGCTGCTGGGACAAAAGAACATGGATGGGCTTTCACGCCTTTTCCTGCGCGCACATCCACCCGATTCGCCTTTGATGATGCACTATGGCCAGGCCATGCCGGATTTTCTGGCCAAGCTGCCGCAGGTGGCCCATCTCGGGTATCTGCCCGATGTCGCACGGCTGGAACTGGCCCTGCGCCGATCCTATCACGCCGCCGACAGCACGCCGCTGGATCCCGCCGAACTGGCCGCTCTGACCCCCACGGCCCTGATGGCCACTCGCGTCACCCTGGCACCGGCCGTTCGGGTGCTGTGCTCGGACTGGCCGCTGTATGACATCTGGCGTTTCAACACCCGCGAAGACGCGCCCAAACCGGCCCATGAACGGCAGGATGTGCTGATCACGCGCGCTGCTTTTGATCCGGCGCCACATCTGCTGCCGCCGGGTGGCGCCGCATGGATACAATCCCTGCAACGGGGCGATCCTCTGGAAACCGCGCTGGCAAACGCACAAGGCAGGGCCCCGGGTTTCGATCCGACCGCCACGCTTACACTGTTGCTGACCGACAATGCCCTGACGTCCCTGACCCAAAAGGCCTGAGCCCATGAACACCCTGATTTCCCTGCACAACGCCCTGTTCGACTGGCTGGACCGCATGTCCGGAGCGATCCTGCCGACGCTGGCACGGTTCACCTTTGCCGCCGTTCTGCTGATGTATTTCTGGAAATCGGCCATGACCAAGGTGGGCGACGGGCTGCTCGGGCTGTTGATGCCTTCTGATGGTGCCTATGTTCAGATCTTTCCGCGTGCCATGGAGGCGGTCGGCTATGACAGTTCGCAATTGGGCATGTTCCATTGGCTGATCGCACTGATCGGCATGTGGGCCGAATTCATCTTGCCGGCTTTGGTGGTACTTGGGCTGATGGGGCGGTTGTCGGCCATCGGCATGATCGGGTTCATCATCATCCAGTCCGCCACGGATATCGTCGGCCACGGCGGCAGCGACCCCAAGACCCTTGGCGCCTGGTTCGATGGCATACCCGACAGCGTCATCATGGATCAGCGCCTGCTGTGGATCACGGTTCTGCTGATCATCGTCATAAAGGGGGCCGGGCCGCTGTCACTGGACCGGATCATGGGCCGCCTGGCCTGACCCCATCACGGCAATCGCCGTCAGACCGCACCAAGCCGGGCCTGCACCTCTGGTGTCCAGCCCAGATACAACTGACCGTCCACATCGATCAGCGGCCGTTTCATCAACACCGGATGGTCCGCCAGAAGATCCAGAACCGGGCGGTCGCGCTGGTCCTGATCCAGACCGCGCCAGGTGGTTGAGTGCGTATTGAGCAAAGCCTTGCCAAACTCGTGTTCTGCGGCTTGCAATACAGGCAAGGGCACACCCTGCGCGCGCACATCGACGAATTGCGCCTGCGGCAGCAATTTCAACGCCTTGCGGCATGTATCGCAGGTTTTCAGCCCGTATATCACCATGTCTCACCTCACTTTCCTGTGTGGAAATAACCGGCATTCGGCAAGAACACAGCCCCTTTTCCTTGATTTTTTGCCGGGTCGTGCGATCCTGACATCAGGTACAACCTGCCATTGTGCGCCCGCGCCACCCCGGTGGTTCGGGCACAGGA
The DNA here is from genome assembly GCA_016521575.1 of Rhodobacteraceae bacterium F11138. GTDB lineage: Bacteria > Pseudomonadota > Alphaproteobacteria > Rhodobacterales > Rhodobacteraceae > Sedimentitalea. The sequence goes on along the minus strand of JAEKDP010000003.1, from coordinate 269,321 downwards.
TCGGCAGCGTGCCGTCAAGGGCTCCGCGTTTTCGGGGCGGCAAGTAGAAGGAGACACGGGAAATGCCAACCGGCACCGTGAAGTGGTTCAATACGACCAAAGGCTACGGATTCATCGCTCCGGACACCGGAGGGAAGGATGTGTTTGTTCATATCTCGGCTGTGGAAAGATCGGGCCTGACCGGCCTGGCCGACAATCAAAAGGTCAACTACGATCTGGAAGAGGGCCGTGACGGTCGCGAGATGGCGGCCAATCTGACGCTATTATGACCTAACACCCGACGCGCGCCCTGCCCGCGCGGGTTCATACACCCGCAGATATTGTCAAACCCAAAACCGCCGCTGCCATAGCGGAAGGTTGGCCCCGTCAAAACCGGGGTGTGAAACCACACCTGTTCGGGTCGCGTCGCCCCGCCAGGACGCGGCCTGACATTTTCGCGCCGCAAGCAGCAGAACGTTCTGCCGGAAGGAAACGTCGGTCTTGCCTATGGGATGTCTTGCCGATGGGGCAACGGCCCGAAGATATCGGGCCATGTCATTCGGGAATTCGGGGAATATCCGGCGGTCCTCTAGAGGCTGTGCCGGTGGGTTCGCAAACGGTATACCGCTTGCCCCCGGCACACGCCACCAGACGGACCGCCGAAAATAGTACTCAAAATTGAACGGCCCACCACTCACGACAGGCATGGTCTGAATGCCCGTGATTTTTTACCCGGAATCGATTCGTGTCCAGCCGCGACATGCACCAAACACGACGAAAAAGCGCAGAAAACCATGCCTGATGGCCCGAATTCTCTTGGAACTTGCGCCGGTCCACAAACCATTCAACCGCCAGAAGAAGCGCGGCCATCTTGTGGTTCAGGAGCGACGCGCCACATGATTGTAGGTGCGCAGGCAAGGCGCAACCACAACATGTAGCGTCACACAATCAGGCGATGACGTCCTTAAATTCACGCCATTCGCGGGCGGACATGCCTGAAGACTCCTGCGTCACGGTTTCGCCTTTCAGCATCCGGCGCAGGCAGTCGATCATCTGGGCGGACATGGCGACCGATCCCATCCGATAGTCTTCAAACGCCTTGTAGGCGGCTGGCACCCAGTCGGCCACCATTTCACAAATCGCATCGGCATAGACACGGATTTCGTATTGCGCGTGGGCATCCGCCCGCAGCCGCAGGAAATGGAACAGATTGTGCAGATCCACCTTCCAGTACCATTGTGTATAGATATTCGCCGGCAGGTTCATCCGCGCCAGTTCCCGCGCCAGACCGGCCTGCCCGTCATCCGAGATCAACGCTTCGTAATTGTCATAGCACCGGGCCGAATCCGCCTTGAGTATATCCAGAACGCGCGCGGCCTCTTCGCCTTGCAACACGTCGCCACGCCCCTGATTGTTGACCACTGACTGCGCGTTGATGTGTTCCGGGGCAGGGATATAGAATTCACGGTCCAGAATGGAGTAGCGCGCGGAATATTCGTTCACGTTGGCGGTGCGATGGCGAATCCACTGCCGTGCCACAAAGACCGGCAATTTCACATGCAGCTTCAGTTCGCACATCTCGAACGGGGTCGAATGCCAATGCCGCATCAAGTAGCGGATCAGCCCTTCGTCGTTCTGAACGCTTTTGGTGCCCTTGCCGTAACTGACCCGGGCGGCCTGACAAATCGCGGCATCGTCCCCCATGTAATCGACCACCCGCACGAACCCGTGATCCAGAACCGGACGCGCCTGATACAGGTGACGCTCCATTCCGGGTGCGACGACCCGCAAGGTCGATTGCGGGTTGCCCCGCAATTCGTCGATTTCGGCCTGTTGTTCCGGCGACAATGACATACGCGATTCCTTTCCCTGCAGAATCTGTTGAGACGTTGACTATATCTGGGGTTGGGACACAGGTGAACCGCCATATAATGGCAACAGCTGTCCGGGTAATTCTCTTTTAACGTGTGTTGCCGTTGACTTCACACGCAAGACGTTCAAGGCTGGGCGGAAAAAGCGTTGAAACAAGGGCAAGAAACATGAAACGGATCTGGTACGGACTCCTGGTGGCAGCCGCATTGTCTGCCTGTAGCGGAAGCAATCCGTTCATCGAAGACACCGAGCCCGAGCCGGTCGATCCGACAGAACCGGTCGATCCCAGGGCCGAAACCGTGGCCGGGGATCTGGATGCCGCCAGTTTCAGCCCCGATACGTCCGACCCGAACAACTCGGCCCTGGTGGTCACTGGCGTGGCGTTTAACGGAACGCCCTTGCCGGTCGGCTATGACCGCGCCGCGGCGCTGGATACGCCTGGCGGGCAGTATCAGGCCTTTACCCGCCAGCCGGATGCGCTGAACACCCATTCGACATCCTATGCCCGCGACGTGGACGGCACCCAGGGCGTGCTGGTCGTAACCGGTGGTCTGGACGGGTATTACAACGGCGGTGTCGCCTATGCGCGTTCGGGGGCCTATGACCGGCCCGGCGCGAATGGCGAAAACACCGATGTGCGGTATGATGGAGAATATGTCGGGCTGATGAACTATCCCGACAATGGAAACGCCCTGCTGCCGGTGCCGCCCGGAACCGATCCTGCGGTGACCCCGCGACAGGCCGCGCGCGTCTATGGCCAGGCACGGATCAATGCCGACTTTTCCACCAACCGGGTCAAGGGCACGGTGTACAACCGCAACTACGTTGCTGCGGGGCTTGACCTGCCGGATCTGGAAATCGCGCCCACAGACATCTCGGACGACGGCACCTTCACCGGGGAAATCACCGTCGCCCACCAGACCAAGGGCGATTACAGCGGCACCTTCGGAGGCGTGAATTCCAGCGCCGTCGCCGGCGGACTATATGCCAAGGATCACGTCGACGGGCTGGATGACGAAGAAGAATACGGGCTGTTCGTTCTGGAACGCAGCAACTGACGGACCGGACTGTGCGGGCCATATTCGCCGGTCTGGTCCTGTGCGCCTCGATGATGCTGCCCGCGGTCGCCCAGACCCCCGACCGCGTCCAGCTTGCCCCCGCCGAGGCGCGCAACCTGGCCATACACGCGCTGGAGAACGGTGACCCCGGCACGGCGATCCTGTTGGCCAAGAGCCTGCTCAGGACCGACCCCAAAGACCCGCTGGTCTATTACATCCTGGCCAAGGCAAACGCTCGGCTGGGCGATCCGGATCTGGCGCGAAAGGCGGCGGCCCTGTCCTATCGCTATGCGGGTTCGGGGCCGGCCCGGTTCGAAGCCGCACAGATGGCATCGCGCATGGCCTTTCAGGCCGAACGCTACAGCCTGTCTCAACTCTGGCTGCGCCGCACTGCCATCCATGCCCCCACGGAACGCGACGAAGAGCGCGTGGCGCGGGACTATCGCATGTTGCGGCAGGTCAATCCCTGGTCCTTGCGGCTGCAGGGCGGGGTGCGCCCATCCAACAACGTCAACAATGGCTCGGACACATCGCTGAACATCATCGACGGGGTCCCGGACGGCGGCACGATCAACGGCGCCGCGCTGGCCCTGTCGGGTCTGATCGCTTCGCTTGACATCGCGCCATCCTATCGGTTGCACACGACCGCCAGAAGCGCCACATCGCTGGGTGCGCGCGTGTACATAGAACGCGTCGCCCTGTCGTCCGAAGCCAAGGACATGGCCCCACAAGCCACGGGATCCGATTTCGGCTCGACCTACGCCGAACTGTCGCTGTCCCACGCCTTTGCCATCGGCCCCGACGACAGCAAGCACAGCGGCGACATCGGACTGGCCTTTGGCGAAAGCTGGTACGGCGGCGAACGCAGCTATCGGTTCGCCCGCCTGAAGGGCCGCCGCAGCTGGGCACTGGGCAAAACGTCCCGGGTGCATCTGCGTGCCGATCTGGAACAGCGCTTTCGCGCGCTCTACACCACCAACGACGCCCGCGTCCTGGGGGTAAGGGCCGAATTTGGCACCCGGTTGCAGAATGGCGACGTGCTCGGGCTGGCACTGGCGCTGCAGAACGCCCGGGCCGACAGCCCCAACGGGACCTATGATTCAGCGTCAATCCGGGCGAGCTATACATTGGGGCGCGCCATCGGTCCGGCCCAGCTGTCCATCGGCCTGGTGCTGGGGCATACGCGATATGACCGTTTCATCGCCAGCCTGTTCATCCCGCCAACCCAACGCAACGATACATCCGCATACGGCGATCTCAGCCTGATCTTCGACCGGTACGATTATGCCGGTTTCGTTCCGATCCTGCGCCTGCGCACCGGGCGCAAGAGCTCGAACTTCAGCCGGTTTTCATCCCGCGAGCTTTCCGTCTCGCTGGATGTGGGATCGAAATTCTGACCCTGCGCCACTGGTCCTGTCCGCTGCAGGTGGTATGTTGCGCCCGAAAACGGAGGTTCCCATGACCATCAAATATCTGCACACCATGGTGCGCGTTGCCGACCTGGACAAATCCATTGCCTTTTTCGAATTGCTGGGGCTGAAGAAAACGCGGCACTATGACAGCGAACAGGGCCGGTTCACGCTGGTGTTCCTCGCGCCTCCGGGACAGGAAGAGTGCCCGGTCGAACTGACCTATAACTGGGATGGCGACGAGGGCCTGCCCAGCGACAGCCGGCATTTCGGGCATCTGGCCTATGAGGTCGACAACATCTACGAAACCTGCCAGCACCTGATGGACAACGGAGTCACCATCAACCGGCCGCCGCGTGACGGCCATATGGCCTTTGTGCGCAGTCCTGACAATGTGTCGATCGAACTGCTGCAAAAGGGCGAATCACTGCCCCCCGCCGCCCCATGGGACAGCATGCAAAACACCGGCCACTGGTAACACCCCATGCGCCGCCTGGCGGGCCTGCTTGCAGTGGTTCTTGTGGCCGTTTGCGGGGGCGCGGCCATGGCCGATTGCAGGCTGGCGCTGGTTCTGGCGCTGGACGTATCCTCATCGGTGGATGCTGACGAATACAGGCTTCAACGCGACGGGCTGGCCGCCGCGCTGATCGCCCCCGAGGTCAGGCAGGCGTTCTTTGCCAGCGATCTGCCGGTCGCGCTGGCCGCCTATGAATCGAGCGGCACCGACAACCAGGCGCTGATCCTGGACTGGCATATCATCGACAGCCCGGCTGTCTTGTTCGAAGTATCGCAGATCATCGCGCGCACCGAGCGCAGCGAATCAGAGTTTCCCACCGCCATGGGCTATGCCTTGGGGTACGGGGCCGGGGTTTTGCGCCGCGCGCCATCCTGCCTGTATCGCACCCTCGACATTTCCGGAGACGGCAAGAACAACGACGGGTTTCCGCCCGCCGCGGCCTATGCCGAATTTCCTTTTGCCGGTGTGACCGTCAACGGGCTGGTGGTGAACGCCGCCGAATATGAAACCGAGGTTTCCCTGATGGATTTTTTCCGCACCCAGGTTCTACATGGTCCCGGTGCCTTTCTGGAGGTCGCTCAGGGGTTTCAGGATTTCGAGCGCGCCATGCGACGCAAACTGGAACGCGAATTGCGCGGGGTGATGCTGTCATCGCGCACAAAGGATGCCCGATCTTCCGGCCCCTCCCCCAATCCCGCCCGTGCCGGACAGGAATAAGCCGGACAGAAAGGGTGCGGCCGCTCCGACCGCACCCTCTGGCGGGCCCGTTCGACCCGCACTGCCCGAAAATCCGTTCGCGCCTGACCCGCCGGGCCGGCCACGGATGCCCCGTCAGTAGATATAGCGAATCTGATCCGTCCAGTATCGCTCGACGCGTTTCAGCGATGCGGTGATATCCTCGATCCCGTCGGCACTGATCACGCCCTTGCCTTCCAGCCCCTCGGCATGGCGGGTGAACAATCCTTCCACGATGTCGCGGATTTCACGCCCACGCGGAGTCAGTTTGACCCGGACCGAGCGGCGATCGATTTCACAGCGCTGGTGGTGCATATAGCCCATTTCGACCAGCTTCTTGAGATTATAGCTGACGTTGCTGCCCTGATAGTAACCCCGGCTTTTCAACTCGCCTGCGGTTACTTCGTTTTCGCCGATGTTGAACAGAAGCAATGCCTGAACCGCATTGATTTCCAACACTCCAACCCGTTCGAACTCGTCCTTGATCACGTCCAGCAGCAGGCGATGCAGTCGCTCGACCAGCGCCAGCGCCTCCAGATAACCGGTCATGAATCCCTTACGGGTCACCGGACCCACTTGCATTTCCATACTCATCCAATCTCTCCGACTCGAACTGCTCGGTTCAGAGATTGGCGTGAAAACCCGAATAATCAGTTAAGCGGAATTATTATTGTTTTTGAAACGTTTGCGATATGTCCTGGATCAGGTCCGCCAGCGCGTCGGGTGCGGCGGCCTGCCCCGTGATCCATTGATACAGATCCTGGTCGTTCTGTTCCAGCAGCGCGTCATAGAGATCCAGCCGCCCGGGGTTCATTTGCTGCAGATTCGCTTCGGCATAGGCCGACAGGATCAGGTCCATTTCCTTGATCCCGCGCCGCATCGACCGCATCCTGAGCCGCTTGAGCCGGTGTTCACGACATTCGCTCATACGCCGGTCTGAACCAGCAGGCGCAGTTTCTTTTCAACCAGCGCGGCGCGTTCGGCGTTGGTGCGCATCGCGGCGCGGATTTCACGCAGCTCGGCCAGGACTTCGTTGAAATCGGACGCCAGCGGAGAATTGGCTTCGGGGTCGATCGCGCCGTCGCCTTCGCCGGTCAGCAGCCACACGATGGACACATTCAGCAACCCGGCCACCATCGACAGCTTGTTGGCGCGCGGCTCGGACAGATCGTTTTCCCACCCGATCAAGGTCGTCTTCTTGATGCCCAGCCGACGGGCCAGCTGAGCCTGTGTCATGCCGGCCGCTTCCCGCGCACCGGCCACACGATCACCGAATGTCGCTGCATCCGGCCCATACCAATCGCTGTTCTCGTCGCTCATTGTCGCTCTCCCCGCAGGGCGGCCCGATGCCGCTTGATTGGCCATTGGCCGCACCCTATGACAGTTGCGTTGAACATACAAACCGAGGTCCCCATGACTTTCCTGTCTGCGACACTGTCGCGCGTCAAACCGTCCCCGACCATTGCTGTCACCAACAAGGCGCGCGAATTGAAGGACGCCGGGCGCGACGTGATCGGGCTGGGCGCGGGTGAACCGGATTTCGACACACCGGACAACATCAAGGCCGCCGCCATCGCTGCCATTCAGGCGGGCAAGACCAAATACACCGCCGTGGATGGCATCCCCGAGCTGAAACAGGCCATCTGCGCCAAGTTTCAGCGCGACAACGGGCTGACCTATACCCCCGAACAGGTCAGCGTCGGCACCGGCGGCAAGCAGATCCTCTACAACGCGCTGGTGGCGACGCTCAACCCCGGCGACGAGGTGGTGATTCCGGCCCCCTATTGGGTCAGCTACCCCGATATGGTGCTGCTGGCCGGAGGCGAGCCCGTGGTCGCCGAGGCATCGTTGCAGACCGGATTCAAGCTGACGGCCGATCAGCTCGAAGCCGCGATCACCCCGAAAACCAAGTGGCTGATCTTCAATTCGCCCAGCAACCCCACGGGGGCGGGCTATTCACGCGCCGAACTCAAGGCGCTGACCGACGTGCTGATGCGTCACCCGCATGTCTGGGTGATGACCGATGACATGTATGAATACCTGGCTTACGACGGGTTCGAATTCTGCACCCCCGCCGAGGTGGAGCCGGCCCTGTATGAGCGCACCCTGACCTGCAATGGTGTATCCAAGGCCTATGCCATGACCGGCTGGCGCATCGGCTATGCCGCCGGGCCGCAGCCCCTGATCGCCGCGATGCGCAAGATTCAGAGCCAAAGCACCAGCAACCCCTGTTCCGTCAGCCAATGGGCCGCAGTCGAGGCGCTGAACGGCACCCAGGACTTCCTGCCGGCCAACAACGCGGTTTTCCAGCGCCGCCGCGATCTGGTGGTGTCGATGCTGAATGCAATTGATGGCGTGACCTGTCCCACGCCCGAGGGCGCATTCTATGTCTACCCATCCATCGCAGGGCTGATCGGCAAGACCACCCCCAAAGGCACCCGGATCACCGATGACGAAAGCTTTGCCACCGCCCTGCTGGAAGAAGCGGATGTCGCGGTGGTCTTTGGCGCAGCCTTTGGCCTGTCGCCGAACTTCCGGGTCAGCTATGCCACGTCGGATGATGCGCTGCGCGAGGCCTGCACCCGGATCGCCGATTTCTGCGCGGCGCTGACATGATTTCCGCCAACCTGCCAAGCCGCGATTTCGATGCGACTGCTTCATTCTATGCACGGCTCGGTTTTGTTCTCAGCTTTCGCAATGACGGCTGGATGATCCTCGCCCGCGGTCCGGACCAGGTCGAGTTCTTTCCCCATCCCGGACTGGACCCGCACACTAGCTGGTTCTCGGCATGCCTGCGTGTGGCGGATATCGACGCGCTGCATCGCGACTGGGCGGGGCTGGGTCTGTCAACTGAGCAGCAGGATATTCCACGCCTGACCGCGCCCGTCACCATGCCGGGCGCACCCCGCATGTTCGCGCTCGTCGATCCCGACGGATCGCTCTGGCGCGTGTTGGAAACGCAAGGTGCCGCATGACCACGACCGAACTTCCCGAATATTTCTTTCGTGTGCGCGACAACGGTGCCTTTGTCTACCGCATCGACACCGAAAACCGGCAGCGCCGGATTGAAATGGATCAGATTGCGGTGGTCAACATTCGCAACGGCGAGATCAAGCCCCATGGCGGCCGCACGCTGTCGGACACCGATCTCGCACGGATCCGCCAGTGGATGGAGGATCGCAGCGCGCTGCTGGCGCGGCGGGATATGGATGACATCCACCGCGCCGTCGACCATCTGAACCTGACCGCGCATTGGGCGCAGTCGCGTGCCACGGATGCCCAACTGGCCGAAGTCACAGATACGCTGTTGCTGGCCATGCATGATCTGCGCGAGGTTCTGGTGCGCAAGAAAGCCGCCCGCCTGTCCCGGGACACCTGAACGCGCGCTGACGGGGCTCAGCCGGCCTGTTCGACCTTGCGGATGCCACGCCCCAGAAAGCGAAATATCAGGAACACCGCGGCACAGCCCAGCCCGGCCACCAGCCCCAGCCAGATGCCGATCCCGCCCAGCCCCATCGTGAAGCCCAGCACATAGGATGTGGGCATCCCCACCCCCCAATAGGACAGCGCCGCCATCAGCATCGGCACCTGGGTGTCCTGCACCCCGCGCAACAGACCCAGCGCAATGGCCTGGGCGCCGTCAACCAGTTGGAACAGCGCCGCGATGGCCAGCAACCCGACCCCGATCGTCAGGATTTCGCTGCGGGCGGGATTGTCCGGCTCCAGGAACAGCGACAGGACCGGCTTGGGGATGACCAGGAACGCAACCACCGTCAGGGCGGCAAATCCCAGCGACAGCGCCATGACCACCACCGCGCCGCGCACCATGTGCAGCCGGTCGCGACGCCCATAGGCATTGCCAGCGCGGATCGTGGCCACGTTGCTCAGCCCCAGATGGACCATGAAGGTCGCCGACGACACCGCCACCACGATCCCATGCGCCGCCAGCGGGACCGTACCCAGCCAGCCCATCATCAAGGCAGAGGCCGAAAACAGGCTGACTTCGCTGACCGTGGTCAGCCCGATCGGCACACCCAACAGGAATACCTTGCCCAGCATCTCCCAATCGGGTTTCCAGAATCTCTGGAACAGGCTGTGTTCGGGCAGGGCCAGCACCGCATACAGAACCACCGCAACCAGCGACACCCCCTGGGTCAGAACCGAAGCGATGGCCGCGCCGGTAATGCCCAACTCGGGTGCGCCCCAATTGCCAAAGATCAGCGCATAGTTGACCAATCCGTTGGTCAACGCCGCCAGCAAGGTGATCCACAACACCACCTGTGTGCGTTCCTGCGCCGCCAGATAGGATTTCAGCACCATCACCAGAAGTGCCGGAAACAACCCCCAGCCAGCCAGCCGCAAATAGGCTCCGGCCAGGGCAGAGACCTCGGCCCCCTGACCAAGCGCCAGCAGAATCCTTTCGGCCCAGATCATCGCGGGCATGGCCAGCACCGCATACCCCAGCGACAGCCACAGCCCCATGCGGGTGACCCGGCGCACGCTGGTCGTATCCGCGCTGGCCTCGGCGGTTGCCACCATCGGCATCACCGCCAGCGCAAACCCCGCCCCCAGGATGAACAGCACGAAGAAATAGCTTGTCCCCAGCGTCACGGCGGCCAGTTCGCCGACGCCATACCAGCCCAGCATCACCGTATCGGTCAGCCCAATGGCAAACTGCGCCAGATGCCCGCCAATCAACGGCAGGCCCAACACCAGAATGGCCCGGATATGTCCGGAGTATGTCATCGCCACAGTCATGAGATCACGCTCTAGGCGCAATATCCGGTTCCGGCAAGGCCCCGTGGCCCGCCCGCCGGTTCATGCCGACCGACCGGCCCGCGTCATTCGCGCGGTTTGTTGTTCTGCGATTGTATCAATGCTTCCAGATCGGCCAGACGGGCCAGCACTTCGTCACGATAGGTATCGGTCTTTTCGTTGTTTTCCTCGTGATGCGCGTCCTGCATCGAATTGACGATCAGACCGACCAGCAGGTTCACCACAGCAAATGTCGTGACCATGATGAAAGGAACAAAGAACATCCACGCATAGGGATAGACCTGCATCACCGGGCGCACGATGCCCATCGACCAGCTTTCCAGCGTCATGATCTGAAACAGGGAATAGCCGGAACGCCCCAAGGTGCCGAACCATTCCGGAAAGGCGGTCCCGAACAGTTTGGTGGCCATCACGGACCCGATATAGAAAATCACCCCCATCAACAGGAACACCGATCCCATTCCCGGCAGGGCGTTGACCAGCCCTTCGACGACGCGGCGCAGCGATGGGGCGACCGACACGACACGCAACATCCGCAGGATCCGCAAGGCGCGCAATACGCTCAGCCCCTGGGTTGCGGGAACAAGGGAAATACCCACGATCACGAAGTCGAAGATATTCCAGCCACGATGAAAGAACGCGCGCCCCCGCCCAACCAGTTTGAGCAGAATTTCGGCCACAAAGATGCCGAGACACAGCTTGTCCAGCAGCCGGATCAATCCTCCGGCCCGCTCCATCACCACCTGCGAGGTCTCAAGCCCCAGGATGACAGCGTTGAACAGAATCACGCCAAGAATGAAATTCTCGAACGCGGGTCTTTGTGCAATGCGGGCGGCACGGGCGCGCAACGACGTTGAAACAGGATGGCTGAGGTCACTCATGGGCGCATATATCGGTTCGCGCCCAATGATCCGCAAGAGGCCACGGCCCCCAATACCGCGCTGTCGCCGGATGGTCGTGGGCGCGGCCGGATCTTGCCCCGGCATCCCACGGTCAGCCCCGCGCAGCACCCCATCATGAGGCCCCCGCAGGTTTTCGGCGGCCTCTAATAGCTTCCCTTGGGGTTCAACAGGCTGCAAGGCGTGCGCAGAAGGATTTTCAGGTCGAACCAGAACGACCAGTTCTCGATATAGAACAGGTCATGCGCAATCCGCGCTTCCAGCTTGGCGGCGTCGTCGATTTCGCCCCGCCAACCGTTGATCTGGGCCCATCCGGTAATGCCGGGCGGCAACCTGTGCCGCGCGCAATACCCTTCGACGATCTGCGAGAACCTTTCTTGCCGGCTGGACATGGCTTCGACCGCATGGGGCCGCGGTCCCACCATCGACAGGTCCCCGCGCAGAACGTTGAACAGTTGCGGCAGCTCGTCAATGGAACTGCGCCGCAGGAAACGGCCCACCCGTGTGACCCGGCGGTCCCCCTGAGTCACCACCTGCCGGCCCGAAGGGTCAGCCATATCGACATACATCGAGCGGAACTTCCGGACCTCGATGATGCGGTTGTTGTACCCGTGCCGGCGCTGGCGAAACAGCACCGGCCCGGGGCTGTCCAGACGCACGGCAAGCGCGGCCAGGATCAGCACCGGCCACAACAACGCCAGGGCGCAGACCGCGAAAAACACATCAAACAGGCGCTTGGTCAGCCGACATTCCGGCGCAAAGATCCGCCGTTGCCGCTGCAGCGACGGTGCCTGACCGGTATTCTCGAACGCATAGTCCTTGCTGTAAGAGGACAGCCCGACCTCGACCGGCAGGACGCTGAACTCATCCAGCAACCACTTGATGCGGTTTTCCGCCGTAAAGGGCAGCGCAATGATCACCAGATCAATATCCGAGGCGCGCACGAAGGCGATCAGGTTCTCATAAGTGCCGATTTTGGGAATGCCCAGAACCTGCGCCGGGGACCGCGTGTCGTTCCGGTCGTCGAATATGCCATAGAGCCGGATGTCATTACCTTGCCGTTCGCCCAGCCCCCGGATCAGCCGCGCCGCCTCTTCGCCGCCGCCCGCGATCACCGCCCGTCGCGCGATCAAGCCGGTGTCGATGATCCAACGCACAATCATCACGGCCCCCAGCCGAATGGGAATCAGGGGTACAGCCAGGCTCAGCACGATCGCCGTCAGGGCCGTGTGCATCTCTTCGGGCGGCAGAAAGTCGAGATAGCCCAGAACAGGAAGCGACGCACACAGCACGCTGCGGGCGATGAATGAAACCCGATCCGCCATGATCGCGCTGCGATAGACGCCAGTCGCAACCATGATCGCCACGAAAATCGCGGCCCCCAACACCGCCCATCCCGCGGCGGCAAGCGGCGCAAACCCATCGGCAGGCGTGGCGCCGTATTGCGCGAACCAATAGGCCACCGCAAAGATCGGCAGATCGATAGCGGCAGCAACACAGGTCAGCCAAAGCGGTTCCAATGCCCCGCGCCGCAACCCAAGCGCGACATTGCGGGCGGATTCATTCAATCGGGGCGCGGAGCCCGGTGAATTGTCTTCGGCGCGAACGATTTCGTATTTCATGGGTCCAGTTCCGGCAGTTCTGACCCGCTCTATCACCCGATCGGTTAAGACCCGGTAAGTTCGTACAGCCCGCCAGCGTTTTTGAACCGCGCCCGCAACCGCGCTGCCTGAAACGAATGTCGTTCCATATCCCGGCGCACAGGCGGTTTGCCGACCTCAGATGCCGTCACCGCCCATCCCTGTCCCCGGCGTGTTCCAAGAAACCTGCCTCACCGCAAGATGAGCCATTTCCAGGATCGCGTCCCGCGTCCGCGCCACTGCGATGAAACGGGCGTTGTGGCAGAATGTGGCGCCCTTGACGCCGCAGGCCTGTTCCAGCTTTGCATCCGTCAGCCCGGCCCAGGAGGCTGGCAGGTCGGCACGGTTTTCGAAACTGTCGCCGGTCTTGCGGATGGTCGTCAGTGCCCAGTCATCGCCACGCGGATGGACAACGAACAGCATATGATCCGCGCCAGCCTTGTCGATGGCGGCCCGGAACGGCATCCCCGCCGGCAGTTCGAGAACCGGCGACTTGCCCGCTGATTCGATGGCCTGAAGAACCGTGTCTTCTGCCCTGCGTTTGGCCGCCCGTGTTCTGATCGCCGCTTCGACAAAGGCACGGGCGACGGGTAGAGCCTGGGCAAAGGCCTGATCTTCCGCATCGGGCCGACGCTCATCAAAGGCCGGTTTGAGGGTTTCCAGCAAAACGGGCAGGGTCATGCCCGCAAGCAGCCCGGCCTCGGACGGGGCAAGCGCGCCATTGTCCAGCAAGTCGACCGGCAGAACGAATTCTCTGTCCACGCTCTGATGGATCTCTGCGAGATCGGTTTCGGGCACCGCCATCGCGCGCAGATAGTTTTCGCCGAAATGACGCCAGATCAACCCGAAAGAGCTGAACGGCTGGCCATCGTCGCGCAGCGGGTTGGGACGTTGGTGGTGGTCGAAGACCTGTGCCTCTGCGTCATAGGCCCGGCCCACATCATAAATGATCCTGCTGGCATCCGGCGCGGTCCAGCCCGGATCGCGGGACCGCACCAGCACCGCATCGGGAAACAGACGGGTCAGGATCACCGACGACAGCAGCTCATCCGCGTGAAAGCCGCCGGAATGGGTAACAAGATGGGTTATCGTCATGCGATTGGGGTCCCGACCGGGCTTGAATGAAAGACCGCACGGGGCGTTCCCGGCCAATCAGCGATCAATGCGTCCAGACACCGCGCCGATTGGTGGCAAAGTTTTCACCGTATCCACCGGGGCGGACGTTGGGTTTGCGTTTCTTGGGTTCGAACACCTGTGCATCGATGCCATGCGCTGCGGCGTATTCCAGCGCTGCTTCACGGGTGTCGAACTGCAGGCGCACCTGGCTTTGCGTGTCGTCGCTGGAGGTCCAACCCATCAACGGGTCCACATCCCGCGGGCTGGCCTGGGCGAAATCCAACACCCAGTTCCGGGTCTTCGCAGTGCCCGAGGACATCGCGGTTCTTGCGGGCTGATAGATGCGGGCGCGCATGGGCTGGCTCCTGATTTCCGTTCGGCCGTTTATCCCGGATTTGACGCCTTTCGGCAAGGTCCGTTTTGCCAGCCCGAACCGGGCGTCTTGCATCGGGCAGATGACAGTTTCCGGCAGCACACAAGCCGTTTTGCAGCAATAGGTCTTGAACCCGGACGAAAAGGCAACAACTCTGTCACTTCCGCTGCCGGAGTTCCCCATGCCCCACGTCCATACCGACAAATCCATGCCGATGCTGAACACGCCACCCGCCCGCGAAAAGCTGGAAGGCGGGAAACGGCTGGTGATGGCGACCGATTTCGAACCCGCCGGTGATCAGCCCACCGCCATCGCAGAACTGTCCCAGGGTGTGTTGTCCGGCGAACAGAACCAGGTTCTGCTGGGCGCCACCGGCACCGGCAAGACCTATACCATGGCCAAGGTGATCGAAGAGACCCAGCGCCCGGCCATCATCCTGGCCCCGAACAAGACGCTGGCGGCGCAATTGTACGGTGAATTCAAAGGCTTTTTTCCGGACAACGCCGTCGAGTATTTCGTCAGCTTCTACGATTACTACCAACCCGAAGCCTATGTTCCGCGCAGCGACACGTTCATCGAGAAGGAAAGCCAGATCAACGAACAGATCGACCGCATGCGCCACGCCGCCACGCGGGCGCTGCTGGAACGCGACGACGTGATTATCGTCGCGTCGGTGTCGTGCATCTATGGCATCGGGTCGGTCGAAACCTATGGCGCGATGACCCAGGATCTGAAGGTCGGCCAGGAATACGACCAGCGCAAGGTCATGGCCGGGCTGGTCGAGCAGCAATACAAACGCAACGATCAGGCCTTTCAGCGCGGCAGTTTCCGGGTGCGCGGCGATTCGCTGGAAATCTTCCCCGCCCACCTTGAAGATCGCGCCTGGCGGTTGTCCTTCTTTGGCGAGGAACTGGAAAGCATTACCGAATTCGATCCCCTGACCGGCGAAAAGACCGATACGTTCGAACAGATCCGGGTCTATGCCAACAGCCACTATGTGACGCCGAAACCCACGCTGAACCAGGCGGTCATCAACATCAAATCCGAACTGCGCGCGCGGCTCGATCTTCTGGTGTCCGAAGGCAAGCTGCTGGAAGCGCAACGGCTGGAACAGCGCACGAATTTCGATCTGGAGATGATCGAGGCCCAGGGTTTCTGCAATGGCATCGAAAACTATTCGCGCTATCTGACCGGCCGCGCCCCGGGCGAGCCGCCCCCGACACTGTTCGAGTTCATCCCCGACAATGCCATTGTTTTCGCGGATGAATCCCATGTGTCCGTGCCCCAGATCGGCGGCATGTACAAAGGCGACTACCGGCGCAAGTTCACCCTGGCCGAGCACGGCTTTCGCCTGCCGTCCTGCATGGACAACCGCCCGCTCAAGTTCGAGGAATGGGACGCCATGCGCCCGCAGTCGGTGTTCGTCTCGGCCACACCGCAGAACTGGGAACTGGAACAGGCCGGCGGGGTGTTCACCGAACAGGTAATCCGGCCCACCGGTCTGCTGGATCCGCAGGTGGAAATCCGTCCGGTCGAGATGCAGGTCGACGATCTGCTGGATGAAGTGCGCCGCGTCACCGCCCAGGGGTTCCGCACGCTGGTCACCACCCTGACCAAACGCATGGCCGAAGATCTGACCGAATACATGCACGAACAAGGCATCAAGGTGCGCTATATGCACAGCGACATCGACACGCTGGAACGTATCGAGATCCTGCGGGATCTGCGGCTGGGCGCGTTTGACGTGCTGATCGGCATCAACCTTCTGCGCGAAGGGCTGGATATTCCCGAATGCGGTCTGGTGGCCATTCTGGACGCGGACAAGGAAGGTTTCCTGCGCTCCGAAACCTCGCTTGTTCAGACCATAGGCCGCGCCGCGCGCAACGCCGAAGGCCGCGTCATCATGTATGCCGACCGGATCACCGGCAGCATGGAACGCGCCCTGAACGAAACCAACCGCCGACGGGATCGTCAGATTGCCTATAACGAAAAACACGGCATCACGCCGGCGACGGTGAAAAAGAACGTCGAAGACGTGCTGGCCGGGCTGTATCAAGGCGACACTGACCAATCGCGTGTCACCGCCAAGGTCGACAAATCGCTGCATGGCGGCAATCTGGAAGCTGTCCTTGACGGGCTGCGCACAGATATGCGCAAGGCGGCCGAAAATCTGGAATTCGAAGAGGCCGCCCGCCTGCGCGACGAAATCAAACGGCTGGAATCCGTCGACCTGCTGGTCTCGGACGATCCGATGGCGCGGCAATACGCGGTGGAAAAAGCCAGTCAGGAGGCGGTAAAATCCCGGGGCCGCTCAACCGCCGGACGTCCGGGGCAGCGGGGCGGGAATGTGAAACAGAGGGGACGGTGATCTGGCGCATTCCGGCGGTGCGGACCGCAGCCGGGTGCCGTGCTATTCCAGATTCAGCGCGACTTTCCCGTTCCGCATCGAGCCGAGTATCAAAAAGCCTTTCCCCTTGATCATCGGATAATCTTCCGCCCAGTCGCGGAACTGGTCATTGCTGACGACGCGGGCTTGCAGTTCTTCTGCCGCCGCTAACAGCAGGGGATCGGCTGGTGTGCCTTTGCTCACGACAAAGACCTGACGCACAGGCACACCCAGCGCACGGGCCAACGGAACTGGCCCCAGATATCGGTCACCAATCTTGTACCCCACATTGGCATCGAACCAGATCATGGGCGCATACCCTTGCGCAATCAGCTGCTGCACCACTTGGCGCACGGTTGTGATGGACGGATTCCCGCCGCGCCAGTGCATCACGTTTGATCCGTCAACCACGATGTATGACTTTTTCGGGAACAGTGCCGCCCACAGCACCAACGCTGCGGCAGCCACAAAACAGAGCGACGACATCAGCATCAGATCGCTGGGAACCAGCCCATGGATCAAAACCGCAAAGGCCATGCCGGCCAAGGAAATCAGGAACAGAAGAACGGGAACAAACATGAACAATCACGCGATGGGCTGCAGACAGGGTTCCATGCCTTCGTTAACATCCCGTTGAGTGCACCCTAAAACCCCGGCAGGCAAAACCCTGCGCGGCGAAACCGGTTTCTCTGGCGTCGCCTACGCGCTAGGCTCGTGCCGAAGAAATGGAAATCCCGCCATGTCCCGCCTGCTGAGCACCGTCTTGATTCTATTGCTCGCCGCCGCACCGGTCTTGGCGCAGGGATATGGGGGATATGGCGGCGCGTCCTCAAAGTTGAGCGATCACACCACCAACAAGGTGGTGCGTCTGCTGGAACGCGGGCTGCGCCAGTGTCAAAGCCTGGATTCGGTCTATCGCTACGATTGCTATCGTCAGAACTACGGCGACGCTGCCCGGCGGCTGGACGAAAACCCCGCCTATCTACCTGCGCAACAGGCGTTGCAGCACATCGAAGCGACCTTGCAAAACGTGCTGAGCGCCAATTCCGATTCGGCAGCCGACACCCTGCGCCGCCGGGACAAGACATTCACCGCGATCAATTCCAGCGCGGTGCCGCAATCGAAGGCCGCTTTCACCGCCGCTCTGGAAACCGCCCGCACCCAACTGCTGCGCACACCGGATACTGGCGGCGATCATTTCTCACGCATCGCCAAGGTGCTGGATTCCAACAAGGTTTTCCTGCGGTCCTGACCGTCAGCGCACCACATGAACGGCACAGGCGGCATGGCGCACCACCTGCGAGGCCGTCGAGCCCAGCAGCAAATCCTGCATGCCCGGACGATGCGAGGCGATGATGATCAGGTCAGGTTTGTTTTCATCCGCCCAATCCAGGATCGAACGCCCGGAATGGCCTTCGATCACGACGCCCTGTGCATTGGGCAGGGTCGCTGCCATTTCGTCCAGCTGGACCTGGATGGCCTGACGGGCCTCGCGCAGATAGTCCGCGGGCATATAGGATATCGCGTAACCGGGGATATGTTCCACCACATGCAACAGCGTGACCTTGGCATCCGGAGTCGCCAGAAGCCCGGCCAGCTTCATGGTGCCGGTGGTGTCGCGCTCGGCGTCAAAGGAAATCGGAACGAGAATATTGTGATACATCGGAAGTCTCCCTTCTCAGGCCCCCATCCTGCCCGCGGGCGGGACAAGGTGCCTTGATCCATGTCATGTCTGATGACCCAACGCGGATCCTAGCCGAAAGTTTCCGCCACATCATACATCACCGGTTCAAACGAGCGGCACAGTTCATTGATCTTGCGATTGCGGGTGCGCATTTCGTCGCTGCGCAGCATCGCCTGAAAATCCTCGCGCCGTTTCCATTGTGAGTAATTGGCAATCCGGGTCTGGGCGTCGTTCACATGCAGGCTGGCTGCAACGAAACCCGGCTGTTTGCTGATGAATTCCGCATAGGCGTCGGTCAGCGCGTCCAGCAGGTCCTGACAGGTGCCCGGTGACGTCTCGAATGTGGTGATGACGGTCTGGATGCTGTGATCATTGGTGATGGTTTGCATGCGCTCCTCCCTTGTCTGGCTTCTCAGCCTATCACAATGCGCGCAGCCGCGCCTCGACTTCCTGCACCAGCGCGGCGACCTCGTCATGCACGGGACTCCTTGGCGCTTCGATCGCGGCACGTCCCTGCCCCAGGGTTTCGGCATAGACAACGCGATTGGTCATGGGCGCAGCGGCCACATCCGCATCCAGTTCCGCAGCTTTCGCGGCCACATCGGCAGACAGGCGCGTTCCGGCCCGTGCACGGGTCATCACCATAAGGGCCGGTTTATCCTCGCGCCGGGCCAGATCCAGCACCGCTTCGACCGCCCACAGATCCAGATGCGACGTTGCCACCGGGATCAGCACCAGATCGGCGGCCCGCAGCGCCGGGCGCAGATCGCTGTCCGCCTTGGGCGGAGTATCGACGATGACGATATCATGGCGGTCCACCAACTTGCGGCATTCATAGCTGACCCCCCAGGCCGAGGCCGTGGAAAATTCAAGCCCCGGATCATCGGTCACGTCCAGACGCGTCATGAACCACCGCCCCGCACTGCCCTGCGGGTCGATGTCCATCAGGGCAACCGATTTACCGGCACGGGCAAAGCCGACGGCCAGGTTCACCGCCAATGTCGTTTTGCCGGCGCCGCCTTTTTGCTGCGCGATGGTGATGACATGTCCCATGCAAGCTCCGTCTGTGCCGAAAGACAGCTTACGCGGTTGCAACCGGGGCGCAACGGCCAATCCACCCGGGCGGGCACTCGGTGGTCGGCAGTAACCCCTGGTTAACCAAGTTTACCGATGTTGACGGCCGGAGGATGCGCAATGCGTTTTGCCGTCGCTGCCTTGTTGTTCTGTGCGTTTTGCGCTTCACCGGCCCTGGCCGGTGCGTGGTTGCGCGATCATAAGACCGCTTTCACAGCGGTTGGCGCGACTGTACGCGGCAACCGTGAAACCCTGCCCGATCTCGAAAGCAAGTTCTATGCGGAATACGGTCTGATGCCGCGCCTGACTCTGGGGCTGGACTATAACGACACCCGAGGCAAATCCGGCCATGCGCTGCTGTTTGTTCGACTGCCAATCGGGCCGACCGATCGGCGCACGCGCTATGGGGTGGAACTGGGTCTGGGCAAGCATCGCTGGCGGCAGGACTGGGGTTCAATGTACAAGATCGCCCTGGCCGCCGGGCGCGGGTTCGAAACAAGGTGGGGCAATGGCTGGATGGGACTGGACACAGCCTATGAGCGGCGTGCCGGGCTGAGCGATCCGACGTTCAAGCTGGATGCGGTGGTCGGGCTGTCCTCGGGCTGGCGTGTCCGCCCTCTGATAAAACTGGAAACGGCCTATGTTCCGGGGCGACCGCTGGGGTGGTCGTTTACGCCCGGGATCATGTTCAACGTCAAGAAAAGCACGTGGGTTGTGGCGCTCGAGCGCCGATCCACCGACCAGAAGACCGTCGGGATCTCATTGGGGTTGTGGCGCAACTTCTAGGCGCCGCGCGTCAGGCCGGGATGGAACAAGGGCCACGCAATAGATGCGTGGCCCTGTTGAGCGGATTGCAAGGTTGGATTCCCGTCCGCGGATCACTGATCCATTCGAACGGTCACGGCGATCTCGCCTCGGACCGGTTCATTCCAGACCAGCTTGACCTCATCCTTTTGCGCCCCATGTTCGGTCTCGGCATAGGGCAACGAAAAGTTCGCCTGTGAGCTGCCATTGCGGATCTTGCCCATGGCGACGATGGAATCGACATTGCGGACACGACCGCCGAACGGAAGCTCTCCGTTCACCCCGACCACCCAGTTGGTCGCCGTGGTATTTTCGGAATGCCGTACCCGCAGAGGGTTGAACGCCTGTTTCGAAATCGAATGAAATGTATTGGACTCGAACGTCAGATGTTTTGAATGGGCGAAATCCAGATCGGCAAAGCTGGTATCCACGCGTTCGACCCGGTCGATGGTTCCATTGACACTGCGGAACTTGTTGCCGCTGATCGTGACCCCGTTCAGGAAATGCCCGGTGCCGTGCGGTTTGACGACGATGAAACTGAACCAGGGCGCAACGTCGCCGCACAGCATGATGTTGTCGGTGATGCTCATGGCGCTGAACGAGAAACCGGTGTTGAAATCCGGGGTCGGGTCCCGCTCATTGGTCCATTCGATGGTGCAGTTGTCGATATAGTTTCCGGTGATCGTGGTGTTGGTAAAGTTTCTGGCAATAATCAGCCCAGCCGTTCGCACACCTGACGACACGTCATCACCCTGGAAGAAATGGTTGCCCAGAATCACGCTGTTGGACCCGCCCAGCAATGCAAAATGCTTGAACCGGGTTGCCCGGTTGTTGCGCAGTTTTGCGTCGTTGGCATTGATATTGACCGCGATACTGGTGCGATACGGCACATCGATCGAGTCTTCCGAGGACAGGAACTGACATCTGTCGATCAGAATGCCCTGACATCCCGTTCCGATCGATGTGATGCCACGATCCTTGGGCCGGCTGATGAAGCAGTCCCGCAAATGGAAAGTGATCCCCGAGGGCGCCAGCCTGATGCCGCTGCACAACGAGTTGCATTGAAATTCGATGTCGCTCATCGAGAACTGGCTCAGTCTTTGAAAGCCGCTGAAATCCAGCATGTATTTGAATTCGGTGAAGGTGAAGTTCTGTGTGCCCTCTGCGTCATACAACGGCTCATTCAGCGTGATTTCCCCGGCTCCGACGTTCTTGGAGCGCACATAGATCTCGCGCCCGACACCGTTGCCGCCCACCAGCGAGCCGACAGCGATATTGGCAATATTCGCCACGTTGGTCAGTTTGCGCGGGTTGCTGGCCGCATAGGTCGCCCGTGCCGTGATGCTTTGCGTATCCCAGACCGAAGTGCCCGTGGCCGTGAACTGCCCGTTTCGGATAATTCGCCGCGTCGCATAGGATGTCTTGTCCGGAACCGCCGCCTGCATGTCGATCGGTTTGGTGATCGTCACCTTTCGGCCACACATATCCAGGGACTCATGGTCAGAGTTGTTCAACAACGCCTGAAAGGCCTTGGTAAAAGCCAGCTCCTCGTCGCCAAATGCAGCGATATAGCTGGGCAGGTCGAAATTCTTGGCCAGAACGAACACCTTGTCCGTGGGCATGGTTACCGTGCCCTCGAACTCTGCCGGAGAATTCAGCGAAACACTGTTCGAAAGGTAATAGACCCCCGCGGGTACAAGGATCTTGCGCCCCCGCGCCGCGTCATCTGCGGCGTCAAAAGCGGCCGAGCAATCGGTCGTGCCATCGCCGACTGCCCCGAAGTCACGCACATCGACCACGTTGATCATGTCGCGCAGGAAAACGCCGGTAACATCCTCGATTTGAAGATCGTCGATACGCACGATGCCGCCATTGCTACCGGTCAGATCCAGACCGAAATGACCGTACAATGCCTCCGTGCCCCACGGCATGTCGACACCGCCCCGTGTGCCCGGACCGACAATCGCGGTGACTTCCAGAATGTCGCCATAGGTTTGCAAAGCCGTCGTCGATCCCACCTCGACCAGACCGTTCACATGCTTGCCCCCGGCGCCGCCGGCCCAACCGGCAATGCGGACCGATGGCAGGTTGCCCGCAATGGCTTTGATGCGGGCCTTGATCTGCAGATAGCATCCGGGCAGCAGCGGTGTTTCACCCATATATCGCAGCTTTTGCGTCGAATTGACCTTTTGCAGCTCCAGACAGCCGCCAAAATCCTGATCCGCCGGAACAAATGCCACATTGGCCGCACCGGCATAGGTGTCCGATCCCGGAGTCCCGTTGCCGCTCGACCAGACGTCCAGACCATTCCCGAATGCAGGGGGCATAAGTTGCACGCCGTCGGTGATTGCCTTGTTCATCCAAATCCCTTTCCCAAAATGCACAACCTCGAAACATTCCGAAGTCGACCAAATCCGTTGGGTCCGGGCCGCTCCCGAACGCGGCAAAGGAATTATTCCACAAGGGTTAAGACGGCTTCACACCACCGTCACGGTCCCCCGCAACAAAGCGACGGGCCGCGCACAACACGCGGCCCGCACCGATCAGAAAAACCGATCATTTTCAATATCCTGATGGCGCTTTCACACGACCCGGCCGCAACGGTCAGAACCGGCTGGCCACGGCTCAGGCCAGATCGCCGGCCAGCGCCTGATCGATCAGGGCCACGGTTTCGTCCACACCGTACAACGCAATGAACCCACCAAAGCGCGGCCCTTGGCTTGCCCCCAGCAAGACCTCGTACAGCGCCGTAAACCAGCCCCTCAGCGGGTCGAACCGCTCACGTCCTACGCCATAGACGATTGACTGCAGTGCTTCATCGTCGAGCTTCCCGTCATAGGCCGCCAGTTGCGCGCGCAATTCCACAAAGGCTTCGCGTTCGGCTTCTGTGGGCATACGATAGACCCGCGTCGGTTTGACGAAATCGTTGAAATAGCGCACCGCATACCCGGCCGCGGCATCCAGATCCGGGTGACTGTCCGGGCTCGCCTCCGGCGCATATCGCTGCACGAATCCCCACAATTGTTCCTTGTCCTGTGCACCCGACACCGACGCCAGGTTCAGCAGCATGGAGAACGGTACGATCATGGTGGATTCCGGCACATCGCCACCATGAATATGCCAGACCGGATTGTTCAACTGTCCCTTGAGATCCTGGCCATGATAGGCCCGAAGCTGCTGGTGATATTCGTCCATCGCCTTGGGGATGACGTCAAAATACATCCGTTTCGCCGTCTTGGGCTTCTGGTACATGAAATAGGACAGGCTTTCGGCGCTGGCATAGGTCAGCCATTCATCTATCGACACCCCGTTGCCGGAGGATTTGGAAATCTTCTGACCGTTTTCGTCCAGGAACAACTCATAGGTGAAATGCTCAGGGGCCTTTGCCCCCAAGGCGCGGCAAATACCGTCATAAATCGGAGTATTGGTGGAATGATCCTTGCCGTACATTTCGAAATCGACGCCCAGCGCCGCCCAGCGCGCCCCGAAATCCGGCTTCCACTGCAGCTTGACGTTGCCACCGGTCACCGGCAGCACCCATTCACGCCCGTCTTCGTCGTCAAACGTCACGGTTCCATCCGTGGCATTGACCTCTTTCATAGGAACGTACAGCACCCGGCCGGTTTCAGGATGGATGGGCAAAAAGATGGAATAGGTCTGCCGGCGTTCTTCGCGCAGCGACTTCAACATGATCTTCATGATGTCGTCATAGCGGGCGGCGGCACGCAACAAGATCTCGTCGAACTGACCGGATTTGTAGAATTCGGTCGCGGAATAGAATTCGTACTCGAAACCGAACGTATCCAGAAACCGGCGCAGCATGGCGTTGTTGTGATCGCCAAAGCTGTCATGGGTGCCAAAGGGATCGGGCACCGATGTCAGGGGCTTTTGCAAATGTTCCGCCAGCAGTTCGGGGTTGGGCACGTTGCCCGGCACCTTGCGCATCCCGTCCAGATCGTCCGAAAAACAGACAAGACGCGTTGGAATATCGCTGATCGCCTCGAACGCGTGGCGGATCATCGTGGTGCGGGCCACCTCGCCGAAGGTCCCGATATGGGGCAAACCGGACGGTCCGTATCCGGTCTCGAACAGCACATATCCCTTTTCCGGCGGCGCTTTCTGATACCGTTTCAAAACCCGCCGGGCTTCTTCAAAGGGCCAGGCTTTCGAGGTCAGGGCGGCTTCGCGCAGATCAGACATTTTGCACTCCGAAACAGAGGCGGCACGAGGTGCGCCGCCTTGGCGCATTCCCTATTGCGCGCACCTCGTGTCGTCAACATGCACCGCTAGAGACGCGGCAACAACGCGATGCGTCCATAGCGCAGAAAAAACAACGCAAACCCGAGCGCCCACAAGACACCTGACAGTTCGATCAACAGCGCCTGCGCTTCAGTCGCCGGTGCCAGCACGCGCAGGGCTGCCCCCAGATGTACGCAAACCAGCAGAACGCGGTCCATGGCCGTGCCCTGGATCGGGCGGTTCGCATGCCCCAGAATCGCGCGCATCATCACGATCAACGTCATCCCGCCGACAGCCCCCGCCCCCATGGCATGCAGAACCTGGACCGGTTCAACAAGCCCGGCATTCTGCGCCGCCAACAAGGCAAGGGATATTACGATCCATGCGTATCCCGCATGAAGCGCCAGCAACAGCGGTTCGGATGCCACGGCCCAGAATTTCCACCTGAGCAACCGCAGCAGAAGCAAAACCGCCGCAATTGCCGCAGTAATGATCCCCAACGAATGATCCGGCCAGCCGACCCAGACAATCGCCGCCAAGCCCACCGCCGCCATCGCAAGCTTGTCGATCACGCCGAACTCGGGGATGCCAACGCCGCTGCCCCGGGCCTTCAGCCAGTTCCGCGCGAAAGCAGGCGTAACGCGTCCGCCCACCAAGGTTGTCATCACCACAGACAGCGCAAAGCCCAATCGCAGGGCGAAATCCTGAAATCCGGCCAGAAACAGCGCGTCCGCGACCACGAACAACCAGACCATACCGGCGATCGGCAAATTGCGCCGATTGCCCGCAACCCACAGCTCTCGGCAGACAACCACCGCCAAAATCACCGGATACAGCATGACACAGACAATTTGCCCCGCGCCATCCGGCAACACGGCAAATCCGACCCGGCCCACCACCCAGAGAAGAAACAGCGCCACCAGCGGGCACCCCGCCAGCGCCGGACGGCTGGTCCAGTTGGGCACCGCGGTCAACAGAAACCCGCCCAGAGCCAACCCCAGATACCCGAACAGCATCTCGTGCTGATGCCATCGCAACCCATCCAACGGCCAAGCTGGCCAGCCTCCCGACCAGATCCACAGCCAAAGCGGGATGGTCAGCGCCGCGAACAGCCCCGCGGCAGGGAAAAACAGCCTGTATGCTCCGGTCGACAAGATTCGCATCACCGCCTCGTATTTGACTTGCAACCCAATGGATCAGGCCCCGCTGGCTATTGTGCTGCTGTCGACCTGTCCATATCCTGATGCCAACATGACCTGATCCAAAGGACACTTCGCCGTGACCAATAGCCACCCCAAGACAATCAGCGCGCAGGATTGTCTCGTCGCCCTGATGATTGCCGTCTCGGCCTCGGACGAGAACATGCGCACCGCCGAACTGGTCAAGATCCAGTCCTCGGTCAACATGCTGCCGGTCTTTGCCGATTATGACATAGACCGGATGAAAGCCACGGCGCAGGTGGTGTTCGACCTTTTCGAACAAGAAGACGGTCTGGATGCCTTGTTCGGGCTGATCCGGGACAACCTGCCTGAACGGCTGTTTGAAACCGCATACGCGCTGGCATGTGATGTGGCCGCCGCCGATGGCACCCTGGGCGAGCCGGAACTGCGCCTGCTCGAAGAAATGCGCTATGAGTTGAACCTCGACCGGCTTCACGCAGCCGCGATCGAACGTGGTGCAAGGGCGCGTCACGTCACCTGAAATGGGATCCCCGGACCCACAGCCTCAATCATAGGCGGAGAATTGCCCCCCAAAAATAATTGATCGGCGGGGGAACTTGAATGCGGGCTTTCGCGTTTCGATATAAGTGGCGTCAAAGGCGGGAACGTGGTCATCACGCCCGCTCTGAGCACTTGAAAACAAAGAAAGAAACCAGTTATGGAGCACTCAAAGATGATCCGAACAACCGCAATCGCCTTTGCCCTGACAACAACAGCCGGAGTCGGAACCGCATTCGCCGGAAACACGGTCCCGGCTACGGTTGAGCCCGTGGTCTATCAGGCCCCGGCTCCTACTTTTTCATGGGAAGGCGGGTATATCGGCGGCCAGATCGGCTATGCCTTCAGCGATTTCAACCTGGACAGCAACACCCTCAGCAACTTCGATGAAAACAGCGTGATCGGCGGTATCAACGCCGGCTATCTGTGGAGTCTGGGCAACGGCTGGTATCTAGGGCCGGAATTCCAGTACGACTGGACCGACCTGTCGGTGGTCGATGCAAGCAACGGCCAATCCGCAACATTTGACGGGATCGCCCGTCTCAAGCTGAAAGCCGGCTACGAGCTGGGCAATGGCATGCTGTATGGCACCGCCGGTTTCGCCTATGCCGATTTCAACAGCGTCAGCTCCGTGACCGATATCGACAAGGATAGCTATGTCATCGGCTTCGGTTACGATTGGCGGGTCGGTGAGAACTGGACCGTTGGCGGCGAATACATGTACCACAACTTCGATGGCGCGGGTTCGGCCGGCGGTGACGTCAACCTGAACACGATCCATGTGAAAGCGTCGTATCACTTCTGATCCGGCCATCCGCCTGTGCCCAAAGGCCAGGCCTGAAAAGACACAAGCCATTGCAGAAATATCCTGCAATGGCTTTTTTCTGGCCAGAGCGGGCGATCAACTGCCGTACAGGGCGCCCCAACGTTCGATCAGATCCCGTTGCAAGGACTTCGCCTTATAGTTCCAGCCGCGTGCGCCTCTGGGTCGTTCGCGCGCCGCACGGGGAATGCGGGCGCGCTGATCCGTATCCGCGGCAAAGATGGCAAAAGCAAGTTCCGTGCCGTCCGCAGCCGTCATGTACCCCCCAAGTCCCGAAACAAAATTCAACGTTCCGGTCTTGGCAACCACCTTGATCGGGTGGGTGGTCGTCACGCGCCCCTTGGCGTCACGCAATCCAAACGATTTCAGCATCGGGCGCAGCATGTCCTGCTTGCGAGCCTGAACCAGTGCACCGACCAGATCTTGCGCCGTCATTCGCGATGCGTCCCCAAGACCGGAGTGGTCCACCAGAAGCGTGTCTGTCATGCCAAAGGTCTGTCGCGCCCAACGGCTCATTTCGGCCGCCGAATCTTTCAGGTCAGCCGGTCGTTTTCCACGGGCTATGGTGGCGCTCAGCCCGACCATTTCCGCGGTCAGGTTGTTGGAATATTTCAACATGGCCTTCAGGATCGGCTGCAATGCCGCGCTTTGATGCCGGGCCAGAACACGGGTATTCGCCGGCAAACGCTGTATGCTGCGGGCGGGTTTCAGAACCACACCATTGGCGCGGGCCATTGTCCGGAACACATCCCCCGCATAAGCACCGGGTTTGCGCACAGGCAACCACCGTGCGCCGCCGCCGCCCAAAGCACCGCGTGCAACGGTCCATTGATCCACACCGTCCTGATCCGCATATGTATAGACCGGCACATTGCGCGATACGACCTTCATCCGGGCCATTTCCACATCCGGGCGGTATTTTCCGGTGCGGGCATCCATCGCGATGGCATATCGTTTTCCCGCCAGTTTCCATTCAAAATGGACCCTGTTGAAATTCAGGGCCAATCCAGACACCGCAGGGCTGTACCCGACGTGATCCGGCTGATCGGGGTCTATGGTGTCCACCACCGGCAGGGCGGTTTCGCAGACCAGAAAATCACCCGTCACCTCGTGGATTCCGGCTTCTTTCAGATCGCGCGCCAAATCGGCCAGATCGTCGGTATCCAGGGTCGGATCTCCGCCGCCGGACAGAATCAGATCGCCCTTCAGAATGCCGTTCTGTACCGGACCTGCCGCCAGCAGACGTGTCACGAAACGATGATCCGGTCCCAGAATGTCCAGCGCATACAGCGCCGTCAACGCCTTGGCCACGCTGGCTGGCGGCAGGCCGCGCGCGCCGCCCGAGGCTTCCAGTTCCAATCCGGATTGTACATCCGCCACGGCACAGACCACATCGCCGCTCAGCCCGGCGCGGGCAATCAGCCCCTCGACCCCGCCGCGTGCCTGACGGCCCAGATCCTGACTCCGCAATCGCGGGCGCAACGAAACCAGTGGCGGTGCAGAGACCGCCGCGCCAGGAGCCAGCAATGCCCCCAATCCGCCCAGAACGACGCGCCGCGATATGTGTCTGCTCATGTTCAATCAGCTCTTGTATCAGCTCTCGCGCCCAATAAAGCGCAGCTTTAAGTTGCAAACAAGCATCTGCTTGCACCCCAACGGCCTATCGCCAGTCGCTCTGCGCCCGAATTGCGCTCGAACTCAGATCGATCATTGGCAGATTAACGAAACACCACGCCGGTGGCAATTTGCGAACCAGTGCATGGCTTGCCGAGCCACTGACCCGGGACTGACGATAGATCCATGCCGCTGGCGACATACGGGCGCTGATCCGGTCGCCGGGCCGGGCCAGAACGCCGACCGGCACCATCTGCATGATCCGGCGCCAGTCCTGCCATTTATGGAACTGCGCCAGATTATCCGCCCCCATCAACCAGACGAAACGCACACCGGGATAGATCGCTTGCAACCGGGTGATCGTGTCCGCCGTCGCCCGCGTCCCCAGCCGGGTTTCCAAGTCAGAAACCGTGACTCTTGGATCCTTCAATAGCGTCCTTGCCGCCGTCATGCGCCGCATCAACGGCGCGGGTCCGTGCTCTTTCAAAGGATTGCCGGGACTGACCAGCCACCAGATCCGGTCCAGACTGAAGCGTTTAAGCGCCTCGCGGGTCACATGCACATGACCCGCATGGGGCGGATCAAAGGATCCGCCGAACAGGCCCACGTTCATGCCTGCCCGCGCCAAGGGAAATCCGGCCCGATCCAATACAGTGCCTCATCTTGTCGTCGCAACGCCCTTGGATAGCCAACCTGCCGCGCAACACAAGCCCTATCCGCGCCCAAACACCCATCTGACCACCCGTCTGAACCCGCATCTGGACAGCGCAGAGCGCGTTCTTGTATCAAAACCCCATGCGTATCCTGTGTCTGGTTTTCACTGTGCTTGTCTGGTCCGGGCTCTGCCTGTCCCCTGGGGCCGCCGAACCATTGCAGCGGCCAAACGGGCAAGCCATTGACGATCGTGTGACGGTTGACCGGAATGCCGTGGTCTTTCTGGGACATTGCTCAGGCACGATGATCACCGATCTGGTCATTCTCACCGCCGCACATTGCGTGCCGCAAAAGCTTCGCGCGGCACGCCCTGCGGAAGACACCGCGCAGCACTGTACCGCCCTGCCCCAGCAGCACGAGTTGCAGGGGAACGCCTGGGAAGACCCGATGGAATGGCAGTTGATTCCGATCGACAAGACCTTTGCCGTGGCGCTTGGCGGCGAACGCAACGACCCGCGGCAGGTCATCAATATCCGTGCCTACAGCATTGCACGCTGCGCCGATATCGCGCTTTTGCAGATTGTCCGCCGCGCGCCGCCCGCGCTTGTCACCCCCATGAAGGTGCTGACCGGTCTACCGCCCGACGCAGATGGCATGGACACGCTTTTGCTCAGCGCGCCGCTGCGCTATGCCGGATGGGGGCTGGGCAAACGCAAACCGGACGAACTGCCCCGCCGCCAGACCGGTCGCGTGTCCTATTGGGATCGCAACGACTGCCTGCTCTTTACCCTGCCCCCCGAACGCGCGAATGGCGATCGCATCGTGAAGGGAGACAGCGGCAGCCCCCTGATCATGACATTTCAGGACACCGTTTTCGTGGCCGGGGTGCTATTTGGCAGCGGCCTGCCCGATGCCGACATCTGCGGACGCCCGGTGCTGCGTGTTCCCAAGCGGCATGGGGCCTACACACCCACGTTCCGCCGCGCCCTGCCCGGCACGGACGCCACCGACATTGCCGCTTGGATCGCGCATTTCGCGCCCGAAGCCGTTTGGCCACAGGTCAGCCCCGCAGGATAGCCGCCCGTTCGGCACGCCCCCTATGCGGGTGGCGGATCAGATGCCGATCTGTCATGAACAAGATTGTTCCCCGCCGCATTGTTCCCCGCCGCACGACGCGTTAAGTACGCCCGACAAATCCTCGGAGAGTTCCATGGCAGCCTATCAATACGTCTATCACATGCAGGGGGTCTCAAAGACCTATCCCGGTGGAAAGAAATGCTTTGAAAATATTCACCTGAGCTTCTTGCCCGGTGTGAAAATCGGCGTCGTCGGCGTCAACGGCGCCGGCAAATCGACCCTGATGAAGATCATGGCCGGCCTGGACAAGGATTTCACCGGCGAAGCCTGGGCCGCCGAAGGTGCCAAGGTCGGATACCTGCCGCAGGAACCGCAACTGGACGAAACCCTGTCGGTGCGCGAAAACGTCATGCTGGGGGTCGCCGGGAAAAAGGCGATCCTGGATCGCTACAACGATCTGGCGATGAATTATTCGGATGAAACCGCCGACGAGATGGCCGCGCTTCAGGACCAGATCGACGCCGAAAACCTCTGGGATCTGGACAGCCAGATCGACGTGTCGATGGAGGCGCTGCGCTGCCCGCCGGATGACGCCAACATCTCGGATCTGTCAGGGGGGGAACGCCGCCGCGTCGCGCTGTGCAAACTGCTGCTTGAAGCGCCGGACATGCTGCTTTTGGACGAACCGACCAACCACCTGGACGCGGAAACCATCGCCTGGCTGCAACAGCACCTGATCGACTACAAGGGCACCATCCTGATCGTCACCCACGACCGCTATTTCCTGGATGACATCACCGGCTGGATTCTCGAACTCGACCGGGGCCGTGGCATTCCCTACGAAGGAAACTATTCTTCGTGGCTTGAACAGAAGGCCAAGCGCCTCGAACAGGAAGCCCGCGAAGACAAATCGAAACAGAAAACGCTGGAACGCGAACTCGAATGGATGCGTCAAGGTGCCAAGGCGCGCCAAGCCAAGTCCAAGGCCCGGATCAACGCCTATAACGATCTTGCCGAACAGTCCGAACGCGAAAAACTGTCGCGCGCGCAGATCGTCATTCCCAACGGGCCGCGGCTTGGCTCCAAGGTGATCGAGGTCGAAGGCCTGTCTAAACACATGGGCGACAAGCAACTGATCGAAGGGCTGGATTTCTCCCTGCCCCCCGGCGGTATCGTCGGGGTCATCGGCCCCAACGGCGCCGGGAAATCGACTCTGTTCAAGATGCTGACAGGGCAGGAAAAACCAGATTCGGGCACCATTGAATACGGCGACACCGTCGACCTGTCCTATGTGGACCAGTCCCGCGACGACCTGAAGCCCGACGATTCCGTATGGGAAGCGATCACCGGCGGGGCCGAACTGATTCAGTTGGGCGATGCCGAAGTCAATTCCCGCGCCTATTGTTCGTCCTTCAACTTCAAGGGCGGCGATCAGCAGAAAAAGGTCGGCCTGCTGTCGGGCGGGGAACGCAACCGCGTACACATGGCACGGCTGCTGAAAGAGGGCGGCAACGTGCTGCTGCTGGATGAACCGACCAACGACCTGGACGTGGAAACGCTGCGCGCGCTGGAAGACGCGCTGGTCGATTTCGCCGGCTGCGCCGTTGTCATCTCTCACGATCGCTTCTTTCTTGACCGCATCTGCACGCATATTCTGGCCTTCGAAGGCGACGCGCATGTGGAATGGTTCGAAGGCAACTTCGAGGACTATGAAGAGGACAAGAAGCGCAGACTGGGCGCCGATGCATTGGAACCCAAACGGTTGAAGCACAAGAAGTTTTCCCGCTGACGGAAATGTTCGCGTGATGTGATGCCGTGCCGCGCGCCGGTCAACGAAGGCGATCCGGTTTCATGCGCCCTTGTTGCGACGCGACTTTGGCGGTGCGATCCGCCACCGCCAAAGCCGGGCTGAACGGCGCTTTGTTGACAGACAGCTATGAATGGCAGCCGCTCGTCGGCGCGCTACCATTCCCGATTTGCGGTCCGCGCGACCGCCACTGCGCCCGGAATATCCCGCCGGCGCCACCAGACGACTCTCTCTCCGGACATATATGACACGCCGGATTGCCCCCTGAGATACGCACGCCGGGGTCAAATCAGCTGTCTGCAGCCGCCAGAAATGCGCCCAAATCGAAAATAGAACAAAATTAGAACAATTCGCTGGAAATTCCACGATGGCGTTAACCTCAGGGTCAGAATGCCACGCCTAGGCTGACCCGGTGCCCCAGTGCCAGAATGTGAAAGGTCCGACCATGATCAATCCGCCGTCCGGCCCGTTGACCCGACTGCAAAATCGGTTCATCCCGGTATTGACCGGCCCACCGGTTCTGGCGTTTCTGCCCGCCGTGACATTGGGCGCGTTCTGGTTGGGCGGCGAAACCGCCCTGGTGGTTGCCTCACTTCTGCTGCCGCTTCTATTTGCGATACTGGGCGCGTTCGGCGGCTGGCCGAACCGCACGGGCGTGCCCCGCGACAGCGTCACTGGGCTGATCCTGCGCGACGGTTTTGATGCGGTCCTGGGACAAGTCTATGAAGACACGGAAACCTCGGGGCTGCGCTCGGCCTGTTTCATTCTGGAACTGGACGATTTTCAGGAGGTGGTGAACCGGCATGGCCAGGCGGCAGCCGATATCGTGGCTCAACGCAGCGGCGAACGCATCCTTTCCATTCTGCGCGACGGCGACACGGTGGCGCGGATCGGCGACAGCCGTTTTGCCGTGTGTCTTCTGCCTATTCGCCAGCTTGATCTGGAACTGTGCATTCAGATCGCGGGTCGCATGCAGTCGGCGATCGAAGAACCTGTGTCTCTGGACGGGATTTCGGTCTATGTCTCCTGTTCCATCGGTTTCTGCCTGCGCAGCCGGGCGCCCGGTTCCTCTGGTCAGGACTGGCTGGACGCCGCAACCGCGGCGCTGGCGGATGCCAAACAGTCTTCTCCTTCCGCGATCCGGGCCTATTCGGCCGAAATCCACCACAGAACCAAGGCCCGCAGCGATCTGCGCGACGATGCGGTGGCCGCCCTGGAGAACGGCCAGATCCAACCCTGGTACCAGCCGCAAATTTCAACCGACACGGGCAAGGTCACGGGATTCGAGGCGCTGGCTCGCTGGTCCCATCCGGTACACGGGCTGATCGCGCCTGACACGTTCCTGCCGACCATGGAAGAGGCCGGGCTGATGGAACGCTTGGGACAGGTGATGTTGTATCACGCCCTTACCGCGCTCAAGGCATGGGATAGTGCCGGTGTGGATGTCCCGCGTGTCGGGGTCAATTTCGCCACCGACGAACTGCGCAATCCCGGGCTGATCGACAAGGTCCGCTGGGAACTGGATCGCTTTGATCTGGCTCCGGAACGGCTGTCTATCGAGATCCTGGAAACCGTCGTCACCGATTGCCCCGACGATTCCGTGACGCGTAACATCGCGGGGCTGGCCGCGATGGGCTGCCGAATCGATCTGGACGATTTTGGCACCGGACACGCCTCGATCGCTTCGATCCGTCGCTTTGCGGTGTCACGCATCAAGATCGACCGCTCCTTCGTGATGAAAGCGGATCGCGACCCCGAACAACAGCGCCTGATCGGTGCCATTCTGACAATGGCCGAGCGGCTTGAACTGGAAACACTGGCCGAGGGTGTGGAAACCGTCGGTGAACACGCGCTGCTGGCGCAACTGGGATGTGACCATGTACAAGGTTTTGGCATCGCGCGCCCCATGCCGTTTGACCAGACTCTGGATTGGATCACAGCACACCAATCCAAACTGCAGGATGCACCCAGGATCGGCCGCGACGTCAGCTGACAAAGCCGGGCGGCCAGTTCGCCCGAGGTGCTTTCACGCGCCTCGCCCCAAATGCGCGGGTCCGAGGTGCATGTCGCGGCGGATATTGCGACCCCTTCTTGCACTTGCCCGTCCGGGCACAACCCCCGCCGAAACCGCACAGCTCCGGACAAGGATAAGGTTTGTGCCAGCATAGCCTATAATCAGGGCGAATCCGCTTGACCTTTGGGGCTCATCTCTGTTGAACCACCCTGTCTTTGCAAGCACAAGGTGGCGGTCCCCGATGGACAATCAGAACAAGAACCTCATTCTCGCAACCGCGCTCAGTTTCCTGGTGATTCTAGTGTGGTTCGTTCTGTTCCCACCTCCCGAACCCGATCCCACGCCGGACACCGAAACCGCGGTGCAGATGTCAGATGACAACGATCTGGCCGCCGCACCGTCTGTCGCCGATATGCCAGCCGGCGGCACCGTACAGACCGAAACCCGCGAAGACGCCCTTTCCGAAGCGCCGCGCGTTCCGATTGAGACCGAACGCCTGACCGGCAGCGTATCCTTGTTGGGCGGCCGGATTGATGACCTGTCTCTCAGGGACTATCATGTGACCCGCGCGCCGGACGCTCCGATCGTCAAGCTGTTGTCACCCGTCGGCACACCTTCGGCGTATTACGCTCTGTACGGCTGGGCCCCCGGTGCCGGCCTGACCGTGGACCAGGTCCCCGGAGCCAACACCGAATGGTCCCTTGAAAGCGGCGACACGCTGAGTATCGACAATCCCATCGTTCTGGTCTGGGACAACGGGCAGGGTCTGGTTTTCCGCCGCGAACTGGCAGTTGACGCAAACTATATGTTTACCGTGACCCAGTCGGTTGAAAACAGGTCGGGTACCACGGCCAGCATGGCCCCATATGGGATCCTGGCGCGTCACGGCGAACCGCAGGATCTGAAGAACTTCTTCATCCTGCATGAAGGCGTCGTCGCGATGGCCGATGGCACGCTGACCGAAACCGACTATGATGACATGACCGATTTCGAGATCGACGCGCGTGAAGGTGCCCGTGCCGAAGTCGAACAGGTCACGGAAAACGGCTGGATCGGTTTCACCGACCACTATTGGATGTCGACCCTGATCCCGGCACCCGGCAGCGCATTCAAGTCCGTCGCGAAATATGACGACCGCCGCGACATCTACCAGACCGAAGCCGTCCTGCCGACCCAGACCGTGGCCGATGGCCAGATCGCCACCGTGACCACGCAGCTTTTCGCGGGAGCCAAGGAATGGGGAACGCTGCGTGAATATGAACAGGACGGAATCCAGAACTTTATCGACAGTATCGATTGGGGCTGGTTCTTCTTCCTGACCAAGCCGATTTTCTGGCTGCTGCACAACATCCACAATCTGATCGGCAACATGGGATGGTCGATCATCGGGCTTACGCTGATCATCAAGGCCGTGCTGTTTCCGCTGGCATACAAATCCTATATCTCGATGGCCAAGATGAAGGAACTGCAACCGCAGATGGAGGCCCTGAAGGAGAAAGCCGGCGACGACCGCCAGAAAATGCAACAGGGCATGATGGAGCTGTACAAGAAGGAAAAGGTCAACCCGGCCGCCGGTTGTCTGCCGATCCTGCTGCAGATTCCAATCTTCTTTTCGCTCTACAAGGTGATTTTCGTCACCATCGAGTTGCGCCAGGCGCCATGGTTCGGCCCGTTTCAGGATCTCTCGCTGCCGGATCCCACATCGATCATGAACCTATTCGGACTGTTGCCTCTGTCGGGACCCGAACCCGGAACGATCATGGCGACGATTTTCATCGGCATCCTGCCTCTGTTGTTGGGTATCTCGATGTGGTTGCAGCAAAAGCTGAACCCGGCCCCGTCTGACCCCACCCAGCAGATGATCTTTGCGTGGATGCCATGGGTGTTCATGTTCATGCTGGGCAGCTTTGCCAGCGGGCTGGTGGTGTACTGGATCGCCAACAACACGATAACCTTTACACAACAGTACCTTATCATGCGCTCGCAGGGGTATAAGCCCGATGTGTTCGGCAACATCAAGTCCGGCTTCAGCAAGAAGGCCAAGACAGAAAAGAAATGACCGCCGTGCTCGCAAGCCTTTGGCGGCACCCGATCAAGGCGCTTGGCCGCGAAGAGATTGAGAACGCCGATTTGACCACCGGGCAGACCTTGCCCGGTGATCGTGTTTGGGCCATTGCACATGAACGTTCCAAGGCGGAACCCGGCGAATGGGCAAGATGTATCAACTTCCTGCGCGCCGCATCGTCTCCGGCCTTGATGGCGGTGACGGCGCAGCTGTTGGCTGACGGTCAGGTGGCCCTGTCGCACCCGCAACGCCCCGACATCTGCCTGCATCCCGAACGCGACGCGACGCAACTGATCGCCTGGGTGCGCCCGCTGGTTGCCAAAGGACGTCCCGCCCCTGCAGCCGTGTTGCCCGCGCCAAGGACGCGCGGATTTACCGACACATCCGCACCCACCGTTTCGCTGGGCAATCTCGCCAGCCATCGCGCGGTCGAGCAAACCATCGGTCGCGACCTTGCGATCCACCGCTGGCGGTGCAATCTCTGGGTCGCGGGTTTTCAGCCCTGGGCCGAAAGGGATTGGATCGGCCGGACCTTGCGGATCGGAGGCGCGGAACTGCACGTCGAGAACGGCATCGAACGATGCATGGCCACAACCGCCAATCCCGATACGGGCGAACAGGACGCAGATACCCTGGGAGCCCTGAGTCAATTCGGCCACAGCGATTTCACGGTCGCGGCACGAGTCACGAAACCGGGCCATATCGCCCGCCAATGCGAGGTCCAGATCCTGTGAAACTGTCTTTTCCCGTCTGCGCCGACCCGGACAGCGCTGCGGCCGAGCGGGGGCGGCTGTTGTTTGCCCGCGAATCCGAATTCGTCAAAGGCGTGGTCGCCATGTCCGGACTGCCACCGGCGGACCGGCTCGAGATTTGTTTCGCCGGCCGCAGCAACGTGGGCAAGTCCAGCCTGATCAACGCGCTGACCGGAACCAAGGCGCTGGCGCGTGCGTCGAACACCCCCGGGCGCACGCAGGAGATCAACTATTTCACCCAGGGACCGGATCTGTATCTGGTCGATCTGCCGGGATACGGCTATGCCAACGCGCCCTTGCCGGTGGTGGCGAAATGGCAAAGGCTGCTGAAACAATATCTTACCGGACGGCAGACCCTGCGCCGGGCCTTTGTCCTGATCGACGCGCGCCACGGGATCAAGAAGGTTGACGAAGAAATCCTGTCCCTGCTGGACAGCGCCGCGGTGACCTTCCAATGCGTGCTGACCAAGACCGACAAGGTCAAGGCCGCCGAACGGGACCGGGTTCTGACACAGGTGCGCCACGCCCTGGCAAAACACCCCGCTGCCTTTCCCGAATTGGTGCTGACCAGTTCCGAGAAAGGTGACGGCATCGCCACGCTGCGCGCGATCATTGCCGCGTTGACTTGACGGCCCTTGCAGCCCCCCGGCAAACCGTGACATCCCTGCACAAACGGATGGCCATATGAAGACCAGAGACATGAATCGCGACTGGATTGCTACGGCGGCAACGCTGTCAAGCGCCCTGCCCTATTTGCAGCGCTATACCGACGCCATCGTCGTCATCAAGCTGGGCGGCCACGCCATGGGCAGCGACGAAGCGATGGACACGTTTGCCCGGGATATCGTTCTGATGCAGCAGGTTGGGGTGAACCCGGTGATCGTGCATGGCGGCGGCCCGATGATCAATGCCATGCTGGACAAGCTGGACATCCAATCCGATTTCGTGAACGGCAAGCGGGTGACCGACAGCGCGACAGTAGAAGTGGTCGAGATGGTGCTGTCGGGTCTCGTAAACAAACGCATCGTACAGGCCATCAACCGTCAGGGCGGGCGCGCCGTGGGCCTGTCGGGCAAGGACGCCAACCTGATGGTCTGCGATCAGACCGACCCCGCGCTGGGATTTGTCGGCACACCTGCGACCATGGATCCGGCCCTTCTGCACACCCTGTTTGAACGCGACATGATCCCGGTGATCGCACCTCTGGGGGCGGGCCGGGATGGCGAAACCTTCAACGTCAACGGCGACACAGCGGCAGGGGCCATCGCTGCTGCGCTCAAGGCCGACCGGCTGCTGCTGCTGACGGATGTGTCCGGGGTCAAGAACGCCGAAGGCGAGGTCGTGACCGAACTCAGGGCCGAACAGATACGCGAAATGACACGCGGCGGGATCATCGCCGGAGGCATGATTCCCAAGACCGAAACCGCATTGGATGCCATCGCCGGCGGGGTGCGGGCCGTTGTCATTCTGGATGGCCGTGCGCCCAATGCCTGCCTGCTGGAACTGTTCACCGAACACGGCGCCGGATCCATGATTCGACCGGACTGATCGTTCCGGTTTGACAGAGGCCGCGCAACCTGCGACCCAATACGGGATGACGCAAAATCGGGGGCCGAATGCCGCAGGATCTGCTCACCCGACTGAACCGGGCTGCCACTGCATCCGGGTTGCTGCCGATGGGCGCACAGCATCCGCATCGCACCGGATCCAAGGCGCTGGATCACGGCACATTGGTCCTGTTCGGAACCGGCCCCGGGTTTTGGCCCGCCTTTCAGACCTCGGCCGAATTCAACGATGCTGCGCCGGACCCGGTGGACCGCTGGTCGCGACGCATCATTGGCACGCTGGCGGACCAGTTCGGGGCAACCGCCCATTTCCCATTTGGCGGACCGCCCTATGCGCCCTTTATAGACTGGGCCCAGAAATCCGGACAGGCGCATCCCAGCCCTGTCGGAATGCTGGTACATGCCCGCGTCGGATTGATGATTTCGTATCGCGGTGCGCTGCATTTTGCCAAGGCGCTGCCGATTGCCGACACCGCCGCCGCGTCGCCCTGCCTGTCCTGCGACGCACAACCCTGCACCACCGCCTGTCCGGTCAATGCGCTTTCAGGCTCGGCCTCCTATGATGTCGCCGCCTGTCATGCCTATCTGGACACAGCAGCCGGGCGCGATTGCCTGCGCAACGGATGCGCGGCACGCCGGGCCTGCCCCGTCAGCGCGGGGGCTGCGCGCAACCCCGCCCAATCTGCCCTGCATATGAAAGCGTTCCATCCCTCATGACACTTACCCTGATCCTGATGCGCCACGCCAAATCCAGTTGGGAGGAGCCGGCTCTGGCCGACCACGACCGCCCGCTGAACAAGCGCGGCAAGCGCGCTGCCAAAGCGTTGGGCGCTTGGCTGCGTGGGCAGATGCACCAGCCGGATCAGGCCATCGTCTCGACCGCGATCCGCACCCGTGACACCTATGACCGCCTGGGATTGACGCTGGAGGCGGACTTCTCGCCCGAACTGTATAACGCCAATTCCGCCGAGATGCAGATGGTCCTGGAAATGGCCAGCGGCAACACTGTTCTGATGATCGGGCACAATCCGGGCATCAGCGCCTTTGCAAACGAAATGGCTGCACAGGCGCATTCGCACGCGCGGTTCCACGATTTTCCAACGGGCGGAACGGTAGTGATGCGCTTTGACATCGCCACATGGGATCAGGTCGAACCGGGCACCGGCCAGGTTCTCGACTTTGTGCTGCCGCGCGAGTTTCCCGAGTAAGGCACAGGCCGGCTTGCCAATACCGGCGCAGCGGGTCACCGTGGCACCACGACAATGGAGATTTGATGTGCCGCTGAACGCAGCGCAAGGCTCCGGGGGGGGCCGTGCCGATAAAGACCGGCTGGCTGCCGATATGATTGAACTGGCTCGGCAATATGGCGGCTACGGCTATCGCCGGATCGCGGCTTCGCCGAGAGATGCGGGTTGGCGGGTGAACGACAAGCGTGTTGAATGCCTATGGCGGCGTGAGGCGCCAAAGGTTCCAACGAAGCAACCCAAGAAGGGGCGGCTTTGGCTGCACGACGGCTCAGGTGTCCGATTGCGGCCTGAGTATCGCAACCACGTTTGGTCGTATGACTTCGTGCATCATCGAACCGGGATCACCTTGGGAAAACGGATACTGCGAAAGCTACAGTGCAAGGCTTCGGGATGACCTGCTGAACGGCGAGGTCTTCTACTCGCTGAGGGAGGCACAAATCCTGAGCGAAAAATGGAGGACACACTACAACACGAAACGACCACCCCGTGCTTTGGGCTACCGCCCACCGGCCCCGGAAACCATCGTCCCGATGGAACCCCGGCCGATAATGCACCAACATTCAAACTGGACCACGTGGGTGGGGCTGATCAGACACGTTTGAAGCTGTCGCATGCCCTGCAAATGCAGTCGCACATCTTCACGCGGCTCGGCCTCTGGGCGGAGTCGGCGGATTGGAATGCCCGCAGCGCGGCGGCGGTGCCGACGCAGGCGGGCGACGGGGTCATCGTCGATCACTATCCCCGTGCCATCAACTAGGCCGTCAAGAAGAACATCGCCTGACGGACTACTTCAGAGAAGTTTCTTGCACATCATGCTGACGGGCATTCGCGCGCTAGTGGCAGGATTGCTTTCAGGGTCAGAAGATTCGATCTTGGTCAACTCTCATAATCTTTCGGGGAAGGAGTATTTCGCTATTTTCAGATCTCTGTTCCAAGACCTTGTTTCAACACATGGGATAGCTTTGCCTTCCGGTTGAAGAAGGCGAGCGACTGAGCCTCTCGCCTTCCTCTTTTCTTGCGTGTCCTTATTCAGGGTCGCGGATCGTGATCGCCGGGTTCATCGGGAAGAAGTTGTGCGGCATGATATGCACTGTTTTCCATTCCGTTGACATCACCGGCCAGTCCTCCATGCGCGGCACATGGTGAAAGCCTGCGGTGAACCAGGTGACGATGTCCTGATCCTGTAGCGGGGCGTCTTCCTTGACCCATTGCGCCAGCGTGTCGGACCCGTCGCTTTGCAAGGCGAATTTGCCGCCTGCATAGCGTTCATCGGGGTCATGTACCGTGTTCCAGACCGAGTTCTCGATATAGGCGTTACGGATCATCGGCGGATCGTTCTCAAAGTCGAACGGGCCGTGGGCGACGCTGCCGTGGTGGATCATATAGCCCGGCTTGTGCCCCAGGGGGCCTTTGCGGTCGGGGTTTTGCAACATGAAGTACCGCGGCTTGAATGACGACACCTGATAGGTGGCCTCGGCCTCGGACTTGGGCATGTTGTGCTCGACCTTCCACAGCGAACGGCGCGGGCTGTCGTCGGCCACTTCCGCCGGCACAATGTCCATCGTCATGAAACGGTTCTTGGGCTGGTCGATGTCGAAATCGAGCCGGAAGTTGAAGTAGTGGTCATGGTTCGCCGCCACCAGATTGGGCGCGATCAGCGTGCCATACTCGGTTTCGCGCGCCGCAGACGGATCGTCCATCGAAGTCGCATCGGCACCTTTCACACCATCCAGACCGGTGGCACCAACCTTGATTTCCATCTGGCCGTTCTGTTTGAACCGATAGTCGATCAGGTAGTCGTAATTGCCCACCTCGGAAGCAGTGCGCACCACCAGTTCCGTCTCGGGCCGCCCCTCGGCGGGGGTGTATTGATCGGGGCCTTGTGCGAAGACCTCAAAGTGCCGCCACGCAGGATCGCCGATGTTGCGCTCGAAGATGCAGACCGCATCGGGAATTTCCAGCGGTTGGCCGTCGTCGCCTGCGATCATCGCCGGCAGGAAAGTCGCGTAAGACGGACAGTCGATCCCAGCCACCAGAGGGGTCAGGAACAGGCCGAACCCGTATTCGCCGCTGTCCATATAGGTGCGCCAGTACAGCCCCGCGCTCGGATCCATATAGGGCACGAAAACCTCGGACAGATGGGCTTGATAGAGCAGCGTGCGCCACTCATCGCCATCTTTCACGTCGATGTTCGACAGCACCGGACCGGGGCGTTTGTCGACCCGCAGGCGCATGCGCCACATATCCCATTCCAGCGCGCCATCCGCGTATGTGAAGTTTGGCCCGCCCTCCTGGGTCAGCACGGCGGGGTTTGTCGCGGCACGCTGTGGGGCACGAGCCTCGATCTCTTCGCCGGTGTACCCCCAGCTATCTTCGGGAATTGCCACATTGCCTTCGTCGATCACGCGCAAAGCCTTGCCCGTTTGCAGATCCACCACGGCATAGATGTTCTCAATCGGCTTGGCGTAGAAGTTCGACCCCTCAGGCGAGACGTAGCAAGGCACTTTCATCAGCCGCGTGCCGTCGTCTTCTTCCGAGAAGAAATTACCCGCAGTGAGCGGCAGGCAGAACACCTGTTCCGGCGTCAGCCCGCGCTTTTCAAGCCCGGCGATCATGTCGGGATGCTCCAAAGCGGCGGTCATGGCGTTGGCGAACTCGTTGAAAAGAACCATCGGCTGCCCCTCGGTGGGGGCGCTGCTTTCGATCTTTCCGGTGGTCAGGTTCACAATGGTTTCGACAAAGCCGCTGTGGTCCGCATTGGACATATGCACCATCGCGCGACGGTCGAGCGTGTCGCCTTCGTTCCATGCCAGAACATCGGCCTTGGGCGGCTCGATCAGTTCGATCAGCGGATATAGCGTATCATCCCCCGCCATATCGCCCGCGCGCAGGATCTGGTTGATCTTTTGGTATTCCTCACCGGAAAGACCGTCGAGCGGATGCGCGAATGACGCCCCGCCGGTGAGGGCAAGGGTTGCGACCCCGCCAAGCAGTGTTTTGCGTAACATCTTCTCTCCCTTTCATTGAGTACGGATCCGTGGGCCGCCCCGCCTCCCCGGCGTGGCCCACGGGCTTTCGCTTTACGACCGCAGGATCATGTCGGCGGCTTTTTCCGCGACCATGATAGTCGGGGCATTGGTGTTGCCCGCGGGGACGCGGGGGAAAACCGAGGCATCGACGACCCTCAGCCCCTGCATGCCGTGGACACGCAGCTCTGGATCGACCACAGCCATCTCGTCGCGACCCATGGCACAGGTGCCATTCTGATGATGATAGGACATCACGGCGGTGCGTGCATAGGCGGCGAGGTCCTCATCGCTCTGGACATCTTCGCCAGGATAGATCTCGCGTCCTTTCCACGGTGCCAGGGCAGGCTGTTTGGCGATCTCGCGCATCTGCCGCATGGATTTCACAAGAATCTCGACGTCATGGGGATCGGACAACACCTTGGGGTCGATATGCAGCGGAGCCTCGGGATCGGCCGATGTCAAACGAATCTCCCCCTTGGAGGCGGGCCGCACACCCGAGCCGTTCAAAGTGAATGCGTTGCCGGTTTCGGCCTTCTGTTCAGGCGCGTAATACGGCACATGGAAGAACAGCGGTTGCATGTCGGGTCCGGCCAGCGCCGGATCGGACTTGGCGAAGAGATGCGCATGCAGCGGCGTGATCGACATATCCGATGGCGCCGGGATCGGTTGGGCACCTTCATAGATCACCGGACAAAGCGTATGGTCGTTCAGGTTCTGTCCCACGCCCGGCAGATCCCGAAGCGGGGTGATGCCAATCTCTTCCAGATGCGCCTTGGGCCCCAGCCCTGACAACATCAGAATGCGCGGACTCTCGATCGCACCGCCCGAGACAATGACCTCGCGGGCGGCGTTCACCGTCTTGAGCTCCCCCTGCTGCATATAGGTCACACCCGTGGCGCGGTCGCCATCAATCTCGACCCGGTGCACCCGCGCATCGGTGATCAGCGTCAGGTTCGGCCGCTCCAGCGCCGGACGCAGGAAAGCCACGGCTGTGGATACGCGTTTGCCGTCATCGGTATTGAGATCCACATAGGCCACGCCGGTCTGGTCCGCCCCATTGGTATCCTCGTTCATCGGATGCCCGGCCTCGACCGCGGCCTCGACCATGGCCTGTGTCACGGGGTGGGGGGTAAAATCGGCGGTGACGTGAAGCGGGCCGCCTGCCCCGTGGTATTCATCGGCCCCGCGCGAGAAATCTTCGGACTTCTTGAAGAAAGGCAGCACAGAGGCATAATCCCAGCCATCGCAGCCGAACTCACTGGCCCATTCGTCGTAGTCTGACGCATTTCCGCGCACATAGATCATGCCGTTCAGCGACGAAGAGCCGCCCAGGGTCTTGCCGCGCGGCCAGAACAGCTCGCGCCCTCCGGCGTGTTCCTGCGGCACCGTTTCATAGGCCCAATCGAACTCGGTTCCCCAAAGCTCGATCAGCCGCATCGGCGTCGAGATCATCTCGGAATTGTCCGGGCCGCCTGCCTCTATCAACAGGACTTCCGCGCCTTCGGCGCTCAGCCGGTTGGCCAGCACACAGCCTGCGGATCCCGCACCGCAGATGACATAGT
The DNA here is from genome assembly GCA_016521575.1 of Rhodobacteraceae bacterium F11138. GTDB lineage: Bacteria > Pseudomonadota > Alphaproteobacteria > Rhodobacterales > Rhodobacteraceae > Sedimentitalea. Next base: position 224,833 of record JAEKDP010000003.1, on the reverse strand, counting down.
CATAGCTTTTTTCCTGCGCATCCGCCGGGTTCACGCTGGCCCCCAGAAGCCCGCCGCCGAGGCTCAACACGCCGGAAGCAACGGCCGTATGACCCAGAAAGCTGCGCCGCGTCAAAGTCGCGTTGTTTTCCGTTTTAACCTTGGACGTTTTCATTTCTATCCTCCCTGAATACAAGAATCCCGGCGTTGCACGAAGCACCGGGTGACGCCTCAAGCAAAAATCACCTGAATGTCAGTGTATTCCTTCATTCCTTCCTCGCCGAATTCGACACCGAAACCCGATTTCTTGACACCCCCAAACGGTGCATTGGGTTGAATCATGCCGTGGCTGTTGATCCAGACCGATCCGCATTCCATGCGTTTCGCAACGGCTTTGGCCGCCTCTTTGTCCGCCGACCAGACCGAACCGCCAAGGCCCACCTCCAGCGCATTGGCCTGCGCCAGCGCGTCTTCAAGATCAGTATAGCGGATGATCGGCAAAGCCGGGCCGAATTGCTCTTCGTAGACGAGAGGGTCATCGGCACCCATGCCGGCGATAATCGTGGGCGGATAGAACAGCCCTTCGCCCGGCTCACCGCCCAGCAACAGCTCGCCGCCCTCCTTGGCCTGCGCGACAAGACGCGAAAGCTTGTCGAACTGCATCTGGTTCTGCACCGGGCCAAGAACGCTGTCTTCCTGTGTGCCCTCGCCCACCTTGATGTTGCGCGCATAGGCAACAAGCGCATCGCAGACCGCGTCATGAATGTCGTCATGCACATAGAGCCGCTTCATCGCCGCGCAGGTCTGCCCGTTGTTGATGAACGCGCCCCAGAAAAGCCCCTCGGCAATGGCTTCGGGATCGGCGTCAGGCAGCACGATACCGGCATCGTTGCCGCCCATCTCAAGTGTCAGGCGCTTCATCGTTTCGGCACTGGATTGCATGACCTTCTGGCCGGTGCCGCAAGAGCCGGTGAAGACGATCTTGGCGATGTCCGGGTGCGATGACATGGCCGCGCCCATGTTGAAGGCGCCATCGGCGGCGCTGACGGAATTGACCACGCCGGCGGGCAACACCTCGTTCATCAGTTCGATCATCCGCAGTGAAGCAAGCGGTGTCATGGGCGAAGGTTTGCTTACCACGGTGTTGCCGCTGCGCAGCGCGGGAAGGATGTGCCAGACCGCGATGAGCACGGGGAAGTTCCACGGGGTGATCGACCCCACCACGCCCAGCGGCTTGCGGTACATTTCGACCCGGCCCTCGGGCGTGTCCTGCAGCACTTCCATCGGTAGCGAGAGGCCCGCGGTATAACGCGCCCAGGCGACCGCGCCGCCCATCTCCCATTGCGAGCCGATGCCGCCCAGGGGTTTGCCTTGTTCTGCCGTAATCAACTGCGCCAGTTCCTCGGCATGCGCTTCGAGCTTGTCCGCCACGGCGTTGCAAGCGGCGGCTCGCTCTTCATCAGAGGTGGCGGACCAGCCCGGGAAAGCCCCTTTCGCCGCGGCGACTGCGCGGTCCAGTTCTGACTGACCGGCATCTGGCGCCGTGCCTGCTTGTCCCCCCGTGCCGGGGTTCGCCACAGCGAACCGCTCGCCGGTATCGATCCGCTCACCGCCCGCGATCAGGCCGATGGTATCAATGGTGTCTTTCATCATGTCCTCCGTCATCCCGCCCCGGCACCGTGCCGAAACGCCTCCTTTGGTAAGAGCGTAGGAGCGGATCAGACGCGCATCTTGGGATAACGCGACAGCACTATTGGACGATCGCGCCACCGGTGCGGGCTTGTGCGACAACCGCACCGGGCGTCATTCCGTACCGCTGCCGGAAGGCGCGGTAGAAATGCGAAAGATCGTTGAAGCCGCAGCCATAGGCGCAGTCGGTGACAGAGACCTCATTGGCCCCCTGGCGGGAAAGTTCCGCATGCGCTTGGGTCAGACGCAGTTGCAGCAGACGTTGACCCGGCGTTTCGCCCAAAGGTTCGAAATAGCGTTGCAGGCTGCGCAGCGATACGCCGAGGTGCAGCGCCAAAGCGCCCGGCCCGAACTCGGGATCGCGGTAGTGACGGGTCATGAGTTGCAGGGCGCGTTCCATGATCTGCCCGCGTACATCCAGGGTCTGGCTGCGCCGCTCCTGAAAATAGGCGCCCATCAGCCCATAGAACGCTTCGCTCAACTGCAAGCCCATCTCGGGCGGGCAGTGCATCATCTTGTAGAGCACCGCGCGCAGCGCCAGCCACAGCGGATCATTGCGGTCAATCGCCACGCCGCCATCACAATCGCCCCCGAACCGGCCGATCATCTCATCCCGCGGAAGATGCACTGAAATCTGATGTGCAAACTGCCCGTCATACACGAATTTCGAGGGGCGGGTGGCATCGACGATGAACATATCGCCGGGCCGCAAAAGCGTTGATGCACCGCTCTGATGCACAACGCATTCGCCGACGTCCTGCACCAGCATAAAGAAATATTCGCCCGGATCGCGCCGAATGCAGGTCTGCGTGCGGGCCGCTTCCTGGGCGTCAAGAGACACCAGCGCGGCTTCGAATCCACCCATTCCCCGCTTGCGCGCCAGCCCATGAGACGGCCCCTTGCGGCGCGCAGGTTCCACCTCGAAAGCGCCGCAAATCTGCTGAATGTCGTTGCGCAGAACTTCGATGGGAGTGGACTTTGTCGAGATTCGGCTCAATGCTTTCATGGTCTTGTGCCCCCCTCGGAAACCGCCGTATTGGCCCCCGCCGCAAGAACGCTATCCCATTCATTTGCATACATCAAGCGCGGCAAATGGCGTTCATTTCAGAGTCCAGATCGCCATTGTACAGACGACGCAAGGTCTCGACCATGGACTCGAACGTCTTGTCCAGTTCGATATTCGTGTTCTCTGTCGGAGTGATATAGACGGATTTTCCGCGCGGCTCGCGTCGCAGGTAGCCACTCTGCACCAAAGAGCCGATCTTGCGGTGCAACGTACTGATAGGAAGACCGAGAACCTCGGAAAGGGCGGAAAGATCATATAGCTTTCCCTGTATCCGGCCCTGGACAACGGTTCGAATGATCAGGCAGTCCACCGGACTGCCCCACATCCCCGTTTCCATCGCGTAGAACCGGTTCAGGCACTCGATGATCTGGCCTTGAACCTCGGTTCGTATGGCCGCGCGCCTCTCTTCGCTGTCGTCTCCGTCCACCATCTTTGTCCCGTTCCTTCCGGCGCCATCAACGGCGCATCTTTCCAGATTGGAAAGGTTGCCGCTTGGCTACAAGGGAAAATTGGTCGCATTTGTTGAACAGTTCAGACGCTGCCAGTGGGGCCCCATCTGTCCCCATTGTCAAATCGGCAAATGCAGGAGGAGACATCATGCAAAAACACATACTCGTCGTCGGCGGCGGGATCGGCGGCACGATGACCGCGAACAATATCGTCAGCAAGATGTATCCCGAGGTTTGCGCCGGCAAGGTCAAGGTCACCATGCTGTCCGACAGCCCGTGGCATTATTACAAGCCGGCGTTCATGTATGTCGCTTTTGATATGTTCTTTCAAGGCGAACTGCGGCGCAAACAGCAAACGCTGCTGCGCCCCGAGATCGACTTTCAGGTCGACAAGGTCACCGCGTTCGACTTTGCCGGCTCATCGGTGAAGACCGCAAGCGGCAAGACGATCGGATACGATTATATCGTCGTCTCCACCGGCTGCCTGCCAGCACCAGAACGGATCGAGGGGCTGAAGGAAGCGGGGGATTACTTCTATCAGTACGACCCGGCGCGCCAGCTTTCCGAAAAGCTGCGCAAACTGGAAAAGGGCCGGGTTTTCATCACCGTGAACTTCCCCGAAACGCCGAATGTACCGCATCAATGCGGCATCGCGCCGATGGAAACGACATTGATGCTGGATGAATACCTGCGCCGCAAAGGCATCCGCGATCAGGTCGAGATCGTTTATACCTATCCGACCGTTTCGCAATTGCTGCGCAATTGTCTCTTTCTGCAGGAAGAGGTCTGTTCCGTTCTGCCCCCGATCTTTGAAGAGCGCGACATCAAGTATCAGCGTGGCTTTACCCTGTCCAAGGTCGATGCAGAAAAGAAGATCGCGATTTCCGCCGAGGGAGAGGAGCAGGATTTCGACATTCTGATGTCCACGCCGCCGATCCGGGCCGTCGATGCGGTGTTGGAAAGCGGCGTGTCGCAGGCCCCCAACAACGAAGGCTGGCTGCCCACCAACCGCGAAACGCTGCAACTTGATGGATTTCCCAATGCCTATGTGATGGGCGACACGGTGGACCTGCCGATCTCCAAGGCGGGGGGATCGTGCCACAACCAATCCCCGGTCATCGCGAACAACATCGCGGGCGATCTGCGGCTGGGCCGGACCGTCGATGCCTATGACGGCAAGGTTCAGGCCGTCGCCCAGATGGGGCTCGAGGCGGGCATGCCGCTTTGGTACGACTACGACGAAGACGTGCATCCGACGCCGCCCACCAAGGTCGGCGGGCTTCTGCGCAAGGCCTTCAACCGCGGCATCTACTGGTCCGTCGCGCGCGGCATCGTTTGATCTCTCACATCATGGAACAGGAGGACGCCATGGCGAACCCCACTGCTACCGGAGCGGACGCTCCGCTTCTCGAACGTCTCAGCCAGGACAGCGCCTTTGCCGACGAGGCCACCGAGGCCGGGCTTGTCGAACTGGCCAACAAGCTGGCGCCGCTGATCCAGGGGCGCAGGTTGCACAATGTCATCGACCTGCTGTCGCTGGCCTCGGACGGTGTGGACATGGCCGACGATGCGATGATCCAGAAGATGATGGCCGCGTACGAGGATGTCGTCAGCAATACCTGGATGCTGTCGAACGCGGCACGGTTTGCCGCCAATCAGGCCGCGCAAGAGCCGGTTCCGACGCGGCTGGGCCTGCTGCGCGCCATCGCCGACGAAGACGTACGCCGCGGAATGCACTTCGTGCTGCAATTCCTTGCGGTGCTGGGGCGCCAGACTGCGGCCGGGGTCGACGAAGCCTGACCATGGCCGACAGCGACGCGGCATTGACCGCGCTTTATCAACCGCGCATCCGGGAATTTTCCGCCCGGGTGCGCGCCGATCGCCGCCTGGAGGCGCCCAGTATCACCGTGACCTGTCGCAGCCCGGTGTGCGGCAGCATGATGACGCTGGATCTTCTCGTGCGCGATGGCATCCTTGTGGCGCTCGGCTGGAAGGCGCGCGCCTGTACGCTTGGCATGGCCTCGCTGGGGATCGTCTCACGTTCGGGGGTCGGGCAAACCCAGGACCAGATCGCGGACGCCGGGCGGCGGCTTTGCACAGTGCTCCGGGGCCAGGACGTCGATTTCCCCCGTGCCTGGCGCGACCTGTCCGTTTTCGCCGCCGCACGCGGGTTTCCAACCCGTTTCGCATCCATCGGCCTGCCGTTCCAGGCGATCGCCCAAGGGTTCGCGCAGCAAGGTTGACCGCAAATCATCCGGCTCGGCGCGATGATCCGGTCCGATGGCTTGACAGTCGACGCCGGCGCTGGTGCCCGCAAGGTTGCCGAGGCTCTCGGGCGGGCAGCCCGAAGGTCCGAAAGTGACGTCAGCCATGGTGGTCTCTGGGGTCCGGGCTGATATGCAAAGCAATGCAAGCGGGCGCGCTGTGCGAGACCGAACCTGTCTTTCACAGCGACATCAGTGCCTTCCGATCCGCGAGAATTCTGTCACAATGCGGCTGGCCTGTTGCGATGAACGTTGTTCGAAGAAGGAAAGTGAAACATGAGAATGCGCCCGGTCCTGCCGCACGAAACGCACCCACGGCACCGGATCGGACGCCGGCATGCGGATCACCGGTTGCTCGGCACCAGCCTGATCCTGGCGGGTCTGCTGGCCTTGGCGTTGCCCGGCGCGGCAGGCGCGGACACCCTGCCGCCCGCGTTTGCCATGCCGGATCCGACGGTCGCACCGCCCATGGCCGTGCTGTTGCCCGTGCCAGACGAACGGATCGCGGGCGCGATCGCAACGCTGGATGAGCTTGGCCGCGATGTTCTTGCAAGCACCGGACTCCCGGGGCTGGCCATTGCCGTGGTCCACAAGGGGCAAACGGTCTATGCCCGGGGCTTTGGCATCCGTGCGGCCGGGCATGTGGCACGCGTTGACGCCGATACGGTCTTTCTGCTGGCGTCCGTGTCAAAACCGGTAGGCGCCACCGTGGTCGCAACACAGGTGGATGCGGGCACCGTGACCTGGCACAGCCCGGTGCGAGAATTCCTGCCCTGGTTCGATATGGGCGATCCCTGGATCAGCGATCATGTCACCATAGGCGATCTCTACGCGCATCGCTCGGGCCTGCCAGGTCATGCCGGTGACGATCTCGAAGATATCGGGTTCGGTCGCCGTGCAGTGCTGGAGCGACTTGCATTGCTGCCAAAGGGGGATTTCCGGGCCGACTATGCCTATACCAACTTCGGCCTCACCGCCGCGGCCGAAGCTGTCGCCGTGGCGGCTGGCACGGATTGGGCCGATCTGTCGGCAACCGCGCTTTATGCACCGCTTGGCATGACTTCGACCAGTTCGCGCCACGCCGACTATATGACGCAAGACAACCGGGCGGCGAGCCATGTCAGCGGGGAAGATGGGTATCGGGTCGCCGACCTTCGCCAGCCGGATGCCCAAAGCCCGGCAGGTGGGGTCAGTTCCAGCGCCAATGACATGGCGCGCTGGATGGCGATGGTGCTGGGGCGCGGAACAGTGCACGACGCGCAGTTGATGTCCGAGGAAGCATTGGCCCCGGCGCTCTCAGCTCAGACGATCCAAGGGGCGTCGATGGATATTTCCGCGCGTCCTGGTGCCTATGGGTTCGGCTTCAATGTCGGGACACGTCTGACCGGGCGCGTGATGCTCAGCCATTCGGGCGCTTTCGCGTTTGGGGCGTCGACCAGTCTGGCGATGGTGCCGGACCTGGATCTGGGGATCGTCGTGCTGACCAATGCCCCACCGACCGGGGCCGCCGAAGCGATTACCGCAAGCTTTCTTGACCGGGCGGAAATCGGGGCCGACAGCCGGGACTGGCTGGCCGCCTATGCCCCGATCATGGCGCCGCTGAGCGCTCCGGTGGGGCATTTTGTCGGCGCCGAACCGCCCGCCGACGCCACCCCGGCAGGACCGGCGGCAACCTATGTCGGCGCCTATGACAGTGCCTATTTCGGCCCCGCATCGATTGCTGAAACCGCCGAAGGCCTTGTGCTGCGACTGGGGCCAGACGGCCGCGCGCTGCCCATGCGGCACTGGGATGGCGACAGTTTCGTGGTTTATCCCGTGACCGAGAACCAGCCAGAGGGATCGGTTTCACTGGTCGAATTCATCGAAACACCCGCGGAACCCGGCATGAGCCTGCGGATCGAGCATCTGAACGGTGAGGGCCTGGGCACCTTTCGACGTCAGCGTTGATGCGACAGACGCCTTGTGCGTGCGCGATCTGAACGGGCACCACCCGCGTGGCGGTTGCGCCAACCAACGCCGGGCTCACGTTACTGCGCGACGCTGCGGGATTGCAGAATTTGCATCCCCATTGCCATTGCCGGTCCGATGCCCAGTGCAAAGAAAATCGTTCCCAGACCCAGCGTGCCGCCCAATGCGCAACCGATCACAACGACGGTCAATTCAAGAAACGTGCGCACGCGCGCGATGGGTTGTCCAGTGACACCCTGAAGCCCGGTCATGAGACCGTCCCTGGGACCAGGGCCCAGGTTTGCAATCAGGTAGATCGCCCCGCCGAATCCGGTCACGAACACACCGGTCAGGGCCAGCGCCGCATTCGCGAGATAGGACTGAAACCCGGGCAGATAGGGCAGCACGACGTCCAGCACCAGCGCAATGATGATCGCGTTGAGGATCGTTCCCATGCCCGGTACCTGCCTGAGCGGAATCCACAAGCCCAGAACCGATATGCTGATGACGAAAGAGGCGAAGCCCAGACTCCAGCCCGTGACATGGGTCACGCCTTGCGCGAATACGGTCCACGGGCTTACGCCCACACCTGCGGCCACCAGAAGCGCTTCGCCAAGGCCGAAGATGACCAGACCAATGACGAGAAACACCACCGATGCCAACGGCGGTCTCATGGTGAACGCCTTTGGCGAACTCCATCGCAGCCGCGGGACCGACGTGACCGAAAGAAAAGACAAAGCGATATCCAAGCAAGAATGACACCTGATCCGAGCTTGTGCCAGCTTGCTCAGAATAGGGCAAGTCCGACACATGCGGAGCGCGCGAACCGGCACAATCGGAAACCATATCGGGCGCAGGTCGGCATGGGGTGCACAACGTTGCAGGCAGCCCGATCTGCGTTGGAGCGGTCTTTCACAGGCTATCGAGCAAAGGTTCACCCTGACCCGGACGCCTGGCACAGCTCTCGGCGCAGGAAAGTGAAAAATCGTGCATCATCTGTCCGGGTGATGTTGAGGCGCATTCCGGCGGGCTGAGGTTGAGAGGCGACGGAAAAGAACGTGGACGGTGCCAGGAATATCCCCTCTCGCGCGGCGGCATGCGCCAGTTCGGTGTCAGACACGCCATCCGGCAGATCAAGCCAGGCATAGTATCCCTGCCCCGGCGGGATCCGGCAAGCCAGCCCAAGCTCGGCCAGGTTCCGGGTCAGCAGCTCGCTGGCATGTACAAGGCGCTGCGAAAGCCGTTTGAGATGGCGTTCATAGGTCCGGTTGCGGATCATCTCGGTGATGATCATCTCGGAAAACCGGGACGAATTCACCGTCGTCAACATCTTGAGTTCGGCAATCTCTGCGACGATCTCGGGCCGTGCCGCGACATACCCGGTGCGAAAGCTGGCTGACAGAGTCTTGGAAAAGGTACCGACGCCAATCACATGGGTGAACCGGTCCAGCGCCGCAAGACGAATGCCGCGCGGGCCCGGAAGATCGCTGAACGGATCGTCATCCACCACCAGAAAATTGCAGGTCTCCGCCAGCGTCAGCAGCCCATGCGACGTGGCCAGATCATACGAGCCGCCAGTCGGATTGTGGGCGGTCGACTGGGTGAAATAGATCTTTGGCCGCTCGCGCAGGGCGATCTCCTTGAGCCTGTCCAGATCGGGGCCCGTCCCCCCCCGTGGGACCCCGACATAATTGACCTGCGCCAGCTTCAGCTTGGCGAACAACGGATAGTACCCCGGTTCGTCCACCAGCACCGTATCGCCCGGCGACAGGTAGCGGCGCACGATCAGGTCCAGCGCGTGATTGGCACCGAATGTGGTCACGATCTGCTCGGGTTCCAGCGGGATACCGTCAAGCTGATGGCGCGCGGCGATCAACTGACGCAGCGCGGCATGCCCCATCGCCGAACCATAGCCAGAGGTATTCTGTTCGGCCTCGGCAAGCTGGTTGCGTGGCAGCCGCAGAGACAGCCCCGCCATCCACGATGGCGGCGGGCGCCCGTCTCCGACGCGAACCGCATAGTTCTGGTCGAGCTGGGCGCGCAGCAACGACACGCTGTCCACCGCCTCAACCACATGACGCGGGGCGGTCTCGCTTCGCGGCGGGCGCGCTGTCGGCGCGACGGAAAACCCCGATCCGGGGCGCGCAGTGATCTGACCCTTGGCCACCAGTCTGTCATAGGCTTCGACCACGGTGTTCTTTGATACGTTGAATTCTTTGGCGGCCGCGCGAATTGACGGCAGCCTGTCGCCCTCGTTCAGCAGGCCGGACCCGATCTGGGCGGCGATGCTGTCCACAATCCTGTCGGTCTTTGTCTGACGGCCGGAACGAATGAATTGTACCATATTTCCCACCGGAACAGTATGAGGCTGATTTCCTCAACTGTACCTATGATAACGATTTCGGGTCAAATAGGTTTCGTTTCTGAATACCCCCGAAAGAGTCTTCGGGCGACGTGAGGAGAAACCAATGTCAGCAACCGGCCAGCAGCCGAAGCGGGTGAATTCCCGCATTGAAAGCCTGCGCAACCTCGAGCCCGAGAGCCGTCTTGACGTTCTCGCACAAACCGTCGGGCTTGACGGCAACACGCGCGAGATACTCGCCGGGCGCGATGTGCTGCCCATGCCGCTGGCCAATGGCATGATCGAAAACGTGATCGGCAAGTTCGAACTGCCGCTCGCCGTGGCCACGAATTTCGTCGTCAACGGGCGTGACTACCTGATACCGATGGCGGTCGAGGAACCCTCGGTCGTTGCGGCGGCGTCCTACATGGCCAAGATCGCGCGCGACGGCGGCGGCTTTCTTACCTCATCCGACCCGGCGGTGATGCGAGCACAGATCCAGGTGCTGGATTTGACCGATCCGCACGGTGCGCGCCATCGTCTTCTGGCTGCCGAAGATGAACTGAAATCCATGTGCAACAGCCGAGACAAGATGCTTGTCCAGGTGGGGGGCGGCTGCATCGGCATCGAGGTGGAAGTATTCGAAACCTCGCGTGTCGGGCCGATGGTCGTACTGCATATCCTGGTGGATGTGCGCGACGCGATGGGGGCCAACACGGTCAACAGCATGGCCGAAGCGATCGCCCCGCGCGTCGCCGAACTGACCGGCGGTCGCACCAGGCTGCGCATCCTGTCCAACCTTGCCGACCGGCGGCTCGCACGGGCACGCGTCACCGTCACACCCGACGCGATGACAACCCGCGACCTGCCCGGCACGGACGTCATTCGCGGCATGGTCGAGGCCTGCACCCTTGCCGAAATCGACCCTTACCGCGCCGCGACACACAACAAGGGCATCATGAACGGGATCGACCCGGTCGTGGTGGCAACCGGGAATGACTGGCGCGCGATCGAGGCCGGCGCCCACGCCTATGCAGCGCGCTCGGGGCGCTACGGTTCGCTTACCCGGTGGGAACAGGACGCCGACGGCAACCTGACGGGCACGATCGAGATGCCGATGGCGCTGGGTCTCGTGGGTGGCGCAACCAAGACCCACCCGGCGGCACAGGCCGCACTTAAAGTGCTGGGGGTGGAAACCGCTCAGGAACTGTCCGAGGTGGTTGTCGCCGTGGGCCTGGCACAGAACATGGCCGCGCTGCGCGCACTGGCCACCGAAGGCATCCAGAAGGGCCATATGGCCCTGCACGCCCGTAACATCGCGATCGTCGCCGGGGCGACGGGCGAACAGATCGAGATCGTCGCCAGGGCCATTGCCGAACGCGGTCAGGTCAGCGTGGACGCGGCACAAGAGATCCTGGCGACACTGTGACCCGGTAGAATTTCATGATTATAGGGAGGAACCATTCATGACCGACAAGACAAGACGGAACTTCATGCGCGCCATCGGCGCGGCGGGGCTGGCGGCCCCGGCCATCGTTTCCGCCAGCGCCGTTCGGGCGCAGGGCGCAACCAAATGGCGGATGCAGGCATTGTGGGGCGGCGGCACCACCCCGATGCTCTATGAAGAAAAGTTCTGTAGCCGCGTTGCCGAACTGACCGGCGGCAGCCTGGAAATCACGCCATTCTCGGGCGGCCAGATCGTGCCATCGGCGCAGGCATTCGACGCCGTTCGCGGCGGCGCGTTTGAACTGATGAAGACCTTCGACGGCTACACCGCCGGCAAGATCCCCGCACATGGGTTCTCCTCGACGGTGCCGTTCGGCTTTCCCGAGGCCGACCAGTACGAAGCCTGGTTCTATGAGCGTGGCGGGCTGGACATGGCCGCACGTTCCTATGCGTCCGCGGGGCTGACCTATGTCGCGCCCACCGTCTATGGCGAAGAACCGATCCACTCCAAGGTCGAAATCCGCAAGATCGCCGACATGGATGGTCTCAAGGGGCGTTTCGTCGGGCTGGCCGGCGCGGTCATGGCCGATTTCGGCGTCGCGGTGTCGCCGCTGCCCACATCCGAGGTATATTCCGCGCTCGACAAGGGGCTTATCGACTTTGCCGACCGGGGCGATATCAAGGCCAATTACGAAGAAGGGCTGCACGAGGTCACGAAATACCTGATCCTGCCCGGTGTGCATCAGCCCAGCACCGCGACCTGTTATGTCGCCAACACGGCCGCCTATCAGACGCTCGACGATCAGCAACGCGCCGCGCTTGCGGTTGCGGCGCGCGAGGTGTCGGGCGCGCTGCGTCAGAACATCATCGTGGACAACGCCGAATACCTGGCCAAGTTCGAAGCCGCAGGCGTCGAGATCGTCACGCTCGATCCGACCGACGTTGCCGAGGCGCGCACGCGTGCAATCGTCTCGTGGGAAAAGGCGACCAAAGGTGATCCCCTTGCCGTCGAGATGATGGAAAGCCAGAAAGAACTTCTGCGCGATCTGCGCCTGCTCTGATTGCGGAACGCCTGATCGACGCCGCGCGGTCCCCGGATCGCGCGGCGTCATGTTACCTTGGAGAATGCACCATGCTGCGCGCCGCCGAAGGGGTTACCGCGCTCAACCGACGGATTTTCGGTCTGACGAAATGGCTGGTTTATGCCATCGCCGGGCTGATGCTGTTCGAGGTTGTCTCGCGCTATTCATTCCACAACCCGACAAGCTGGGCGCCGGAACTGGCAACCCTGCTGTTCGGCCCGTTCTTTCTGTTGGGGGGACCGTACCTGCTGCACACGGGCGGGCATGTCGCCGTCGACATCCTGTCGTCGCGCGCCACCGGTCGCTTCAAGTCTGTTCTTGCCATCCTCGGCGCGCTTCTCGCGCTGCTTTTCGGCGCCATGCTTCTACGCTACAGCGCACCGCTTGCCTACCAGGCCTATGAATACGGCGAAACCAGCTATTCCGCCTGGAATCCGGTGGTATGGCCGGCCAAGTCGGTGTTGCCGCTCGCGGCCGTGCTGCTGATCCTGCAGGCCCTGGCCGAGATCGTCTTTGCCATGCGCGGAAGGGCCGCCTGATGGAAAGCACCCTGGTCCTGATTCTCATGTTTGCCTCTTTGGTGGTGCTGATGCTCACCGGTGCGGGGCTTGCTTTCGTGCTGGGCGCCATTGCTTTTCTGGTGACCGCGCTCCTTTGGGGACCCGGCGCGCTGATCGTGACGGTTCTCAACACCTTTGACACGATGACATCGGAATCTCTGATGGCCATTCCGCTCTATGTGCTGATGGCCGCCATCCTGCAGAAATCCGGCATCATCGACGATCTCTATACGGCAATGGAAAAATGGTTCGGGCGGGTTTCCGGCGGATTGGCGATCGGCACCGTGGTGATCTGTACGATCATGGCCGCGATGACGGGCGTTGTCGGGGCCGCGGTGGCGGCAATGGGTATCCTTGCCCTGCCCTCGATGCTGGCGCGCAACTACAACCAGCCCCTGGCGCTGGGGGCGATCTGTGCCGGTGGCACGCTTGGCATCCTGATCCCGCCCTCGGTCATCACCATCGTTTACGCAATCACCGCGCAAATCTCGATCGGGCAGATGTTCATCGCCGGGATCATCCCCGGCCTGGTGCTGGCGTTTTCCTACAGCGCCTATATCTGGGTACGGGTCCGGCTTGATCCTTCGCTGGCGCCGCTGGCGACCGACCTGCCCGACATCCCCCTTGTCGAAAAACTGGCGGCCCTGCGCAGCCTGATCCTGCCAGCGGCGGTGATCCTTGCGGTGCTGGGCTCGATCTATGCCGGGATCGCCACCCCGACCGAGGCCGCGTCGGTCGGGGTACTGGGTGCCTTGGTCTCGGCACTGGTATCGGGGCGGCTGCGGCTGACCAACATCGACGCGGCGGCAACCGATGCGCTGCGGGTCTCGGCGATGATCCTGTGGATCACGCTGGGTGCCAAGGCGTTCATCTCGGTCTTTGTGGCAACAGGCGGGGCTGATGCCATCCTTGATTTCGTGCGCACGCTCGAAGCGTCGCGCTATGTCGTTCTGCTGGCGATGCTGGCGGTTCTGATCATCCTGGGGCTGTTTCTCGACGAGATCGGGATCATCCTGCTGTGCGTGCCCGTCTTCATCCCGATCGTCACGACGCTGGGGTTCGATCCCCTATGGTTCGGAGTTCTGTTCATGATCACCGCGCAGATGGCCTATATCACGCCGCCCTTCGGCTATACGTTGTTCTATCTCAAGGGCGTGCTGCCCGAGGGGATCGGCATCGCCCAGGTCTATCGCGGGGTGATCCCGTTCTTCCTGATCCAGGTTGCGATCCTGCTGCTGTTCGTGATGTTCCCGCAGATCGTGACATGGCTGCCCGAACAGACCGCCGCCCACAACCGATAGCGCCATTTGCCAAGATTGTGACGCCGCGCAAACGCAACAAGGCCAGGGCCGGAAACCAAGGCGGCACCGGTCCTGGCACGCGGTATTCGGACAGGCCCCCGCCCGGAGCCACCCGGTGACAAGCCCGTGCATCGCCATTGGGAAGGCGATGAAAACCGGGTGTTAGTACGGGTCGCAATCATATTCCGGATAGGGCCCGCCCGGAATGTCAAACCCGCGCAGACTGGTCTCGAGGCAGGTAAACGAACCCGTCTCACGCGGAAACGCCAGAGGGGCCGGCCGCCCGTCGCAGGCCAGAATGCCGGTCGCCACCGCCTGATCCCCGCGAACCTCTGTCACCTTGCAGCCGCTGACCTTGGCCATGGCAAAGGCTGCGCGCGTCCGTATGGGACCAAACCGTGGCGCATATTGTTCGTTGACCCGTACCGCTTCGGCCAGATCGCCGCGCACCCGAACGTCAAACACGCTGCCATCTACTGAAATGCGCTGAACCGGAGCCTCCCGAAAATAGAGACCGGGGCCGCCGCAAGCGGACAGAAGGGCGGCTGCGAGAAGAACAATCCGAAACATGCGCCGATCTTGACCGCAGCATGGTTAACAGGGCCTGAACCGCGACGGAGTCCGAGAGCAAACAGCTTGCCGGGGACATGCTCCGGTCATAATATCTTACCAATCAAACGGATACCGCGATGCCTTTTCAAAAGATCCAGGCCGAGAAACTGTCCGCCTCGGTGGTTCATCAGATCGAATTGCTGATTCTGCGCGGCATATTGCGACCGGGTGAACGGCTGCCGTCGGAACGCGATCTGTCCGAGCGTCTGGGCGTGTCCCGTCCCAGCCTGCGCGAAGCGGTGGCCCAACTGCAGGACAAGGGCCTGCTGGCCAGCCGCGCCGGTTCGGGCATTTTCGTCGCCGATGTCTTGGGGTCCGCGTTTTCCCCTGCCCTGACCCGCCTGTTTGCCAGCCATGACGAAGCGGTGTTCGACTATGTCGCATTTCGCCGCGATATCGAAGCCTTGGCCGCACAGCGCGCCGCCCGCTTGGGATCGGACAGCGATCTGGCCGTGATCCAGACCATTTTCGACCGGATGCAGGACGACACCACGGATCGCAGCCCGGAAGACGAGGCCCGTCTTGATGCCCAGTTTCATGGCGCCATCATCGAAGCCAGCCACAACGTGGTGATGCTGCATATGATGCGCGCAATGTTCGACCTGCTGCGCGAGGGCGTGTTCTATAACCGGCAGGTCATGTTCCAGCAACGCACCACCCGCGCCGCGCTGCTGGACCAGCACCGCGCCATCAACGATGCCATTCAGGCCCGGAACCCGGACGCGGCCCGGTCCGCCGTCATCGCGCATCTGGAATTCATCGAACAGGCGCTGCTGGATCAGCGTCGCGCCGATCGCAACGAACGCATCGCCCGCCAGAGGCTGCTACACGAAGCAGGTCCCAACTGACGCGGCCCGACCATCAGCCCGCCGGTTTTCTGGCCGCAACGAGAACCGCACCAGTGCTGGCAAGGGCTGTGAAACCGGCCGCCTCAAGATTGTGCAGGAACGATATCGCGGTTTCTCCACGCGCGTAGTACGCGCTTGGATTCAGTTTAAGGATCAGCGTCTGGCAGTATTCCAACCCTTGGACATCCCGGTCAATCAGATCGAATTCGATCCCGTCGATGTCACAGACCAACCCATAGGGGCAATCCATGCCGGTCTCCTCCAGCACCTGTGACAAGGTCGTGGTTGGCACGCTCGGCGCGTTCCGGTCCCGCGCCACCGCTCGATCCCCGGCGCAGGCGCTTGCCTTGGCCGCATAGACGATCTGCGCATTTACCGCCCTGATGTCCCTTTCGGGGCTGGCACACCGAACGTTCTGCTCGCAAAGGGCAAGGAGCTGTGGATCAGATTCGACCACCACCTGCCGCTGGCTCGGATCCAGAATACGGCTGATGACACCGGACAGTACGCCAAAGCCCGCCCCCAGTTCGACGACGGGCGTGTCGGGGCGCAAATAGTCCTGAAGTGACTGCCGCATGGGCCGTTCATACAGATCTTTGCGCAATTCATGATATGTCGAATATGGCAAATTCCGAGGGTAGCGGATTTGCAGACCGTCCATTTCGATCCGGTTGCCCGAAATATACGAACGAATGGCTTTCTTCGCTTTCTTGCTGGGCCTTACGAATTCCGCACCACCGGGCGCAAAATAGGCAAGCCTGCGCGCCCGCCCCTCGCCGTCAACCGTTCCCAGGTCCAGCGAGGTGCAGGTCGTGTTCACAGTCCGCGGCGTGAAGGCCCGGGCGTATTTTTCTTCAAATTGAGTGCAGGCGTCGTGAAAGGCCCGATCGATCTTGCCCTTGCCCAGGTGTTCGACGCGAAAATCGACGACATAGGCGGTCAGCCCGCGCAGGCTGGCCTGGCTGACCAGATCCGTCCCATACAGGTGAAACCCGCTGAGATCGTTTGAAAAGCCCAGCCGGGCGTCCTGACGCAGCAGGATGAAGTTCTCGTCCAGCGACTCGATGCGCTCTGGCGGCCGTCTGCTTTTTCCGGCGCAGACGCTCGCTTGTTCGTTCAGATACATGAAACGCGCGCCGCCACGCAGCCCTGCATTGCCCAATACCGCCCATGCGGGATCCTGCCGGGAAAGTCCGGCGACGATCTCGCGCAGCCTGTCCGGCCCGTCGATTGCCAGAACGTCCTGATGACAGAACACGATATACTTGCCACGCGCATGATTGGCCAACAGGTTCAGGCCCGCATATCCGTCGCCCTGGTTCTGGACCCTGTTGTCCAGATACAGGTATTCGGCACAGGATTCATCAAACCCGGCGTCTTTCATGGATTGTATCATGGCGCTGTATTGGGCGGTGTCGGTCACCAGAGAGCAAAAGGAAAACTCGATCCCGTATTTGGGACAGCCATCAATCGCGACCGCCGCCGGCTCTTTGTTCAGCGCATCTGACGTCATCAAAGCCTCTCAACCAGGGTTGTGGGTTACAGGCTTTGGCAAAGCCCCCTGCGAACCAACACCCCTGCTATTGCAAGTATCGCGTGAACCGCAAGTATTCAATCAGCGCCACATCCATCGTGGGACGGGTCGGATGACCTGTCGCGCGGTGCCAGCCTATGAAAACTGCGGCTGCCGTCACGCATCATGCGGGCCTGCGACCAAAGCCTTGACATAAGGCACCACCTCGGGCGGTGCGTGATCGACCCAGAAACCCGGATCGTAGCGTTCAAACGCATGACAGCCAAAGGGCAGTTTTTTCCCGATGCGTCGGTACAATTCCCGTGGGCAGGTCTCAAAGGCAAAATGCGCCGCCGTTTCGGGCGGTGGCACGTGGAAACGGGGGAACACCGCCGGAACGTCCCTGGTCCAGAGCACATCCTCATGCAGGCCCTTTTCGTGCACGACCAACCGGCGTTCGCCAATCAGGCGCATCAGGGCATTCGCGATACGAAACAGCCCCAGCTTCTCTGCCGCGCGGACCCACCGGCGACGGCCCACGAACGTGGCACGCCGCAATACGGACAATGCCGAAGGGATGTGGCGCAGGGACAGACCGCCGTTCAGAGTAGACAGATAGGTCAGTGGTCGTTTCGGCGCATGATAGCCTTGGAACATCGGAGCGCCGACAAAGGCATATCCCTTGCCCAGCCATTCCGCCAGGCCGGGCCTCAGAACAATCGCGTCCTGTTGGCAGATCAGAATGTGATCGAAATCCTCGAACCGTTCGAAAAAGCCTGCGTCCAGCATCAGATCATTGTAACCCGCGACACTCTGGAAAAACCGGTCGGCGAACGTCTGAACCGTGATCTGGCCCGGTCGGTCTGCTGACAGAGCGTTGCGCGTGGCCTCTAGCAACGCGCCTTGCTGTGCCGCCCCGACCAAAACCGCCGGGAACCCATCAAGCGTGTCCAGATTGTGGCGCATCAAGCCGGTTTCGGCGTCGTTCAGGGGGCGGTAAACCGGGATGACGATGCAACAAACCTTGCCCGGTTGCGGGTCTCGATCCATGTTTCACCTCGAACAGCTGTGCCCTTGTTGCGCCGACGGGCCGATCAACGCAAAGGGCCCCGCGTCGAAAACGCCGGGCCCCTGCAATGCATGATCCGTCACCTGCGTCAGTGCAGCTTGGCATTGACCTCGGCAATGGCGTCGTCGATCAGCTTGTTGCCGTCCGCAGCGGTCATCTGTTTGGCGATGACGTCCTTGGCGGCGGCCACGGCAATGATGATCGCCTGGTCGCGGACTTCCTTGACAGCAGAGGCCTCGGCCGATGCGATCTGATCCTCGGCAGCGGCCAGCCGGCGCGCGATCGAAACTTTCAGATCTTCCTTGGCCTTTTCAGCGGCGGCCTTGGCGTCTTCACCCGCGGCGGCGACGATGCGGTCGGCCTGTTCCTTCACTTCCTGCTGCTTGCGCTCGTAAGAGGCAAGAACAGTCTGCGCTTCTTCACGCAGGGCACGGGCCTCGTCCAGCTCGGACTTGATGCTTTCAGACCGTTTGTCCAGCATGCCGCCCAGCAGCGTGGGCACCTTGAGATAGATCAGAACGCCCAGGAACAGCAGGAATGCCAGCAGCACGACAAAGTTGGTGTTGTGCAGCGAAAAGAACGGCCCGCCCGCCGCCAGCGCGGGGCTGGCGAAACCGGCGGTCAGGATCACGGCGAATATGTTGCGCATGTCTTTTATCCTTTCAACCGGTCGGAAACGGCGGCATTCACCGCATCGCTGTCGGCCTTGCCACCCAGAACCGAAACCAGTTCGGCGGCGGTGTCGCTGGCGACGGCCTTGACACTGTCCAGTGCTCCGGCCCGGATTTCGGCGATGGCCTTTTCGGATTCCGCCGATTTGGCGGCGATCTCGGCATCCGCCTTCTGGATGGCGACATCCAGGTCGGCCTGAATTTCGGCCTTGGCCTCGGCCACGATTGCCTGCGCCTCGGTGCGGGCGTCGGCCAGCGCCTGATTGTACGCCGCTTCGGCCGCGACCGCCTTGGCCTTCAGATCCTCGGCAGCGGCGATATCGTTGGTGATGGTGCCTTGCCGCTCGGCCAGGATGGCCGCGATGCGCGGCAGCGCCACGCGCGACAACACCAGAAAGATCACGACCAGAGTCACCACCAGCCAGAACATCTGGTTGGGGAACCAGTCAAAGCAGAGCTGCGGCATGCCAATGGCGCCGCCGTGCGCATCGACGCACATGCCGGCCTCTTCAAGCGCAAGAGGATCGACGTGTTGGGCTGTGGTTTCGGTTGCCATGTCGTTCTCCTTGGGAACTTAGCCTACACCGGGCGGCGCACGCCTGCGCGCCACCCGACCGTAAGGATGAAGCTTCCTAAGGTTTAGACGGCGAACATCAGCAGAAGCGCGACGAGGAACGAGAAGATCCCCAGGGCTTCCGAGAACGCGATACCGATGAACATGGTGGCCGTTTGACCGGCAGCAGCCGACGGGTTGCGCAGCGCGCCAGACAGGTAGTTCCCGACAACGTGGCCCACACCAACAGCAGCCCCGCCCATACCGGTACAAGCCAGACCTGCGCCGATATATGCGCCCATTTGTACGACGTCACCTTCCATGAGTTTTCTCCTTACGATGGAATTGATGGTTTTCAGAAGGGCCCGCAACACGCGAACCCGTTGTTCTTAGTGATGCGGATGCAAGGCGTCTTTCAGATACACGCATGTCAGAATGGCAAAGACATAGGCCTGAATGAAGGACACCAGAATTTCGAGCGCGTAGATCGCACTGATCGCCAGAACCGAAATCGGGGCAATCGCGGTGATCGCGGCAAAGCCTGCAAAGACCTTGATCACGGCGTGACCGGCCATCATGTTGCCCATCAGTCGGATCGAATGGCTGACCGGACGCACGAAATAGGAAATCACCTCGATCAACGCCAGCACCGGACGCAGCGGCAGCGGAGCGGCGCTGATCCAGAACAGTTTGATGAAGCTGGCGCCATGCAGATAGAAGCCCAGGACCGTGACCGTCAGGAACACCGCCAGAGCCATGACCACGGTAACGGCAAGATGGCTGGTCGTGGTGAACGACCCCGGGATCAACCCCAGAAAGTTGGCGCAGACGATGAACATGAACAGCGTCATGATGTAAGGGAAGTACTTGATCCCGTCCTTGCCGGTGACATCCTCGACCATCTTGTAGACAAAGCCATAGGCCAGTTCGGCGATCGACTGTCCGCGGCCGGGCACGATGGCGCGTTTGCTGGTGCTCAGAACCAGCAGCGCGATGATGGCCAGAACCGCCAGCCCCATCCACAGGGTGACATTGGTCGGCGTGTACCACGAGATCGGCCCATCGCCGAACAGCGGCTTGACGATGAACTGGTCCATCGGATGAAAGACCAGACCGCTTTCTTCCGAAACGTGTTCCGCACCCAAGGATTCGCTTGCCAAGGTTCAGTCCCTCTCGTTCTTCTCGGCCTGTTCGGCCTGTTGTGTCGCCTGGATCTCGCGTGCGCTGCGCAGCATCGTCTTGATGCCTGCCGCCAGACCCAGCAATGTAAACAGCACCAGAAAGATCGGGAGCGTCCCGAACAGGCTGTCCAGCCCGTAGCCGATGCCAAAGCCGATCCCCAGACCGACCACAAGTTCAATCACCATGCGCCAGGCCAGATGTGCCTGGGAATAGTGTTCGTCGGTGTGGGATTTGCCGGGGGCTTCCCCCTTGGCCGCTTTGATCCGGGCCTCCAGCTGCGCCAAACGCTGCTTTTGGTCCTCATCGGTCACCGCGACATCCCTCACGCTTTGTCTGGCATGGTGCTAGAGCCTGTCGCGCACAGAGTCAATCACCCGCGCGGCCCCGCGGAATTTCACCCAACTATCTGTTTTCATGTCTATTTTACAAACCCTTCGCGCCACGAAAAGCCCGTTCGCAGGCGGGTGTCCGCATCCGCGGGGCAAAATACATATTCAACCATATGGTTGACGGTTCCCGCAAACGCGGGCTAAGGCCGGACCATGTCCGATGCGCTGGATACCGTTTTCGCCGCCCTGGCCGACCCGACCCGACGAACGATCCTGTCCATGTTGCTTGAAGACGACATGGCGGTGACGGACGTGGCCGAGCCATTTGACATGTCCCTGGCCGCGATTTCCAAACATCTGTCGATCCTGACCCGCGCCGGGCTGATCAGCCAGGAAAAGCGCGGCCGGGTGAAATGGTGCAAGCTGGAGCCCGACTCCTTGCGCGGAGCATCGGTGTGGATGCAGGGGTTCGGGCAGTTCGAACCGATCAACCTGGATGCGTTCGAACGGTTTCTGGTCACTCAGCTTGGCTCGGACGGTTGATCGGCCCCGCCGGTTCCTGACAGGGCAGAACACGCGATTGTTTTCGGAACACCGCTATTCTTCGTCGCGCAGCAACAGGGCCAGTGCCACCACCGTCAGCGCGATTCCGACCAGGATCAGCCCGGTTGGCGCACCTTTGCCCAACGCGATCTCCCACAGGATCACCCAGCTGGGTGTCAGATAGGTATACGCCATCACCTTGGCCGACGGCAGCCGCAGCGCCGCGATCCACACCAGCAGGAATGTACCGGCCGTGGCAAAGATCGACAGATAGGCCAGCGTGATCCAGACCAGGGCCGGCAGATTGGCCCAATCGGTGGCGCGAAGCTCGGGCCAGCCAATGACGACCAGGATCATGAACCCCGCCGCCAGCACGCCCAGGGTAAAGGCCGCCGCCGGTTCGCCCCGGCTGAGCCGACGCATGAGAACCGGATAAAGACCGTGCGCAATGCAGCCGAAAAAATAGATCGTCTCGCCGCGCCCGATTTCAAAGGCACGCGCCACCGTCCAGTCGGCCCGAAAGATCACCCACAATGCGCCAAACGCGCCGATGCCCAGGGCCAGCGCCATTCGAGGCGTCGTCACCTGACGCAGCACGAACCAGCCGAATATCCCCGCAATCACCGGAGTCAGCGTGAACACCGCGGCGGCGCTGACCGGCGGCGCGGTCTTCAGACCTTCGAACATGGCAACGAAATAAACCACATAAAGCCCGCCCAGCAGCAGATATCGCCACGGTGCGGCAAAGGTGGATCGGGGCAAACGGCCGCTGCCCAGGACCATCCCGGCCATGATCACCGATGCCAGCCCGAAGCGCACCGCCGTCAGGGCCGTCGGCGCGATGTGATTGGCCACCATTGATCCCAGCGAGAACGACCCGGCAACCAGGGCCGAAAACAACAGCATGGAAAGGTGCCCCGCCGCCTGCGATGTCATAGATTCCAGTCCCCGGCGCATGCCTTGAGGTATCTGGTAAAGCTCTGGACCTTGGTGCTGCGATGCAAATCGACATGGGTCACCAGCCACAGGCTGGAGGACCAGTTCTCCTGCGGTGCCATCACCTGTACCAGATCATCGCGCCCCGCGGCCATCCACACCGGCAGAAACCCTATGCCGGCCCCGGCCAGCACCGCATGTTCGTTCGCCGCGCCGCTGCTGGCACGAAAGGTCAGCGCCTCGGGCGGCACGGTTTCGCGCATCCACCGAAAGAACGGGGCACGATTGCTTTCATCGTCATGCCCCACGAACCTGTGATCGGCGAACTCGGCGACGCCGGAGGGAATGCCGTGGCTTTGGGCGTAGCTTTTGCTGGCATACAGCCCGACCCCCATCTTCACGAACGGCTGCACGACATTGTCCGGCTGCTCGGGAACCGATCCGGCGCGGATCGCCACATGGGCCTCGCCATATTCCAGCCGGAACAGGCGGTCACCGGTCAGATAGCGCACCAACAGGTCGGGGTGGTCGCGCTGAAACCCGGTCAACACGGGCACCATCAACGGCGACAGCGCCACCAGCGACGTCACCACCAGCTCACCGCTGACCGCATCGCCCTGCCCCCGCAGCCGCCCGACCAGCTGATTGAACTGATCCTCGGTGGCCTGCGCCACCCGCAACAGATCGGAGCCTGCCTCGGTCGCTGTGTATCCCCGCGCGTGGCGCTGGAACAGCTTGACCCCCAGCCGTGCCTCGATGGCGTCGATATGGCGGATCACGGTCGCATGATGCACGCCCAGCACCTCGGCCGCGCCGCTGACCGTCCCCACCCGGGCAACCTGATAGGCGGTGCGCACTTCGTCCCAGTTTTCCATTCGCCAACCCTGTGCAAATATCAACAGTCAACGTGCTTCTTCGCCGGTTTCGTTCAGCTATGCAAGGGTCTATCTGATATCCTGCAAAGGCACCGCACAACCGGCACCTGATGGACCAAGACCCCGAATATCGACCAGATCACGCATATCACAAAGGATCACTTCAATGACAAAGACCGTTCTGCATATCGACGCATCGGCCCGCAACCAGGGCTCGGTGTCCCGCGACCTCAGCGCACGCATCGTTGAACGCCTTGCCCCGGCGCAGATCGTGCGCCGGGATCTGTCCCGGGCCCTGCCCCAGATCACCGAAGACTGGGTGGCCGCCAATTTCACCCCGGCCGATATGCGCACCGCTGCGCAGGGCCGGACGCTGGCCCTGTCCGATGAACTGGTCGCCGAACTCGGGGCCGCCGACACCATCGTGATCGGCACGCCCATGTACAATTTCGCCATCCCCGCCAGCCTCAAGGCCTGGGTGGACCTGATCGCCCGGGTCGGGCGCACGTTTGAATACACCGAAACCGGCGCGCGCGGTCTTTTGCGCGGCAAGCGCGCGATCATCGCCATCGCAACCGGCGGCGCGCAAGTCGGGTCTGCCGCCGACTTCGCCTCGCCCTACCTGCGTCATGTGCTGGGCTTTGTCGGCATCACCGACATTCAGTTCATCGCCGCGGACCGGCTGAACGCCGATCAGGACGCAGCCCTGTCCGCCGCCGCTGTGCAGATCGACGCCCTGGCCGCCTGACCCCGATGGCCCGCCGGGGCGCGCGGCAGCCGCTTGACTCTGCCGCCGCCCCGGTCTATCCGCGTCGCCATATCCGGAAGTCGTGCATCTTCCGGTCCCCGGTTACGGGGATCGCCCCCCACCAGCGTGTTACGCCCGTGGGGGCAATTGCGCATTTATGTGTCCGACACCATGTTGGACACAACGGAAACCGGCACGGAGGCCAGTTGGCCATGTTTGAAAACCTATCCGATCGTCTGTCTGGCGTATTCGACCGGCTGACCAAGCAGGGGGCCCTGTCCGAAGAGGACGTGAAAACCGCCCTGCGCGAGGTCCGCGTCGCGCTGCTCGAAGCCGACGTGTCGCTGCCCGTCGCCCGCGATTTCGTGAAAAAGGTACAGGAACAGGCCACCGGCCAGGCGGTGACCAAATCGGTCACGCCGGGCCAGCAGGTGGTCAAGATCGTGCATGACGCGCTGATCGAGGTGCTGACCGGCGACGGCGATCCCGGACAGCTGAAAATCGACAACCCGCCCGCGCCGATCCTGATGGTCGGCCTGCAGGGTTCGGGCAAGACCACCACCACCGCCAAGCTGGCCAAGCGCATGAAGGAAAAGGACGGCAAGCGCGTCCTGATGGCCAGCCTCGACACCAACCGACCTGCGGCGATGGAACAACTGGCGATCCTTGGCGTGCAGATCGGGGTCGACACCCTGCCCATCGTCAAGGGCGAGACCCCGGTGCAGATCGCCAAGCGCGCCAAGACCCAGGCGGGGCTGGGCGGCTATGATGTCTACATGCTGGACACTGCGGGCCGCCTGCATATCGACGCCGAACTGATCCAGCAGGCCGCCGAGGTCCGCGACGTGGCGGACCCGCGCGAAACCCTGTTGGTGGTCGACGGGCTGACCGGCCAGGACGCGGTCAATGTCGCCACCGAATTTGACGACAAGATCGGCGTCTCCGGCGTTGTCCTGACCCGGATGGACGGCGACGGGCGTGGCGGTGCGGCCCTGTCCATGCGCGCGGTCACCGGCAAACCGATCCGCTTTGTCGGTCTGGGCGAAAAGATGGACGCCATCGAGACGTTCGAGCCCGAGCGCATCGCCGGACGCATCCTGGGCATGGGCGATATCGTCAGCCTGGTGGAAAAGGCCCAGGAAACCATCGAGGCCGAACAGGCCGAAAAGATGATGAAGCGCATGATGAAGGGTCAGTTCAACATGAACGACCTGAAAATGCAGCTGGAACAGATGATAAGCATGGGCGGGATGCAGGGCATGATGGGCATGATGCCCGGCATGAAAAAGATGGCCAAACAGGTCGAAGATGCCGGGTTTGACGACAAGATCCTGAAACAGCAGATCGCCCTGATCCAGTCGATGACCAAGAAGGAACGCGCAAACCCTCAGATCCTTGCCGCCAGCCGCAAGAAACGCATCGCCGCCGGCGCGGGGATGCAGGTGTCCGACCTGAACAAGCTGATGAAAATGCACCGCCAGATGGGCGACATGATGAAGAAAATGGGCAAGATGGGCAAAGGCGGCATGCTCAAACAGGCCATGAAAGGCATGTTCGGCAAAGGCGGCATGCCCGCGGATATGGATCCCAAGGCACTGGAATCCGCCGCCAGACAGATGGGCGGCAAGATGCCCGGCGGCATGCCCGGATTGGGCGGCGGCATGGGTCTGCCTCCGGGGCTGTCCGGTTTCGGAAAGAAGAAATAGAAGCCGATGACCACCTGCGTCACCATTCCCACGCTGGAAACCGGGCGTCTGATCCTGCGCGGCCCCGAGCCCCGGGATTACCCCGATTTCAAGGCGACGTTTACCAGCTATCGCGCCCGTTTCATGGGGGGGCCGCTGAATGCCTATGAGGCCTGGATGCTCTATGCCGCCGAAATCGGCCATTGGGCGATCCGGGGTTTCGGCATGTGGATGATCCATGATCGCCACAGCGGCGAAACCTATGGCATGACCGGGGCCTGGAAGCCCGCGAAATGGCCCGAGGCCGAACTCGCCTGGGTGATCTGGCCGGGTGCGGCCGGGCGCGGCATCGCGCTGGAAGCCACGCACGCCGCGCGGCGCTATCTCTATCGCGTGCTGGGATGGGACACCGCCGTCAGCTATATCGACCCCAAGAATCTCGACAGCATCCGGCTGGCCGAACGTCTGGGCGCGGTCAAGGATCCCGACGCGGCCACGATCGACGGCAATGACACGGTCTATCGTCACCCTGCGCCCGAATGTCTGGACGGCACGCAGATGGCAGATGGCATCGAGATGGAAATAAGCCACTACCAGGATCCCCTGTTCAAACCGAAAGGATGGGCCCTTGACTGATCCCGCCACCCGCGCCGCGATCCTGCTGAAAGAACATCGCGAAAGCATCGACCGCCTGGACGCGATCCTCGTCTATACTCTGGGCGAGCGGTTCAAGCACACGCAGTCGGTGGGCCGCCTGAAGGCCGAACACGACCTTCCCCCGTCCGATCCCGCGCGCGAAGCAACGCAGATTGCACGTCTCGAAGACCTGGCGAAACAGGCCGATCTGGACCCTGAGTTCGCCAAGGCTTTCCTGAACTTCATCATTCAGGAAGTCATCCAGCACCACCAGAAACACCAGCAATAGCCGGCACGCGCCGGTCAGGATCAACCACGCACCTTTCAGTGTGACGCCATTCAAAGGAGAAACAACCAATGGCCATGAAACTCAGACTCGCCCGCGGCGGTTCCAAGAAACGCCCCTTCTATCGCATCGTTGCCGCCGACAGCCGCATGCCGCGCGACGGCCGCTTCATCGAGAAGCTTGGCACCTACAACCCGTTGTTGCCGAAAGACAGCGAAGACCGCGTCAAGATGGACATGGAGCGCGTGCAGTACTGGCTGAGCCAGGGCGCCCAGCCCACCGACCGGATCGCCCGCATGCTGGAAGCCGCTGGCGTCAAGGAAAAGACCGAGCGCAACAACCCCAAGAAAGGCACGCCCGGCGACAAGGCCAAAGCCCGCGCCGAAGAGAAAGCCGAAAAGGCAGCGGCTGCGGCAGCACCCGCCGAGAACAGCGCCGAGTAAATGGCGCACCCAACGGAAACGCCCGGGCTCTCCCAGGCGTTTCCCGACACCCCGGTTCCGCCTGTGCCCACACGCCCGGGGGTGGCCGGATGATGAGGACGAACACAGGCGACACCCGCTGATGTTTCGATTGATCCGGCTCGTGATATTCACGGCAATCGCCTTTGTGAGCGGACTGTTATATGAACGGTTCCAACACTCCGAACGCTGCACGGCGGCAGGGGGCCAACTGGTGCAAGAACTATGCGTGGGAACCCGAAATTGACCTCGGATCTGATCTGTGTCGGCACCGTTGGCGGTGCCTTCGGTGTACGCGGCGAAGTGCGCCTGAAAAGTTTCTGCGCCCGCCCCGAAGACATCGAGACCTATTCCCCCCTGACAACCGAAGATGGCACCCGAAGCTATACCGTGGCTTTGATCGGCACGATCCAGAGCGGGTTCACCGCACGGCTTGGCGGGGTCATGACCAAGGAACAGGCCGACGCGCTGAAAGGTTTGCGCCTGTTTGCGCGGCGCGATCAATTGCCTTCGCTGCCCGATGACGAATTCTATCACACGGATCTGATCGGGCTGGCGGTTCTGGACCCCGGCGGAACCGAACTGGGCCATGTCCGGTCGGTACAGAACCACGGTGCCGGCGACCTTCTCGAGATCCACGGCCCCGGGCTGAAAGACACGATCCTGCTGCCATTCACCCGCGAGAACGCCCCCACGGTCGATCTGGCCCAGGGCCGCGTGATCGTCGACCTGCCCGATGGCACGCTTTAGATCGGCACGGAACCTTTCACGACCGCAACGCGTTACCCCGTCAGAAGCCGGCGCTTCGCCCGGCAAAGAAAGGTGTGAACATGATACAGTGGATTCTCATTCTTCTGGCCGTGGCTGCAATCGCGGCCTTGCTGGGCTTTGGCCGCCTGTCCGGTGTTGCGCTGTCGGGCGCAAAGATCCTGATCGTCGTTGCACTGGTGCTGTTCCTGCTGATGCTGCTGGGCGTCTTTGCGATCGCCTGATCAACGCATTTCCCGTTTCCATGGCCGCGCCATTCGCCTAAGACGCGGCCATGTCAGATCCGATCATCCCTCCCGAACCCGTCGCCGCACCCTCTCGTGCGCAGGGGCGCAAATCCATCCGCCCCTCTGCTCAGCCACGCGAACTGATGACGCCGGTTCCGGATCTGAAGAACGTCTGGAAAGCCCAGGTCATCACCCTGCTGCCCGGTGCCTTCCCCGGCATCCTGGGCGAAAGCCTGACCGGAAAGGCGTTGCAGGATGGGCTTTGGCAGCTTGAGACGCTGGACTTGCGATCCTTCGGGATCGGCAAACACCGCAATGTCGATGACACCCCGGCGGGCGGCGGCGCGGGCATGGTGCTGCGTGCCGACGTGATCGGACCGGCGATCCAGTCGGCCCAGGCGGGTGCGCCGCAAAACCGGCCGCTGTTTTACCTGTCTCCGCGCGGTCGCCCGATGACCCAGCAGATGATGCAGGATCTGGCCCGCGCTGACGGCGTGACCCTGCTGTGCGGACGGTTCGAGGGCGTGGACCAGCGGGTGCTGGACCATTTCGGTATGCAGGAAGTCAGCCTGGGCGATTTTGTCCTGACCGGCGGCGAGATCGCGGCACAGGCGCTGATCGATGCCACCGTCCGGCTGCTTCCGGGCGTATTGGGCAACGCCAGTTCAACCGAGGAAGAGAGTTTCTCCGCAGGTTTGCTGGAACACCCGCAATACACCCGTCCGGCCGTGTGGAATGACCATCCGATTCCCGAGGTTCTGATGTCCGGGCATCACGGTCGCATCGCGCAATGGCGTCGGGAACAATCCGAAAACCTGACCAGAATCCGCCGCCCTGACCTGTGGGCCGCATATCAATCCGGCAAGGATGATGATCGGGCTTGATCCGGCGGGGGGTTTCGCCTAAAGCAGCCTCTGTCTGGACTCACCCCGGTGTTTGCGGACACTTGATCTGTTTGCATCTCCGGGATCCGGCTTTCTTCAGCCTGACGCCATGCAGATCGGATCTTGCGACAAGGAACAGACGACCTGAACTCTGGCGGGCGCCCGGCCTAATCGGTGGGCGGACCCGGTGAAGACCAAGAGCTCTGAGGCGCGCAAACCTTCGTGGACCAACCACGAGCAGACTAGGAGATGATCAGATGGACCTGATCGCACAGCTGGAGGCGGAACAGATTGCCGCCCTGGGACATGACATTCCCGATTTCAAAGCCGGCGACACCGTTCGCGTCGGTTACAAGGTGACCGAAGGGTCGCGCACCCGTGTGCAGAACTATGAAGGCGTCTGCATCGCCCGCAAGGGCGGCGACGGCATTGCCGGTGCATTCACCGTGCGCAAGATTTCCTTTGGCGAAGGCGTCGAACGTGTGTTCCCGCTGCATTCGACCAACATCGAAAGCATCACCGTTGTACGCCGTGGCCGTGTGCGCCGCGCCAAACTGTACTATCTGCGGTCGCGCCGCGGCAAATCGGCCCGTATCGCCGAAGATTCCAACTACAAGCCCAAAACTGGCGCTCAGGCGTAAGGACCGGACAGATGAAAAAAGACATCCATCCCGAATATCACCTCATCGACGTCAAAATGACCGATGGCACCGTGGTGCAGATGAAATCGACATGGGGCAAGGAAGGCGACACGCTGGCGCTGGACATCGATCCCAGCGTACACCCTGCGTGGACCGGTGGCGGAACCCGCCTGATGGACACCGGCGGTCGCGTGTCCAAGTTCAAGAAGAAATACGAAGGGCTGGGATTCTAGGATCTCTCATCTTCAGGATTGTTGCAACGCCGTCCCAAGTGGGGCGGCGTTTTTCATTGCCTAAAGCAAGTGACCAAATGGAAAGGCTTTGCTGTCAGACTAAGCCTGCAACACCGGCAACGCCGCACGCAAACGGGCCGTCCGGGCATGACGCGATATGAACCAACAGCATGATCGGAAAGGCAATGGACAGGATGGACGGGACAGTGCTTTCCAATGGTGAAGCCACCACATATAGATGCGCCGAAACGGCAGACAACGCGGGAACCGCGGCAGGGGAAACAGGCATGGCGCATATCATTGTCGTCGGAAACGAAAAGGGAGGGGCCGGGAAATCCACGGTCTCGATGCATCTGGCAACGGCGCTTGCGCGCATGGGGCATCGCGTGGGGACACTGGATCTGGACCTGCGCCAGCGCACCTTGGGCCGCTATGCCGAGAACCGGCTCGAGTTCATCCGGCAATCCGGGTTGGACCTGCCGACGCCGACCTACAACGACCTGCCCGACATTGAGCCCGCCAGTGTCCCGCCCGGCGAAAACATCCATGACCGTCGTTTATCCGCTGCGATCGAAGCGCTGGAGGGCGACACCGATTTCATCCTGATCGACTGCCCCGGTTCGCATACCCGGCTCAGCCAGGTGGCGCATTCGCTGGCGGATACGCTGATCACACCGCTGAACGACAGCTTCGTCGATTTCGACCTGCTGGCCCGGATCGATTCGCAGGGGGAAAAGATTCTGGGGCCGTCGGTCTACTCGGAGATGGTCTGGAACGCGCGCCAGCTGCGCGCTCAGGCGGGGCTGAAACCGATCGACTGGGTGGTTGTACGCAACCGCGTCGGATCACAGCGGATGGTCAACAAGGCAAAGATGGAACGCGCGGTGGATCTTTTGTCCAGCCGTATCGGGTTTCGGGTTGCCCCGGGGTTCAGCGAGCGGGTGATCTTTCGCGAATTGTTTCCACGCGGCCTGACGCTGCTGGACCTCAAGGATATCGGCGTCAAACAGCTGAACATGTCCAATATCGCGGCCCGGCAGGAATTGCGCGACCTGATGAAGGCACTGGATCTGCAAGGCGTCAACGTCAGCATCTAACGGCCAATCCCGGGCAGCGGCGCGGCCTACGACCGGGTCAGCCCTCGGGCGCGGTGTCGCCCTTGATCGCGGTCCTTGCATGCTGCGGGTCCATTCCGGCCAGTTCGCGCAGCATCCTGCGCAGCAACGAAACCTGCTCTGCGCTGAAGCGTTCCGCAAGCCCTGCGTCATACTGCAAAGCCACAACGCGCAGATCCTCATAGGCTGCAAGCCCCGCCGCCGTCAGGTCCAGCATTTCCAACCGGCGGTCGTTCGTGTCGCGGGTCCGGGTCAGAAAGCGCCGCTCGGCAAGTTTCTGCACCGCCCGGCTGATCTTGGTCTTGTGAATCTTGGCCTGCGCACCGATGTCCCGCGCGGTCATCCGCCCGTACATGCCCAGGTGAAACAACACCCGCCACTCGGTGCGCAACATGCCATACCGCCCCTTGTAGACACGCTGGAAAGCCAGCGAACTTTCTTCTGCCGCCTGATTCAGCAGATAGGGCAGGAAATTCTGCAGATCAAAATCATCATTTTCTGCCATGAGGCCCTCATTTGCCATTGTTAGTTGCAAAATCAACTATTACCTGTGCCGCAAGACAAAGTCGAGGAGCCTGTGATGAACCGTCCGTCCGATCCGCACAACATGATCCAAGCCGCCAGCCCCACCGGCACCACGCCGGGATACATGCCCGGCTTTGGCAATGATTT
The DNA here is from genome assembly GCA_016521575.1 of Rhodobacteraceae bacterium F11138. GTDB lineage: Bacteria > Pseudomonadota > Alphaproteobacteria > Rhodobacterales > Rhodobacteraceae > Sedimentitalea. The sequence goes on along the minus strand of JAEKDP010000003.1, from coordinate 193,222 downwards.
CGAAACCGAGGCGCTGCCCGGCGCGCTGCCCCAGGGCATGAACAGCCCCCAGAAATGCAATTACGGCCTGTATGGCGAACAGTTGTCCGGCACCGCCTTCACCGCACCCAGCCATCAGAACGAACGCACATGGTGCTATCGCATTCGCCCGTCGGTCAAACATTCGTCACGCTATGCCAAGATCGATCTGCCCTATTGGAAATCCGCACCCCATGTGGACCCCGATGTGGTCAGCCTGGGCCAATACCGATGGGATCCGGTGCCGCATTCGGATCAGGGGCAAACCTGGCTGACCGGGATGCGCACCATGACCACCGCCGGGGATGTGAACACCCAGGTCGGCATGGCCAGCCACATCTATCTGGTCACCGAATCGATGGTGGATGCCTATTTCTATTCAGCCGACAGTGAGTTGCTGGTGGTCCCGCAAGAGGGTCGCCTGAGGTTCTGCACCGAACTGGGCGTATTTGAGCTGGAGCCCAAGGAAATCGCCATCATACCGCGCGGCCTGCTGTATCGTGTCGAATTGCTCGAAGGTCCGGCGCGCGGGTTTGTCTGCGAAAACTACGGGCAGAAATTCGACCTGCCGGGGCGCGGCCCCATCGGTGCCAACTGCATGGCAAACCGCCGCGACTTCAAAACCCCCGTCGCCGCCTATGAGGATCGCGAGGCACCCAGCACCGTGACCATCAAATGGTGCGGGCAGTTCCACGAAACCAGCATCGGACACAGCCCGCTGGACGTGGTCGCCTGGCACGGCAATTATGCACCGGTGAAATACGACCTGCGCGATTACTGCCCCATCGGTGCGATCCTGTTTGACCACCCGGACCCGTCGATCTTTACCGTGCTGACCGCGCCCAGCGGCGTCGAAGGCACCGCCAACATTGATTTCGTGCTGTTTCGCGAACGCTGGATGGTGATGGAAGATACCTTCCGCCCGCCGTGGTATCACAAGAACATCATGTCCGAACTGATGGGCAACATCTATGGTCAATACGACGCCAAACCCCAGGGGTTCGTGCCCGGCGGCATGAGTCTCCACAACATGATGCTGCCGCACGGCCCGGACAAGGATGCCTTTGAAAAGGCATCCAATGCGAACCTTGGTCCGGACAAGCTGGACAACACCATGTCTTTCATGTTCGAAACCCGGTTCCCGCAACACCTGACAGCTTTTGCCGCCAACGAAGCACCGCTGCAGGACGACTACATCCACTGCTGGGACGATATCGAAAAGAAATTCGACGGAACCCCCGGCAAGAAATAGGATGCGGCGAAGTACCCGCGTTTCGCTGCGCTTCTGACGACTATTGGAGAAAACATGCCCCTGCTGAAATCCTGGGTCGCGTCGGCAAATGACGCATCCAACCCGTTTCCATTGAACAACCTGCCTTACGGTGTCTTTTCCACGCCCGGTTCCGACCCACGCTGTGGCGTCGCAATCGGCGACCGCATCCTGGATGTGCAGGCCGCCGAGGCAAACGGGCTGATTGATCTGACCGACGTGTCGCTGTTCGAACTGCCGTTCTGGAATGACCTGATGGAAGAAGGCCCCGCCGTCTGGACCGCCCTGCGCGCGCGCCTGACCGAGCTGCTGGCCGAAGGATCGGCCGAGCAAGACAAGGTCGAACCCCTGCTTGTTCCGATGGATGAGGCAGAAATGCACATGCCATTCATGGTCAGCGAGTTCACCGATTTCTATGCCAGCCGGAACCATGCCACCAACATCGGCACCATGTTCCGGGGCAAGGAAAACGCGCTGCCGCCGAACTGGCTGCACATCCCGATCGGCTATAACGGCCGCGCCAGCACCGTGGTCGTTTCCGGCACGCCGATCACACGACCCAACGGACAGTCCAAGGCACCGGACGCCGACGCACCCGGCTTCGGCCCATCCAAGCGGCTGGACATAGAACTGGAGATGGGGGCCATCGTCGGCACCGGCAACCCGATGGGGCAGCCGATCACCGTGGCACAGGCAGACACCATGATCTTTGGCTATGTGCTGCTGAACGACTGGTCGGCCCGCGACATCCAGCCCTGGGAATATCAACCGCTGGGCCCATTCCAGGCGAAGGCCTTTGCCACCTCGATCAGCCCCTGGATCGTCACCCGCGCCGCGCTTGAGCCGTTCCGGACCTCGACCCCGCCGCGCGAGAAAGAGCTGCTTCCCTATCTCACCGAACCCGGCCCGATGCTCTATGATATCGCGCTCACGGTTGAAATGGCTCCGCAAGACGGGGAGCCAAAGGTGATTTGCGAAACCAACTACGATCAGATGTATTACTCGGCCGCCCAGCAATTGACCCATCACGCGTCTTCGGGTTGCGCCATGATGCCGGGCGATCTGCTGGGGTCGGGCACGATTTCAGGCCCCGAAAAGCACCAGTTCGGTTCCCTGCAGGAACTGACCTGGGGCGGAAAGGAACCGTTCGAGCTTGGCGATGGTCAAAGCCGCACCTTCATCGAGGACGGTGACACATTGACCCTGTCCGGCCATGCACAGGGTGACGGCTACCGCGTCGGGTTCGGCCAATGCACCACCACCATTCTGCCGGCCGTGGCATTCCCGGAACAAGGAGACTGAACAATGGCCAAAGCATTCGCGTCGCAAGGCGACATGACCGAAAAGAACATCAGCTTCACCGAAGTCGGCGACGGGCTCTATGCCTTTACCGCCGAGGGCGACCCGAACAGCGGCGTCATCATCGGCGATGACAGCGTGATGATCGTCGAGGCCCAGGCGACTCCGCGGCTGGCGAACAAGGTGATCGAATGCGTGCGCGGCGTCACCGACAAGCCCATCAGCCACGTTGCGCTGACCCATTACCACGCCGTGCGGGTTCTTGGTGCTTCTGCGTTTGACGCCCAGCAAATCGTGATGTCCGACACCGCGCGCGCCATGGTCGTGGAGCGCGGACAAGAAGATTGGGACAGCGAATTCCAACGCTTCCCGCGCCTGTTCGAAGGCCATGAATCCATCCCCGGCCTGACCTGGCCGACCACGACCTTCAGCGACAGCATGACCGTCTACCTGGGCAACCGCCGGGTCGATCTGATGCACCTGGGCCGCGCGCATACCGCCGGTGATATCGTCATCCATGTACCGGACCAGAATGTCATGTTCACCGGCGATATCGTCGAATACCATTCCGCCTGTTACTGTGGCGACGGGCATTTTTCCGATTGGGGCGACACGCTGGACGCCATCAAATGGTTCGACGTGGATGCCATCGCTCCGGGGCGCGGCGACGCTCTGGTCGGGCCGGAGATGGTGAATGCCGCGATCGAAAACACCCGCGATTTCGTCGACAGCACCTATCGCCCGGCCGCCAAGGTCGCGGCGCGCGGCGGATCTCTGAAAGAAGCATGGGATGCCGTCCGCGCCGAATGCGATCCCAAATTCGCGGATTACGCGATCTATGAACACTGTCTGCCCTTCAACGTGGCGCGTGCCTATGACGAAGCCCGCGGCATCGACACGCCGCGCATCTGGACGGCAGAGCGCGACATAAAGATGTGGGAAGCCCTGCAGGGGTAACCCACCATCACCGCAGGAGGATCAGATGGCATATGAATACAAACCGTTCTCCTATGTCCCTCCTGCGGGGCTGACACAGGCCGAACCCCGCCACGCGGTCGCCATTGTCGGGGCCGGTCCCATCGGGCTGGCCCTGGCGGTGGATCTGGCGCAGCGCGGTATCAGATCGGTCGTACTGGACGACAACAATGTCGTATCCGTAGGCAGCCGCGCGATCTGCTGGTCCAAACGGACGCTGGAAATCTTTGACCGGCTGGGGATTGGCCCGCGCATGCTGGAAAAAGGCGTGACCTGGAAAATCGGCCGCAACTTTCACGGCGACAAAGAGGTCTACAGCTTTGATCTGCTGCCGGAAGAAGGCCACAAATACCCCGCGTTCATCAATCTGCAACAGTATTACGTCGAACAGTATCTTGTAGAACGGGCGCAGGAGTTTCCCGATCTGATTGACCTGCGGTTCAAGAACAAGGTCGTCGGACATCAGGATCTGGGCGATGCCGTAAAGCTGGACATTCAGACCCCGGACGGGCTGTACAGGCTGGAAGCGGACTGGATGATCGCCTGTGACGGGGCCGGGTCGCCCACCCGCGCGCGCATGGGGCTGGATTTCAGCGGCCAGACCTTCGAAGAACAGTTCCTGATTGCCGATATCGAGATGGAACAAAGCCCGTTTGGCGACGCGGATGTGCCGGAACGCTGGTTCTGGTTCGACCCCCCGTTCCATTCCGGAAAATCGGCGTTGCTGCATATGCAGCCCGACAACATCTATCGCATTGACCTGCAACTGGACGCGGGTGCCGATCACAAGGCCGAAGCCGCCGAAGACAAGGTGATCCCCCGGATCAAGGCTATCGTCGGAGACAAGCCGTTCAAGCTGGACTGGGTCAGCGTCTACAGGTTCCGCTGCATCAAACTGGATCAATTCGTCCACAACCGGGTGATCTTTGCCGGGGACAGCGCCCATGTGGTCAGCCCGTTCGGCGCGCGCGGCGGCAATGGCGGCATTCAGGATGTGGACAACCTGGGCTGGAAACTGGCGGCGGTGCTCAAGGGTGAGGCCAAAGCCGCCCTTTTGAACACCTATCACGAAGAACGCAGTTTCGGTTCGGCCGAGAACATCCTGAATTCCGCGCGGGCAACCAATTTCATGACCCCCAAGACCCCGATCGAAGAGCTGTTTCGCTCTGAAACCCTGCGCCTGGCGCAGGATCAGCCCTTTGCCCGCAAACTGCTGAACTCGGGCCGGTTGTCACTGCCCTGTTCCCTGGAAGGCATGGCGCTGCAAACCCCGGCGGCGGCACAGGTTGCACCCGGGCGCGCCCTGCTGGACGCCCCCTTGATCAGCGAAACCGGAAACAGCTGGCTGTTGAACGAGGTGCAGGGCGATTTCACCCTGGTCGGCTTTGGCGATGTGACATTGCCGGATCTGTCCGGCATCCGCCGGATCGGGATCAACCAGCGTGCGGACCATCCCTGTTTCACGGCAGCCGGGAACCACGCAATCCGCCGCTATGGGTCGGGAAAGGCCTATCTGTTCCGGCCCGACGGCCATGTCTGTGCCGTCTTTGACACCCCGACCGAACAAGCGGTTCTGACCGCAAAGGCACGCGCCCTGGGCGCAGAACTGGAGAATGCGGCATGAGCATCGAACCGGATCGTCTAAGCCCGGTGCAGGACGAATTCTATCAAGCCCTGATGGCGGCCCACGCCGGTCTTGACGAGACCGAAAGCCACGCCCTGAATGCAAGGCTGGTGCTGATGCTGGCCAATCGGATCGGGGATGTGAATGTGCTGACGCAATTGCTGCAATCCGCGCGGAGCTATTCCAATGACTGAAGTCGTATTGTATGATTATTGGCGCAGCTCGGCCAGCTATCGCGTCCGCATCGCGCTGAACCTGGCTGGAATTTCATATCGGTCCGTGTCGGTCGATCTGCTGAAAACCGCACAGAAATCCCCCGAGCATCTGGCCCGCAATCCGCAAGGATTGGTACCGGTACTGGACATCGACGGCATGCGTCTGACCCAGTCGCTGGCGATTCTGGAATATCTGGATCACACCCGCGCGCTGAACCTGTTGCCGACGGAGCCGGGCGCACGCGCGCAACAACAGGCGCTGGCCCATAGCATCGCGGTGGACATCCACCCGGTCTGCAATCTGTCGGTCGTTTCTTACGCGGCGCAGTTGGCCGACGGGCGCGAGGGCGCGCGCGAAGACTGGATGCAGAGGTTCATCCGGCCCGGGCTGATGGCGTTCGAACGCATGTTGGATGATTTTGAGCAGGCACCATTCTGTTGTGGTGCGACACCAGGTCTGGCCGACCTCTGCCTGATCCCGCAGATCTACAACGCCCGGCGCTGGGGTGTGGATATATCCGACCTGCCCCGTCTGCTGTCGGTGGAAACCGCCTGTGCCGCGCATCCTGCTTTCGCGGCCGCGTACCCCGAGACATGCAAACCCGCGCCGACCTGACGTATCCGCATCAAAACCACACGGCCGGCCATCTCCGGACCGATCCACCGGCTGAGCGGCAGCAGCTCTGGATCAATCGCCGTCCAGCGCGTTGAAACCTGCCGCGACACCCAGTTGCGGCCCCAGTTCCGTGGCCACGATCTGACGGATCTTGTTGATTTCGGTTTGCAGGGCCTCGACCCGGATCCGCCCCTGCGGCGATGCGACGCCCGCAAACACCGGATCGTCCAGCCGCGCCGCCGTGGCCAGCGCGATCTCGAAGGCGGAAGACAGGCGCGAGGCCAATTCGGGATCGTCCGCCGCCAGATGCAGGGCCAGATCCTGTGTTGCCAGCAAGGACAAGACAACATGGCGCAGGGACCGCCCCGAGCCCCGCGCCTCGGCCCGGTTCGGACGTGGGCGTTGAAACGTGCCCATTGGCCTGCCCAAACGCACGTCCGCCGTGAACTGCAGCCCCGCGCCAAGCGCCTTGAACAGTTCCTGCACTGCTTCCGCATCGGTCTGATAGGGGCCGTCGGGGCCGGGCTCCATCAGCCTGGCGGCGTAGGAATCGTGCCAATCCGCTGCGATGGCCGCCCCGTTTGCCGCGACATCATAGGTGATCGCCCGGGTCAGGGCGCAGCGGGTTTCCGGCTGACCCAGTTGCCGCAGCCCGTCGTCAAACAACAGATATTCCAGCGCATAAAGTCCACGCGCCGCCACCGAGACATCACGAAACGCAACCGGATCGGCCAGTGCGGGATCCTTGTTGACGATCATCGCGGCCAGTGCCTTGGGCGTGGCACCGCGACTGTCAGGCCAGAACGCGATGGCAAATGCCCGGTCGGCCACTTCGGTGGGGCCAAAGCGCAGGTGGCTCATGTCGATCCAGGCATCGAAAGCAACAGTATAGGCCGCGCGCAGCCCGTCGTCATCCGGATCACAGGTCGACGCCGCCACCGCCGCCAGATCGGCACCAGCACCGGCAAACGCATCCACGCGGGGCAGGATATGTTCCTCGACCGTGTCCTGCACCACGGACGGCACATCCGCGAGAACCGGCAGAGGCGGCAACACCACCAGCACCAGAGCCACCAGCCGCCGCATCACAGGCTTCCCAGGAAGCGCAGCAAGGCCTCCCGCTCCTGTTGCGGCAAACCGGTCACCGCGTCGCGGGCCTGCTGTGCCTCGCCACCATGCCACAGGACCGCTTCGAGAAGCGATCGCGCGCGTCCGTCATGCAGGAAATTGCTGTGCCCGCTGACCCGTTCGGTCAGACCGATCCCCCACAACGGCGGCGTACGCCATTCGCGGCCATTGGCGACCCCTTCGGGCCGGTGGTCGGCCAGGCCTTCGCCCATGTCATGCAAAAGCATATCGGTATAGGGCCAGATCAACTGGAAACTCTGTTCCGGGCGATCCGTCAGCCTGTGGGTGACGAATTTCGGTCGGTGACAGGACGCGCAGCCAAGTTCATGAAAAAGTTGCTTGCCGCGCAGCACCTGGGGGTCGTCCACGTCCCGCCGCGCGGGCACGGCGAGGTTGCGGCTGTAAAACGTCACCAGATCCAACCCTTCGCTGTCGATCTCAAACCCGTCACGGGCGTCGTCGTCGCCATGCGGTGCCGCACGGCAACCGGTCTGTGCCTCGGTGCAATCGCCCCACAGTTCGGGATAAAGCGGGTTCGAAATGCCGATGTCCCCGGCAAATGCCGACGCCGACTGTTCCCGGATCGTCGGCATGCCGGCCTTCAATCCGAACCGGCCCAGCATCGGCTGGTCGTATTCGCGCGACCAGACAATATTGGGACGCCCGGAAATACCGTCTCGGTCGGCATCGTCGGGATCCGCCGCGTCCAGGATATCGGCGGCGGGGATCGCCTCAAGCAGACCCAGACCGATCATCTGCGGCGCAACCCGGGGGCTGAACATGGTCTGCGGCCCGAACGGACCATACCCGGGATCGGCGGCGGTATAGACCGGCTTGCGCAGAAGAACGGTTTCGCCATCTTCAAGCGCCACGGTAATATCCTGATACGCGATATCCAGCCGGTATTCGGCAGGTTCGCCAGCGACCGCGAAATCCTGAAGCTGACCACCATAGACCGGGTGATTTCGGGTCGCGTGATAGCCGGGAATGCCATACGTCTCGCCGCCGGGTACCGACACCCGCAGGAACATCGAGATCGACGTATCCCCGGCCCCTTCGGGCGGATGGCCGCGCCCGTCCTTGATATGGCAGCGTTGACAGGACCGGGCATTGAACAGCGGCCCCAACCCGTCGGATGCCAGTGTCGACGACGGCGAGGTCACCCAGATCTTGCGAAACAGCCCGTTGCCGACCTTGAAATCCAGTTCGCGCTCAAAGTCGATGTTGCCGGAAGGCAGTGAAAACGCATCGCGGTTGGCGCGGGCCCGCACCGTGGCGGCCCCTGCGGGCAGTTCCTCGAACCGTTCGGGGGTTGTGAAATCCGTGGTCGGGGCGGTTGCCGTCGTGACACGTTCTGTTTCCTCGGGCGTTCTGGGAACCGTGGAAAGATGCGGGTCGTCAAGTTCGGCGGCAGAGAGACCGGTTGCCGCCGAAACGGCAACCAGCATGAAGATCCTATTCGGATTCGTCCATTTTCGAAGCATTGAGTTGCGCATATTTCTCTGCGCCGACGGTGTCGTGCAGTTCCAGCTGGGTTTCCAGAAAGTCGATATGCCCTTCTTCATCCGCCATCAAGTCTTCGAACAGTTTCATGGTCACATAATCGCCCGCTTCGTGACAGGCTTCGCGAGCTTCCTTGTACAAGGCCCTGGCGGACACCTCTGCGGCCAGATCGCATTCCAGCGTTTCGCGCGCATTCTGTCCGATTCTCAGCGGGTCGAGCTTTTGCAGGTTGGGGTGGCCCTCCAGAAAAAGAATCCGCTCGATCAGCTGGTCCGCATGCTGCATCTCTTCGATGGATTCCTCGCGGCTTTTCTTGGCCATGTGACCAAGGCCCCAATCGTCCTGAAGCCGGTAGTGCAACCAGTATTGGCTGACCGCGGTCAGCTCATGGCGCAGCGCCTTGTTGAGATAGTCGACTACTTTCGGATCGCCCTTCATATGAAGTCTCCTTGTGTATTCCGCCGCGCAGATTGCGCAATTCCAGTGGAATACTCAAGTTAGCATTCGAACGCATCGTGTCTAGGAAAAGCGACATGCAGCCGCCGCAATCCGCTGCCTTGCCGAGCGCATGATAGATCTTGCCGGGGCTGATGACCGTATCCGGATCGGCGGCCCGCATCCAGTCAATGGCGGCGTGGATCTCGTGGTCCGTAATCATTGTGCAATGACAAACGATCATCGCGGCGTCTTTCGTTGCTGGTGTCGGGTCCGGGTGAATCGCCTTTCCCAAGTGTTAATCGGGAAAGGACGGGCGCGCCAGAAAATTCTTTACTGTTTTGATCGGAAAATTCTCATGACACGGTTTTGCGCGTCTTTGCGGTGCCGACCATCAGGTGCGGGCCAGCACCGCACCGGTTACTGAAAGACCGCGCCGGGGTTGTCCAAGCTGTCCGATCCCTCGAACGCGATATTGTCCAGCCCCAGCCCGGTCACCACCCGCTCGATGGTTTTTGCCTGATCGACCAGAGCATTCACGCCGCCCATGATCAGCGCCTCGCCTTTTTCGTTGCCACGTTCCAGCATCTGATCATACGCGAATCCGCCGTCGGCTTCGGCCTTGATCGCGCCCAGGGCATCCATGGTCTGATCCAGCTTGGCCTGCATTTCGGCATCCAGTTCGGGATCCGCATCGCCCACGAGGTCGGCCAGAGATGCGCCTTTCAGCTCTGATCCGTCGGTACGGGTATAGCTGCCCAGATACACGTTCCGAATGCCCAGCCCGTCGTAATAGTGGCTGTTGTGGGTGTTGTCGGAAAAACAATCATGCTCTTCTTCGGGATCGTTCAGCATCAGGCCCAGACGCATCCGTTCCCCGGCCTGTTCGCCATAGGACAGGCTGCCCATACCGGTAAGCATCGCCACGATGCCCTGGTTTTCGTCCGCGGTCACGGCTGAGCGGCCCGCACCGTCCTTGGCCCATTGCGCCGTCATCCATTCAAGATCGCTGACCAGAAGATCGGCCGCCGCCGACAGATATTCGGCGCGACGCTCGCAATTTCCGCCCGTGCAGGCATCACCCTGCGCATAGTCACTGGCCGGGCGTTCGCCCGCCCCTGCCCCATGGCCGTTCAGGTCCTGGCCCCACAACAGAAACTCGATCGCGTGGTATCCGGTGGCGACATTGGCCTCGATGCCATCCGCCTCGTGCAGGGTGTCCGCCAACAGGTTCGGAGTGATCTGCCGTGCATCCACGGCCTTGCCGGACAGCTCGAACTGGGGGTTTGCAATGACGTTGAGCGCGGCGAAATCGTTCTCATCCGACGGGCCGCCATAGCTGCTGTCGACATAGTCGATCAGCCCTTCGTCCAAAGGCCACGCATTCACCTTGCCTTCCCAATCGTCGACGATGGCATTGCCGAACCGGAACACTTCGGATTGCTGATAGGGGACGCGCGCCGCCAGCCACGCCTCGCGCGCCGCCTGCAGGTTCGCGTCCGTCGGGTCCGCGATCAGCGTGTCGATTGCGGTCTGCAACACCTTGGCAGCGGCAAGGCTGTCGGCATAGGTCGCCTCGGCGATATCGGCATAGGTGGTCAACACGTCGGATTTTGTGGCTGCCATGGCTGCCGAGCTCAGGCCAAAACCCAAAAGCGTGGTCGCGAGTAGCACAGATTTCATAGTCATTCCCTTTAGTGGAGTATGGTTGGCGTTTCAGTGGGCCGGGGTGCGGCCTGCACGCAATACAACGACAGCGCCCGGCCCAGTGTTTCTGCATGGGTCAACAGATGCAGCACGCAATCCGCCCGGACCAGCAAGGTTGCCATCAACAACGCATCTTCGCGCCGCCCTTCGGTGGCATTGGCGATGAAATGCGCGAAACAGGATTCATCGGCCCCCAGGCAGGAACAGCTGGTATGATGACACATCAGCGGACGGCGGCCATGACGGCAACAGAGTTCACACAGCTGGCACAGGGCATCGCGGATCAATTCGGCGCGGGTCGGCCCCAGATCGGCCCGGAAAATCTCGATGACTTCCCCCAGCGTGTCGGCACCATTGCTCCAGGCCCGCAACAGACGAACAGCGGCCTGCTCGACCGATCCGAGATGGACCAGATGCCCGACCGGCGCCCCGCCACGGGGGTTCGTCAACGCGTTCATTTTGTCAGGATCAGCTTGCTGGCACGGGTGATCCGCAGCACATACTCGGCCTCGCCCAGCTTGATCCGCGCGGTCGCGCCGCCCTGGGTCAGATCCTCGGCCGACCAACTGGGAACGGCCTGTGGCGTAGTTTCGATTTGCGGTTTGCTTTCAACCTGCATCAATCTGTCCTTTCGTCTGCATTTAGGCGGTCCAGCAGGACCTCGAGATTCCAGTCCGAAGGCCAAGAGTGCTGCGCGCCCATCAAAGCCGACCCCGGGCGCAGGCGCTCACGCGGCTGATGCGCATGCATGGTGCCGGATCGACCGACCTTGACAGCCCCTTGCTCTTGCATCTGCAAATACCCTTTGTACCGAACTCGGCCCAAAGCTGACTGTTATTGTCAGATTAGTCAATCCTAGTTTTTTAGTCGGGTTAAATTTTTCAGCGACTGGCGAACGTCATCCGGGGATTTCAGACCCAGGCTTGCCGCACCGGGCTGCTATTGCCGCGGCGGTTTCGGGGTCTGCAGCCAGCGAATCGGCGGTCCAGGCCGTCGCCGTGGCCATCAGTTCCTCGGGCGGCACGATGCGGTCCACCAGACCAAAGGCCAGCGCCTCGTCCGCCGAGACCTTCTGACCGGCCATCAGAATCAACCGGCTGCGCGCCGGGCCAATCAGGGCCGCCATCCGCGCCGGATCAGAAGGTTGCGGCAGAAAACCCAGCTTCATCACCGGATAAAAGAACCGTGCCCCCGGCACCGCAAGCCGCAGATCGCAGGCCAGCGCCATGCCCATGGCCCCGCCAGCCAGGGTTCCGTTCAGCGCCGCGATGGTCAGGCAGGGCAAACGTGCGATCGCACCCGAGAGTTGCTCCCACAGCTCTGACGTCGCCAGCCCGGCGCGGGCCTCTTCCAGGTCGGCCCCGGCACTGAACACGGTGCCGCGTCCGGTCAGGATCAGCGCCCGGGCCTGGGTCGCGGCCTGCGCGATCCGAACCAGTTCGGTCAGCATCTCGCCGGTCAGGGAATTCGCCTTGTCGGGCCGGTTCAACGTGACGGTCCAAAGCCCGCCATCCCTGTCCAGCTCGATCATACCAATCCAACCCGCTGACGAATTGACTCGTCGCGCAACGAAATCTCGGATCCGACGTACTCATCCGCATCCGGTGAACACATCCACAGCAAGGCGCGCGCCGGCCAGTCGGCCGGAACATGGTCGCCCCAGTCCAGCTTGCTGATCGGATTGATGCCGCTGGATTTGATTTCGCGCTGCATCTGGGTGGCGACCGTGCCCGGCGACAGCCCCATGGCGCGAATGCCCTGATGGCGGTTTTCCTTGTCCGCACAGGCGGTCAGCATCGCCGCTCCCGCCTTGGAGGCGCAATAGTGGCTCCAGGCTTCGACGGGGCCATGCGCCGCGCCGGAACTGACCGTCAGGATCGTACCGCCGCCCGACTCGATCATCACCGGCAAAGCGGCCCGCATACCATGAAAGACACCCTTGAGGTTGATATCCACCGCTTGCCCCCAGCCGGCCGGATCGGCACTGGACAGGTGCGAGATCGGCTCGATCACCCCTGCATTTCCGATCAGCACGTCCAGCCCGCCGAACCGGTCGACACAGGCCTGCACCGCGGCTTCGACCTGGGCATAGTCGCTGACATCACATGCCATCCCGAACGCGCGCGGGCCCAGATCCTCGGCCAAAGCCTCGACCTTGTTCTGATTGCGCGCCAGCAAACCCACATTCGCCCCCGCCAGGGCGAAAACCCGCGCGGCTTCTGCACCGATGCCCCGGCTGGCCCCGGTAATCAGCACCGTCTTGTCCTTCATGTCCATCTGGTCGACCTTTCACATTGCTGTGCCAACGTCGTAATGCCGAGAATTGAACGGGTCCACCCCTTGACGCCCGACCGCCAAGCGCAGACCATGCGCCGCAAGTTACTCAGGAAGGGTTCATTCATGTCCAAGTTCTTTGCGCGCAGTGCCGGGGCCGCGCTTGCCTATACCATCGCGACCCAGGCCGCGTATGCGGATCTGACGGCCCAGCAGGTCTGGTCTGACTTGCAGAGCTATCTGGCCTCGGCCGGCTATTCCGTCACCGGCGACGAACAGCAGACCGGCAACGGAGTGAACATTCAGAACCTGGCGCTTTCGATGGCGTTGCCCGAAGACGACGGGGTGTTTTCCGTTAGCATGGACAGCCTGGCGTTCACCGAAAACGGCGACGGTTCGATCAGCATCGTCATGCCCGACAGCATCCCGATGGCCTTTTCCGGTTCGGACGCTGGCGAGGACGCCGTTTCAGGTGTCATCACCTATACCCAGTCCGGCAGCGACCTGACCGCGACCGGCACCACCGAAGATATCAACTATGTCTACGGGGCCGACCGCATCGCGCTGAATCTGACATCGCTGGTGGTAGAGGGCGAAACGGTCCCGTCGGATCTGGCGCGGGTCGCTGTCCAGGCGGACAAGATCGCCAGCAATACCCGGATGCAGATCGACGACATGCGCAACTACGAACAAAATCTGCGCGCAGATGCGTTGACGTTCGACTTTGCCTTCGCCGATCCGGAAAGCGAGGATCGCGCCTCGCTCAAGGGCGCGTTGCAGGATGTGGCGTTCGACAGCAGCGGCAAGATCCCGATGCAGATGGATCCCTCGGACTTCAACCAGATGCTGGCGGATGGGTTCGTGATTGATGGCACGCTGCGCTACGGCGCGGGCAGCTCGGACATCGAAGGCACCGGCGACGGTACGCAATTTGCCATGGCCAGCGCGTCACAGGGCGGTCAACTTTCGGTGCAGATGGACGCAACCCGGATTGCCTATGACGTCGAACAGCAGCAAACCGCCTTGACGATGACGGGGGACGAACTGCCGTTTCCGCTGGCGGTGAACGCAGCGGTGGCCGCATTCAACATCGCGATCCCGGTTGCGAAATCCGACGCCGAACAGGATTTTGCGGCAGGCCTGACCTTGTCCGATTTCACCATGTCCGACATGCTGTGGGCGATGTTCGATCCGGCCGCCCAACTGCCGCGCGACCCTGCCACCCTGGCGCTGGACCTGACAGGCAAGGCCAGGGTTCTGTTCAATTTCCTCGATCCGGCTGTGGCCGCATCTCTGGAAACCTCGGGAGAGACTCCGCTGGAACTGAACGCCTTGACGATCAACAAGCTTCTGATCTCGATGGTCGGGGCCAAACTGGCCGGCACCGGCGATTTCACCTTTGACAACAGCGACACCGAAACCTTCGATGGCATGCCTCGCCCGACGGGTCATATCGACCTGGAACTGGTCGGCAGCAACGCGTTGCTGGACAAGCTGATTGCCATGGGTCTTGTCGGCGACGAAGAGGCCATGGGCGCACGGATGATGATGGGAATGCTGGCCGTTCCGGGGTCCGAACCGGATACGTTGAACTCGAAGCTCGAAATCAATGCGCAGGGCCATGTGCTGGCCAACGGGCAGCGCATCAAATAGGCGTGGTCGAACAGACGCAACCATTCATGCGCCTTGGAACCGCCAGCGGTCCGGGGCGGGTGACGACTGCCCCGCAGCCATGGTTTCGGCACTCAACCTTCGGGAAAGAAACATATGACAGAGTCACTGGAAACGCTGGGCCATGCTTTGCTTGCGGCCGCGCGTTCGGCGGGCGCGGACTCGGCTGATGCGCTGACGGTTCGGGGCACGTCGATCTCGATTGACGTGCGCGCCGGCAAGCTGGAACAGGCCGAACGTTCCGAAGCGATCGATCTGGGGCTGCGGGTGTTCGTGGGCCAACGCCAGGCCATCGTTTCGGCCTCTGACAGCAGCCCGGATACCATTGCCGCCGTTGCCGAACGCGCCGTGGCGATGGCCCGCGAAGCCCCAGAGGACCCGTTCGCCGGTCTGGCGGATCCCGAACAACTGGCGCAGCATCCCGATTGCGCCGCACTGGACCTGGTCGATCCCGCCCCCGAACCATCCCCTGCGGCGCTGGAACAGGACGCCCTGGCCGCCGAGGCCGCCGGTCTGGCGGTTTCAGGCGTGGCACAGGTGCAATCGGCCAATGCGTCATATGGCGAACACCGGTTTCACCTGACAGCCAGCAACGGCTTTAGCCAGGGGTTCGCCCGAACCAGCCGTTCCATCAGCTGTGTTGCGATTGCAGGCAGCGGTACGGGAATGGAGCGCGACTATGACGGGGAATCGCGGACCTATCAGAGCGATCTGCGCAGCCCCGAAGACATCGGCCGCACTGCGGGGGAACGTGCGGTGCGGCTGTTGAACGCCCGCAAACCCGAAACCGGCACCTATCCGGTCCTGTTCGATGAACGCATTTCGTCCTCTCTGATCGGCCATCTGGTCGCCGCAGCCAACGGGGCCGCCATTGCGCGCGGCTCATCCTGGTTGCAGGGTGAGCTGGGTTTGCCGGTCCTGCCCGACCATCTGTCGCTGATCGAGAACCCCCACCGCCCGCGCATCTCGGGGTCCCGCCCGTTCGATGCCGAAGGATTGCCAACCCAGCGGCGCGCGATCGTGGAAAACGGTGTGCTCACGGGCTGGACGCTGGATCTGGCGAGCGCGCGCAAACTGGGCATGGAACCGACCGCAAACGCGGCGCGTGGCGTATCGTCGGCACCATCACCGGCGTGCTGGAACCTGGAACTGACACAGGGCGATGCCACGCGCGCCGACCTGATGGCCGACATGGGAACCGGCCTGCTGGTTACGTCGATGATCGGCAGCACCATCAACCCCAACACGGGCGACTATTCGCGGGGCGCATCCGGTTTCTGGGTCGAGAACGGCGACATCGTCGGGCCGGTGAACGAATGCACCATCGCCGGGAACCTGCGCGACATGCTGCGCCGGATCATTCCCGCCAACGATGCCCGCAGCCACCTGTCGCGGGTGGTGCCGTCGCTGCTGATCGAAGGGATGACACTTGCCGGCAACTGACCTTGCCTTGCTTATCGAAGCCGCACGGGCGGCGGGTGAAATCGCGCTGACATTCTCGGGCGCCACGACCCGGCGCTGGGACAAACCCGAGGGTGCGGGCCCGGTCACCGAAGCCGATATCGCGGTCAACGACATGCTGCAGGAACGTCTGCGCGCGGCGCGGCCGGACTATGGGTGGTTGTCCGAAGAAACCGAAGACAATGCCGACCGCCTGAGCCGGGATTGCGTGTTCATCATCGATCCCATCGACGGAACCCGCAGCTTTGCCGAAGGGGCAAGGACCTGGGCCCATGCCTTGGCCGTGGCCGATCATGGCGTGGTCACGGCCGGTGTGATCTTCCTGCCGATGCGCGGTCTGCTGTATTCCGCCGCCGCCGGTCAGGGCGCCCATGTCAACGGCACACCGATCGCCCCCAGCGAACAAGTGACACTGGACGATGCCGATATCCTGGCCAGCCGTCCGAACATGGACGAACACCACTGGCGCGACGGCCATGTACCCGGTTTTGCCCGCGCGCACCGCCCGTCATTGGCATATCGCATGGCGCTGGTGGCTGAGGGGCGTTTTGACGGGATGCTGACCCTGCGCCCCAGTTGGGAATGGGACATCGCCGCCGGCGAACTGATCCTGCGCGAAGCCGGTGCCATCTGCACCGACCGCGCCGGCGCGCCGCTGCGATTCAACAACCCGCATCCCACCCTGAACGGCGTGATCGCAGGCGGGCCACGGGTCCATCACACGCTGCAGACCGCCCTGCGCCCGGACATGGCTTGACGCACGACTCCCATGGCGTAGGTTGCGGCGACTCCCGAAAAGCTCTTTGATGCAAAGGAAACCGCGCATGGCTCAACGTCTTCATCTGGTCTTTGGCGGCGAATTGATCGACCCCAGCAAGAATGCGTTCAAGGATGTGAATGACATCCACATCGTCGGCATGTTCCCGGACTACCAATCCGCCTTCGATGCCTGGAAAGACAACGCGCAACGGACGGTGGACAATGCGCACATGCGGTATTTCATCGCCCACATCCATCGCCTGCGCGAAGAAGAATCCGAAGCCTCTTCGACCGAAGAGCTGGGTTGAACCGATGGCCCCTCGAAATGGCCCCATGGCATTTCGGATCCCGGTGGATCAAGCCGGTGGGGCCACAAACGCGGTGCAGCAATCGCGCCCCAAGGGCGATCTGGTCTGGGCCCACGCCACCAATCATGCGCGATACTCCGCCCTGTGCGATCTGGGTCTGCGCCTGCGTTCGCTGCAACCGGACCTGCATTTTCTGATCACCTATGACGCCGCGCGGCTGTATCCCCCTCCGATCCCTCTGGAAGGGTGCGACCGGTTGATCGGGCTGGGACCGGATCAAGCCGGAGCCGCCCGCAGCTTTCTGGATCAATGGCAGCCGAACGTGCTGTTGTGGACCGGGGGCGATCTCATGCCGACGCTCATCGGGGCGGCCGCCAATCGCGAAATACCCCTGATCCTGCTGGATGTCAGCGAGGCCGATCTGACGATACGCCGATACCGATGGCTTTTCGACATGGCCCGCGCCTGTCTGAACCGGTTCGATGTGATCCTGGCCGTCAGCCCGGACACGCGGTCGGAATTGCTGCGGCTGGGCGTCAGCACCCCCGAAATCCGCGTCACGGGCCGACTGCAGAACAGCGCCGCGCCGCCGCATTGCTCGGACGAAGAACTCAGCGATGCCACCCGCGACGTTGCCAGCCGCCCGGTCTGGCTGGCGGCTCATGTGCGAACAGACGAGTTCGAACAGATCCTGACCGCCCATCGCGCCGCGCTGCGATTGCTGCACAGGCTGCTGCTGGTTGTGGTTACCGACCCTCAGGCCGACGCGGACGCCCTGATACGGCAAATGGCCAGAATGAACCTGCGCAGCACCGACTGGGATACCGGCGGGGCGATTGACGACAACACACAGGTGGTGGTGTCCCGGGATGAAGACAGCCTGGGGCTTTGGTACCGTTTGGCCCCCTTGTCGTTCATGGCCGGCTCACTGCTGCCGGGTTCTGGCGGCCACAGCCCATTGGCCGCTGCGGCACTGGGATCGGCGGTGCTTTATGGATCACATGTTGAAGACCATCTCGAAGCCTATGCCCGCCTGGCCGCCGCCGGGGCAGCACGGGCGGTCCGCGATGGCGACGGGCTGGCCGGAGCCGTGGTCCAACTGTCCGCCCCGGATCATGCGGCGGCGATGGCCCTGGCAGGCTGGGAAGTCGTGACCGAAGGCGCGCATCTGACCGACAGCCTGATGGACATGATCCTCGACAGCCTTGAAAACCCGGGAAATTCCGATGCGCGCCCCTGACTTCTGGAATACCCCCCCGGATCAGCCCGACTGGCGTGCCCGCCTGCTGGCCCCGCTGGGCTGGATCTATGGTGCCGCCACCGCACGGCGCGTGGCGCGACCGGATGCGGCACGCCCCGGTGTGCCCGTCATTTGCGTGGGCAATCTGAACGCAGGTGGAACCGGCAAGACACCAACGGTGATCTGGCTGCTCGAAACGCTGCGCAATGCCGGTCACGACCCCCATGTCGTCACCCGCGGCCATGGCGGCACCCTCACCGGCCCCGTTTGCGTCGACCCCATGCAACATTCTGCATCCCAGGTTGGCGACGAACCGCTGCTTCTGGCCGCCTTCGCCGATGTCTGGGTGTCTATCGATCGCGCCGCCGGCGCGCGGGCCGCCGAAGATGCCGGGGCAACCGTCATCGTTCTGGATGACGGATTTCAGAATCCCTCGGTCTCCAAAGACCTGTCCCTGATCGTCGTCGACGCCGCGCGGGGGTTCGGCAACGGCAGATGCCTGCCCGCCGGACCCCTGCGCGAACCGGTGAAACCCGGCCTGGCACGGGCCGATATGCTGCTCTCTCTCGGGAGCGAAACCGCACAGGCCCATTTCAGGAAAATCTGGGCCAGCAGCATATCCGTGCCACACTACACCGGCATGGTTGCCCCGTTGCAGACCGGAATGGACTGGCGGGACACCCCGGTTCTGGCCTTCGCCGGGATCGGGCACCCGGACAAGTTCTTTGATACCCTGCGAAACCTCGGGGCCGATCTGCGACGTGGCGAACCGCTGGATGACCATCAACCCCTGACCCCGGCGCTGTTGGGCCGACTGGAAGCCGACGCCCGGTCTCTTGGCGCTCAGCTGGTGACCACGGAAAAAGACGCCGTACGCCTGCCCGCGTCATTTCGCAACAAGGTCGTCACCCTGCCCGTGCGCCTGAACGTGGACCAGACCGAAACAGTTCTGAACCGGATCCTGACCGCCGCCTCGCCACCCTGATACGACCCGCCTGCCACGGACGCACCAGGGAGTTTGAGGGGCAAAGCCCCTCAAGGCCCGCGTGGCCTGAACGCATTTGGATCGAATGCGCCGCAGGCGCGCCTTTCCCGAACACCCCGGTCAAACAGACGACGTGTCATCTTCACCCAGTTTCGGGGCCGGGCGGTCCAAGGCCAGTTCGGACTCCGAAAAACTGAACGGAGCCCGCACCCCCGGCACGCCGTCCAGTTCGATCTGCATGCCGCGTGCCACAACTTGCGGATCGGCCATCACTTCGGCGAGATCGTTGATCGGCCCGGCCGGGATGCCTTCGGCTTCGCAACCGGCCAAGAGATCGGCCTTGGTCCAACCCGCGGTTGCCCCGTTCAGCCGCGCGATCATGACACGCCGGTTGGCCAAGCGGTCCTTGTTGCGGGCGAATTCCGGCGCCTGGGCCATGTCGTTCAACCCCAACAGACGGCACAGACGCTGATACTGGGCGTCATTGCCCGTCGCAATGATGATATGGCCGTCGGCACAATCAAAGGCCTGATAAGGCGTCAGATTCACATGCCCGTTTCCCATCCGCTGGGGCGGCACGCCGGTGGTCAGATAGTTCAACGCCTGATTGGCTGTGACCGCCACCGCCACATCCATCAACGCCATGTCGATATGCTGCCCTTTGCCGGTCCGTCCGCGCTGGTGCAAAGCCGCCAGAATGCCCGCGACACTGTAGACCCCGGTGAAGATATCGGTAATTGCCACGCCGGTTTTCTGCGGTTGCCCATCGGGTTCTCCGGTGATCGACATCAACCCCGACATGCCCTGAATGATGAAATCATATCCCGCACGATGGGCATAGGGGCCGGTCTGCCCGAACCCCGTGATCGAACAATAGATCAGGCGCGGATTGATCCGGGACAGGCTGTCGTAATCCAGCCCGTATTTGGCCAGCCCGCCGACCTTGAAATTCTCGATCAGAACATCCGCATCGCTGATCAGGTCGCGCATCCGCGCCTGCCCCTGCTCAGACGCCAGATCCACCACGATCGAAGCCTTGCCCCGATTGGTCGAGTGGAAATAGGCTGCGGATTCGTCGTCACCCCGTTTCACGAATGGCGGACCCCAGGCGCGGGTGTCGTCGCCGCGCGGCGCTTCGACCTTGGTCACCTCGGCCCCCAGATCCGCAAGGGTCTGACCGGCCCAGGGACCGGCCAGCACGCGGGCCAGTTCCACAACCTTCAGCCCGGTCAGCGGCGCGGCCATCAGCTGTCCAGCTCGGCGTCGATCAATGCCGCGAAGTCCTCATAGGACTGGTTCGCAACCTTCTTGCCGTTGATGACAAAGCTGGGGGTCGACTGGATTTCATCGGCTTCGGCATTCTTCTGGAACCATGCGACCAGGGTTTGTGCCTTGTCGCCATCCTGCATGCAGGCGTCCAGCGTGGCATCGTCCAACCCGGCCAGCCTGCCGATCTTGCGCAGCTCGGCCACGATGGCTTCGCCGTCCCCGGCCCGCGCCCATTCGTCTTGTCCCTTGAAAATCAGATCCGAAATGCCAAAGAATTTTTCGGGGCCGCCACAACGCGCCACCATCGACGCCCACAGACCATATCGATCAAAATAGACCTCGCGGTAGATCAGCTTGACCTTGCCGGTGTCGATATAGTTCTTCTTGATCTGCTGATACGCCCCTTCGTGAAACGCGGCACAATGCGGACAGGTATACGAAGCATATTCGATCATCGTCACAGGTGCATCTTCGGCGCCCTGCACCATCTCGACAATGCTCGATGTGTCGATGTCGGCCGCATCCTGGGCATTGGCCATTCCGACCAGCGGATTGCCCGCGGTGGACCCGGTGCCGGCCCGGTATGCGTACCCCCCGACCGCAATCGCGGCCGCAGCGCCAAGCAGAGCAACTCTTCGGTTCATGTCTTGCCTTTCTCAGTGTTTCGGCTTGCTTAGAACATTGCGGCCCAGCCGTTCAAGGGCCGCACGCAGTTCGTCATTCTCGATCGGGCGGGCCGTACTGGCCACCTGTGCGATGATTGCGGAATCGGGGGCCGGCGCGGCCTCGGGGCGCGGTGGCTGAAACACCGCCTGCCCTTCGGCAAACCCGGTCGGGGCCGTCTGGGTGATGCGAACGCGGCTGATGGCATTATAGCCATAGACCGCATTCACTTTCTCGCGCAGCTTTTCCTTTTGCATTTCCAGCATCGGTGCCTGCGCCCCCGTGGTCAGCACGGTCAGCGTCGCCCCCAACCCCCCGCGCCCATAGCCGATGTTGACCGGGCGGGCGATCGCGGCGATCTCTGGCCCGGCGATCTCGCTCCAATGTGTCAACAGCCGCGACACCGCAAACCCCCGGCTTTCACCGGCACGACGGATACGTTCGGTCAGAACGCTGGCGGTGCGCTTGAACCCACGAGTAGATGATTGCCGACGTGCCATGACTGGTTTCCGTTGCAGTTGCCCTAATGTAGTGAACATACAGAGGGATGCCAGCGAAACCGGCGAGGGACCACATAAAGAATGCGTGACACAGGACTTCAAGAACACGACCTGGCCGCTGTCATGCTGGGCTGGTACGACCACCATGCCCGCGCGTTGCCCTGGCGGATGCCGCCCGGCGATCCCACGCCGCCCGACCCCTATCGGATCTGGCTGTCCGAGGTGATGCTGCAACAGACCACAGTGGCCACTGTGCGGGACTATTTTCACCGCTTTACCACGCGCTGGCCGACCGTCATCGATCTGGCCGCAGCCCCGGATGGGGATGTGATGGGGGAATGGGCCGGTCTCGGATATTATGCCCGGGCGCGCAACCTGCTGAAATGCGCGCGCATGGTTACCGAACGACATGGCGGCAAGTTTCCCGACAGCCATGACGCGCTGCTCAAACTGCCCGGCATTGGCCCTTACACCGCAGCCGCGATTGCCGCCATCGCGTTCGATCAGCCCGAAACCGTCCTTGACGGCAATGTCGAGCGTGTCATGGCCCGGCTGCACGATCTGCACACCCCCCTGCCCGCCGCGAAACCCGCCTTGCGCGCACATGCCGCGGCCCTCACGCCCCGCGCACGCGCCGGCGACTACGCCCAGGCCGTGATGGACCTGGGGGCCACGATCTGCACCCCCAAGTCGCCCGCCTGCGGAATCTGCCCCCTGATGGACCATTGTGCCGCGCGACAGGCCGGCACGGCAGCGGAACTGCCCAAGAAGACACCCCGGAAACCGAAACCCACCCGGCGCGGCATCGTCTATCTGGGACGGCGCGAAGATGGCGCTTGGTTGCTGGAACGGCGCCCCGAGCGCGGATTGCTGGGGGGAATGCTGGGCTGGCCGGGGCCGGACTGGTCCGACACTGCGCGACACGCCCCCCCTGTCGCCGCCGATTGGACCGCGTTGCCGGGTGAGGTGCGGCACACCTTCACGCATTTCCATCTTGTGCTGACGGTGATGACCGCGACGCTTGGCGCGGACAGCGCGCCGGACATCGGTCATTTCATACCGCCGGATCAGTTCCGCCCGTCGGATCTGCCAACCGTGATGCGCAAGGCATTTGACCTTGCCCGCGACGGCTGATCCTCTTGGGTCACGCGCCGAAACCGGCTAGGATCGACACATCGCCGCAAAACCGCCGGAACCGCAGATGACCGCATCCCAAAACCTTGCCCGCTGGCAGAGCATCGCGCCGTTCTGGATTTCATTCCTGCTGATCCCGCTGATCTGGTTCAGCGCGGTCCAGGGCGGCTGGGCCGTGGTGCTACCGCCTTTGGTCACATGGTACCTGTTTTCAATACTGGACAGTCTGGCCGGGCTGAACCTGCAAAACGCCGACCCGAACACACCCGAGGATGATCTGGAATGGTACAAGATCCTGACAATCCTATGGGTTCCGGTGCAATTCGTGACCGTGTTTGCGCTGATCTGGTATGTCGCCGGCAGCGATCATCTTTCGGTATTGGAAAAATGTCTCGTGTTCTTCGGCGTTGGCGTTGTCACCGGCACGATCGGCATCAACTACAGCCACGAGCTGATGCACCAACAGTCCCGGCTCGAACGCAACCTCGCGGACATCCTGCTGGCCATGGTGCTGTATTCGCATTTCCGCAGCGAACATCTGCTGGTTCATCACCGCCATGTGGGCACTCCGCGTGACACGGTGACCGCGCGGTACAACGAAAGCTTCTACCGCTTTTACCCCCGCGTCCTGCGGCAGAGCCTGATTTCGGCCTTTCGCGCGGAACGGGACAAACTGGCGCGCAAGGATCTGTCCTGGTCGAACATGCGCAATCCATTCTGGAGATACGCGATCTTGCAGGCCGCAATGCTGGTGCTGGCCTGGGTGCTGGGTGGATGGGGCGGTGTCGGGCTGTTCCTGATCCAGGCCGGGGTCGCAATCTGGCAACTGGAACTGGTCAACTATGTCGAACACTACGGGCTGAGCCGCAAGCATCTGGGTCAGGGCAAATACGAACACGTCCAGCCCCGCCATTCCTGGAATGCCGCGCATAGGGTCTCAAACTGGCTGCTGATCAATTTGCAGCGCCATTCGGATCATCACTACAAGCCCAACCGCCGCTTTCCGCTGTTGCAGAACCACGCGCGCGATGTGGCGCCACAGCTGCCCTATGGCTATCCCGTCATGACCGTGGCGGCGATGATCCCATCCCTGTGGCGCCGCATGATGAACCCCCGGGTTCGCCGCTGGCGCGCGATGTATTATCCCGAAATCACCGACTGGAAGCCCTATAACAAGATGACCCTGCCGCCACCGCGCTGAGCCAGTCCGTACAGCCAGAACCGCCCGGAACGCAAAAAAGCCCCGCCATGAAGGCGGGGCATAGTCGGGTGCCCCATGACAGGCCACAGGCACCGGCGGTAAACGAATGTTCATGAAACTGGCGTTGTCATCCAACGCCCGGGATGTTCAGTTGCGCATTTCCGAACGGATCTGTTGGCGCAACACATCGATCGGCACCGTCTTGCCTTCCTTCTTGAAGCACCAATAGGTCCAGCCGTTGCAGCTGGGCGCCTTCTCGTAGGCGGCCCCGACCTGATGGATCGACCCCTTGATATCGTCGCCGATCAGGGTGCCATCGGCGCGCACCTTGGCCTTGTGGCGTCCGTTCATCGAATACAGGTCTTCCCCCGGGCGCAACATGCCGCGTTCGACCAGCTGGCCAAAGGGCACGCGCGGTTCCGCGCGTTTGCTGGCGCTGACCTGCAAAGCCTCTCGGTCGAATTTGCGTACATTGGCAATCCGTTTCTCGGCCACCTTGCGATACGCCGCTTCGCGTTCGATGCCGATGAACTCGCGCCCCAGCATCTTGGCCACGGCCCCGGTGGTGCCGGTGCCGAAGAACGGGTCAAGCACCACGTCGCCCGGGTTGGTCGAGCCGACCAGCACCCGGTGCAGCAGGCTTTCGGGTTTCTGGGTCGGGTGCGCCTTGTCGCCATTTTCGTCCTTCAGACGTTCATGGCCGGTGCAGATCGGCAGAACCCAGTCGCTGCGCATCTGGATGCCCTCGTTCAGAGCCTTGAGCGCCTCATAGTTGAAGGTGTATTTCCCGCCTTCCTCCTTGGACGCCCAGATCATCGTTTCATGGGCGTTGGTAAAGCGTTTGCCACGGAAATTCGGCATCGGGTTGGACTTGCGCCAGACCACATCGTTCAGAATCCAGTAGCCGGCATCCTGCAGCGCCGCGCCCACACGAAAGATGTTGTGATAGCTGCCGATCACCCAGATCGCCCCGTTGGGTTTCAGGATGCGGCGCGCAGCGGCCAACCAGTCGCGGGTGAACTTGTCATAGGCCGCAAAGGACGAAAACTGATCCCAGTGATCGTCAACCGCATCCACCTGGCTGTTGTCGGGGCGGTGCAATTCGCCTTTCAGCTGCAGATTATATGGCGGATCGGCAAAAATCAGATCGACGGAATTCTCCGGCAGACCGTTCATCACCTCGATGCAGTCACCATCCTGAATCGTGTTTAACGGGAGCGCCGCCGCGCCCTTTGTCTTGGTCTTTGTCATTTTCTGCCTCTGAATCCGTGGCGCCTGTTGCGCTCTGTGGTTGACAACAGGATGAGTCAAAGGCGATTCGCCGTCAAATTCTTTTTTGAATCAGGTACTTATTGATTTCTCTTGATACAATATATTGTGTACCGGCTTGAACGAACGTCTATGGTGTGGGGTCACACCAAGATTTTGAAGCGCCAACCTGTGACTTTTCGTTGGATAGCCCGCGTTGCTTTCCCAACCATAGCCGGGATGCTGTTGCGCCAAATCCACCATGATGCGATCGCGTGCTGTTTTGGCAACAATCGAAGCCGCCGCGATCGACACGGATCGCGCATCGCCGCGCACGACGGCCTGCGCCGGGATCATCAGGTCCTTTGGAACCAGATGGCCGTCAATCAACAAAAAATCGGGCGCGGGGTCCAAACCCGCGACAGCCCGCTGCATCGCCAGATGGCTGGCCCGAAGTATGTTCAGCCGGTCGATCTCGGGCACGGACGCATGGGCAATGCTGACCGCAGCCCCGGCCAGGATCTGGGCCGACAGCATCTCGCGTCGGCGGGGCGTCAGTTTCTTGGAATCATTCAGCCCCTCGGGAAGCGCATGCAGATCCAGCACCACCGCGGCTGCCGTCACCGGCCCCGCCAGCGGCCCCCTGCCGACTTCGTCCACGCCGGCGATACGCAGAAAGCCCCGTTTCCGGGCCTCACGTTCGAATGTGTCATCGGGAGAGATCATCCCACTTGCTGACCCGATCCGGTGCCTTGCCGCAAGCCCGATTTGCCCCCGCATCGCGAAAACCGCAGGACACCCGCGATGATCAGCGAGCGGCGGACCATTGCAGCCCGGCTTCGGTCACAATCGCGTCCAGACGGACATCGTGGGGTTGCGGATAGATCGTGCGCAGCCGCGCGCCCTGAAACCCGACCCCAATGGCAAACGCGGGCGGCGTCAAGGCCGCAAGGGTGCGGTCGAAATAGCCGCCGCCATATCCCAGGCGATAGCCATCGTCATCCCAGCCCACCAGCGGTGCCAGCGCAATCGTCGGGATCACCGTGTCTTCGGTATCCGGTTCCAGGATGTTCCAATGGCCACGCCGCATCGGCGCATCCGGCCCCCAGGGGCGAAACACCAGAGGCGCGGCACGGGTTGCCACCACGGGGAGCGCCACGGTCGCGCCGGCATCCGTCAGGCGCTGCATCCAGGGCCGCAGGTCCGCTTCGGACTTGATCGGCCAGTATCCGGATACCACCTGCCCTGTCAGATCACCGAAACGATCCGCCAGCAGCGCATCCAGATGGTCCGACAGCGCCTGCGCGATGGCCTTGCGCGGTTCCGCGCCGGGGCGAGCATCCAACAAGGCACGGCGGCGCCCCTTGCGCCACTGCGCCACATCCCGTGCCTGTTGCGGATCGGTGGCAAGCGGATCGAAATAGTCCGGCGCGATCTCGTTGGCCATGCACGGAGAAGAGGCGTAGCCGCCGCCCGCCCCATCGGTTTCAGATTCGTGTTCAGACATGGGCGGTCTCTCTGTTCATATGCCGCAACGCGATCAAACGGGATTCGGCCTCGTTGACGATGCGGTTCAATCGCTCGGCCGCGGGCACGATATCGGTGATCGCCTGCACGCTGTGCCCGGCGAAATGGGGCATGGCTTCGAGATCCCCCATGGTGTTGCGCAGGGGGGAATCGGTGCTGTAGCGCAGGATCGGCCGGTCGCCTTCATGCGCGATCACCTCATGCCCCAATTGGGCCGGATCATGGCCCAGATGGCGATAGCCCAAGCCATCGGTCACACTGTTGCCAATAACCCGCACCGCCGCCTGCGCGGGCCAGTTCAGCACAAACACATCCGTCAGCAGCGTGTCGTCGGCCCGTGCATCGACCACGCTGCGCTTGTGCGCATCATGGGCAAACGATTCATCCGTGGCCAGAAACGCCGTACCGCATTGTACCCCCTGCGCCCCCAGCGACAGGGCCGACACCAGTCCGGCACCGGTGGCGATGCCGCCCGTGGCCACCACCGGAACCGGCGACATTGCCACGACCGCCTCGACAAAGGCCAATGTTCCGGTACGGCCATGCACATGCCCCCCGGCCTCGACCCCCTGCGCGATCAGAACATCCGCCCCCGCGTCCAGCGCCGCCTGCGCCGCATCAACCGTGCCCACCTGGTGCAGCACCAGACAGCCCGCCTGTTTCACCCGCGCCACCGCTTCGGGCACGACATCCCAGAAGAACGTAAATGCGGGCACCTTCAGGGCAAGGCATTGATCGATCTGGCGGTTCAACAGATCCGGTTCGGTGGCAGCCGGGATCAGGTTGACCGCAAAGCGGCGATCCGTGGCCGCCCGCAGCGCCGCCACCTCGGTCGCGATCAGGTCGGGGTCTTCGCGCACCATGCCCAGCATGGCAAATCCGCCCGCATTGGCCACCGCCGCGGCCAGTTCCCACCGCGACACGCCGCCCATTCCGGCCAGAAGCACGGGCACGTCGCAGCCCAGCAGATCACAAAGCGACGTATGCAGAATGGTCCGCGTCATCTGCATCCTTCCCGGGTGTTCATCTTGCGCAGCACATAATCCTGCAGGATCGACGCGTGGCTGTGGCCGGGATCGCGCACCGCCGTCAACAGCGTAACAGGCCCCGCGCAGCACCGATCGACCACCTCCTGGACGGCATCCGGTGCCGCATCCAGTTCAGCCAGATAGCTGGATTTGAAATCCGACCAGCGCGCCGGATGTTCATGATACCAGCGGCGCAGATCGTCGCTGGGGGCAATGTCCTTGGGCCAACCGTCCAGTGGCAAGTCGGCTTTCGCCACCCCACGCGGCCACAACCGATCCACCAGCAACCGGCCTCCGACGGTGGAGTCGGGCGCATCATAAACCCGTGCCAGATGGATCGGACCCGTGCCGGTCATGACGCTTTTTCGTCCATCAGATCCAGCGATTTGAGCGAATGCGCCACGGCCGCCCCGGCGCGCATCTCGGCCGCGACCCAGATCGCTTCCATGATCTGTTCGGAACTGGCCCCTTCGCGCTGCGCCCCTTTTACATGGCCCTCGATGCACCACGGGCATTGCGTCACATGGGCCACCGCCACGGCAATCAGTTGCTTGGTACGCGCATCCAGCGCGCCTTCGGCCAGAACCGTCTTTGAAAACGCGCGAAAGGCGGCTTCGGCGTCGGGCGCAAGCGCCTGCCGTTTTTCGATCAGATCGCGCGTGGCCTTGGGAAAATTCAAATCAGTCATCACAAACCCTTTCTGCACAGTCTACAAAACGGGAACCGAACCGCGCGCGGCCCCCGCGTGATCCTGAACCGCAAAATGCAGGGAACGCGCAATGCGTTCGGCCCGTTCAATCACATGCGCCGCACCGGCGGGCGGACAGGTTTCCCCGGCGGTTTCACGAAACAGTTCGAGCCATCGTTCGAAATGATCCCAGTTCACCGGCAGGGTCTGATGCGCCGGGACCGGCGCGCCGTGATATTGCCCCGTCATCAGCGCAACCGACGACCAGAACGCAACCATCCGTTCCAGATGGGGGCCCCAATCGCGGATACGTTCAGCAAAGATCGGCCCCAGCACAGGATCAGCCCGCACCTTGTCATAGAACCGATGCACCAGGCTGACGATACGGTCCTGGTCCAATCCGGTTTTGGCCATAAGCGCGGCGGTCATGGCGGGGCGCGCCGACAGGATCTGTGGTGTTTCGGACATATCTGTGCGTCCTTGTTGCCTGTGTTTCC
Source organism: Rhodobacteraceae bacterium F11138 (assembly GCA_016521575.1). Classification (GTDB taxonomy): domain Bacteria; phylum Pseudomonadota; class Alphaproteobacteria; order Rhodobacterales; family Rhodobacteraceae; genus Sedimentitalea. Next base: position 163,979 of record JAEKDP010000003.1, on the reverse strand, counting down.
CACAAATGGGGTTGTCCTCAGGCGTAATCCAGTGAATAAGTATTGTAAATACCTATTCGTTGGAAACACCGATGCGTCTGACCTCTTTCACCGATTATGGCCTGCGCGCGCTGATGCGGATTGCCAGCAATCCTGCCCAGGGATTTTCCACCGCCGAACTGGCCGATGAATTCGGGCTGTCGCGTCACCATCTCAGCAAGATCGTGCAGCGCCTGGCACAGGGTGGCATTGTCCAAACTCGGCGCGGCGGCGGCGGCGGTGCCCGGCTGGCACGCGCGCCTGATCGCATCCGGTTGGGCGAAGTCGTCCGATTGCTGGAACAGGGGCAGGCTTTGGTCGAATGTTTCGAACATGATGGCGGCGACTGCACCATCGCCGGATGCTGCAAGCTGAAGGCGCGGCTGCGGTCCGCCGAGGCCGCATTCCTGTCCGATCTGGACCGCACGACCCTGGCGGACATCGCCCTGCCCCGAATCCAACCTCACCCGGTTTGACCGTTTCCGAACCCAACCGACACGAAAGGCAAAAAAATGGAAAAATGGCTTCCCTCACTTCTGACCGAAACACCGCAGGACGGCTATGATCTGGCGGTGAAACTGTCCCGCGTCGCCGTCAAGCTGACCCAACCGGACGCCGATGTCCGCGACAAGTTGCGCCCGGAATACGCCCAGGACGCCGAATCTCTGATCGCCGTCAGTCAGGTGGTTGCCACCCATTTCGCCACCGTCGCGGCCGCGAACGGATATTGGAAAGAGGCGCGATGACGGGGATCACGCCATCGCCGGATGGCTTCACTGTCGACGCCGAAATCATCGGCAAAGGCTTTGGCCTGGATCCGGCGGATGTCCCGGGTCTGTTGCGATCCGGGCAGATCACCAGCCGCAGCGAAACCGGCATCGATGACGATGCCGGACGGTTTCGCCTGACTTTTTTCCACCTTGGCCGCAGTCTGCGGCTGACTGTGGATACCGACGGGAAAATCCTGGCGCGCTCTTCGTTTGACAGTCCTGCGCGCCGCGACCCGGGCTGATCTGCCAACCAGGCCCCGACCACCTGCAACCCCCGGCATCTGCCGCCGGCCCTGTTCAACCGCAGGGCGCGGGACCAAATGTTTTACCCACAAAGATTCGACCGCAATGAAAAGTTGTGTAAAAAATCAAATGTGCAATTGTTGCAAATATTGGGGGAAGACATTTCAATGGGTGATTACATGCGATTGTCGGGTGTTGCGTTGCTCATGGGCCTTTGGGCCATGCAACCAGAAGCCGCCGCCGCTCAACAGACGGATCCGGCGACACAGGAAGACACACAGGCATTATCGGAACAGGCCGCGTCGTTCCGGCGGATCATCGCATTGCTGGAAGAAGATATTGCCGCGCTGGAAGAGGATATCGCCGACGCAAGAGACGCGCGCGAAGCTCAGACAGCGAAACTGCAACAAGCCCAGGATGCTCTGACACAGGCAGAGACAGCCCGTGCGACCGCGGTTCAGGCGCGCGACACGGCGGCTGCCGAACTGGCCGAGCTGACAGCGCGCAAGGACGGGTTGACCGCCGACATCGAAGCCGCGCAACAGCAGCTGCAAAACCTGCAAGCTGAAACCGACAGCGCCCGCGCAGCAACCGCGCAACAGGCTGATCTGAGTGCCGAGATCAAAGCCAAAGAGGCCCAGCTGGCCGAAGTCGCCGAAACCCTGCGGGCGGCGCAGGACGAACTGGCCCGCGCCGAAACAGCCCGCGACGAAGCCCGCGCCAGCCGTATGCAGGCCCAGGACGAAGTCAACGCAATCAACGACGAACTGAAACAGGCCAAGAAAGAACTGGCCCAGATCGAAGACGACAACATTCGACTTGCCACCGCCGGCGCCGAAGTCGAAGCCGCAATGAACGCCACCCAGGCCGCCAGGTCCGAAGCAGAAGCCGCGCTGGCCGACCTGACCGCGCAGGCCGAAGAAAAACAGGCGGCCATCCAGGCGGAACAGGAAAAACTGACCCAGCTTTCCCAGCAATCCGAAGCCCTTGCCGCCCAGATCGAAGCCGGTCAGCAGGACCTGACGGCACTGACCGCCGAACTGGATCAACAACGCAGCGCGCTGAGCGCCGCGCAAAGCGAACTGGCGGCGCTGCAAGAGGAACGCGCAGAAACCCAGCCCGCTGCGGACCAAACCGGGGAACAATCGGCCGCCTTGAGCGATCTCGAAGAGCGCATTGCAGGGCGCAAGGCTGAAATCGCAGAACTGGAAGCGCGCGACATCGAATTGACGAACCGCATCGATTCGCTGAATGCCGAGGCCAAGTCGGCTGAAGACCGCATTGCCACGCTTTCAGCGCAGGAGGCGCAGGCACAGGAAACCGCTGCGGCGCGCGCCGATGAACTGGCCGGGCTTCAGGCCGAAATTGCCGCCGCGACCGAAGAACAGCAATCCGCCGCCGCCGAGCGCGATGCCGTGCTGGCGGATCTTGAACAGGCCCTGGCCGAGCGCAAGACGCGGCTGAGCGAAGCAGATCAGGCCTTGGCGGAAAAGGCCCAGCTGATCACAGCGACCGAAGCCCGCGTCACCGAAGCGCAATCCCGCCTGACCGGAATGCAGAGCGAACTGGACGCAGCCGAAAGCCAAAAGGCCGGACTGACCGAACAGGTCGCCGCATTGCAGGACCAGCAGTCGCAACTGGAGCAGACAATTCAGGCCAAAGCCGCAGACCTGCAGCAGATGGAGGCGCGCGCCTCGGACAACAACACAAAGCTGGAAGCCCAGGCCGAGCAGATCAAACAGACAGCCGCGCAAACCAAAGAGGCCCAGGCCCGGCTGGCCGATCTGCAGGATGAACTGACCCAACAACAGGCCACGCTGGAGGCTGCCAAAACCGAATTTGCAGAAACCACACAGCAAAAGGCCGAGCTGGAAAAACAGGTCGCCAGCCTGCAAGGTCAGGTTCAGGAAAACCAGCAGGACCAATCCGAAGAAGCGCAGCAAATGCAGGCGCGCTTGGCTCGGCTGCAACGACAGGAACAGGCCGGTCAGGCGGCGCTGGCCGAAACCCGCCAACAGGCCGACAGTCTGAACCGGCAGATCGCGGACGGGCGCGCGGCAATTGCGCAGCTGCAAACCCAGCGCGATCAGATCCGGGCGGATCTGGACGAACTGACCAGCGCCCGCACCGATGGTCAGGCCCAGCTGGCCGCGCTGCAACAACAGATCGACGCGGCCCGCAACAGCCTGTCCGCCGCCCAGAGCGCCCCGTCAGATACACCCTCTGCGCCCGATACAGCCCAACCGCTGGCCATGGGCGAAGGGCGCAACCCGACGCTGGTGGCCGCGGCGCTTCAGAATGCCCCCGGTCTGCCCGCTGCCGGCAATGCGCGCGTCAGGCAGTTGCGAACCCTGCTGGTTCAGGGCGCGTGCCCGACGGACGCGCTGCGGGAAAGCTTTGGCCAGATCAACCGACAGACGCTTGTTGCCCTGGTGCGATCCCTGGGCCCCTGCTGAACGCATTGAACAGATTGAATTGGAGTTAATAGAATGAGACTGAAATCCACGTTCACGACACGGTTGCTGGCGCTTGCCGCCACCCTGGGCTGCCTTGTGGGTCCGGCACAGGCGCAGGAATTCGAGAAAAACATCCTGACGGGTGGCCCCAGCGGGACCTACATACAGTTCGGAAGAAACATTAGCGAGGCCGCCGCAAAATGCGGCGTGACCCTGAACGTGCATGAAAGCGCGGGTTCGCTGGAAAATTTCCTGGGTGTGCGCAAACGCCGGTTCACTCAATTGGGAATCGTGCAGTCGGACGTTCTGGAATATCTCAAGACCTTTGCCGCCGACGATCCAGGTGTCGCGCGGGCCGTCAAGGGCGTGCGCATCGCGTTTCCACTGTATAACGAAGAAGTGCATATCCTGGCCCGCCGCGATCTGAAGTCGCTGGAGGATCTGAACGGCAAGAAAGTGGCAATCGGCGTCGAGGACAGCGGCACGTTTCTGACCGCTTCGCTGGTGCTGGATCTGGCGCAGGTCAACCCGTCAGAGCGACGGACCATCGATGCCGAAGCATCGCTGACCGCGCTGCTGGCCGGACAGATCGATGCCTTCTTTTATGTGGCCGGAGCGCCGACCGAGATCTTTCTGTCCCCCCGCATCGACGCTGCGAAATTCCACCTGCTGCCGATCAATGATGCCACCCTGCAGGCGGTCTATCAGCCCGGAACAATCCCTGCGGACGCCTATCCGTTTCAGGATCAGGCCGTCGACGTGATCGCGGTCAAGGCTGTCCTGATGACCTATGAATACGACCCCGGCCGCAACGCGTACCACCGCGCCAGCTGCAAGGCCGTATCGGACATCACCAATGTGATTGCCACCCGCTTTGACGAATTGCGCAAGACAGGGCATCCGAAATGGCAGCAGGTGGATCTGAGCGATCTGCCTCCGGGCTGGAACATCGGCGGCTGTGTCAATGCCGGTCTGGACCCCAATTATAATCTGGTCTGCGAAGGAGACGCCCCGGCCACACCGGCACAGGCGGCCCCGGACAGCGCCGCGAATTCGGCCTATCGGCAACGGATCTGCGAATCGATCGGCTGTTGAATTCGTGCAGCGCGCCCAAAGAAACCCGGCTTTCACAGCCGGGTTTTTCATTTTGTCGGGTAGGTCACCAGAATTTCGCCCGGCAAGGGGGGCGCACCATTCGGCCCCGGATTTGGTTCCAGCTTGATCGCCGCCTCCGCTCCCAGCAGCCGGGCCACGCGTTTCGCCATCTCGCTGTCGCTTTCATAGGCATGGGCAATCAGCGGCTCGGAACCCGCTCCGGCCCCGCCCTCGCGGGTGTTGACCTGAAACCCCGCCGAAATCAGATCCTCGGTCGCCAGCGTTTTCTGCGCCGGTGTGATGTCCGCAGGCAAGACCACGGTGACAAATGGGGCCACATCAAATGGCGTCGCGACCGGACCGGCATAAACCGCTGCGGTGTCTGCGCTCAGCAGATGCCAACCCGAGACGGCATAGCGTCCGGTTTCCGGGTCCACCGAAACCACCCGCCACAGACGCGCATCCCCAACATCGGGCACCCGCACCGCCGAAAGCGATTGCGGCGGCAAGCGCCGCACGGGGCCGTCAGGGGTCTGTGCCAGTTCCAACAGATACAGCGCCGCGTCTGCGCCTTTACCAGCGGTCCAGATGAATTCCCCGCTGCCGTCCGGCAAAAGCCCCCCCAGCACCGGGTGAGGAGCCGCCAGAGAACCCGGCTCCGGGGCCCCCAGTTCTGTCAGCCGCCGCCGCGCACTGCGCACATCCGGTCCGGCCAACCCATACCACGCCCGCGCCAAGGCCAGATCCCGCGGCACACCGTCCCCGGTTTCATACAGCTGTCCAAGGTAATAGGCCGCACGCGGCTCACCGCGCAGGGCGGCCCGGGCATACTCCAGCGGCGCGCTGTCCCCACCGTTCAGCGCCCGGTCGAGCAAGGCCGCCCCATCCGGGTCATCCAGCGGAACCGGCGGATCAAACCTGATCTTGTCTGGCGCGATGCCCGGATTGCCCGGTGCCTCTGCCCCGCCGGGATCAGGCGCAGCTTCGGGCATTTCCGCACCCCCTTGCCCGGCCTGGGGCGCGCGGCTGGCATCGCGCAAGGCCATGACCCCGCCCGAATAGACCGCGCCCGCAAGAAGCAGAACCAACACCGCATCCAGACCGTGATCCACGGTTGCAAATATCACGTCTCGCGCCGTCAGAGACGCCGCGGGCGTTTCAGCATCCGCCGGGATGACCGGATCTTCATCAGTGTCCTTTGGGCCGGAAACCGCCGCATCCTGGTCCACCGGGGCTACATCCGGGGCTGGCTCGTGCGCCTTGGGTTCCGCGACCTTTTCAAAGATCTCCGGCAGATCGACCAGTTCAGACTCATCCGGACGATACTGATCCGCTGCCTCGTCGTTCTGCTCGTCGGTGGCGTCATCCACCAGCGGTTCATCCGTCATGGCGGCGACTTCCGGGGGGGCGCTGGCCGCCTCTGGCTCTTGTTGCGCAGCCGTGCGCCGCGCCAAGCTGGGCGCCATGAGGTTTTCCATGATGCTGGCATCCTCGGACGCGGTCGGTTGCGTGGCCGGTGCTGCCGGGTCCGCAAAACGGGCCGCCGGGCTTGGCCGGTCCAGTTTCCTCTCGGCCGGTTCGGCCACGGGATCGTCAACCAGACGGATCCATTGCGCCCCCTGCCCTGACCGGGGGATGGCCAAAGGCGGCGAGGGTTGCGACGCATCCGGCCTGACCGGGCTTTCATCGTCTTGCAGGCCCAGCGTGACGGGCAGGTGATCCATCATCCCGCTTTCCGCGGCCTCTTTCAGGAACGCGTCCAGATAGGCCCCGTCGATGTGCCGGACCTCATCCCCGAACGCGGCCACAAGCGCAAGTTCGCAAACCACATTGACCAGACGCGGCACCCCGCCCGACACCTCATGAATACGTTTCAACGCAGCATCGTCGAAAATTTCATCTTCCGCGCCCGCAACCTTGAGCCGGTGGCGGACATAGTTGCAGGTATCCTCGGCAGACATCGCCTTGAGATGAAAGGACGCGCCGACCCGCTGGGCGATCTGATTGTTGTTCGGTTGCCGCAAACGGTCGCGCAACTGCGGCTGCCCGACCAGAAACAGCATCAACAGCGAATCCTTGCCCGCATTGATATTGGTCAACATCCGCAGCTGTTCCAGATCGGCATCCGCAACATTCTGTGCTTCATCGACAATCAGGACGCACCGCCGACCCTCGGCGTATTCCTGGACCACAAAATCCTGAAACACCCGAAACAATTCGACTTCGTTGCCGCTGGCCTGCAAATCAAAGGCGTTCAGTATCCACTGATACAGGCCGCCCATGCCGCTCCAGTAATTCGAAATCAGCCCGACGGTCATATCCGCCGGGGCGTCTTCCAGAAACTGTTGCAGCAGGGTCGTCTTTCCCGCCCCGACATCGCCCGTCACCACCGTGATCGGCACAAGCTGCTCGATCCCGAACGCCAGAATGCTGGCCGCGCGGCGGTGCTGCTTGTTCCAGTAGATAAAGGCCGGGTCAGGCGTGATCTTGAATGGCAGCGCCGTCAGGCCGAAGAACGATTCATACATGGCGCAATCCCGGCGTCCTGTTTGGTGCGTCAGGCTCTGACCGATCTGTTCCCAGCAAAAACAGCGTCATACAGTCCCCGGCTTTCAGTTGCCGAACCACTCTAGCAATCAGCACGCGCTGACACAATCATGGCGGGTGGAGACGCGGATGTGATAGCAACAATCGCGCAACAGCCACCCGCCGTGATCCGCGCCGTTAGTCGGGTTGGGGCACCATTGCGGCCAGGCCGTCGCGATAGGACGGATACAACAGCTTCACCCCCAGATCGCGCTTGATCCGATCATTGCTGACACGCTTGTTTTCGGAATAAAAGCTGCGCGCCAGCGGGGTCATCTCGACCCGGTCGAAATCCTGCGCCTCCGGCAGGGGCAGATCCAGCAATGCCGCCGCATGGGCAATGACGTCCTGTGGCGGGGCCGGATCATCATCGCACAGATTATAGACCGCGCCCGGATCAGGCCGGTCGATCGACGCCGCCAGGACCTGTGCGATATCGTCAACGTGAATGCGCGAAAAGACCTGTCCCGGCTTGATGATCCGCCGCGCCGTGCCGTTGCGCACCTTGGCGAATGGTCCGCGTCCGGGTCCATAGATTCCGGCCAGCCGAAAGATATGCAGCGGCAAACCGGCAATCGACGACCAGTCCTGTTCCGCCTGCAACCGCCAGCGCCCGCGTTCCGTGCCCGGGTTCAGGGCCGAGGTTTCATCCACCCACCTTCCGGCGTGATCACCATAGACACCGGTCGTAGACAGATACCCCGCCCATTGCAGATCCGCGTCCTCGATCCGGTCGCGCATCGCGTTCAGGACCGGATCGCCATGACCTTTCGGTCCGATCGAAACCAGCAGGTGCGTGGCCGCCTTCAGGGCCGCACCCAACGCCACAGACCCGTCGGGATCCGGAAACAGCATCATTTCAGCCCCGGTGGCGCGCAGGGCGCGCGCCTTGTCCGCGGAACGGGTGGTGCCGATGACACGCCAGCCACGCGGCAAAAGAATACGCGCCAGGGCTTGCGCCGAATAGCCGTGCCCGATCGAAAGCAAAGTTCTTTTCATGCCCCTAGATTGTCCGGGCAACCGCCAAATACAAGAGCCGCAAGCCGGATGTTTTGACGCGCCGCCCCTTCAGAACGCTTGATCGAATCCTCCAATCCGCCTTTGATGGATTCATGAGCAAGAAAGAACCCGGCCTGAAAACAGCCTATGCGCTGAAAACGCCCGACGATTCGCGGCGGCTCTATGCCGAGTGGGCCGGCGACTATGACGACAGCTTTGCCGCCCGCGAGGATTATCAACTGCACATTCAGACCGCCCGCGCCTTCGTGGCCGCCGGCGGGCAAGGGCCGGTGCTGGATGTGGGCGCGGGGACCGGATTGTGCGGCGCGGTTCTGGCCGACCTGGGCGTCGGGCCCATCGACGCAACCGACATCAGCGCCGAAATGCTGCAGCAGGCCATGCTCAAGGATATCTACCGCGATGCCATCGAGGCCGACCTCAACCTGGGCATTCCCGCGCCGCGCGACAGCTATTCCGGCATCGTATCCTCGGGGACTTTCACCACCGGCCATGTCGGGCCGGATGCGCTGCAGGCGCTGTTGGACGTCGCCCGCCCCGGCGCACAGTTTGCGATTTCAATCAATGCCAAACACTATGACGAAGCCGGTTTCGCCAACAGGCTGAACGCATTGCAACACTCAGGCATACGCAAACTGACCCTGCAGAAAACCCGCATCTACGGGGATCTGGCATCCGGCCCGCACAAGGATGACATCGCCGTGATCGCGCTGTTTGAAAAAGCCTGACACACAGCCAAGGGGATCAATGCCCGGAAAAGACCAGTGTCTGAACCGGCATCGCCAGGACCTGGATACGCAGGATCGCAGCATGAACCAGAGCGACCGTGTCCACCATGTGATAATAGAGCCACCGGCCCAGACCCAGATCGGGGTCTTCCAGCTTGTCATGCATGCTGCTGTAGGCATTGGCGATACAGGTGCTGCCCGGCGGCATTGTAAGTCTTTCCTGCGCATAGAGCGGTTCCAGAAAAACGGTCAATGTGCCCGGCCGCGGGTTGTCCTGCGGGTCGACCAATCGATCCGTGGGGCGAATCTGTCCTGATGGGATGACATCCTGAATATCGGCCACGACCATCGGGATGATGGTGAAGGGTTCCGCCAGACACGCCATTTCCGCAACCATGCCGGGTTTGATGACCGACGCGGTAATCTGGTCGAAACCCGCCGCGAACCGCTGCCCGTCGAATGAGCTGGGCACCAGGATTCCGGCAGGCCGCAGAATGGGGTTGATGTAATCCCCCACCTGCAGGCCGAACTGCTCCACACGCCCGGTTTCGCCTGCGAACACTTCGGTCTTGGCCAGTTCTGCGCGGGCCTGTTCCAGCGACGCCACCGCCGTCGCACGTTCGGCGGGCAGCTGAATCGAGATCTTTTCCTCGGCGAAGACCTGGTTCGCGACAGCCGCTTCAAGCGCCCCCTGGCGCACATGCAGCTCATTTTCCAGCCGCTCCACCTCGGCCACCGGCACGGCGGACGATCCACGATCCAACAGGGCCTTGTTGCGCCGGTAGTCGTCCTCGATCACATCCACCGCTGCCTGGGCTTCACGCACTCCGGCGGTCGCCGCCTCCAGTTCGGCCCCGGCGGCCTGCAGCCGGGCATCGACTTCTTCGATCCGCCTTTGGGCAGTCTCGACCGCAGCCCGCTGACTGCTTGAATCCAAACGAAACAACAGCGTGCCCGCCTCGACCTTCTGGTTGTTGGTCACGAATACTTCGCTGACGCGCCCGCCTGTTTCGGACAGAATGGTCACGGTGCGAAAATACGATCGCACGCTCTTGCTGGATGGGTGATAGAAGAACACGATAGTGATCAGCGTCGTGGTCAGGATCGCGCAAAGCGTGATGCCCCAGCGCAGCTCGTGCCAGACCGAAAAGAACGTGATCTCACGGCCCAGCCGCTTGTCTTGCGCATATCGGCGATACAGGTAGTCCGGCACGATCGTCAGCAGCGAACAGAACAGGAATTCGAGCATACATCAGCGCCCTTGAAGCTTGATGGTTTCAAGCGAATCCGAAATCGACCGCAGCGGCGTCATGAAATCCGGCATTCGGAACGCCGCCAGGATCAGCGCCGCCATCCAGAGCGCGTTGTTGTGGGTGAACAGGGCCACCACAGCCAGAATCCCGATCAACTGCAACTGGCTGCTTTGATAGCCATGCGCCATGCGTTCGGGCAAGGAATGCAACGAAAGATACAACACCCCCAGACCGACAACCAACAGAATGACAAAGATGACGACGCCGGTGAAAAACGGATCACTGCCGTCCGCGGCCGGCAAGAAACCCGGCAGATGTTCCGGTGCCATCGGGTGCATTCGGGGTGGTTCCATGTAGGTGCTCTGCTCTGCTTTCGGGATGGTTTGCATAGTATGATCCAAGACCCTGACAGGAGCAATATGAATGACGGGCGGCGCAGAGCCTCTTTTCGCCACCTGCATGCTGTGCCATGGTCAGCCCATGAAGTGTCTCGCCATCGTTTCCCGCCACAGCCCAGGCCAGTTCTTTCGGGCAACGACGGATCCGCGCCGATGATCCGTCAACCGCCAGAAACTGCCAGCATCGCGCTGCCCGGCGACGGGGCCAAGCTGTGCGCCCCCTCCGCGCAGCGCAATCGCGACCCCTTGTGTGCTTTGCTGGCACAGGTCGCGCCAGATCGCGGCCGGGCGCTGGAACTGGCCAGCGGGACCGGGCAGCATGTGGTGGCCTTTGCGGCGCAGCTGCCCGGGCTGCACTGGTGCCCCAGTGATCCCGACCCGACGCGGCGCGCCAGTATCGACGCCTATCGCGCCGACGCCGCCCTGGGCAATCTCGCGCCGGCCATCGAACTGAACGCCGCGCAGCCGGGTTGGGGGCAGCACCATGGCAACCAGAATCTGATCGTATTGTGCAACCTGTTGCACCTGATCTCGACACCCGAGGCGCAGTTGACCATCGCAGAAGCCGCGGATGCCCTGGTGCCGGGCGGGCGATTTGTGATCTACGGCCCGTTCATGCGGGCCGGGGAACTGACCAGCCCGGGGGACGCAAAGTTTCACGCCAGCCTGACCGCCCATGATCCCCAGATCGGGTACAAGGACGACTTCGACGTGCTGGACTGGGCCGAAACCTCCGGGCTGGTGCCGTTCCGAGTTGTCGAAATGCCCGCAAACAACCTGGCGATTGTGCTGGAAAAGCCCACCGGCTAAGCCCGGGCGGCGATATCCGGCGGTGGCTCAGACGTCTTTTCGGATCGCCTCGTTTCCAGGGTCATAGGGGCTGTCCTCGACGATCTCGGCCTCCCAGAGCCGGTCCAGCATCCGAACCTTCAGCCGGGTTCCCGGCACCGCCAGATCAGGCGGGACATAGCCCATGCCGATGCTTTTCCCAAAGACGACCGAATACCCCCCCGAGGTCAGCCGCCCCACCCGTTCATCCCCGTGATACAGCGCCTCGCGCCCCCAGGGGTCGACATCGTCTGGCCCGTCGATCAGCAGCGTCACGCATTTTGACCGGATGCCCTTGGCCTGCATCCCGGCCTTGCCGTGGAATTTCTTTGACAGGTCGACGAACCTGGGCAGATCCGCCTCAAGCGGCGTGGCATCCCGGCCCAGTTCAGTGCCGAAGGCGCGATAGGATTTTTCCTGCCGCAGCCAGTTCTGCGCCCGCGCACCCACCAGTTTCATGCCGTGCTTTTCACCGGCCTTTTCAAGCAGATCAAACAGATAGTTCTGCATTTCCATCGGGTGGTGCAGCTCGTACCCCAGCTCTCCGGTATAGGCCACACGGATGGCATTCACGGGGCACATGCCCAATTCGATCTTTCGCGCGGAAAGCCACGGGAAACGCTTGTTGCTGAGCGCGGTATCACAATCGGCATCGTTGATGACCTCGCGCAGCACATCACGCGACTTCGGTCCGGCAATGGCAAAGACACCCCATTGCGTGGTCACGTCCTGCACCCCCACCCACTTGCCGTCGCTCGCCGGGTTCCAGTCTTCGATGGCCTTGAGCAGATAATCCTGATCGTATTCCGTCCACGCACCGGCAGAAACAAGATAGTACTCATTCTCAGCCCACCGGACGATGGTGTATTCCGTCCGCGTCGTGCCATGTGCGGTCAGCGCATATGTCAGGTTGATACGCCCCACCCGAGGCAACTTGTTGCAGGTAAACCAGTCCAGAAATTCGGTCGCGCCCGGGCCGAAGAGCGCATGTTTGGCAAACGCCGTCGCATCAATAAGGCCAACGCCCTCTCGGATCGCCTTTGCCTCATCGACCGCATGTTGCCACCAGCCCCCGCGGCGAAAACTGCGCGCATCATGGTCAAAATGTTCCGGGGCATCCAGCGGGCCGAAATAGTTCGGGCGTTCCCAGCCGTTGACAAACCCGAACTGCGCGCCTCGGGCCTTTTGCCGGTCATAGGCCGGTGCCGTGCGCAGCGGGCGGCAGGCCGGGCGTTCTTCGTCAGGATGGTGCAGGATATAGACGTGGTCGTAGCATTCTTCGTTCTTGCGCGCCGCGAACTCGGTGGTCATCCAGCTTTGCGAATACCGCTTGGGGTCCAGTGACGCCATGTCGATCTCGGCCTCGCCCTGCACCATCATCTGCGCCAGATAATAGCCGGTGCCGCCCGCTGCCGTGATGCCGAAACTGAACCCCTCGGCCAGCCACATGTTGCGCAAACCGGGGGCCGGGCCGACCAGCGGGTTGCCGTCGGGCGTGTAACAGATTGGCCCGTTGAAATCATCCTTCAGGCCGCAATTCTCGGCACTTGGCATCCGGTGGTTCATCGCCATGTACTGGTCTTCGATCCGGTCGAGATCCAGCTGGAACAGATCAGCGCGGAAACTGTCGGGCACGCCATATTCAAACCGCGCCGGGGCATTCTTTTCATAAACCCCCAATATCCAGCCGCCCCGTTCTTCGCGCACATAGCTTTGCGCATCGGCATCGCGGATCACCGGGTGTTCCGGGTGGGTCTTGCGGAATTCGACCAGTTCCGGGTCCTGATCCATCACGATGAACTGATGTTCGACCGGGATCGCGGGCATCTTGATGCCCAGCATCCTTGCGGTGCGCTGCGCATGGTTGCCGGATGCGGTGACGACATGCTCGGCCGTGATCACGACCTGTTCGTCGGAGGGCACCAGATTGCCGCCCTTTTCAATCATCTTGGTGGCGGTCACTTCCCAGGCTTCGCCAGTCCAGTGAAACGCGTCCGCCTGCCATTTGCGCTCGATCAACACACCGCGCTGCCGCGCGCCTTTGGCCATCGCCATGGTCACATCCGCCGGGTTTATATAGCCGTCCGTGTGGTGATACAGCGCCCCCTTCAGGTCATCCGTGCGGATCAGGGGCCAGCGGTTCCTGATCTCGTCAGGCGACAGGAAAACATAGGGCACATCACAGGTTTCGGCAGTGCTGGCATAGAGCATGTATTCATCCATGCGCTCCTGTGTCTGTGCCAGACGCAGATTGCCCACAACCGCAAATCCGGCGTTCAGCCCGGTTTCCTCTTCCAGCGTCTTGTAGAAATCGACCGAGTATTTGTGGATATGCGTGGTGGCGTATGACATGTTGAACAGCGGCAACAGACCCGCCGCATGCCAGGTGCTGCCGCTGGTCAGCTCGTCGCGTTCCAGCAGCATGACGTCATCCCAGCCCGCTTTGGCCAGGTGATAGGCGATCGAGGTTCCGACGGCACCGCCACCGACAACCAGTGCTTTGACTTGGGTTTTCATTGCGCCACTCCCCGGCTTGACTCTGTTTGTCCCGGTTTATGCCCAGACCCGGCCAACGCGCCAAATCGATCCGACCCAAATCCGCGCAAAACCGACCTCGGGCCCTGGAACGACGCCGCGGTCACGGTCTGGGGTGATCGTCCCATTCATCGGACAGGATGCGGCGGCTGTCGCCTTCGGGGTCGTCATATTGATTGCTGCGCACCGTATAGACGAAAGCCAGCAGACCGACCGCACCCAGGGTCAGTGAAATCGGGATAAGATAGGCCAGAATCGACATGCTTCTACCTCAGGCGCAGCGCGTTCAGAGATACCGTGATCGAACTGGCCGACATTGCAAGCGCGGCGATCAGTGGCGTGGCCAGCCCGGCCACGGCCAAGGGAACGGCGATCAGGTTGTACAGGGTGGCGATGCGGAAATTCTCGCGGATGCGACGCGTCGCACGTTGCGCGGTGTCGCAGGCTTCGGCGATGGGTGACAGATCCTGTCCCAGCAACACGATATCCGACGCCACCCGGGCCGCATCCAGCGCCGAGGCCGGCGAGATCGAGACATGCGCCGCTGCCAGCGCCGCCGTATCGTTCAAGCCGTCGCCCACCATCAGCACCCTGTGGCCCTGTTCGGTCAATGCCGCGATCCGTTCGGCCTTGTCCTGCGGCAAGGCTTCGGCGGCCCAGTCGTCGATCTTCAGCCGCCGCGCCAGGGATTGAACCGCCCCGGGGCTGTCGCCCGAGATCAGCATCACCTGCTTGCCCGACTGTCGCAGACGCGCCACGGCTTCGGTTGCTCCGGGTCGCAGGCTGTCGGTAAACAGAAAACCCCGGGGCGCGGCATCGCCCACGGCAAGCCAGGCAGCTGTCCGATCACCCTGCGTCGCGCCCACCCATGCGGCACGTCCCAGGCGCACGGTTTGCCCCCGGTAAGTTCCTTCGGTCCCATATCCCGGATGCTCGGTTATATCCCGCACGTCTGCCGGTTCGATGCCCATGTCTTGCATCGCTTTGGTCAACGCAACCGACAAGGGATGCGCGGACCCCTGCGCCAGCGCCAGAGCCAACGCGCGGTCCTGGCGGGAAAAACTGTCCAGGTTCGTCACCTCCGGCGTTCCCGTGGTCAGGGTGCCCGTCTTGTCGAATACGACCGTATCCACCTGCGCCAGCCGCTCCAGCGCGGTGCCATGCTTGATCAACATGCCGCGCCGGAAAAGCCGCCCCGACGCCGCCGTGGTCACCGCAGGCACCGCCAGCCCCAGCGCACAGGGGCAGGTGATGATCAACACGGCGGCGGCGATGTTCAGGGCCACGCGCAGATCGCCCGACCACAGATACCAGCCGACGAAACTGAGCGCGGACAGGAAATGCACCCCCGGCGCATAAAGCCTGGCCGCCGCATCCGCCAACGACGTATAATGCGCGCGCCCGGATTCCGCGATGGCCACCAGATCCGCCATCCGGTGCAGCGAGGTATCCTGCCCCACCGCGGTCGCCTTTATGGTCAGCGGGCCGGTCAGGTTGACCTCGCCCGCACTCACCGCCCGCCCGGGCCCGGCGAACACCGGCAGGGTCTCGCCGGTGAGCAACGAACGGTCCAGTTCGGATTGCCCGGTCACGACCTGCCCGTCCACCGGCATCCGCCCGCCGGGCCGCACCAGCACCAGATCGCCGACTCCCAGTTCCGAGACCGCGACCTCGTGGCTGTCCTGCCCGCCGATGCGAATGGCCCTGGGCACCTCCAGCGCGGCGAGTTCCTCGGCTGCGGATCGGGCGATGGCGCGGGTGCGGAAATCCAGATAGCGCCCGGCCAGCAGGAAAAACGTCAATGTCAGCGCCGCATCGAAGTAGGCGTGTTCGCCGGACAGCGCGGTTTCCCAAAGCGATGTCACCAAAGCCAGCACGATGGCCAGCACGATCGGCACATCCATGTTCAGCCGCCCCGCCGACAGCGCGCTCCAGGCGTTGCGGAAAAACGGCTGCGCCGCATAGCCAATGGCCGGCAGGGTGATCGCCGCAGAAATCCAGTGAAACATATCCCGCGTGGCGTCCGTGGCCCCGGACCAGACCGAAACCGACAAGAGCATCACGTTCATCGAGGCAAAGCCCGCCACCGCCAGCCGGATCAGCAGATCGCGCCCGGCCCGGTCCGTGCGGGTCGCCTGCAAGGCTCCGGGGTCCAGTTCATGCGCCTCATAGCCCAGACGTTCGAGCACCGGAATCAGGTCTGCCGCCGTCAACCCGTCATCCGCCCGCACCATGGCCCGTTTCAGGGTCAGGTTGACCCGCGCGTCCTGCACGCCGGGATGCGCCATCAACCCGCGTTCGACGGCGGAAATGCAATTCTGGCAATGTATCGTCGGCAGCGACAACGCGATGCGGGCATCCTCGGGCGCAGGGACGATGTCCTGAACCGGCGCCGCCAGACATCCGGGGCAGGCCGCAGCCGGCTGCGGATGAAGACGGGCGCTCATGCTTGCCTAGCCCCGCACATGCAGAACCACGCGCTGGCTGAACCGGGTGCCGTCCGCAGCCTTTGCCACCATCCGGATGTTCCAGTTGCCGGGTGCCAGATCAACCGGGGCGACATAGGCCGCGCCGTCAAAGACGAACGCGGGATCAATATCATCCTGGACGTGGGTTGCCCGCCCCAGTGTCGCTGTCAGTTCCGCAACCCGGACCGGAGCCCCGTCCGTATCCGTGATCGACAGGATCACCTGCCCGCCCTGTGCATCGGCCCGCACCGACCAACCCAGAGCCTGTTGTTGCGCCAGCCGGGTGTTGAATTCCTGGCTCGCCACATACGAGTTCTGCACCTCGACACCGGGAAAGGTGCGCACCGCGTTGTAAGCCAACGCCAGATTGACCGTGATGATGACAGCAAAGGCCCCCACGAACAGGATCGCCGCATGTCTGCCCGTGAATTCACGTTCTGCCATGGCTCAGTTCCCTTTCCCGTTGAACGTGGTGTCCCGATACGCCCGGTCGCCATTGCCCAGGTCTTCGACCCACAGGCGGATCTCGGTATGGGCCGACATGGACGGTCCTGACCCGCCCGGAGACACGATGTATACACGTTGCAGCAGCGCTGTGTCCGCCGGGACTTCGATTGATGCGTAGGGCGTGCCTTCGATCTGGATCCGCAGGGTCGGATCCCCGGCGACCGAAAGCTGGAACTGACGCGGCTCACCGTTCTTGTTGCGCAGACGCACATCATAGGTGTTGCGGATCGAACCGTCGGACATGGTAACATAGGTCGGATTGCGGATCGGGGCCACGGTCATCTCGATATCCTGACGGATGAACAGCGCGAACAGCAACCCCAGCCCGACCAGAGACCACAAGGCCGTATACATGATCGTGCGCGGACGCAGGATGTGCCGCCAGATGTTGCGCGGCGGCTCACCCGCGCGTTCACGGCTTTCGTCCGACAACGCCATATAGTCGATCAGGCCACGGGGTTTGCCGATCTTGGCCATGACGTCATCGCAGGCATCTATGCAGAGCGCGCAGGTTATGCATTCCATCTGTTGCCCGTCGCGGATGTCGATCCCCATCGGGCAGACATTCACGCAGGCCATGCAGTCGATACAATCCCCTTGCGGCGCTCCGGCCTTGGCGGCATCGGAATGTTTGCGCGGCTCACCCCGCCATTCGCGATAGCCAACGACCAGGGTGTCCTCGTCCATCATCGCGGCCTGGATGCGCGGCCATGGGCAGGCATAGATGCAGATCTGTTCCCGCATGAAGCCGCCGAACACAAAGGTGGTCAGGGTCAGCACCGCAATGGTGGTATAGGCCACCGGATGCGCGTTCAACGACACGAGATCCCGCAATAGGGTGGGCGCATCGGCAAAATAGAACACCCACGCCCCGCCGGTCAGCAGCCCGATCAGCAGCCAGACCGCCCATTTGGTCACGCGCAGACGGGCCTTGCGCAGATCCATCTTCTTCTGGCGGTGCAGACGCAGACGCGCATTCCGGTCGCCTTCGATCCAGCGTTCGACCAGAATGAACAGATCGGTCCAAACCGTCTGGGGACAGGCATAGCCGCACCAGACGCGCCCCAGCGCCGAGGTGAACAGAAACAGCCCCAGCCCGGCCATGATCAGCAAACCGGCAACAAAGTAGAATTCATGCGGCCAGATTTCGATCCAGAAGAAATAGAACCGCCGGCTTGCCAGATCCAGCAGCACCGCCTGATCGGGCAGGCTGGGGCCGCGATCCCACCGTATCCACGGGGTCAGGTAATAAATTCCCAGTGTGACCGCCAGGATGATCCATTTCAGATTGCGAAACGGGCCTGAGACCCGCCGGGGAAAAATCGGTTCCCTTGCGGCATAAAGCCCGGGGGCTGGTTCGGTGTTGCTCACGGACTCACTCCGATTTCAGGTCACTGGCGTCGACGTTGTCACAGAAGCGCCGGATACAAACCTTGACCTGAATCAAAAGCGCATCGGACACTCTTGTTTTAAGCATATCGCAACCGCGAAGCGTCCGCACCCGCTGCCGCCCCTTCGCCGGGGCGACAAATCGTTGCGGCGCCCTGGGGCAGTCAGCCCTTTTGACGGCGCAACCAGCGCAGGAAGACGCGCGCCACCGGTCGCATCACCCCGGGACGGGTGACAATATGATAGGCCGCCGGGCTGTCTTCGGTGAACAGGGCCATCAACCGTCCCGATCGCAGATCGGGCTCGACGAACCGGCGCACCATCACGGCAACCCCCTGCCCGTCGCGGGCCGCGTCCAGCAACAGGTTGCCCGGCAATTGAATCCGCCCGCCGACAAGACCACGGTGCACGCCCTTGGCGCGCAGCCAACGGCCCGCTTCTGTGGTGCCCAGCTCTTCCAGCCAGGGCAGTTCGGCCAGGTCATCCGGGCTTGCGATCGTGCGCCCCCGCAACAGCGAAGGCGCGCCGACGATCACCATGGGCGCGGCCAGCAGCTGTTCGGATACAAGCCCGGACCAGTTTCCCTGACCATAGCGCAGGGCAACGTCGATACCGCCCGGCGAAAATTCGGCCAGTTGTGCGCTGGGGTCCAGCACCAGATCGATTTCCGGATGGCGGGCCCGGAAATCGGGCAGCCGGGGCATCAGCCAGAGCGCGGCAAAGGTGGGTGTGGTCGAAATATGCAACGGACGCTGCTCATCGGCGGCCGACAGTTCCTGAACCGCGTTGCCGATGGCGCTGAACCCCAATATCAGCGCATCCGCAAGCCTCTGGCCCTCTTCCGTCAACACGAGAGCGCGGCCCGAGCGATCCACAAGCCGGGTCTCCAGGCGATTCTCAAGACTGCGCACATGCTGGCTGATCGCCGCGTGGCTGATGTTCAAAGCCCGCCCCGCCGCCACGACCGATCCGGTTTCCGCAAATGCGGCAAAGGCCCGCAGGCTGGCCAGCGGCGGCAGGGTCAGCCAATCCATGTGTAAATACCACTTACATATTGCATACCATAGTGAGTCGCAGAGTTTTGCGATTTGGTCAACAACAAGCGCATCAACACCAGCCAGTACAGGAGATCGCCATGCTGGGAATTTATGCTCGCAGTTTCATGACAGCGACCGGAACAACAGGCCAGACACACCCTGCTCAAACCGCACAAACCAGCGAACGTCGCTGGTTGCCTTCGGGCCATTGGTGGCTGAACAGAGAACGTGATCAGGTCTTGAAAGGCGGCTCTGAACGGACATCGGACCGCTGATTTGCGAAACCGTCTCCGTCAGGGCGCGCCATAGAGGGCGTTGGCCTGACGGAACGACAACAGACGCTTGCTGCGCTCATCCCACAGATGCAGGCGGCTGCAGGCGAAACTTTCCGCCAGTGTCATACGGTTCATGCCCGTCAGAACCGTATGATCCCGCAACACCTCGGGCAGACGATAGAACGGGATACGGCTGTACAGGTGGTGGACGTGATGCACCCCGATATTGGCCGAGAACCAGCGCAATATGGTCGGCAGATCGTAGTACGAACTTCCATGCAGCGCGGCATCGTGCAACTGCCAGTCTTCTTCCCGGTCCCAGCTGGTTTCCTCGAACTGATGCTGGATGAAAAACAGCCAGACCCCGATCGACGCCGCGATCAGGATGGTTGGCAGGAACACCAGCAGCAGCGCTGCCAGACCGCCGAAATACAGAATCAGGGCCACACCGGCGGCAAGCGCCAGATTGGTGCCCATGGCGCTGGTCCAATAGCGCCAGCCAGCGGTCATCAAGCCGATCGGCAACCGGTTCTGCAAAATGAAGATATATCCCGGCCCCAAGCCGAACAGGGTCAGCGGATGGCGATACATCCGATAATGCAGCCGCCACAAGGGCGACAAGGCGCGATATTCATCCACCGTTATCGTGTGCACGTCCCCGATCCCGCGGCGCGCCAGGTTTCCGGCGGCCGAATGGTGCATCGAATGGGTCCTGCGCCATACGTCATAGGGTGTCAGCGTCAGAACGCCCAAGGCCCGTCCGACCCAATCGCTGACCTGCCTGTTGTTGAAGAATGCGCCATGGCCACAATCGTGCTGGATGGCGAACAGGCGGACCAGGAACCCGGCATTCAGCACCGAAATCGCAAACGCCAGCCCATAGCTGACCGACAGCGCCCAGCAGGCCAGCGCCCACAACAGAATGAACGGCCCCAAGCTGACACCCAGTTCAAACAGGCTGCGCCACAGCTGCGGTTCGCGGTACTTTGACAGAATCTGAACCCATTCGCGCGCCGAATTGGCCCCGGGTTCTTTCGGATCGCTGGGTTTGGAAATGCTCATGCGCCTGCTGTGTTGGATTGTCTTTGCCCAACCGGATATACGAGCATCCCGGCAAGGCAAGGGGAATCTGACCAATTCGTCCGCAGCTTGCCCCTACCCGCGTTATCGGAGCGTTAAAGAAGGCACGGGTTTTCTACAAACGCGCGAACAGATCGTAATCCGGCGCCATATATCCGGGCGGCCGGCGGCAGCCCGGATATGGTCGCGCAGGGCTATTCGCCGCCGCCCAACTGATGCACATATATCGACACAGCGCGCACTTCCGCGTCGGTCAGCCGCCCGGACCAGGCGGGCATCACCCCAAAGCGGCTATAGGTCACGGTTTCGGCAACCGTGTCGTAATCGCCCCCGAACAGCCAGATCGCATCGGTCAGGTTGGGCGCACCCTGTTCGCGGTCGCCGGTCCCGTCCTCGGCGTGGCACGACGCGCAATTGTCGGCAAACACCTCGGCGCCGGGGGCCACCTGTGCCGGATCCTGCGGGGCAGCCCCGGACAGGGTCATCACATAGTTGACCACTTGCGAGATTTCCTCCGGCTCTAGAACCTCACCGAAGGCCGGCATTTGCGAATACCGGGCATCGTCATCCTCTTCGTTGCGAATGCCGTGCCGGACGGTCGCATAGATCGTATCGACGTCGCCGCCCCACAACCAGTCATCATCCAGCAGGTTGGGATAACCCTTGGCCCCGGCCGCGCCGGACCCGTGACATTGCGAACACCAGGTCAGGAACACCGCGCCACCGGCCGAAACCGCATAGGTATACAGCTCGGGGTCGTCAGTGACCGCGTCGATTTGCGTCGCGACCAGCTTGGCGTTGATCGCCGCATTGGCCTCATCGACGGCGGCGACCTCCTGGGCCAGCTCGCCGCGCGTGGACCAGCCAAGAATACCGGCAGTTGCGCCATTGATCAGCGGCCAGGCCGGATAGGCAATGGTATAACCCACGCCCCAGACGATGGTGGCATAGAATGTCCACAGCCACCACCGCGGCATCGGGTTGTCCCATTCTTCGATACCGTCCCATTCGTGGCCCGTGGTGCCGTGACCCTGTTCGCTGGTCTTGTTGCTTTTCTTGTCGCTCATGACCGCGCCTCCTTGGGTGTGGCGGTGGTGTCGTCCGCCTGCGGGGCGGGTTTGTCTTCGTGGCGGAACGGTATGTTGGCCGTGTCTTCATAGGTCTTGCTGCTGCCGGGCCGGAAAACCCAGACCACGACCCCGATGAAGAACAGGAACAGCACCACCAGCATCCAGCTGTCCGCGAACTGTCTCAGAAAGGTGTATTCTTCCATCCTGCCCTCCTAGCGGCTTGCGTCCGGGGTGAAGGTCGAGAAGTCGACCAACGTGCCCAGCATCTGCAGATAGGCAATCATCGCGTCCATTTCCGAAATCCCCGGCTGCCCGTCGAAATTGCGCACCTGCGCACCGGGATAGCGTTCAAGCATCGCGTCGTAATCGCTGTCGGGATCGGCCTGGGCGCGGAAATCGGCCGCGGCGGCGTGGATCATATCATCGGTATAAGGCACCCCGACCCGACGCTGAGCGACCAGAAGATCCTCGATATAGGTCGGTTCGATCAGCTTGCGTTCGAGAAAGCCGTATTTCGGCATCACCGATTCCGGCACCACCGCCTGCGGATCGCGCAGGTGGTCCAGGTGCCAGTCATCGGAATACCGCCCGCCGACCCGGGCCAGATCCGGCCCGGTCCGCTTGGACCCCCACTGGAACGGATGATCGTACATCGATTCCGCTGCCAGGCTGTAATGTCCGTACCGTTCGACCTCGTCCCGCATCGGGCGGATCATCTGGCTGTGACAGACATAACAGCCCTCGCGGACATAGATCTCGCGCCCGGTCAGTTCCAGCGGTGAATAGGGTCGCATGCCTTCGACCTTTTCGATCGTGTTCTCAAGATAGAACAACGGCACGATCTGCACCAACCCGCCGATTGTGACCACCAGAAAGCTGAGCACCAGCAGGAGGGTCGCATTGGTTTCGATGAACTTGTGTTTGTCCAGAATCGACATGGTTCCGGCCCTCCTTATTCAGCCGGGACTGCATGGGTCAGGCTGGCTTCCTTGGCCGGCGCACGCCTTACAGTCATCCACAGATTATAGCACATGATGATTGCACCCGAGAGGAACATGACCCCGCCCAGACCGCGCACCACATACATCGGGAACTTGGCCGCCACGGTATCGGCGAACGAGTTCACCAGGAAACCATTGGCATCCACCTCGCGCCACATCAGGCCCTCCATGATGCCGGTCACCCACATGGACGCGGCGTACAGCACGATACCGATGGTGGCGAGCCAGAAATGCCAGCTGACCAGCGACAGGGAATACAGCCGTTCGCGTTTCCACAACACCGGCACCAGATAGTACAGCGCCCCAAAGGTGATCATGCCGTTCCAGCCCAATGCGCCCGAATGCACATGGCCGATGGTCCAGTCCGTATAGTGGCTGAGACTGTTGACGGCGCGGATCGACATCATCGGGCCTTCAAAGGTCGACATGCCGTAAAAGCCGATCGAAATCACCATCATGCGGATCACCGGGTCGGTGCGCAGCTTGTCCCAGGCCCCTGACAGGGTCATCAGACCGTTGATCATGCCGCCCCAGCTGGGCATCCACAGGATGACCGACATCACCATGCCCAGCGTCGCCGCCCAGTCCGGCAGGGCGGTGTAATGCAGGTGATGCGGCCCGGCCCAGATATACAGGAAAATCAGCGCCCAGAAGTGGATGATCGACAGCTTGTAGGAATACACCGGGCGTTCGGCCTGTTTGGGCACGAAATAATACATCATGCCCAGGAAACCGGCGGTCAGGAAAAAGCCCACCGCGTTATGCCCATACCACCATTGCGTCATGGCGTCCTGCACCCCGGAAAAAAGGGAAATGGAACGGCTGCCCCAGAACGAGACCGGCACCGCCATGTTGTTGATGATGTGCAGCATCGCCACGGTAACGATGAAGCCCAGATAGAACCAGTTTGCCACATAGATATGCGGCTCTTTGCGTTTGACGATGGTGCCAAGAAAAATCGCCAGATAGGCCACCCAGATTATGGTCAGCCACAGGTCCACATGCCATTCCGGCTCGGCATATTCACGCGATTGCGTCGAACCGAACAGATAGCCGGTCGCGGCCAGCACGATGAACAGCTGATAGCCCCAAAAAACGAACCACGCCAGATTGCCGCCCCAAAGGCGGGCGGCACAGGTGCGTTGGACCACGAAAAAGGACGTGGCGATCAAGGCATTGCCGCCAAAGGCAAAAATCACCGCCGATGTGTGCAGGGGACGCAGTCTGCCAAAGTTGCCGAACCCGTTCAGCCAGTCGAAATTGAGCTGCGGAAAGGCCAGCTGAAAGGCGATGAACGTGCCGACCAGGAAACCGACGACACCCCACAGGGCGGTCGCGATCACACCCGCGCGCACCACGGAATCGAAATATTCGTTCTGCGATGCGGCCGGGGCGGCCGGCTCATCGGTGCGGCGCAACGTGTACAGAAACAATCCGCCGGCCGTCAGCATGACGATGATGGCATGGACCATGTAAGCCGTATCGCGCGCATAGTTGATCCCGATCATTGCAACCATCGTGACCAGGCCAAGCGCGACAAGCTTGATATAATTCGACATTTTACGTCCCTCTTTTCGTCCCAAGGTCGAACCCGGCGCCGCGCTTCGCCGCATCGGGGTCCAAGACTGCCCGCTAGATGCAATACGCCGAGTCGCGCCGCATTGATCTGAATCAAGACACCTGCCGTCATACTGTGACAGATTTCATGCTATATCAATTCGGACCTGTGACCAGTCCGGAACCAGAAAATCGCGAGACATAAATGGCTTACAAATCCCTGCTCACCGTTTTGACCGATGTTCAACTGGCCGAGGCACCGCTCAATCAGCTGGTGGCCATGGCCGGGTCGCAAGACGCCCATGCCGAAGCCCTGTGCCTGGGTGTGGACCGCACCCAGACCGGTTACTATTACGCGGGTGCCAGCGCGATGGTTCTGCAGGAAACCCTGACCCGGGCCACCGCGGAAGCGGATGAAATTCTGGCATATGCCAACGGTCTTCTGGGCAAATCCGGGGTGCGCTGGTCCGCCGAGAGCGGCGTGGCCCAGATCGCCGATCTGGGGCGTCACGTTGCGCACCGCGCCCGGTTTTCGGATCTGGTCATCATGCCGCGTCCCTACGGCAAGAACCGCGGGTCCGAAGTGGAACCGGTTGTCGAGGCCGCATTGTTCGAAGGCCATGCCCCGGTTCTGGTGCTGCCCGACGATCACCCCCCGCTGACGCGGCCGCGAACGATTCTCGCGGCCTGGAACGAAAGCGTCGAAGCCCTGAACGCCATTCGCCGCGCGCTGCCTTTCCTGCGGGCAGCGGATCTGGTTCATGTCGTCGTGATCGACCCGCCTACCCATGGTCCCGAACGCTCGGACCCGGGCGGTCTGTTGTCACAAATGCTGGCCCGGCATGGCATCAATTGCGAAATCGACGTGCTGAGCAAGACCATGACCCGCGTATCGGATGTTCTGAACCGGCACGCGACCGACATCGAGGCGGACATGATGGTGATGGGGGCCTATGGGCATTCGCGTTTCCGCGAAGCAATCCTGGGCGGAGCCACGCGCAACATGCTTGAAACATCCGCTGTCCCTGTCTTCATGGCCCATTGATTTCATGGTCTATTGACCTGACGGCACCGCAATCGGATCGGCCCCACCCTGCCGGGTGGGCGTCCTGCCGCAAAGTGGGCCAGCGTCAGGCGCGGCGGATCAATCCGATCAGGAACAACAATATGACCGCCCCGATCGTGGCATGAAAGATCGATGCGATCATCCCGCCGCCAACGGCAAAGCCCAGCGCCGGAAAGATAAGACCGGCCAGGAATGCCCCCACGATCCCCACGATGATATTGCCAATCAGGCCGAACCCCCGGCCTTGCATCAGCTTGCCCGACAGCCAGCCCGCGATCGCGCCGACCAGGAGCATGGCAATTACACTGTTGAAATCCATCTCGATCTCCGTTGTTCCCTGCTCGGGACATGGTCGCACCCGGACGCCGGGGAATCAAGCCATCGCCACCGCGCGGTGGCCACCACCACCCGGTCAGCACATGCGCGGAATCATCTGCATCACAGGAACATCAGCCGGCTTCAGGCCCAGGTTCAGGCAAAGACGCCGCCATCCGCGTCATCGCCCGCTTCTTCCATCAGCCGGGACATATCCGGCACGGTGACGCGGCGCTTGCCGTCCAATGTGATGACGCCGTCCTTTTTCAGGGCGGTCATCTGCCGGCTGACGGTTTCCAGCGTCAGGCCCAGATAGTCCCCCATCGCCTCGCGGGTCAGCGGCAGGTCGAAAACCATCGGCCCGGAATTGCCATCCTGTTTCAGGGACGCATCGCGCCGCCCCAGGATGCTGAGAAAGCTTGCAATCTTTTCGCGCGCCGTCTTGCGCCCCAGCACCAGCATCCATTCCCGCGCCGCGTCCAGTTCGTCCAGGGTCATTTCCAGCAGACGTTGCGCGACATGAGGCGTATTGGCCATCATCTGTTCGAACGGTTTCTTGCGAAAGCAGCACATCGTGATGTCGGTGGTCGCCACCACATCATAGGGCGTTCCGGACCGCCCCGGCCGACCCACGAAGTCGGACGGCAGCAACAGGCCGACCATCTGGGTACGTCCATCCTCCATCGTCTGGGTCAGGGTCGCGATCCCCGACACGACCGATCCGACGAAATCCATCTTGTCCCCGGACCAGATGATGGTCTGGCCGGCCTCGAAACTGCGATAGTACTTGATGGCTTCGAGCGTCTGCAATTCGTCCGCTTCACAGCGCGCGCAAACCGCACGATGCCGTATGGGGCAGTCGCTGCAATTCGGTGAAATCGTCTGATTGGGCGCGTTCATTGGGAACCCCACTTGATCTGGGTCAAAGATTTACATCATCGCAGTCGCCTACAGTATGCACATGGCAACACAATCTCAAATGGCAAAGCTGGGACTCTTTGACGCCAAGGTTCCACGCTATACGAGCTACCCGACCGCCCCCCAGTTCGGCACCGGCGTGGGGCCGGACGTCTATACCGACTGGATTCACCGGATTCCCGAAAACGGCACGGTTTCGTTGTATGTGCACGTCCCGTTCTGCAGGCGACTGTGCTGG
The DNA here is from genome assembly GCA_016521575.1 of Rhodobacteraceae bacterium F11138. Lineage (GTDB taxonomy): Bacteria > Pseudomonadota > Alphaproteobacteria > Rhodobacterales > Rhodobacteraceae > Sedimentitalea. Next base: position 137,131 of record JAEKDP010000003.1, on the reverse strand, counting down.
TTCTGCGCCTGCCGCACGCAGGGCACGCAAAACGATGCGCCCGTGCGGGCCTATCTTGAGACGCTCAAGGCCGAACTTGCGCTGCTGAAACAGCATTTGCCAAGCGGCATCACCCTGTCGCGCCTGCATTGGGGCGGCGGAACGCCTACCTTGCTTGATCCGGACATGATGCAGCAACTGGCCGATGCGATATTCGACGTCGCGCCATTGGGTCGGGATGCCGAATTCTCGGTCGAGATCGACCCGAACGAAATCGACGCGGCGCGGCTGGATGCGCTGGCGGCGGCCGGGCTGACGCGGGCCTCGATCGGCGTGCAGGACTTTGATGATGAAATCCAGCAGACCATCGGCCGCATTCAGGGCTATGACATAACCCGCGATGCGGTCGAGATGATCCGCGCGCGTGGCATCGCCAGCCTGAACGCCGATATCCTGTTCGGACTGCCACACCAGACACAGGCCCGGATGACCGAAAGCGTGCAGAAACTGCTGTCGCTCGTCCCGGATCGCGTGGCGCTGTATGGCTATGCCCATGTGCCGTGGATGGCCAAGCGGCAACAACTGATTCCGTCGGACGCGCTGCCGACCCCGCAAGAGCGGCTGGCGCTGTTCGAAACCGCCCGCAAACTGTTCCTTTGGGACGGCTATGCGGAAATCGGCATCGACCATTTCGCCAGCCATCAGGACGGTCTGACCATTGCGCAGAAAACCGGACGGCTTCGGCGCAATTTCCAGGGCTACACCGATGACACATCCCAGGTTCTGATCGGCGTCGGCGCGTCGTCTATCTCGCGGTTTCCGCAGGGGTTCGCCCAGAATGCCCCGGCGACGTCGGCCCATACGGCCAAGATCCGCGCCGGGCAGTTCTCGGTTTGCCGCGGCCACGCGTTCCACGGAGAAGACCGGATGCGCGCACGCATGATCGAGTCGCTGATGTGCGATTTTCGGATCGATATGGACGAAATCACATCCCGGTTCGCGATCACGCGTCCGGCGCTGCAACAGATGTTCGACGCGGCGGATCGTGCCTTTCCCGGTATTCTTTCGATGACACCCGACAGTCTTGTCATTCCGCCGGCGTCTCGTGCCATGACCCGGATCATCGCCCGCGCCTTTGACGCCTATGATCTCAGCAAGGCCGGACACAGTTCAGCGATCTGACACCACCGGCCCGGTCATAGAAAACTCTGCGGATCGATATCGACGCTAAGCCGCAAATCGCCCTTCAGACGGATCGGCGCGATCCAGCGCGCCAGCGCATCCTGCAACGCCACGCCCTTGGCGGCCTTGACCAGCAGCCGCACACGATGGCGCCCCCGCACACGGGCGATGGGGGCGGGGGCGGGGCCAAACACCTGCGCCCCGATCTGACGCAGCGCGCCGTCATTGCGCGCCAGCGCGTTGCCCAGATCGAACACCTGCGCCACATCCGTGCCCGACAGGATGATCCCGGCCATTCGCCCGTAGGGTGGCACGCCGGCGGCTTCGCGCTCGGCGGCCTCGGCCCGCCAGAACCCGGTTTCATCGCCCGCCAGAATGGCGCGGATGACCGGATGTTCCGGCTGAAAGGTCTGCAACAACGCAACGCCCGGGCGTTCCGCACGCCCCGCCCGCCCGGCCACCTGCCGCATCAACTGAAACGTGCGTTCGGCCGCCCGCAGGTCCGAGCCCTGCAACCCGAGATCGGCGTCGATCACCCCGACCAGCGTCAGCAGCGGGAAGTTGTGCCCCTTGGCCACCAGTTGGGTGCCGATGATGATATCCGCCTCACCCGCCGCGATCCGTTCGATTTCCGTTTTCAGGGCCCGCGCGCTGCCGAACAGGTCCGAACTGAGCGTCACGACCCGCGCCTCCGGGAACATCGCCGCCGCCTCTTCGGCCAGCCGTTCGACGCCGGGACCCACCGGGGCCAGCCGATCCTCGGCCCCGCAGGACGGGCAGACGGCTGGCATGGGGCGGGTGTCACCGCATTGATGGCACATCAGACGTTTCAGAAACCTGTGTTCGACCATGCGGGCGTCACAATGGTCACAACCGATCTGTTGCCCACAGGCGCGGCACAGGGTCACCGGGGCATAGCCACGCCGGTTGATGAACAGCATCGCCTGTTCGTTCCGGGCCAGCCGGTCCCGCACCGCGCCACCCAGGGTCGGCGATATCCAAGTCCCCGCCTTCAGCTTTTCGGCGCGCATGTCTATTGCACGCATTGCAGGCAGAACCGCCGCCCCGAACCGGGCGTTCAGTTCCACCATGTCGTATTTTCCCGACTGCGCGTTGGCCCAGCTTTCCAGACTGGGTGTGGCGCTGGCCAGAACCACGCGTGCGCCGCAGATCGCCGCACGCAGCACAGCCATGTCCCGCGCATTGTACAGCACGCCGTCTTCCTGCTTGTAGCTGGTGTCGTGCTCTTCATCGACAATGATCAGACCAAGGTCCCGAAACGGCAGAAACAGGGCCGACCGCGCGCCGACCACCAGCTGTGCATTGCCCTGCCCGACCATCTTCCAGATCCGGCGGCGTTCGGTCATGGTGACGCCCGAATGCCATTCGGCGGGCCGCGCGCCAAACCGGGCCTCCACCCGGGTCAGGAACTCGGCGGTCAGGGCGATTTCGGGCAGCAGCACCAGCGCCTGCCGCCCCATGCGCAGGCATTCCGCGACCGCTTCCAGATATACCTCGGTTTTGCCCGATCCGGTCACACCGCGCAGCAATGTGGTGCCATAGGTCCGACTGCGCAGCGCATCACGCAGAATGGCCGCCGCCTTCGCCTGATCCTCGGTCAGTTCTTTACCGGGGCGCTCGGGGTCCAAAGGCGGCAGCGGCGTGTCGCGCGGGCTGTCCTCTTCGGCCACCGCACCCTTCTGGACCAACCCCTTGACCACCGAGGGCGTCACCCCGGCCAGATCCGCCAGTTCCTTGAGCGTAAAGGCCAGCCCGCCATATTCGCGCAACGTTGCCAGAACCCGCTGACGCGCATCGGTCATCCGGTCCGGCTCGCCCTGCCCCAGCCGGTACACCTTGCGCATCGACGGCGGATCACCCAACCCCGGAGCGCGCGTCGCCAGCCGCAGCATCGAAGGCATCGGCGTCAATGTGTATTCGGCGGCCCGGGTCAGAAAACGCGCCATTTCCCGGCGCATCGGCGCAACATCCAGCACCCGGATCACAGATCGGATCCGGCTGCGGTCGAAATCGCCCCGACCCGCCCCCCAGACCACGCCGATCACCTTGCGCGGGCCCAGCGGCACCTCGACAAACGCGCCCCGCAGGCATCCGCCTTCGGGGGCCTTGTAGTCCAGCGTCCGGTCCAGCGGCTGGGTGGTCAGAACCGCAACCAAAGCATCCTGGTCATAGAATTCCGGATCGCTCACGGTGACTTGGCTCCTTGGGGGTTTCAGCACTTGGGCACATGGGGTAAAGCCATCACGAACCAAGGCCAACCCATCAAAGGAAGCAAGCCCCATGAAATTCTTCGTCGACACCGCCGAAATCGACGCCATTGCCGAACTGAACGACCTGGGCATGGTGGATGGCGTCACCACGAACCCTTCGCTTATCCTGAAATCGGGCCGCGATATTCTTGAAGTCACCAAAGAGATCTGTGATCTGGTCGACGGTCCGGTCTCGGCCGAGGTGGTGGCCCTGACAGCGGACGAGATGATCGCCGAGGGCCGCAAGCTGGCGGCGATCGCCGACAACATCGCGGTCAAGGTGCCGCTGACCTGGGACGGGCTGAAAACCTGCAAGGTACTGTCCGGCGAAGGCCAGATGGTCAACGTCACCTTGTGTTTCTCGGCCAACCAGGCGTTGCTGGCCGCCAAAGCCGGTGCAACCTTCATCAGCCCGTTCATCGGACGTCTGGACGACATCAACATCGACGGAATGGAGCTGATCGCCGATATCCGCACGATCTATGACAACTATGGCTTTGACACCCAGATCCTTGCGGCTTCGATCCGCACCGTGAACCACGTCACCGAAAGCGCCCGCATCGGGGCAGACGTGATCACCGCACCGCCGGGCGTGATCAAGGCACTGGCAAGCCATCCGCTGACCGACAAGGGCCTGGATGCCTTCATGGCGGACTGGGCCAAGACGGGTCAGAAAATCATCTGAACCGCACCCTGACGCGGCCATTCGGCCTTGCAGCCCGGCGGCGATGCGGCCGGGCTGTTGCAATTAGGACAATGGTTGCCTTTCCCGCTAACGTTTCGGCCCCGAAACAGGAACAGGCGTGCTATAGACGTGCCAAACAGAACGAGGCCCCGATGAGCAGCGAAGCAAAACTGGAAGACGCCCTGCGCAAGGCGATCATCGCCGAACCGGACGCGATCCTGGACGACAAGGACGTGATGCGCGCGCTGGTGGCGGCGAACGAACGCCTGATGGGCGGCAATATCGTCGATCTGCGCGGCGTCGCGATGGAACGGCTGGAATCCCGTCTGGACCGGCTGGAAGATACCCATCGCAACGTGATCGCGGCGGCCTATGAAAACCTGGCCGGGACCAATCAGATACACCGCGCGGTCCTGCGCCTGCTCGATGCGGCGACGCTCGAGGACTTCCTGCGCGACCTGAACGGCGACGTGGCCGGGACGCTGCGCGTGGATGCCATGACCCTGGTGCTGGAAACCACGCAGGACAACACGGAACCGGCGCTGGCGCAGATGGGTGAAATCCTGACCCTGGTCGAACCCGGCTTTGTCGACAGCTATATCACCGAAATGCGCGGCGGATCGCCCCGTCAGGTCACGTTGCGCCCGGTGCAGATGGCCCCTGACCGGCTCTATGGTGACAAGGCCGCTCAGATCCGGTCCGAAGCCTGTCTGAAACTTGATCTGGGGCCGGGCCGCCTGCCCGGGCTTCTGGTTCTGGGATCCGGAGATCCGACCCAGTTCACCCCCCAGCACGGCACCGATCTGCTAGGCTTTTTCGGCGGCGTGTTCGAACGATCCATGCGCCGCTGGCTGTCGTGAGCCTGATCTCACCCGCCTGCCGCGATGCCTTGCAGCTGTGGCTGGAAGGGCAAAGCGCGCTGGCAGGTGCGTCCGAAAACACCATCATCGCCTATCGCGGCGATGTCACTGAATTCCTGTCTTTCATGACCCTGCATCACGGCAGCAGCCAGGGCTTGGCTGCGCTTGCACGGATTTCCGTCGCCGACATGCGGGCCTGGATGGCCCAAACCCGCAACAGCGGCGTTGGTGCCCGGTCGCTGGCGCGCAAACTGTCTGCGGTCAAGAGCTTCTATCGCTGGCTGGCAGAGCGCGAAGGCTTTGAGCCAACCGCCGTCCTGGCCACCCGCGCCCCCAAATTCACCAAGAAACTGCCCCGCCCCCTGGCGGTCGATGCCGCGCGGGCGATGATCGACACCGTCGAATTGCAATCCAGAGACAGTTGGGTCGCGGCCCGGGACGTGGCGGTGGTGACGGTGATGTACGGCTGCGGTCTGCGCATATCCGAAACACTGGGGCTGACCGGGGCGGACGCCCCCCTGCCCGCGACCCTGCGAATCATCGGCAAGGGGGGCAAGGAACGGGTGGTGCCGGTACTGGACGCGGCGCGCGATGCGGTGGGGGATTACCTGCAGCTTTGCCCGCACCCGCAAGACCCCGACGCGCCCCTGTTTCGCGGTGTGCGGGGCGGGGCCTTGAATCCCCGCATCATCCGGGGTGTCATGGCGCGGGCGCGGATGCAGCTGGGCCTGCCCTCGACCGCCACGCCGCACGCCATGCGCCACAGTTTTGCCACCCATCTTCTGGCCGCCGGGGGCGATCTGCGCGCGATCCAGGAATTGTTGGGCCATGCCTCGCTGTCGACCACCCAGGCCTATACCGCCGTGGACACGGCCCGGCTGATGGAGGTCTACAACCGCGCCCACCCCAAGGCCTGATTTCCGCAACAGATCGGCAATGCCACATCCGGTTCCCGCCTTTTGCTTTGCATCGGCGGCCCCCATCCGGCACAACGGGGCCATGACCCGATCCTTCAGCGCGCTTCTCGTCCACCTGTTCACCGCCACCGGGGCGGTTTTCGCCATGCTCGCGATGCTGGCGGCGGCGGAAACCAAATGGAGCCTCATGTTTCTGTGGCTGGTGGTGGCGTTTTTCGTCGATGGGATCGACGGCCCACTGGCCCGGAAATACAAGGTCAAACACTATGCGCCACAATTCGACGGCGTTCTGCTGGATCTGATCATCGACTATCTGACCTATGTGTTCATCCCCGCCTTTGCGCTGTTTCAATCCGGCTTGATGAACGGCTGGACCGGCTGGGTCGCCATCATCGTGATCACCTTTGCCAGCGCCATGTATTTTTGCGATACGCGCATGAAAACAAAGGACAATTCATTTGCCGGTTTTCCCGGCTGCTGGAACATGGTTGTGCTGGTCGTATTCGCGCTGGAACCGAATTTCTGGGTCATTCTCTCTCTGGTCACCGCACTTGCGGTCACGATGTTCACGCCGCTGAAATTCGTACACCCGGTACGCACCGAACGCTGGCGCGCCGTCACGCTGCCTGTCGCGCTGGCCTGGACCTTTTTCGCAGGCTGGGCGGCCTGGGTGGATTTCCACCCGGAAAGCTGGGCCCATTGGGGATTGGTCATCAGCAGCATCTATCTGCTGTTTGCCGGCATCGCCCAGCAGATTTTTCCGCCGCGTAACGCAGTCCGGGCTGACTGATTTCGGAAGGTGTTGCGCGGCCACGACGACGAACGCACGCCGGAACGCCTGCTGAACACAAGGACGCTTTTGCCGCCAACACCGCCGCGTCGGGTCGGGCAGGATCTGCTGGCTGCCGCTGCCTGTCGGCACACCGGCTGAAACGTCAGGTTTTTGGCGTGCGCCGCCGGGGTGGCTTGTCCCCGCCATTTGATTTGGCTGCGGCAGCCGCCGCTGCTGCTGCGCGGGCCTTGTTCTTCTTGCTGTTCGGTTTACCCACAGGCGGTGCCTTGCCCGGGGCGGCGGCTTTCGATTTTCGCTTGCCCGGTGTCGTTCCGCGCGGCCGATAGGGTTGATCCGCATCTTCAGCCCGCTCTGAACCAGAACGCTGGCGTGGTTTGAATTTCGCCCCGGCAGCCTTGGGTTTGCCCGCCGGTTTGGGCTTTTTCACCCGTGGCGTGGGCGCATCGTTCCAATCGATCGGCTTTGCGTCCGGTTTGGCCGGGGCAGGCGCAGCCCGAGCCGGTTTCTCTGGTGCAGCGGCAGGTTCAGCCCGCGCCGCGCCGCGATGCGGTTTGGGCTTGCCGCCAAAGGGCTTGCCACCGGTGGGTTTCGCGCCGGGGCGCGACGCGCCACCCAGATCGGGCGCCTTGTCCAGTCGCGTGACCTTTGCGCCGCCTTCGACGGTCATGCCAGGCCCAAGGGCGGCGGCAAAAGCATCGGCACTGGCCTGTCGGATCTCGACAAAGCTTTCGTTGAACTGAATGCGGATCGCGCCGATATCGTCCCTGGTGATATTGCCTGCCTTGCACAGGATCGGCAGCAACCGCCGTGTCTCGATCCCGGCCTTCTTGCCGCCAGCGACGGAAAACCAGACGCTGGGTCCAAAGGCGGCGCGGGGTTCCGGCTTGCCCGCCGGACCCGGTGCGGTCAGTTCCTCGGGGGCGGAATGGCGGGATTCGTACAGCGCCACATAGGCCGCTGCGATCTGTTCCGCGCTGAACCGCGCCACCAATGTCTGCGCCGCATCCGACATATCCGCCGGTTCCTGCCAGATCGGGTCGGCGAGCATGCGTTCCCCATCGCGATCCCGCACCGCGCTTGCGGATGGGGCTTCGCCCCACTGCGCCGTCAACTTGGCGAATCGCAACAGACGTTCGCATTTCTTGCGCGCCGCCGGGGGCACGATCAGCGCGCTGACCCCCTTGCGGCCGGCCCGTCCGGTGCGGCCCGACCGATGCAGCAGGGTTTCATGGCTGTTGGGCAGTTCCGCATGCACCACCAGATCCAGACTGGGCAAATCGATTCCACGCGCGGCGACATCCGTGGCGACACAGATCCGCGCACGCCCGTCGCGCATCGCCTGCAGCGCATGTGTGCGTTCCGATTGCGACAACTCGCCTGACAGGGCCACCACGGAAAATCCCCGGTTCGACAGCCGCGTGGTCAGCCGGTTGACCATGGCGCGGGTGTTGGCGAAAACCAACGCGTTCGGGGCTTCGTAATACCGCAGGACGTTGATGATGGCGTTTTCAGTGTCCCGCGCGGCAACCGACAGGGCACGATATTCGATGTCGCTGTGCTGACGGGTTTCGGCGGCTGTGGTGATGCGCCGCGCATCGGTCTGGTACTTGCCCGCCAGATGGGCGATCCCGCGCGGCACAGTGGCTGAAAACATCAGCGTGCGGCGGGTTTCGGGGGCCTCGGCCAGGATGAATTCCAGGTCCTCCTGGAACCCCAGGTCCAGCATTTCGTCGGCCTCATCCAATACGATGGCGCGCAGGGCCGTCATGTCGATGGACCCGCGCATGATATGATCGCGCAACCGGCCCGGCGTCGCGACCACGATATGCGCCCCCCGCGCCAAAGCGCGGCGTTCGTCGCGCATGTCCATGCCGCCGACACAGGACGCCAGATATGCGCCCGCCTTGCCATACAGCCACGTCAGTTCGCGTTTCACCTGCAACGCCAGTTCGCGGGTAGGCGCAATGACCAGGGCCAGCGGGGCCGCGGCGGGGTCGAAACAATCCTGCGCCCCCAGGATCGTCGGCGCGATGGCCAGACCGAACCCGACCGTCTTGCCCGAACCGGTCTGGGCCGACACCAACAGGTCCGAATCCCCAAGATCAGGATCGGTCACGGCCTGCTGAACCTGGGTCAGGGTGTCATAGCCCTGTTGGCTCAGCGCATCTGCAAGTGTCTGTTTCACGTCGGGCGCCTTTGTTGTGCCGGCACAAAGGGCCGCGCGCATGGATCAGGCGACGGCTCCTATCCGGTTGCCGACGCAATGTATAGCACAAACGCCTGACCGCGGATTCGCCGACCGCCGCCCTTGGGCGCAAACATGCCGAACACCGCGCTGGCGGCCAGGTAGCAACAAGCGCGGATGGGCCTGAGGGTGGCCTGGCTTTTCAACGCCACTGTGGCGGAACCCGCATCATTCGGGTGGTAGAATCGTTGGCGCATATGCTAGGTTTTGGGGTATGGCGCAATCACACCCCAATATCGGCGAAGCCCCCCGTATCATCCGCCAACTGGACGAGTCGGCGATCAACCGCATCGCCGCCGGAGAGGTCGTCGAACGCCCCGCGTCGGCGGTCAAGGAGCTGGTGGAAAATGCAATCGACGCCGGTGCCACGCGCATCGGGATCGATATCGCCGATGGGGGCAAGACGCTGATCCGGGTAACCGATGACGGGTGCGGCATCCCGGCGGATGAATTGCATCTGGCCCTGTCGCGCCATGCAACGTCGAAAATCGACGGCACCGATTTGCTGAACATCCACACCTTCGGGTTTCGCGGTGAAGCGCTGCCATCCCTGGGGGCGGTGGGGCGTCTGACCATCACCAGCCGGGTGGCCGCGGCCGATGCCGCCAGCATCCGGGTCGCGGGCGGACGGGCGGAACCGGTGAAACCGGCGGCTTTGAACGGCGGTACCGTCGTCGATCTGCGCGATCTGTTCTATGCGACTCCGGCGCGGCTGAAATTCATGCGCACGGACCGCGCCGAAGCACGGGCGATCGGCGACACGGTCAAGCGGCTGGCAATGGCGGAACCCGCCATCGGGTTCACATTGCGCGACGTCAGCGGCGGAGGCGAAGGACGCGTGGTGTTCCGGTCCGACCGGGAATCCGGCAATCTGTTTGAGGCGTTGCAGGGGCGGTTGGCCCGGATCCTAGGCCGCGATTTCGCAGAAAATGCGCTGCGCATCGACGCCACGCGCGACGGCATCCGGCTGTTCGGCTACGCCGCCTTGCCGACCTATTCGCGCGGCGCGGCGGTGGCGCAATACCTTTTTGTGAACGGTCGTCCGGTCCGGGACAAGATGCTGGGCGGGGCCCTGCGTGCGGCCTATTTCGATTTCTTGTCCCGTGACCGTCACCCGGCGGCGGCGCTGTTTCTGGAATGCGATCCGACGCTGGTGGATGTGAACGTGCACCCCGCCAAGTCCGAGGTGCGGTTTCGCGACCCGGGCGTGGCGCGTGGCCTGATCGTATCCGCCCTGCGCCATGCGCTGGCCGAAACAGGGCACCGGGCTTCGAGCACGGTGGCCAATGCCACGCTGGGCGCGATGACCCCGGAACCCACCGGCGCGCGGGTCTATCAGATGGACCGCCCGTCAAGCACCGCGCGCACCGCCGCCTATGTGGCGCAGTCGCCGGGTTTTTCCGAGATGAGCGACAGCTATAGCGCGCGTCTCGTTGAGACACCCGATGAACCCGTCGCCGCGGAGACAGCGCCCGAATCTCTGCCATTGGGTGCCGCGCGGGGGCAGGTGCACGAAAACTATATCATCGCCCAAACCGAGACCGGCATGGTGATCGTGGATCAGCACGCGGCACATGAGCGGCTGGTTTACGAGAAACTGAAACGGCAGATGGCCGACAATGGGGTGGCGGCACAGGCGTTGCTGATACCGGAAATTGTCGATCTGTCCGCCAGCGAAGCCGCCCAGCTGCTGGAGATTGCCGACGACCTGTCGCGTTTGGGTTTGACGATCGAACCCTTTGGCGGCGGAGCCATCGCAATCCGCGAAACCCCGGCAATTCTGGGCGAGGTGAATGCGCAGGCAATGGTCCGCGACATTCTGGACGAACTGATCGACCTGGGCAGCAGCCAGACCGTTCAGGCCCGTATCGAAGCCATCCTGTCGCGGATCGCGTGCCATGGGTCGGTCCGCTCGGGTCGCCGGATGCGCGGCGAAGAAATGAACGCTCTGCTGCGCGAGATGGAAGCAACACCCCATTCCGGGCAATGCAACCACGGACGCCCGACCTATGTGGAACTGAAACTGGCCGATATCGAGCGGCTGTTTGGACGCACATGATACAGATCGGCAACACCGCTGTCGCGCTGGACGATCCGCTGGTCTTGCTGGGCGGCGGGCTGATCCTGTTGGTGCTGGGCATGTTGTACCTGTCCCTGCGCGCCGCATCCCGATCGGCGCAGAACCTGGAACCGCTGATCCGCCAGACCTCTCAACTGGCTCAGAACATGCAGCAATTGGGCATGGGGCAGGAACAGCTGCGCGGCGGGCTACAGCATGTTTCGGACGCCCAGGCCAATGCCCAGGTGCAATTGGTGCAGACCGTAGAGACGCGCCTGGCGGATGTTCAGCAACATATGAACGACCGGCTGGCCGACAACATGATGCGCCAGAACCGCGCCCTGACCGAGATGCAGGAGCGAATGAAGGAAACGCTGCATGGCAGTTCCCGGCAAACAGCGACGTCGTTGACGCAATTGCAGGAAAGGCTGGCGACCATCGACAAGGCGCAGGACAATATCACCAAGCTGTCCGGCGATGTGCTGAGCCTGCAGGACATCCTGAGCAACAAGCAGACCCGCGGGGCGTTCGGGGAAATCCAGCTGAACGATATCGTGTCCAAGGCCCTGCCCAGCGACAGCTATCAATTGCAGGCCACGCTGAGCAACGGCAAACGGGCGGATTGCCTGATTCACCTGCCCAACCCGCCCGGCCCCATCGTCATCGACAGCAAATTCCCGCTGGAAGCCTATGAAGCCCTGCGCCGGGCCGAAACACAGGCACAGATGACCGACGCCGCGCGGCAGATGCGCACCGCCGTTCGCGCCCATATCAAGGCCATTTCCGAACGCTATATCATCGAGGGTGAAACAGCCGATGGCGCGCTGATGTTCCTGCCGTCCGAAGCCGTCTACGCCGAGCTGCACGCCAACTTCCCCGATGTCGTGCGCGACGGTTTCGCGGCGCGGGTCTGGATCGTTTCGCCGACCACCTGCATGGCAACCCTGAACACCATGCGCGCGATTCTGAAAGATGCGCGGATGCGCGAACAGGCGGGCGCAATCCGCAAGGAACTGGGATTGCTGCAGAAGGATGTCGAGCGACTGGGCGACCGGGTTGTCAACCTGGACCGCCATTTCGGACAGGCCGCCAAGGACATCGCCGAAATCAAGATAAGCGCCGACAAGGCCGGGCGGCGGGCGCAACGGCTGGACAATTTCGACTTTGAAGAATTGCAGGAGGGCGATGCCAGCACAGCCGTCGCCCTGGGAACCGGCAAACCCTGACACCGGCTTGCGCAAGATCAAAGACACTGACCGCGAGCCGATTATCTGATACGCTGCATAGACGTGTACAGGAGGGTAAGGGATGCTGGAAATTTCCCCGCGCAAAGTGGCTCAGGTCATTCTGATGGGCCGCGAACTGAACCGGGCCGAGGGCGAGTTGCGCGCCTTTATCGAGCGGCTCAGCGAAGATGAACAGGCCGAGCTGGTCGCGATCATGTGGATCGGGCGCGAAAGCTTTGATGTGGACGATCTGGCCGAGGCCATCGCCACCGCCAAGGCCGAAGCGACGGTTCCATGCGCCGATTATATCCTTGGCACCCCGCACATGACGGATCACCTGGAAAACGGGCTTGATGCACTGGGCATCTCGGCCAGCGACGCCGAAGACGAATTGATGTAGGGCGCAACGCAGACCGGGGCGCAAACGGCTGGACCGTATTGCGCCGCGCCATATTGTCTTGCATTGCGCCTTCTGCGGGTTGATGGTTAACCGTGCAAGCGGGCGTCGTGTATTCAGCAGCGCGCCGCCAGTTTCCGAGGCCCATCATGTCTGCTTTGAACCAAGACAGCCCGCGTGGCTTTGCCTTTGCCGTCACAGCCTATGTGCTGTGGGGATTTCTGCCGATCTACATGAAAGCCGTGGCCCATATCCCGCCCAGCGAAGTCATCGCGCATCGGGTGATCTGGTCGTTTCCCATCGCAGCCGTCGTTCTCTGGCTGACAGGGCGCACCGGCGAGTTGAAAACCGCCCTGATGACTCCGCGGATGCTGGGCATGGCGATGGTGACCGCCACGCTGGTGTCGCTGAACTGGGGGATCTATGTCTGGTCGATCGCCGCCGGTCACGCGTTGGACGCCGCCCTTGGCTATTACATCAACCCGCTGTTCAGCGTGTTCCTTGGGGCGGTCCTGCTGCGCGAGACACTGAGCCGGGCGCAGATCGCGGCAATCGTACTGGCCGCCGCGGCGGTCGCCATCCTGACCTGGCAGGCGGGTCAATTGCCCATCGCCGCGATCGGGCTGACGCTGTCCTGGGGCGCATATGCGTTTCTGAAGAAATGGCTGCCCATCGGTCCGAACCAGGGCTTCATGCTGGAAGTCGCGTTGCTGCTGCCCTTTGCGCTGGCCTATGTGGCCTGGCTGGTTGCGACCGGACAGAACCACATGCTGGCCGGCAATGCGAGCGATACCTGGCTTTTGCTGGGCTGCGGCGCGGTCACCGCCATTCCGCTGATGATCTATGCCAACGGGGCCAAACTGCTGCGCCTGTCGACCATCGGCATCCTGCAATATATCGCCCCGACGATGATCTTTCTGATTGCGGTTGCCGTGTTCGGTGAAGAGTTCGATCAGGCGCGCATGATCGCCTTTCCGTTGATATGGTTGTCGCTGATCATATACACCGCTTCGCTGGTCCGGCGCAGCCGCAAAGCACCGCCGCGCGGCCCGCTGACGACCCCGGCCCGCTGACACGGGTTTGCGGACACGGCACCGTCCGGCGGTGGCGTGTTCACGCCATCCAGCCCAGGCTGTCTTCGGTACGTTTCGTTGTCGGAGTGTATTCGGCGCTGATCCAGCCCGAATAGCCACTGGCCCCGATCTGCGCGAACAGGTCGGCAAAGTCGATTGGTCCGCTGCCGGGCTGACTGCGATCCGGCGGGTTTCCGATCTGAACATGCCCGACCCGCGCGCCGTGTTCGCGCCAGACCTCAGCCGCGTCGCCATGAATCATGTGGGCATGGTAACTGTCGTATTGCAAACGCACGTTCGGGCGGTCCACCGCATCAAGCACCCGCGCCGCCAGATCGTAATCGTCCAGAAAATACCCCGGCTGATCCACCGGATTGAGCGGTTCTATGGTAAAAGACTGGGACGGGGCCAGATCCGCCGCCCATTGCAGGTTGTGCACAAAAGTGTCGGTCGCCATGGCTGTTTTGTCATAGCCCGCCATGACATGGATCATCGCCGGTTTCAGCTGTTGCGCATATCGCATGACCCGGCGGATATCATGCTGAAACCGACCCTCACCACCGGGAACGGCCGCATATCCCGGCGCACCGCCGGTGTAATTCGGCGGCGGGGCATTGATCAGCACCAGATCAAGCCCGTTGCGCAACAGGGCGCGCTGGGTTTCCTTGGCCGGGATGTCATATGGAAACAGAACCTCGACAGCTTCGAATCCGGCCTGGGCGGCAGCGTCAAAACGATCCAGATAAGGCAATTCTGCGAACAACAACGACAGGTTGGCAGCAAATCCGGGCATGACAATAAACTCGTTCTAAAAAAGCTGCGCAAGTCTAGCCCGCCAGACAGGGTGCTGCCAAGGTGCGGAAAACCCGACGCTGCAAAATATCCGCGCGTTTTGTGCCTGTTGCCGCTCAATCGTGCTGAATTTTCAACACGATCATGCGTCAGCTGTCGTCCAGCTCTGCGGACGGGATGACCGGAAAGAACGTGCCGTGCGACCACAGCCCGAACCAGTCATCGTGATGCGCCCCCAGTTCGACCAGCCGGTAAAAGCTCTTGCGGTCGATCAGGGCCTCCAGTTCGGCCCGGATCAGCACATAGGGAGACGGTTCACCGGTTTCAGGATCGCGCGCGACACGGATCGGATGGTCCGGCCCGGCCTCGGCTGTGTCGCCGACATGGGTGGTAAAAGTCAGCACCTGATCGCACCCCTGCCCGTGCGCTTCGAAATCGACGGCCACGAACGGCGCGTCGTCAACCGTGATACCGACCTTTTCCACCGGCGTGACCAGGAAATACCTGTCGCCCTCTTTCCTGAGAATCGACGAAAACAGCCGTACCAATTCGAAGCGTCCGATCGGGGTGCCCAGATAAAACCAGGTTCCATCCCGCGCGATGCGCATATCCAGATCGCCGCAAAACGGCGGATTCCACAGATGCACCGGCGGCAATCCGCGCCCCTTTGAGACCTTGACCGCGGCCGCGATCCCCTCGGCCGACGGGGTAACAGCTTTTTGTCCGCTCATTGCTTTTGCCATTTCCTCTGCGCACGATACACTTACAGTTGAACTATAGAGCCACTGAAAGGAATGTCATGTCCGATCCTGCCGATCCGGTCGCCGAGATTGAGGCGCTCAAAGACAAGCTGGCCCTGGCCCGCGCCTCGATCACGCGCCGGTTCATCGGCCAACAACGGGTGGTCGACCTGACCCTGACCGCGTTGCTGTGTGGCGGTCACGGCCTGCTGATCGGCCTGCCCGGATTGGGCAAGACACGTCTGATCGAAACCCTGTCCACGGTGATGGGGCTGGATGGCAACCGGATTCAGTTCACCCCTGATTTGATGCCTGCCGACATTCTGGGGTCCGAAGTGCTGGATACGGCGGCGGATGGAACCCGTGCCTTTCGTTTCGTGCCGGGGCCGATCTTCTGTCAGTTGCTGATGGCAGACGAAATAAACCGCGCCAGCCCGCGCACCCAGTCCGCCCTGCTGCAAGCCATGCAGGAACGCACCGTGACCGTCGCGGGCGAGGACCGCTCGCTGGGCGATCTGTTCCATGTTCTGGCCACGCAAAACCCGATAGAACAGGAAGGCACCTATCCCCTGCCCGAGGCTCAGCTGGACCGGTTTCTGGTACAGATCGACGTGGACTACCCGGACCGCGACACCGAACGCGACATTCTGCTGGCGACCACCGGAACCGGAGAAGAACAATCCACACAGGTGTTCACCCGCGACGAATTGCGGGCCGCGCAGACCCTGTTGCGGCGCATGCCGGTTGGCGACTCCATTGTCGAAATGATCCTGGATCTGGTGCGCGCCTTTCGCCCTGGGGAACCGGATGCCTCGGACCGGGTGCGTGAAACCGTATCCTGGGGACCCGGGCCGCGCGCCGCGCAGGCGCTGATGATGACAGTGCGCGCCCGCGCCATGTTGCAGGGACGGCTGGCGCCCAATCCCGAAGATGTGATCGATATGGCCCGTCCGGTCCTGAGCCACCGGATGGCACTGAACTTTGCCGCGCGCGCCCGTGGCGACAGTCTGGCCGATCTGATCGAAACCACCGCTGCCGGTCTGATCCGCTCCGAGGCCGCCGCGTGACATCATCCCTGACCCTGCGCGAACGTTCTGAAGCCCAGGCCAGCCGCCTGCCGCCGCTGCTGGCGCGGGCCGAGCAACTGGCCGGAACCGTTCTGTTGGGCGACCACGGACGGCGGCGCGCAGGGCTGGGCGATGATTTCTGGCAATACCGTCCGGCACAGGCCGGGGACAGCAAACGCCTGATCGATCACCGCCGCTCGGCGCGGGGGGATCAGCAATTCGTGCGCGAACGCGAATGGCAAATCGCCCAGTCGGTGATGCTGTGGGTGGATCAGGGCGCGTCGATGCGGTTTGCCTCGCAGGACGGCCTGCCGTCCAAAGCCGATCGTGCCCGTCTGCTGGCGCTGGCTACGGCCATCCTGTTGGTGCGCGGTGGCGAACGTGTCGGGCTGACGGGCACCGCCCTGCCGCCCCGGCGCGGCAACGCCCAGATCCTGCGGCTGGCCGAAATGCTGACGGTGGATGGCGACGACGATTATGCCGCCCCCGAACACCGGGCGATGATCCCCCATGCCCGGGCCGTGTTCATATCCGATTTTCTGGGTGACCTGAGCGAAGTCGAACTGGCCCTGACCAAGGCCGCCGACCGCGGCGTGCGCGGTGTGATCCTGCAACTGCTCGACCCCAGCGAAGAAGCGTTTCCATTTCGCGGACGCACCATTTTTGAAAGCGTCGGCGGCACCCTGTCACATGAAACCCTCAAAGCGGGCGATCTGCGCGACCGGTATCTGGCCCGGCTGGCCGAGCGCAAGGAACGGCTGAGTCATCTCTGCCGGCTGACCGGCTGGCACCTTGGTCTGCATCATACGTCGCAAAGCGCCCAGTCCGCGCTCTTGTGGTTGTACCGCGCGCTGGATCGGGGCCGGTCGTGACCGTTCTTGCGGGCATCGGGTTTGCGTCGCCCTGGCTGTTGCTGGGTCTTCTGGCGCTGCCTGTGCTGTGGCTGATCCTGCGCGCCATCCCCCCTGCCCCGATCCGCCGCCGGTTTCCCGGCGTCGCCCTGATGCTGGGGCTCAAGGACGATGAAAGCGTATCTGATCGCACCCCCTGGTGGTTGTTGCTGTTGCGGATGCTGGCCGTGGCCGCGGTCATCATCGGCCTGGCCGGGCCGGTGCTCAATCCGCAACAGGCGCGGGATGAAGACGGCCCATTGCTGATGCTGCTGGATGCCAGTTGGGCCGGTGCGACGCGCTGGCCTGAAACCCGCGAACTGATCGCCACCCAGCTGACCGAAGCGGGCCGCAACGACCGTCCGGTGGCGATCATGCGCCTGAGCGACCCCGAACCACCCGTGTTTCAGGCAGCAGATGCCTGGCGCAGCCGGTTGGCGGGTCTCAGCCCTGCCCCCTGGCAAGCTGGCATATCCCAGACGGATCAGGCGATATCCGAGCTGAACACCATCGATCACGACTATGACACCCACTGGATCAGCGATGGTCTGTCCCATGACGGGCGGGATCAGGTCCTGGCCACGCTGGAATCCCGGGGGGCGGTGCGTGTTTTTCAGACCGGCGGAGCGGTACTGGGCCTGTCCCCGGCGCAGTTCGAAGATGGCGCTGTTCAATTGACCGCGCACCGCTCGGTCGCCGGTTCGGCGCGCGAAATCACGATCCTGGCGCAGGGGCGCGACCCCGGCGGCACGATGCGGGTGCTGGCATCGGTCCCCGCGCGGTTCACAGACGGCGCGCTGCACGCGACCGCGGCCCTGTCGCTGCCGTCCGAACTGCGCGCGCGCATCACCCGGTTCGAAATTCAGGGCCAGCATTCCGCCGGCGCGCTCAGCCTTGCGGACGACAGCCTGCGCCGCCGCGAAGTCGCCCTGATCGCCGGACGCGAGGACCGCGAAGGGTTGGAACTGCTGTCGCCGCTGCACTATCTGGAACAGGCGCTGATACCGACCGCCGAGTTGCTGGATGGCGCCCTGCTTGACCTATTGCCCGCGAACCCGGATGTGATCGTGCTGGCGGATGTGGCGACGCTGTCCAGCGCCGAAGAAACCGCGCTGACCGAATGGATCGAAGCCGGCGGCATGTTGCTGCGCTTTGCCGGTCCACGGCTCGCCGCCAGCAATATCAGCCGCGATGCCGAAGATCCGCTGATGCCGGTGCGCCTTCGCG
Organism: Rhodobacteraceae bacterium F11138; assembly: GCA_016521575.1. GTDB lineage: Bacteria > Pseudomonadota > Alphaproteobacteria > Rhodobacterales > Rhodobacteraceae > Sedimentitalea. Next base: position 118,729 of record JAEKDP010000003.1, on the reverse strand, counting down.
CAGGTGGCCGCAGCGTCGGCGGCGCGATGAGCTGGGGCGAACCCAAGACCCTGGCCCCGTTTGCCGAAGGCTCGCCCTTTTTCGGCCTTGCCATCCCGCCGGACGTCACCGTCAGCGCCCAGGTGATGGCCCAGCCCGATCCAACCCTTGCCGACCGGGTGATCGCGGCCCTGTCCGACGGCACCCCGCTGGTCACCCGCAAGCCGCTGGGTCAGGGGCAGGTGGTGCTGTTTCACGTCACCGCCAATGCCGAATGGTCCAGCCTGCCGCTGTCGGGCCTGTTCGTCGAGATGCTGGAACGGCTGGCCGTGTCGTCCAGCGCCAAGGCCCCACAGGCAGACGATCTGGCGGGGACGATCTGGACACCTCTGCAGGTCATGAACGGGTTCGGGGACCTGTCGGATGCCGGAACCCTGCCCGGTGTCGACGGGCCCGAGCTGGCGGATGCTCCGGTGGGGCCGGAAATGCTGCCCGGGCTGTATGCCAGCGCGGACCGCCGACTGGCGCGCAACGTCCTGGGGGCCGATGTCGAACTGCCGCCCGCGCTCTGGCCGGATCGGATTGCCGTTGAGGGCCTGTCCGTGACCTCTGAACAGCCGCTGGGCGGCCTCTTGCTGAGCCTCGCCATTCTTCTGCTGGTGCTGGACGTGATCGCATCGCTGGCCTTGTCCGGGCGGCTGGGGCCTGGCCGGATTGCGGCGGGGCTGGCCCTGGTGCTGATGTCCACCCCCCCCGGCCCGCTGCAGGCCCAAGACGCACAGGACAGGGATGACTTTGCCATTGCCGCCGCCAGCGAAATGGTGCTTGCCCATGTCCTGACCTCAGATCCCGAGATCGACCGCATTGCACAGGCCGGGCTGCGCGGATTGTCGGAAACCTTGTTCTTTCGCACCTCGGTCGAACCTGCCGCGCCGATGGGGATCGACCTTGAAACCGATGAATTGGCGTTCTTTCCGCTGCTCTACTGGCCGGTTACACCGGATCAGCCGATCCCCTCGGCCGAAGCTTACGGGCGGCTCAACGAATATCTGCGCTCGGGCGGGCTGATCCTGTTTGATACGCGCGACGCGGACATCGCCCGCTTCGGCGCGGCCAGCCCGAACGGACGCAAGTTACAGCAACTTGCCGCGCCGCTGGACATTCCTCCGCTTGAACCCCTGCCCGCCGACCATGTGCTGACCCGCACCTTTTACCTGTTGCAGGACTTTCCCGGCCGTCACGCGGGCCGCGATGTCTGGGTCGAAGCCGCCCCGCCGGACGCGGAACAGGTCGAAGGCATGCCGTTTCGCAATCTCAACGACGGGGTGACCCCGGTGGTGATCGGCGGCAATGACTGGGCCGCCGCCTGGGCCGTGGATGACAACGGGCGTCCCTTGCTGCCCGTCGGGCGGGGGTTTTCCGGGGAACGCCAGCGCGAGCTTGCCCATCGGTTCGGCGTCAACCTGGTCATGCATGTGCTGACCGGCAACTATAAGTCGGACCAGGTGCATGTGCCCGCATTGCTGGACAGGTTGGGACAATGACCGGATCCATTCTTTTTGACCCCCTGGTTGCATGGCCCGTCATCGCCGTTCTCGCGGTGTTGGCGGTCGCGGGCGTGGTGCTGGCCCTTTGGCGCGGGCTGACGGGATGGGCGTTGCGCGCGCTGGCGGCGCTGGTCCTGCTGGGGGCGCTGTCCGGTCCGGTCTATCAGATCGAGGACCGCACGCCGCTGAGCGATATCGTCCTCTTGCTGGAAGACGAAAGCGCCAGCCAGAAACTGTCGGACCGCGCACAGCAGACGGCCGCCGCGGCCGATGCGCTGGCGGCGCGGATCACCGGCCGGGACAACACAGAGCTGCGGCGCATCAAGGTGCCGGATGGCGATGGCGACGCGGGCACCGAACTGATGGGTGCCTTGTCGGCTGCGCTGGCCGAAGAGCCGCGCGCCCGGATTGCGGGCATCATCGCGCTGAGCGACGGACAGGTACACGATCTCGACCGCGCCCCGGACCTGCCGGCGCCGATGCACCTGCTGATGACCGGGCATGACACTGATTGGGACCGGCGGCTGATCGTGCGCAACGCCCCCGCGTTTGCCATTATCGGCGAGTCGGTGACCCTGACCCTGCGCATCGAGGACAGCGGCGCGGCGCCACAGACCGCCACCACCGCCCCGTTGCAGATTTCAATCGACGGGGACCAGCCCCGAACATTTGACGTGCCGGTCGGGCAGGATATCGAACTGCCCGTCACCCTGCCCAACGGCGGTCGCAACGTGATTCAGTTCACCGTCCCCCAAGCCGATGGCGAAATCACCGACCGCAACAACAGCGCCCTGATCCAGATGAACGGCGTGCGGGATCGGCTGCGCGTGCTGCTGGTATCGGGCGAGCCACACCCCGGCGGGCGCACTTGGCGCAACCTTCTGAAATCGGACAGCTCGGTTGATCTGGTTCATTTCACCATCCTGCGCCCGCCGGAAAAACAGGATGGCGTGCCGGTTGGGGAACTCTCTCTGATTGCCTTTCCGACGCGGGAACTGTTTCTGGAAAAGATCGAGGATTTCGACCTGATCATCTTTGATCGCTACAAACGCCGGGGCATTCTGCCTGCGATCTATCTGGACAACGTGGCGAACTATGTGATCGACGGCGGTGCGGTGCTGGTCGCGGCGGGGCCGGATTTCGCGGGTGCCGACAGCATATACCGTTCACCCCTTGCACCGGTTCTGCCGGCAGAACCCAGCGCCCGCGTCTTTGAAGAGAAGTTCCGCCCCAAAGTGACGGACCAGGGCAAGCGCCATCCCGTCACCGCAGATCTGCAGGGCGATGATACCTGGGGGGCCTGGCTGCGCCAGATCGACGTCACGCCACAATCCGGGTCGGTCCTGATGTCCGGCATCGACGAACGCCCGCTGCTGATCCTGGACCGGGTCGGCGAAGGCCGGGTCGCCCTGCTGGCATCGGATCACGCCTGGTTGTGGAACAGGGGGTACGAAGGCGGCGGGCCGCAACTGGAACTGCTGCGACGCCTGGCGCATTGGATGATGAAGGAACCCGAACTGGAAGAAGAGGCGCTGTGGGCCGAAGCCACCGGACAGACCATGCGCATCATCCGCCGCACGCTTGACGACGAGATCGGCCCGGTCACGGTCACCGCCCCCGACGGATCGACCGCCGAAATCACTTTGGACGAGGTATCGCCGGGACGTTTTGAAACCTTGTATGACGGCCCGGAAATTGGGCTGTATCGCCTGACCGAAGGCGATTATGAAACAGTCATCGGCCTGGGACCGGCGGCCCCGCGCGAGTTCGAGCAAACCATCGCGTCGACCCGTCTTCTGGAACCGGTCATAGAACCTCTGCGTGGCGGCATGTTTCGCCTTGACGACGGATTGCCCCGCCTGCGCGACATACGCGAAGGCCGTCCCGCTTCGGGACGCGGCTGGATCGGGCTGACGCCGCGGGGCGCATATGAGACCCGCGATGTCACCCAATCCCCGCTGTTGCCGGCCTGGTTGATGCTGCTGCTGGCCGCTGCCCTGATCGTGGGCGGCTGGCTGCGCGAGGGACGTCGCTGAAGCCCGAACCGACATCGGCGGACTGACAGGTTCATCGCGCCACCCGCAACGGGGCGCGGTTCTGTTCACAGCTTAAGCACTTGTTCACCGAGTCACCCCATTCTGCAGCCACCACAATTGCGGAGCCTGCAAGCATGAGCCTTGCCACCAAACTCGCCGAAGAAAGGCGGTCGCGGCTCGCGGCCGAACGCCTGCTGGAGTTGAAGCAGGCAGAACTGACTGCGGCCAACCGCAAACTGGGACGCCATGCGCTGGCCCTGACCAGACAGATCGGCGAAACACAGGCCGAGGTTGCAACGGTCCGTGATGAAAACCAGAAGGTGAAATCCGAACTCGGCGCCGCCCACGAAAAGGTCGAAATCGCCGAACGCCGTCTGTGGCATTCGATTCAATCCATCAGCGACGGTTTCGCCGTGTTTGATTCGGACAATATCTTGCTGGGGGCCAATGCCGCCTATTTCAGCATTTTCGACCGTCTGGAAGAGGTTGCGCCAGGCATCAGCTATATGCGGATTCTGCAGATCCTGACGGATGAGGGGATCATAAACACCGAATCGCTGGCTCCGGATGAATGGCGGGCAATGATGTTGCACCGATGGATGCAGCCAAACCCCAAACCGACGACCATGCGGCTCTGGAACGATCAATACATCAAGCTGATCGATCAACGCGGCCATGATGGCGACATGGTCAGCCTGGGGCAGAACATCACGTCGACCGTCGAATATGAAAGCAAACTCAAAAAAGCCCGCCAGAAGGCCGAGGCCGCCAACCGGGCCAAATCATCGTTCCTGGCCAACATGAGCCACGAAATCCGCACCCCCATGAACGGGGTGGTCGGCATGGCCGACCTGTTGACCGACACCCCGCTTGACGAAGAACAGCGGCTCTATGTCAGCACCATCAAAAGCTCGGGCGAGGCCTTGCTGGTCATCATCAACGATGTTCTGGACTATTCCAAGATCGAAGCCGACAAACTGGTGCTGCACCCCGAAGAATTCGACCTGGAACGCTGCATCCACGAGGTGATGATGCTGTTGCAGCCGATCGCCCGCGACAAGGATCTGCCGCTGCTTCTGGATTATGATCTGTTTCTGCCCACCCGGTTCGTCGGCGACCCCGGCCGAATCCGCCAGGTGCTGACGAATATGGTCGGCAACGCGCTCAAGTTTACATTGTCGGGCCATGTGATCATCCGGGTCACCGGCGTGCCAGCCGGCCCGAACGATACCGCCAGCGAAATCCATATCACCGTCGAAGATACCGGCATCGGCATCCCGGATGAAAAGATCGATCACATCTTTGGCGAATTCAACCAGGTCGAGGATGAACAAAACCGCCAGTTCGAAGGCACCGGCCTGGGACTTTCCATTTCCCGGCGGCTGATCGAGATGATGGGCGGCGGGGTCTGGGTCGAAAGCGAAGTCGGCAAAGGCTCGTGTTTCGGGTTCAAGATCACGCTGGACATGGCCAGTGGCGAACAGCCGATGCCGCCGATCCTGCCCGGCAATCTCAAGCATGCGCTTGTCGTCGACGATCAGGCGACCAACCGCTCAATTCTGCAGAAACAGCTGACCCAGCTCGGGATCAAGGTGACCTGCTGTGCCTCGGGTGCCGAGGCGCTGAGCAACATGAGCCCGGACATCGATCTGGTGCTCGGCGATCACATGATGCCCGGCATGAATGGCCTGGAACTGGTCCAGACCTTGCGAAACGGCGAATGGGCCGATGTGCCCTTCCTGTTGCTGAGCAACAGCGCCAGGTTCGCCCACAACGATCCCCTGTTCCCGCTGGTGCAGGGATTGCTGCAAAAACCCTATCCACGGCATGAACTGTTCGCCCAGTTGGCCGGGATCAGCGATTCTCTGGGCCAGCGCGGCAAGCACAAAACGCCCGAACCCGCTGATCCGGTCGCCAACGCCCAGGCCCCTGCGACCAGATCGCAGCGCCTGATGCGGGTGCTGGCCGCCGAAGACAACAAGACCAATCAGCTGGTTCTGCGCAAGATGCTCAAGCATCTGAACATCGAGCTCAAATTCGTCAGCAATGGCATAGAGGCCATCGAGAGCTATCGCGATTTCCGGCCGGACATGATCTTTATGGATATTTCCATGCCCCAGATGGACGGCAAGGAAGCGACGCTGAAAATCCGGGAAATGGAACGCAAAACCGGCAGTCATGTCCCCATCGTTGCCCTGACAGCCCATGCCGTGGATGGGGATTCGGCCGATATTCTGTCCAAGGGGCTGGACCACTACATGACCAAACCGCTGCAAAAAGCCGCGATACAACGGCAGATCGAATCCTATCAACCCCAGGACGCGCAACCCGTGCGCGCCGCCCAACCGACCGCAGGCCAGTCGGTTCAGGCCTGATAGGGACGCACGAAAACCGGGGCATCGCTTTGCGAAAGCTCCGGCTGGAACACATATCCGCCGCTGTCGAAACCCGACAGCTCTGCGGGATCAAGCAGACGGTTCTGGATGATGAAGCGCGCCATCGCACCGCGGGCTTTCTTGGCATAGAAGCTGACGACCTTCCGCGTGCCGTTCTTGTCTTCCATGAACACCGGCGTGACCACCTGCAACTTGAGCGCCTTGGGCGCCACCGCACCAAAATATTCCTGGCTGGCACAGTTCACCAGAACCCCGGTGCCCAGCTGTTCCGCCTGTTGATTCAGTGCCTTGGACAGCGCGTCGCGCCAGTAATCGTACAGGGACTGCCCGCGCCGCGTCTTCAGGCGGCTGCCCATTTCCAGACGATAGGCCTGGATCGCATCCAGCGGACGCAGCACCCCATACAGCCCGGACAAGATGCGCAGATGGTCCTGCGCCCAGGCCAGTTCCTCGGCATCCAGCGATGCGGCTTCCAATCCCTGATATGTGTCTCCGGCAAAGGCCAACGCCGCCGGGCGGGTCGCATCCTGATCGGGGGTATCGGAAAACGCGCGGAAACGGTCCCGATTCAGCCGCGCCAGATCGGGGCTGATCGACATCAGACCCTGCAAATCCTTCAGCGTCAGATTGCGGGCCGTGCGCGCCAGCCGGTTGGCATCCGCCTGAAAGGCCGGTTGGGTCGCCTCCACGTCGCGTTCCGTCCAGTCCAGCCGTTTGGCCGGAGAAATCACCACCAGCATGCTCGCTCCTGTTCAATATCCACGGACCGATCTATTCCACGCTGTTCAGAACGTCCAGAAAAGCCGGCCCGAATCGTTCGGCCCGCCGTTCACCCAACAGCCGCGCCAGCCCGTCCTGATCGCCGGGTCGCAGCTGCGCCACCTTGGCCAGTTGGGCCGCAGAACAACTGAGCGGTTTGTCGATCCCGTCCGATCCACGCGCCAGATCGGCCTGCACCGCCAGCAACCGGTCATAGGTCATGCCCGCGCCGTGACCGGCCAGTTTGCGCCGTGCCGGATGATGGGTTCTGGTTTCTCCGGTAATCACCTCCAGAAAGACCGTGCCGTAGCGTTCCAGCTTCTTCGCCCCGACACCCCCGATCCGCGCCATCGCATCCAGCGTATCAGGGCGCGTTTCGGCCATCTCGATCAACGTGCGGTCGTTGAATATGACATAGGCTGGCACGCGGGCCGCCTCGGCCAGCGCGCGGCGCTTGGCCCTGAGCGCGGACAACAGGGGCGCATCCTCGTCGCTGACCAGTGATTTCACCGCCGGGCGGCGGGCCGCCTTCTGGATGGTGTCCCGCCGCAGGTTGATTTCGGCCTCGCCGCGCAGGATGGGGCGCGCCGCCTGGGTCATGCGCAGGGCGCCATGTCGCTCGGGATCGGGCCGAACCAGGTCATGCCCCATCATCTGGCGGAATATGGCCTGCCACTGGCGTTTGTCATATTCGGTTCCGCAACCATAGGTCGGCAATTGATCGTGACGACGGGTGCGGATCTTGTCGGTGTCGGCACCGGTCAGGATGTCGATCAGATGCCCGGCCCCGAACCATTCCTCGGTCCGCAGGATGGCCGACAGGGCCTTGCGCACGGCGGTGGTGGCATCGAAGACGTCAGGGGGCGTGTCACACAGATCGCATTTGCCGCAGGGGTCGCTTTGCTCGCCAAAATACCCCAACAGCACCTGGCGGCGACAGGCCAGGGCCTCGGCCAGACCCAGCAGACCATTCAATCGCGCATGGTCGGCGGCGCGGCGTTCGGGCGGGGCCAGCCCTTCGTCGATCTGGCTGCGGCGCAGGCGAATGTCCTCGGGGCCGAACAGGGTCAGGGTTTCGGCCGGTGCACCGTCACGTCCGGCGCGCCCGATTTCCTGATAATAGGCCTCGATGCTCTTGGGCAGATCCGCATGGGCAACCCAGCGGATGTCGGGTTTGTCGATCCCCATGCCGAACGCCACCGTTGCCACCACGATCAAGCCGTCCTCGCGGGCAAACCGGGTTTCCACGATGCGGCGATCCTCGGCCTCCATGCCGCCATGATAGTGACAGGCGCTGTGACCGTTTTCGGACAGGGCCCGCGCCAGGGATTCGGTTTTCGCACGCGTGCCGCAATAGACGATGCCGGACTGTCCGCGACGTGCGGCGGCAAAGTCCAGAATCTGCCGCCGAGGGCTGTTCTTGGCCGCAAAGGCGAGATGAATGTTGGGCCGATCGAACCCGTGCAGGAACCGGCGCGGCGGCGCGCCGTCGAACAGTTTTTGCACGATCTCGTCCTGCGTTTCCGCATCCGCCGTTGCGGTAAATGCCGCCAAGGGCACGTCCAGCGCCTTGCGCAGCGCACCGATGCGCAAATAGTCGGGCCGGAAATCATGTCCCCATTGGCTGACGCAATGTGCTTCGTCCACCGCGATCAGGCTGACCCCGACGCGGCGCAATACCCCGGCGGCAGATCCCGCGGCCAGCCGTTCGGGCGCCATGTACAGCAACTTCATGTCGCCCCGTTCAAGCGCGTCGAAAACCGCATCCGTTTCTTCGGGCGTATTTCCGGATGTCAGCGCCCCGGCGCAAACCCCGGCTTCTTGCAGCGCGCGCACCTGGTCGCGCATCAGCGCGATCAGCGGCGAGATCACCACCGTCACGCCATCGCGCATCAACGCCGGCAATTGAAAACACAGGGATTTACCGCCACCCGTGGGCATTATGGCCAGAACGTTCTCGCCTTCGGTGACCGCCTGGACGATTTCGGACTGGCCGGGACGGAATGCATCGAATCCAAAGACGTCGCGCAAAAGCGGGGCAGCGTCCAGCATGCCGGGGCCTCATGTTTTGTCTGTCTGCTCGTTTGGCACACAGTCTCACACAAGGAATCGCGGGACAAGACCCGTCAGTAGAAGGCAGCGGCGTTGTTCACCAGAATGATGCGCAGGGCAAAGACGCCCAGCAGCACCACCAGCGGGGCTAGATCCAGGCCCTGCATCGGGGGCAGCAGACGACGAACCGGCCCGTACAGCGGTTCAAGGATGCGTTGCAGCATATGCCAGATCTGGGCAACCAGCGGCTGATGCAGGTTCAGCACCTGAAAATTGATCAGCCAGCTCATGATGACATGGGCGATGATGAAGAACCATACCACATCCAGAATCAGCATCAGGATTTGAAACAACGACTGCATGAGGATTCCCCGAATTGTTTGTGGACCACCTAAGGGCACGACACAAAAAGGGCAAGTCTGCAGCCGGGCGCGGGACGCAATCACCGGGATTGCCTGCATGTGATCCGCGCTTGAAGGGCGGTAGTGCCCCATCGGCGCAGGTCGCGCTTGATTGACGCGCCAAAGCCCTGTCTTATGCGTGCAAAAGACGGAGCAGGCATGGCAGCGATTTCAGCGCGCAAGCGTATCTGGGGCTGGTTCTTTTTCGACTGGGCCAGCCAGCCGTATCACACCTTGCTGGTGACTTTTGTCTTTGGCCCGTATTTCGCCGGGGTCGCGGCCGAATATTTCACCACCTCGGGGATGGATGTTCAGACCGCCGGTGCCCGGGCGCAAAGCCTGTGGTCCCTGTGTCTGACCGTCACCGGCCTGTTGATCGGGTGCGGTGCGCCGATTCTGGGCGCACTGGCGGACACCACCGGCAAGCGCATTCCCTGGATCGCGGTGTTTTCGGTGATGTATGTCCTTGGCGCGTCGGCGTTGTGGTGGACCCTGCCGGATGGCACCGGCATGTGGTTCGGGCTGATCGCGTTCGGGTTCGGGTTTGTCGGCGCGGAATACGCGTTGATCTTCATCAATTCGCAACTGCCGGATCTTGGCCCGCCCGAAGAGGTCGGCAAGATTTCGGGCTCGGGCTTTGCGTTCGGCTATACCGGCGGTCTGCTGGCATTGGCGATCATGCTGTTGCTGTTTGTCGAGCAAACCAATGGCAAGACCCTGATCGGGCTGGATCCGGCGCTTGGCCTGAACGCCAGCCAGATGGAGGGAACGCGGTTTGTCGGACCTTTCGTGGCGGCCTGGTACGCGGCATTCATGGTCCCCTATTTCCTGTGGATGCGCGACAAGCCGCGAAGCCGGCCCAGCGGCACCGCCCGCGAAGCCTTTGCCATGTTGGGCAGGTTGTTGCGCAGCCTGCGCCACAGGATCAGCCTGTCTGCCTATTTGGGGTCGTCCATGTTCTATCGCGATGCGCTGAACGGGCTGTACGGGTTCGGCGGGGTATATGCGAAACTGGTGCTGGATTGGGAAATCACCGCCATCGGCATTTTCGGCATTGTCGCGGTGCTGTCCTCGGCGGTGTTCTGCTGGATCGGCGGCGGGTTGGACAAGAAACTGGGGCCAAAACCCGTCATCATCTTTTCGATCTGGGTTTTGATGCTGGTTTGTGTCACCATCGTCGGCATGTCGCGCGAACAGATATTCGGTGTCGCCCTTGCGTCCGGATCGACCCTGCCGGACACGGTTTTCTTTGTCTGCGGCGTGTTGATCGGCGGGTTCGGCGGCATTTTGCAGGCCTCCAGTCGCAGCCTGATGGTGCGCCATTCCCATCCCGACGCCCCGACCGAGAGTTTCGGCCTCTATGGTCTGTCCGGACGCGCCACCGCGTTCATGGCCCCGGCGCTGATCGGGCTGGTCACGACCTGGACGGGCAGCGCCCGGCTGGGCATTTCGCCGGTTGTCGTTCTTTTCGTGGCCGGCCTCATCCTGTTGATCTGGGTAAAAGCAGAAGGAGATCAAACCCAATGACCTTTCCGCGCCTCATCCCCATCCTGCTGGGGATCGTGCTGGCCATGCCCCTGTCCATCATGCCCCTGCCGACCGCTCCGCTGTCCGCCGCGCCGCTGGCCAAGCAACTGTTCGGGGCGGAAAAATCCGGCAGCCGACAATCTCCGGCCGCCATCGGCAGCTACGCCAAGGGCTGTCAGGCCGGAGCCGTACAGCTGCCCGAGACCGGCCCCACATGGCAGGCCATGCGCCTGTCGCGCAACCGCAATTGGGGGCAACCCGAAACGATCGATTTCATCAAGGATCTCAGCCGGTTCGCCGCCAAACAGCCGGGCTGGAACGGGCTGTATATCGGCGACATCAGCCAGCCCCGCGGGGGCCCGATGCTGTCGGGCCATCGCAGCCACCAGATCGGGCTGGATATCGATATCTGGATGCTGCCCACGTCGCGGCTCAACCTGTCCCAGCGCCAGCGCGAGAATATCTCTTCCATATCCCTGCGCCGCGCCAGCGGGGCCTATGTCAACGCCAACTGGAGCAAGGCGCACCACGAAATCATCCGCGCCGCCGCCAAGGACCGCCGCACCGCGCGGATCTTTGTTTTTCCCGGCGCCAAGGTTCAGATGTGCAAGGACGCGAAAGGCAATCGAAAATGGTTGCGCAAGGTGCGGCCCTGGTGGGGGCATCACTATCATTTCCATGTGCGGCTGGCCTGTCCGCGCGGCATGCGGGGATGTGTCGACCAGAACCCGCCCCCCCGCGGTGACGGTTGTGCCGAAGCCCAGCAATGGGTCGACAATATCCTGAACCCGCCGCCGCCGAAGAAGGCCGACCCCAACGCGCCCAAGCCAAAACCGCGCCGGGAATATGTGCTCGCCGATCTGCCCCAGCAATGCGCCTCTGTTTTGCGTTCGGACTGATTGCCTGCTGTGCGCTTGCCGGTTCGGCGGCCTGGGCAGAATGTCGGCAACCGACGTTTATGGGGGATTTCGCCTGGGCCATGCAGCGCGGCTGGTTCGGCGGGTTTTCGGGCATCGAACTGTCACGCGACGGGCGTGACATGCTGGCGATGACCGACCGCGCGCGCATCGTGAAGGCAGGAATCCGGCGCGAAGATGGCCGCATCACCGGCATTACGCCGGGCCGCAGCTGGGCTTTGCACCGGCAGAACGGCAAGGTTCTGATCGGACACACCGTCGATTCCGAGGGTCTGGCACAGGCCGCTGGCGGCGATCTGTTCATATCCTTCGAACGTATTCACCGGGTGTCGCACTATCCCTCGCCCGGCGGTCCATCGCGCGGGCTGCAGCGCCCGCCCATGCTGCGCGATTTGCCATTCAACGGCGGCATCGAGGCCCTGGCGATCACCCCGGATCACGACCTGATCGCCGTCCCCGAAGACCATCGCGATTCATCAGGCGACATCCCGCTGTTTCTCTGGCGCGACGGGCAGTGGTCAAACCCCTTCGGGCTGCCCACCGACGGCCAATTCCTGCCGGTGGGCGCGGATTTCGGCCCCCACGGGCGGTTCTATCTGCTGGAACGCGGGTTCAACCTGTTCGGCTTTCGCACACGCGTGCGCAGCTGGCACCTGACCGACACCGGCGCGCAGGGGGAACGTTGCGAATTGCAGACAAGCACCGGCACCCACGATAATCTGGAAGGTCTCGCGCTGTGGCGCGATGATATGGGCAGAGTGCGTCTGACCATGATCGCGGATGACAATTTTTTCTTCCTGCAACGCACCGAATTGGTGGAATATGCCCTGACCGGCGGGGTTGCCTATTCCGCGGCAACCCGGTAGCAGCATCTCGCCCGTCGGTTTGACGGGCCAAGTCGCCGCAACCTTGCCAAAACGGGCACCACATATGACACGCGCACATCTTCCCGGCATTCTTGCCATGGCCGCCATCGTGGTGGCATCCAACATTCTGGTTCAGTTCCTGTTCGGCCAATGGCTGACCTGGGGCGCCTTTACCTATCCGCTGGCGTTTCTGGTCACCGACCTGATGAACCGCATCTATGGTCCCGGCCCGGCCCGGACGGTGGTTTTTGCCGGCTTCGTGGTGGGCGTGTTCTGTTCTTTCGTCGGCACACAGATCATGGGTGAATTCGGCCCCCTGGTCACGCTGCGGGTCGCCCTGGGGTCAGGCTTGGCCTTCCTGACCGCGCAGTTGCTGGATGTGAGCATCTTTGCCGCCCTGCGCAACGGGCGCTGGTGGCAAGCGCCGCTGGCCTCGACGCTGATCGGTTCGACCTTGGACACGATGCTGTTCTTTACCATCGCTTTTTCCGCGCAGCTGGCCTGGCTTGAACCTGGCAACGATGTCGGCTGGGCCAACCAGCCGCTGGCCTTGCTGGGCATCGGTCCGACCGTGCCGCTGTGGGTGTCGCTGGGCCTGGCCGATTGGCTGGTCAAACTGTCGCTCGCCCTGCTGGCGCTGGTGCCATTCCGGCTGATTATTCAGCGTTTCGATTCGACCACGATCCGGATGTAACGATTTGTCTTGGCGATTCGCGCCTGCCGTGCCAACCTGCTGACAACGTCAACAGCAGGAAAAGGAGGTGATCCAGTGTCAAGAAAGGTATTGGAGCAAGGAGTCGGAACAGCTTGGGGGAATGCCCGCTGAGGCAGCCCTTGGCGGATACTCTGCCCAAGGCGATCTGGCAAAGGTCCACGACCCTGCCTCCGAATGACTTTCGAAAGGGCTGCCCGGACAATCGGGCAGCCCTTTTTGTTACCGCCGGAACCCTGTATCACATCCAAATGCTGCATGTGACCGACACCATTCAGATCCAGGACTGGGAGTTGACCGAAAACTTCGTGCGGGCTTCGGGACCCGGCGGGCAGAACGTGAACAAAGTGTCCACCGCCGTCGAGCTGCGATTTGAAGCCGAGCGATCCCCATCCTTGCCCGGCCCGGTGAAAACCCGGCTGAAACGTCTGTCCGGGCGGCGCTGGACGAAGGACGGTGCCCTGATCATCCAATGCGACGAAACCCGAAGCCAGGCCCGCAACCGCGAGATCGCACGCGAACGGCTGACCGAGCTCATCCGCCGCTCACTGACCGCGCCCAAGCGGCGCATCGCAACCAAACCCACCAAGGGATCGGTCCGCCGTCGCCTGCAAGCCAAAAAAGTGCGTGGCGAAATCAAGGCGTTGCGCGGAACTGTCCGCGACGAGTGAGATTGCGCACCTGACCGGGCTGCTTTATCCTGCGCACGCAAATCCGCGACAGGCAGAGCCAGCAACAGGACAGGACATGATCCCCGGACCGCGCAATCTGATCACCGACGTGCCCGGTCTGATGGTCGGCAACGCCCAAGACGACACCCTGAAATCCGGCACCACCGTGATGCTGGGCGAAGATCCGATGACCGCCGCCTATTGCGTCATGGGCGGTGCGCCCGGCACCCGCGAGACGGATCTGCTGGAACCTGACAAATCCGTCGCGCAGGTCGATGCCATCGTGCTGTCGGGCGGGTCGACCTATGGTCTGGATGCCGCGTCTGGCGTCGTGGCGGGCCTGCGCAACCAAGGGCGCGGTTTTGCCCTGCATACGCTGCGGATTCCGCTGGTGCCCGCCGCGATCCTGTTTGATCTGCTGAACGGCGGCGACAAGGATTGGACCGACAACCCCTATCCGGATCTGGGCCGGGCCGCGCTGGACGATGCCGGCACCGAGTTCAGCCTTGGCAGCGTCGGGGCCGGGACGGGTGCGCTGACCGGGATGGAAAAGGGTGGACTGGGGTCTGCCTCGCTGGTGCTGGACAGCGGCATCACCGTGGGCGCATTGATCGCCGCCAATCCGGTGGGCAGCGTCACCACCCCCGGAGGGCGGTATTTCTGGGCGGCACCCTTCGAAATCGACGGCGAATTCGGCGGGCTGGGTCCGGATCCACGCAGCGGGCTGGGCCGCAACATCGAAAGCCGCAAGCTGGCCGCGTTCGAACAGCGTGCCAACACGACCATCGGCATTGTCGCCACCGATGTCGATCTGACCAAGTCCCAGGCCAAGCGCGTCGCCACCGTTGCCCATGACGGGCTGGCCCGTGCAATCCTGCCGTCACACCTGCCCAATGACGGGGATCTCGTGTTTGCGGCCTCGACCAACAGGCGCCGGATGCACGCGCCACAAACCGACCTGCGCGAAATCGGCCATGCCGCCGCGCTCTGCGTGGCGCGCGCCACGGCCCGGGCAATCTATCACGCCCGTCCCGCGCCCGGCGATCTGTTGCCCTGCTGGTCGGCGGGCACCTTGCCAGAACAGGTCTGAAGGACTAGCTACGCGGCGCAATGCAGCAATCCGGTAACATTCGCATGGATACTCTGATCCCGGCCTGGGTAGATGGCACCCTGACTCCGGTCGACAAGCTGATGGCCCATGTGCAGGGGTTGAAACATCAGGCCGTGTCGGTCTTTGTCCTGCGCGGCGATCAGATCCTGATCCAGCGCCGCGCCCTGGGCAAATATCACACGCCCGGCCTGTGGGCGAACACCTGCTGCACCCATCCGTTGTGGCAGGAACCTGCCCTGGACTGCGCCCAACGCCGCCTGCAACAGGAACTGGGCATCACCGGGCTGGCACCCGAACACCGCCAGCAACTGGAATACCGCGCCAGCGTGGGCGGCGGGTTGACCGAACACGAAGTGGTCGATGTGTTTCTGGCGCATGCCGCGCCGGATCTGGACATACGGCCCAATCCGGATGAAGTGATGGACACAAGCTGGATTTCCTATCGGGATCTGCAGATCGAAGTCAGAGATCATCCAGAGCGGTTCACGCCGTGGTTGCGGATTTATCTCAGCGAGCATGCCGAAACCATTTTGGGGGCGGATCTGACCGGTGTCTGATCCCGCCTGGTCTTGCTTTGCCGCGGCCGCGCTGATTTGCTGCCCCTACAGAAATGCCCCTACAGAAAAAGGATCAACGAATGACCGTTCTTATCGCAGGCGGGGGCATTGCCGGGCTGGCTCTGGGGCTGACGCTGAACCAGATCGGCGTGCCGTTTCGCATCTTTGAAACCACCCGCGAAATCCGGCCGCTGGGCGTGGGCATCAACCTGCAACCCAATGCCGTTCGGGAACTGTTCGATCTGGGGCTTGAGCCGGACCTTGAGCGCATCGGGGTCCAAACACGGCAGATCGGTTTTCATTCCAAACACGGCCACCTGATCTGGCAAGAGCCGCGCGGACGGCGCGCCGGCTATGCCTGGCCGCAGTATTCGGTGCATCGCGGACATCTGCAGATGATGCTGCATGAAACGCTGATCGCCCGCGCCGGGCCGGATTGCCTGCGCACCGGCGCGCGCGTGAGTGGCTATTCCAATCAAGCGGGTTCGGCCCGGTTGCACCTGCAGGACGGCAGCACCGAGACCGGCGCACTGGTGATCGGTGCCGATGGCATCCACTCGGCGCTGCGGGCGCAAATGTACCCGGACGAGGGCGCGCCGATCTGGAATGGTCAGGTGTTGTGGCGCGCAACCACCCGCGCGCCGGTCTATTTCGGCGGCGCGGCGATGGTGATGATCGGCCATGACAGCCTGCGGCTGGTGTCTTATCCGATCACCGAACCGGACCCTGAAACCGGCCTGGCCACGATCAACTGGATCGCCGAGAAGCGGTTTGATCCCGCGTTGGGATGGCAGCGCGAGGATTGGAACCGCCCCGCGGACATAGCCGATTTCATCGACGACTTCATGGATTGGCGGTTCGACTGGATCGATGTGCCGGCGTTGATCCGGGGCGCGGACCGGGTTCTGGAATATCCGATGGTTGACCGCGATCCGTTGCCGCGCTGGACCGACGGAGGCGTCACATTGATGGGGGACGCCGCGCATCCGACCTATCCGGTGGGCAGCAACGGGGCCAGCCAGGCCATCATCGACGCCCGTGTGATCGGGGCAAGCCTGTTGGAACATGGGCTGAGCCCGGCGGCGCTGACTGCCTATGAAGCCGAGATACGCCCGGTGACCACGCGGGTCGGTCTGGCCAACCGCGGCAGCGGACCGGACGCGATATTGCAACAGGTCGAAGATCTGTGCGCAGGTCGGTTCGACGATATCTCCGACGTCATCCCCTTGCAGACGCTGCAGGACCACTCGGACAAGTACAAGGCGCTGGCGGGGTTCTCGATTGAAGACCTGAACGCGAAACCGCCGATCATCCAGGCCGGGGCGCGCATCGGCTGACGACGGATCGGACAACGCCCGGAAAAGCACCGCCCATACGCCGGGCGCGGCAATCCGCCAACCGCCGGTTTTATCGCTCTTTCAATTTTCGGCAAACTCCTGTATGGCGCGGCAATCTGAGACGTGGTGCCCGGACCCCGGCACCGTGAAGGATTGATACAAGGGGTCGGCGGCAATGGGGCCGTCATTCAAACGCGAGACCCGGAGGGCCGGGAGTGCTCGCATACAGGAAACGATAGATGTTTAATGTAACGACGAAGTCGATGCAGTGGGGCGAGGAAACGCTGACACTGGAAACGGGCAAGGTTGCCCGCCAGGCAGATGGCAGTGTCATCGCCACACTGGGTGAAACCAGCGTCATGGCCAACGTGACTTTTGCCAAGAAGCAAAAGCCGGGTCAGGATTTCTTTCCGCTGACGGTTCACTACAACGAGAAATATTACGCCGCCGGTAAAATCCCGGGCGGCTTTTTCAAACGCGAAGCGCGACCCACCGAGAAAGAGACACTGACCAGCCGACTGATCGACCGTCCGATCCGCCCGCTGTTCGTGCCCGGTTTCAAGAACGAGGTCCTGGTGATCTGTACCGTGCTGAGCCACGATCTGGTCAATGACCCCGACATCGTGTCGATGATCGCCGCCAGCGCCGCGCTGACCCTGTCGGGTGCGCCGTTCATGGGCCCGATCGCCGGTTGCCGCGTTGGTTTCGAGGACGGCGAATACGTTCTGAACCCGACCGTGGACGACATGCAGGACCTGCGCCTGAACCCCGAACAGCGTCTGGATCTGGTCGTGGCCGGCACCAAGGACGCGGTCATGATGGTCGAATCCGAAGCCTATGAACTGACCGAAGCGGAAATGCTGGGTGCCGTGACCTTTGCGCACGAGCAGATCCAGCCGGTGATCGACCTGATCATCTCGCTGGCCGAAGATGCGGCCAAAGAGCCGTTCGATTTCCAGCCGGTGGATTACTCGGATCTGTTCGACGCGGTCAAAGCCGCTGGCGAAACCCAGATGCGCGCCGCCTTTGCGATCGCTGACAAGCAAGAGCGCACCACAGCCGTGGCCGCCGCCCGCGAAGCGATCATGGACAAGCTGAGCGATGAACAGAAGGAAGATGAAAACCTTGGTTCCGCGCTGAAAAAGCTTGAAGCCGGCATCCTGCGCGGCGATGTGGTGAAATCCGGCACGCGGATCGACGGCCGCAAGACCGACGAAATCCGCGACATCACGGCCGAAACCGGCCTGTTGCCACGGACTCACGGCTCGGCGCTGTTCACCCGCGGGGAAACCCAGGGTCTGGTCGTGACCACGCTGGGCACCGGCGACGACGAACAGTTCATCGACGCGCTGCATGGCAACTTCAAGTCCAACTTCCTGCTGCATTACAACTTCCCGCCCTATTCGGTTGGCGAAGTCGGGCGTTTCGGCTTTACCGGCCGTCGCGAAATCGGCCACGGCAAGCTGGCCTGGCGCGCCTTGCAGGCGGTTCTGCCCGCGGCGACCGATTTCCCCTATACGATCCGCGTCGTGTCCGAGATCACCGAATCCAACGGATCAAGCTCGATGGCGTCGGTCTGTGGCGGTTCGCTGTCGATGATGGATGCGGGTGTGCCACTGAAAGCACCCGTTGCCGGTGTCGCCATGGGTCTGATCCTGGAAGACGACGGCTCCTATGCGATCCTGTCCGACATCTTGGGTGACGAAGACCACCTGGGCGACATGGATTTCAAGGTTGCGGGAACCGAGAACGGCATCACCAGCTTGCAGATGGACATCAAGGTCGCCGGCATCACGCCCGAGATCATGGAAAAAGCCCTGGCCCAGGCCAAGGCAGGCCGTTTGCACATTCTGGGCGAGATGAACAAGGCGCTGTCCGGCGCTGCGGAATTCTCTGTTCACGCACCGCGCATCGAAACCATGCAGGTGCCCACCGACAAGATCCGCGAAGTGATCGGGTCCGGCGGCAAGGTGATCCGCGAAATCGTCGAAGTGTCCGGCGCCAAGGTAGACATCAACGACGACGGCATCATCAAGATTGCGTCGCCTGACGGTGAATCGATCAAAAAGGCCTATGACATGATCCATTCGATCGTGGCCGAGCCGGAAGAAGGCAAGATCTATACCGGAAAGGTCGTCAAGATCGTCGATTTCGGTGCCTTCGTGAACTTCTTTGGCAAGCGCGACGGCCTGGTGCATGTGTCCCAGATCGAAAACCGCCGCCTGAACCATCCCTCGGACGTTCTGAAGGAAGGCCAGGAGGTCAAGGTCAAGCTGCTGGGCTTTGATGATCGCGGCAAGGTCCGCCTGTCGATGAAGATGATCGACCAGGAAACCGGCGAGGAAATCAAGAAGGAAGAAGCCGCCGACTAAAGCGTTCCGCCTTTGACCTGATCTATCACTTATCACCTATCGCGTTGAAATCTCTGATTTCAGGCAGCGAAAGGTGATGCGGGTTCAAGGCGGATTGCACAACGGTCTGCGGATAGTCAGAAGAACAGGCCCCGGACCCATGGTTCGGGGCCTGTTCATGTCTGCGGGATGTCGGCACGGGTGGGCGCATGGTCTTTCAACGGCCCGGTATCCGCTGTAGTCAACACATATGCAGTCGCTCATCATTCACATGCCCTCCAGCACCGCACGCCGCGCCAACGCTGAAAAGTTGCGCGGCACCTTGCCCGGGGCAGAACTGATTCAGGCGGTCGACGGGCGCGATCCGCAACGTGAACCGGATGTGCGGACCAGGCCCGGAGACCTGCATCGACCCCACTATCCCTTTGCCTTGCGGCCAGCCGAGATCGGGGTCTTCGAAAGCCATCGCCGCTGTTGGCGCCGGATCATTGACGCCGGTTGGGATTATGCGCTGATTGCCGAAGATGATCTGCAGGTCGATCCCGCCCGGCTGAAGCGGGCCATGGCCTTGATCCATGCGCATGGCAGCTGCGATATGTATATAAGGCTGCCCGTCAAACAGCGCGAACAACCTGCGCGGACCCTGGCCAGCGACAGAGAGCTTCAGTTCATCCTGCCGCGCAGGATCGGGTTGCAGTGCATTTGTCAGGTGGTGGGCCGTGATGCGGCAGCGCGGCTGCTGTCATCCACCGACCGGATCGACCGCCCGATTGATACCCTGCTTCAGATGCATTGGGTCACGGCCCAGCCGGTGCATACCATTCTGGGCACAGGGAATGCCGAAATCGCTGGGCAGATCGGCGGCTCGACCATTCAGGTCAAAACGCGCGCCAGCGGGAAACTGGCGCGCGAAATCAAACGGGCACGATACCGGGCGCAGGTCGCCCTGCGCCCGCAACATGCCTAGCCCGGCAGCTTCGCGGTGCGCAGATAGGGGAAATGCGTGGTGAATTCACCGTATTTCTCCTTGGCATCCGCGTCGTTCACGCCGGTCGGGATGACCACGTCGTCACCGACGTTCCAGTTCGCCGGGGTTGCCACATTTTCCTTGGCCGCGGTCTGCAACCCGTCCAATGCGCGCAAGACTTCGGCAAAGTTGCGCCCCACGTTCATCGGATAGGTCATCGACAGCTTGAGCTGCTTGTCCGGGCCGATGATGAAAACCGAACGCACCGTGGCGCTGTCGGCAGGTGTGCGGCCGTCGGGCAGATAGGCTTCGGCCGGCAGCATGTCGAAGGCCTTGGAAACAGCCAACCCTTCGTCGGCGATGATCGGAAAGCCCGCTGACGTTCCGGCGAATGTCTCGATATCGCCTTTCCATTTCTTGTGGTCTTCGACCCCGTCCACGGACACGCCGATCACCTTGGTGTCGCGCTTGGCCCATTCATCGTTCAGTTGCGCCACGGCGCCAAACTCGGTGGTGCAGACCGGGGTGAAATCCTTGGGATGTGAAAACAGGATCGCCCAGCTATCCGCAATCCAATCGTGGAACTGGATCGTACCCTGATCGGTTTCGGCGGTAAAATTCGGGACTGTATCGTTGATGCGCAAACCCATTGTGGTCTCCCTAATGCAAATTTCATGACGACTCGGTGTCACTCTGAACCTAATGTCTTCGGGATGCGGTTTCATCCCCTCTCTTGCCCTGCCGCCATAGCAGTGACAGAGTGCCGCGAATCCCGACCGAGTGGTCGGATCAGTGAAGGAAACGGGAGTTCCAACCATGATCGAGAAACGCGATTTTTATGTCAACGGGCAATGGGTCGCCCCGGCGCAGGCCAATGATTTCCAGGTCATCGATCCGTCGACGGAAGAACCCTGTGCGGTGATTTCTCTGGGGGGAGAGGCCGACACCAACGCCGCCGTGGCCGCTGCCAAGGCCGCCCTGCCGGGCTGGATGGCGACGCCTGTGGCCGACCGCATCGCATTGGTCGAAAAGCTGATCGAAATCTATCAAACCCGGATCGAAGATCTGGCAAAGGCCATGAGCACAGAGATGGGCGCGCCCATCGATATGGCACGCAGCCAGCAGACGGGGGCCGGAACATGGCATCTGAGCAACTTCGTCAAGGCCGCCAAGGCGTTCGAATTCGACCGTCCGCTGGGCGATCATGCCCCTAACGACCGGATCATCCACGAAGCGGTCGGGGTTGCCGCCCTGATCACGCCGTGGAACTGGCCGATGAACCAGATCACGCTCAAGGTCGGCGCGGCCGCGATCGCGGGCTGCACGATGGTTCTGAAACCGTCCGAGCAAAGCCCGCTGAACGCAATGGTGTTTGCGGAAATGATGCACGAAGCGGGTTTCCCCGCCGGTGTTTTCAATCTGGTCAACGGCGATGGCGCGGGCGTCGGCAGCCAGCTCAGCGCCCATCCCGATGTGGACATGGTCAGCTTTACCGGCTCGACCCGCGCGGGCACGGCGATTTCCAAAAATGCCGCCGACACCTTGAAGAAGGTGCATCTTGAACTGGGCGGCAAAGGGGCCAACGTGATCTTTGCCGACGCCGATGAAAAGGCGGTGAAACGCGGCGTGCTGCACATGATGAACAACACCGGCCAGTCCTGCAACGCCCCCAGCCGGATGCTGGTGCAGCGCGATATCTATGATGCTGCGGTGGAAACCGCGGCCCAGGTTGCCAATGCGGTTACCGTGGGCAGCGCGCATGAGGAAGGCCGCCACATAGGCCCGGTGGTGAACGAGATGCAGTGGAACAAGATCCAGGATCTGATCCAGAAAGGCATCGACGAAGGCGCGCGCCTGGTTGCAGGCGGCACCGGCCGGCCCGACGGGTTGAACAAGGGCTTCTACGTCAAGCCAACGGTCTTTGCCGATGTGAACAACCAGATGACCATCGCACGCGAAGAAATCTTTGGCCCGGTCCTGTCGATGATCCCCTTTGACAGCGAAGAAGAAGCGGTCGAAATCGCCAATGACACGCCCTATGGGCTGACCGACTATGTTCAAACCCAGGACGGGGCACGGGCCAACCGCATGGCGCGGCGCCTGCGCGCGGGAATGGTGGAAATGAACGGCAAACCCCGTGGCGCCGGATCGCCATTTGGCGGCATGAAACAATCTGGCAATGGGCGCGAAGGCGGTATCTATGGCATCGAGGACTTTCTCGAAGTCAAGGCGGTCAGCGACTGGACCCCGGAATAACGGCCAACGCCAGATAACCAACACAAAGGGCCTCGCCAGGATTGGCGGGGCCACTGCCGCAAATGGATGCCCCACAGAGACGATCACCGTTCTAGGCAACACGATCGTCAGCAGTCAGTTCCCCAAGATTTCTTCGGACCCCGGATGCGGTGAATGTCGGCTGTGCGGGACAAAGCGGCCATTTGATGCGCAGTCTTCACCCAAGGTAGATGAGTGTCAGCAGAGTGAGACTTTTCCGGCTCTGGCTCAGTGGGATCATCCAGCATTAGAAGCCCCACGAGTTTTCTACGATGCCTGGCCCGAACAAGTCCCTTGAAACAGCCAAGCGGTCGACATTGGGTGCAGCGACTTCTCCGATAAACTCAAAAGCGAAAACCAAAGTAACTTTGGCTGGAAATCGTAAGATATTGGCTGAGAACCAGAATCGAAGTTGCTTCGAAAACAACCATATAATGGAAAGACGTCAGCGATAAAGCAACTCTAGAAAGTAAATGACATGGAGATTATTTTAATCATTGTTGTTCTCGTAGCAGCCATATTTTTCGTCTCTAGATTGGGGCACTCTGAAGGTCGCAGCCGTCCGTCACAAACAACTTCGACATCGGAACCACCATCAACACGAGTACGTTCCAGTGCAATCAGAACGGCTAAGCCTTCGCGATTTGATGAGAAAAACTCAACGCACCTACCTCAAAAACAAATTTTGACAGGCGCCGTCTATGTAACCGATGGCGACACAATAAAAATAGGGAAAACGCAGATCCGGTTGTTTGGGGTCGATGCGCCCGAACTAAATCATCCATATGGGAAGAAGGCCAAATGGGCTTTGCACAAATTATGCAAAGGACAAATCGTCAGAGCAGAAATCTCCGAAAGAGATGAATATGGCCGAACAGTTGCGCAGTGTTACCTGTCGGATGGGCGGGATCTTTCCGCTGAAATGGTGAAACTGGGCCTGGCAATTGACTGGCCAAAGTTCTCGGGTGGAAAGTACCGAAACCTAGAAACGACCGACGCACGGAAGAAACTTTTTCTGGCCGATGCACGTCAGAAGGGCTGGATGCACGTTTGGGAGAAGTACGAAGCAAAACAAGCCGGTCAGTGACACCGCCTCCGTTCTCTCCTCTGCGGTTCAAAGCATGACACGGCATCGACAGCTTCGGGCTCAAAATTGTCATTCCGCTTCGAGTCCACTGCGGGTTCTCACCTGCATCATTCACTGTGTCGGCTGGACAGGATTGGCATCCCTTATTTCATTCTTGCCTTTGAGTTGCGCGCGGATCGCGGACCCCAGCGGATATCGGCTGTTTGCGGACTCCCGCCCCCATGGGTGACAGCTTTGGCAGAGTCACTTGCGCTTGCGGGTGACTTTGCGTTTGATCTTGTCGGCCTTGCGTTTGCCGCGCGCGGCCTTGCGGCGGGGGCTGCGCCCGGCCGGGGACGGGCTTTTGGGCATGGCCTTGTCTTCGACGGTCAGCAGCTCCAGCTCCAGCCCGCCGGTTACTGGCGTTGCCTGGGTCAAGCGCACGGTGACACGCTGGCCAATGCCCAGCGTGAACCCGGTATCCGCCCCCATCAGGGTGCCTGCGTCGCGATCGAAATGGAAATATTCACGGCCGATGGTACGCACCGGGATCAGCCCATCGGCCCCGGTCTCATCCAGTTTGACGAAGGCTCCGAACCGGGCGATCCCGCTGATCCGGCCCGTCAGCTCGGTGCCGACCCGTTCCGACAGATAGGCGGCCAGATAACGATCCGTGGTGTCACGCTCGGCCATCATGGACCGGCGTTCGGTATCCGAAATATGCTCGGCGGTGCGTTCAAGACTGTCGATGTCCTCGGCGGTCAACCCATCCTTGCCCCAGCCATGCGCCGTGATCAGCGCCCGGTGCACGATCAGATCGGCATAGCGGCGGATCGGCGAGGTGAAATGCGCATAATGCTGCAGCGCCAAGCCGAAATGCCCATAGTTCTGCGGCGAATAATAGGCTTGGGTCATCGCCCGCAGGGTCGACAGGTTGATCAGCTCGTCGTTCTCGCTGCCCTCGGCGGCGCGCAGCAGCGCGTTCAGGTGCCGGGTCTGCAGCACCTGCCCCTTGGCCAGATTGTACCCGGCCGACTGGGCCACCTCGCGCAGGCTGTCCATCTTTTCGGGCGACGGTTCTTCATGCACGCGGAACAGCAGCGGCGAGCGCTTGGCGATCAGGGTTTCTGCCGCCGCCACATTGGCCAGGATCATGAACTCCTCGATCAGCCGGTGCGCATCCAGCCGTTCGCGGAAATTGACCGAGGTCACGGTTCCGTCCTCGCCCAGTTCGATCCGCCGTTCCGGCAAATCCAGATCCAGCGGCTGGCGATTGTTGCGGGCGCGCACCAGGGCGGCATAGGCCGCATAGATCGGCTTTAGCACCGTTTCCAGCAAGGGTGCGGTGCGATCGCTGGGGGTGCCGTCGATGGCCTCTTGTACCTCGCCATAATGCAACGACGCCGCCGAGCGCATCAGCCCACGCACGAACCGGTGCGAGATCTTGTTGCCGTCCTTGTCCAGTTGCATCCGCACCGCGATGCAGGCACGCGGAACACCTTCGTGCAACGAACACAGATCCCCGGACAGCCGATCCGGCAGCATCGGCACGACCCGGTCCGGAAAATAGCTGGAGTTGCCGCGTTTGCGGGCCTCGCGGTCCAGCGCACCGGCCGAGCGCACATAGGCCGCAACATCGGCAATCGCCACCCAGACCACATGCCCGTCCGGGTTTTCCGGATCGTCGTCCGCCTGGGCGAAACAGGCATCGTCGTGGTCGCGTGCATCCGCCGGATCAATGGTGATCAGCGGCATGTCGCGCAAATCCTCGCGGCCATTCAGCCCCTGCGGTTTGCAGGCATCGGCTTCTGCGATGACCTCGTCGGGAAACTGGTCCGGAATACCGTGTTGATGAATCGCAATCAGCGATACCGCGCGTGGTGCGCCGGGATCACCCAGACGGGTAAGGATGCGCGCACGCGGCAGACCCATGCGCTGTTTCGGCCCGGCCTGTTCGGCTTCGACCAGTTCGCCATCCCGGGCCCCGAACCGGTTGTCTTCTGGCACCGCCCATTGTGTGCTCTGCGCCTTGTCGATCGGCACGATACGCCCGCCTTCCGCGCCTTTGCGGAAAATGCCCAGAACGCGTTTCGGATTGATGCCGATGCGCCGGATCAGGCGCGCTTCGTAATTGTGGTCCTCGGCGGTCACGACCGTGAGGCGGGCCAGGATCCTGTCGCCTTCTCCCAGGGCCGGATCGCTTGCGCGCGGCACCACCAGCACGATGGGTTCGACGCCTTCGCCGTGCCATTCCAAGGGTCGGGCGAACAGGTCGCCATCGGCATCGGGGGCCTTGATCTGAAGCACACTGACCGGCGGCAACCGTTCCGGGTCCACATAGGACCGCTTGCGCCGGGCAAGGTGGCCTTCGGCTTCAAGCTCCTTGAGAACTCGCTTCAGCTCGATACGGTCCGCCCCCTTTATGCCAAAAGCCTTGGCAATCTCACGTTTGTGGGTCTGGGTCGGGTTGGTTGAAATCCAGTCGAGGATTTCAGCCTTGCTGGGAATGCGCGTCATGCTTGCGCATCTAACACGCCCCCGCCGTTGCGTCATCGGCAAAAGCGACGGTTCAGGCGGATGTGTACCCGTTGCCGATCAGGCGAAATAATCGCCCAGAATACGGGTATAGATCGATTTCAACTGCCGGATCTGCGCCACCTCGACCCGTTCATCGACCTGATGCATGGTCTGGCCCACCAGGCCGAATTCAACCACCGGGCAATGGTCCTTGACGAACCGGGCATCCGACGTCCCGCCGGTGGTCGACAAGACCGGCTGCACCCCGGTTTCGGACTGCACGGCATGGGCGACAAGATCCGACAATGCGCCGGGCGGGGTCAGAAAGCTTTCCCCGGAAATCTTGATTCTGGTGTCGATCTGCACCGTGAAGTCGTCAGCCACGGCTGCGGCTTCGGCCTGCAGCCATTCCGACAGCCCGGCCCCCGTATGGGCATCGTTGAACCGGATATTCACGGTCCCCTTGCATTGCGCCGGGATCACATTCGTGGCGTCATTGCCGGTGTCGATGGTCACCACCGCCAGGGTCGACGCATCGAAATGTTCGGTTCCGCTGTCCAGCGTATGCGACGCCAGGCGATCCATCAGCCGCGCCATTGCCGGCAACGGATTGTTGGCGCGGTGCGGATAGGCGGAATGGCCCTGCACGCCGGTCACGGTGAACCATGCCGTCATCGAGCCGCGCCGCCCGATCTTGATCATCTCACCCATTTTTTCGGGACAGGTCGGTTCACCGACAAGACAGACCGACATGGCTTCGCCATGCTGTCGCATGTGATCCAGCAAGGCCGTCGTGCCGTTCACCGCATCGCCCTCTTCGTCGCCGGTGATCGCCAGGATGATGGCGCCGTCCGGCGGTGTGTCACGGACAAAGTCGATCGCGGCGGCGACAAAGGCGGCGACCCCGGATTTCATGTCGGTCGCGCCGCGCCCGTACAGCACCCCGTCTTTCACCTCGGCCCCGAAAGGCGGCATGGTCCACGCCGCTTCGTCACCCAGAGGCACCACGTCGGTATGACCGTTGAACCCGAAACTGCGGGGATGGGCCTGTTCGCCCCAGCGGGCAAACAGGTTGCTGACCCCGCCGCGATCCACACGGGTACATTCGAAACCGGCCAGGGTCAGTTCACCTTCCAGCAGCACCAGCGCGCCCCCCTCGGCCGGCGTGACCGATGGGCATTGAACCAGGCGGGCGGTCAGTTCAACGGGATCGACAGGCATGCGGGTCTCCTTCAGTTCAAGCGCCGGGTCAGGCATCGTCGCCAAAGAACGGGGTCACCTGCGCGACGATGACCGCATTTTCATCCAGGGCCCGCTGCATCAGCGCGCGTTCCTCTGGGTCGATCTCGTGCCCTTCGGCCTGGCGTTCGGCAAGGGTGCCATGCCCGATCACGTCCAGCGGAGCGGTGTCCGCCTGTTTCAGGATCGCCACGGTTTCACGCACCGCCTCGGCCTCGTCTATGCCGCTGGCAAAGCACATCAGCGCAGCGCCGGTGGCATTCTCGGGCAATCCATCGCCCGCCTTGCGTCCGATTTGCACGATCAACGTATAGACCTGCTGACGCGATGGTTTCTTTTTTTCCATGCCGCGCCATAGCGGGACCCGGCACCGAGGGTCAAGCGCATCGGCCCCGCGACAGGCGCGGCACCGCCCCCGACAAAGGGGCACCAGGCCACCACCGCTGCCTGCAAACCATTGGTTTTTCGCAAAATCTTAGAAATCTAATCCGCACGCCATGAGAGAGCATAAACACTTTTGGTTCATACAGGCACACGACATCAGGACACCAATAACCGGATATTCAATGCCTACAGCATCCGAACTGCCGATCGATACATCCGCCACTGCAAACCAGATGGCCGAGGCCATGTTCGGCGACAGCATCCAGATTCTTACAGCCGAATATACCGGGGCGGATTCGGCATCGGGGATCTATTCCGATGGCGACGCCGTGGCCGGTATGCTGACCCCGTCCGACACCGGCGTGATCCTGTCCACCGGCAATGCGCGGGATATCACCAACAGTTCGGGCGATGCCAACCGGATCTCCAGTACCTCGACCTCGCACGGTCGGGCGGGCGACGAGGATCTGGAAGAAATCGCAGGATCCACGACATATGACGCGGCCGTATTCGAATCCACCTTCATTCCTGACGGGTCGGTTCTGACCATGCAGGTTACGTTTTCGTCCGAAGAATACCTGGAATACGTCAACTCGGGCTTCAATGATGCGGTGGGCGTCTGGGTGAATGGCGAAAAGGCCGAGCTAAGGGTCGGCGACGGCGACATCACCATCAACAACATCAACGATGAGACCAATTCGAACCTGTACGTCGACAACCCGGCCAATGCCGATATCGCGAATACGGAAATGGACGGATTCACCGCGACGCTGACATTGAAGGCTCCTGTACAGCCGGGCGTGCCCAACAGCATCAAGATCGCAATCGCGGACGGTGGCGACAGCGCCTATGACAGCAATCTTCTGATCGCCGGGGAATCGGTGCAGACCGCGCTGGTTGCCGGCGATGATGCGATTACCGTCCACGGAACAGCCCCCGAAGAAATAGACGTGCGGGACAATGACACCACGACCGCGGGCGGGTCGCTGACCATCACCCATATCAACGGTCAACCCGTCAGCGCGGGCGATACCGTCACCCTGCCCACGGGGGAATCCATCACGCTGGCGGCTGATGGAACGTTTCAGATCGTTTCCGATGGCGAAGCCGGGCTGAACACGTTTTCCTATAGCGTCGAGGATGCCGACGGCAATACCGACATCGGCTTCGTCAAGCTGACCACGGTTCCCTGCTTTGTGGCCGGAACCCTGATCGATACCACGCAGGGGCCGGTCCCGGTCGAGACCTTGGTCCCGGGCGCACTGATTCGCACCCGCGACCGGGGCTATCAGCCGCTGCGCTGGATCGGACATTCGCACCGTACCGCCCGGGGCAAGGATGCCCCCGTGGTTTTCGCCAAGGACAGTTTGGGCAATCACGACCGGATTGCCGTGTCGCCCTGCCATCGCGTGCTGCTGACGTCCTGGCGGGCCGAGTTGCTGTTTGGCTGCTCCGAAGTTCTGGTCATGGCCAAGTCACTGATCGACGATTGCCGCATCCGGTCGCGCGCGGACGGCGGCGCGGTGCACTATGTGCATCTTCTGTTTGACCGACATGAGATCATTCGCGGCAATGGGCTGGACAGCGAAAGCTATCATCCCGGGGCCCAAACACTGGACGCTTTCGATGCGCAGACCCGCGCCGAATTGTTTGATCTGATGCCCGAGCTTGCCCAGGGCGCGCCGCAAACCTATGGGCCGACCGCACGGCCCGCGCTCAAACCCCACGAAGCCAGGCTGCTGTTGCAATCCTGATCTTGCCCGCAACAGAAAAGCCCGGCGGCTGGATATGCCGCCGGGCCCGGTCGTCCGAAAACGGCTGAATTCAGTCGCGCAGCAAGTCGTTGATGCCGGTCTTGGACCGGGTCTTGGCGTCGACACGTTTGACGATCACGGCACAATACAGACTGATATTGTTCTTGGACGGCATCGAACCCGCCACGACCACGGAATAGGGGGGCACCTCGCCATACATGACTTCGCCGGTTTCGCGGTCGACGATCTTGGTGGACTGGCCGATGAAAACGCCCATGCCCAGAACCGAGCCTTCGCGCACGATACAGCCTTCGACCACCTCGGAACGGGCACCGATAAAACAATTGTCTTCGATGATGGTGGGGCCGGCCTGCATGGGTTCCAGAACGCCACCAATGCCGACGCCGCCGGACAGGTGCACATTCTTGCCGATCTGTGCGCAGGACCCGACGGTCGCCCAGGTGTCGACCATCGTGCCCTCGTCCACATAGGCACCCAGATTGACAAAAGACGGCATCAGCACCACGCCCGGCGCGATATAGGCCGATTTGCGCACGATACAGTTCGGCACGGCACGAAAACCGGCGGATTTCCACTGGTTGTCGTCCCAACCCGCGAATTTGCTGTCGACCTTGTCCCACCAGCCGCCGTTCTGCGGACCACCGGGCTGTTGTTCCATGTCCTTGATGCGAAACCCAAGTAGCACAGCCTTTTTGGCCCATTGGTTCACATGCCAGCTGTTATCGGCCTGTTTTTCCGCGACCCGCAGCGCGCCGCTGTCCAGCGCGTTCAGCGTATCTTCGATCGCTTCGCGGGTTTCACCGCTGGTCTGGGGGGTGATGGTATCGCGCGCCTCCCAGGCGGCTTCGATGGCGGTTTCCAGCTGGGCGTTGGACATGGCAGTAATCTCCCGGGGTAAATGGTTAGCGCCCTATACCGGCAGCGGAGGCAACAGACAATGCGAAGTGCAGCCGCCCGGTGCGGTCAGGGGAACGGATCCGGCGCGACATTGCCGCCACAGACCAGAACGGCGACCCGCTCGTCGGGTTCGGGAACGTAGACCCCGGACAGCAAAGCGGCCAGCGCGGTCGCTCCGGCGGGTTCCACCAATTGCCGATGCGCCTGCCACAGGGCGCGTTGCGCGGCCAGGATTGCCGTATCTTCGACCAGAACGGATCGTACGTCGTGGGTCCGGGCCAGATCGAAACAGATCTGGCCGATCCGCCGCGCCCCCAGTGCGTTGGCAGCCACGCCCGAAACCTCGACGTCCACAGGATGGCCTGCCGCGATCGCCGCATTCAGCGCGCAAGAGGTTTCCGGTTCCACCGCCACGACCCGGCGCGCACCGCCGAGCCATCCCAGCGCCCCGGCGATCAGCCCGCCGCCGCCGACAGCAATCAACACCGTATCCGCCTGCAACCCCTGGTCTTCCCATTCACGCAGGCATGTGCCCTGCCCCGCAACCGTCAGGGGGGTATCATAGGCATGGACCTGCATCGCGCCGCTTCGGGTTTCGTAGTCCTGCGCCATCTGCATCGCATTGGCATATTCCCCCGGCACCACGGTCAGATCCGCGCCGGTTTCGCGGATAAGCGCGATCTTCGCCGGTCC
Organism: Rhodobacteraceae bacterium F11138; assembly: GCA_016521575.1. Lineage (GTDB taxonomy): Bacteria > Pseudomonadota > Alphaproteobacteria > Rhodobacterales > Rhodobacteraceae > Sedimentitalea. Next base: position 87,698 of record JAEKDP010000003.1, on the reverse strand, counting down.
GGCCATTTCAGGCACAAAGATATGCGCGCGATGGCCAAGCGCGCGCGCCGCATGGGCGACGGCCGCACCATGATTGCCGCCGCTGGCCGCAACCAGCCCGGCCGAAGGCACCGGCGCGCCCAGCATCGTGTTGAACGCGCCCCGGGCCTTGAAACTGCCGGTATGCTGCATCTGCTCCAGCTTCAGCGCGACTTCACGGCCGGGCATCAGGGCGGTCGAGGTCAGCACCGGAGTGCGCACCACACGCCCGGCAATCCTGTCCGCGGCGACATTGATCCCGGATTTCCAATTCTCTGCCATGCTTCCCTCACTGGTCTTGTCGGTGCGAACCCTATAGGGCTGAAAGTGACTTGCAAGCAGGGAACTCCCGTCCATGAAAGAAGACCGCCCCAGCCCGTTCCGCGACGCGCATCTTGATCTCAACACAGTCGAACACGTCCCGGACACGCCGCAAACCCGTTCGCCCGCCTACCGGCTGGCCTTTGCGGATGATGATTTCCTGTGCCGGGACGAACTGCGGCCCGTGCGCCTGCAACTGGAGCTGCTCAAGCCGCAGATGATTCTGGATGAACACCGGATCGAAAGCACCATCGTGCTGTTCGGCGGGGCGCGCATTCCGGAACCGGCCCACAAGGACAAGGCCCGCACTGAAACCTTGGCCGAGTTGTCCCATTTCTACGATGTCGCGCGCGAATTTGCCCGGCTGATGACCGTCACCTCGATGCAGAGCGGCAGCCGCGAAAATGTCATTGTGACCGGCGGCGGCCCCGGCGTGATGGAGGCCGGGAACCGGGGCGCGCAGGAAGCGGGCGGCGTGTCGATCGGGCTGAATATCGTATTGCCCCATGAACAGGCGCCCAACCCCTATGTGACGCCTGATTTCAGCTTCAATTTCCACTACTTCGCCATTCGCAAGATGCATTTCCTGATGCGCGCAAGGGCGATCTGCGTGTTCCCCGGCGGGTTCGGCACGCTGGATGAGATGTTCGAATCGCTGACCCTGATACAAACCGGCCGCATGGACCGGGTGCCCTTCCTGCTGTTCGGGCGCGCGTTCTGGGAAAAGGTGGTGAACTGGCAGGCGCTGGCCGATGCCGGGACCATCTCGGACGACGATCTGGACCTGTTCCGCTTTGTCGATACCGCCGAAGAGGCGGTGCAGATCATCGACACATTCGAGCCCGCCCCGCCGCGCGACAGCATCCCCGGACGCTGAGCGATCAGTCCGGGCAGCCCGGAAACGGTGTTGCCAGTTCCAGATCGATCAGGCGCAACAGGGTCTCGCGGCTGATTTCGCCCAGCACCAGCGTACGCCCGACCAACAGCGAAGGCGTGCCGACGATGCCGAACACCGCAGCGGTCGCCGCCGAACGTTGCAACCGGTCGGTGGTGGCTTGACTGGCGACGTCGCGAAGGAAGCGATCCGGGTCCATGCCGAACTCTGCCGCCAGCTGCCGCAGGGCATGCGGGCCCGGACGCAGGACGCTGTGCATCAGATATTCATGCACCGGTAGATATCGGTCTTGCGATCTTGCCGCCACGGCGGCACGCGCGGCGGCGCGGGAACGCGGGCCAAGGATCGGCAGGTCGTGCCAACGCACCGCGATTGGCGCATCGCTGGCGATCAGATCCAGAACCAGGCGACTGAGCACCGGACAATAGGGGCAGTTGTAGTCGGTGAACACCGCAACCGGCACCGTGCCACCCGGCCAGCCCCGGGACCCGAACGCGGCCCGGCATGGGTTGGCAGCGGCCTGCTGGCGCAATTCCGCCTGCTGCGGATCGGCGGGGGTCAGTCCGGTCAGGATGAAATTGCCGCCGGTTCCCCCCGATACAGATCCGGTTCGAAGCCGGCGGAACCCGGGCAGCCCGGGAATGGGTTCAAGGTCAAGATCACGGCCCCGGCGTCGCAGAAACGGCGGCAGCGCCACCGCCGCACCGACCGCAGCCAGAACGATCAGCAGATCCCGCCTGCGGGCCATGGGCTACAGACCGGCCTCGGCCTCGATCTGGCGGCGTGATTTGCGGGCGCGTTCGGTGGCCGATTTCAACTGCCCGCAGGCGGCCATGATGTCTTCACCGCGCGGGGTGCGGATGGGACTGGCATACCCGGCCTTGTATATGATGTCGGCAAAGGCGCGGATGCGGTTGTTGGACGAACGCGTATAGGGTGCGCCCGGCCATTCGTTGAACGGAATCAGATTGATCTTGGCCGGGATGCCGTCGATCAGCTTGATCAGGCGGCGAGCGTCCTCATCGGTGTCGTTCACGTCCTTCAGCATCACATATTCAAAAGTGATACGCTCGGAGTTCGACACTTTGGGATAGCTGCGCAATGCTTCGAGCAGTTCTTCTATGTTCCACCGCTTGTTGATCGGCACCAGCCGGTTTCGGGTCTCATCCGTGGTCGCATGGAAAGACACCGCCAGCTGACACCCGATTTCCTGCGCGGTGCGGGCAATTTCAGGCACGACACCCGATGTGGACAGGGTTATGCGGCGGCGGCTCAACTGGATGCCTTCGGGATCCATCGCGATTTTCATCGCGTCCCGCACGTTTTCAAAATTATAAAGCGGCTCGCCCATGCCCATCAGCACGATGTTGGACAACAGGCGCGTTTCGTCCTTGGGCGCGCCGATTTCCGGCCATTCGTCCAGATCGTCGCGCGCCATCATCACCTGACCGATGATTTCACCGGCAGTCAGGTTGCGCACCAGTTTCTGGGTCCCGGTGTGACAGAAGGAACAGGTCAGGGTGCATCCCACCTGCGAACTGATACACAGGGTGCCGCGCCCCTCCTCGGGGATATAGACCACCTCGACCTCGTGCCCGCCGTTGATCCGCACCAGATATTTGCGGGTGCCATCGCTGCTGACCTGTTTGCTGACCATCTCGGGGATTTCGATGACGAAGGTCTCGGCCAGCCGGGCGCGGTAAGCCTTGGCCAGATTGGTCATATCGGCAAAGTCGCGCACGCCCCATTGATAGATCCACTGCCAGATCTGCCCAACCCGCATCCTTGCCTGTTTCTCAGGGGTACCATGGGCAATCAGAACCTCGCGCATGGCATCCCGGGTCAGACCGATCAGATTGATCGGCCCGTCGGGCAGTTTACGCGGAATGGTCATCACGTCCTGGGTGATCGGCGCGGTGGCGGACATGGCGGTACCTTCAGGTTAAGGGCGGCAAACAGGCCCTATACAGGAAGTTTGCGCATTTTCAAAACAATTCGGCCCCACCGCTGACGCGGGAGGGCCAGACCGGAAGGGCCGGATCGGGGTCATCCATCCGCGCAGATCAGCCGCCGCAGCGTTTCTCCGCATCTTCGACAGCGGCCGTGAAACCAAGCAGGGAAAAGGTGTCCTTGGTCTGCGTCCCGCGCGAGGACCGGGCGGTGATCGTCGCCTTGGCCCCGCGTTTCATTGCGGTGATGATCTTGGCATCATCCGCAGCGGTTGCCGGCCACGCCCATTCCCCTTCAGAGAACAGTTCGAACTGGTTTCCCGAAATGTCCATGTTGACCGTCGAACCCGGCGCGAACGGGTAGCCGCCGGTGAATGTCACCTGCCCTTTCACACCCGCCGCGGGTCTGTGAAACACAAACAGCAGAATATCGCTGCGCCGCACGGCCACCACGCGGCCGTCACGGGTGTTCACGGTTTCCTTGGGGGCAGAAACGCTCCAGCATTCCTTGGGGTCGTCCTCGACGAACACGCTCCAATCGGTTTTGGCCGCGACCCGGTTCGTGCTCTGATCCTGTGCATGTCCCGCGCTGGCCAGACCGACCAGGCACAACCCCGCAACCGCGCGGGCAAAATTCATTCCCATTGTCCAGCCTCCAGACTGTCCTTGACCTCAATAACTGCCGGGATGCCTTGCGGTTTCGGACAAACCATCTGACCGCATCCCTCTGCTTGCCGACGCATACACTCTATCGTAAATTGCGCCACCTGCGAAAGACCGATTGGCAGGATTTCGCCAAGTTGTGAGGCCCGAAATGACCCGACCCGTCCCCATGAGCGAACTCTGGCGCGGCCAGATACTGGAAAGCGTGCATCTGGGGCATGCCGTGATCTGTGACGACAGCGGGCAGATCGTGCAGGCCTGGGGCGATCCCGATGCCGTGATCTATCCGCGGTCTTCGTGCAAGATGCTTCAGGCCTTGCCGCTTCTGACCTCGGGTGCGGCGGACAAGTTCGGACTGAACAGCGAACATCTGGCCCTGGCCTGCGCGTCGCACAACGGGGCCGCAATCCATACAGATCGGGTGCGCAGCTGGTTGACGCAGCTGGATCTGGACGAGACCGCGTTCCGCTGCGGTCCCCAGGAACCCGCCGATATTCCGGCACGGGACGCCCTGATCCGGGCGGGGGATTCGCCTTGCCAGATTCACAACAATTGTTCGGGCAAGCATTCGGGCTTTTTGACGCTTTGCGCGCATATGGGCGCGGGACCGGAATACACCGAAGTCGATCATCCGGTGCAGCAGGCGGCATTGGCCGCGTTTGAAGACAGCACCGGACAATCCAGCCCCGGGTTCGGCATCGATGGCTGTTCGGCCCCCAATTTCGCCACCACCGTGCACGGGCTGGCCCGCGCGATGGCCTTTTTCGCGACGGCCAGCGACCGTTCGGATCGTCAGAGCATGGCGGCGACCCGGTTGACCCAGGCAATGATGCAGCATCCCGAACTGGTCGCCGGCGAAGGCCGCGCCTGCACCGAACTGATGCGGGCGATGCGCGGACGGGTTGCAATCAAGACCGGAGCCGAGGGCGTGTTCATCGCCATCGTCCCGGAAAAACGTCTGGGCGTGGCGCTGAAGATCGCCGACGGCACGACACGGGCGGCGGAATGCGCCATTGCCACGATCCTGACCGGGCTTGGAGTACTGGACGCAGACAATCCCGCCACCCGCAAATTCATGAATGCGCCCGTTCTCAGCCGCCGGGGCCTGCATGCGGGCGAGATCAAACCAGCCGCAGGGCTGATGCAAGGCCCTGCATCCGGGTTCAATGCGTGACGAATTGGTCCCGCTCATAGCCTTGCAGATACAGCAATGCCGTAAGATCGCCGTGGTTGATCCTGACATCGCATTGCGCCGCGACCGCGGGCTTGGCGTGCAGCGCCACGCCAGTTCCCGCCCGTCCCAGCATCCCCAGATCGTTGGCCCCGTCGCCAACCGCGATCACCTGGCTGTCGGTTAGTCCCAGCCGCGCCGTGATCTGGTCCAGCGCCTCGATCTTGGCCTGACGGCCCAGGATCGGACGTGCCACCTGTCCGGTCAGTTTCCCGTCTTCGATCAACAGGGTGTTGGCGCGATTCTCATCGAACCCCAGCTGAGCGGCAACCGAAGCGGTAAAGGCCGTGAACCCGCCCGAAACCAGCGCCGCATACCCCCCGTTGGCCTTCATCGTGGCCAGCAATTCACGCCCGCCCGGCATCAGGGTGATGCGTTCGGCCAGCACCCGGTCGATCACAGAGGCGTCCAGCCCGGCCAGCAGCCCGACCCGTTCGGTCAGCGCGCCTTCGAAATCCAGTTCTCCGTTCATCGCCCGCGCGGTAATCTCGCTGACACGCGCACCCACACCCGCCGCATCGGCCAGCTCGTCTATACATTCCTGGCGAATCATCGTGCTGTCCATATCCGCCAGCAACATCGCCTTGCGCCGCCCCTTTGCAGGCTGAACCACCAGATCGACGCCCAGCGTCTGTACCTCGTCCCAAACCTGCCACAGGTTTTCAGGTGGCGTGGGCAGCACGAATTCGGCGGCTTCGTCAGGCGCCAGCCACTGCACGTCGCCACCGCCCCAGGCATTGCGCAGCGAATCAGCCAGCGCGGGGTCCAGACCCGGCGCATCCGGGTTGCTCAGAAGGGTCGCTATGTGCATGGGCAATATCCGATAGGGTCACTGAAATCTCAGGATGCGCTATAGCCGCGATCGTCCTGCTGCGAAACCCGGCACGCGGCCGGGTCAGGCTGTTGCCGGATGGGCGGACCGGATGGCATGGACGTCCTGTTTTCGCTTTCCAAGTCAGCGATTCGAGTCTATACGCGCGACTTCACGCAGGGATACAGCCTTGGAGGATCCCTGCCCTAACATTTGGAGAAAGAAAATGGCCGGAGAGATCCCAGATCTTCACGCCGAGGAACGGACGGGGACAGGCAAGGGCGCCGCTCGTCAGGCACGCCGCGATGGCAAGGTTCCCGGAATCGTTTTTGGTGGCGACACTGACCCGCTGCCGATCAACATCCCGTTCAACACCCTGCTGACCAAGCTCAAGCAAGGTCGGTTCAAGTCGACCCTGTTCAACCTGAAGGTCGAAGGGCACGACGACGTGCGCGTGATCTGCCGCGACGTACAGCGCGACGTGGTCAAGGATCTGCCGACGCACCTGGACCTGATGCGCCTGCGCCGCACCACCAAGATCAACCTGTTCATTCCGGTTGTCGTGGAAGGTGAAGAGGTATCGCCCGGCCTGAAGAAAGGCGGCGTTCTGACCCTGATTCGCCCCGAAGTCGAACTGATCGTGACAGCGGGCGACATCCCCGATCACATCACCATCGACGTGTCCGAGCTGGCCATCGGCGACAGCGTGACGATTTCGTCGGTGACTCTGCCGACCGGAGCCAAGCCGACAATCGACCGCGACTTTGTGATCGCCAACGTCTCGGCCCCCTCGGGTCTGCGCGCCGCTGACGACGAAGACGGTGACGAATCCGAAGAGGTCGCCGCCGACGAAGTCGAAGCGATCAACGTCGAAGACTGATTTTCCCGCCTTTGGCAGGATGCAAACGGGGCCCGCGCGGGCCCCGTTTTGTTTGCGCACACGCCGCGGCGCAGGGTCTGGAAAAATCCGGATTTATCAGGCATCACCACGGGGTGAACTGCGCCACGAGGTAGGGTATGAAACTGATTGTCGGACTGGGAAATCCGGGCGCGAAATATGCCGGCAACCGGCACAACATCGGCTTCATGGCCGTCGACCGGATCGCCGCGGATCACGGTTTCGGGCCGTGGAAAGCCCGGTTTCAGGGGCAGCTTTCCGAAGGCCGTCTGAGCAATGAAAAGGTTTTGCTGCTCAAACCGGAAACCTTCATGAACAACTCGGGCCAGTCGGTCGGCGAGGCGATGCGGTTCTACAAGCTGACCCCCGATGACGTGACGGTGCTGCATGACGAACTGGACCTGGCGCCCGGCAAGGCCCGCGTCAAGCAGGGCGGCGGCCATGCCGGACACAACGGGCTGCGGTCGATACATGCCCATATCGGTGAAACCTATGGCCGGGTTCGGCTGGGCATCGGGCATCCCGGCCGCAAGGAACTGGTTTCCGGCTATGTGTTGCGGGACTTTGCCAAGGCTGATGGCCCCTGGCTGGAAAGCCTGCTGCGCGGAATTTCGGACGGCGCGGCAGAACTGGCACAAGGGGATACCGGACGCTTCATGAACGCGGTCGCCCTGCAAACCGCGCCTCCGCGCTCGTCTGGCGGGGCGGTGAAATCGGCAAAACCGGCCCCGAAACCGGCAAAGCCCGACCCCAATCCGGCGGACAGCCGCTCTGCCTTGCAAAAGCTGGCCGACCGGTTCCGATCCGGTTAGGGTCGCACTGTTTGGCCAGATTGCCGAAACGTCCTGGAAGGAGGCACCATGCAACCCGATGACAGCATCAACGTTCTGGGCGGCAAGCTCAGCGCCTGCTCGACCGATCCGATGACCGGATTCTTTCGCGACGGGCATTGCAATACCTGTTCTGCGGATCAGGGCGTCCATACGGTCTGCGCCGTGATGACAAAGGAATTTCTGGCGTATTCGAAATATGTCGGCAACGATTTGTCCACGCCCCGGCCAGAATTCAACTTTTCCGGGCTGAAGCCGGGCGATCACTGGTGCCTGTGTGCCGGGCGTTTCCTGCAGGCTCACGACGAAGGCTGTGCGCCCCTGGTCAACCTGACCGCAACCCATCAGCGTACCCTCGACATCGTGCCGCTGGACGTGCTTCAGGCCAACGCGCTGCACGCCAACTGACTTCAGCCGCCGATCTCCGGCATACGCGCGCAGTCGATCTGATCGCTTCGCGCGAATTCCAGACCGTCGACGACCGCGCGTTGCCCACACATTCGACGTTTGCAAAGCCAATCCTGGTCCGTCAGGCGCAGCCCCTGATCCGGCGTGACCAGAATCCGCAGGCGGCATGCGGCTTCGCCACTGTATTCCCATCCGCCCTGGACGGCCCGCGCCCGACCGCTGGCCGAACAGGTATGACCGTTGCTCTGCCAGCTCATGAATTCAAAATCGGCCCCGCCGTCTGCCAGCACCGCCAAGCGCATCATGTCGTTTTCGGACTGATAGCAATAGCTGGTGTTGGACGGCGCCCGCTGCGAAGGCGTCGGCGCGCAGGAAAAAAGCGAAACCCGATACCCCGGCCCGGCGACATCGTCGATTTTCCAGAAACCGTCCTCGATGACAAAATCATACTCGATCCGCGCCGGGCTGCCGAAAGTGCTGAACGCCGCTGTGACTGTCGTTCGTGTCGGCGTCGTCTCGCTGCGCAGCGAGAGGCTGCGCAGGATCTCGGCCCCATCAAAATCATTGCCGGGGATTTCCAGTCCGAAATCGATGCAGGCCGTCGCCGATTCTGTGCCGCGATCATCATTCGCGGCCAGAAACTCAACCATGCGGCGGCTGAAGAACTGAGCGCGCCGCTCAGGCGAACCAAGCGCCGCCAACCCCGCCGGTTGCCCCACCCCCGGCGCGGCCAGGGATTGATACACCCAGCGCACCGTGTCTTCCGGAGACTGCGCCCAAGCCGACGACACGGCAAGGACATACAGCAACATCACCCCGCAGAACCGCAATAGTCCCGTCATCGATCCACCCCCATGCCGTCCCCGCAAAACCGGTGCTGACACAACCAGACACGACGGGCCAAGGGTTGCGGATGCGGCGTTTGAAGGTCCGGATCCGGGTCAGTCCGCCTCGGCCATTTCAAACCCCAAAGCCTTGGCAACGGTAAAGATGTCCTTGTCGCCGCGCCCGCACATATTCATGCAGATCAGGTGATCCCTGGGCAAGGTCGGGGCGATCTTCATCACATGCGCCAACGCATGAGAGGGTTCGAGCGCCGGAATGATGCCTTCTTGCAGACAACACAGCTCGAACGCCTCCAGGGCTTCGGCATCGGTAATGCTGACATATTGCGCCCGCCCGATATCGTGCAGCCAGGAATGTTCCGGCCCGATGCCCGGGTAATCCAGACCGGCCGAGATGCTGAAGCCCTCCAGGATCTGCCCGTCGTCGTCCTGCAACAGATACGTCCGGTTGCCATGCAGCACGCCGGGGCGGCCGCCCGTCAACGACGCGCAATGTTCCATCTTTTCGTTCACACCCTTGCCGCCCGCCTCTACGCCGACAATGTTGACCGACGCATCGTCCAGAAACGGGAAAAACAGCCCCATGGCGTTCGATCCGCCCCCGATGGCCGCAACCAGCGTATCGGGCAGACGCCCCTCGGCGGCCTGCATCTGTGCCTTGGCTTCCTTGCCGATGATGCTCTGGAAATCGCGCACCATCGCCGGGTACGGATGCGGCCCGGCGACAGTCCCGATACAATAGAACGTGTCGCGCACATTGGTGACCCAGTCGCGCAGCGCGTCGTTCATCGCATCCTTGAGCGTACCGCGCCCCGACGTGACCGGTACGACCTCGGCCCCCAGAAGACGCATCCGAAACACGTTGGGTTTCTGCCGCTCGACATCATGCGCGCCCATGTAGACAACACATTTCAGACCGAACTTGGCGCAGACCGTGGCGGTCGCGACCCCATGCTGTCCGGCACCGGTTTCCGCAATGATCCGGGTCTTGCCCATGCGGCGGGCCAGAATGATCTGGCCCAGCACGTTGTTGATCTTGTGCGCCCCGGTGTGGTTCAGTTCGTCGCGCTTGAGATAGATCTTCGCGCCGCCCAGATGTTCGGTAAGCCGTTCGGCAAAATAGAGCGGGCTTGGCCGGCCGACATAGTGAGTCCACAAATCGTCCATCTCGGCCCAAAAGGAATCGTCCGTCTTGGCCTTGTCGTATTCTTCCTCAAGGCTCAGGATCAGTGGCATCAGGGTTTCGCTGACAAACCGTCCGCCGAAATCGCCGAAGCGACCGGACTCGTCGGGACCGGTCATGAAGGAATTGAACAGATCGTTGGCCATCTCGTGCCCTTTCATGTCTTTCCTATGTCCTAGTGCCGACGCCGGGTGAGGGCAAGCCAAGCCATCCCGAATTGCCGGACGCACAGGTTGACATGACCCCAGGGTCTGAACCAACCTGCGGTCGCCGCGTCCGAAACACGCCCCGCCCGCAATTGTGCGGCGCTCAAACCCGGGCCGAGTTCAGGAACCGGCGGATCAGGTCCGCATCCTTGATCCCCGGCGCGTTTTCCACGCCAGAGCTGACATCAACCTGCCGTGCGCCCGTCATGGCAATCGCCTGGGAAACATTCTGTGGCGTCAACCCACCGGCCAGCATCCAGGGCACCGGCCAACGTCGCCCTGCGATCAACCGCCAGTCAAAGGCAAGCCCGTTGCCCCCCGGCAGCGTGGCGTTCCTTGGGGGTTTGGCGTCGACCAGGATCTGATCCGCGACCTGTGCGTGGCTGTCCAGCGCGGGCAGATCGCTTTCGTCCGCCACGCCCACGGCCTTCATCACCGGCAAGCCATAGCGCGCGCGGACCTCGGCAACCCGTTCCGGCGTTTCGCTGCCATGCAGTTGCAGCATGTCCAGCGGAACGTGGTTGACCAACCGATCCAGAAAAGCGTCGTCCGCATTGACGGACAGGCCCACCTTGCAGACACCTTCGGGCACATGACCGGCAAGATCCGCAGCCAGGGCCGGATCCAGATGACGCGGCGATTTGGCGAAGAACACGAAACCCACATACCGCGCCCCGGCCTCGACCGCAGCCCGGACCATGGCCTGATCCCTCAGGCCGCATATCTTGACGCTGACGCCTTCTGGCATATCGGCTCAGCTGGCCTCATCCAGGATGGCGAGAACCTCATCCTTGCCTTGATGTTTTTCGGTCTTCAGACGTTTCACCCGGCGTTCCAGCTTGCGCACTTCGCGGGCTTTTTCGCCCGCCTCGCGCCGGTGCTTGTGTTCGCGCATCCATTCCCAGAAAAACCCGATCACCAGCCCTGCGACGATGCCGCCCAGCACGACCACAAACAGCGGCAACGTGATGCTCATGTTGAACCCGAGCAGTTGCGCCAGCGCGTCGGGCATCAGCTTCAGCGGCACCAGACCGCGATTGGCCAGAGAAACCGAAACCAGAAGGATCGCAAGCGAAGCCAGAAAGGCATAGCGGATGTAACGCATCAGTTCATTTTCCGTTCAAACGATCCCGCAGCAATTTGCCGGTCTTGAAGAACGGCACATGCTTTTCCTCGACATGCACCGTTTCGCCGGTTCTTGGGTTCCGGCCTACACGCGCGTCGCGCTTCTTCACCGAAAACGCGCCGAACCCCCGCAATTCGACCCGATCACCGCGCGCCATGGCCCCGGTCACCTCTTCGAATACCGTGTTTACGATCCGCTCGACATCGCGCTGATAGAGGTGCGGATTTTCGTCAGCGATTTTCTGTATCAATTCCGACCTGATCATTAAGCTGATTCCTCCCAAGGCATCATTGCGCGAATATCACCGGTTCTGGGAACTATAAGCGCAAATTTTCCGTTCTGGAACCGGAACTCTTTAGCAGGCAAAGGAAAAATCCGCGCCAATCCGGCAATTGCGCGCCCAACAGGCGTCCCTTTGGGGATTGATCCGGCCTTCGGGTGCTGGATGGCCCGCCCAGAAAGAGAGCCGGCAGCCTTGATTCGCAACGAAACGGCCCCGCCCTTTCGGGCGGAGCCGTCGTTTGTCACAATCCGGAAAAGGATCAGTCGTCGCCTTTCAGCGCAGCCCCCAGAATATCACCCAGCGATGCGCCGGAGTCCGAGCTGCCATACTGTTCGACGGCTTCTTTTTCTTCCGCGATCTCGCGCGCCTTGATCGACAGGCCCAGACGGCGGGTCTTGCTGTCGACATTGGTCACACGCACATCGACCTTGTTGCCGACGCTGAACCGTTCGGGGCGCTGCTCGGCACGGTCACGGGACAGGTCGGAACGGCGGATGAAGGATTTCATGCCTTCATATACCACTTCGATACCGCCATCTTCGATCGCCGTCACTTCGACGGTGATGATCGAGCCGCGCTTGACGCCGCCAACGGCCTCGGCGAACTTGTCGCCGCCCAGGGCCTTGATCGACAGGCTGATGCGCTCTTTCTCGACATCGACCTCGGAAACCACGGCCTGCACCACGTCGCCTTTGCGATAGCTCTGGATTGCGTCTTCGCCACGCTCGTCCCAGGACAGGTCGGACAGATGCACCATGCCGTCGATGTCGCCTTCCAGACCGATGAACAGTCCGAATTCGGTGATGTTCTTGACTTCGCCTTCGACCTGCGTGCCCTCGGGGTGCGTTTCCGCAAAGACTTCCCACGGGTTGCGCATGGTCTGCTTCAGGCCCAGCGAAACGCGTCGCTTGGCGGCGTCGATTTCCAGAACCATGACTTCGACTTCCTGGCTGGTCGACACGATCTTGCCCGGGTGGACGTTCTTCTTGGTCCAGGACATTTCCGAGACGTGCACCAGACCTTCGACACCTGGCTCAAGCTCAACGAATGCACCGTAGTCGGTGATGTTCGTGACGCGACCCTTGTGCACCGAGCTCAGCGGGTATTTGGCGCCAACCAGATCCCACGGATCTTCCTGCAGCTGCTTCATGCCCAGGCTGATGCGGTGGGTTTCCTTGTTGATCTTGATGACCTGGACCTTGACGGTCTCGCCGATCGCCAGGATCTCGGACGGATGATTCACACGGCGCCATGCCATGTCGGTGACGTGCAGCAGCCCGTCAACACCGCCCAGATCAACAAACGCACCGTATTCGGTGATGTTCTTGACCACACCATCCACGGCCTGACCTTCGTGCAGGTTGCCGATGACTTCGGCGCGCTGTTCGGCACGGGATTCTTCCAGAATGGCGCGGCGGGATACAACGATATTGCCACGGCGGCGATCCATTTTCAGGATCTGGAACGGCTGTTTCAGCCCCATCAGCGGACCAGCGTCGCGAACCGGGCGCACATCGACCTGCGAACCGGGCAGGAACGCAACCGCGCCGCCCAGATCGACGGTGAACCCGCCCTTGACACGACCAAAGATCGCACCTTCGACACGCTGCTCGTCGGCATATGCCTTTTCCAAACGATCCCAGGCTTCTTCGCGGCGGGCCATTTCGCGGGAAATGACGGCTTCGCCACGCGCGTTCTCGACCTGGCGCAGGAAGACTTCGACCTCATCGCCGGGGGCGATTTCGGGAGCTTCACCGGGATTTGCGAATTCTTTCAAATCGACACGGCCTTCCATCTTGTAGCCGACATCGATGATGGCTTGTCCCGCTTCAATTGCGATGACCTTGCCTTTGACGACAGACCCTTCATCGGGCGTGTCCATTTCGAAGCTTTCGTTAAGGAGGGCTTCGAATTCCTCCATGGATGCGTTAGCGGACATATATACGTCGTTTCCTTTTTCACATTTTTGCGGGCCGTGCGGTTGTCTCCGCCGGTCTTTGAGGGTCACATTGGCCCCTGCGGTTGCTCCAAACAGACGAAGGGCCGCGGAATTCCCCGGCCCTGCTCTTGGTGTCTGCGATCTGTACTGCCGCTTGGACATCGCGGCGTATAGTCCCTTGATCCTCTGATGGCAAGCATCAATGCCGCCTGCGCGGCACCATGACCTAGCCGAACAGCGGATCTTCAAAGCCCATTGGCGTGACGAGACCAAACAGAGGGTCTTCGAACCCCAGCAACGGGTCCTCGAAACCGCCGGTGCCCGGTATGACCGGATCGACATGCATTCCATGCAGGGATTCACCCGCGATGTCGGGGATGCGCATGGCCCCCGCATCGGTGTCTGCCAAATTCCTGAATACGAAACTGTCCATCTGAATACCTCCTGAAAACATGCTGACCGGGCGGGGTGCCGTGGCTGCCTTCAAAAGTTAACAGATCGGCCGCACCCGCATCAGTCGGGTATTCCAGACCGAGGAATTCCAGACCTTGACCTGCCTCAGGATGCGCCCGACACCTGCGGCGCAATCGCCCGGATCGCGGCCGCAACCGCGGCGTCTATGTCCAGATCCGAGGTATCGATCAGCACCGCATCCCCGGCGGGTTTCAGTGGTGCATCGGCGCGGTTCATATCCCGTTCGTCCCGCGCCCGAACATCCGCCAACACCATGTCAAAACTGTCCGACGCCCCCTGGGCGGCCTGTTCGTCGTATCGCCGCCGGGCACGGATTTCGGGCCGGGCCGTGACAAACAGCTTCACCTGAGCATCTGGACAGATCACCGTGCCGATATCGCGCCCGTCCAGCACCGCGCCTTCGGGGCGGGCGGCGAAATCCCGTTGGAATTCGACCAGCGCGGCACGGACCTGGGGCAACGCGGCGACCTGGCTGGCCATTTGCGCCACGTCGGCGCTGCGCAGGTTGGGGGCGGCCAGATGCTCGGCGGTCAGGCCGCGCGCCGCCGCGACAGCATCCGCGCCGTCCAGAACCCGCGCCGCAACCGCGCGATACAACGATCCGGTGTCCAGGTAAGCCATGCCGAAATGTGCCGCGACCGCCTTGCTGATCGTGCCCTTGCCCGCCGCGGCCGGCCCATCGATGGCGACGACGACATTCATATCCGCTTCAGGCTCCACTCGACCAGGCGAGACAACAGCCCAAGCGCCAGGATCAGCCCGGCCATGAGCAGCAGAAGAAATTTCACCTGGGTGTATATCATCGCCAGCTCGATGGCCTCTTTGGTCGGATCATGGGCACGCAGCAACCCCGCTATGGCGGCATTTTCCCGCAAATCGACATAAAGGTAAACCAAGGGGACCAGTGCCGCGACCAGCGCAAGCCGTTTGATCCGCGCCCGCAGACTGAGGACAATCGCCAGACCGAGCGCGCCCGCCAGCGAAATCGGGAACACGGTATCCAGTACGCGTTGCGCCCCAAGATAGGTATCACGCCCCGCCGGGGACATCGAGGTCAGATACCCGTGCATGTCCGCAACCGGGGTCTGCGCATCGGCGAAATCCATCAGCGGCCAACCGTTGGACCCGTCCTGGATGATCGGAATGGTCCACAGCCACATCACCGCGAAACTGACCCCGGCCACGGCACTCGACACCACCAGAGCCAGAGGCAGGGGGCGCATCCGTGTCACGCCCCGGGATGTGACAGATCGGCTCCGAGCTGCCTCATCAGAGGTTCGAAAACCGGGAACGACGTGGCAATCGGGCCGCCGTCATCGACCGTAACCGGTTTCTGCGTGGCCATGCCCATCACCATGAAAGACATCGCGATCCGGTGATCCAGATGGCTGGCACAGGTGGCCCCGCCCTTGACCGTGCCGGGGCCGTGCCCAGTCACCGACCACCAGTCTTCGCCGTCCTCGACGTCAACGCCATTGGCGCGCAACCCGCTCGCCATTGCTTCGATCCGGTCGCTTTCCTTGACCCGCAATTCCTTGACTCCGCGCATCATGGTGACGCCGCTGGCAAAGGCGGCGACAACCGACAGCACCGGGTATTCGTCGATCATGCTGGCGGCGCGCGCGGGCGGCACGTCGATCCCCTTCATGTCGGGCGAGAACCGCGCGCGCAGGTCGGCCACCGGTTCGCCGCCTTCTTCGCGCTCGTTCTCATAGGTCAAATCGGCGCCCATCTCGCGCAGCGTGGTAAAAAGCCCGGCCCGCGTCGGATTCAGCCCGATCCCCGGCACCAGCACGTCCGATCCGGGCACGATCAACGCAGCACAGACCGGGAAGGCCGCGCTGGATGGATCGCGCGGCACCGCGATAACCTGCGGTTTCAGCTCGGGCCGCCCGGTCAGGGTGATGACCCGGCCTTCCCCGGTTGTTTCGGTCGTGATCACGGCACCGAACCCGGCCAGCATCCGTTCGGTATGGTCGCGCGTGGCCTCCTTTTCGATCACCACGGTCTGCCCCGGCGCATTCAGCCCTGCCAGCAGCACGGCGGATTTCACCTGCGCCGATGGCACCGGGACTTCGTACCGCACCGGCACCGGGTCGGCCGCGCCCACGATGGTCATCGGCAAACGCCCGCCCGAACGACCAACAGCCTGCGCCCCGAACAGGGCCAGCGGGTCGGTCACCCGCGCCATCGGGCGCTTGTTCAGGCTGGCATCCCCGGTAAAGGTCGCGCTGATCGGGCTGCTGGCCATCGCGCCCATGATCAACCGCACCCCGGTGCCGGAATTGCCGCAATCGATGACCTGGTCCGGCTCGGCGAAACCGCCGACGCCGACGCCATGCACCGACCATTCGCCTTTGCCGTGATCCGTCACCTCGGCCCCAAAGGCCCGCATGGCACGGGCTGTATCCAGCACGTCCTCGCCTTCAAGCAATCCGGTGATGCGGGTCTCGCCCACCGCCATCGCGCCCAGGATCAGTGATCGGTGGCTGATGGATTTGTCGCCCGGCACTTCGGCAACGCCGGACAGCGCACCGCAGGGGGCGGAACTCATGGGTTTCGGAGAGCCGTGGCCAGACATCGCGCGCCTTTCTTCAAATCAGTGACCTTCGCTTTATCCGATGCCTGCGAGCGGGTCCACAACCCGTGACCGGATCGCGTGCAGATCATTTCAGAGACGTCTGAAGGTCAGATAATGCGGCACCCGGTTTTCGCGCAGGGCCTTTTGTTCATACCGGGTCGAGATCCAGTCGGCCCAGGGCTGACGCCAGTCCGCCGGGCGTTCGGCCAGCCATTCGAAACCGGCTTTGGGGACTTCTTCCAGCGTCTGACGCACATAGTCGGGAATATCGGTCGCGATCCGCAGGATGGCGCCGGGTTTCAGCACCCGGTGCAGCGGTTCCAGATGTTCAGGCGTCACGAACCGGCGGCGGTGATGGCGCTTTTTGGGCCAGGGGTCGGGATACAGCAGAAACGCCCGCGCAATCGAACCGGCAGGCAGAACATCCATCAGATCGCGCGCATCGCCGGGATGCACCGCCAGATTGTCCATACCGGCGCGCCGGATCTTGCCCAGCAACATCGCCACGCCGTTGATATAGGGTTCGGCGCCTATGATTCCGACATCAGCGTTGCGCGCCGCCTGATGGACCAGATGCTCTCCGCCGCCGAACCCGATCTCCAGCCAGACCGGCCGATCTCCGAACAGGGCCGTCAGATCCAGCGGCGTGCGTTCTGGGTTCTCGTCCCACCGGACCATCCCCGGCGACAGGGTCGCCAGATCCTGATCCAGATAGGTCTTCTGACTGTTCTTCAGGCTTTTGCCTTTCAACCGGCCATAAAAATTGCGGTGTGGGCGTTCGGGATGTGTCATGTCGCGCGGTGTAGCCGCTGGCCCGCGCCGGTGCAACGGGCCAGTCGGGTTCTTCACACGATGGCCTTGAGCGCGTCCACCAGATCGGTTTTTTCCCAGCTGAACCCGCCATCGGCCTCGGGTTCGCGCCCGAAGTGGCCATAGGCCGCGGTACGCTGATAGATCGGGCGGTTCAGCCCCAGATGCTGGCGGATACCGCGCGGGGTAAGATCCATCACCTGGGCCACGGCGCTTTCGATCGCTTCGTCCGGGACTTCGCCGGTGCCATGGGTGTTCACATAGATCGACAACGGCTGCGACACGCCGATGGCATAGCTCAGTTGCAGGGTCGCGCGGTCGGCAAGCCCGGCGGCGACGATGTTCTTGGCCAGATAGCGCGCGGCATAGGCCGCCGAACGGTCCACCTTGGTCGGGTCCTTGCCGGAAAACGCGCCGCCGCCGTGCGGCGCGGCACCGCCATAGGTGTCCACGATGATCTTGCGCCCGGTCAGACCGGCATCGCCATCGGGGCCACCGATGACGAACTTGCCGGTGGGATTGACATGCCATTCGGTCTCTTCGCTCAGCCAGGCTTCGGGCAGCACCTCGGTGATATAAGGGGCCACGATGGCACGGATGTCATCGCTGGTCAGATCCGGGTCAAGATGCTGCGTCGACAACACGATAGAGGTGACGCCGACCGGCGTGCCGTTCTCGTATTTGACCGAAAGCTGGCTTTTGGCGTCCGGTCCCAGGACCGGTTCGCTGCCATCCTTGCGCACCTCGGCCAGCCGCCGCAGGATCGCATGCGCATACTGGATCGGCGCGGGCATCAAAGCCGAGGTTTCATTGGTGGCATAGCCGAACATGATGCCCTGGTCCCCGGCACCTTCGTCCTTGTTGCCGGCGGCGTTCACACCCTGTGCGATATGCGCGGATTGTTCGTGCAGCAGGTTGGTAATCTCGCAGGTTGCGTGGTGGAACTTGTCCTGCTCGTATCCGATGTCCTTGATGCAGGCGCGGGCGATATCCTCGACATGCCCCATATAGTCGCGCAGCTTGTCCTGATCCGACAGCCCCACCTCTCCGCCGATCACGACCCGGTTGGTGGTGGCAAAGGTTTCTGCCGCCACGCGGGCCTCGGGCTCTTCGGACAAAAGGGCATCCAGGACGGCATCCGAAATACGGTCACAGACCTTGTCCGGATGGCCCTCGGACACGGATTCCGAGGTGAAAACATAGTTCTTGCGAGACATGAAATAAACGCTCCATTAGGTTAACCCCGCCACGTCAGGAAGCCGTTGTGACGGGTCCGCTTCGAAGTAAGGTCGCAAAGTTGCGGGGTCAATCGGCTATACGCTTTTTATTGTGCGGCGTTGCCTGAGCACCCCTATACCCAGCCCCGCAATCAACAGGGCCAGCACCGGCAGATCGCCGGTCCTTGCATAAAGCGTCGGTGGCAGCGGTGCCGGCAGCGGCGCATCGACGAACCCGGCCTGACCCAGCGGCAGGCTGGCAATCAGCCGTCCCTGCGGGTCAATCATTGCGGACACCCCGGTATTGGCCGCCCGCACCATGGGCAGGCCCTGCTCGATTGCACGCATCCGCGCCTGGGCCAGATGCTGATAGGGCCCGACATATTCGCCGAACCACGCGTCGTTCGTAATCTGCAACAGGAAGTCCGGACGCTCCGGCGTTCCGGTTGCGTCCTGCGGAAAGACGGCCTCGTAGCAGATCAGGGGCAAGGCCAGCCCCAACGCGCCGAAATCGACAACCTGCGGCCCCGGCCCCGCGCTATAGCCATCACCGTCGCGCGCCGCGAACCCACGCAGCCCCAGCCCAGCCGCCAGATCGCCGCCGGGGAAATATTCACCGAACGGCACCAGATGATGCTTGTCATAGATCGCCGCGACCTGCCCGTCCGGATCCAGATACACCAGCGAATTATAACTGCGCGCGCCTTCGCTGCGCTGGATCCCCAGCGCCACGGGAATGCCGCCTGCCGCCGTGGCGATGGCTTCGAAGGCAGGGTCGGCCCATTCCAGCAAGGTTGGCACGGCGGTTTCCGGCCAGACGATCAGATCCGGTCGCGGGGTCTGGCCGGTGAAGCCGATCGAGCGATCGAAGAACACAGGCATCATCGCGGGATCCCATTTCTGGTGCTGGGGCGCGTTGGGCTGCACCATGCGGACCGTCTTGCCGGTGGTTTTCACATCCGGCGCACCGCTGATGACGCCCCCGATGGCCGCAACAAACGCCACCGCCACCGCCGCGCCGACCAGCCAGGCCCGTAGCACGCGCGCCGCGATCAGACCCGCTGTCAGACCCAGTGCAAGCGTGATCGCCCCCAGCCCCTGCGGCCCGACCCATGACAACAGCAACGCGGCGGGGTGATCGACCCAGATCTGCGCGAACCCCGCCCATGGAAATCCGGTCAAGGCATAGGCGCGCACGAATTCGGCCAGCGACCAGGTGCAGATCAGGATCCCGATACGCCACCAGGGCCCGCGATCCGGGGCCAGGGCAAACCAGAAAGCCGCGGCCCAGAACAGTGCCAGCCCGCCCGCCAGAAACACCAGCGCGAAAGGCGCCATCCAGCCATGCCGCGCGACGTCGACCAGAAACGGCTCGACGATCCAGACCAGACCCAGCCCGAAATAGCCCAACCCGAACAGCCAGCCAATCCAGGCCCCCGCCCGGCGCGTGGGCACGGCAACCAGCAGCTGCCCCAGACGCGCCAACGCAAACAATGTCACATACCACAGGAAAAACGGAGCCAGCCCCAGCGCGGCCAGGACACCCAGCCCGACGGGCTGGGCAGCGCGCCAGGCCAACGACCTGCCCTGTGCAGACATCACGTCTCGGACTGCGGCAATCGCACGCGCAAACGCTTGATCCGGCGCGGATCGGCATCAATGACTTCGAATTCCGGACCGTCCGGGTGCAGCACGACCTCGCCGCGCGCAGGCACGCGACCGGACAGCATGAAGACCAGCCCGCCCAGCGTGTCGATTTCTTCTTCGTCAACCTCATCATGATCGGTCAGGGATTGGCCGATCTCGGCCTCGAATTCATCCAGCGGGGTCTTGGCCAGCGCACTGTAGCATCCCGGCTTTTCCTTGACCCAGGACTGATCTTCATCGGTGTCGTGCTCGTCCTCGATTTCGCCCACCACCTGTTCGATCAGATCCTCGATGGTCAGCAAGCCGTCGACGCCGCCGTATTCATCGATCACCAGCGCCATATGGCGCCGTTCGGTCTGCATCTTGGCCAGAAGAACACCAATCGGCATCGACGGCGGGACAAACAGCAGCGGGCGAAGCATCGCGTCCAGATCCAGTTCCGCCTCGCCCCCGTTGAACCCGTGGTTCAGCGCAAAATCCTTGAGATGAACAAACCCCCGTGGCGTGTCCAGCGTGCCGTCATAGACCGGGATCCGGGTCATGCCGCTGTCGCGGAACACCTGCACCAGTTCATCGCGCGTGATGCTATCGGGCACCGCGACGATATCCGCTGTCGGAATGGCCACGTCTTCAACCCGCATACGCCGCAGGTTCAGCATGCCGTTTGGCTGGCTCTGCATTTCGTTCAACCCGGTCGCCGGCGGCTCTTCAGCCGGACTCAGCGCCTCGAATATGCGGCCGAAGAACCCGGACCGCTCTGCATGTTCCGCGTCAGCCGGACTGTCACCGGAGTCGCCCGTCGTTTCGTCCTGAGACCGCGCGCCGTGCGCCGCGCCAGAACCGCCGTCTGAATCGCCCATCATTTCCTTCCGGTTTCGGACCCTCAGGCCCCTCCTGTCTCTCTATATGGGTCATCAATGCCCAGTCTGCCAAGTATTTCGACCTCAAGCCGCTGCATGACCGTGGCGTCCGGGTCACGGACGTGATCAAAACCCAACAGATGCAGAACCCCGTGCACCACCAGATGGGTCACATGGTCATGGATCGGTTTGCCCGCCTCGCTGGCTTCGCGCGCGCAGGTGTCCCAGGCGATGGCAATGTCCCCCAGCACGATCTGACCGGTGAAATCCGGCTGTGGCGGTGCCGGATCGGTCCCGGCGGTGGCCGGGGCCAGATCCTCGCTTGGCCAGCTCAGTACATTGGTCGGGTCGGGCTTGCCGCGAAACGCGTGGTTCAGTTCGGCGATCCGCGCATCGTCACAGGCCAACAGCGCGATCTCGCACCGCCCGGCATCCAGGTTGCGCGCCGCCAGCACCGCCAGGGCCGCATCTTGCGCCAAGTCGGGCAGATCGACCGCCAACCAGCGGGAATCAGCTATTTCGGTTTCCATGAGCATGACCCGCTTGCAACCGAAAACGGTCAGCGGGTCAAGAGACGGGCAAGCGCGGGATCACCCGACCGGAGCCTCGGTTTCATAGGCTTCGATGATGGCCGCAACCAGCGGGTGCCGCACCACGTCCTTTGAGGTAAAGTAATTGAAGCTGATCTTGGGAATTGATTTCAGCAACCGTTCCGCATCCGCCAGCCCCGACGGCACCCCGCGCGGCAGGTCGATCTGCGTGCGGTCGCCGGTGATCACCATGCGGCTGCCTTCGCCCAGACGGGTCAGGAACATCTTCATCTGCATGCTGGTGGCATTCTGGGCCTCGTCCAGCACCACGAAGGCATTGGCCAGCGTCCGGCCGCGCATAAAGGCCAAGGGGGCGATTTCGATACGTTTCTCTTCGATCAGCTTGCCCAGCTGTTTGCCCGGCAGAAAGTCGTTCAACGCATCATACAGCGGCTGCATGTATGGATCGACCTTGTCTTTCATGTCGCCGGGCAGAAAGCCCAGCCGCTCACCGGCCTCGACCGCGGGACGCGACAGGATGATCCGGTCCACATGGCCGCCGAGAAACATCGACACGCCGACGGCCACCGCCAGATAGGTCTTGCCGGTCCCGGCGGGGCCGATGCCAAAGGCCAGTTCATTCGCGAACAGCGATTGCACATAGGCTTTCTGCGCGGCGGTTCGGGGCTCGACCAGCTTCTTGCGGGTCTTGATTTCCACATCCCCGCCTTTGAACATCTCCAGTTGATCGCCATCGCGCACCCCGGTGCCCGCATCCGAACCGCCCATGCGCAGCTCTCGGTCGATGTCCCCGGATTCGACGTCGCGCCCGGCCTCCAGCCGCTGATACAGCGACTGCAACACTTCGGCGGCCTGTTTCTGGCTGTCGTCGTCGCCCAGGATCGACAATTGATTGCCGCGGCGCACGATCTGCACACCCAGCTTCTGTTCTATATCGGCCAGATTGCGGTCGTATTCACCGCACAGGTCGATCAACAAGCGATTGTCTGGAAATTCGATCAGCACCTCGGGCGGTGCAGTCTCTGTCTGCGGTGGGGTCAGGGCGCCTGTGGCCAATCCGCTCTCCTGTATTGCCGATCCGGCTGTTTGCCCCAAGCGTGCCAAGTTCATCTGCCCAGCGCAAGTCGCTGAGCAGGAATTTCACGGAATTGAAACAAAAAACCGCTGCCGGGTCCCGCAGCGCGCGCAAATGATCAGGCCCGCCGGACCATTTCGCCAGCAAGCGAATTTGACCCGGACGAGACGATCCGCACCGGGCACAGATCCCCGACCTGGGCCCCGGCGTCGTTCACATGCACCGCGTGCAGATATTCCGACTTGCCCACCATCTGGCCGTCAAACCGTCCCGGCTTTTCGAACAGGACATTCACCATCTTGCCGACCATACCGTCCTGTACCTGGCGCTGCTGTCTGGTGATCAGGCCCTGCAAACGCTGCAGCCGTTCGGATTTCACATCCTCGTCCACCTGGGCGCGCTCTGCCGCCGGGGTGCCGGGACGGGTCGAATATTTGAAGGAATAGGCATAGCCATAGCCGACCTCTTCGACCAGATCCATCGTGGCCTGGAAATCCGCTTCGGTTTCTTCGGGAAAGCCGACGATGAAATCGCCTGACAGCAGAATATCGGGACGCGCCGCGCGGATGCGTTCGATCAGACGCAGATAGCTGTCCGCGGTGTGGCTGCGGTTCATGCGTTTCAGGATGTGGTCGCTGCCCGACTGCACCGGCAAATGCAGATATGGCATCAGCTTGGCGCATTCCCCATGCGCCGCGATCAGATCGTCGCCCATGTCATTGGGATGGCTGGTGGTAAACCGGATACGCTCCAGCCCGTCGATCCCGTCCAGCGCCCAGATCAGCTGTGCCAGCGTCATGTCCCCGTCCGGCCCGGCCCCGTGATAGGCGTTGACGTTCTGCCCCAGCAGAGTGATTTCACGCACGCCCCGATCAACCAGATCGCGCGCCTCGGTCAGGATGCGGTCCGCCGGGCGGCTGACTTCGGCCCCGCGCGTATATGGCACCACGCAGAAGGCACAGAACTTGTCACAGCCTTCCTGTACGGTCAGGAAGGCGGTCGGCCCGCGCGCCGCCTTGGGACGGGATTTCAGTTTCTCGAACTTGTCCTCTTCGGGGAAATCCGTATCCAGCGCTTTTTCACCCTTGCGGGTCTTGGCCTCCATATCGGGCAGGCGGTGATAGCTTTGCGGCCCCACCACCAGATCGACCAACGGCTGACGGCGGATGATCTCTTCGCCCTCGGCCTGGGCCACGCACCCCGCGACGCCGATTTTCAGATCCGGCTTGTCGGCCTTCAACCCCTTGAAACGGCCCAATTCGGAATAGACCTTTTCGGCAGCCTTTTCCCGGATATGGCAAGTATTCAGCAGGATCATGTCGGCATCATCCGCCGAATCCGTCTCGACATACCCCTGCCCGCCCAGAGCCTCGGCCATGCGCTCGCTGTCATAGACATTCATCTGGCAGCCATAAGTCTTGATGAACAATTTCTTGGGGGCGGTCATGCGCGTAGCCTTTGAGGTGGATCAGCGGCCTGACTTAGACCGATTGGCGATGGCTTGCAATGCACCCGCATTTAACCGAATTTGACAGACGACACCAGAATGATCACGGCACGGGCGGATCGCATGACTTACGCTTCTCTGGACGCTTTCCTGAGAGACGGGCGCAATGCCCTGGCACCCGGCCCGGTGGCGCTGATCTTTGCCGAGGACCCGAACGAGCTGGACAGCACCCTGCGCCACCACCTGGATTGTGGCTTCGGGTCGGTTCTGGCCCTTATGCCGTCCGAGTTCCAGCTGTCCGCCGATCTTGCCGCGCGCGTCCGTCGCGTAACCCATGACTGCACCGCGCCCGGCGCGGTCTGCGATGCGGTCAACCGGGTGATCGCGGCGGCGCCGGGCACATGGCTGTATTACTGTTTCAACGCGGAATACCTGTTCTATCCGTTCCGCGAACACCGCAGCATCGGCGAATTGCTGAGCTTTCATGCGGGCGAGCGGCGCGACGCCATGCTGACCTATGTGGTCGATCTGTATGCCGACGACCTGGCGCGGTTTCCCGATGCCGTATCGCTGGACAATGCCTGCCTGGACAAATCGGGATATTACGCCCTGGCGCGCATCGCGCCCGACACCGGTTCGCCGCGCGAACGGCAACTGGATTTCTTCGGCGGCATGCGCTGGCGATTCGAGGAACACATCCCCGAGACCAGCCGGCGGATCGACCGCATTTCGCTGTTCCGCGCCCGTCCGGGCCTGCGACTGCAACCGGATCACACGTTCAACGACCAGGAATACAACACCTATTCCTGCCCCTGGCATCACAATCTGACGGCCGCGATCTGTTCGTTCCGCACCGCCAAGGCGCTGAAGCGCAACCCCGGCTCCACCTTTTCCATAGACAGTTTTCGCTGGCGCAATTCCATTCCTTTTGAATGGAGCTCGCAACAGTTGCTGAAACTGGGGCTGATCGAGCCGGGGCAATGGTTCTGAGCGCGCCGCTCAGGTCGCGCCTTCGGTTTCGATGTTCAGCGCCTCTCCGCAATGTTTGCAATGCACGGCGTCCGGATCGTGTTTCAGCAATCCGCAGGTCGGGCATTTGTACCGCACCTTCGACGGTTGGATCACAGCCTGCGCCAGTCGCACGAACAGCGCGACCCCGACGACCATGACAAAAACCGAAAACAGCTTGCCCCCCGTCGTCACCGGCGTGATGTCCCCGTATCCCGTCGTCGTCAGCGTGGACACGGTGAAATACAACGCATCCACATAGCCGGACAGGCCCGGCTGAACACCCGGGTAGGTTTCAAAGAACAGGGTATAAACCGCCGTTGTCGTCAGCAGAACGAATACCAGAAGATTGACCGCCGCGATCACGGCGTCCTCATAGCGGCGGAAAAACGGGCTGACCCGGCGCAGGTCATGCAGCAGATGATAGGAATGGATCAGCCGCAGCCCCCGCAAAATCCGCAAAAAGGCCACATCCTCATGCAGCAACGGGGCCAGCAGAAGGGACGCAATGACGATCGCATCCGCAATCGTATAGATCTGGCGCAACATCGCCTTGCGGTTCGGCGCAATCCAGAACCGCGCCGCGAAATCCATCAGGATCAACATCCCGATCACCGTCCCGGCGAATTCCATCTGCGGGGTCTGGCGCATGGGTGTGGTAACGATGAAATACAGGATCGTCGCCGTATCGAACAGAATCAGCCCATAGCGAAACAGTTCGGACCGCCGCGACGCGCCGAGATATAGCCGGGTCAAACTCTGCTTCAGGCCGCGTCTCATGCCGCCGAGATGATCGCATATCGCGCGCCCATGCAACCGCGCGGGATCAGCCGCCACGCCGCCCGGTCATCGAAAGCCGGTGCATGCAGTGGATTTTCCGCGCCCCGCCGCGAAAAGCGGCCGGGATGCAAACGCGTCACCGGTGTCGGAAATTCATGCCCGCCGCAAGCGAATCACCACATCGACCGACGCGATCTCGGTGCCTTCGGGCGCATTCGGCAATCCGTTGATCACCAACTGGTCCGCGGGTGCATCGCTCAGGCGGCCCTCGTCTTCCCAGTAGAAATGCGGGTGATCATGGGTGTTGGTGTCATAATAGGTCTTGGCCCCGTCCACCGCGACCTCTTGCAGCAACCCTGCGTCGCAGAAGGCGCGCAGCGTGTTATAGACGGTCGCCAGCGACACCACCGCCCCCGCCTTGCGCGACGATTCAAACAGGCTTTCGGCGGTGACATGACGGTGCTGGCCGTCCCCGACCAGCAGCTCGGCCAAAGCCACGCGTTGGCGTGTCGGACGCAACCCGGCCCCTGCCAGCCAGCCGGTCGCGGTCTTGATTGCAGGCGACATCATCATAGATACTCACACTTTCTCGCTGGGAGATATATAAGGGCTGCACCGGCTCGATTTCAAATGAAATTCATTCGCAGCCCCGCAAACCGCCGGTACCCGGCAAGGCGACGCCACCGCAAAACCCCGCACAACTGCGTGAGTTTCGGCCACATCCGGCGACAGTCCGCGACATTCCTGCTAGGCTGGGGGCGGATGGAATTCCCTGGGCCTGCCCCGCGGGTCGAAACCACCCCCGCCCGGAGAACGGCCCTGCGATGCAACTCAATATGCAGCGAGGTCAAAATGGCAAAGACAATTGGCAACCCGGTATCCTGGACCGCGCGGATGTTCGGACGCGGATCCCACAGCATCGGCGCGGGCACCGACGAACTGTCCGGACAGGACACAGACCCGATCGTGCTGCGCGACCTGACCACCCGGGACCTGCGCAACGCGCTGTCCCTGGGGTTTCAGGATTTCACCGCCCTGCGCACAGACGTGATGTTCATCGTGCTGATCTATCCGATCCTCGGTGTACTGCTGACATGGTTCGCGCTGAACCGCGACCTGCTGCCGCTTGTGTTCCCGATGATGTCGGGGTTTGCCATCATTGGGCCGGTGGCCGCGGTGGGTCTGTACGAGATGAGCCGCCGCCGCGAGGCGGGCCTGTCCACCGGATGGGGCGATGCGTTCAGCGTGATCGCCTCGCCGTCCTTCCTGCCGATCGTGGTGCTGGGCGGATATCTGGCGGTGCTGTTCGTCGGCTGGATGTTTGCCGCCGGTGCGATCTACAAGATGACGCTTGGCCCTGAAGCACCGGCATCCCTGACCACCTTTGCCCAGGATATCTTTGGAACCGCGGCCGGCTGGAGCATGCTGATCTCGGGCATGGCGGTCGGATTCCTGTTCGCGCTGTCGGCGCTTGCGATCACTCTGATTTCGTTTCCGCTGCTGGTCGACCGCCATGTGGGTCTGCCGCGTGCGGTGGTTGCTTCGGTCCGGGTGGTTCTGCGGTCACCAATCGCGGCCCTGACATGGGGTTTGATCGTGGCACTGTCACTGGCGGTCGGGGCCGCGACCCTGTTCGTGGGGTTGATCTTCGTGCTGCCGATTCTGGGGCACGCCACCTGGCATCTGTATCGGCGCGCAATCGAACCACTCGACTGATACGCCACGACGCCGCGCGACAACGGTCTGGCGCGCACTGGCACCGGGTCTCGGCAATGGGAACATGCGAGACTTGCAGGACCCTTTGCCCCGGTGTTAGACGGGATTGCAACAGCAGATCCCGAGCAGGAGAGCCGCCAGAATGGCCCAATATCCCAGCAGCTTTGACAAAGAAGGCTTGCTCAAATGCGCGCGCGGTGAGCTTTTTGGCCCCGGAAACGCGCAGTTGCCAGAGCCGCCGATGCTGATGATGGACCGCATCACCGAGGTCAGCGCCGATGGCGGCAGCCACGGCAAGGGCCACGTCGTGGCCGAATTCGACATCCATCCCGACCTCTGGTTCTTTTCCTGCCATTTCCCCGGCAATCCGATCATGCCCGGCTGTCTGGGCCTGGACGGGTTGTGGCAGCTGACCGGGTTCAACCTGGGTTGGCGCGGCATGCTGGGTCAGGGCATGGCGATGGGCGTCGGTGAGGTCAAGCTCAAGGGTATGGTCAAGCCGGATCGCAAGATGCTGACCTATTATGTGGACATGACGCGCATCATCGACCGCAAGCTGAAGCTGGGTGTGGCGGATGGACGGGTTGTCGCCGACGGCGAAGAGATTTATGCCGTCAAGGACATGAAGGTGGGTCTGGCCTCGGCCGGAACCTGATCGCCCGCACAGGCCCCGATCACGGGCCGCCACTACAGGAGACCGCCAATGCGCCGCGTCGTCGTCACTGGGCTGGGCATTGTCTCGTCCATCGGAAATACCGCAGCCGAGGTTCTGGCTGCATTGAAATCGGGAAAATCGGGGATCGAAGCCAGCCCCGAAATGGCCGAATACGGCTTTCGCAGCCGGGTCGCCGGAACGCTGAAGATCGACGCCGCCGACCATGTCGACAAACGCACCCTGCGGTTCATGGGGCCCGGCGCGGCCTATGCCCATATCGCCATGAGCGAAGCGATCGCCGATGCGGGGCTGGACGAGGCCGAAATCGTCAACCCGCGCACCGGGCTGGTGGCCGGCTCTGGCGGCCCCTCGACCAGCGCCATGCTGACCGCGCACCAGACTGTGTTGAAAACCGGCGCGACCAAGCGGATCGGTCCCTTTGCCGTGCCCAAGTGCATGTCCTCGACGATTTCCGCCAACCTGGCGACGGCCTACAAGATCAAGGGCATCAACTATTCCATCACCTCGGCCTGCTCGACCAGTCTGCATTGCATCGGCAACGCGGCGGAACAGATCATGCTGGGCAAACAGGACGTGATGTTCGCTGGCGGCGGCGAGGAACTGGACTGGACGCTGTCCTGCCTGTTCGACGCCATGGGCGCCATGAGCAGCAAGTACAACGACGCCCCCGAAACCGCCAGCCGCGCCTTTGATGCCGGGCGCGACGGCTTTGTGATTTCCGGCGGCGGCGGCATTCTGGTGCTCGAAGAACTGGAACATGCCAAGGCGCGCGGTGCGAAAATCTATGCCGAAGTGACCGGCTATGCCGCCACCAGCGACGGGCACGACATGGTTGCGCCGTCCGGCGAAGGCGGCGAACGCGCCATGCGTCTGGCGCTGCAGACCCTGCCCGAAGATCGCAAGGTCGGCTATATCAACGCCCATGGTACCAGCACGCCGGTGGGCGACGTGGGCGAAGTCGAAGCGGTGCGCCGGGTATTCGGACAGGGCAGCACCCCGCCGATCAGTTCGACCAAGTCGATGACCGGGCACGCGCAGGGCGCCGCCGGAGCATTGGAGGCGATCTTCAGCCTGCTGATGCTCGACAATGATTTCATCGCACGCTCGATCAACGTGGAAACGCTGGATCCGACGCTGGATGCATCGGAAATCGCGCTGGACACGGTGGAAAACGCAGGGCTGGACAGCGTGATGACCAACAGCTTTGGCTTTGGCGGCACCAACGGATCGATGATCCTGTCGAAATTCAAGGGATAGGATCGGCACATGACGCAAGCACTTGCAGGAAAACGCGGTCTCATCATGGGCGTCGCGAACGATCGCTCGATCGCATGGGGCATCGCGCGCGCCATGCACGACGCCGGGGCCGAACTGGCCTTTACCTATCAGGGCGAGGCGTTCGGCAAACGGCTGGAGCCGCTGGCCGAGTCGGTCAATTCCGATTTCATGGTCGATGTGGACGTGACCGACGACGGCTCGCTGGATGTGGCCTTTGCGCAACTGGCAGACCGCTGGGCGACGATCGACTTCGTGGTCCATGCGATCGCGTTCTCGGACAAATCCGAACTGACCGGGCGGTTCCTGAACACAAGCCGGGCCAATTTCAAGAACTCGATGGATATCAGCGCCTATTCCTTCATTGAAATCGCGCGGCGCGCGCATCCGATGATGGTCGAAAACGGCGGCACCCTGCTGACCCTGACCTATCAGGGCAGCAACCGCGTGGTGCCGAATTACAACGTCATGGGCGTCGCCAAGGCCGCATTGGAATCCGCCACGCGCTATCTGGCCAACGACCTTGGCCCCGAAGGCATCCGGGTCAACGCGATCTCGCCGGGCCCGATGAAAACGCTGGCCGGTGCCGCCATCGGAGGCGCGCGCAAGACATACAAGCACACGGACCAGAACGCGCCCTTGCGCAGCAATGCCACGCTGCAGGCCGTGGGTGGCACCGCCGTCTATCTGGCGTCGGATGCGGGTGCCTGTACCACCGGGGAAATCATCCGCGTCGACGGCGGGTTTCACGTTCTGGGCATGCCACAGCCGGACCACCTGTAGCACCCAAGCATCCGTAGCGTTCGCCGCGGTCATACCCGGTTGCATCCGCGCCGCGGATGACTATGTTTCACGTTCAGCGAGGACGACCTCCCCCGGAAACGGGCACAACATTCGGGACGACCCGAAGACCTGACTGAGAGCCTCATGCGCACCACCCGCGACCGTATCCGCCATGCAATCAGCTTTGAGATCATCGGCCTGTTGCTGGTCGTTCCGCTGGGCGCATGGGCATTCCAAACGCCCATGCAGGACATCGGAATCGTGGCCGTGGTCAGCTCAGTGCTCGCGACCGGCTGGAATTTTGTCTATAATCTGCTGTTTGACCGCACCATGTTGCGTCTGCGCGGCAGCACCCGCAAAACCATTGCAATCCGGGTTCTGCACGCGGTGCTGTTCGAGATCGGTCTGCTGCTCGTGCTGATGCCATTCATCGCCTGGTATCTGGGCATATCGCTGATGCAGGCGCTGGTGATGGATCTGGCCTTTGCGGGCTTCTACCTGCTGTATGCCTTTTGCTTCAACTGGGCCTATGATCTGATCTTTCCCGACCCCGGCGCCCGGCGGGTATCGGCGACGGGCGGATAACTCCGCCCATCGCAGAGCGTATCAGGCAATCGAAACCAGTTCGATCGCGAACACGAGATCCTTGCCCGCCAACGGATGATTGCCGTCCAGCGTGACCTCGTCTTCGGCGATCTCGACCACCGTGACCGGCACCGCCTGCCCGTCCGAAGATTGCGCCTGCAGTTGCAGACCGACCTCAAGCGGGATGTCCTCGGGGATGTTGCTGCGCGGAACCGACTGGCGCATCTGTGGCTGGATCGGGCCATAGGCCTGATCGCAGGGCACATTCACGGTCTTCTTGTCCCCCACTGTCATGCCGGGCATTGCCTGATCCAGTCCGGGGATGATCTGGCCCGACCCGACCTCGAATTCCAGCGGTTCGCGCCCGTCAGAGCTGTCAAAGGTGCTGCCATCCTGCAAAGTGCCGGTATAGTGAATGCGCACGGTGTCGCCGGTCTTGACCTGTGTCATGAATGTCCAATCTGCGGGGCTTGTGTCCCGCCTGTGTGTCAAAAGGGAATCGTGGGCGGGCACCCTAGACGATGCGGCTTTGATGTAAACCCGCTGTCCTTTCGCCGCGCCCGGCGGCGCGACAACGCCTTGGCGCGTGGTCCTGGCCCCGCGTCGGGTCGGTTGTTCTTTCAACCCCCGTGCGCTTGTGTCAGTCTGCACCAAAGTCCGAGTTTTCCATACCGATTGCCCCACCGTGCAGATACGGCACGCGATCTGGCGGTCCTTTTCCGGAATGCGCGGCTGTCTGAACCGGTCGGCCCGACCCTGATCCACAACCTGCGCAAGGACCCCGCATGAGCAACCTGCAAATGATCGAGGCCGCCGCCACGCGGCTGGACGGGCATGCACGCCGCACGCCTCTGTTGGCGTCGCCCTTTCTGGATGACATCGCCGGGCGGCGCGTTCTGGTGAAACCGGAATGCCTGCAACACACCGGCAGTTTCAAGTTTCGCGGCGGCTGGTCCGCCCTGTCGGCGTTGGACGACGCCACGCGCGCACGCGGCGTGATCGCGTTTTCCAGCGGCAACCATGCCCAGGGTGTCGCCCTGGCCGCAAAACGTCATGGTGCCCCGGCGGTGATCATCATGCCAGCGGACGCGCCCCGGATGAAGATCGACAACACCCGTGCGCTGGGGGCCGAGGTCGTGCTGTATGACCGCGCCCGGGAAGATCGCGACGCGATCGGGGACCGGCTGGCGGCCGAACGCGGTCTGACACTGATCAAGCCGTTTGACGAACCGCAAGTCATCGCAGGCCAGGGCACCGTCGGGCTGGAGATCGCCCGGCAGGCCGCCGACGCCGGGGTTGACGCGGCGGACGTGCTGGTCTGTTGCGGCGGCGGCGGGCTGACCTCGGGGATCGCGCTGGCGTTGGAAGGCCACGCGCCCGGGCTGCGCGCCCGCACGGTTGAACCGCAGGAGTTCGACGACGTGGCGCGGTCATTGCGCTCGGGCGGGATAGAGCGCAACACCCGCACTTCGGATTCGCTGTGCGATGCCATCGTCACGCCCCAACCGGGGCAGATCACTTTCCCGATCATGAAGCGCCTCTGCGGCCCCGGGCTGGTGGTGAGCGAAGAACAGGCGCAGCACGCCATGGCGCTGGCTTTTGCCCGCCTCAAGATCGTGCTGGAACCCGGCGGCGCGGTGGCGCTGGCCGCGGCCCTGTTTCATCCCGACGCAATCGAAGGGGACACGGTGATTGCCGTCGCCACCGGCGGCAATGTCGATGCACAGATATTCTGCGACGCGTTGGCAAGATTTCCGGCCTGATATAAGGTCCGCGCGACAAGGAAAGGACGCCACATGCACATGGCCGATCTGGACGAGGTCCAGTTGCATTACCGTATCGACGGCGACCCGGACGGGGCCCCTGTGGTCTTTGCCAACTCGCTGGGCACCGACCTGCGCCTGTGGGATCCGATCCTGCCGCTGCTGCCGCCGGGGCTGAAGATCATCCGCTATGACAAACGCGGGCACGGGCTGTCTTCGACCCCGCCCGCGCCGTATTCAATGGGCGCTCTGGTGCGCGATGCGGAACGTCTTCTGGATCACTTGCAGCTGCGCGACTGCATGTTCGTCGGGCTGTCGATCGGCGGCATGATCGCGCAGGGTCTGGCTGTAAAGCGACTGGATCTGGTGCGCGCCGTCGTGCTGTCCAACACAGCGGCCAAGATCGGCACCATCGGAATGTGGCAGGACCGGATCGACGCGATAAACGCGAACGGCTTGGACAGCATGGCCGACGCGGTGATGGAACGCTGGTTCAGCAAGACGTTTCGCGCCACGCCCGACCTGGCATTGTGGCGCAACATGCTGACACGTCAGCCGTTGCAGGGCTACACCGGATGCAGCGCCGCGATTGCCGGAACCGATTTCATGACCCCGACCAGCGGCCTGCGGCTGCCGGCTTTGGGTATCGCGGGCGACCGGGATGGCGCCACGCCGCCCGATCTGGTGCGCGAGACCGTCAATCTGATCCCGGGTGCGCAATTCTACCTGATACGCGGTGCGGGCCACCTGCCCTGTGTTGAAAATCCGGTCGAATACGCCCGCGTCCTGAGTGATTTTCTGACCGGGACCGGCCATGTCTGACCCCAGGATAAGGTCCAACTGATGGCGGCATCGATGTTTGAAAGCGCGCTCTATGCGCGGCTCTTTCCCACTGGCGACGTAGGGCGTCTGTTCACCGACAGCGCCGAAATCCGCGCCATGCTGCTGGTCGAGGGCGCGCTGGCCCGTGTTCAGGGCGCAAGCGGGCTGATCCCTCCCGACAGTGCCGCCGCCATTGCCCGCGCCGCGCATGAGGTCCAGATCGACGGTGCCGGGCTGGCCCCGGCCACGGGGGCCAACGGTGTCAGCGTGCCCGCGCTGGTCACCGCCCTGCGGGACGCGATGCAGGCCCCGGAACATGCGCAATTCGTGCATTGGGGCGCGACCTCGCAGGACATCATCGACACCGCGCTGATGTTGCGCCTGCGGCAGGCCCTGACCCTGATCGAGACCGACCTGCAGGACACTCTGGCCACGCTGGCGGGTCTGGCCGAAACCCATGCCGAACGGCCAATGGCCGCCCGCACCTATGGTCAGCACGCCACCCCGACCAGTTTCGGCGCATTGGCCGCCGCATGGGGCATGCCGCTGTTGAACCTGCTGGCCGAACTGCCCGGGCTGCGCGACTCTTGTCTGTTGGTGTCGTTGTCAGGTGCCGCCGGAACCGCATCCGAACTGGGTCCGCAACCGGCGCGACTGCGAAGCGAACTGGCGCTGGCACTGAACCTGCACGATCCCGGCCATGGCTGGCATACGGACCGCACGCCGCTGCTGCGCATTGCCGACTGGCTGACCCGGCTGACGCTGGCGCTGGGAAAGCTGGGCGAGGACACCAGCCAGATGATGCAGTCGGGTATCGCCGAGATCACCCTGACCGGGGCTGGCGGATCGTCAACCATGCCGCAGAAACAGAACCCCGTCGCACCCTCGGTTCTGGTGGCGCTGGCCCGTCAGACCACCGGTCAGTTGGCGACATTGCAGGGCGCCGGGATGCCGCGCAATCAGCGCGACGGCGCGGCCTGGTTCACCGAATGGCTGTGCCTGCCCCAGATCGTACTGGGGGCCGCCGCAGCCAGCCGGACCGCCATGTCGCTTTGCGCCGATATCACGCCGCAGGCCGAACCGATGAGCCATGGTCTGACGCAGGGGCTGGGGCTGATCCACGCCGAGGCGCTCAGTTTCGTCCTTGCGACACAGATGCCCCGGCCAAAGGCACAGGCGGCGGTCAAGACGCTGTGCCGACAGGCGCTGGACGGCGGGATACCGCTGGCCGAACTGGCGGCACAGGCCTATCCGGATCTCGACATCGCCGCCCTGTTCGACCCGGCCCGGCAGATGGGGCAGGCCCCGGCACAGGCGCGCGATTTCGCGCATCGGGTCGCACGGGATCTGCCGCCCCGTTCCTGATCCCGGTACGCCGCTGTCCTGTCTGCCGGGCAGCGGCGGTCAATGGTCTGAACGCGACAGGATCCGCCGTTTTCAGCCTTGCAGCGCGGAATCCCCCGGTCCACGCTGCTGTAAACCCCAGGGGAGACATCCGCATGCAAACCATCAAAGCCGCCGTCTGCCGCGAATTCGGCGCACCGCTGGTGATCGAGGACATCCAGCTGGACGCGCCCGGCACCGGCCAGGTCGAAGTCACGCTGGACGCGGTGGCGATCTGCCATTCGGACATTTCCTTTGCCGATGGTGCCTGGGGCGGGCATCTGCCGGCTGTCTATGGCCACGAGGCCGCCGGCACGATCACCGCACTGGGCGACGCCGCGGCGGATTTCCAGATCGGCGACACGGTCATCGTCACGCTGATCCGGGCCTGTGGCACCTGCCCCAACTGCGCGGGTGGCAAGCCGACGATTTGCGACACCCCCGTCGACAACGTGGCGGGCCCTATCCGCACCGATGATGGCGGCCCCCTGATGCAGGCCATGGCCTGTGGCGCTTTTGCGGAAAAGGTCGTGGTGCATCACAGCCAGATCGTGCGCATCCCCGCCGCGATGTCGCGCGAGGCCGCCTGCCTGCTGTCCTGCGGCGTCATCACCGGCGTCGGCGCGGCCGTCAACGCCGCCGGCCTGCGTGCCGGTCAGGATGTGGTGGTGATCGGCGCGGGCGGGGTCGGGTTGAACGCCATACAGGGCGCACGCATTGCCGGGGCGCGGCGCATCATTGCCGTGGACATGACCGAAGAGAAGCTGGAGATCGCCAAGAGCTTTGGAGCCACGCACGGGGTGCTGGCGACGGTTTCCAAACCCTGGCGGGCCGCGCAACAGGCGCTTGGGGGGCGCGGCGCGGATGCGGTGATGGTCACGGTCGGTGCGATCCCCGCCTATGATGAGGCCCCCAACTACCTGGGCCGGGGCGGCAAGGTGGTGATGATCGGCATGCCGCATGCCGATGGCATGGCGACCTACAGTCCCATGGGCATGTCCTATCAGGGTCAGGGTATGATCGGCTCCAAGATGGGTGACACGGTGATTCAGCGCGACATTCCATGGATGGTGGATCTGTACGAACAGGGGCGCCTGAAGCTGGACGAACTGATTTCGGGACGCTGGCGTCTGGACCAGATCAACGAAGCGATCGCCGATACCAAATCCGGCAGCGCCAAGCGCAACGTGATCGTGTTCTGACCACCGGACCGATCGGGCAGCCACTCATCCAAAGTTCATCCACCCAGGGCAGGAGCAGCACATGCGATTGACCGATCTTGACATCATCGTGACCGCCCCCCCGGCACCGGGCTGGGGCGGGCGCTATTGGATACTGGTGAAACTGACCACGGATACAGGCATCATCGGCTGGGGCGAATGCTATGCGTCCTCCGTCGGACCCGACGCAATGCGGGCCGTGATTTCTGACGTGTTCGATCGCCACATGGCAGGGGAAAACCCCGAAAACACAGAACTGATGTTCCGCCGCGCCTATTCTGCGGGCTTTACCCAACGTCCCGATCTGACCGTGATGGGCGCGTTCTCGGGGCTGGAGATCGCGTGCTGGGACATATTGGGCAAGGACCGCGACCGTCCGGTGCATGCACTGATCGGCGGGCGCATGAATGACCGCATCCGGGCCTATAGCTATCTTTACCCGCTGCCCGGTCACGACCTTACCACATTCTGGAACAGTCCCGACATGGCCGCGCAATCCGCCGCCGACCTTGTTGCCCGGGGCTATACCGCGGTCAAATTCGATCCCGCCGGGCCCTATACCCTGCGCGGCGGGCATATGCCTGCAATGTCCGACATCTCGCGGTCGGTCGCCTTTTGCCGCGCCATTCGCGAAGCGGTGGGCGACAGGGCCGATCTGCTGTTCGGTACCCACGGACAATTCACCACCGCCGGCGCGATCCGGCTGGGCCAGGCGCTGGAACCCTATGCACCGCTATGGTTTGAAGAACCGATCCCACCTGACAACCCCGCGGAAATGGCCCGCGTCGCCCGCGCGGTGCGTATCCCCGTGGCCACGGGCGAGCGGCTGACCACCAAGGCCGAGTTCGGTGCGGTGCTGCAATCCGGCGCGGCCAGCATCCTGCAACCGGCCTTGGGACGGTCTGGCGGCATTTGGGAAACCAAGAAGGTGGCGGCACTGGCCGAAGCGCACAATGCCCAGGTCGCACCACATCTTTATGCCGGACCCATCGAATGGGCCGCCAACATCCAGCTGGCGGCCAGCATCCCCAACATCCTGATGGCCGAGACCATCGAAACGCCTTTCCATGACGCTCTGATCACATCGTCCATTCGGGTCGAAGCAGGCTTTGTCATCCCACCCGACACCCCGGGCCTGGGAATTGAAGTGAACGAAGACCTGGCCCGCGCGCACCCCTGGACCGGCTCGGGTCTGCACCTGGAAATGCAGGAAACGCCATGCGACTATGTGGAGGCGAATACATTTCAGGGCGGGGCACCCCCATCGCGGGAATGACAGGTCGTGTCAGGGTCGGGCAGGGTCAGGGCCGGGCAATCCGGTTTCAGGTCCTTACATAGCCCGCCACGACCTGCAACAGCTTGAAAGCCGTGGCGGAATCGTTCTCGACCACCGACAGGAATTCCTCGGCACCGATGCGCAGGCAGGTCAGATCGCTGGCCGCGAACATGCTCAGCGCGCGGGGTTCATTGCGGATCAAACCCAGTTCCCCGACCAGGGCACCCGGCTGCACCGTCGCGATCAGCTGCTCCTGCTTGCCCTCGCCGGACAGGATCAGCTCGGCCTCGCCTTCCAGCACCACATAGGCCCCGTCGGTCGGCGGATCACCCTGAAAGAAAACCGCCTCGCCTGCAGCAGCCTCGTACCAGCGCGCACCAAAGGCCAGCAGCCGCAGTTGTTTGCGGTTGAGGTCGGCAAACATCCGGGTTCGTTCCAACGCGCGTATCTTGCGGGCCAGATCGGCCCCCGCCGCCGTGTCCGGCGCACCGGTGTCCTGCGGATCCTCGTTGGTCATGCGGCCGCGCTGAAGTTCGAAATAGGCGTCGAACACATCCGGGTTCTCAAACGAAGCATTCAGATAGATCAAGGTGCTTTCGGGCAAGAGGGCGCGCAGGTTGCGATGCAGCGCCACCCGCGTGGCCTGATCGTAGCTGGCCAGCGTCTGTTCCAGAATCAGGATGTCCGGGCGTTTGATCGTGGCCCGGCTGACCGCCAGGGATTCCGCGAACAGGTTCGGCAGATTGGCCCCGTTCAACGCGATCGGCAGATCAAAGAACAAATCCACCACCGGCTTTTGCATTCCATTTTCGATCAGCACATCCGCAATCAGTTTGCGCAATTCGTCCGCCCGCCCGCCGGCGGAGTCGGAAATCTTGCCAAACAGCGCATTCTCGATCACCGACAGGCCCGGTGCGAACGCGGATTTGTCCAGCGGGGCGAACAGTTCCGACATCAAATGCCGCAAGTCCTCCAGATGGGCTTGGCGCAGCTCGACCACCCGCGCTTTCATGTCCTCGGGGAAGGCCGGTCCGATCTGTTCGGCGGTGATCTGCAACGGAACCTGCAGCAGGATCCAGGCGTCTTGCGTGCTCAGCCGGTCCAGCCCGGTACGGCGCGTGCGATCCACAAGATCGACAGCGGTTTCAAACAGTTTGGAATCCAGGCCCAGACGTCGGAACAGCGGATGGTCTGTGCCATCCAACCCGAAAATCCGGCGCAACAGGTCGATCACGTCCCGGCTTAGCGCAATCAGGTCACGGTCCAGGCTCAGGGCTTCGAGCCGCTTCATGAAATCGGTCTGCTGGGACAACAGCGCCTGGGTGATCGGCACCCGCGGTGTCGCCATCAACAGGTTTTCGGCCACTGGCAGCCCCGGATTGTACAGGTCGCGTTTGAACAGGAACACATACCGTCTCAGACCGGCCTCGCGGACCGCCCGCTGTACCACCGGGCGCAATTCGACCAACCTGCGGGCCAGATCGGGATGCGCATCCGGATCGAACACCTGATCCAGCCCGCGCCCGAACAGCGCCGCGCTGCTGCCCATGCCTTCGACCAGTTGCAACCACCAGGCGCGCAGGGCGGCGGCGTCGTTCAACCCGGCCAACTCGGGAGTCGCCCAGTCGGCATCCAGCGCATCCCGACTGTTGCCCGCGCGCACCGCTTCAAGCATCGCCGCCGAGTCAGGCGCACAGCTGCGGGGCCGGGTGCGAACCGGCATCATCACGTTATCGCCGAACGTTCCCTGAAACAGCACCGGGCGTGACGTGGCATGGCCGATACGGG
Source organism: Rhodobacteraceae bacterium F11138 (assembly GCA_016521575.1). Lineage (GTDB taxonomy): Bacteria > Pseudomonadota > Alphaproteobacteria > Rhodobacterales > Rhodobacteraceae > Sedimentitalea. The sequence goes on along the minus strand of JAEKDP010000003.1, from coordinate 48,355 downwards.
CGGCAATCACCGATTGGTGCAGCCCGGCCAGATCGTACCCCGCCACCGTGATCGTCCCCGCCGAGGGCAGAACCTCGCGCATCAGAAGCTCTGAAATGGCGCGGCGGTCTTCGGAACCGGGGGCCGCGATCCCGACCACCGATCCGGCGGGAACGGTGCCGGTCAGATCCTCCAGAACCGCGTTGCCGTCCCGATCCCGCACCGTGACGTGATCCAGCACGATGTCGCCGTTCAGATGCGGAATTTCCTCGGGCGGATCCTCGAACAGCGCCGCGTCCATCAACCCGTCCGGAGCGAAGCGCTCGGTGATCACCTCCCAGCGCAACCCCATGTCCTGGGTTTGATTGTAGTAGGTCAGCAATTCCTTCCACGGGCTGGACAGGTCCTTGTAGGCCGCCAGCGCCGCCACCAGCGCCCCCAGCGTCACCGCGCCCTGTATCACCAGGTATCCACCGACCGAAAAGAAGAAGAACGGCGTCAGTTGCGATATGAAGTTGTTGAGGAACTTCATGAAGAATTTCTTCTGGTAGATGCGAAAGCGTATGTCGAACAAAAGCCCCAGCTGAGCGGTGATTCCCGCCAGCCGATACCGCCAGCCTCCGTTGCCGCGCAGGGTGGCGGCCCCGGCGGCGTTTTCGCCGATCGCACTGGCCAGCACGCGAACTTCCTGTATGCGCTCCTTGTTCAACAGGTTGATCTGGCGTTGCAGGCGCGGGATCAGCCAAGCCTGCAACGGGATCAACGCCACCGCGGCCAGTCCAAACCAGACGCTTTGCAAAAACAGGAACGCCAGAATGGTCAGCATCTGACCGCCCTGCAGAACCGGCTGGCTGACCGCATCGCCCATCAGGCCACCCATGGGTTCGGATTCCGCCGTCACCATCGACACCAGTTCACCCTGGCTGACCCGTTCGAAACAGGGTTGCGGAAAGCGCAGGATGCGCGCGATCAACCGGTATCGGAATCGCCGCAGCATACGTTCGGACAAGACACCTTTCATGGTGTTGATCCGCATCTTGAGCAACCCGTGCGCCAGAACCGCCAGCAAGAAGACACCGCACAGCAGCCACAGCAACGTGACCTGATCCACCGACAGGCCGGCCAGGGGAATCGTCGTGCTCTGCGCACCGATGGCGTCGTTGATGATGCGTTTTGGCAGTTCCAGCGTCAGATACAGCAGCGGAAACAAAAGCGAGGTCACGACCAGCAAAACCAACTGATCGCGTTTGGAGTACTTCCAGATGAACTCGAACAACGAACGTTCTATCAGATCATTCCGAAAACCGTTCCGGACCCGCGATCCCGCCGGTCCGATCCCCCCATCATCAAAACCGACGCAAGCCTAGCAACCGTTCCCGCCGTCACGCAAATGATTATTGGCCGGGTCACGCATTGTTCTGCCGGGGTGGCCGCAAAGATTGCAGCGCCACGGCGAAACCCCTAAGCTGCCTGTCATAGTACGGACGGGAGGCCAAATTGTCCGAGTTAGTAAGTATGATTTTTACCCTGTTTTGCCTGTTGCAAATCAAACATATGTTCGCCGACTACTTTCTTCAGACGCCCCGGATGCTGTCCGGGCGGGCGACATATTTGCATCTGGGCCGCGCGCAGCATGCGCTTGTGCACGCCATCGGTTCGGCTGTTGCCTTGCTGCTGATAGGGGCATCCGTCGGCTTGGTTGTGGCGATTTGTGCGGCGGAATGGCTGATACACTTCCACATTGACTGGGCCAAGGCGCGCCATTCCGAGGCACACGCCTACTGCCCCACGGATGCCGGATACTGGCGCGCGGCGGGAATGGACCAGGCGCTGCACCAGTTCACCTATATCGTCATGGTCTGGGCTGTGGTCCATTTTGCCACCTGACCCCAAGGGGTCGAACGCAGCGATCCTGAACCGGGGTATCGCCCGGTATCGAATATGCGCGGGGGCCGGACCCGGCGCATATCGCTGAGCGCGCGTGGTTTCAGGCGCCCACTGGCCCGTTGCGTTTTATCGTGCGCAACACCACGTTGGTCTGCGCACTGTCCACTGCGGGCAAACGGAACAGAAAATCCTCCAGGAACCGGTTGTAGGCGTCCAGATCGCGGCACAAGACCCGCAGATAGTAGTCGCTTTGCCCGGTGGTGGCATAGCATTCCTGCACCTCCGAGCGGCCTTCGACCGCATGGATGAAGTCATCCAGCCGCCCCTGTTCATGGCGCGTCAGCTGAACATGCACGATGGCATGGAACGCCAACCCCATTTGTGCCGGATTGACCACCGCACCATAGCGTTCGATCACGCCAGCCTCTTCCAGACTGCGCACACGGCGCCACAGGGCCGAGGCAGACATGCCGACGCTTTCGGCCAGATCGGCATTGGAGATCCGGCAATCCTTTTGCAGATGCGCCAGAATTCGGATGTCTCGGTCGTCCAGCTGCATAGAAGTGGTCCCATTTTCCGTGACTTGGGAAAAATACGGCAAATTCATTCACGCATCAACAGAAGCCGGACAAATCTGACAGGATTTTCCACGCATTTCGCGGTATCCTGCCATATCCCTGCCAGCACGAGGCCAGCCATGACCACCCCCAATCCGGATTTCGCCACCTATCAACTGGACGACCGCTATGCCCGCTCCCAGGGCCGTGTTTTTCTGACCGGCACCCAGGCTTTGGCGCGTATCATGCTGGATCAGGCCCGGCGGGACCGGGATGCGGGCAGGAACACCGCCGGGTTCATCTCGGGTTATCGCGGCTCGCCCCTTGGGGCGCTGGATCTGGAACTTTGGCGCGCGCGCAACCGGCTGAGCGAGGCCCGCATCACCTTCATGCCCGCGGTCAACGAAGATCTCGGGGCCACCGCGGTTCTGGGCGCGCAACAGGCCAGTCTCGATCCTCATTGCGAGGTCGAAGGCGTGTTTTCGATGTGGTACGGCAAAGGGCCGGGGGTCGATCGTTCGGGGGATGCCCTGAAACACGGCAACGCCTATGGCAGCGCCCCCAAGGGCGGGGTGCTGGTGGTCGCGGGCGACGATCACGGCTGTGTGTCCAGTTCGATGCCGCATCAATCCGACGTTGCTTTCATGGCCTGGTTCATGCCGACGCTGAACCCGGCTTCGGTCGAGGAATATCTGGAATACGGCGAATATGGCATTGCCCTGTCCCGGTTCAGCGGCACATGGGTCGGCTTCAAGGCCGTATCCGAAACCGTCGAATCCGCCCGCTCGGTCGAGCTGCGCCCGGCCCGTGCGTTCATACAGCCGGATTTTACCGCCCCGCCGGGCGGGCTGCATGTCCGCAGCGCCGATCTGCCCAGCCCAGAAATCGAAACCCGTATCGGGCACAAGCTGGACGCGGTCAGCGCCTTTGTACAAGCCAACCCGATCGACCGGGCGATCTATGGCATCAAGGACGCGCAATTCGGCTTTGTGTCCACCGGCAAGGGGCATCTGGACCTGATGGAAGCGCTGCGCCTGCTGGGCCTGGACGAAGCCGCATGCCGCCGGTTGGGCATCGATATCTACAAGATCGGCATGGTCTGGCCGCTGGCGCATCGCGACGCGCTGAATTTCGTATCCGGCAAACGCGAAGTGCTGGTCGTCGAAGAAAAACGCGGCATTATTGAGAGCCAGTTCAAGGAACATTTCTATGACTGGCCCGGTGCCAAACCCGAACGCATGGTCGGCAAGTACGACAGCCAGATGAACCCGCTGATTCCCTGGACCGGCGAATTGTCACCGCTGTTGCTGGCCCCCATCGTCGCGGCGCGGCTGGACCGGTTCTTTCCGGACGAAAACCTGCCCGCCAAGGCCGAAGCGCTGACCGATACGCCCCCGGCGCCGCTGAACGTGCCCGGCGCCAGCCGCACACCCTATTTCTGTTCGGGCTGCCCGCACAACACGTCCACCAAGGTGCCCGAAGGTTCGACCGCCGCCAGCGGCATCGGCTGTCACGTCATGGCCAGCTGGATGGACCGCAACACCGTCGGCTACGCCCAGATGGGCGGCGAAGGGGTGCCATGGGTCGCGGCCAGCAAGTTCAATGGCGGCAAACACATCTTTCAGAACCTGGGCGAAGGCACCTGGTATCATTCGGGATCGCTGGCAATCCGGCAGGCGGTGGCGGCCAGAACGAACATCACCTACAAGATTCTCTACAATGACGCGGTCGCCATGACCGGCGGGCAGCCGGTGGATGGCCCTGTGTCCGTTGCCGGCATCGCCCAGACCTGCCGCGCCGAGGGCGTACAGCGCATCGCGCTGGTCTCGGACAATATCGACAAGTTCAACGCCGGCGAATTTCCCCGCGACACCACATTTCACGACCGCAGCGCCTTGGACACGGTGCAGCGTGAATTGCGCGACATCCCCGGCGTGACCGTGTTGATCTATGAACAGACCTGCGCCACCGAGAAGCGCCGCCGCCGCAAGCGCGGCGCGATGGAAGACCCCCCGACATTCGCCTGGATCAACGATCTGGTCTGCGAAGGCTGTGGCGACTGCTCGGTCGAAAGCAACTGCCTGTCGGTCGAACCGCGCGAAACCCCGCTAGGGCGCAAGCGCCAGATCAATCTGAACTCGTGCAACAAGGATTTCTCGTGTCTCAACGGGTTCTGTCCCAGCTTTGTCACCGTCACCGGGGCAAAGCGGCGCAAACCGCAGGCGGCGAAACTGGATGTCGCCGCATTGACGCGCGATCTGCCCGCCGTGCGCGTTCCGGCGCTTGACGAACCGTTCGACCTGCTGGTCACGGGCGTGGGCGGAACGGGGGTCGTGACCGTCGGTGCGTTGATCACGATGGCCGCCCATCTTGAGGGTCTTGGATCGTCGGTGCTGGATTTCACCGGCTTTGCGCAGAAATTCGGCACGGTGCTCAGCTATATCCGTCTGGCCGATCGTCCTGAATCGGTCAATCAGGTGCGCATCGAGACGCGCGGAGCAGATGCGGTGATCGGCTGTGACATCGTGGTCAGCTCGGCACCCAAGGCGTCGATACACTATCGGTCCGGCACCGCCATGGTTCTGAACCGCGCCGAGATGCCCACCGGCGATCTGGTCCTGCATCGCGATGCCAGCCTGCGCGTGGATGACCGCGAAGCGCTGATCGCGCGCACCATCGGTGCCGAAAACCTGTCGGCCTTTGATGCCAACGCAGCGGCGGAAACCCTGCTGGGCGATGCGGTTTATGCCAACGTGATGATGCTGGGCGCGGCTTGGCAAAGGGGTCTGGTTCCGGTCAGCCAGGCGGCGCTGGCACAGGCGATCCTGCTCAATGGTGTGCAGATCGAGATGAATCAGACCGCCTTTGCCCTGGGCCGGGTGTTGGCCGCAGCACCAGAGCGGCTGGCGGCCGATCTGGGCGCGACGGGTGATGCGCCTGAAACCCTGACGCAGATCATCGACCGGCGGGCAGCCTTCCTGACCGAGTATCAGGATGCCGCATACGCCACCCGCTACCGCGAGAGTCTGGCCGCGTTTGCAGCCGCCTTGCCGAAAGACGCGCCTGAAGATCTGCACCAGGCGGCGGCGCGCGGCCTGTTCAAGCTGATGGCTTACAAGGATGAATTCGAAGTCGCCCGGCTGCACACCGATCCCGGCTTTGCAGAGGAATTGAAATCCCGCTTCGAAGGCGACTTCAAGGTGAACTATCATCTGGCCCCGCCCTTGCTGAGCCGCAGGCAGGACGCCCGTGGCCGTCCCGTGAAACGGGCCTTCGGTCCCTGGCTGACCCCGGCGCTGCGCGGTCTTGCCCGTCTGAAAGGCCTGCGCGGGCATTGGTACAACCCGTTTGGACACCACGCCGAAGCCCGGATGCACCGCGATTTGCTAAGCTGGTATCGCGATTTGCTGCCCCGGGTTGCGGCGGCCTATGATGCCGGCCAGCACGACACATGCCTGGCGATCCTGAATGCCCCACGCGAAATCAGGGGCTATGGTCCGGTGCGCAGCGCTGCGGCGGCCAAGGCCAGGTCAACCGCTCAGGCGGCGCTGGAAACGCTTGCGGATCGCTAAAGTCGCAACCGGATTTCAGCGCCTTGCGCATTTCAGCGCATGTTCTGTCGAACCGGACACAGCGATGGGATTTCCGCTTTTGCACGCGCTCTCCCGGAAACGGGTGCGCCCAATACGATGTCAGAGCGCCTCTAGGATGGTGACATTGGCGATGCCGCCGCCTTCGCACATGGCCTGCAATCCATACCGCTTGCCCCGGGCGCGCAGGGCATGCACCAATGTGGTCATGAGCTTGGCACCGGACCCGCCCAGCGGATGTCCCAGCGCGATGGCACCGCCGTTCACATTCAACCGGTCAGGATCGGCACCGGTGTGTTTCAGCCAGGCCAGCGGCACCGGGGCAAAGGCCTCGTTGATTTCAAACAGGTCCAAATCGTTGATCGACATGCCCGCACGCGCCAGCGCGCGGTCGGTCGCAAACAACGGTTCTTCCAGCATGATCACCGGATCACCCGCCGTCACCGTCAGGTTGTGAATCCGCGCCAGCGGCGTCAGATTGTGCGTTTTCAGTGCCGCTTCAGACACCACCATGACCGCCGCCGCCCCGTCACAGATCTGGCTGGAATTGGCTGCCGTAAGCACGCCATCTTCGCTCAATCTGCGCACGGCTGCGATACTTTCGGGCGTGGCATCACGCCGGATGCCCTCATCCATGTCATGGATGTCCGGCCCGCCCTGGGTCGTGATCCGAAGCGGCAGCACTTCGGCGGCGAAAGCCCCGCCATCGGCAGCAGCGGCGGCGCGCCGGTGGCTGGTCAGGGCAAAACGATCCAGATCGGCGCGGCTCAGCCCCCATTTGCGGGCGATCATTTCGGCCCCGGCAAACTGGCTGAACATCACTTCGGGATAGTTTCGCGCCAGTTTCGGGCTGGTCGGACTGCCCGGCGTGGCCCGCCGGGCCCAGCGGCCGGTCGACCCCATTGCCACCCGGCTCATGCTTTCGGCCCCGGCCGCGATGACGATGTCCTGCGTGCCCGACATGACCGCCTGGGCGGCGAAATGGATCGATTGCTGGGAAGAACCGCATTGCCGGTCAATGGTCACCGCAGGCACCGTTTCCGGCAAGCCCGAGGCCAGCACCGCATTGCGCCCGAAATGCATGCCCTGTTCGCCCACCTGGCTGACACAGCCCATAATCACATCATCCACCGCGTCCGGCGCCAGCCCGGCCCGGGCGACGACCTCGTCCAGAACGGCAGCGGCCAGATCCACCGGGTGCCAACCGGCGACACGGCCATCGCGTTTGCCCCCGGCGGTGCGGGTGGCGGCAACAATATAGGCTTGGGACATGGTCGGCTCCTGTTGATGCAGCTGGCGGCGGCGGGATCTGCCGGGGTCAGATCTGTGCGCTGGGGCGGGCGGAGATATTGTCGAACCAGGTGCGTGTCGCCCGATTGTTCTCGGGAATCCGGGTTCGGATGACCCGGGCAAAATCGAGAAACACGAAAGCGGTCATATCCGCCAGCGTGAAATGATCGGTCGCCAGGAACGGGCTGTTCTGCAACCGCGTTTCGATCAGCTCGAAAAACGTTGCGACCCGTGCCCGGCCGCGTTCGACCAGGGCCGGAATCTGGTCATGGTCCTGCGGGCCCGGCACAGCGCGGCCTTTCATATGCGGATTGCCGTTGCGAAAGACCTCGGCCACCGGCTGACCCCCCTGCTGTTCGGCGATTGCCGTCCACATGGCCACCAGCCCCTTTTCAGCCGGGTTGCGCCCCAACAGGGGCGGCTCGGGGTGAAGGGCTTCAAGACAGGCGGCAATGCCCAGGTTCTCGGTCAGCACCGTGCCATCGTCCAACACCAGCACCGGCAGGGTCGCGCGCGGATTGAGAGCCAGGAACTCGGATTTCAGCTGCGCCCCTTCGGCGATACTGACCTGCCGGGTTTCGATTTCCAGCCCCTTTTCGGCGATGAACATGCGCGCGCGGCGCGGGCTGGGGGCGGTGGAACAGTCATAAAAGATCATCTGGGCCTCTCAGGGTTGCAACCGCCGCACGCGGCACCGCAGTAGGGCGCGGGCTCGGGCCGGATCAGGCGGTCGGTTTGCGATAGACAAAGCAACGCTCCGGCACCGCACCCGCAGGCAGGGGCTGTTCGCGAAGCTTGGCAAAATACATCCGGTCACTGGAAACCATCAGCCCGCCCGGGGCCAATAGCGGCTCGACCAGCGGCGAGATCAGGCGCGCGAAAGCATCGTTCTTGGCCCGGTTGTGGCCGCCCAGATCGGCGTGGATCAGGCTGGCCACCGCCCCCCGTTCCGCCAATATCACGGGCAAGGTTTCGGTGACTTCGCCCAAGACCGTCCGCTCAGGCGGCGGGGTGCTGTCCGGATGACTGGCCACCGCGCGTTCAAAGACCAGAATATCGCGGTCCGCCACCCGGTTGCGAATATGGTGGTAGGTGCGCCCATTGCCCAACCCCAGTTCATAGATCGGCCCGGGCATCCCGGCGGTTTCGGCAATGGCATGGTCCAGGCAGGCGCGTTGGGACACCATGCGGTCGATAAACAGATCCAGACGGCTGGACATAAGAGTGCTCCGGTTTGGGCGGAATCCGTTTCCGCCCGGCAGTGATGCCAAATATCCGCCCGGATGTGTAGTCTGTGGACTCACGCGCCCCGCCCGAGGCCCGCCAAGAGCTCGCAACTTTTGGGACATGCAGGAATTTGGTTTGACTAGGGGGCGACCGCCAAGTGAAACTGCAGGCAAACCAATGGGGGAAACAGTCAACACAATGCCTGTGAGAAACGGCCATACAGAGCCGCCACGATGACGCCGCTGCTGTCGGTACAGGACCTGTCGATCGGGTTCGGCAAGGGGCCGGACGTGGTACGCAACGTCAGTTTCGATGTCATGCCGGGCCAGAGCCTGGCGCTGGTGGGCGAATCCGGGTCCGGCAAGACGGTCACCTGCCGCGGCATCCTGCGGATTCTGCCACGGGCGGCGCAGATCCGAACCGGCAGGATCACGCTGTATGGGCGCAACGGCGAAATCGACCTGACCGCGATCAGCGAGCGCCGGATGCGTGACGTGCGCGGCGACACGGTTTCGATGATCTTTCAGGAACCGATGCGCTCTCTGTCGCCGCTGCACAAGATCGGCAATCAGGTCAGCGAAGTCCTGTGGCTTCACAGGCGCACCAGCAAGCGTGAAGCCAAACGGCTGGTTCTGGAAAAGTTCGAACGGGTCGGTTTCCCGGATCCTGAACGCGCCTATGGATCCTACCCGTTCGAAATGTCCGGCGGTATGCGGCAACGTGCGATGATCGCGATGGCCATGGTTTCCAAGCCCGACCTGCTGATAGCGGATGAACCGACCACGGCGCTGGACGTCACGACCCAGGCCCAGGTGCTGGGGTTGATGAAGGAGCTGCAGAAAGACACCGGCATGGCCATGGTGCTGGTCACCCACGACCTGGGCGTGGTCGCCAACATGGCCGAGCAGGTGGTGGTGATGAACAAGGGCCGCGTGATGGAAGCCGGACCCGCCGCGCCGTTGTTGAACGCCCCCGCCCATGCGTATACGCGCCAGCTGTTCGATGCGGCTCCGTCAATTCCCGCCGAGGCCAGGCCGGCGCCTCCCCTGCCCGAAACCGACCTGATCCTGAAGCTGGACAACGTATCCAAGACCTATCGGATGCGCGGCAAGACGGCCTGGCAGCCCGAAGCCCTGATCCATGCCTGTCGCGGCGTCGATCTGAACCTGCCGCGCGGCAAGACGCTGGCGATCGTTGGCGAAAGCGGGTCGGGCAAGACCACGGCGGCGCGAATCGCGCTGGGGGCGGAACCCCCCGATCCGGGCGGCAAGGTGCTGTTTCGCCCAGCATCGGACAGCGACCCCATTGCGGTGCATCAGATGGATCGCGCGGCCCGGACCGCGTTCCAGAAACAGGCCCAGATGGTGTTTCAGGACCCTTATTCGTCGCTCAGCCCGCGCATGCGCATCCTGGGTGCGCTGACCGAGCCACTGGATATTCACGGCATCGGCACCCGCGCCGAACGCCGCGAGATGGCCGCTGAACGGATACAGCAGGTGGGGATGAACCCGGACATGCTGCAACGCTATCCGCATGCTTTTTCAGGCGGACAACGCCAGCGCCTGTCGATTGCCCGCGCGCTGATGCTGGAACCGGCCTTGCTGGTCTGCGATGAACCCACCAGCGCGCTGGATGTCAGCGTGCAGGAACAGATCCTTTGCCTGCTGGAAGATATCCGCGACCGGATGAACCTGTCCTATCTGTTCATCAGCCACGATCTGGCCGTGGTGGCGCGGATCGCCGACGAAGTTGCGGTGATGCGCCGGGGGCTGGTCGTCGAACAGGCCCCTCCGGATACGCTGTTCTATAATCCGCATCACCCCTATACCAAGGCGCTGATCGCGGCGCAGCCGACGCCGGACATCAACCGCCCCATCAATCTGAAACTGGTGGCACAAGGAGCCGGGTCGCCAGACAGCTGGCCCGAGGCCTTTCGTTTTTCAGACACCATGATACCTTCGCTTACGCAACTGGAACCCGGGCACAAGGTGCGCTGCCATGTTTGATCGTTTCCGCCGTTTTCTGCTGGCCCCTCTGGCGGCGGCGTTGATTTCCCTGTCACCGGCCCTGGCCGCGCCGCCCTTGCCGGCCCTGCAGGAAAGCACGTTCTGGCAACACGAAGTCGACAACGGCGACCTGCCCCCGGTTGCCGAACGGCTGCCCGAAACGCCGCTGGTGGTGGATCTGAAAAGCCGGGGCCGCACAGCGGGGGTGCAAGGCGGTGTGCTGCATACGATGGTCAGCCGCAGCAAGGACATCCGCCAGATGGTGGTCTATGGCTATGCGCGGCTGATCGGGTATGACCAGAATTACAAGCTGGTGCCGGACCTGTTGCTGGATTTCGAATCCGATCAGGACAAGGTATTCACCCTGCATCTGAGACCCGGGCACCGCTGGTCGGACGGCGCGCCGTTCACCTCCGAAGATTTCCGGTACTGGTGGGAAAAAGTCGCCAACAACAAACTGCTCAGCCCGGCGGGCCCACCCGATTTCCTGCGGGTCGAGGGGCAGATGCCCACCGTCACATTCCCCGACGAGACCACGGTCGTCTTTGCCTGGGACAATCCCAATCCAAATTTTCTGGCCAGCCTGGCACAGGCCCGCCCGCCCTTTATCTATCGTCCGGCAAATTTTCTGAAACCGTACCACGCCGACACCGCCGATCCTGCCGAACTGGCGGCCAGGGTCGAAGACGCACGGGTCAAAAGCTGGGCCGCCCTGCACAACAAGCTGGACAACATGTACAAGTTCGACAATCACGAATTGCCGACCTTGCAGCCTTGGATCAACGCCAGTTCGGGCAAGAAAATCCGCTACAATTTCGTGCGCAACCCATATTATCACCGGATCGATCCCAACGGCGTGCAACTGCCCTATATCGACGTGGTCGAAATGGAGATCGTCAGCGCCGGGCTGATTGCCGCCAGGGCCAATGCCGGCGAAGCCGACCTGCAGGCGCGCGGGCTGGATTTTCGCGACATCTCGATGCTGCGCAAGGGCGAAGCGGATGGCAGCGACTACAAAACCTATCTGTGGGGCAACGCGGTGGCGAGCCAGATCGCCATCTATCCCAACCTGAACTATGAAGACGACGTCTGGCGGGCGGTGCTGCGCGATGTGCGGGTGCGCCGGGCGCTCAGCCTGGCGATCGACCGCAAGACCATCAACAAGGCGCTGTACTTCAACCTGGCGAAACCGGGCGCGATGACGGTGCTGCCGCAAAGCCCGTTCTTCAAACAGGCCAACCGCGACGCCTGGGCCACACTGGATCCGGACACCGCCAACAGCCTTCTGGACGAGGCCGGGCTGGACAAGCGCGGATCGGATGGTATCCGCCTGCTGCCCGACGGGCGTCCGATGGAGATCGTGATCGAAACCGCGGGCGAGCGCCAGGAGGTCGAAAACGCGCTGCAGATCATTACCGATGACTGGCGCAATATAGGCGTCAAGCTGGTCATGCGCCCGCTGGACCGCGACATCCTGCGCAACCGCGTCTATGCGGGCACCAGCATGTGTGCGGTCTGGTTCGGATGGGACAATGGCATCCCGCAGCCCTATACATCGCCCGCCTATGTCGCCCCGCGCCAGCAAGAATTCTTTTCCTGGCCGAAATGGGGGCAATACTATCAGACCAACGGGGCCGCGGGCGAACCCCCGGACATGCCCGAGGCGATCCGCCTGATGGAACTGGCGCATGACTGGGACCTCGCCACTTCGCAAGAGCAACGCAGCGCGATCTGGGCCGAGATGCTTGGCATACACGCTGACCAGGTCTTTGCCATCGGGACCCTGGCCGAAGCGCCGCAACCCGTCGTGGTGAACAATGCCCTGCGCAATGTTCCCGAAAAAGCACTGTGGGCCTGGGATCCGGGGGCGCATTTCGGCATTCACCGCATCGACGAATTCTATTTCGATCCCGACAGGCGCAACTGATGGCAATACTGCGCTACGCGGTCTACCGGTTCGGAACGATGCTGCTGACACTGTTGGTTGTGTCCGCTTTGGTGTTCACGATCATCAATCTGCCGCCGGGTGATTACCTGTCCAACCAGATCAGCGAACTGCGCGCCAGCGGTCAGTCCGCAGGGGTGGCCAAGGCCGAATTCCTGCGCACCGAATACGCGCTGGACCGGCCCCTGTACCAGCAATACCTGATCTGGATCGGCTTCATCCCCGGACCACAGGGATTTTCCGGGCTGATCCAGGGCGATTTCGGCTGGTCCTTTGAATTCGACCGCCCGGTCGCGGAGATCGTCGGCGAAAGCCTGTGGCTGACGGTGCTGGTCAATCTGGCGGCGGTGCTGTTCGTCTATCTGATCGCGCTGCCGCTGGGGGTTCTGGCGGCGGCAAAGTCGAAAACCTGGGTCGATTATACCTCGGCCTTTGTCGGCTATCTGGGGCTGGCGACGCCCAACTTCCTGCTGGCACTGATCCTGTTCTATTACGGCCACAAATATTTCGATCTGCCCATCGGCGGCCTGATGGATCCGCAATACGAAGGCCTGCCGATGACATGGGACAAGGTCAAATCGATCCTGATCCACCTGATCGTGCCGACCTTCGTGATCGGCACCTCGGGGGCGGCGGCGATGATGCAGCGGTTGCGCGCGAACCTGCTGGACGAACTGGGCAAGCCCTATGTGGAAACCGCCATCGCCAAGGGCATGAGCCCGCCGCGTATGCTGACGAAATACCCGCTGCGCATGGCGTTCAACCCGTTTGTCGCCGATATCGGCAACCTGTTGCCGTCGATGGTCTCGGGCTCGGTTCTGGTTTCGGTGGTGCTGGGGTTGCAGACCATCGGGCCGACCCTGTTGACCGCCCTCAAGACGCAGGATCAGTTTCTGGCCGGTTTCGTGCTGATGTTCGTGGCGCTGCTGACCCTGATGGGCACGATGATCTCGGACGTGCTGCTGGTGCTGCTGGATCCGCGTATCCGCTATGAGGGGCGCGAAGCATGACCCGATTGCCCGACGGACGCTATGTCGACGAGGAACCGTTCGATGCAACCGCCAATATCCAGGCGCTCGAACGTCAGGATCTGGACGCACCGGGCTGGCTGCTGGTGTGGCGCAAGTTCCGCAAGCACAGGCTGGGACTGGTATCGGGTATTTTCCTGCTGCTGTGCTACCTGATGTTGCCCTTTGCCGGTTTCATTGCGCCCTATACCGCCAATGAACGGGATTCCGATTATCTGTTCGCCCCGCCGCAATCGGTGAACTGGTTCCATGAGGGCGAATTCATCGGACCTTTTGTCTATCCCACCGTGGCCGAAGCGGATCTGGTGACATTCCAGTGGAAATTCGTCACCGACACCACAACGCCGATGCCGCTGAAGTTTTTCTGTAAGGGGGAAACCTATCCGCTGGCCGGGCTGATCGAGACCGATACCCACCTGTTCTGCGCCCCCGAGGGGGCAACCATTTTCCTGTGGGGCTCGGACCGGCTGGGCCGGGACGTGTTTTCGCGCATCCTGTATGGCGCACAGCTGTCGCTGACCGTGGGATTGATCGGAATTTCGGTGTCGTTCATTCTGGGTATCGGGTTCGGCAGCATCGCGGGGTATTTCGGCGGCAAGATCGACTGGGTGATCAACCGGGTGATCGAAATTCTGCGGTCCCTGCCCGAATTGCCCCTGTGGCTGGCGCTGTCAGCGGCGGTGCCATCCAACTGGGGACCAGTGGCGGTGTTCTTCATCATTTCGATCATTCTGGGCGTTCTGGACTGGCCCGGGCTGGCCCGCGCGGTACGGGCCAAGTTTCTGAGCCTGCGCGAGGAAGAATATGTATGCGCCGCCGAGATGATGGGGGCCAGTTCCGGCCGCGTGATCCGCAAGCATCTGCTGCCCAATTTCATGAGCCACCTGATCGCCAGCGCCACATTGTCGATCCCGGCGATGATCCTGGGGGAAACCGCGCTGTCGTTCCTGGGTCTGGGCCTGCGGGCGCCCGCCGTCAGCTGGGGCGTGATGCTGAACGACGCGCAGAACCTGGCCAGCATCGAGATCTATCCCTGGACCGCGATCCCGATGCTGCCGATCATCGTGGTGGTTCTGGCCTTCAACTTCCTGGGCGACGGGCTGCGGGATTCGCTGGATCCCTATGCGGATTGACACCCGCCTGCCGGCGCTGCTGCTGGCCCTTGGGTGGGGCAGTGCCGGGGTGGCCCAGGACGCCTGGACCCAGCGCAAATGCGGGCTGTACGCGGCCGCCTGGCAACAGGTTCTGGATGCCAACGCGCTGGACGGCGTCCGCGAAACGTTCCGGCAGCGCCACCAGGATTTCATCGACCGGGGATGCCCCGCCGAGACGCGGATCTGCGCCCGCACGCAGGCCGAAATCGACCTGGCCGACCTGATGACGGTGCTGTCGATGAACGAAGGCATGGCCAGCACGTTTGTTCCGTTCGGCTGCCCCGATCGGGACTGACATCCGATCCCGGGCAGCGGTGCCACAAAGAGACCGGGAAATCGCCATATTCTTTCCCCTACCCTGTCAAGGACTTTCGATACAGAATTTAAAGGATTTTCGATCTATCCTGTTCAAAGTGATTAGGTGTGGTAATGAGTATTTCTTTTTTTCGCCCTGACCGGCCGTCTCCGACGGTCTGGTCGGATCGCCCCCGCGGGCCCGACGAAAGCGCGCTGGATTGCGAAACCGCGGTGACGCTGGCCTGTCATCTGAACCCGGTCTTTGCCAATGCCCCGGATTGGGACAGTCTGATCGAAACCCTGGCCGCCGCCGGCTTTCAGCTGCAATTCCAGGACACCCGGCTGGTGCTGGTCAACATCATGACCGGCGTGGTCCTGTGCACCTGCGCGTTCCTGGGCCACAGCCTGGCCACGCTGTCCGAACGGCTGGGCAAGCCCTGTGTCCTTGCGGACACCGGACAGCTGGTTCCCAACCCTGCACGCCGCTGAGCCCTGCCCGCGATCAGATCGGTGTGCCAGAGTCGACGCGAACGCCTTACCGCTGAAGCGGTGCACCAAGCAGCCGGAACAGCGGGGTTTCCAAACTGCCCAGCGACAGGCGCAGGACCAGCCCTTCGTCGCCCGATCCGGACCCCTGATAGACCAGCCCGACCGACCATGTATCATTGATGGAATAGCTGCCCCCGACATTCCAATATTCATGGTCATATCCGTCGGAATAACCGTAGGCCCCGGCAAAGCCCAAATTCGGCGTCGGCTCATACGCCAGCGTCACGCGGCGGTTGAAGTCATCGGACACAGGATTGTAGGCAACATAACCGGTCACCCCGAACTGATCCCCCAGCGGATACCCAAGGGTCAGTTTGGCCTCGCCACAGCAATCGCCGCTGTCGTCATAAAAATAGCGGGCATAGCCCACATCCATGAACAGATCATTGGCAAACAGGCGGCGATAGCCGAGATAGACATCGATTTCCCAATCATCGCCATCGTCGAAATCAACATTCGATGCCCAGAGGCCGGCATAAAACCCGCGCATCGTGGCTTCGACATAGGGCTGGATGGCCGCTTTGCCATCGGTTTGCGACACCCCGTTGGACACGTAATCCGAAACGACATCCACACCGAAAATCAGTTTCGGCACGTCTTCCTGCGCCGCCACCGGGCAGGCGCACAACAGTGCCACGACAGTCATTGTGGTACGATGTAAGTCCATTTTGTCCCTTGCCAGTTCTTCCTGCTTTGTCTGTTGCTCTTGTTCGCGCCCCCGAGATGCCAAGGCGCGGCATCCGATCAACGATCCGGCCCGCCATTGCCGGGATCGCCCTGGTCTTCCTCGATCACGCCCTGCACCGCGCCGGTCACGGCCTTTTTCTGGTCCTCGGTCAGATCCTCTGCGGCGCCGTCCGCCAATCGCACCGTCACCTCGCGATGGGCGAAATGGATGCCTTCGCGGGCGAACAGGGCGCGGATCTCTTCATAAACCTTCTTGCGCACCAGCCACTGATCGCCGGGCTTGGTCATGAATTTGACCCGGATGATCATGGCGCTGTCCTGCATTTCGATCACGCCCTGAGACTTCAGCGGCTGGATGAAATTTTCACCGATCACCGGGTCTTGCAACAGCTCCTGTCCCAGCTTCTTGATCAGCTTGCGAACCTTTTCCACATCGGTGTCATAGGTCACCCGCAATGGCAACTTCATGATGACCCAATCGCGTGAATAGTTGGTCAGCACCTTTATTTCCCCGAACGGGATGGTGTTCAGCGCGCCCAGATGATGGCGCAGCTGGAACGAACGCACCGAGATTTTTTCCACCGTGCCCTTCACATCGCCGATGTCGATATATTCGCCCTTGCGAAAGGCATCGTCGACCAGAAAGAACGCCCCCGAAAAGATATCCCGCACCAGCGTCTGCGCCCCGAATCCGATCGCCAGACCGACCACACCGGCCCCGGCAAACAGCGGGCTGACGTTGATGCCCAGTTCCAGCAGGGCGATCAACCCGATCGACACCACGACAATTGCCAGGATCGCGCCCCGAAACAGCGGCAACAGGGTGGCCAGGCGGCTGGCGCTGGAGGCACCGCCCTCATCCCCCAGTTCGCCCTCTTCCTGATCGACAGCTTCCTCGGCGATCTTGCTGTCGATCCAGATCCGGAAGCAATGATAGACCACATAGCCAATGAACAGGATCGTGATCACATCCAGCGTGCGGCCAAAGACCGAATTCGGCAGCACCTGATTTTCCGGGTCCCACACCCGCAGCATGGCATAGGCCCCGGCGACAAAGGCCAGGATTCCGGCAACACGACGGGCCAGCGCCTCATAGGTCATAAGGGCATGGGGTGGCTTGACCGGCACGTCATCAGAATCGTCCGCAGCTTCGTTGGCCGCCAGTTCCTGGTTCATCCGCGCAACCGCGCGGCTGCGGTCGAAATAGCGCTCGATCACATAGTTGATTGCCCCATAGACAATGATGATTGACAGAAACACCATGTAGGCACCGGCAATCATCGGCACTGACGTCTCATGTTCCAGCACCAGATCAAAGGTCAGTTCAAACCAGCCAAAGATAATGTATCCGATCATCAACGGCGCCCAGGCATAGGAAACGATCCGTGTCAGCCTGACGACCTGATGTGCGGGTTTTCCACCCCGGATGGCGTTGGAAATCGCCCTTGCGTTGAACAGCACCATCAGCACGTTCGCCACCGCCCCCACCAACGACAACAAGCCGTACAATATGGCATAAACGTTATAGTTCAGGCCGAAATCCGCGATCCATGTGGCGAATATGGTCGACGCGATACTGTAGGATCCGATGATCCACGCCCAGTGATACAGCCGCCTGGCGTCCTGGTCCGACAGGACCGGAATGCGGTATTGCGTCAGATAGGGCGACAGCATCATCCGCCACAGGTCCGACACGGTCCAGGACAGGAAGACCGCCAGGTAGATCGCCGCGATGGTCAGCTCAATCGATGAATCCCCGACCGGATCGAAAATCAGATACCCGGCGATATAGGATACCAGCATCATCAGGATCGTCCCGCCAACCCCCAAAAAGAACCGGAAGACCAGGATCGGCATCTTGTCGCGATAGCCCTGCGGATCGTCCTGCGACCGCGCGATCATCAGCTTTTTGGCGAACCGTTCGCCATATGTCATCCGCACCGCGATCCGAGCGAAAAAGAACAACACCAGGGTCCAGAAAAGAACCTCGGCATAGGTCATGATCCGCCCGTCCGGGCTGGTGGCGCGCAGGATAAAGGCCACTTCGGTCAACGAGTTGGGCAAGGCATCCAGGCGCTGCGACAGGGTTTCGCGGAACTTCTGGACCTCGGCCTGGGCACGCATCAGATGCGAGGCATGTTCCATCGGGTTGTCGCCCGGCGGGCTGTCTGGCGATGTCGCCGTCGCAGGCGACGCTGCCGCGATCAGTTTGCCGCTGCTGTCCAGCACGACCACATTGACGCCGCTTTCCGCCGCCTGCCGGATGGCCTGCGTCAGTTCGCTTTCGGGCGCGGTCGTTTCGGATTTGGTGTTACCACCGATTCCGGGCAGCGATTGCGCGTCGGCGGACAGTGAGAACAGGGTTGCCAACAGAAACGTCAGCCCGGCGCGTACCAGATTGTGCCACATGCGGTCAGAAGGTCCCAGAATTCGTGTTGAAAGCAACGCTATAGGAGCAGCATGGCCTGTGCAAATGGCTTCACCACATGGGATCGGGCGCAGATCACATAAAGGTTTGCATTCGGGCGCGGTTTTTATAGTAGGGACCAAACAGTCCGACACAGGGATTGCCCGGCCGCCGGCGCGGCGCGATGGGTTGGACAGGACAGGTGCGGGAACGGCTATGGATCGGCGGATGCTACCGGGGCGGACAATGGATCATGCAGCCTCCCGGTTGCGTGACCTGTCAAACCACGACCGTCCGGCGGCAAAGGCGGATGCCAAACCCCGCACACACCCGTACCGCGGAGCCAGCGGATGAGCCAGAACGCCCCCCCCCGCGCCCCCCGGATCATGCTGTACAGCCATGACACATTCGGGTTGGGCCATCTGCGCCGGTCGCGCGCCCTGGCCGAAGCAATCACCCGATCGGACACATCGGCATCAGCACTGATCCTGACCGGATCACCGGTGGCGGGGCGCTTCACCTTTCCGGCACGGGTTGACCATGTGCGCCTGCCCGGGGTGACCAAGCTGCGCGACGGCAGCTATGAATCCCGGACCATGGGGCTGAACATCGAGCAGACCACGGATCTGCGGGCCGGGCTGATCAAGGCCACCGCCGAACAGTACGACCCGGACGTGCTGATCGTCGACAAGGAACCCACCGGATTTCGCGGCGAGTTGATGCCGACGCTGGAAATGTTGGCCCACAAAGGCCGCACCAAGCTGGTGCTGGGGCTGCGCGACGTGCTCGACGAACCCGAGGTTCTGGCCGCCGAATGGCAGCGCAAGGGCGGGGTTCCGGCAACCGAAACCTATTACGACGAACTGTGGATCTATGGGTTGCGTTCGATCTATGACCCCACCGCCGGGCTGGATCTGAGCGCTGCCGTCAAGGCGCGCATGCACTGGACCGGGTATTTGCGCCGCAGTGTCGGCGGCACCGCCAAACCGCCCGAACAGCCCTATATCCTGGTAACGCCGGGGGGCGGTGGCGACGGGCAGGCGATGGTCGATCTGGTGCTAGCCGCATATGAACAGGACCCGGATCTGAACCCGCGTGCCATTCTGGTCTATGGACCGTTCTTGTCCGGTGACACCCGCGCCGATTTCGAAACCCGCGTGGCCAGGCTGAACGGGCGGGTGACGGCGGTCGGGTTTGAATCGCAGATCGAAACCCTGTTTGCGGGCGCGCAGGGCGTGGTCTGCATGGGTGGCTACAATACGTTCTGCGAAGTGCTGTCGTTTGACAAACGCGCGGTGATCGTACCGCGCACGGTGCCCCGGCTGGAACAATACATCCGCGCCAGCCGCGCCGAAGACCTGGGGCTGGTGCAGATGCTGGAAGAAAGTCGGGACGGCATGACGCCGCAATCCATGATCCGCGCGATCCGCGCCTTGCCGACGCAGCCGTTGCCCAGCCAGGCCTTCGACGCCGGGTTGCTTGACGGGCTGGACTACGTCACCCGCCGGATTGCCGTCCTCTTGGCCGACCGGGCCGGGCAGGCAGCGGAATGAGCCCGCGTCTGGCAATCGTGGTCAAGGGCTGGCCGCGCCTGTCCGAAACATTCATCGCGCAGGAACTTGTGGCGCTGGAACAGGCCGGGCACAGTTTCGACATCTGGTCCCTGCGCCATCCGACCGACACCAAGACCCATCCGTTGCATGACCGCCTGCGCGCCCGGGTGCGGTACCTGCCGGAATACCTGTACCAGGAACCCGCACGGATCTGGCGCGCGCGCGAGGCCGCCCGCACCCTGCCCGGATACGCCCGGGCCTATGAAATCTGGCGGCGGGATCTGGCGCGCGACCAGGACCACAACCGCATCCGCCGGTTCGGACAGGCCTGCGTTCTGGCCGCAGAGTTGCCCGAGAGCACGCTGGGGCTGTACGCGCATTTCCTGCATACACCGGCATCGGTCACGCGGTATGCGGCGATCATGCGCGGGTTGCCCTGGGGGTTTTCGGCCCATGCCAAGGATATCTGGACCTCACCCGATTGGGAAATCGCCGAAAAACTGGCCGACGACGGCAGCGGAGCGATATTTGGCGCCACCTGCACCGCCTATGGTGCCCGTCAACTGCGCAAGCTGGCGGCCGACCCCGCGCGGATAGATCTGGTGTATCACGGTCTGGATCTGTCGCGTTTCCCCGACCCGCCGAACCGCCCGCCCCGGCGCGCGCAGGACCCGATGCACCTGTTGTCGGTGGGGCGGCTGGTGGAAAAGAAAGGTTTTGATCGGCTGATCGCGGCGCTGGCCCTGTTGCCCCAAACGGTCGACTGGCAATGGACCCATATCGGCGGCGGCCCGTTGGGATCGAAACTGGAAGAACAGGCCCGGCAGGCCGGCATCGCGGATCGCATCATCTGGCGCGGGGCCTGCGATCAGCCCGAAGTCATAGCGGCGATGCGCGCCGCCGATCTGTTCGTGCTGCCCAGCCGCATCGCGACGGATGGCGACCGCGACGGGCTGCCCAATGTGCTGATGGAGGCCGCCAGCCAACGCCTGCCGATCCTGTCCACCGCCGTGTCGGCAATCCCCGAGTTCATCGAGACCGGTGTGCACGGGGTTCTGTCCGACGATAGCCCCTCTGCGCTATCGCGGGCAATCGCGGAGATGGCCGCTGACCCTGAAGCCGCCGAAGCCATGGCCGAAGCCGCGCTGTTGCGTCTGCGGGCCGAATTCGTGATGCAACCGGGCATCGACCATTTGTCCGGGCGGCTGAACGCCATGTTGAACGGCGCGCGAGGCGGATGATGCGGGTGGCGTTCTATGCCCCGATGAAGCCGCCCGACCATCCGGTGCCCTCGGGCGATCGCGCCTTTGCCCGCGCCCTGTTGGCGGCGATTGCCGGGGATGGTGTGCAGGTGGATCTGGCGTCCGATCTTCAGGTGCATGACAACCGGGGCGACAACACCCGTCAGGCGGCCCTGCGCGCGGCCGCACGCGCCGAGGTCGCCCGCCTGTCGGATGACCTGCGCCAGAACCGCCCGGATCTGTGGGTCACCTATCACAACTACTACAAGGCCCCCGACCTGCTGGGGCCGCCCATCTGCGCTGCGCTGGATCTGCCCTATATCCAGATCGAGGCAAGCCGCTCCAAAAAACGCCTGTCAGGCCCCTGGGCGGAATTCGCCGCTCTGGCCGAGGCTGCAACCGATGCCGCCGATCTGGTGTTCTACCTGACCGCCCACGACCTGATTACGCTAGAGCGCCACCGTCCGCCGACCCAAAGGCTGATCAACCTGCCGCCTTTCCTGTCGCGCCCGGACCTGCCCGCCGCCGCGGATTGCGGCGCGCCAGGTCGTCCGATGCTGGCCGCGGGCATGATGCGCGCCGGCGACAAGCTGGCCAGCTATCGCATCATCGCAGAGACACTGACGCTTTTGACCGAGGAAGACTGGCGGCTGGACATCGCCGGCGACGGCCCGGTGCGCGGCCAGATCGAAACCTTGATGGCCCCATTCGGTTCCAGGGTGCGGTTTCTTGGGCAAATCGACAACGCCGCAATGGCCCGTGCCTATGACGGGGCGGCGCTGTTCTTCTGGCCCGGTGTGAACGAAGGCTTCGGCATGGTTTATCTTGAAGCACAGGCCGCCGGGCTGCCGGTGGTGGCCCAGGATCGGCCCGGAGTGCGCGACGTGCTGCTGCGCGCCGACCAGCCCCGCCCCCAGGAGGGGCCCGACGCGCTGGCCCAACGCATCGACAGCTTGCTCAAAGACCCCACCCTGCGCCGCGATCGCGGCGCGGCTGCCCGCGACATGATACGCGACGGGCATCTCGTGGACAGCGCGCGCCGCAGGTTCTGGACAGCGGCCGACCCCCTGATCGGATGCCGATCATGATCCGTCTTGCGTTGTTGCGACATGGCCATACCGAATGGAACCGCGCGGGCCGTATTCAGGGCAGCAGCGACATCCCGCTGGACAGGGACGCGCGCGCCGAACTGGCCGGGTTTCGTCTGCCCCCGCCCTGGGATCGCGCCGATCTGTGGTCCAGCCCCCTGAAACGGGCACAGGAAACCGCGCAACTGGTGGCCGGACGCGCGCCCCGGACAGCACCCGGTCTAAGCGAGATGAGCTGGGGCGACTGGGAAGGTCTGCGCGGCGCGGATCTGTTGGCGCAGCCCGGATCGGGTTTTCGTCATATCGAAACCTGGGGCTGGGACTATTGCGCGCCGGGTGGCGAAAGCCCGGCCCAACTGGAGGCCCGGCTGCAGCCCTGGCTGCGGACGCTGGATCAGGATGCGGTGGCGGTCTGTCATATCGGGGTGATGCGGGTCCTGCTGGCGCGGGCATACGGATGGGATTTTGCCGGCCCGGCACTGTTCCGCATCAAACGCAACCGCCTGTTCGTCCTTCAGGTGGACCGGGACGGGCTGCGCGCCGAACCCGACCCGATCCGATTGGAGCGCCGGTCATGAAGGTGATGATCGTCGTCACCCATCTGCTGGGCACCGGGCATCTGCGCCGAGCGCTGACGCTGGCGCGGGCTTTCGCGCAGGCCGGACATGACGTTCTGCTGTGCAGTGGCGGCATGCCGGTCGACGGGCTGGACACGGGTACGGTACGCCTGTTGCAACTGCCTGAGCTGCGCTCGGACGGGGTGAATTTCACCCGCCTGCTGGACAGCACCGGACATCCGGCCGATACGGCCACCCTGACCGCGCGCCGGGACCGGCTGTGCAACGGGTTGCAGGTATTTGCCCCCGATATCCTGATCACCGAGCTGTTTCCCTTTGGACGCCGGGTGCTGACCGACGAATTCCAGGCGCTTCTGAAAACCGCCCACGCCCTGCCACGCGCGCCGGTGATCCTGTCATCGGTGCGCGACATTCTTGCGCCGCCCTCCAAACCCGCCAAGGCCGCCCATACCGACGATTTGATCCGCGATTGGTATGACGCCGTCCTGGTCCATTCAGACCCAAAGGGAACCCGGCTGAATGCAAGCTGGCCTGTCAGCACGACGCTGGAGCCACGATTGATCTATACCGGCTATGTCTGCCCAGATGCGATCGCCGCGCAGCCCGGTCGCGATGGGTTGGACGAGATCCTTGTCAGCGCCGGTGGCGGACCCGTCGGGGACCCCCTGTTTCGCTGCGCCGCCAGCGCCGCCCGGCTGAAGCCGCACCGGCCTTGGCGGTTGCTGATCGGCGGGCCGGATGCAGATCTGCGCATTGCCGATTTGTCCGATGGCGGACCCGCCATGATCGAACCGGCCCGGCGGGATTTTCAGCAGATGTTGCAGCATGCCGCCGCCTCGGTCAGCCTGTGCGGCTATAACACCGCGCTGGAGGTTTTGCGCGCCGGTCTGCCAGCAGTGTTCGTGCCGTTCGACGACGGCGGCGAAGTCGAACAAACCCTGCGGGCACAATCCTTGGCGCACATGCCCGGCATCGTCACCCTGCGCAAAGCCGAATTGACACCGCAGCGATTGTGCGATGCGCTCACACAGGCGATGGCCGAACCGCGACGCCAAGGGACCACCCTGCAATTCGACGGTGCCGCCGAAACCGTCAGGATCGCAACCCGAATGGCAAGGGATCGTCAATGACACCGGACTGGAGCCAACTGGACCGTGAGCTGGCGGCTTGGCGCGATCTTGGGCTGTGCCTGCCGCTGTGGTGGCGCGATGACGATGCGACCGAACCGACACCGGCGCTGAAGCGGTTGTCGCAGATGTCCGCGCGATTGGGACTGCCCGTGCATCTGGCGGTTATCCCGGCGCGCGCGCAACAGGCGCTGGCCGACCGGATGGCACCGGGCCTGATTCCGGTGGTGCATGGCTGGTCCCATGTCAGCCACGCCCCGCCCGGCGAAAAGAAAGCCGAGTTCGGCGCCCATCGCCCGGTCGCCCACCTGCGCGCGGATGCAAGCCGGGGGCTGGACCGCCTGCGCGGCCTGTTCGGAAAGCGGCTGGGCACGATGTTCGTTCCGCCCTGGAACCGCGTATCCGATACGCTGCTGCCGCAGCTTGCCGGGCTGGGGTTTACCTCGGTGTCGACCTTCACACCGCGCCGTGCGCCGCAATGCGCGCCGGGGTTGGCGCGGATCAACACCCATCTGGATCCGATTGCCTGGCGCGCCGGGCGCGGTCTGGTCGATCCGCAGATCCTGATTGCACAGGTCGCCGACCAGTTGGCCGATCGCCGCGAAGGACGGGCCGACAACTCCGAACCTTATGGCGTCCTGACCCACCATCTGGTGCATGACGACGGTACCTGGACCTTTACCGAGTCACTGCTGTCCCGTCTGCTGGCCGGACCCGCCCACCCGTGGACCGCCGCCGAAACAGGAGAACCAAATGAGCCGACTTGATTCCATGTTGCGCCGTTTTACCGCCCAACGCGACGGGCTGAACTGGGCCGTCCGGCAGATCGCCGAACAGCCCGGCGACGTGCTGGATCTGGGGCTGGGCAACGGGCGCACCTATGACCATCTGCGCGAAACCCTGCCGGACCGGCGCATCTGGGTGATCGACCGGGTGTTGCAATGCCACCCGTCCTGCATTCCGCCCGAGCAGGATTTTCTGAGCGGCGAGGCGCAGCCGATGTTGGAAAAATTGCACGCGATGGGCGCGCGGATGGCGCTGGCGCACTACGATTTCGGCAGCGGTATCAAACAGGACGACGTCGCCGAAGCCGCCCGTCTCAGCCCGGTTCTGGCCCGCGTGATGCACCCCGGCGGGCTGATCGTGTCAGGTCAGCCGCTGGTCGGGTTCAAACAGATCGCAGGACCGGACACCATTGCCCCCGACCGCTATCTGTTCTACCTCGCCTGAGGCAACCGCCCTCCCCCTACCGCTGCGCGCACCTGCGCAGTATATTCCCGCGACTCCAGCCCGAAGGTGCCCCATGACATTCGACCGCAAGATCAAGATCGCCCCCTCCATTCTATCCGCCGATTTCGCCAATTTCGGTGCCGAATGTCAGGCCATAGAGTCACAAGGCGCGGATTGGGTGCATGTCGACGTGATGGACGGGCATTTCGTGCCCAACATCACCTTTGGCCCGGCCACCTGCGCCGCGATCCGGCCGCATATCAAGGGCGTGATGGATGTTCATCTGATGATCGCCCCGGTCGATCCCTATATCGACGCGTTTGCAAAGGCCGGTGCCGACGTGATCACCGCCCATATCGAGGCCGGGCCGCACATCCACCGCACGCTGCAGGCGATCCGCGCCACCGGCGCCAAGGCGGGCCTTGCGCTCAATCCCGGCACCCCGGCCAGCGCGGTTGAACCGCTGCTCGACATGATCGACCTCGTCTGCGTGATGACGGTGAACCCCGGCTTCGGCGGACAGAAATTCATCGACATGACCGGCAAGATCGCCGCCCTGCGGGCCCTGATCGGCGAGCGCCCGATCCATATCGAGATCGACGGCGGCGTTGACCCCACCACCGCGCCGCTGGTCGCACGCGCCGGGGCCGATGTGCTCGTCGCTGGCTCGGCGGCGTTCAAGGGCGGGTCGGTGGATGACCCGAACGTCTATGGCCGCAACATCCGTACCATCCGCGAGGCCGCCGAGGGGGTCTGGACCTGATCCCGAAACGGCGGACCGGTCCTGCCGCGGTCGGGATCACACATCAGCCGACGACGTTGTAGCCGCGATTGCGCATGCAATTCTTGACGATGCTTTCCTTGTTCTGATTTTTCTTGATCGCGTTCGAGGTCAGCCCGGCGACCGCTCCGATGGCGGCGGCCTCGCCCAGATTGTCGCTGTTGTCGTTCCAGATCACCGACGAGGCGGCACCCAGACCCGCGCCTGCCGCCGCAGCCCCTGCCGAACTGCCATCAAAGGCGGGTTGCGAGGCGGCCAGGGATTGGCAAGAGGCCAGATCGGCATTGTAGTTGGCGCTGACCGGCCCGTCGATCACAGGGGTGTAATTGGCGCCGCTGTTGGCGCAGGCCGCAACCAGCGCGATCAGCGGCAGGGCGGCGATGGGCTTGAGATATATCAAAGGGTATCCTTTCGAGGGGCAGGGTCTGCATTTCGTCAAGCATGCGCGAAGTTTCCGCGCACCGCAAGATCGCAGGGGCGCATGGCGCTCCGTGTTTGACCCGGATACATCGGGAAAAATACGAAACGCTTTAGGCGGTTTAGATCCTTGCCGCTGGAGCGGCGGACCGCGCAGACGGGATGGGTGTCTCAGGCGGCGCTGAGGGCAATGAACCGTTCCAGATGATAATCTGTATCCCCGAACCGGTGATCCGTCATCACGATCCGCTTGGCGATATGGGCCAGCTCATATTCCTGGGTCATGGCGATGCCGCCGTGCATCTGGATCGCTTCTTCGGCCACAAGACGCCCGACCCGGCCGATCAGGTTGCGGGCGCTGGCGATCTGAAGGTCACGGTTGGGGCCGTCCAGATGCCCCGCCGCGTTGATCACCGCCGAACGCGCCTGTTCCAGCTCAATCAGCAGATCTGAAAACCGATGCGCCAGGGCCTGAAAGGTTCCGATCGGCCGGCCGAACTGCTTGCGGGTCATCAGATATTCACGCGTCAGTTCGGTCGCGGTCTCCATCGCCCCCAATGCTTCGGCGGCCAGGGCGACATTGGCGGCGGCAACCCGCGCTGCCAGAACAGGATATGCCGCGCCCGCGCCACCCAGCCGGGCCGTTTCCGGCAGGCGCACTTCGTCCAGCGTGACCTCGGCGGCGCGTCCGCCCGCCAACATCGGATAGCCGCGCAGGCCTAGCCCGGCAGCATCGGAAGGCACCAGGAACAGCGATATCCCCGTCTCATCCGCCACTTCCCCGGCTTCACGTGCGGATACGATCAGCTGACCGGCGGCTTCGGCGTTGACCACAACCGCCTTGCGCCCGTTCAACACGATATCGCCGCCATCCGCCCTGGCCGTGGTTTCCAACCGGCTCAGGTCATACCGGCTGGCGGGTTCACCATGCCCCAGGGCCAGTTGCAAGTCCCCCGCGATGACCTGTTCGACCAGGGGTTTCTGATCCTCATTGCCCAGCGCCGCAATCAACCCGCCACCCAGGATGGCGGTATCCAGAAACGGCTCGACCACCCCTGCGCGGCCAAGTTCCTCGAACACCGTCGCAAGGTCGAACCCGGCACCGCCAAAGCCGCCCTGTTCCTCGTTGAACAGCGCCCCGATCACACCCAGCTGGGCCAGTTCGTTCCAGATTTCGGCGCTGAAACCCGCATCCGATTCTATGATCCGGTTGCGGGTCTCGGTGGTGTAGCGGTCCGCCAGGAACCGGCGCAACGTGTCCTGCAGCATCTGGCGTTCTTCGGTCAGCTCGAAATTCATGGCCTCAGCCCCCCATTTTCACTTTGGCGATGATGCCACGCTGGATTTCGTTGCTGCCGCCAAAGATCGACAGCTTGCGGTAATTGAAATACTGCGCCGCCACAGGCCCGGCATAGTCCGGGCCGATGGGATCGTTGTCGCCTTCGGCGGTTTCGCTGGCAAACGGCATGGCATAGGGACCGGCCGCACGACGGGCCAGATCGTTGATTTCCTGGCGGATGATCGTGCCCTTGACCTTGAGCATGCTGGCCTCGACCCCCGGGGCCTGCCCCACCGCTGCCTTGGAAATGATACGCAGGTTGGTGGTCGCCATCGCCATCAGGTCGATTTCCACCTGCGCAATGCGGGCGGCGAAATGCGGGTTCTCGATCAACGGCCTGCCGCCCGACATTTCGGCGCGCGCCATGCGCTTGACGGTGTCCAGACCAGCCTGGGAAAACCCGACACCGGCGATATTGGTGCGCTCGTGGGTCAACAGGTACTTGGCATAGGTCCAGCCCTTGTTCTCCTCGCCGACCAGATTTTCAACCGGCACCTTGACGTCCGTGAACCAGACCTCGTTCACCTCGTGTGTGCCATCCAACAGGATGATCGGGCGCACTTCGACACCCGGCGTGTTCATGTCGATCAGCAGAAAGGAAATGCCTTCCTGCTGTTTGACGTCCGGGTCGGTGCGCACCAGACAAAAGATCCAGTCGGCATATTGCCCCAGCGTTGTCCATGTCTTTTGTCCGTTGACGATATAGTGATCGCCCTCGCGCACCGCACGGGTCTTCAGACTGGCCAGATCAGATCCCGCGCCGGGCTCGGAATAGCCCTGACACCACCAGTCGGTTCCATCCAGTATACGCGGCAGATAGTGATCACACTGCTCCTTGCTGCCGAATTTCATCAGCACCGGGGCCAGCATCGACAGACCGAACGGCACGATACGCGGGGCATTGGCAAAGGCACATTCTTCCTCAAAGATGTGGCGCTGCACCGCGTTCCATTCACAGCCGCCATATTCGCGGGGCCAGTTCGGTGCCAGCCACCCCTGTTCATTCAGGATCGCATGCCAGCGTTCCTGACCCTCCTTGCCCAATTCTTGCCCCATGCGGATCTTGTCCACGACCTCCCTGGGCAGTTTTTCGGCCAGAAAGGCGCGCACTTCGTCACGAAAGGCGATTTCTTCGGGGGAATAGCTCAGATCCATGCCTGCTCTCCTCAAAACACAGGGTCCGCGATGGGAACGTCCGGCGCATCGCGACGGACGGCGCGGGTCCGGCCCTCGATGGGGCGGATCCGCGCCCTCGCTCAATAGATTTCAAACAGGCCGGCCGCACCCATGCCGCCACCGATGCACATGGTCACAACGCCCAGCTTCGCGCCACGCCGCTTGCCTTCCAGCAACAGGTGCCCGGTCACCCTTGTACCGGTCATGCCGAACGGGTGGCCGATGGCGATAGAACCGCCGTTGACGTTGTATTTCTCCGGGTCGATGCCCAGCCGGTCGCGGGAATAAAGACACTGGCTGGCAAAGGCCTCGTTCAGCTCCCACAGGTCGATGTCATCCACCTTCAGCCCGTGGCGCTCCAGCAGGCGCGGCACGGCAAAGACCGGGCCGATGCCCATCTCGTCGGGCTCGCATCCGGCGACGGCAAAACCCTTGAACGCGCCCAGCGGCTCCAGCCCGCGTTTCTCGGCCTCGCCCGCCTCCATCAACACCACTGCTGCCGCGCCATCCGACAGCTGCGAGGCATTGCCGGCGGTCACGAAATTGCCCGGCCCACGCACCGGTTCCAGCCCCGCCAATCCCTCGGGCGTGGTGCCGGGGCGGTTGCACTCGTCGCGGTCCACGACGACCTCTTTGTGGGAAATCTCGCCGGTTTCCTTGTCCTTGACCGCCATCGTGGTGGTCATCGGCACGATCTCGTGGTCGAACTTGCCCGCCTCCTGCGCGGCGGCCATGCGCTGCTGGCTGCGCAGGGCGTATTCGTCCTGGTATTCCCGGCTCAGATCATAGCGTTGCGCCACGATGTCGGCGGTCTCGATCATGGTCATGTAGATCGCGGGCTTGTGCTCAAGCAGCCACGGGTCGGGTGCCGGGCGCATCTTGGCCTGCACCAGCGAGATGCTCTCGATCCCGCCGGCCACCATCGGCCCTGCGCCTTCCTGGGTGATGGCGTTTGCCGCAATGGCGATGGATTGCAACCCGGAGGAGCAGAAGCGGTTCACAGTCATGCCCGATGCGGTCACCGGCAGGCCGGCGCGCAGCGCGATCTGGCGGCCGATATTGCCGCCGGTCTCGCCCTCGGGCAGGCCGCATCCGATGACGCAATCCTCGACCTCGGAGCCGTCGAGCCCGGCGCGCGAGACTGCGGATTGCACCGCGTGCCCCCCCATCGTGGCACCGTGGGTCATGTTGAACGATCCCCGAAAGGATTTGGCCAGCCCGGTGCGGGCGGTTGAGACGATGACAGCCTGTTTCATGCGGCGGCTTCCTTGTTCAGATCATCAAATGTGCGGCCTTCGGCCACGAGTTTTTCCAGCAGCGGCGCCGGTTCCCAGAAATAGGGATCTTCCTGCGCATAGGATTTGATATCCTTCAGCAGGTCCGGAAGCCCCTGCAGGTCGGCCCATTTCAGCGGCCCGCCACGATAGCGCGGGAACCCATAGCCAAACAGCAGCGTCATATCCACGTCCAGCGGGCGGCGCGCGATGCCCTCGCCCACCACCTTGGCGGCTTCGTTGACCATTGACGCCATATAACGGCGCAGGATCTCTTCATCGGTGAAATCGCGCGGCGCAATACCCTGCGCGGCGCGCTCGGCTTCGATCAGGGGCATGACATCGGGGTTCGGGACCCGCGCTTTCGGCCCGGCGGCATAGTCATAATATCCCTTGCCGGTCTTCTGCCCGAAATGGCCGTCCTCGCACAATTTGTCAGCATAGGTGCTGTCGCGGGCCTGCGGGTGCAGACCTTCGGCGCGCTTGCGCTTGCGCACGGCCCAGCCGATATCCAGCCCGGCCAGATCGGCCACCGCAAAGGGGCCCATGGCGAACCCGAAGGCTTCCAGAGCGGCATCGATCTGATAGGGCGACGCCCCGTCCAGAATCATGTGATCGGCGCAAGTGCGATAGGTGGACAGGATGCGATTGCCGATAAAACCATCACAAACCCCCGCGCGCACACTGATCTTGCCCAGCCGCTTGCCCAGGGCAAAACCGGTGGCCACCACGTCCGGCGCCGTCTGGTCGGCAACCACGACCTCGAGCAGCTTCATCACATGGGCGGGTGAAAAGAAATGCAGCCCGATCACATCGGCGGGGCGCTTGGTGATCGCGGCGATTTCATTGACATCCAGATACGAAGTGTTGGTGGCCAGAACCGCGCCCGGTTTGCAAATCTCATCAAGCTGGGTGAACACCTTCTTCTTGACGTCCATCTCTTCGAACACCGCCTCGATCACAAGGTCGGCGTCTTTCAGCGCCGCATAGTCGGTCGCCAGCGTCAGAGCCTGTTCCGTCAGCGTTTCAAATTGTTCGGCGCTGATCTTGCCCCGTTTCAACGCGCCCTGCAGATTGCCCGCGATGCGGCCCTTGGCGGCCTCGGCGGCCTCGGGCGACATTTCCAGCATGGTCACGGTCAGCCCCGCCAACAGGGCGGCGGTGGCAATACCCGCGCCCATGGTGCCGCCCCCAATCACCCCGATCGCGTTCAGCGGGCGCGGATCAACCCCCTTGAGTTCCGGCAGCTTGCCGACCGCGCGTTCCGAGAAAAACGCGTGGATCAATCCTTCGCGTTGGTCGGTATTCATCAGCTCCATGAACAGTTCGCGCTCGCGTGCAAGGCCCTGTTTGAACGGCAGCTCGGTTGCGGCCTGCACCGCACGTACCGCCGTGGCCGGAGACAGTTGACCGCGCCCCTTCTTGAGCACCGCATCATGAACCGCGTCAAAATCCACCGGCGCTGGGGTCGACATCTCGCTGACCGGGCGGCGGGGGGCGTTCCGATCGAGCAATTCCTGGGTATAGGCCAGCCCAATCTCGCGCGGCTCGCCGTCTTCGATCTTGTCTACTATGCCCAGCTTCAGCGCTTCGTCGGCCTTGACGTGTCGCCCCGTCGTGATGAGGTCGAGCGCCGCCTCGACACCCGCCACCCGTGGCAGCCGCTGAGTGCCGCCAGCGCCCGGCAGAATGCCCAGCAGCACTTCGGGCAAACCGACCTTGGCCGAAGGCACGGCGATGCGGTAATGCGTGGACAGCGCCACCTCAAGCCCGCCGCCCAGGGCGGTGCCATGCATCGCGGACACCACCAGCAGCGGGCTGGCTTCGATCCGGTCGCAGACGTCGGGCAGGATCGGCTCGCGCGGGGTCTGGCCGAACTCGCGAATATCTGCGCCCGCGAAATAGGTCGCCCCGTCGCCATAGATCAGAACCGCCTTTGCCCCATCGGCTTCGGCACGGTCCATGGCCTGCATCAACCCGATGCGTACATCGTACCCCAATGCATTCACCGGCGGGTTCTGCGCCTTCAGAATGGCGATATCCCCAATGCGTTCATATCCAATTGCGTCGGTCATGCAGCTCTCTCTTTATCTGTTCGGCCCTGTATCCGCTCTGCCCCCTGTGCCCGGCTGTGTTTTTGCAAACATCCGCGCCAATGACGTGAATCCGGCGCGGCCGGAAAAGACGGGAACCATGCGGCGTACGGCACTGTCGCGCCATGCTCGGATCAGTCGGGGGCATATGCAAGCCCGAATCCCCAATTTCACATTGCAAAACCCTATTTCACAAACCAACCGGACGCCAGCCCGCGATTTGGGAACCGGCCGAATGCCCCCTGACACAACAGGGGACTGGACAGAACCGGTTCGCGCCGTGTTAAGCTGATCCATATGGCCGGCCGTAACCGGGCTCTGCCGCGCAACGATCAGGACGGGGAAAAGATATGTGTGACATCTGTGTTATTAACGCGGTAAAGGACAAGATGCTGTCGCGTCGGGCCTTTTTCGCATCCGGAGCAGCGGTGGCCGCGGCCAGCGTGCTGACATCCGGGGCGACGACCCCGGCGATGGCGGCGGGACATGGCAGCGTCGTCGATATGACCCATGTTTATGACCACGATTTCCCGACCTACTTCGGCGCGCCCGGTTTTTCGGGCGAGCAGCTGTTCAAATTCGACAAGGACGGCTTCAACCTGTTTCAGTTGATGATCAACGAACACACCGGCACCCATGTGGACGCACCTCTGCATTTTTCCGCCGATGGGCAATCCGTGGACGAGCTTCCGGTGTCCAGCCTGGTCTGCCCTCTCGCCGTGATCGACATTGCCGCCCGCGCCGCCGAGGATGCGGATGCGCAGGTTACACCGGACGACATCAAGGCCTGGATAGACACAAACGGCCCGATCCCCGATGGGGCCTGCGTGGCCATGCACTCGGGCTGGGCAGACAAGGCCGACGGTGACGGGTTCCGCAATGCCGATGACGAAGGCGTGATGCATTTCCCCGGTTTCCATGTCGAAGCCGCCAAGATGCTGATCGAAGAAACCGGCGCAAGGTCGATCGCCGTCGATACGCTGTCGCTGGACTTTGGCCAGTCTCCGGATTTCGCCACGCATTATGAGTGGCTGCCAACCAATCGCTATGGCATCGAATGTCTGGCCGGGCTGGACAAGATGCCCGCAACCGGCGCGACGCTGGTGGTCGGGGCCCCGACACATCGCGGCGGAACCGGCGGACCGGCGCGCATTTTCGCGATGGTCTGATGGCGACTGTTGCATTGCTGAGCGACGAAGAGGTCAGCGCAGAGGCGCTGGCTGTCTTCGATGAGATACGCGCCCTGCGCCAGACCGACTATGTCAACAACTTCTGGCGGTCGCTTGCCCATGACCCGGCCTTGTTGCGCGCAACCTGGGACCGGCTGAAGGCGGTGATGGCACCCGGCGCGCTGGATCCGCTGGTCAAGGAGATGATCTATGTGGCGGTATCCACGGCCAACGGATGCCAGTATTGTGTGCATTCCCACACCGCCGCAGCCACGGCCAAGGGAATGACACCCGAAATGCACGGCGAATTGCTGGCCGTAATCGGCATGGCAGCGCAGACCAACGCGTTGGTGACCGGGTTGCAGACCCCGGTGGATGCGATGTTCCGCGCCGACCCGGAATAAGCGACCAAATCCACGCACGGGTCAGTTCGCCGCCGACGCATACAGAACCCTCTGTCCTTGCAGCAGAGGGTTCATTCGGATGCAATTCGATTACCCGAGCCATGTTCGGCATGCACAGCGGCTATTCCCAGTTTCGCCTAGCTGAACCGGGTTTGCGGGCCTATGTGCCATGCTGAAAACGAACAGAAACAACCTGAATGGGTTTCACATGGCACATTATTCGACAAATCATCAGGCCTTCCGCCCGATCTCGAATCCGTTCGGCCGGTTTTTCGCCGCAATCGGCAACATGCTGGTGTTGATGAGCACCGCGAACGACCGCGTTCGGCAGGTCGAGGCGCTGCAGGCGCTGAGCGACGCGGAACTGGCCAAGCGCGGCCTGAAACGCGACGAAATCGCGCGTTACGTCTTCAACGACGTGTTCTGGCTCTGATCCGTATCTGAACGCCTTTGGGGGCGGCGCACGCGCACCCGCCCCCGCGTGCGCCTGTCTGCTGCCAAACCGGCCCCCGTGCCGAAAGGTCACGAATATCTGACCTGTTCTTTCGCCGTTTCTACGATATGCTGCGCCACGCAAACAAAAGTTTCGTGGGATGGGTCATGGGTATGGCATTTCGCTGGGTCGCACTCTGTGCATTCTGCCTGTTGGCAGGCGGCGCGAGCGCGGCATCCGATCGCGTGGCGCTGGTGCTGGGCATGGGCGCCTATGAAACGATCGAGCCTCTGGACAACACGCGCAACGACGCCCGCGCGATTGCCGATACGCTCAAGGGTATCGGGTTCGACGTCACCCTGTCGCTGGACGCCACCGGCAATCAGCTGCGGCAGTTGATGGACGATTTCGCCTTTCGCTCGGAAACCGCCGATCTGGCACTGATCTATTTCGCGGGCCACGGGGTCGAGGTTCAGGGCGAGAATTTCCTGATCCCGGTCGATGCGGAAATTCATTCCAACCTGGACGTGCAACGCCAGTCGATCTCTTTGAAACAACTGCTGCAGACCGTCGAACGCGCCCGCAAGATGCGGATCGTGATTCTGGACAGCTGCCGGGACAATCCGCTGGGCGACACCATCGATCTGGCCCAGAGCCAACCCGTCGCACAGCAATCCGACAACCAGGCAACGCGCGGCGGCGGTGGTCTGGCGGCGGCCAAACCGGATCGCGGCACACTGGTGGCCTTTGCCGCCAAGGACGGTCAGGTCGCTCTGGACGGCACCGGCGGAAACAGTCCCTATGCCCGCGCGTTGATCGACAAGATGGTCAAACCCGGGCTGGAAATCAGCCTGATGTTCCGGCAGGTCCGCGATATGGTTCTGCAGGACACCAAAAACCTGCAGGAACCGCATACCTACGGGTCGCTGACCGGCATCCCGTTCTATCTGGCCGGAGCCGCCGAGGGGCAGCAGGATATATCCGGCACCATCGGTCAAGAGGCCTGGGCCGCGATCCGTCCGGATCAGGAAGAACAGTTGCTGGCACTGGCCGATCTGGGCGACACGCGTTCAATGCTCGGTCTTGCCTATATGCGGCTGAACCCCAGCGAAGGGCGGTTTGACCCCGCCGAAGCTGTCTCATTCCTGGAAAAGGCTTCGGCTGCCGGGTCCGCCGAAGCCCAGTTCGAACTGGCCAAGATCTATGAGCGCGGCACAGGTGTGTCGCCGGACCCGACCCGCGCATTAGAACTGTATCGCGCAGCGGCGGCGCAGAACTATGCGGATGCTATCAACGATCTGGGGTTCCTGCACTATCAGGGCGGGTTGGGACTGGCCCCGGATCCGCAAAAGGCGCTGAAGCTGTTCGAGCGCGCGGCCGACCTGCGCCATCCGCAGGCCCAGTTCAATTTTGCCGCACTGATCGATGACGGGCTGATCGACAGCAAGGGTCCCGACGATGCGGCGCATTACCTGTACGAAGCCCTGCGATCCGGCAGCTCGGACGTGTTGGACCTGTTGACCTCGCGACCCCAGATGTTCAGCCGCCAGACCCGGCGCGCCTTGCAGGGCGAGTTGAAACAATACGACTTCTATGGCGGGGCCATAGACGGCGAATTCGGTCCCGGAACGCAAAAGGCAATCCGGCTGGCATATGGTTTGACCGAATAGCTCCGCCCCCTTCCCTGACCGCGCGGCATGACCGGAACCGGACAATACCATAGGGACAGCGCGGAATTGGGGACCGTATCTGCATCGCAACGAAAAACGCCCCGGGCATCCCCGGGGCGTTTTGTTGTTGCGTCAGAACGTGCTGTGTTCAGTCACGCTCTTCGATGATCTCGACCATATGCGGGATGCTGTTGATCATGCCGCGCACCGAAGGCGTATCTTCCAGTTCGCGCGTCTTGTGCATCTTGTTCAGACCCAGGCCGATCAGCGTCGCGCGCTGTTTGGCGGGGCGGCGGATCGGGCTGCCGATCTGCTTGACGACGATGGTTTTTGCCATGGTTTAAGCCTCCTCGGCCACTTGTGCCGACGCCGCGGGGGCTTCGTCACGCTTGGGCAGGATGTCCGCCACCTTCTTGCCGCGACGCTGGGCGACCGAGCGGGGCGATTGCTCTTTCTTCAGCCCGTCGATGGTGGCACGGATCATGTTGTAAGGGTTCTGACTGCCGATCGACTTGGACACGACATCCTTGACGCCCAGCATCTCGAACACGGCACGCATCGGACCACCGGCGATGATACCGGTACCTTCCGGTGCGGTGCGCATGACAACCTTGCCGGCGCCATGACGGCCTTCCATGTCGTGATGCAGGGTGCGGCCTTCGCGCAGCTGCACGCGGATCATCTGACGCTTGGCTTGCTCGGTGGCCTTGCGGATGGCCTCGGGGACCTCTTTCGCCTTGCCTTTACCAAAGCCGACACGGCCCTTCTGATCGCCCACAACGACGAGCGCGGCAAAGCCGAAACGCTTACCACCCTTGACGGTCTTGGACACGCGGTTGATCGCAACCAGGCGGTCCGCGAATTCAGGGGTCTCGTCGCGCTGATTGCGGCGACCGCCCCGTTGGTTTGGTTCTCTGGCCATGCTGGCCTCCTGTCTTGCGGTGCTGGGCACCATTGTCTCAACCCTGGTGAGCGCGGCAGCCGCGCCCCCGGATCATCGAGGCGGCCCCGAAAGGCCGCCTGCAGGTCCTAGATTTTCAGGCCGCCTTCACGGGCCGCATCGGCCAGTGCCTTGACCTTGCCGTGGAAAAGAAAACCACCACGGTCGAAATAGGCTTCTTCAACACCGGCCTTCTTGGCACGCTCGGCGATTGCCGAACCCACCTTGGTCGCAGCTTCGATGTTGTTCTTGCCGACAACGCCCAGATCCTTTTCGAGCGATGATGCCGACGCCAGCGTGACGCCGTTCACATCGTCGATCAGCTGGACGCTGATGTTCTTGTTGCTGCGGTGCACCGACAGACGCGGACGCCCGGCGTTGACTTTGCGCAGTTTGTTCCGAACGCGCAGGCGGCGCTTCAGAAACAGGGTTCTTTTGCTGTTTGCCATGTCCTGGGTCCTTACTTCTTCTTGCCTTCTTTGCGGAAGATGAACTCGCCCTTATAGCGGATGCCTTTGCCCTTGTAGGGTTCGGGCTTGCGCCATGCGCGAATGTTCGCGGCAACCTGACCAACCAGTTGTTCGTCAATGCCTTCCACAACGACTTCGGTCTGCTTGGGCGCGGTTACGGTGACACCTTCGGGTGCGACGTAATCCACGTCATGCGACAGACCCAGGTTCAGCTTGAGCGTGTTGCCCTGCATGGACGCACGATAGCCGACACCCTGGATTTCAAGTTCTTTCTTGAAACCCTGTGAGACGCCAGTCACCAGGTTGGCGATCATGGTGCGCGACATGCCCCATTGCTGACGCGCGCGCTTGGAGCTGCCACGCGGAGTGATGGTCACGACGTTGTCTTCAACCGCAAGGGTCACGTCGTCGGTGGCATTGAAGCTGCGGGTGCCCTTGGGCCCTTTGACTTCGATGGTCTGACCCGACACAGCGGCAGTCACGCCACTGGGCAGCTCGACCGGTTTCTTACCAATACGAGACATCGAGAGACCTCCTTAGAATACGGTGCACAGCACTTCGCCGCCAACATTGGCTGCGCGTGCATTTGCATCCGACATCACGCCCTTGGGCGTCGAAACAATCGACACACCCAGGCCCTGACGCACCTGCGGAATGTCCTTGACGCCCATGTAGACGCGGCGACCAGGCTTGCTGATCCGCTTGAGCTCACGAATGACGGGTTCGCCTTCGTAATACTTCAGGCTGATCTCGATAGCCGGGTGGCCGTCGGCACCGGTGGTTTTCTCGTAGCCGCGGATGTAACCTTCGTCGGCCAGCACATCCAGAACCCACGCCCGCAGCTTGGACGCCGGGGTCATGACGGTGGATTTGCCGCGCAAGGACGAGTTGCGGATCCGGGTGAGCATATCTGCGATAGGATCGTTCATATCTGTCTCCCCCTTACCAGCTCGATTTCACCATGCCGGGGATCTGACCGGCAGAGCCGAGATCCCGCAGCGCGATCCGCGAAATTTTCAGTTTACGGTAATACGCGTGCGGACGTCCGGTCAGTTGGCACCGGTTGTGCAGACGCGTGGCCGAGCTGTTGCGCGGCAGTTTGGCAAGCTTGAGGCGCGCTTTGAAACGCTCTTCCATCGGCTTGCTTTCGTCATTCGCGATCTCTTTCAGCGCGGCACGCTTGGCGGCGTATTTCTTCACCAGCGCTTCCCGCTTCTTTTCGCGTTCGATCATTGCTTTTTTAGCCATGTCTGTTCCTTCCCGCGCTTATGAATTGAAGGGCATGTTGAAATGCTTCAACAGCGCCTTGGCTTCAGCGTCGGTGTTCGCTGTGGTGGCGATGATGATGTCCATCCCCCAGGTTTCGTCGACCTTGTCGAAATCGATCTCGGGAAACACGATGTGTTCCTTCAGGCCCATGGCATAGTTGCCACGACCATCGAACGATTTGCCCGATACACCGCGAAAGTCGCGGATACGGGGCATTGCAACAGTGATCAGACGATCCAGGAATTCGTACATCCGGTCGCCGCGCAGCGTGACCTTGGCACCCAGGGGCATGTCTTCACGCACCCGGAAACCGGCGATGGATTTCTTCGCCTTGGTGGTCAGGGCCAGCTGGCCTGCAATCGTGGTCAGGTCCTGCTGGGCGGACTTGGCTTTCTTGCTGTCGCGGACAGCTTCGGCGCCACAGCCGATGTTCAGCACGATCTTGTCCAGACGCGGGATCTGCATGTCGTTCTTATAGCCGAATTCCTCTTTCATGGCCGCCTTGATGCGGTCCCGGAAATCGGTTTTCAGACGCGGGGTATAGGTTGCGGAATCAAGCATCAATCACGTCCCCCGTGGTTTTGGCAAAGCGCACTTTCTTGTCGCCTTCCACCTTGAAACCCACGCGGGTGGGTTTGCCGTTGGCATCCAGCAGGGCCAGATTGCTCAACTGGATCGGCATCGCCTTGGGGATGCGGCCACCCTGATTGTTCTGGCTTTGACGGGTTGCGCGGATGGCAATATTCACGCCATCGACAACTGCTTTGCCGGCCTTGGGGTCCACGGAAGAAATGGTGCCTTCCTTGCCCTTGTCCTTGCCGGCCAGCACGACGACCTTGTCGCCTTTGCGGAGTTTGGCAGCCATGGTTACAGCACCTCCGGAGCGAGCGAAATGATTTTCATGAAGTTCTTGCCGCGCAATTCGCGAACAACCGGGCCAAAGATACGTGTTCCGATCGGCTCGTTGTTGTTGTTCAGGATGACGGCAGCGTTGCGATCGAAACGGATCGCGGTGCCGTCTTCACGACGGACTTCCTTGGCGGTGCGTACGACGACGGCCTTGCGGACGTCCCCTTTCTTCACGCGGCCGCGCGGGATGGCTTCCTTGACCGAGACGACAATGATGTCGCCGACGGATGCGTATTTACGCTTGGAACCACCCAGAACCTTGATGCACTGAACACGGCGGGCGCCGCTGTTGTCAGCTACATCCAGATTGGTCTGCATCTGGATCATGTGGTTTCTCCCGACCTTTGGGGACTGATGGTTGCCCCAGGGTTTCGTTAAACTGTCAGGTCCGCCGGCTTACGCCTGCAGAACCTCCCAGCGTTTCGTCTTGGATTTCGGCGCGCATTCGATGATGCGAACCTTGTCGCCGACCTTGTACTGGTCGGCCTCGTCGTGGGCGCGATACTTCTTGGACTTGCGGATGGTCTTTTCCATCAGCGGGTGCTTGAAGCGGCGCTCGACCAGAACCGTCACGGTCTGCTTGTTCTGGTCCGATGTCACGGTGCCTTGCAGGATACGCTTGGGCATCTGATTACTCCTCGGATGCCGCTTGCGCGGCCTTTTCGTTCAGGATGGTCTTGACGCGGGCCGCATTGCGGCGCGCGGCCTTGATGCCGGCTGTATTTTCCAGCTGCCCCGAAGCCTGCTGAAAGCGCAGGTTGAAGCTGGCTTTCTTCAGATTGACCAGCTCTTCGCGCAGCTGGTCCGGGGTCTTGTCACGCAATTCTTGGGCGTTCATCGCCGTTTCCTTTTCTCAAAACACCAGAAGGCCCCCTGCAGGGTCACCCTTGACCTGGTGGATGAATGATAAACATGCGAATCCCCCGCCCAAGGCAGGAGTCCGCAAGATGCCGCTCTATAGGGGGTTCGCAGCAGGCTGGCAAGCACTAGTTTTGGGGGCGGGTCATCTTTCGCGAAAATTCAGCTAGCCGGGAATGGGAAACCGTTGACAGGTGCTGATGCGTCCCCGTTACTGGCCGCAGCAACATGAAACAAGGAACATGGCATGACCAAGGTCACCAACCACCTCCTGGCAGGCGCCGTCTTGCTGGCGATCACCGCACCGGCACAGGCCGAGCCCGAATTCCTGAACTCCGGCTCGGTGCTGCCCACCAACCTGCCCTTCTCCGAAGCGGTCGTCGTGGGCGACACCGTTTATCTATCGGGGCAGATCGGCAACATGCCCGGCACGCTGACCCTGGCCGAGGGCGGGATTGCCGGTGAGACCAAGCAGGTCATGGAAAATATCAAGACCTCACTGGGAGCGCATGGCATGGGCTTGGAAAACCTGGTGAAATGCACCGTCATGCTGGCCGATATCGGCGAATGGGCCACTTTCAACGAAATCTACAAGACCTATTTCGCCGAAGGCCGTTTTCCGGCCCGTGCCGCATTTGGCGCCAATGGGCTGGCTGTCGGGGCCCGCGTCGAGGTGGATTGCGTCGGAGCCAAGTAAGCAAACCGGCCGTCCCGGGCGCGATCCGGGCGGCCATTTCACGGACTCGGGCACCGTATCTATTGCCACGCGTAATTGAAACTCACGCTGATGCGGTCGTCCTCGGCCATGTTCATCGGCACCTCGTGGCGCAGCCAGCTTTCCCAGAGCACCACCTCGCCGACCTGCGGCGTCAGATAGACAAAGGGCTGCATTTCGCGCCGCCCGCCCCTGGCCCGCGCCGGGGCTGCCATCATCCGGGCCGATCGGGGATCTTCCAGTTTCAGGGCGCTCGTCCCATCGGGCATCGCGACATAGGTGGTGCCGCTGATCACCGAATGGGGATGGATGTGGGATGCATGCATCCCGCCTTCGGGCAGGATGTTGATCCAGATATCCTCTAGCTTGAGATCGCGGCCGTCCAGATCGAATTCCAGATCCTCGGCAAAGGCGGCGACATGCGCATCCAATGCCGCAACCAGATCGGCGAAAACCGGAAACCGCCACGGCAGATCGGTCAAAGAAGCATAGGACGTATAGCCGGGATAACCGTTTTGTTCGCACCAGTCCTGCCCGGCTTCGTCATCATTCGCGATCACCAGACAGGAATTTTCCAGTTCGGCGGGTTCGATCCGGCCATGTTCATTCAGCGCCGCACGATACAGACGGGTGACAAACAGGGATTCGATCCGGGGCATGGCAATCTCCTGAAACCAGAAACAGAAGCCCCCGCCGGTATAGGGCGGGGGTTTCCTTGTTTCAACGCTGTTCCGCGCGAAGCTTACCAGTCCTCGCGGACCACCACGCGGGTCTTGATCGGCAGCTTCATCGCCGCCAGGCGCAGAGCCTCGCGGGCGACGTCGTCATTGACGCCGTCAATCTCGAACATCACGCGGCCCGGCTTGACCTTGGCGGCCCAGAAGTCAACGGACCCCTTACCCTTACCCATCCGGACTTCGGTGGGCTTGGAGGTGACAGGGGTATCCGGGAAGATCCGGATCCAGACCCGGCCCTGACGTTTCATGTGACGCGTCATGGCACGACGTGCGGCTTCGATCTGACGCGCGGTAACGCGTTCGGGTTGCAGCGCCTTGAGCCCATAGGTCCCGAAATTCAGATCGGATCCGCCTTTTGCCAGGCCCTTGATCCGACCTTTGTGCATCTTGCGGAATTTTGTACGCTTTGGTTGAAGCATGGTTTCTCTCCCTTACCGGCGGCCGCCGGCGCCACGCGGGGCCGGACCGTCCTGGAGTTCCTGCGCCTTGCGGTCACGCGCACTTGGATCGTGTTCCATGATCTCGCCCTTGAAGATCCAGGTCTTGATCCCGATGATCCCGTAAGCGGTCTTGGCTTCCACATGTGCGTAATCGATATCGGCACGCAGCGTGTGCAGCGGAACGCGACCTTCGCGGTACCATTCGGTACGGGCGATTTCCGCGCCGCCCAGACGACCGGCCAAGTTGACCCGGATGCCCAGGGCGCCCATGCGCATGGCGTTTTGAACCGCACGCTTCATGGCACGACGGAAGGACACGCGACGTTCCAGCTGCTGCGCGATGGATTCCCCCACCAGCGCCGCATCCAGTTCCGGCTTGCGCACTTCGACGATGTTCAGGTGCAGCTCGCTGTCGGTCATATTGGCGATTTTCTTGCGCAGCGTCTCGATGTCCGCGCCTTTCTTGCCAATGATGACGCCGGGGCGTGCGGTGTGAACAGTCACGCGGCACTTCTTGTGCGGACGTTCGATGATCACACGGCTGACGCCGGCCTGTTTGCACTCTTCCTTGATGAAATCACGGATTTTCAGGTCTTCCAGCAGAAGATCACCGTAATCCTTGGTGTCGGCATACCAGCGGCTGTCCCAGGTGCGGTTCACCTGCAGGCGCATGCCAATCGGATTGACTTTGTTACCCATTAGGCTTGCTCCTCAACTTGGCGCACTTTGATGGTCAGCTCCGAAAACGGCTTCATGATCTTGCCGAAACGACCACGGGCCCGGGGGCGTCCGCGCTTCAGCGTCATGTTCTTGCCCACATAGGCCTCGGCGACGATCAGTTCATCGACGTCCAGGTTGTGGTTGTTCTCGGCGTTCGCAATCGCGGACTGAAGGCATTTCTTCACGTCCTCGGCGATCCGCTTGTTGCTGAACGTCAGATCGGTCAGAGCGCGATCGACCTTCTTGCCGCGGATCATCGCGG
The DNA here is from genome assembly GCA_016521575.1 of Rhodobacteraceae bacterium F11138. Classification (GTDB taxonomy): domain Bacteria; phylum Pseudomonadota; class Alphaproteobacteria; order Rhodobacterales; family Rhodobacteraceae; genus Sedimentitalea. The sequence continues at coordinate 4,859 of JAEKDP010000003.1, read as the reverse complement.
CGACCAGGTTCAGTTTCTGCGGGCTGGTGCGAAGCATGCGCAGTTTTGCCATTGCTTCGTTGTCTGCCACGCGGCGGGGGTTCTTTTCCTTGCCCATGACTTACTTCCGCTTCGCTTTTTTGTCAGCGGCGTGGCCATAATAGGTACGGGTCGGGCTGTATTCGCCGAACTTCTGACCGATCATGTCCTCGGACACGTTGACGGGGATGTGTTTCTTGCCGTTGTAGACGCCAAACGTCAGGCCCACGAACTGGGGCAGGATCGTCGAGCGGCGCGACCAGATCTTGATGACTTCGTTGCGACCGCTTTCGCGGGCCGCCTCGGCCTTTTTCAACACATATGCGTCGACAAAAGGACCTTTCCAAACAGAGCGAGACATCTATCAGCGTCCCTTCTTCTTGGCGTGCCGCGAGCGGATGATCAGCTTGCTGGACGCTTTGTTCTTGTTGCGGGTGCGGGCACCCTTTGTCGGCTTGCCCCAGGGCGTGACCGGATGGCGACCACCCGAAGTCCGGCCTTCACCACCGCCATGGGGGTGGTCGATCGGGTTCATGACGACACCACGCACAGACGGGCGCACGCCCTTGTGGCGCATACGACCGGCTTTGCCGAAGTTCTGGTTGCTGTTGTCGGGGTTGGACACGGCACCGATGGTGGCCATGCATTCCTGACGCACCAAGCGCAATTCACCCGAAGACAGGCGGATCTGTGCATAGCCACCGTCGCGTCCGACAAACTGGGCATAAGTGCCCGCGGCGCGCGCGATCTGTCCACCCTTGCCGGGCTTCATTTCGATGTTGTGCACGATGGTACCGATGGGCATGCCCGAGAACGGCATCGCGTTGCCCGGCTTGATATCCGCCTTCTGGCTTGCGATCACCTGATCGCCAACAGCCAGACGCTGCGGGGCCAGGATATAGGCGCGTTCGCCATCTGCATAGTTGACCAGCGCGATGAACGCAGTCCGGTTCGGGTCATATTCGATCCGCTCAACTGTGGCCGCCACATCCAGCTTGTTGCGCTTGAAATCCACGATACGATAGAGACGCTTTGCCCCACCGCCCGTGCGACGCATTGTAATCCGCCCGGTGTTGTTCCGGCCGCCCGACTTGGTCAAACCCTGGGTAAGGGATTTGACTGGACGTCCTTTCCAAAGCTCCGAACGGTCGATCAGCACCAGCCCACGCTGGCCCGGCGTCGTCGGCTTATACGACTTGAGTGCCATGCTTTCTGTCTTCCGTTTAGCAATGCGGCAGGTTTGCCCGCCGCGATGTTTGAGGCCCCCGTAGGTGCCAAGGTCATAGGGCCCCGAAGGTCCCCGGTTGATGTTTTTGCGAACAAAAACGAAGCCCCGGACGAATCCGAGGCCATGTCGATGGGTTCACTTATAAAAGACAAGCAAGCGGGTCAAGCACCTGCAAAGAGAAACATGCCCGCACGACCTGAAACTCGGCCCTGACCGGCGCCCGCCCCCCGGCGAAACGTCCAACGCCGCAAACCCTATACGAAAAGACCCCGGCCTGGGAACAGGCCGGGGTCCATGATCAGTGTTGTGACACCAGGTCAGAGGCCGGTGGTCACGTCGATGGTGTTGCCCTCTTCGAGAGTGACATACGCCTTCTTGACGTCCTTGCGTTTGCCCAGCTGGCCACGGAACCGTTTGGATTTGCCCTTGGTGATGGAGGTATTGACCGCCTTCACCTTGACGCCGAACAGCGCCTCTACGGCTTCCTTGATCTGCGGCTTGTTGCTGTCGATCGCCACTTCGAACACCACTGCGCCGGCTTCCGACGCCATGGTGGCCTTTTCCGTGATGACCGGCTTGCGGATCACATCGTAATGTTCTGCCTTCGCGCTCATTTCAGACGAGCCTCCAGTGCCTCTACACCCGCCTTCGTGAGCACCAGCGTGTCACGCTTGAGGATGTCGTAAACGTTTGCGCCCATCGTCGGCAGGACATCCAGACCTTCGATGTTCCGGGCGGCCTTGGCAAAGCCTTCGTTGACGGCTGCGCCATCGATGACCAGAGCACGTTTCCAGCCCAGGTTCTTGACCTGCTTGGCCAGAGTGGCCGTTTTGCCTTCGGCGGTCGCGTCCTCGATGATGACCAGCTCACCCGCCTTTGCCTTGGCCGACAACGCGTGGCGCAGACCCAGTTTGCGGAACTTCTTGGTCAGCTCGTGGCCGTGGCTGCGCGGGGTCGGACCCTTGTAGATGCCGCCACCGCGGAAGATCGGAGCCGAACGCGCGCCGTGGCGTGCGCCGCCGGTGCCTTTCTGGCGATAGATCTTCTTGGTCGAATAGGACACTTCCGAACGCGTCTTGACCTTGTGGGTGCCCTGCTGCGCGTTGTTGCGCTGCCAACGGACCACACGGTGCAGGATGTCCGCGCGCGGCTCCAGACCGAATAGATCGGCGTTCAGCTCGATGTCGCCCGCCTTGGCACCGTCCAGTTTGATCACATCAAGTTTCATGCTTCACCACCTTCCGCAGGCGCTTCGGCCGCGGGTGCTTCGGTTGCGGCTGTCTTCAGGCCGGCCGGGAACGGCACGCCATCGGGCAGCTTTTTCTTGACCGCATCCTTGACCGTGACCCATCCACCCTTGGAGCCGGGAACGGCACCCTTGATGAACACCAGGCCGCGGTCGGCGTCGGTCTTGACGACTTCCAGATTCTGGGTGGTCACGCGGGCAGCACCCATGTGACCGGCCATCTTCTTGCCCTTGAACACCTTGCCGGGGTCCTGACACTGACCGGTCGAACCGTGGCTACGGTGGCTGATCGACACACCGTGGCTGGCCCGCAGACCGCCAAAGTTGTGACGCTTCATCGCACCGGCGAAACCTTTACCGATCGAGGTGCCGCTGACGTCCACTTTCTGACCTTCCAGAAAATGCTCGGCCGAGATTTCCTCGCCGACGCCGATCAGGTTGTCCTCGGATACGCGGAACTCGGCGACCTTGCGCTTGGGCTCCACCTTGGCCACGGCAAAATGGCCGCGCATGGCCTTGCTCGTGCGTTTCACCTTGGCCGCACCGGCGCCCAGCTGAACAGCGGTATAGCCGTCACGTTCGGACGTGCGTTGCGCCACGACCTGCAGGCCGTCCAGGTGCAGAACGGTCACGGGGACCTGCTTTCCGTCTTCCATGAACAGCCGGGTCATGCCGACTTTCTTTGCGATAATACCAGAGCGCATATTCAATACCCCCCGATCACGATTGCAGCTTGATCTCGACGTCCACACCAGCGGCGAGGTCGAGCTTCATCAGCGCGTCCACGGTCTGGGGGGTCGGATCGACGATATCCAGCAGACGCTTGTGCGTGCGGATCTCGAACTGGTCACGGGATTTCTTGTCGACGTGGGGACCACGCAGAACGGTGAACTTTTCGATCTTGTTCGGCAGCGGGATCGGGCCACGTACATTGGCGCCGGTCCGCTTGGCTGTGTTCACGATTTCCTGCGTGCTGGCATCCAGAACGCGGTAATCGAAAGCTTTCAGCCGAATGCGAATGTTTTGGCTTTGCATTTCGTCAGCCTTTCAAGGCTTTGGAGTTGATAGGACGACCGGTGGCTCATTCCACCGGCCCTCTTCGAACCCGAAGGGCGGGAACGCGCCCGCCCATAGGTCAGATCGTGTTGTGATCCGGGGCGCATATCCCGCCCCGAACCAATCCTCAAGGGCTCAATCGATGATTTTGGATACGACGCCGGCGCCTACGGTGCGGCCGCCTTCGCGGATGGCGAAGCGCAGGCCTTGTTCCATGGCGATCGGCGCGATCAGTTCGACGCCAAAGGACACGTTGTCGCCCGGCATCACCATTTCGGTGCCTTCGGCCAGGGTCACGGTGCCGGTCACGTCGGTCGTCCGGAAGTAGAACTGCGGACGGTAGTTCGCGAAGAACGGCGTGTGACGGCCACCTTCATCCTTGGTCAGGATATAGGCTTCGGCTTCGAACTTGGTGTGCGGCGTCACCGAACCCGGCTTGCACAGCACCTGGCCGCGCTCGACACCGTCACGGTCCACGCCACGCAGCAGCGCGCCGATGTTGTCGCCCGCTTCGCCGCGATCCAGCAGCTTGCGGAACATTTCAACACCCGTGCAGGTGGTTTTCGTGGTGTCGCGGATGCCGACGATTTCGATTTCGTCGCCCACGTTGATCACGCCACGCTCGACACGGCCGGTCACAACCGTACCACGGCCCGAGATCGAGAACACGTCTTCGATCGGCATCAGGAACGGCTGGTCGACCGCACGCTCGGGGGTGTCGATATAGTCGTCGACAGCCGCCATCAGCTCCTTGATCTTCTCTTCGCCGATTTCCGGGCTGCTGCCTTCCATCGCCGCCAGGGCCGACCCCGCGATGATCGGGATATCGTCGCCGGGATAGTCATAGGACGACAGCAGTTCGCGGATTTCCATTTCAACCAGCTCGAGCAGCTCTTCGTCGTCGACCTGGTCGACCTTGTTCATGAAGACCACCATCTTCGGGATGCCGACCTGGCGACCCAACAGGATGTGCTCGCGGGTCTGGGGCATCGGGCCGTCAGCGGCGTTCACCACCAGGATCGCGCCGTCCATCTGCGCCGCACCGGTGATCATGTTCTTCACATAGTCGGCGTGGCCCGGGCAGTCCACGTGGGCATAGTGGCGGTTGTCGGTCTCGTATTCCACATGCGCGGTCGAGATCGTGATCCCGCGCGCCTTCTCTTCGGGTGCGCCGTCGATCTGGTCATAGGCCTTGAAATCGCCGAAATACTTCGTGATCGCAGCCGTCAGCGTCGTCTTGCCGTGGTCAACATGGCCAATCGTGCCGATGTTCACATGCGGTTTGTTACGCTCAAACTTTTCCTTTGCCAT
>JAEKDP010000028.1 GCA_016521575.1 Rhodobacteraceae bacterium F11138 | reverse complement strand
TGTGAGCCGGCATGCAAGATTGACCCCTGTATTGGGGTAATCGGCGTCCAAAAGTGACCCCCCTGATTTTTCTGTTCAGAAGCTTCCTCGACGGATTTGAGGGAGCGAGTTGGGGATGTTGGTTGTGGAGACGATTGCGAAGATCAGGCGGGCGTATTTCATTCAGAGGAAGCCAATCAAGCAGATCTGCCGGGAACTGCGGATATCACGGAACACTGTGCGGAAGGTGGTGCGGTCCGGGGCAACCGAGTTCAGCTATGATCGAACCAGCCAACCCCGCCCCAAGATTGATCCGTGGCGGTCCGATCTGGATGAGATGCTGGCCGAGAATGACCGGCAACCCAAGCGCCAGCGGCTGACACTGGTTCGGATTTACGAAGAACTGCGCAACCGGGGCTATGACGGCAGCTATGATTCGGTGCGGCGCTATGCGGCGAGTTGGTCGAAGGCGACGCGGGAAGCTTCCGCCGCTGCCTATGTGCCGCTGAGCTTCGATCCGGGCGAAGCCTATCAGTTCGACTGGAGCCACGAGATTGTCCTGATCGATGGCGTCACCACGACGGTGAAGGTCGCGCATGTCCGCCTGAGCTATAGCCGGATGCCGTTTGTGCGGGCCTATCCGCGCGAGACGCAAGAGATGGTGTTTGACGCCCACGACAAGGCGTTCGCGTTCTTCGGCGGTGCTTGCGCCCGGGGGATATACGACAACATGAAGACGGCGGTGGATGCGATCTTCGTCGGCAAGGATCGCGCCTATAACCGGCGGTTCCAGCAGATGTGCGGGCATTACCTGGTCGACCCGCCGTCCCTTCGGCTCGAACCAATGGCGCCCTTCTGGACGGCCCTGCACCCCGGCCGCGGGCTGGGAGAAAGGGCAAGTCGAGAACCAGGTGGGCGTGATCCGGCGGCGGTTCGTCGTGCTGTAAGCACGCCTCCGGCGTGACGTGCCTCGACCGAAGTTCAAATCCTATGCCGAGCTGAATGCATGGCTGGAAGACCGATGTCTGGCCAATGCCAAGGCGAACAAACACCCGGAGATGCGCGACAAGACCATCTGGGAAGTGTTCGAAGAGGAGCGCCCGAGCCTTGTTCCTTACGTCGGCCCGTTCGATGGATTCCATGCGGTTCCGGCCTCCGTGTCCAAGACCTGCCTCGTGCGGTTCGACAAGAACCGCTACTCGGTCGATGCCCGGGCGGCCGGGCGGCCGGTGGAGATCAGGGCGTATGCTGACCGGCTGGAATGCTGGCAGGATGGTCGGATCGTCGGCAGCCATACCCGGGCCTTCGGGCGGGACAAAACGATCTTCGATCCCCTGCATTACATCCCTGTCCTGGCCCGCAAACCCGGCGCCCTTCGCAACGGGGCACCCTTCAAGGAATGGGCCCTGCCGGTGCCGATCATTCGACCATTGTCCTCGGACCAATGGCGGACAAGGTCTCATCGTGTGGCGCAAACTGGAACGCCAGCCGGGCGGCGACCGACAGATGGTCGACATTCTGAGCGCTGTGCTGACCGATGGCCTTGAGGCGGTCGAGGCGGCCTGTGCGGAAGCCCTGTCGCACAACGTCCATTCCGCCGGTGTCGTGCTGAACATCCTGGCCCGGCACCGCGAGCCGCCACCGCCCCTGACAATTACAACGCCAGATGCGCTGAAGCTGGCCTGCGAGCCCATTGCCGACTGCAACCGATATGACAACTTGAGGAGAACGCAGGATGGAACGCTCAGACGTGATCGACGCGATGGGGAAGCTGCGGCTCTAC
>JAEKDP010000027.1 GCA_016521575.1 Rhodobacteraceae bacterium F11138 | reverse complement strand
GTGATCTGGGCGACCGGGTATCGGCCGGATCACCGTTTCGTCGATCTGCCGGTGTTTGACGCCAAGGGTCGGATACGCCACGACGGCGGCGTCGTCGCGCCGGGACTTTGCGTGATGGGGCTGCCCTATCTGCGCCGTCGCCGCTCCACTTTCATCTCCGGAGCGGGTGGCGATGCGGCGGCATTGGTGCCACATCTGCTCCGCCGGACGCGCTGCGCCGCCTAGAGTATTTCGCATCAGCCCTGAGGCATCCGACGCGGCCCGAAACAGGCAAATGCACCGCGTCCACCGATGCGCGGTGCCTCACGCACGAGGCGAATTGCATTAGATCAGCGCTCGCGCGCGCAGTCCTTCCGGATGCGTACCCGCGCGTTCGGCCAGTTGTCCCAGCTCGAAACGCAAAGTCTCGTCCGTAACACCCAACTCGACCAGAGCGGTTGCGGCACGCAACTCCGACAGGCTTTCGGAGTTCGAGCGCGCGCGCGACAGTGAGTCGTGCAGCAAAGCAGCAACCTCGGCGGTGTCGACGCCGGTTCTGCGTGCGTGCTTAGCCCTGACACGCAATATCTCCGGAAACTGGAAGTAGCCGCCGCTTGAGACCGCGAGGGCCTGCGCTTCGTCCAGAAGGGCCAGCGCCCGCTGTTCCCTGCCATCATGGAGACAGCCCTCGGCCAATACGGTCAGTGCATGGCCCAATCCCATTGTCGCGCCGAGGCGCCGGCTTCCGGCAATCCCCTCTTGGAGGCGTCGAATGCCGTCGGCCCGTGCGCCTGATTGCAGCAGGGCCCAGCCTTCGGCGATCGTCCCCAAGGGGATCAGGAACGGCAGCTTGTGCCGCTCGCCCAGTTCAAGCACGCTGGTGGCTTCCCGTCGTCCGCTCGCGCTGTCACCAGAGAACAATGCGCAATAGGCGCGGCTCCAATGCGCCAGCCCGCGGGTCAGGTGGTGATCCAGGCGCTCGACACGGGACGCCAGTTCAGCCTGGCACTGCGCCCGCTCCTCGGCATCCAACCGGATGGCATGCGCGATGGATGAGAACAGGCAGGCGCAAGCGCCCGGATCATGCCCCGAATAGCGCGCGGCCATGCCGCCATGTGCGTCGGATCGTAAAGGCTTCGTCCCTTGTCGGCTTCGCGCAATAGCGTGTCGTAATCGCCGCGAAAGAACCCATTGGTCCAGAACATGTGCGCGGTCTCGATCCGGAATTCGGCATTGTCGATCTGACGTTTCTCAAGAAGTGACTGACACTGGCAGGTGATGTCATGCGCCTGATCGTTGCGCCCGCTCAGCATCAGATATTGCGCTTTGCCGCGCAGAACGACAAAGCGTTCCGAGGCGTCGTCGATTCGGTCGGTCAACGCGGCCGCGCGGTCCAACACGTCGGCCACGGCATCCGCGCTCCAGCCTTGCATCACCATCTCGGCGACGCTCTCGATTTTGCGCAGACCCAGTTCCAGCCGGTCCCGTTCCGGCCCGTCCGGCAGATCGCCAAGCGCGTCCAGGCCGGCGTCCAGATGCTCGCGGGCCAGCCGCGGGGCGGCATGTTCCATCGCCTGCGCCGCCGCATTGATGCGATAGTGCGCGGCTTTCGCGGGCAGGTCGCCGCGCGCGGCGTGATACGCCAGTTCTTGCGGCAATGGGGCGTCGGCACCGGCTACGAGCAAATCGAGGATCCGGCGATGCAGGCCGACACGGTCCTTGCGCGTCAGCAGCGCATAGGCGCTGCTTTGCAACAGCCCGTGTTTCAGCCGAAAGACACGAACCGGGTGGAACTCGGTTTCGATGAACAGGCCGGTTTCGCACAAGCGGTTGCACGCCGGATCGACTGCTGCGGCCGACAAGCCGCTTGCCTGCGCCAGCAGCTTTATGTCGACCCGCCGCCCGAACACCGCCGCTGCCTGCAACAACGCGCGGTCGTCGGGATCCAGCCTGCGGATGTTCATGGCCAGGATGGACTGGACGCTGGGAGGCAGGTGCGTTCCGGGCGCGTCGTCCGGACGAGTGGTCAATACCCGTGCGGTTTCTTCGATGAAGAACGGGTTGCCGTCGGTGATCTGAAAAAACGTCTTGGCGTCGGCGTCGTCGCCCGGGATCAAGGCGCGAAGTATCTCTCCCGTTTCAGTCAGATTCAGCGTCTGCAACGACTGGATTTCGGCGTGACCGGATTGTGCCCAGACCGGATCGTATTCCGGTCTGAAGGTGACCAGAACCAGGATCGGCAGGCTCGATGCCGCCTGTATCAGCCGATGGCAAATCGAGGCGCTGACCTCGTCCATCCATTGCAGATCCTCCATCAGCAGAGTTGTCGGCTGCGTTCGCGCCTCAGCCGCGATCAGGGCCAGCATCGCGATCGTGATATGCTCGGTCCGCTCCGCCGGGGTCGTGCGCACCCAGGTCTCGGACTCGGGCGGCAGGTCGAGCAGCGAGCGCAATGCCGGACGGTAGGTCGCCAGTTCAGCGTGGTTGAAGAGCTTGAGATCAAGGGCCACCGAACGGGCCTCTGCCGGGGCGTTGGCGGGCGTATCACAGATCGAAAGCAGAATGCGACGCGTAAGGTTGAGGCTGATCGAGCGGTCGATCTCCAGCGTGCCACATTCTACGATGCGCCAGTCCGTGAACGCGTCAGAGGCGACAAATTCAGCGACGAGGCGTGATTTGCCTACTCCCGGAGCACCCGATATCCCCACGATCCGCCCGCCGGGACCGATGCCAACGGCGGCACGCCGCAACAGCCGCAATTCCAGGTCGCGCCCGACAAAGGGCGTCAGGGGCCGGCTTTGGCGCATCTGCCAGCGCGACAGGCCTCCCGATTCGCCGGCAATCAACTGGCCACCGGATGCGGTCGACACCAGCGTCATGTAACCTTCCACCGCTTCGGCGGCACGGTCCGACAACAGGATGCCGGGCCGATCCAGGGTCTGCAGCAATTTTGCTGCCGTGCGGATAGGCGCCCCTGAAACATCTTTGGCATCAGTTGTGTCGGACGATGCGAAACGGATCAACGCTTCTCCGGTGTCGATTCCGGCTCGGAGGGCCAGTCCCGATACGCCCGCCTTGGCCACCACCTGCTGTGCCTGGCGCGCAGCCTGACAAGCTAGCAATGTATGTTCCTGCCGGTCCGTCCGATGACCAAAAACTGCGGCAAAACCAGTGGGATACCGTTGCACGATGTCGCCGCCAAGCTCGCCTATGGCTGTGGCCAGCAGATCGGACAGCGGCCCGATGGCATCCGCCTCGTCCTCGAGGTCCATCGCCGCTTCGGGGTTCGGACTGACCAGGTCGACGGCACAGATCGACACGATGCCGCGCTCAGGTCGGTCCTGCCCGACGGGCACGCTGACGACCTGTTTCGTCGCCGGCGTCGGCCCGGTCGGCGGATCTCGGGGGATAGGGTGCTGCGCCTGCTGGGCCAGATCGCGGATCATGTCGGCCGCACTCTCGTTGAACGGAGCGATATCCTGCAGTTTGCGCGCCCAGCCAAGTGCCTCGGCCGGCGAGTCCCGCAATCGCTCGAACAGCTCGCCAAGAACGGCCGCCATCCGCACCTCGACCTCGGCGACAATGGCGACGCGCCAAGCAGAAAATTCCTCGGCCGCGTCCAGATGTATATCTGCCAGCATCGGCCCGCGAAAATCCATGGCCAGGTCGCGCAAGGTTTCGGTCGACAGTTGACGTGGGCCGGAGACCTGCTTCAGCCGAACATAGTCAATTTCGGTCTGCGACCGATCCAGCAGTATCTGGTCCCGATCGGCTATCAATCGCTGGCGGCCATCCGTCGACAATGCCTTGCGCAGCTTTGACAGGGACCAACGCAAAGCACCACGGGGATCGTCAGGCAGGTTCCAGAGCAATTCGCAAAGCCGCTCTCGCCGCACCGGCCGATCCTGGACAGCCAGGTAAGCCAGCAGCGCCTTTGTTTTCTGCGATTTTGGCAGTTCGATCTCGGAGCCGTCTTGTACCAGCCTAACCGGACCGAGCAACTTAATCTCGATACTGCGACCTCCTGGATAAAATGACCTTCGTCAACGTCTAGCACGTCCAATGTGTCGGAAAATACTGCAATCTCGAAGACGATTTCAACGAACTTTGCAGGTTGCGGCTTTCACAGATGAAGGTGTCAGCGCACCAAGTTGAATGGCGATTCTTGTTTGGCGAACTGCCGTCTTTCGGGAGGGCTGCAGCGAATTCACCCTTCGTCCCGCAACTTGATCGTTCGCCCAGCGCGCAGCGAATGATCATAGTCCCGTTTCAGAAGATATTATCCCGTCCATGGCCGCGCCCTCGGCATCGCTGCCGTTACCTCTGTATCCCGCAGCATGCCTCCCTTAGCCAAGCCATCCCTGATCCAGTCCAGCGCTTTCCACCAATCTTCATAGGCCCGCCGCGCCCCCGCGATCTGGTCCGGATGCGGGCGCCAGGTGACCGGGCAGGCCAGCACCTCGACCGTGCGCCATTTGCCGCGCGAGAGCACCCGTTCAGTGCCGACCACGACGGTGATCGACCGCTCGCCATGCTGATTGCGCCGGGTTTCGACCGGAACGCAGTGCGGCACGGCGCCGGGCATCCAGTCGGGCGTCAGACCGGCGCGGGCGAGTTCGGCGATGCGGATGGCCATGCGCTTGCCGCCCAGCGCGTCGGGCAGGCCGGCGACGGTGGCGGCAATGACCTCGGCATCCTCGTGGGTGTAGCTGCCGATCTTGTGGCGCCCGCCATCGATCTGGCAGCCCAGCGCGGCGCGCTGCAGCAGGACGTGTTCGAGGCCGAAGCCGACCCCCTCGCCACGCTCGGGATCGGGGGGGTCCGGCAGCTCCAGCCGGGCCTTCTCGACCCGGAAGGCCCATTCGAGGATCTGCTGCACGCCCAGCGCGCGTTTCACCTTGCCGTCCTGGCGGGGGATGCGGGAGTGGAAACTCATAGCACACCCCGCTCTCTAAGCCGCTCGGGCGTGACCAGACCGTGCGCCAGTAACAGCTCACGGACCTGGGTGCTGATCGCGCTGGGCGGCAGGTAGCCATCGCCGTTGACCATGCCGGCGTAGAAGCGGGCCATCTCCTCCGCGCTGGGCGGAGATGTTGGTGATGTGCCGCGCTTTCGGCGTTTGCCCGTCCCGGAAGCCGGTGCGGTCACAGTTCGGGCTGCCCGCTCCATGGCACGGTCCAGCGCCTTGGGGCCGTCCGGTGGGGCAGGGTGGGTGCGACGGCTGGCGGCCGCGACCTCGATGATGCGAGCCTCACTGAGCCCGAGATCGTCGCGCCAGCGGCGCACATGCTTCCGCGGTGGCCAGCCTTGCCACCAGGCGGGCAGGGTGTCGTTCTCAGCGAAACCCAGCGCTCCGAGCAGTTTGCCGAAAAACTCTTCGGAAACCTCCTCGCGCTCCTGCGCGCCCTCCTCCTCCTTTACTGGTTCCCTTAAAGGTTCTCTTACAAGGTTAGTGTCCAGATTCTGGACACGGCTTTGGCGATTTTCTGGACACGGCTCGGGCTGATTTCTGGACACGGCTCCGTGTCCGGATTCTGGACACGGCTCAGCGGAGAATTCATCCGATAAGCCATTGTCACCATTCGGATTATCGGTGTTCGAGCCATGTCCAGTATCTGGACACGGGATTTGGTTGGCACAATCACATGATCCGTCGGTTGAACCGGGGGAGCCTTGTGGCCCCGGGGTGAAACCCTCCTCGAAGGCGAGGACATATCGGGTCGAAAGTTGCCGCCGGGTCCTGGGGTCGACCCGCCGCACACGGCGCAGCAGCCCTGCCTGTTCCAGCAGGCCAAGATGGGTGTTCAGGGTGGCCCGGCTGATCTCGCAATCATGGGCGAGGCGGTCTTGCGCCGGGAAGCAACCGTAGTCGGGATTGAAGCGGTCACAGAGATGCCACAGGACGATCTTGGTTGTTGGCTTCGTCGTGCTGTAAGCACGCCTCCGGCGTGACGTGCCTCGACCGAAGTTCAAATCCTATGCCGAGCTGAATGCATGGCTGGAAGACCGATGTCTGGCCAATGCCAAGGCGAACAAACACCCGGAGATGCGCGACAAGACCATCTGGGAAGTGTTCGAAGAGGAGCGCCCGAGCCTTGTTCCTTACGTCGGCCCGTTCGATGGATTCCATGCGGTTCCGGCCTCCGTGTCCAAGACCTGCCTCGTGCGGTTCGACAAGAACCGCTACTCGGTCGATGCCCGGGCGGCCGGGCGGCCGGTGGAGATCAGGGCGTATGCTGACCGGCTGGAATGCTGGCAGGATGGTCGGATCGTCGGCAGCCATACCCGGGCCTTCGGGCGGGACAAAACGATCTTCGATCCCCTGCATTACATCCCTGTCCTGGCCCGCAAACCCGGCGCCCTTCGCAACGGGGCACCCTTCAAGGAATGGGCCCTGCCGGTGCCGATCATTCGACCATTGTCCTCGGACCAATGGCGGACAAGGTCTCATCGTGTGGCGCAAACTGGAACGCCAGCCGGGCGGCGACCGACAGATGGTCGACATTCTGAGCGCTGTGCTGACCGATGGCCTTGAGGCGGTCGAGGCGGCCTGTGCGGAAGCCCTGTCGCACAACGTCCATTCCGCCGGTGTCGTGCTGAACATCCTGGCCCGGCACCGCGAGCCGCCACCGCCCCTGACAATTACAACGCCAGATGCGCTGAAGCTGGCCTGCGAGCCCATTGCCGACTGCAACCGATATGACAACTTGAGGAGAACGCAGGATGGAACGCTCAGACGTGATCGACGCGATGGGGAAGCTGCGGCTCTAC
>JAEKDP010000026.1 GCA_016521575.1 Rhodobacteraceae bacterium F11138 | reverse complement strand
TTGCCAGGTGGACTTTGCGCCATTGGCGGCGCCCCTGAACGCCATGCTTGCGGGCTTGCCACTCTCCATCGCCGAGGAACTTGATGCCAGTGCTATCTACGAGCAGGTTAAGCGGGCCATTGGCACGGCGATACGGGATCTGAACGGCCAGGTTCTTCTGCCGACGGCAAAGGGTAGAGTAGTCTGGAACGGGCCAATCCAGCCCAGCCAGGCGCAGGAGGCTGATAACCATCCCCGCGGCTTGCCTAAGCGGCAGTTTGAACAGCACCTTGATGGAAAGGCAAAACTGGATTGCAGCATCGGAGAATACCGGTGGTCGACCCGGACGCCCCGCCTTGGGGGCATGCCATACCATGTCCTTGTCGAGCCAGATCAACAGAGATCCACGCCGCTTCAGCGCTTCGTTGTAGGACTTTCAGTTCATCGTCCGGTAGCGGGCAGGTTCGGGCTTGCTCATGCCCTCCGTCTTAACCTACCGGATTCACGCCGTGAATCCCCCTGCCACCGAGTTCTGCAACAACGCCCCTCTGAATCGCAGATCACGCGCTATCCCGTAAGTGTGGGGGCGAAACACCGCTTACGATAGACCCGGGTTTCATCCTGGGGGAGCGGCTTCCAGATCGGAAGAAGCAGACCTGCCACGATGTGCAGCGTGGTTTCCGAGAAATCCGGCACCTCGGCTAGTTCCCCGGTCCAGGCGGCGGAGAAGGCGGCTCGATCCGCCTCGAACCAATGGGTGTCCTCCATGATCCTCGCCGGGACTGTGCTGGCCTCGGTGGGTCAGACCAGGCGCAGGCGCGGCTCGATGGTGCCATCGTCCAGCATCAGGCTGGTGGCGGGAACCTGCACGGCGGCCCGGCCCGAGCGGCTGTTGACGAGACACCGCGCCTTCGGGTCATCCAGCCAGTCGAGCGCATCCGCGATGGAAGTCGGCGAATTGCGGCGCTTTTCCGAGATGGTGAGAAGCTGGGTCTCGGCGCCGGAGCCGGGGTGGGTGTAGATGACGCGTGCGTCGGTCACCCGGAAGCTCTCGGCACTCAGGGTCTCGAGCCCGAGGTCGTAGACCCCGGCGGCGATAGCGCCCTCGATCCGTGCATCGAGGAGTTCTTCGAAACCCGCGAACAGCACGGCCTGCATGTCGATCGTCAGAGCCAGCAGGCGATTGAGGAAGGTCGTGATCGGCGGCAGGTCATTCTTCAGACCGTTGTCATCGGTCAGACTGAGACCCGTCGCATCCTCGAAGGCCCCGAGCGAACATCCGGCCAGATCGCCGCGATAGATGCGGCGGTAAAGCTGGCGCAGGGCGTCGCGGGCGTAGGACGACTCGAGGTTGTCCTCGGGGCGGAACGGCCCTTGCCCGCCAGTCTGCCGCTGACCGCGCGTGATAGCACCAAGCGTGTCGAGACGGCGCGCAATGGTCGAGAGGAACCGCTTCTCCGCCTTCACATCGGTGGCGACCCGGCCGGAAGAGCGGTGGCTGCGCCTGATTGGTGCGGTTGGTGCGTCCGAGGCCCTGAATCGCCGCGTCTGCCTTCCAGCCCGGCTTCAGGAGGTAGTGGACCCGCAAGCGCTGGTTCTTCGCCCCGAGATCGGCGTGATAGCTGCGCCCGGTGCCGCCAGCATCCGAGAAGATCAGGATACGCTTTTCGTCATTCATGAAGGCTTGTGTTGGGGCAGGGCAGGGTGCCGAAGCTTACGAACCATCTCGGACAGGTGAACTGGGATCACCTCTGCGCGGCGGTTCAACGGACCCGGGATGAGATCAAGGCCATGGCTCTTCCGGACACGACTCATCTTCCCGTTCAATGCGTATCGCGTGACGACTTCCAGGTTTGCGAAAGCTGTACGGATCAGACGCCCGGACTGATCCTGCGCCACTGGCGCTTCGCGTGGTCGCGGACTTGCGAAAACTGTGGTCGACCCCTTGTGGCGATGCATCCGTCAGATGATCGCGCAGGTGCTCACGTTGTCACAGGGTCTCGATAGGCGACTTCCGCGCCAACCAAAAGGGAAGCCAGCGCCAAATGAAGATACACAAACAGCGAAACGGCCAGTTGCGTCCGAAAGCGCCTTGCAGGCAGCGCGTCAAGCCATCTCCGAGCTTGGATGCGAGGCCGATCGTGAAGCGCTGCTGCAGCGTGCGGATGTCATCTGGAAACGTCGAGGCTCTTTCACGGCCTGACGCGACAATCTGTGGATATATTGTAGTTAAGGGTACAAAACCTTGCCAAAGCCCAACAAAACCGCAGAATCACGTTATTTAGGGTACAGCGACACCAGATCACATCCGCGACCTCGACAGGTTACCCTGCGGGCTACGGTCAGTAGAGCAGACCGAAGAGACTGACGATGCCAGGAACTAGCACGATCAGCAGCAACCGCACTAGGTCCACACCGACAAATGGAACGATCCCGCGATAGATTTGATTCATGCGGATATCACGTGCCGTCGCCCGCAGGACGAACAGGTTCATGCCGATAGGTGGCGTGATAAAACTCAGCTCGGCCGCGACCACCACAACGATCCCGAACCAGATGCCATCAAAGCCCATGGAGGTCACCAGCGGGTGAAATATAGGCACGGTGAGAAGGATCATCGAGATGCTTTCCAGCACGCAGCCCAGCACCAGATAGACGAGCAGGATGGCAAAGACGACCGCGTAGGGATGCGCGCCGAGACTGATGACAAAGCTGTCCAGATCGCCAGTCAGGCCCGACAGGTTGACGTAGTTGAGAAAAGCCATGGCGCCGAAGAGGATCAGGAACATCAGAGCGGTGGTCTTCGTGGTATCGAACAAGGTCTGCAACGTCTCGCGAAAGACCAGTCGCCCGCGCAATGCGGTCACAACGAAGGCGCCGGCCGCGCCGATGCCCGCTGCCTCGGTCGCGGTAAAGACATTGAGATAGATGCCGCCGAGAACGAAGGCAAAGAGCAGCAACGTCGTCACCACTCCGCGCAGGGAACGGATGCGATCGGCCAGCGGCAGCTTGTCCTGACGCTCCATGCCCTCGTCGCCGCCCATGACCGAGAGCCGCACGGCCACCAGATAGAAAATCACGCCCAACAGGCCGGGGATCATGCCGGCAAGAAAGAGCTTGCCGATATGTTCCTGGGTCATGATGCCATATAGAACGAGGATCACCGATGGTGGTATGAGAATGCCGAGCGTCCCGCCCGCCGCGACTGACGCCCCGGCGAGGCGGTCGGCATAGCCGTATTTGCGCATCTCAGGCAGTGCGATCCGGGACAGCGTCGCCGTGGTCGCAAGTGAAGACCCTGAGATCGACGCGAACCCGCCTGACGCCACAATGGTCGCCAGCGCCAGACCGCCGCGGAAATGGCGCATCCACGCGTTCGCGGTGCGATAGAGATCGGTGGCCACGCCGGACTGGATCACCAGGTTACCCATCAGGATGAACAGCGGCACCACCGACAGGGTATAGTTCCGGCCCGAGTCGAAATAGACCGCGCCGAACAAGAACCAGGCCGGCTCGATGCCGATGATGCTGGCCGTTCCGACCAGTCCGACGATACCCATCGCGATGGCGACAGGCACGCCGCCGAAGATCAGGACAAACAGGAATGCGATTCCGATCGGCCAGCTCATGAAAGTCTCTCCGTCAGCGGATGCGCAACAGGCGGCCGGCGATCTGCCACAGCACCACGAATGCGCTGAAGATCAGAAGCCCGCCAGCAATTCGGGCGATGGGGGCATAGGGCACGCCCAGATAGACGGTCGCCTCACCATAGGTCTCGAGCCGCGCGGCATGTTCCAGGACCTGCCATCCGGTAACCGCGAAAAAGCCCATGACGATCGCCTGCACCAGCAGATGATGCCAATCCTTGAACGCGCCCCGGAAATGGTCGGTCACCAAGTCAATCAACAGGTGATCCTGATCGATGGTGATCGCGGGAATGCCTAGGAAGATCACGCCGATCAGCAGGAGCTCGGTCATCTCGGACGCGCCGCTCAACGGGCTGTTGAGGACATAGCGCCCGACCACGTCGACCACCGTTACGGCGGTCAGGCCGAGCAGCATGGCGCCGCTGAGCAGGGAGGCCACCAGCATGATGCGCCGGCGCAACGTGGCCAAGACATCATGGTTGGTCAGAAACGATCTCATTGTCCCTGAACCGCCTTAACCTCCGCCGTCAGATCCTTGCGGATCGCGTCGAAATCCAGGCCCTTGCGTTCGAACGCGGCGCGGACTTCGGCGATCAGGGGCATGGCGGCCCGTTCGATCTCGGACACATCCTCCAGCGAGGCGGCGACGAACTCGACTTTGTCCCGCATCACCTGCATCGCGGCCTCGTCCGACCGGTCCCAAGCTTGACCGGCACGGCGGGCAAATGCTTCGCCCGACACCTCCATGATTGCGGCCTGGTCCTCTGGCGAAAGCCGGTCGAAGGACCGAGGGTTCATCGCCAGGAAAAACGCGATGTTGAAGGCGCCACCCGGAACGGTGAGCGCAGCGGTGACCTCGTCGTCGATCTTGAAGAAGGGGACCGCCTCGACCGGGAAATAGGTCCCATCGATGATCCCGCCCGACAGCAGTTCATAGGATTGCGGCGCCGGGGCCTGGACCGGCGTCATATTCAGGTCGGCGGTGAACCCGTTGGTCATCGGACCAGCCACGCGGATCTTTGCGCCGGCGAGTTCCGAGACCGGGCTGACCGCACGATCGCGCACAAACAACGCGCCCGGGCCGTGGGTGAACAGGCTGAGAACCTTGACCCCCTTGAATTCCTCGGCGGCGGCCAAGTGCTTTTCGAAGATCCGCCAATAGGCGACCGATCCCGCCTCGGCTGTGTCGGCGTAGAACGGCAGTTGCGCGATCCCGTGCAGAGCAAACCGCCCCGACGTATAGTCGTTCACGCCATATGTGATATCCGCCGCACCCGATGCGGCCAGGTCGATCTGCAAGGGCGGCGGGCCGAGCGGCGCATCAAGCAGTTGGATCCGGACCCGCCCATCGGTCACCCGCTCAACCTCGGCGGCCCATGGCACGACCATGTCCTTGACGATGGCATGGCTGGGCGGGAGGAAGCCCGCCAGCCTGAGCGTCACCTCCTGCGCCAGTGCGGCACCTGACATGGACATTGCCGCGATTGCGGAAATGACGATTTTTCCGATGGCCTTCATTGCACCCTTCCCTCCCCGGTGTGTGAATCGGCGTGCAAAATTGACCCACTTTGGTGGGTTATGAGCGAGTAAAATTGACCCGCCTGTTTTCGTTAACATCCGCACAAAAGTGCGGAGGAAAGAGCAGGTGTTACTGATGGAAAGCGTGTCGAAGATCCGACGATGGATATTGGTTGAGGGACGCAGCATCCGGTCTGTTGCGCGGGCGACGGGATTATCGCGGAACACGATCAAGAAGTATCTGAAGGATGAGAGCCCGCCGAGCTACCAGCGCCAGGCCCCGCCGGTTCGGCACAAACTGTGCAACGGGTTTGATCTTCGGCTTCAGGAGCTGTTCGATCAGGACCAGAAGCGACTACGCCGGGAGCGGCGGACGGCCCAGAAGCTCTATGAGCAGCTCGTGGTGGAAGGCTACACCGGTTCCTATTCGCCAGTTCAGCGATTTGTCCGCGATCTGAAGCGGGCCGGTGCCGGTTCGGGCGAGGCCTTTATCCCGCTGCATTTCGCGGCAGGCGATGCGCTGCAATTTGACTGGAGCGAAGAACGGGTTGTCCTGGGCGGTATCGAGCAGAAGGTGAAGGTTGCCCACTTCCGCCTGTGCCACAGCCGCAAGCCCTTTGTCGTGGCCTATCCCGGCGAAGCCCAGGAGATGGTGCTGGATGCCTTTGCGCAGGCGCTGTCTTTCTATGGCGGGGTTCCACGCCGGGTGATCATCGACAACCCCAAGACCATGGTGACCTACGTCTCGCGCTCGAAGGACCGGATATTCCATCCCCGGTTCCTGGCCTTGATGAACCATTACGTGATGGAGCCGCCGTCCATTGGGCTTGAACCAATGGCGCCCTTCCGGACGGCCCTGCACCCCGGCTGCGGGCTGGGAGAAGGGACAGGTCGAGAACCAGGTCCAGTTTTTGCGCGGCCGGTTGTTTGTGCCCAAACCTGCCTTTGATGATCTCGATGCGCTGAACGATTGGCTGCGCCTGCGCTGTGAAGAGCTGGCAAACCGGCCCCATCCCGAGCAATCGGATCGCACGATTGCAGAGCTGTTCGAAGACGAACGCGCCGAACTGCGCCCTCTGGGGCGAGCATTTGACGGATACGTGGAAAAGACCGTTCGTGTTCGCTCCACCTGCCTGGTTCAATATGCCAGCAATCGCTACAGCGTGCCGTCCCGGTTCGCGGGGCAACATGTGTCGCTGCGCGCCTATGCAGGCCGGATCGTGCTGGTGTCGGGCCAGGATGTTATCGCCGAGCACAAGCGTCGCTTCACCCGCAATGTCAGCTATTTTGAACCCTGGCATTACGTGCCCCTGCTGGATCGCAAGCCCGGCGCCCTGCGCGACGGTGCCCCCTTTGTGGACTGGCAACTGCCTGAGGCCATGCATCGGATCAGGGAGCATTACATGGCCGGCAAAGGCGGGGATCGGGAGTTCGTCGATCTGCTTCTGCTGGCCCAGGATCACGGGATCGAGGTGGTCGAGACGGCGTGCGAACTGGCGGTGGAACAAAACACCCTGCGCCTGCCCACCATCATCAACCTGATTAACCAGTTGGTGGAGCCGGTCATCACGCCGCTCAGCGACGCCTATACCTATCCGCAGCTGACCTTGCGGCCCGAGGCCGATTGCAAGCGCTATGAGACGCTGTGCTCGGCTGAGGAGGCTGCCGCATGAACGCCCTCATCGACCAACTGACCGCCCTGAGGCTGCATGGAATGGCAGCTTGCGCCCATGATTTGCTGTCCGCGCGCAAGCCACCAAGTCTGACCACAGCGATAAAGCAACTGATCGACGCCGAGACTGTAGAGCGGCGGGTGCGCTCCATCCAGTATCAAATGAGGATTGCGAAGTTCCCCCACCACAAGGACTTCGCCACCTTCGATTACAGCGCGGCCGCCGTCACCCAGACCCAGATCGAGCCGTTCTGCTCAGGCCGGTTCACAGAAGAGGCACACAATCTCATCCTGGTGGGCGGAACCGGCACCGGCAAAACCCATATCGCAATCGCGCTTGGAACCAGCCTGATCAACAACGGCAAGAAGGCGCGCTTCTTCAATACCGTCGATTTGATCAACGCCCTGATCAAGGAACAAGCCGAGGGCAATGCCGGGAAGATCATCCGGCAGCTCTCGGCCCTGGACTGCGTCATCATCGACGAGCTGGGCTACATCCCGTTCCCCAAGTCCGGCGGCGCGTTGCTGTTCCATCTGATCAGCAAGCTCTATGAGAAGACCAGTGTCATCATCACGACCAACCTGGAGTTCGGCGAATGGGTCTCGGTCTTCGGTGACGCCAAGATGACAACCGCGCTTCTGGATCGCGTAACCCATCACTGCGCAATCATCGAGACAGGCAACACGTCATACCGGTTCGCACAGAGCAAACGACGCAGAAAAACATAAACGTCGCGCAAGCAAAGGCCCCAGACGGACTCGCTATATGACGGCGGACCGCCTGGGGCCTTTGCGCCACAAGGGGTGGGTCAAATTCAAACGCTGAAACCGGGTCAGTTTTGAACGCTCATTGACA
>JAEKDP010000025.1 GCA_016521575.1 Rhodobacteraceae bacterium F11138 | reverse complement strand
GTGATCTGGGCGACCGGGTATCGGCCGGATCACCGTTTCGTCGATCTGCCGGTGTTTGACGCCAAGGGTCGGATACGCCACGACGGCGGCGTCGTCGCGCCGGGACTTTGCGTGATGGGGCTGCCCTATCTGCGCCGTCGCCGCTCCACTTTCATCTCCGGAGCGGGTGGCGATGCGGCGGCATTGGTGCCACATCTGCTCCGCCGGACGCGCTGCGCCGCCTAGAGTATTTCGCATCAGCCCTGAGGCATCCGACGCGGCCCGAAACAGGCAAATGCACCGCGTCCACCGATGCGCGGTGCCTCACGCACGAGGCGAATTGCATTAGATCAGCGCTCGCGCGCGCAGTCCTTCCGGATGCGTACCCGCGCGTTCGGCCAGTTGTCCCAGCTCGAAACGCAAAGTCTCGTCCGTAACACCCAACTCGACCAGAGCGGTTGCGGCACGCAACTCCGACAGGCTTTCGGAGTTCGAGCGCGCGCGCGACAGTGAGTCGTGCAGCAAAGCAGCAACCTCGGCGGTGTCGACGCCGGTTCTGCGTGCGTGCTTAGCCCTGACACGCAATATCTCCGGAAACTGGAAGTAGCCGCCGCTTGAGACCGCGAGGGCCTGCGCTTCGTCCAGAAGGGCCAGCGCCCGCTGTTCCCTGCCATCATGGAGACAGCCCTCGGCCAATACGGTCAGTGCATGGCCCAATCCCATTGTCGCGCCGAGGCGCCGGCTTCCGGCAATCCCCTCTTGGAGGCGTCGAATGCCGTCGGCCCGTGCGCCTGATTGCAGCAGGGCCCAGCCTTCGGCGATCGTCCCCAAGGGGATCAGGAACGGCAGCTTGTGCCGCTCGCCCAGTTCAAGCACGCTGGTGGCTTCCCGTCGTCCGCTCGCGCTGTCACCAGAGAACAATGCGCAATAGGCGCGGCTCCAATGCGCCAGCCCGCGGGTCAGGTGGTGATCCAGGCGCTCGACACGGGACGCCAGTTCAGCCTGGCACTGCGCCCGCTCCTCGGCATCCAACCGGATGGCATGCGCGATGGATGAGAACAGGCAGGCGCAAGCGCCCGGATCATGCCCCGAATAGCGCGCGGCCATGCCGCCATGTGCGTCGGATCGTAAAGGCTTCGTCCCTTGTCGGCTTCGCGCAATAGCGTGTCGTAATCGCCGCGAAAGAACCCATTGGTCCAGAACATGTGCGCGGTCTCGATCCGGAATTCGGCATTGTCGATCTGACGTTTCTCAAGAAGTGACTGACACTGGCAGGTGATGTCATGCGCCTGATCGTTGCGCCCGCTCAGCATCAGATATTGCGCTTTGCCGCGCAGAACGACAAAGCGTTCCGAGGCGTCGTCGATTCGGTCGGTCAACGCGGCCGCGCGGTCCAACACGTCGGCCACGGCATCCGCGCTCCAGCCTTGCATCACCATCTCGGCGACGCTCTCGATTTTGCGCAGACCCAGTTCCAGCCGGTCCCGTTCCGGCCCGTCCGGCAGATCGCCAAGCGCGTCCAGGCCGGCGTCCAGATGCTCGCGGGCCAGCCGCGGGGCGGCATGTTCCATCGCCTGCGCCGCCGCATTGATGCGATAGTGCGCGGCTTTCGCGGGCAGGTCGCCGCGCGCGGCGTGATACGCCAGTTCTTGCGGCAATGGGGCGTCGGCACCGGCTACGAGCAAATCGAGGATCCGGCGATGCAGGCCGACACGGTCCTTGCGCGTCAGCAGCGCATAGGCGCTGCTTTGCAACAGCCCGTGTTTCAGCCGAAAGACACGAACCGGGTGGAACTCGGTTTCGATGAACAGGCCGGTTTCGCACAAGCGGTTGCACGCCGGATCGACTGCTGCGGCCGACAAGCCGCTTGCCTGCGCCAGCAGCTTTATGTCGACCCGCCGCCCGAACACCGCCGCTGCCTGCAACAACGCGCGGTCGTCGGGATCCAGCCTGCGGATGTTCATGGCCAGGATGGACTGGACGCTGGGAGGCAGGTGCGTTCCGGGCGCGTCGTCCGGACGAGTGGTCAATACCCGTGCGGTTTCTTCGATGAAGAACGGGTTGCCGTCGGTGATCTGAAAAAACGTCTTGGCGTCGGCGTCGTCGCCCGGGATCAAGGCGCGAAGTATCTCTCCCGTTTCAGTCAGATTCAGCGTCTGCAACGACTGGATTTCGGCGTGACCGGATTGTGCCCAGACCGGATCGTATTCCGGTCTGAAGGTGACCAGAACCAGGATCGGCAGGCTCGATGCCGCCTGTATCAGCCGATGGCAAATCGAGGCGCTGACCTCGTCCATCCATTGCAGATCCTCCATCAGCAGAGTTGTCGGCTGCGTTCGCGCCTCAGCCGCGATCAGGGCCAGCATCGCGATCGTGATATGCTCGGTCCGCTCCGCCGGGGTCGTGCGCACCCAGGTCTCGGACTCGGGCGGCAGGTCGAGCAGCGAGCGCAATGCCGGACGGTAGGTCGCCAGTTCAGCGTGGTTGAAGAGCTTGAGATCAAGGGCCACCGAACGGGCCTCTGCCGGGGCGTTGGCGGGCGTATCACAGATCGAAAGCAGAATGCGACGCGTAAGGTTGAGGCTGATCGAGCGGTCGATCTCCAGCGTGCCACATTCTACGATGCGCCAGTCCGTGAACGCGTCAGAGGCGACAAATTCAGCGACGAGGCGTGATTTGCCTACTCCCGGAGCACCCGATATCCCCACGATCCGCCCGCCGGGACCGATGCCAACGGCGGCACGCCGCAACAGCCGCAATTCCAGGTCGCGCCCGACAAAGGGCGTCAGGGGCCGGCTTTGGCGCATCTGCCAGCGCGACAGGCCTCCCGATTCGCCGGCAATCAACTGGCCACCGGATGCGGTCGACACCAGCGTCATGTAACCTTCCACCGCTTCGGCGGCACGGTCCGACAACAGGATGCCGGGCCGATCCAGGGTCTGCAGCAATTTTGCTGCCGTGCGGATAGGCGCCCCTGAAACATCTTTGGCATCAGTTGTGTCGGACGATGCGAAACGGATCAACGCTTCTCCGGTGTCGATTCCGGCTCGGAGGGCCAGTCCCGATACGCCCGCCTTGGCCACCACCTGCTGTGCCTGGCGCGCAGCCTGACAAGCTAGCAATGTATGTTCCTGCCGGTCCGTCCGATGACCAAAAACTGCGGCAAAACCAGTGGGATACCGTTGCACGATGTCGCCGCCAAGCTCGCCTATGGCTGTGGCCAGCAGATCGGACAGCGGCCCGATGGCATCCGCCTCGTCCTCGAGGTCCATCGCCGCTTCGGGGTTCGGACTGACCAGGTCGACGGCACAGATCGACACGATGCCGCGCTCAGGTCGGTCCTGCCCGACGGGCACGCTGACGACCTGTTTCGTCGCCGGCGTCGGCCCGGTCGGCGGATCTCGGGGGATAGGGTGCTGCGCCTGCTGGGCCAGATCGCGGATCATGTCGGCCGCACTCTCGTTGAACGGAGCGATATCCTGCAGTTTGCGCGCCCAGCCAAGTGCCTCGGCCGGCGAGTCCCGCAATCGCTCGAACAGCTCGCCAAGAACGGCCGCCATCCGCACCTCGACCTCGGCGACAATGGCGACGCGCCAAGCAGAAAATTCCTCGGCCGCGTCCAGATGTATATCTGCCAGCATCGGCCCGCGAAAATCCATGGCCAGGTCGCGCAAGGTTTCGGTCGACAGTTGACGTGGGCCGGAGACCTGCTTCAGCCGAACATAGTCAATTTCGGTCTGCGACCGATCCAGCAGTATCTGGTCCCGATCGGCTATCAATCGCTGGCGGCCATCCGTCGACAATGCCTTGCGCAGCTTTGACAGGGACCAACGCAAAGCACCACGGGGATCGTCAGGCAGGTTCCAGAGCAATTCGCAAAGCCGCTCTCGCCGCACCGGCCGATCCTGGACAGCCAGGTAAGCCAGCAGCGCCTTTGTTTTCTGCGATTTTGGCAGTTCGATCTCGGAGCCGTCTTGTACCAGCCTAACCGGACCGAGCAACTTAATCTCGATACTGCGACCTCCTGGATAAAATGACCTTCGTCAACGTCTAGCACGTCCAATGTGTCGGAAAGTACTGCAATTTCGGAGACGATTTCAACGAACTTTGCAGGTTGCGGCTTTCACAGGTGAAGATGTCAGCGCACCAAGTTGAATGGCGATTCTTGCTTGGCGAACTGCCGTCTTTCGGGGGGGATGCAGCGAATTCACCCTTCGTCCGCGCAGTGTGAGTTCGACCACCTCAAGATTTCGCGAACGCAGCGAATGGGAGCAAAACGGGCTGTGACCACAGCATCCGGGCCCATGGTCGAGTGACCGCAATGGGGCCGGGTGCTGTCACTGGTGCCTGCACGTGAGGTTCTCGTTGTGTGCGCTCTTCAGCCAGATTCCACGCCGGACCAGAAGCCGTGTTTTCGCGGGTGTCTGGCTTTCAACTCCGCCACGAACGCTTCGTGATCCTTGAACCTGCCATAGCTCGCGATATCTGGATCGGCACTGGCGCATTTGGCGAAATGTCGGATCGCGTGTTTGTAGCGGGTGGATTTGGCCTTGTCCAAAGTATGGCGGATCATGGCGCGGCGGCACAGGGTGGCGGCGAGCGGCTGTTCATGCTGCAACGCGTCCGCCGCCGGGGTGAGGGCGTAATAGGCATCACCGTCCAGTTCATCGGCGCGCGCGGTGATCAGGTCGGCCGCCAGCCCGAGATCGGGCCAGTCCAGGAAGAACGCCAGCGCCGCCTCAAAATCCCGATGCCCAAGCGCAAGGTCCTTGGCCTTCTGCTCCATCTCGATATCGTCGAAATCCGGCAGGGCTTTCAGGAGGTCGCGCAGATAACCCGGGGTAAGGACTGTACTGAACTTATGCCAGCGAAAGGCGTGCAATTCTTCCTCGCGGCCGAGCGCGGTGAGCGCGGCAACATAGGCTTCATCCCAATCATGCGGGATGTACCGCTTGCCCGCCTTGTCGCGTGCGGTTTCAAGAATGGGCAAGGCCTCGGCGGCCCGGTCCGCGGCGATCAGGCGGGTTGCGGCGGCGGCGGCAAAGGCCGGGTTTTCCAGCCGTTCGCCATCGAATTGCGACAGAAAGGCATCGACATCGCCTTCCAGGTCGGCAATCTCGGAGCGAACGTAAAATTCACGGCGTATAGGATCACGGATTTCGGGTACTGCGCGCCTTTGAAACTGATCAGCTTCTCATTCCTGAAACCGGTTTCTGAAAGCGCGCCAATTGGACCAGGCTGAAATCAAACGCGACGGAACTCTCAAATTTTGCGACACTACCACTGCGAGCGATATTTTTAGCCCCCCTGAAAGGCTGTTGTAGAAACAATGAACTCTGTCATTGTGAAGTTAAGCAATTACCTGACAAACTAGACGGAACCATGATGTTGTTGTTTCAGACCCGCCGCCTCTCCAATGAGAGAAACCAAAAGAAACGACGTACTTGTGTTGCAGTCTTTCAATTGGCAGCATTTTCGCTTCTGACGAACTGCATGCAACCAACCGACTTGGGGCCCTCGGCGTCACCGAACCGGCCTTGGACAGACGATGGTCAACCAAATGCGGATTTCTCTGTTTCCGGTGGGATCGGGGAACCCAGCCAGTCAGCCGAAGTCACTTCGGGGCGCACATACGATATGGCGCAGTTGATCGACCTTGGTCAAAAGAGCCATCCCTCAACGCGCATTGCATGGGAACAAGCGCGGCAAGCCGCGGCCGGCGTCGGTATCGTCGAAGGAACGTTTCTTCCGGTAATCACCGCGAACGTCATAGGCGGGTTTCAAGATGTGGTGACGCCACTGCCGAACCTGCGTGGCGATACCACCTATGTGGAAACACGCGCGCAGGGTATCGTACCCAATATCGCCCTGCAGTGGCTATTGTTTGATTTTGGTGAGAGGCAAGCCTGGAAGGCATCAGCGGAACAAGCTGCCTATGCAGCAAATGTGAATTTCAACGGCACCCACCAAGCACTGATATACAATATTTCGCGTTCCTATCATCAATACGGCGCGGCACAGCAAAACCTGAGCATCGCGCAGCAAGCCATGAAGAACAGCTTGAAGATACAGGAGGCTGCCGAGGCGAGATACGCTAACGGGGTGGGGACGAGTATCGAAAAGGCGCAGGCCAAGCAACTTGTGGCTCAGGCCAAGCTGCGTTTGGTTCTGGCCGAGGACGGCTTGAGCGATGCCTATCAGGATCTTCTTGGAGCGGTTGGCATTGCGCCGCGTTCCAAGATCAAGATCAGCAGCGCGTGGAACCGGAATCTGCCCAAGGCGCGTGCTCTGCCGACAGACCAGTTGATCGAAAGCGCATTGTCCAGGCGCCCGGACGTGCTTGCCAGTTATGCGATGGTCGAGGCGAGCGAGGCAAATGAACTGGCCGCCGAGGCCGCATTCCGGCCAAAAGTCTTTCTTGGTGCGGTCGTTGCCGACAACAATGGACGAATTCAAACCGGGGCATTGTCCGGCGTAGGGCTTCAGAATACCACGACCGGAGTCGTCGTCGGGGCTTCCATTCCGATCTATGACGGGCAGATCCGCGAAAACCGGCGTCGGCAGGCGCAGTCGGAAACGGCAGCGGCTAGGGCTGCTCATGAGCAGACCATGAATGCTGCAGCGCGGGAAATCATCTTGGCATCCAACGCGCTTACCTCTGCTTTGGCCGCTCACGAGGCCGCCAGCGAAGTGCGCAGCGCGGCGCAAGTGACGCATGATGCGGCTTTCGAAGCATTCAACAACGGGTTGGGAACGATGACCGATCTGACGGCAGCTGAAGATGTACTGTTGGACGCGAGTCAAGCGCAGGCTGATGCGCATGCAAGCGCCCTGATCGCCGCTTCATCCATGGCGTTTGCTCTGGGGAACATGACCTCGCACAGCGCGGCTGCGCGGGCCGTACAATAGTATTTCGAAACCGGATTTAGCGATCCGTTTCATTCCAAACAGGAAAAACGAAAGGTGCCAATCCTGCTGTGCTCTTATCTTCACCGGCCCCGAACCTGAAAGCCGCCGCCTGAAATAAAACCAATGCGATAGCTTAGCCCGGCGGCAAACTGGTCGAAAATTCAAGACCACCTCTATCACCGTGGTTGCCGCAATGCTTCAACAGGGCAGCGACGGTTTCACTGGGTTTGCTGGCCAAGCGTTTCAACTTGCCGACTTTCTCGCATCATTAAAAGGGCACCGATCAGAAAGCAGAGTGCGCCAAGCCAAAGGTGAATGTTGGCAAGGTTGACGATCCAGGTGAGATCGTTGCTTTTGGGAACATAAGCAAGAACCCCGGCGGTCATGAAGAACACGCAGCCCAGAAAGTTGATGAACACGATCTGCCAGTCAAGATCACGGGGCTTCCACGACCAGAATGCATGGCTGGTTTCCACGAAGGCAAGATACCCGGACAGCAGAAACAGCACGGACCCGATCATGCCGGGCAGCCAGATGGTGAGGTCCTGGATGTACCACTTGGCATCGGGATGGATCGCGTCGAACGTATTGAAATTGAACGCGACCGTGCCGGCAAATTGGGTGATCGTGCTCAACCAGCCCGGATCATGAGGGCGCCGGCCCAATAGGTGGAGTCGATCTGCAGACCTTGGTGCGTTTCTGGAGAAATTCGTGGAATTCGCCGCTTGAAAATTCTGCAGGAACCCCGCGATGGTAAACGGGATTGACCCAAGAAAAAACACGATACCGATCTGAACGGGGGTCAGAGGGGTGTGAAGCAGTGAAAGCGCCGCGCCCAGCATGAACAGGAGCGATCCGATGCTGAAGGAAAGCCCTGTCCACCAATTGTAGGCAGGTTGCTGCCAGACGGGAACTGTCGGTTGGTCGGGATGGCGCAACAGGCCCTTTCGGTGCTGCCGCGCCCGCCAACGCACGAGTGTCCCGTGGTGCAGATATGTGCGCAACGTGACAAACGGGCCGGCACCTTGCGTGGCCATCCCGGCCGCAACGGGGGCTCCAGTCGGCCCGCTCATCGCGGGTCTCTGATCATGTGGTGCCGGCAGGGCATCAGTGATGGAAGCCGGATGCGTCGTCTTTGCCCAGCGGAGTCTGGGCCGGATGTTTGTCGAGATGCGACAGGGCTGTCTTCATGTCTTCGATCAGCAGCGCACAGAGGTCTCGGCTGACCCCGTTGCGGACAAGAATGCGCTGGATCGCCTGATCTTCGCAATTCGAAGGCAGGGTATAGGCCGGCACCTGCCATCCCCGCACGCGCAGGCGGTCGGCCAGATCAAACAGACTGAAGCCGTGATCGATGCCGTCTCTCATCTTCCAGGACACGGCAGGAATGCCCCGGTTGCGATCGCCGTCAAAGACGATTTCAAACGGACCCATGGCGTTGATCTGATCGGCCAGGAACGTGGCAGAGTCGTAGCAGGCCCCATGCACCTTTTCATAACCTTCGCGCCCCAGCCGCAAAAAGTTGTAGTACTGGCAAGCGATCTGCCCGCCGGGGCGCGAGAAATTCAGCGCGATGTCCTTCATGTTGCCGCCAAGATAGTTGACCCAGAAGATCATGTTCTCGGGCAGATCCGTTTCTTCGCGCCACATGACCCAGCCAACGCCCAAAGGGGCCAGGCCGAACTTGTGACCCGACGCGTTGATCGAGCGCACCCGCGGCAGGCGGAAATCCCATTCCAGATCCGCAGCGCAGAACGGCGCGAGAAAGCCGCCGCTGGCCCCGTCCACATGGATCGGGATGTCCAGCCCGGTTTCCTGTTCCAGCTGGTCGAGCGCATCGCTGACCGCCTTGACCGGCTCATATTCGCCGGTGAAGGTCACGCCCAGTGTCGGCACCACGCCGATGGTGTTTTCATCGCAGTATTTCAGCGCCTCTTGTGGTGTCATCAGCAGGCGGCCGTTTTCCATCGGGATCTCGCGGTGTTCGACATCCCAATAGCGGGTGAACTTGTGCCAGCAGACCTGCACCGGGCCGGTCACCAGATTGGGTTTGTCGATCGGTTTGCCCTCGGCCTTGCGCCTGGCCTCCCAACGGCGCTTCATCGCCAGCCCGCCCAGCATCGCCGCCTCGCTGGAGCCGGTCGTCGAGCACCCGGTTGCGGGGCCTTCGGGGGCGTGCCAGAGATCGGCGAGCATGCGAACGCACCGCGCTTCGATCTCGGCGGTCTGCGGATATTCGTCCTTGTCGATCATGTTCTTGTCGATGCAGGCATCCATCAACGCGTGGATCTCGGGCTCTTCCCAGGTTTGGCAAAATGTCGCCAGGTTCTGGCGCGAATTCCCGTCCAGCATCAACTCATCGCGCACTGCGGCAAACACGCGGCGCGGGTCGTTCTCGGACGTTGGGAACCCGGATCTGGGCAGGCTTTG
>JAEKDP010000024.1 GCA_016521575.1 Rhodobacteraceae bacterium F11138 | reverse complement strand
CATGTCTTCGATCAGCAGCGCACAGAGGTCTCGGCTGACCCCGTTGCGGACAAGAATGCGCTGGATCGCCTGATCTTCGCAATTCGAAGGCAGGGTATAGGCCGGCACCTGCCATCCCCGCACGCGCAGGCGGTCGGCCAGATCAAACAGACTGAAGCCGTGATCGATGCCGTCTCTCATCTTCCAGGACACGGCAGGAATGCCCCGGTTGCGATCGCCGTCAAAGACGATTTCAAACGGACCCATGGCGTTGATCTGATCGGCCAGGAACGTGGCAGAGTCGTAGCAGGCCCCATGCACCTTTTCATAACCTTCGCGCCCCAGCCGCAAAAAGTTGTAGTACTGGCAAGCGATCTGCCCGCCGGGGCGCGAGAAATTCAGCGCGATGTCCTTCATGTTGCCGCCAAGATAGTTGACCCAGAAGATCATGTTCTCGGGCAGATCCGTTTCTTCGCGCCACATGACCCAGCCAACGCCCAAAGGGGCCAGGCCGAACTTGTGACCCGACGCGTTGATCGAGCGCACCCGCGGCAGGCGGAAATCCCATTCCAGATCCGCAGCGCAGAACGGCGCGAGAAAGCCGCCGCTGGCCCCGTCCACATGGATCGGGATGTCCAGCCCGGTTTCCTGTTCCAGCTGGTCGAGCGCATCGCTGACCGCCTTGACCGGCTCATATTCGCCGGTGAAGGTCACGCCCAGTGTCGGCACCACGCCGATGGTGTTTTCATCGCAGTATTTCAGCGCCTCTTGTGGTGTCATCAGCAGGCGGCCGTTTTCCATCGGGATCTCGCGGTGTTCGACATCCCAATAGCGGGTGAACTTGTGCCAGCAGACCTGCACCGGGCCGGTCACCAGATTGGGTTTGTCGATCGGTTTGCCCTCGGCCTTGCGCCTGGCCTCCCAACGGCGCTTCATCGCCAGCCCGCCCAGCATCGCCGCCTCGCTGGAGCCGGTCGTCGAGCACCCGGTTGCGGGGCCTTCGGGGGCGTGCCAGAGATCGGCGAGCATGCGAACGCACCGCGCTTCGATCTCGGCGGTCTGCGGATATTCGTCCTTGTCGATCATGTTCTTGTCGATGCAGGCATCCATCAACGCGTGGATCTCGGGCTCTTCCCAGGTTTGGCAAAATGTCGCCAGGTTCTGGCGCGAATTCCCGTCCAGCATCAACTCATCGCGCACTGCGGCAAACACGCGGCGCGGGTCGTTCTCGGACGTTGGGAACCCGGATCTGGGCAGGCTTTGGGTCAGTAGTGTCGAACCATATACCTCATCGTTCTGGTCGTCGAATTGGTCGGTCATCTCGATCTCCGGGTTTTGATGGTTGCAAATAAAGGCAGGTATCAGGTGGCGACGGCCCCTAGGATCATTCCTTGGTGCCGATCAGGCAGCCTTTGCATCTTTCAGGGTTGTGGTTGCATCCCCGTACAAGCCGTCGAGATGGCTGACCGGCAACACACAGACACCGCCCGCATCTACCAGCGCGTCGAGATCGAAGCTGGCATAGTTGAGGCTGCGATAGGTGCGCAGATAGAACCGCTTGCGGTCGAGATCGGACAGATTGGTCCAGCACGTGTACTCGGTTGCGTAAGTCTCGTCGCTGCCCTGGGACAAGCCGGCCACCTCGAGATGTCCGCCATCGCCGGATGGATAATCGATCGTGATCCCGCGCGGCCGGTCAAAATTGTTCATCACATGGGCCAATGTCATCACCGCCAGATCGGGCGTCTTGGCTCTTTCGGCGAACTGCGCGTAATAGGCGGCGCGAACGAAACGCCCGACCGAGGTGTTGGACGCCGGCAAACCTGCTGTGGCGATACCGGAATCCGGCTGCCGGGCATGGTAGCCGCCAAAAGTTCCACTGGACTTGTCGACATTACTCAGAAACGAGTAGTTGTCCATGTTCGTGAGATGCCAGCTGAATTCGGGTCCGTTGGTCATGACGCCGACCGGGTTGTCGTAGGTCTTCATCTCGCCATTGTTGAACTCGATCACGAATGAGGCACCGCTGGCGTCATGAACCACGTAGTGGAAAGGAGACTCGACGCCGCCCAGAAGGGTCAGCGCCTCGAGTAGCACGGGCTGATCGTCCAAGGCGCTCTTGACCTCGGTAACGGTCGCGAACTGACCCAGCGCCCAGGTCCCCAGGTCGGATGCAGACAGCACAGCCTGGGTCGCGGCCACAACTTCATGCCCCCCCCCCCCCGCAGTCGGATAGGACAGGAGGCTGAAGGTCAGGCCCTGATCGTTCATGCCTTCGAGCACTTTCAGGTCCTTGAAGCCAAGCGGCGCATCCGCCGACGGCATGCGTCCTGGCATGGTCACGGCAAGCACACCATACCTGCTCTCATAGGTCAGCGCCGGGTGCCCCTCCAACTCGGATGAAAAGCCAAGCTTGGCGGGGAAATAGACAAGTTGGTAGGGCAAGTCCGAGGTGAGTTCGAGCGTACGTCCGAAATAGGCCTTGTTGGAGTCATCAAGATAAATGAGCGAGGTACACATGCAAAGTTTCCTGTTTCTGCGATGGTGCCACCGATACGGCCCCAGAGACAAAATTTTGTCGCCAAGACTCATGCGGTGCAGTCAATCATATTTCAGTGGTTGTATTCTCTGGTTGGACAGCTCCGATTTCAAATTTTCTAGATGGTGAGTGACGCCCTGGGGGACCGGCTCGGCAAACCGTAACGTGCGATACAGGTTGTCGAGCTCGGCGCGGATCCTGTCGAGCCGCTCCAGGTTTGCTGCGCTGGCCCGTTGATGGCGCGGCTCAAAGCTCGCCATGTTCAACGCATTTGGGGCCTCGGCGAGTGTCTTGTAAATGGATTGGGTGATCGAGATATCAGCGCGCCTGTCCCGGGTCGGCAGGCGGCAGAGATCCTGCAGACGGTCCGCTGCTTCGGATAGTTCATGGCGGATCTTGCGGGATATGCTGACCGGCCAGAACTGCGTGAACACCAAGTAGATGACGAAGATGCCAACCAAAATTCCAATGACCCGGTCGCCCGCCTGAGAAAACTCGAAGCTGGGGCCGAACCCGTTCAGCGTGGTCAACAGGAAGGCCAGGGCGATCTGGACGCCGCAATAGGAAATACGCTCGCTCCCCGACGACACCCACGCCGCAATCAGGACAGCCCCGAACACCAGAACCATTATGCCCCCGACTGAGGTGAGCACCGGCATGATATAAATCAGTGCAGCGCATCCCATGGCGGCCCCCACAAGGCACCCGACAATGCGCAAAGTCAGTTTTCGAACAGTTTCACCCGTCGTCCCCAATGCGGCAACATAGCAGGTTATCAAGGCGGTATGGATGCCATCCCATTGAATGCCCGTGTAAATCAGATAGCACAGAATTGCCGCGATCGATGTTTTAAGTGCATAGCGTTGATGGTCGGGATTGGTGAAGGCATCGGCCGCCAGCAAGGGTTGCGATGCGGGCTTTGGTGATGCCCCCCCATCCGGTGATGCCAGTCGTTCCAGCGCTGTGTGGAATTCCTCGTCGTACGAATCAAGAGGCGAGAATGCAGGGCGGCTCGGAATGACCTTGGCTTCGATCTGTCGCACCGCCTGCCTGATCGACGCAGCGATTTCAGAGCGACGTTCCGCCGTCATCGAAGATGCGGGCATGGTCAACGCCAGCAACAGGCGATAGCTGGTTTCCACGGCACCATTCAGCCAATCTGATTGGGAACGTGGCACCAGGTGCAACAACTGCACCAACAACATCTGTTGCAATGCCGCATCGTTACCTTCGCCCAGAAGGTCAACAAGTTCTTCGCGCTGGCCCGGATGCTCCATGTTGTCAGCGACCACGTTGAGCCGTCGGACAATCAGGTTGCGCACATGTGTTTGCGCGGGTACGCCCAACAGCAGGTTGAACAGCACCATCAACGCCATTGGCATACAGGCCATCTTCCAGGCGGCCAGCAGCCCCTGATCTCCGATCTGTCCGACGGGCACCATGGTGACGAGCGTCATGATAAACGCCACGATCAGCCCGACGATCGCGGCCTGTTCCCCCAGCGGCGTGGTCGAACTCAGAAAGAGGAACACATAGGATGCTCCGTACATGATGGCGAGCCGGATCGCGGGGCTGTCGATACTGAAATTGATCACCGGGATCATTAAGACGACGACAAGCGACGCCAGAAGTATCAGGCCGATACCCATGAGGCAGTTCATGACTGCATCGGACTTCATCAAGAAAATGACCAGGTAGCAACTGATCGCGGCTTCGGGAATACGGTAGGTCATTGCTGCGCCGGTCACCAATGCGCAAAGAAGGGCAACCCGCCACGCCAGCGCAAAGCGCCCGTCAAATGGCTGCAGGTCCCGCCAGGCCTGCGCCATCATCTGTGCAACGGGAGCGCTAGCAATCAGCATCGGATCGATGCACCGTTGCGACCGCCGACGCGCCGACACGCATCAGGTCGGCCGGTGGGTCCAGCAGTCGGATGCGGACGGGGAATCGTTGCTGCACCCGCACCCAGTCCAACGATTTCGGCACGATGGGAAGAGACACGGGCAGGTTGATCAAATCCTTTGACGCGATGCCCCACCCAATGCTGTCCACGACGCCGACAATGGGCCTTTTGCGATCGGACATGACATGGACCGTGACGCAGTTTCCGGCCGCGATATTGGGCACGACGGTTTCAGTGTAATTTGCCGTGACAAACCACTCATCCGTGCGGATCAACGAGAACATGGCTTGTGCCGGCAGCACATAGTCGCCTTCGCTGACCGTCAGCCCCACGATTCGGCCATCATGAGGCGCGCGCAACACGGTTCCCTCAAGCTCGTTTTCCGCGATTGCCAGCGCAGCCAGTCGCGCCCGGATCAGCGCTTCGGCTCCTGCCTCATCACCAATCAGGGCCTGCGCCGCCTCATGCTGGCGAATGGCTTCACGCAGACTGACTTCGGCGTCCCGTTTCAAGGTGCGGGCATCATCGATCTGTTGCTTTGAGACATAGCCCTTTTCCTCCATGGGCAACAGGCGATCCAGCGATTGAGTGGCTAGTTGCAGGTTGGCCTGCGCTCGCTCGACCTGCTCGCCGGCGATATCGGCGTTGGCGAGTTCCGCCTGAATGTTGCGCGCCTGATCGCTCGCCGCCGCTTGCGCGATTTCAAGGTCCGCCTGGGTCTGCTCAACCGCCAAGCGGAATGCCGTGTCGTCCAGCCGGACGAGAATATCGCCCTTCTTGACGATCGCGTTTTCCTTGACCTGAATCTCGCGAATCCTACCCGGAACGCCCACCGCCATCTGGATGACCTCGGCGTCGACCGATGCATCATCCGACAACGGGTTCAACCGCGCCAGGCGGTGGCTGCGATAACCCAGTGCCGCAGCAGAGGCGATGATTGCCAGGCTGATCAGGGCGCCAAGTACAAGGATCACACGGGCTGGTCGTTTTGCGGTCATGCTTCAGCGCCCAAAAAAGATAAACGAGATCACGTAGGTCAGAGACAATGACAGGCTCATGTAGGTGACCACGCGCCAGCGCAATATGTCATCGATCCCGGCAAAAACCAGAACTACGCGTATCAATACCGTAAGGATCACGGCGGCAAATAGGCAGAGCAGCCAATACGGGAAAAAGCTGCCGAACAACGGCAAGGAGGGTGCGTTTATCGCGGTCGCCCAAGACATCACGTTGTTCATTCCAGTTCCTTCCGGCGCTATCCAATTGTACCCAGTCCGAGCATGTGCGTAGTGATCCCGAAATAGAGAACCAATCCGGAAAGATCCACGATCGTGGTGAGCGCGGGACCGGAGACCACCGCCGGGTCCAGACGCGCAGCGGTGGCGCCAAGCGGCAGGACCGCGCCGATCAGCGTTGCGCTGATCACCTGCACGGCAAGCGCGACACCGATCGCAAAGGCAATGTCGCCCAGAGTCAGACCCATGGGAACGTCCGCCGGGTTGGAGATCAACAGAACCTTGAGATAGGCAAACAGGAACAGCGCAGCGGCCATCATCAGAGAGACCCGTGTTTCGCGCCACAGAACCATTAGCGCATCGCGAAGCCGGATGTTGCCCGAACTGATCGCCCGCGTCACAAGGCTCGCCGATTGTGTCCCCACATTGCCCCCCGTATCCGCGACCATCGGCATGTAAAGGGCGAGGATAACCAAGGCGTCGAGCGCATCTTCGTAGACATGAACGACATATCCAGCTGCGAGCCCGGCAACCGCCAGGACCAGAACCCAGGGCGCTCGGCGGCGAAAGTCGGCCCAGATCGACATTTGGCCATAGTCGTCCTCGGGTGTTCCGACGAGGCCGGCAAAGTCATTTACACCCTCCTCGGCCTTTCCCAAAAGATGGCGATAGGCGCGTTGCGGGGAAATGACGCCGAGCACCGCGCCTTGCGCGTCCAATACCGGCAGAATGGGCGGATCATCATTCAGAACCTGTCGCGAGGATTCTTCGGCGGTCCATTCGTTCGAAGCGATCAGATCGACTGGCGACATGATGTCGTCAACTTCGGTCTCGGGAGCGGCCCTCAGGCAGTCGCGCAGCCCGACAATCCCGAGCGGACGTCTCGCGCCATCCACCACACAGACCGACTGCGCAGATTGCGTGTGCGCTGTCGCAATCTGTTCCGCCGCATCAGCACATGTCGAACCGGTTTCAATCAGAACCGGGCTCGGGTTCGCTATGTCCATTGCGGTGCTGGTTTGCTGTGCGAAGGTTTCGCGAAACACCTGCTCTGCTCCTGCGGCTTGCTTCAGGGATTGAAGCCGAAATACTTGATGTTAAGATCACGCATCGTGCCATCCTCTCGGGCACCTACGACCTCGACAGTGATGTCTGCGCGCAGAGGGCTGTGTCTGACCATGCCGAACCCGTATTTCTCGGGGCTGAAAACTGCGCCAACAACGCTGAGAGGCTCTTCCGGACGACGTTGGGCATAATATTCCAAGACTGGCTTGTCGCCGATCACGGCCTGCACATCGCCTCGTATCAGGGCAGCTGCCGCCGTGGAAATCTTGGGGTAGCCGACGGTGCTCAGACCGTTGTTCATGGCAAATGTCTCGGCCGTGCTGCCCCCGACAACCGCGACTTCAAGGCCTGGCAGGTCGGCAACGCTCCGGATGTCGGTCTTGAGGCTGAGCGTGGTCATCACGCTGGTGATCGAAGACG
This sequence comes from Rhodobacteraceae bacterium F11138, assembly GCA_016521575.1. Classification (GTDB taxonomy): domain Bacteria; phylum Pseudomonadota; class Alphaproteobacteria; order Rhodobacterales; family Rhodobacteraceae; genus Sedimentitalea. The sequence continues at coordinate 4,784 of JAEKDP010000024.1, read as the reverse complement.
TCACAAATGCGACCACTACCACGCCAAACACCAACCACATACCTTGCCACATCCGACCCAACCAGCCGAACAGGTTCTTGCGCTTGGGCGGTTTTCCGGATGTCGCCACGGTCATGACCGTGTAAAAGCTTTCGGCGAAACCGTCCCGGAACGTGCCCGGAAAGTCCTTGTCGAATTTGCGGTCGAAGAAGGTAAATGCCAGCGACGCGGCGATAACGGCAAAGGCCAGCCACGCATAGGCGCGCAGAAAACCGGAGTCCTTCAACCCCATGAGCACGCTCCAGAAACTGGAGCCCGAACTGTCGTTCACCATTATCCGCAGACCGGAATCGAACCAGGGCTGGCTGAAGTCGATGCGCGCGGCACGCTCTTCGGTGATTGTCAGGTTGCTGACGGCGATATCTATCTCACCGTCTGCGGTGGCATCGATCATCTCGCGGACGGTATCATATTCGCGATATTCGTATTCGTGGCCCAGTTCCTCAGCCATCATCTCCCAAAGCTCGATTGCGAGGCCGCTGACCTCACCGTCTTCGGACATCACGAACGGTGGGCTGTCATGGATGCCGACGATCAGCGATGGCTGATTGTCCTGTGCGTTTGCGATATTCGCGACGGTCAGGAAGAGTGCCGTCAGCGCGAGACTGCGTATGGTTGCGAGCATTGTTGCGAGAGAGCGAGGGGTCTTCAATGTTCTAAACCTGCGGTTTCGATATGTGTCGGGCATCATTTCAGGCAGCACCGGATCATGGCAGAGCCGAAATCGTGAGAAATGCCCCGAAAATTACGAGATGTATGCCGCCCTGCATGATCGTGGTTCGGCCCATCGCCAGGGACAGCGTGCTCATGAACAAGGTCAGCACGAGCAGCACGATGTGTTCCGCATCCAGCCCCAAGACGAGGTCCCTGCCCATTGCAACCGAGATCAACGCAACGACCGGGATCGTCAGGCAAAGGCTGGCCAGCGCGGACCCCAGTGCAAGATTAAGGCTTGTCTGTAGCCTGTTGTCCATGGCCGCGCGGATCGAGGCGATCCCTTCCGGCATCAGAACGATCAAGGCGATGATGACCCCGACCAACGCCTCGGGCAGTCCTGCCCGCAGGATCGAATGCTGAACGGGTTCGGATAGGAGTTCTGCGAGAAGCACAACCGCGACGAGCGACAGCGGCAACATGAGCGTGGACAAGAGCAACTGCGGTCTGCTTGCTTTGCCATGAGGGGTATCGATTGAACCCGTGAGATCCAGAAAATCGCCGCGGTGGGTCACCATCTGGACGAAAAGAAACAGGGCATAAAGCACAAGCGACATGATGGCGACAAAGATCAACTGTGCGGGCGCATAAAGCGGCCCTGGCACAGCCAGTGTGAAATTGGGAAGGATCAAGCCCAGAACGGAAAGCGTACCCAGAACTCCGAGCGCCGACGTAGCGCTGCGGGCGCGAAATTCCTGTTCGTGATAGCGCAAGCCGCCGATCAAAAGGCAAAGGCCCACGATACCGTTCAGAACAATCATGATGGCGGCAAAGACGGTATCCCGTGCAACCTCGCTATTGCCGGCGTCGTTTGAGAACAGCATCGAAACGATCAGTGATACTTCGATAACGGTGACGGACAGCGCAAGCAGGAAGGAACCGTAAGCCTGTCCGATCTTGTGCGCGAGCACTTCAGCGTGATGAACCGCCGAGAATACGGTTAGAAACAAGACCGGAACCAGGAAAAAGTACAGCAGCACCGGAGCGGCCTGATGGAATGCGATTTCCACCAGCCCAAATAGTAGCAAGGCCAGGATCGGCGCGCCAAGAAGCAATCTGTCTATGAAGGGTGTTTGACTCAAATGTCACGCTGCCAAGAATGGGTAATTTGTTAACTTACCTGTGCACTCATCCAACTATCGGACTATAAGTCAAGGCAATGACGTGTATATTTCGAGCCGTGTTGCACAGATCAACGGCAACTCGGAACGCGCCCACCTCGAGAGCGACTCTATGCGACGCATTCTGCCATGCCATCCGTCCGAGGGCCTTGATCTGCGCGATAGCTTGGTCCGGTACCGTTGGAGGCAATGCCGCGTTCGGGCCGCTACTGTCCATAACCGGCTGCACTGGTTTGTCGACCTTGGGCGGCGGCGTTGTGCGCCATTCACAACATCCTAGTCACCCGGAACTGAATTTGCCATCATTGGATTAGACCTGTCCTGTTTTTGTGCCGCCCCAAGTGCTCGTTTAGGCCACTTTTCGTTCGAACGGGACAGGGCTTTTCCGGCCTAAGGCTGAGTGCCGACGCCGTGGATTGTAGAAGCCGTTGATGTACTGGAAGGTGGCCAGCACAGCTTCTCTGCGTGTCGGCCATGACCGTCTCCAAAGCAGCTCTGCCTTGATCATCTTGAAGAAACTTTCGACCGCCGAGTTGTCATAGCAGTTACCCTTGCCGCTCATCGATACCTTGAACCCATGCTGTCGCAAAAGCTTCTGATCGTCGTGTGAGCAGTATTGGGCGGATTCAAGCGGTCGTCGCAACGGTTGATTGATATCTCATGATAGGACTTCTTCCAACGCCTCTGCGGGCGTTTTCCATCCGAGTGTTTTTCGAGGCCGATTATTCAAGGTGTGTGCGACGGCATCGAGAGTGCTTTCATCATGGGTGCTAAGATCTGTGCCCTTCGGAAAGTACTGACGCAATAACCCGTTGGTGTTCTCATTGCTGCCGCGTTGCCAGGGGCTTTGCGGATCGCAGAAGAAGACCTGAATGCCGGTGTGTTCTTTCAATTGCTCATGTTGAGCCATCTCAGCGCCTTGGTCCCACGTCAGCGATTTGCACAAATGCCTGGGGAGAGACTGAATGGATTTGGTGATGGCATCTCGAACCGCTTCAGCTCCGTGTCCCGCGAGTGCGGGACCGTTCTTCTTGCGCGGCCCGGTGCCATGACCTGGCATCGGTGGTAGGTGCAGTAGAAGGGTGAAGCGTGTTGAGCGTTTCACCAGAGTGCCGATCGCCGAGCTCTTCAGCCCAAGGATAAGATCACCTTCCCAATGACCCGGGACAGCGCGATCATCTGCTTCGGCGGGACGTTCGCTGATCATGATCTGATCAGACACAAACGGTTTACCTTTGCCCTTTCGCCGCGCTCGTGGAACACGCAATGCTCGTCCGGAGCGCAAACAGGCAACCAACTCTCGACGTAGCGCGCCACGCCCCTGAATGAACAGGGACTGATAGATTGCCTCGTGGCTAATACGCATCATTGGGTCATCCGGAAAGTCCAGTGGCAGGCGGCGGGCGATTTGTTCCGGGCTCCAAGCCGTTGCCCATCTACGATGTTGTCGGCGCACAGACCGTCTCTTCGTCCACGGCACATCAGGTCCAGCTATGATGTTCCCACTGGGGTCCGACACCTGACCCGAAAGCCGATCTTCAACATATTGCCGCAAGGCGTCGTTCTGCGCCAGTTTTGTTATCTTGGGCCGACGTGCCGCACGATCCGCATGCCACTGAGCCGTGGTTGCGCGATACTCGAAGCCGCCCGAACGTGTTGCGGCATTCCGGCGAAGTTCCCGAGAAATGGTGGAGGCCGGGCGTCCAATCTTCCGGGCAATGGCACAGACACCAAGGCCCCGTGCTTTGTACAACGCAATCTCTTCGCGCTCAGAGAAAGAAAGATACCGACTGGAAAGCGGCGCAGATAAATTTGCAAACTTTGATGGCGGCATGCCTCCGGCCTCTCGAAACCAACGACTGCCAGCTGGGGCAGACGCGCCAGCTGGCACGCCAGCCTCTTCACTGGAAACGCCTCGTTTGATCAACTCCCAGAACATGACTTGCTGAGAACGCAACGCCGCCCGCGGCCGCCTTGGTGAAGACAGCTTAGTTCGTGTGCTGCGCGCCGAAGCGCGTTTGCGGTTTGTCATCACAACCTCCAATTTGGAACCGTTGCGACGACCGCTTGAATCCGCCTTGGCTGCCGCGATCCGTGTGATGGATGCAGCCCTTTGATGGTCGCCGCAACGCAATGGCCATGTCCAACGCCCGGATCGCCAGATTACGTTTCATTCGGTTCGACACGGCCCAACCGATCACGCGCCGGGTATGCAGGTCAAGGATGACAGCTAGGTAGAGCCAACCCTCTTGGGTCCACACATAGCTGATGTCACCCGTCCATTTCCGGTTCGGACTGGCTGCCAGGAAGTCCCGGTTCAGCAGGTTGGGTGCGATGTTGAAGCTGTGGTTGCTGTCCGTGGTCGCCTTGAACTTCCTGTTCTTCTTTGCCAGGTGGACTTTGCGCCATTGGCGGCGCCCCTGAACGCCATGCTTGCGGGCTTGCCACTCTCCATCGCCGAGGAACTTGATGCCAGTGCTATCTACGAGCAGGTTAAGCGGGCCATTGGCACGGCGATACGGGATCTGAACGGCCAGGTTCTTCTGCCGACGGCAAAGGGTAGAGTAGTCTGGAACGGGCCAATCCAGCCCAGCCAGGCGCAGGAGGCTGATAACCATCCCCGCGGCTTGCCTAAGCGGCAGTTTGAACAGCACCTTGATGGAAAGGCAAAACTGGATTGCAGCATCGGAGAATACCGGTGGTCGACCCGGACGCCCCGCCTTGGGGGCATGCCATACCATGTCCTTGTCGAGCCAGATCAACAGAGATCCACGCCGCTTCAGCGCTTCGTTGTAGGACTTTCAGTTCATCGTCCGGTAGCGGGCAGGTTCGGGCTTGCTCATGCCCTCCGTCTTAACCTACCGGATTCACGCCGTGAATCCCCCTGCCACCGAGTTCTGCAACAACGCC
>JAEKDP010000023.1 GCA_016521575.1 Rhodobacteraceae bacterium F11138 | reverse complement strand
CCTTCCGATCTGCCCCGGTTTGCCGAACTGGGCGCGGTCGCATCCATGCAACCCCTTCACGGACCCGGCGGCGGTTTTTTCGACTATGGCGATCCCAGCGACAGCTTTCTGCGCCCCGAGGAGCTGCGCTGGAACTATCCAATGCGCCGCCTGATGGAAGCCGGCGCCACGGTGGTGCTGAACACTGACTGGCCCGTGGTGCCTATCGACGTCATGCCCTCCATTCAGGCCGCTGTGGTGGGCAAAACGTTGCCGGAGCCTTGGGTTGATGATCGCCTGACGCTTCGCCAGGCATTGGCAGGCTATACGCGCGACAATGCCTGGGTGGAATTCAACGAAGACCGCAAGGGCCGTCTGCGGGCGGGCATGATGGCCGACATCGTGATCCTGGACCGCGACATCGAAGCAGCACCATTGGAGGAATTGGACCAGGCCCAGCCTGCTGCCACCATTGTCGGCGGTCAGTTTGTCTATCAGGCTTGATCTGGTTCCGGCGAAAGGCAGCGCACCAAGCCCGGACAGAGCGGTTCACAAATGACAATGCAGCCAGAATTGATTTGGGTGGGCCTGTTGCGTTATTCTTCTCAGCCTAGTTCAAGCCGCGCAAGGGCAGTATATTAGGCGGCCCCGAAAAGTAGACTGATGAACTGGATCTCTCCTCTGACGCCTGGTTGTTTATGATGGATGACCTGCCCCTCCACTGGTCCCTCATTCATAACGAGAGTCTGCAGGTTGGATTTGGGTATTCCGGTTCCCCGTCTGACGCAAGCGCGCCGGGCGCGTGGCCCTCAAATTGCTCAAGCGCTCGACGCGCTTGCTGCGGTGTCTGGTTGCTGAGCGACGAGTGTGGCCTGAACGTGTTGTAGTCGTAGCGCCACAAGGCCAGCTTGCGCCGCGCATCGTCCCAGCTGTCGAAGATCTCTTCGTTGAGCGGCTCGTCCCGCAGGCTGCCGTTGAAGCTTTCGATGAAGGCGTTTTGCTGCGGCTTGCCCGGATCGATGTAGTGCCAAGGCACCTCGTTCTCGTCGGCCCACTTCAGGATTGCTTTACTGGTGAACTCTGTCCCGTTATCACTGACCATGCAGCCGGGCTTGCCATAAACCCGGGTCAGGGCGCTGAGCTCGCGCGCAACCCGTGCGCCGGACAGGCTGGTGTCCGCCACGAGACACAAGCATTCCCGGGTGCAATCATCTATCACCGCCAGAACCCGGAACTTCCGCGAGGCGCCGAAGCTGTCAGACACGAAGTCCAGCGACCACCGCGCATTTGGGCGCGCCGCCCCCGGTATCGGTGTCCTTGTTCCGCGTGCCCGTTTCCGGCCGCGCCGCCGCTTCACCGACAGCCCTTCCTCACGGTAGATGCGATAAAGCTTCTTGTGGTTCATGATCATCCCCTTGCAATCCAGCAGGACACCGATCCGGCGGTAGCCGAACCGGCGTCGCTTGCCAGCGATCTCCTGCATCTCCTTGCGGATATCGACACTGTCTGGCGGGTGTTCTCGCCGGACTGTCTTGGGATCGACACCGACAAGCCAACACGCCCGGCTCTGCGAGATGTCATGAACCCGCATCACCCGAAGCGCCGCGTCTCGCCGCTTGATCAATGTCGTCAGGGTTGGCCTTGCCCTCGGACCGATGGCGGGCTGGCGGCCTCCATTCCCGACAGGTCTTTCAACACAACCCTCACCATTGTCTCTCGGACCAGTGGCTCGATCCAACATGGTGTCCGCCACCAGACGTTTGGGCTTGGCGTTCTCATCCTCGAGCGTCTTCAGCTTGGCCGCCTCAGGCACTTCCATGCCGCCATACTTGGACTTGAATTTGTAGAACGTCGCCGTGCTCAGCCCATGCCTGCGGCACACCGCGGCCGTCGGCATGCCTGCCTACTGCTCCTTGATCATCCCGATGATTTGCGCCTCGGTGAAACGGCTCTTTCGCATTCGTCTGCTCCTGCAGTGTTGGCGCAGACTCTACATTGCGATGAGGGATTTCGCGGGGGGCAGGTCAACAGCAACCGCCCCGGCCATGATCTCGACCCTTGAAGCGACAGGTCCAGCAGCTTCGGTCGGCGAAGGCGGCTCGACATCGAACACCACCAACGGGGCGAAGTCCGTCTCGGTTTCTAGTGCCGGCAGAACGAGGTCGCCGCCCTTGGCCATCCGACGCCATGCCGACAGGTGGCTCGGCGGTGTTGTCACGTTAATTCCCACGCCTTGCACGAACGGCCGGTTTCTGCTGGGTCAGACAACGTCGGCTGCGGTTGCCCAAGCTTCGAACGCTTGCATTCGGTGATATCGGATAGTCAGGGCAGCGCGGCGTCTGGCTGGAACGACAAAACAATTACGGGTGGCGGAATGAATTGAAGCGAACCGCTGTAATCCGCCGGGTGAGCGGAAGCTTTGCATCGCTCGTTCCCGCTTTCGAAATGGCAAGTGACTGTGCTCGGCACGATTGTTGAGACCCTTGTGCGACCAATGATCAAGGTCCGGCGCCACTTCACGTTTGGCCGCCCCATCAGAGCGGAGCTTGTCGGCAATGAGCCGTTTGGGCAGCCCGTGACATTTGATCAGGCGGAGCAGCAACCGTTTCGCGACCCATTTGTCGCGCTTGGATTTCAGGATCTCCTCCAAAACAACGCCATGCTGATCGACCGCGCGCCAGAGCCAGAACTTCCGCCCCGAGATTTTCACAACGACCTCGTCCAGATGCCAGACATCACCGGGCCGCGCCTGTCGGCACCGCAGGTTCCGTGCAATCTGCAGCCTGAATTTGGCGGTCCAGCGCCGGATGGTTTCATAGGACACTTCAATGCCACACTCGAGCAGCATCTCCTCATCCTCGCGCAAGCTCAGATTAAACCGAACGAACAGCCAGACCGCATGGGCAATGACCTCCGGCGGAAAGCGGTGGCGTTTGTAGCTGATTTTCTCTGTTTGCATAGATACCGCTTATGCCCAGATCAATGACCCAGCAACATCACGCCCGCTAATGTGACAACACCTCGGGGGCCTCCGTCTCGAAGAAGAGCGGCGTCTGGGTGGCGGCCAGCGCGCGCTGATCATGGGTTATCACGCTGGCCAGTGGCCAGTCGCGGATCATGGCGCGCGCCGCGGTGTCATCGGCGCGGTAGGTGGGCGGGACATAGGGACAGAGGGTCATCGTCTAGACCGCGCCGCGCAGGGCGACGAAATGGCCCGGCGCCGCCTCTGCCAGCCGGTAGGGTGCGGCGGTGCCTTGCGCGTCGAAAAAGGCGGGGCTGCCCGGTTCGGGCGCCTGCGGCGGCGCCGTTTTGGCCAGGCGCAGCCCCTCGGGCCCGTCCTCCAGCCGGGGCGAGGCCGCCATCAGGCGCTGCGTATAGGGGTGGCGCGGGCGGGCGAAAAGCGTGGCGGTGTCGGCCTGTTCCATCACCCGGCCCCTGTGCAGCACGACCAGCCGCGCACAAAGCTGTTCCACGATGTGCAGATCGTGGCTGATGAAAAGGCAGGCAAACCCGAACTCCTCCTGCAACTGCTTGAGCAGCGCCAGGATCTGCGCCTGGATCGTCACGTCAAGCGCTGAGACGGGTTCATCCGCGATCACCAGGTCCGGGCGGCTGACCAACGCGCGGGCGATGGCCACGCGCTGGCGCTGCCCGCCCGACAGCGCGTGTGGAAAACGGTCAGCCATGGCGGCGGGGATGCCCACGGCGTCGAGCATGGCAAGGCTGCGCCGGCGCCGTTCGGCGGCGGAAAGGTCGCGGTCGAACCGCAACCCCTCGCGCACGATACGCCCGATGCGCATGCGCGGGTTCAGCGACGAATAGGGGTCCTGAAAGACAAGGCGGATGCGCTGACGCAAGCGCCGTTCGGCGCGACCCCGGCAGTCATCCAGATCGGTGCCGTCAAAGGTGATCCGCCCCGCGACCTTGGGGGCAAGCCGCGCGATGGCGCGGCCAATCGTGCTTTTCCCGCTGCCGCTTTCGCCCACGAGGCCCACGAACTCGCCGCGCCGCACGTCCAGCGACACGCCGCGCACCGCATGGGTGACATTGCGCCCCAGCAACCCGAACAGGCGGCTTTCGGTAAAATCCACGCGCAGCCCCTCGACCGTCAGCAGCGGCGTGCCCGCGGCCCCCGTCACCGGCGCCGGTTGCCCCAGCCGCGCCGACGCCAGCAGCCGGCGCGTATAATCATGCGCGGGCCTGCGCAGCACATCCGCGGTGGCGCCGGTTTCCACCAGTACGCCCTTTTCCATCACCGCGACCCGGCTGGCATAGGCAGCGACGACCGCCAGATCGTGCGAGATCAGCAAGACGGCGGCCCCGTTGGCGCGGGCGACATCGGCCATGATGTCCAGCACCTCGCGCTGGACCACCGCATCCAGCGCCGTCGTCGGTTCATCCGCAATCAACAGCGCGGGTTTCAACATCATCACCGAGGCGATCATGATGCGCTGGCGCATCCCGCCAGAGAATTCATGCGGAAAACGGTTCAGCAGTGCCTCGGGATCCTTCAGGCGCACCTGGCGCAGCATGTCGATGGCGCGGTCGCGGATCTGGCGCGGGCCCAGGTCGGTATGCTGGCGCATCGCCTCGGCCATCTGTTCGCCGATGCGCATGTTCGGGTTGAGCGAGGTCAGCGGTTCCTGGAAAATCATCCCGATCCGCCGTCCGCGCAGGCGGCGCAATTCCTCGGGCGTGTCCGGCGCTGTGATGTCGTGGCCGTCAAAGTCGATCTGCCCGGCGCTGACCCGGCCGCCGCCCGGCAACAAGCCCAGGATGGCGCGGCCCAGCACACTCTTGCCGCTGCCGCTTTCGCCCACCAGAGCCATGATCTCGCCCCGGTGGAGCGTGAGGTCCGCGCCATGGATCACCGGCGCCGCGCCGAAGCTGACCTTCAGCCCGGCGATGTTGAGGATCGGGTCATCGCGCGTCGTCATCTCAGATCACCTCGGCCTGATCGGCGGATTTCGGGTCCAGCTCGTCGCGCAGTGCGTCGCCTAGAAGGTTCACCCCCAGCAATGCGACAGAGATGCACAAGCCCGGCAGCAGCCCCAGCATCGGGTGGCGCATCAGATGGGCCTTGGCCTCGGCCAGCATGTTGCCCCAGCTGGGCTCGGGTGGCGGCACGCCGAGGCCCAGGAAGGACAGCGCGCTTTCGGCCAGCAACACCCAGCCAAACATCAGCGTGGACAGCACGATCAGCGGTGCCGCGCAGTTCGGCAGCACATGCACCATGAGCGTGTAAAGCCGCGAATTGCCCATGGAGGTCGATGCCTCCACGAATTCGCTCTGACCGATGGACAGGACCGACCCGCGCACGACGCGGGTGACAGCCGGCAGATAGGCCAGCGACAGCGCCAGGATCACGCCCCAGCGGTTGGCGCCGATGATCGCCATCAGCCCCAGCGCCAGCAACAGCCCCGGAAAGGCCATCAGCGCATCCAGCACCATCATCAGCAGCCGGTCGAACCAACCGCGAAAGAACCCCGCCGCCGCGCCCAGCAGGGTGCCGACGAGCACCGGCAGCACCAGCGTGCCCAGCCCGATGGACACCGACACCCAGGCGCCGCGCATCAGCCGCGAAAGGATGTCGCGCCCGAACATGTCCGTGCCCAGCGGATGCGCCGCCGTGGCATCGCCGAAACGGTTCATCAGGTCCGATTTCAGCGGATCGTGGGGGGTCATGATGCTGCCCGCCAGTGCCACGGCCAGCACCAGCCCGACCAGCAGGACACCGATCAACCCGTTGGGGCGGCTTGTCAGTCGCGCGGCAAAGCTCATGTCAGGCGCACCTTGGGATCGAAGAAGGAATAGGTGATGTCGATGGCGAGGTTGGTCAGCACATATATCGCCGCGATGAACAGCAGCGCCCCCTGCAGCACCGGGTAATCGCGGGCATAGATCGAATCCACCAGCAGCTTGCCGATGCCGGGCAGGGTAAAGACCGTTTCCGTCACCGCCGCGCCCGCCAGCAGCCCGGCCAGCATGATGCCCACCATGGTCAATGTCGGCGCGAAGGCGTTGGGAAAGACGTGCCGCCACATCACGCGGGTCTCGGTCAGGCCCTTGGCGCGGGCGTGTGTGATGTAATCCTTGCCGATGACCTCAAGACTGCCGGCGCGCATCATCCGGGTCAGCACCGCGATTTCGGTCAGCGCAAGCGCCGTGACCGGCAGGATCAGGTAGGTCATGCCGCGGCCCAGGTCCTCGGTGATGGACACGAAACCGATGGTCGGCAGCCAGCCCAGGATCGCGCCGAACAGCACCAGCAGCATCAGCCCGACCCAGAAACTGGGCATTGACAGCAGCACGATGGACCCGAAGACCACCGCGTAATCCGTGCGCCCGTTGTGCCGGTGCGCCGCCAGGAGGCCCGCCGGCACCGCGACGATCAGCGCCGTGAGCATTGCCAGAGACACGACAGAGGCCGTGACCCCGAACCGCTGCCACAGCAGCACGCCCACGTCCTGTCCGGTCAGGATGGACTGGCCGAGGTTGCCGGAAAGCATCTCGCGCAGCCAGGCAAGAAACTGCACGGGCAAGGGCTGGTCCAGTCCCATCTGGGCGCGCATCTGTTCCAGCACCGCGGGATCGTCGATGTTGCCGCCCAGCATCAGCAGCGCGGCATCACCGGGCAGGGCGCGGACCAGCGCAAAGATCATGATGGCGACGATCACGAAGGTCGGGATCGACATCAGTAGCCGTCGCAGCACGAAACCCATCATCTTTCCCGCTCCTCCCCTTGCAGCGCGGCCTTAGCCGGCGATTTCGAGCATCCAGCCGCGCAGCAGCCCGGCGCCCCAGTTCTCGAACCCTTCTACCTTGTCGGCCATGCCCACGAACATCGTGCGATGACCAAGGCCGATGGCCGGGACTTCCTCCATGAACATGCGGTGCAGCGTGTCGATGTTGGCCTGAAGCCGGTCCGGGTCGCCTTCGGCCAGTGACGCAGCCATCAGCTTGATCGCCTCGGGGTTCTTCCACGCCTTGCGCACGTCGGGGCCGGTGAACATCTCGAAGCTCAACGCCGGATGCAGGCGCGGGGAGAAGGTGAAGCTTTGCATCTGGTAGCCGGTGCCGGCGGCATAGGCTTCCAGTTGGGTGCCCCATTCGACCACCTCCAGCGTGGCGTTGATCCCCGCTTCGGCCATCATCGCCTGCGCCATCAGGGCGCGTTCGTAATAGGCGCCGTTGCGGCGGGTGGCGAGGATCGTGATCTCCTCCCCGTCATAGCCTGCCTCCGCGAGCAGCGTCTTCGCCTTTTCGGGATCGTATTCGGGATATTCGGCCTGCACGTCCGTATGATAGGCCGACATGGGCGGCACCGGCGAAGGCGAGGCGGTGCCGAAACCTTCGGTGATGGCGGCGACAATCTGCTGCGGGTCGATGGCATGGGCCATCGCCTGACGGATGCGCACATCCGACAACAGCGGATCGTCCGAATTCAACAGGTAGGTATCCCAGATCGCCGACTCGGCGGCATCGACCTTGAACCCCGGCTGGTCCTTCAGCTCGGTCGCGGTTTGCGCGTCGATGGCGACAAGGTCCAGATCGCCGGCCTTGAGCGCGGTCGAGGAAACGGCCCCCTCACCGACGATTTCCCAGCGGATGGTATCGACGCTGGCGTTCTTGCCGCCGCCATAACCGTCCGGCGCCTCGTCGCGGGCGGCGTATCCGGCAAAGCGGTCCACTTCGACGTAGCGGCCCGGTGCGTGGTCGCCCATCATGTAGGGGCCGGTGCCGATGGGGGCGTTCCAGCTGCCGTCGTCATCGACGGAATCGGGATGCAGCACCGCCATGGACCCGCAGTCGAACCGCGCCATCAGCGCGGTGAAGACGGCAAAGGGCCGGGCCAGTTCGATGACGAAGGTATGATCGTCCACTGCCATGGCCGATGTCACCTCCACCCCGCTCTTACCGTTGAAGAAGTTGACGCAATGGCTTTCGGAGTCCGGCCCGGCAAGCCGGTTCCAGGACCATTCCACATCCGACGCGGTCATTTCCTCGCCGTTGTGGAATTTCACACCCTTGCGCAGGTTGAAGGTGTAGGTCTTGCCATCCTCCGAGACCTCGAAATCCTGCGCCAGCATCGGAATGATGCTGAAATCATCGGCATAGGTGACCAGCCCCTCGACGATATGGCCGTGGATCTGGTCGGTGTTGCCATCGCGGGTCACGCCCGGATTGGTGCCGCGAATGTCGGCATTGAGCGCGGTGCGCAGCGTGGTTTCGGCGGCCAGCGTGCCCGCCGCCCCGAGCCCCAGCGCGGCGGCAAGGGCCGCCGTTGCGATGTGATTGTGTGTCATTCCCATGTCTCTCTCTCCCTTTCGTGTCAGTTCATCTGTCGCCAAGGCGATAGGAGGTCGTTTCCTGCGAGGCATAGGGCAGTTGCCGCACCCGCATCTCGCCCGCGCCGGCATCCATCAGCACCATGGCCACTGTCGCCGAAAGGTAGGGGTTGGTTTCGCCCTCGTTGCCCTGCGGCGTGCGCACGATGCCGCGCGGCGTGCCAAAGCGGTCGTCCAGCGCCCCGGCCAGCGTGTCGAGATCATGCGCGCGCCCGGCCTTCTCGATCAGGTGCCGCAACCGCCGGTCGCGAAAGAGCGTGTCGGCCCCCCGCGCGATGCCGATATCGGTTTCCCGCGCGCGTGCGGCGGCGGTCACGAAATGGTTGGAGTGGGTCAGGCAGGGACCTTCGGGCGCCTGCCAATAGATGCGGTCGGGCGTGGTTTCGAAGTTCAGGCAATCTCCGCTTTGCGCACAACTGATGGTCATGTTGTTGGAAACCGTGCGCGGTAGGCGATAAAGTTCGGTCAGCGCCTGGGAATAGCCGCCGGATTCCAGCACGCGGCGGCGGATCACCGACAGCGGCACGCCGAAGGGCGCGGTGCCGTCCTGCGCGCTGGCAAGGTTGTTGCCGGTGATCGCGACGCCGCGATCGTTGAAGCCCGCGCGGGCAAGGCCGCCGGCCTCCACATAGGTCAGGATATCGGGGTGGCCGTGACCGAGGATGCGCAGCACCACCGTGCTTTCGGCGCAATCAGGCAGCCAATCCCAGTTCTGCACATGCAGCAGGCGTCCGCTTGCGCTCAGTTCCGGCAGCACCACGGCGGCGGTGCAACCGTCATCCAGTGCCCCGGTATCCTTGGGGCGGCGTGCGTGCAGGTTGATGATCTCGCTGCGGCCGTTGACGACCAGCACCTCCTCCAGCCGCACGCCCGCGCCTTCGGCGATGCCCCGCAACTCCTCCAGCGCAGAGGGCACCTGCGGCGCCAGCGCATCGCGCAGCTCGGCCGCGTAGGCCAGCACGCTGTCCCAGTCCAGCCCGTGCCGATCCAGCATCTCGCGATAAACGCCAAGCCCGTGGCGCAGTTGCACATCCGCCTGCCGCCCGTAGGACAGGCCGCGTTCACGGGGCGGGCCTTCGATCTCGATCAGTCTGGGCTGCACCACCGTCATCACAGCTTGCCCGGCGTGCGCAGGCGGTCCTTCAGCAGATCGGTGAAGAACCCCTCGATATAGGGGAAGACACCGCGCATGTCGTGTGGCACGCCGGGTGCGACATCGTGCCAGACCTCGACGCCCCGCGCGGTGAGCGTCTCGCGCAGCGCATCCAGCCGCTCGTTCCGGTTGCGCCCGGCGCTGTTGGCACCGGGAATGGCGTCGGGGCCATCCTCGGGAAAGGTGATCTCCCATTCCTCAAGGTCGGCCGCCCCCACCGACAGATGCACCTTGACCCGTTTCAGCGCGTCAAAGTCGATGCCGCGCCCGAACACGCGGTCAAAGTCGCGGATGCCGGGCCACCAGTCCATCGTTTCATCCAGCAGGGTGACGGAACCCGGTGCGCCCACCGACACGGCACGCAGCCGGTCGGGATGCAGGTAAAGAAACCGATGCGTGAAATGCCCGCCGCCGGAAAAGCCGAACAGCATGAACTGCCCGAACTCCCGTTTCAGCAGGGTGCCGGCCTGGTCGACCATTGCCAGCAGGACCTCGTCATAGCGGATGTCGCCCTCGATCATGTATTTATAGCCGCTGGCGTTCAGATCGCCCAGCACCCCCACCGGGAAGAGCGGCGCCAGGATCACGCAGTTGTTGAACCGCCCGAAGGCGGAAAAGGCGTTGCGGTATTCCGATTGCAGGCGCATCGTACCATGCACCGCCACCAGAAGGTCAAGCGGGCGGTCCGGTTCGTCCCAGGCACTTGGCGGCACGTAAAGCATGAAGGAAAAGCGCGGGTCGGCATGGCAGGCGACGATCGTTGTCTCGCCCGTCAGGTAAAGTGTGCGCATGCGCTGGTCGGGGCTGTCGTTCAATCGTGGCAGCATTGCCTGTCCTCTTGCAATTTGCACCCGAAGCGTAGTCATGATCTCAAGTGGTGTCAAAATAATTGACAAGATTGGCGCCAATTTATGCAGAGCTATTGATGCGGGCGGAATGACGTTCTAGCTTGGTCCGATACTGGCAAGGGTTGCAGGTGAAGATGAACGATACATTGACCCCCCTTACCGTGCCCGGCACGGAACATGGTCCCGATGAGATTTCGCAGCGGCTGATGGCGGACATCACGACCGGGGCTCTGGGGCGGGGGGAATGGCTCAAGCAGATCGACCTTGAACGCCGCTATCAATGCACGCGGATCAAGGTGCGCAATGCGCTGGCCTATCTGCATATGCAGCGCCTGGTGGAGCATGTGCCGAACCGTGGCTACCGCGTGCCGGAACACGACCCGGTTCGGGAAAGGGAAACGGGAGAGGTCCGCGCACTTCTGGAAGCGCATGCCGCTGCGGATGTGATCGCTCATGCTTCTGATGCGGATATCGTCCGATTGCGCGCACTAGCCGAGGATTTCCGCGCCGCCGCCTATGACGGAACCTCCTTTGAACAGATGCGCGCAAATTTCGCCTTTCACGAGATGATCCACGGCTTTTGCCCCAATAGCGTCCTGCGCGAGACGATGCTGCACCTGCGCAGACAGGGGCCGGCCGCCCCGGTCGGGCAATGGCAGACCGTCGCGCAGTTGCAGCGCGCCACGCAGGATCACTTCGACATCGTCGACGCGATCGAAAAACGGGATCTGGCCCTGTTGCGCGACAGGATCGCCGCACATATCGGCGGTGCGCCGAGCACGCAAGGGAAAGACCGATGACCCTGGATCCCGCGCTTTCGGCAATGCTGGACCGTGCCCGGTCCGCCGGCGGACCGGCACTGAACGACCTGCCGCTCGCCGAAGCGCGCACGGCCCTTCGCGAGATGTTTCTCGCGCAGGGCTATCCGGTGCGGCATCCGGCGAAGGTGACGCATCATTCCGCCGTGGAGTGCGGCGGCACCTTCGACCTGCACATATATCGCCCCGAAGCGGCGCAGGGGCCGCTGCCGGGGATCATCTATTTTCACGGCGGTGGTTTCGTGTTGGGGGACGCGGCGGCCTATGACACTCATTCACGGGCGCTGGCGCATCTGCTGGGGGCCGCGGTCATCGTCGTCGGCTATCGCCTGGCACCGGAACACAGGTTTCCCGCGGCGATCACGGACGCAAGCGCGGCCATGGACTATCTGTCGACGCGCCTTGCGACACTCGACGTGCAGGCCGACCGGATCGTCATCATGGGCGAGAGCGCGGGCGGCAACCTTGCGGTGAATGCGGCAATTCACGCCGCCCGGACAGGAGGACTCTGCCCGCGTGGACTTTGCCTGATTTATCCCGTCACCGACACCCGCCCCTTCACCGGCTACGATGTCACCTATCCGTCGCTTGAAAGATTCGGCAGCGGTACGAACCTTGACCGCGCCGAGATGGACTGGTTCTGCGATACCTATCTGAACGACAGGAGCGAGGGCGCACGGCCCGAAAACACGCTTCTGTTGCATCCTGAATTGCACCTTTTGCCGAAAACGCGAATCTACGTGGGCGAGTGTGATCCATTGCGCGACATGGGAATCGCCTTCGCCATGCGCTTGCTGGAAAACGGTGTCGATGCCCGGTCCGACTGTCTGCCCGGCATGATGCACAGCTTCATGTGCCAAGGTGCTGTTTCAGCCCGCGCCTTGCGTCACTTCTTTCGCATCGTCGAGGAAATGGACGGCCTACTGGGAGCCTGTTGCACTGGCCCGGCGGTTGGCGAAGTGTCCTGACCATCCGCGGGATTTTTCTTCCAACTTCGATTTGAGTCCGACCCAACTTGAGGCGGACAATGAAACGAACAGAATTTACGAACGAGCAGATCATCGACGTTCTGACGGAGCACGAGGCTGACGCGAAGTGCGCTGAGCCGCATAGATGTCTGCCTCGGGCGCCGCGAGGGGAATGGACCCGATGGGCTCCAACAGCCGGCACCTGGTGAACCAGTTTGCCCGTTCGAGTGTGGCGTATTCGGTTGTGCACCGTGGCGGAAGCTTAGGGTCTGGACTCAATGCTTCTCTGAATCCAGTCGACATTAGGCAGGCTGCTCAGCCAGGCGCGTGCACCGATGTAGTCGCTGACCTGCCCGGCGGTGACGAACAGATTGAGTGGTCGGCCCTGGCTGTCGCAGATGGCGTGCAGCTTGGTGTTCATGCCGCCTTTGGTCCGACCCCTCTCGGGATCTTGCTGCGCAAGACCCTGCGGGCAGTGGATCAGGCGTCCACGCCCCCGTTTTTCGCGGCCATGCTGGTCGCTGTCCGGTGGGCCTTGAGATACGTTGCGTCGATCATCACGGTCTTCTCTTCGTCGTGTTCAGCGGCCAGCCCGACGATCATCCGAGCGAAGATGCCGTTGTCGCTCCATCCTTTCAAGCGATTGTACAGGGTCTTGTGTGGGCCGTATTCAGCAGGCGCATGGCGCCACCGTAAGCCATTGCGGTTGATGAAGATAATGCCGCTCAAGACACGCCGGTCATCGACGCGTGGCTTGCCGTGGGACTTCGGGAAGAAGGGCTCAAGACGCACCATCTGCGCATCGCTCAGCCAGAAAAGATCAGAC
>JAEKDP010000022.1:0-12500 GCA_016521575.1 Rhodobacteraceae bacterium F11138 | reverse complement strand
GGGTAGAGCACTGGATGGGTAATGGGGCCTTACCGGCTTACTGATCCTAACCAAACTCCGAATACCGAGGAGTACTAGATGGCAGACACACTGCGGATGCTAACGTCCGTAGTGGAGAGGGAAACAACCCTGACCTCCAGCTAAGGCCCCTAATTCATGGCTAAGTGGGAAAGCAGGTGGGACGACCAAAACAACCAGGAGGTTGGCTTAGAAGCAGCCATCCTTTAAAGATAGCGTAACAGCTCACTGGTCTAATCAAGTTGTCCTGCGGCGAAGATGTAACGGGGCTCAAGCCATGAGCCGAAGCTGAGGATGCCGTAAGGCATGGTAGCAGAGCGTAGTGTGACATAGGATTTATCTTTACTGCCGCACCTGCGGTTGCGAGAGCATTCGTGCTCAAGCAGCCCTCCGGGCGGTAGCACAAGATAAAGTCCTTTCGATGAAGCCGGCGCGTGAGCGATCCGGTGGAGAGATCACTAGCGAGAATGATGACATGAGTAGCGACAAAGAGTGTGAGAGACACTCTCGCCGAAAGTCCAAGGGTTCCTGCTTAAAGCTAATCTGAGCAGGGTAAGCCGACCCCTAAGGCGAGGCCGAAAGGCGTAGTCGATGGGAACCAGGTTAATATTCCTGGGCCAGGAGGATGTGACGGATTGTGAAGGTTGTTCACCCTTATCGGATTGGGTGGGCCGCTGATCAGTCCCTGGAAATAGCCCTCCGCTAGATCGTACCCTAAACCGACACAGGTGGACTGGTAGAGCATACCAAGGCGCTTGAGAGAACGATGTTGAAGGAACTCGGCAAAATACCTCCGTAAGTTCGCGAGAAGGAGGCCCAGTTTCTACGCAAGTATTGGCTGGGGGCACAAACCAGGGGGTGGCGACTGTTTATTAAAAACACAGGGCTCTGCGAAGTCGCAAGACGACGTATAGGGTCTGACGCCTGCCCGGTGCCTGAAGGTTAAAAGGAGAGGTGAGAGCCTTGAATTGAAGCCCAGGTAAACGGCGGCCGTAACTATAACGGTCCTAAGGTAGCGAAATTCCTTGTCGGGTAAGTTCCGACCTGCACGAATGGCGTAACGACTTCCCCGCTGTCTCCAACATCGACTCAGCGAAATTGAATTACCTGTCAAGATGCAGGTTTCCCGCGGTTAGACGGAAAGACCCCGTGCACCTTTACTACAGCTTCGCACTGGCATCAGGATTGTGATGTGCAGGATAGGTGGTAGGCTTTGAAATCGTGACGCCAGTCGCGGCGGAGCCTCCCTTGAGATACCACCCTTCGCACTCTTGATGTCTAACCGCGGTCCGTTATCCGGATCCGGGACCCTGCGTGGCGGGTAGTTTGACTGGGGCGGTCGCCTCCTAAAGCGTAACGGAGGCGCGCGAAGGTTGGCTCAGAGCGGTCGGAAATCGCTCGTTGAGTGCAATGGCAGAAGCCAGCCTGACTGCGAGACTGACAAGTCGAGCAGAGTCGAAAGACGGCCATAGTGATCCGGTGGTCCCGAGTGGAAGGGCCATCGCTCAACGGATAAAAGGTACGCCGGGGATAACAGGCTGATACTGCCCAAGAGTCCATATCGACGGCAGTGTTTGGCACCTCGATGTCGGCTCATCTCATCCTGGGGCTGGAGCAGGTCCCAAGGGTACGGCTGTTCGCCGTTTAAAGAGGTACGTGAGCTGGGTTTAGAACGTCGTGAGACAGTTCGGTCCCTATCTGCCGTGGGTGTAGGATACTTGAGAGGAGTTGCCCCTAGTACGAGAGGACCGGGGTGAACGATCCACTGGTGGACCTGTTGTTGCGCCAGCAGCAGTGCAGGGTAGCTATGATCGGACAGGATAACCGCTGAAGGCATCTAAGCGGGAAGCCCCCCTCAAAACAAGGTATCCCTGAGGACCGTGGTAGACCACCACGTCGATAGGCCGGAGATGTAAGTGCAGCAATGCATTCAGTTGACCGGTACTAATTGTCCGACAGGCTTGATTTGATCCAGTAGAAGACAGACTTCTGCGCGATCAAAAGCATACACACAACGTGAACACGACTTGGAATACAGAGGGCTTTTTCGGTTTGGTGGTCATAGCGCAAGTGAAACACCCGGTCCCATCCCGAACCCGGCCGTTAAGCACTGTAGCGCCGATGGTACTGCGTCTCAAGACGTGGGAGAGTAGGTCACTGCCAAACCTAAAAAACCCTCTGATGTATCTCTCTGACGATGACGCCTCACTCAAACCAAAACCGTGAGGCAATTGACGCGGGATGGAGCAGCCCGGTAGCTCGTCAGGCTCATAACCTGAAGGTCGTAGGTTCAAATCCTACTCCCGCAACCAAAATTAACCAACAATACCAAATCCTTAGGCCCCGCAACCCGCGGGGCTTTTTGCTTATACGCAATCCACGTCAACACCACGTCAACACCGGACCCGAAAAACTGCACCCGCGCGCATACCGTGCGCGGGGCGATCTCGGGGCAGCTGAAGAAAAAGCTGGGGCTGAATGTCACCTCGGAGAAGGACGATCAGCGCGGGCGGGTCTACAGGCTGCCCATAGACTGACGAGCCGGATCGGAAACAGCCGTGCCGCCGTCCTTCCGGGCGGTGGTTTCTCATCTGGCGCGTCTGAGCCGGATCGCCTCGAACAGGCGCCGCATCGCGAAGGATCGCACGACACTGATCGCCTAGAACGCCGCGCCCAGTGTCAGGTTCGGCCAGTTTGCAGTCTTCGCGGTGAGCAAGGATGAAGAGCCGCTCGCGCTTGTGCGGCGCGCCGACTTCCGCCGCCGTGAAGAGGCCCGCCGCAAGGCGGTAGCCCATGCCGACCAGTCCTCCAGCGACTTCGGGAAATCCGAGGCGGAGATGATGGGCGACATTTTCGAGGAAGACGAAGGGCGGCTCGACCTCGCCGATGATGCGGGCGACATGCGGCCAGAGGTGACGCGGGTCGTTCGCGCCCTGGCGCTTGCCCGCGACGGAGAACGGCTGACACGGATAGCCCGCAGTGACGATGTCCACCGCGCCGCGCCATGGGCGGCCGTCGAAGCTGGCAACGTCGTCCCAGACAGGCGCTGGATCCAGGGCCGCCTCTTCCATCCGTGCCACGAGAATGGCCGCGGCGTAGGTTTCCCGTTCGACATGGCCCACAGTTCGATATCCGGGCACGGCGATGGTGAGCCCCAGGTCGAGCCCGCCTGCACCGGAGCAGAGCGAGAGCCCGAACAGGTTTCCGGCTCCGGAAGCGTGTCCGGAGGGATGTAAAGCCAGGTCATGCATTGCCTCAGCGCGGGTTGGCCGTCAGATCGGCGAAGGTCTGATCGGTACCGTCCAGCACTGCCGCCTCTCCGGTAAAATGCTGCCAGCGTTCGATCACGACATCGACATAGGCCGGGTCCAGTTCGATCCCGTGGCAGACGCGGCCGGTTGTCTCGGCCGCAATCAGCGTGGTGCCGGATCCCATGAATGGCTCATACACCGCCTGTCCCGGGCTGGAATTGTTCAGGATCGGCCGGCGCATGCACTCCACCGGCTTCTGGGTGCCGTGCACGGTCTCGGCGTCCTGATCCCGGTTGGCGATCTGCCACAGCGTGGTCTGCTTGCGATCCCCGGCCCAGTGTCCCTTTCCGCTCTTTCGGACTGCATACCAGCAGGGTTCATGCTGCCAGTGATAGTCGCCCCGGCTCAGGACCAGCCGGTCTTTGGCCCAGATGATCTGGGAGCGGACAGAGAAACCGGCTGCGATCAGGCTGTCGGCCACCGTGGTCGCGTGCAGCGCCCCGTGCCAGACATAGGCGACATCGCCCGAAAACAGCGCCCAGGCCTCGCGCCAGTCGGCGCGGTCGTCATTCAGCACCTTGCCGGTGCGTTTCGTGGTGGCAGCGCCGGCCTGGTTGCGCCAACCGGGATCGTACTCGACGCCGTAGGGCGGGTCGGTGACCATCAGCAGGGGCTTCACATCACCCAGCAGCCGCCCGACCACGTCAGCCGATGTGCTGTCACCGCAGATCAGCCGGTGCGGCCCGAGCTGCCAGAGATCGCCGGGGCGACTGACCGGGTCTTCCGGCGGCTCCGGCACCTCGTCCTCGCCCTCGACGGCACCACCGCCCGCGTCATCCGGGTCCTGCAACAGCGCATCCAGATCGACGTCATCGAAGCCGAGCAGCGACAGGTCGAAATCCTCGGCCAGCAGTCCCGCGATCTCCTCGCGCAGGATTGCCTCGTCCCAGTCGCCCAGTTCGGTCAGCTTGTTGTCGGCAATGCGATAGGCGCGCCGTTCCGCCTCGTCGAGATGACCCAGCCGGATCACCGGCACCTCGGACAGGCCCAGCTGCGTTGCGGCCAGCACCCGGCCGTGCCCGGCAATCAATTCGCCATCATCTGCGACCATGCAGGGCACGGTCCAGCCGAACTTCGCCATGCTGGCGGCGATCTTCGCCACCTGATCAGACCCATGCATCTTGGCATTCTGCGCATAGGGGCGCAGCCGGTCTATTGGCCAGCTCTCGATCTGGCTCGGGGCGAAGACAAGGTCCATGGGTGGGGTCTGGTGTCCGGGAATGGCGAACGCCCAATGCCATCGGGCAAGGATGGCCAGCGGCAAAAAACGGGTTCGCGATGTTGGGGAATCGAAAAGCGCCCGCGAGGGGTTTCCTCCGGGCGCTCTCCTTCGATGAGCAAGGTATGAGTCAAGGGGGGCAGGTCTGTCAACAGGAAATCACGTCCGGATTCAATGGCTTCCGGGGCGGTGGCTTCCGCAGCCTGGATTCCGGCCGGTGGATTCCCCGGGTGGATTTTACGGTTTTTGTCAAGAATCCACCCCGGGCGAGCATATGACCGCTCTAACCATTTGTAATTACAAAGTTATATCTCAATCTCTGGCCAAAGTGGATTCCGGGTGGATTCCCCGGTGAGATCCGGTTTCGCTAGCGAAATGCTGCGCTCAGCCCCCCCGTATACAAACGGGGCCTGGGAGGAACCATGGGTGGGGGGTGTTGGAAGAAATGAGCCGAAATAGGGTTCAGCCAGTCAGCCAAAGTTCTCATATTGTTCTCTTTTGATGCAAGAGGGCCGTGTCTGTCAATAGGGTGGTTTCACCTAAACCGGCCGTTCTTCCCTTCAGCGGCGAATAAGCGGACCGAGCCCAAAATCCTGGATGCTGCGGGAAGCGTGAACTGATGCAACGCGCACTTTGCGTACTTTGCAAAGTCACGGCAATAGCGACAGGATGCAAACATTGATCGGCCCAAGAGCGGACATTCTTTCAGTCGAATGACGCTGGAGCGAAATCGTTTGGTGCATTTGCGGAGTTCTTTGCCGCTGCCAGCGATTAACGGTGGTTGTGAGCGAAACGTAGAATTTCATCCTGCCTCAAATTCCACGGTTCTTCACACGGTCTGATCCACAGTGCGTCACACGATGCAATGACAGATTTGTCTTGGCCGCAACTCACTGCGGCAATGCAACATACGAACGGGGAAATGACCATGAATGTGATGTCCAAATCTTCCGATGTCGACAACGGTGTAAACGTCGAAGCCTTGCTCGGCGCCAAGGACGCCGTGACGCAGACCCCCGCCGCAGCACAGTTCACCTGGCGAGCCGCCTGCGACTGGGTCAATGGCGCACATACAAAATCGACCGTATCCGGCATGTTCGGGCTGGGCGAGGAACAGAGCCGCGGCAAGAACTTCGAGATCGAGGCCGACCATCCCGCCCTTTTCGCCGCGGGTGACAATGCGTCTACGCCGGCGGAGATCGGGCTTGCCGCGCTGGCGGCCTGCGTCACCGCCAGCGTGGCCGCGGTCGCGCAACATCGCGGTATCCAGCTGCATTCGGTCACCGCGAGAGCCGAGGGCGATATGGATATCCGTGGCATCCTGGGAGCCGATGCGGATGTCCGCAACGGCTTTGGCGAAATCCGCGTGCGCTTCGAAATTAACGCCGATGCGACGTCCGACGAAATCGCAGCACTCGTGGCCCAGGCACAGAAGCGCTCGGCGGTTTTCGACATGCTGTCCAATCCAACGGACGTGCGCGTCACCGTTGCTTGAGCACAAGTTTCGGAACAGGAACGAAAGAAGGTCGCAATGCAAGATGAAAGCCTGATCAAGGCGTCGCTCGAACGATTGGAAACGGCGCTTGCGACGCGGTCGTCCTTTGGCCATGACACGACGCGGACCTGCGCCGAACTGGGCGATGGATTCCGGACCTTGTGCCGCGAGGGTGAGACCGAATGGGTCGCCGACATGCCCACCGGCGTGGGCGGAACCCAAGCCGGCCCCACGCCCGGCGTGTATGGCCGCACCGCTCTGTCATCGTGTATCGTCATGGGCATCCGCATCGCCGCCGAACGGCGCGGTGTGCGGCTGCGCGCGGTCACGGCCGATCTCTCGATGGACTGGGATTCGCGTGGCTTGTTCGGCATGGGCGATGCTTCGCCCGGGCCGTCGAACATCGCGGTCAAATTGCACCTTGACAGCGATGCCAGCGAGAAGGAGTTGAACGAGATCGTCGCAGAGGGCATGCGGCATTCTCCGTGGGTGATCGCGCTGACGCAGCCGCACAGGGTCACCACAAGCGTCACTCTGTCCGCGAGGACGTGACGATGGACGCCAAACTGCAACTTCGCGTCCAGCGTTATGGATGGGACGCCGCCGCCGACCACTATCACGACGCGTGGCAGGTCCAGCTTGCGCCGGCACAAGGCACGCTGTTGCGGATGGCCGGGCTGCTGGCCGGGCAGTCCGTTCTTGAGGTTGCCGCCGGGTCCGGGCTGGTCACGAGCGCGCTTGCCCGCGCGGTCGGGCCGGAGGGGCATGTTCTGGCAACGGACCTTTCGGGCAAGATGGTGGCGCAGCTTTCAACCCGCGTGTCGGCGATGGGGCTTGACCAGGTCAACTGCACGCGCATGAACGCGGAAAGGATCGACGCCGACGACGCCGCGTTCGATCATGTCGTCTGTGCCCTCGGGCTGATGTATGTTCCCGACCCCGAGCGCGCCATGGGCGAGTTGGCGCGCGTCTTGCGGCCCGGCGGGCGCCTGACCGTCACCGTCTGGGGCGCGCGGAACCGGTGTGGCTGGGCGGGGATCTTTCCGATTGTCGATCGCGAGGTCGCCTCCGACGTCTGCCCGATGTTCTTTGCCACCGGCGGCGGCGACGTGCTTGTGCGGATGGCGCAGGCGCAGGGGTTGATGCAGATCACCAGTAAGCGGCAGGCGGAAAAACTGCACTTCACCTCGGAGCGGGACCTGATCCGCGCCGTCATCGATGGCGGACCGGTGGCCCTGGCGGTCAAGCGGTTCTCGCAATCGGCGCGACGCCGGGTCGAAGCGGCGTTCGTGGAGAGCGTTGCCGCCTATGCGCAACCGGATGGCTCTTACCAGATCCCCGGCGAGTTCCTCACCGTGTCCGCAACGCGCCCCGGAACCGAGGAACGGAATCTTTGATCATGAAACGGACCGAAGTCGTCGTTCTGGGTGCCGGTCAGTCCGGGCTCGCTATGAGCCGGGAACTGTCCCAGCATGGCACCGATCATCTGGTGCTCGAACGCCGTTGTGCCGGAAACAGCTGGCGCCACGAACGCTGGGACGGCCTGACGCTCTTGACGCCGGACTGGATGAATGCCCTGCCGGGAGAGGACGCACCCACAAGCGACGGGTTTTCCCGCGCAGCCGCCTTTGCGGACCGGCTGGCCGCCTATGCCGATGCGACGGCAACCCCGCTGCGCACGAATGCCGAAGTGCAGTCGCTGCGCGCGCACCCGAACGGTTACATGGTGCAGACAAGCGATGGCGCGATCCTGTGCAATGCGGCGGTCATCGCCACCGGGGCCTGTGCAAGACCGGCATTGCCTGCCTGTGCCGCCGCGCTGCCGGAGGCGGTGCACAGCGCCTCGCCGCTGTCCTACAAACGGCCCTCGGACCTACCATCCGGCCCGGTTCTTGTCGTCGGTGCCTCGTCATCCGGCCAGCAGATCGCGCGCGAGCTGCACCTGTCAGGGCGTCCGGTGACGATTGCGGTGGGATCGTTGGTGCGGGTGCCCCGCCGGTATCGCGGTGCCGACATCCTCGGTTGGATGACTGCGAGCGGGTTGTTCGACATACCGCATGACGAGGTGGACGACCTGGACCGTGTTCGCCGCACGCCGTCGCTGGCGCTGCAGGGCAGTGCACAGGGACCGTCGCTGGATCTGAACACGTTGCAGGATCTGGGTGTCGAGATTGTCGGTCGCCTGGCGACGATCCGCGATGGAGAGGCATTGTTCTCGGGTGGCCTCGCGAATGCCTGCGCCATGGCCGATCTGAAGATGAATCGCCTGTTGGACACCATCGACACCTGGATCGTGTCGCACGGGCTTGGCCGTTTGGCTCCGCCGCCCGAACGGTTCGAACCGACCCGTGTTCCCGCCCGGCCCCGGCTTCAGGGCACGTTGGGCGCGGGTGGGTTTCAAACGGTGATCTGGGCGACCGGGTATCGGCCGGATCACCGTTTCGTCGATCTGCCGGTGTTTGACGCCAAGGGTCGGATACGCCACGACGGCGGCGTCGTCGCGCCGGGACTTTGCGTGATGGGGCTGCCCTATCTGCGCCGTCGCCGCTCCACTTTCATCTCCGGAGCGGGTGGCGATGCGGCGGCATTGGTGCCACATCTGCTCCGCCGGACGCGCTGCGCCGCCTAGAGTATTTCGCATCAGCCCTGAGGCATCCGACGCGGCCCGAAACAGGCAAATGCACCGCGTCCACCGATGCGCGGTGCCTCACGCACGAGGCGAATTGCATTAGATCAGCGCTCGCGCGCGCAGTCCTTCCGGATGCGTACCCGCGCGTTCGGCCAGTTGTCCCAGCTCGAAACGCAAAGTCTCGTCCGTAACACCCAACTCGACCAGAGCGGTTGCGGCACGCAACTCCGACAGGCTTTCGGAGTTCGAGCGCGCGCGCGACAGTGAGTCGTGCAGCAAAGCAGCAACCTCGGCGGTGTCGACGCCGGTTCTGCGTGCGTGCTTAGCCCTGACACGCAATATCTCCGGAAACTGGAAGTAGCCGCCGCTTGAGACCGCGAGGGCCTGCGCTTCGTCCAGAAGGGCCAGCGCCCGCTGTTCCCTGCCATCATGGAGACAGCCCTCGGCCAATACGGTCAGTGCATGGCCCAATCCCATTGTCGCGCCGAGGCGCCGGCTTCCGGCAATCCCCTCTTGGAGGCGTCGAATGCCGTCGGCCCGTGCGCCTGATTGCAGCAGGGCCCAGCCTTCGGCGATCGTCCCCAAGGGGATCAGGAACGGCAGCTTGTGCCGCTCGCCCAGTTCAAGCACGCTGGTGGCTTCCCGTCGTCCGCTCGCGCTGTCACCAGAGAACAATGCGCAATAGGCGCGGCTCCAATGCGCCAGCCCGCGGGTCAGGTGGTGATCCAGGCGCTCGACACGGGACGCCAGTTCAGCCTGGCACTGCGCCCGCTCCTCGGCATCCAACCGGATGGCATGCGCGATGGATGAGAACAGGCAGGCGCAAGCGCCCGGATCATGCCCCGAATAGCGCGCGGCCATGCCGCCATGTGCGTCGGATCGTAAAGGCTTCGTCCCTTGTCGGCTTCGCGCAATAGCGTGTCGTAATC
The DNA here is from genome assembly GCA_016521575.1 of Rhodobacteraceae bacterium F11138. GTDB lineage: Bacteria > Pseudomonadota > Alphaproteobacteria > Rhodobacterales > Rhodobacteraceae > Sedimentitalea. The sequence goes on along the minus strand of JAEKDP010000022.1, from coordinate 2,899 downwards.
GCCGCGAAAGAACCCATTGGTCCAGAACATGTGCGCGGTCTCGATCCGGAATTCGGCATTGTCGATCTGACGTTTCTCAAGAAGTGACTGACACTGGCAGGTGATGTCATGCGCCTGATCGTTGCGCCCGCTCAGCATCAGATATTGCGCTTTGCCGCGCAGAACGACAAAGCGTTCCGAGGCGTCGTCGATTCGGTCGGTCAACGCGGCCGCGCGGTCCAACACGTCGGCCACGGCATCCGCGCTCCAGCCTTGCATCACCATCTCGGCGACGCTCTCGATTTTGCGCAGACCCAGTTCCAGCCGGTCCCGTTCCGGCCCGTCCGGCAGATCGCCAAGCGCGTCCAGGCCGGCGTCCAGATGCTCGCGGGCCAGCCGCGGGGCGGCATGTTCCATCGCCTGCGCCGCCGCATTGATGCGATAGTGCGCGGCTTTCGCGGGCAGGTCGCCGCGCGCGGCGTGATACGCCAGTTCTTGCGGCAATGGGGCGTCGGCACCGGCTACGAGCAAATCGAGGATCCGGCGATGCAGGCCGACACGGTCCTTGCGCGTCAGCAGCGCATAGGCGCTGCTTTGCAACAGCCCGTGTTTCAGCCGAAAGACACGAACCGGGTGGAACTCGGTTTCGATGAACAGGCCGGTTTCGCACAAGCGGTTGCACGCCGGATCGACTGCTGCGGCCGACAAGCCGCTTGCCTGCGCCAGCAGCTTTATGTCGACCCGCCGCCCGAACACCGCCGCTGCCTGCAACAACGCGCGGTCGTCGGGATCCAGCCTGCGGATGTTCATGGCCAGGATGGACTGGACGCTGGGAGGCAGGTGCGTTCCGGGCGCGTCGTCCGGACGAGTGGTCAATACCCGTGCGGTTTCTTCGATGAAGAACGGGTTGCCGTCGGTGATCTGAAAAAACGTCTTGGCGTCGGCGTCGTCGCCCGGGATCAAGGCGCGAAGTATCTCTCCCGTTTCAGTCAGATTCAGCGTCTGCAACGACTGGATTTCGGCGTGACCGGATTGTGCCCAGACCGGATCGTATTCCGGTCTGAAGGTGACCAGAACCAGGATCGGCAGGCTCGATGCCGCCTGTATCAGCCGATGGCAAATCGAGGCGCTGACCTCGTCCATCCATTGCAGATCCTCCATCAGCAGAGTTGTCGGCTGCGTTCGCGCCTCAGCCGCGATCAGGGCCAGCATCGCGATCGTGATATGCTCGGTCCGCTCCGCCGGGGTCGTGCGCACCCAGGTCTCGGACTCGGGCGGCAGGTCGAGCAGCGAGCGCAATGCCGGACGGTAGGTCGCCAGTTCAGCGTGGTTGAAGAGCTTGAGATCAAGGGCCACCGAACGGGCCTCTGCCGGGGCGTTGGCGGGCGTATCACAGATCGAAAGCAGAATGCGACGCGTAAGGTTGAGGCTGATCGAGCGGTCGATCTCCAGCGTGCCACATTCTACGATGCGCCAGTCCGTGAACGCGTCAGAGGCGACAAATTCAGCGACGAGGCGTGATTTGCCTACTCCCGGAGCACCCGATATCCCCACGATCCGCCCGCCGGGACCGATGCCAACGGCGGCACGCCGCAACAGCCGCAATTCCAGGTCGCGCCCGACAAAGGGCGTCAGGGGCCGGCTTTGGCGCATCTGCCAGCGCGACAGGCCTCCCGATTCGCCGGCAATCAACTGGCCACCGGATGCGGTCGACACCAGCGTCATGTAACCTTCCACCGCTTCGGCGGCACGGTCCGACAACAGGATGCCGGGCCGATCCAGGGTCTGCAGCAATTTTGCTGCCGTGCGGATAGGCGCCCCTGAAACATCTTTGGCATCAGTTGTGTCGGACGATGCGAAACGGATCAACGCTTCTCCGGTGTCGATTCCGGCTCGGAGGGCCAGTCCCGATACGCCCGCCTTGGCCACCACCTGCTGTGCCTGGCGCGCAGCCTGACAAGCTAGCAATGTATGTTCCTGCCGGTCCGTCCGATGACCAAAAACTGCGGCAAAACCAGTGGGATACCGTTGCACGATGTCGCCGCCAAGCTCGCCTATGGCTGTGGCCAGCAGATCGGACAGCGGCCCGATGGCATCCGCCTCGTCCTCGAGGTCCATCGCCGCTTCGGGGTTCGGACTGACCAGGTCGACGGCACAGATCGACACGATGCCGCGCTCAGGTCGGTCCTGCCCGACGGGCACGCTGACGACCTGTTTCGTCGCCGGCGTCGGCCCGGTCGGCGGATCTCGGGGGATAGGGTGCTGCGCCTGCTGGGCCAGATCGCGGATCATGTCGGCCGCACTCTCGTTGAACGGAGCGATATCCTGCAGTTTGCGCGCCCAGCCAAGTGCCTCGGCCGGCGAGTCCCGCAATCGCTCGAACAGCTCGCCAAGAACGGCCGCCATCCGCACCTCGACCTCGGCGACAATGGCGACGCGCCAAGCAGAAAATTCCTCGGCCGCGTCCAGATGTATATCTGCCAGCATCGGCCCGCGAAAATCCATGGCCAGGTCGCGCAAGGTTTCGGTCGACAGTTGACGTGGGCCGGAGACCTGCTTCAGCCGAACATAGTCAATTTCGGTCTGCGACCGATCCAGCAGTATCTGGTCCCGATCGGCTATCAATCGCTGGCGGCCATCCGTCGACAATGCCTTGCGCAGCTTTGACAGGGACCAACGCAAAGCACCACGGGGATCGTCAGGCAGGTTCCAGAGCAATTCGCAAAGCCGCTCTCGCCGCACCGGCCGATCCTGGACAGCCAGGTAAGCCAGCAGCGCCTTTGTTTTCTGCGATTTTGGCAGTTCGATCTCGGAGCCGTCTTGTACCAGCCTAACCGGACCGAGCAACTTAATCTCGATACTGCGACCTCCTGGATAAAATGACCTTCGTCAACGTCTAGCACGTCCAATGTGTCGGAAA
>JAEKDP010000021.1 GCA_016521575.1 Rhodobacteraceae bacterium F11138 | reverse complement strand
TGTGAATCGGCGTGCAAAATTGACCCACTTTGGTGGGTTATGAGCGAGTAAAATTGACCCGCCTGTTTTCGTTAACATCCGCACAAAAGTGCGGAGGAAAGAGCAGGTGTTACTGATGGAAAGCGTGTCGAAGATCCGACGATGGATATTGGTTGAGGGACGCAGCATCCGGTCTGTTGCGCGGGCGACGGGATTATCGCGGAACACGATCAAGAAGTATCTGAAGGATGAGAGCCCGCCGAGCTACCAGCGCCAGGCCCCGCCGGTTCGGCACAAACTGTGCAACGGGTTTGATCTTCGGCTTCAGGAGCTGTTCGATCAGGACCAGAAGCGACTACGCCGGGAGCGGCGGACGGCCCAGAAGCTCTATGAGCAGCTCGTGGTGGAAGGCTACACCGGTTCCTATTCGCCAGTTCAGCGATTTGTCCGCGATCTGAAGCGGGCCGGTGCCGGTTCGGGCGAGGCCTTTATCCCGCTGCATTTCGCGGCAGGCGATGCGCTGCAATTTGACTGGAGCGAAGAACGGGTTGTCCTGGGCGGTATCGAGCAGAAGGTGAAGGTTGCCCACTTCCGCCTGTGCCACAGCCGCAAGCCCTTTGTCGTGGCCTATCCCGGCGAAGCCCAGGAGATGGTGCTGGATGCCTTTGCGCAGGCGCTGTCTTTCTATGGCGGGGTTCCACGCCGGGTGATCATCGACAACCCCAAGACCATGGTGACCTACGTCTCGCGCTCGAAGGACCGGATATTCCATCCCCGGTTCCTGGCCTTGATGAACCATTACGTGATGGAGCCGCCGTCCATTGGGCTTGAACCAATGGCGCCCTTCCGGACGGCCCTGCACCCCGGCTGCGGGCTGGGAGAAGGGACAGGTCGAGAACCAGGTCCAGTTTTTGCGCGGCCGGTTGTTTGTGCCCAAACCTGCCTTTGATGATCTCGATGCGCTGAACGATTGGCTGCGCCTGCGCTGTGAAGAGCTGGCAAACCGGCCCCATCCCGAGCAATCGGATCGCACGATTGCAGAGCTGTTCGAAGACGAACGCGCCGAACTGCGCCCTCTGGGGCGAGCATTTGACGGATACGTGGAAAAGACCGTTCGTGTTCGCTCCACCTGCCTGGTTCAATATGCCAGCAATCGCTACAGCGTGCCGTCCCGGTTCGCGGGGCAACATGTGTCGCTGCGCGCCTATGCAGGCCGGATCGTGCTGGTGTCGGGCCAGGATGTTATCGCCGAGCACAAGCGTCGCTTCACCCGCAATGTCAGCTATTTTGAACCCTGGCATTACGTGCCCCTGCTGGATCGCAAGCCCGGCGCCCTGCGCGACGGTGCCCCCTTTGTGGACTGGCAACTGCCTGAGGCCATGCATCGGATCAGGGAGCATTACATGGCCGGCAAAGGCGGGGATCGGGAGTTCGTCGATCTGCTTCTGCTGGCCCAGGATCACGGGATCGAGGTGGTCGAGACGGCGTGCGAACTGGCGGTGGAACAAAACACCCTGCGCCTGCCCACCATCATCAACCTGATTAACCAGTTGGTGGAGCCGGTCATCACGCCGCTCAGCGACGCCTATACCTATCCGCAGCTGACCTTGCGGCCCGAGGCCGATTGCAAGCGCTATGAGACGCTGTGCTCGGCTGAGGAGGCTGCCGCATGAACGCCCTCATCGACCAACTGACCGCCCTGAGGCTGCATGGAATGGCAGCTTGCGCCCATGATTTGCTGTCCGCGCGCAAGCCACCAAGTCTGACCACAGCGATAAAGCAACTGATCGACGCCGAGACTGTAGAGCGGCGGGTGCGCTCCATCCAGTATCAAATGAGGATTGCGAAGTTCCCCCACCACAAGGACTTCGCCACCTTCGATTACAGCGCGGCCGCCGTCACCCAGACCCAGATCGAGCCGTTCTGCTCAGGCCGGTTCACAGAAGAGGCACACAATCTCATCCTGGTGGGCGGAACCGGCACCGGCAAAACCCATATCGCAATCGCGCTTGGAACCAGCCTGATCAACAACGGCAAGAAGGCGCGCTTCTTCAATACCGTCGATTTGATCAACGCCCTGATCAAGGAACAAGCCGAGGGCAATGCCGGGAAGATCATCCGGCAGCTCTCGGCCCTGGACTGCGTCATCATCGACGAGCTGGGCTACATCCCGTTCCCCAAGTCCGGCGGCGCGTTGCTGTTCCATCTGATCAGCAAGCTCTATGAGAAGACCAGTGTCATCATCACGACCAACCTGGAGTTCGGCGAATGGGTCTCGGTCTTCGGTGACGCCAAGATGACAACCGCGCTTCTGGATCGCGTAACCCATCACTGCGCAATCATCGAGACAGGCAACACGTCATACCGGTTCGCACAGAGCAAACGACGCAGAAAAACATAAACGTCGCGCAAGCAAAGGCCCCAGACGGACTCGCTATATGACGGCGGACCGCCTGGGGCCTTTGCGCCACAAGGGGTGGGTCAAATTCAAACGCTGAAACCGGGTCAGTTTTGAACGCTCATTGACACAGCCCTGGATGAAATCGGCGGCGACAGAGATCGAGTCGATGCCGAGGTGTGGCCAGCCGGCATGAGCGCCCTTCCCGTCAATCACGAGGTCCCAAGTTGTCGCTGCAGCCATGACCGGCCCTGTTCGGGTCATGAGGGATCCAGGCGCTTCGCCCGGCATGTTGTGAAGTGAAAATACGCGGTCGAAGGGAAACTCCGTCAGCAGCCCCTCGTCGATCATCCGTTTTGCGCCGCCGCCGAATTCTTCCGAGGGTTGGAAGAACACAACAACCCGGCCCGGGAAATCCCGGCTGGCCGCCAGCAGCGAGGCGGCGGCCAGCAGCATGGCCATGTGGCCATCGTGGCCACAAGCATGCATGACCCCCGGATTGCGGGATCGATGCGGCAGATTGGACTGTTCCTCAATCGGCAATGCGTCCATTTCGGCTCGCAACGCAATGCTTGGCCCCGGCCTTCCGTCGCCCTCGATCACCGCCACGACACCGGTTTCCGCCAATCCTCGGCTGGTCGATAGCCCGAAGGATTGCAGCCGCTGGGCAATGAACCCTGCCGTTTCGTGTTCGGCAAACTGCAATTCAGGATTCTGATGGATATGACGCCGCCAGTTCTTAGCTTGTTGAACCGTAGCGGCCATTGCAGTGTCTGCGCTCGGGGGCATCACGAACCTCTGTTGGGTAAGGCAAAAAAAGAGGGCCGCGGCGCCAAGGCTCGCGGCCCTTCAGTCGGGGAGGAAGACAGGTCAGGCGCGCTTGCGCCGTGCCGAGAGATACATGAAAAGCGCGACAGCCAGGACCGAGGCCATCAGGATGAGGCCCGACAGCGCGTAGATCGTCGGCGAGGCGCCGGAGTTCATCTTGCCGAAGAGAACCAGAGGCAGGGTATTCTGGCGCCCGACAAGATAGCTGGACCGGGCGAATTCGTTGAGGGACAGCAAGAAGGAAAAGATCACTCCACCAACGATGCCGGGGATGATCAATGGCAGGATGATCTGTGTCACGCGCTGCCACCAGCTGGCGCCCAGATCGGCGGCCGCGAGCAGATAGGACCGGCGCACGCTGACCATGCTGGTCAGGATAACGGTGAAGGCGAATGGCAGCGCCCAGAGCAGGTGGCCCATGGCGACGGTTCCCCAGAACGGAACCACTTGCCACCGGTTCAGGATGACCGACAGTGCGAGGCCCTGAATCAGGCCCGGCACGAACATCGGCATGAGAACCAGCAGAAACCAGGCATTCCGAAGTTTCCCGAGCTCCAGATAGGCCAGCGCCGCGGCAAGTGCGACCGAGACCGAGATGACCGTGGTCGCCGTGGCGATCAGAAGGGATTCCCGCAGCGCGGCAAGCAACCCGCGTTCATTGGCAAGTTCGACATACCACTTGACGCTGATGTCGCCGAGCGACGGTAAGGCGGGCTGAAGCGCGGGGTTGAACGAGACGCCGACGAGATAGAGGGGTGGCAGGTAGACAACGACAAGCGCCGCCGCCGTCAGAAACCCGATCACCACGCGAACGGTGCGATTTTCGAAACCGATTGTCATTTGAAATCCTCGAACATCTTGGTGAGGCCGAAAACCCGGTTGCCGGCCAGCACGATTGTGAACAGCGCCACGATCACCACCGCCGAGATTGCGAAGGCGAGCGGAAAGTTCACCACGCGCATCACGTCATTGATCATGATCGAAATCATCGGTGCGCCAGCCCCGCCCAGCATCTGCACTTCGGTCGAAGACCCGGCCGCCATGATAAAGACGAACAGGAAACCTGCGAAGATCCCCGGCTTGGTCAGCGGAATGATGATCGTGAAGAGCGTGCGCAGGAAACCCGCGCCCAGGTCCTGGCTCGCAGCAAGGAAATTCGGCTCGACTTTGCGCAGCGACAGAAGCAGCGGGAAGATCACGAAGGGCAGGTACGAGGCGATCAGGCCGACCATTACCGCGAAATCACTGAACAGCAGCCAGTCCAGCGGCTCATCGATCAGGCCGATCTGCATCAGGAAATTGTTTACCATCCCCGTCCGCCCCAACACCAGCCGCCAGGAAAAGGCGCGGATCAGGTAGGAGGTGAAGAAGGGAATGGTGAACGCCGCCATCAGCACGAAGGACCACCGTGGGGAGGCCACAAAGTGGATTGCCAGGGCGGATGGGTAACCGACGAGCAGGCAGAGAAGCGCCGCCAGGAACGCCTTGCCGAAACTGCCGACAATGACGCTCCAGCGCCCGGCATCGCCGATCGCGGCATAGGCATCCAGCGACAGGTTGGGCTTGATCCAGTAGGTGGCCGGATCCCAGGTCCAGAAGCTCCAGACCAGGATGACGGTCAGCGGCACCGCCCCCAGCAGGAGGATGAGCAGAAAGCCCGGTAAAGATAACGCGAGTCCGCGTCGGATCAGAAACATGGTCAGCTACCCTTGCTGGAAGCGGAGAGAGGCCCGCGCCGCGTCTGCGGCGGCGCGGTGAGAGGCTCAGCTGTTGCGCAGCTTCTGCCACCATTCTTCGTAAAGCTGGAAGTTGTCGGGCCGGGTGTTCTGCCAATAGACCTTGCCCGAGAACTTGTTGCGGACGTGGTCCACGGTCTTGCGGACGGGCTCGGGGTCGAATTCGCCCGGGTTGGCCTCGGCATAGGCGATGTTGTTGTCGCTCGGCACCACATAGCCGCGCGATTGCGACAGGTTGGCGCCGTAGAAGCCGGAATAGATCCAGTTGGCCAGTTCATGCGCCGCGTCGCCCAGGCCGCGCTCCACCGCACCGCGGTGCAACAGCAGGTTGTTGCCCCAGCCCTCGTAGCCTTCGACTGGCGCGGCATAGGCCACGTCCAGCCCGCGTTTCTGGCCTTCGAGCACGATGGGCTCCCAGCCGGTCATGGCGTCGACCTCTTCATCGGCGACCAATTGCACGCCCTGTTCCCAGCCGTTCCAGAACGTGCGGAACTGGCCGTCGCGCTTGTGCTTGATTAGGAATTCCATCACCAGCCCAAGCTCGTCATCGGTCAGGTTTCCAGGCTCGACGATCGGCGCGTTCTCGGCTTCCTTGAGGTACATGGCGGTGAAGATTGCCGAGTTGATCCAAGCATCCTCCATCGCGACCCGGCCCTTGAGCTTGGGGTCGAAGATCACGCCGTAACTGTCAACGACGCCCAGCTTGTCCTTGCGGTAGATGATCGAGTCTGCGTTCACGACACAGGGCAGCCCAATCTGATTGCCGTCGACCGTGAGATACGGAATATCTTTCGCCCACTGCCAGACCTTGTCCCAGTTCGCGATCTTGCGGGTGTCCCAAGGCACGACCGCGCCCTGCGTCGCCAGTTCTTTCTCGGCGCCGCCCTGAAGGCCGCTGATGTCATAGATCGCGTTGGCATTGCCGGCGACAAGTCGCGCGACAATCGGGCCGGGATCGTTGCCGTTGTCGGTGAACGCGACGTTCAGGCCCGCGTCTTCCGCACGCTGCCAGTCGTTGCCGATATCCAGCGTGCCGGTGCCCCAGAATGCGATATCACCCCCGCCGGCCATGGCGCGACCCGGCATGGCCGAAGAGGCCGCGAGGCCGGCAATGCCGCTGGCCGTCAGTTTCAACATCTGCCGTCGGCTGAGCGTGCCGCGCAGGTGGCTTTGAAGTCTGTTCATTTTGTTGTCTCCCATGTTGAAGGTTAGGTCATGACCGGAACCAGAGCGCCGGCCTGAAGTCCTAGAGAGGTGGTTTTCCCCGTGTCCATGCCCTCCGGCATGGCATCGACCGAGATTTCCGCGGTCAGTCTGGTGTCGTCGCGCATTGCCAGCGTGCATTCGTAGTAGCGACCGCGAAAATGCTGCTCGACCAACGTCGCGGGGATGCCGTGTTCGCCCGCCTCAAGCGTCATCCGGTCGGACCGGATGGCGATCTTCTCAGGCAGAACCTCGCCGTGAAAACCGGGGATCTCGGTGCGGCGACCGTTGATGATGACCTCAAGACCGGCGCCGCGTTTCTCGACCCTGTCGGGCACGACGATGGATTCGAGCCCGACGAAGCGGGCCACGAATTCGTTGGTCGGGCGGTGCAGGATCTCGTCGGGGGTGCCGACCTGAACCAGCCTGCCGTGATGCATGATCGCCATCCGGTCGGACAGGCTCATCGCCTCGTCCTGGTTGTGTGTCACCAGCACGAAGGTCGCCGCAGTCTTCTTGTGCAGCCGCCCGAACTCGTCGCGCATCTGCTGGCGAAGCCGCTCATCTAGTCCCGTCAGCGGCTCGTCCAGAAGCAGGATGCCCGGCTCCATCACCAGCGACCGTGCGAGTGCGACGCGCTGGCGCTGACCGCCGGACAGGGCCATGATGTCGCGATCCTGATAGCCGTCAAGGTCGACCAGCTGCAGCGCGTCGCGCACCTTTTCGATCTGCACCGACTTGGCCAAGCGGCGCACCCGCAGCCCGTAACCCACGTTCTGCGCCACCGACATGTGCGGGAAAAGCGCAAGGTCCTGAAAGACCGTGTTGCAGGGCCGCCTGTTGGCGGGCATCCGTGTAACGTCCGCGCCGTCAAACAGGATGCAGCCATTCGTGGGCTGATCAAACCCGGCGATCATCTTCAGAAGCGTGCTTTTGCCCGACCCGGACGACCCCAGCAGGGTAAAAAACTCGCCCGCTTTGATCTCGAGTTGGAGGTTGTCGACAGCGACGACCTCTCCGAAGCGGCGGCTCACCTGGTCTATACCAATCGAATTAGCCATTATGTGTCGCCTTTCTCAGTGACGATCAGAAGCCCGTGTTCGTTGCGCTGCACGGTTTGACCCGTCAAAATCAGGGTTGTCGTGGTCGGCTCTTCGATCAGCGCAGGTCCTGCGATTTCGAGTCCCGGCGGCATCTTTTCACGATGGAAGACGTTGCTATCCACCCACCCCCGTTCGGCACCCTCGAATACCTTGCGCAGTCCGGTTTGTGCTGTTTCCTTCGTCAATCCGTCGCCGTTCACAGTGTGGCAGGAAATCACCGGGCTCTGAAGTTCTGCAACCAGATGGATGCCGGTGATCTCGATGGCCGTCCCGACAAGATCGAAGGAATAGGCCGTCTTGTGCGCGGCGTGGAAATGGTCAGCGATGGACGCCGGGTCGAGCTTGGTGCCGACGTGGGTCGTGACCGAATGTTCCTGCCCCCGGTAGCGCAGCTGGAGCGCCACAACGAAGGTCAGGGCCTCATCCGTGTCCTGTCCGAAATAGCCGGTTGCGGACTGGCGCAGCGTGTTCAACTCCCGCTCCAGCGGCGCGATGGCCTCCGCCCCGAGTTCCCGGAACCAGGTTTTGCGCATGTCGACGCGCGGCTTTGCCGCCAGCATTCCCCAGGCTGAAAAGATGCCCGCATGGGGGGGGATGACAACCCGTTTCGCATTCAGTTCGCGTCCCAGGCTGGCGGCGAACAGGGGCCCGCCGCCGCCAGTGACCACCAGCGTGAAGTCGCGCGGATCGTAACCCCGCTGGATGGTCACCAGTTTCAAGGCGTTGATCATGTTCGCTTCGGCCAGATCAAGGATCGCCTGCGCGGTGTTTTCGACGTTCAGCCCCAGGCGTTCGCCCAATCCGGACATGGCCTCCCGGGCCGCTTCGACATCGAGCCTGATCTTGCCGCCGGCGAAGTTGTCCGGGTTTATCACCCCGGTTAGAAGCTTTGCGTCCGTGACCGTGGGTTCCGTTCCGCCGAAACCGTAGCAGACCGGACCGGGTTTGGAACCGGCGCTTTCCGGGCCGACCGTCAGGGCCCCGAATTCATCGACCCGCGCAATCGATCCGCCACCGGAGCCGATCTCGACAATATCCACGACCGGAACCTGGACCGGGTATCCGGGCGACTGCCGGCTCCACTCCATCTTGTATTCGGAAAACACCCGAGGCTTGCCGTCCACGATCACCGAGCATTTGGCTGTTGTACCGCCCACATCGAAGGCAAGAACATTCTGTTCACCCAGAAACTCGCCGATCCGGACAGCACCGGCCACACCGCCAGAGGGGCCGGATTCCACCAGGTTCAGCGGCGCGTCCGACGCCTGCCGGAACGACGCCACGCCCCCGTTCGACAACATCGCGTAATGGGCGCAGCGCACGGTGGCATCTATCAGTTTGGTTTCCAGCTTCTGGAAGTACCGCGAGATGATCGGTTTGACATAGGCGTTCAGCACCACGGTGTTCGACCGCTCGTATTCCCGCCAAAGGCTCGAAATCTCGTGGCTGCAACAGATCGTGGTGTCCGGCAGACGGTCCGAAAGATATGCGGCGCACGCGGCTTCGTGTTCCGGGTTGGCATAGGAATTGAGAAACAGGATCGCGACCGCTTCGACGCCTTCCGCTTGCAGCGCCTTGGCGACGCGTTCCATGTCATCCTGATTGATCCGTTCCAGTACAGAGCCGTCAGCGCCGATGCGTTCGCCGATCTCGAACCGCAAGGCGCGTTCGACGTAGGGTGCAGGCGTGTGGAAACGCAGGTTATAGAGGTCCGGCCGGGTGCCGCGCCCGATCTCCAGAACATCCCGGATCCCCCGCGTCGTGACAAGCGCGGTCCTGACGCCCTTGCGCTCGGTGATCGCGTTGATCACTGTGGTGCCTCCGTGAACGAAGAAGCCGACCTGTCCAGGCTCCAGCCCGTCCGAAGTCCTGGCCGCGTCGATCGTATCGACCACCCCACGGGACTGGTCATCTATCGTGGTCAGGCTTTTGGCGGAATACACCTGTCCGGTCTGCTCGTCGTATCCGAGAAGATCGGTAAAGGTGCCACCTACATCAGTTGCCAGTCGGATCATGTTCAGTGCCCCTCGTAACCATAGATTGAACGCGCGTCGTCCAGGGTGATCAGTTCGTTTCGCAGGTCCCGGTCAATTGCGTCGCGCGCTCGCAATGCCGGGTCGCCCCAGCCGCCGCCGCCGCCGGTGATGATGCGTACGACGTCGCCTTTCATCAGCGTGCGTTCGCTCAGTCTGCCGTAGGATGTGACCTTTCCCGTGCCGGCCTCAATGACTTCAAACCGGTTGACCGACCCGTCGCGGCCGCCTGCGGCGCCCCAGGGCGGCGTTTCGCTTCGCCCGAAACTGCCTGTCAGCATGGTCTTGTCGGCCAGGATTTCATAATCCCTGACAACGCCGAAACCGCCGCGGAACCGCCCGCCGCCGACGCCGCCCTCGACGTTGAAATCATAGCGCCGCACCCGAACCGGAAATTTCGCCTCAAGCAGTTCGATGGAATAGTTGTAGGTGTCGCCATCCGTCAGCGAGATCAGCGCATTGGCACCGTCCTCATCTTCGGAGGCGCCCCAGCCGCCGTGCGTGGGTTCAATATGAATGAATTCCTCGCCGGTGGCGCTCCGGCCGCTCAGGTAGATCACGCACAGCGACGAGTAGGAGCCGGCCGAGAAGCGTTCCGGCATATGGCTGGCAAGCGCCTTCCAGACCAGTTCGGATGCCTGTACGGAACCTTCATAATACCATCCGGTGGGCGATGGTTTCTCCGCAGTGAATATCGTGCCGTTCGGAGCTTTGATCGTAAGTGGCTGGAACCAGCCTTCGTTTGACGGCTCTTGCGGTGCGACCATCGCCTTGAACACTGACTTCACGGCGGATTGCAGCGCACCTGCGCCGCAGTTGATGGGTCCGGCCACAGCAGGCGGGCAGCCGGTGAAATCCACCTCCACCTGATCGCCCTCGATGGTGATCCTGACTTGCACGTGGATCGGGCCGGAGGTCACGCCATCGCCGTCGATCACATCTTCCGCACGGTAGACGCCGTCTGCCAGTTGCCGGATCGTGGCGCGGCTGCGCAGGGCCGAACCTTCAATGATCGCGCCGAAGCTGGCAGTCAGCAGATTGGCGCCGTAGCGTTCCAGCATTTCTCCGATCCGGGTCTCTGCGATCCTGACCGTTGCGATCTGCGCATTCAGGTCGCCCATTGCGATGTCCGGCAGACGCGTGTTTTCGCGGATGATGCGGACGATCTCATCATTGATGACATCGCCGCGGGCCAGCCGGATGCGCGACAGGCGCAGGCCTTCCTGGAAGGAGGAGGTGGCATCGGGCGGCAGGCTGCCGGGTACCGCGCCGCCGACATCCACCCAATGGGCGACATTCAGGGCATAGGCAACAAGCCGGCTTCCCTGAAAGATCGGGCGAATGATCGCGAAATCGCAGGCGTGCGTGCCGCCGTGATACGGATCGTTGGTTACGTAGATGTCGCCTGGCTTCATGTCGTCCTTGTAGGTTTCGACGACCGACCGGAGCTGAGTGCTGAACGTTCCGGTGAACAGGGTGATCCCGTTGGTCTGCACGACCAGTTCCATCTTTTCGTTGCAGACGCCGCACGCGAAATCCAGCACCTCGTAAATCACCGGGCTCATACTCGTGCGTTGCATGACGACGGCCATTTCGTCGACGACAGACAAGAGCTTGCCCTGGATGATCTCCAGTGTGACAGGATCGACTTTGTCTTTGGTTTGCAGTTTCACAGGCATCCCCTTCCGTTGTCAGAGCCCCTGCTTGATTCGGGCTTAACCATGCTCAAAGCGTAAAGGACGGGGAAAAGGCGGCACCCTACCCGTGTGGGTGGGGCGCATCAAGTTGTTGATTTTTGCTTACTTATGATCGACCGAATGCGGCAGAGAGCAGCCCTTGTTCGCGGCACGTGGTGATGGCCGCTGTGCGGGTGCTCACGCCGAGCTTTCTGAAAATGTTGCTCAGGTGAAACTTCACGGTGTTGACCGTGACGGACAGGTCGCGCGCGATTTCCTTGTTGGTCTTGCCCTTTTCAAGCAAGCTGATCACCTGAGCTTCCGTGCCGGTCAGATGAACCAGTTCCGATGGTGCCGCCCGGGCGCCGGGGTAGTGGCATGCGATCAGGTCCGACGGGGGCGCCAGCCGGCGGTGGATCAGCGACTGAGGATCAAGGCCTGCGATATGCTCTGACATAAACCGGGCCAGAACCGGCCCCTCTTCAACGAAAGGCAGCCGGTACAGGTCAACCCGATGGGTCAAGGCCAGGCGCTCTAGGTCAGCGCGTGCCTTGCCGGTATCTTCCATAGCCACCAGGGTCCGTATTTTCTGCAAGGACAGACGAATGCTGCGCTGTGCATTCCGGGCAGCGGCGGGGTCTGCCAGCAGTGCATCCAGCAGCAGCAACGCTTCGCCATAGGCCCCTTTGTCCAGCAGGAGCCGGGCCTGCAGGGCCTCCGAAGGACTGCCGCGCAGATTTACCGGATCATAGGCCGGACTGGATACCTTGGTGCCGGCGGCAAGACCCAGCAGTTGCTCCGCATCCCTTGTTTGTCCGCTCTTGAGCAGGATCTCTATGCGCAGCTGTCTGACGAGGCCCAGCAAACGGTGGTAATGTCGGCGATGAGCAATGTCCTCGGCCTGGGAAAGTATGACCTCTGCCTCGGTACTGTCGCCATCGGCAAGGGCCAGCCGTATCTGTGAAACCAGAAGCGAGGCCAGTGGATCAAACCAGCTGTCCCGTTTTCCCAGCCGGATGAACGCCTCGCGCAGGAATGCCCTGTCCGGGGGGGGGGCGCCCTGTTCGATGATGGTCTCTGACAGCAGGGCCTGGGTTATCAGGGTCAGATCCGCCGTCGCGCCCAGTTCTTCAATGCAATGCTCGGAATGCTGCTGGAGCGTGGCGCGTGCGTTGTCCATCTGCCCCCCGAAAAATTCTGCCTGCCCGATGTGCAAGGGCAGGTGAGCCGCACCGAAATCCGACCGCGCGTCACGGAATGCAGCGACCGACAGCCGTCCATAGTGAATCGCTGCCTTGAAATTCGCAGCTTGCAGCGAACAGAAACATAGAAGGTTCTGTGTCAAGGCAAGCCGAACGGCATCCACCTCGGTGTCCTTGGAAATGTCCTTTTCCAATTGCTCGATGGCCTCGGGCGATGTCTGGCGATCACTGTAGAGATCCATCAAGGCGCTGATGAGCCTCAGCTCTGTTGCTAGTGCCAGGTCCGCCGGGTCCGCAACTGCCGCAACCTTCTCCAGAAGGTCGAGCGCCAGGTCGATCTCGCCTCGTTTTGCAGCTGACACAGACAGGCCCAGCACCGTCCGAGGGTAATTGCCATAGAGTTCGCGGGGCATTTTCGCCAAGTCCCGGAACTGGCGTGGCGTGCCTTCTTCGCCCCGGTAGACCAAGCGCCACCCTCCGCCCCGTTCCGCGATGCCCGCGGCAAGGGCAAGATCGCCCGTGGACAGGCCGTAACGAATAGCCTTGCGCCACTCGCCGGAAGATTCAAGGAACGCGGCGGCGTTTGCCTGCAGGGCGCGCATGTCCACCCGCTTGCTCTGCGCGCGCGCCTTCAGAAACTCCGACACAACGCCATGCAAACGGATCTCTCCGGGTTGCTTGCCGGCGATTTCGGTTGGCAGCGCAAGGGTTGCGATCAGATCGTGCAAGCGGTCGGCCCGTGCGCGGCCCAAGACGGCCCCGGTGACATCCGGCCGGAGACTGTCGAAGGCGGCTGCGGTATAGAGGAGGGCCCGGTCCTGTTCCGAGGCGCCGTCGACGATCAATTGCGACAGATAGGACGCCATTTCCCGCTGGGTTCCGGAAAAATTCAGCAGGTCCGAGATGCCGATCTTGCGCTCCCGCAGGAGGATCAAGGCAAGTTGCAGCGCGACGGCCCATCCGTCCACTTTTTTCCAGAACGCGGTCCAAATGGCCTTGTCGAGGCCGGTGCCGGACATTTCGCGAAGAGCATCTGCCTCGCGTTCCGAAAACTTCAGGCTGCGCTGATCAAGTTCAACGAGCCGTCCGCGCAATCGCAGAGCCGACACCGGAATATCGCAGGCAGCCCGCGATGCGACTACGATGGTGACCGGCGGCCGTGGCTCCAGATGCGCAAGGGTGGTGAGGAGTTTTATCGCAGATGCCGACTTGTAGCGGTGAAAATCGTCGACAATCACGAAGGTGTGCCCCGCTAGAGTGGTTAGTTCCTGAACGAAACGGTCTGTAAATGTTTCGAATGCGTCATCGCGATGCGGCAACTCGAGTTCTGCACTCCGTCCGCTGACGCCGATTGCGTCCAGGAGATTTTGCAGCAAATCCGGTTCGTCAGTGTAGGCCCCGGGTTGGACATGAACCTGCCGCAGGCCCCGGCGCGAAAGTTGCTTCCGGAGCTGACGCAGAAGGGTGGTCTTGCCACTGCCCGCCGGAGCCTCGATGGTGATGAGGCTCGCGGCCGGGGTCCTTGCAAAAGGTTTGAGAAGATCCTCTCTGGGGACCTCAAACATGTCGATTGCTCTTGAACATAACGGCACTTCCTTCCTTCCAAAACAGCTCTGGAACTCGCCCTGGCAAGTAAGCTCTGAGCCTTCAGGTTCCTGTTAAGACCGAAGTATGCTCTTGTTGGCTTCAGACTGTCGAGTGCCCGCAGGATATCGCTCGCGAAGTTTTAACATTTCAACGAACTGGCAGGGGAATGGCAGTCCACCGGACGTCAAGGCGCAATTTCCGCGTGAATTTTCTCGGAGATGATCCCGGTGATTGCAGCGGACAGAGGCCAGCCAAAGTGTTCGCGGCAGGTGTTACAGAAGACACCGAGGCATTTGCCGGCCTTCACCATCGGCACCATGCCCAACATCATAGGCCGCAATTTCGCCCAAGGGACCGCGTGTTCGGTGCCACGTCCGGGAAGTTGTTCCTTCGGCGTCTGTCAATGAGCGTTCAAAACTGACCCGGTTTCAGCGTTTGAATTTGACCCACCCCTTGTGGCGCAAAGGCCCCAGGCGGTCCGCCGTCATATAGCGAGTCCGTCTGGGGCCTTTGCTTGCGCGACGTTTATGTTTTTCTGCGTCGTTTGCTCTGTGCGAACCGGTATGACGTGTTGCCTGTCTCGATGATTGCGCAGTGATGGGTTACGCGATCCAGAAGCGCGGTTGTCATCTTGGCGTCACCGAAGACCGAGACCCATTCGCCGAACTCCAGGTTGGTCGTGATGATGACACTGGTCTTCTCATAGAGCTTGCTGATCAGATGGAACAGCAACGCGCCGCCGGACTTGGGGAACGGGATGTAGCCCAGCTCGTCGATGATGACGCAGTCCAGGGCCGAGAGCTGCCGGATGATCTTCCCGGCATTGCCCTCGGCTTGTTCCTTGATCAGGGCGTTGATCAAATCGACGGTATTGAAGAAGCGCGCCTTCTTGCCGTTGTTGATCAGGCTGGTTCCAAGCGCGATTGCGATATGGGTTTTGCCGGTGCCGGTTCCGCCCACCAGGATGAGATTGTGTGCCTCTTCTGTGAACCGGCCTGAGCAGAACGGCTCGATCTGGGTCTGGGTGACGGCGGCCGCGCTGTAATCGAAGGTGGCGAAGTCCTTGTGGTGGGGGAACTTCGCAATCCTCATTTGATACTGGATGGAGCGCACCCGCCGCTCTACAGTCTCGGCGTCGATCAGTTGCTTTATCGCTGTGGTCAGACTTGGTGGCTTGCGCGCGGACAGCAAATCATGGGCGCAAGCTGCCATTCCATGCAGCCTCAGGGCGGTCAGTTGGTCGATGAGGGCGTTCATGCGGCAGCCTCCTCAGCCGAGCACAGCGTCTCATAGCGCTTGCAATCGGCCTCGGGCCGCAAGGTCAGCTGCGGATAGGTATAGGCGTCGCTGAGCGGCGTGATGACCGGCTCCACCAACTGGTTAATCAGGTTGATGATGGTGGGCAGGCGCAGGGTGTTTTGTTCCACCGCCAGTTCGCACGCCGTCTCGACCACCTCGATCCCGTGATCCTGGGCCAGCAGAAGCAGATCGACGAACTCCCGATCCCCGCCTTTGCCGGCCATGTAATGCTCCCTGATCCGATGCATGGCCTCAGGCAGTTGCCAGTCCACAAAGGGGGCACCGTCGCGCAGGGCGCCGGGCTTGCGATCCAGCAGGGGCACGTAATGCCAGGGTTCAAAATAGCTGACATTGCGGGTGAAGCGACGCTTGTGCTCGGCGATAACATCCTGGCCCGACACCAGCACGATCCGGCCTGCATAGGCGCGCAGCGACACATGTTGCCCCGCGAACCGGGACGGCACGCTGTAGCGATTGCTGGCATATTGAACCAGGCAGGTGGAGCGAACACGAACGGTCTTTTCCACGTATCCGTCAAATGCTCGCCCCAGAGGGCGCAGTTCGGCGCGTTCGTCTTCGAACAGCTCTGCAATCGTGCGATCCGATTGCTCGGGATGGGGCCGGTTTGCCAGCTCTTCACAGCGCAGGCGCAGCCAATCGTTCAGCGCATCGAGATCATCAAAGGCAGGTTTGGGCACAAACAACCGGCCGCGCAAAAACTGGACCTGGTTCTCGACCTGTCCCTTCTCCCAGCCCGCAGCCGGGGTGCAGGGCCGTCCGGAAGGGCGCCATTGGTTCAAGCCCAATGGACGGCGGCTCCATCACGTAATGGTTCATCAAGGCCAGGAACCGGGGATGGAATATCCGGTCCTTCGAGCGCGAGACGTAGGTCACCATGGTCTTGGGGTTGTCGATGATCACCCGGCGTGGAACCCCGCCATAGAAAGACAGCGCCTGCGCAAAGGCATCCAGCACCATCTCCTGGGCTTCGCCGGGATAGGCCACGACAAAGGGCTTGCGGCTGTGGCACAGGCGGAAGTGGGCAACCTTCACCTTCTGCTCGATACCGCCCAGGACAACCCGTTCTTCGCTCCAGTCAAATTGCAGCGCATCGCCTGCCGCGAAATGCAGCGGGATAAAGGCCTCGCCCGAACCGGCACCGGCCCGCTTCAGATCGCGGACAAATCGCTGAACTGGCGAATAGGAACCGGTGTAGCCTTCCACCACGAGCTGCTCATAGAGCTTCTGGGCCGTCCGCCGCTCCCGGCGTAGTCGCTTCTGGTCCTGATCGAACAGCTCCTGAAGCCGAAGATCAAACCCGTTGCACAGTTTGTGCCGAACCGGCGGGGCCTGGCGCTGGTAGCTCGGCGGGCTCTCATCCTTCAGATACTTCTTGATCGTGTTCCGCGATAATCCCGTCGCCCGCGCAACAGACCGGATGCTGCGTCCCTCAACCAATATCCATCGTCGGATCTTCGACACGCTTTCCATCAGTAACACCTGCTCTTTCCTCCGCACTTTTGTGCGGATGTTAACGAAAACAGGCGGGTCAATTTTACTCGCTCATAACCCACCAAAGTGGGTCAATTTTGCACGCCGATTCACA
>JAEKDP010000020.1 GCA_016521575.1 Rhodobacteraceae bacterium F11138 | reverse complement strand
TGTCGCGTTGCCCTTTAATCTGAGACGCGACCCGTTTGGCGACAATTTTTGCCCTTAATTGTGAGATACGGCTGTCATGGGGCCCCTGTTTCTCGCGCACCTTTGCGCGATGTGATCAACCGCGGCAAGCAATCGAGGCTCCTTCTCGAAGGCGCGCAAGAGAGCAACCCTTGCATAGTCGTCGATGCTTTTGCTGACGATGGCTGCCTTAGCCAAGGGATGAGATCGAGCGGCGGCGATTGCGGCGAGGCAGAACAGCCTAACTTCCGATCTGGGGTTCTGGACAGCGAACGACGGATCCCCGCGGAAGGTTTTGAGTGACATGGCAAAGGTGACTGCGCGCATTGCGCGCCGAAGTTGCTTGGGGCCGCGCGAGCGCGCGGCGCACTCAAGCATCTCTGCCCCGCGGCGCGCTCGGTATATCAGTTTTCCAGATATTTGTTCCTCACGGAGTTTGCCAAGGGTCTGCACAAGTCTCGTCCCGCAAACCTGGCAGTCAAATGCCCAGGCCCGCCTCCAATGCCTGAGCGAAAGGCCCTCTCTGGAGCATTGCAGGCAATGCTGGAATGGCATCTGGGCCGTCAGCGAGGCTTCTCGTGTCGTCATTGCTGGAAAGGTCAAAGATCGCACAACATCTGGATCAACCCGTGCGGCGTTGGCAATCTTCGCCGCCGCCGCCGCAGCCGCGTCGACGTTGAAGTTCAAGGCGGTGCCATGCGCGGTATCGATTCTGAGATGAGCCAGTAGTTCCGCATCATCACAGTAATTGGCCGCCGCCAGCCGAGACAACCAACCTGACAACAACTCGTCTGGCAGCGGCGCGACAGTCTTGGGCAGCGGGTGCGGCTTCACACCCGGGACTTCTGGAGCCGCCGATGGGGGTTCGCATGGCGCGACCAAACCGGCGTCCATTTTGCGATTGCGTCATCGGTGATGCATTCCTCGCCTGTGATAATGGCGTCGATGGAAAGATCCTTGATCAGGGCGAAAATGCGCGAGGTCACCCCACCGGTCAGTGCAAGTATCTGCTTGAGTGACTTGACCTTCAGGTTGGACTTCTTTTCCAGTGGCATGGCAGCAATAAGGGTCTGGATCATGTCCGAGAACTCGGCATCGTCGCGCCAGTTTGGCAAGTGATGTTCGTCCAGCCGTCGGACAAGCTGGATATCACCACGGATGGCGTCGACGGCCTCGCTGACCCCAAGACAGATCAGTGACACCTCGAGCTCATTGCTGAGATAACGAAGAACATTGAGAAAGCGTCGCTGTTCGCGGTGGGTCCCGGCCAAGAGGTTGTGGACCTCGTCGATCATGATCATCCGCAGGCCAAGGTCGCGCAAAAGCGCAATAACACGGACTTCGAGGGAGGCCACATTTTGAGCGCGCGCGCCCAGTGCCGTGGCCGGTGCCCCGACGGACGCCAGGATGTGCAGATAGAACCGCCGTTCGTCGGGAGCTGGCGGTGCTTGTAACAGCAAGAGCGGCGTTCGCGTAATTCCCGATGCTGGGTCATATTCCGGTGCATATCTGCGCGACAGGTTGCGGGCGATCATCGTCTTGCCGATCCCAGACGCGCCATGCACAAGAAGGCCAGGCATACGGGTTTGCCTTGGCGCTTCGATCATACCCTGCAAACGGTCCAGAACTTGTTCGGCCCGCGGAAAGCCAATCCAGATATCCGATTGAATGAGGGCGATCCGACCGTCTTCCTCTGTTGTCCCTGCCCTCAATTCACCATCTCTCCACTTTGAACAATGGGCGCGATGTATCACCCGTGTCGATCGGGCGCAGCCTTTCGGTTTTCGAGACAGCCGAGTTGGTGCCCTCCAATGTCCCTTTTCTTTCACGGGATCGGCGTTCGGCCTTCGTTAGGCCCCGGCTTTCAAACTCGATCTGGCGTTGCTGTCGGATCAGCTCAGCCAAGACCAACTCATTGGACCCGGATTTGCCAAGGGCACGGGCCTTCTTCATGGCTTCGCGATATTCCCAGAGCGGCACGGGCGGAATTTCCAAGTTTCTGTAACGCGCCTCAACATACCGGCCATCGTCCAATTCGACCCAGATCATTGAGATATCGCGAGGGTCGTAGCGAACGACCACCTTCCCATCGCCGCGCCCAATGTGGCCTGCAAGCGCATCCGACCAGTACCGTATCTGGAACAGATGGATGCCGTCACGCCTGACCTTACGCAGTTCGCTCGGCAAGAAGCTCACCCGAAAAGCTTCCATCTCGAAGGGGATGTCGCCTGTCATTTGCTCTGAGAGTGCCTCCCATTTGGCGACGGGCGTACAGCCAAGACTTGAATGAATGCTGTTGTTGTAGCGGCAGATTTCCAGAGCAAACCAGCGATCGAAGTCGCTTAAGGTCATCGTGGCCATGCCCTCGGCGTCATAGTCGCCCTTGGCCACGACCGAGGATTGCGTTGTTCCAGGCAACAGGTGCACGGCCCCCATCATCGTGCCGATCAATCGTTCGATGTGCCCTCCGAAATGAGGACTGCCTGGCGGCCGATAGACCAGATCGATCCCCCATTCCGCACATGCCGACCGAAAGGCTTGCGACCGGAAATCGCGCCCTCTATCGACGTGGATCCTATGCGGTTTACCCTGCGCGGGCCAAGGAACATTGCACACCAATTCCGCCAGAAGTTCCGCCTTGGGGGCCACAGCCTGTGTCAGGCAAAGCGCCACCGACAGACGCGAAGGTGCCTCGAGAGAGGTGTAATATCCGGTCACCATCCGCGTTGCGACGTCGATCGCCAGCGTGACCCAAGGCCGCCCAATTGGTTGGCGTTCAAAACTGTCGACGAGAATGATGTCCGCAGGCGTATGGTCGATTTGCACGACCTCCAGTGGCTGGTTTGCCTTGTTGTCGCCTACGACCGGCGCAAACTTCTGGCGGGCCGCCTTTGCGCCTTCGCGTGCCTTGGCAATTTCGCGGGCATCCATTGCATCCAGCCTGCGCTGAACCGTCCGACGTGTCGGCGGTTGCAAGCCCTGCTGCCAGCACGCGCTGCGAATTTCTGTCACGACGCGCGACAGGCTTGGACGTTCCCGCCTTAAGAAATAACGGCGAAGATGTTCTTCAATCACCGCTTCCACCTTGCCGGATATCAAGGTGGTACCAGTCGGGCGGCCCCGTTTCCGCGGTACCAGAGCGCTGGTGCGCCCACCCTCTTCGGCCAGACGCTTTATCCAGCGCCACACAGTCGCCCTGCTGACACCAAGCTCCCAAACGGCGTCATTGATGCCACTTTCCAGACTGCCAGTTCCTTTGAGATATGCCTGAACAAGCGGACGCAGAACGGCCGCCCTGCGCGCCTCCTCAGCACCAGCGGCAACGGAGTCGTCGCGATCATCATCCATCAATATTTGCCACACGAAGCTGCGAACCCTGTCTCAGGGTTAAGGGCAAAAATATCGGAATTAAAGACAAAATCTCATATTTAAGGGCAAAGGGTGGCCGTTGATTTCGTTGGATTTCCCATCTCACAATTAAGGGCTACGCGACACCTCCGCACTTTTGTGCGGATGTTAACGAAAACAGGTGGGTCAATTTTACTCGCTCATACCCCACCTAAGTGGGTCAGTTTTGCATGCCGATTCACAGTCCTTAATAGGCGATAGTCTGTTAGGGACAAATTCAGCACCAACAAAATCAACGACTTGCAAGGCTAAAATCCATGGGGGTTCAACTGGGACAGCGCGCCGCCATCTATGCCCGAGTTTCCACGTCCGATCAGTCCTGCGAGCGGCAGGTGGCCGAATTGACCGCCTTCGCCGAACGTGGCGGGTATGATGTGGTGGAGGTGTTCAAGGAAACAGCCTCTGGTGCATCCGCCAATCGAGTAGCGCGTAATCGTGTGCTTGACTTGGCGCAGGCACGACAGATCGACGCCATCCTGGTTAGCGAACTCTCTCGATGGGGGCGGTCCACTCAGGACCTGCTGGATACGCTGAACAGGCTCGCCGGTTGGAAAGTGTCCGTCGTGGCCATGAGTGGCATGACATTCAAACTGGACACGCCGCATGGCCGGATGATGGCCACCATGCTGGCCGGGATCGCCCAGTTTGAACGCGACCTCCTTAGCGAGAGGGTGAAATCCGGACTCGCCGCTGCAAGGGCACGCGGAAAGAAGCTCGGTCGCCAAAAGGGTCAGAGGCCGAAATCTGACAAGCTCGCGCCAAAAGTCGTTCACGCTGTGGCAGAGGGCCGGTCATACCGATGGATCGCACGCGATCTCGGCATCAGCAAAAACACCGTGCTCGACATCATGAAACGTCAAAGGGAAA
Source organism: Rhodobacteraceae bacterium F11138 (assembly GCA_016521575.1). GTDB lineage: Bacteria > Pseudomonadota > Alphaproteobacteria > Rhodobacterales > Rhodobacteraceae > Sedimentitalea. The sequence goes on along the minus strand of JAEKDP010000020.1, from coordinate 18,501 downwards.
ATCCTTAGGGTGTCATCCTGCCCCCTACCGGAATCCACCCCCAATAGGCGATGATCGCTGGTTGACGGTGGTGTCGCCCGAACAGCCCGAGGGAACGCAGCTGCTGCTGGAGCCCAGCAATCACCCTGCGGTGAACCCCTTTCGCGCTGCGATCGTCGCGGACGGTATTCCAGCCGCTTCCTTTGAAGTCGCCGATCTGGCGGTCACGTATGATCGGCTGCGCGCAAAAGGTGTCCGGTTTGTTCAGGACCCGGTGGATGCCGGCGCGGTCCATATGGCGGTGCTGGACGATACCTGCGGCAATCTGATCCAGTTTGTACAGATCAAGCCAGACTAGCCGGTCTTGCCTCGGACCGGGATAACGAACGCGCCGTTTCTCGTTCTCCCGTACATCATGCAGATACCGATCATGCGCCGACCCGGTGGGTTGGTGGCGCTTTCAGGCGACGCCTTATGTAACATGCGCCCGCCCGGGCAAGGATCGCCGTGCTCTACGAAATGTCGCCACTCAGGCTGAGGGGGGCCAGCGCCCCGGCGCTTCGGCCCTTGAAATCGAGCTGGGGAACCTTTTCCATCATGTCGCTTTGCGCCCGGGTCAGGCGGCGTCCGGCAGCGGATGCATCCAGGCCGATCACCTTGCCCTCGGCAAGAAGCTGACGCCCGGCGACCCAAACCTCTTTCACGGCACGGTCCGCAGCGTGGAAAATCAGCGACCGCAGCGGATCGCGCGCCGGCATCATGTCGGGATGGGTCAGATCGACCGCCACGAAATCGGCCTTGCAACCCTGGGCGAGGCGACCCAGATCATCGCGCATAAGGGCTCTGGCGCCTCCCACCGTGGCAGCGTTGAACAGCATTTCCGTGGAAACCGCGTTCAGATCGCGGCCTGCGATACGTGCGAAGGTGCCCGCCTTGCGGATCTCCTCGATCATGTTGTGCGGCGTGGTATCCGTACCGATTGCCATATTGATACCGGCGCGCACATAATCCCCGAAATTTTCCATGATCTGGCCATAGCGGGCAAACGGCGTCGGGCAATGGGCAACCGATGACCCACTGTCCGCCAGAAGCGTCAGGTCCTCGCGCGTCCACCATCCTGTCCAGGAATGTGTGTCGGGGAATATCGCGTGCCCGAACACGCTGCTCGGCCCCAGAATACCTATATCGGCCGCATGTTGAATCGGGGTTCTGCCGTGGCGCCGGATCATTTCGTGAAATTCCAGCACACCCTGAGATATATGCAGCGTATAGGGCAGGTTTCTTTCTTTCGCCGCCTCAAAGCTGTCGCGCAACAGGTCGTCGGTGCAGTTTTCGATCTGCATGGGCGACACCACCCCGGACAGCCGACCCGACGGATGATCGGCGATCCCGTCGATAAAGGCCAGCGCCGCGTCCATCTTCTTGCGCCCGCCGCTTTCGTCCCAGTCGAAACCCAGTTCGTGATCGTTTTCGAGCTTCCATTTGGCGGAAGCGAACCCAGGGGCGAGAAACCCGCGAATGCCGGACCGTTCGAACAAGTCCAGCCAACCGTCGTAGATGGGTGAGATATCGCAGACCGACGTAACACCCGACCTGAGCAATTCACAAAGCGCCAGTTCGAGCGACGCGGTTCTCAGTTCGGGATCTCCGGTCCCAAAGGCGCAGGATCGTTCGTAAAGCCCGGTCATGTACATGTTCGGCACGCCGTGCTCTTCCCGGATGCCCCTGTAGGCGGGCTCGTGGCTGGGGTGGCCATGAACATTCACGAAACCGGGCATGATCATCAGCCCCTCACCGGCCCGTTCGGTATCGGCCGGGCCGTCATACCCGGCCCCGACAAAGACGATCTCGTCCTCGGTAAAGGCAAGGTCGATGTTCCGGATATACTCGTGACGTGTCCCGGTCCAGCGAATGGCCCAGTCTATGTTGCGGATCACAGTGGTGGTCATGACGATATCCTTTCAGGTGACGATCCTGCCAAGAGGCAAGGATCAGGATTGCGGTTCACGCAGATGGCAGGCCACCGAGTGGTTCGGCTTGACCTGCCGCATCACCGGTATTTCGTGGCGACAACGATCAAAGGCAAAGGGACAGCGGGTGTGAAACCGGCATCCCGAGGGCGGGTTGATCGGGCTTGGGACTTCGCCCGACAAGGCAACGCTTTCGCGGCGCATGTCCGGATCCGGGATCGGCACCGAATCGAGCAAGGCCTCGGTGTAGGGGTGTTGGGGATCGGAGAACAAGGAGTCCCGATCGGCGATTTCCACGATCTTGCCGAGATACATGACCGCCACGCGATGGCTGATATGCTGAACGACCGCCAGATCATGCGCGATGAACAGATAGGTCAGATCGAACTCTTCCTGCAAATCCATCATCAGGTTGATCACCTGCGCCTGCACCGACACATCCAGCGCCGAAACCGGTTCGTCGGCCACGATGACGCTGGGATTCACGGCAAGGGCGCGCGCGATTCCCAGGCGCTGGCGCTGGCCGCCGGAAAACTCATGCGGAAAGCGATGCATCATGTCTTGTCGCAAACCGACGCGGTCGAAAAGCCAGGCCAGCCTGTCCCGCAGGTCGCTGCCACGAAGCTTGGTGAAATTCACGATCGGCTCGGCCACGATATCCGCAGCCCGCATCCGCTGATTGAGCGAGGAATAAGGATCCTGAAATACAAACTGAAGGTCGCTTCGGTGCGGTCGCATTTCGGACGGCGAGAGATTCGTGATATCGCTTCCCGCGAAATCGATGCGGCCGCTGGTCGGTCGCGACAGGCGCACGACCATACGCGCTGTGGTCGATTTCCCGCAGCCGGATTCACCGACGATCCCCAGCGTTTCCTTGCGGCCCAGATCGAAGCTGACGTCATCCACGGCATGTAGATACTTGCGCGCACCGCCGAACAATCCACGCTTGATGGGAAAACGCTTGCTGAGCCCGTTGACGGAAAGGATCGGGCGTGTATCGCTTTGGGTAATATTGCTATTCACCGGCTATCTCCATTGCTTTGTCGGAATGCCAGCACGCGGCAGAATGACCGGGGGCTTTTGTTTCGAAGGGGGGCTCCTCGGCCCGGCAGCGGTCGGTTGCAAGCCGGCAGCGCGGCGCAAAGCGGCAGCCACGTATCGGCTGGTTAAGTGCCGGGACGATGCCCGGAATTTCCAGAAGCCGGCCCTTCGCCGGGCGGCCGGCGCGATTCACCTTTGGGACCGAACCCAGCAACCCGACGGTATAGGGATGCTGTGGGCGGCGAAACAGAAGGGAAACGGGGGCCTCTTCGACTTTGCGGCCCGCGTACATCACGATCACCCGGTCCACAGATTCCGCGATCACGCCCAGATCGTGCGTGATCAGCAGCACCGATGTGTTCATCTCGGTCTGAAGATCGCGGATCAGGCGCAGCACCTGGGCTTGGATCGTGACATCCAGTGCCGTGGTGGGTTCGTCGGCAATCAGCACGGCGGGCCGGCAAACCAGCGCCATCGCGATCATGATCCGCTGGCGCATCCCCCCCGAAAGCTGGTGGGCATATTCGTCCAGTCGCCGGGTGGCTTCGGGAATTCTTACCCGGTCCAGCATGTCCTTTGCACGCGCGCGCGCCTCGGGGCCGCTGAGGCCCTGGTGCTGAACAAGAGGCTCGACGATTTGCTTGCCGATGCGCATCACCGGATCGAGCGACGTCATCGGTTCCTGAAAGATCATCGAGATTTCGCTGCCGCGAAGCTTGCGCATCTCTTTCTCTTCCAGCCCGACAAGCTCCCGCCCGTTCAGGCGAATGCTGCCCTCGACACGTCCGGGAGGGGTCGGTACCAACCCCATGATCGACAGGGCGGTGAGGCTTTTGCCGCAGCCGGATTCACCGACCAGCCCAAGCATTTCCCGCGGGGCTATATCATAGGAAACCCTGTCGACGGCGCGCACCGTACCGTCGAAGGTATCGAAACTGGTTCGCAGCTCGACAAGGCTGAGGACCGGGTCGCGTCCTGCCGGGGCGGTTTTCGGTTCTGTATTCTGTTCGCTTGCAAGCATCGTTTTACACCTGGTTCGCCAGACGGGGATCAAGCATGTCGCGCAGCCCGTCCCCCATGAGATTGATCGCCAGAACCGTCACCGCCAGAACCGTGCCAGGGATCAGAATGATCCAGGGCGCCAGCTGGAAGTACGAGCGGCCCTCGGCCATGATGTTCCCCCAGCTTGGAATTTCAGGCGGCGTACCGGCCCCGAGAAAGGACAGAAGGGATTCGATCAGGATCGCCGCGGCACAGATATAGGTGGCCTGGACCGTCATGGGCGCAACCGTGTTCGGCAGGATATGGCGGATCAGAACTTTCCAGAAGCGGGTTCCGGATATGGTGGCCGCTTCGATAAATGCCTGTTCCCGGATGGTCAGGACCACGCTGCGCACAAGACGTACAACCCGGGGCAGCTCGACGATGGTGATTGCGAAAATCACGGTGTAGACGCTTGCGCGGGTCACCGCCATCAGGGCAATCGCAAGCAGGATCGTCGGAATGGACATAAGCCCGTCCATCACCCGCATGAGAATGGCATCGGCAATACGGCTGTAGCCGCTGATCAGCCCCAGCCCCAGACCGATGACCGAGGCCGCCACACCGACCACCAGACCGACAGTCAACGAGATCCGACCGCCGTGAATGGTTCGGCTGAACAGGTCACGCCCGAACGCATCGGTGCCGAAGATGTGCTGGGCGGATGGCGCCGCCATGCGATTGAGCGGGTCAATCGTCAGGGGGTCGTGCACCGCCAGCCACGGGCCAATCAGGGTGAGCAGTACAATAAGGCTCAGGATAGCGGCCCCGACCACAACGGTGGTGTGGCGTCGCAACTGCCGCCAGATGCCGCGACGACTCTGGCCTTGCCGTGGGGCCGCGTCATCCTCAACGATTTCATGAACAGCCAAGCTCAGGCTCCTTTCAGTACTGAATGCGGGGATCGAGGAAGGTGTAGAGGATATCGAGGAGCAGGTTCAGCGCCACGTAAACGCCGGAAAATATAAGAAGAACGCCTTGGATGATCGGATAGTCGCGGGCCAGGATCGCATCCACCACCAGACGGCCGACACCCGGAATCGCAAAGACGCTTTCAGTAACGACGACGCCGCCCAGCAGGATTGCGATACCCACCCCGATAATTGTGACGATCGGGACCGCGGCATTCGGCAAGGCGTGGCTGAACAAAAGCTTTCCAGTGGTCAGGCCCTTGGATCGGGCCGTGCGGATATGATCCTGCGCCAGCACCTCAAGCACGCTTGCGCGGGTGATACGCGCCACCAGCGCCATGAAACTCATCGCCAGCGCCAGGCTGGGCAGGATCAGATGGCTGATAAACGGCAAGAACCCGTCTTCGAGGCTTCGGTATCCCTGCACGGGAAGAAGCCCCAGGGTGATCGAGAAAACATAGATCAGGATATAGCCTATGACGAATACGGGGAAGGAAAAGCCCACGACCGCAAAGCTCATTACCAGACGGTCGATCCATGACCCCGCTTTCCAGGCGGCCACCACGCCCAGCGGCACGGCCAGCAGAATCGTGATGATCGTGGTCGTCAGCGCCAGTGCCAGAGTGGGTTCGAGCCGCTGGAGAAACAGGTCGATGACCGGCCTGTTCGAGAAAATGGACTGGCCGAAATCTCCGCGGACGATATCGCCCAGCCAATTCAGGAACTGTTCGTGGAACGGCCGATCGAGCCCCAGGTTTCTGCGGATGTCTTCCACCTGGCTAACGGTCGCCTGATCCCCCGCGATGATCGCCGCCGGGTCGCCGGGGGCCAGATAGAGGATGGAAAAGACCACCACCGCCACGATCAGCAGAACCGGAATGGTCGCGAGCAACCGGCGGATGATATATATCGTCATGATACCAGAATCCCTTTTGGGCGCGACCAGAGCCTGCAGCAGTCCGTCGCGCCCACCAGTGTCAGTCGGTTGATTTCTTCAGGCCCCAGTAGAACAGGGAAGGGCTGGGGATAACGTCCTGGATTTCCTTGCGGTACGCGACCACAGGCCGATACTGCCCAAGCGGTATATAGGTGACGTTCTGGTAGTTCAGCTCCTGTATCTGATCCACCAGCTCGGCACGGGTGTCGCTGTTGCTTTCCAGCGCCCAGTTGCGGATCAGATCGGGAACCTTTTCTTCGCAGGGCCAGCCGTACCATGCCTTGTCGCAGTTTTTGGCAAATGAATGGATCAGCGGGTTTGAAATGCCTGCGATGGTCGAATTGGTGACGAACACGTTCCAGCCGCCTTCGCCGACCGAAGCCTTGGAGGCGCGCCTTTGCGTAAGGGTGGACCAGTCCATCGCCTGTACCTCAACCGTCAATCCGATGCGCCGCAGGGATTGCGCTGCCACAAGCGCCGCCGGGTGCAGTGTCGAATTGTCGGCCGGGTCCATCAGAATGATCGGCGATCCGTCATACCCCGCCTCTTCCAGAAGCGTCTTGGCGCGCTCGACATCAAGGGTCAGGACCGGCTCCTCGCCGGCGTGCGATTCACTGGACGTGCCGCAGCCGTACATCGCGCCGCATTCCTGCCAGCGATCCGGATTGCCCACGATGGTGGCCATGTAATCCGATTGTTTGGTGCCCCATTGCAGGGCTTGACGGGCCGCCTTGTTATCGAAAGGGGGATTCAGGTGATTGATCACCATGAAAAGCTGATACCCCAGCGGGTCGTTCGGGGCCAGCGTCACGTCGGGATTGCCCTCGACCATCGGCAGCAGTTCGGTCGGCGGCGATTCATGCAGATCGACCTCGCCGCTTCCAAGCGCGGCCATGGCGACACCCGCATCCGGCATGTAAACCGATTCCACCCTGTCTATGTGAACGACCTTGCCGCCCGCCGCCAGACTTGGCGGTTCATCGCGCGGCACGTAATCCTCGAATTTCTCATAGACGACTTCGCTGCCCGGCACCCATTCGTCAGCGACGAAACGGAATGGCCCCGACCCGATGATTTCTTCGATCTGTTCGTTGGGATCGGTTTCGGCAATCCGCTTGGGCATCATGAAGGGAACGTTGCTGTCGATCTTGCCGAAAGCATCCAGCACGAAGCCGACAGGTTCATTCAGAACAAGCTTGAACGTCTTGTCGTCGACGGCCTCGACAGAGTCGGTGAAGTCCATCAGCGTCTGGCCCATACCGTCGCGGGCACCCCACCGTTTGATCGAGGCAACGCAATCCTCTGCGGTTACCGGCGCTCCGTCATGCCATTTCAGCCCGTCACGCAAGGTAAAGGTCCAAGTCAGCCCGTCGTCACTGGTTTCCCAGCTATCGACCATCTGGGGCTGGATCGCACCGTCTGCATCCGTGGCGAACAGGGTGTCCCACACCATGTAGGCATGATTTCGGGTGATATAAGCCGTGGTCCAGATCGGATCCAGAACCTTGAGGTTGCCGATCGGGATCGACCGTACGGTGATCTTGTCTTCCTGAGCAGACGCGGTGCCGGCGGTGACGGCACAAGCAACCCCCACGGCGCTGGCTAAGCCTATTATTCTTCGGGAAAATTTCATGGTGACCTCCTTGTTTTATTGTTTGAGTTGACGTGCATTAAGATGTCGCTGCCGATTGCAGGCCTGGCATCAGGCCGGGCGGAACCGGCAGTCCGGGCTGAGCTTTGAACAGCCGTGTCCAGGCCCTTTCGGCAACGGCTTGCGCCTCGCCCAGAATTTCAGCCTCGTTCAGGGTCAGAATGGTCCTGTCGCGCATCACCCAGCGGCCGTCGACCATAACGCTGTTCACGTCCGAAGGTTGGCCCTGGTGTACGAAGCAGGACGCGGGGCGAAGCATCGGCACCATGTGGGCGCTGTGTGTATTGACAAGAATAAGATCGGCCTTGTTGCCCGGAGCGAGCCATCCACCCCGGGCAATCCCAAGCGAGCGGTACCCGTTGACCGTGGCCCAGCGAAGCGCGTCTTCCGGCGTCGGGTTGCAACCATCCTCGCGGCGGATGCGCTCCATGAACACGCCGGTGCGCACGACCTCGACCATATCTTCCGACATGTTGTCGGATCCCATGCCGATGTTGCAGCCATAACGTTCCAGGTCGGCAATGCGTGGGCTAAGCCCACGTCGCGCGGCAATGGCCGAATTGAACGCAACGTGGCATTCGCACTGGCCAAGAAGGCGCTCCTCACGCGGGTCCATGCACCGGCAATGCGCGCAAACCAACCGGTCGGACAGGAATCCCACATCGTCCAGATACTCGGTCGGCAGGAGGTTGCGGTGGCTTTGAATTGCCGCGACCTCGCCCCAGATCTGGTTCAGATGGATGGTCGCGGTACAGGACAGGTCATCCTGTAGCTTGCGCAGCTGGCGCAACAGGTCCGGCGAACACATATCCGGCGCCCAGGCGGCCAGCCCGACCTCGATACGGCCATCGGCGGCGCCATGCCATCGTGTGTGAAGATCTGCGGCCTTCTGCATGGTGTTTTGCCCCAGGCTTCGGTCCTGTTCAAAGGGGCCGGGGTCCCCGATCTGGGCGTTGGCACGGTCCCATACGCGTTCGCAGATCAGGTACCGCAGCCCGCTATCGGCCAGAACATCCGCATAGGTTTCTATCGACATGCCGTCTTCCAGCACCGCCGTCGTGCCGCTTCGGATCGCCTCGATCGCCGCGGCCTGGCAGATAATCCTCGTCTCCTCGGGTGTCAGATCGGGTGTGGGAATGGGCGCCAGCCCGCCCTTAAATGGGGGCCGATGTGGCGGCGACAGATCCTCGTAAATCCCCTTTGCGATCAGAAGCTGGAAATGCGTATGGGTATTCGCGAAGCCGGGAAGAGCGATCTTCCCGTTGGCGTCCACGACCTCGGCCTGCGCGAAACGGGGCTGCAATTCGCCGCGTTCACCGATCGCCGCGATGGTGTTTTCATGAATGGCGATCTCGCCATTGGCGATGACGGCGCCCCTGGAGTCCAGCGTGACAATCGTTGCATTGATGATAAGCGTCGTCATGTGTGAAAAACCCATGATATGATCGGTGGCCGAGCCCGAGCGCATTCAGGACATGCATCCCGAATTGCCAAGCATCGGAAATTATTAGCTTTTTACAAGCAGGCCGGGCTTTCTTTCGGCGTATCTTTCGATAGAGCTTACTTCTGACCGGCTATGTCTCCCTTATTTTCGTCAAGCATAGACTCCGCCGATATGGCCTTGGCAATAAGATTTCGATTAAAAAGATGCCCGATCTATCATCTGGTATTATGCATGCTGGCGGGTCGGTCGCCGGGCCGTCTTGGCCGGATATATCCCGCGGCGTCATATATTTTCAGTTTATGATTGGCGGCGAAACTTAATACATAACAGGTTGTAAAAACGCCGCTCAGTGGCTTTGCTTCGGGTGATACCGACAAATTCCAGGGCCCGCGCGTCTCGTCGCCACATATGGGACCGTTTGTCTCAGGAGGGTCATATGCGAGAGCTTGTTGCCGCGGTAATTCAGTTGGGGCCTATCCAGAAAGCGGACAGTCGCAGCGCTGTCGTCGACCGGATGATAGCCCTGCTTGACGAAGCCAAGCGTCAGGGGGCGACGTTTGCCGTCTTTCCCGAACTGACGTTCACCACCTTCTTTCCGCGCTGGTACATGGAAGATCAGGCCGAAATCAATCGCTGGTTCGAACGTGCGATGCCGAACCCCACCACCGCCCCCTTGTTCGAACGGGCGAAAGAGCACGGCATGGGGATGTATATCGGATATGCCGAACTGACCCCGGACGACCGGCATTTCAACACCTCCATCCTGACCGATACTGACAGCACAATCATCGGAAAATACCGGAAAATCCATCTGCCCGGTCATGAAGAATACGATAGCGAACGGGCCTTCCAGCATCTTGAGAAACGTTACTTCGAACCGGGTGATCTTGGGTTCCCGGTCTGGCGCGCGCATGGCGGTGTGATGGGCATGGCGATCTGCAACGACAGGCGCTGGCCGGAAACATACCGGGTCATGGGGCTGCAAGGGGTCGAGATGATCTCGCTTGGCTATAACACACCATCGGTCAATTCCCAACGCGCGCAGGAAGGGCCCGACGCACGGCTGTTTCACCATCGGCTGAGCGTTCAGGCCGGTGCCTATCAGAATTCGTGCTGGGTGCTGGCTGCGGCCAAGGCGGGCGTCGAGGACGGGTATCCCCTGATCGGGGGCAGTGTGATCGTCGACCCGGAAGGCTACATCGTCGCCGAATCCAAAACCGAGGGGGACGAGGTTCTGGTTCATGCCTGCGACCTGGACCGCTGTGCCTTTGGCAGATCGACGATCTTCGATTTTGCCCGGCACCGCCGGATCGAGCATTACGGGCTGATCACCGAACAAACCGGGCCGACCAGCTGAGACGAAGGGGCAGGGGACGGCATGAGGCACGAACAGGAGTGGCAAGGACATGGCGCAGTATGATCTGGTGATCAAGGGCGGCACGGTGGCAACGGCGTCGGACACGTTCCGCGCCGATGTCGGGATTTCCGGCGGACGGATCGCGGCGCTGGCAATGAACCTGTCTTCGGACGGGGCGCAGGAGATCGACGCGCGTGGGAAGCTTGTGCTGCCGGGGGGTATCGAAACCCATTGCCACATCGAACAGGAATCCGCCGCCGGTACGATGACGTCGGACGACTATTATACCGGCAGCGTCTCGGCGGCTTTCGGGGGCAACACCACTATTGTGCCCTTTGCCGCGCAACATCGCGGCCAGTCCGTGCGCGATGTGCTGCAAACCTATGACGATCGGGCGGCCCCCAAATCGGTAATAGATTACTCTTATCACCTGATCATATCGGACCCGACCGATGAGGTTATAAACACGGAACTGCCCGAGGCATTCGAGCGCGGCATCACCTCGTTCAAGGTTTTCATGACCTATGACAAGATGATCGTCGACGACCGCCAGATCCTCGATGTTCTGGCCATGGCCCGGGCTCATGGTGCGCTGACTATGGTGCATGCCGAAAACAACGGCATGATAAAATGGATGGTCGACCGGCTTAACGCCGGCGGTCATACCGCGCCGCGCTATCACGCGCCAAGCCATCCCGCCGCGGCCGAGGTCGAAGCGATCGGGCGCGGGATTCACCTTGCGAATTTCGTCGATGCGCCCTTGCTGTTTGTGCATGTGTCGACGGCAGAGGGGGCCCGTCTGATCGCCGAAGCGCAGATGAAAGGGCAGCGCATCTATGGGGAAACCTGCCCGCAATACCTGTTTCTGACCCGCGAGGATCTGGACCGGCCCGGCGCCGAAGGCGCCAAGTTCTGCTGTTCGCCACCCCTGCGCGATTCAGATACCCAGGCCGCGCTGTGGCAGTATGTGCGCAACGGGACGCTTGCGATCTGGTCGTCGGACCATGCCCCCTACAGGTTCGACAGATCCGGCAAGCTTGCCGCCGGCCCGGAACCGGCATTCACCCAGATCGCCAACGGCATGCCTGGGATTGAAATGCGCCTGCCGCTTCTGTTCTCAGAAGGGGTCGGCAGGAAACGGATCACATTGAACGAATTTGTCGCGCTCAGTGCCACGAACGCCGCCAGGTTGTTCGGAATGAGTGACCGCAAGGGAAGCATCGCCGTCGGGCTGGATGCCGATATCGCGATCTGGGATCCCGACCTGCAATGGCAGGTGACGCAATCCGAAATGCACGACAACATGGATTACACACCCTTCGACGGCATGCAGATCACCGGTCGTCCCGTGACGGTACTCAACCGGGGGGAAGTAATCGTTGACGCCGGGTCACTGAAAGCTCAACGTGGGCGCGGCGAATTCATCAAGCGCGCGCCGTTCGGCATTGCATCCACACAGTCCGCATTGGCGGCAGAGCTGGAGCCCGGCAGCAATTTCGGCGCGCAGATCCTCTAGGGGAAGGGCAAACCACATGTCGCGTATTCTGGTAATAAACCCCAATTCCAACGACGAGGTCACCCGCGGCATCGCGCTATCGCTGGCCGGCCTGGACTTGCCCAACGGGTTCGGGACCGAATGCGTCACGCTGGCCGAGGGCCCTTTCGGCGTGGAAACCCAAGAAGATGTCGACGCGGTGGTCGACCCCTTGCGCCGGATGATCCTCAAACGCAGCGATTGCAGCGCGTTCGTGATCGCCTGCTATTCCGATCCCGGCCTTTCGGAATGCCGTGCGGCCTGCCCAGACCCGGTTGCGGGGATTCAGGAAAGCGCCGTGACCGAAGCCATCAGTCTTGGCGGCCGGTTCGGCGTGATCGCGCTGGGGCCGCAATCGATAGAACGCCATGCGCGCTATATGACGGCGATGGGGGTGATGGACCGCCTCGCCGGCGAGCGGCCTTTGCGCATGACGGTGGCAGAAGGCGAGCAGCCCGAAGCGTTCGGACGCATCTGTGATGTTGCTCGCGAATTGCGGGACATAGACAAGGCCGATTCGATTATTCTGGGCTGCGCCGGGATGGCACGCCACCGTGAAAGGCTTGAGGCGGTCCTCGAACGGCCTGTCATCGACCCGACACGCGCAGCGGTGATCCGGCTGGCCAGGGCGCCTTCCACGGCATTGGCCCATGAAGATTGACCGACGCAACGACCTGAACCTGCGTCTGCTCGAAGTGTTCGAGGCGGTCATGCGCTGCGGCACCACGATCAGCGCCGCCGAAGAGCTTGGCGTGTCGCAACCTGCGGTATCGAACGCTGTCAAATCGCTTGAAAATCAGTTGGGGCTGACCCTGTTCGAGCGGATAAGCCGCGTGCTGCGCCCGACCCAGGATGCATATCATCTGAACAAGGAAATCGAGCCGCTTTTTGCGCTCATGCGCGGCATAGAGCTGGAAATTCGCGATCTGCGCGCGGTGAAAGCAGGGCGCTTGCGCATCTCGACCACGCCGCCACTTGGCCACACCGCCTTGCCTGCGATCCTTCGGGATTTCACGGCCGACCGTCCCGGGGTTACCATTCGGTATGACGTGCGGCGGCTGGACACCGTTCTGCAATCCGTGGAAACCGGGGTGGTGGACCTCGGGTTCGTTCTGGGCTTGCAGGAGCTCCGGGGGTACGAGGTGATCCCTCTGCACCGTGGCGATATGGTCTGCGTCATGCCGGTCGACCACCCTCTTGGCCGCCTGAACGTGGTGACGCCTCACGACCTTGCCGATTGTGCCTTTATCGGACTGGAAACCAATCTGGGTGCGCTGGTGCGCTCCGCGTTCAGTCAGGCGGGTGTTCTGCACCGCCCCAGGATCGAGGCGCGCTATTGCCATACCGCCTGTGTGCTGGCCAATGCCGGTCTGGGCGTTTCGGTGATCGACCCTTTCACCGCGGCCTTCACCCAGGGCATGCAACTGATCACGCGGCCCTTTGAACCTGCCACGCCGGTCACCGCCGCCGCCGTCATCCGCAAAAAGGGCGACCTGTCCAGAATCAGTGCCGCATTCATCGAAACCGCGCGCACTCAGCTTACCGCGATGATGTCCCCTCCGCAGGAGGGTGATCGGATTGCCGGTACCGAACACAAATCGGTCCTGCCGACCGACTGACCTCCCAGAACAGGAGAACGATATGAAACCGGTTCTTATACAGAACGCCGACTGGATCGTGGCTTGGGACGAATCCGCGGGCTGTCACCGTTATGTCAGGAACGCGGATGTTCTTTTCGAGAAAGATCGCGTCAGCGCGATCGGGCCTGCCCTTGGCCAGGCTGCGCCGGCAGAGGTCGATATCGTCGATGGGCGAAACTTCATGGTCATGCCGGGGCTTGTCGATATCCATAGCCATCTGTCCCACGAGCCGATCAACAAGGGATATACCGACGAAACCGGGTCGCCCGGACTTTATAATTCCAATCTGTATGAGTTCATGCCGACGATGATCGGCGATGACGAGGCGGCACCCTGGCAGACCCGGCTTGCCTGTGCCGAACTTCTTATGTCGGGCGTGACCACCATCGTCGATATGGCCCGGCCATATCCCGGATGGGTGGATGCGCTGGCCGAAAGCGGGCTGCGGGCCTATGCCGCGCCGATGTTCCGCTCCGCGCGATGGTTCACCCGCAACGGGCACGTTGTCGAATATGACTGGAGCGAGGATCGGGGGTTCGGTGCCATGAGCGAGGCGCTTGATCTGGCTGACACCGCCGAACGGCATCCTTCGGGCCGTCTGTCGGGGATGGTCGTTCCGGCGCAAATCGACACGTGCACCCCCGACCTGCTGCGTGAAAGTTATAAGGAAGCGGCCAGCCGCGGCATGCGCTGGCAAACTCATGCGGCTCAATCCCTGCCCGAATTTCATGAGATCACCCGGCGCCATGGAGTCACGCCGATCCAATGGCTGGGGGAACTGGGCGTGCTGGGCGAAAGCTCGTTGATCGGTCACAGCATCTTTGTCGACGATCATCCCAATACGCATTGGCATACCGTGACCGATATACGGCTTCTGGCCGAAACCGGCGCGACCGTCGCCCATTGCCCGACCGTCTTTATGCGACGGGGCATGGCGCTTTGCGATGTAGGGCGATATCTGCGGGCTGGGGTAAAGGTGGCGATCGGAACCGATACCTACCCGCATAACATGATCGAGGAAATGCGCCATGTCGGTTATGTGGCCCGACTGATGGCGAACAGCCCGCACACGGTCAGCACCCGTGAAATATTTAACGCCGCTACCATCGGCGGTGCGGCTTCTCTCGGGCGAAGCGATATCGGGCGCCTGGCACCCGGCGCCAAGGCCGATCTTGTGATGGTCGACATGACCCATCCGTCGATGCAACCCAGCCGCGATCCGATTCGAAGCCTTGTCTATGCGGCGGCGGATCGCGCTGTGCATACGGTTTTCGTGGACGGCGAAAAAGTCGTGGAGGGCGGTCGCGCACTGCGGCTCGATATCGACCGTGCCGCCAGCGAAGTCACCGCGGGACAGCTTCGTGCCGAGCGCGCCGTTCCCGAACGCGACCTGGTCGCACAGCGTGGCGCTGCCGAGGTTTCACCGCTGACGTTCCAGTTTGCAGACTAGATCGGACGCTTGCCACGAGCCGCGACGCTCGCTGTCGCGTTGCCCTTTAATCTGAGACGCGACCCGTTTGGCGACAATTTTTGCCCTTAATTGTGAGATACGGCTGTCATGGGGCCCCTGTTTCTCGCGCACCTTTGCGCGATGTGATCAACCGCGGCAAGCAATCGAGGCTCCTTCTCGAAGGCGCGCAAGAGAGCAACCCTTGCATAGTCGTCGATGCTTTTGCTGACGATGGCTGCCTTAGCCAAGGGATGAGATCGAGCGGCGGCGATTGCGGCGAGGCAGAACAGCCTAACTTCCGATCTGGGGTTCTGGACAGCGAACGACGGATCCCCGCGGAAGGTTTTGAGTGACATGGCAAAGGTGACTGCGCGCATTGCGCGCCGAAGTTGCTTGGGGCCGCGCGAGCGCGCGGCGCACTCAAGCATCTCTGCCCCGCGGCGCGCTCGGTATATCAGTTTTCCAGATATTTGTTCCTCACGGAGTTTGCCAAGGGTCTGCACAAGTCTCGTCCCGCAAACCTGGCAGTCAAATGCCCAGGCCCGCCTCCAATGCCTGAGCGAAAGGCCCTCTCTGGAGCATTGCAGGCAATGCTGGAATGGCATCTGGGCCGTCAGCGAGGCTTCTCGTGTCGTCATTGCTGGAAAGGTCAAAGATCGCACAACATCTGGATCAACCCGTGCGGCGTTGGCAATCTTCGCCGCCGCCGCCGCAGCCGCGTCGACGTTGAAGTTCAAGGCGGTGCCATGCGCGGTATCGATTCTGAGATGAGCCAGTAGTTCCGCATCATCACAGTAATTGGCCGCCGCCAGCCGAGACAACCAACCTGACAACAACTCGTCTGGCAGCGGCGCGACAGTCTTGGGCAGCGGGTGCGGCTTCACACCCGGGACTTCTGGAGCCGCCGATGGGGGTTCGCATGGCGCGACCAAACCGGCGTCCATTTTGCGATTGCGTCATCGGTGATGCATTCCTCGCCTGTGATAATGGCGTCGATGGAAAGATCCTTGATCAGGGCGAAAATGCGCGAGGTCACCCCACCGGTCAGTGCAAGTATCTGCTTGAGTGACTTGACCTTCAGGTTGGACTTCTTTTCCAGTGGCATGGCAGCAATAAGGGTCTGGATCATGTCCGAGAACTCGGCATCGTCGCGCCAGTTTGGCAAGTGATGTTCGTCCAGCCGTCGGACAAGCTGGATATCACCACGGATGGCGTCGACGGCCTCGCTGACCCCAAGACAGATCAGTGACACCTCGAGCTCATTGCTGAGATAACGAAGAACATTGAGAAAGCGTCGCTGTTCGCGGTGGGTCCCGGCCAAGAGGTTGTGGACCTCGTCGATCATGATCATCCGCAGGCCAAGGTCGCGCAAAAGCGCAATAACACGGACTTCGAGGGAGGCCACATTTTGAGCGCGCGCGCCCAGTGCCGTGGCCGGTGCCCCGACGGACGCCAGGATGTGCAGATAGAACCGCCGTTCGTCGGGAGCTGGCGGTGCTTGTAACAGCAAGAGCGGCGTTCGCGTAATTCCCGATGCTGGGTCATATTCCGGTGCATATCTGCGCGACAGGTTGCGGGCGATCATCGTCTTGCCGATCCCAGACGCGCCATGCACAAGAAGGCCAGGCATACGGGTTTGCCTTGGCGCTTCGATCATACCCTGCAAACGGTCCAGAACTTGTTCGGCCCGCGGAAAGCCAATCCAGATATCCGATTGAATGAGGGCGATCCGACCGTCTTCCTCTGTTGTCCCTGCCCTCAATTCACCATCTCTCCACTTTGAACAATGGGCGCGATGTATCACCCGTGTCGATCGGGCGCAGCCTTTCGGTTTTCGAGACAGCCGAGTTGGTGCCCTCCAATGTCCCTTTTCTTTCACGGGATCGGCGTTCGGCCTTCGTTAGGCCCCGGCTTTCAAACTCGATCTGGCGTTGCTGTCGGATCAGCTCAGCCAAGACCAACTCATTGGACCCGGATTTGCCAAGGGCACGGGCCTTCTTCATGGCTTCGCGATATTCCCAGAGCGGCACGGGCGGAATTTCCAAGTTTCTGTAACGCGCCTCAACATACCGGCCATCGTCCAATTCGACCCAGATCATTGAGATATCGCGAGGGTCGTAGCGAACGACCACCTTCCCATCGCCGCGCCCAATGTGGCCTGCAAGCGCATCCGACCAGTACCGTATCTGGAACAGATGGATGCCGTCACGCCTGACCTTACGCAGTTCGCTCGGCAAGAAGCTCACCCGAAAAGCTTCCATCTCGAAGGGGATGTCGCCTGTCATTTGCTCTGAGAGTGCCTCCCATTTGGCGACGGGCGTACAGCCAAGACTTGAATGAATGCTGTTGTTGTAGCGGCAGATTTCCAGAGCAAACCAGCGATCGAAGTCGCTTAAGGTCATCGTGGCCATGCCCTCGGCGTCATAGTCGCCCTTGGCCACGACCGAGGATTGCGTTGTTCCAGGCAACAGGTGCACGGCCCCCATCATCGTGCCGATCAATCGTTCGATGTGCCCTCCGAAATGAGGACTGCCTGGCGGCCGATAGACCAGATCGATCCCCCATTCCGCACATGCCGACCGAAAGGCTTGCGACCGGAAATCGCGCCCTCTATCGACGTGGATCCTATGCGGTTTACCCTGCGCGGGCCAAGGAACATTGCACACCAATTCCGCCAGAAGTTCCGCCTTGGGGGCCACAGCCTGTGTCAGGCAAAGCGCCACCGACAGACGCGAAGGTGCCTCGAGAGAGGTGTAATATCCGGTCACCATCCGCGTTGCGACGTCGATCGCCAGCGTGACCCAAGGCCGCCCAATTGGTTGGCGTTCAAAACTGTCGACGAGAATGATGTCCGCAGGCGTATGGTCGATTTGCACGACCTCCAGTGGCTGGTTTGCCTTGTTGTCGCCTACGACCGGCGCAAACTTCTGGCGGGCCGCCTTTGCGCCTTCGCGTGCCTTGGCAATTTCGCGGGCATCCATTGCATCCAGCCTGCGCTGAACCGTCCGACGTGTCGGCGGTTGCAAGCCCTGCTGCCAGCACGCGCTGCGAATTTCTGTCACGACGCGCGACAGGCTTGGACGTTCCCGCCTTAAGAAATAACGGCGAAGATGTTCTTCAATCACCGCTTCCACCTTGCCGGATATCAAGGTGGTACCAGTCGGGCGGCCCCGTTTCCGCGGTACCAGAGCGCTGGTGCGCCCACCCTCTTCGGCCAGACGCTTTATCCAGCGCCACACAGTCGCCCTGCTGACACCAAGCTCCCAAACGGCGTCATTGATGCCACTTTCCAGACTGCCAGTTCCTTTGAGATATGCCTGAACAAGCGGACGCAGAACGGCCGCCCTGCGCGCCTCCTCAGCACCAGCGGCAACGGAGTCGTCGCGATCATCATCCATCAATATTTGCCACACGAAGCTGCGAACCCTGTCTCAGGGTTAAGGGCAAAAATATCGGAATTAAAGACAAAATCTCATATTTAAGGGCAAAGGGTGGCCGTTGATTTCGTTGGATTTCCCATCTCACAATTAAGGGCTACGCGACACC
>JAEKDP010000002.1:286097-839588 GCA_016521575.1 Rhodobacteraceae bacterium F11138 | reverse complement strand
GAAGCCCGCGCAGAACGCCAGGGCCGAACCGCCGATCTCATCTCCCGCCTCGACTTCCTGATCCTCGATGAACTGGGTTATCTGCCCTTCGCCCAGACCGGCGGACAGCTCCTGTTCCACCTGATCAGCAAACTCTACGAACGCACATCCATCATCGTCACAACCAACCTGGCCTTCG
The DNA here is from genome assembly GCA_016521575.1 of Rhodobacteraceae bacterium F11138. Classification (GTDB taxonomy): domain Bacteria; phylum Pseudomonadota; class Alphaproteobacteria; order Rhodobacterales; family Rhodobacteraceae; genus Sedimentitalea. The sequence continues at coordinate 839,410 of JAEKDP010000002.1, read as the reverse complement.
GCGAATGGCCCAGCGTCTTCGGCGATGCCAAAATGACAACCGCGTTGCTCGACCGGCTTACGCACCACTGCGAGATCGTCGAAACCGGAAACGAAAGCTGGCGCTTCAAGAACCGCGCATAGCGCTAACCCGAAACCCCGCAGGCCCGCCGCCGCTGCGCTATGTGAGGGCTACGCAGCGCCGGGCCTGCTCAGCACAAGGGGGTCAATATTGGACGCCGATAGGGGGTCAAACTTCAATGCCGATTGACAGTCCAAACGTTAAGAGAATGGCAGCGAAAGGGGTATCTTCGGCTCCCCGATACCGGCGGTTGGCAACGTTATCGCTTTGATGATATTTTTTTAGTCGGCGCATTCAAAGCGATTTTGGCTGCGGGTGTAGGGCACGAGGTGGCGGTAGAGATCGCCGCATTTAGCCTTCCGATACTTTCGCACGGATTGTCGGACAAATCGGGCGATCCATCGATGCCTTATCTTATCGTTTCAATGGGTTCGGACGGAACTCCCAATTTCAGTTTGGCAAAACATCTGGAGGATTTGCCAAATGCACTGATAGAAACCTTCGGTGACACGACTGCCTCTGGATGCAGGGCTAACTATGTCGTTCGCTTTGTCATTGATTTCAAAGGTATTTATGAGGTTCTGTTTCAGCAACTCAATAAACACGCCCTAGATGTTGATGGGAAGCTGTTCTGGAAAACCGATAGCGGTCTAGGCGTATGAGAACTCAAGAGGCTTCTCTGTGTTCAGGTGCCAATGTTTCCCTTGCGTATGGGCAACCTGAAATCGCCCTCACCGGCGTCGTGGGTATCGACTTTGACGCTGAGACTGTATCCGACGCGCTCGCCCTGTGTTCCGGGCCTGTTCGTATCCGCCTGAATTCCGGCGGCGGGATCGCGTTCGATGGCGCGGCGATCCATGCGGCTTTGTCTGACTATCGGGGGCACAAAACGATTACCGTTCAGGGCATCGCCGCAAGCGCCGCGTCCATGATCATGATGGCGGGCGACCGGATCGAAATGGCTGCCGGATCGGTTCTGATGATCCATGATCCCTCACAGGACATCACCAGCCATCGCGGGACCAGCGAGGAACACCGGCGGGTTGCGGATAGCCTGGACACGATTTCAGAGGCGGTCGCTCAAATCTATGCGCGGCGGTCGGGCAAGCCGATCAGTGAAATACGGCAGATCATGGCCGCTGAAAGCTGGTTCACGCCAGAGGAAGCGGTTGCGGCAGGCTTCGCGGATGTCGCGTTGACCGATGGCGAGCAAGCGCCCCCGGCGGAATTTGACTACCGGGCCTATGCCCACTCCCCTTCAAACCTGATCCAGATGGCCGTTCAGAACCATTGGATCAACGATTTTTCAAAGGCAAGCAACATGGCAAACCAATCGACAGTTCAAACCGAAACCACCGAGCCCACAGCGGCCCCCGCCAGCCTTGCGCCGGTCATGAGCGCGGCGGATCGCAGCGATCCGCACAAGGAACTGAAGCGAGTGAAGGCGCTGACCAACTTGGCAATGCAACCCCTTGCGCAGCGCGTGAACGCACCGGCCCGCCTTGATGGATGGATCAATGAAGGGGTTACGTTTGAAGCGGCCCAAGCGTTTGTAACGAGTGAACTTGCAGCGCAAGCCCCCGTTATTCGGAGGGCACCGGATGAGGCTCACTATGCCCGTGTATCGGTTGGTCACTCTTGGGATGGCGGCGACGGGCTTAACGCCAAGATCGCGGATGGCATCTATGCGCGTGTAAATCGCGCGCATCAACCGACGATGGGTCGCGAATTCGCGGGCGCAACGCTTTCGGAAATCGCTGACATCTGCTTGCAACAGAACGGCAAGAGCACCGCAATGTCCTCTGTTGCCTCGCGTGTGGAAATGGCGCTGCACGGCACTAGCGATTTCCCCAGCATCCTGCGCGACGTGGGCAACATGTCGCTGTCGAATGCCTATGAGGCATCACCATCGGCAGTCAAGCAGACCAGCCGAGAAATTGTCGCTTCGAACTTTCGGGCGCTGCATTCCGTCAAGGTGTCGGCTGGTCCCGATCTTGAGGAGGTCAACGAGCAAGGCGAATTCAAGACCGGTACGATTGAGGAGGGCGACGAAACCTTTGCGGTGAAAACCTATGGCAAAGTTTTCGGGATCACCCGACAGGCCATCGTTAATGACGATCTCGACGTGTTTTCTAACGTGTTCCCGCTTCTCGGCCAAGGTGCCGCCAATACAGAGGCGAGACTGCTTGCTGGGTTGCTGGAAGAAAACGCCGGGCTTGGCCCGAGGCTTTCGGATGGCAAGACATTGTTTCACGCTGATCACGGCAATATTGCGCCCGCGTCGGGCTCACTCACTGTAGCCAATCTCGGCGCGGCACGGGTTGCGATGCGCCGCCAGACCGGCCTTGCGGGCGAGGCGATCAACGTGGTGCCTGCCTTCCTCGTCGTGCCCCCGGAGCTGGAAACGCTCGCTGAGCAAGTGCTGACCGAGATCGCGGCAAGCGAGATCGCCAATGCCAACCCGTTCGCGGGCAAGCTTAAACTGCTTGTCGAGCCCCGCCTGACCAGTGCAAGCGCATGGTACGTCTGCGCCGCCCCCGGTGCACCTGACAGCTTGCAGCACGCCTATCTGGACGGTGTGGCCGGGCCACAGCTCTTCACGCGCGAGGGCTTTGAGGTGGACGGTATTGAATACAAGGTCCGCATGGATTTCGGCGCGGGCTTCACCGACCATCGCGGCTGGTACATGAGCCCTTCCGCATAAGTTGAGGATGGCGCGGCTCGCCGCGCCCTCACAAGTCGTGTGGTGGGGAATTGGTTCACCCCTCGGGGCCACACGTTTCGGGACGCTTGGTGCCTCAGACCGAGCATCCCTCAAAGCCCCGGTGAGGTTCCAACCTCTCCTCACCGGGGCAATTTTTCGGGGTACGAACATGTCCAATTCCGCTATTCCATCCAATGTTCCCGCGATCTGCGTCAGCAAGTCCAGCGCCGCCGCCATGCTCAACCTGTCACCCGGCAAGTTCTCCGAGCTGGTCGAGACAGGTGCGATGCCAAAGCCCCGCTGCGTCGGCTCCCGTCGCCTGTGGCTGGTCACGTAACTCTATACCTGCGCGGCGGCACTACCCTCGCAGGATGAGGAAGATACTTGGGGCGATCTCTGATGGCCCGCCGGATCAAACGCGAGTTTCCGGGGGTCACCGCATACTTTGATCGCCACCGGAAGCGCCGCTTTCGGTTCCGCAAGAAAGGCTTTTCAGCCGAAATCCAGGGTGAATACGGATCGGATGAGTTTCGCCGCAACTATGAGCGTGCGCTCACTGGTTACAGATCGCAGGAAGTCGGCGCTCAGGCGACTAAGCGGAGCACAATCAATGCGCTGGTCGTGTCCTACTACAAGAGCCCTGAATTCGTGTCGCTGGCCGACAGCACAAAGGCGACATACCGCCGCGAGATTGAGCGCCTCCGCGATGAGCATGGACATCGGCTTGTTGTGCAGATGAAGCGCCCGCATGTGGTGAAGCTCTTGGAGCCGCTGGCAGACCGTCCCTCCGCGCGCAATAACCGCCTGCGCATGCTGCGCATGTTGCTCAATCATGCCGTTGAAATCGGCTGGCGGTCAGACAATCCCACAACGGCAATCCGAAAAATGCGCACGGGCTCTCAGGGCTTTCATACATGGACAGAGGCCGAAATCGAGAAATTTTTCACCCATCATGAGATCGGCACCTTGGCCCATACCGCTGTAACGCTGATGCTGCATACCGCTTGCTCTCGCGTGGATGCGGTGCGGCTCGGGTGGCAAAACGTGAGCGGCGCGCGCCTTCAATACCGGCGGCAGAAAACTGAGCGGTTCTCCGAGGTTGTCGTGGATATCCCAATCCACCCCGATCTTCAAAGGGTGCTTGATGTGCTGCCCAAGGGCCAATTGACGTTTCTGGAAACATCCGGAGGCAGCTCCCGTAGCTCAAACGGCTTGGGCAATGCTATGCGCAAATGGTGTGACGCCGCCGGACTGCCTGCCTGTAGCGCTCACGGGCTCCGCAAGGCTTGCGCCACTCGCTTGGCTGAGGCGGGCGCGTCAGAACGCGAGATCATGGCTTGGACAGGGCACAGTTCCCCTCAAATGGTCCAAATTTACGCAGGAAAGGCGCGTCGCGGACTTATGGCGGATCAAGGGTTTGCGAAACTCATACAGAACGAAACGGGTTCAAATGTTGACGAACCCAATGAGAATGGTTCGACAAAGTGAATAAATTATCCAATGAAATCAATGTCTTGGGGTGTGGTGTGGCGGACCGAGGAGGATTCGAACCCCCGACCCCTTGATTCGTAGTCAAGTACTCTATCCAGCTGAGCTATCGGTCCACTGAGGGGGCACTTAAAGATACCCATCGGGGTTTGCAACCCAAAAAGATGAATTAGATCGCACCATCGCTTTTTGGCAAACGCAGCACGAAAGTTGTGCCGTCCGATCCGGTGTCGGCCAGTTCCAGGGTGCCGCCGTGGCCTTGGATCAATTCAACGGCGATCGCCAGCCCCAGGCCTGAACCGCCTTTGCGCGTGCCGCCCTGAAAGGGGGTGAAGAGATGTTCGCGCGCCTTTGCCGGCAGGCCCGGTCCTGTGTCGCTGACCTCTATCCACCAGCTGTCGTCATCTTCACGGGCGCTCAGGCTGATGGTGCCTGCTTTGCCGGATGCTGCGATGGCCTGACGGGCGTTGCGCACCAGATTCTGCAGGACGCGATACAGCTGTTCCGTATCCGCGCGCACCCTGAACAACCTGGGAATTTCGCAGACCCAGGCCACAGGCGCTTCCCCGGCGGCCAGCCGTTCGCTTTCGATCACGTCGTCGACCACCTCGGCCAGGTCGATCATGCCCAGGGTCGGGGCGGGTTCTTCTGCCCGGCCAAAGGCCAGGGTGCTTTCGCACAGGGACACCGCGCGCGTGATTGAATTGACCAATTTGGGCGCCAGCCGGCGCACCAGGGGATCATCCGAAGTTTCAATCCGGTCCGTGAACAGTTGCGCGCTGGTCAGGATGTTGCGCAGGTCGTGGCTGACCTTGCCCACGGCTGCGCCCAGTTGCGCCAGGCGTTGTTTCTGTTTCAGCGCATGGGTCAGTTCGGTCTGCAGTTTCAGCAGGGCTTCTTCAGCCTCGCGCAGGTCGTACAGCGTCGCCCGAGGGCGGATGATCCCACGGGCGTCTTCGGGTGCGGCCGCATAGCGTTGCATGTACCCTACGACACTTTTGATCGGGCGCACCATCAGGATGCGAACCGCGACAAACAGCAACATCGCCGTGATGATCGAAATCACGGCGGACAACAGCAGCACGCGCACCCCATATTCGATCATGGCATGGCGCAGCGGCGCGGTTTCCATGGTCACTTCGATGAGCAGCCCGGCGTCGCGTACAGGGGCACCGATCACCCGGATTACCTGATTTTCCGGCGTGAACAAGCGCATCATCGTGTCCTTGATCATCGCCAGGCGTCCGGAGTCACGCAGGTCATATGTCGCGGCCACGGTTTCCCGGGGCATGGGCGAACTCAGCGCCAGTTCGCGCATTTCTTCGCGCAGCAGAACCACGTTGAATACACCCGCCGTGTCCAGCAGTTCGGCTTCCAGATCGGTGGACAGCATGTTGTCGGCTTCCAGCGCCAGCGACGCAATCTGGGCGCGTTCAAGCCGATCCCGCAAATAGCTTTCCCGAAACCCCGCCACCGACGGCACGAAGATCAGAACTTCGGCCAGCATCACGAAAACGATCGTGAGAATGAGGAACCGGCCCGAAAGCGTATTCAGCATTGCGCCCCTTTTTCCGGTCAGGGCAGCCATCTTTGTATGAACCCGACCACTTGTTTGATCCTAGGGTTATCAAACAGTCTGGGTGAGAAATAGACCCCGGCCGCGCGTTTGTTGATCTCGCCGATGGTCGGGTAGGGGGCAACCATGGCGGCAACCTGGCGCATCTTCAGATTGTTTGCCAGAGCAAGGGCCCAAAGGCCGATCAATTCGCCCGCCTGTGTCCCCACGATGGAAACCCCCACCGGGCGTCCCCCCAGTACCATCACCTTGATCGCACCGCCGGTTTTGCGTTCGGCAATCGCGCGGTCGTTCTCATCATAGGAAAACCGCGCGATCTCTACTCTGTCGCCATGCGCCTGACGGGCCTGAGATTCGGTCAACCCGACCTGCGCCAGTTCCGGATCGGTATATGTCACCCATGGAATATGATTGGTTTTGGCTTTGGATGGCAGTCCGAACAGGATCGAGCGGATCACCACACCGGCGTGGTAACCTGCCACATGGGTGAATTGCATCCCCCCGGCGATGTCCCCTATTGCATAGACGCGACGGTTGGTGGTGCGCAGGGAATCGTCGACCTTGATCCCGGTGCTGGTGGTCTCGATCCCGGCTGCGTCCAGGTTCAGCCGGGCGGTATTGGCTTTGCGCCCGACGGCCATCAACAGATGGCTGCCCGAGAACACGCGCCCGTCCTTTGTTTCGACCTCGATGGTGCCGACCCGTTCGCGGATTTCCGCCGCCGGCGCCTGTTCGACGATTTCGACATGCTCGGCGCGCAGCGCATCCAGAATGGTGGCGGCCATGTCCGGGTCGTCCTTGCCCAGGGCGTTGGCCCCTTCGATGACGGTCACCTTGCAGCCCAGCCGTGCATGCGCCTGCGCCATTTCCATACCGATCGGACCGCCGCCGACAATCAGCAGATGTTCAGGGCGTTCGCGCAGATCGAACAGGGTTTCGTTGGTCAGATAGGGCACCTGTTCCAGGCCGGGAATCGGCGGGACAAGGGGGGATGATCCTGTTGCGATGACGATGCGACGCGCGATGATCGTCCAATCGCCCGCCTGCACCTCGCGGGGCGAGACGAACCGGCCGAATTCACGGATGACCCGCACGCCCAGCCCTTCGAAACGGGTCTGGCTGTCGGTCGGAGCGATGCGCGCGATGACCTCGGATACATGCTGCATCACGGCGGCGTAATCCACCTGCGGGCTGTGGCCGGTGACGCCGAAACGCGCGGTTTGCGATTGGTCCCATGCGGCATTTGCGGCCGCGATCAACGCCTTGGACGGCACACATCCGTAGTTCAGGCAGTCGCCGCCCATCTTGTGGCCTTCCAGCAGAACGACCTTGGCCCCCATTTGGCTGGCACCGGCCGCGACCGACAGCCCGGCGGATCCCGCCCCTATGACCAGAACATCCGTCTTGATGGTTTTCATGGCCTCAGACCCCTTTGCGGCCACGCAGGCCCTTGATGACGATCGGCAATGCGGCCAGCGCACACAGACCCAGGATCGGCCCCAGGATATGTGGTTCGCGGATCAGCGACAGATCCGGAGAGGCGCCGCGATCGAACACCTCGCCCAGCCCGACACCGATCCAGGTGAATACGATCGCCCCCGGGATGATTCCCAGCGCGGTGGTCGCGGCGAAATTGCGGAACTTCACTCCGACCAATGCAGGCAGCAGGTTGGCGACGAAAAACGGTACGACAGGCACCAGACGCAGCAGAAACAGGACGCTGATTTCGTTGTCGCGCAGCCCGTCCTTTACGCGCTTGATCCTGCCTTCGCTGGCGTTCAGCCGGGCTGTCAGGTTGGCCCCCAACCCCCAACGGGCAGCCAGAAAGATCGCGCAGGCCCCGATGGTTGCAGAGATCACGTTCAGCCCGGTCCCGAGCGCCAGGCCAAACAGGAACCCGCCGGTCATGGACGCCAGGGCCGCACCCGGCAGCGAAAACGCGACGATGATCGTGTAGGCCGCAGCAAACAACGCGGCCAGACCGATTGCGTTGGCATCGCGGAACGCCAGCAAGGCCTCGCGATTGCGGCGCAGGGTTTCAAAGCTCAGCCAGTCGCCCAGGGTAAACCAGCCGATGATCGCGACGCACAGAATCACAAGCAACGGGATGTGCCGACCGGCGCGATGCTTGGGGGTGTCGTGCGTTTCGCTCATCTTGTCGGGTCCACAATGGCTGTATAATGGCTGTCTCTGGGAATATAACATGGACTGACCGGTGCGGATGCAACAGACGGATCACGCTGCCTTGATGGCAGGCTTGCGTTTCGTGAGAAAACGGGGCCGGGATCTGTCGTCTGAAACATTCGGATCGCCCCGGGCCGGAAATGTTGCAAATCAAGTGGCAAAACAGCGGCGACAGGGTTTGACTTACAGGCAAACCCGCATTAGAGGACGGGCTTCGAACATGACACGGGGGGCGATTCCGCGCCGTACCCGACCGCAAGACTGGAGACGGAGCGATGAAACGCACCTATCAACCCTCGAACCTGGTTCGCAAGCGCCGCCATGGTTTTCGTTCGCGTATGGCCACCAAGGCTGGCCGCAAGATCCTGAACGCACGCCGTGCGCGTGGCCGCAAGGCGCTGAGCGCGTAAGCGTCAGCTCAACCTTCTGACGGACATGACACCGCCGAGGGCCCTCGGAAAAGGCAAAGCCGGTGCGGGGAACAAGCCCCCGGCGGTGTCCGTTTGTGCCGTGCCTGCCCTGACCACTTTGACCAAGCGCGCGGATTTTCTGCGCGCGGCCCGTGCGTGGCGTCAGGGAACGGGCGGCATGATGGTGCAAGGGCGCAAACGCGCACCTGGCGAAGCGGCGGGCATTCGTGTCGGTTTCACCTGTTCCAAGAAGGTCGGAAATGCCGTCGCGCGCAACCGTGCCAAACGGCGCCTTCGCGAAGCGGCCAGGCAGGTGCTGCCGACCTCGGCACGGGAGGGTTGGGACTATGTCCTGATCGGACGCGCGGAAAACACCGCCACGCGCCCGTTTGACGCCCTGGTCGGGGATCTGCGGTATGCGCTGCGCAAGCTGCACGCGCGGCAATGACGTTTGCGGCGCGGCTTGTTGCCTTGCCTGTACGGGCGTATCGCCTGATTTTTTCGCCCTGGGTCGGGTTCAACTGTCGCTATCAACCGACGTGTTCCGCCTATGCTATGGAAGCGCTGGAACGCCACGGGGCATTGAAAGGCGGCTGGCTGGCTGCGCGCCGAATCGCAAGATGTCATCCGCTTGGCGGGTCCGGCTATGATCCGGTTCCCGATCAGAACTGCGACAGCTGCGGCGACAAGTGACCGTTGCGCACCCATCTGACGCAATACATCGATCAGATCCGCCGCCGTCTGTGCTGTTCGGTACTGGCCATAGACACGCCCGGCCCTATAAATGAAACGATCACGGAAACCTTGATTGCGGGTGCTGGACAATTGGTGCGCGCATCGTGATGATCGGCCCGTCTCTCATATCAGAAAGCGCGCTGCACATGACCGATCAAGCCGAATACACGCCGCCCGACGTCTGGGTCTGGGACAGCGAAAGCGGCGGCCGATTTGCCAGTATCAACCGTCCCATCGCCGGGCCGACCCATGACAAGGAACTGCAGGTCGGAAAACACCCGTATCAGCTGTATTCCCTGGCCACGCCCAATGGCGTCAAGGTCACCGTCATGTTCGAGGAACTGCTGGCCGCCGGTCATGCGGGCGCGGAATACGATGCCTGGCTGATCAATATCGGCGACGGCGACCAATTCGGCAGCGGTTTTGTTGACGTCAATCCGAACAGCAAGATTCCGGCGCTGATGGATCATACGTCATCGCCGCCGACCCGCGTATTCGAAAGCGGCGCGATCCTGCTGCATCTTGCCGAAACATTCGACGCCTTCCTGCCCAAGGACCCGGGCAAGCGGCCCGAAATGTTGTCATGGCTGTTCTGGCAGATGGGCAGCGCACCTTATCTGGGCGGCGGCTTTGGTCATTTCTATGCCTATGCGCCGACCAAGATGGAGTATCCGATCAACCGGTTCACCATGGAAACCAAGCGTCAGCTGGATGTGTTGGATCGGCAATTGGCCGACAACACCTATCTGGTCGGGGATGATTACACGATTGCCGATATGGCGGTCTGGGCCTGGTATGGTCAGCTGGTTCTGGGGCGTCTGTATGATGCGGCGACCTTTCTGGATGTGGAAAGCTATACCAACGTGCTGCGGTGGGCCAAAGCCATCGATGCGCGCCCCGCGGTACAGCGCGGACGCATGGTCAATCGCGCGTCCGGCGAACCGTCGTCGCAATTGCGCGAACGTCACGATGCCGGTGATTTCGAAACCCGGACCCAGGACAAGATTGGCGAGCCCGCCGAAACCTGAGGCTTGCCGCAGGACAGAGCAAAGACCAGAAGGACACCAATATCATGACGGAAATCGTCATTCTGGATGGCGCGCGTACCGCCATCGGCACGTTTGGCGGCGCATTGGCCGGCACCGCACCCATTGATCTGGCCACCGTCGCCAGCAAGGCCGCGATGGAACGATCCGGGGTCGAGCCGGGCCAGATCGGCAACGTGGTCTTTGGTCATGTGATCAACACCGAACCGCGCGACATGTACCTGTCGCGCGTCGCCGCGATGCAGGCGGGCGTGCCTGAGGAAACACCGGCCATGAACGTCAACCGGCTGTGCGGTTCGGGTGCGCAGGCGGTCGTTTCCGCGGTGCAGTCCCTGATGCTGGGTGACGCGGAATTTGCCCTGGCCGGCGGTGCCGAAAGCATGTCCCGCAGCCCGTTCATCGTGCCTGCGGCGCGGTGGGGTCAGAAAATGGGCGATGTCGCCGCGCTGGACATGATGCTGGGTGCACTGAATTGTCCTTTCGGCACGGGCCACATGGGGGTGACGGCGGAAAACGTTGCCTCCGCGCAGGGGATCACCCGTGACGCGCAGGATGATTTTGCCCTGACCAGCCAGGAGCGCGCCGCCGCTGCAATCGGGTCCGGTGTGTTCGACAGCCAGATCACCCCGGTACAGGTCAAGGTGCGCCGCGACATGGTGGACTTCAAGGTCGATGAACATCCCAAGGCCACCACAGCCGAGGCCCTGGCCGGTTTGCGCACCGTATTCAAGAAGGACGGCACCGTCACGGCGGGCAACGCCAGCGGCATCAACGATGGTGCGGCGGCCATGGTCCTGTCGACCGCGAATGCGGCGCAAAAGGCCGGGCTCAAGCCCAAGGCGCGCATCCTGGGCTATGCCCATGCCGGTGTCAGCCCGGATGTCATGGGCATCGGCCCCATCCCCGCCGTCCAGAACCTGTTGAAACGCACGGGGCTGTCGGTCGGCGATTTCGACGTGATCGAAAGCAACGAAGCCTTTGCAGCACAGGCGCTGGCGGTGAACAACGAACTGGGGCTGGACCCGGCGCGGGTGAACCCCAATGGCGGCGCCATCGCTCTGGGCCACCCGGTGGGTGCGACCGGCGCGATCATCACAATCAAGACCCTGTATGAGCTGGAGCGCATCGGCGGATCCAGGGGGCTGATCACCATGTGCATCGGCGGCGGTCAGGGGATTGCGCTTGCCATTGAACGGCTCTGAAGCCCTGCGCAGGTCAAGTAAACCGAAGAGATCCATATGAAACTGATGGTGGGTAAGGTCGGCGCTGGCACCGCCGATTTTTCTCGTCAATGGTGCAACGGCGTGCAATCAGGCCGAAACCCCGCCTGACGTCGGAGAAACCCTGCCGGGCGGCGCGGCTGGGCTGAAGATCGAAAGCCGGATCGGGGACGTGATCCGGCAAAGTTCGGATACCGGAAACATGCACTGGTCGGTGGCCAGTATCATCGCCACCCTGTCCGAATTCACCACCCTGGAGCCGGGCGATCTGATCGCGCTGGGTACGCCCCCGGGCGTCGGGCACGCCAAGAAGCCAAACCCGGCGGGTTGAAACCGGTCGAAACCATAGGGGTTGAAATCGAGAAGATCGGCATCTGCGCCAATCCCGTTGTGGATGAGACCGATTTTCTGCCGAAACCGGCAGCGCCGTAGTGCCGATAAGCCCGCCTTCGGGGCCTGGCTGCGGCCTGCTGCGGTCCGGGCAGGCGTGGTGACACCGACCCAAAGCCACAGTGTCGCCTGACCTGGTGGCCGCAGACATCAAGCCGGCCAGCCCGCCAAGCCTGCCAGCCCATGTAGGATCGGGGCTGGCGCGGCTTGTGTCGTGCCGCCGCGTCTGGCGGTGGTCCGTGGACTATTCCAACTCGATCAGAAGGTCCTTGGCGTCGATCTGGCTTGCGGGCTGGACGTGGACTGCCTTGATCGTGGCGTCGCGTTCCGCGTGCAGTCCGGTTTCCATTTTCATAGCTTCGATGGTCAGCAACAGATCGCCCTCCTTGACGTTCTGCCCCGCGTTCACAGCAACCGTGGCGACCACGCCGGGCATCGGAGCGCCGATGTGGTCGGCATTGTCGGGGTCGGCCTTGGCGCGTGTGGTGGTGGTGGCGGCAACCATGCGGTTGGGCACGCGCACGACGCGCGGCTGGCCATTGAGTTCAAAGAACACCTTGACCTCGCCCGCCTCATCGGTTTCGCCGACCGCCTGCATGCGGATTTCCAGCGTCTTGCCGGGGTCGATTTCGGCGCTGATTTCATCGCCTGGCTGCATGCCATAAAAGAACGTCGTGGTCGGCAGGGTGCGCACCGGCCCATAGGTTCGGTGGCGGCCCATGTAGTCCATGAACACCTTGGGATACATCAGATAGCCGTTGAGATCCTCGTTATCCACCTGTTTGCCATCCAGCTCGGCGCTGATTTCTGCACGCACCTCTTCCAGATCGACCGGAGCCAGATGTTTGCCCGGCCGATCCATGTTCGGCGCGTCGCCCTTGAGCACCTTGCGGGTGATCGTTTCAGGAAAGCCGCCGGGCGGATGACCAAGGTCGCCGCGCATCATGCCGATGACCGAGTCCGGGAACGATACATCCACATCCGGGTTTTCGACATCGGCGCGGGTCAGGCCCTGGCTGACCATCATCAGAGCCATGTCGCCGACCACCTTGGAGCTGGGCGTCACCTTGGGGATGTCGCCGAACATCTGGTTCACGTCGGCATAGGTCTGCGCCACTTCGCTCCAGCGGTCTTCCAGTCCCAGACTGCGGGCCTGTGCCTTGAGATTGGTGAACTGGCCGCCGGGCATCTCGTGCAGATAGACCTCGGAGTTGGGGGCCTGCAGTCCGGATTCAAACGCGGTGTACTGTGCGCGCACGGCCTCCCAGTATTCGCTGATCTCGCGGACCGCTGCCATGTCCAGCCCGGTGTCGCGGTCGGTGCGGCGCAGCGCCTCGACCACCGATCCCAGCGTCGGCTGGCTGGTGTTGCCCGACAACGCGTCCATGGCGCAATCCACCGCATCGACCCCGGCCTCTGAAGCGGCGAGTATGGTGGCGCAGCCCGCCCCGGCGGTGTCATGGGTGTGGAAATGGATCGGCAGGCCGACCTCTTCCTTCAGCGCCTTGACCAGCGTTTTGGCCGCGGTGGGTTTCAGCAGCCCCCCCATGTCCTTGAGGCCCAGAATATGGGCACCGGCATCGCGCAGTTCCTTGCCGGCCGCGACATAGTATTTCAGGTCGTATTTGGCGCGGTCCGGGTCGTTGATGTCGCCGGTGTAACAGATCGAACCTTCGCACAGCTTGCCGGACTCCAGCACCGCGTCCATCGCCACGCGCATGTTTTCGACCCAGTTCAGCGCATCGAAGACCCGGAACAGGTCGACCCCGGTTTCAGCCGCCTGACGCACGAATTCCTGCACTACGTTGTCGGGATAGTTGGTGTATCCGACCCCGTTTGAGCCGCGCAGCAGCATCTGGGTCATGACGTTGGGCATTGCCGCGCGCAGGTCGCGCAGTCGCTGCCACGGGCATTCCTGCAGGAAACGATAGGCCACGTCAAACGTCGCCCCGCCCCAGCATTCGACGGAAAACAGCCCCGGCAGGTTGGTGGCATAGGCAGGGGCCACGCGGATCATGTCGATGCTGCGCATCCGTGTCGCAAGCAGCGATTGGTGGCTGTCGCGCATCGTCGTGTCGGTGATCAACAGCTGCTTTTGCGCCTTCATCCAGTCGGCGACGGCCTGCGGCCCTTTCTGTTCCAGCAGATTGCGCGTGCCCATCACGGGTTCGCCACGTTGCGCAGGCGCGCGCGGCAGGCGCAGATCGGCGGGCGGGCGCGGGCGGTCCTTGACCTCGGGGTGGCCGTTCACGGTGATGTCGGCGATATATGTCAGCACCTTGGTGCCGCGGTCCCGGCGCTTGGCGAACTGGAACAGCTCGGGCGTGGTGTCGATGAACTTGGTGGTATAGCTGTTGTCCAGAAACGTCGGATGTTTCAGCAGGTTCTCGACAAAGGCGATGTTGGTGGACACGCCGCGCACGCGGAATTCGCGCAGGGCGCGGTCCATGCGGGCAATCGCCGCCTCGGGTGTTGGCGCCCAGGCGGTCACCTTGGTCAGCAGGCTGTCATAGTACCGGGTGATGACGCCGCCCGCATAGGCGGTGCCACCATCCAGGCGGATGCCCATGCCCGTGGCGCTGCGATAGGCGGTGATGCGGCCATAATCCGGTATGAAGTTGTTTTGCGGATCCTCGGTGGTCACCCGCGTCTGCAGCGCGTGGCCGTTCAGGCGAATATCGTCCTGCGCCGATTTCCCGGTGGCTTCGGCGATGGACTTGCCCTCGGCGATCAGGATCTGGGCGCGCACGATGTCGATGCCGGTGACTTCTTCGGTCACGGTGTGTTCGACCTGCACACGGGGATTGACCTCGATGAAATAGAACTGGCCGTCATCCATATCCATCAGGAATTCGACAGTCCCCGCGCATTCATAGTTCACATGCTTGCAGATCTTGTAGCCAAGATCACAGATTTCGGCCCGCTGATCGTCGCTCAGATAGGGGGCGGGGGCGCGCTCGACGACCTTCTGGTTGCGGCGCTGCACCGAACAGTCCCGTTCGAACAGATGATACATACCGCCGTGCTTGTCGCCCAGGATCTGCACCTCGACATGGCGGGCGCGCAGGATCATCTTTTCCAGATAGCCCTCGCCATTGCCAAACGCGGCCTCGGCTTCGCGCCGGCCTTCGCGCACCTTCTCGACCAGTTCGTCCGCAGATGCGATCGGCCGCATGCCCCGTCCGCCGCCGCCCCAGCTGGCCTTGAGCATCAGCGGATAGCCGATTTCCCCGGCTTCGGCGCGGATCGCGTCCATGTCGTCGCCCAGAACCTCGGTTGCCGGGATCACCGGAACCCCGGCCTCGATCGCCACCTTGCGCGCGCTGGCCTTGTCGCCAAGCGCGCGCATGGTTTCCGCGCGCGGCCCGATGAAAGTGATCCCGGCGGCGTCGCAGGCATCGACAAGATCGGGGTTTTCCGACAACAGCCCATAACCGGGATGGATCGCGTCCGCGCCGCATTCCCGCGCCACGCGGATGATTTCGGGGATCGACAGATAGGCCGCCACGGGCCCCATGCCTTCGCCGATCCGATAAGCTTCGTCAGCCTTGAAACGGTGCAACCCCAATTTGTCCTCTTCGGCATAAACCGCGACCGTGCGCTTGCCCATCTCGTTGGCCGCGCGCATCACACGGATCGCGATCTCGCCGCGGTTCGCTATCAGGATCTTCTTGAAGTCAGGCATTGTGCCCCCCCGTTCACAAATCTGTTGCGGTGATGTTTAGGCGGGTTGTGACGTTGCGTAAATGGCTGGGTGCGACAATTCGCAACTTTTTTCTGCACTTGCAAAGTTGGCGGCGGGCCGGGGGCGGACTTGTTCAGCCAAAGGCGCTCAGAGCGATGGGGGTGGGCAGTCCGGCTATGGTATGTGCGCCAAGCTGGCCCATGTTGGCCTGCATGTCCAGACGCAGGATGTCGATCAGATGGGCGGGACCGGCAGCCCCCAATGCTGCAAGAGCAAAGTGAAACGCGCGCCCGATCATGACCAGATCCGCGCCCGACGCCAGGGCCCGCAGAATGTCCAGCCCGCCCTCGATCCCGCTGTCGAATATCAGCGGCAAACGCGTCGCGGCACGCAGGTCCGGCAGCAGTTCGATGCTGCCGGGCGCGCCATCGAACTGTCGGCCGGTGTGGTTCGAAACCCATAACGCATCGACCCCCGCCGCCGCGAGCGGCTCGACATCCTGAACGCGCATGACGCCTTTGACGATCAATGGCCCATCCCAGTGGTCGCGCAGCCATTTCACATAGCTCATGTCAGGCGAGGTGCGCAGCAGATATCCCACATGGGCGGTAGAGGGCAGATTGGCTTTCGCGCCTGTGCTGTATTTGTCCAGCGTCCGCATTCTGGGCATGCCGCGTTGTGCCATGCCCAGGGCCCAGGCGGGGCACAGCGCGACCTGGGCCAGCAGCCGTGGTGTCAGGCGCGGCGGTTGTGTCAGCCCCGCGCGGGTCTGGCGTTCGCGCCGCGATGCCGTCGGCACATCCACGGTCAACACCAGCGTGGTGAAACCTGCGGCGCGGGCCCGGTTCAGCAGGTCAAGGCGGATATCGGGGTCTTTCGGTGGATAAAGCTGAAACCAGGCGTCTTCGCCCAGATCGCCGGACAGGTCTTCGGGGGTGCGGCTGGCGACATTTGACAGGCAATAGGGCAAGCCCGCGGTCTTTGCCGCACGGGCCAGCAGGTGTTCCGCATCCGGCCAGATCAGACCGGACATGCCGACGGGCGCGATACCAAAGGGCTGCGCAAGCTTCTTTCCCAGAAACGTCGTGGAAAGATCCGGGTTGATCGGGCCATGCAGAATCGAGGGCATGAAACCCACGCGATCCAGTGCCGCCCGGTTGCGCGCCTTGGTGGCTTCGACCCCGGTGCCGCTGTCCAGGTAATCCCAGACGAATGTCGGCAAACGCCTTTGAGCACGCTTTTTCAGGTCGGATACGCCGGGAAAGCGGGCGTGCAATCGTGTATTGCTCAATTCAGGCGACCCTGGATTTTCGCGGCCCGCCCGTCTGGGCGGCGAGACTGGGCAGGGCCATATTCTCGAAATAGTGGAATCGCTTCTGCAAGCGGTCCGGATCCAGCAAGCGATCCTTGTCGCGGCTGGTGCCCGAGCGCCAGCCCGATTTGCCGAAAAACGAATACCGCATCTGGAATACGGCCTGCAGTCCCTGTTTCATGCGGGCAGTATGGCGCAAATAGATCATGGTTGGCAAAGTCTTAATCCGGTCCCGACCTCCAGGCGCAATGCCACAGGCCGCGCCATGCCCCGGACGGTTGGTGGCGAAATTTCCGCAGGAACATTCGTGGAACAGTTCTTCCCCTGCCGGGCGGGCTGGGATATGGTCCCGCCATGAGCAGTTTTGACGAAACGGACGCCTTTGAAGGTGCCTCTCTGTCGGCGCGCGCGATGGCGGCGCGCCCGCAGCCCTATATGGATGGTCTAAACCCCGAACAACGCCGCGCAGTCGAAACCCTGCAAGGTCCGGTTCTGATGCTGGCCGGGGCGGGGACGGGCAAAACCAAGGCGCTGACGGCGCGCATCGTGCATCTGCTGAACACCGGCAACGCCCGCCCCAACGAGATTCTGGCGGTCACCTTCACCAACAAGGCCGCTCGCGAAATGAAAGACCGTGTGGGCGCCATGCTGGGGCACAGCATCGAGGGGATGCCGTGGCTGGGGACGTTCCATTCGATCTGTGTTAAACTGTTGCGACGGCATGCGGAACTGGCTGGGTTGAAAAGCAACTTCACCATTCTGGACACCGATGATCAGTTGCGGCTGCTCAAGCAACTGGTGTCGGCGGCGAACATCGACGACAAGCGTTGGCCGGCACGCCAATTGGCCGGGATCATCGATGGCTGGAAAAACCGTGCGCTGACGCCGTCAAATGTGCCCGCAGCGGATGCCGGGGCATATGATGGCAGGGGCGCTGCGCTGTATGCCCAGTATCAGACTCGCCTGCGCGAATTGAACGCGGTCGATTTCGGCGATCTGCTGCTGCACATGGTGACGATCTTCCAGGCGCATCCGGATGTTCTGGAACAATATCAGCGTTGGTTCCGGTATATTCTCGTGGATGAATATCAGGATACCAACGTTGCCCAGTATCTGTGGTTGCGGCTGTTGGCGCGCGGTCACAGGAATATCTGTTGTGTCGGCGATGACGATCAGTCGATTTATGGCTGGCGCGGGGCCGAAGTGGGCAACATCCTGCGGTTCGAAAAGGATTTTCCCGGCGCGCATGTGGTGCGGCTGGAACAGAATTACCGCAGCACGGCGCATATTCTGGGCGCGGCCAGCGGGGTCATTCGCGGCAATCAGGGGCGGCTTGGCAAAGAACTGTGGACCGAATCCGACGGGGGCGAACAGGTTCGCCTGATCGGTCACTGGGACGGCGAGGAAGAGGCACGCTGGATCGGGGACGAAATCGAAGCCATGCAGCGCGGCACGCGCGGAATGCGCCCCATCGAATTGGACGAAATGGCGATCTTGGTGCGCGCCAGCCACCAGATGCGGGCCTTCGAAGACCGGTTCCTTACCATTGGTTTGCCCTATCGCGTCATCGGCGGCCCGCGCTTTTATGAACGCATGGAGATCCGCGATGCGATGGCCTATTTCCGGGTCGTGGTCAGCCCGGCGGATGATCTGGCCTTTGAGCGGATCGTGAACACGCCGAAACGCGGGCTGGGCGACAAGGCACAGCAGACCATCCAGACCACCGCGCGCAGCAATGGCGTGTCGCTACTGGAAGGCGCGCGGTTGGCGGTGCAGGGCGGGCTGATCAAGGGCAAGGGCGGCGCGGCGCTGGCCGAGCTTGTGGATGGCATAGCGCGTTGGGCCCGCATGGCCGGCGACGCGGGCATCACCCATATGGAACTGGCCGAGATCATTCTGGATGAATCCGGCTATACGACCATGTGGCAGAACGACAAGACACCCGAAGCGCCGGGGCGCCTGGAGAACCTCAAGGAACTGGTCAAGGCGCTGGAAGGGTTTGAAAACCTTCAGGGATTCCTTGAACACGTCAGCCTGATCATGGAGAATGAGAAAGGCGACGGCGGCGCCAAGGTCAGTATCATGACCCTGCATGCGGCCAAGGGGCTGGAATTTCCCGCCGTGTTCCTGCCCGGTTGGGAAGACGGCCTGTTTCCGTCCCAGCGCAGCATGGATGAAAGCGGCCAGAAGGGGTTGGAGGAAGAACGCCGGCTGGCCTATGTCGGTATTACCCGCGCGGAAGAGGTCTGTACAATTTCCTTTGCCGGGAACCGTCGCGTCTTCGGCCAATGGCAGTCGCAGATGCCGTCGCGGTTCATCGACGAACTGCCCGAAGACCATGTGCAGGTGCTGACCCCGCCGGGGTTGTACGGTGGCGGATATGGCGCGGCAGGGATGGCGTCGGATCCGCCGGTGGACTCCGGTCTTGCGGAACGGGTGGCGCAGGCGGACGGCTATGATTCACCCGGGTGGAAGCGGTTGCAGGCCCGCGCGGGGCAGCGCGGAATGTCCCAACCCGGAAACAGCCGGAATACCGTGATCGATCTGAAAGCCGTCAGCAGTTTTGCCATCGGCGAGCGCGTCTTTCACCGGAAATTCGGCTACGGCGCGGTGACCGAGATCGAGGGCGACAAGCTGGAGATCGATTTCGAAAAGGCGGGTGTCAAAAAGGTTGTGGCGCGATTCGTGTCGGCCAGTGACGATATCCCGTTCTGACGTGCGCGCAGGCTATAGCACGGGGCCAAGGGTTGCGATGGCGTTGTTCCACATACGCCTGTAGGCGGGCCAGTGCCGCACATCGGCCAGCGTCACAGGCTGCGACGAGCCGATGTATTCGGCCTGACGTTCAAGAATGGCGCGCGTGGTTGCCGGGTCGTGCAGCAGCAGATTGCTTTCATAGTTCAGATCGAAACTGCGCAGGTCCAGATTCGAGGACCCGATGAGACTGACCTCGCCATCGATGGTCAACGTCTTGGCGTGCAGCAGACCGCCGGTATATTCGCGAATCTCGACGCCCGCCTGAAGCAGGCGGCGATACGAGGACTGGCTGACACCGGCCACGATCCACGAATCGTTTTTGTGCGGCAAGATCAGCGTCACCGACACGCCGCGAAAGGCGGCGGCACAGATCGATTCCAACACGATGGAATTGGGCACGAAATACGGCGTCGAAATGACCACCTGTTCCTGTGCGGCGTTGATCAGGCTTGCAAACAGATGCGGCGTGGCCAAGCGACGCTCGGTCGGGCCGTCGCCCATGATCTGGGCCACGAAACCGGGGGTATGGGACGTCGGAGCCATCGGAAAATCATCAAGCGTGCCGCCCGCGTGGGCGATCCAGTCGGCGGCGAACAGCAGTTGATTTTGCGCGACCACCGGGCCGACGACTCGCAGCATGATATCCACCCAAGGGGCATATCTGGGTTTCACCCGGAATTCAGGATCGGCGCAGTTCTGGCTGCCGCAGTGGGTGATTTCACCGTCGATTATGGTGATCTTGCGGTGATTGCGCAGGTCCAGACGGCTTTTCAGGATCGTGGTCAGCGGGTTTCCGATGGGCAGGGCCACCGCCAGCTGCACCCCGGCGGCGCGCATCTCTTCCCAATGTCGGGACCGAATGAAATGGCGCGACCCCAGCCCGTCAGCCATGGCACGACAGGTGACACCGCGCTGTGCCGCGCGGATCAGGGCCTGGGCGGTGTTGATGCCGGTCTCGTCATCCAGCCAGATATAATAGAGAACGTGCACATGATCGGTGGCCGCGTCCACATCGGCAATCAGACGGGCGCGGGCGGTCGCGGCATCAGGCATCAATTCTGCCGCATTGCCCTGCAGCGGCGGAAATCCGTTTATGGATTGGCTGTAGCGAAAGGCGGGATGAAACCGCTGTGGCACGGTCGCAAGATCCGACACATGCCGGGCGTCCAGGACCTGGGCCTGACCGTGCACCGATTGGGCCACTTCGGCAATCCGGTCGCGGGTGGAATAGCCCAGGTTGGCCTCGCCAAACAGGAAATAGATCAGCCCCCCGAACAATGGCAGGACCAGAATGACCATGAACCAGGCCAGCCGTGTCGGGGCCGGCAGTTCGTCGCGCAACAACAGGCGCACGCTGAGGCCGACCAGAAGCAGGATGTGCAGTATCAGGATAAGCATCGTGCGCGCGGCCCGTTTTCGTCATTCGGCGAAGGGGCAGGTTATGTGGATTTTTGCGCGCTGGCAACGACGCGGTGTCTGCAAGATGAAAACGGCGACACCAGGGAGGAGGAGCGGTGCCGCCGTTCTCTTGCAACATCGGAACGCAGGGAGGAGGAGAGCGCCCGATGTATCATGTTCCGGCCTTTCGGTCGGTATCTATATGCGGCGACACCAGGGAGGAGGAGAGGTGTCGCCGCAGTTGACAGGCCAGCCAGGGAGGAGGAGAGGCGGGCCTGAACCTTGAAACTCTGCGCGTTTCAGCGCTGGCCGTAGGCCGATTGATGCGCCTGGCTGCTGATCATGGAACGGGTCAACCCGATATCCGCCAGCTGCCGGTTGCTCAGCTTGGACAGTTCGTTCACGGTTGCCCGGAACAGACGATAGCGGGCAAAGCGTTCTTTTGCGTCGTAAAAGACCCGCATCATGAGCGGAGCGCCATGGGATGGGGTCAGAGCAATATGTGTCATGGTCTCAAACCTTCGTTTGCGCGGCGCCTCGGTAGATGTTAGCGCCTTAACTTGCATTCAAGATAGCGCAATGCTGCAGGTGCACAATAGACATAAGGTCAATGCTGCCATGCAGAAAACGCATAGGAGAAATGCCTAGATAACCGGCACTTGCGGGGCGCACTTGCAGTAATTCCTTGCGGAATGTGTAAACTGCAGACGGGACGCTACGTCACTTTTGGGGAATGGGAGAAACCGGTATGGCCGTGACACGCAACCAGATCGAAGACAGCTTGAACACGTTGGAATTGCCCGACGGCGGCACCCTGGTCAGCCGCGATATGATTCGCGCCCTGACGGTTGACGATGGCGTGGTCCGTTTTGTGATCGAAGCACCGTCCCCCGGGATTGCCAGCCAGATGGAGCCGCTGCGCCGTGCGGCCGAAACGGTCGTGGCGGCGCTGGAGGGCGTCAAAAGCGTTTCGGTGGCGCTGACAGCGCATGGCCCGGCCCCGAAGCCCGCGGCACCCAGCCTGAAAATCGGTGGCCATCCCAAGGCGCAGGATGGTCCGACCCGGCCCGGCGGTGTGGATCGCATCCTGGCGGTTGCATCCGGCAAGGGCGGGGTCGGCAAATCCACGGTATCGTCGAACCTTGCTGTCGCTCTGGCGCGCGCCGGGCGCAAGGTGGGGCTGCTGGATGCGGATATATACGGTCCCAGCCAGCCGCGTATGATGGGCGCATCGGGGCGGCCTGCCAGCCCGGATGGCAAGACGATCATTCCCCTGCAGGCGCATGGGGTCACTTTGATGTCCATCGGCTTCATGGTCGAAGAGGGCAAGGCCGTAGTCTGGCGCGGTCCGATGCTGATGGGTGCGTTGCAGCAGATGCTGGGGCAGGTCGAATGGGGCAAGCTTGATGTCCTGATCGTCGATCTGCCGCCGGGCACCGGGGATGTGCAGCTGACACTATGCACCAAGTCGCAACTGACCGGGGCCATCGTGGTAAGCACCCCGCAGGACGTGGCGCTGCTGGACGCACGCAAGGCGCTGGATATGTTCGCCACCCTCAAGACACCGGTTCTGGGGCTGATCGAGAACATGTCCAGTTTCGTCTGCCCGGATTGCGGTCACGAGGCGCATATATTCGGGCATGGCGGGGTGGCGGCCGAGGCGGAAAAACTGGGTTTGCCGCTGCTTGGCGCGCTGCCCATTGACCTTGATACCCGTCTGGCCGGAGACGCGGGGGCACCCATTGCAACAGGCGATGGTCCCGCTGCGCGCGCCTATGCCGCCATGGCCGAACGATTGATCGCAGGCGGAATGGCCTGAACGGGCCGCGCGTCCCATGGGAAATCGTGGGACGGGGCATGTAAAGCTGAAGGCCGGACACGGCGAGCCGGCGATCCGATCCGCCCGAGTCGCGCGAATCTGACCGATTCTTCGTCGGACATGGCGATGTTTGTGTGGAACAGAGCGCGAACTTTGAAAATGACCGGGTTGGGCTGGAAGTTTTTTGGGAAATCGTGGGATATGTGGGGGTCCGCGCGAACCGCGCCATATCTTGTGTATTCCTTCCCATCAAGCCACAAGAACGGCCAAAAGTTATCAAAGCCTTACCGTTAGAATGGCCCTATCGAGCCGGAAATGCCCAAGGAAATATGCGCATTCCCACAAAAAACAGTTGCCACCCATGAATTCCCATGTCATCCCTTGTTCATCGGATGAAGAAGACAGCAGGGGCACCAAACGACCCCAAACCAACGATAAGCAGGTTTCATACAGGCTTCGGCTTCATCAGACCAAGAGATCCGGCGCGCGAGCGAGCAGACATCCCCCCAGGTGGCGCGCGCGACTGGACTTCCCCGCACGGCGGGACGAGGGCGGCGGGTTGATCAGTGGCAGCGGATCAGCCCGTCGTTTTCACTTTGAAGGGGCGATTTTACCGACGCGGGGGCGGAACAAGGGGCAGGCAGTTGGGCCGCAGGTTCAGAGGCGAGAGCCAGCACAAGGTGGATGCAAAGGGCAGGGTGTCGATCCCGGCCAGCTTTCGTCGTGTGCTTGAAGCCAGCGACCCGAATTGGAAGTCCGGCGACAACCCCGAGCTGGTGATCGTCTATGGCGATCATCGCCGCGACTATCTGGAATGTTACACCATGGAGGCGATCGAAGAGGTCGACGCCAAGATCGATGCGCTGCCGCGTGGCTCGATGCAGCGCAAGATGTTGCAGCGCATGTTCCACGGGCAGTCTTTCCCGACGAATGTGGATGAAACCGGCCGTCTGGTTCTGCCGGCCAAGCTGCGCAACAAGATCGGACTGAAGGGCGAGGCGTTCTTTATTGCCGCCGGTGACACCTTCCAGATCTGGAATCCGAAAACCTACGAAGAAGAGGAGCTGGCCAAGGCTGATGCCTGGCTGGACGAGTTGCCTGATGATTTCGATCCGCTGGTCTACCTGGATGGTGCCCAACCGGTTGGTGCGGGAGAGGGCTGAGGCCATGGTCCAAGCCGTCCCGCCTGAATGCGCCGATCCCCATGTCCCCGTCCTGCTGCGCCCGTTGTTGACGGCTGTGGCGCCGGTCAAAGGCGTCTGGCTGGATGGCACATTCGGCGCCGGCGGCTATAGCCGTGCCTTGCTGGATGCGGGCGCGGAACGGGTGATCGCGGTGGACCGCGACCCGCTGGCCTTTGACATGGCGCGGGACTGGGCAGAGCAATACGGCGACCGGCTGGAGATGCGCGAAGGCGTGTTCTCGCGGATGGATGAATATGCCAGCGATCTGGATGGCGTTGTTCTGGATCTGGGCGTGTCGTCGATGCAGCTGGACCTGGCCGAGCGCGGATTTTCGTTCATGCACGACGGGCCGCTGGACATGCGCATGTCCCAGACCGGAACCTCGGCTGCGGATCTGGTCAACCGCGCCAGCGAAAGCGAACTGGCCGATATCCTGTTTCACTATGGCGAAGAACGTGCCAGCCGCCGGATCGCCCGCGCGATCCTGCGCGCCCGGGCCGAGGCGCCGATCACATCGACGTTGCAGTTGGCCGGTCTCATCGAATCCTGCCTGCCGCGCCCCAAGCCGGGGCAGTCGCATCCGGCCACGCGCAGCTTTCAGGCGCTGCGGATTGCGGTGAACGAAGAATATGACGAATTGTTCAAGGGATTGATGGCGGCCGAGCGCGCATTGAAACCTGGCGGACAGCTGGCCGTGGTCACATTCCATTCAATCGAGGACCGGATGGTCAAAAGGTTCCTGACCGCCCGGTCCGGGCAGGGCGGGCGCGCCAATCGCTATGCGCCGGAAATGCAGCAGGATGCGCCGCAGTTCACCGTGACATCGCGCAAGGCAATCGGCCCGGACGATGCCGAATTGGCCGACAACCCGCGATCGCGATCGGCCAAGTTGCGTGTTGCGGTGCGAACGGATGCGCCTGCCGGACCGATCGCCGCCAAATCCATCGGAATGCCACAGCTCAGGGAGGCCCGGAAATGAAGAGCATCGCCTATGTGCTGGCCGCCCTGGCGGTGTTTGGCCTGGCGTTCTGGGCCTACCGCGAGAACTATGCCACCCAGCGCGCCCTGTCGGACACCCAGCGTCTGCAACGTCAGATCGGCGCGGCGCAGGTGCGTCTGTCGGTGCTGCGTGCCGAATGGGCCTATTTGAACCGGCCCGACCGGTTGCGTGAACTGGCCGAAATCAATTTCGACCGTCTGGGGCTGTTGCCGCTGCGTCCGGATCAGTTCGGACGCGTCGACGAGGTGAATTATCCGGTTGTCGATCTTCTGCCCATCACCAACCCCGTGGATGTCTCGACCATGGCCGAGGAGGACCCGCTGTGATCCGAACTCCGCTGCGCCCGCTGGCCCGTATTCTGTCGGCCCGTGCCAATGGCGAAAATCCCGAACTGATCGAACGCGAAAACATCCGGCAGCGCCACGAACAGATGCGCGACCGGGCCCGTGGCCGGGCCGAAGGGCGGCTGTTGGTGTTGGGTATGTTCTTTTTCTGCGCCTTTGCGGTCGTGGGGGGGCGTATGGGCCTGTTGGCGACCTCCGAGGCGGTCGAGCCTCGCGCCAGCGCCGGCGGCAGCGCCATTGCAACCCAGCGCGCCGATATCGTGGACCGCAACGGCAGTATTCTGGCGACCAATTTCGAAACCCATTCGCTCTATGCCCAGCCGCCGCACATGATCGACCCGGTGGCGGCCGCCGAAGGCTTGGCGCAGATATTCCCCGACCTTGATCGCGAGCGCCTGATCAAGGACTTCACCGGCAAGCGAAAATTCGTCTGGGTCAAGAAAAAGATCAGCCCCGAACAGAAACAGGCCGTGCACGATCTGGGCGATCCCGGCCTGTTGTTCGGCCCGCGCGAAATGCGCCTGTATCCCAACGGCAGGCTGGCGGCGCATGTGCTGGGCGGGGCGAGCTTTGGCAAGGAAGGCGTGACCGCCGCCGAGGTCGTCGGCGTGGCCGGGGTCGAAAAGCAGTTTGATGCCTATCTGCGGGATCCGGCCAATGGCGCCAACCCGCTGCAGCTGTCGCTGGATCTGACGGTGCAGGCAGCGGCCGAACAGGTGCTGTATGGCGGCATGAAGTTGATGAACGCCAAGGGGGCGACCTCGATCCTGATGGATGTGCACACGGGCGAGGTGATTTCGGTGGTCTCCTTGCCGGATTTCGACCCCAACGAACGCCCGCGCCCGCCTACATCGGGCTTTGATCCTTCGGTCAGCCCGCTGTTCAACCGCGCGGTGCAGGGGGTGTATGAGCTGGGCTCGACCTTCAAGATATTTGCCGCCGCGCAGGCCATGGATCTGGGGCTGGTGGGACCGGAAACCATCATCGATACCCGTGGGCCGCTGCGCTGGGGCAAATTCCGGATCAACGATTTCCGCAACTACGGGAACGAGTTGTCTGTCACCAAGATTATTGTCAAATCCAGCAACATCGGCACCGCCCGGCTGGCCCAGCAGATCGGCGCGGCGCGGCAGAAACAGTTCATGGCGGCGCTGGGCATGCTTGAGCCGACGCCGTTCGAAATTGTCGAGGCCCAGGGCGGTCAGCCGCTGCTGCCCAAGAACTGGTCCGAACTGAGCACGATGACGATTTCCTATGGGCACGGTCTGTCGACCAGCCCGATGCATCTGGCGGCGGGCTATAGCGCGATTGCCAACGGGGGGCGGTACGTCAAGCCGACGATCCTGAAACAGGATGGCCCGCAATACGGGCCCCAGATCATTTCGGAACGCGCGGCGGCGGCATCGCGCCGGATGTTGCGCCAGGTGGTCACCGAAGGCACCGCCAGCTTTGGCGAAGTGCCCGGATATGCCGTGGCCGGCAAGACCGGCACGGCGGATAAACCCAAGCCACGCGGCGGATACTACGACAACAAGGTGATCGCCACATTTGCCAGCATGTTCCCGGCGCATGATCCGAAATATGTCCTGGTGGTGACGTTGGATGAACCGTCCGAGAACACCGGCAAGAAACCACGCCGCACCGCCGGCTGGACGGCGGTTCCCGTGGCCGCCGAGATGATCCGGCGTGTCGCGCCGCTGCTTGGGTTGCGCCCGGACGTTGAACCCGGACAATCCGCTGCTATAACGCTGGCGTCCAACTAGGCGGGGGCGGCCCTTGGAAAACGGGCATATGAATGCGCAACGCACACCGGCGGCCAAACCGCTGAGCCAACTGGGGCTGAGCGCGCGGGGCGGGGCCGATCCGCTGATCGGCGGGCTGGCCGTGGACAGCCGCGAGGTGCGCGACGGGTTTCTGTTTGCGGCCCTGCCGGGCACCCGGGTGCATGGCGGCGAGTTCATCCAATACGCATTGCGGATGGGCGCGGCGGCGATCCTGACGGATGCGGCAGGCGCAGACATCGCCGAGACAGAGCTGGCGGCATCGGATGCGGCGCTGGTCGTGACCGAAGATCCGCGCCAGGCGCTGGCCTTCAGCGCAGCGTTGTGGTTCGGCGCGCAGCCGGCCCGGATGGCGGCAGTCACGGGCACCAATGGTAAAACCTCGGTTGCGACCTTCTTGCGTCAGATCTGGACTGAACTGGGACATGCGGCGATCAACCTGGGCACGACGGGCGTTGAAGGCGCCTGGACCGCGCCCCTGGCCCACACCACGCCCGAGCCGATCACCCTGCATCGCACCCTGGCCGAGGCGGCGGCGCAGGGCATCACACATGCGGCGATGGAAGCATCCAGCCACGGGCTGGAACAGCGCCGCCTGGACGGCGTGACCCTGTGCGCCGCCGGTTTCACCAATTTCACGCAGGATCATCTGGACTATCACGACTCGTTCGAAGCCTATTTCGCCGCCAAGGCGGGGCTGTTTCGCCGGGTTCTGCCCGACACGGGGACGGCTGTGGTCAATCTGGATGATGCGCGCGGGGTCGAAATGCGCGCCATCGCGGCGGCACGCGGGCAGCAGGTGATTACAACCGGACACGGCGTGGGGGACATCAACCTGTTGGCGCAGCGGTTCGATGCGACCGGGCAGGATTTGCGGTTCAGCCATGGCGACAGGGTGTGGCAGACCCGGCTCAACCTGATCGGGGGCTTTCAGGCCGAGAATGTGCTGTTGGCCTGTGGTCTGGCAATCGCCTGTGGCGATCAGCCCGATGCTGTCTTTGAGACATTGGAACGGCTGGGCACCGTGCGCGGACGGATGCAACTGGCGGCGACACGGGCCAATGGCGCGGCAGTGTTCGTGGATTATTCGCACACACCGGATGCGGTCGCCACCGCGCTGCGGGCGCTGCGTCCGCATGTGATGGGCCGGCTGATCGCCATCGTCGGTGCCGGGGGTGATCGCGACACCACGAAGCGCCCGCTGATGGGGCGCGCGGCGGCCGAAAATGCCGATCTGGTGATGGTGACAGATGACAACCCGCGCAGCGAGAACCCTGCCGACATCCGTGCCGCGGTGATCAGCGGCGCACCCGATGCGGTCGAAGTCGGCGACCGGGCCGAAGCGATCCTGCGCGGTGTCGATGCTCTGGGGCCGGGGGATGCGCTGTTGATCGCGGGCAAGGGACATGAAACCGGGCAGATCGTCGGGGACGACGTGCTGCCGTTTGACGATGTGGAACAGGCCAGCGTCGCAGTGGCGGCGCTGGACGGAGGGATCGCATGAGCCTTTGGACCGCAGCCCAGGCCGCCGCCGCGACTGGTGGAACCGCACGGGGCGACTGGGCTGTGGATGGTGTTTCCATCGATACGCGCACCTTGCAGCCGGGGGATCTGTTCGTGGCGCTCAAGGCGGCGCGGGATGGGCATGACTTTGTCGCGGATGCGCTGTCCAAAGGGGCGGCGGCTGCTCTGGTTTCGCATGTGCCGGATAGCGTGTCGGCGGATGCGCCCTTGTTGATCGTCAAAGATGTTCTGGCCGGGCTGCAGGCGTTGGGTCGTGCCGGGCGTGCCCGCACCCGGGCGCGCGTGGTGGCCGTGACCGGCAGCGTCGGCAAGACATCGACCAAGGAGATGCTGGCGCGGATGCTGAGCGGTCAGGGCGCGACCCACGCCAGCGTGGCCAGCTACAACAATCACTGGGGGGTGCCGCTGACCCTGGCGCGGATGCCGCGCGAAACGGATTTCGCGGTGATCGAGATCGGCATGAACCATCCCGGCGAGATCGCGCCGCTGGCGCGTATGGCACGCCCGCATGTGGCGATGATCACGACGGTAGCGGCGGTGCATCTGGCTGCGTTCGAAGATGTGGCGGGCATCGCGCACGAAAAGGCCGATGTACTGCGGGGGCTGGAACCCGGCGGGGTTGCGGTGCTCAACGCCGATATCGACCAGGCTGCGATCTTGCGGGACACCGCCCGGGCGGTGGGTGCGGAAATCGTCGAGTTCGGGACCAGGGCACGCGACTATCGTCTGCTGGACGTATCGGTTCACGACGCCACGACCGTGGCGCGGGCCGAGGTGGCGGGCGAACCGCTGCTGTTCAAGATCGCCACGGCGGGGCAGCATTTCGCGATGAACGGGCTGGGGGCTCTGGCCGCCTGTACGGCGCTGGGTGCCGATCCGGCCCTGGCTGCGCTGGCGTTGGCACGGTGGAGCCCCTATCGCGGGCGCGGTGTCTGCGAACAGATTCAACTGGATCCGGCCATGGGCGCGCAGCCGCTGACCCTGCTGGACGACGCCTATAACGCGAATCCGACATCGGTGGGCGCGGCGCTGGATGTCCTGGCCGCCACACAAACGCAGCGCGGGAACCGGATCGCCATTTTGGGCGATATGAAGGAAATGGGTCCGAATGCCGCGCGGTTCCACGCTGAACTGGCTGAATTGCCGGCGATGGCCAACATCGACCGGGTGCATTGCATCGGCCCCTTGATGAAAGCCCTGCACTCGGCTTTGCCCGAAGCCAAGCGCGGCGTGCATCTGGAGACCAGCGCCCAGATGGTCCCGACACTGCGGACGCATCTGGGCATGGGGGACGCGGTGCTGGTCAAGGGCTCGCTCAGCATGAACCTGGGTGCGATTGTTGACGGCATCAGAAAAATGGGCCATGCGCAGCGCGGTTTGGCAAACAATGAAAATGAATAGGAACCGCTGACATGCTCTATTGGCTGACCTTGCTGTCGGACGGGGGAGACGTGTTCAACCTGTTCCGGTATATCACCTTCCGGGCCGGAGGCGCGTTCCTGACCGCGCTGGTTTTTGGTTTTGTTTTCGGGCGACCGCTGATCGACGTGCTGCGCAAACGCCAGGGCAAGGGGCAGCCGATCCGCGACGACGGACCAGAGGGGCATTTCGTCAAGGCCGGCACACCGACCATGGGCGGGCTGCTGATCGTCGGTGCACTGATTACCGCGACCCTGTTGTGGGCGCGGCTGGACAATCCCTTTGTGTGGCTGGTGCTGTTCGTCACCCTGTCCTTTGCGCTGATCGGGTTTGCCGATGACTATGCGAAGGTCAGCAAGCAGAACACATCGGGCGTGCCCGGCAAGCTGCGTCTGGCGCTGGGGATCCTGATTGCCGCCATCGCCGCCTATTGGGCTGCCTGCTACCACCCGGTCGGGTTGCAGGGCCAGTTGGCCATGCCCGTATTCAAGGATACGCTGCTTAACCTTGGCTATTTTTATATTCCATTCTCGATCTGTGTCATCGTCGGAGCGGCCAATGCGGTCAACCTGACGGATGGGCTGGACGGGCTGGCGATCATGCCGGTGATGATCGCGGCCTCAACGCTTGGGGTGATCGCCTATGCGGTCGGCCGGGTCGATTTTACCGAATATCTGGATGTGCATTATGTGCCCGGCACCGGTGAAATCCTGATCTTTACCGCGGCGTTGTTCGGGGGCGGGCTGGGCTTTTTGTGGTATAATGCGCCTCCTGCGGCCGTGTTCATGGGCGATACCGGGTCGCTGGCCCTGGGCGGTGCGCTGGGGGCCATCGCCATCGTGACCAAGCATGAACTGGTTCTGGCCATCGTCGGCGGGCTTTTCGTGGTCGAGGCATTGAGCGTCATCATTCAGGTGCTGTATTTCAAGAAAACCGGCAAACGTGTGTTTCTGATGGCGCCAATCCATCACCACTATGAGAAAAAAGGCTGGGCCGAGCCGACCATTGTCATACGGTTCTGGATCATCTCGCTGATCCTTGCGATGATCGGCCTGGCCACGCTCAAGGTTCGGTGATCCGCAGCCACATTCGGCGGCTGTTTCAGACGCGCCCGGCCAGCGGTTGCGCCGGGGGTCGCCATGTCGCTTGAGACGCTGATCCAGGAGTTTGGACTGCCCGGCATCGTTGCCGGCACGGTGGCCGAAGGCGGCACGGTCGCCTTTATGGGCGGTGTCGTGGCGCATCGCGGGCTGCTGCCGCTTGGTTGGGTCGTGCTGGCCGCCGCATTGGGGGCGGCGCTGGTCGACAACCTGATGTTTCTGATCGGACGGCACGCGGGGCAGCGCGCCTTTGTGCAGCGGCAGTTGCGACGCGGGCCGGTTCAGGCGTTGCGCGACCGGCTTGAACGGTATCCGGTGCCCGCGATTATCGGCTTTCGCTTTGTCTATGGCATGAAATCCATCGGCGCGATCCTGATCGGGACAACCCGCACGGGTTGGTTGCGCTTTGCAGTGCTGGATGCGGTCGGTGTGCTGGCATGGGCGCTGACGATGGTGGGATTGGGCTATGGGGCCGGCACCGCGATTGCCGCCGTGTTCGGGCGGTTGAAACTGCATTGGCATCTCGCGATTGCGGTGGCGGTGTTTCTGGTTGCGGTGGCGGTGCTGGGCATGATCGTGTACCGGCGACGCAAACAGGCGGGAGAGCAACAATGATCAACGTTGCGGGCATGACGGATCAGACCGTGGCGGTGCTGGGTCTGGGCCGTTCGGGGCTCAGCGCGGCGCGCGCGTTGCGTGCGGGCGGGGCACAGCCGCTGTGCTGGGATGACAATCCGGCGGCCAGACAGAACGCCGAATCCGAGGGGTTGAAATGCGCCGATCTGTACCGGCCCGGGGCGTTTGACGGGGTGGCCCGGTTGATCGTCAGCCCGGGCATTCCGCATCTGTATCCCGCGCCCAACCCGGTCGTCGATGCCGCGATGCGGGCCGGTGTGCCCGTGGACAATGACATCGGGCTGTTCTTTCAGTCTTTTGCGACCCCGGCCTGGAACAGGTTCGATGTGGCGCCGCGGGTGATCGCGGTGACCGGGTCGAACGGGAAATCGACGACTTCGGCACTGATCCACCACATCCTGACGTCGGCGGGCCGTTCGGCCCAGCTGGCGGGCAATATCGGCCGCGGGGTGCTGGATCTGGACCCGGCAGAGGATGGCGGGGTGGTGGTGCTGGAACTGTCCAGCTATCAGACGGACCTGGCCCGCGCCCTGACCCCCGATATCGCGGTTTTCACCAATCTTTCGCCGGATCATCTGGATCGGCACGCCGGGCTTGGCGGCTATTTCGCGGCCAAGCGCCGCCTGTTTGCCGAGGGCGGCCCGGATCGTGCGATCATCGGGGTGGATGAACCCGAAGGGCTGTTTCTGGCGGGGCAATTGTCCGAAAGCCCGGCGGATGATCGGGTGATACGGGTCTCGGTGGCGCGCAAACTGTCCGGTCCCGGCTGGCAGGTGTTCGCGCGCAAAGGGTTCCTGTCGGAATTCCGCAAGGGCAAACAGACAGCTTCGATTGATCTGCGTCAGGTGTCGGCGTTGCCCGGGGCGCACAACCATCAGAATGCCTGCGCCGCCTATGCGGCGTGCCGCGCCCTGGGGTTGGCGCCGCGGGTGATCGAAACCGCGATGCACAGCTATCCCGGGCTGCCACACCGCAGCCAGATCATCGCCGACGCGGGCGGCGTGGTCTATGTGAATGACAGCAAAGCCACCAATGTGGACAGCGCCGCCAAGGCGCTGAGCGCATTCAAACGGGTGCGTTGGATCTGTGGGGGATTGCAGAAAGAGGGGGGGCTGGACGGCCTGCGCGCCGCGACCGGCGCGGTGGCCAGGGCCTATGTCATCGGTCGCGAGGCGGCGGGGTTTGCGCTGCAACTGGATGTGGACGCTGAAATCTGCACCACCATGGCGCAGGCAGTCGAACGCGCCATGGCCGATGCCCAGCCCGGTGAGACCGTGCTGCTGGCCCCGGCAGCGGCGAGTTTCGATCAATACGACAATTTCGAACAAAGAGGCGAGGATTTCACCACCCAGGTTCTGGCGCGGCTGAACGGATAGCCGGCGCAAACCCGGTTTGCAGGACCATCCGGACGACTGGATCAGTCGCCGGCGGCAATCGCAGTTCCTGCCGCGTGACCCGAGGCCCAGGCCCATTGGAAATTGTAGCCTCCCAGCCAGCCGGTGACATCGACCGCTTCGCCGATGGCATACAGGCCGGGCACGGCGCGGGCCTGCATGCTGCGCGAGGACAGGGCCGCCGTGTCGATACCGCCCAGCGTGACTTCGGCGGTGCGATACCCTTCGCTGCCCGAAGGCAGCAGGGTCCAATTGCTCAGCGCATCGCTCAGCGCGTTCAGCGCGGCATCCGATTGATCGGCCAGCCGCCCCGACAGGGGCAGGAACGTCGCGAGATGGTCCACCAGACGCGTGGGAAGGTGACGGGCCAGTTCGGTGCCCAGCTGGCGGCGGCCTTCGGTTTGACGCTGATCGCGCCACAGCGACAGCAGCGGCAGATCGGGGATCAGGTTGATCTGGATCGCTTCACCTTCGCGCCAGTACGACGACAGTTGCAGAACCGCCGGCCCGGACAAGCCGCGATGGGTGAACAACAACGCTTCGTCAAAGCTGGCGCGCGGGTTGCTCAGGCGCGCGCGGACCGACACGCCGGACAGGTCGGCGAACCGCTTGTCGGCAAACGTCAGGGGCACCAAGGCCGGGCGGGTCTGTGTCACGCGCAGGCCGAACTGACGCGCAATGTCATAGGCCAGGCCGCTGGCACCCATCTTGGGGATCGATTTTCCACCCGTGGCCAGCACCAGGTTGCGGCAGCTGACTTGGTGCCGGTCGCCGTTTCGGTCCAGTTCAAGCGCAAAACCGCCCTCGGTCTTGCGCAGGTCCCGCAATGCCGATTGCAACCACAATTCGGCCCCGGCGCGCTCGGCTTCGCCCAGAAGCATGGCGACGATCTGTTTTGCCGAGCCATCGCAGAACAGCTGTCCCAGCGTCTTTTCGTGCCAGGCGATGCCATGTCGCCCCACCAGATCGATGAAATCCCATTGCGTATAGCGCGCCAGAGCGGATTTGGCGAAATGCGGATTTTCGGACAGAAAATTGTCCGGTCCGGCATGAAGGTTGGTAAAATTGCATCGTCCGCCGCCGGAAATCCGGATCTTTTCGCCCGGCGCGCGGGCCTGGTCGATCAGCAGAACGTCCGGCCCGGCATGGGCGGCGCACATCAGGCCGGCGGCACCGGCACCCAGGATGACAGTCTGATACTCCATGCGGGCCGGGTGGCGCGGATCGCCGCCAAAAGCAAGAGGAAGACTCTGGCCTGAACCGATTTTTTGCTGTACCCTTCAAGGATAGACCCCGCAAAGGGGCGATTTGAGGCAAAAACGGCGGTTTACCATGACTGAGATGGTGTATGGCGCGGTCCCCGAGCGGGGCGGCGAGCCTATTCTACCCAAATGGTGGCGGACCTTGGACAAGTGGTCCATCTCCTGCGTGCTGATCCTGTTCGTGATCGGCTTGCTGTTGGGGCTGGCCGCCAGCCCGCCGCTGGCCGCGCGCAACGGGTTCGAGCCGTTTCATTATGTGACCCGGCAGGCGATATTCGGTTTTGCCGCGCTGTTCGCCATGCTGCTGACCTCGATGATGTCGCCGACCATGGTGCGGCGGCTGGCCGTGCTGGGGTTTCTGGCGGCCTTTGTCGCGCTGGCGCTACTGCCGGTACTGGGCACGGATTTCGGCAAGGGCGCGGTGCGGTGGTACTCGCTGGGTTTTGCCAGCGTGCAGCCTTCGGAGTTTCTGAAACCCGGATTTGTCGTCGCCGCCGCCTGGATGCTTGCCGCCAGCCAGCAGATCAACGGCCCGCCGGGCACGGTCTGGTCCTTTGCGCTGTGCGTGGCGATCGTGCTGATGCTGGCGCTGCAACCGGATTTCGGGCAGGCCTGTCTGGTTCTGTTCGGCTGGGGCGTGATGTATTTCGTCGCCGGGGCGCCGATGCTGCTGCTGGTGGGGATGGCGGTTCTGGTGGTTCTGGGCGGTACGCTGGCCTATTCCAATTCCGAGCATTTCGCACGCCGCATCGACGGTTTCCTGTCACCGGATGTCGATCCGACCACCCAGTTGGGATATGCCACAAACGCGATCCGCGAAGGCGGGCTGTTCGGTGTCGGGGTCGGTGAAGGGCAGGTGAAATGGTCGCTGCCCGACGCGCATACGGATTTCATCATTGCCGTCGCGGCCGAAGAATACGGTCTGGTTCTGGTTCTGATCATCATTGCGCTTTATGCGCTGATCGTGGTGCGATCGCTGTTCCGCTTGATGCGCGAGCGGGACACGTTCATCCGGCTGGCGGGTACGGGGCTGGCGTGTGTGTTCGGCGTTCAGGCGATGATCAACATGGGCGTGGCGGTGCGTCTGCTGCCGGCCAAGGGCATGACGCTGCCGTTCGTCAGCTATGGCGGGTCGTCGCTGATCGCTGGCGGCATTGCCGTGGGCATGTTGCTGGCCTTTACCCGTTCCCGGCCGCAGGGTGAATTTGCCGATCTGCTGCGGGGTCGCAGACAATGAACAAGCCGCTGCTCATGATGGCGGCGGGCGGGACCGGCGGGCATATGTTTCCCGCACAGGCCCTGGCCGAGGCAATGTTGTCCCGGGGTTGGCGGGTGCGCCTGTCGACCGACGCGCGCGGCGCGCGCTATACCGGCGGGTTTCCGCATTCGACCGAAATCACCGAAGTGTCCAGCGCCACGTTCGCGCGCGGCGGTCTTGCCGCCAAGGCCATGGTTGCCCCCCGCATCGCGGTCGGGGTGATGTCGGCGGCGCGGCAGATGCTGCGGGATCGTCCCGATGTCGTTGTGGGCTTTGGCGGTTATCCGTCGATCCCCGCGCTGGGAGCGGCGGTTCTGCTGGGGCGGCCGCGCATGATCCATGAGCAGAACGGCGTCTTGGGGCGAGTGAATCAGCTGTTTTCCACCCGCGTGTCCTGTGTCGCCTGTGGGGTCTGGCCCACTGATCTGCCTGACGGGTCAAACGGTCTGCATGTGGGCAATCCGGTGCGCAAGGCGGTTCTGGACCGGGCGGGTGCCTCTTATATTCCCCCCGGCGATTACCCGATGTCGGTGCTGGTGATGGGCGGCAGTCAGGGCGCGCGGATTCTGTCCGATGTGGTGCCCGATGCCGTTGCGGCCCTGCCCGACGACATGCGCAGGCACCTGCGGATCAGCCATCAGGCCCGGCCCGAGGATCTGGACCGGGTCACGGCACGTTATGCCGAATTGGGCATCGATGCGGACGTGCAGCCATTCTTTCAGGACGTGCCGCGCCGCATGTCCGAAGCCCAGCTGGTGATCAGCCGCGCCGGGGCCAGCTCGATCGCGGATCTGACGGTGATCGGGCGGCCCTCGATCCTAATCCCCTTTGCCGCGGCGGCGGGGGATCACCAGACCGCAAATGCCCGTGGGCTGGTTGACGCCGGGGCGGCGATCCTGATCCCGGAATCGGCGCTTGACGTCACCAGCCTGAGCGCGCAAATGGCCACCGTCCTGGGCAATCCGGACGCTGCCCTGCATATGAGCCAGGCGGCGTTGGACGCAGGCCTGCCGGATGCAACTGAACGTCTGGTGGCCGCTGTCACCGAATTGGCCGAAAGGACCGACTGACCCATGATGGATGGAAGCCCTGTTATGAATGCTGCAACCAAACTGCCCCTGGATGTGGGCCCGATCCACTTCGTCGGTATCGGCGGCATCGGCATGTCGGGTATAGCCGAAGTTCTGCTGAACCACGGCTATACGGTGCAGGGCAGCGATCTCAAGCCCAGCAAGATCACCGAACGGCTGCAGACACTGGGGGCCACCGTCTTTGTCGGGCAGAGCGCCGAGAACCTGGGCGACACCGAAGTCGTGGTGATTTCCTCGGCGATCAAATGCGGCAATCCTGAATTGAACGAGGCCCGCAAACGGGGTCTGCCGGTGGTGCGCCGGGCCGAAATGCTGGCCGAACTGATGCGGCTGAAATCCAACGTCGCCGTGGCGGGCACCCATGGCAAGACGACCACGACAACGATGATGGCCGAGTTGATGGTGGCCGGTCATTTCGACCCGACCGTGATAAATGGCGGCATCATCCACGCCTATGGCTCGAACGCCCGTATGGGGCAGGGCGAATGGATGGTGGTCGAGGCGGACGAAAGCGACGGTACGTTCAATCGTCTGCCCGCAACCATCGCCATCGTCACCAATATCGACCCCGAGCACATGGAGCACTGGGGCGATTTTGACACGCTGCGCGATGGCTTTCTGGATTTCGTGTCCAATATCCCGTTCTATGGCGTGGCGGTCTGTTGCACGGATCACCCCGAGGTCCAGGCCCTGGTCGGGCGGATCAGCGATCGCCGGGTGGTGACCTATGGGTTCAACGCGCAGGCCGATGTGCGGGCGGTCAACCTGACCTACAGGGCCGGGGTGGCGCATTTCGACATCCACTTGCAGACCGAGGATCGCGTGATTGAAAACTGCACCCTGCCCATGCCTGGGGATCACAACGTGTCCAACGCCCTGTCCGCGGTGGCCGTGGCGCGGCATCTGGGCATGAAAACGGACGCGATCCGAAGCGCGCTGGCGAATTTCGGCGGGGTCAATCGCCGCTTCACCAAGGTGGGCGAAATCGACGGCGTTACGATCATTGATGATTATGGCCACCACCCGGTGGAAATCGCCGCCGTTTTGAAGGCCGCCCGGCAGGCCACCGAGGGCCGCGTGATCGCGGTACACCAACCGCACCGTTTCTCGCGCCTGCACAGTCTGTTTGACGATTTCTGCGGCTGTTTCAATGACGCCGATGTCGTTGCCATCGCCGAGGTCTATGGCGCGGGCGAAGATCCGATTGACGGTGCCAGCCGCGACGATCTGGTGGCGGGGCTGATCCGTCACGGCCATCGTCATGCGCGCGCGATTGTCGATCAGGACGATCTGACGCGCCTGGTTCGCGAACAGGCCCGCGCGGGGGACATGGTGGTCTGCCTGGGCGCAGGCACGATCAGCGCCTGGGCGAATGCCCTGCCGGAACGGCTGAAGGGCTGACTGCGGTGGCGGGTCATCACAGACGCCGCATCGGATCCGGTGTCGGATCGGACTTGCCGGATGCCGGTCTGGCGGTGCCGAAACGCGCCGGGGTTTTGTCAAAGGAGCCGAAATGAGCCTGTCCCTGATCCTTGCCGCCCTGTGGGCCATCGTCGCGAATGTCCTGGCGATGCTTCCCAGTCGTGACAACCATTGGCGGCGGGCCTATGGGCTGATCGCGGCGGGTATCCCGATCCTGGGGTATGTGACCTATCAGAACGGTCCCTGGGTGGGGATGGCGGTGTTGCTGGCGGGGATGTCGATGCTGCGCTGGCCGGTGGTATATCTGGGCCGCTGGACAATGCGCCTGTTGCAGGGCAAGGCCGCCAGGGATTGAGTGCCGCCCATGTTGACGACTGAATTGTATCTCTGCGCGGACCATGCGTGTCTTTCCCCCGGGTCGCTGCGCTGTGTGGTCGGGCCTGATTGGTGCGAGCCGCAGACATGACGATGGACCCGAAAACCTTGACTGTTCGCGGACGGCTGACGCCGGACCGGGATCTGTCCGATTTGACCTGGTTGCGGGTCGGCGGTCCGGCGGATTGGCTGTTTCAGCCCGCCGACATCGACGATCTGGCGCATTTCATGGCGGCTCTGGACCCGAAGGTGGCCGTGTTTCCGATGGGCGTGGGCAGCAATCTTATCGTGCGCGATGGCGGCATACGCGCCGTGGTGATCCGCCTGGGGCGTGGCTTCAACACAATTTCCATTCAGGGCGACACGGTCACGGCCGGGGCTGCCGTGCTGGATGCGCATGTGGCCCGCAAGGCGGCGGATGCGGGGATCGACCTGACCTTTCTGCGCACCATTCCGGGCAGCATCGGCGGTGCCGTTCGCATGAATGCCGGCTGCTATGGCAGCTATCTGGCGGATCATCTGGTGTCGGCGCGCGCGGTGACGCGAGCCGGGGATATCATCACCCTGACGCCCGAAGATCTGCGCCTGCGGTATCGCCAGTCGGATCTGCCCGAAGGCGCGGTGCTCTGCGAGGCGACGTTGACCGGCCCGGAAGGCCAACCCGAAGATCTGTACGCGCGCATGGCGTCGCAGTTGCAAAAGCGCGACGAAACCCAACCCACGCGCGAGCGAAGCGCCGGATCGACCTTTCGAAACCCGGCCGGGTTTTCCAGCACCGGGCGCGCCGATGACGTGCATGACCTGAAGGCGTGGAAGGTCATCGACAATGCCGGGTTGCGCGGTGCCCGGCGTGGTGGGGCCCAGATGAGCGAGAAGCATTCGAACTTTCTGATCAACACAGGCACCGCCAGTGCCGCCGATCTGGAAGGACTGGGCGAAGAGGTGCGAAAAAAGGTTTACGATTCCAGCGGGATCACGCTAGAATGGGAAATCATGCGGGTCGGTGAACCCGCGGATAACTAAATGTCTCCGACCGCGAAATCCAACAGGCAACATGGACGCGGTACAAGCGGGAACATGCAAGGCGCCGGCCGTTCATAAGGACCGGGCAAACAGAGGCAATTGTCGTGGGTCAGTCGAGCAGGACTCCCCGGACAGTGGCGGTATTGATGGGCGGACCCTCGGCTGAACGCGAGGTGTCCCTGTCCAGCGGGCGCGAATGCGCTGCCGCTCTGCGGGGTCAGGGGTATGAGGTCACCGAGCTGGATGCCGGTCCGGACCTCTGTGCGCAGTTAAGCGCCCTGTCTCCTGATGTCGTGTTCAATGCCCTGCATGGGCGCTGGGGCGAAGACGGTTGTGTGCAGGGGCTGCTGGAATGGATGGGGCTGCCCTATACGCATTCCGGGGTGCTTGCCTCGGCGCTGGCAATGGACAAGCAGCGATCCAAGGCGGTGTTTCGTCTGAACGGTCTGCCGGTGGTGGACAGTCTGATCTGTGCAAAATCCGATGTGATGGCGGCCCATGTCATGGCGCCGCCCTATGTGGTCAAACCCAACAACGAAGGCTCGTCGGTGGGGGTGTATCTGGTGCACGAGGCGGCCAACGCGCCACCGCGCCTGTCCCCCGAGATGCCGGATCAGGTGATGGTCGAAACCTTCGTGCCGGGACGTGAGCTGACGACCACCGTCATGGGCGACCGGGCGTTGACCGTGACCGACATCCTGACAGATGGCTGGTACGACTACAATGCAAAATACAAGCCGGGCGGGTCGCGCCATGTGGTGCCCGCCGATATCCCGGCGCGGATTTTCGATCTCTGCATGGAGTATGCGCTGCGGGCCCATCGCGCACTTGGGTGTCGGGGGGTCAGCCGGACCGATTTCCGGTGGGACGAATCGCGCGGGGCAGACGGGTTGTATCTGCTGGAAACGAACACCCAGCCGGGGATGACCCCCACGTCTCTGTCGCCGGAACAGGCGGTGGCGGCGGGGCTGGATTTCGCGGCGCTGTGCCACTGGCTGGTCGAGGACGCATCATGCAACCGGTGAACCCGATCCGACGCGACCCCGCGCCATCGCGCCTGCGGTACCGGCTGCAGCGCTGGATGCTGACTCCGGGAATTCGCATCGGGTTCCGGGTGGGCGTCCCGCTGGCGTTGGTGGCGGCGGGCATCGCGGGCTATCTCTGGGATGCCGAGCGGCGCGCGGAATTGGCGCAGCTGGCTGTCGATCTGCGCACCAGCATCGAAGAGCGTCCGGAATTCATGGTTGGCCTGATGGCCATTGACGGGGCTGGCGCGGATCTGGCCCAGGATATTCGCGAAGCGGTGCCGCTGGATTTTCCTGTCAGTTCGTTCGATCTGGATCTCGAAGCGATCCGCGGCACCATCGCGGAACTGGACCCGGTGCAATCCGTCAGCCTGAGGATCAAGCCCGGCGGGGTGTTGCAGGTCGATGTCGCCGAACGGGTGCCGGCGGTCGTGTGGCGCAACCGCGAAGGCGTGGCGATGCTGGATGCGACCGGGGCCTATATCGACGACCTCCTGCGCCGGACCGATCGCATGGATCTGCCGTTGATCGCCGGGGATGGCGCGGATCGTGCGGTGGACGAAGCGTTGCGCCTTTTGGCGACGGCAAAACCGCTGGGCCAGCGCCTGCGCGGGCTGGTGCGGATCGGCGAGCGGCGCTGGGACGTGGTGCTGGACCGCGATCAGCGCATATTGTTGCCGTCGGATCGCCCGGTGCGGGCACTGGAACGGGCAATCGCGCTGAGCGAGGCGCAGGACATGCTGGAGCGGGACGTTGCCGTGGTCGATCTGCGGCTGGCAAGCCGGCCAACCCTGAGAATGACATCGGACGCCGTCCAGGAATGGTGGCGGATCCGGAAAATTAATGGAAGCGGACAGTAGAGAATGGCGGATTTCTATCATACCCAACGGGCGATGCGGCAGATGCGGCGGCAGGCGTTGCAGCGCGGGGTCATCGCCATTCTTGACGTGGGCAGTTCCAAAACCGCCTGTCTGGTGCTGCGTTTTGACGGTATCGGGCGGCTGAGCGAGGACAACTCGATCGGCTCGCTGGCCGGACAATCGGGGTTTCGTGTCATCGGCGCGGCCACCACCCGGTCCCGAGGTGTGCAATTCGGCGAAATCACCGCCATGCAGGAAACCGAACGCGCCATACGCACAGCGGTGCAGGCGGCGCAGAAAATGGCCGAGATTCGTGTCGATCATGTGATCGCCTGTTTCTCGGGGGCCAATCCGCGCAGCTATGGGCTGGATGCTGAAATCGAACTGGAAGGCCAGGTGGTCACC
This sequence comes from Rhodobacteraceae bacterium F11138, assembly GCA_016521575.1. Lineage (GTDB taxonomy): Bacteria > Pseudomonadota > Alphaproteobacteria > Rhodobacterales > Rhodobacteraceae > Sedimentitalea. Next base: position 797,523 of record JAEKDP010000002.1, on the reverse strand, counting down.
GAACAGGAGGTCGCCCGCGTTCTGGCGGCCTGCGAGGTGCCGGAATATGGCGTCGGACGCGAGGTGCTGCACGCCCAGCCGGTGAATTTCGCGCTGGATCATCGCTCGGGTCTGATCGATCCGCGCGGCCAGTTGGGCCAGACGCTGTCCGTGGACATGCACATGCTGACCGTCGATGCGGATGCGGTGCAGAATCTGGTGCATTGCGTGAAACGCTGTGATCTGGAACTGGCCGGGATCGCCAATTCGGCCTATGCCAGCGGCATTTCCGCGCTGGTCGAGGATGAACAGGAACTGGGCGCGGCCTGCATCGACATGGGCGGCGGTTCGACCGGGGTGTCGATCTTCATGAAGAAGCACATGATCTATGCCGATTGCGTGCGCATGGGCGGGGATCACGTCACCAGCGATATTTCGATGGGGCTGGGGATACCGGCGTCCAACGCCGAACGGATCAAGACGTTTTACGGCGGCGTGCATGCCACCGGCATGGATGATCGAGAGATGATCGAGATCGGCGGGGACACCGGCGACTATGAACATGACCGGCGGCGGGTGTCGCGGGCCGAACTGATCGGCATCATGCGCCCGCGGGTCGAGGAAATCCTGGAAGAGGTCCGGATCCGTCTGGATGCCGCCGGGTTCGAACATCTGCCCAGCCAGCAGATCGTCCTGACCGGTGGCGGCAGCCAGATCCCGGGCCTTGACGGGTTGGCCAGCCGGATGCTGGGGCAACAGGTTCGGTTGGGACGGCCCCTGCGGGTGCATGGGCTGCCCCAGGCAGCAACCGGGCCGGGGTTTGCCGGCGCGGTCGGCCTGTCGCTGTTCGCCGCCCATCCCCAGGACGAGTGGTGGGATTTCGAGATTCCGGTCGATCGCTATCCCAAGCGGTCCCTGAAACGTGCGGTAAAATGGTTCCGGGACAACTGGTGACCGCTATATCTGGCGAAAACAGCCAGATCGCGCGGAAACAGGCGTATAATTGCCCATATTTTGGGTGATTTTTGCGTTTTTTTGGTGACGCCCGACATGCAGGCAGGTAGAGTCGGGGATTATAACGGTAAAAACACCCGCGAATGCGGGTCGGCAGCACAGGCGGAACTCAAAATGACATTGAACCTTTCGATGCCCGGACAGGACGACTTGAAACCTCGGATCACCGTGTTCGGTGTCGGGGGCGCCGGGGGCAACGCGGTCAACAACATGATCGAAAAGCAGCTCGACGGGGTCGAGTTCGTGGTCGCGAACACGGATGCGCAGGCCCTGCAACAAAGCGCGGCGCAAAACCGGGTGCAACTGGGCATCAAGGTGACCGAAGGCCTGGGGGCCGGGGCGCGCGCCAGCGTCGGCGCGGCCGCCGCCGAGGAAAGCATCGAGCAGATCGTCGATCATCTGGCGGGGGCGCATATGTGCTTTATCACTGCCGGTATGGGTGGCGGCACCGGCACCGGGGCCGCACCGATCATCGCCCAGGCTGCGCGTGAACTGGGTGTTCTGACCGTGGGCGTCGTGACCAAGCCGTTCCAGTTCGAAGGTGCCAAGCGGATGCGCCAGGCCGAGGATGGCGTCGAAACCCTGCAAAAGATGGTCGACACGCTGATCATCATTCCGAACCAGAACCTGTTCCGGCTGGCCAACGAAAAGACCACATTCACCGAAGCCTTCAGCATGGCGGACGACGTGCTGTATCAGGGCGTCAAGGGTGTGACCGATCTGATGGTGCGCCCGGGTCTGATCAACCTCGACTTTGCCGACGTGCGCGCGGTGATGGACGAGATGGGCAAGGCGATGATGGGTACAGGCGAATCCGAAGGCGAAGATCGCGCCATCCAGGCGGCCGAGAAAGCCATTGCCAACCCGCTGCTGGATGAAATCAGCCTGAAGGGGGCCAAGGGCGTCCTGATCAACATCACCGGCAGCCACGATCTGACGCTGTTCGAACTGGACGAAGCGGCCAACAGGATTCGCGAAGAGGTCGACCCCGAAGCCAACATCATCGTCGGCAGCACGCTGGATACCGCGATGGAAGGCACGATGCGCGTCAGCGTTGTGGCCACCGGCATCGACGCCGTGGATGTGAATACCGAAGTCCCGGTTCCGCGCCGGTCGATGTCCGCGCCGTTGCGCCCGGTCGTCAGCGCCGAAGAAACCGCGGCCGAGGAAGCACCGCAAGCGCAGCCGGTGGTTGCGGATGCCGGTGGGGCCGGGGAAGAGCCGGAGCTTTTTGCAGAGCCGCAGCAGCGTGAAGCCGTCGCCGAGGAACCGGCGCAGGATCTGTTCGAACCCGAACCCGAAGCCCGGGTGGAAGATGACGGCTTGCCGCCACCGGCCTATCAGCCGCAGATGCCCGCGTTCGAGCCGCGCACCGAGCAGATGGATGCCAAGCCCGATACCTTTGTCGCGCCGCGCGCACCGGCGCCCGGAACGCCATCGCCCGACACGCTGAAACGTTTGCAGGTCGCGGCCCAGAAAGCCGCACCGACGCCGCAACGCGGCATGAACGTGGTGCAGGGCGGTCAGGCACAGGCCAGCGCGAGTGCAGCGGATAAATCCCGTTTCAGCGTGAATTCGCTGATCAACCGGATGACCGGCCATGCTGCCGATACGCCGGCGGAACACGGGGGCCGGGCGGTTCGCCAGCAACCCACCATGCGCCAACCTGACGTAGCGGAACATGCGCAGGACCAGGACGATCAGGATCAGGATCGCATCGAAATCCCCGCTTTCCTGCGGCGTCAAGCCAACTGAAACCGTCACAATCCACAGATAGAGGGCCGCGATATTGCGGCCCTTTTGCGTTTTATTACATATGGTTGCGCCCTGCGTGGCGGGGTTCTGCCGATTTGTTTCAGCCATGTTTCAATCGGTTGCAAAGATTGAGTTGAGCCTTGCGACCCTCGGCCTTAACTGAGGGAAGCCAGCCCGGACGTGGCTGGAGCAACGGTTAGAGGCTCGTCTTGCAACATACGCTCAAAGGCCCCGTCGTATTTCAGGGTGTCGGACTGCACAGCGGTGCGGCGGCACGCATGGTGCTGCGTCCGGCCCAGCCCGGCCACGGCATCCGTTTTCGCCGCGTGGACATCGAGTTGGGCAATGCGGTCATTCCCGCCGTCTGGAGCAAAGTCGACCGCAGCCCGTTGTGTACGCGCCTGGTGAACGAAGCCGGGGTCTCCGTTTCGACCGTCGAGCATGTGATGGCCGCGCTGGTCGGATGTGGCGTGAACAACGCGCTGATCGAAATAGACGGTCCCGAGGTCCCGATACTGGATGGATCCTCGGCCCCGTTCGTGCGTGGCATCATGGCGCGCGGTGTACAGATACAGGCGGCGCCGGTTCTGGCGCTGGAGATCCTGAAACCGGTTTCGGTTGAAAAGGACGGCGCCCGGGCGACTCTGTTGCCGTCGGACAGTTTCGAGATCGAGTTCCACATCGACTTTGAGGATGCCGCCATCGGTCGGCAGAGCAAGTCGCTGGATATGCGAAACGGCACGTTTGCGCGGGAATTGTGTGACAGCCGGACCTTTTGCCGCCAGTCGGACGTGGATGCGATGCACGAGCATGGGCTGGCGCTTGGCGGCACATTGGACAATGCGGTCGTGGTCGATGGCGATGATGTTCTCAGCCCGGGCGGGTTTCGCCACGCGGACGAGGCGGTTCGGCACAAGATGCTGGATGCGCTGGGGGATCTGGCCCTGGCGGGCGGTCCGATTCTGGGCCGTTACGTCGGCGAACGGTCGGGCCATTCCCTGACCAATACCCTGTTGCGCGAGCTCTTTGCGACCCCGGGCGCGGTGCGCATGGTCGTGTGTGATGGCGATATGGCGTCGCGCCTGCCGGGACAGGGCCTGATCTGGTCGGAAATCCCCCAAGTGGCCTGAGCGCAAAGACCGCCGGTGCCAAGTTCGACCAGACCAATGCCTTTAAGGCGTTTTGCAGCCGAAATTAATGTGCTAGACCCGGCGCGAGCAGGGGAAGACCCCGCAGAGGGCGACGAGGTTGGTCAAGCATGATCGGTGGTAAATCCAGAGCCGGGTTGATGGGTGCGGTGCTACTCATGGCGTTTCTGAGTGCGTGCAGCGGACGCGACAGCGTGGACCGGACACAGTCTCTGGAGGCGTTTTCGCCCGAGCAGATATACCAGCGCGGCGAATACGAACTGGAACGCGAAAACAACGAAAACGCCGCCTATTATTTCTCCGAGATCGAGCGGCTGTACCCCTATTCGACATGGGCCAAACGTGCCCTGATCATGCAGGCCTATGCCTATCATGAAGACCGGGATTACCCGAACAGCCGTGCGGCCGCGCAGCGGTATATCGATTTCTACCCGGTGGATGAAGATGCGGCCTATGCCCAGTATCTGCTGGCGCTGTCCTATTACGATCAGATCGACGAAGTCGGGCGGGACCAGGGGCTGACCTTTCAGGCCCTGCAGGCCCTGCGCACGGTGATCGAAACCTACCCGGACAGCGAATATGCGACCACGGCGATCCTGAAATTCGATCTGGCCTTCGATCATCTGGCCGGCAAGGAAATGGAAATCGGGCGGTACTATCTGCGGCGCGACCATTTTACAGCGGCAATCAACCGGTTCCGCGTCGTGGTCGAGGATTTCCAGACCACCAGCCACACCGCCGAAGCCCTGTTCCGCCTGATCGAAGCCTATCTGTCGCTTGGTTTGCTGGACGAAGCCCAGACAGCGGGTGCGATCCTGGGGTACAACTACCAGTCTTCGGAATGGTATGATGACGGCTACAAGCTGCTTACCAGTCAGGGGCTCAAGATGCGCGATCGCGGCGATAACTGGCTGAGCAATATCTATCGCCAATCGATCAAGGGAAATTGGTTGTAGGGGCGCGGTGGGTCCGATGTCCTGTCCGCGGAGCTGATGATGCTGCGCACACTTGATATCCGAGACATGTTGATCATCGACCGGCTGGAACTGACGTTTCAGCCGGGATTGAACGTTCTGACCGGCGAAACCGGTGCCGGAAAATCTATTCTGCTCGATTCGCTGGGCTTCGTGCTGGGATGGCGGGGCCGGGCCGAACTGGTACGTCAGGGGGCGGATCAGGGCGAGGTCGTCGCGGCCTTCGATCTGCCGTGCGGACATCCGGCGCATACCGTTCTGGACGAAGCCGGGCTGCCCACGGGCGATGAACTGATCCTGCGCCGAATCAATACCTTGGACGGGCGCAAGACGGCTTGGGTGAATGATCGCCGATGTTCCGGCGATGTGTTGCGGGCCTTGTCGGAAACCCTGGTGGAACTGCATGGGCAGCATGACGATCGGGGGCTGCTGGATCCGCGTGGGCATCGAATGCTTCTGGACACGTTCGGAAACCTGGGGACCGCGCGTCAGTCGGTGCGCGCGGCCTGGAATGCGCTGACCAGCGCGCGCAAGACGGTGGCCGCGACCCGGGCGGCGCTGGATGCGATCCGCAGCGAAGAAGAATTCCTGCGGCATGCGGTGGATGAGCTGGACAGGCTGGACCCGCAACCGGGCGAGGACGCGGCGCTGGACGCGGATCGTCGCCGTATGCAGGGGGCGGCGCGGATTCGTGATGATGTGGCGCGCGCCCATGACCTGTTGGGCGGGAACGGCGCAGAAGGGGCGATGGGGGATGCCTTGCGGTGGCTGGACGGGGTGATCGAAGGGGCCGACGGTACACTGGATGCGCCATTGGCGGCGCTGAACCGGGCCATGATCGAACTGGGCGAAGCGCAATCGGGTGTGCAGGCCAGTCTGGATTCGCTGGATTTCGACCCGCATGAACTGGAAATCACCGAAGAACGTCTGTTCGCGATTCGGGCGATGGCGCGCAAACACGATACGGCACCCGATGATCTTGCCGATCTTGCACAGGGTTTGCGCGACCGGCTGGCGGCGCTGGATGCCGGCGATGCCGATCTGGCGCGCCAGTTGTCTGAATTGCAGGCCGCCGAGGACAGTTTTGACAAGGCGGCGCAGGCCCTGCGCAAACGGCGCGAAAAGGCGGCCAGGGCCCTGGATCGGGCGGTGATGGCGGAACTTGCGCCATTGAAAATGGAGCGTGCCGAATTTCGCACCGTTCTGCAAGCGGCCGACCCCGGACCCGAAGGCATCGACACCGCGACCTTTACCGTTGCCACCAACCCGGGCGCGCCGGCGGGTCCGCTGAACAAGATCGCTTCGGGCGGCGAACTCAGCCGTTTCCTGCTGGCGCTCAAGGTCTGTCTGTCCGGAACCGACAGCGGGCTTACGATGATTTTCGATGAAATCGACCGGGGCGTCGGCGGGGCCACGGCGGATGCGGTCGGTCGGCGGCTGGCCGATCTGGCGCGGGGCGGGCAGGTTCTGGTCGTGACTCACAGCCCGCAGGTCGCGGCGCGTGGGGCGCATCACTGGCGGGTGCAAAAACGGGTCGAGAATGGCACCACCATTTCCGAGGTGGTGCCGCTGTCGCCGGATGAACGGGCGGATGAAGTCGCCCGTATGCTGGCAGGCGATACCATCACCGACGAGGCCCGCGCCGCTGCCCGGGCATTGCTGCAGGGGTGAAGCCCGGTTCGATCCAGGCCCGGCTGGCGCATATACCGCCTCTGTCATGGCAGGGCGCGGCATAAACGTCTCGGGGTGGGTTTGAAATCCGAAGCCGGGGTTTTCCCTGTTCGTAGCCTGCCCTAAACAGCGGGTAAATCACCCCGTTTGAGGCGCAGATGTCCGATTCACTCCGCTCGATCCTGGCCCAGCAACTTGTCCAGGCCAGGATGGCCTGCAGGCAGGGCTTGCAGGTGCTACGTCGCCGTGGACCCAGCCAGATTCAGTTCTGGTTCATCGCTTTGGTGATCGGCATCGGCGCGGGGTTCGCGGCCCTGGGCTTTCGTCTTGCCATTTCCGAATTGCAGGCCGCGCTTTACGGAACCGACGATGTTCAGCTGCTGCACAGCCACGCCCAGGCGCTGCCCTGGTATTGGATTCTGGGCATCCCGATCGCGGGCGGTCTGGCGGTGGGGCTGATCCTGCATCGGTTCACGGATGACGGTCGGGTGCGGGCCGTGGCGGATGTGATCGAAGGTTCGGCCATTGGCAATGGCCGTGTCGAAAAGCGCGAAGGGATCGCGTCGATGTTTGCCTCACTGATCACGCTGAGTTCGGGCGGATCATCTGGGCGCGAAGGGCCAGTGGTGCATATGGCGGCGGTTATTTCCAGCTGGGTCAGCGACCGTATTCATGCGGATGGAATCACCGGGCGCGATCTGCTGGGCTGTGCGGTGGCAGCGGCCGTTTCGGCCAGTTTCAACGCTCCGATTGCCGGCGCACTGTTCGCGCTGGAAGTCGTGCTGCGCCATTTCGCGGTTCATGCCTTTGCGCCCATCGTGATCGCATCGGTCGCGGGCACGGTCATCAATCGCATGAATTTCGGGGATGTGGCCGAATTTGACCTGATTACACCCGGTGCGTTGCAATTTTATGTGGAACTGCCTGCTTTCCTGCTGTTGGGGCTGCTGTGCGGCGCGATTGCCGCGGTGTTCATGCTGGCGGTGTTCTGGGCCGAAGACATGGGCATGCACATACAGAACCGGTTCCGGATTCCCCGCTGGCTGCGTCCGGCCTTGGCTGGCGCGATACTGGGGGGCATGGCGATCTGGTATCCCCATATCATCGGGGTTGGATATGAAACCACGCTGCTGGCGTTGCAGGGAAATTTGCTGCTGCACGAGGCAATCGTGTTTACGGTCATGAAAACCGCAGCCGTTGCAATCACCTTTGGCGGACGTATGGGCGGAGGCGTGTTTTCCCCGTCGTTGATGATCGGGGCGCTGAGCGGGCTGGCCTTTGGCATCATCGCAACAGGTGTCCTGCCGGATGTATCGGGCAGCTATACATTGTATGCGTTCGCCGGGATGGGGGCGGTGGCGGCCGCCGTTCTGGGGGCGCCGATTTCAACCACGTTGATTGTCTTTGAAATGACCGGAGACTGGCAGACCGGCATCGCGGTGATGGTATCGGTCAGCATGTCGACCGCCCTTGCCAGCCGATTGGTGGACCGTTCGTTCTTTCTGACCCAGCTGGAGCGGCAGGGCATACGCCTGGCCGCAGGCCCGCAGGCCTATCTGCTGTCGATGATCCAGGTCGGCGGGGTTATGCGCACCACCGAGGACGACCGTGCTGCGGACCCGGATCGCTGTGCCGAACTGATCGCCCAGGGCACCTGTGTCACGCCATCAGCGACCCTGGAAACCGCTCTGGCGCAACTGGAACGGTCCGAGGACGGGTTCATTCCCGTTGTCATTCTGGACAAGGACGATGGCACCCCGCGCCCCGTGGGCGCGCTGTTTCACATCGACGCGCTCAAGGCATACAATCGCGCGCTTGCCGAAACGGCCGCAGAAGAGCATTCCTGACATCGCCGGTTCGTGGTTTGGCGATGCTCAGATCCGCTCGACCTTGACCGAGTCCGTGGTGTGGAATGCCAGATGGTCCTTGATCTGGGCAACCGCGTCCATCGGGCTTTCATAGCTCCACACCGCGTCCTGACTGACCGAGGACTTGTTGGCGATGTGATAATAGGTTGCATCGCCCTTGTGGGGGCAGTGGGTGGATTTGTCTGACCGGTCCAGCATTGCCATGGCAATATCATTGCGCGGAAAATAGATCACCGGCGGGTAGTCGCCTTCGCTCAGTTCCAGCGCGTTGGTGGTTTCGCCCAGTATGGCACCGCCCGAGCGCACGGTCCATGTGCCGTCCGCCTTGCGGATACGAATATGATCGGCCATCTTCTCTCTCCCTGACACGGAAATCGCGGCCGAAATTGACGAACCGCGTTCGAATTACCCTGATTTACAATGGGGTTGTGACACTATCCAACCACAGATTTGCGACCTTGCCCACCCGAGGCGCGATCTTTTTGCGGACCTCGGCGTGATAGTCATTGAGCCAGCGGCGCTGATCGGTGCTGAGCATGTCGGGAACGATCAGGCGTTTGTCGATCGGCACATAGGTCAAGGTGCGCCAGTCCAGCATCTCGCGCTCCTGATCCGCGTCCGGCAGACGGGGGGCCTCCTGTGCGACGATCAGGTTTTCGATGCGGATGCCAAACGCCCCTTCGCGGTAATACCCGGGTTCGTTGGACAAAATCATGCCGGGTTCCAGCGGCACGCTGGACAGTCGGCTCAGACGCTGCGGGCCTTCGTGGACGCTGAGATAAGCCCCCACGCCATGGCCCAGACCGTGGTTGAAATCCTGTCCCGCCAGCCACAGGGGGACACGGCCAACCGCTTCGATGTCGCGTCCGGCCAGTCCGCGTGGCCAACGCAGCCGGGATATGTCGATCATGCCCTTCAGCACGCGGGTAAAGGCGGTGCGTTCCTGCTCGCCGACCTGGCCGATGGCAATGGTGCGGGTGATGTCGGTGGTTCCGTCCAGATATTGTCCACCGCTGTCCAGCACCAGCAGATGACCATCCCGTAGCGTGCTGTCGCTGTCTTCGCTGACGCGGTAATGTATGATCGCGCCATTGGGTCCGGTGCCGGCGATGGTTTCGAAACTGATGTCCTGCAGTGCAGTGTCCCGGCGGCGATACTCCTCCAGCCGGGTGACGACCTCGATTTCCGTCACGCTGTCGGGGGGCTGTTGGTCCAGCCAGGCAAGAAATTCGACCATCGCGGCCCCGTCCCGCAGATGGGCGGCGGCGCTGCCTGCGATTTCGGCCGGGTTCTTGCGGGCTTTGGGCAGCGCACAGGGGTCGTCGGCCAGAACCGCCCGGTCGCCCAGTGCATCGGCGATCTTTTGCGGCGTTGTGGCCCGGTCGATCCGGACCGGGCCGGTCAACCCGGCCAAGGCATCCAGAAATCTGTCGGGTTCATCGGTGCCGACCGCACTGCCCAGATGATCCTCCAATCCGGTCAGTTTCTGCGCCGCCATGTACAGATCGACGCGTGCGTCGTCATGCAACACGGCAAACCCATGGGCCACCGGGTTGCGGGGAATGTCCGCGCCGCGCATGTTGAGCAGCCACATGATCGAATCCGGCTGTGTCAGAACCGCCGCCCTGTGCCCCGCATTGCGCAGCTCTGCTGCCAGGCGGGCGCATTTGTCCGTGGCGGTCTCACCTGCAAATTCCATCGGGTGTGGCTTGGCCGGGGCCATGGGCGGGGCTGGTTGATCGTCCCAGATCCGGTCCACAAGATTGGCGGATTGCACCATGTCCACGCCGGTTCCGGCCAGCGCGTCGCGCCAGCGTTGCGTTTCGGCAACCGTATGAAGCCAGGGGTCAAACCCGACCCGTCCCCCGTCGGGCATCTGTTGCTTCAGCCAATCGGCAAGCCCGGTCTCGGGCCAGGGCACGGGGGTATAGACATCCGCCACCTGGGATTTGACCTGCGTGCGATAGCGCCCGTCGATGAAAACGCCTGCAATGTCGCGCAGCACGGCGCAGAAACCCGCGGACCCGGTGAACCCGGTCAGCCAGGCCAGCCGTGCGTCGCGCTCTGCGACATATTCGCCCTGATGCGCGTCCGCGCGGGGCACCAGAAACCCATCCAGCCCGGCAGCTTGCATTTCAGCGCGCAGCAAATTCAGCCGGGGTGGTCCCTGTTCCGGGCGGGCGGTCACTTGGAAGTTCTGAAACATGCGCATCCTGACTGATTCATCAATTCTGGCGGAAATCTGAGTGGCCGGCGCGTAAATGTCCAGCGCACTTTGGTCGGGCGGTCGGGAACCGGCGGCAACAGGGTATTGGGGTTTTCCTTGCGCCCTGACCGTTCTACCCTGCCGCCATTCCAAAAGAAGGTAGCCGGCCCATGATGCGTTTGATTCTTGTTGCCTGTCTGGTGGCTGTGCCGTGCGTGGCGTTTTCGCAGGATGGCGAAGAGAAGGCTGAGTTGCCGGATATCGCCGCCGATGCGCTTTTTGACAAGGTGGGCGGGCGGCAACATATTCGCGGGCTGGAACTATCACCGGTGTCCGGATCAGGCGGACACGCCGTCATCTGCGCGACCAGCAACGCCCATGACGCAAACGGAAACTTCATTGGGCTGACATACTGGCAAATGACGTTCAACGCGGACCGAACCGAGATCACATCGGTGCGCAATGTGACCGGGCTGCTCAGCGATTGCTACGGCGAGACCTACAAGAGATACCGATAGCCGTGGCTGTTGCCGCGCGCCGAAACGGGCGGCCGGTCAGCCCGCCTTGCGCATGCCCATCATGCGTGCCCGTGCGCGCGGGTCCTTGTCAAACAATGCTGCCAGTTGCTCGGTCATCGCGCCGGCCAGTTGTTCCACGTCGGTGATGGTCACCGCGCGGTCGTAATAGCGCGTCACATCATGGCCGATGCCGATGGCCAGAAGCTCGACCAGCTTGCGTTTCTCGACCATGGCGATCACGTCGCGCAGGTGCTTTTCCAGATAGTTGGCCGGATTGACCGAAAGCGTGGAATCATCCACCGGCGCGCCGTCGGAAATCACCATCAGGATCTTGCGCGCCTCGCGCCGGTTGACCATGCGCCGATGCGCCCATTCCAGCGCCTCGCCGTCGATGTTTTCCTTCAAAAGCCCCTCTTTCATCATCAGGCCCAGATTGTCGCGGGACCGCCGCCATGGCGCATCGGCGCGTTTGTAGATGATGTGGCGCAGATCGTTCAGGCGGCCGGGTTGCTGCGGGCGGCCATCGTTCAGCCACGCCTCGCGCGCCAGCCCGCCTTTCCAGGCCCGGGTGGTAAAGCCAAGGATCTCGACCTTGACGTTGCAGCGCTCCAGCGTGCGGGCCAGAACGTCGGCACAGATTGCGGCGATGGAGATCGGACGCCCCCGCATCGAGCCGGAATTGTCCAGCAGCAAGGTCACCAGCGTGTCGCGGAATTCGGTGTCTTTCTCGACCTTGAACGACAGGGGCGTGGTCGGATTGGCCACCACGCGCGCCAGACGTCCGGCATCCAGAATGCCCTCTTCGCGGTCAAATTCCCAGCTGCGGTTCTGCTGCGCCTGCAGGCGGCGCTGCAGCTTGTTGGCCAGACGGCTCACCGCGCCCTTCAGCGGTTCAAGCTGCTGATCCAGATAGGCGCGCAGACGTTCCAGTTCGATCGGCTCGGCAAGATCCTCGGCGGCGATTTCTTCGTCGTGATCTGACAGATACACCTTGTAGTCGGGATCCGCCTCCGACATCGGCTGCGGGGTCGGCGGTTCCAGCGGCGCTTCGCCTTCGGGCATCTCGGCTTCGTCGCCCATGTCCTCGTCGGCCATGTCTTCGGAACTGACCTGGGCCTGGGACTGGTCTTGCTGATCTTCCTGGGACTGCTCGGGATCGGCGTCGGCTTCCTGTTCGTCGTCGTCCTGCCCGGTGCTGTCGGGGTCCTGCTCGTCCTGCGTATCCTCTTCGGCCTCGTCCTCCTGATCGTCATCTTCCAGATCGGGGTCGTCGCCCAACTGATCGCCATACCCAAGGTCCGAGATCACCTGCCGCGCGAATCGGGCGAACCCGGCCTGATCGTCCAGTTGTTCCTGCAGGCCTTCCAGCGTGCCGCCAGCCTGATCCTCGATGAACCCGCGCCACAGGTCCATGACATTCTGCGCGCCCCGGGGCATGTCGCGCCCGGTGGCCAGGTGGCGGATCAGGTATCCCGCAGCGGTCGCAAGCGGTGCTTCCGACGCCTGGGTGATCTGGTCATAGCCACGGCGCAGGGCCTCGTTTCCGATCTTGGCGTCGATATTGCCTGCGGTGCCGGGCATTTCGCGCGCGCCCATGGCTTCGCAGCGGGCGGTTTCCATCGCTTCGTACAGCTCGCGCGCCATGTCGCCGGGTGGGGCATATCGCGCATGTGTGCCCGCGTTGTGATATTTGCGGTTCAGAGCCAGCGCGTCGGCGGTACCGCGCGCCAGCAAGACCTCGTCGCGGGTCATCCGGCGGCTGACTTGCGGCAAACGCATGGAATCCCCGGTCATGCCCGAAGGATCGACCGAATAGCTGATGTTCAGCTCGGGATCGTCGGCCATGACCTTGGTGGCCTCGGCCAGGGCCTTCTTGAACGGATCGGCCGGATTCTCGGAATTCTGTGTCATCAGACCATTTCACTCCGCGTGCCGGGAAATGGCAAGCATTCAGGCGTGCCGTTTCCAAGTGCCAAAACTACGCCCGCCGATGGCATCGTGCCGCCGGCAGGATTTCTACCCCAAGGCGGTGCTTGCGGCGCTCTCGGGCAGTTCCTCGTCGAAACAGCGCTGATAGAACTCGGCCACCGTCTGGCGTTCCAGCTCGTCGCATTTGTTCAGGAACGACAGGCGGAACGCATAGCCGATGTTGCGGAAGATCTCGGCGTTCTGCGCCCAGGTGATCACCGTGCGCGGGCTCATCACGGTCGACAGATCCCCGTTCATGAAGGCGGTGCGGGTCAGGTCCGCCACGGTCACCATCTGGCCGATCTTCTTGCGGCCTTCGGCGGTGTTGTAATGCGGTGCCTTGGCCAGCACGATGGCGCTTTCGGCGTCGTGGCTCAGATAGTTCAGCGTCGCCACCAGCGACCAGCGGTCCATCTGCGCCTGGTTGATCTGCTGGGTGCCGTGGTACAGCCCCGTCGTGTCGCCCAGACCCACGGTGTTCGACGTCGCGAACAGCCGGAAATACTTGTTCGGGGTGATGATTTCGTTCTGGTCCAGCAGCGTCAGCTTGCCGTCATGTTCCAGCACCCGCTGGATCACGAACATCACGTCGGCGCGCCCGGCGTCGTATTCGTCGAACACGATGGCGGTGGGATTGCGCAGCGCCCAGGGCAGGATGCCTTCGTGGAATTCCGTCACCTGCTTGCCGTCACGCAGCTTGATTGCGTCTTTGCCGATCAGGTCGATGCGGCTGATATGGCTGTCCAGGTTCACCCGCACGGTGGGCCAGTTCAGCCTTGCGGCGACCTGTTCGATATGGGTCGATTTGCCCGTGCCGTGATAGCCCTGCACCATGACCCGGCGATTGTGGGTAAAACCGGCAAGAATCGCCAGCGTGGTGTCGGGGTCGAACTTGTAGGTATGATCAATTTCCGGGACGCGGTCGGTCGCTTCGGGGAAAGCCTTGACCATCATCGGCGTGTCGATTCCGAACACATCCTGAACCGAGATGTCCTCGGTGGGTTTCGCATTCATATCCATCGCGCCATCGGCCATGCCCGTCGTCCTTTTCGTGCTGTATGTGCCCGTCGGGTGCACTGATGGTCCGTGTGCAACATATCCGCGCCAAGAGCAAGGGGGCGACCGGGGGCGCCAGAGGGTGCTGGTTTCGGCTGTCGGGGTATGTTTAACTGCAGGTGAAGAACGCTGTATTGGACCGCTGCATGCGCACACGCGAAGAAATCGAAGCGCTGCTGTCGCAGGTCGCCCTGGGTGATCGGCAAGCCTTTGATTCTCTTTATACAGCGGTATCGGCGAAACTTTTCGGTGTGTGTCTGCGTGTCTTGAAGGACAGGGCGCAGGCCGAAGAGACGTTGCAGGATGTATTCGTGAGGATCTGGGAAAAAGCGGGCCAGTACAGTGTCAATGGTCTCAGCCCGATGACCTGGCTCATAACCATTGCCCGGAACCTGTCGATAGACCGGCTGCGCGCATTGCGGGCCCGCGCTGTCGATCAGACCGGCGCGGATCTGGCGGATCAGATTGCCGACCCGGCACCCGGTCCCGAGGCGCGCGCGGTGGCCGCGGGGCAGACGTCTCTTCTGGCCGCATGTCTGGACAGCTTGCCCGATGATCGGGCCAGCGCCGTGCGCCGGGCATATCTGGATGGCCAGAGCTATGCCGAACTGGCACATGATTTCGATGTGCCGCTGAACACGATGCGAACCTGGCTGCGCCGCAGCCTGATCACACTGAAGGAGTGTCTGAGCCGATGAGCGCGGACCGCGATATCAGCGAGGAGGACCGCGCCCTGGCAGGCGAGTATGCGCTTGGGCTGCTTGATGCCGAGGCGGTTCGCGCGTTCGAGGCACGTCTTGTGTCCGAACCCGCCTTGCGTGCCGCCTATGCGGATTGGGCGGACTCCTTTGCCCAGCTTGCGGATACCATCGAACCGGTGGAGCCGCCGGCGCATGTCCGCAAAGCCATCGACGCGCGGCTGTTCGGGACCACCGCGTCCCGTGGCAGGGGGGGATTTGGCTGGATCGGCTGGCTTTTGGGGGCGGGTGTGGCCGCTGCGCTGGCATTCGTGCTGTTGACACCGGACGGGTTTGATCCGCCGGGCCCGGCGCTGACCGCCCAGATCGCCTCGGAAGATGGCGCGATGCGCATCGCCGCCGCCTGGGACGCGCAAACCGGAGAGCTGCGCCTGACACGCCAGCAAGGCGACGGGCCGCCCGCGAACCGTTCGCAGGAATTGTGGCTGATTGCCGCCGGCGAAGGCAGCGTGCCGGTTTCTCTGGGGGTTCTGCCGGCTGTGGAAAACATTTCGGTGGCGGTGCCTGAACCGCTGCGGCAGATCCTGGCAGGCGGTACTTTGGCCATCACCGACGAACCTCCGGGCGGTTCGCCCACAGGGCAGGCCACCGGACCGATCGTGGCGATCGGGCCGATAACGTCCTCGTGATCAGAAAAAGTCAAAAAATCTGAAACTATGTGGCCGGGTCATTCGTGACTTCTTGCATCCCACCCGGACCGGGCGGGTTTGAACAGAAAGTTACAGGAGCTAAACATATGACCTTCGCCAAGATAACCGCCGTTTCCGCAATCGCCGCCGGTGCATCGTTGTTTGCCGCGACACTGGCCAGCGCGGCCAACCCCATGGTCGGCGGGGCTGCGATGTATCCCGACAAGACCATCGTGGAAAATGCGGTCAATTCAGCGGATCACGAAACTCTTGTTGCCGCCGTCAAGGCCGCAGGGCTGGTCGACACCCTGAACGGCAGAGGCCCGTTCACCGTATTCGCCCCGACCGACGAGGCGTTCGGGATGTTGCAGGCCGGTACGGTCGAAACCCTGCTGAAGCCGGAAAACAAGGATATGCTGGTCAAGATCCTGACCTGTCATGTGGTGTCCGCGGATGCCATGTCGATGGCGATCAAGGGGATGATCGACGATGACAACGGAAAGCACCCCGTGCCCACGGTCGGCGGATGCACTTTGCAGGCCACCTATGAGGGCGACAAGATCATGCTGGAGGACGAACGCGGCCGCATGGCGACCGTGACCATTGCCGATGTCGAACAGTCCAACGGCGTCATCCATGTGATTGATACGGTGCTTCTGCCGGCGAAATAACGACTTTTTGTACGGCGCGCGATGTCGCGGGCCGTACATTCGCTGCTGCCGGGCGCTATCTATGGTGCAGCAGGCAATCACTCATGACACCGGGTGGGCGTGCGCCCCGACAATTGCAGGGCTTTTCCGAGCGTAAAAGGAGATAGCAGAATGAACCGCCGCCATTTTCTGGCAATGACAACGGCCGCGTTATATCCGCTGCCGACCTTTGCCGATGACCGCTTCCAGATCACCCGCACACGGCAGGAATGGCAGGACAGACTGACGACGACGCAGTTCAACGTGATGCGCGAGCACGGCACCGAACCCGCGTTCAGTTCGCCGCTGGACAAGTTGTTTAAGCCGGGAACGTATCAGTGCAGAGGATGTGATCTGCCTTTGTATTCTTCCAAGGCCAAATTCGACAGCGGTACGGGCTGGCCCAGTTTCTATGAATCCCTGCCCGATGCCATCGGCACGCGCCCGGACCGGACGCTGTTGTTTCTGGTCCGGACCGAATGCCATTGCCGGCGGTGCGGCAGTCATCTGGGACACATCTTTGACGACGGGCCGCCGCCCACCGGCAAGCGGCACTGTCTGAACGGGGTCAGTCTGGTGTTTCGTCCGGCTCCCGCCTGAAGCCGGGGCCGGTCCCGTGTCAGTCCTTGAAATTCCGGCTGACCTTGATCTGATCCCAGGCCCAGACAACCAGTTGCAACTGTTCTTCCTGGCTGCGGTCGCCACCGTTCATGTCAGGATGCAGCACCTTGATCAGCTTCTTGTACGCCTTGCGCACCTCGGTCTTGGTCCAGTTGTCCTTGGCCTCCAGAATCTCGACCGCGCGGCGCTCGGTGGGCGGCAGGCGCTTGGCGGCCCCGCCGTTGCGGCCCGGATTCTGTGTGGCGTTCGCCCCCAGCACCTGATGCGGGTCCTCGATGCCCAGGCGGGCCCAGGCACGCGCCTCGGGGTCGGTCATCGGCTTGGTGGCGCGCTCCCAGACCTTGTCTTTCGTCTGCTGCGCGTTGATCTCGGCCTCGGTGGTGCCGTCAAAGAAATTCCATTTCAGATTGTACTCGCGGGCGTGCTGCTGGCAGAACCAGTAGTAATCATCCAACACATCCGGTGCCTTGGGCGCGCGGAACTTTCCCGGTTCTTCGCATCCCTCGTGATGGCACTGGCGCACCGAGGTTTCGGACGCGCCAGACATGCCCCGGCGTCCGCGCGGGTTTTTCTTTTTGGCCGACCTGACGGACATGTCGAAACCGAACGGATCTGATTTTGTCATTGTGGCAACCTTTTCGACACATCTTTTCGACTCGGAGACCGGAGTTTAGTGTATGTGCGGGCAGATAGAAGAGGGTGCGGCGAAAAAATTTCCGCAATTGAACCGAATGAGCGTAACAGAAGACATCCGAAACCGGCTGCAGGCCGCCTTTGATCCGACACTGCTGGAGGTCGTGGACGACAGCGAAAGCCATCGCGGCCACGCCGGGTATCGTGACGGCGGTGAAAGTCATTTCAACGTGCGACTCCGATCCGCGGCTTTTCAGGGACAGTCCAGACTTCAGCGCCACCGCGCCGTGCATGCGGCACTGGGGGCTGAATTGGTGGGCCGTATTCATGCCCTGTCGCTGGATATCGATACCTAGCGTATCCCGTTCCGACCGCTGCGTTTTCCGCCTTTCTGCGGGTGCAGGAAGGGCGCGGCCGTCTGGGGTGCAGCATGGGTTATGTCACTGGGGGGCGCGCCAATCGAAGAATCCCGGCCCGGCCCGTGCCAGCAAGCCGGCTGCCATCTCCTGTCCCAGTTGCGCGCCATCCGCGATGGGGCAGGATTGGTCGTCGGCCAGCGCTTCGCTGCCGTCAGGACGCAGAACTTCGCCGCGCAGCCGCAGGTTGCCCCCATCCAGCACCGCCAGCCCGGCAATCGGCGTCTCGCACGAGCCGTCCAGTGCCGCCAGAAAGGCGCGTTCCGCCGCCAGCCGCTGACCCGTCGGCACATCGTGGATCGCGGCCAGCATTGCGGCGGTCGCAATATCGTCGCCGCGCCGCTCAATGCCGATCGCGCCCTGTGCCACGGCGGGCAGCATGTCGGTTTCGTCGATCGCGGTCGCGGGAACATCGTCGCGCCCCAGCCTGTTCAGCCCCGCCATCGCCAGAAAGGTGCATTCGGCCACGCCGTCAGCCAGCTTCTTCAGCCGGGTTTGCACATTGCCGCGAAATTCGACCACCCGCAGATCGGGGCGCCGGTTCAGCAACTGCGCCCTGCGCCGCAAACTGGAGGTGCCGACAACCGCGCCGTGCGCCAGATCGCGGATCGCCGATTTGTCGGGCGACACAAAGGCGTCGCGCACGTCTTCGCGCGGCAGGTAGGTATCCAGTATCAGCCCGTCCGGCTGCTGCACCGGCATGTCCTTCATCGAGTGGACCGCAATATCGATGCCGCCGGACAGCAGGGCCTCTTCGATCTCCTTGGTGAACAGACCCTTGCCGCCGATTTCCTTGAGAGGACGGTCCTTTGCAATCAGCGCGGCGTCGTCACCGGTGGTCTTGATCACCACGATTTCGAACGCCTGATGCGGCAGATCGAAAGCCCGCGCCAGCCGGTCGCGGGTTTCATGCGCCTGTGCCAGAGCCAGAGGCGAACCACGGGTGCCGATCTTGAGCGGCGCGGAGGGCGAGGGCAGCTTTTGGGTCATGCGCCACCTTTAGTCGCGTCATCGTGCCCTTTCAAGCAGATGGGGTTGACAACTATCGACGCAGGCGGGACGCAGGGCAGAACCAGAGCAGGGGGCAGAGATGGCACAGAACAAGACGATTCTACGCGCATTGGCGGGCGAGGTGCAGGACGTACCGCCGATCTGGATGATGCGGCAGGCAGGGCGCTATCTGCCCGAGTACCGCGCGACGCGCGCCCAGGCCGGGGATTTCCTGTCCCTGTGCTATAACAGCGAGCTGGCCGCCGAAGTCACGCTGCAGCCGATCCGCCGCTATGGGTTCGATGCGGCGATTCTGTTCGCTGACATTCTGCTGGTGCCCCAGGCCCTGGGCGCGGATCTGTGGTTTGTCACCGGCGAGGGGCCGCGCCTGTCCACCGTGACCACACAGGCGGATTTCGACGCCTTGAAACCGGCGGCGGACATCCATGACAGGTTGAACCCGATCTATGAAACCGTGCGTCTGCTCAGCCATGCGCTGCCCGCTGAAACCACCCTGATCGGGTTTGCCGGTGCGCCCTGGACGGTGGCCACCTACATGATTGCGGGGCGGGGCACGCCGGATCAGGGACCGGCCCATGCATTGCGCCAGGAAAACCGGGCGCTGTTCGAGGCTCTGCTGGAGCGGATCACCGAGGCGACCATCGATTACCTGTCGATGCAGATCGACGCGGGGGCCGAAGTCGTCAAGATATTCGACAGCTGGGCCGGATCGCTCAAGGGCGCGGATTTCCAGACCTACGCGGTCGACCCATGCCGCCGAATCGTTTCGGCTTTGAAAGAACGGCACCCGTCGATCCCGATCATCGGCTTTGCGCGCGAAGCGGGGGACGCCTATGTCGGGTTTGCCAAAGCCACCGGGGTGGACTGTGTGGCGTTGGACAGCGCGGTCGATCCCGAATGGGCGGCGGCGCATGTGCAGGTCGATGGGTGCGTGCAGGGCAACCTTGCGTCCTCGCACATGGTGACCGGCGGGCAAGATCTGATCGATGACACCCGCGCCATCGTAAAGGCGTTTTCCAAAGGGCCGCACATCTTCAATCTGGGCCACGGCATCACACCGGATGCGGATCCGGAGAATGTGCAGTTGATGATCGACACGGTAAGATCGACACGACGCTGATTTCACGCTTGACGCCCCGCGCGAGGTGTCTTACGACGCGCGGGCCTTTGGCGGAGTAGCTCAGCTGGTTAGAGCAGCGGAATCATAATCCGCGTGTCGGGGGTTCAAGTCCCTCCTCCGCTACCATTTCACTTTTTCAGTCCCGGATGTCGTCGAAAAGCGATGTCAACGCGCGCCCGGTCGCTGCTGGCGGGCAAAATCCGCGCCTTGGGGTTCGCGGGCTTTCAATCGGCATCCAGTGACAGCAGGGCGCGGCGGAATTCCGGTGCGCTCAGAACCACTTCGCCCGCGCCAAGCGCGTTGGCATGGCTGAGCGCGCCCGAGGTAAGGGTCTGGGCGATCTCGACCGCGCGGGGTAGGGTGAGGCCACAGCCAAGCCCGGCGATGATCAGCCCGGCAAAAAGATCGCCAGTGCCGGGCAGCGCGATCGGCAGGTGTTCGATCGGATGCCGGCCGAGGCCGCCGGGGCCGCAAACGACGCTTTCGATTTTCCCTTCGGGCGTGTCGTCCAGCGCGCAGCCGGTGGCGATCAGATGCGCGGCGGGGGCGATATGCAGGGCTTCGCCTGCGGCCTTCAGGTCGGCAAGGGTTCGGATCTTGCGCCCGGTGAGCCAGCCCAGTTCGAACAGGTTCGGCGTGGCGATATCGGCCAGTGGCAAAAGCCGGTCGCGCATCACATCGGCGATGGTTTCCGGGACATAGAGTCCGGGACCGTCATCGCCCATCACCGGATCGCAAAGATAGGTCAGCCGCGGGTTGATTGCCTTTGCCTGGGCCACGAAGTCGGCGATCAGCGCGGCCACCTCGGGCGAACCGATATAGCCGGTCAGGATGAAATCCGCCCGCTCGGGCAGCCCGCGTTCCTGCGCGCCCACAAGCAGATCGGCAAAGAAATCCGGCGGCAGGGCGCGGCCGCGCAATGTCGGATAATGCGGGGTGTTGGAAAAGACCACGGTCGGGATCGCCGCCACCTCGAGTCCCGCGGCCTGCATCGGAAAAAGCGCGGCGGAATTGCCCACATGGCCAAGAACCACCTGACTTTGGATCGAAATGACAAAAGCGGGGTGTGTCATGCCTCGCCGTCCAGTCGCGCGCTCCAATCTTCGACCCGGCGGCTTTCTAGTCGCCGGGCCGCGTGTGTGCGCCAACTTTCAGCCAGCACGTCAAGTGCGGCGATGCCTTCCAGCTCGTGCAGGTTCAGCCTGTCGACATAGAGCGCGTGCCAAAGGCGATGCAGGGGCCAGTCCGGCGCAATCCGGTCGATCCGTTCCAGCATGTCGCCCGGAGCGACGGTGCCGGGCTGCAACACGCGGTAATACCAGCCCGTCCGCCCGCTTTGCTGCACGCGCCGCGCCATGTCAGGGACGCCGAAACGCCGGTTGAGCTTCCAGCAGGGTTGCCGTCCCTGAGACACCTGAAGCAGCGCACTGCCCAGCCGAAAGACATCACCGACCGCAACGGTCGCTTCGGTCAATCCGGTGGTGGACAGGTTCTCGCCAAACCCGCCTGGTTTGGCAAGCGGTGGCATTGTGCCCAATTCCTTGCGCCAGGTCGCGTAATGCTCAAACGGATAATGGTGCACGGCCTTTTCGACCCCGCCATGCACCCGCCGGTCGGCCTGTTCGTCGCTTTCAAAACCCTCGGGTCCGAGTGCCAGCGGGCGGGCCACCGGCGTCTTGTCGATGCCGCTTTGCGCTTCGCCGCCGGGCAGGGGCGCAATCGAGCCGGTCAGCAGGGTGATCGGAGAAGGATGCATCTGTACCTCATGCGCTTTCGGACTCTTTGGTAAGTCACCGGCCCGGACAAGAGTGCCGGTCTCGCGCAATAGATAGACCGGTTTGACCGGATGCGCGAGCCGCTCTTGCAATCGATGGCCGAATTCATACCCGCGCCGGATTCAATGCGGTGTCGGACGTTGACTTAACGTCACTTGGGCGTGCTAGGGTAATGTGACTTCAAGCCATGGTTCATGGGGGGCCACGGCGGTTGTGCGTGACGAAAAGACCGTCACAACGAGGGAGAACTGGCAATGACATCACTTCGCAGCGCCCGGATGCTATTGGGCGCATCCTGCATGTTCGCACTGCAATTTCACGGGGTATCGGCCCAGGAAGGGCGGCCCGGAGTAACGGCGCCACAGCTTTCCCTGCCTTACGCCGAACAGAAATACCGGGGCGATGTCGGTACAACCTATCTTGATTCGGATCCTGCCCAGTTTCCGCTGCAGGTTGCAGCGCCCGAAGGTGCGCCCAACGTGCTCGTGGTCATGCTTGACGATGTCGGCTTCGGTCAATTCTCGGTTTCCGGCGGTGGTGTCCCATCGCCCCACATGGAGGCGCTGGCCGAGGACGGATATCTCTTCACGCGCTTTCACACCACCGCGGTCTGAACCTCGACGCGCGCCGCATTGCTGACCGGGCGCAACCACCACATGGCGGGCAGCGGCAACATCACCGAGGTTGCGACCGGATATGACGGTTATACCGGCGTCATCCCGAAAGACACCGCGACCTTCGCCGAGATCATGCGCCTGAACGGCTATATCACCTCGTGGATCGGCAAGAACCACAATACGCCGACATATGAAACCAGCGAAATGGGGCCGTTCGATCACTGGCCCAACAATCTGGGGTTCGACTATTTCTACGGCTTCATGGCGGGCGACACGAACCAGCGGCGGCCCTGGATGTATGAAAACCAGACGCCGGTCGGACAACAGACCGCCGACGACTACTATGTCAGCGTCGATCTGGCGGATAAATCGATCGAATGGTTGCAGCAGGCCGAGGCCGTCCAGCCCGACAAGCCGTGGATGATGTATCTCGCCCCCGCCGCGACCCATTCCCCGCACCAGGCGCCGCGGGAGATGATCGAGAAATACAAGGGCCAGTTCGATGACGGCTGGGATGCCTACCGCGAGAAGACCTTTGCCCGTCAAAAGGAAATGGGGGTCATCCCCGAGAACACGCAGCTGACCGAACGCCATGACAGCCTGCCCGCCTGGGACAGCCTGAGCGACGACGCCAAGGCGCTGTCCGCGCGCATGATGGAGGTCTTCGCCGCCTATGGCGAACATGTCAACCAGGAGGTCGGCCGGGTTCTCGATTATATCGAAACGCTTCCGGATTCCGACAACACGATGATCGTCTACATCATCGGCGACAATGGTGCGTCCTCCGAAGGCGGCATTCCCGGCACGTTGAACGAGAACGCGTTCTTCAACGGTGTGCAAATGCAGACCGAGGACATGATGCCGTTCATCGACGAGATCGGGACCGAGAAGCACTTCAACCACTTCCCGGCGGCCTGGGCCCATGCGATGGACACGCCATTCCAGTGGGTCAAACAGGTGGCCAGCCATCTGGGCGGCACGCGCAACGCGATGGTCGTCAGCTGGCCCGCGAAATACGGCGACGGCGGTGAGGTGCGCAGCCAGTTCACCCATGTCATCGACGTGGCCGCAACGATCCTGGACGCAGCCGGGATCGAAGAGCCGCGCAGCGTCAACGGCATCGCACAAAAGCCGATCGAGGGCCGCAGTTTCCTGTCTGTTCTGGAAGACGCCAATGCTGAAGAAATCCGGACCAGCCAGTATTTCGAGATGTTCGTCAATCGCGGCATCTACAAGAACGGCTGGTGGGCCGGTGCCCGTTCGTTCGATCCGTGGAACCCGAACCGCGGCGACTTCGATCCGCTGCAGGCGGAATGGGAACTCTACAACCTGGATGAGGATTTCTCGCAGTCAAACAACCTGGCCGAGGAAAACCCCGAGAAGCTGGACGAACTGGTGAAACTGTGGTGGGCGACCGCTGCCACGGAACAGGTTCTTCCGCTCGACTGGCGCGGCTCGGAACGGTTCAGCGCTGAACTGATGGGTAAACCCAATCTTGCCGCGGGCCGGTCCGAATTCGTCTATCCCGTGCCGATCGTCGGGCTTCCCGAAGCATCCGCGCCCGATCTGAAGAACAAGTCTTTCTCGATCACCGCCAAAGTGACGATCGACGACGGGGCCAACGGCATGATCTTCACCCAGGGCGGCAATACCGGCGGCTGGGGGTTCTACCTGCTTGATGGCAAGCTGGCGGCGACGCACAATTACCTGGACATTGCCCGGTATACGGCGACCAGCGACAGCACCATCGCGGCAGGAGAGCATGAGCTGAAGATGGAGTTCGCCTATGACGGTGGCGAAGGCGAAATCGGCAAGGGCGGCACCATCACGCTGTTCGTCGACGGTCAGCAGGTCGGCACCGGCAAGGTGGATCAGACCGTACCCATGAAGTTCTCGCTGTCCGAGAATCAGGACATCGGTACGGACACCGGCACGCCAGTTACCTACGACTATAGCGAACCGTTCGACTTCCAGGGCACCCTTGGCGAAGTCGTTGTCGCCCTGGCTGGCTAGGCAACGGCGGATTTCACGACTTGCACAGGCCGACACATCGTCGGCCTGTCATGCTTTGGGTGGCCTGGCGTTCGGACGACGCTTGACGCCCCATACAATCGCCAATCCGTTTCGTCTTTCACCTGAAAATCCGGGGGAAAGTTTGTGAACCTCTCAACAGTCGCGAAGCTCTGAGCAACGACACCTTGCTCTGGCGCGGTCGCCTTCGCAGATCGAGACGGCTGCGCGAGCCGGGGCAGGAAGCGGGTGCAACAATGCAGGTCCGGTGCTACATCCTGTTGCACCTTCACGCGCATCACGGCCCTGATCGCACGCAAACCGTAGTACCGAGTTCCGTTTGAAAAACTTACCCTAGACCCGTGGCAGCCGTCCGTAGGGGCCGGAAACCAACCTTCTCTGCAAATACGAGCCGTTCCGATCCCTTGGCGACTTGCCAGCATTCAAGAACCAGCAGGTATGTATGTGGTGCTCCACCACCGCATGGCAGCCTCGAGCCCGATCTTCCAAATTTCCGCAGTGCAACTAATGTCTGCTTTGCATACTTCTGATGGATCCAGGTATAGGGCGCACGCAATGGAACAACTTCTTTGGAACGAGTACGAATTAGTCTATCAGGCCTACGAGGGTTATAACGAACAATTGTTAACCCTGAAGAGCTGGTCGGTTACCATCGGCATAGCAGCGCTCATTGCGGCCTATACCAAGCCAGTTTCATCATCAGGCAAGATTGGCGTCACGCTCGCAGCATTTTCGGCAATTCCGTTCTGGTTGACCGAAACATTCTGGAAGCTCTTTCAGCGTACATCCCTTGACAGATTGACAGAGATTGAGGCGTGTCAAACAGGTGCTTCCGTCAGGGACGGCGCATGCACAGTGGCGCAAATTTCAACTGTCTGGAATAACAGTTTCGACACCTCAAGTTGGAAGTATTGGCTGGAGGGAGCATTCGATCCGCATGTGCTTTTGCCGCACTTAGCTCTTCTCATATTTGGACTGTCGTTAGCGATTTTTTGGCCTCCTGAAGCTAATTCGAGTGAAAACTAACTTGGCCAAGAATGTACCAAAGCCGCCATCGGCGCGCCCGCAGCGAAAGTTTGCTTCGTCCGCAGTGTGTGAATTGCCCCATGCATTTTCCGGATGACGCCACTAGCCCGTCGCCTTGAAATGGCCGGGAAATTGTAGCTTCCGATGCTCCAATCTTGGGGAGCAGAGCATCAGCTATCGTCGCTCATTTCTTTGCCAGCAGCGGCGCTCCTCTGGGTCCGCGCATCCAAGATCCGATGAACATCCATTCCCTCGCTTCGGCGGTTGGCGACGGCGGCAATGATACCCTCTGCGACCGCCACCGCCGAGGTGATCGAATTCGGCAGCAGGCGCCGGACTGCATCGGCATAGAAAGTCACATGTCCATGTTTGCTGAGTGGGCTTGTCGGGCGGTCGGTGATGCAGAGCACCTGGGCGCCACGTGCCCTGGCAGTCTCGGCCACTTCGATCGTATCGGTGGAGTAGTGGGGCAGGGAACACGCGATGACGAGATCCCCAGGGCGGCAATGCAGAACCTGACGCATCGCGCTGCTGCCATTACCGAGGGGGCCAATGTTGATCGCGTTGCCCCTGCAATATGGTTCGAGCCCATGCACCAGAACGCCGCTGACGAACTGGCTGACTCCGGCGCCGAAGGTGAAGATACGCTCGGCCTCAAGGATCATCTCCACCGCGTCGGCGCAGCTTTGTGCGTTTAGCCTGTTGCGAGTCGCCTCAAGGTTGGCGCAATCCTGATCCATCCCATGGTTAACGACATCGAATGCACCGGCGTTCTCGTCGATTTCTTTGGTCAGCCGTGTGGCATGGGATTCGGATTTCCGCATCGTTTCGATCTGCGAATCCCGGAATTCCGAGAATTGCGAGAATCCGATCGCCCGCGCGAACCGGGTCGCCGTGGCGGTAGATACGGCGCAACGCGTGGCCAGTTCGACGTTGTTCAATAACGCCGCAGTCGTCGGATTTTGCAAGATAAAATCGGCAATCTGCCGATGCGCGGGGCTGAGGTCTTCATAGGTCGTCGCAATCCGCTGTGCGACCTCGCCGTGGTAATTGTCCGCCATCTTCAGGCCTCCCCCTTGACGAAATTATCGTTTCGTGAGTTTTATCTGATTGCAATTATCGTTGCAGTCAACTGCCTGCATCGCAGCAGTCAACAGCACAATCCTTTGGGAGGGAAGACATGAACCATAACAAAACGCAGGCCTGTGCGGTTATCGCACTGACCGCCGCTTTGGGCGCGACCTCGGTCTCGGCTCAGGAACTGATCATTGGGCTGAGTTCCGAACCCACGGCGGTCGATCCACATTACCATGACCTGACGCCGAACAACCAGTTGGGTATGCACATCTACTCGATGCTGGCCACGCCGGACGCCAACCTCATCGCGCAGCCCGAGCTGGCGACCTCCTGGGAAGCCGAGGATGACAATACCTGGGTTTTCAAGCTGCGTGACGACGTAACATTTTCCGATGGCACCCCCTTTGATGCCAGCGACGTGGTCTTCACCTTCTGCCGGGTGATGAACAATGAAAGCGCCATCGGGTCGACCGGCAGTTCGGTGGTCAGCAACTTCGAGAGCGTCGAGACCCCGGATCCCTACACGGTCCGGATCAAGACCAAGGAAGTCGAGCCAATCATGCCGGAGATGCTGGCCGGGGTGCCGATCCTGAGCGATAGCATCGTCGAACATGACGAGATCAACTTCGACCTCGAGAACGACTGCGGCGTGACCGGGACATGGCCCTCGATCGATGACTTTAATGTCGGCGATGCCGCCATTGGCACCGGGCCGTTCAAACTGGAGAAATTCAGCAAGGGTGCCGAGATCACCCTTTCGCGCAACGAGAGCTACTTTGGTCCGAAGCCGGACTGGGAGGCGGTGACCTTCGTGCCAGTGCCGAGCGACGGTCCGCGCCTTGCCGGCCTGCTGTCGGGGGACTACGACGTGATCGAGTCTCCCGCCGCCCGGGACTTGTCGCAGATCAAAAGCAACGACGCGTTCGATTATGTCTCGACCCCGTCGAACCGGGTGATCTTCCTGCAACTCGATATCGGCCGCGCCGACAGCCCTTTCATCACCACCGAAGACGGGAGCAACCCGTTCCAGGACCTGCGGGTGCGGCAGGCGATGTCGATGGCGATCGACCGCGAAGCCATCGTCGCGCGCATCATGGACGGGCTGGCGAGCCCCGCGAACCAGTTCATCCCCGACGAGATGTTCGGCGCGATCCCGCAGCCCGCGACGCTGGAATACAACCCCGAGAAGGCCAAGGAACTGCTGGCCGAGGCCGGATATCCCGACGGTTTCAAGGTGACCTTCCACGCCACCAACGACCGCTACATCAACGACAGCCAGATCGCGCAGGCAGTGGCGCAATTCCTGACCCGCGTGGGCATCGAGACCGAGCTCGACGCGATGACCCGCTCGATGTTCTTCTCGCGTCGGTCGGGCCGCGAGTTCAGCTTCTCGATGGGTGGCTGGGGGTCCAGCGAGGGCGGCGCGGCATCCTTCCTGCGGCAATACGCAGTGACCACCGACGACGCGCGCGGAGTCGGCGGCTCAAACTACGGCGGCTGGAGCGATCCGGAATTCGATGCTGTCGTGCTTGAGGCGATCAGCACCGTAGACGAGGCCAAGCGTTCCGAACTGCTGCAAGAGGCCGAGCAGATGGCCGTCGACAAGCTGGGCTTCATCCCGCTGCATTTCGAAAGCACCGTCTGGGCCTTCCGCGAGGGACTGAACTACGACGGCCGTGCCGACCAGTTCACGCTGGCCTACCAGATCAAGCGCGACACGGAGTGATCCCGGCGCTGTGACTGACCGCCGCCGCGCGCCCCCGCGCGGTGGTTTTTCAACAGATCGGAACAGGACTGATGCTGCTTTATACCCTGCAACGCCTGCTGCAGAGCGTTGCTGTCCTCTTTGCCGTGTCGATCGCGGTCTTCCTTGCGGTCTATTCGGTCGGCAACCCGGTCGATCTGCTGATCAACCCCGAGGCGACGCAGGCCGAACGCGCGGCGATGATCTCCAAAATGGGGCTCGACCGCCCGGTCTGGGCGCAATACCTCACCTTCCTGGGCAATGCGCTGCAGGGTGACATGGGCGTGTCCTTCGTGCATGGCATTCCGGCGCTCGAACTCATTTTCTCGCGCATGCCGGCGACGTTCGAGCTGGTGGTGCTGGCGCTGCTGCTGGCCAGCGTGGTGGGCATTCCCATCGGTCTCTGGGTCGGTCTGCGCGATGGCAGCCGCGGCGCGCGGGCGGTGATGACCGGCTCGATCCTGGGCTATTCGATCCCGTCCTTCTGGAAGGGGATGGTGCTGATCCTTGTCTTTGCGGTCTGGCTGAACTGGTTGCCGGCCTCGGGTCGCGGTGACACGGTCTCGCTGCTGGGCGTGCCGTTCAGCTTTTTGACCCTCGACGGGCTGAGCCATCTGGCAATGCCGGTCATCAACCTTGCGATCCCCAATCTGGCGCTGATGATCCGGCTCACCGCCGCCGGGGCCTCCGAGGCGGTGCATCAGGACTATGTGCTTTTTGCCCGCGCCAAGGGGGTACGCAGCAAGCGCATCGTGCGGCGTCACATCCTGCGCAACATCCTGATCCCGATCATCACCGTGCTGGGGGTCGAGTTCGGTGCGCTCATCGCCTTTTCTACGATTACAGAAACCGTCTTTGCCTGGCCCGGGATGGGCAAGCTGCTGATCACATCGATCTATCAACTCGACCGGCCGGTGGTGGTGGCCTACGTGATGCTGATCACCTTCATCTTCGTGGTCGTCAATCTGCTCGTGGATTTTGCCTATGCGGCGCTCGATCCGCGCGTCAAACTCGTGGAGAGCATGTGATGGACAGCATTCGTTCGCCCCGCAAGGACGACGAGCCCGTCGCCGTGCGTCAGCCCCTGACCGACACGCCGCAGCGCCGCGCGATGCTGGGCAAGCTGAAGCGGCGCCCCAGCGTGAAAGCCTCGCTGATCGCGCTTCTGGTGATCACGCTCACCGGTCTCTGCCTGCCGTTTCTCGCGCAGCAAGACCCGTATGATCTGACTGCGTTCAGCGTGATGGACAACCGTCTGCCGCCGATGTCGGAAAGCTTCGACGGCATGGTGTTCTGGCTCGGCACCGACGGGCAGGGCAGGGACATGCTCTCGGCGATCCTCTACGGCATGCGGATCAGTCTGCTGGTCGGGCTGGTCTCCACCGCGCTGGCGTTGATCATCGGCGTGAGCGTCGGACTGGTCGCCGCCGTGCTCGGCGGACGCATCGAGGCGATGCTGATGCGGCTGGTCGACTTCGTGCTGGGTTTTCCCTCGATACTCGTGGCGCTGGTACTGCTGGCGATGATCGGCCGTGGGGTGGACAAGGTGATCCTTGCTATCGTGATGGTGCAATGGGCCAACTACGCGCGCATCATGCGCTCTTCAGCCTTGTCCGAGCGGCGCAAGGAATATGTCGAGGCGGCGCATAACCTCGGCTTTGGCACCGGACGGGTGATGTTCCGTCACATCATGCCCAACAGTCTCAGCGCCGTTCTGGTCCTGGCCACGGTGCAGATCGCCTCGGCGATCACGCTGGAGGCGACACTGTCGTTCCTCGGTGTCGGCGTGCCGGTCACCGAACCCTCGCTCGGACTGCTGGTCGCCAATGGCTTCGACTACCTGATGAGCGGCGCCTACTGGATTTCCTTCTATCCCGGCATTGCGCTGCTGATCCTGATTTTTTCACTGAACCTCGTGGGGGATCGCCTGCGCACGGCCCTGGACCCGAAACGCTCATGACCCAAGACAGCAAACCTACCCCCGTGCTCGATGTGCGCGGCCTGCAGACCGTGTTTCACGACGCCAAGGGTGCCTGGCCCGCCGTCGATGGCATCGACCTTGCGCTCTATCCCGGCGAAGTGCTGGGGCTGGTCGGCGAATCTGGCTCTGGAAAATCGGTGGCGGGGTTCTCGATCATGGGGCTGATCGATCCGCCGGGCGAGATCATCGCGGGCGAGGTTCTGTTCCGCGGCGAGGATCTGCGCGCCAAGTCCGAGGAAGAGCTGCGCCGCATCCGCGGCATCGCGCTGGCGATGATCTTTCAGAACCCGTTGTCGACACTGAACCCGGTGCTGCGGATCGGCGAGCAGATGACCGAGGTGCTCAGCGAGCATGGCCACGACGACCCGGAGGCGGCGCAGCGCCTAGCGGTGGAGAGCCTGCGCAAGGTGGGCATCCCGGCACCGGAGGAGCGCATCTACCAATATCCGCACGAGCTTTCGGGGGGGATGCGCCAACGCGTGGCCATCGCCATCGCGCTTCTGGGTGATCCGGCGGTGATCATCGCGGATGAGCCGACCACCGCGCTCGACGTGACCATTCAGGGCCAGATCATCGCGGAGTTGCAGAAGCTTCAGGCGGACAGCGGGGCCGGGATGATCTGGATTTCGCATGATCTGGGCGTGGTTGCCGAACTCGCCGACCACATCGCCGTCATGTATGCAGGGAACATCGTCGAAATGGGGCCCACCGATGCGGTGCTGGACCACCCGCGCCATCCCTATACGCTGGGGCTTCTGGCCTCGGTGCCGGGCGATGCCGACCCAGGCGCGCCGCTGCGGCAGGTGCCGGGCAACGCGCCGCCGTTGTCGCGACGTCCCCTGGGCTGCCCGTTTCATCCGCGCTGCGAATTTGCCAGCGACATCTGCCGCCGCGAGATGCCGCCGCGTGCAACCGATGACGTTGGCCGCAGCTATCTCTGCCACCACCCCGTTTCGCAAAGGGCCGCGCCATGATGGACAGCCAGCAAACCGCCGCGGGCCGGACCGAGGTCACCTCGGTTCCCGAAGATCCGATCCTGTCGATGCGCAATCTCAGCCGGGTTTTCACCCGGCAACCGGTGCTGGCCGAAACCCTGCTGAAGCTTTTGGGCCGCACGCCCGACATTCCCAAGCTGCGGGCGGTGCGTTCCGTGGATCTCTCGGTGCGCCGCGGCGAGGTCTTGGGGCTGGTCGGGGAATCCGGCTGCGGCAAGTCCACGCTGGGGCGGATGATGGCGGGCATCCTGCCGGCCTCGCAAGGTGCGCTCGCCTATGAGGGCGCAGAGGTCGCCGGCTTGCGCGGGACCGCGTTGCGCGACTTTACCCTGGGCGTGCAGATGGTGTTTCAGGATCCCTATTCGTCGCTCAACCCGCGCCAGCGCGTGGCCTCGATTCTCGCAGAGCCGCTCAAGGTGCACAGGCCCGATCTTTCGCGCGCCGAAATCCACGCCCGGGTCGATGCCGCGCTCGCGGAGGTCGGCCTAGACGTCAGCTACCGCGACCGCTTTCCGCACCAGTTCTCGGGTGGTCAGCGCCAGCGCATCGGCATCGCCCGCGCGCTGATCGTCGAGCCGCGGTTTCTGGTCTGCGACGAGCCCATCGCCGCGCTCGACGTGTCGATCCAGGCGCAGGTCATCAATCTGTTTCTGGATCTGCGCCGCAAGCACAACCTGACCTATCTCTTCATCAGCCATGATCTGTCGGTGGTGCGCCACATGGCCGACCGGGTGGCGATCATGTACCTCGGCGAGATCGTCGAACTGGCGCCGACCGCCGAGCTTTTCGCCGATCCCAAGCACCCCTACACGCGCACGCTGCTCGAGCAGATCCCCTCGGTGCGCAACCGCAAACGCAGTTTCTCGGCGGTGAAGGGCGAATTGCCGTCACCGCTCGCGCCGCCGCCGGGCTGTCCGTTCCACCCGCGCTGTCCCGCGGCCATGCCGCAGTGTTCGGTCGAGGTCCCGCAGAAGCGGCAGATCGCGCCGGGCCGGACCGTTTCATGCCATCTCTACGACAAGGACCAGATTTCAACATGATCAAAGCAAGCGATTTCGACCGCACCGGCGCCTTTGCGCTTTCCTATGATTTCCAAGGCCAGCCTGATCGGCCGGTGACGCTGAACTGCTACCGCGCCACCGGCTATGCGCCGGGCAAGGAGGTGGTCTTGGTCCAGCACGGGATGATGCGCAACGGCGACGATTACCGCGACTTCTGGATCGAGGCAGCCGAGCGCTACGACCTGCTGATCGTGGCACCCTCCTTTCCCGACGCGCATTACCCCGAGGCGCCTTCATATAACGACGGCATGGTGTGCGGGGCTGACGGGGCGGTGACCCCGGGTGAAAGCTGGATCTATCATGTGCCCGCGCGTCTGGTCGCGCAACTGACCGAGGTGGGCGTCATGGCCGAAGGCCGCGCGCGCATCTACGGCCATTCGGCGGGCGGGCAGTTCCTGCACCGGATGGTCTCATTGGTAGGCTACGGGCCGTTCCGCTCGGTCATCGCGGCCAATGCGGGTTGGTATTCGTTGCCCGATCTGGACGCACCATTCCCGGCCGGGCTGGGAGGGCTCGGTCTCGGCGACGGCGATCTGCGGCGCCTGCTGGAGAGCGACCTGTGGATTCTCGGCGGTGAGAAGGATTGCGAGTCTAATGCCGACAACCTGCCCAGCAACCCCGAGGCGCTGGCACAAGGGCCGGGCCGGTTGCAGCGCGCGAAGAACTACATGGCCCAAGGGCGCGCCGCAGCCGCCCGGCTGGGTTGTGACTTTAACTGGCGCTTTACCGAGGTGCCCGGCGTGGCGCACGACGGCTGTGCCATGGGCAAGGCGGCGGCGGGGCTCTGGTTCGAGGGCGCGCTGCCCGGGGCCGAAGCGCTCGGCGTCGGCACCGGCACCGTGAACGCCTGAACCAGCGAAAGGAGAGAGAAATGCAGAACAGCGATGTCATCTGGGACCATGTCGAGGCCCATGAGAAGGATCTGATCGGACTGGCCGACCGGGTCTGGGCTACACCCGAAACGCTCTACGCCGAATTTGCCTCCTGTGCCGAACATACTGAGATGCTGCGCGACAAGGGCTTTACCGTGACCGAAGAGATCGCGGGCATCCCTACCGCGGTGATGGGCGAGGCCGGCGAGGGCGGTCCGGTCATCGCCATCCTGGGCGAATACGACGCGCTGCCGGGGCTGAGCCAGGAAGCCGGGATCGACTACCCCAAGCCCGTGAAGGCCGGCGGGCCGGGCCATGGCTGCGGGCACAACCTTCTGGGCTCCGCAGCCCTCTTGGCAGCGACCGCGCTGAAGGACTGGCTGGCCGAGACCGGCACCCCGGGGCGGGTGCGCTACTACGGCTGCCCGGCCGAGGAAGGTGGGGCCGCCAAGGCCTTCATGGTGCGCGATGGGGCCTTTGACGATGTCGATGCGGCGATCTGCTGGCATCCCTCGGGCATGACCCGGGTCGACGAGGCAATGAGCCTGGCCAACACGCGGATGGATTTCGCCTTCACCGGCCGTGCCAGCCATGCCGCGGCCGCGCCGCATCTGGGCCGCAGCGCGCTTGACGCGGCGGAACTGATGAACGTCGGCGTGCAATATCTGCGCGAGCACATCCCTCAGGAAAGCCGCATCCACAACGCCTATCTCGACGCCGGCGGCACCGCGCCAAACGTGGTGCAGGCGCGTGCGGTTACGCGCTATGCGATCCGCTCGACCACGCTGTCGGGGATGCGCGCGCTGAACGCACGGGTACAGGACATCGCCCGCGGCGCCGCGCTGATGACCGGCACCGATGTGGATATCTCGGTGATGTCGGCGGTCTCGAACATGCAGGGCAACACGCCGCTGGAAGAGGCGATGCAGCAGGCGATGGACATGCTGGGCGGCGTACCCTTCGACGATGTCGATCGTGCATATGCCTCGCGCATCCAGGCCACGCTGAGCGAAGAGGACATCGCGGCCGAGTACCGCCAGAACGGCCTTGCGCCGCGCGAAGGTTCGCCGCTTTGCGACTACATCGTGCCGCCGCAGTCGCGCGGGCCGGCGATGATGGGCTCCACGGATGTGGCCGATGTCTCCTGGGCGGTGCCCACGGTGCAGGCGCGGGTCGCCACCCATGCCATCGGCACGCCCGGCCATTCGTGGCAGATCACCGCGCAGGGCAAGGCCGGGGCGGCGCACAAGGGCATGGTCCATGCAGCCAAAATCATGGGGGCCACGGCGCGGATGCTGCTTTCCGATTCCAACCTTCTGGCCCGGGCCAAGCAGGACCACCGCCGCCGGATGGAGATCGAACCCTACGTCTGCCCGATTCCGGAAGAGGTCACGCCGCCCCTGGTCAAACGCCCCGCGGCCTAAACGGCTGAAAGATTCGCGCCTGTGGAGAGTTTCTCTGCAGGCGCGACAGATTGGACGCAGTTGATGGCATCATTTCGAAAACCACTTTCTCAACAAAGAACGCGATCACATTGGCACGCCGATGCCTCAGTCCTTGCTGGCCCACAACCCATATGACGTCTCGACTCCGCGATCCAGTTCTCTCAGAGCTTCTCCAAGATCGTAAGCCAATAGCACGCCATCCAGCGTCTCGAGTTCTATGTGCTGAAGCGAGAATTGTCATGTAGGTCGCCGCGGTCTTGCGCGCAGGATCTCGGCCGACCGTCTTTCGGAGCGCGCGTCGATATGAAGGGCTCGTCCGAACAGTCTTCTGCTGCAGGCAGGTCACACGCTATGGTTGAATCCTGCATCCGCGTGGTATGTTCTGCCTTTCGCGAAGAGACTATTTTGCCGGTCGCAGACCTGTCAACAGGTTGCGTCTGGGCCGTCAGCCCTGCGTGAAACGTAGGTGGAGAACCCGCTGCGCGGTCAAGGACCTCAGCGCTGAGCCCGAGGACGATATGTCGGACGCCGCACGGAGCTTCTACGATGCGCTCGCTCAGAACGAGAGCGCTGTCGAGGTCATGGACAACGATCAACTCAAAGTGATTGCGACTGAATTGGTGAGATCCGTTCGGGATAATTCTGGCGTGGACTGGTGGCAACGAGATGATGTGCGGGCGAAGATGCGTGTTGCGGTGAAACGGATCCTGCGACGCTACGGATATCCGCCGGATCTTCAGACCGAGGCGGTGAAGCTGGTGATCAAGCAAGCCGAGGCCCTGGCGCGCGCGATGTAGGGACCGCCCGTCCCCGGCTCGTGACGGGGTGGAATTTCGTCGCATCAGCCCCTTCCCGGATCTGCCCCGGGTCTGTCGGGTGGTTTGCCTCGATCTCGATACCCACCGGTTGCCTCAGGTTGACAACCGCTTGGTTGCGGTGGTGCGCGCTTCAAGTGTATAGGCCGCGCCATCATCGCGGCAGCCGATGCCGTCCGGCCCGGCATCCGGGTTCTCGCTGACCGCACGCTCCTGAATGGCGACGGGATGCGCAACCGCCGCGCGGCCACCATGTTTGCCGCCTCCATGGAGGGCGCCGGAGACATCCGCGCCGATTGCCAGCCCGGTGTTGCCGCCCGCCTGTGCGTCGAAGGCGACCGGGACGATAGGCGTACCGCGACCGGTTCCATCCTCTGAAGCGTCAAAGCCCTCAGCCCGGAGCGCATGCGCCACAATGGGCGCCTCGTGATTGCAGGTCAGCGTGGGACCGTTGTTAAAGCCGATCTCTGCGCCGCCCTGACCATGCGCCATACTGATCGGCGCGGCCCCCGCGATCAGTCCTCCGTCGAGGTCGAAGTCAGTTCCGAGCCCGCCACCGCCTCGAGTGCGTGCCGCAAGAGTTGGGGCAGTGACTTTCCCCGCTTCGCGGCGCGGCGGAGGATCCCCGCGCAGGCTCTGGCCGTCAAATAATACCGCTGCGGCAGGACGCCAGTTTCCAAGATATCCGACAAGGAACACACGACGGCGGCGCTGCGGGACAGCGAAGGGGAAGCCGAGTGTTCGGATGTACTGAGCGTCCAGCACTCTCCAGGCGAACCCATACCCGAGTTGCGCCAGCGCCCCGAGGAAGGAGCCAAAATCCCGTCCTCTGCTGCTGGACAGGACGCCGGGCACGTTTTCCCAGACCAGCCATCCGGGCCGATAGCGTTCAGCAATGGCAAGATAGACGAGGGCCAGGTTGCCACGCGGATCGTCCATGCCTTTTCTGAGCCCGGCGACTGAGAATGACTGGCAGGGCGTTCCTCCGACCAGAAGGTCAATTGCTGCATCCGGCCACTCCCTGAAGGCGGTCATATCCCCGAAATTCGGAATGCGGCCGGCCTCGGGAATGTTGGCCATGGCCTTGATGGCATTGGCATGGGCGCGCGCCTCCTTCAGCGACAGGCCCGGCGCATCCGGCGACGGCATGTGGAGCGGGCGCCCAGCGCCCTGCCGGTGTTGGAGAACGTGGCACGGGAACGGGTCGATTTCCGACACCGCGACGGCGCGCCATCCAAGTGGCGCCCAGGCGACGGACGCCGCCTCGATGCCACTGCAAACGGAAAGGAATCTGATGGGTTCGAGCATGCACGGCAGGCTGCCGCGCGCGCGAGGCCGGCGGAGAGGCATGGAAAGGCGTGGTGTCTGCCGCTCCCGTGCCACCCCTTGTTTTCATGGTTCGGACACGGGGCGAGGTCACCAAGACTGCTGAACCGGACAAGGGCTTCATGCGAACCTTACCCCACCTTGCATCCCCAGAAGGTTGTGTGGTCGGCGGCAAAATAGGCATCGGAGTTGCGGAAGTACCCCTGCAATTCGACGGTATCGTCCGCGTCGAGCATGACCATGGTCTGCAGCCAGATTGCCGTTGCCTCGCTGAAATGATTGCCGCTGATTTCGCCCAATGAGCCCTTGATCTCGGTCGAGCCGTTCAGGACGAGCCGACCGCGCATCTTCATGTTGGTGGCGCTGTTCTCCTTGTAGAGAAGCGAGGCTCCGAGCAGGTAGGTGCCCGCGACCGGCGCGACGAAGTGGTTGTTCGTCGCGTCGAAGGCCCCCTGGTCATTGTACTCGGTGTTGTTTATCGCAATCTTTGTCCAGGTCTCGGTGGCGATGTAGTTGTCGTAATTCGTGTAGCCCTTGAAGCGCGGCAGGCGCGGCTGGTCCATGACGCCGGTCAGCCGGTCCACGCTGAAGGCGTCGAAGAAGGTGGCGCCATCGTCCGAGACGGCAAGCCGCAGGTCGTCGGAGCCGAACAGGCCCAGTAATGCCTTCGTCACGTAACCGGTCTGCAAGGACAGCCCGAGATCGTCGGATGCCGTCTCCTTGTTCATGGTGTAGTAGAGATCGCCATCGCCGCCCTCGGCGGTGGTGAGCGCGGTCCAGAGCGCCGCATTCAACTTGGCCGAGAACGGATTGGCGGCATCCGCCGCGGTGCCGATTCCGAGAAGCGCCATGTTCTGCAGCGCAGCGGGCGTGAGGCTGGTCCAGGTGGCACCATTGTAGACCAATAGCGCGCCCTCATCCTCGACCCACACGCGCCACCCGGCCCGCGGCGCGAGGCGCGTCCAGATGCCATCGGCATAGAGCACGACGCTCAGATCCCAGCCCGACCAATCGCCCGTCGCTCCGGAACCGACGATGTAGCGATCCCCGTCCGCGGGCGAGGATGGCGGCGCGGTCAGGTCTCTGTCGATCACCGACATCTGCACCAGCCCGTCCAGCAACCGGATCGCCTCGTTATGGGTGACGTGCTTCTGCGCCTGGCTGGCCAAGAGATAGGGCAGCTGCAGATTGGTGGTGGTATCGGCCATGCGGATGATCCTTCAGAAATAGAGCGTTTCAGTCTTGGGCGCGCCCCGGCCGACGCGGGCGGAGAGCTGGTAGATGCAGATGGTCAGGCTGTCGCCGGGACCGAGCAACGCGCCCCAATCGGCGGTCTGCTGCGCGGCGGTGTAGGTGGTGGTTGGCCCAGATGCGGAGAGCGTCCGAATGACCGTCGCGCCGTCGAGGATCTCCACCTCATAGGCCTCCATCTGCTCGGGCATTGGCACCTCCAGCGCAGTCCAGCTGTCGGCGGCAAGTGCCCGCGACCGCCGCACCCAGCGGATGGTCAGGTCGCCGGGCGTGCGCGGCGTGCGCCAGGGCTGCTCGACATGGACGACCGAGAATGGCCGCAGGCCCGCACCCGCAGGCGTGAAGATTTCGGCGACATAGGTGTCGCTGCCGACGGGATGGCTCGCAGGGCCGATGCGCCAATTCCACTCGAGGCCGAGATCGGCTTCCGCGATCGGCAGCGGCGCGAGGGTCTCGTCCAGCACGACAACACGCGCCCCGGCAGGCGCGGGATTGCCGATGGCGTGTTCGGTGCCACGCTGGCCGCGCAGGAGCCGGGTCAGCCGGTAGCGTCCCGGCGCGAGAAGTTCCGCCTTGCCAGCCTGCACGATCTCCCAGGTGTCCGGCGCGGTCTCGATGG
This sequence comes from Rhodobacteraceae bacterium F11138, assembly GCA_016521575.1. GTDB lineage: Bacteria > Pseudomonadota > Alphaproteobacteria > Rhodobacterales > Rhodobacteraceae > Sedimentitalea. Next base: position 758,854 of record JAEKDP010000002.1, on the reverse strand, counting down.
CGAAGGCATTGGCCCCGGCAAAGAGGGCGAGGTCCGTCACCGATTCCAGCGTGCCGGTCTGCAGATCCAGGATCAGCTGGTTGCCGTGATCGAAGCGGGACACCGGCCCGGACCAGAGATCGGCGGCGAGCCAGCCCATCCGTGCAGGGCGCGTGATGCCGGTCAGAAGCTCGAAACCATCCTCGGCGGCGCTGCGGAAGACGGCAAGTTCTCCCGGCCATGGCGCGGCATGCGCGGCGACCAGCGGGCGATGCGCAGCCTGATCCTCGACCATCTGCGGCAGGTCGAGGATCACCACCTCCGGCTCGCCGAAGACAACCGGACGCCCCGGCGTGGTCGGGCGCGGATTGCCGGGGGCGAGGTTTCCGGTTTCGCGGTCCTGGCGGATAACCTCGATGCTGCGCGCCTCGCCATCGGCGATCGTGGTCAGGCGATACTCAGTGACCCGCCCATCATGATCGAGGGCGACCACATCCGCCGGGTCCAGCGCGAGGCGTGATGGCGGCAGGCGGAAGGACGCGGTCTCGCGCCCGGCCCAGGCTTCCATCAGCGCACGGCGGCAGCGGCGCTCGGCCTCCTCGGGCGGCACCGCCATGGGAAAGCTCTCGCTGCTGACGCGATCCGAGGCGACCGTGATCCGCCGCGCCTCGACCATGGCGGCGTCATAGTCCTCATCGGCGCGCGCCAAATGCCATTTCAGCGCCTGTGGGAGCTCAGTCTCCTGCGCGCGGGTCAGTTCGAGCGCTTCGCCCTCTCTGGCCGCGACAAGATCATCGAAGGTCAGTGTGGCCACTGCCGCGCGGCCGCGCATGAGGAAGCGGATGACGCCTTCGCTCTCGACGGCATCGAAGCCGAAATGCCGCCCCAGCGTGGTCAGCGCGTTGCGTGGCGCCTCCAGCGCGGTGATGGCATAGCCCTCGACCGCACCCCAAAGGTGGGAGACATCGATCTGGTCTGCCTTCAATCCGGCTTCGAGACAGAGGTGGCGGACCAGCGCTGCCAGCGACACGGCGCCCAGCCGGCCGGTCAGCCAGTGACCCAGCCGCCAGTTCTCGCCGTCGCTCCAGACATCCCGTAGTTCGGGAAAGAAGGGATAGGGTCGCGCGTCCCAGGTCCAGACGGCGCATTCCTCCATCTCGACCATGCGCCCCGCATAGACGCCCGAGGCCGGGTTGTTAGCGGCATCACCCCAATGGAGATACGTCGCCTCAAGATAGGCGCGCTGGATCGCATCGTCGCGCCAGCCCCGCGAGAAATACGGCAGTTCGCTCTCCGAGGATTTGGGATCGAAGAACACGTTCGGCTGATTGGTGCCCCGGTCGATGGCCGGGCAGCCGATCTCGGTAAAGCGGATGGGCTTGGACTGCGGCACCCAGCCGGTGGCGGAGCCGCTCTCCACCCCGCCAGGACGATTGTAATGCAGGTTCGACCACCAGCTACGCAGATCCTTGTAGCGGAAGACCCACGGCTTGCCCGCGCTGCCATCGGTGATGGGCGTTCTGATCTGGTCTTTGCGATCCTCCTCAGAGGCGTAGTACCAGTCGAACCCCTCGCCACCGGCGATATTCGATTGCAGATAGGCACGGTGATATATGGAAGGCCAGCCGTCGTTCGGGGTCTCGCTCGAACCGTTGGCGCTCGCCCCCTCACCGTCAAGATGATCGAAGCCATCGCGCCAGTCTGACAGCGGCATGTAATTGTCGATGCCGATGAAGTCGATCTCAGGGTCCGACCAGAGCGGATCGAGATGGAAGAACACATCTCCGCTGCCGTCGTCCGGATGATGCCCGAAATACTCCGACCAGTCGGCGGCATAGCTGATCTTGGTGTCGGGCCCGAGGATCAAACGGACATCCCTCGCCAGCTGGCGCAGCGCCTCGACAGCCGGATAGCTGGCCGCGCCATCGCGGATGGCGGTCAACCCGCGCGTTTCCGAGCCGATGAGAAAGGCATCGACGCCGCCAGCGGCCGCGCAGAGATGGGCGTAATGCAGGATCATGCGCCGGAATCCCCAATCGCCGGATGGACACGACCAGCTGACGGAGGTGCCGGAGACGGTGAAATCGGAAGGCTGCGCCGCGCCAAAGAATGCGGCGACCTGCGTGTTGGCGTCGGCGGTCTTGTCCACCGTGCCCGCGTAGCCCGCCGCCGGAGAACAGGTGATCCGGCCGCGCCAGGGGAATGCGGGCTGACCAGTGGACCCGGCATTGTCGCTGTAGGGATCGGGCAGATCGTTGCCGGGCGGCACATCCATCATCAGGAACGGGTAAAAGGTCACGCGATGCCCGCGGGCTTTCATCTCGCGGATGGCCTGCACCACCGAGAAATCCGCCGGCGTGCCGCCATAGACGGGACGATCTTCCTCGTCGCGGCTGACCAGATGGGCTTCGTGCCGGTCAACGCCATTGACGCGCCAGAGCTGCGGTTTCGTCTGTTTCGCGGCAAGCTCCACGCCTGGCCGCAGCGTGCAATGCCCGGCGCGGAGATCGTCGCCGAACCAGGAGACGACGAGGCTGACGCTCTCGACATTCGGCGCCGAGGCCTCGAGCCGGTCCAGCGCCTCCACCATGTCGGTCGTGCCGGAGGACGCGTTGAGGTTTTCCGCGCCGCCCGGCTTGCGGATGGCCTCGGTGGCATAGACGAATTCGCCCGAGGCCGGGATCAGCGTGACCGCGCGGGTGAGCCCCTCGGCGGAGTCCGCATCGGCCAAGGGCCGGAATACTTCGACGGTAATTTGCGGCAGGCGGTTGCCGAATGGCGCCAGGGCCAGATCCTCGAAGACCAGATAGGCGGTGCCGCGATAGGCCGGCGTGTTGTTCGCGCCCATGGTGCCCGCGATGAAGGGATCCGGCTCCTGCGTCTCGTCGCCCGGATACCAGCGCCAGGTGACGCCGGAGAGATCCATGAGATCGCCATCGGCCCAGATGCGCCCGATGCCGGTGATTGACCCTTGGCATAAGGCGACCGCGAATGAGGCATGGTAGCGATACTCGGTGGTCGTGATACTGCCGCCACCGCCGCCGCCCTTGCCACCGCCACCCTGGCGGCTGGTCTTCCTCTCCTCGCGGAAATCCGTGGCCCAGATGATGTTGCCGCCCATCCGCATGCGGCCGAAGACCTGCGGGATGACCGTGCCCTCGGTGGCCGAGGTCACCCGCAACCCGTCCAGCCGCTGTCCCTCGAAGCGCTGGCCCGGCGTCAGCGAGGCGATGATCCAGTTATCGACATAGGAGCCCACGCTTGCGCCGATATAGCCGCCTATCGTGGCGGCGCTGAACCCGAGGATGCTGCCGCCGATCGAGCCGCCAATGGCGGCGCCGGCCGCGCCGAGCGCGAGTGTGGCCATGAGATCAGGTCCGGTCCGGAAACAGGAAGGCGAAGGCGATGCGCCGCCGCCAGGCAGGCGAAAGCGGCTGCTCGATCACGCCGAGCCGCTCATAGGAATGGATGAAACGATCCGGCGCGATGAGGATGCCGACATGCTTGGCGATGGCGCGCGGGCGCATGCGAAACAACAGCAATGCGCCGGGACCGACATCGGCAGGCGCGATCTCGACCATCATCCGCCGCGCGCCTGTTGCAAGCACTTCGACCGATCCGGTCTCGCCCCAGTCCCGGCTATAGGGCGGGATCGGGAACGGTTCGGGCCCGACCACCTCGCGCCAGCCGCCGCGCGCCAGCCCGAGGCAATCGCAGCCCGCGCTCTTCACGCTGGCCTGATCGTGGTAGGGCGTGCCGCGCCAGGACCGGGCGGCGGCGATGACCTGCGCGGGATCGGCGGGCTTCACAGCACGCCACCGTCATGGCCGCCATCGGACTTCGCGTAGCGCAGGACCGTGTCCTGACCCGGAATATGCGGAAATCCGCGGAAGTTCGCGATATTGGCGAATTTCGCGGTGCAGGTCGCCGCGCTCTTGTCGCAGCCCGCCCTGATGGTGAAACCGTCGCCCTCCGTCAGCGGCCGGACCGGCGCCTCGAGCAGGGACAGGGTGACACTACCGGCATCCCGCCCGTGGCCGGAGATCTCCGCGCGCCGTCCGGCATTGGCGCCGGAGGTCCATGTGATTGTGCCGAAGGCGAACCAGCCCGAGGCAAAACCATCGAGGCCGGAGGCGGTGAAGGAGCGATCGCCGGAAAGCGTGCCGATCGAGCCCGTGCCGTGAAAGGCGGGATCGTCCAGGTCGACGCCGCAGCGGGCATCGCCGACCACCGCGTCGCAGGTCGCCTGAAACGTCCGCCCGACGCTCTGGCCCAGCAGATGCGCGAGCGAGCGGACCTCCGCCACGAAGGCCAGCCGCCCGCGCCGGATCTGGCCGATGGCACCCTGGCGCATCAGCACGCGCTGCGACGGGTCCGACCAGTTCACCCGCCACAGTTCCACTTCCGCATTGTCCCACAGCCCGTCGCGGATATCGGTCTCGGTGATCCGGTCCGAGCTCAGCACGCCCTCCGCATCCTGTGCATCGACCGCGAGATCGCCTGTCGCGCGGATCTCGGAGGCGGCGAAACCGCTCTCGGGCTCGAACTCCGTACCGGCGAAGCTGAGTGCTCGGTCATGATCGGTGAAGCCGAACCGCACACCGTCAGCGCGGGTGATGCGCCAGCACCAGGCGAGCGTGGTGGCGCCCGTATCGAGATGGGCTTGGAGTTCGGGCGAGAGCGCCTTCATCGCTTGTCGATCGGCGCAAAGCGGGATGCGAGGAAGGTCAGGCCGAAGCCGCCCCAGCCGGCAATGGAGCCAATGGCGGTGGCGAAAGCGTCCATGTCGATCGACAACACGCCTGAGCCGTCGGCCCAGGTGAGGAAGCCGAAGGTCGATCCGGCGCTCGCGCCCAGCGCGTAGAGGATCATGCGAATGACAAGGATGTTCATGCGGATTTTCTCCTGATGAAGTTGAGCAGAAATGCGGCCAGGCACTTCCAGACGGAGATCGGCGCGGCGGGCTGCAGCAGCGCCAGCGCCTGAGTTTCGGTCAGGCTGCGTGCAGGCCGACTGAAGTTGATGCGGCCGGCTGTATCGACCTGCCAGACGGGAATGGCGCCCTCCGGGTAGCGACCATGTCGGAACAGATCCTGTTCCGCTTCGCGCCGCGGAATGATTTCGGCGGGTTTGCTCCAGCCCATGAAGGCCTCCGCCGCAGCAGAGCGATCGCCCGCATTCAGGTGGCGCGTGAGCTGAGCGACAGCGATGCCCCCGGTGTTGTAGTGGAATGACACCAGCGCATCGAACTCGTGCGGGGCGAGTGAAACTGGGACGGCTTCGCGGACATCCCGCTCGTAGCGGGCGATATCGGCACGAAAGATCCGGAATGCTTCTCGGATACCGTCCTCAACGTTCGCGGGCATTCCGCGCGCCAAGTCGGCGGGATCCGGATTGCCTGCAGCGGCGGTGTGGCCGACGCCAAAGGTCCAGATGCCCCGGACATCAAGGTATGGAGCCGGCACGATACCTTCGTGCCGGATGAGGGCGACAAGCCCCCGATCCGTCATGTGCATGGGTGATTATCTCAGTTGTGAAAGGATCAGGATCAGCGCCGCGACCGCAAGACCGATGCGAATCCGATGCTGGAAGATCTCGGTGGGATCGCCTGGGGTTCACCGACCCGCCGGATGGCTTACTGATCCAGCGCGAAGATGTTCTCGTCACAGTGTCTGAGGCCCAGCGTTTTGAAGAGGAACATGATATCTTCAAGCGTCAGGGATCGACCGGGCCGAGTTTCAAGTACGAATGGGAAGAAATGTTGATGCATGTCGTGCTACGCGTTTATCAGCACGGGGTGCCGGAATCCCAAAAGGAATTCGTAAGCGAGCTTCAGGAGTGGTTCATCCGCCGATCGAAGGACGGCGAAGCGCCCGATGAAAGATCCATCCGGCGGCGCATATCGCCGATCTGGCAAGCTCTTCGTGAAGATGCGTGAATCGGCGCACCGCGGCGGGCCTGCCGAAAGCAAGACCCGCTGACCAGTCGCCAGGCTGAAGGATGCAGCAAGCCTGATCTGCGGCTAATGTGATCAGCATGTGCGGAAGATTCGTGGATCCCAACCTACGCAGCGCCGGGCTGGATACATCCTGGCTCAAGATCGATCCGTTCAAGGATTGGCGCCGGCGCTTCAATGTGAAGCCGACGCAGGACATCGTCCTGCTGACGCCCGATTACCGGCCGATGGTCGCGCGTTGGTGGTTGGTGCCATCCTGGCACAAGGGCGAGCTGCCCGACTGGAAGGCGACCACCTTCAACGCCCGGATCGAGGATGCCGCCACCAAGCCTACGTTTCGCGCCGTCTGGAACAAGGGCCGATGCCTGATCCCGATGGCGGGGTATTTCGAGTGGACCGGCGTCAAGGGGAACAAGACGCCGCATTTCCTGCGGGGCGCCGGCAATGAGGAAAACCTCTACGCTGCCGGCCTCGCTTCTCGCTGGGGCGACCTGCTGACCTGCACCATGCTGACCCGCACCGCCAATGCCGATGTCGCCGACATTCACCACAGGATGCCGGTTATCCTCGACACGGATGAGCGTGAAGCGTGGCTGTCGGGAAGCGGGGATGCAGAGGTGCTTGGCGCGAATGCTCGCATAGCACATCATCCGGTTCGAATATTCGGTAGAGACGACGAGGGTCCCGAACTGATCGAGGAAGCGGCTGTCAGCTAGTTTTCTCCACCCAACATCAGAACTTTGGTAGAAACTAGGTATCGCGGCAGGTTTCTTGACAAGAGCGGAGGCATTCATGCCAATTTACGATAAGTCAACTAAGGAGTTGATGAGAGACTGGGCTTCAAAAAATTTGGAACCCGGCCAAGTGTTTAGCAAGTCAGATGTCGTTCATTGGTTCAGTACGCACTACCCAAAAATCAAATCGAGCACGGTCTCTCTTCACGTAGAAGGGTTTGCGACCAACAATGGCCGTCATCGAAGCCATCACAATAGCATTCGACCTGACGCGGACTGGGACCTGTTTTACAAGGTTGAGCCCGGAAAATTCAGATTGTTTCAACCGAATACGGACCCTGCGCCTGTATATGACCTCACCGAACAGGTGATCAAAGAAGTTGACGAGGGTCCGAGTGATATCGGAGATGATAGTGTCGGGTCAATGGATCAGCTGGATGCCGAAGAACTGCGAGAGTTTGCTTACGAGCGCGACTTGCAGAATTTTTTGGCCAAGAACATCGAGCTTATTGAGCCGGGAATGCGTCTCTATGAAGACGAAGGATTTCAAGGGGTGGAATTCCCCGCTGGTGGCCGTCGCATAGACTTGTTGGCCGTTGACAACGAAGACAGGCTGGTGGTCATAGAACTTAAAGCTAGTCGTGCCTACGATAGGGTCGTCGGTCAAACAGCCCGCTATATGGCTTGGGTAAAACAAAACATTGATACGAACAAAACGGTTCGTGGAATTATCATTGCGCATCAAATTACCGAAGATCTTCGGCTTGCAGCGTCAATTTCCGAAGACATCAGCCTAATGGAATACAAACTTAAATTTGAAGTGAAAAATGTGAGCGACCAACGACATTAAAATACCGCAAGACGAGCACTCACGCCTGAAGTCGCACAACGTTTCGGTCCGGTTCACCGGCAATCCGCTCATGCCATTCCCAGCCTTCGAACTTGTCGCCGACGGCGCGAATGTGGCTGTAGCGTTGGAGGCTTTGCCAAGAGCGATGGCCTGACACAGACGCGGCCTGCGGGATCGTCCTGCCCATCTCGAACAGCCGCGAGACGCCCTCGTGGCGAAGGTCGTGGAAGCGGAGGTCCTCGATCCCCAAGATTTTGCAGGCGCGCGTGAAGGAGGCGGAAATGGCATCCGTCGAATAGGGGAAAATCCGCTCGCCGTCACGCGGCATGGTCTCGATCACGCGCATCGCCTCCGGCACCAGTTCGCACCACACGTTGTTTCCGATTTTCTCGCCCGGATGCTTCATGTCACGGACGAGCACACGCCCGTATTCCGGCTCGTAGTCCTTCCACTCGATCCGGGTGATCTCCTCCTGCCGGCGTGTCGAGAAGATGGCGAACATGCAAATTCGATGCATGGGCAGGGACCGTCCGCGAAGGTGACGATCCTCGAAATGGCTGAACAGCTTGTCCAGTTCATCGAGGGTAGGTCGACGATCGCGCTTGCGGCTCTTGCCGATGATGCCGAGCCGTTTGCAGACGGTCATGGCGTCCTGCATGGCCTGCCGGTCCAATTCGTAACCCCAGGCCGGCTTGGCGACCGCGAAGATGGCGGCGAGGTGGGACATGTAGTTGTTGACTGTCGACGGCGTGCGGCCGCCATCAAGCAGCTTCGATGCGAAAGCCACGAGGTCGTCGCTGCGGATATCTCGGCAGTCCATTGCCGCGATCTTGTGCTCCATGATAGCGTTCAGCACTTGGGTCTTCGTGCGTCCGATCTGCGTTCGGCTCTCCTTGACATATCGCTCGATGGCATCCACAAGCTTGCCGTCGGGCCGACGCTCCGCATCCAGCTTGCCGGGCTTGCGAAGCTCCGCCTCGCGCTTCTTCATCCAGGCCCGCGCTGTCCTCTCTCGATCAAAGGTCTGTGCCGACTTATGGACGATACGCCCGTTCTTCTTGATTACGATGCCAGCCCGGTAGGCGACCGATCCATCGGACCTGACACGCTTCGTAATGGACCCCATATCGGTACTCCAAGCTTGGAAAAAAGTACTCCATGGAGTACTTCGCATGCAAAAGTACTCCAAACAAGGCAAAACGATGCAAAATTCATCACTTAAGACTTCATCGCAAGCCTTTGATAATAAAGATAAAGCATTGATATCAAAGGCGTCCCGCCTAAGCATTGCACCGATGATGGATTGGACGGGTTGATTTAAAAAATTCTTTTACTTACAACGTGAAAGTGAATTATTCATGTACCAAGTACCAAACTTTTTGCGGCGCGATGCTCCCCTGAAGGCAAATTGGGCTCTGTTGCCTTCAGAAACCTAGACCTGATGATCGCGGAATGAGCTGGCTGGCTCTCTTGTCTCTCCCGCGGTTCAGACAACTAGAGTTTGCTGGTGTGACGTGCGGAGCCAGCCACCCGCATCGTTCAGATAGGTGGAGGCGCAAAGTGCTTCATAGATGGGCAGATCGGGTTTCTCAGCGGAGGCATGGTAGCTGAGAATGACAATGCCACCACATTGAGTTGCTCTGCGCCCAGTCATCGCCACGGACCGCCAGCCGGTTCTGCGCTTCAGGCCATGCCAGATCTGATCACCCTGAAGGATACCCGGAGGATATGGAAAGATCATGATAGCGTTTTCCGCGGTTGTCGCGCGCGCGTTGTCGGAGCCACTGGTCCAGAAGCGCTCTTCCATATCCCAGAGAATTTCCTGATCCGTTGGAGAGGGCTTGCCGATCTTATTTGCGGCATGCTCGAGAGTAGTCTTTTGCGGCACGGAGAGGGTCATTCGGCTGTCTCCCATGTACCGGAAAGGATTACCTGGATCAGGATCAGTATCACGACCGCCACTGACAGGATTGTTCCCGGCGAGAAGGCGATGCCCTTATGCAACGCATCGCTAAAACTCGTAGCGACCGGTGCGGCGCCCGGAAGGAGAGGGGCAAGGGTGCGGGCCACGTCTCCATTCTCCGTCGCAAGTGCAGGCACGTCTTTGCAGCGTGACAGCAGCGTTCCCAATCGCGAAACCGCAGCTTGACGACCCGAAGACGCAAGCTCGGCGGCCACTTCCCATGGATCGAGCTCTAGCCTGGCAAGCGCTGAGAGCACGGTCACGATGGAGCCATTTCGGTCTTCGCCGACGGAGGCGAAGAGAAACCGTTCCAGTGCGGGGTCATGGGGATTGAGAATATCGGCTGCGGACATCGTTGTTTCCTCGATATATGTGATATATGGCTCCGGATCGCGGCAGGTTTAGACGCAGAACGATTTGGTTCGCCAAGACCGACCGAGGATATTTCGGATTGCTGTGATCCTGCCCGAATCGGGCCTTATGCGGGCTGACGCAGATCAGTCTGCCGCCAAGCCGTCGTTCCTGACTGCCATACCGGCCCCGGTCATGTCTGCAAGCTCACCATTACGGGCGAGGCTAACATGGGTCAGCGCGTGAATTCCTATCACCAGGTAGAAGCATTGATACCAGCAAGGTGAGCCTCCTTCCCGAAGCTAGGGGGACTCGGACTTGGTGCTGGACCCCTGCAGGTAGCACGGAGATCAGGTATGGCCATGCGCTCGACCAATTCGACTGTGACGTTCAAACACCCGTTTTTCTTGTCCGGTTACACGGATGAATTGCCCGCTGGCGATTATGACGTGGTCGTTCAGGAAGAGCTTTTGGAAGGTCTCAGCTTCGCGGCTTACCGAAGGACGGCGACATATCTGACCGTACGAGGAAAGGGGCAAAGGGCTGGACGGGTCGAACTGCGATCGACCAGCGAGCGGGATCTGGAAACGGCACTTGGCTTGGACCGGAGATTTCCGAACCGAAATAGCGAGACGGCGCTTTCCCCGTCGGAGGACTTGAAATGAACACTCCCGAATGGCTCAAACCCGGCATCTACGGCGCCGCAATCGGCGCGGTCATTGTCGGTGTCGTCGGATTTACATGGGGCGGCTGGGTGACCGGCGGAACTTCGAGCGACAGAGCCTTGACCATGGCCCACGAGGATGTTGTCGCGGCCATGGTGCCCGTTTGCCTGGAAATGGCCCGGACCGATCCGGAGCGGGCCGCAAAGATGGAAACAATCAAGGCTGCGTCAACCTACCAGAGGCGCGACGCGCTTATGAAGGCGGGATGGGCGACCGTACCCGGCACCGATGCTCCGGATCGCGACATCGCGCAAGCTTGTCTCGCAGAGCTCCAACTTTAGAGCCTCCGAATGCAACAGTCCCCGGATATCGGCAACGAAGAGACCCTGCCCGCGATGGAACAATCTTCCGATTCCCGAGATGAGAGAACCGAGCTCGAACGTCGCGTGCTCGCTCATGAAAGGGTCCTTCAGGCACTGATCGCATACATGTCCCGAACTGAGCCGCGGTTTGTCGATCATCTGAGAGAACGGTTCGTGGAACCGATGCGCATGGCTCGGCACGAGCACGACTATCGGGGGGCCGACGACTATGCGGAAGAATTCATCCGCGCCGTGATGCTTCTCGGTGAACCGCGCCAGCCGCCGGTCGATCCGTCGAAGGCTGCGAAACGCGCTAGCGCCTCTGAAAACGACAGATTGGAGGGCTCCGATCCGCATGCGCAACGCGACCAGGTTCTCGTCCAACAGAGAAACGGCATATGGCACGTGACGGTCAACGGCGTCTTTCGCGGCGACTACCACCAAGAGGAGCACGCCAACGCAGCTGCGGCATTGTTAAAGCTGTCACTGCCATGATCCTCGGCATTCAACCTACTGGACCGAGCGAGTTTGCGATCCAGGCAGCCGAGAACGAAGGCATGCCGACAAGACCAGATATTGCATCTGTGTTGCCGAATGTCTCGGCGGCGGGGCAGCAAACGGCACACTTCAGCCGATGCGCTCGAAATCCCACAGGCAAGCGAACTGCCCCAGAACTTGAAGGATGGAGCAAATGGCACACGATGCGCATTCACATGGCAGGACCCTCGGGCGCCTTTTTGCGAAACTGACTGCGGTGGCCGGCATGATCGCCTCTCTCGCGTTTCCGGTCTTTGCGCAGGACGGGACTGGACCGATCCCGCAGAACGCGCAGGCCCGCAGCTATGGCGGAGGGTGGAACTGTGTCCTGGGGTATCGGGTGGATGGCGCTGAGTGCCTTGCGATCGAACTGCCGGAGAATGCCTATGCGACGGGTCGTTCCTACGGAACGGGGTGGGAATGTCGCCGCGGATACGAAGAGAGGGGTGAGGCATCGTGCGCCCCCATCCTTGTGCCCGCCCACGCATTCCTGCAATCTTACGGTTCCGACTGGCAGTGCGAACGCGGATATCGGCAGGACCGCGAAACCTGCGTTCCAATCATCCTGCCGGAACACGCATTTCTCACGGAAGATCCCGGAGGCACGGGCTGGACCTGTGATCGCGGCTTTGCAGCGGGCGATGGCGCGTGCGTTCCAATTGCCGTGCCGGATAACGGCTACCTGACCAACACCGATTACGGCGATACATGGCGTTGCGAAAGAGGCTTTTCCGAGGTTGACGGTCGCTGCGATGCCATCGTGTTACCGGCCAATGCCTTTCTGGACACGGATTCGTATGGGCCGGGATGGCGCTGTGAGCGAGGATACGAGCGCAAGGATCGCAACTGCGTCGTGATCATGCTGCCGGAGAACGCCCATCTCGATCGATCAGGCAATCGCTGGAGTTGTGACCGAGGCTTTCAATTGTCCGATGGGGTCTGTGCTCGTGGACGATGATCTACACGCCTTTGGCCCTTCTCGAGCGTCCGGCATGCGCGTCAGCTTAGGATGCCGCCTGCGCTACGCGTTGACCCAACCGACGCCCTTGATCGCGATGCTGAATGTACACTATTCGCGCTTCGGTGATCTGGAGCGCGCCGACTATCTCGTCACCTCTCCCAGCGTCCCGCTCAAAAGCTACCGTGACGGTTTCGGAAACTGGTGCACGCGCATGGTGGCACCAGCGGGCGATTTCACCTTGTCCTCCGATGGCATTTTCCGGGATGGCGGGTTGCTCGACCCCGCTGCTCCGGATGCGGCCCAGCACGCGGTTCAGGATCTGCCGTTCGAGACGCTTGTCTATCTGCTCGGCAGCCGATATTGCGACACGGATCTTCTGTCCGACGAAGCCTGGCGGCTGTTTGAGAACACAAGGCCCGGATGGGCCAGGGTCCAGACGATCTGCGATTTTGTTCACGAGACTGTGGCTTTCGACTATATGCAGGCGAATGCGACCCGCACAGCCTCTCAGACGCTTGCCGGCCGGGCCGGTGTGTGCCGTGATTTTGCGCATCTCGCCATCGCCTTCTGCCGATGCATGAACATTCCGGCCCGCTACTGCACGGGCTATCTGAGCGATTTTGGCGAGCCCGAGCCCTATCCACCCGGAGATTTCGCGGCCTGGATGGAAGTCTTTCTCGAGGGCCGCTGGTGGGTCTTCGATCCGCGCAACAACACCCGGCGCATCGCGAGGATCCTGATCGCACGCGGCCGGGATGCCGCGGATGTGCCTTTGACGCAGACCTTCGGGCCAAGCACGCTGTTGGAGTTCCGGGTCTGGACCGATCAATTGACCTGATCGGGCCTCAACCGAAGTGGCCGGCCATCTGGCAAGTACGGCTCTGATCCTTTCTGAGGCAAGCCTCTGGATTTGAAGGTCTTCCAACGCAGGGGAGGCCGCTGGCGGAACATGAGATCACCGAATTCACCGTAAACAAGGAGGACGCAGGTGGAACACCCCAAAATAAAGAGCGTTGCGGTCTTTTCGAGACCGTTCACGGTCCCGGGTTTTGACGAAATGCTGCCGGCCGGAACCTATGACATCGAAACCGAGTTGAGTGCGCCGCCGGATGACCGGAACCCCGACGCCTGGAAGGCCTCTGTCCTGGTAAATCTTCATCCGCGAACTTCACATCCTGGGCTGTCACGAACCTTGATGGTTTCTCTGGCCGACCTCGATGCGGCCCGCGCAAAAGACGAACTTACCGGGAAAGAACTCACGGAGTTTTTCCTCGAAAAGATGTTGGCCGACCCGATGGTGCAGCTGGTTATGCAGGCCGACGGTGTCTCTGAAATGCAGCTTCGGCATCTCTACTCAGGCAAACGTTCGTCTGAGGTCGGCTCTGATACCGTGACACCCATCCGGGAAGCTAGAACTCCGCAGGACAAGTCTGCGATTCAGGCTGCGGAGAACGAAGGAATGCCGCCGCGGTCAAATTGAGCCGCGCGCCGTAGTACGCACGCCGACACTTCGGCTCCCGGTCTCCCCTGAGTTGGCCGTGCTAGAAAAAGAGGAACACAACATGCCTGATCATGATGACGGCCCGGAAGATCGAGGTCCTTGGAACACCCGACAGAAGCGTGCTCCACCAGAGATCGATGCTATTCTCCGCCAGGGTCGCGAACGCATGGGTGGCCTGTTGCCAGGTGGGCTGCCGCCCGCCAAGAGCATCGCGGTGGTGGGGGCCGTTGCTTTCTTCGCAGTTGTCGCCTGGTCGTCCTACTACACGGTTCCGAGTGACTCCGTTGCAGTCGTCCAGCGATTTGGAAAATACACCGCTGAGGTTCCGCCGGGGCTTCACTTCAAATTTCCGCTTGGAATCGATGTGGTCACTCTGGTTCCCGTGAAACGTCAGCTGAAACAGGAATTCGGCTTCACAACGCCGGGCGCGAGTGACCCGTTTCAAAGTCCGGTCGATGGCCGTCGCGAAACCGAGATGGTAACCGGCGATCTAAACGCCGCTCTCGTGGAGTGGGTGGTGCAATACCGGATTTCGGAGCCGCTGAAATTCCTCTTCGAGGTGCGTCAGCCGGGCGCGACGCTTCGTTATGTTTCCGAGTCTGTTATGCGTGAGGTGGTCGGCGACCGCACGGTCGACGAGGTCATCACCATAGGCCGACAGGAGATCGAAAGCGAAGCTCTTCTGAAGATGCAGGCGCTGACGACCAAGTACGCGATGGGGATCAGCATCGATCAGGTGCAGCTCAAGAACATCAACCCGCCCGAACCGGTTCAGGCCTCCTTCAATGAGGTCAATCAGGCGCAGCAGGAGAAAGAGCGCCTGATCAACGAAGCGCGTCGCGAATACAATAAAGTCATTCCACTGGCCGAGGGCGAGAAAGACCAGCGCATCCGCGAGGCCGATGGATATCGCCTGAAACGCATAAACGAGGCTGAAGGCGACGGCGCACGGTTCACCGCGCTTCTGACCGAATACGTGAAGGCGCCCGAAGTCACGAGACGGCGCATCTATATCGAGACCCTGCAGGATGTGCTGCCAGGGATCGGGTCGAAGATCATCGTCGATGGCTCGACCGCGAGCATTCTCCCGCTTCTGACGCTCGACCGGGCCCGGGGGGATCAACCATGAAACTGAAATCTGGCATTCTTGCAGGTCTCGCCGTTGCGGTTGTCGTGACCGCCCCGGGCGCCTTCTACACGGTTGGCGAAGTCGAACAGGCTATCATTACGCAATTCGGCAAGCCCATCGGGGAACCGGTCACGACAGCTGGCCTCAAGCTGAAACTCCCCTTTATTCAGGAGGTCAATCGGATCGATCGCCGGGTTCTCGAGTGGGACGGCAACCCTTCGGACATGCCAACCAAGGATAAGCTCTATATATCCGTGGACTTGTTCGCCCGATGGAAAATCACTGATCCGTTGCAGTATTTCCTGCGCCTGCGCGACGAGCGCAGCGCGCAATCGCGGCTCGACGACATTCTCGGCAGCGAGACCCGCAATGCTGTCGCCAAGCACGAGCTGATAGAAATCATTCGGACAACGAAAGACCGGGTGCCGCTACGGGACACGCTGCTGACAGATGAAGAACGCGCGCAAGACATCGGTGCCCTGGTTCCCATTCAGAAGGGGCGGGCAATGGTGGAGCAGGAGATCTTCGCGGCTGCCGCAGAGAAGGTCCGTGTCTTCGGGATAGAACTCCTCGATATCCGCTTCAAACGGATCAACTACAACGAAAGCGTGCGTCCGAAGATCTATGATCGCATGATCTCGGAGCGACGTCAGATCGCCGAGCGTTTCCTGTCCGAAGGCAATGGCGAAGCCGCGCGTATCCGCGGCAACCGCGTGCGCGACCTGAACAAGATCCAATCCGAAGCCTACCGGGAGGTGGAAGAAATCCGGGGCCTGGCAGATGCCTCGGCGGCGGACATCTATGCAAGAGCCTACAACATCACTCCCGAGGCCGCTGAATTCTACGCGTTCACGCGAACCATGCAGGCTTACAAGGATATGATCGCGGGCGGAACGACACTTGTTCTCACGACCGACAGCGATCTCTTCGGATACTTGAGGGCAATGGAAGGAGAAACGTCAGGTGCAGGGGCTGGCCCTGCCCGTGCAGGGGCCGAAGCGTTGGTCGAACGATGATGCCAGGGAGACAATAGCGATGACCGACGATCCGGTTGACCTCGATACAAGGCGAAGCGCCGAAGGCCGGATCGCGGCGGATATCCGGCGACACTCCCTGAAGGATTTCGAAGCCGATCAAAGAGCGCTCCGTTTGCGGCAGGAAGAACTTGAAGTACAGCTCCTCGCCCAACCTGCCGCCAACTGGCACGAGGCAGCGCTCAAAGCGCAGTATCTGATACGGCGCTACTCGGAAACCGCCGAAGCCAGTGATGCCCGGCGACAGGAACTCGTCGAGCGCACGCTTGGTGATCTGGCACGGCTGATCGAAGAGGATGGGGCAGGTCAATGACCAAGCTCGTGGATCAGGACAACGGGCCTGTGCGGGCCATCGACGATGTCCCGAAAGAGCGTCTTTGTCTCCGTTGCCGCACGCTGTTTTCGAGCGAAGGCTTCGGGGAGCGGATTTGTCGGCGGTGCAAAGCGTCGCGGTCATGGAAAATGGGGGTGCAACCTACCCGCGCGTTAGGGCGCTGGTAACCGCTGGATTGTCCCGCTCCGACCCAAATCCAAAATGCTGGACATTCCGGGGCGGCAGTCTCTGAGCGTCGTCAGCCAAATCGCTCAGTCTCAGGCAGAAAGCGCCCGAGCTTCCGCGAACGACAAAAGTCTATGGCGTTGCTCGTCCCAGAGGTGGAGGCGCGCGCAGCGGAAGCTCTCCCGAAGTGTTATGCGCTTGGTCTGCGCCAGGACATCGTGATCCCGGATAACCTCGTCCAGACGGTAGAAGGGAATGCGGCTGGCCAAATGATGCACATGGTGAACGCCGATGTTTGCGCTGATCCAGCGCAGGATACCGGGCAACGCATAGTGTGAACTTCCGTGCAGGGCCGCGTCCTGAATGTTCCAGTCCCCGTCGTGCTGCCAGCTTGTATCTTCGAACTGATGCTGCACGTAAAAGAACCACATGCCGGTGACCGCTGCCAGAAACATCGTCGGGAGGAACACGAACAGCAGAACATCCCAGCCGCCCAGCCAGATGATCGTCATCAGTGAAAGGCCAATGGCGAGGTTTGTGCCCATCGCGCTCAGCCAGTACCGCCAGCCGGATCGCATCAGGTGCACGGGCAGGCGGTTTTGCAGGAAGAATGTATAGAACGGCACCACGCCGAACAGGAACAACGGATTGCGGATCAGCCGATAGCCCGCCCGGCCAACTCGGCTCATGTCCTGATATTCGCTGACCGTCAGGATCGGCATGTCTCCGACGCCCCGGTGGTCCAGATTTCCGGTCGTGGCGTGGTGGAGCGCGTGCGTCTTGCGCCAGACATCGTAGGGAGTCAGAGTGAGAACGCCGATCACCCGCCCGATCCAGTCGCAGAGGCGCCGGCTGCGGAACAGCGACCCGTGGCCGCAATCATGCTGGAACATGAACAGACGGACGAGAAAGGCCGCATTCGCTAGCGCCAGAATGATTGCCAACGCGGTGCTGATCGACAGCGCCCACCAGGCGACAGCCCAGAGCGCCACGAATGGCGCGAGTGTAATGGTGAGTTCGAAAACGCTACGCGACGGGATAGGTTGTCGATACGCCGCCAGAGTTCGTGTCCAGTCCGATGGGGTGAACTGCGACTGCTTCGATGCGCGGTCGGTCTCGGCGGAAGAAAGGCCAGCACTTTTCACCGCGTCCGCGTGTGATCCGGCATCCTGTAGGTCGGGTCCGGAGTTGCCATGTTCGCCTCTTTTGTTCGCCGTAGCGTCCTGTCGGCCACGCCGTTGAGGCTGCTTGTTGTCTGAGCGGGACGAAAACGTCATAGGTGATGCAGATCCTCTACGATTGAATGTATCATGCTGGTGGTCGGTACACTGAATTGCCCTGAGTGATGATCTGATTGATCAGGGCAGCCGCGGCCCGGTGGATTTCCGCGTCAGGCTCAGTGTCGATGGTGTTCTCATGGATGGCCGCGGCGTCGCGGAGAACTCCGACGATCTCGTTCTCCGGCAGCAATCCGCGATCGTTCATGGCCAGCAGAAGTGACTCGCAGATCGACAGGGCGGCCAGTCCTGCAGCGTCGTTCGACGTAGGCATCCGGTGTGTTCCTTTCATCGCGTCACAATCTGACGGGGAAGCGTGCCTGATGTGTTCCCCTTTCTTGCATGAAATGCTCTATGCTGGACTGATCGAGAGCAGTCCCTGAGCTCATCTCGACATATCCCCGCAACCGAAAGGAAAGGGTCATGACACCGGCCGCGGCAAGCCCGCTCACCCGAAAGCTCTCGGCATTTGTCGCTTTGTCAGAGGCCGAACTTGCGGTGCTGGCGCGTCTGCACGGGCGTCGGCGGTCTTTTGTCGCCGGGCGAGACATGGCCCATCAGGGACAATCGGATCAGGCCGCCTACATCCTGTCCGCGGGCTGGGTCTGCTCCTACAAGATCCAGCCGGACGGAACGCGGCAGATCGTTGATTTTCAGGTGCCGGGCGATTTTCTGGGATTGCGAAGCGTGCTTTTGCGTACCTCGGACCACAGTTTCGAGCCAATCGTGGACGTAGAGGCTGCAGAAGTCTTGACGGGCGATCTGCTCGAGGCGTTCGCGCAGACACCGCGGCTCGCAACCGCCATCCTTTGGGCGGCGTCCAGGGATGAGGCGATGGTGGTTGAACATCTCGTCGGGATTGGGCGGCGGGACGCGGGAGCACGGATGGCGCATTTCCTGCTGGAGTTGGGATCGCGGCTGGCTCTGATAGGCATGGGGAGCAAGGAGGGGTACGACTGTCCGCTCACACAATATCACCTTGCCGACGCGCTTGGATTGAGCGCGGTCCATGTGAACCGTGTGTTGCGGCAGTTGCGTGAACGCGGTCTGGTGACTTTCCGCGACGGACACGTGGCATTTCACGACTACAGCGGGCTGGCGGAGCTTGCCGGGTTCGATCCGGCGTATCTGGATCAGACCGGGCCGCTTTTGAAATGACAGAGTCGCCCTCAGTCTTCAGCAAGCGTCTCAGGAGGTCGCGACAGACGCCGGAATGCCACTCAAGCGCGTGTTTGGCGGCGTCGAGTTCCAGGTTCATCTCGGCTTCCTGCCCTGCTGTCTAGGAATCCATGAGCAGGCCATTCAGCGGCTGTCTTAGAAGGGAAAGAACACTGGAATTGTCAGAACTGCGGCGGCTCCCACGATGATGTTCATTGGAAGGCCGATCTTGATGAAATCCGTGAACTTGTAGTTGCCCGCACCATAGACCAGTGTGTTGGTCTGATAGCCGATCGGGGTCGCGAAGCTTGCGCTCGCTCCGAACATGACTGCGACAACGTAGGGGCGTGGATCAACCCCGATCTGGTCCGCCAGTCCGATCGCCAGAGGGGTCACGACGACCGCGACCGCACTGTTGGTGACCGCCTCCGTCAAGGTCGAAGCGAGCAGATAGACCGCGGCCAGGGCGATGATCGGGGGCATGTCCGCAAGCGGCGGGGCAATGGCACCGACGATCAAGGCAATCGCGCCCGAGTGCTGCAGCCCCGCACCAACCACCAGCATCGAGAAGATCAGAACGAGCACGCCCGCGTCGATGGAACTCCAGGCCTCATCGTTGTCGATGCAGCGCAGGATGAGGATGAACGCCACGGCGACGAGGGAAACAAGGCTGATGTCCGCCACACCGATGGCGGCCAGGGCCACCACTGCAAACAGTGCCGCAAGCGCAAGCGGGGCCTTGCCGCGTCGAAAGGGGCGCCCTCCGGCCATCGTGACGCCAGCCAGGTCCCCCGCCTCGATCAGGCGGTCGTAGCTTTCGTCGGTTCCTTCCAGTAGCAGTTTGTCCGCTGGTCTGAGGAGCGTGGTCGAGAGGTCGGGGCCAAGGCTTTCCCCATGGCGATGTGCCCCCAGGACACGCATGCCATACCTGAACCCGATGGTCAGCTGCGCGATCCGTACACCGCGGCTGCGATGCGAGAGCGTGACGATCGCCTCCGCGACTGTTGTTTCGGCACTATCCCCGGCTGTCGGCCCCTGACGCAGTCCGACATCCCATCCTTTCCTGTTTCTCAACGTCAGCAGTTCGGAGGTGCGGATAACCGCGATCAGCCGGTCACCAGCGGCAAGGATGTGATCGAGCACGTCGTCACGTCTAACCTCTGCACCGGAACGTATTCCGACCACAGTCACACCCGGACGGGTCAGATCATCGATGTCTCCCAAGGAGTGGCCCAGTCCCCAGAAATCATCCTTTGGACGCAACTCGGTCAGGAAATCCGCCTCACCTGCCGCACCCAGATCCGTCTGATCCTTGCGGTTGGGAAGCAGAAGCGGTCCGAGTAGCAGCAAGGTCAATCCGCCGGTGGCCGCGGCTACCAGACCGACCGGTGTGATTTCCAGAATCGAGAAGGGCGTCAGCCCGATCTCTCTCGCAACGCCATCTACCAGCAGATTGGTCGAGGTTCCGATCAACGTGCAAGTCCCGCCGAGCACCGCCATGTAAGAGAGCGGGATCAACAGACGCGTCGCTGCGAGGCCGAGGCTTTGGGCCAGTCTTATGGCGACCGGGATCAGCACGAGGACGACAGGTGTGTTGTTCATGAGCGCCGAGGCCACGAGGGTCGAAGCCAGAAACACGCCGGTAGCCGCAATGGGACGCTGGCCGGCGGCGGCGACGACACGATTTGCCAGTGCATCGAGCAGCCCGGTGCGCACGAGGGCGCCGCTGAGGATAAACATCGCGGCGATCGTGATCGGTGCGGGATTCGAAAAAACCGACAGAACAGTGTCTTGAGGCACCAGTCCAAAAACGACAAACAACGCCGCGACCGCCGAGGCCGTCACCTCGGGGGCGAACCGCTCGTAGAGGAAGCCCGCGAAGAGAACCAGAAGAAGCGCGAGCGCAAGATAAGGCTCAAAGGGGTACAGGTGTGTCATTCCGGGGTCTCCAGTGCATTGACGGCGGAGAGGTCCTGACGTCGCGCAATATGTGGTCTTTCGTTCTCGCTCTGCCTCGAAGACTGGCGCAGGGCCCTCCTCGATCGGTCGCCGCGGACCGGGGTCGCGGTGATCAGTATTCGATGACCGCGTGGTGCACCTCGACGGTCATGCATCGCTGGGTGTTTCCCCGCCCCGTGAAGCTCCCGGTGACCGGGACGACCTGATGAATGCCGCGGGCGACGGCGACGGGAATGAGATTCTTTGATCCGACGCTCTGATTCGTAGGGTCGAACGCGACCCAGCCGGCACCGGGAATGAAGACTTCGGCCCAGGCATGGGTAGAACCCGCCCCTTCAGATCCGACAAGGCGCGTTTCGGGATCGAAGAGATAGCCGGAAACGATGCGTGCCCCGAAGCTGAGCATGCGCGCGGCTTCGGCAAACAACACCGCAAAGTCACGGCATGAGCCCCAACCGCGGGAAAGTGTTTCCAGCGGCGACTGTGTCCCTTCCATCTCTCGCCCCTGATATGCGATCTGCGTCGACACCCCGTTGGCGATATCCTTGAGCAGAGACAACGTATCCGTGGGGCGCTTAAGGATGAAGGCCTCGACCCAGCTGGAAAACTTGCCGTCAGGGTCGGGATATTGTGGTGCCGTCAGGGCGCCGAGGTCGGCCCAATCGTCGCCTGAATAAAGGAAGGGAAAGCTGATTGCCTCCGCCGCTATGGCGAATACCGGCCAGACCGCGGCGGTCAGATCGACCGTGGCACGGCTTTCGATGATCAGATGGTCGCTCGGCTGATTAAACTGTGCCGTGGCGACCGCATTGCCCGCAACGTCATGGGCCCAGGTGATATCGGCATGGGGCGTGAGGGTGATCTCATGCGACACCAGCCGCAGGTCCCGGGCTTCGCGCGGGCGCAGCATCATCCGATGAGGTCCAAGCAGAACGGGCTCGCCGTAGCGGTATTCGGTCTTGTGATAGGTCGTCAGCGTGGTCACGTTAGGTGCCTTTCGGCTGCAATGCGGTCACCCGGCGTCGGGTCGATTGAGTGGCGACGGTTGGACAGGCGGTCAATCCGGCGGGATCGGGAGCGCAGAACTGTCGATTCCGGTTGCCGTCTCGGTCGACACAAGGGGGCCGAGAGTCAGGTTCAGGTCGTGAGACCCGCCGTCGAGCGGCAGGAACACCACCGGCCCGGCCGTGATGGGGTGGCCATCCAGGGTGGCTCTCGGATGATCCGCTCTCTCGATCCGGATCCTGCACGACGTGCCCGCCACCCTCAGCGTCATGGAAAATCCCGGCCAGTCGGGTGGCATGGTGGGGGCGATCCGCAGACGGTCTCCGTCCCGGGTCACGCCGAGGATGCCTTCGATGGCCGCGCGGTGCATCCACGCGGCCGAGCCCGTGTACCAGCTCCAGCCGCCGCGTCCGATATGCGGTGCAACGGAATAGACATCGGCGGCCACGGCGTAGGGTTCCGTCCCGTAGCGCTGTGCGTCCTCAGGCGACCGGGCGTGATTGATCGGATTGAGTATCGCGAAGAGCTCCGCAGCGCGCGCTCCATCCCCCAGTCGCGCCCAGGCCAGAATGGCCCACATCGCGGCATGGCTGTATTGCCCGCCATTCTCGCGCAGCCCCGGCGGATAGCCGGCGATGTAGCCCGGATCCTGCGAGCCCGAGTCGGGACCGATCCCGAAAGGCGGCGTGAACAGCCGCGCCAGATCGTTTTCGCGATCGACCAGAAGGCTGTCGACGGACTCCATCGCGCGCCGCGCGCGGTCGCGATCTGCCTGTCCGGACAACACCGCCCAGCTTTGCGGGATCGAGTCGATGCAACAGGCCGGGGAGCCGGCCGCTCCCAGCCATGTTCCGTCATCGAAGGTCGCGCGGCGGTACCAGTCCCCATCCCAGGTATGGGTCTCCATGGAGAGGCGCAGCGTTTCGGCCTGCTCGAGCCAGCGCCGTGCCCGGGCCGGATCGCGCTTTTCCGCAAGCGGCACGAAGGCGCCGAGCGTCTGCAGCAGCAGCCAGCCCAGCCAGACGCTTTCGCCGCGGCCGGCGGCGCCGACGCGGTTCATCCCGTCGTTCCAGTCGCCGCTGCCGATCAGCGGCAGACCGTGCTCCCCGGTCAGGCTGAGTGCGCGGTCCAGCCCCAGGGCGCAATGATCGAACAGCGCCGCACCGTGGCCCGCATCGTCGGGCAGGAAGAACGCGTCGTGCTCGGTCTCTCCGAGGCGATGCCCTTCGAGGAAGGGCACCTGTTCGTCCAGTATCGCCCTGTCGCCCGTACTCGTCACATAGGCGGCGACAGCATGGCCGAGCCAAACGCAATCGTCGGAAATGCGCGTCCGTACCCCCTGGCCGGAATGCGGCAGCCACCAGTGCTGCACGTCGCCTTCCGGGAACTGGCGGGCGGCGACCCGCAGCAGATGCGCGCGGGTGCGGTCGGGGCGCGTCAGCATGAAGGCCATGTTGTCCTGCAGCTGGTCGCGGAACCCGTAGGCGCCGCTTGCCTGGTAGAAGGCCGCGCGCGCCTCGATCCGGCAGGCGAGCGCCTGATAGGGCAGCCAGCCGTTGACCATGATATCCATCGCCCGGTCCGGCGTCTCGATCCGGAGATCGCCCAGCGTGTCGTCCCAATAGGTCTGTACCGCGGCCAGTTCGGCCTGCATATCGGCGGACCGCAGCCTTTTCAGAAGCGGGACGACCGCCGCCGCGTCTGCGCATTGGCCGAGAAGATGGACGAGCTCAATGCTCTCGCCAGGGGCCAGGGTCAGGGTCTTCATCATCGCGAGGCAGGGATCGAGCCCCGCTCCGACCCGCCCCGACATGACGGCGCCCCGGCGTAGTGCGGCGGGATTGGCATGGCCGCCGCCCGAGCCCAGAAATTCGGTGCGATCTCCTGTCCAGGCCTCGGCCGGACCGGAAGGCGCGTTGAGCGCCGCGAACATCACCCGGCCGGGAAAGGTAGTGTTCCATGGATTCTGGACCAGAAGCGCGCCGGTTTCCGGCTCGTGCGAGGTCACGAGGAACGGGGCCGAGGCGGCGCGCGATTGACCCATGACGGGTTCGCTATAGGTGACGACGCTCAACCTCCGGGGCTGCGTCCCTGTATTGCGCAGGAACAGCCGCGAGACCCTGACCGGATCGGCGCGCGGCACGAACTGTACCAATTCGCAGTCGATGCCATTCGCCTGATGCTCGAACCGGCTGTAGCCGAAGCCGTGGCGCACGATGTGCGGACCGGCCCCTGCAGAAAGCGGCAGAGGGCGCGCAGTCGGTGAAAACAACACGCCGCTGTCGTCGTCTCGGATATAGATTGCCTCGCCCGGAGGGTCTGCCACAGCATCATTGGACCAGGGCGTTAGCTGGTTGTCGCGGCTGTTCTCGGCCCAGGTAAAACCGCTGCCGCTTGCCGACACCTGGAATCCGAAGTCCGGATTGGCGATCACGTTGATCCATGGGGCAGGCGTGCTGTCCGGTGGGCCAAGGCGGATGACATATTCTCGTCCCTCCCGGTCGAACCCGCCTGTGCCATTGTAGAACTCGAGGTCCCGGCGGTCGGATAGCGGCCTGGCCTCGTCCCGCTGCGGGGCGGTTCTGTCACGTCTGTTTGCGCGCAGTCGGAGCGCATTGGCGGGTTGCGGGGCGGGGCCAATCTGTCGCGTGTCTGCGATCATGGTGTCAGCTGTAACAGGATCGGCAAGAAGGGCGTCGAGCTGTTCGCCGATCATGCCACGCCGGGCCAGCATCACAACCCGCGCTGCAGCCAGGAGAAGCGCCCGCGTATCTGGTGCGATCAGGTCGGAGCGCAGCGCAAACACGGCGCCCCGGGCCGGTCGCGTGTCGTCGCCGGGACGGGAATGGCTGCTGCGCAAGGCGATGTCGATGGCGGTCTGCAGATCCTTGACATAGGAGGCAGGGTGCTCGTTGAGGATCACCAGATCGACCGCAAGCTGCCTTCCCAGCCAGTACTCATGGGCCTGTAGCAAGGCACGAACCTGTCCGATATCGGCGGGATCGTCGATGCGCAGCACCACGATCGGCAAGTCGCCGGAAATCGCGAGCGGCCAAAGGCCGGATTGACGTCCGGCGCCCCGTATCAAGGTGGCAGAAGGCAGGCGGAAACGGCGATCATGATAGAGGACAGGGGCGGCGAGGCGTTGGAAGTCGGCGGCTTCGGTCGGCGAGATGCCTAGATGGCGCAGTTGCACCTGAGCCTGGGTCCAGGCCAGGGTCCGTGCGCGGTCATAGGCGCTGCGGTCGTGATGCCGGTCGATCAGATCCATCAGCGCTTCGCGGCTGTCGGCAGCCACCATCCAGACCAGGATCCGTGCGGTGCGCCCAGGCGCGATCAGGAGCCGGTTGCGCAATGCGAAAACCGGATCCAACACCGTGCCCGTGGTTCCGGCGAGAGGCGCCGGATCGGTTATGGCGCGCGGCTGGGCCTGGTCATGATCGCGGCCGAAAGCGCTGTTGCGATCACTGTCATATTGCAGCGGCGCGACGGTCGTCCCCTCGGCCACGGTGAACTGCGCCACCCAGATTTCCGGTTCCTCCGGGCTGCGCCGCCTGCGCCACGCAATCAACGCGCCGTATTCGGGCAGGAACTCGGTCTGAACGAACATCCGCGAGAAGGCCGGGTGCGCCAGTTCTGAGGCCGGATCCGCCAGTGTCAATTCGACGTAGGACGTTACATCCAGTTCCCGGGGTTTGCGCCCGCCATTGGTCACCGACAGGCGTCGCACCTCCGCATCCGCCTCGCCCGAGACGAGAACATCCAGCACCGTTTCGAGCTGGCCGGTCCGGGCGGTGAAGGTCGCGTGATCCTCGAAGAACTGCACGTCCTCCGCGTCGGCGGTATCCGGCGCGCCAGGTCCGAACCTCTGGTCAGAGCCGTCCGAGAGATTTCGGATGTGAAGGGTGGCGCCATGCGGGTCTCGTGTCGCGTCCTCGCGCCAGCGGGTGAGCGCAATATCGCCCCAGCGGCTGTAACTCCCGCCCGTGGCGGTCAGCATAACCGCGTAGCGTCCATTCGACATGAGATGGGTGACCGGGGGGGCGCCCGGGCGGCCGGCAATCCGGCGGCCCCGGTCCGCTTCGGACGGCGTCGGACCGCCGGGCCTGGCGTCCTCAAGCGGCGGCAAGGCGCGGTCGATATCGCGCGGCAGCCGTTCCTGGAGCAGCAGTTCGCTGGCATGGACCATCGGTTCGTGGTGGAACCTCTGGCGCATCAGGCCGCCGGTCAAGGCGTTGGCGATGGCCACGATGGTCATCCCCTGATGATGGGCCATGTAGCTTTGCACCACGGCAACGCGACGGCCCGGCAGCACACGGTCGGGGGTGAAGTCGAGGGCTTCATAGAAGCCACAGAGCCCAAGGCCGCCGATGGCCTCCAGGTCGTCGTAGTTCCGCCGTGCAGCACCGGGATTCAGCATCGCGGCCAGCCCGGTTGCATAGGGCGCGATCACCAGATCCCCGGCAAGTCCGCGCTTGAGCCCAAGCCCCGGCACACCGAAGGTGGAATACTGATAGTTGAAATCCACATCCCGCGCGTTGAAACCGGATTCCGAAATGCCCCAAGGGACGCCTTGCGCCCGTCCGTAGGCGATCTGTCTCTCGACGACCAATCGACAGGTGCGACCCAGCTGACCGCCTTCGGGTTCTCGCATCACCAGCCCAGGCATCAGGTACTCGAACATCGAGCCGGCCCAGGAGACGAGAACGGCGCCGCCACGGGTTGCGGTGACCGTCCGCCCCAGACGGAACCAGTGCCGCAGCGGCAGATCCTGTTTGGCGACGGCGAAGAGACTGGCCAGACGCGCCTCGGAGGCCAGGAGGTCATAGCAGGACGGATCGAGACTGCTCTCATGGACCGAGTAGCCGATGGACAGCAGCTTGCGCTCGGGGTCAAGCAGGAAGCCGAAATCCATGTCCACTGCGAGCCGGCGGGCCTGCATTCCCAGCCGATGCAATTCTGCGGCCCGAGCGGCATGGTCGGCCTCAGTTGACGCGGCATCTGTCGCGGCTTCGGCCAAGCCGTCGCGAAGCAAGGACAACCATCGGGGCGCATGCGGGGGCATAGCCGCGGGCGTCGGAGTGGCGTGTTCGGCCTTGGCCGCCAGGCGTTGCAGGAAGGGCCAGTTCACTTCAGCCTGTTTCAGGCCATCGCGCAGCGATCCAATCGCCTCGGAGCAGGAGTCACTGAGCGGGGACTCTAACCGCTCTGCGTCACGCTCCACCAGGTCAAGAAGATCGGTCAGCCCCTGAGATCTCTGACGTGGCGTCGCGCCGGAATGCGCGACCCAGTCCTCGCAGGCGTTGGCCAGTGCGATCAGGTGGCCGGCCAGATTGCCGCTGTCCACCGACGAGACATAGGGCGGGTCGAGAACCCTGCCGTCTCGCGTGTCGTACCAGTTGTAGAAATGCCCCTTTACCCGCGGCAGCGCTTGCATCGTGCCAAGGGTCGCGGCGATCCGGCTGGCCGCCTGACGCAGGCCGATCCAGCCGAAATCGCGGGCTGTGACAGTGGACAGAAGATAAAGCCCCATATTTGTGGGCGAAGTTCTGTGCGCGAGCGTCGAGTGTGGTTGCTCCTGAAAGTTGTCCGGGGGCAGATGGCTGTCTTCTGGCGTGACGAAGGTCTCGAAATAGTGCCATGTCCTGCGTGCGATCAGGCGCAATTCCTGGGCATCCTGCGGGGTAAGGGCGGCGTCGGGTTGTGCGCGGGAAGGCTGACTGACTCGAAAGGCGATGAGCGGCGCGGCAAGCCAGAGGGCTGCAAAGGGCAGGATCAGGGGGAGCGCACCGGGGGCGGCCAAGCCGGCCAGGCCTGTGGTCGACAGTCCCAGCAGGATCCCCGGCGCCATGGCACGGGAAAATCCCCGCAGATCGGGGCGCGGAGCGGCCGAGACCGAGGCCGCCGTGGTCCATTCCAGGAGATGCCGCCGTGAGACCGTCAATCGCCAAAGTGTGCGGGCGATGGCATCGAGCGCGCGCCAGGCGGCGTCGGCGAGAAAGCTGACCGCCAGCCCGGTTTGCAGCACGGCAAGCGACAGGTCTTCCTGCATCAGGCGCAGGTGGTTGCCCATGTGAAGGCGGCGCTGATGCGGAACGGCGGAAAGGGCTGCGTGCAGGAAAGCGGGCAGGCTCATGGCGACCAGCGTCAGAGCCGTCGCCAGCAAGGCCGCCGGGCCAGGCAGAAGCCACCCCAGTGTCAACAGGACAAGCGTAGCCGGGGCCAACAACGAGCGGCGCAGCGTGTCCAGCACCTTGACCCGTCCCAGCGCGCCCAGCCCGCCTTTCCGGCCAAGCCAGGGCAGGAGTTGCCAGTCGCCGCGACTCCAGCGATGGATGCGCCGCGCAGCGAGGTCCTGTCGGTCGGGGAAGGACTCGATCAGTTCCACGTCCGAGACGAGCCCGGCCCGGGCGAAGATGCCTTCAAGCAGGTCATGGCTGAGAAGGGCGTTTTCGGGCACGCGCCCGGCCATCGCCGCCTGGAAGACATCGACGTCGTAGATGCCCTTGCCGGTAAAGGAGCCCTCGCCGAAGAGATCCTGATAGACGTCCGACGCAGCTGCAGCATAGGGATCCATCCCGCCCGGACCCGAGGTCGCGCGCTGAAATGCCGTGCCGTGCCGTTCCGGTGTCAGGGCGGGGGTGATCCTCGGCTGTAGTATGGCGTGACCAGCACTGACCCGGCTGAGGGCCGTATCGAAGATCGGCTGGTTCAGCGGGTGCGCCATCTTGCCGATCAGCCGCAAGGCCGCGTCACGCGGCATCCGGGTGTCGGAATCGAGCGTCAGGACGTAGCGCACCCCGGGGGGCACGGCTGGCACATGACCCTCTGCCGTGCGGTAGTCGGTATCATCGGCACCGCGCAACAGACGGTTGAGCTCGTGCAGCTTGCCGCGTTTGCGCTCCCATCCCATCCAAATCTGTTCGGCGGCGTTGTAACGGCGGTCACGATGCAGGTGCAGAAAGCGGGCACCGGCGGGACCCGCGCCGTAGACCTGGTTCAGTCGGGCAACCTCGACGTCGATCAACGCGACAAGTGGCGCATCCTCCGGCATGTCCTGTCCGGGGGCGTCCAGCCCGTCGGTCAGGATTGCAAAAGTCACGTCTCCTTGGGCGCCGGACAGATAATGGACTTCCAGCCCTTCGAGTTGTTCGGTCAGCTCTGCGCCATTTGTCAGCATTGTCGGCACAACCACGAGCGTGCGCAGCGAAGACGGCACGCCGCTCTCAAGCGCCAGTCCCGGCAGTGCCGTGGCAGGTACGGCCCAGGCCACCATGCGATCAACGATAAGTTGAGCGACGGCGCTGGCCGGGATGACCGCTGCGAGGAGCCAGAGCGCAAGCATGGTCCATGACGCGGATGGGCCGGAAAGAGCCACCAGACTCCATGCGCTCAGCGCGAGCAGCCCAAGAGTGACACAAAGAATGCTGCCAAGGTATCCTGCGAGACCAGGCCGGAACTGCGGGCGATGCCATCCCCTATATCGATAGCCGATCTGGCGTTCGAACGCCTCCCGGCCCTCGGCGAGGAGATGCCAGCCCGGATCGCTTCTCCGCAGGATTTCCGGCTCGGAAATCCGGTCGCCATCCGCTTCCGGCGCAGCCACCGCCGTCGCCAGCACCTGCTCGGCCAGATCCAATTCGCTGTAGTCACTGTGACGAGCGAGATCCTCGAGGGCATCGCGATAGAGGTTGCGGCTGGCGAAATCCATCGCCGAAAATCCCGGATGCTCCCGCAACTTCGCATCGACCAGGCTGACACTTTCAAAGAGCTCTGGCCAGTCCGTCTCAGCGATCGTGCGCAGGCTGGTGATGACGTTTCGAACCGTGACGTTCGAGGCGCCCTGACGCTCCTGTGCATGCCGGACCGCCAGGTCGACATTCGACCCCTGCTTGGCCAGCCGATCCTCCAGCCAGCCGATGGCCGGTGTTGTGACAGGGTCGCAATCACGTAGCCGCTTCGCCAACTGCGCGGCAAAGATCTCAGAAAGTGGCTCGGACGCGCCAATATCTGCAGGGATCCCGATCTCGGTCTGGCCGGCCTCCAGGAGCCGATCCGCAAGGGCATCCGCCGACAGGCGCATCCTGTGACCGAAGGTGATCTGGTCGGCCAGCCGCCGCAGGTTTTCCAGAAGGACGAGGCGGAGCGTTATCGGAACCGCCCAGAGCTCTCCTATCGTTAGGGGCTGGACCTGCTGATAGGCGCGCAGAAAGCGGGACAGGGCGGGGGCGTCGAGATGGCTGTCCGTATGGGCAACATAGGCCCAGATCAATTCGAACACTCGTGGATAACCGTGAAACGGCCCTTGGGCGAGTTTCGGCAGGAGCTTGTAGTAGCTGGGCGGCAAATCCGTACGGCAGTCGCGCACCTGCGCCTCGACCCTGTGAAAATTGTCCACCAGCCATTGGGCGGCGGGGACAATAGGTTTTCCCGACGCCAACTCTGAGAGACAGGCCTTGCGAGTGGCCCTCAGAGCCGTCGCATTGTCGTCCAGTCGCTGGCGCAGTGATGCGACACGCGGTGAAGAGGCGCAGATACGCTGCACCTCGGCCAGGCTGGCGGCGTGTTGCTCCAGCCTTTCGATACCGAAAAGCTCCGCGCGCACCGGCGCGACGCTCTTCCAGGGTGAGGTGCGGGTGCCGCGGAGGTTGAGTTGAGGTAGCGCCCAGGCCCTCATGCTAGAATCCTGTCGGCAAGTGGGCAATTTTGCCGACTTGCCGCTTGGATGCACGTTCTGCGCCCAGGCCCGGGCGATCACACAAGAAGAGTTGGGTCAGGCCTTTTTCCCCTTCGGCTTTGTGTCGATCGTCAGGCCCTTGCTGAAGGAGGGCGCCGGAACCGGTTCCGCCTTCTTCTGCTTCGGCTTCTTGTCTTCTCGGCCGCGACGGCTTTTGCCCTTCGCCATGGTGTTCTCCTAAGTGGCTTGTGTACGTGGAAAATTCTCTCGCCTCGATGAGGCGAAGACCGCATGCGTCGCGGGCCAGGATTCCGCGGGCCACGCAGGTCCGCATCGGTGCAATTTGAGAGTATCGCCGAGGTCGGCCGCTTCCATGCTGATCCAGATCAGCGTTCAACGAGGAGTTTTTCTGCTGCGTGTTCCTCTCGCAGCGAGACCGGTCGTCAGTCGTGCAGAAGCACTGGAGGCGGGCCGGGGGTATTGGAAACATGTCGCGTCCGCACTGGCCCGGTTTGCCTCCGGCGGACGGTCGTCACGATCACTGCGGCCGATTTTGTTCCCGGGCCCTGGCCTCACTCTATGCCTTCGCGGGCATGCAGAGCCATGTACAACTGATGTTCACAGTCATGATTAGTACTCCGGTCTTTGTGAAGCATGACATCGGTATCCCCAACGCCACCTACTGCCTCAATGATCATCTCCGTGGTGGCGAGCTCAGATGAGGGGTTCGCTGAAGTGCGCCAAGTGCTTGGGGCATGATCTCTGTCACCTTATCGGGCAGTGGACGCTGGCCGGAAAACTGTTCAGGCTCTGCTTTAATGATTGAAATGGTGTTCGTGTAAAATAGTGTGACTGAAGGGGGAGGGGCGATAGTGTCTTCATTACTCAAGTTTTTCCGAATTACATTCTTTCTTTTTGTCTACTTCATCTTTTGCATGATCGTGGTGGTCACAGTCCTCCAGGGGTGGCCGGTGGGTGGCCAAATGTTGTTCGCATTCGGTGCTCCTATCATTTTGGTCTGGTGGCAAGAAAAGCGGAGATCGCGGAAAGTCGCTGCAAAAGCGCCAGCCGGGCAAAGTTCCGAAACTCGAACATCGCGGCCTGAGTCGGTGCCGCGCCCAAGTGCCTACGACAAGCGTATCGAGCGTGAGCGCGAACGAACTCGCGAAGCCATTGCGTCCAAAGCGCCGGCTGCCGTTCAAGCCTATTCCCCACCAAAGCAGGACTACGGTGAAATCGTTCGGGTTGGAAAGTCCGCGGCGCCGGCACTTGCAGCGGTCGCTGAACGAAACCAGCCCTCGCGAGTGGCATCGAGCGCATCGGCCCGATCAACGAAAAGCGGGTGGGTCCGGTCTAACGAAACAGCTAGCGTCGCCGGCCGCAACATCGGCGGGATGGTCTATGTCGGCACGCCTCCCTTGCTGAACACCTACGGGTATCGAGACAAGTGCCGAGCCTATATCGATCCATCCCTGTCTGTCGCGCGCTCTGGAGCAGACAAAGCTGGTGAAGGTATGCCCTACTGGCCCGGATACTCGGATATCTCACCTCAGTGCCGGGCGACCTACCTCGACTGGTTGGCCAGCGGGCGCAACGACGCCTCCTACAACCCCGGCTACATGTTCCTGTACTTCTACGGGCTGGAGCGTCGCTTCTTCGTCGATCAGTCCAACGAAGATGCCAAGGATATAGTCCAGGAAGTTCGGCGGCTGCAGTCACTTTACCCTGAAAACCACTCCGTCAGGCGCTATTTGGGCGAGTTCCTCGACATTGCGATGCTTGCCGAAACCGACCTCGACGCTATCGAGCCGATTTTCGAGAAGCAGGGCTGGGAACTTCCGTTCTCACTCAAATACGCAATCGGAGCTCGGATCGACAAAGGCGAGAACCTGACAGCTGATTGGTTGCTGAGTTGGTTCATCTGCCATCCGGAAACAAACCTGAGAACTCCCGCGACGCGGTGTCATGACGAGTTCGTCGCTCTTTTCCGTATGCGGTTTGATCGGCGTTTTCCTGATGGGCTCAAAGTTACAAAACCCCGGAAATCACTCACGGCATCCTATCGGGCCGCCTCCAGCGAGTTTCAGGGGTCCGCCAACCCAAACGTCGACGGCGAGCCGGTTCCCGATATTTCCGGCCTGCGCAAGCCGGTAGAGATTGCCCAGGAGTTGGCTGACGAGGTGATGACCGACCTCGACAAGCTCAGTCGCTTCCTGGGCCGAAACCCTGATGGCCGCGGAAGCGTTGAAGCTCATGCATTGCTGCCTTCTGAACTGTGGGATGCCTTCCCATCCAAGGAAATGGACCGCTTGAAATCTTGGGCAAGCACTATCGTCGATCGGGGGGGATTGGTGCCGCTTGAGGAGGTAATCGGACGTCTGGAGGGAGAAACGAGCGAGAAAATCGGGAAACGGCAGATGACAGGAGCGGCCGATGCGCTCGCCCGCCTCGGTTTCGGTCTGGCGCCCGACCCTCGGTTTGCGCTCCGGTCGCCCAAGGCGGAGGAGCCTGTTGTACTGTTCAGCCTGGGCGAACCCATCGAAAGACTGGAGGAAGTTTCCGACAGCTATCGAAGCGCCCTGATTGAATTGGCACTTGGGTCGTTCGTTGCTCATGCGGATGGTCGCATCGCGGAGCCTGAGCGCAAGGCGCTGGAGGATCAGGTCTCCGCCGCGGACCTAAGCGATCAGGAAGGCCGCAGGCTGCGCGCAAACCTTGAATGGTTCCTGGCCGTGCCACCGGACATGACGCTCTTGCGCCGCAAACTGAAGGAAGTGGGCCAAGACAGCCAGGCCGCTATGCGGGCAGCGTTGGTTGGTGCAGCACATGCCGATGGCATTATTCACTCCGACGAAGTTGCAAGCATCGAGAAAATCTACAAGGCTTTGGGTCTGGATCCTGCGCTTGCCTACTCAGACCTGCATGCTGGCGAAGTTGCGGATGGTCCTCGCACCGTTCGTGCCTCGAAACCGGGTCGTCCGGGCGAAGCGATACCCGATCTTGAGAAAGCCAGCGGACCCAAGCTCGACGCTTCGCGGATCGCAGCAATCCGTTCGGACACCGAGCGCGTGTCGTCCGTCCTCGGTCAGATTTTCGATGTCGAAGAGGAAGAAAGCGGTGCCTCCACGCCTGACTACCAAAGCCAGGTGGCAGGGCTTGACCCGAAACACGGCGCCCTTGTCCTCGAACTGCTGACTCGGGAGCATTGGTCTGAGACCGAGTTCGAGAGGATCTGCGCCTCGCATGGTTTGATGGCATCCGGGGCTTTGGAAGTCGTGAATGAATGGGCTTTTGAGACCTTCGATGAAGCGCTGCTCGACGAGTATGATGGATATGACGTGTCTCCGGAGATTTCGGAGGCGGTAAAAGAAAAGATGAGTGCGGAGGGCAGGGATGTCGAAGTTGAAACCACGTGAACGCGATGCAATCGTACAGGCGCTTCGGGCCGGGGTCGTGCCCAAGCTCGGTTTGCGTCATATCCAGGTCGGCCGCGTCCGGGAGATTGAAGAGCTCGTCAAGGACATGGACAGGATATCCGATGGCGGATCGGCGATCCGGTTCATCATTGGAGAATACGGATCGGGAAAGACGTTCTTCATGAATCTGATCCGTCTTGTCGCACTTGAAAAGGGTCTGGTGGTGATGTTCGCGGACCTGGCGCCCGACCGGCGCATTCACGCGACCGGTGGTCAAGCTCGAGGCCTCTATGCAGAGATGGCCCGAAACCTATCGACACGGACAAAGCCAGATGGCGGGGCCTTGGCCAGCGTGGTGGAGCGTTTCGTCAGCCAGGCACAACGTGATGCTGAGGAACGCGATGCGCCCACGGGGTCTGTCATTCGTGAACGCCTTGGTCACTTCGAAGAGCTCACCGGAGGGTTTGAATTCGCAGAGGTGATCCGGCGATATTGGGAAGGCCATGAGACCGGCGACGACGAGTTGAAATCCGCTGCCTTGAGATGGCTGCGTGGTGAATTCGCCACACGCACCGACGCGCGCAAGGCGCTTGGAGTGCGAACGATCATCGACGATGCCAGTGTCTATGACCATCTGAAGCTGATGTCGGCATTCGTGTGTGAAGCCGGTTACAAAGGCTTGCTCGTCGGCCTCGACGAGATGGTGAACCTCTACAAGCTGACCTCGTCGCAGGCTCGCAATGCAAACTACGAGCAGATCCTCCGGATCCTGAATGATGTGCTGCAGGGCAGTGCCGAGAACCTCGGATTTCTCATGGGCGGCACACCGGAATTCCTGATGAACACCCGTCGAGGGCTTTACAGCTACGAGGCCCTCCAGTCGCGTTTGGCCGAGAACACCTTCGCGCGAGACGGATTGGTCGACCTTTCAGGACCTGTTGTCCGGCTGGCCAGCCTGACCCCTGAGGACCTCTTCGTTCTTCTGGCCAATGTCCGGCGGATCATGCAGGACGACGCCGGTGCTCTGCCAGACGATGCGCTCGAGGCCTTCATGGCGCATTGCTCGGACCGGATCGGTGAAGCTTACTTCCGCACCCCGCGCAATACGGTGACGGCTTTCGTGAACCTGCTTTCCGTGCTCGAGCAAAACCCCGGTGTCGAGTGGAGCGACCTAATCGAAAAGATCGAGGTCTCCGAAGACCGCGGCGAAGACATGACCGAGATCGACGAGTCGACTGGCGCCCAAGAACCCGGTGACGATGATCTGATCAGCTTCAAGCTCTGACGCCGATGAGCAGTGCGTTCGACAAACTGGCGAGGCCTGTGCAGAAATGGATACGCCAGCAAGGATGGCGCGAGCTTCGCGACATCCAGGCGCGATCCATCTGGACGATCTGCGAGACCGATGCCGATTTGATCGTTGCGGCTTCCACTGCGGGCGGAAAGACCGAGGCGGCGTTCCTGCCGTCGATTTCACAGGTGCTTGACGAGCCGTTCGACGGCACCGGCTTCGACCTGCTTTATATCGGTCCGCTGAAAGCCTTGATCACGGACCAGGCCATGCGGCTGGAGGGCATCTGCCAGGAAGCAGAGCTGCCGGTTGTTCCCTGGCACGGGGATGTTTCTCAATCGATCAAGACGCGCGCGTTGAAATCTCCAAAAGGGATCCTGCTGATAACCCCAGAGTCCCTTGAGGCACTGTTCATTCGTCGCGGTTTGGAAATTAGCCGCCTGTTTGGGGCCACGCGCGCGGTCGTTATCGACGAGTTGCACACGGTTCTAGATAGCGAACGCGGTGTCCAGCTCCGTTCGTTGCTCACAAGGCTCGAGCTCACGATAAAGCGCCCAATCCGTCGGATAGGTCTGTCAGCTACGCTGGGCGACATGGACCTCGCCAAGGCCTATCTTCGCCCTGACGCTGCAAACGCTGTCCAGCTCATAGAAGCAGATGGCGGCGAGGCTGAATTGAGGCTCCAGCTTCGCGGCTACGTATCAGGCGATGAGGACGAAAACAGCCCATCCGCAACGGATGCCATCGCAGCCCATCTGTTCAAGCACCTTCGAGGCAGCGACAACCTCGTCTTCGCTGGGGCGAGGCAACGAGTCGAGATCTATGCAGATCGGCTGCGGGAACTCTGCGAGAGGGAACACCTGCCGCAGGAATTCTATCCCCACCACGCGAGCCTCTCCCGCGAACACCGAGACTTCGTGGAGCGCCGCTTAAAGGACGCCGCAAAGCCGACAACTGCCGTCTGCACATCGACGCTCGAGCTTGGAATCGACATCGGTGATGTGACCTGCGTGGCTCAAATCGGCGCGCCATTCAGCGTCGCCGCGTTGCGACAACGTCTCGGCCGGTCCGGCCGACGCAAGGGACAGCCAGCCGTTTTGCGGCAGTACGCCGTCGAGACTCAGTTGACGTCAGAAAGCAGCTTCGTTGATCGTCTTCGCCTTGGTTTGATCCGGTCTATCGCGATGATAGACCTGTTGCTTGAGGGCTGGTGCGAACCGCCAAGACCGCAGGCGCTTCATCTTTCGACGCTCGTCCATCAGATACTGTCGGTCATAGCACAATGCGGCGGTGCTTCCGCCAGTGTGGTCTACAGTATCCTGTGTCGCGAGGGCCCCTTCCGCAAGGTCACAACCGAAGTGTTCGCAGATGTGTTGCGTTCGATCGGTCATACCGAAACCGGTTTGATCGAACAGTCCGGAAGCGGACTGCTACTCTTGGGACCTGCAGGCGAAAAGCTGGTCGAACACTACAGCTTCTACGCAGTGTTTCAGACGCCTGAGGAATTCCGCTTGGTAGCAGAAGGGAGGGATCTTGGGACCCTGCCGATCGACAATGTTCTTGCCCCAGGGATGCTTCTGATTTTCTCTGGGCGGCGGTGGGTGGTTCAGGAAATCCATGACCGCGAGAAGGTGATCATGGTCAAGCCCGCGAAAGCGGGCGTGCCTCCCGTCTTTGGCGGTGATCCAGGTGACATTCATGACAAAGTGATTGATCGAATGTTCGCAGTGCTCGAAGGAGGCACCCAACCGGCATACATGGACGCGGCTTCTCTAAAGATGTTGGACGAAGCGCGTGCACATTATGACCAACTTGGGTTTCGAGCCACGAATATCCAGGCTCTCGGCGAGCGTACATCGATCATTGCAACGCGAGTGGGGACGGTTAAGACGTCAACCCTGGCGCTCGCACTTAGAAGTGAGGGATTTTCAGTCGAGCAGCATGACGGGTTTCTGCTGGTGGAGGTCGGCGATGAAACACCTGATCTTCGAGCACTCCTGGCCGATATTCGATCCGGCGAACCTGTCGACTTGTTCGCGGGAGCAGGAAACCTGATGTCGGAGAAGTTTCATCCATATCTGTCTAGCGCGCTTCTAGTTCTGGACGCGGAATCCTCAAGGTTGTCCGTGCAGGCGCTTCCGGATGTGGTCGCAGCTATTGTTCGAAAAGGATCCTTAAATTGAACACTACGTCTGTCCCACAGTTGTTGTCAGCAGAAGCATGGCCGTTGCAGCGTGACGTCTTTGCCGCGAAGTGTAGGAAGCGGACTTTCGCTGTTCAGTCGAGCTAGTTTTGCAACAGCGCTGGAAACTGACTTGCGCGCGGTCTCAAAACCGAGCGCTCTGCAACTCGAAATCGAGCTGCAACCACCTTTTGCACGTTGGAGTGTCTCGTGATATCAAGTGGGTAAATATCGGCCCCAGAAAGTGGCCAAAAATTAAGGCGTATTCCCGACATGCATATTGAACAGATCAAAATTGAAAATTTCCGGCTTCTGCAAAATTGTTGCCTCGATATGCGGGAAAAGACAACGCTTCTTGTCGGAAAGAATAATACCGGAAAGACATCCTTTGCTGTTTTGCTGGAGAGGTTTCTGGAGCGACCCGACCACTTTTCCTATACGGACTTTCCGATCCCGATAAGGCAGAAAATTCTCAGCATCGACGATGATACGAATGTCCAGGAACTCGCGATCAGGCTGGTGCTGCGCATAGCTTATGACGAAAATGATAACCTGGCGATACTCTCCGAGTTCATGCTGGACCTTGATCCGGCACGGCGACATACCAACGTTCTTTTCGAATGCTGCATTGATAAGAAGAAACTACTTACCGTGTTGCCAGCCGACTCGAAAGAGCGAAAGAAGTTCATTGAAAACAACCTCAGCGGCAAGTTTCTGGATGTCAGAATTTATGCGTTTGATGATTTTGGGCACGCCGAAGAAGCGCCATACTACCTGACGCACCGCGATCAACTGGAAGAAAAAGAACGATCCGAAGTACGGGCGCTTTTGAATTTTCAGGTCATTCATGCGCGCAGAAATGTTGCGAGTTCCGAAGAGTTCGGACGTGGTGCGAAACCCCTGTCCACGATATCTACCAGGTTCTTTCGAAAACGTGACATCGAGGCCGAGAACGATGACGAGACTACCGGGGCAGAGGCTGAAAGTATTGAAAAGCTCAGATCAATGCTTGCCAGCATCGATGATCAGCTCGGAGAGCAGTATGCGCAGGTTTTCGGGGGCTTTCTAGCAAGCTCACGCGACTTTCTGGGACTGGGCGATTTGAAGGTCGTCTCAAACATCCAATCACAATCGCTGATCGAAACCTCATCGCAAGTCATATACGGAGAAACCGACAACTTTCTTCCTGAGCACCATAGCGGACTCGGATATTTGAACATCCTTTATCTTCTGTTACAGATCGAGTTGTGCCGTGACGACTTTGCTAGACGAAACGCCCCTCTTAACCTCCTGCTTATCGAAGAACCCGAAGCGCACACGCATCCGCAGATGCAGTATGTCTTTGCAGACAAAATCCATGGATTGATCTCACAAATTCCTAACTTGCAGGCCTTGCTGACAACCCATTCGTCCCACATCGTTTCTAAATCGAACTTTGAGGACATCAGGTATCTTTCACGACCGTCCCCGGCGGGACCTGCCATGATCAAGAATTTCCACACTGATCTGAGCGCCAGGTACGAAGAGCTTGGAGCGGACGGAGCAGCGCTTTTTCAGTTTCTCAAGCAGTACCTTACAATCAACTCTGCTGAACTGTTCTTTGCAAGTAAAGCGATCTTCATCGAGGGAACCACGGAACGCATCCTGCTTCCTCTATTCATCGAGATGCATGACAAGGAAAACGTCGATGAAACGACGGAGAGCGGGCTGTCTTCGCAGAACATATCCGTTCTTGAAGTCGGCGCTAATGCGCGTGCGTTTGCTCCGTTCCTTGAGTTCATTGGCGTTCGCACATTGGTCATCACCGATATCGACACAACCAAATCGGTTGTCAGTGAGAAGACGGGAAAGACCAGCTATCCCGCCTGTCCTGTTGCGGAGTCGAGCCACACCTCAAATGAAACCCTGAAGCACTTCCTCTCAGCCCCTGATCCTAAGGAAGAGAAGGACTTCTCGGACTGGCATAAGCGGTTGGTAGATGGAGCTGCCTCTTCGGGCGAAGGGCAGATTGAGCTTGCCTACCAGTTAGCGGAGGACGGTTACCACGCAAGAAGTTT
This sequence comes from Rhodobacteraceae bacterium F11138, assembly GCA_016521575.1. GTDB lineage: Bacteria > Pseudomonadota > Alphaproteobacteria > Rhodobacterales > Rhodobacteraceae > Sedimentitalea. Next base: position 719,311 of record JAEKDP010000002.1, on the reverse strand, counting down.
TGAAGACGCTTTCATTTCGATCAACTTGGATAAAGTCAAGGCCCGCAAGGATGCGTTGGCCGGTTTGAAAAATAGGGATACGCTGGAGGAATTCAGCGGTAATGACTATTATTCTCTCACAGCTAAGATACTTGGAAAGAAATCCGATTTTGCCGGATCGATTTTATACTTGGCGCTTGTCGAAGGCGAAAGCTGGCGTGTACCGAAATATATAATGGATGGTTTGAAATGGATTCACGAAAACTGAATCCGGTAGATCGGATCGCAGAGCTCGTTTCCGGCAGCGAGAACTTCGTTCTTCAAGGCGGGGCCGGAAGTGGAAAGACAGAGAGTCTGAAAAGAGTCGTTCAAAAGGTTCTGAAGGCCAATCCAAGCCTCCGTATTGCGTGCATCACTCATACGAACAAAGCAGCAGACGAAATTGCTGATCGTGTATCCAGCGATATCAAGGTTTCAACAATTCACTCGTTCCTGGGCGAGATTATTTCGCCGTTCAAGAAGAACATCCAGCAGGTTTTTCCGAAGCTCTTCGAATTACCCGAGTTTGTTGCCCTTGGAGATAACCACTATAACGGCGACGAAAAGGTGAAGAAGAAGGAGGAGCACGACCGGTTCAAGAAGGCGCACGGCCAGCTCGAAAATCGCCGCAGAACGGTACTCGGTGAGGATACTGCGAAGGTCACCGGAAAGCGGGAATACGACAAGGAACCCGGCACATACATTGCGCAGCTAAATGGGTTGATCGGCGAGGTCAACGAGGCAATCCGCGACAAGCTGGCGGCGAGACAGCCGAACGAGTTTTTCTACAATGATACTGCCTTTGACAGCTTCAACGATCCTTCATTCGGCCATGACGGCTTGATCGCGTTGGCCTGCCACATATTTGAAAGCTTCCCGCTGCTGGGCAGGATCGTATCAGATCGGCACGACTGCATCTTTATCGATGAGTATCAGGACACAAGTGCAGATGTCGTTCGCGTCCTTCTGCGCTGTTTGCCTGAAGACGCGAAGACCATCATAGGCCTGTTCGGCGACTCCGAACAGGCCATCTATTCGGATGGTATAGGAAGCGCTCAGTCACATATCGATGCCAAAGAGCTTATTCTTGTCGAGAAGGAAGATAATTATCGGTGCTCCCCCCAGGTTATTGATTTTAGCAATAAATTTCGGACGGACGGTCTAAAGCAGGATGTAGCACTGAAATCGCTTGATGATGGAGCCCTTGAAACCCTTGAGAGTCGCCAGGGTAGCGTGAAGCTGGTGTACGACTTGGCTCCTGCGGAGATTGATACTGGCGACAAGGCGGAAGACCGGAAGACAAATACCGTCTTGTTCAGAAGTGCACTTGATGCGTTGGTTGAAAGGTCCGCCACTGAGTATCCGGGCTACGTTCAGTTGAAACTGACGAATAAATCGATTGCGAACGATGTCGGATTTGGAAGGCTATATCAGATCTTTGATGATCGATACTCCGAACCACGGGATCGCATGCGCAAGATGCTTGACAGGTTACAGTTTGGCGAGCTGATTGACCTGGTTGCTCTATACAGAAGTTTGCCGGGCGACAGGCGCTCATATAACCGCTTGATCGCGAAACTACGGAAGCGCGGATTTTCTATTGCGTCAGTGGCGGATAAGGCCAAGCTCAATGAAATGCTTCACTCGTTCGGGTCGAAGGATCGCGCCGCCTATGAGGCCATAGAGTATGCCGCCGAATGTGGTTTGATAAAAGTTTCAGACAGCCACAAGGATTTAATAGATCGGCGCAATGAGCTTTTGGCAAAGCTTGCAGATGATCCTGTTTTTTCCGAGTTTGAAGAACTACACCGGAACGGCCACCATACCAAACTCCAAATGTCAAAAGAGGTGGCTGCCACGAGTGCAAAGCATATCACCGTCGATATGCTGGAGCAGGAATACGATGAAAGGTTAAATGATCTGAAGCAAAAGGAGTTTCTAGATTCTTTGTTTTCCATAGATCTCCCGCTGAGGGAGGTATTGGCGTTCTACGAGTATGAGGACAATGAAAGCGAGTTTTCCACGATGCACAAAACGAAAGGCACAGGCATCGAAAACGTGCTTCTCGTTATCGACGAGTATGGTTGGACGACGGAGTATGATTTCGTGAGCTGCTTTTCAAAGGGCGTACCTGTTTCAAAGCGAGAAATTTCATCAAGGAAACTTTTTTATGTTGCCTGTTCGCGAGCAAAGAAAAGTCTCGTATGTGTTCGTTTGATGAAAAGTCAGGAAGAGGCTGACCAGATTGCATCCTTCTTTCCTGAAGTTGTTAAACTTTAGTTGTGGGCGAGGACTCGCTAAAGCTTATCGAACACTGAGCCCATCCTGGGCTCGAACAGCCTTTCATAGGTCTTAAGCAGATAGGTATCTGTCATGCCGGCCACGAAATCGCTGATGTACCGGAGGTCGCCATCTGCTGCTTCGAATTTCGCTTGCGCATCGCGCGGGAGCAAACGTTCTGGATCTGATTGCATTGCCTCAAAGACCGATACAACCATGGATTGCCCCTTGAATTCGAGATGTTGCACGCCCGGACTGCGAATAACCACCTGCATTACGAGCTCTTTTAGGGCCTTGAGGAAGCGGGCCTGACCTTCTGGAATCTCGACGCGCCAGCGGAGCAAGGGGTCTTGGAATTCGGGACATTCGATGAAACTGACGGGTGTAATCAGATGATTGACCCACCGGCTGATCCAGCGCTTGCGCGTGTTGCTGTCGCCAAACAGTCCGTCGACCATGGCCTCGTATGGGGCGTTGCTCTCGGTGCGGCCCTTCAGCCGCCTTTCTTCGACAAAGCTCTTGCAGGATTCCTCGGGAACGAGGTCGCGGAACTGGCGCTCTGTGACGAGCCGAAGTGCAATGGCATCCTCCAAATCATGTACCCCGTAGGCGATATCGTCCGCGAGATCCATGATGCTGCAATCGAGAGACTTGTGGAGAGTGCGGGCATGCTTGCCTTCGCGCTGTTCGATGGAAGTAAACGCATCTCGATCGGCATTGCCGAGCGGTTCGAGAATCCAGTCGACGACGTCGGTTTCGCTGTCGAGATATCCCTTTGGCGGAGTCGAGGCTCTCAAGTCGATGGTTTGCAGAACCGAAGGGCCCTCCTGCAACCGCGGGCGCAATTCGGGGTTGCGCAACCCTGAGAGTGCAACAGGGTATTTCAAGACCCCAAGCATGGAACGACGTGACAGGTTGGCCCCTGCGGCGGCAGAGAAGTTTTCGAGCCGTGCCAGCAGACGCAGGGTCTGGCCGTTGCCCTCGAACCCTTCCGCATCGCGCATGCAGTAGTTCAGTGCGACTTCACCGCCATGGCCGAAAGGCGGGTGGCCAAGGTCGTGCGAACAGGCTATCGCATGGATTTGGCTGCGATCCGGCAGAGTTGCAGTTGCCGGGTGATCGGCGAAACTGCGCGTGAGCTGGACTGCGAGCCCTCCCGCGATCTGAGCCACTTCCAAGGAATGCGTCAGGCGCGTGCGATAGAAATCACTGTCGCCGAGATTCAGGATCTGGGTCTTGCCCTGCAATCTTCTGAATGATGCCGAATGGATCACCCGGCCATAGTCGACATCCCCGATATTCCGGGCGTCTTCCTTCTGCGGGTTCCAGGCCTCTCGGCGAGCATTCCAAGTACTCAAATCAACTCTCCTCGGCGCGATGTCTTAAAGTTCATGAATGACCGGAGGCGTTACGCAAACGCTCTTTGCGATCTCGACCACGTGGCGGTGGTGGGTCAGGTAGATCGCTTGGCCGCGTCCGCCGATGGCTTCCATGACGCGGCAGGCGGCGCTGGTGCGCGCCTCGTCGAAGGTTTCGAAGATGTCGTCGCAAAAGAACGGAAGCCTAGTGCCCTGCGCGACAAGTTGTTCGTGGGCCGCCGCCCGCAGAGCTAAGTATAGCTGGAAGCGCGTGCCCTTCGACATCTCAGCCGCACGCTTGCTGACCCCGTTGCCATCGACGGCGAGCAAAATCTCGGACTCCTTGTCGATCTGGGTGCTCAGCGTCGGATAGGCGCCTTGCGTTAGACTGGCGAAGCAGTCTTCCGTCGCGGTCAACATGCCGCTGCGATGGCTGTCGCGGTAGCGCCGGATGGCGTCGGAGGCGAGGTGATGGCCCAGGGAAAGTTCGAGATGCTCCAAGGCAGCCTCTTCGAGCTGCAGTTCCAGCGTCGCTTTCTGCTCGACCAATTCCGCAACCGTGTCGTCTCCCTTCACCTCGGCAAGGGCATATTCGGCGGCTGTGCGGTTTTGAATGGCCTGGGTCAGCTCCTCCTCGGCATGGGTAAGATCGGATCGGTTGCTGTCGAGTTCGCCCTCCAATGCGGCGACCGAGGTCTCTGCAAGCTGGGCGCGGGCTGTCTCGATGTCGGTCGTGTCCAGTTCGGACAGGATCTGGCGGGTGATTTTCGCCAGCACGGCGCGGTTGTCGATTGCTTTCTGCGTGCGGATTGCGGCCTCGCGCAGGGCGCCGATATCGCCCGGGGTGGTCGTGTCGGGGAAAAGCGTGGCGATGGTCGCGACCTCTTGGTCGATGGCGTTTTGCCGATCCTTGTGTTCGACAAGCTCGGCCTCGGCCGTCTCGATCGCGGTGTCGAGTTTTCGACCCGTCTCAGTGGCCGAGCGCGCTTGTTCCGCCAGGGTTTTGAGGGCGGCGAATGTCTTTGCCTCCGTTGCGTGAGGCTCCTGCTCATGGGCGCGTGCCAAGCTGTCGATCTCCTGGGCGAACTGCTTTTGGTCCGCCTGCATGGTTGTGATCCGGCGCCTGGCCGCGGCGCGTGCGTTTTCGTGTTCGCGCAAAGCGCGCAGGGGTTCCAGCGATGCCTCCAGCCGTTCGGGGGGCAATGCCGCTCCGAGAAGGTCGTGGATCAGTGCGCGCCAGGTCTTCTTCGCATCCTCCCTTGCCTTAAACGTTTTTGCGTAACGCTCTTCGCGCCGGGCAAGATCCCGCTGCGCCTGTCGCAGGGTTGTCTCGGCCTTCGTATGGGCATCGGCTTGCTTACGGTCTGTTTCGGCCTGACGCCGGGCCGCCGCTAGGGCGCCAGTCAGGTCTGCCGGGGGAAAGGGTAGGGTCCGGGTCAGCTCGGCCAGCAGGGCCTCGGCGCGTTGGAGGGTGGATTGATTGGCCTCTTCTGTGTCGCGCAGGGCCTGGGCATCTTCGCTGGCCGCCTCGTGACTTCGCCGCCAGTCCAACCATTCGGCAGACGTGATGCTGTCTGGAAGGCCAACCTGAGCCGCCGCCGCGCTGACCGAGGCCTCGATAGTGCTGCAATCTTCGCGAAGGGTTTCCAGGCGTTTGTTGGCCTGAGCCGCACGGGCGCGCGCCTGGGCTTCGGCCTGGCCGATTTCGCGGAGCTGTGCCAGTTCGCGGGACTGCGCCAATCGCGCTTCGGCAGCGAAATCATGCCCTTGCATCGCCTCGTGGAAGTCGGCGGCGGTCTGTCTGTCCAAGGCGGCAAGATGCTCCGCCCAGCGTGCATCGCGCCGCTCGCGCAGATCCTCAGCATCGGCATCCGAGATGAGCTTCGCGTCTCGGGCCAGTGATTTGGCCTGAGCCCCGCGGGCCTCCGCATCCTCCAGATGCCCGTCGCGCTTCTCTGTCGTCATGCGCAGGTCGTGAAGCAAGTCCTGGTGGCGCTCGGCCCAGCTGGTTGCTTGGTGGCGGGAGGTCGGGCAGGCAGGCAGATGATCGAAAGTGACGCCTGCGAATGAGAGCGCAGCCAGGGAGCGCCGCGCCTTGTTCTTCATATCCCCGATTGCCTGTTGCGCTGCGGCGTAGGCAGGGGCGAGGGTCTCGGCATCGAAGCGCAGCAGAATATCTGCCACCTGTGGGCGTTCCTCATCCTGGGGCGCGACATCCTGCATGGCTTCGGTCGCGGCGATCACCCGTTCTTTCAATTCGGCGGTTTCGCGCGCCTCGATCTCTTCTTGGGAAATCGCCTCGCGCAGCGTTTCCCTGGCGCTCTCCAGAGACGCAATATCGGCGCCCGACAGGACCAGCCCTTGCAGATCGACCTCCGGCGAGGTGAGCCCAAGATCCCACGCGGCCTGCTGCATCGATGTCTGCGCAGCCTGCCGCTCCTGCTCGCGCCTATCGAGGTCGAGCTGTGCGGTGCGATCCCGTGCGGCGAGGTCCTCTAGCGCCGCTAGCGTGGTCGAGAGATTAACAAGTTTCGGATCCATAGCGAGGGATTCGCGATCTGCCCTGAGGCGCGTGATCTGCTCGGTCAGGCCTGCGATATTCTGTGTGGCTAGCCCGCGATCTCTCTGTAGCTCGATCAGCCGTTCCGGATCGAAATCCAGATGATCTGGATAACTCGCGAAAGGGGCAATCGCCTGTTCCAGTTCCTGTATCTCGCCCATCAGGGGCAAGGCACGCCTCTGCGCCTCCATCCGCGCCTTCGTCAGATTCAGCACATCCCGCGTCTTGCGCACCTCCCGCTCGGTCTCTTGTGCCTTGCCCAAATCTTTCTTGAGGGCCTTCCAGGCGCTGGCGGTCACGTCGCGGTCCTTGATTTCCTTTTCCACATCGGCCAAGGCGCGTTTCAACTCGGCCATGCGGGTGGTGCGTCCGCGTTTTTTCCAGAGCGCGTCGGCCCGCTCGCGGACGTGATCCAGAACGGTGCTCAGGTCGGCCACGCCCGCTGCAGCGGAAAAGAGCAGGCGCCCGATATCCCCTTCGGCATTTGCGATCTCTTCGCCGCCGCGTTCGATCGTCTCGTCGTCAAGGCAGAGCAGGCGGCGGTAATCATCTTCGGACAATCCCGCGAGATGGGCGGAGAGGGCAGCCTCGGGCAGCGCGGTGCCGGTCGCATCGACCAGCGATCCGCTGCGCGTCGGCAGCCGCGTGAAATCACGCAAGACACCGTCGATATCCAGCCTGGCCGAGACTTGGAGGTTATTGCGCGGATGCTTGAACGCATAGCCCTCGCGCAGCGGGAAGCCGTAGAATAGCCGTAGGACGGCTTCCATCGTGGTGGTTTTTCCGGCTTCGTTCGGGCCATAGATGATGTGGAAATCATGGCCATCGGAGGCCGAGCCAAAGTCGAAGTGCCGGTCGGTGAAATGGCCGAAACGATCAAGGGAGAGGCGCTGGAGCCGCATCAGTGTCCGGCCCCCTTCATCTGGGCCAGGACGACGTCGGCGCCGGCCTTGGTCAATTTATCCACCATCGCATCGCGCGCGGCCTCATCCGGCAGCAAGCGGTCGCGCAGGGTAACGGGCAGTTCCTGCAGGACGGTCTCGACCTCGTCGCGGGCGAGGGCGGCAAAGCCGGGCTCGCCGCGGATCGTTGCCATGATCGTCGCCAGTTCGTCGGCGGCGCCGCTTGCGCCTTCGGTTGCGTCCGGCGGCGGCAGGTCGAACAGGAGTTTGTCGATCCAGAGATCCCCGGTGGCCTGGGCAAGCTCGTTCACCTGTTCGATCCAGACATCGCGATCCCGTAGGATTTGCCAATGGCGCTTCGGCGTTCCGGTCAAGATCAGTCGGATAACGCCGATCGGCGCCGCGATCTGGTTGCGCATCGCACTCAGGTGGGACTTCAGCAGCCCGCGCAAAGCCTCGTCGCTCTCCGTCTCTGTCACATCCAGTTCGCTTTGGGCGAATTCCACGACCGAACTGGGTACTTCGCTAATATCGATCTGGCCCTGATCGATGGTCAGCAGCGTCGCGGATTTTGGGCCGGACTCGCCTATATCTCGCCCCTGCGGGGTGCCGGGCATGACAATCCAGGGTGCGGCCGAATGGACCTGCCGTTTGTGGATATGGCCGAGCGCCCAATAATCGAACCCCATGCCGGCCAGATCGGCGAGGCTGCAGGGGGCATAGATATCATGACCCGCCGCACCGCCAAGCGAGCTGTGCAGCATGGCAATATTCACCACGCCCGGAACCGGCGGTTTGAACCGCGGCAGAAGGCTGTCGGGCGCGTGACGGTCCGCGAAGCTGACACCGTGGATCACGATGTCGTCTGTCAGCGGCACCATACCGCCGCGTGCATCGAAAGCGTGAACTTGGGCAGGCAGATCAAGCGCTCCGGTGATCGGGTTCTCGGCATCATGATTGCCTTTGATGTAGAAAACTTTGATCCCGGCATCGCCAAGGCGATCAAGCTCGGCCATCAGGAAGGCGCCCGTTCTTGCGCTGCGCTCTTTTCCATCGAACAGATCGCCGGAAATCAGGACTGCGGAGAGCTGTTCGGAGATGGCGAAATCGACCAGTCCGCGGAAAGCGGACCGGGAGGCTGCTGCAACCGCGTCGCGAAGGTCCGAGTTGCGCAAGGCCAGTGACCTGAGGGGAGAGTCCAAATGGACGTCAGCAGTGTGAAGAATTTTAATCAAGATCGAACCCCTGACATAGATCACGTGAGCCTGGCGCTTGCGTATTGAACAGTAAGGGAAATTTCATTGGGCTCCGGGCGCGAGAGGTTGCTCGATAGTGAAGTTTCTGCGGCACGTTTCTTACTGCGGGCCACCATGCCATCCTCCATCGAAATTATGCGATAGTGGCCCGTTGCTTCATGAAGTGACTGGGGTGCGTCAACGACTTTTCAGCTAAAGTTCTGAGGTGGCGGGTCATGCGGTGGGGGATCGCAAGTGCGGCAGACACGATCGTCGCCCATGCACTATCCTCCGAATAAATCTCCTATTTTGGATCGTTCGTCGAGGAGATCATAGAAGGTTTCCATGTGTTTTATGAAGCCCTCTTCAGTAACTCTGTAACGAAAATCAAAGGTTTCTGCTCTGAATTTTCGTATCCCGGACAGTTCTGGGTACTCTGCCAAAATTAAGAAATGCGGGACTTTCCTCTCGGTCGCGGCAATGGCGTTAACGATCGCATGCCTCTGTTGCTGCTTGAGTGGAGGTGACTTATAGGGATAAATGAAGACTTCGAAAATTTCGTGATTTGCCTTGTAGCTAAAATCAGGTGAAATGTCGACTTCATGCGTTCCGAAGGCGATAGTCCGCCGCTCACGTTCGATGAAATTCGCCTTTCCAATTGGAATATATTCGCAGATTCCGTCAAAGATTCCTAGTTTTGCAGCGGCTTCCCCAGGCCCATCCAAGGCCGCAATCGTGTCGCGCGCCTTATCTGCGGGGTATCCTTTCAAGATCATAGTCAGGATATGATAGAGATCCTCGTAGTTCTAAACGCCACCGCGTTGAGCATCATATGCGGCGATTTTTTCTTTTAGTCTTTGCCGCTCCGAGGATGTTCCCGAAGGCCCATGCGCGCCGGGATTATATTCGCCTAACCCTCTGAGAAATTCGGTCTTTGACGTTCGTCGCACGCGCGCCTCGGATGCAGGATGAAATACAGATTTGAAGTCAAAACGACACTTGGCATTGCGTCAAGACGTGACATTGCCAAGAACATCGGATCTCCGCTATCTGGTGTGAAATCTGTATGCCCACCTGCTCAGGTGCGGACGCGATGGTTTTTTGCTTCGAGCTTTGCGCGCTCGGCAATGGATGCGCAACGTTCGATGAGGTCGTCGAAACGCTCAGCGTCTTCAAGCAATAGGCCGTCGTCGACCATATGCGCGTAGTCAGCCGCGAGCGCGGTGCGAGCCTCGCCGTTTGGGACCAGTTGCAGATTGCCATGAACCGCGGCTTCATAGTCCACGGGTGTTCCGCCGGCCGTCTTCTCCGGGAAGAACATACGCTTGTGCCGCGCGACTGCTGAGGCGAGGTCTCGGTCGGAAATGGCCAGATCTGCGATGCCTGCATCATCGAGGCGTACCAGGTCATGCCAATGGCGCGCGAAGCGCTCCCCGCGGAGCCGTCCCTGGACGCAGAAGACATGGATCGCCGTGGCTTTCTCCCAAAAGGTCCGCTCGGCATGCATTACGCGCGGTGTCGCGGTCGGAAAAGTCACGCCCTCAATCAGCCCGTTTGCGTCGCAGGAGACGTCACGCAGGCTCGCCGGTTCGCCCGTCGACCTCGCACCGAATTCCAGCATGACGCTCGGGGCGACATAGCCGGAGCCAGAAGAGGCAGCTTCGTAATCGATGAAAAGCTTGTCGCCATCTGCCCGTGTCGAGGCGGGGAGCCCTTGCGCTGCAATGGCGTCCTGGATCAAAGGCTGCGTCGTTTCGACGACCCATCTCGGCAATCGATCCCGGACAGCTTTCGACCAGCGCTTCTCCTCGCTGCGTGTGATTGGCAGGGCTTCGGCGCGGTCGCCCACCAGATCAGGCGCGACTGCCCGAATGTCATAGGTCAGATCAACATCTTCAGAAAAGCGCTGGATCACCCCATAGGCTTTGGAAAGGGAGGTTCCGCCCTTGAATACGAGGTGCTCACCAAGCTCGGAACTGAAGAGGGTCTGAAGGGCCCAGACAACCCAGACGTCCTTTTCCAGCAGGTGCGCGGGCCGCCCGGAGCGATCTGCAGCTACGGACAGGGCCTCCTTGCGGTCTGCAGACGACAACGACAGGAAGGGCTCAGACATGCGCCGCCTTTCCGACACTGCGTGCAAGCCAGGTCGGGAACTGCGGTGCGGCGGTTACCAATTCGTCAAACGCCGCTGCGGGCAGTTTTTGCTTCAGCGATCTGAGCGCGGATTCCGCCTGTTCCGGCCCGAGCCAGGCCAGGGCGCGAACGGCACTGCCTGCCGGCCGCTTCCCGAGGGCAAGCTGCCATCGGGGGGCGTGGCGCAGTTCGACGAGTTGTTTGCCCAAGGAGAGCGTGCGGCTGCGACCCGAGGTCAGATACACGGAGCGAACAGGCACTTGCGTTGTCAACCCGAGCGCATTCGCTTCGGCGGCGCCGGTTGGAACGATGACTTCGCCACGTTGCGCCGCGAGGGCCTCGACGGCCTGTTCCACGGACGGAGCGCGCGTTCCAAACCGGCTTTTGATCGGTCGCAGGTAAACGCCGCGTCCGGCACGGATCAACTGGCCGCGCTCGGCAAGGCGCGACAAGGCCTGATCCACACCGGCACGGCTGCCGAGGTGCAGCAGGCCCTTTGCGGCAAGTGGTGCTCCTTCCGGAAGTCCCTCTGCGTGGGTCAATATCTGTTCTGCAAGGTGCTGCATCATTGTTCTCCTGTCAGAAATATACGCAGTTTTCTAACAGAATTCAATCCGTACTGTTGGGCGAGATGAAGAGGGTGGTGGCTTCGTGCCGTGGGTAGCAGGTTGGCCTTCGGCGATTTTCAGAGGGGAACACGTCTACCGAAGACCCTGCAGTTGCAGGCATTCCTTGACGGCTGCAGCCCGCCTCTTGTCCAGGTACTCGGCCAGATCATCGATATGGACGCCTTTGGCGCATTTCTGGGACGCTTCCATGCGGACGAGGGGGAGGACGATGGAACCAGCCGAGACTTTGCGGATGAACTTATCGGTGCTCAGGCCGAAAAAATCCCTGGCGACATCCTCCGCAGGAATGATCGGTCGCCCGGAATACATCGCTATCAAGAGAAACGCCGTGTTCATGATCCCGGAATGAAACATGATCGCGTAGATGGGAGAAGGGCGCGCAGCCGGTTGTCGGGGAGACGGATAGCATAGAGCGCAAATCGGACGGGAGCGTTGGATCGGGGAGACTTTTGGGAGCGCATGAATGGATAGGGTGCAGGGGCTTGGGCCTTTTGTGCGCGAGTCCCCACGCCAGGCAAAGCTACTGGAAAGAACGCGACATCAGTGCAGCATTTGCGGTGCAGACAACCCGACATACCGCTGAGGCGCTGCAACACTGGTGATGCCGGCAAGAGGAGGGGCATCCAGGCCCTGGCAGCGCATTGAGGGCCGAACCCTCCGCGTTCACTGACCAGAAGACTTTGGCTTGGGCTGATGCAGGCGTCGGCTGGTGTTCTTGCGGAAGGTGTTGCGCAGATCCTTGTTGATCAGCTCAATGTCGAACCAGTCCGGGTCGAAATGCCCGCCGGCCCAGCGAAGGGTGGACATATGGTCTTCATGGTTCGGGTCGCGGATGGTCTCGAGGAAATCGGCATAGGACCAGGGGCCGCCGACGTCCTCGGGCGGCCGGGCACGGGCACCTTCGGTGCATTCTGCTTGGCGGGGCAGGGGATCGAGGGACAGCCACTCCTCGATCCGGATCACATGGGTCCAGTCATCGCCAAAGTCATAGAGATAAGTGAAGGTCAGATCCTGGCCGGTGAAATCCGCCAGCCTGACCTCAGTGTAGTCGAAGGTCTGCGGGCCCCCGAAACCACCCTCAAGCTGATCGGGGTCGCCATAGCGCAGCCCGCCGATCCGGAACTCATGCAGATGGCTGTCGGTCCAGCTGAACGCGGCCTGCAGCACCAGATGCAGCCTGTCGAGCGTCCAGTCCGACGGCACGACAAGTCGCCGCCAGATCGGCGGGTCAATCTCCGCCAGAGAGACATGCAGGCGGACGGCATTCGCGGGCTGGTACAAGGCAGGTCTCCCCGATCAGATCGCAAAATCCTCGAGCGATTTTCCCGAAGCCAGCGCCTCGGCGATCCATGCCGGTTTGCGCCCACGCCCGGACCAGGTGATTTCGGCGTTCTCCGGATGGCGGTACTTGGGCGCAGAGGTCGCGCGTTTCCGGGTGGGAGCCGCTTCCGCAAGCTCGTCGAAGCTGAAACCGAGTTCGCGGGCCAAGTCGTCAACCTTGGCGCGGGCCTCGGCCTTGCGACGGTCCTCGAAACTGGCGATGGCCTTCGCAACATTCTTTTGCAACTGCTTCAGTTCGGGGAGCGACAAGGCTTTAAGATCGATATCCGTCATCTGGTCCTCTTTTATTGCCCGTTGGCTTTGAGCCCGAGCCCTCAGGAAGGAAGGCGTCTGGCGCTGCAAAGCAGGCACCGCGATTGCGAGTCAGATAAGCGCAGATCTCCTGGGGATTACAACACGTCGGGGGTTGGGGCTCGCGAGTGGTGGCTTTTGCCCCTTTATGCCTGGCTCGGCTGAATGCGAGGATTGTCTGGGGGAAAGCCTTCCCCCTGGTCGGCACTGGCGTTGCCGACACACCCCCATCAGCGGGGAGACCCCGCAACGCCCCCTGAGAGTGAAAGTGCGGGCGGGTTTTCCGTGACGGGTTAAGGGCTGGAGGAGAGGCCTCCGGCGCCCGTCGCGGAGATCATCCCGATGACCAGTGAGCATCACGCGGCCCGCAAAAGCGGCCCGCGCACCAACTTTTATGACGACATCACCGACAAGATCATCGCCGAGCTGGAGGAAGGCCGGCTGCCCTGGGTCCAGCCCTGGGGAACGGCGGCGGTTCAGGCGCCGCTCGCCATGCCGTGCAACGCCAGCACGGGTCGGCAATATTCCGGGATCAATGTCCTGATCCTCTGGGGCGCCGTGATCCAGCAGGGCTATCCAACCCAGCACTGGCTGACCTTCCGCCAGGCGCTGTCGCTCGGCGGCAATGTCCGCAAGGGTGAGCGGGGCACAACCGTCGTCTATGCCGACCGTTTCACGCCTGAAGACGAGAAGCGCCGCGCCCGGGAGACCGGGGAGGACGCAAACAGCATCCCCTTCCTGAAGCGCTTCACCGTGTTCAACGCGGCGCAATGCGAGGGTCTGCCCGACGACATCGCCGTCGAGGCACCGCCACCGCCGCCCGGGCTGATCGAGCCGCGGGTCGAGGCATTGATCGCGGCGACCGGTATCGACTTCCGGATCGGTGGTAACCGCGCCTTCTATGTCCCCGCGCTCGACTATGTGCAGGTGCCACCTCCGCAGGCTTATTTTGAGCCGATCAACTGGCACCGGACCGCACTGCACGAGATGGGGCACGCGACTGGACATGCCTCACGGTTGGGGCGGGACTTCTCGGGCGGTTTCGGCACGAAGAAATACGCCTTCGAGGAACTGATCGCCGAGATTTCGAGCGCGTTCTGTTGCGCCTCGCTTGGGATCGTCCCGACGGTGCGCCACGCCGATTACATCGGCTCCTGGCTGGAGGTGATGCGCGAGGATTCCCGCGCCATCGTACGTGCAGCCTCGCAGGCCAGCAAGGCGGCCGACTGGCTGCTGGCCCATCTGCCTGACGACAGCACCGATGTTGAGCGGCAGACCTCGACGGAAGGGAGGGCTGCGGCATGATCCTCCTGACGGCGTCACAACGTGCGCAGCTTTTGGCCAATGGTCGCCAGGCTAATACCGACCACATTCCGGTCGTGAAGTTCTTCAATCCCTTTGGCGCCGGTGTCTGGCTCGCGACCGAGCTCGACGAGGACGGCGACATCATGTTTGGACTGGCCGACATTGGCTACCCCGAGCTTGGCTCCTGGAGCCTCAATGAACTGCGCTCGATCCGGCTGCCCTTCGGCATGGGTATCGAGCGGGATCTGCTGTTCACGGGGGACGTGCCGATCTCGGTCTGGGCCGAGACCGCCCGCGAAACCGGCAGCATTCGCGATGCCGAGCGCCTGCTTTATCGCTCGGGCCGCCTGTCAGGCGGAACACGCCTCGACACGGAGTCCCCGCGTTCCTGAGGGGTTCTGCAGGTTCCGCGCCGCGCTCTTCGAAGGAAGAGGGCGGCGCTTCTCCTCGTGACGCGGTGAAAGTTCGGCGCCCGGCCGGCTGCCCGTCGGAGAACAGCACCATGATACGAAACACGAGAACACCCGCCATCGAAGCACAGCCGCTCCGGTTCTCGGCCCAGGAGCAGGCCGTAGTCTACGAGGCCCGGCAGATCCTGCTGCGCCACCTCAATCAGAACCCTGTCCTGTCGTCCTGGCAGGCGGTGCTCGACTATTGCGCCCTCACCATCAGAGGTGATGTGGAGCGCTTCCATGTCCTCTATCTCGACCGGAGGAACCGGCTGATCTCTGACGAATGCCTCGCCATCGGCACGGTCGATCATGTCCCGGTCTATCCTCGGGAGGTGCTTCGGCGCTGCCTGGCGCTCAATGCCTCGGCGCTGATCATCGTCCACAATCATCCGGCCGGCGATCCTGAGCCCTCGGCGGCCGACCTCGCGATGACCAAGGAAATCCGAAACGCCTGTGCGTCCCTGGGGGTGATACTGCACGACCACATCATAGCCGGGGCTGGCCGGGAGACCAGCCTGAGCGCCCGCGGCGAGCTCTGATGGGTCTGCGCGTTCATCCGCGGCTCGGCCTAGAGAGGGAAAGGAGGGTGGGGGCTTCGTGACGGGCTGGTTGCCGGAGAGAGAGGCTCCCCGGCGTCCGTCATGGAGATACTGACATGGCCACTGCCACTCAGAAGATCACCCTGTCGTCCTCGCGCGACATCCCCTTCAACAAGCTGGTGCTCAGCCAGTCCAACGTCCGGCGAATGAAGGCCGGCATCTCGGTCGAGGAACTGGCCGAGTCCATCGCCCGGCGCGGGCTGATCCAGTCCCTGCATGTCCGGCCCGAGCTCGACGCCGACGGTCAGGAAACCGGCCTTTTCGAGGTGCCGGCTGGCGGCCGCCGCTATCGCGCGCTGGAGCTTTTGGTCAAACAGAAGCGCCTGAACAAGACCACGCCGGTGCCCTGTATCGTCTCGGAGGCCAGTGACGACATCCTGATCGACGAGGTCTCGCTGGCCGAGAATATCGAGCGCGCGCCGCTGCATCCGCTCGACCAGTTCCGCGCCTTCCAGGTCCTTCGTGAGAAGGGCATGAGCGAAGAGGAAATCGCCGCCGCCTTCTTCGTCGACGCCAAGGTGGTGAAGCAGCGTCTGCGCCTGGTCTCGGTCTCGCCGTCGCTGCTCGATGTCTATGCCGGGGACGGCATTACGCTGGAACAGCTCATGGCCTTCACCGTCTCCGACGACCATGCCCGGCAGGAACAGGTCTGGGAGGCGATCAAGGATGGCTGGCAGAAGGAGCCCTATACCATCAGGCGCATGCTGACCGAGACCACGGTGCGCGCCTCCGACAAGCGAGCGCTCTTTGTCGGCATCGAGGCGTACGAGGCGGCGGGCGGCTATGTGCTGCGCGATCTCTTCCAGCAGGACGATGGCGGTTGGCTCCAGGAGCCGGTGCTGCTCGACCGGCTGGCCGGCGAGAAGCTGAAGGCCGAGGCGGAGACGATCGCCGGCGAAGGCTGGAAGTGGATCGAGGTCGCGGTGGATTTCCCCTATGGTCATACCAGCGGCATGCGTCGCATGGCCGGCACCACGGTCGACCTGACCGACGAGGAACGCGCCGAGCGCGAAAAGCTCCGCGACGAGTTCGACGCGTTGGAGGCGCAATATGCCGAGGCCGACGAACTGCCCGACGAGGTGGACGCGCGGCTCGGCGAGATCGAGGAGGCGCTGGAAGCCTTCGAGACCCGACCGATGCGCTACGACGCCGATCAGATGGCCCGCGCCGGTGTCTTTGTCAGCATCTGCCATGACGGCCAGCTCGCCGTCGAGCGCGGCTATGTCCGTGCCGACGACGAGGCTGTGGAAGGTCAGGAAGGGGAGGGTGCCGATGGTTGTTCTCCCGAGGGCGGCGAGTCTGCTGGTATGCAGCGCGCTGTCATCACGGTGGGCGGTAGGGCGGCAGAACCCGAGGAGGAGGATGAGCTTGAGATCATCCGGCCTCTGCCCGATCGCCTCGTCAGCGAGCTGACCGCGCATCGCACGCTGGCGCTCCGCGACGCCGTGGCGATAAACCCGCATGTGGCGATGACGGCGCTGCTGCATCGGCTGGTCACCGATTGCTTCCTGCCGCACTCCACCAAGGGCTGCCTCGAGGCCCATGTCCGGGAAGTTCATTTCCCGGCGCAAGCCGACGACCTCGGCGAAAGCGTCTCGGCGCGCGCCATCGCCGAGCGGCACGAACGCTGGGGCGATCACATCCCGGCTGACGATGCGGCGCTCTGGGGCTGGCTCTCCGATCAGGACGACGACACCCGCATGGAGTTGCTCGCCCATTGCATCAGCTTCGGCGTCAACGCCTTGCACGAGAAGCCCAACCCCTATGGCGGCATGGGCGTCAGCCAGCACGGGCTCGATGTGCGCCTGTCCCAGGCCGACCGGCTGGCGCGGGCAACGGGCCTCGACATGGTGGCGGTGGGCTGGCGGCCGACCGTCGGCAACTATCTCGGCCGCGTGACCAAGCCGCGGATCATCGAGGCGGTGCGCGAAGGCGCCGGCGAACGGGCGGCGCAGCTCATCGACCATCTGAAGAAGGGCGATATGGCCAAGGAGGCCGAGCGCCTGCTGGCCGAAACCGGCTGGCTTCCGGAGCCGCTGCGCATGGTCGATCCCGATGCCGATATCGCCATGGATGCCGGGGGCGACACAGAGGCGGATGATCTGCCTGAATTCCTTGCCGGCGATGGCGAGGATGAAGACGCCACGGAAGACGAGGAGCAGTCGGTGGTCGCTGCCGAATGATCCTCAGACGGAGCGGCGTCCGCTGCCCCGTCTCATCCGTTCCGTTTCCGCAACTCGCCCGGTCCTCGTGACCGGGCTTTTCCTTTGGAGAAATCCGATGTCCGCACCTATCGATATTGACCAGATCTTCCGCGAGGACAGCGCCAACCCGCCTTCGGAGCGCACGCTGCCCTGGGAGGAAACCCGCGACGGTATCACGGTGGTGGAGCCGAAGCCGCATTGGGCGGAGGATATGCGCGCCTTCCGTCTCGAAGCCCGCGCATATTGCCGCTACGCCGATTGGACCGCGAACGGCGGTCATGCCTGGTTCTACGGTCATATCGACACCAGCGGCAACGACGTGATGATGAAAGCGCGCGCGATGATTGCCCGCGAGATCGCCGATGGGCTCTGAGACTGAAGGCCCGTCCTCGTCTGACGATAGCCGCCACGGTCGTCCTGTCATCGGCCTGTATGGCTCCGGTTCCAGCTGCACGACGGTGCCGCTCATCATGTTCGGCATCGGTGTCCGCCCCCGTCCTCGAACACATTCCTGATGCCAGCATGGCGGCAAAGCTGGCCGGGCGAAGCATCTGCAAGGGGGTATCCGGCGCCTGTCGGATGCAAGACACCACCCCGCTTCCATTCGCGAACCTTGGTCCGATCCGTCACTTTGACATTCAACCCCGGAGGGGTCGGCTTACGCGCGCGTGCCGCCCTCGGGGATTCGGAGCTAGTCCGAACGCCCGAGGGTGAGTGCAGATCCGGTCAGACACGTCGGGCGCCTGTCGCGCGGGGGATGGTCCCCCGCCTCCAGAGACAGGAGCCAATCCCGATGTCCTATGCAGATGCCACCGCCTTCGCCGCCAGCCTCGCCACCACGCTGATGGTCGTAATCGTCGTGTTCCAGGCAGGGGACGGAACCCACGGCGTCATGCCCGCCGACGAGTTCGACGGCGATGAGGACATGGTGAAGCTGGAACTGGATCCATGGGCCTGAGGCGCGACAGCGCCTCATCCCAAACGGCCCGAGCACGGAGACCCGCGCTTCGGGCCCTCTGTGCTCACGATGGTCCCCTATCGTCGGCAGCGGAACCGGGAACAAGCCCGGTCGGAGAGGAAGAGTGCGGGCCTTTCGGCCGTGACGGGTTGAGGGCCGGAGAGAGAGGCTCACCGGCGCCCGTCATGGAGTGATCCTGATGACCTTTGCCCGTTCCGAAACCTTCCGCCCCATCGGCCAGATTCTGGCGGCCGATGTTCTGCCCGCGCTTTATCGGTCGCAAAAGCTGCCGCTGCCCATCTCTTGCCTCGGTGTGGCCAGCTATGACGCCAGTGACGCGGCGAACAGCTTCGACCGTGTGATCCCGCTTGGCGAATGCCCGTCACCGGAAGATGCCATTCAGGCCGCGGCCTTGCGCCTATCGTGCGGTGATATTTGCACGGGGCCGAATAGCTTTCCGGATTTCCAGCCGCGCATCATGCTCATTCAGGACCGCGATCAGCGCCTGGTCCTAGGCGGCGGAATCCGCGCCGGCATTATCCTCTGGCAACAGCCGGTCGCCTCCGATGCCGAGGCACGCAGGATTGTGACCGAGGCCAGCCGACTGCGCGGTATGGCATTCCGAGCCTCGGAGCCCGGTGATGCGAGACGGCTGCGTTACCGCGCCGCGGCGCTGGAGGCACGGTTGGTTGATCCCTTCTGGCGCGAGACCGCGGCCGATCTGCTCCGCCTGCCACAGGCCGCCTGAGCTTCACCCTTTCCATCCCATTCGGCTCGGTGTCACGCCGGGCCATGTCTTCTCAGGAGACCATCATGGCCGACTATTTCACGCGCTTTTCTTGCCTGCTTGACGTGGGCACCCCCGAAAATGCTGCCCGCGCACTCGATCTCTACAACGCTCTGGCGGGTGACAATGCCGCCGAAGATCCGCCTTCGGACGGCTTCCTGCTCTCCATCCAGCCAGAACATGGTGGCACTCAGCTCTGGATGCGTGACGACGTCACCGGCGATCCCGAGCATGTCATCCAGTTCGTCAAACGCTGCGCCAGGGAGTTCGGGCTGACGGGTCTATGGGGCCTTCAATACGCAAACAGTTGTTCTCGGCCGAGAATCGACGGTTTCGGCGGCGGCGCGCATGTCCTCAATCTCGCTACCGGCGAAACGCCGGACTGGATCTATACCGATGGCTGGCTTTCCTCCGTTCTCGAAGGGAGAGATCCCTATGCCTGAGGTTATCGAAACCACCGTCTATCGCTTGGGCGAATTGTCCGATGCGGCGAAAGACAAGGCCCGCGCTTGGTATCGTGAGGGCGGCTTCGACTATGACTGGTACGATGCGGTCTATGAGGATTTCCAGCGCATCGCGGAAATCCTCGGGTTGAACCTCAAGACCCGAACCGTCCGGTTAATGGGCGGCGGCACACGGCAGGAACCCTGCATCTGGTTTCGAGGCTTCTGGAGCCAGGGGGATGGCGCGTGCTTCGAAACCTTCTATGCCTACCGCAAGGACGCCTCGCGCCGGATCAGGGAATACGCGCCGCAGGACACCGAGCTGCACCGCATCGCCGATGCCCTGCAGGCGGTCCAGCGGCGTAATTTCTACCAGCTTCGCGCCGAGGCCAGCCATCGTGGCCATTATTATCACGAATACTGCATGTCGATCTCGGTCGAGCGTGACAGCCCGAGCTGGCAGGACATGACCGCCGATGCCGAGGACACCGTGAGCGAGGCGCTGCGCGATCTCGCCCGCTGGCTCTACCGCCAACTCGAGTGCGAATACGACTATTTGTCCTCGGATGAAGTCGTCGATGAGACCATCATCGCCAACGACTACACCTTCACCGACGCCGGACGCCGCTTCGGCTGATCTCGACAAACGCTCCACCATCCGGTCGGGGCGCTTTTTTATATCACCGTTTCCAGAGTCAGAGAGGGACCGGGACGGGTTGAGCCCCGGCGGTTGAGAGAGAGCGCCGTCCGGGCTTGTCCCTCCCGCTCTCCGAGGATCCCCGATATGAACATCTCGTCTCCCGTGACCGATCCGGTCACGCCGGTCGGCGCCGCACCCGCGATCCTGGCCGCCGCCCATCTCATCCTTCCCCATCTCGAACGCGGTCAGTGCGTCGATGCTGCGATCCTGCGCGGTGCGATGGAAACCGCGTTCGGCGCGTCCGACGCCAGTGGCGCCTGGGACTGGAAGCTCGCCTATGAGGCCTGCGAGGTCGCCACGGTGCTGTTCCTGCGCAAATACGGAAAGGCGCTGTTCCGCAAAGGCGGTTCTCCGGTTTCCCGGCTCGATGCTCTGACGAAGATCGCGGGGTTGTTGCCGACGCAGACCCGCCGCTCCGAGGAAAGCCAGAGCTTCCAGCAGTTTTCGACGCCTCTGCCTCTCGGCCTTGCTGCGCTGGCGGCGGCCGGGATCACGCCGGACGATGTGGTGCTGGAACCTTCGGCGGGCACCGGCCTGATGGCGATCCTGGCACAGGCTGCCGGCGGCTCGCTGATCCTCAACGAACTCGCCGAGACCCGCGCCGATCTTCTCTCTTCCCTCTTTCCGGCCCTTACCGTCACCCGGTTCGACGCCGCCCAGATCGACGATCATCTGGCCACGAACGCCGTGCCGTCCGTGGTTCTGATGAACCCGCCTTTCTCGGTCATGGCCAATGTCGGGGGACGGATGGCGGATGCTGCGTATCGTCATGTCGCCTCGGCGCTGGCCCGGCTCGCTCCATGCGGGCGGCTGGTCACGATCACCGGCGCCAATTTCGGACCGGACGCTCCAGCCTGGCGCGATGCCTTCATGCGCTTGCAGGTTCGCGGCCGTGTGGTCTTCACAGCGGCCATCGATGGCGCTGTCTTTGCCAGGCATGGCACTAGCATCGACACGCGGCTGACCGTCATCGACAAGCTACCAGCGGACGATCCGTCATGTTTCCCGGCATCAAAGGGCATCGCACCCGACGTCGCCACGCTGCTCGGCTGGATCGAAAGCCAGGTTCCGCCGCGCTTGCCGGTCTCGCTGCCGAAGGTCGCATCTCCCGTTCCGGCGGCTGCCCCGAAGACCGTACGCGGTTATCTCGCTCGCGCCACAGCGTCCCGACCCGCCGCCGCACCAGCGTCCGATCCCGAGGGGGTGGAGCTCGAGTATGAGACCGTGGACTGGGCGCCGCCCGAGGGCGCGCGCTTGTCGGACGCGATCTATGAGGAATATGCGCTGCAATCGTTGCGCATTCCGGGCGCTGAGCCGCATCCGACCAGGCTGGTGCAATCCGCCGCCATGGCCTCAGTCGCACCGCCCAAACCGTCCTACCTGCCCATGCTGCCCGCCGACATCTGCACCCGTCTGTCGGACGCCCAGCTTGAGACGGTGATCTATGCCGGTGAAGCCCATGCCGATCATCTCGCCGGCGCATGGACCGTGGACGAGCATTTCGACACTGTGAGCGCCGCGCCAGAGGATGCTGCCGGATCGATCCGCTTTCGACGGGGCTTCATGCTCGGTGACGGAACCGGTGCTGGCAAGGGCCGCCAGTCCGCCGCCATCATTCTCGACAACTGGCTGCGCGGCGGACGCAAGGCGATCTGGATCTCCAAATCCGACAAGCTGATCGAGGACGCGCAACGCGACTGGTCGGCGCTCGGCATGGAGAGGCTGCTGGTCACGCCGCTGTCGCGCTTCCCTCAAGGCGCAAAGATCACGCTGTCGGAAGGCATCCTGTTCACCACCTATGCCACGCTACGCTCCGACGACCGCGGCGAGAAGGTTTCGCGCGTCAAGCAGATCGTCGAATGGTTGGGCTCCGATTTCGATGGGGTCATCATCTTCGACGAAAGCCATGCCATGCAGAATGCCGGTGGCGGCAAGGGAGACCGCGGCGAAATCGCCGCTTCGCAGCAGGGACGCGCAGGCCTGCGGCTCCAGCATGCCCTGCCGGATGCCCGCGTGGTCTATGTCTCGGCAACCGGGGCCACGACCGTCCACAACCTCGCCTATGCACAACGGCTCGGTCTCTGGGGTGGCGAGGATTTTCCGTTCCAGACCCGCGCTGAATTCGTCGAGGCGATCGAAGCCGGTGGCGTTGCGGCGATGGAGGTCTTGGCCCGCGATCTGCGGTCCCTCGGCCTCTACACCGCCCGCTCGCTTTCCTATGATGGCGTCGAATACGAACTGGTCGAGCACCTGCTCACCGACGAGCAGCGCCGCATCTACGATGCTTACGCTGCGGCGTTCGCCGTGATCCATGGGAACCTGGACGCGGCGATGGAGGCGGCCAATATCACCGGCAGTGAAGGCACGTTGAACCGCCAGGCTAAATCCGCAGCGCGGTCGGCCTTCGAGAGCACCAAGCAGCGTTTCTTCGGCCATCTGCTCACTTCGATGAAAACCCCGACGCTGATCCGCTCGATCGACGCCGATCTGGCGGCGGGCCATGCGGCCGTGATCCAGATCGTCTCGACCGGCGAGGCGCTGATGGAACGGCGGCTCGCGGAGATCCCCACCGAGGAGTGGAACGACATTTCCGTCGATGTCACGCCGCGGGAATATGTCGGCTCGTATTTGCAGCATTCCTTCCCGGTGCAACTCTACGAGCCCTTCACCGACAGCGAAGGCAATCTGTCCTCGCGGCCCGTGTTCCGGGATGGGCAGCCGGTCGAAAGCCGCGAAGCCGTGGCCCGGCGCGACGAGATGCTCGAACAGCTTGGCTCGCTGCCGCCGGTCCCGGGAGCGCTCGACCAGATCGTCCAGCGCTTCGGCACCGATGTGGTGGCGGAGGTCACGGGCCGCTCGCGCCGGATCGTGCGCAAGGGCGATGGCACATCGGCACGCCTGGCAGTCGAGAACCGTGCGCCTTCTGCCAATCTTGCCGAAACCTCGGCCTTCATGGATGATCAGAAGCGCATCCTGGTCTTCTCGGATGCCGGGGGCACGGGGCGCAGCTATCACGCGGACCTCTCGGCGCGGAACCAGCGGCTGCGGGTGCATTACCTGCTGGAACCGGGCTGGAAAGCCGATACCGCCATTCAGGGGCTGGGGCGCACCAACCGGACCAATCAGGCGCAACCACCGCTGTTCCGGCCCATCGCCACGGATGTGAAGGCCGAAAAGCGGTTCCTCAGCACGATCGCCCGTCGCCTCGACACGCTGGGCGCGATCACCCGCGGCCAGCGTCAGACCGGCGGTCAGGGCCTGTTCCGGCCCGAGGACAATCTGGAATCCGCCTATGCCCGCGATGCGCTGCGCCAGCTCTATCTGCTGATCGTGCGCGGCAAGGTCGAGGGGTGCTCGCTCGAAAGGTTTGAATCCGCCACCGGCCTGAAGTTGATGGACTCGAACGGCATCAAGGACGACTTGCCGCCGATCACCACGTTTCTCAACCGCCTTCTGGCCCTGACCATCGCGATGCAGGGCATCCTGTTCTCGGCCTTCGAGCAATTGCTGGAAGCCCGGATCGACGGTGCGATTGCCTCGGGCACCTATGACATGGGGCTGGAGACCCTGAAGGCGGAAAGCTTCATCGTCACCGACCGGCAGGTGATCCACACCCATCCCGGCACCGGTGCCGAAACGCGGCTCCTGACGCTCACCGAACGCAAGCGCAATCAGCCGGTCACGCTCGATGCAGCCTTGGCGGAACTGGATGATCCCCGCGCAAGATTGCTCATCAACGAGCGGTCCGGTCGTGCCGCCGTGCAGATCCCGACCACCAGCGTGATGCTGGATGATGGCGAGATCGAACGGCGCGTGCGGTTGATCCGGCCGATGGAGGCGATGAGCATTCCGGTACGGGCGATGGAAGAGACCCTCTGGATCGAGGCCGACCGTGCCGCTTTCACCGTGGCCTGGAAGGCGGAACTGGCCGAAGTGCCCGAGTTCACCGACAGCATCCTGCATATGGTGACCGGGCTGCTGCTGCCGATCTGGAAGCGCCTGCCGCAGGACTCCTCCCGCGTCTATCGGCTCCAGACCGACGAGGGCGAGCGCATCATCGGTCGCCGGGTCTCGCCCGCATGGGCGGCCAATGCCGCCGCTAGCGGGGTTGCGACCAGCATCACCCCGGACGGGGCCTATGCCGCGCTGATCGCGGGGCGCACGATCCTTGATCTCGCCGAGGGGCTGCAGCTGCGACGCTCGCGTGTCATGGGCGCGAACCGGATCGAACTCACCGGCTTCACCGACACCATGCGCGACCGGCTACGAACCTATGGTCTCTTCAGCGAGATCATCTCCTGGAAGCTGCGCTTCTTCGTGCCCGTCGATGCAACGGGACCGGCGATTATCGGCAAACTGCTCGACCGTTTCCCGATCGAGCGCATTTCCGAGCGGGAGGCCGCGTGATGGCACGTCTCAACGCTTCCGAGCTGGCGCAGCGTCTTGGTCTCCAGGCCGAGGCGGTGTGCCGCCACTATCTCTCGAATGGGCGCAAACAGGGCAATTACTGGCAGGTTGGGGATGTGCAGAACAGTCCCGGCCGCTCCATGTTCGTTCGTCTGACCGGGCCGGAATCGGGCAAGGGCGCGGCCGGCAAATGGACCGATGCGCAGAGCGGGGAACATGGCGATCTGCTCGACGTGATTGGCGAAAGCCTCGGCCTCATCGATTTCGCGGATGTCGCCGAAGAAGCCCGCCGCTTCCTAAGCCTGCCGCATCCCGAGCTGGAGCCAAAGTCCCACCGATCCCGAACACCGCCAGCACCATCCGGATCGTCCGAAGCGGCCCGCCGGCTCTGGCGCATGACCCGGCCATTGATCGGCAGCCTCGCGGAGACGTATTTACGCGGACGCGGCATTACGGATTTACGCGGAACCGCGAACCTGCGGTTCCATCCGACCTGCTACTGGCGACCCGACGGCGATGGGCCGACAGAGGCATGGCCCGCCATGATTGCCGCGGTGACCGACCTCGATGGCAAGATCACCGGCGCGCATCGCACCTGGCTCCAACGTGACGGCTCTGGCAAGGCGCCTCTTGATCCGCCGAGAAAGGCAATGGGAGACCTGCTCGGAAACGCCGTCCGGTTTGGCGAGGCGGAGGATGTCATGGCGGCAGGCGAGGGGATCGAAACCATCCTCTCGCTGCGGCGGGCATTGCCGATCATGCCGACGGTCTCCGCACTCTCGGCCGGACATCTCGCTGCTATCCTGTTCCCGCCGCATCTGCGCAGGCTCTATATCGTCCGCGACAACGATCCGGCAGGCGACGCCGCACGGGACAGCTTGGTGGACCGGGCCATCGAGGCCGGGATCGAGGCCATCACGCTTTCGCCCATGCTGGGGGATTTCAACGACGATCTCGTGAGCCTCGGCCTGGAGGCGCTTCGGGCGCAGATCCGGGTGCAGATCGCCCCCGAGGACGTCAGCCGTTTCATGCCGCGCGCACCATAGCCAGAGAGGGCCGTGATCGGGGATAACCGATCCCGCCATGGGCAAGGGGTTGCGGCACCTCGGCAAGGGGACCGCGCCTTGGCCTTCTTGAGAGGGCGAGCGGCCCACAAACACTCCGGCCCGGCAATGGCGGCGCCCGACTGATTTCCGTCGGCGGGCAGGCCCGCCTTTACAGCGCGAAGCAAATCAGCCGGGCTTTGCCATCAAGGCCCTCGCAAAGAGCTCGGACTGCCAGGCCGGAGCGCCCGTGGGCTTGTCGTCGCCATGAAGGCCGCGACGGTCGCGGTCCAGCCGAAGGACACATCCCATGTATGCCCATGACGAATTCGAACCCGATCACAGCACGTCTCCCACCGGCCATATCATCGAAGAGCTCGAACTCTATGGCTACCGTCCCGCCGAGGGCGAGGCCGACCCCCGGATCACGCCCGAGGACAACGCCATCCAGGGCGCGGTTGCCGACATCTTCGATGCCCTGATCTCCACCATGGCCGACACCAGCCTCGATTTCGACCTAGACGAGATCATGTGGTCCACCGTCAACACCTTCCACCGCGCCGTCGAGCGGATCGAACGCAAACTCGACGATAACGAGCAGGCTCAGAAGCGCCTTCAGCGCGAACAGGACGGAAGCGAGGTGAAATCCGTCCAGTTGGAGACCCTGATCGGCATCGGACAAAACCTGATCGAGCGCCGCGACAGCATGGAGACCTTCCGCGACACTGCCGCCGACCTCTTCCTGCGCACCACCGGCACGCCTTGGTCGCCGCGCTCCGGCTCGCGGGTCAACCATCGCCAGATGACCTCGGCCATGATCGACAGCCGAGATTTTCTCGCCGCAAAACGCTGGGCTGACAATGAAGTGCTATTGCCCGCCGGGCCGAAGATCGCCTTCTCGGGCGGCGACACCACCGATCACCGGCTGATCTGGGACAGGCTCGATCAGGTTCATGCCAAACACCCCGACATGGTGCTCCTGCACGGAGGTTCGCCGAAAGGGGCGGAACGCATCGCGGCCACTTGGGCCGACAACCGCAAGGTCGCGCAGGTCGCCTTCAAGCCGGACTGGATGAAACACGCCAAGGCCGCGCCCTTCAAGCGCAACGACCGGATGCTCGACACGATGCCGATTGGGGTCATCATCTTCCCCGGCACCGGCATTCAGGAAAACCTCGCCGACAAGGCCCGCAAGATGGGCATCCCGGTCTACCGCCTGGCGAAGGGCAGCGCGTGAGCGCTGCCAGCAATCCGTCGACACCATGCCCGGCAGAACTCTCGCCATGCCGGGCAGTTTCATGCTATGTTCGCCTTGCGCCATGGTGGTGGTGGAAGGCGCGACCGTTCCACGTCAAACGGGAGACTCCACCATGATCGTTCTCGGAATCCTTGCATCTTTCGCGGCCATTGCGGGCCTGTGCTGGTTGGTGTTTAACCTCGCGGTCTTCGCCCTGCCGTTCCTCGTCGGACTCCATGCCGGTATTTGGGCCTATTGCACCGGTGCAGGCTGGCTCGGAGCAATCCTCGTCGGTGGCTTTGCCGCCGGCCTGACTCTGGCCATCGGCCAGGCGCTGATCATGCTCGTCCGGCCGCTCTGGGCGCGCTTTGTCATCACCCTGATCTTCGTGGTACCGGCGATGCTCGCCGGCTTCCACGCCACCATAGGGATCACCAGGGCGATGATGCCCTCGGAGACCTGGCAGATGATCTTCGCTGTCATCGGCGCTGGCGCTGTAGGCGTTTCCGCCTTTCTCCGCATTGCCGGTTCGGCTGCCGAGCCTTCGGACAGCTCTCCCGTAGGCGCCTGACACTGCCGACGATCCGATGAGGCGGGTCCGGAGCGGCGCTGGACTGCCGACCTGATCGTCAGGATGCCGGAATGGGGCTATGTGCGGATCGGCATGAGGCTCGCGTCGCGGCCCGTGGCCGTGCGGTGGAGGGGGCGGAACGTTTGAGCGGCAAACCGCACCTGTGATCGGGCGGGACACGCCGGCCGAGGCGCATGGAGAACGGCGCGCATGGCCTGTCGCGGGTGAGCGAACCCGCCGGTGAATAGCCGGTCAGGCTGACGGGCATCCGCGGCCGCCATCGTCTCCGTTCCTTGCCCGTCCCATGTCCGCTCCATACGGCCCCTTCAATGGCCTGATCTGGCCGAAGACCGGCAACGCCTCGACCGGCTTGGCGCAACAGCGCCGCCATAACTTTCTTCCCCTGGGCTGCGCCCATTCCGCGCGGAACAAGAAAGTTCTGCCTTTGCTGTCCAGCCCCCGGCAGGCCGGGGGTGCACCTCCGGTCGTCTCCAGCCTGTCGATCGCCATCGGGCCGCAATGGTGCGGACCCGGAAACGGAAAACGGAGACTCAAAATGGCTACCATCGGCACCTTCAAGAAGACCGGCTCGAACGAATTCACCGGCGAAATCGTCACCCTCAGCGTTCAGGCCAAGGGCGTGCGCATCGTCCCCGACACCCGCGCCACCGGCGAGAACGCCCCCAGCCACCGGGTCCTCGTCGGCCGCGCCGAGATCGGCGCCGCCTGGTCCAAGCGCTCGGGTGAGGGCCGCGACTATCTGGGCCTCAAGCTCGACGATCCGAGCTTCACCGCCCCGATCTACGCCAATCTCTTCGATGAGGACGACGGCGAGAGCTACGCGCTGATCTGGTCCCGCCCCAACGGTCGCCGCAGCGAGTAGCGGCGCCGTGAGGCCCCGGCCGACAGGCCGGGGCCCGCCCGCCAAGCCGGGCAACCGAATCAGTTTTCCGAATTGGCGGTGCTAATTCGAAAGTGCGATATAAACGCAGAAGAATTCCGGTAGAGATTCTTCTGATAGCGACTATAATAGTCGTAGTTCTGGCGTGCGCGCTGGGCCGGATGGGAGGTGATCTGCATGATCACCGCCCGACAATCGCGGGCCGCGCGTGCGCTTCTTGGATGGACACAGGAGCAGCTTGCGGATGAGGCCCGGGTATCTTTGACCGCGCTCAAGCGCCTCGAATCCGAAAGCGGGCTCGAGGTCTACGAGACCACGCGCGATCAGGTTCGACGGGCGTTCGAAGCGAATGGCATTCTGCTCCTGAACTCCGACCAGGGGATTGGAGTGATGCATGTGCAGGCGAAGGCCGTCGCTAAGAGCTGACTATTCCGGCAGGTTTCGCCGTGAACGGAATTGCGCTATTGCCGTGCTCACGAAAACGTCAACCTTCTGTGCTAGGATTGTGCAGAAGCCGCAGTGGGGATGCGTGTGACGATCAGCAGCTTGCAGGATGTGCCGCCGCAGGGGGCCGTGGTGACGGATTATGACCGTCGCCACATGGCGCAGTATATGCGTTTGCTCGATGCTGCAGGCGAGGGCGCGAGCTGGCAGGAGGCGGCGCAGATCATCCTGGGTCTCGATACGCAGAAAGAGCCGGAGCGGGCGCGCCTGGTCCACGACGCCCATCTTGAACGCGCACACTGGCTGAGTTCCGAGGGCTATCGGCAATTGGCGGCGGGGCGCACCGGCTGAGAAGGTGATGCGTGCCACGCATCACCTGATGCCTTGGGGCGGACTTCCCAAGTGATTGATCTCTCGGAATCCTTTTCCTGAGATCAACCCAGGGGAGAGGCGATACCATGCAACCCGACCGCTCGAATTGGCGTGACCAGGCGGCCTATGACTATCTCGATGATCTGGCCGCGCCGGAACTCGGCTGGGAGTGCCTGCGTCGTAATCCCGAATATCAAGATGACTATGCAGAACTTGCAGGGGGACCACCTGAGAGGGCTGACCTGAGGGATCAGGTCGGCCGTCGATGGGGTCTGTGCTTTCCCGGTTCGCCCCGCTCTGAGCGCGACTGTCGCCGAGATATTCTGGCGCCCCGAAATCGATACCAGCGCCGTGATCCTCGCGGTCGCACCCGAAGCACTCGCCGGAGAGGCGGACGCCCCCGGCGGTGAGATAGGCGCCTCGAAGGGCAGGGCATCCCCCATTGGCAAGCACCTGCGCCACAGGCTGCCGGACGGAACATACCTGCATCTCGTCGCTCCCCTGAAACAACGCGGTCGGCTTGTGGCCACTGTTCCTCTCGGCCCTGAGGGGCTCGACCGCATGGAGGCGA
This sequence comes from Rhodobacteraceae bacterium F11138, assembly GCA_016521575.1. Lineage (GTDB taxonomy): Bacteria > Pseudomonadota > Alphaproteobacteria > Rhodobacterales > Rhodobacteraceae > Sedimentitalea. The sequence continues at coordinate 689,570 of JAEKDP010000002.1, read as the reverse complement.
TCCAGCGGCTCCTGGCGGACCAGCACCGCCGTCGATCAATCCCCCGTGACACCCGTCTGACCGCGCAGCAGAAAGCGCGCCTGCGGCGTGTCCTCCAGGCCTCCGACGCCGCCTTCGACGGCGCGACCCAGAAGCAGATCGCTGAGGTCCTGTTCCGGACCGGTCATCTGGACCGCGATGAATGGCAGGTCTCCTCAGCCCGTTTTGCCGTCTCCAGTCTCCTTCGTGAGGGGCGTGACCTGATCGCCGGCGGCTATCGCAAGCTCCTGCGTCACCAGCGCCGCCTCTAGGTCGGCGATCCCTCGCCGCGGTGTGCGAATTTACCCCTGCCAACTCCCCACTGCATCTGACCGGACGCGCTTCGCCATCGTGACCGTCATCAGCCGCTGTTTCGCGGCAGTGGTCACACACAGCAGGGAGACGCCCGATGTCCGCTATCTCAACTGAACTTCCCCCGCGCTATCTGCGCACCAAGGAAGCCGCGCAGTTCCTCAGCCTGTCCGCTCGCACGCTGGAAAAGCACAGGACCTACGGCACCGGTCCAGCCTACCACAAGCTTGGCGGGCGTGTGGTCTATGCGGTCGAGGACCTGCAGGCCTGGGTCGGACGGGGCGCCGTGACCTCCACATCCGACCCGCGCGGGCAGGTACTGCCAGCGAAGCGCCATACGCTCGCCAACCTCCCGCAGCCCAACCGCTTCGTGCGCTGACGCACCGGCAATGCCGTCATGACCGATGGACGCAAACCCCGCTCCGAGCGCGGACAGCTCGATCTGTTCCGTGCGCTGCCCGGTGTCTTCGCCCCCAGAGATGCGCAGGACCTTATGGCCTATCCCTTCTTCTCCCTCGCCAAGTCGAAGCGTGTTGCGCCGATCGACTTTGCCGCTGGCAGCGTCAGCATCCGGGTCGAGGCTGTTCCCGATCACGGTATGGCCACGATCTGGGATGCCGACATCCTGATCTGGGCCGCGAGCCAGATCGTCGAGGCGCGTGACGCGGGTCTGCGCACCTCCCGGCTGATGGCCGCCACCCCATACGAGATTCTCACCTATGTCGGCCGCGGGACCAGTTCGCGGGACTATCAGCGCCTGAAGGCGGCGTTGGATCGTCTGCAGTCGACGACGATCTCCACCTCCATCCGGCAGCCGGCGGAAGGGCGCCGGCACCGCTTCTCCTGGATCAACGAATGGCAGGAGCGCAGCGACAGGGACGGGCGCCCGGACGGCATCGAACTGATTGTGCCCGACTGGTTCTACCAGGCCGTGCTCGACAATGCGCTCATCCTCACCATTGACCGGGCGTATTTCGACCTGACCGGCGGGCTCGACCGCTGGCTGTATCGCCTGGTGCGCAAGCACGGTGGCCGGCAGCGGGATGGCTGGCGTTTCGACTTCCATCATCTTCACCAGAAGTCCGGGGCACTGTCGCCCTTCAAGCGGTTTGCCTTCGAGCTTCGCGACATCATCCGGCGGCAGCCGCTGCCGGGCTACACGCTGTTTCTCGAGACTGAAGTTGGTGGCCGCAAACTGCTGGCCTTCGAGCCTGCGCCGGGCTGTGGAAAACCTGTGAATGCGCTCGTGCTATCGGGAACCCGGACTATCGTGCCATCAGGAACCGGGGTCTCGTGCTATCAGGAACCCAAACAGGGTGTAACGTACGGAAGCAAAAGCGGAAATCGCTCCCTTAACTTAGAGTCTAACGAAGACTCTAACTTTGAAGAGCGCGCAGATGATGTGGAGAACATCATCCGCAGCGCAGCCGGGGGCCTTCGAAAGGCTGAGAAACCGGACGCACCGAGCATGCCTGGCGCTGCCGGATCGCTCCCGGACAGCCCCGCATCCGACTCTGTCAGTCGCCCCGTCTTGGCACGCCTTCCAATCGATCCTCCGGGAGGTCGGTGATGAGTGTCATTCTGAGACCCGGCAAATCATCCGCGATTGAGGCTTCGTCGCTCAGCTTCGACGGTATGACCCGCGTCGAATTGATCTGGCTGGAGAAGCAGACCGAGTTCTGGATCCGGTTCGGCAACGGGGCAGGGGAGCAGGTCCTGGACCGCAGCCGACGTGTGGTCTTTTTCATGCCGGGTTCTGTCTTCGCCTTCGTCCGCTGGGCGGCGAGTGACTATGGAACCGTCCTCTCGCGCCTCGACATTGTGCGCGCGATCGCGCCCGGCTGTGCCTGTCAGACGCTGCCCTTCGTGCGCCCCGGTGGCGAGATTTTGTTGAAGATCGAAGGCTGGCCCAAGGTCGAAGAGGTCTTGCGTCATATCGATGCGATCGAGGGGCTCGGCATCGATGCCGCCGACGTCGATCCCGATCACTGGCGTCATGTCGCCCACTGGATGAAGGCGGGCGAAGCGCCGCGACCCTATACGGCGGAACGCCATGCCGCATGGCTCCGGCGTCGGGAGATCGGAAAATGACCCGTGCCCGCTACATCATGGTGACGGTTGCCGCGCTCGCCGCCGTCATCGCCGGCAGCATTCCGACTGCGCCGCGGCTGGTCTGGAACGCCTCGGCCAGCGTGCCGATTGGTTTCTACACCATTGCACCGGTGGACCGGCTCGCGGTGCCAGATCTGGTCGTGGTCATGCCGCCCGAACCCTTTGCGGGTTTCATGGTCGCGCGCGGCTATGTCGGTCGCGATGTGCCGATCCTGAAGCACGTCATCGGGCTGCCGGGACAGCGGGTCTGCCGTGACGGCGCCGCGATCACCGTCGATGGCAGACACCTGGGGGAGGCGCGAGAGCGCGACAGCGAGGGCCGTGATCTTCCCGTCTGGCAGGGCTGCCGCACCATCGCGGAGGGCGAGGTGTTCCTGATGAACCCGGCGGTCTCTGACAGCTTCGATGGCCGCTACTTCGGTCCGTCCCCCACCTCGGCAGTGATCGGCCGGGCCAGTCCACTGTTCAACGACGAGGGCGGCGATGGCCGCCTCGTCTGGCACGCGCCGGAGCGGTGACGCGCGTTTATGGCGGGACGTGCGAGCGGCCTGCCTCCCATTCACCGCATGAGGAAGGAGCTTCCAATGCCACAGATCGGCCAATTCACACGCACCCCGTCCGGCTATTCCGGACAGCTTCGTACGCTCTCTCTCGACCTGGAACTGACCTTCGTTCCCACCGACACCGTCGACTCCGAGAAAGCTCCCGCCTATCGCATCCACCTCGGTGACGAGGAGGGCCCGGAGGTTGGCGTGGGCTGGAAACATACCGGCGAGACCGCAGGGGCATTCGTTTCGGTCCTGCTCGATGATCCGGTTTCCCAGCATCCGATCCGCGCCCGCCTGTTCCAGTCGGATGAGGAGGGCAGGGACTGGGGGTTGCACTGGACCCGCCCGAAGAAGCGCGATGAGCAGGACTGAAAATGACAATGTCCTGCACCCGTCCCGCTTCGGGGAGATGCGGCGCCCGCCGCCGCATTCTCCTCCTTCTTCTTTCTGGCCTCCTCATCCCTGTCGTCGCCACCCAGCCGCTTATGGCGCAAACCGATGTGCCCGAACACGCAATCGCCGCGCATCCCTACGCCGCCCAGGTCACCGAGGCATCCCAGCGCTTCGGCATTCCGACGACATGGATCATGGCCGTGATGCGGGCAGAGAGCGCGGGCGATCTGCGTGCGGTTTCTTCCGCGGGTGCGATGGGGCTGATGCAGGTAATGCCCGACACCTGGGCCGGGCTGCGCATCCGTCATGGTCTTGGCCGAGACCCTTACGATCCGCGTGACAACATCCTCGCGGGCACGGCCTATCTGCGCGAGATGTGGGATCGCTATGGCGATGTCGCGGCGATGCTGGCGGCCTATAACGCCGGTCCCGCCCGCTACGACGAATACCGCTTGGCGGATCGCCCGTTGCCGGCCGAGACGCGTGCCTATGTCGCTGCGCTTGCGCCCGTTCTGCTTGGCGAGCGGCCATCGGACGGCACTTTTGCTGCAGCCCAGCCCCGCGATTGGCGTGAGGCGGCAATCTTCATCAGTCGCGACGACGGGACCTCTGCGACCGATCCTGTGGCGCCTCACCCGACGGTCGGCGCCGCTCCTTCACCCGGCCCGGCGGTGCCGCGGGCGGGCATCGCCCCGCAGGTCGAGGGCCTCTTCGTCAGGCGAGAAACTGGTGAGGCCCGGCCATGACCCGCGCGACGACACTTCGCATTCCGTCGTGCTCTGGCGTGTTTTGGAGGGCGCGAGGGGTGGCGGGAGGCACCACGACCGAAGGATGGCAGGATAAAAGGGCGCACGGTGCGCGGCGGTTGGGCGGTTGTTTTTGTTCATGTTTTTGCTGCGTTCCGCACCGTGTGGCGCGTGCGCGCAGCGTGCGAAATGTGCCTAACACTCTGATCTTTTGCGTTGTTTCGCACTGTGTGGGGGCCTCCCATGCCCGATGATCGCGAGTTCCGCATCCGTCCGGGACGTATCCGCTCGACACGGGCGCAGCAGGCACGGCCCTTCATCGCACAGGCCCTGGCTGCGGCAAAAAAGGCCGGGGGTGGGGTCTCGCGAGCGGGGCGCGTCACCCCTGGCAATCGGTCCCGCTTCGGGCGCGGTCAGCGCGCCAGCATTCAGGCCAACCGCCTCATTACCGCCCGCACACGCGGCGCGGTGGTCAAGGCGCGTGTGGTGCGGCACAGCGGGACGTCCGCGCCTCTCGGGGCCCACCTCGATTACCTGCGCCGGGACGGCGTGACCCGCGACGGGGAGAAGGCCAGGCTCTTCGGGCCGGAAACGGAGGATGCCGATGGTCGGGCCTTTGCGGAGCGGTGTCGCGATGACCGTCATCATTTCCGTTTCATCGTCTCACCCGACGACGCGCCGGACATGTCCGACCTGCAATCCTTCACCCGCGATATCGTCGGGCGGATGGAACAGGATCTCGGCACGTCCCTTGATTGGGTCGGCGTCGATCACTGGAACACCGCCCATCCGCATGTCCATCTGATCGTTCGGGGTACGCGCGACGACGGCCAGGATCTCGTGATCTCGCGGGACTACATCAAGGAGGGCATGCGGGACAGGGCACGGGATCTCATCACCCAGGAACTGGGCCCGCGCAGCGATCTCGACATCCGCCGGACGCTTGAACGTCAGATCCGGGCCGAGCGCTGGACGCAGCTCGATCGACAGTTGCTGCGGGATGCCGGGCGTTCCCGCATCCTCGACATGGCGCCGGATGCGGATCGGCAGCCGGATGCGTTTCACACACTGAAGGTCGGGCGTCTGCGCCGGCTGGAAGTGCTCGGTGTCGCCGACCAGATCGGACAGTCGCTATGGCACATCAGGGATGATGCAGAGGCAGTCCTGCGGGAGATGGGGGAGCGTGGCGACATCATCAAGCGGATGCATCGGGCTCTGACGGAACGGGGGATTGAGCGCGGGTCCTCGAGTTACGTCCTTGCCGCGGAGAGCCTCGATGTTCCCGTCATCGGTCGTCTGGTCCAGCGGGGCCTCGATGACGAGTTGAAGGGGACGGCCTATGCCATCGTCGATGGTGTCGATGGCCGGAGCCACCATATCCGATTGCCTCATCTCGACGCCGCCGGCGACAGCGCTCCGGGCTCGATCGTGGAGCTCCGCACCTATGACGATGCGCGCGGCCAGCGTCGTGTCGCGCTGGCGGTCCGGTCCGACCTGGACCTCGCTGCGCAGGTGACCGTGTCCGGGGCCACCTGGCTCGACCGGCAGGCCATCGCGCGCGACCCGCTCGCCCTGTCGGACCAGGGCTTCGGTGCCGAGGTCCGGCAGGCTCTGGAAGCCCGGGCCGATCATTTGACCTCGGAGGGGCTGGCCGAGCAGAGGGGCGGCAGAGTGGTCTTTGCCCGGCGCCTGCTTGGAACCTTGCGCGACCGGGAGCTGCAGGCGGTTGGCGAGCGGCTCTCAGGGGAAACCGGGTTGCCGTTCAGCAAGACGGGGGCGGGCGACTACGTCAGCGGCCTCTATCGCCAGCGTCTCGCGCTGGCTTCGGGGCGCTTCGCGATGATCGAGGGCTATGGCGCCGACGGCGCGCTCGGCTTCCAGCTCGTGCCCTGGTCGCCCTCCCTCGAAAAGCACCTCGGCCGGGATGTCTCCGGCGTCGCACGCGGGGACGGCGGGGTGGACTGGGACTTCGGCCGCAAGCGCGGCATCGGCTTCTGATTGAAACACCGGAAAGGAGCGACAGTCATGTCCGCGACCAAGATCCTCTGGGGACAGATCTCTATCGTCTTCCTCATCATTCTGGCGACTACCTGGGGCGCAACGCAATACGTGGCCGCGAGCCTCGGCTATCAGGCGCAGCTGGGCCCGCCCTGGTTCGTGCTGTTCGGGACGCCCGTCTACTATCCACCGGCCATCTTCTGGTGGTGGTACTTCTACGAGGCCTACGCGCCACCGGTCTTTGCGACTGGCGGGATCATCGCTGCCTCGGGGGGCTTCATCGCTATCGGCGTGGCCATCGCCATGTCGGTCTGGCGTGCCCGCGAGGCCCGCAACGTTGCGACCTATGGATCAGCCCGATGGGCCGAGAAGGGCGAGGTGAAGGCGGCCGGACTTCTCGACCCGGATGGCGTGGTCCTGGGTCGCTATGAGCGGGAATATTTGCGCCATGATGGGCCGGAGCATGTGCTCTGCTTCGCCCCGACGCGATCCGGCAAGGGGGTAGGGCTCGTCGTACCCTCTCTTCTCACCTGGCCCGGCTCGGCCATCGTTCATGACATCAAGGGTGAGAACTGGCAGCTGACCGCCGGATTCCGCGCCCGGCACGGTCGGGTCCTCCTCTTCGATCCGACCAATCCGAACTCTTCGGCCTACAACCCCCTGCTGGAAGTGCGCCGTGGTGAGTGGGAGGTTCGCGATGTCCAGAACATCGCAGATATTCTCGTCGACCCCGAGGGGAGCCTGGAGCGGCGGAACCACTGGGAGAAGACCAGCCACAGCCTGCTCGTTGGGGCGATCTTGCACGTCCTCTATGCCGAGAAGGACAAGACGCTGGCCGGTGTCGCCAACTTCCTGTCCGACCCGCGGCGTCCCGTAGAGTCGACGCTGCGCGCCATGATGCGGACGCCGCATCTGGGCGAGGTGGGACCGCATCCCGTGGTCGCCAGTGCCGCCCGCGAGTTGCTCAACAAGTCCGAGAATGAACGCTCCGGTGTGCTTTCGACGGCGATGTCATTCCTTGGGCTCTATCGCGACCCTGTCGTCGCCCAGGTCACGCGCCGCTGCGACTGGCGGATCGGCGACATTGTCGGGGGCACCCAGCCTGTCACGCTCTACCTGGTTGTGCCACCTTCGGACATCAATCGCACTAAGCCGCTTATCCGTTTGATCCTCAACCAGGTCGGTCGACGCCTGACCGAGGATCTGCAGCGCAAGGATGATCGTCATCGGCTGCTTCTGATGCTTGATGAATTCCCGGCGCTTGGCCGGTTGGATTTCTTCGAGAGCGCGCTGGCCTTCATGGCGGGCTACGGGTTGAAGAGCTTCCTCATCGCCCAGTCGCTGAACCAGATCGAGAAGGCTTACGGCCCGAACAACTCGATCCTCGACAATTGCCATGTCCGGGTGAGCTTCGCGACCAATGATGAGCGCACGGCCAAGCGAGTTTCTGATGCTCTCGGTACCGCCACCGAGATGAAGGCGATGAAGAACTATGCCGGGCACCGTCTGGCGCCCTGGCTCAGCCATCTCATGGTGTCCCGGTCGGAAACTGCGCGGGCCTTGCTCACGCCCGGAGAAATCATGCAGCTGCCGCCAACCGATGAGATCGTCATGGTCGCTGGCACACCGCCGATCCGGGCGACGAAAGCACGGTACTACGAAGATACGCGGTTTGCCGAGCGGGTCTTGCCGCCACCCGATTTGGGGGATGTAGGCGCGACCGGGAAGGATGACTGGAGCAGTCTGGCCGTCCCAACGCAGAACGACGAGTTGGAGCCAGTATCCGAGACGGGATCGGAGGATGAGGACCCGACAGCGTCGGAGCGCCGTCTTCAGCCGGAGCTGGCGCATCCCCAGCCGGTCGACAGGCAGACCCCCATCGAGAACGAGTTTGAATTCGACCCACCCGAGGATGAAGAGGATGGCGCCATCCGCAATCGCCGCATCATGCACCAGATGCGCGGTGTCGCGCGCCAGGTCTCCCTCAATCCCGACGACGGGATGGAGCTTTGATAATGACCTCAAGCCGCAAGAAGACGAAGATCTCGGTCTACCTCGATCCCGAGGTCATGCAGATGCTGGCGGAGTTTGCCGCCCGGCGCGACCGATCCCAATCGATGGTGGCCGAGGCCGCGATCGCATCCTTCCTCTCCCCGGATGACGCAGAGCGCCGCGAGGCGGTTCTGGTCCGGCGGCTGGATCAGATCGACAGGCGGATCACCCGGCTGGAACGCGATGTCGGGATCTCCGTCGAAACCCTGGCCGTGTTCATCCGTTTCTGGCTTGCGACGACGCCGGCTCTGCCGGAACCCGCGGCCAAGGCGACGCGGGCAAAGGCTGGGGAGCGCTACGAGGCATTCGTCTTGGCTCTCGGTCGGCGCCTGGCCCAGGGGCCGAAGCTGAGGCAGGAGGTCTCAGAGGATGTGGAAGGAGGCACAGGTGGTTGAAAAGATGTCACCTGCCTCAGCCGCAGACGTGGGAACTGTAGCCGTGATCATCATGTCCGGGTTGATCGGCCCTTGGACGAAGCCGCTCGCGCGGCAATGGCGCCCGTGACGGGCGCTCGGGGCTGATCGCCACCCTGTGCATTTGGGAATGCGGGCACCTGCCTGACGATTGAGGCCTCTCAATCGACAGACAGGAGGTTCCCATGACCGAGGAGAGGATTTCGCCGCTACGGGCGCGGATGATCGAAGACATGCGCATCCGGGGGATGGGCGAGAAGGCACAGAAGTCCCACATCAGGGCAATCAAGGATTTCGCCCAGTTCCTTGGGCATTCACCTGATACCGCCACCCCGGAGGAGTTGCGCGCCTACCAGCTGCACATGACCGACACCGGGGTCACGGCCAGCACGTTCAACGTGAGGATCGTGGCGCTGCGGTTCTTCTTCGGCATGACCTGCGGGCGCGAGGACATGAAGCGCTACATGCAGTTCCGCACCCAGCCGCGGAAGTTGCCTGTGGTGTTCAGCGTCGAGGAGGTTTCGGACATCCTGATGGCGGCACCCGGGCCGGGCCTGAAGTATCGGGCCGCGCTCAGCATCTCCTATGGTGCGGGGCTGCGCGCCGCCGAGGTCTGCAATCTCAAGATCGGCGACATCGACAGCGACCGCATGCTGATCCATGTCGAGCAAGGTAAAGGACGGAAGGACCGCAAGGTCATGCTCTCTCCGGGCCTGCTGAACCTGCTTCGTGACTGGTGGCGCGAAGCGCGTCCCGAGGGCTGGCTGTTCCCGGGCAAGCCGAAGATCAATCCGATCTCGCCTCGGCAGCTGAACCGGGCTTTCACCTCAGCCAAGCACATGGCCGGGATCAGCAAGCCGGCGACACTGCACACGCTCAGGCACAGCTTTGCGACGCACCTGCTCGAGGCCAACACGGATGTGCGGGTGATCCAGGTCCTCCTCGGCCATGCCAAGCTCACCACGACGGCGCAATACACCCATGTCGCGACCAAGACGATCCGTGACACGGTCAGCCCCTACGAGATGCTGGCCAAGCTGCAGGATCAGACGGTGAAGCGAAGTCTGGAGTGACGGGGCGCCGGGGTGCCCCGGCCAACGCTGGAGATCGCTGACATCTTTCGCGCTCATGGTCCCGCGTGGCGGCAGGCCAATGCGGGGCATGTCAGCCTGACCCAGCTGAAGGTGATGTCGGCGATTGAAGCCTGCCGGACCGAAGCGCTCGGCGGGCATGTCGCGGGCTGTGCCAAGTGTGGCCACCACCACATCGCCTACAACTCCTGCAAGAACCGCCACTGCCCGAAGTGCCAGGGACCGGCGGCACGCGACTGGATGGAAGCCCGCGCCGAGGACCTTCTGCCTGTGGAGTATTTCCACGTCGTCTTCACCCTGCCAGCCGAGATCGCGCAGATCGCCTTCTGGAACAAGAAGGCCGTCTACGGCCTGCTGTTCCGCGCGTCCGCGGAAACGGTCATGACCATCGCCGCCGATCCCAAGCGCCTCGGCGCCCGGATCGGCATGACCAGCGTGCTGCACACATGGGGATCGGCCCTGACGCATCACCCCCACATCCACATGATCGTGCCGGGCGGAGGCCTGTCGCTGGATGGCACCCGATGGGTCGCCTGCAAGCGGGGGTTCTTCCTGCATGTTCGCGTGCTGTCCCGCCTGTTCCGGCGGCTTTTCCTCGACGGCCTGCTGGCCCTGCATCGGGCCGGAGAGCTGGCTTTCTACGGCGGTCTCGAAGGATTGGCGCAGGCAGATGCCTTTGCCGCTTGGCTCAAACCGTTCCGCAGATCCGAATGGATCGTCTACGCCAAACCGCCCTTCGGCGGCCCCGAGGCGGTGCTGGCCTACCTGAGCCGCTACACCCACCGCGTCGCGATCTCGAACCATCGCCTGATCAGCGCAGACGCCGAGACGGTGGCGTTTCGATGGAAGGACTACCGCATCAAGTCCGGTAACAGGCAGAAGGTCATGCGCCTCTCGACATCGGAGTTCATCCGCCGGTTCCTGATGCATGTCCTCCCCGACGGCTTCCACCGCATCCGGCACTACGGCCTGCTGGCCAGCGCGAGCCGGAAGGTCAACATCGACCGGATCCGAACCCTGCTTGGCCAGACCATGCCGGTCCGGGATGCTCTGCCCGCCGCCGAGGCAGCGCCGCTCACCCTGCGCGAGCCGTGCCCTTGCTGCGGCGGCCCGATGCGCATCATCGAAATTTTCCGCCGCGGCCAGAAACCGATGTCGCGCGCCCCACCTCGGGAGCAGGCCGCATGACGAAACGCCCGTCACTGTCACGAACACCACTCCGGATCTTGCAGTCGGCCCGGCCCGGCTCAGCTTTGCACTACGCGGCGCCGCACCGACGAGCCGCCGACGGAATGCGCCATCCGAGACCGAACAGCATCATCTGGGCGGATCAGGGCGCCATTGGGAACGGTCTACAGCCTTCGAACCGCACACCACGCTGCACCGGCGCTGGAAACCTCAGCGCACTTTCCCCATAGACAGCACCTGGCCACCGCGGCTTCCACCTTGGGAGGATTTCCAACGCGGGCCGACGAAGCACCGCCAGGAAATGTTGCACCACGGCCCGCGTCGAAAATCCTTCACCATAGCCGCCGTTCAGCCACTCCCAAGCTGACGTCCGCTTCAAGCACTCCACCACGTCCGATACGAAACCGGCTTACTGATCCCAGGATCTGCCGTCCTTACCTGTCGGCAGTGACAATATTGGCTCCGTCGATCTGCTCCACACCTGCAGGCAGGAGAAGCTGTTCCAGCCAGTCGATAGCATTGCCCCGCTCGGAGCAGTAAGCGAAGAACGCCCGCTGCTTCGCTCGAGTAAACGCGACGAAGAATGAATTTAGCTCTTCGCCACGCTCCGGCGACAGGCTCCACCATGTCTTGGCATCGAGACCGAAAAAGATCATGGTGTGGAATTCGAGGCCCTTGCTCTTATGGATTGTCATGAGCGGGACCTGGTCCTTGCCTTCGAAGTGATCAAGAACGCCACTCCAGTCCGCTGCGTTCTCGACGCATTCCCGCAAAAGAACCTGAAAGCCGTTGCGCACTCGCTGAAAATCGGCGTCGCGTCGATATTCGGGGTAGGTCTGACGCAGACGCTCGATCCCGGCGAAGTCCAGAGCCTGCGCGAACAACCGGTCGGCCACTGCCGGATCCGGTGGCTCGTCACGCATCGTCTGTCGAAGGTTCCGAGAGAACTCTCCGATATCGCGCTGCAAGCGCTCTTGCCCGGCCTCATCTTCGGGACTGATGCCCGCCAACGTTTGCAGGCGTTCCTGCGTCGCATTCCAAGCATCGGGCTCGCGGACGCTTGCACCCAGCCGCAAGAGCGGGAGGAGAACTTCGGTCAGGGGCTCGGCTAACAAATCCTGAATGGCGATTTCGCCAACATTTCTGGCAAGATTTCGCAGCGCGAGGTCGTGGGCACGGAGAGCGGGCGCAAGCTCGTCTTCAACGTTGTTTGCCCGCATGCGCACGAGGATGGCAACATCGTGTGGGGCGATGCGGCCATCATCGACTTCGCTCCTGATCCATCGCGCTATCTGCTCAGCTTCCTGCTCGCGGCTGTCGAACCGCCAGATGGCCGCCGTATCCCCCTCGATCGCGAGCTCGCCGCGCGCCTCAACCTCCTCGACATCGGGATCGATCTGCCGTGCGATGACATGCTGGATGGCAACAAGCGTCCCGTGAGATCTCCAGTTCCTGAGTAGCGCATGGCGAACGGCATTGAAGTCGGCGGTGAATTCGTCGAACGCGTTATCCATTGCGCCCGCCCAACCCATAATCTTCTGCTTGTCGTCGCCGACTGCGGTAAAGACGGCATCGCTTTCGCTGAACGCAGCATCCACGAGGCTAAATTGCGCGTAGGTTGTGTCCTGGAATTCATCGAGAAAGACAAAGGGATATGTGAGGCGCAAAGCGCGCTTGATCCTGGGATTCGCGCGAAGCATGTACTCAACGACGCGGTTGATCATCGCAAAAGAAACAAGTGCGCCGTCCGGCATGGCATACTGGTCATCCCAGTAGGCCCGTAGCAGCTCTCTCGCGCGCGGATTTTCAACGGTTTCTTCAAGCGGCAGCGGTGTACGGGCGACCGCTCGCTCAAACCGGTCCGCACTGACGTCCGGACGGCCGTGTCTTCGCAGGAAGACCTCTATGTCCTGTCTGGAGGGAAAAGCGATGCTGTAGTCTGCGGGCGGTCGGTAGGCATAGGGGATCGCAAGGCGGAAATGATCAAGCATGTGCTTCGTAAATGCATCGAACGTCATCGAGTGAAATCTGCGGGCCTGGTCCGCAGGGCAGCGCTGGCGAACCCGCGCGACAAGGTTTTGAGCGGCATCGCGTTTGAAACTGATCGCAAGGATGCGCTTTGGTGCCGGACAAAGACCTGTCTGCAGGAGATAGGCGGCCTTCTGCGCCAGAAATTCGGTCTTGCCCGCTCCGGCACCGGCGGTAACGCAAACACTCTGCGCGGTCTCTCGAAGAGCGTCCCAGACTCGCGGTTCAAGGTCATCGACGCCTTGTGGTCGCCAATCTTCCGGCGCGACGGGCATCAGTCTTCAGCCGGCTCAGGAAACAGAACGTCTCTGACATGATCGATCAGGGCGCGTAGTTCCGGGGGTGCGCGCCGAGCGAGGTTTCGACGAGCGATCCTGCTCAGCGCGGCGAGATGGGTCTCCGGTTTGCTGCGGCTGAGGAAAAGATATGGATACCAGGTGAAGCTATCGTCCCATTGCTCGCCGTCGTAGATGTCGGGATTCCCGTTGGTTTTCAGGACCACCCTTTTTTTCTCGGCAATCGCCTCTGCTGTCGTCCTAGGGCCTCGTCCACCCGGATTGGGGTGCTGGTACGCCGCAGGAAACGCCTCAAGCATCGCGAAATCCAAGTCGATGGGGTCGGAAAAGAAGACGGCTTCATGTCTGAGAGCCTGAAGCCAGTCATTTTTCGCCCAATCTTCCAGAACATCTTCGTCATCCAAATCTTCGAGATCGTCGAGACTGATCGTGCCATCAATAACGAGGGGATTTGCAGTCAGGTCGCGATCCACCTCTTCTAGAGCCGCGAACGCCGTTCGGATCATGTTGGCTCCGCCATGGGTGCGGCCAAGATCGAAGTCGAGCAGTGTCGCGTGAGGGATGCCGAGATCGGTGAGCAGTCTCCAGAAGTGCGAGACATAGCGACCGCCCAAAGGCACGACCGGCACGAATGACGGGTCAAGCGGAACGCCTCTTGCTTCGGCTAAACGGGGCAGAACGACTCGCTCCGAGTCCCCCTCCGCCAGAATCACGAACCGCGCAAAATATAGTTCGGGGTAGGAACGGACCGCGAGGCGGACATATGTGCTGGCTTGTACATCGTCTTCAGGCAAGGTCAGCAGCCTGACGCTCGCGCGGCGCGTCTGGCGGTCAAGCCGAAAGTAGCGAACTTCGTCCGCCTCGATGCGGGAGAGGATGCTGGCGCTATGGCTCGAAATGAGCGCCTGCGCCGTGCTCATCTCGCCGATTTCCCGCGCCAACGTCACGATCCGAGACAAGAAGAATGGGGAGAGGCTGTTTTCAGGCTCTTCAATCGCGAGAATCGTCAGATGCGTGCGCCTCAGCTTCTCCTGATCGAACGGGCTCTCCGCCGCAGCGAGGGCAAGCGCAGCCTGTTCGGTCTCGAGGGTTGCAGCCGTCAGAGCGACGTGGAAAAGCGAGCGCTGTCCGTCACTGAGATCGGTGAGGATTCGGTTTCGACCGGCCTCGTCAGGATGAAAAACGAACTCCGCGCGCCGGACAAGATCTTCGATCCTGCTCTCAATCAGCCGAAGATTAGGGGTTGTGTCGGTGTCGCCTTCGTAAACCTGCTGCCACCTGTGCGTCAGACGCTCAATGATGAAGCTTGCCGGGGCTTCCTGATCGAACTGGTTCTGGATAAGCTCGGCCCCTTCCGTCGCGCGGGCGCCAAGATCACCTGACCATAGCGCCGCTCGCCATAGGCGTCCTTTCAGGAGCTCGGTGACACGGTCGGCCGCGTTGCGAAGAGCGGGAACGTAGACAACCTGTATGCTCGCGCGATCCACAGCGGAGACTTTCGGAAGCGTCTCCCATTCAAATTCGTTGCCGAGGGTCGTGATCCATCTGATGTCTTCTTCGACGGTCCCGTCAGGCGTGCCGTCTTCGATCCACCTGGCGATAAGCCGCATGCGCGCCTTTAGCGGTTCATCGGGGCCAGAAGCAGCCATGTGATTGAAAAAGTCGGGGACGGCCGAAGCGTCTTCGTCCTCTTCTTCGTCGAGCTCTGGGAAGCCGAGCAGACACTCGATTTCCAGAGCCCGCCCGTCCGGCAGCTCCTCTTCGTTCTGCGCGATATGGAAGTCTTTCTTTGTGACGGTCCTGTCCGCCCTCGTCACTCCAAAGAGACGGGAAAGCGCCTGGAAGAGCGCCGTCTTGCCTGAGCCGTTCCCTCCGACGAAGGCCGTTACCTGCTCTTCCAGGCTGATTTCCATCCAGTCGGGACCGAAGCAGCGAAAATTGCGCACGGCAATATTCTCAATTTTCATGGGCAAGCTCCACCGCAAAGAATCTTTCCGCACAACCAAGGTAGGATTTGAAAAAGGGACTATTCTACAACTCTTCGTAGGCAAGCGGAACTCTCGGCGTCTCGCGGCGTGGTTGCAACCCAAATATCGCGCCCCACACAACTCTGTCAGCCGCCCGATAGGCGGTGACTAGCGGTGCAAGTTGGTAAATTGCCTTTAGGCCTTTAAGCACTAAACCGGCCTTTGAGCCTCTTCGCAGCCAACGACCGCTTTCTGTCCGAATTCACCATGTTCTCATGGCGGTTGCCACGATGCCTTCCTCCCGGAGTGAAACTGGGGATCATTCCGCCGTTTTCCTGTCATTGCACGCTAGGCTACTACGCCCCTCGGAAACCTGTTGAGCCGCAGGCTTTTACGGCTTTCTTAATCGACCCCGATCCAGGGCGGCCTGTTGGAGGCGCCTGCAAAGGAGCGGGGCCGGCATGGCGAAGACCGATCAGAGACCAGAGGTGATCCGTAGAGGCGCGCGGATGCTGCGCACCGCGCTCGGGCCGGCGATCGCCGCGTTTCTGGACGACCCCATGACCGTCGAGGTGATGCTCAACCCCGATGGGCGGCTCTGGGTCGACCGACTTTCCGAGGGGCTGGCCGACAGTGGCAAGACGCTCAGCGCAGCGGACGGCGAGCGCATCGTTCGGCTGGTCGCGCACCATGTTGGCGTCGAAGTTCACGGCCTGTCCCCGCGCGTCTCTGCGGAGCTTCCGGAAACAGGCGAGCGCTTCGAGGGGCTATTGCCTCCCGTGGTCGCAGCGCCGGCCTTCGCCATTCGCAAGCCTGCTGTCGCAGTGTTCACGCTCGACGACTACGTCGCCGCCGGGATCATGACCTTGATGCAGGCCGAGGCGCTGCGTCAGGCGGTCGCTACCCGTGCCAATATCCTGGTGGCGGGGGGCACCTCGACCGGCAAGACCACGCTGACCAATGCGCTGCTCGCCGAGGTGGCCAAGACCTCCGATCGCGTCGTGATCATTGAGGACACCCGGGAACTGCAATGCGCCGCGCCGAACCTCGTGGCGATGCGTACCAAAGACGGCGTTGCAAGCCTGTCCGATCTGGTTCGCTCTTCGCTGCGTCTGCGCCCCGATCGTATTCCGATCGGTGAGGTGCGTGGCGCCGAGGCGCTGGACCTGCTCAAAGCCTGGGGCACCGGACATCCGGGCGGGATCGGCACCATCCATGCCGGTTCCGGGATTGGCGCGCTGCGTCGGCTCGAACAACTCATCCAGGAAGCCGTCGTTACCGTGCCGCGGGCAATGATCGCGGAGACCATCGATCTCGTAGCCGTCCTGGCCGGGCGCGGCTCCGCACGCCGTCTGGCCGAACTCGCCCGCGTCAAGGGCCTCGGGGCCGACGGCGACTACCGGATTTCACCTGCCATTTCAGATCCCACCACTCACGAACAAGGAGATCCCGCATGATCCGTCACGCCTTGCGCATCCGCCATCACACCGCCACGGCCGCCGCCGTCACCTATGTCAGTCTCTTCATGGCTCCGGCCGCCCATGCCTCCGGGTCCTCCATGCCCTGGGAAGCGCCTCTGCAATCCATCCTCGACTCCGTCGAGGGGCCGGTGGCCAAGATTGTGGCGGTGATCATCATCATCGTCACCGGTCTGACGCTGGCCTTCGGCGATACCGGCGGCGGTTTCCGGCGGCTGATCCAGATAGTCTTCGGGATTTCCATCGCCTTTGCGGCCTCGTCCTTCTTCCTGAGCTTCTTCAGCTTTGGTGGCGGAGCGCTGATCTGATGGCGGTGAGTTTCGAGGCCCTCGACGCTGTGCCGGGGTTCAGCGTGCCGGTCCACCGCGCGCTGACCGAGCCGATCCTGCTCGGCGGCGCACCGCGCTCGGTTGCCATTCTGAATGGCACGCTCGCCGGTGCGGTCGGCCTCGGGCTTCAGCTCTGGCTGGTCGGGATCCTGATCTGGGCCGTCGGCCACATCGCTGCTGTCTGGGCGGCCAGGCGCGATCCGCTCTTCGTCGAGGTCGCCCGCCGCCATTTGCGCATTCCCGGTCATCTCTCGATGTGAACCCCCATGATGAATCTCGCAGAATACCGCCGCACCGCCTCGCGCCTCGCCGATTACCTGCCCTGGGTGGCGCTGGTTGGGGAGGGCGTGGTCCTCAACAAGGATGGCTCGTTTCAGAGGACGGCGAAGTTTCGGGGGCCCGATCTGGACAGCGCCGTCGCGGCCGAACTGGTCGCGGTGGCAGGACGGCTGAACAACGCCTTCCGCCGCCTCGGGTCCGGCTGGGCGATCTTCGTGGAAGCACAGCGCTCTGAGGCTGCCACCTATCCGGTGAGCACCTTCCCCGATGCAGCATCGGCGCTGGTCGATGCCGAGCGCAAGGCCGACTTCGAAGAGGAGGGAAGCCACTTCGTCTCCGGCTATTTCCTGACCCTCCTCTGGCTTCCGCCCGCCGAGGATGCAGCACGTTCGGAGTCCTGGCTCTACGAGGGCCGCGAGACCTCAGGTGTGAACCCCTGGGAACAGGTGCGCGGTTTCATCGACCGCACCGATCGCGTGCTGGCGCTGCTCGACGGCTTCATGCCGGACTGCCACTGGCTCGATGACGCCGCTACGCTGACCTACCTGCATTCGACGATTTCGACCAACCGGCACCGCGTGCGCGTGCCCGAGGTGCCGGTCTATCTCGACGCGCTCTTGCCCGACCAGCCGCTGGCCGGTGGGCTGGAGCCGCGTCTGGGCGATCATCATCTCCGCGTCCTGACGATCACGGGCTTTCCCGGAACCACGACCCCGGGCTTGCTCGACGAGCTGAACCGGCTGGCCTTTCCCTATCGCTGGTCGACCCGGGCCATCCTCATGGACAAGCTGGATGCGGCAAAACTGCTGACCCGGATACGTCGTCAGTGGTTTGCCAAACGCAAGAGCATCGCCGCGATCCTCAAAGAGGTGATGACCAACGAGCAATCCGCACTGGTCGATACAGACGCGGCGAACAAGGCCGCTGACGCAGATATGGCCTTGCAGGAACTCGGCGCGGATGTGGCTGGCATTGCCTATGTCACTGCGACGATCACGGTCTGGGACGAGGATGTCCGCCGCGCTGACGAGAAGCTGCGGCTGGTCGAGAAGATCGTCCAGTCCCGTGATTTCACCGTCATGGTCGAGACGGTCAATGCGGTCGATGCCTGGCTCGGAAGTTTGCCCGGGCATGCCTATGCCAATGTCCGCCAGCCACCGATCAGCACATTGAATCTCGCCCATATGATCCCGCTCTCGGCGGTCTGGGCGGGGCCGGAACAGGATGAGCATTTCGGCGACGCTCCGTTGCTCTACGCCAGGACCGAAGGCTCCACCCCGTTCCGGTTTTCTCTCCATGTCGGCGATGTCGGGCACACACTCGTCGTCGGCCCGACCGGCGCGGGCAAATCCGTGTTGCTGGCGCTGATGGCGCTTCAGTTCCGGCGGTACTCGCGCAGCCAGATCTTCGCCTTCGACTTCGGCGGTTCTATCCGCGCCGCCGCGCTTTCCATGGGCGGCGACTGGCATGACCTCGGCGGAGAGCTGACCGACGCGGACGAGAGTTCCGTCTCGCTACAGCCGCTGGCCCGCATTCACGAGACGTCGGAGCGCGCTTGGGCGGCTGACTGGATTGTCGCCATCCTGACGCGCGAGAACATCCAGATTACCCCGGATGTGAAGGAACATATCTGGACGGCACTGACCTCGCTGGCCTCGGCCCCTGTGGGCGAGCGGACCATCACCGGCCTCGCGGTCCTGCTGCAGTCCAACGACCTGAAGCAGGCGTTGCGCGCATATTGCGTCGGTGGACCCTATGGCCGGCTGCTCGATGCCGAGACCGAACAACTGGGATCGGCGGATGTGCAGGCCTTCGAGATCGAGGGGCTGGTGGGAACTGGCGCGGCGCCCGCCGTCCTCTCATACCTGTTCCACCGGATCGGTGATCGGCTCGACGGACGACCCACGCTGCTCATCATCGACGAGGGTTGGCTCGCGCTCGATGACGATGCCTTCGCGGAGCAGCTCCGCGAGTGGCTGAAGACGCTGAGGAAGAAGAACGCCTCGGTGATCTTCGCGACGCAGAGCCTCAGCGACATCGATGGCAGTACCATCGCGCCGGCGATCATCGAAAGCTGCCCGACGCGGCTCCTGCTGCCGAATGAGCGGGCCATCGAGCCTCAAATCACCGCGATCTATCGCCGCTTCGGCCTCAATGACCGGCAGATCGAGATCCTCGCGCGAGCCACGCCCAAGCGCGACTACTACTGTCAGTCGCGGCGCGGCAACCGGCTGTTCGAGCTGGGTCTCAGCGATGTCGGACTGGCCCTTTGCGCGGCGTCGTCCAAATCGGATCAGGCGCTGATTGCCGAAATCTGCGCCGGGCACGGCCAAGACGGCTTCCTCGCCGCCTGGCTGAAGGCGCATGGCCTCGATTGGGCCGCCGACCTGATCCCTGACCTCACCAATCTCGCCATCGACGCAGAAGGGGAATCTCCGGCCTCCGCTGTTGTTGAGGACGCCGACATCGACCTTGAAGAAGAGGAAGTCACACCATGACACGCAAGATTACGTTTCGGTTCGCCGGCCCGTCGCTGTTCGCCCTCGCGCTGGCGATGCCCATGGCCATGTCGCCCATCGCAGCGCCCCCCGCCCATGCGCTCTTCGGCATCGGCGGGGGGCCTTTCATCGTCTACGACCCGACCAACCATGCCGAAAACCTCCTGACCGCGGCGCGCGCTCTGGAGCAGATCAACAACCAGATCGCACAGCTCCAGAACGAAGCGCAGATGCTGATCAACCAGGCGCGCAATCTCGCCAACCTGCCGTATTCCGCGCTCCACCAAATCCAGCAGAACGTCAGCCGCACACAGCAACTCCTGGCCCAGGCGCAGAACATCGCCTTCGACGTGCAGAGCATCGACCAGATGTTCCAGCAGGACTATGGCAACCTCTCCCTGACGGCGACCGACCAGCAGCTGATCGCTGAGGCCCGGTCCCGTTGGGAGAACACCGTCGGTGGTCTGCAGGATGCGATGCGCGTGCAGGCCGGAGTCGTTGGCAATATCGAAGCCAATCGTGCCGAGATGTCCGCCCTCGTGGGGCAGAGCCAGAACGCTGTCGGTGCTCTGCAGGCCACGCAGGCGGGCAACCAGCTCCTCGCGCTGCAATCGCAGCAGCTCTCGGATCTGATCGCGGTGATCTCGGCAAACGGTCGCGCCAACGCGCTGACCGAGGCCGAGCGTGCCACCGCTGCAGAACAGGGCCGCATCCAGCGCGAGCGCTTCCTGACGCCGGGCGCGGGCTACCAGCCCGGCAATGGACAGATGTTCAACTGAGGCCGGGAGGGGAGACGATGGAGGGGAAGATGCTGGCCCGGATCGCGGCCATCGCGTTCGTGGCGATCGCGATCACCGCCACGGTGATCGAGGTCACGCGGGAGGAGGGGCCCGCGCCGGTCAGCACCGCGCCCGCGCTCCAGCCGTCTGCCGATCCTCTCCGCGCGACGCTGCGCCGGTGCCAGCAGCTTGGCGAGGCCGCCGCCAGCGATGCCGATTGCCTCGCCGCCTGGGCCGAGAGCCGTGACCGGTTCCTCGGCCGGACGCCTGCACCCGAAGCGCCGCAGCGTCCGGGAGATCAGTGAGCCATGGGTGGAACCGGCGTCATCGACAACTTCCTGGGCATCTTCACCAGCTACATCGACAGCGGGTTTGGGCTGCTCGGCGGCGAGGTGGCCTTCATCGCCACCACGCTGATCGTCATTGACGTGACGCTGGCGGCGCTGTTCTGGGCCTGGGGCGCCGATGACGACATCATTGCCAGACTGGTGAAGAAGACGCTCTTTGTCGGGGTCTTCGCCTATATCATCTCCAACTGGAACAACCTCGCCCGGATCGTCTTCGAGAGCTTCGCGGGCCTCGGTCTGATGGCCTCGGGCACCGGGTTTTCCGCCGCCGATCTTCTGCGCCCCGGCCGCGTCGCCCAGACCGGGCTTGAGGCCGGACGGCCGCTGCTCGAGAGCATCTCCGATCTGATGGGCTGGGTCGCGGTCTTTGAGAACCTCGTCCAGATTCTCTGCCTGTTCTTCGCCTGGGCGCTGGTGATCCTCGCCTTCTTCATCCTCGCGGTACAGCTCTTCGTCACCCTGATCGAGTTCAAGCTCACGACCCTCGCGGGTTTCGTTCTGATCCCCTTCGGCCTCTTCGGCAAGACCGCCTTCATGGCCGAGCGCGTGCTTGGCAACGTCATTTCCTCCGGCATCAAGGTCCTGGTCCTCGCCGTGATCATCGGCATCGGATCGACGCTCTTCGGCCAGTTCACCGCGGGTTTCGGCGGTGTGACGCCGACCATCGATGACGCCATGGCGATTGTTCTGGCCGCCCTGTCTCTGCTGGGCCTCGGCATCTTCGGCCCCGGCATCGCCTCGGGTCTGGTGTCCGGCGGGCCCCAACTCAGCGCGGGGGCGGCCATAGGCACCGGCCTTGCCGTTGGTGGCGCTACGATCGGGGCCGGAGGGGCGACCATGCTCGCAGCGCGCGGGGCCGGGTCCGCGCTCTCCGGTGGTGCCGCCCTCGCACGCGGCGGCGCCACCGCGGCGGGCGCTGCCTCGAGCGCCTATACGCTCGGCTCGATGGGCGGAGGTGGTCTCTCCGGCGGCATGGCTGGTGTAGCGCGCGCCGGGGCCGCTGCGGCGGCATCACCACTCAAGAAGGCCTCCTCTCGCGCGGCGGGCGGCATCCAGTCCAGCTACGCCGAAGGTGCCAAGGGCGGTTTTGCGGCGACGGGCGGAACCACCTCGATGGGCACGGTCGGCGGCGCGGCGCCCGAGCCTTCTTCCGGTCCGTCCGCCTCCGATGGCCCGCCAGCCTGGGCCAAGCGCATGCGCCATAGCCAGGCGATGAGCCATGGTGTGCGCGCTGCCGCACATGCCGTCCGGTCGGGTGACAGCCACGGCTCGGGCTCCTCCGTCAATCTCTCCGAAAGGGATCGCTCATGAACCTCTTCAGGCGCTCCGCCACCCATTATGGCAAGACACCTCAACCAGAGACGCCCTATCAGAAGGCTGCGCAGGTCTGGGATGAGCGTATCGGCTCCGCCCGTGTTCAGGCCCGCAACTGGCGCTACATGGCCTTCGGCAGCCTGATCCTCGCGGCGGGTTTTGCTGGCGCCCTGGTTTGGCAATCCGCACGCGGCACGGTAGTGCCCTGGGTCGTTCAGGTCGACGCGCTCGGCGAGGCCCAGACCGTCGCTCCGGCCTCCGCCGATTACGAGCCGACCGATCCGCAGATCGCCTTCCATTTGGGTCGTTTCATCGAACAGGTCCGGTCGATCCCCGCCGATCCGATTATCGTGCGGCAGAACTGGTTGCGCGCCTATGAGTTCACCACGGATCGAGGGGCGGCCGCGCTCAACGACTTCGCTCGCGCCAACGACCCCTTCACACGCGTCGGTCGTCAACAGATCGCTGTCGAGGTGTCCTCGGTCATCCGTGCCTCGCCGGGATCGTTCCGCGTCGCCTGGACGGAGCGCCACTACGAGAACGGCCAGCTTTCCACGACCGAGCGCTGGACCGCGATCCTGACCGTCGTGATCCAGACGCCGCGCAGCGCCGAGCGCCTGCGCGCCAATCCCCTCGGTATCTATGTCAATGCGATCTCCTGGTCGCGGGAGATGAGCCAATGATTGAAACGCATGTTCGTGCAATCAGGTCTTCGAGCGGCAGGACGCCGATGTTGGTGGCACTCCTGTTGTCCTCCTCCTTGATGGCGGGGTGTGCCACTAACCGGGTGCCGGAATTCAGCTACGACGAGTCCGTGCCGCCGCTGCCCGCTCCACCTTTCTCGGCCGCCGAGGAGCGCCCTCGGCCGCTGCACACGCCGCCGGTCTGGACAGTGGCGCATGGCGGAGCGGCGGCGGGCACACCGACCGGCCGTATCGAAAACGCCAATGCCGCTGCGCGCGTCGAGCCACGCCGGGAAGGCTATTACAACGCCATCCAGATTTATCCTTGGAGCGAAGGCGCCCTCTATCAGGTCTATGCCGCTCCCGGTCAGATCACCAACATCGCGCTCGAGCCGGGCGAGCGCCTGACCGGCGCGGGTCCGATCGCCGCAGGGGATACCACGCGCTGGATTATCGGCGACACGGAGAGCGGGTCTGGGTCCAACACCCGCGTCAACATCCTCGTCAAACCGACGCGGGACGACATCTCGACCAATCTGGTGATCAGCACTGACAGGCGGGTGTACACGATCGAGCTGCGTGCCCGCGAGGCGCTCTACATGCCCTCTGTCGCCTGGGCCTATCCGGCAGCGCCGCGTGGTGGGCGACAGGCTGTGGCGACCGCGCCGGCCATCCCGGCGCCCTCGGCCCGCAATCATCGTTACGGCCTGCAGATTCGGGGTGAGAGCCCGCCCTGGCGCCCGGTTTCTGTCTTCGACGATGGCCGCCGCGTCTATGTCGTCTTCCCGGCTGGCATCGCCCAGGGCGAGATGCCGCCGCTCTTCGTGCTCGGTTCGGACGGAGAACCGCAGATCGTTAACAGCCGTATCCACCGGAACGTGCTGATCGTGGATCGCCTCTTCGGTGCCGCCGAGCTCCGGCTGGGGGCCGGCGACCGCCAGCAGGTGGTTCGGATCGTGCGCATGGAGGCGCGCGAGGCCGATGCGCGAACGGAGGGGGATGCGCGAAGGGGAGGGGCGTCATGAGTGACACCGATACCGCAGCTCCGATGCGTCTGCGCCCCGATCCTCCGCGCGTGACCCGGCTGTCGCGCAAGGTTCTGGCCGGTGTCGGAGCGGTCGCGCTGTTCGGCATCGGGGGTGCGCTGATCTATGCTCTCCAGACCCGTGAGGCAGGGCCGGGAGGTGGAGAACTCTATTCCATCGACAACCGACCGGCCGCGGACGGGCTGGAAGGGTTGCCGTCTGACTATACCGGACCGGTTCTGGGACCCGCACTGCCCGGTGACCTCGGGCGGCCGATCCTCGATGCGCAGGAGCGCGGAGTGCCCGCGACCCCTCCGCCGATTGTGGGCCCGACCGTCGATCCGGAAGCGGAGCGCCGCAGGGCAGAGGAGGAAACCGCGCGTCTGAGCGGAGTCTTCTTTCAGACGGCGTCTGGCAGGGCGACGACGGCCGGCGTCGGCGTGAACCTTCCGGGCCTGGGTGGTGCCGAGCAACCTGAGGGGAGCCGGCATACGGCTTTCCTCAACGGTCCGGTGGACCGGCAGGCCGTCGCATCCGATCGCATTCAGCCGCCAGCCTCGCCGTACATCCTTCAGGCGGGAGCGGTGATCCCGGCCGCGCTCATCACCGGCATTCGCTCCGATCTCCCGGGCCAGATCACCGCGCAGGTCACAGAGAATGTCTATGACAGTCCGACGGGATCGTTGCTGCTGATCCCACAAGGAACCCGCATCATCGGCCAATACGATGACGGTGTGACGTTCGGCCAACGCCGCGCGCTGTTGGTCTGGAACCGCTTGATCCTTCCCGGTGGCCGATCCATCGTTCTCGAACGTCTGCCGGGGGCGGATGCGAGCGGCTATGCCGGTCTCGAAGATGGCGTCAACTACCATTGGTGGGATCTGATGCGCGCGGCGGGTCTGTCCACGCTGCTCGCGATCGGCGCGGACCTCGCCACCGATGACGAAGACCGCCTGGTCCAGGCGATCCGCGATGGCGCGGTGGACACGATCAACCAGGCCGGTCAGCAGATCGTCCAGCGTCAGCTGCAGGTCGCGCCAACGCTGACCATCCGTCCGGGGTTCCCGGTCAGGATCATCGTCACCCGCGATCTGGTATTCGAACCGGCAGGAGGTTGATCATGTCGAAACTCAAGCTTGGGCCTCTGCCCGACGAAAAGCCGGTGAAAGTGACGGTGGAATTGCCCGCGTCCATTCATCGCGATCTTGTCGCCTATGCAGAGGTGCTGGGACGGGAGACGGGGCAAGCTGTTGCCGATCCTGTCCGGCTGATCGTGCCGATGCTGGAGCGGTTCATGGCGACGGATCGTGGGTTTGCGAAGGCGAGGCGGGCTGCTCAATCCCATAGGGATGCCCATTGATCACCCCGCGATTTTCCAGCTCTGCCTTAGCCCTTGCCATGCTCAGAAGACGCCTGAACGCTGGGTTGTCGTTATTCGGCGACCAGATTGCAGAAAATGGAACGCGCTCGCCCTTGATCGGTCGAAAGACCACTCCCGGATGGGTCGTCACTGTCATTGCCTCGCTGACCACGGTCAAACCTCGCCCAATGGCAACCAATGACAGCAGGTTATCTCGACTTACGGACTGCACATGTATGTCAGGGTGCCAACTGAGCTCTGCCAGCTTCCTCACCAGATAGTCATAGATCTCTTGGCCCGGCGCTGTTTCGCTGACCATGAAAGCCTCGCCGCTAAGCTCGCGCCAGTCGACTGCTGTCCGGATGGCTAACTCATGGCGTTCAGGCAGGACAACGAAAACACCTTCCGACCACATCAATGCGCTGTCGCAATCTTGCCAGGTTCGGGTTCCGGTTAGGAAAGCGACGTCGAGTTTGAGCCCGCGAATGGCAGCGACGTGTTCTTCCGGGTTTCCATCGATCAATTCGATCTGCACATGATTGTGCTGCTCCCCGAAGGAGCGCAGCAATTCGGCCAGAAAGCCCGAGGCAATCGATGAATAAATGCCGACTCTTATACGGCCGTTTTCCGATCTGCCAAGTGCCGCCATCGCGTGCAAGCTCTCATCAAGCCCGCGAATTGTCTGACGTGCGCGAGGCAGAAACTGGTGCCCGGCGCGGTTTAGGCTCACGCCGCTTCGATGACGGTGAAACAATGATGTTCCGAGCCGATCCTCAAGGTCGCGGATGCAACGGCTGACTGATGACTGTCGGATACGCATAACGCTACCAGCCTTTCGGAAACTGCCATGATCAGCGGCGTTGACGAAGCATCGAAGGTGTCGAATCTCAATTTCATGTTTTCTCCTTTCCACTTTCCGACATCCTCTCGCACCTCGTGTTTAGGTCCTTTTCTGTGGAGCGCTACACTGACGAGCCGAACCTCAATCCAAGTCTTGAAACTTTGTTTCAAGGCGGCGTATGCTCTGCGTGGAAATGCTAGCGATTGTCAGACGGGTTGAAGCGCAACAGTCGCAGGGCGTTGAGCGTGACCAGCACTGTTGCGCCGGTATCGGCCAGGATGGCGATCCAGAGCCCGGTCAGCCCTAGCACCGACGTTACCAAAAACACAGCTTTCAGACCCAGTGCCAGGGCCACGTTCTGATGGATGTTGGCCATGGCGGCTCGGGCGAGCCGGATCAGGGCAGGTATGTCCACCACCCTGTCGCGCAGGATCGCCGCATCGGCGGTTTCCAGCGCCACGTCGGTGCCGGAGCCCATCGCCACACCTACGTTCGCCTGCTTTAGCGCTGGTGCGTCGTTGATGCCGTCGCCAATCATCATGACGCCGCCGGATGCGCCCATCTCGCGGATCAGCCTCAGCTTGTCCTCGGGCATCATGCTGGCGTGGAATTCCATGCCGAGCCTCCCGGCGATGGCCTCGGCCGTGCGGGGATTGTCGCCGGTCAGGATAACCGGGGCGATGTCCATCGCCCGCAGTTGGGCCATGGCCTCGGCGGCGTCGCCGCGCGGCTCGTCGCGCAAGGCAACGAGGCCGAGGGGTTGGCCGGAACGGAACACCGCGACCACGGTCTTGCCCTCAGTCTCGAGCTGTGCCGCGAACTCGGCCTGGCCGGCGGCGATACCCCCGGCCACCTCGGCATGGCGTGGCGATGCCACCCAGGCCTTCGTGCCGCCGACCAGCGCTTCAACGCCCTTACCCACGATCGCGCGCGCTTCTGTCGCGGGCAGAGCCTCGATCCCGGCCTCCTCCGTTCGGCGGAGGATGGCTTGAGCCAGCGGGTGCGACGATCCGGTCTCGACTGCGGCGGCCACGGCCAGCAGGTTGTCTTCTGTGACGCCAAGGGCGGGCAGGACGTCGGTCACCTTGGGTTTGCCATGGGTCAGCGTGCCGGTCTTGTCAAAGGCGATGGCCGAGACCTTTGCGGTGGACTCGATCACCGCGCCCCCCTTCATCAACAGACCTTTCTTGGCGCCTGAGGACAGCGCAGAGGCAATCGAGGCCGGAACCGAGATCACCAACGCGCAGGGGCAGCCGATGAGCAACAATGCGAGGCCACGATAGATCCAGGTACCCCAGTCCGCCCCTGTCAACAGCGGCGGGATCAGGATGACCAGTGCCGCGAGCGCGACGATGGCTGGCATGTACCAGCGGCTGAATCGATCAATGAACCGCTCGGTCGGCGCGCGGGCGTCTTCGGCGTCCTCGACCAATTGGATGATGCGCGAGATCGTGTTGTCCGCCGCGGTTTTCGTGACCGTCACGCGAAGCGCGGCTTCGGTGTTGATCGACCCGGCAAAGACTTTCTCACCCGGACCCCGGGTAACGGGTACACTTTCGCCGGTGACCGGGCTTTCGTCGATACCGCTAGTGCCCTCGAAAATCTCGCCGTCGGAGGGGATCCGGTCGCCGGGACGTACCATAACGCGCTGGCCAATTTGAAGCTGCTCGGCCGGGACTTCCCGGGTTTTGCCGTCGATTTCCAGAAGCGCGGTCTTGGGCACCAAATTGGCCAGCGCTCGGATACCGTCGCGTGCCTTGCCAGCGGCCACGCCTTCCAGCACCTCGCCCACTGCAAAAAGAAACACGACAAGTGCCGCTTCCTCGGCTGCGCCGATAAATAAGGCGCCGACAGCAGCAATGGTCATCAGGCTTTCGATGGTAAAAGGCTGGCCGAGGCGAACGGCCTCGAAGGCGCGCCTGGCCACTGGGGCGACTCCGATCACGCAGGCGAGGGCAAAGGCCCAGTAGCCGTAGTCCGCCGAGGTCAGAAGCTCGAACCCCCAGGCCAGGACCAGCAAGGCGCCGGTGAAGATCACCAGCCGGCCCTTGTCGGTCTGATACCAATTCTTGCCGCGATCGGCGGGGTCGTCATGCACGTGACCTGGACTGCCATGCCCCGCGTCGCCCTTGTCTGGCGGCGTCCCGTCGTGATGGTGTTCACGGTCATGGCCGTCACAGTCGTGACCATGGCTATGCGGCTTGTCCGCGGCGTCGAGCGGTTTTCTCTCCGATGTAGCGCCACGCTGCGCAATTCCGTATCCGAGACGCTTCACGATGGTTTCGATCTCGGTCGGGTCCGTCCGGGCAGGCTCGAGATCAAGCGAAAGGCGTTCGCTCATCAGGGCGACCTTTACATCTCTGACGCCCGGGAGGCGCTCGACCGCCTTCGTCACTTTTACAGTGCAGGCGGCACAATCCATGCCGCTGACAGTCCACTCCCGGCGCTCGGCTCCACTCATTTTCTTTGCTCCTGGCCCGGCAACTGGCCGGGACTATCTTTGACCGAGTCGGTTCCTACAGGCTAAAGTAACTGTAGCTTCAAGTCCTTTTCGATGCTGCATGGATTGCTTCGCCCACATTGCTCTTTGATCGAGGTCGGTATCAGCGAACGGCTGCTATCTAGTGGGCTTCATGGCCAATCTGATCGGGTTCTGTCGCGACCAGAACTGCAGGAGATTCACTTTTCGACGGATGTGATGCTTTCCACTACAAAAACCGCGAAGACCCTTGATGCTACAGGGGCTGGAGGTTTTATACCGCATCTATCGCGTACAAGCGATCGAACCGGTTCACTATGTACTTGGGAAACTTGAGATGCTGACGAGACGACACTTCATACAGACAACTGCGGCGCTGCTCCCGTCGTCGATCCCGACGCTTTCGTTTGCCAATAACTGGCCCAGCGAAGAACAGAAAGCCGCTTGGGACGCGGAGGTCACTCCGCTTGGCTATGATCCCGCGACCACAAACCCTTGGGGGCTGCATCCCAGGTTCCTCCCTCAAAGAGTATTGGCGAACGACGAACTGCGTCCCGGAGATATCCATGTCGATGCCGTGGCAAGGTACCTTTACCACATAGAAGAAGGCGGTACCGCCATGCGCTATGGTGTGGCCATTGCCCAAGGGGATCTCTACGAGCCAGGTACGTACACCGTCAAACGCATGGTTAGGTGGCCGCACTGGCGGCCTACACGAAACATGATCGAGCGGAACCCCGAGAATGCTCAGTATGCAGGTGGTGTGGAGCCCGGCCCCGAAAATGCACTCGGTTCAAGAGCCATCTATCTGTATGTCGGCGACAGGGACACATATCTCCGCATTCATGGCACCCCGTATCCAGAAAGCATTGGCGGGCGGGCAAGCTCGGGCTGCGTCCGAATGGTGATGGCGCATATAATTGATCTGTTCGAGAATGTTGAAATCGGTTCGACAGTCTACCTTTACTCAGCCGAGGAAAGCCTCGTGATGCCGGGATGAACTCTGGCCTTCCACCTGAGGCGTGGAAGGCCAGAAATCGCTCATGATACCGGCTGCTGCACCACGCATATTGGGCGGCCGCCTGTTGCGCGAAGCGGCACGAGAGTGGTTTCCACTGGGCCGGCATGCATATACCAGTAACAATCGTCTTCGCTTAGCAGTCGAGCCGTCGACAAATCCTGATTGGGAGCGGCCATGGCAACAACATTCTCTGGAATATTGCCGATTTCATATCGATCGTTCTGGCCTTCCGTGTTTGTGATCCCGCAGCTGGCAAGCAGAGCGGAGGCGATAATCACTAGGGAACAGTTTCTGTACTTTGTTTGCATGGCTGCCTCCATTGGGGCGTCTATTGCTTTCCTGTCATGTTGCCACTCCAGGTCGCTGTCCAACGCACTTGGATCAATCCGATCCATCTTGCGGTGTTACCTATAGCTTTAGGAGCTATAGGGTCTTGGTGAGTTTGAGGGCAACTCATCCTGAGGTCAATCTGGTTTTCCGAACCATTCGGCGAGCTTCCATGTTCATGCCCGCGACTTATTCTGTTGAAGTCCGGCGTATGCCTTACCGGTCGGGCGATAGACGCGACAATCCAACGGAGCCACTTCTCGCCGCCGCCAGGTCTGAGGTCATCGTCAGATACTCATTCTGGCTCCAGATTTGAAAAAAGTTGTCGAAGAATGGTGACATTGGATGCCCCGACTGTCCGGCAGGCAGCAGGAAGTAGGAGGCCATGTCTTCCGACATACTCATGATCGCCTGAAAGTTGCTGCCGGTACTGCTGACAAATGGGCGATCATTTGTAGGATCGAAGGATGTGGAGAACTGCGTATATGGATCCCCGGAGATTTCTTTCCGAAGCGACAGGAATTCCTTCAGCAGACCTTCTGATGATATCGTCGACGAG
This sequence comes from Rhodobacteraceae bacterium F11138, assembly GCA_016521575.1. Taxonomy (GTDB): domain Bacteria; phylum Pseudomonadota; class Alphaproteobacteria; order Rhodobacterales; family Rhodobacteraceae; genus Sedimentitalea. Next base: position 659,089 of record JAEKDP010000002.1, on the reverse strand, counting down.
TTCATTTCCACGTAATGCTCACTTCCCCACATCCAGCTGGAGGGGTCGGAGCCATGGCGCTGGTTTAACCAGTCAACCGCATCGTCCAGTGCTGCTTCAATCTGATCTTGGCAGGTTTCCACCCGTGATGACGTCCGGATATCGCACCAGTCGGCACTCTCGCCTCGTGCGCTAAGAGCCGAGATAAGGAATTCAGGATTTGGAAGTCTCCACAGCTGCTCTTGTATGGGGAACTCGTCTTTGAGGATGCGTCGTTGAAGAGCGAGTGACCAAGCCCAGAAAGCCAGAGGCTCAGGCGAATAGCGATCCATATTTCCGTTCCATGCAGCGAGACGATCCAGAACCTGGCTCCGAAGTTGGACGAGGTTCCGATCTTCGCTGGAAAGAACGGGGTTTTGAAACCAGAGCTCGCGGGCCATCAGTGGGAGCAAGACCCGCGAAGCTTCGCTCACGGTATCGCGCTGGACTGCTTTCACAACCTCCATAGAGAATACTGTCTGCCGGTCCTGAAGTGTGGACCGGCGCAAGGCTCGCAGCGATGGTTTTCGAGAACGATCGTCTTGTGGACTTGAAGCCGAGGTGTTCCGATCTATAACCAATATTTCCAATCCTGCAGGCAAATTGTCCGATGCCTCTTCAACCGCGTCGCCTGCGTCCGTTGATCCGGGAAGTTTTTCTAATATGGTTATGAAGCTGACCGCGCTCGCAACCTGAAGTGGTTCCAGTTCTTCGTCACGAGGAAAGTCACTTGAACGGAATGCCCATGCGATACGGTCATTGCGCCCCACAAATACGAACGGTATTCCCGGCAGGGTACTCCCCATGACTGCCCCTGTCGGGAACTGAAGATCAGCCAAGTACCATTCTGAAGGTAAGGATAGAGGACCAATACTATCCGCGACAAGAATAGGAACTCCAGTCACGGTTTGGGCACTTTTCACCGCCCACGCATCAAGGCTCACTCTAGGGTCATACGTGATCATATCTTGGAGAAATGGTGGATTTTCTGAGGGCTTGTCTTCAACGAGGCCAGACTTGGCTAACTCATCGGGTGTCAGACGAAGGCTGGCCAGGAAATACTTCGCGATGTTGAGGCTATCCGCGGGCCTCCAAGGCGTAATTTCAGTTTGGCCGGAGATCAACAATTCCGGGGCGCCACGACCTCGCCAACCCTTAGAGACAATGTCCAGCCATGCGTTGACGCCGGCTGAATAGGCTGCAAGGTCGTCTTCGACAGTATTTGGGAGGGGGATCGTCAGGTTCGCAAGTTGTCCTGCGTTCGCTTTCTGTCGTGTGCTTAATAATTGGCTCAGCCTGTCCTGCGCGTGGGCAAACCCAATCGCGAAGTATATGTCGGCAGCCGAACTCCCTATAATGTGTGGGATTGCAAAGGAGTCTCTCAGAACATCGACTGTCTGTTCTATGCCGGCGACTGTGAAGTCTTCGTCGTAGTCCGGAACAGATGCGGTCAGCAACACGTACGTGAATGCCGATACAGCCAGAGCCATAGTGGCGAAAGTCCCGAAGGTGTACAGCAAGGTTCTGAAAAGACGTCGCAATTTTATGGCACCTCAAAGGTTTTCTAAGGCGCCAAACGCAGGAAGACCAACGATACGAAGAAGGTCAGGAGGCCAAAAGCGATACCCGAGCTGACCGCATATTGCATGATATCTAGCCGGTTTCCTTTACGGCGACGCGCCAGATACCCACCCCAAATTGCTCCTGCGAGGATACCCGCGATCGTCAACATGACTTTGCCTCTGCTGATGCTTTTTGATTTCTTGCCCGATGCATGCCTGACAGCCTTGAGCCAAGAAACACGATCCAAGTAACGGCGATTAACGCCAGGAACATCCAGTCGCCGAACCGTGCATATGGCGTGGGTTTTAGGGCGCCGGGAAGTTCGGCATCGATGACACCGGTCTCTTCGATGCCAAGCTTCACAATGAGCTCGCCCTTCGCGTCGATTACCGCTGAGATGCCGGTGTTCGCGGCCCTCACAATCGGAAGTCCTTCTTCGACGGCACGCATGCGGACCGCAGCAAGGTGCTGCTCGGGTCCTATACTGGTGCCGAACCAGGCATCGTTTGTTGCGTTGAATATCCAGTCGGGCCGATGCTGATCGTCGATGACGTCGCCCGGAAAGATGATCTCGTAGCAGATGGCCACAGCCAGCGGGGGAGCGCCGGGCAGGGTCAGCGTTCGCGGTCCTGCACCGGGCGTAAAGTCTCCCAGGCCTTGGGTGATCCGGTCGAGCTTAAGCCAGCCGCGGAAGGGGACATACTCGCCGAATGGAACGAGATGGTGTTTTGCATAGCCGGTCAGAATGTCTCCGGTTTGATTGTAAGCTTGGACGGTGTTGAAATAGAGCGTTTCTTGGTCCTTTCGCGTGCGGTCCGGGACGCCGGTCAGAAGCAAAGCGCCGTCCTGCAAGATGGCGGCAATGCGAGATCGCGCCCGCAGATCCTCATCGAGAAAGCCCGGAAAGGCGGTTTCCGGCCACAGGAGCACATCCACCTCGCCGGGACCGCTCGAGAGGTCCAGATAGCGCGTTAAGGTCTCGTCTCGCTGTTCGGGCGCCCACTTCTCCCTTTGCGGCACGTTGCCTTGGACTATACGCACATCGGCATCGGGCGCAGGTCCCGGCTCTAACCGGAGTCGGCCTTGGCCTACGGTCCATATCGTCGCGATCACAGCCGCGAATAGACTAGCGGGGACCCAGCGCCGCCGTCTCTCCGTCACCAGGGCCGCGGCCGGCAGCGTTCCGGCCAGGACTAAAAGAAAGCCCAGCCCATAGCTGCCAATCCATGCGGCCGGCTGCCTCAGTGTCGGGTAGTCGACAAGGGCGTAGGCGGTGAGGTTCCAGGGAAATCCCGTGAGGACGTGCCCGCGCAGCCACTCTGCCGCCGTCCACGAGGTTGCGAACAGCAGGCAGGTCGTTACGCCGGTGACCGCACGGCGGGACATAGTGCCGGAAAACAGCGCCGCCGCCAAGGCCGGAAAGGTGGCCAGACCGGCGGCCAGTGCGGCAACGGCCGGGATGGCCAGCGCCCCGAATTTATCGGGGTCCACATAGAAGCTCTCGGAGATCCATGAGAGGCCGAAGCCGAACTGACCGAGGCCGAAGGCCCACCCCACCAGTGCGGCCGCCCCGACGGAACCAGCGCGCAGCAGAAGTAGCAGCACTGAAAAGGATACGGGCACGAGCAGAATGATCGAGAAGGGCGGAAGCGACAGAACGGTCATCGCTCCTGCTGCGGTCGCGACAATGGCGCGAGACGGCAAGGAAGTCACCCAGCCTCTGCAAAAAGGCAAAGGCGACCTCATGGACCACTCTGGTGTGCTTGCTGGACCTTCGGCCCAATGAGGAGCAATCCGACGCCACATACCACAAACACATCGGCCATGTTGAAGGCGGGCCAATGGGCGGTGCTCACATAGAAATCGAGGAAATCCGTGACCCCCTGAAAACGCAGGCGATCCGTTACGTTGCCGAAAGCGCCTCCTATGATCGCGCCGTATGCGACGGCTTCGACTCTGTTGGCAGCTTGACACATCATGAACGTCAACCAGACGCAGACGGCAATGGCCAGCGCCGCCAGGACCCACCATGGTGTGCCGCTGAGAAGGCCGAAGGTCACGCCGTCATTACGCAAGTACGTGAGATTGAACCCAGGGGCGATCGGGACGCTAGCGCGCAGGGATACCGCATTCGCAACCACGATAGCTTTTGTGACTTGATCGACGGAGAAAGCGATGAAAATGGCAAGAGTGCCGCTAACTGACGCTTTTAGAGAGGGCGGCATGTCGTCACCCCAGCCAAACGTCTAGAAACAACATGATAACAAGGCCAATTGATAGTCCGAGGGTCGCTTTGTTCTGATGGCCGCTTCGATGAGTCTCAGGAATTATTTCGTGGCTGATTACGTAAAGCATCGCACCTGCTGCAAAGGCGAGGCCCCATGGGAGTAGCGGTTCCGACAGTGTGATGATGCCCGCTCCGAGCAAGCCACCAATCGGTTCGACCATGCCGGTGAGGGCCGCGATGGCCCAGGCGCGGAGCCTGGGATACCCTTCACCCAAGAGCGATACCGCGACGGCGAGCCCCTCAGGAGCGTTCTGAAGACCGATGCCGATCGCGATCGGCAGACCGCCCTCCATGCCTCCCGAACCAAATCCCACGCCGACTGCAAGGCCCTCTGGGAAGTTGTGAATCGTAATCGCGAAGATGAAGAGCCAAACCCGCCGCAAGGACTCCGCCTCCGGTCCTTCACGACCCGATCTGAAGTGTTCATGGGGCAGCTTCTCGTTCATCAGCGCTACCGCCCCCATTCCCAGAAGGATCGCAACGCAGACGATGGCGGCCGGTGTAGCTCCGTTGTCGAACAAGGTTTCGGCGGCATCGAGTGCAGGGATAATCAAGGAGAAAAAGGAGGCGGCAAGCATCACCCCGGCCGCGAAGCCGAGCGACAGGTCGCGAGTTGCCCGCGACGGAATGTGACCGAACAAAACGGGCACCGCGCCGACGGCCGTCAGCGTGCCGGCGGCGAGACTTCCAATCAGACCGAGCAGTATCGGGGGCAGGGTGTCCATGTCTGAGCTGGTTCACCCTTCCGGGTAACTCGAGTAGATCTCGGTCGACCCGTCCTGCCGGATTAGAAAGACATCGTAGGCTTCCCGGTCTTCTTCGGGACCCATGCCGGGCGAACCGTAAGGCATTCCGGGCACCGCAAGGCCGATTGCGTCAGGACGTTCTTCCAGAAGACGGCGGATGTCGGAAGCCGGTACATGCCCTTCGATCACATATCCTTCCACCAAACCGGTATGGCAGGAGACCATGCGTTGGGGCACACCTCTCTCCAGCTTGAAACGAACCAGCAGCCCGCCGAACATGTCTTCGCCGGTGGGAACAAAACCGTTTTCCTCGAGATGGTTCATCCACGACAGGCAGCAGCCACAGCCGTTCGTCTTGCGAACCTCGATAGCTGTAACTTCTGCGAACGCCTGGGCAGCCGGAAGCAGTGAGATTGCGAAAACAAGTATATGTTTCAGACTATTCATGGGTCACAGGCTTTCAGTTGCTTGCCGGGCGATCTCGCGATCAAGGCTGGTGGCCAGACGGGCGCGTGCCTCAGCAAGGCGTGACAACGCGGAGATATCATCATCCGTCTGGCGCTCTATTGCATTGGCGAGACGGTCGTCGGAGAGAGGATCGGTTGGGCGACCTTCGACGAGAACTTCGTAGTGAAGATTGGGCCCGGTTGCCGTACCGGTGGCGCCGACGCGACCAATCATGTCCCCCGCCGCCACGCGCTGGCCTTGAGCGAGCTCGTCGGGGGTCGAGCTTAGATGCGCGTATCTCGTCATGGTGTCCGAGCCGTGAGTGAGTTCGACGACGCGGCCGTACCCATTCCGCCAGCCGATGAAGCTGACTTGACCGGGGGCTGTCGCATGGACCGGAGTTCCACCCGCTGCTGCGAAGTCGACTCCAGTGTGCATTCGAACATTGCCATAGATCGGGTGTGTGCGACGTCCAAAAACAGAACTGAGGCGCGCACCTTCGACCGGTTGTGCAAAGACCCGCAAGACCTCACCGTCCACATAGATCGTCGCCTGACCGCTTCCGTTATCCGGCCAGACGATTTCGTAGAGGGCTCCGCCGATCTCCAGAGCAGCGAATGCCAGGTCAGGCTGCCCGATTCTTTCGTTTCCAAGCCGGGCCTCTCTCCAAAGAAGTTGCAGTTTTTCGCCGCCCGACATGTCACGACGGAAATCCACAGTTCCGCCGAGCATTTGCGCAAGGTCCACGGCAAACCGGGCGGGCATCTCGGCCTCTTCGAGGGCGGCGAAGAGTGAACTGCCGATCACCGCCTTACCCGCGAGTGTTACGAGTTCGGGTTCAGGTGAAACGACTGATGTAGACAGCTCTTCACCGAAGGTGGCCTCAATTCGAACACCGTCTCCGACGGTAAGCGATACCGAGCGCGCAGCACCATCTGCGTTCGAGATGAGGGTGATGGAATGTCCGGGCCGGAGGCGCCGCAGGTCATATTCAGCACCTATTGCCAAGGCGACTTCTGCCCGTGTGTTTGCCGCAAGGCCGGCCTCCGCCAGGACTGCATCGAGGGTTTCGCCAGGCGCGATTTCGCGCGACCATCTCGTCAGAACGGGTTCAATCTCCGGCAATGCATTGTCGCTGGCCGCGATCTCCTGCAGGAGCGGTAAGGGTTTGAATTCGGGAATTCTTTCGATACCTGGCTGTCCCTGTGCCGGAAAGGCGGTTTCCAAAACCCTGGGAGCTTGCAACGCCGGCGGAGACCACGCGCTAGCTGCGGCGAGCTCCGGAGGAACTGGATCGCTTGACCATTCCCAGGATAATGCAAGTCCCCCAGCTGACAATGCCGCTAAGCCTGTGAAACTTGCCGCGAATATTCCAAACTTCATGGTGGCCCCCTAAGATTCTTCTTCAAGTGCACGCCGGATTTTAGGCACGGCGAATTCTCTCGGTTCGTGATAGTCAATCATGGAGACGAACCGGCCCGAACGATCGAACAGGAAGACACTCGCGGTATGGTTCATCGTGTAATCGCCGCTTTTGGTCGGTACGCGCTCGTAGCTTGCACGGAAACCGCGCACGGCTTGTGCGATCTGATCTTGGGCCCCGGTCCATCCACGGATAGCTGAATGGAAATAGCTGACATACTCTTCCATCGTTTCGACGGTGTCTCGCGCAGGATCGACGGTGATAAAGACCACATTCATCTCCGTGGCGTCGTCGCCCAGCTCGTCCAACCAGCCAGAGATGTCCGACAGTGTGGTCGGGCATACGTCCGGACAGTAGGTGAAACCGAAGAACACCATGGACGGGCGCCCGATCAGAGATTCTGGCCCGACCTCGTTGCCCTCGTGGTCGGTCAAGCTGAAATCCATGACGGATAGGTCAAGGGGAAGCAGGCCGGTCGATTCCGGCGCACCTGGGCCGTCTACCTGCCACCAACCGAATAAGAGCACGGAAGCAAGCGCCCCGGCACCGGCTACGGCGTATCCAAGGATTGTCCGTCGCCGCATCACTCGCTCGGACCGCGCGCCGCTATTCCTAGGATGGGAACCACGATTTCGACCGTGCTTCCATTGTCGAACTTCAGCGTTAGCGGAAAGCTCTCTCCTTCCTGCATCGGCGCCTGCAGGCGCATCAGCATTGCATGCAGACCGCCCGGCTCCAGTGCCACGTTCTGGCCCGGTTCGATCGTAATCTCCCCGGCTGAGGACATGGAGCTCACGCCTTCGGCATTGGTTCGGGTTTCGTGTATCTCGGACATCAGTGCGATTGGTGTCGCCAGGCCGACGATAGTCACAGGCGTGTCACCGGTATTGCGAATGGTCATGTAGGCGGCGCCGGGGCGGCTTGTACCGATAGATGCCCGGGCCCATGCGCCCTCGACGACCAAATCCTCCGAACCTGCCAGAGTTGATGTTGGAGCGCCCACGAATGTCAGCAGCGAGACAAGTACTTTGATGAGATGGTTCTTCTTCACAACAGCCTTTCCAAATTGCATGGCTCAGCTCCGCGCCGCGGCCACTTCGGCCGCCACGAGGCGTCGCAGTTCGTCCTCCCCGAACGGGTTTAGCGGGCGGCCGTTCACGAAAAAGGTCGGTGTCTGGACTACGCCCATGGCTTCGACATCCGCGCGATCCTGGTTGAGAACGGCCGTCGTCCCTGGAAAGAGCAACTGTTCACGCGCCTCCTCGACGTCCAGTCCGGCGGAGGCGGCAATATCGAGGATCAGACCCGGTTCAGGCGCCCCATGAGAGGCCCAACGCGGCTGCTCGCGCAGGACGGCTTCGAGCACGGGTTCGAAGACGTCTTGCATGCGAGCCGCCTCAAGCACCCGGATGGCCTCTTCTGACGCCTCACCATGGAATGGCGTGTAACGGATCACCACGCGCACGTCGTTGCCGTGTTCGGACATGATATTCTTGACCACCGGATAAAAGGCCCGACAAGCCTCGCAGGCCGGGTCGAAGAATTCGACAATCGTTACAGGTGCGGTTTCCGACCCGAGGATCGGCGAGTAGGACCGGATCAGCGCATCGGACAGTTCCGGCGGAACGGCCTCTCCCACGGGGGCCGGAGAAGGGCGGGTCACATACCAGGATGCTGCGCCAAACCCTGCTAGACCAAAGGTGAGCACGGAGAGGATCAGGGCACGTCTGTTCATTCTTGCGGTTCCTTCAGGGAGAGGGCGGAGAGTGCTCCAATCACGGTGAAGGCGACCAACGCCATCAGCGGAATCGGAATTCCGAAGACCAGCTGGTTGTCGTCGGTGCAGGAGGGGCCGGTCGCGGTGCAGGGCTGAATTTGCTCGGGGACCACGCCCGCATAGAGGCCCAAATGCCAGACCGCCACGGCCGCGCCGCCTAAGGCGAGCGCGATCCCGTAGCGCCCGACGCCATGGTCACTCCACCACAGCCCGAGCCCGAGGATGATCGCCAGCGGGAACATGAAGGCGCGCTGGAACCAGCAAAGCATACAGGGCGTTTGGCCGAGCACTTCGCCGATGAAGAGGACCGCCAGTGAGGCGGTCATGGCGACAGTCCATGCCAGCCCGATGGCCATGTCTCCGGCAATACGTTTCATGTCGGTCAGATCCTTTCCTGCAGATCAGCAAGGATCTCTTCAGCGGATGTGCCGTAGGGCCACGAGGTTGAGTAACCCGCCTGTGTGTCAAATAGGAACAAGTTCGAGGTATGGCTCATTGTGTAGCCCCCCGGAGCGGATGCCTCCTCGTTCCTTTCAAAAAATATGGGGAAGCTCTCAGATATCGCAGCCATCTGGTTAGCCGTGCCAGTCAGACCAATTATACCTGCTTCGAATTGCTCCACGTATTGGGAGAGTACCATCGGACTATCACGTTCGCGGTCTATTGTAATGAAAATGGGCTGGACCTTTTCAGCCTCGCCGCCCAGTCCCTCCATTACGGCGGCGACCTCGGAGAGTGTTGTCGGACAAATGTCGGGGCAATTTGTGAATCCGAAGAAAATCAGCATCCAGCGGCCGGAAAAGTCACGCTGTGTTTGGACCATGCCACGATGATCCGTCAGCTCGAATTCCGCGAAAAACGGGTTATCGTTTGCGGTCCGCTCATTTTCGGAGACAGAGTCAGGCCGCAGTAGCAAGCTGATGTACAATAGTGCTGCCGTGGCCGCCATCGCCCACAGTATTTTCTGCAAGTTGGAAAGATTCACACTGCTTCGCCCGATTCCGATTGTTTGCTCGGGCTTCGTGTACGACCTCTAGCAGCTATAGCTTCAAGCCAAGATGACGTCGCAAGGATCAGCTTCACTGAACTGTGAATGACGGTTCAGACTTGTCATCGATCTGGCGCGAAGCTACACTCGCTGTAGGTATGAGGTCGGGTAATATGCTGACAATTGGCGCGATGGCGAGAAAAACCGGGACAAAGGTCCAGACGATCCGCTACTACGAGCAGATAGGGTTGATGCCCGAGCCAGGCAGAACTGAAGGCGGTCAACGCCGCTACGGAGATGCTGAACTAGATAGGCTGTCATTTGTTCGACACGCTCGGCAACTGGGTTTCTCGCTTGACGCTATTCGTGAACTTCTGAATTTGAGCGACAATCCTGGGACATCCTGCGCCGAAGCTGATGCCATTGCGCGTCGGCAGCTTAAGCAAGTGGAGCAACGGTTGAGCCGACTAGAGGCGCTCCGTACCGAGCTGGAACGAATGGTTCATGAGTGCAGTGGTGGAAGAACCGCCGATTGCCGTGTCCTTGAGGTGTTGCGTGACCACTCCGAATGCCTCACCGAGCACGACGAAGTTGGTCTTTGACTGGCTCGAATCCGGCTTGTGATGAAGGCTTAGAAAGCTTGTCGGGATCGTTGGGCGTCAGTTCCGATAACTCGGATCGGTGTCTAGGTCATAGACCGTAATCGCGAAGTTCTGGGCGAGAGCTAAGGACTGGTCGGTGGATCATTCGTTGCCGATGGCGAGTTGCATTCCAGGCCAGCTTGCATACTTGTCGCCGGTTTCGCGGATGTGTGTATAGCGTTTGAGGCTGACCCATGACCTGTGCCCACTGACAGCTGCGACGTGGGGAATGTTCCAGCCCATCTCAAACAAGCGCGAGATGCCTTCATGCCGTAGGTCGTGGAAACGCAGATCGTCGATCCCGAGCAGCTTGCAAGCGCGGGTAAAGTTGGCCGTGATTGCGTCCGGAGAGTAGGGGAAGATCTCAGCTTTGCTCTTGCGCATGCTGTCGATGATCCGAATGGCCTCCTCGGGCAAATCGACCCAGGTATTGTTTCCGAGCTTTTCGCCGGGATGCTTCATGTCACGGACCAGGATGCGCTTGTGCTCGTTCTGGAAGTCATCCCAGGTGAGCCGGGTTATCTCTGCCTGTCGGCGCGTCGAGAAGAGAGCGAAAACGATCACCTTGTGCATGGGCATGGCTTGAGGTGCTCTCTGGCGCCGATCAATGAAATGGGCCAGCAGCCGGTCGAGTTCATCGAGGGTGGGCCTGCGGTTACGCTGCGCGGAACGGGAGATGATCCCCATGCGGCGCGCGACGGTGATCGCGTCTCTCATCTCTCGGTCATCCAGTCGGAAGTCCCACATCGGTCGGGCTATGGCGAATATGGAGGCGAGGTGGCTCGCGTAGTTCCCGACGGTTTGCGGTTGCCCGGGTAGTGACTGAAGGAACTCGATGATATCCTTCGACTTGATGGTGGAGCAGGGCAGATCGGCGATTGGGTAGGTGGCGATGGTCCTGAGGACCTGCGCCTTAGTGCGACCGATGTCCTTCACTGTTTCTTCGGTGTAGCGCTCGATCGCTTTGGACAGGGGAGGGTCGGATGCATTCAGTTCCTCCAGCGCTCCGGGCTTGGCAAGCTCTTTCTCACGCTTCTTTATCCAGGCGGTCGCAGCGGGGCGTCTGTCAAAGGTTTTCGTCTCATGATAAGTAGAGCCCTCTCGCATTACACGCACACGAGCTAGATAGCTGCTACTGCCATCTTTACGTTTGCGCGTGGTAATCGAGCCCATGATGACCTCCTGACTTGGTACATGGGAATCCTATTTGGTACATTGTGCCAAGTCCAGCGTCGAAATCGGCGTGTTTGGTACAGAACAGGCGGGAACGAGACGAAGATGAGGCGCAGTTAAGTGACGGATAAAATTAAAAAATACGATTTATCAACGGCCTCACGCCTCTCCGTCGCGCCCATGATGGACTGGACCGACCGTCATTGCCGCTATCTGCATCGGCTGCTGTCTCGCGAGGCATTGCTGTATACCGAGATGGTGACCGCGCCGGCGCTTGTGCGGGGGGGGGCGCTGCATTTGCTGGATCACGGCGCCGAGGAACATCCGGTGGCGTTGCAGCTTGGTGGGTCCGATCCGGCAGAGCTGGGTATTGCGGCGAAGCTGGGGCAGGAGGCCGGGTATGACGAGATCAACCTGAACGTCGGGTGCCCGTCGGATCGGGTGCAATCGGGGACGTTCGGGGCGGTCTTGATGCTGCGGCCCGATCTGGTTGCCGATTGCGTCGCGGCGATGCGCGAAGCGGTGGATGTCGAGGTGACAGTCAAATGCCGCATCGGGGTCGACGATCAGGAGCCCGAGCGCATATTGCCCGACTTCCTGCAGCGCATTCGGGCGGCGGGGTGCCGACGCGTGACGATCCATGCGCGAAAGGCCTGGCTGCAGGGGCTCAGCCCCAAGGAGAACCGCGATATTCCACCGCTGGATTACGACCTGGTCCTGCGGATGAAACAGCAATTCCCCGATATGCACCTGTCGATAAACGGCGGTATCGATACGCTGAGTCAGGCGCAGGCCTTTCTGGATGCGGGGCTGGATGGGGTGATGATCGGGCGCGCGGCCTATCACGATCCGACGGCGATCCTGTCGCGTGCGGATCCGGTGATCTTTGGCACCGGTGTTGCCCGAGATCCGCGGGACGTGGTGCAAGAGATGATCCCCTATGTCGAGGCGCATCTGCAGCGGGGCGGCAAGCTGCATCAGGTGACGCGGCATATGTTGGGTCTGTTTGCCGGGCGGCCCGGCGCGCGGGCGTGGCGGCGGATGCTGTCCGAAGGGGCGCATCTGCCCGCAGCCGGACCCGCCCTGTTGCTAGAGGCCCTGGCTCTGGTGCCGCCTGATGCCCGCGCCACCGGCCATGCGGTCTGAGGATCAGCGCCCCTGCTTCACGCGGGCTGCACGGCCGCCACGGCGTTTGGCCAGCCGTGGTGCGCGATCGGGAAGTTCGGCCATGATGGCGGCGCGCTCTTCGGGTGTCATGCGCGACCAGCGGGCGATCTCGTCGATGCTGCGCAGACATCCGGTACAGATCCGCTCTGCCGGATGCACCACGCAGATGTTCACGCAGGGGGAATCGATCTCGTCGCGCTTCCAGACCTTGTCGGTCATCGCGTGGCCTCGTTCTTGATGTGGCGCATGCGGTCCAGCGCCCCTTGCAGGATATAGCTGGCGGCGACGTGGTCGATCACCTCGGCGCGACGTTTTCGGGTCGTATCCGCCTCAAGCAAGGCCCGTTCGGCGGCAACCGTGCTGAGACGTTCATCCCAGAACCCGATTGGCAGGTCGGTCAGCCGGTTCAGGTTGCGGGCAAAGGCGCGGGTCGACTGGCACCTTGGGCCCTCGCTGCCGTCCATGTTGCGTGGCAGGCCCAGCAGCAGACCGCCGGCCTCGCGGTCGGCGATCAAATGCAGCAGGCGTTCGGCATCCAGCGTGAATTTGCGCCGCCTTATGGTTTCAACCGGTGTTGCCGTCGCGCCCAGCCGGTCCGAAACTGCAATGCCGATGGTCTTTTCGCCCAGATCCAGCCCGATCAGGGCGCGCATGGGCGGGCAGGCGGCGGCGAACTCTTCGAAGACCTCATGTATCATTGCAGCACGCCAGCTTGACGGGCAGCATCGCCGATCACGTACAGGGCGGTGTCATTGCCCGCAAACACCTGCTGGGCATTCTCAAAGATCGCCGAGGCCTGATCGGTGTCGCCCAGAACACCCAATGCGTTGATCAACCGTGCCCATTCTTGCGGCGTGCCGCCCTGATTGGCCAGCCGGTCCGACAGGTTCTGCACCATGCCCCGGATCATCTGATTGCGATCGGCTTCGTCCATTTCACCTGCGGCGGCGACATCCGAGGCCGAGGGACCGGGGGCAGTCTGTGCCGGGGGCAGTTCGAAATCAACACCCGCGCGTTGGGCCATGTCGCCGATCTGTGCCCGCAGCGGGGGCAACCAGGGGGCATCGGCGGGGCTGTCCCGCAGCAGGCTGCTCCAGATCCGGAAGGCCAGATCGGGCCGTCCTGTCTGCCCCATCATCAGCCCCCAGTAATAGCGCGCCGGTCCGTTTTGCGGGTCGCGTTCCAGTACGATGCGCAGCGCGGCTTCGGCCTCGGGCGAGACATATCCACCGGCGGCCAGCACCAGCATGTCGACATAGTTGCCATAGTCTTCCGTCGTGGCGGTGTCGCCCTTCAGCCGCAGCACCTGGGCCTGTGCGGCACGGGCGGCGGCAAAGTTTCCGGTGGCGGCTTCGTGCCGGGCCAAAAGCGCCTGGCCCCGCGCATCATCGGGACGCGCGGCGACGGTTTCGCGCAGCTGTTTGAACAGGGCAAGATAGTCTTTCCCCAAGGCGGCGGTCGAGGGGGCGGCGGGCGGCAGGCTGGCTTCGGCCTGTTCCTGGTCCGGTCGGTTGGCACGAAGTTCGGCGGCAATCTCGATGCGCCGGTCCAGACCCAGATCGCCATATCCCGGCGCGCCCAGCGTGCGGTACAGCCACAGGCTGCCACCCACCGACAGCGCGCCGATCAACACGGCCACAAGAACCGACAACCTGCCCGATTGTCCGGCGCGGGATGATCCGGCCTGCGCCTGTGCATCTGCCGCCAGGATGCGGCGCGAGACTTCGGTGCGGATGCGGGTTGCGTCGGTTTCGGCGATCACGCCACGGGCCAGATCGCGGTCGACTTCCTTGAGTTGATCGCGATAGACTTGCAGATCATAGGCCGCAGCGGGTTCGGTCGCCGGGCGGCTGCGCAGCAGCGCCAGCCCCAAAGTCGCGGTGATCACCAGCCCCAGTGCCGATGTGATGATCCAGAATATCATGCAGCCTCCTGCCTTTGGCTTCATGTAGCGCCCCGCAGGGGCGGAAAAAAGGGCCAAAGCGGAGGAACCGGCCCTGGCGGCGCGGCAAATGCGCGCCATGTCGCAAATTGAATGGGAGATGCCGCATAGAGTATCCTTTTTTGGGGCAGCGTTCCGCAGAAGCATTGGATAAGCTGGCCTGGTTCGAATCCGTTCGCGCCTCAGACTTTGGAGCCCTTGATGAAACGTTATTCCGCTTTTGCCGTTGCCCGCGAAGCCCTGCGCAACCATATCGGATGGGAGCGCGCCTGGCGGTCGCCCGAGCCGAAACGGCACTATGACGTGATCATCGTCGGGGCCGGCGGGCACGGCTTGGCGACGGCCTATTATCTGGGCAAGAATTTCGGCATCACGAATGTGGCGATCCTTGAAAAGGGCTGGCTGGGTGGCGGCAACACCGGGCGCAACACGACCATCATCCGCAGCAACTATTTGCAGGATCCCTCGGCGGCGATCTACGAAAAATCCCGCAGCCTGTATGAAACGCTGAGTCAGGACTTGAACTATAACGTGATGTTCAGCCCGCGCGGCGTGATCATGCTGGCCCAGACCCAGCATGAGGTTCGCGGCTATCAGCGCACGGCGCATGCCAATGCGCTGCAGGGCGTGACGACCCAGTTCATCAGCCCTTCGCGGGTCAAGGAACTGGTGCCGATCATCAATCTGTCCGGTCCTCGCTATCCGGTGTTGGGCGGGCTGTGGCAGGAACGCGGCGGCACCGCGCGCCATGACGCGGTGGCCTGGGGCTATGCGCGGGCCTGTTCGGACATGGGCATGGACATCATCCAGAAATGCGAAGTCACCGGGGTGCGCACCGAGGGTGGCAAGGTCATTGGGGTCGAGACCTCCAAGGGGCCGATCAACTGTCAGAAACTGGGCGTGGTGGTTGCCGGGCACTCCGGCGTGCTGGCGGATATGGCGGGGTTCCGCCTGCCCATCGAATCCGTGGCGTTGCAGGCGCTGGTGTCCGAGCCGATCAAGCCCTGCATGGACGTGGTGGTGATGGCCAACACGGTGCACGGCTACATGAGTCAATCCGACAAGGGCGAGATGGTGATCGGCGGCGGCACCGACGGATCCAACAACTATACCCAGCGCGGCAGCTTTCACCACATCGAGGAAACCGTGCGCGCGCTGATCGAGACCTTCCCGATGGTCAGCCGGCTCAAGATGCTGCGGCAATGGGGCGGCATCGTGGACATCACCGGCGACCGTTCACCGATCCTGTCCAAGACCCCGGTCGAGGGCATGTTCATCAACTGCGGCTGGGGCACGGGCGGCTTCAAATCGATCCCCGGTTCCGGCTGGGGCATGGCCGAGTTGATCGCCAAGGGCCATTCGCCGCTGACCGACGCGTTCGGGTTGGAACGGTTTCACGAGGGGCGGTTCATCGACGAAAGCGTCGCCGCCGGGGTGGCTCACTGATGGCCGATGTTAGTTTGGAAGATTTTGTTTTTGAGACGCTGCTTTCGATCTCTAAGGGAGTTGCTAGGGCACAGGATGAGAGCAAAAGGTCTGGTGGTATTCCGATTGCATTGAATCGAATTGAGGAAAAGTTAGTCGAACAAGGGGAACAGCTGGTTTCATTTTCCGTGAGTGTGCAGGCAAATGGAACAAAAGGCACCTCAGTTGAGACTGATGCCAAAGCCAATATCATTTCGGTTGTGACCGGTCGGGTCGGAGCGGAGGGCCACGTCGAAAAGTCAGATTCGCGGCTACATACGATCGATTTTTCAGTTCCAATGTACTTCAATTCTCGCTGGTCAAAGGTTGAACAATGCTGACACTCCAATGTCCCTATTGCGGCGTGCAGGCCGATGAAACCGAACTCTCAGCCGGGGGCGAGGCGCATCTGACACGCCATGGTCCCGGTTCAACCGAGGATGAATTTCACGATTATCTGTTCACCCGCGAGAATCCGCGCGGGGTGCATTTTGAACGCTGGCGGCACACCTATGGCTGCGGGAAATGGTTCCATGCGGCGCGCGACACCCAGACGCTGGAAGTGTTCGGCACCTACAAGGCCCAATGCACCGAGCCGCCAAAGGAATTGCGTGATGCGATCACCGCCAAACGGCCCGGCTGGACCTGGAGGGAGTTCTCATGATCCGTTTCGCCCCCACCGCCCATTCCACGCAGGAGGTCCGCGCATGAGCAAACGTCTGCCCACCCACGGACGGCTGATCGACCGCAGCAAGCGCATCGGCTTTACCTTCAACGGCAAATCCTTGGCCGGGCATCCCGGCGATACGCTGGCCTCGGCCCTGTTGGCCAATGACCAGATGATGGTTGGCCGTTCGTTCAAGTACCACCGCCCGCGCGGGGTGGTTGCTTCGGGGCCGGAAGAACCCAACGCCCTGGTCAACATGGGGCAGGGCCGGGAATTTGAACCCAACCAACGCGCCACCACGACCGAGTTGTTCGACGGGCTGATCTCGCGCAGCCAGAACCATTGGCCGTCGTTGGAATTCGACATCGGCGGGATCAACAAGCATCTGTCGCGGTTTCTGCCCGCTGGCTTCTACTATAAGATGTTCATGTATCCGCGCGCCTTCTGGAAGCACGTCTACGAGCCGTTCATCCGGCAATCGGCGGGGCTGGGTCAGGCACCCCGGGATCGGGACGCCGATACATACGAACATTTCAACACCTTTACCGACGTTCTGGTCATCGGAGGGGGCGTGGCCGGATTGCAGGCGGCCAAAGCCGCCGCCCAGGGCGGGGCCAGGGTGCTGCTGATGGAACAGACCGCCCATTGGGGCGGGCGCGCCCCGGTCGATGGTGGCACCGTTGATGGCGCACCGGTCGAACGGTACATCGATCAAACCCTGACCGAACTGAAGGCGATGGACAATGTGACCCTGCGGCTTCGGTGCATGGGGGCCGGGGTTTACGATCATGGCTATGTCCTGGGCTACGAACGTCTGGGCGATCATCTGCCCGGAGCCGAGGGGCCGCGCCATCGTCTGTGGCGGGTGCGTGCGAAACAGATCATCACCACGACCGGCGCGATCGAGCGCCCGCTGTCGTTCGCGGGCAATGATGTGCCGGGCGTCATGCTGGCCTCGGCCATGCGGGACTATGTGGTCAACCATGGGGTGGCGGCGGGACAGCGCATCGTGATCGCCACCAACAATGACGACGCCTATCTGACCGCGATCTGCCTGAAAGAAGCAGGTCTGGATGTGTTGCGCATTCTGGATGCCCGCGACAGTGGCGGTGGCCCGTTGATGAACGCGGCACGCGCGCTGGGAATTCGCATCGATTGCGGCCGCGCGATTGCCAAGGTCGGCGGTGGAAGGCGGGTGAAGAAGGTCCAGATCTGTGCGCAGGACGGTCTGGGCGGGGCGCTGGAAGAAATCGCATGTGATGCGGTTGCGATGTCCGGCGGCTGGTCGCCGGTGGTCCATCTTTGGTCTCATTGTGGCGGCAAGTTGACGTGGGACGCGGATCAGGCCCATTTCCGGCCCGATCCGGATCGCCCGCCGACCGGGGCGGATGGCGCGGGTTTCGTGCGCGCCGCCGGGGCCGCCAATGGCTATATGTCACTGGAGGACGTGCTGGCGGATGCGACGAAAACCGGGATCAGCGCGGCAAAGGCTGCGGGGTTCAAGCCCAAGCGCGGGACGACACCCAAGGCTGAACCGACGCTTCAGGCACCGCTTGAGCCGGTCTGGCTGATGCCGCGCGATGCCCATGCCGGGCTGCGCAGCAAATCCTGGCTGGATTTTCAGAACGACGTCAAGGTGTCTGATGTGCAACTGGCCGCCCGCGAAGGGTTTGAAAGCGTTGAACACACCAAACGGTACACCACGCTGGGCATGGCCACGGATCAGGGCAAGCTGAGCAATATCAACGGGCTGGCGATTCTGTCCGATGCTCTGGGACAGCCGATTCCGGCCACCGGCACAACGACGTTCCGCCCGCCCTATACGCCGATTTCGATGGGGGCGATCGCAGGCGAGGCCCGAGGCGAGGTCTTCCAGCCGGTCCGTCGCACGCCGATGCATGACTGGAATGCGGCCAATGGTGCCGACTGGGAACCGGTTGGCCAATGGCGGCGTCCCTATGCCTATGTGCGCAGCGGGGAAACCGTGCATGACGCGGTCATGCGTGAGGTCACGAATACCCGCAGCAATCTGGGCCTGCTTGATGCGTCCACGCTGGGCAAGATCATCGTCAAGGGTCCGGATGCCGGAAAATTCCTGGATATGCTCTATACCAACATGATGAGCACCCTGAAACCGGGGCGTTGCCGCTATGGGTTGATGTGCAGCGAAAACGGCTTCCTGATCGATGACGGCGTCGTGGCGCGCATCGATGATGACACCTTCCTGTGCCATACGACCACCGGTGGGGCCGAACATATTCATGCCCACATGGAGGAATGGTTGCAGACCGAATGGTGGGACTGGCAGGTATATGTCGCCAATGTGACCGAGCAATACGCCCAGATCGCTGTCGTCGGACCGAACGCGCGCCAGGTTCTGGAAAAGCTGGGCGGGATGGATGTCAGCCGCGAATCCCTGCCTTTCATGGCCTGGGCGGACGGGCGGATCGGCGGGTTTGACTGCCGTGTCTACCGGATTTCGTTCTCGGGCGAGCTGAGTTTCGAAATCGCGGTTCCCGCGTCGCAGGGTCTGGCCTTCTGGACCGCCCTGCATGAGGCGGGGCAGGAATTCGGCGTGATGCCTTACGGGACCGAATGTCTGCATATCCTGCGGGCGGAAAAAGGGTTCATCATGATCGGCGATGAAACCGACGGCACGGTAATCCCGCAGGATCTGGGCCTGAACTGGGCCATCAGCAAGAAGAAGGACGATTATCTGGGCAAGCGCGCGCAGGCGCGCAGCCACATGACCGATCCGACGCGCTGGAAACTGGTCGGGTTGCAGACCGAAGACGGTTCGGTTCTTCCCGACGGGGCCTATGCGATCGCCGCCGGACGCAATGCCAATGGGCAGCGCAATACCCAGGGCCGGGTCACATCGACCTATCATTCGCCGACCCTGGGGCGCGGGATCGCCATGGGGCTGGTGCTGAACGGCCCGGACCGGATGGGCGAGACGCTGGAGTTCCCCGGCACGGACGGAACCCTTTACAAGGCCCGGATCGTCGATCCGGTGTTCTATGACAAGGACGGGGAGAAGCAGAATGTCTGAGCCCATCAGCGCCCTGAACCATGCCCGGTTCGACGGCATCGCCGACATCGCGGAAATCGGTCTGCAGGGCATGATCACCCTGCGTGGCGATCTGGCAGCCCGGGCGGTCAAATCCGCCGCGACCAAGGCAACAGGTGCGGCCATGCCCGGCGCCAACGCCATCAGCACAAAGGATGACAGCGGTCTGTGCTGGATGTCGCCGGATGAATTGCTGGTGCTGTGCCCATACGCCGCGGTCCCCGAGGTGCTGGCGCAGTTGCAGACCGCGCTGGCGGGTTCTCATGCGTTGGCGGTGAATGTATCCGATGCCCGTGCGGTGTTTCGGGTGTCCGGCCCGGCGGCGCGCGAAGTGCTGGCAAAACTCTGCCCGGTTGATCTGTCTCCGGCGGAGTTCGAACCCGGTACCATTCGCCGCACGCGACTGGCCCAGGTGCCCGCTGCGTTCTGGATGGTGGACAACGAGACCTTTCAGCTCGTCTGTTTTCGTTCGGTCGCGCAATATGTCTTTGATCTGCTCTGTGTTGCCGCGCAGCCGAATTCGGAAGTCGGCGTATTCTGAGCGGCGGCGGCGGACCTTAGGCATTCCGCCTTAAACCCGTATCATCTTTCGCTGCCTGAGATCAGCGAGTTCAACGCGATAGGTGATACGCGATAGATCAGGTCAAAGGCGGAACACTTTAGCACGATAACAGAAAGCTCGGGAACCGGGACTGCGCGGAATCCGAGGTCAGCGCATCAAGCCCCGTTGCGCCCCTGTCGTCCTGCACGGTCGAATAGAACGACAGTTGATCGCGCAAGGCGGCCATGCGTTCCGCCCGTTCCGGTTCCGGCAGAAACGGCGCGTGGGTGGACAGCAGCAACGCCGGACGATGTTCTTTCAGCCAGGGCAGAAGGGTGGGCAGGATTTCGAATTCCGCGCCTTCGACGTCCATCTTGACCAGCGAGACGCCCGACAGATCCACGGCTCCGGCGAACTGATCGAAACGCAGGGTCAACACATCCGAACCCGCCGCGCCGCCGGGGTTCAGCAGGCTGGTCGTGCTGTCGCCCGCCTCGCCGTGCATCCCGGCCATGCGGGCCACGCCAACATCCTGCGACAGGGCGGCGGCAAAGGCGCTGACATTGTCCAGTCGGTTCAGATGGATGTTCCACGCCAGCGCGCGGAATGCTTCGGGGTCCGGCTCGAAACACCAGACATGCCGCGCCTTGCGTGCGCCATACAGCACCGTCGGGCCGATCCAGGCCCCGATGTCCAGATAGTCATGCGCCTTGTCCAGATGGCTGGCCAGAACCGCCAGCGTCTCGGGTTCCCATCTGCCGGCGCTGGCCTTGTGCCAGAATTTGCTGTGATAGGGATCCAGCCGAAATACCTCGTCGGCCAGCCGTCCGCTGACATGGCCGCGCGCGCGGTACAGCATTTTTCGTGCTCTGGTGAACAATTTTCGACTCCGTGCGTTGATACGCTGTCCACCCTTGACCTAACGGCGGTGCCGCCGCATGTAACGGGTGGAACCGAAGCATTCACTACAGACAGGGGGCCAAGATGGCTTTTGAACTTCCCGATCTTCCTTATGCACATGACGCGCTGGCAGCCAAGGGCATGTCGAAGGAAACGCTCGAATATCACCACGACCTGCACCACAAGGCCTATGTCGACAACGGCAACAAGCTGATCGCCGGAACGGAATGGGACGGCAAATCGCTGGAAGAGATCATCACGGGCACGTATGATCCCAAGTCCGTGGCGCAGAATGGTATTTTCAACAACATCAGCCAGTTGTGGAACCACAACCAGTTCTGGGAAATGATGGGCCCGGACGCCAGCGCAATGCCCGGCGAACTGGAAAAGGCGCTGACCGAAGCGTTTGGCAGTGTGGACAAGTTCAAGGAAGAGTTCAGCGCCGCCGGTGCCGGTCAGTTCGGCTCGGGCTGGGCCTGGCTGGTCAAGAACGCCGACGGATCGCTGGCGGTGACCAAAACCGAAAATGGCGTGAATCCGCTGTGTTTCGGGCAGACCGCGCTGCTGGGCTGTGATGTATGGGAGCATTCCTATTACATTGATTTCCGCAACAAGCGCCCGGCCTATCTGACCAACTTCCTGGACAACCTCGTGAACTGGGAAAACGTCGCCAGCCGGATGTAAGCCGCAGCTTGGTGACAGGACTTTTGGCAGCAGCCCCGCGTTCGCGCGGGGCTGTTTGCTTGCATATGGGGCGTCTGCGCCCCCGATGCCGCGGACCGGCAAGCAGCAGCCGGATGGCGAAACCGCGGCGCGGTTGCTGGCCTGCGTCAGTCCAGAGCGGCGCGCAGGGCTTTCATTGCCATGGCCGGCGTGTCGACCCAGGTGACGAATTCCGCCAGCGAGGTGTCGGCAAATTCCTGATCGACGATATGCTGGATCAGGGCCCGAAGCGGCGTCCAGTAGCCAGCGGTGTTCAGCACCAGGATGGGTTTGCCATGCAGGCCCAATTGACGCCAGGTCAGCGCCTCGAAAAATTCGTCCAGCGATCCCGCGCCGCCGGGCAGCACCACGACCGCATCGGCATTCATGATCATCACCTTCTTGCGTTCGTGCATCGTTTCGGTGACGACATATCGGGTCAGGTCGGTCTTGCCGGCTTCCAGATCGATCAGATGCTGGGGGATCACGCCGAAGGTCTCGCCTTCGCCGCCCTGCGCGGCCCGCGCCACTTCGCCCATCAGCCCGACATCGCCCGCCCCGTAGACCAGCCGCCACCCCTGGCGCGCGATTTCCCATCCAAGGGCGCGGGCATCCTCGGCATAGGCCGGATTGACCCCTGCGCGGGATCCGCAATAGACACAGATGGATTTGGTGCTCATCGATGGATCTTTCCCGGGATGATGTGAAAAAAGGCTTGTTTTGACCCGTGATAGCGGGATTGCTAGTCTGTCTCAACCGCGCGGTCCCGATCCGGGGCGTCAGGCGTGTCAAACGGGGGAATGAATGGCTTCACAGGCTGGTGGCAGCGCACCTGAGATGGCGCGGTGGGCGTTGATTTTCATCGCCGGGTGCGCCGTCGCCGCGGGGCTGTATCTTTCGGGTATCCTGACATCGGGGCCGGTTGACAAGGCGAAAACGCTCGAAGATGGACAGGCCACCGTGTCGACGCCCGTGCAGGCCCCCGTGCCGACGCCCGAGCCGCTGGCGCGCGATCAGGCGACAGCGGTGGAAACGGTCGCGCCCGCTTTGCCCGCGCCGACGTTTGACGTGGTGCGGGTCGAGCCGGATGGCTCGGCCGTCATCGCGGGCACGGCCCCGGCGGACAGCCAGGTCGCCATTCTGCTGGAAGGGGCCGAACAGGGCCGGGTCACATCGGGTGCGGATGGCAAATTCGTCAGCATGCTGACCTTGCCGGTCACGACGGCCCCCCGCGTTCTCAGCCTGACGGCGCAGTTGAACGGGCAGAGCGCGTCTTCGGATGATCAGGTCATACTGGCCCCGGCGCTGCGGGCATCCGAAGCGGTTGCTGCCGAAACGGTGCTGCCGCAGGTGGCAGCGGACCCCGGCGTGGACGGGGACGACACCGGGGTGCAAAGCCAGCAACCTGCAACCCCGCGCAATGCTGAAACCCGGGCACCGCAGGTCGGCACGGCCCTTGCCCTGGCGTCCCCGGTTCCCGACGATCCACTGACACGCGCTGACACCCGTGTTCCGGATCAGGGCACAGAGCGCGATGTCGCGGTGCCCGAGCGTCCTGAAGACCCCGCGCCCGATGGCCCTGTCACCAATCTGCCCGAGCGTCCCGCCGCCAATGCCGCGGCAAACCCCGTGACGCAGGCAATCAGCGTGCAGCAACCGCAGGCCCCGTCTGCCGCTGCGGTCACGGTGCTGCATACCAACGCCGAGGGCGTCGCCCTGATGCAGTCGGGCACGCAGCAGGACTCGGCATCGCCGGCCCAGGTCGCGCTGGACACGATCAGCTATGCGGAGACCGGAGCGGTCAAGCTGCGCGGCAACGCCAGTGGCGGCTCGGTGGTCCGGGTCTATCTGGACAACGAACCGCTGGCGGATCTGACCAGCAATGCCAAGGGGCGCTGGCGTGGCGAGATAGCGGATATCGCCCCGGGGCTATATACCCTGCGTCTGGATGAACTGGACGACCAGGGCGCCGTGATCAGCCGGCTGGAAACCCCGTTTCAGCGGGCCGCGCCCGAAACCCTGCAGCCGCCCGCCTCCGGGGATGCGGTCGATGCCGCGCCGGTGCGTGCGGTGACGGTCCAGACCGGCGACACCCTGTGGGCGATCTCGCGCGAGAAATACGGCGACGGGGTGCTGTATGTGCGGGTGTTCGAAGCCAACCGTGACAGCATCCGCGACCCGGATCTGATCTATCCGGGCCAGGTTTTTACCTTGCCGGACTGAGCCGCCCCTCTGGTCAAGCGCCCGCGCTGCGCCTATGTGCTGCTATCGGAACCGGAAAGACACATGACTGCAATCAATCCCGCTGGCGCGGAACAGGACCGAAAGTCCGGTCTGCGCACCATTCGCCGCGTCGCGCCCTATCTCTGGCCCGAGGACAAGCCCTGGGTGAAACGCCGCGTCTTGTGGGCGATGGTGATGCTGGTGCTGGCCAAGCTGATCGCGGTCGTCACCCCGCTGCTGTACAAGGGCGCGGTGGACGGGCTGGCCAACGAAGGCGTGCCCATGCTGGCCCTTGGCGCTGTCGGGTTGACCATCGCCTATGGCGTGTCCCGCATGATGAACGTCGGGTTTCAGCAACTGCGCGACGCGCTGTTCGCCCCGGTGGGCCAAGGGGCGCTGCGCCAGTTGGCGCTTGAAACCTTTGCCCATATCCATCGGCTTTCGATGCGGTATCACATCGCCCGCAAGACCGGCGGGTTGTCCCGGATCATCGAGCGCGGCGTCAAGGGTGTGGACTTCCTGCTGCGGTTCATGTTGTTTTCCATCGGGCCGCTGATCCTGGAACTGCTTCTGGTGGGGATCATCCTGACAGTGATGTTCGATGCCTGGTATCTTGTGATCGTGGCTGTGACCATCGCGCTTTATGGCTGGTTCACCTTTGCCGTGACCGAATGGCGGGTCAAACTGCGCCGAGAGATGAACGACCAGGATACCGACGCCAATCAAAAGGCGATCGACAGTCTGCTGAACTATGAGACCGTCAAGTATTTCGGTGCCGAAGACCGCGAGGCAACCCGGTATGACGCGGCGATGCAAGGCTATGAGGCGGCGGCGCTCAAGACCGCGTATTCGCTTGCCTTTCTGAACTTCGGCCAGTCGTTGCTGATCACCTGCGGGCTGGTCGGTGTGATGGTGCTGGCGGCGCTGGGGGTTCAGTCGGGGGCGCTGACCGTGGGCGATTTCGTCATGGTAAACGCCTATATGATCCAGATCACCGTGCCGTTGAATTTCCTGGGCACCGTCTATCGTGAAATTCGCCAGGCTCTGGTCGACATGGGCGAGATGTTCGATCTGCTGGAACAGCCCGCTGAAATCTCCGACCCGCCCGGCGCGCGTGCCTTGCGGGTCGATGGCGGTGAAATCCGGCTTGAAGATGTGCATTTCGGCTATGAGACGGCCCGTGAAATCCTGCGCGGCATCGATCTTACGGTGCCTGCGGGACAGACCGTCGCCATCGTCGGTGCGACGGGATCCGGCAAATCCACCATCGGGCGGCTGCTGTTCCGTTTCTATGATGTCACCGGTGGACGGCTGCTGATCGACGGGCAGGACATTCGTGCCGTCACCCAGGACAGCCTGCATGCCGCCATCGGCGTCGTGCCGCAGGATACGGTGCTGTTCAACGACACGATCCGCTATAATATCGCCTACGGCCGCGACGGATCTACGCAGGACCAGATAGAGCAGGCCGCGCGCGATGCGCAGATCCACGATTTCATCGTCAGTCTGCCACAGGGGTATGACACCATGGTGGGGGAACGCGGGCTGAAACTATCGGGTGGGGAAAAGCAGCGCGTGGGCATCGCGCGCACCCTGCTGAAGAATCCGCCGATTCTGCTGTTGGACGAAGCTACCAGCGCGCTGGACAGCGAAACCGAACGCGACATTCAGGACGCGCTCGAGCGGGCGGGGCAGGGCCGCACCGTCATCACCATTGCCCACCGTCTGTCCACTGTCGCAAAGGCTGACCGGATCGTGGTGCTGCATCAGGGGGAAATCGCCGAGTCGGGCACCCATGACACGCTGCTGGCGGCGGGGGGGCGCTATGCCAACCTGTGGACCCGACAGCAATCCGATCACGACGCAGCATGAGCGGCCAGGATTCCCGTGTCCGCCAGGCTTGCGCAAATCAATGCCGGGACTGCGCCGCCGTCTGGCGCGCAGGGGCGGGGCAATTCTGGCGTTTCTATTCCGCTGCCCGCAAGGGGTTGTTCGGTGCGGGCGCGTCGTGACCTTCGTCGGGTTCGGTCTCGGGTGCCGCTGGCGGCGGGGCAATTCTTTCCCAGATGATCTCATCTATGGGTATCTTGCGCGCCGCGGCCTCCAGGCGCATGTCGCGCGCGGTCTGTGTATCCTGCCCGCCGGTCACGCGCACCAGAAGATGCCCGATCCAGGCCGCGTAGGTTGAAAACCAGACCCGCAGCGCCAGCAGCGACGGCGTCACGATCAGGGTCAGTATCGTCGCGATGCCCAGCCCGAACACCACGGCCGTCGCCAACTGTTTCCACCACAGCGACGTTGGGCTGTCGATGGAATAGCCCCCGCCGATGAAATCCAGACTGAGTCCGAACATCATCGGTGCCAGACCCGCCATCGTGGTGATCGTGGTCAGCAGCACCGGGCGGATTCGCGCCTCGGCGGTGCGGATGATGGCTTCGATGCGGGGCATGTAGCGGCTGAATTCCTGGTAGGTGTCGATCAGCACGATATTGTTGTTCACCACGATCCCGGCCAGCGCCACGATCCCCGTCCCGGTCATGATGATCGAGAACGGTTGCTGCATCACCATCATGCCGATCAGAACGCCCGTGGTGGACAGCACCACCGCCAGCAGCACCAGGATCGAGTTGTAAAAGCTGTTGAACTGCGTCAGCAGGATGATGAACATCAGCCCCAGCGCCCCCAGAAAGGCATTTTGCAGGAAGGCACCGGATTCCGCCTGTTCTTCCTGGTCGCCGGTCCATTCCCAGTCGACGCCGGCGGGCAGCGGGTTGGTTTCCAGCCATTCGGTAATCACCGCGATGCGCTCATTGGCATTGATCGGCACCACGCGGGCGGTATCGTCTGCCAGCGCCGTACGCAGTTCTTCGACGGTGATGCCGTCGCCCAGGGACACGACCTCTTGCTGTTCGCCGTTGGAAAGTGTCAAGGTCGCGCCGCTGGCCGTTGTGCCTTCGGGCAGGGCGCGGATGGTGCCGATGCGTTGCTCGTGACCGGTGTCGGGCGCGGTTTCGGTGCGCACGACCTTGGACAGGCCGGTGCCGACGTCGGCCTTGACATCAAAATACCGCTGCTGATCGACGCGGTTGATCTGGGCCAGTTTCTCGACCGGCTTGCGGGTAATGAAATTGCTCAGCGGGATCAGCCCGTCGGGCGTTCGGACCTTCATCGAATCCAGCGTGCTCAGCACCCTGTCGTTTTCAGGCAGGCGCACGCGGATCTCGATTTCCTCGTCGCTGCTGTCGACCCGCATCGTGTCCAGCAGGATGCCGCGCGTCACCAGTTGCACCATCCCACCCACGGTGGCCACGTCCGCGCCATAGCGCCCGGCCTTTTCCACGTCGACGTCGATCTGCCAGTCAATCCCCGGCAGCGGCAGGCTGTCCTCGATCTGGGTCAGGCCGGGCACGGTTTCGAAATGCGCCCGGGCCAGGTCGGTGGCTTGGGTCAGGTCGTCCCAGTTGTGGCCTTTCAACCGCAGATGCACCGGCTTGCCCGAAGCGGGACCCTGTGCCAGCGCCAGGATCTCGGCCTGGAACCCGGGCAGCTTCGCCAGTTCAGCGCTCAGCTGATCGATCACGAAATCGCCGTCATATTCCGGAGCGGTGACGTGACGGGAGAACCGCCCGTCCAGAATCGGTTGATCGATCTGGGGGCGATCTTCCCATGGGATGATTTCGAACTGCACCTGCCCGACCGTATCGGGCGGTGTCTGGGCACCGCTGGCGTCGGTGTTCAGCCCGCCGTCCCCGGCAAAGGAGAACACGTTGATTACCGCCGGATGCGCGCGCACCACGTCTTCGACCTGACGCACCATGTCGTCGGTTTCCGCCAGCGATACGTTGCCGCGCGCGCGCACATAGACGGTGGCCTGCTCGGGCTCGGATTCGACAAAGAACTCGACCCCGCGCGAATTGGCGGGAAACAGGATGGCGGCAACATAGAACACGCCGGCGAATACGGTGGCGACGGCCACGATCGGCATCACCGGATTGCCCGCGATCAGCTTGATGAACTGGCCAAAGGGCGTGTGCCGGTGACTGGTATCAATCGCGCGTGGTGCGCGCTGGATGCTGGCCGCGCCCAATGTGACCGAGGCGGAAAAAGCCCCCAGCAGAAACACCACGGCGCCGAACAGCGACCCCGCCGGCCCCGGCATGCCCGCCGGCAACAGGTAGGCCGGGTTCAGAATTTGCATGGCGCCGAGGAACATCAGATACAGGGCCGGCGGCACCAGCGCGGCCCGCGCCAGCCAGGGCAGGCGTGCCCGCAGCGCATCCGACAGGTTGCCGAACGCCCGGCTCATCCGCCCGGTGACGCCGCCCATGACCGGCAGATAGACCAGCGCCACGATCAGGCTGGCGGACAGCACAAAGATCAGCGTCACCGGCAGCATTCCCATGAACTCGCCCGGCACGCCGGGCCAGAACAGCATGGGCAGGAACGCACAGAGCGTCGTCGCGGTGGAACTGACGATAGGCCAGAACATGCGCTGCGCGGCCTCGACATAGGCATGCATCGGGCCGACGCCTTCCTTGATGCGCTTGTCGGCATATTCGACCACCACGATGGCCCCATCCACCAGCATCCCCACGGCCAGGATCAGGCCGAACATCACGATGTTGGAAATGCTCACCCCCATGATCGCCAGAAAGGCGAAACACAGCAGAAAAGAGGTCGGGATCGCGAAGCCGACCAGCAGGGCAGCCCGGCTGCCGAGCGCAGACAATACCACGATCATCACCAATGCCACGGCGGTCAGAACCGAGCCTTCCAGCTGGCTGACCATCGAGCCGACAACGCGGCTTTGGTCGTTGCTGGTGCCGACCGTGACCGCGTCCTGCATGTCCTTGGGCCACTTGGCACGGCTGGCCGCCAGCGTTTCCTTGACCTGCGCAACCGTGTCGATCAGGTTGTATCCCTTGCGCTTGACCACCTGAAGCGCCACGGTGCTTTCACCGTTGAAGCGGGCCGTGCCTTCGCGGTCCTCGAAGGTGAAATTGATCTCGGCCAGCTCTCCCAGTGTCACCACCCGGTCGCCGTTGGTCTTGACCGGCAGATTGTAGACATCGCGCGGTTCGTCAAAACTGGACGGGATTTTGACGCTGAACTTGCCCTGTTCGGTCTCGACCTCGCCTGCGGCGATCAGCTGGTTGTTGTTCTGAACCACGTTGATCAGTTCCAGGGCGGTGATGTTGTAGGCTTCCAGCCGCAGAGGGTCGATCACCACCTCAAGCATCTCGTCGCGATTGCCCGCGATCCCGGCCTCAAGCACCGCGTCCAAAGCTTCCAGGTCGTCCTGCAGGTCCTTGGCGATGCGCGCCATCGTGCGTTCGGGCACCGCACCCGTCAGGTTGACGATGACGATGGGAAATTCGGAAAAGTTGATTTCGGTGATGGAATATTGCTCGGCGCCTTCGGGAAACTCCGCCTGCGCCGCGTTCATTGCATCCCGGACATCGGCCATGATCGCGGTCTTGTCCCAGCCGAACTCGAACTCCAGCGCCACGCCGGCATAGCCCTCTGCGGCTGTTCCGGACATCTCCTTGAGCCCGTCCAGATCGGCCAGTTCGGTCTCCATCACCTTGACCATCAGACTTTCGCTGTCTTCGGCCGAGATGCCCGGGAACGGCACCGACACGAACAGCGCCGGAATCTCGATATCGGGTTCGCCTTCCTTGGGCAGGTTGGCATAGGCAAAGCCGCCGATGATCAGCGACAGCGCGATAAAGGCCAGAACCATCCGGGCCCGTTCCGAGGCCCAGGTGACGATGCCGGTCATTGCGCGGCCTCACGATAGGTCGGTTTCACCTTGACCCCGCCGGTCACGAAATCCTGTCCCACGACGATAACATCGGCGCGATCGCCCAGCCCGCTGACCCAGACACCGTTTACGTCGTCGCGCAGCAGTTTCACGCCGCGAAATTCGACGACATCGTCCTTGCCCACGACCCGAACGCCCAACTGCCCGTCATTGTTCAGGGTCAGGGCGGATTGCGGCAGCCGGTGCGCCGTCGCCCCGTCCGCCGCGATCATGATGGATGCGGTCTGCCCGTCACGAACCGCCAGATCGGGGTTGGGTACGTTTATTTCCACCTCGAAGGTGCGGGTTGTGGGATCGGCGGAGCGGCTGACAAAGACCACCTTGCCCTGTATCCGCGCCCCGGTTGCAAGTTCCGCACTGGCGATGGCCCCGATTCGGATACGGTCGACATCGGTTTCGGGCACATATCCAACCAGCTTGATCGGATCCAGCTGGATGATCGTCGCGCACAGGCTGCCCGGCTGCATCAGGCTGCCCAATTCGGCGGTGTCGGATTCCAGCAACCCGTCGAACGGTGCAGATATTTCCAGGCGTTCGATTTCACGTTCGGCGGCAGCGACGTTTGCAGCGGCCCCTTCGATGCCGGATTTGGCGGTTTCCAGACCGGATGTGGCGGTGGCGATACCGGCTTCGGCGGTGCGCAGCGCGGCCTGGGCCGACGCCAGCCGGGTGTCCGAGGCATAGCCGCCTTCAGACAGTTTCTGTGCGGCGTTGAAATTGATCTTGGCTTCTTTCAGCCGGGCCTGCGCCTCGGCCAGACGTGCCTGGGTTTCGGGGGCCCGGCTTTTTGCTTCGCTCAACCGCGCGCGGGCTTCGGCCAGGGTTGCGTCGCGGGTGCCCGGATCCAGCCGGCACAGCAGATTACCGGCTTGCACGAAAGTGCCCTTGCGCAAGGGCTCCGAGATCACCCTGGCGGACGTTTCGGCCCGCACCTCGACTTGGCGCACCGCGGCTGTCTGTCCGCGCAGGATCACGGCGCTGTCAATCTGTTGGGCCTGGCTGTGTACCGCCACCACCCCGATCAGCGGCGTTGCAGGGCTGTCCTGTGCCTGATCCCCGTCGCCCGTTTCGACCGGCTCGGTGCTGGTCTCGCCGCGGGCAAAGGCAAATAATGCCTCGCGTTCGAAAACGATGCCGTACAGGGCCAGCATCACCAGAATTGCGGTGAGGACGGGAATCAATCGCATTTGAGCCTCTCGAAAAGCGTCGCGGTGCCGACTGCGGCGTTACAGGTCACGTTCTATAGATCCCGCTCATGTCAAAATCGGTCATTTGCCCGCATATAGGAAATTTCCCGATTTGTTCCAGACTGAACCGACCAGTTCAGTTTATTTTTTTTAAGGCTGTGGCGCAAGGTGCCGGGAAATTGCGCCCTGAGGAGCACTTGGCTTGTGCGGACTTGCACGATAAGAGAGGGCGACCTGCGGGTGCGCGGCAACCGGGGAACAATGCGGTGCATGACAAGAACTGAGGGCGAAACGGATGAGCGATACTGACAGTTTCATCGACGAGGTGACCGAAGAGGTCCGTCGCGACCGTCTGTTCCTGATGTTTCGGCGCTATGGCTGGATCGCGGTGACGGCAATCGTTCTGATCGTCGGCGGGGCGTCCTATAACGAATACCGCAAGGCCCAGGCCACCGCTGCGGCGGAGCAATTGGGCGATGACATTGTTGCGGCGCTTGCGTCCAACGAGGCAGCCGCGCGTTCGGTCGCCTTGCAGGAAATCACTGCGCAGACACCGGGCGGTGACGCGATGTTGCGGTTCATGACCGCGGCCAGCCTGGCCGAGGCGGGACAGACGGAAGCGGCGATTGGCGAGTTGAACGCCATTGCGACGGAACAGGGCGATCTGCCCGAGATCTACCGCCAGATCGCCAGCTTCAAGGCGCTGACCCTTCAGACCGGAACCCTGCTGGCCGATGAACGCCGGCTGCAGTTCGAGGCATTGGCCCAGCCCGGTGCGCCGCTGCGTCTGCTGGCGCAGGAACAACTGGCGCTGATCGACATCGAACAGGGCAACAGCCAGGCCGCCATCGAACGTTTGCAGGCCATCCTGCAGGACGCTGAAACGGCCGCGGACTTGCAACAGCGCGTGTCACAGGTGATTGTGGCGCTTGGCGGAACACCCGAACCGGCCCTGCGCTCGCAGGGTTGAGACGACCGGACCGGCAGGAACAGGAAAACAGGCAGGCATTCATGAAGGCAGCGTTTCATACCTCGCGCATGGGGCTGGCCCTGCTGGCCGCAGCCGCCATGTTTCTCAGCGCCTGTTCCGAGAAGGAACTGATTCTTCCCGGCAAGCGGGAAAACATCCGCCCTATGCCCGAGGACGCGCCCGCAACCGCGCGCACCACCAGCAATGCCAGCCGCGCGATTCGGCTGCCGGCGCAGCAGGCCAACGCCAGCTGGGCGCAACCGTTCGGCACACAGGCGTTTCGCACCGCACATCCCGCCCTGCGCGCGGCACCGCAACGGATCTGGTCCACCTCCATCGGGTCGGGCAACAGCCGGCGTCAACGCATCACCGCCAGCCCCGTGGTCGCGGGCGGATTGATCTATACGCTGGACAGCGGCGCGCGGGTGTCTGCGGTTGCCCCGGGTGGCGGTCTGGTCTGGAGCACGGATCTGACCCCGAATACGGACAGCGAAGGGCAGGCCACGGGCGGCGGCATGGCCTATGATCAGGGCACGCTATATGTGTCTTCGGGCTTTGGGCTGGTCACCGCGCTGGATGCCAAGACCGGCGGGATACGCTGGACGCAGAAACTGGATTCCACCGGCAGCGGTGCGCCGACGGTCAGCGGCGGATTGCTGTATCTGGTGGCCGGGGACAACATTGGCTGGGCTGTGCGGACCGACAATGGCCGCATCGCATGGCAGATCGAGGCCACCCCCAGCATCACCAACGTTCTGGGCGCGCCTTCCCCCGTGTTGGTTGGTGATTTTGTCGTGTTTTCATACGGTTCCGGTGATGTTGTCGGCGCGTTCAAACGCGGCGGACTGCGCCGCTGGACGGCCACGGTGGCGGGCCAGCGCGTCGGGCGCGCGATGTCGCAGATCGGTGACGTGACGGGCGGCCCCGTGGCCGTCGGCAGCCGAATCTATGTGGGCAATCATTCAGGACGTATCGCGGCGTTTGATTCCAACAGCGGCGAACGGATCTGGACCGCCCGCGAAGGTGCGCTGGGTCCGGTCTGGCCGGCTGGCGACAGCATCTTTTCGGTCACCGACCTGAACAAGTTGGTGCGTATCGACACAAGCAACGGCAGCGTGATCTGGGCAATCGACTTGCCGAATTTCGTCAAGGACAAGCCCCGCAAACGCGGCAGGATCTATGCGAATTATGGTCCGATTCTGGCCGGTGGCCGGGTTATCGTTGCTTCGGGGGACGGGCAGTTGCGGTTTTTCTCTCCGGAAAGCGGGGCGTTGACGGCGACGGCCCAGGTTCCCGGCGGGGCCTCCAGCCCGCCGGTCGTGGCGGGGCAGACGTTGTATGTCATGGGCGGCGATGGTGAACTGCACGCTTTCCGTTGACGCAGGGATGCGCTACATGGCGCATCTGATCCGGATCGAAAGCTGCTAGAATGTCCTTCACGCTCGCCATCGTGGGACGCCCCAACGTGGGCAAGTCCACATTGTTCAACCGCCTTGTCGGCAAGCGTCTCGCGCTGGTCGATGATACGCCCGGGGTAACCCGGGACCTGCGCGAGGGCGCGGCGCGGCTGGCCGATCTGCGCTTTACCGTGATCGACACGGCCGGTCTGGAGGACGCCACCGACGACAGCCTGCAGGGCCGGATGCGGCGCTTGACCGAACGCGCCGTGGACATGGCCGATGTCTGCCTGTTCATGCTGGACGCCCGTACCGGGGTCACGGCCAACGATCAGGTGTTTGCCGAAATCCTGCGCAAGCGCAGCGCCCATGTCATTC
Source organism: Rhodobacteraceae bacterium F11138 (assembly GCA_016521575.1). Classification (GTDB taxonomy): domain Bacteria; phylum Pseudomonadota; class Alphaproteobacteria; order Rhodobacterales; family Rhodobacteraceae; genus Sedimentitalea. The sequence goes on along the minus strand of JAEKDP010000002.1, from coordinate 625,594 downwards.
TGGCCGCGAACAAGGCCGAAGGCGCCGCTGCCGATGCCGGGGTGCTCGAGGCCTATGGCCTGGGGCTGGGCGAACCGATTCGCATGTCGGCGGAACATAACGAAGGCCTGAACGATCTTTATACGCAGCTGATGCCTTTGGCCGATCAGTTCGAGGAACGCGCCCGTTCCGATGCCCCGGAAACCGACGTGGACCTGGACGCGGACGACCCGGAAACCGACGCCAGCTTTGCCCCGACACGGGCAAAACCGTTGCAGGTGGCGGTGGTGGGGCGGCCCAATGCGGGCAAATCGACCCTGATCAACCGCATCATGGGAGAAGACCGCCTGTTGACCGGACCCGAGGCCGGGATCACCCGCGATTCGATTTCCCTGCCGATCGATTGGGCCGGACCGGATGGCGTACCGGTGCCCATGCGCATTTTCGACACGGCCGGAATGCGCCGCAAGGCCAAGGTGCAGGAGAAGCTGGAAAAGCTGTCGGTCGGGGACGGGCTGCGCGCGGTCAAGTTCGCCGAGGTCGTCGTCGTGCTGCTGGACGCGGCCATCCCCTTCGAACAGCAGGATCTGCGCATCGCCGATCTGGCCGAACGCGAAGGCCGTGCCGTGGTGGTGGCGGTCAATAAATGGGACATCGAAGAGGACAAGCAGGGCAAGTTGCGGGATCTGCGCGAAGCCTTTGAACGCTTGCTGCCGCAGTTGCGCGGCGCGCCTCTGGTGACCGTCAGCGCCAGAACCGGCAAAGGGCTGGATCGCCTGCATGGGGCCATCATGCGCGCGCATGAGGTCTGGAACCGCCGTGTGCCCACCGCAGCGCTGAACCGCTGGCTGACCGGCATGCTGGAGCAGCACCCGCCCCCCGCGCCGCAGGGCAAACGGATCAAGCTGCGCTATATGACGCAGGCCAAGACCCGCCCGCCGGGGTTCGTGGTGATGTGCAGCCACCCCGACAAGATGCCTGCCAGCTATTCCCGTTACCTGGTCAACGGGCTGCGCGAGGATTTCGATATGCCGGGGACCCCGATCCGCCTGCATCTGCGCAGTCAGAACGACTCCAACCCCTATAAGGGCCGCAAGAAGGCAGGCCCCAGCAAGCTGCGCAAGCATACCGACGGGCGGCGCAAGACGTGATCTGACGCCACCGCGCGAGGCACAGAAAGAAATCGCACGCCACGGGCGTGTCGTGACGGGTTTCGATTTTCGGCACAGCCACGGGCCGGGTCGGCGCGAAAATGCCGGTATCCGTGCGTCCCGTGCAGATTGCCGTGTCGATTTTCGCTTATGGCGTCGCCAATATTGCGCTGGACACCGGAACCTGAGAACATACTGAGACATACACATCCCAGTCGTTTGACAGGTATCCAGCAGAGGCCATCATGGATCTTCGTGAGCACACTCGCAAATTCATTGCCAAGGACAACCGTCTTGCTGCGTTCAGTTTTCTTGGAACCTTCGCGGTCTACTTCACCTCGCTCTGGCTGGCGATTTCGCAATCCGGCAACTGGCTGGTGATGGGGCCGGCCATCGTCGTGCATGCGTTTTCAGCGGTGCGGCTGTATGTGCTGCAACATGATACCGGGCATCATTCACTGTTCGAAACCCGCAACCAGAACGAATTGGCGGGCCATGTGCTGTCGCCCTTTACGTTTGCGCCATTCGAAGTGATGAAGCAGAACCACAATCTGCATCATGCTGGCGTGGGCAATCTGGAACATCGCGAAACCGGCGAAATCCATACGATGACGTTGCGCGAATGGAACGCGGCCGGGTTCTGGACCCGGTTGCAGTACCGGCTGTATCGCAACCCGTTCATTCTGGTGCCGCTTGGGGCGCTGTTCACCTATTTCATCCGCTACCGCTGGCCCAAGAACACGATGCGCTTTGGCTGGAAAGGCGTCGTTCTGCACAATGTCGCGGTTCTTGTGTGGGTCGGGCTGATCTATGCGCTGTCAGGCTGGCACGGGTTGGGCATCTATTTTGTCGCCTCGATGCTGGGCGGCATGCTGGGCGTGTTTCTGGTCTACCTGCAACATAATTTCGAGGACACCTACTGGGACCGTCGCCCTGATCTTGACCCGCAACTTGCGGCGCTTCAGGGCAGCTCCTGTCTGGATTTCGGCTGGTGGTTCGATACCGCGGTGGCCTGCATCACGCTGCACGACATCCACCATCTGAATTCGCGCATCCCGTCGTATCGGCTGCGCGCCTGCCACTACAGCCTGCCCGAGGAGTTCGCGCCGCGCCGCATCAAGTTCCCCGAGGCCGTCGCCGCCCTGCGGCTGAAACTGTGGGACGAAGATGCAAGCCGTCTTGTGCCATTCCCGAAACCGGCCGCGCGCCACCGCAACAGCAGGCTGCACACGGGTTGAACGTGGACGTGCCCCCCCCCGGCGGGTTCGGGGGGCATACCAGTGTGTCAGGCCAGCCGGCCCTCTGCGGTGAGGGTCGTCTTGCCGCCCAGGTACGGGGCCAGAACCTCGGGCAGGGTCACTGAACCGTCGGCTTGCTGGCCGTTTTCCAGGACCGCGATCAGACAGCGCCCCACGGCCAGGCCCGAGCCGTTCAGCGTGTGGACGAATTCGGGTTTGCCGCCGCCTTCAGGGCGGAACCGGGCGTTCATCCGCCGCGCCTGAAAATCGCCCGTGGTGCTGACCGATGAAATCTCGCGATAGGCATCCTGTCCGGGCAGCCAGGCCTCGATATCGAAGGTCCGGCGCGCCCCGAACCCCATGTCGCCGGTGCACAGCACCACGGTCCGGTACGGGATGCCCAGCTGCTCCAGCAATCCTTCTGCACAGCGCAACATGCGTTTCTGTTCCGCGTCGCTGTCGTCGGGATGGGTCACCGACACCATCTCGACCTTCTCGAACTGGTGCTGGCGCAGCATGCCCGAGGTATCCTTGCCCGCACTTCCCGCTTCGCTGCGGAAACACAGGGTATGGGCCGTCATCCGGATCGGCAGGGCGTCAGCTTCGAGGATGTCGCCGGCCACGGAATAGGTCAGCGGCACCTCGGATGTCGGGACCAGCCACCAGCCATTGGTGGTCTGATACGAATCTTCGCCGAATTTGGGCAGCTTGTCGGTGCCATACATGGCCTCGTCCCGCACCAGAACCGGGGTCTGGGTTTCGGTCAGCCCGTTCTTGTCCACATGGGTGTCGATCATGAACTGTGCCAGCGCGCGATGAATGCGCGCCACCGCGCCACGCAGCACGACAAACCGGCTGCCCGAAATCTTGGCGGCCATCTCGAAATCCATCGCACCGGCGACACCGCCAATTTCGAAATGCTCCTTTGGTGCAAAATCGAACGCCCGCGGCGTGCCCCAGCGGTTTACCTCGACGTTTTCGGTTTCATCCGCGCCGTCCGGCACATCCTGCGCAGGCAGGTTGGCGATGCGCGCCAGCATGTCCGTCAGCCGGGCATCCAGATCCTTGGCTTCTGCCTGCATCGTGGCCACTTCGGCCTTTTTCTCGGCCACCAGCGCGCGCAGGCGTTCAAACTCGGCCTCGTCGCCGCGCCCCTTGGCTGCGCCGACCTCTTTCGAGGCCTTGTTCTGTTCGGCCTGTGCCGCCTCGCTGGCCTGAATGCGTGCCCGCCGTTCGGCATCCAGCGCCAGCAGGGCGTCTGACACCGGATCGTCACCGCGCCGCGCCAAAGCGGCGTCGAAGGCTTGCGGGTTCTCGCGAATGGCGCGGATGTCATGCATGGGCTCGGTCCTCGGCAGTGAGTCGGTTTCGTCGCCTTATGCCTCAACAATTCCGGCAACGGTAGAGTCCGGTTGCATGCGCGGCAAATGAAAGGTTTCCCGATGGCGCGGGCACGTCACGGGCGGCGGGCGGCACCCGATGCCGTTGCAGTGCGCCGTATTTGCCTGTGCTCTACCTTGCAAACCCCGGATTGTGCGCATAGGTAACGCCAAAATCGCGGGCAGGGGTCCGCAGTTCAGACAAAAGGAACATTCCATGGACGGTGGCGCACTTGCCCAGTTTCTCCCGCTTATTCTGATCTTCGCGATCATGTATTTCCTGCTGATCCGCCCGCAGCAAAAGAAGGTCAAACAGCATCAGGCCATGGTCGAGGCCCTGCGCCGGGGGGATCAGGTCATCACCCAGGGCGGCATCATCGGCAAGGTGGTCAAGGTCAAGGACGACAACGAGATCGAGGTCGAACTGGCGGACAACGTCAAAGTGCGCGTCGTCAAATCGACCATCGCCACGGTTGTCAGCAAGACCGAGCCGGCCGCCTGATCCACCTTTCAACTTACTGACAAGGCTGGGAAATGCTGCAGTTTGATCTCTGGAAGAAGGCGCTGATCTGGCTGACCTGTGCGGTCGGCCTGTGGTTGGCGTTGCCCAATGCGTTCTATACCCGTGTCGAACATCACAATGACGCGGTCGCCGCGATCGAACTGGGCGGAGCGACCCCCGAGCTGGAGCAGCAGGCGGGTGAATGGCCGAACTGGATGCCTTCGGCGCTGGTCAATCTGGGGTTGGATCTGCGTGGCGGCGCGCATCTGCTGGCCGAGGTGCAGGTTCAGGACGTCTATGCCAACCGGATGCAGGCCATGTGGCCCGAAATCCGCGACGCGTTGCGCCCGGAACGCGCCACCATCGGCACGATCCGCTTGCAACCCTCTGACAGTGAAGAGATTCGCGTCAGGATCAGTCAGCCCGAAGGCATGGCCCGGGCGTTGCAGGTGGTCCGCGAACTGGCCCGTCCGATTCAGACGCTGACCGGTGCCGGTTCGACCGATATCGAGGTGCGCGGTGAGGGCGATGTACTGATCGTGACCCTGTCCGAGGCCGAAAAGCTGGCCAGTGACGACCGCACCGTGCGCCAGTCGCTGGAAATCATCCGCCGCCGTATCGACGAGGTCGGCACGCGCGAGCCGACGATCCAGCGGCAGGGAAAGGACCGGATCCTAATCCAGGTGCCGGGCATCGGCAGCGCGTCCGAGCTGAAGGAAATCATCGGAACCACCGCGCAGTTGACGTTCAACCCTGTGGTCGGACGCGCATCGGACCCTGATGCCAATCCGGGCGTGGGCAACAAGATCGTGCCTTCCCTGGATGAAGAAGGGGTGTATTACACGCTGGAATCCGCCGCTGTCGTGACGGGCGAAGAGCTGGTGGATGCGCAGCCTGCGTATGATCAGAACGGCCGCCCGGCGGTGAATTTCCGCTTCAATACGTCAGGGGCGCGCAAATTCGGCGATTATACGGCGGAAAACATCGGCAGCCCCTTTGCCATCGTGTTGGATGACGAAGTGATCAGCGCGCCGGTGATCCAAAGCCACATCCCCGGCGGGTCCGGCATCATCACCGGCAATTTCACCGTCGAGGAAAGCACCCATCTTGCGGTTCTGCTGCGCGCCGGGGCTCTGCCGGCGGGATTGGAGTTTCTGGAAGAACGCACGATCGGTCCCGAACTGGGCCAGGACAGCATCGAGGCCGGGCGGATCGCCACGACCGTCGCTTTTGCCGCGGTTCTGGTCTTCATGGCGCTCAGCTATGGATTGTTCGGTATCTTCGCCAATATCGCGCTGCTGATCAACGTCGGGCTGATCTTTGGCCTGTTGTCGCTGATCGGCGCGACGCTGACCTTGCCGGGGATCGCCGGGATCGTGCTGACGGTCGGCATGGCCGTGGATGCGAATGTGCTGGTGTTCGAACGTATCCGCGAAGAGTTGAAGACCTCGCGCGGGCCGGCGCGCGCGATCGAGCTGGGATATGAAAAGGCACTGAGCGCAATCGTCGACGCCAACATCACGACCTTCATCACGGCGGTGATTCTGTTCGCCATGGGATCGGGGCCGGTGCGCGGGTTTGCCATTACGCTGGGGCTTGGCATCATGACCTCGGTCTTCACCGCGATCTATGTCACCCGGTTGTTGATCGTCACATGGTATGATCGGCGTCGTCCGAAAAGCATCGAGGTATGATATGCGACTGAAACTTGTCCCGCAGGAAACCTCGTTCGACTTCTTCAAGCGCTGGAAGATCTGGCTGGGCTTGTCGGCCCTGTTGATGGTGGTGGCTTTCGGCTCGTTCATGCTGCGCGGGTTGAATTACGGCATCGACTTCCGGGGCGGTACGACGATCCGGACCGAAAGCGCACAGCCGGTCGATGTGGCTGCCTATCGCGAAGCCCTGGGGGTGTTGGGCATGGGGGACGTCGTCATCAGCGAAGTCTTCGACCCCGCCTTTGACGACGATCAGAATGTGGCGATGATTCGCATTCAGGCCCAGGACGACGAAGAAGCCGTGACCGCCGAAATGATCGCCCAGGTCCGGACCGCGTTGCAGGCGGTCGCGCCGGATATTCAGTTCGTGTCCGTCGAATCCGTGGGACCAAAGGTTTCCGGCGAACTGATCCAGACCGCGGTGCTGGCCGTCGTTCTGGCGATCGGGGCGGTTCTGGTCTATATCTGGCTGCGGTTCGAGTGGCAGTTTGCCCTGGCCGCTGTCGTGGCGCTGGTTCATGACGTGATCCTGACCATCGGTATCTTTTCCGAGGTGCAGATCAAGTTCGACCTGGCAATCATCGCGGCGCTGCTGACGATCGTGGGCTATTCACTGAACGACACCGTGGTCGTGTTCGACCGGGTGCGCGAGAACCTGCGGAAGTACAAGAAAAAATCGCTGCCCGAAGTCCTGAACCTGTCGATCAACGAGACCCTCAGCCGAACGGTCATGACATCGGTCACGACCTTGCTGGCGCTGGTGTCGCTGTTCGTGCTGGGCGGTGATGTAATCCGGGGCTTTGTCTTTGCGATGATCTGGGGTGTGATCGTGGGCACCTATTCGTCGGTCTTCGTGGCGTCGAGCATCCTGTTGTATCTGGGGGTCAAGCGCGACTGGTCCAAACCCAGCAGCACTTCGGGAAATCAGTTCGCCAATGTCGATGCCTGACACCAGCTTGCCGGGGCTGGGTATTTGTCTGTTTAGCGCCGTCGCGTTATCATCAACGCGGGGTCGGCCTTGCGGGATCTGACGCTGTCGAACTGAAGGAGAGACTGGCCATGCGGTTGAACGAGATCAGCTTTTCCGACGCCGCCCCGGTCGAAGGCTATGGGCCGGGGTTCTTCCGAATCGGCGGGCAGGTCCATGATGGGATGGTTCTGACGGGACCGGACGGCACGGTTGCCTGGGGCGGGTATGATGACAGCGCGACATTGCTGGCGCTGGCCGGGCGCATTGATGTGCTGTTCGTCGGCACCGGCGCGGAAATTTCCCATATCCCGACCGGGTTGCGCGCCAGTCTTGAAGCTGCGGGCCTGGGTGTCGAAGTGATGAATTCGCCTTCGGCTTGCCGCACCTACAACGTGCTTTTGTCCGAGGGACGCCGGATCGCTTTGGCGTTGCTGCCGGTCTGACGATCTTGGCCTATCTTGCGTCGGCGCAACCGGGTATGCGGACCGCATGACATTGACCGTCACAGATCTGACCATCGCAAGAGGTGGCATTCCGGTGTTGCAGGGGGTGAACCTTGTGCTGCGCCCCGGGGCGGCTTTGGTCCTGCGCGGGTCCAACGGAATCGGCAAGACGACGCTGTTGCGGACGCTGGCCGGTTTGCAGCCGCCCGTCTGCGGTACCATTCGGGGTGCCGACGAGACCATTGCCTATGCGGGGCATTTCGATGGCATCAAACCGACCCTGACCGTATCGGAAAACCTGACCTTCTGGGCCAGCGTGTTTGGCGCGAATGGCATTCAGCCGGCGCTGGATGCGTTCGATCTGCAACAACTGGCCATGCGGCCCGCTGGCAGCCTTTCGGCGGGGCAAAAGCGGCGTCTTGCGCTGTCGCGGCTGCTGGTGACCGGACGTCCGATCTGGGTTCTGGACGAGCCGACCGTGTCCCTGGATGTCGCGGCGGTTTCCATGTTCGCCGCCGCGGTTCGCGCACATCTGGCCGGGGGGGGCAGTGCGCTGATTGCAACGCATATCGACCTGGGCCTATCCGCCGAGGTTCTGGATCTGGGAAGGTTCCGTGCCAAAACGCGGCCGGTTGCGGATTTTGACGGAGACTTCCTGTGATTGCCCTGCTGCTGAGGGATCTGAAACTGGCCTTTCGCGCCGGGGGCGGTTTTGGTCTGGGCTTGGCGTTCTTTCTGATCCTGACCGTTCTGGTGCCGTTCAGCGTCGGGCCGCAATCGTCGTTGTTGTCCAGCATCGCGCCGGGCGTTTTGTGGCTGGGGGCGTTGCTGGCCTGCCTGCTGTCGCTGGATCGTCTGTTGGCGCTGGATTGGGAAGACGGTTCGCTGGATCTGCTGGCCACCGCACCCGTGCCGCTGGAATCCGTGGTCACGATCAAGGCGCTGGCGCATTGGCTTACGACCGGGCTGCCGCTGGTCCTGGTGGCCCCGCTGCTGGGGGTTTTGTTGAATCTGCCTGTGGCAGGGTTCTTCTGGCTGGTGATTTCGCTGCTGCTGGGAACGCCGGCCCTGTCGGTGATCGGAACCTTCGGCGCGGCGCTGACCGTGGGTTTGAAACGGGGCGGGCTGCTGTTGTCGCTGCTGGTGCTGCCGCTCTATGTGCCGACGCTGATCTTCGGCGCCGAGGTTGCCCGGCGTGGCGCGGCCGGCATGGAGACCACGACCCCGCTGCTGATGCTTGCGGGCATCACGGCGGCGGTGATCGCGCTGTTGCCCTTTGCCAGCGCGGCGGTGCTGCGGGTCAATTTGCGTTGATCTTTGCCAATTGAGATAGTGCCCGACTCGGACTAGATACACCGCATGACAATTTCCGCCAAAGCCAACGCCATCTGGGCCTATGCCAATCCAAAGAAATTCCTGGCGGCGTCCGAGCGCGTTCTGCCGTTCTTCTGGATTTCCTCGGGGCTCTGTCTTGTGGTCGGGCTGACCTGGGGATTTTTCTTCACGCCGGATGATTATCGGCAGGGATCGACGGTCAAGATCATCTATCTGCATGTTCCGGCCGCTTTGTTGGCAATCAATACCTGGTTCATGATGCTGGTGGCATCGCTGATCTGGCTGATCCGGCGCCATCATGTCAGCGTGCTGGCCGCGCGCGCCGCCGCCCCGGTCGGGGTCGTGATGACGGTGATTGCATTGGTGACGGGCGCGATCTGGGGGCAGCCCATGTGGGGAACCTGGTGGGCCTGGGATCCCCGTTTGACCTCGTTTCTGATCCTGTTCCTGTTCTACCTGGGGTATATCGCCCTGTGGGAAGCAATCGAGAACCCGGATGCAGCCGCGGATTTGACATCGGTGCTGTGCCTTGTGGGGTCGGTCTTTGCCGTCTTGTCCCGCTATGCGGTCAACTTCTGGAATCAGGGGCTGCATCAGGGCGCGTCGGTGATGCGGATCGAGGCCGTGACCGGGGCCGACACACAGGAGAAGGTCAGCAACGTGTTCTTTTTCCCACTGCTGATCTGCATCGTGGGGTTCGTCCTGCTGTTCGTTGCCCTTGTGTTGTATCGCACGGGAACTGAAATCCGGGCCCGGCGTTTCCGGGCGTTGTTGGCGCGTGAAAGGGCAGGGGCATGATGCCGGATCTGGGAAAATATGCAGAAACGGTGCTGTCTGCCTATGTCGCCTCGCTTGTCCTGTTGGCGGCACTGGTGCTGCTCAGCCTGTGGCGGGGGCGGCGTATGCGTGTGCAGTTGAACGAACTCGAAGACAGGATCAGACAGGATGGCTAAGGTTTCGGCCCTGATGATTGCTCCACCCGCCATTTTCGCGGCTTTCGTTGCCTTGGCGGCGGTCGGCATGCTGCGGCCCGACAAGGACACCTTGCCGTCGCAGTTCATTGGCCAGCCAGCGCCGCAAGTGCCAGCGGCGGCCCTGCCCGGATATCCCGGGATCAGCCGGGATGATCTGACATCGGGCGAGGTTTCGGTGATCAACTATTGGGCCAGCTGGTGCCCGCCGTGCCGGGCGGAACACCCTGCCTTGTTGCAGTTGCAGGACGACGGGATTCGGGTGTTCGGGGTCAATTTCAAGGATCAGGAAAATCAGGCCCGCGCCTATCTGGAAGACGAAGGCAATCCGTTTCTGGGCGTCGGGTTCGATCCCAAGGGGCGCAATTCGATCGATTGGGGCGTGACCGCCCCGCCGGAAACCTTCATCATCGGCGGTGACGGCACCGTGCTGTACAAGTTCGTCGGACCATTGGTGGGCAGCGATCTGGAACAAAGATTCATGCCCGAGTTGAACAAGGCATTGAAAGATCACGCATCACAGTGATCCGCAGCTGCATCGAGATGCGGCCAGTCCCAGGTGGTGACATCATGTTTCGGTGGGGGCTGTTTTATTTATCGTAACAGGCTTTGACCGAATCCGCCCCTGTCTTTTGGGCGGAATCCTTGGCCCGCGTCTTGATTCACCTGAACGGATCACCGAAATACACGTCCAGGTAGAATAGTACGAAAGTATTAAACTTTGCAAGTTGATGCCTGCGTGGGTTGCGCTGGGAATGCGAAATTTCCCCCCAAATGGTAAATCCTCTGAAAATCCTTTTGACTCAGCGGGATATGGGATTTTTGGCAGGATGCTCACTCAAGAAAGCGGTTGTTTATCTGCAAATTTTAGGTAATTGTTCGGTATGTCAGGTAGACAGTAGGCAGGAATTTGTAGCCTGCCCTTAGTGCCAAGTTTTTGTGTGTGAGTTTGAGTGGGTGGAAGATGACTATTCAATTTAATGACCCGGCCAGCCTGAATGCGTTGCCGATTTCCAAAGTGGTGCCTTCGCAAACGGGCCGCAAGCCGGATATTTACGCCAGCGCGGGCAAACGGCTTCTGGATGTCCTTGTCGTCCTTCTGACCCTGCCTGTTACCTTGCCCCTGATGGTGCTGACCGCCGTGCTGGTGTCCCTGGATGGTGGGGCTCCGCTGTATGTCCAGCGGCGTGTCGGGCGCGGTGGCCGGATCTTCAAGATGTACAAGTTCCGTTCGATGGTGCCGGACGCCGAGCGGGCGTTGCGCAAGCATCTGGAAACCGATGCCGAAGCCCTGGCCGAATGGACCCACAGCCAGAAACTGCGGAAGGATCCCCGGGTCACACCGCTGGGCGCGATCCTGCGCAAGTGCTCTCTGGACGAGTTGCCGCAGCTTCTGAATGTGCTGCGCGGGGACATGTCGCTGATCGGTCCGCGTCCGATGATGGTGGAGCAAACGAACATGTATCCGGGACGTGCCTATTACTGGATGCGTCCGGGCATTTCCGGCCTGTGGCAGGTGACGGACCGCAACGATACGGCGTTCACCGCGCGTGCTCAGTATGACGACAAGTACTACTATAACCTGTCTTTTGCCGCGGATTGCTCAATCTTGGCTAAAACGTTTGTTGTCGTGTTCCGCGGGACAGGATACTGAGTCTGACGTAGCTGCAATTACGTTAGGGAATCGTCAGAGTCATGCATTTTGCAAGCAATCGTCACCCTTTTTGGTTGAGTCGTTTGGCCTTGGCTGCCGTTTTGATTTTGGGTCTTGGACTGACTTCCGCCTGCGATACCGCCGAAGAGCGGGCCGAGAATCACTATCAAACCGGTCTCACACTGTTGGAAGAAGGTGACGTCGAGCGGGCTTTGGTCGAGTTTCGCAATGTTTTCCAGCTCAATGGCAAACACGAAGGTGCCCGGCTGGCGTATGCCAGAGCCCAACGCGAACGTGGTCTGGTTCAGGACGCCTATGGCCATTACTTGCGTCTGGTCGAGCAATATCCCGAGAATCTGGAAGGGCGGCGCGCACTGGCCGAGATGGCCGTGGAAGCACGCAACTGGGACGAAGCCGAGCGCCATGTCGAGGCGGCAATCACCCTGGCGCCTGATGATATCCTGGTGCAGTCCATCGACAATACCGTCAAATATTATCATGCGGTTCAGGACAAGGATGACGAGGCCCAGCAGGCTGCGATCATCAAGGCGCAGGCTTTGGTGGAAGAGGATGACACGCTGTCCAGTTCACGGGAAATCGTGCTGGATGATCTGCTGCGCAAGAAAGACTGGTACGCCGCGCTGGAGGTGCTGGACGAAGGGCTGAAGCAGAATCCGGACAACCAGCGCTATTATCAGATGCGCATGGCGGTGCTGCAGCAGGTCGGCGATCTGGATGGAATCGAAACCCAACTGCGCGATCTGATGGGCCGCTATCCCGACGAGCGGCCCCGCTATAAGCAGATGCTGGTGCGGTTCCTGATGGCGCAGCAAAAGCTGGAAGAAACCGAGGCGTTTCTGCGCGAGGATGCGGCCCGCGAAGGCGCCCGAACCGTGGATCAGGTCCAGCTGATTTCTTTCGTCGAACAGGTCTATGGCAATGAAAAAGCCCTGGAAGAGGTCGAAAAGCAGATTGTTGCCGGCGGCCCCGAGTTGGTGGCCTTTCGGGCCTTGCGGGCCAAGCTGAACTTTGAGCTGGGCAATCGCGAAGAAGGCATTGCGGAACTGGAAAACCTGATCGAAGGCGCGGACCGGACTGCCCAGATCCGCAGTTTCGAAGTGGATCTGGCCCGGATGCTGTTTCGTGAGAACAACACCGTGGGTGCCCGTGCGCTGGTCGAAAAAGTGCTGGCCGAAGACGACAGCCAGCCCGACGCGATCAAACTCAAGGCGAACTGGCTGATCGACGATGATGAAACCGGCGATGCCATTGTCATGTTGCGCGGCGCGTTGAACCAGTCGCCCGAAGACGCGGTGCTGATGTCGTTGCTTGCGCGGGCCTATGACCGCGAAGGCAATCACGAGCTGAAAACCGAGATGCTTGCATTGGCGGTTCAGGCGTCGGGTCAGAGGGTCGCGGAATCGACGCGCTATGCCGGTGTTCTCATGGCCGACGAGAAATATGTCGCCGCCGAAGGCGTTTTGATCGACTCTTTGCGTGTCAATCCGGGCAATGTTGCGCTGTTGGCCGGATTGGGCGAGATCTATGTCAAGATGGGCGATTGGGGCCGTGTGGACGGCGTGATCAACGATCTGGAAGAACTGGACAACCCCGAGGCGAAAGTCCGCGCCAAATCCCTGACGGCACAGAAACTTGCACAGCAGAACAAGGGCGAAGACCTGACTGCGATGCTTGAGGGCCTGACCAATGATCCCCAATTGGGGCGCAATGCCGAAATCGCTTTGTTGCGCACCAAGCTGGCGGATGAGGGTCCCGAGGCCGCTCAGACGTATCTGGACAGCTTGTTGGCGGAAAACCCCGACGATCCCGCCTTGCTGTTCATGAAGGCCGGTTTCCTGGCCGGGTTCGATAAACCTGACGAGGCGGAAAAGATTTTCCGCGAGTTGCTGGCGGATTCCCCCAAGGCTCCGAACCTGTGGATTGCCTTGTATCGTCTGAAATCCCAAACCGGGGATCAGGACGCGGCGGATGCCGTTCTGGACGAAGCTCTGAGCGAGCTGCCGGAAGATGGCAACCTGTTGTGGGCCAAGGCCGGGCAACTGGAACGCGATGGGGATGTGGAAGGCGCAATTGCGATCTATGAAGCGATGTACGAGAAGAACTCGAACTCGTTGATCATCGCCAACAACCTTGCCAGCCTGTTGTCCAATCATCGCGACGACGAGGCCAGCCTGTCCCGGGCCTATACCGTGTCCCGCCGTCTGCGCGACAGCGATGTACCGGCTTTCCAGGATACGTTCGGCTGGATCACATTCCAGCGCGGAAGCCATGAAACTTCGCTGGACTATCTGCGTTCGGCCGCTGCCGGATTGCCGAACGATGCGTCGGTTCAGTATCATCTGGCCGTCAACCTGGCTGCGTTGGCGCGCAATCAGGAAGCGTTGGAACAGTTCCGCAAGGTGGCGGAGATGATCAATCCGGACAATCCGCCGGCATTTGCCGATGAAGTCAAAGCCGAGATCGATCGTCTGGAGGGCAACGCAAACTGATGCGTTGACGACAGGTGCGGGAAAACTGAAACGCCCCTCACGGCCTGAACGGATGTGGGGGGCGTTTTTCTGTGCCGTTCTTGCCCGCGCCGGGTGTGGGGGCCAGAACCCGACCGTGGGTGAAATGCTGCGGCGTTTCACGCGGCGCAAAGCGCCCGGTTCAGGCCCGGTTCAGGACCGTCCCGGAAGGTGCCTTGGCAGAACCAGCGTCGCGATCAGCCACCCGGTCAGAAACCCGCCCAGATGGGCCTCCCACGCAAGCTGGCCGTCCTGGATTGCCCAGAACAGGGCATTCAGCACAATCAGACCGACGACATCCAGTATCAACGCCCGGCGGCTGCTGCCTTGCTGGCTGTTGATGAACCAGTCCTGCCATTTCCAGGCACCGACCAGCCCGAACAAGGCACCGGACGCGCCGACCATGGGCTGTGCGCTGCTGGCAAGCAGCGCAAACCCCAGCCCGCCTCCGATTCCGGACACCAGATAGAACACCGCAAACCAGAGTTGACCGACTCGCTGCACAAGAATTCGGCCCACCAGGAGCAGGATCAGCATGTTGCCCAGAAGATGTGTCAGGCTGGCGTGCAGCACCTGATAAGTTACGAACATAAGCCAGGGTTGCGCGGGATAGTTCGGCCGCCAGTTGTCCAGAAGACCGGTCCAGAAAGCGCCGTATTGATAGGCTTGGGATCGCCACCGCGTCGTGCCGATCAATCCGTTGTCGGCGGCCAGCAAGATCATTTCGATGCCGCAATTCAACAAGAGCAGGACCATGACAACCGCCGAGGGCCGCCAGGACCCAGCAGGCTGACGTTCGGGTCGAATCGCGGTTTCTTCCTGCCCCGGCATGTCTTTTGTTTGCCGTCTCGTCGGCCAAACGGCAAGGGGCGCGGCAAAAAACACAGGGAGTCCAAGGAATTCATAGACGGTGCGGGTTGAATTCAATCACGGAATGCACTGGGATTGCCGCGTTGGCCGACCGTACCGATCGGATGTCGTGGCGCGCGAGCATCAGATCGACCCGTCGGTGGGGATCGGAACAAGGGATGAGACCTTTGACCATCAGGATGACAACGATTGCGGCCTGCGTGGTCTGTATTGCAGGGGCGGGACAGACAGCGGATCTGATGCTGGGCGCGAAGGATCTGCGCCGGATCGGGACCGGACCACTGATTGCACCGGACATCAAGGGCTTGCCCGCAAACCCCGATCTTCCCGCGGTCGATCCGAACCTTCAGTCCGCCGAAGCGCGTCAACTGCAGGGGTTGATCGCGCGCGGGGTTTCGCAGGGCTTTGGCGGGTTGCTTTACGACAACCGGGACCGCGATCATTCCGCGCTCAAGCGGTCGTTGTTCCCGAACCTGACATTTCTGACCTATGATGAAGAACTCAAACGGCGGGGGCTGGATTACGGGTTGGCGGGGCGGATTCTGATCCCGGCCACGGTGTTCGGGAATTCCTCGACCGCGCTGACGGCAGGGTTGCGCGCCCGCAGCCAGGTCCGGCTGGCGATGACCACGCCCGGGGGGCCGGCGCAAGCCTATCGCGACTATGTGGCAAACAGCCTGTATGTCTATCCCGAGCATCGGGATCATGATGCGGTCGACATGTACCCGGCCAACTGGCCCTATACGTTGGTCAGTCAGGGATCGTCAGGGTCGGACAAGCCGTTCCTTTCGGCCGTCGCGATGTCGCTGGCGGCTTTGCCTGCTGATACGCGCCAGGCGTTGGAAGAGACCGGTCTGATCGTCCCGACGCTGCAGATGCTGCTGCGGCGAAATCTGGGCATGGTGCGTTCGCGCGACACATATCTGTCGGCTGCGGCCCATCCGACGGTGTTCATGTCCGAATGGCTGCAACCGGGGCGCATGATCGGTCAGGCCGCGGCCCTGCGGCCCGAAGACATCCCGCCGATGGTGCGTCTGAACATTGTTGAGGACGGGTTTGCAAACAAGGCCGGGCTGGCGGGCAGGGACGAACATCTGTTCGACACACCTTCGGCCATCGCCCGGATCTGGCGCAATCTGGAATGGCAACGCGAGATGATCGTCAGCGCAGAGCAAACCAAGGACCCCAATGGGCGCGAATTGCGGTTCGACTGGGTCTTGCTGCGCGGCGATCCCGAACGCGTCAGGATCAAACCGCTGGATCCTGCGGCGACCTCGGCCCGCATCACCTTGAACTGGCATGATATGTTCCTGTTGCCGGCACGCAGCACCGATGACGCCGCCCGCCAGACGTCAAGGGTGGATATCGGGGTGTTTGCCTGGAACGGACGCGTCGACAGCGCCCCGGCAATGATTTCGGTCAGCTTTCCAACCCATCAGGAACGCACCTACGAGCCCGGACCGGACGGGATGATGCGCCTGGCGCGGATTGACTATGACGCGATCGGGCGGGGGGCCTATTACGATCCGCTGCTGCATTGGTCGGCCCCTTGGGTCGACCGGCTGTCCTATCTGCCGGACGGGACATTGGCGGGCTGGACGCGGGATCAGGGCGCAGCGGTGACCCGGTTCGACGCCAAAGGAAATCTGGTGGATGGGCGTGAGGTCACGTATCAAATCCCGTCGAACCCCAAGAAGATGCCCCTGTTGGAATACCGGGTGTTCGGCCAACAGGACTGAATCTGTGCCCGGGCAGGGGCGTCAGATCCGGTAATAGTCGCGATACCAGTCGACGAATGCGCGCAAGCCATCGCGCAGGGTGGTGCGCGGGGCGTATCCGGTCAGCCGGCGCAACAGGTCCGCGTTGGCCCAGGTCGCCGGGACGTCGCCTTTCTGCATGCCCATATAATTGCGCTGAGCCTTCATCCCCAGGCTGTCCTCTATGGCTGCGATGAAATCCAGCAGGCGCACCTTTTCCGAATTGCCGATGTTGACCACGCGATAGGGCGCGACCGGCGACAGGCTGTCGCCTTCGTCGATCTCTGCGGCAGAAGCGGGGCGTTCAGGTACCACGTCAATCAACAGGCGGATGCCATGCACCAGATCTTCGACATAGGTAAAGTCGCGGTACATGTCCCCGTTGTTGTAGACGTCGATCGGCTCTCCATTCAGAATGGCGCGGGTGAACTTGAAATAGGCCAGATCGGGCCGCCCCCAGGGGCCGTAGACGGTAAAGAACCGGAACATGGTGGTCGGCAGGTTCCACAGATGCGCATAGGCGTGCGCCATGCTTTCGTTGGCCTTCTTGGTCGCCGCATAAATCGTCAGTTGTCCGTCGGCCTTGTCGGTCTCGGCAAAGGGCATGTCTTCGTTCGCGCCATATATCGACGAGGTTGACGCCATCAACAGATGCCGGACCTGCAGTCGGCGCGCGGCTTCCATCACGTTGAACGTGCCGATGACATTGCTGTCCAGATAAGACCGTGGCGCTTCCAGCGAATAGCGGACACCGGCCTGACCGGCCAGGTGAACGATCACGTCAGGGGCAAAGTCGTCCGCGACCTGCTGGAGTGTCCCGGCGTCTTCCAGCTGCGCCTCGGTGGCGCTGAAACCGCGGGACTGCAGCAGCAACTGATGGCGTCGGCATTTCAGCGTGACGTCGTAGTAATCCGTCATCCCGTCATATCCGTGCACCCTGTAGCCTTCGTTCAGCAGCAGGCGTGCAAGATGAAAGCCGATGAACCCGGCTGTGCCGGTGATCAGAACCTTGGTGTTGGCAGGAGAGACAGTCACGAAGCGGATCCGGATGGAATTTATCGAAGAGGGCGAAAAACGACACCGTCCGGCCGCATGGCGCAGCCGGAAGGCCTGTCTGGTGGCGTGAAAGCCGTGTTCAGTTGATTACAGAAAATTCGATGCGACGATTCCTGGCCTTGTTTTGTGCCGTGGTGTTGTCCACCAGCGGCCTGGCTTCGCCATACCCCACGACGGTCATGCGTGTGGCCGAAATCCCTTTGGATTGCAGATAGGACGCGACAGAGGCGGCCCGGCGTTCGCTGAGACGCTGGTTGGCGGTGTCGCTGCCATCCGAATCCGTGTGGCCGCCGATCTCGATGTTCAGATCCGGGCAACGTTCGACGATGTCATGCAGGTTGTCCAGCAGCGGGGTGCTCTTGGTGTCCAGCCGGGCACTGCCGGTGTTGAAGTAGATATTTCCGGTGCGCGACAGGATCTCAAACCGACCGACGCAGGCCTCGCGATCCAGATTGCCCTTGGTTTCCAATGCAGCGGACCCCGGCGCAACAACGTTCGTCAGAACGGCGGTGTCGGGTGGTGTGCCTGGGCTGGAACGATCGAACACGAAATCGAAGCTGACCACGCCCAGCGGGGCGATATCGACATTGGCGGCTTCCTGCAGTTTGGTGCGCCCTTCTTCCAGATTGTGTTCGGCCAGGGTGACAGCGATCGGTGTGGTGGTGGAAACCGTCACCCGGTCGTTGCTGATCAGGGTGACTGCAACTTCTGCGGTCTTGGTGACGGTCACACCATGCAGGGACAGGGTGTATTCCACATCGATCATCTTGCGCCGTGTCGTGTGCAGATCGGTCAATTGCGCCGGATCCAGATCGACCGTGATCGTGGTTTCAGGATGCAGGAAGGTTTCGAAGAACAGAAACCGCATCCGCACGTTGCGCAAGTCGACCTTGGTATCGACCGAGTCCATAAGAACCCGGATCTGGGCCTTGCCATCCTGTGTGATCAGCCCGCTGATCGTCGCGAATTTGTTGGTTTCGGCCAGGTTTCCTTTCTTGATCGACATGAAACGCAACTCAGAGGCTTCGGCATCCAGGACCCAGCCGTTCTCGAACGGATCGGCGCTTTGGGCCTGGGCCCCGGCCACGACAGTCAGCAGGATCGTGAACCCAAGAAGGATCGGCAGCAGCGCCCGGCGCGCGAGGAAGGTCATCATGTCAGTCCCTGTTTTTCTGATCGACAAAAAGGATTTCTACACAAATGGATGGCACCATTTGAACACAGTAACAGGAAACTTGCACCCATTAAGAAGAAAAGCGATAGTTGTATTGCAAATACTCAATACAAACAGACCACTCGGAACAACCGGTCCGGCACGAACGCTTGACGACAATCGGGTGCTGCGACGGGAATACAGGAATTGTCAGTGCGAAAAGCCCTAAGCTTCATCTGCATCCTTCTGGTGTTTACGGCCACACAGCTGATGGCCCAGGATCGTCTGGCCCTGGTGGTTGGCAATTCATCCTATGGCACGGTGTCGCCGCTGGACAACCCGTCACAGGATGCGCGGCTGATCTCTGAAACGCTTGAAGAACTGGATTTTCGGGTCACCCTGCTGCTGGATGCGGACCAGACCGCGATGAAACGCGGTATTGCCCAGTTCGGTCGCGATCTGCGCAATGCGGGTCCGGAGGCGACCGGGCTGTTCTACTATGCCGGGCATGGGGTGCAGTCGTTTGGCACGAACTATCTGTTGCCGGTTGATGTGGCGCTGAATGATGCCGCCGATCTGGATCTTGTCGCGGTCGAAGCGCAATCCGTTCTGCGTCAGATGTTTTCGGCGCGCAACAAGACAAACATCGTTATTCTGGACGCCTGCCGCAACAATCCGTTCAGCGATATCCCGGACTTCAATGACAATGGCCTGGCCGAGATGCAGGCCCCGACCGGCACCTTTCTGGCCTATGCCACGGCGCCCGGGGGTGTTGCGCTGGACGGTCTGGAAGACAACAGCCCCTTCACCCATGCGCTGGCCCGTCAGATGACGACCCCGGGTGTGCGGATCGAGCAGATGTTCAAGAAGGTCCGCGTCGAAGTGATCGATCAGACCGGCGGCAAGCAGACACCGTGGGACGCGTCCTCGCTGACAAGCGATTTCGTTTTCGCCGAAAAAGAACCGATGAGCTCGGAAGAACTGCAAGAGCTGCAGTTGTGGAATTCGGTGCAGGCGTCGGGGGATCCGGTGCAGATCATGTTGTTCCTGCGGGGGTATTCTGACGGAAAATATGCCGGTGATGCGCGTAAATTACTGGCGGTCCTGATGGAAAAGGAACTGTCCGATCCCGCGCCTGCGAAGCCGGCACCCGCAGCCCAGGGGCCGTCGGAGACCGAGCAGAAAATGTTCGAGAGCGCGCAGGCGGCGGGCAGTATCGAAGGCTATCAATCCTATCTTGATGCTTTCCCGCAGGGCGTTTTTGCCGAATTCGCCAGCCAGGAACTGGCCGCGTTGCAGAAGCAGTCCGGCCAGGACCCGGTGGGTGAAGGCGTGACGCCCGAACCAGAGATCGCCGCCACCCCGGCACCGGAGCCTGAAGCGGAACCCGGCTCGATTACATTCGACACGGTGCTGGCCTCGGATCAGCCGGCTATTTCCGGACGTTCGATAGCCGAACTGGTGCAAGGTTCGCCGCTCTATCCGCCGATCGAAGGGCTGCCTGAAGCCTATTGGAAGGACAAGAGCTGTTCCAACTGCCATCAGTGGACACAGGATCGTCTTTGCACCCAGGCGAATTCCTATCTCAGCCTGAACATGCAGCGGTCGCTGGACAAGAAGCATCCGTTCGGTGGGGCATTGAAACGCCATCTCAAGACCTGGGCGGCCGGCGGTTGCAAGTGACCGGCGCACTTATTGCTCGGCCGTGGTGACAAAGAAATAAACCCATTCTCCCTTGAAGTCCGGGTTTTCTGCCCGCGCCTGTGTCACGCGAGACTTCAACCAGTCCAGATAGGCGGGTGCGGATTCGACAAGTGGCCGCACTCCTTCATACAGCGGGGCCGAGGCGGCAAAGGCGACTGCGATCTCTTGTCCATAGGGCGGCCCGATCGCAATCTGCAGGCCCGGTTCGTCCGGTGTGCGGGCACCTATGCGAACCGGACTTTCGGCGGCAACCAAACGCAGCGGAGTTTGAGCGTTGGGGGCCAGATGCAGCACGTTGCCGCCCGCATCGAAATAATCGACATAGATATAGGCGTCGTACTCTGGCGCGGTAAGCTCAAAGAACAGCCGATCGTCCTTGATGAAATCCAGGACCCGGGCATGGGTGTCGGCACCGATCAACAACGGGTTGGTGATCTGGTCGGTCGATTGAGGCAACCCAACGTCTGCGATCCCGGTCAAAGCGGCGCATTGGGGATGCGGCAGGATCAGTATCTTGTCTGAAATCGCAATATCCGCGCCCATTCTGTCCCGCAACGCCGACAGCAGAGGCCCGCGCAGATCGCCCTGGGGCACATGGCCATTGACCTGAAGGGTGGCAATGTCCGGATCGAAACCAACCTGAAGGCGGGCGCAGGGGATCTGGGCCAGAAGCGCGGCCAGACCGTCGCGCAAACCATCCGCCGCGCCGGATATGTCATCGGGGCGCACGAAGCCCTGAAACGCGGCCAGCGATGTGGGGTCGATATCTCCGTCCTGTTTGCCGGAAAAGGCCAAAGCGGCGGTCAGTTGTTGCGCATCATGCGGCAACCGGGCGGCGGAACGGGGCGCTGCCTGAACCAAAGCCGCCGGGACTGCCGCCGCCTCTGCCCGTGCCGCGGGCGGGCCTTGGGCATGTGCGGTCGGTGTGGGCCGTGCATTGGCCGCCACGACCGGCGCCTGGGTGGTGCCGGCCTGGGTGGTCTGCGCCTTGTCGGCGTGCTGCGGTCGGGCGGCCAGAGCGACCGGTGTGCCCGAATGGGCGGGCGCGATGGTTTGCGCGGGCATCGCAATGGCAGAGGCGGCTTGAACTTGCGCCGAAACCCGATCCACCGGGGGTGCGGCCGGCGATTGGGTCGCCAGATCTGCCCCGGTGCTTTCAGCCGCGATCAGTTGTTTGGCCGGGATTTTACCGGCGCTGGCCAGCTGTTTTGCGTCGACCCTGGTGTCGTCCAATCTTTGGCTCCGCCCTTTGACCGGGTGCGCCGGTCCGGGATCGCCCGGCAGGGGCTGCAGGTCGACATCGCTGATCTGCGCCGCATGCGCCTGCGATTGCGGAATGGATCCGGCGGCCATGTTTTTTGTTT
Organism: Rhodobacteraceae bacterium F11138; assembly: GCA_016521575.1. Lineage (GTDB taxonomy): Bacteria > Pseudomonadota > Alphaproteobacteria > Rhodobacterales > Rhodobacteraceae > Sedimentitalea. The sequence continues at coordinate 603,825 of JAEKDP010000002.1, read as the reverse complement.
CGACAGCGGATTGTTTTGCGGTCTCCGGCGTGGCCGGGCGTTCGGGCGCAGGGGTCCGGTTCAGCCGATAGGACTGAACATCCAGCGCGCTCGACGGCATGTTCTGTTGTTCGACCGGGTCCGGGCGCAGGGCAACGGACAGGGCCGCGAACAGCACGAGATGAGCCATGATGGACCCGCCCGCCCCCGCGACCCAGATGGTCGCGCGCGGTTTCATGGCCGGTGGCCCGCATCTGCGCCGGGCGTGACCACCAGAACAACGTCCTTCACGCCCCGGGCTTCGGCCATGGCCACCAGTGGCAGGACATGCCGCAATTCCGCATCCCGATGGGCATTTATACGCAGACGCAGATCGGCATCCCGCGCCAGAAACGATGCGAGCGCCGGATCCAGATCGTCTCGGGCGATGTCGGCCCCATCCAGCGCCAGCGCACCGTTTCGCGAAACCGCCAATGTGGCGCCGCCCGCGGGCATGTCCCGCCCGGTATCGGCGATCGGTGGGACCACGTCGAACGGGGCGGTGGCATCCATGCGTCCGATCAGCATGAAAAATACCAGCAAAAAGAAAACCACGTCGATCAGCGCAATGATGGTTTCCGAATGCTGGGCGCGCGGGGCGCGGTTCAGCTTCATGGCCGGGCCTCCAGCCGCACCACACGCAACCGAACAACCCCGGCTTGTGTCGCGGTGTCCATCACCGCGATCAGCGCCTGCGTCGTCGCCGCGCCCGAGGGCAGAACAAGAACCTGCGTGAGCGGGTCATCCGCCAGCCTTGCCGACAGCAGATCGGCCAGATCGGCCCGGCTCAGCGCGCGCCCACGCATCACCGGCACCCCATCCGCGCCCAACCGGATCAGGATCGTCCCGCCGCTGGCGTTGACGGTTCCGGTTTCAGGGGCGTGTTCCTGTTGTTGCACCGCCGGGATCATGTCGAGATTCAGATAGGTCGAGGTGACCATGAAAAACACCAGCAGGATCAGCATCACGTCGATCATCGGGACCAGCGAAATCAACGGGCCGGTGGCTTTCGGACGGCTGAGTGTGACGCTGCTGGCCATCGGGCCAATCTCCTCTGCGGATCAGAGCCTGGGGTGGTTTTCGACCATCATCAACTGGCCCACGGCGCTCTCGATGCTTTGCGCTGCATTCTCGATGCGCGCGGACAACAGGCCCGCGCCGACGGCAGCGGGAATGGCCACCAGAAGCCCGGCTGCCGTGGTCAGCAGCGCCTGCCAGATCCCGCCGGCCAGAACCGAGGCATTGGCCGCGCCTTCGGCCAGTTCCAGTTCCTGAAAGGACTGGATCATCCCCAGTACCGTGCCCAGCAGCCCCAGCAGCGGTGAGACCATGGCGATCAATTCCAGCACCCGGATCGCGCTGTTCATCCGCGCCAGTTCCTCGTTGCCGCGACGGGTCAGTTCACCGTCCAGCGCGGGGCCTTTGAACCCCTGTGACAGGGCCTGCATCGCATAGGAGGTGATGCGGTCAGCCGGGGATTTCCCGGTCTCGACGATCGCCTGGGCGGCCGGTTTGTCCCCTTGCTGCCACTGCTGAAAAGCCTGCGCCCGCCGGTCAGCCCCCGACCGGCTGTTCCACAATTGCAGGATCTTGACGACGATCAGCGTCCAGGACAGCAGTGACAGCGCCGCCAGCACGGCCATGATTGCCCCACCCGCCCCGAGGTCCGCAATAGAGGTCGGCAGCATCTATTTGACCAGCGCCGCGTTGGCCCTGCTGTTCAGATCAAGGATCGGGAAACAATCCATTTCATCCTCATTCTGGGGTTTGCACGAGGTCAGTTCGTGCAGCAGGATCTCGGATATGTTGGCACAGCTGGTGTCGGGGATTTCGAACAGCTTCAGGGTGGTCCGCGCGACGGGCAGAGGGGCGGCGTCGATGGACAACAGACGGTCGATCACGCCGTTGCCATCCAGGATCGCAAGCGACATCTGGAAACCTTCGAAACTGGTATCGGTCTGGTTGCGAAACAGAAAAAAGGCCCGGCACCCCCCGCCATCTATTTCCTCGAACTTGTTCAGTTCGACCGTCAGCCCGCCGGTTTCCGCCCGCGCCGTGGCCGGGGCCATCGCGCAAAATGCGGCAAACGCGGTGGCGGCAATCTGTATGGCCTTGGCAATCATGTCTGTCTCCGGGCGAATGGTGTCTCGGGAAAGTGGATTATGCCGCCAGCGCGGCACTGACCTTGTCAAGCGACGCCAGCGCCGCGCCGCGTATGTTGGTCTGGACGAACCCATTGTCATCGACCGCCTTGAAGAAATCCGTATCCAGCACGCTTTTGTACGAGGTGATGATCTGACGGGCGTCGGATTTCAGCTTGTTGCGGCTGCCGGGATCCTGTGCCTGGGTCAGATCGTTCAACGTGTCTTCGAGATTCTTGTCGATTTCATCCAGATAGTCGAACAAAACGCCGGATTTTGACGGCACGTCTTCCATGCCTTCGATGGCTGCCGTGACCCGGTCGATCTCTGCTTTCAGCTTTTCGATGTCCTTGCGCATGCCCAGCCGGGTTTCGATCCAGGCCGTGCGCAGGGGGACCAGCCCTTCCATCACCGAATCCCCGGCCTCTTGCGCGGCTGCGGTGGTTTGCGCGCTCGCGGCCTGTTTCAGCAACTCGGCGGTCTTGCCCGCCGCGTGCAACGCCCCGGCGAAATTGCCCGCAGCGGCATAATCCTTGGCGGCATTGAAATTCATGTTGATCGCGCCCAGATCTCCGCGTTTGTCCTGAATGGCCTTGTCCACGGCGGGTTGAAGCCGCGCTTCGGCCTGCTTCCATTTCTCGGCATCGCCGTCAGCCGCCGGGGCAGGCGCGTCCGCCGCCATGACCTTGTTAAGCGCGGCTTCGATCTTGTCCAGCATGGCATCGGCCGCGTCGGGGTTGCGATCCTTGATGTGCTGGGCCGCCGAGGACAGCGCGGTCATCAGCTTGTCGCGGGCCGGAGCGGCAACATCTGCCATCGCCTGTTGCAATGCCTTGGCACGGGCGGCAAGTGCGCGCAGATCCGGTTCCGGTGGCGCAGCTTGCGTGGATCCGGTCGCGGCGGCATTCAGTTTGGCGACGGCACCTTCCAGCGCGGTGATGGTCTGGTCCGCCTGTTCCAGCGCAGCGGATTTGATCTGTCCGACGGCTGCGGCCATGACTTTTTTCAGCTTGTCCGCCGTGGCTGTTTCGGCGGCGGCAATGGCGGGCTGAAGCGCCTTGAGCCGCGCGGCCAGCGCCGCCGGATCGGCAGCCGGAGCCGAGTCTTCCGGATCCGGTTCTGCCGGTGCGGATTGCGGCGCTGCTTCGGCAACCGGCGGCTCGGGGGGGGTGGCTGTGGCGGGTGTCTCGGTGGCCTCTGCCTCGTCTTCCATGGTTGGATCGGCGGGCAGCTCTTCGACGTCGCTTTCAAGCGTGTTTCCGTCCGCGTCCAGGATCACCACGTTGACCAGGGTTTTCTGGGATTTCAGATACTTCTTGAGCACCTTGGCCATTTGCGGCACCGTGCGCTCGCAGGTCATTTCCATCGTGCGGCCCTTGACCTCGAATGTGCCGAACGCGACCTTTGGGCTGCTGCCTTCCTGGCGCGCCAGCTTGCCCAGCATCGCGGGGCTCTTGCGGCGGTCGATCAGCAGCGTGTGTTCGTTCTTGGCACCGGGGCAGAACCCGAAACCCAGGCTTCTCTTCTTGCCAAGTTTCACAAGCTTTTTCAGCTCCGCGCCTTCAACTTTCAAATCCGCCATTGCCGTCGAGTCCCCGTTGTCGTGGAAATTCAATTGACTTTGAGGAAACGATAAGGCTGACTTGGCGTCAAGAAATTGTTTATGCGTTGTGTAACCTGCATTACAGCGCGACTTGCCGAGAACGGGTTCTAGTGTGGTTGCGGTTGTATGCTGACCGTTGCGAAGGGAGACACGATGGACCCGGACGTCCTGCTGAAATCAATAAGCGATGATTCTCCGAGCGGAGAGAATCTTGAATACGACCAGACGTTTACCGAAATGGAGCTGGCCGCGCTTCCGGTCGAGGAACAGCAGGTCGGCGATTCAACCACCGCTGGTCAGGACCCTGATTATCGCGAAGTGATCGCCAAGGCGCTGGCGGTTCTGGAGCAAAGCCACGATCTGCGGGCCGGGGTGTTTCTGGCGGATGCCATTCTGCACATCGAAGGATTGACCGGGTTCGCTGATGCGACAACGCTTTTGCGCGGGCACCTGGAACAGTTCTGGGACACCTGCCATCCCGAACTGGACGAAGACGACGACAACGATCCCACGATGCGTGTCAACGCCATTCAGGGGCTGTGCGGGCAGCCGGGCGGGTTGGCCGGGGCGGCGCCGGTCTATCGGTCGCTGAACCGCGCGCCGCTGACGGACAGCCGGGGCTTTGGACGGTTCTCGATGCGGGACATGGACGTCGCCGAGGGTCAGATCACCTTGCCCGAGGGTGAAACCGGGCCGGACACGGCCACGATTTCGGCGGCCTTTCAGGATACCGATCCCGAAACACTGGCGGCGACGCTGGCGGCTGTGCAGACCGCGGCCAGGAATGTGCGCGCCATCATGGCCGTGTTTGATGACAAGACGCCCGGGCAGGGGCCCGAGCTTGATCCGTTGATCAAGCTGCTCGACCGGGCGGCGCAACGTCTGGGAGAATACGCCAAGGCGCCAACCGCGTCCGCGGATGAGGGGGACGCGCAAACGGCGGACGCCGCCACCGCGTCGTCGCCTTCGCCCGCATCCGCGCCTGTGGCAGCGGCACCGGGCGAGGTGAATTCGCGCACGGATGTGAGCAACGCGCTGGACCGGATCATCAATTATTATCGCCAGCACGAACCATCCAGTCCGATTCCGATATTGTTGGAGCGGGCTAAACGACTCGTTAACGCTGATTTCCTAACGATCATGCAGGACATCGCACCCGGAGAAGTCGAGAACGTTCGGATGCTGGGCGGAGTCGACAAGGACCAATCCTGAACGGTGCCCGTCGGGCGTCGCAAAGCGAATATGAAACAGGGATAGCAAGGAGCAATCAATGGCGGACAGTTCACAGAAATTCATCGCGCGCAATCGCGCCCCACGGGTGCAGATCGAATATGACGTCGAACTGTATGGTGCTGAAAAGAAGGTCCAGCTTCCTTTCGTGATGGGCGTGATGAGCGACCTGGCGGGCAAGTCCGAAGTGGCGCAGCCCGCGGTGGCAGATCGCAAGTTCCTGGAAATCGACGTGGACAATTTCGACGACCGGATGAAGTCGATGAAGCCCCGCGCAGCCTTTACCGTGCCCAACACCCTGACAGGCGAAGGCAATCTGGCGGTGGATATCACGTTTGAAAGCATGGATGATTTCAGCCCCGCAGCCATCGCGGCCAAGGTCGAGCCGCTCAAGGAACTGCTTGAGGCGCGCACCCAGCTGTCCAACCTGATGACCTATATGGACGGCAAGACCGGGGCCGAGGATCTGATCAGCAAGATCATCACCGACCCGAGCCTGTTGAAAACGCTGGCCGCCCAACCGGCACCCAAAGCCGACAGCGACGAGGAATAGGAGACACACATGGCCGAAGAACAAGCCCAGGCAGAAGCCGGCGGTGAAGCCACCGCATTTGGATCGTCCGAATTCGCCGATTTGTTGCAAAAGGAGTTCCGCCCGAAATCCGATCAGGCAAAGACCGCGGTGGAATCCGCCGTCAAGACGCTTGCAGAGCAGGCCCTGGCGAATACCGACCTGATCTCGGATGATGCGCTGCGTTCGATTGAAGGCATCGTCGCGGAACTGGACAAGAAGCTGACCGAACAGGTCAACCTGATCCTGCATCACGAAGAATTCCAGCAGATGGAAAGCGCCTGGCGCGGCCTGCACTATCTGGTGAACAACACCGAAACGGATGAAATGCTGAAAATCCGGGTGATGAACATCAGCAAGAAGGACATGCACAAGACCCTGCGCAAGTTCAAGGGCACCGCCTGGGACCAGTCGCCGATCTTCAAGAAGATATACGAAGAGGAATTCGGCCAGTTCGGTGGCGAACCCTATGGCACGCTGGTTGCGGATTACCATTTCGATCACAGTCCGCCGGATGTGGAGCTGCTGGGCGAGATGTCCAAGATCGCCGCCGCCGCGCATGCCCCGCTGATCACCGGCGCGCAGCCCAGCCTGTTCCAGATGGACAGCTGGTCCGAGCTGGCCAATCCGCGCGATCTGACCAAGATTTTCCAGACCCCGGAATATGCGTCCTGGCGGTCGCTGCGCGAAAGCGAGGATTCAAAATATGTCGGCCTCGCGATGCCGCGCTTCCTGGGGCGACTGCCCTATGGATCGAAAACCGATCCGGTCGAGGCCTTCGCCTTTGAAGAGGACACCGAGGGCGCGGACAGCAGCAAGTATGGCTGGGTCAACGCGGCCTATGGCATGGCGGTCAACATCAACCGGTCGTTCAAGAATTACGGATGGTGCTCGCGTATTCGCGGTGTCGAAAGCGGCGGTGCGCTGGAAAACCTGCCCAGCCACACATTCCCGACCGACGATGGCGGTGTCGATCAGAAATGCCCCACCGAAATCGCCATCAGCGACCGGCGCGAGGCGGAACTGGCCAAGAACGGCATGATGCCGCTGATCCATCGCAAGAATTCGGATCTGGCGGCGTTCATTGGCGCGCAATCCCTGCACAAGCCGGCCGAATACGACGACCCGGATGCCACCGCGAACGCCAACCTGGCGGCACGGTTGCCCTATCTGTTCGCGACCTGCCGTTTCGCGCATTACATGAAGTGCATGGTGCGCGACAAGATCGGCTCGTTCAAAAGCCGCAACGCCATGGAAAGCTGGCTTCAGGGTTGGATCAATAACTACGTCGATCAAAACGCAGATGTTTCTTCGGAATCGGTCAAGGCACGAAAACCACTCGCCGCCGCACAGGTCGTTGTCGAAGAAGTAGAGGGCAATCCCGGCTATTATTCGTCGAAATTCTTCTTGCGCCCTCACTATCAGCTGGAGGGCCTCACCGTGTCCTTGCGGCTGGTATCCAAATTGCCTTCGGAGAAAGGAGCATAATTACGGCTTCAGGAAGGCACCCCCAAGAAAGGCGCGTCGCGCCACCCATCGAAAGGATAGACTATGGAAAACGCATTTATTCAGATCACCGATGCACCCGGCGAAAGCATGGACAGCAGCCATGCCGAGTGGATCCCCCTGAAATCGGTTTCGTTCAACGTGGAGCGGACCCTGGATATGTCCGACCTTGGCACCACCCAGCGCGGGTACGCCAACGCCAATTTCGGCAAGATCGCAGTGACCAGCGAACTCAGCCTGGCGTCGCCCAAGCTGATGCTGTCGGTGGCCAACGGCACCGTGCGCACCAAGACGGAAATCCATCTGTGCCGGTCGGGTGCGGGTGACACCGGGATGGAACCCTATCTCAAATTCACCCTGCATCATTCCGTGATCGACAAGTACGAAGTCTCGGGCGGCGAAGAGCAGATCCCGGAAGAGAACTGGGAACTGGCCTATCGTTCGATCGAGGTCGAATATCTGGCCTCGGATCCGGAAACCGGCGCCCTTGGCGACAAGACGTCGGACTTCAGCTGGAACATCATGAAGAACGAAATGGGCACCTGAGCCTGACATTCCGCATGCCCGGGCCGATGGCTCGGGCATGTTCATTTCTCATTGATCTGGATTTGACCGCATGACCCCCGAAGAACATTTGAAATCAGGTGATCCGGACGCCGCGCTGGCGGCATTGCAGGACAAGGTCCGCGCCAACCCGGCCGACCCGAAGCTGCGGATATTCCTGTTTCAGTTGCTTTGCGTTCTGGGGGATTGGAAGCGGGCGATCACGCAGCTGAAGCTGAGCGCCGAGATGGACGAGACCGCCACGATGATGGCCCAGACCTATCGCGAGGCAATCATCTGCGAAGTCTATCGTGAAAAGGTGTTTGCCGGCGAAAAGGATCCGATGATCTTCGGCGAACCCGAAGAGTGGCTGGCGCTGCTGATCGAGGCGCAAAAGGTGCTGGCCGCCGGGCAATCTGACAAGGCGGCCGATCTGCGCGCGCGGGCATTTGATGCCGCCCCGGCCTGTTCGGGTGAAATCAACGGTCAGCCGTTTCAGTGGATCGCCGATGCGGACATGCGGTTGGGTCCGGTTCTCGAAATCATCGTCAACGGGCGGTATTTCTGGTTGCCGTTCAGCTCTGTCGGCGCGCTGAGCATGGAAGCCCCGGTCGATCTGCGGGATGCGGTCTGGACCGCCGGGACGCTGAGCCTCAGGAATGGCGGAGAAGTCGCGGCCCTGATCCCGACGCGATATGTGGCCACCACCGATGGCGGCACCGCCGCCGAGCGTCTGGCGCGTGCGACAAGCTGGGCAGATGCCGGCGGTGAAACCTTTGTCGGCAGCGGTCAGCGGCTGCTGGCCACGGATCAGAGCGACTTTGCGCTGATGGATATCCGCAGTTTGAAAATGGATGGCGCCGCCGCGCTACAGGATGGGCCGGGAGATGGCTGACAAGACCCTCGCCGAGCGATTGCAACCGTCCCTGCTGGACAGGTTGACGGATCATGAGCCCGGCGTATTGCAGGAAACACGCGAATCCCGGGTGATAGATATCTCGCGTCTGCGTGATATCATCCAACGCGATCTGTCCTGGCTTTTGAACACGCAAAACATCGAACACAGCTTTGATGCCAAGGCGATGCCCAATGTGGCGCGTTCGGTGGTGAACTACGGGCTGCGCGAGGTGGCCGGTGAATTCTCGACCCAGGCCCGCGCCGAAGGGATCCGCCGCTCGATCGAGAAATCCATCACCACGCACGAACCACGCATCATCAAGGGTACGGTCGATGTGACGCTTTCCCCCGAAGAGGACGGCGGGGAGATGACCGTGGCGCTGATCATCCGCGCCGATATGTGGGCACAGCCCCTGCCGCTGGAATTATACCTGCGCAGCCATGTGGACGTGACCACCGGCGAAGTCTCTGTCGAAGGGAGCCGGTGAGCGCCATGGATACGCGGTTGATGAAGCACTATGAAAGCGAATTGATCTACCTGCGCGACATGGGGGCCGAATTCGCCCAGGCCTATCCCAAGATCGCCGCGCGCTTGGGGATGGAAGGGGTCGAGGTCCTGGACCCCTATGTGGAACGACTGCTGGAGGGCGTCGCCTTCCTGTCGGCCCGGGTGCAACTGGAACTGGAACTGCAGTATCCGAATTTCACCAGCAACCTGCTGGAGATCATCTATCCCCATTATCTGGCGCCGACCCCGTCGATGATGGTGGCCCAGTTCGAACCGGACATTGCCAATTCGGGCGTCAAGAGCGGTTATTTGCTGCCGCGCCATACGTCCTTGCGCAGCCGATTGATGGAACGCGAACAGACCCCTTGCGAATTTCGCACCTCGGCGGATCTGACGCTGTGGCCGGTCGAGGTGGCCGAGGCCGAATATATCGACGGGCGCGGCGAACTTGTGGCGGCCGGAGTGGCCGGACAGATCGAAGCCCGCGCCGGTATTCGTCTGCGGCTGCGGCGTACCGACAATGAACCGATGGCGGATCTGCCGCTGGACCGTTTGCCGTTCTACCTGGACGGTCGCGGCGGGAACAACTGGGCACTTCTGGAATTGCTGGCCACGCAGACCAGTGGGCTGTGCGGACGTTCGACCGACCGGCGTGCCGATTGGGCGCAGCCTTTGCCGGACGGTGCAGCGGTGCATCGCGGGTTCGATCCCGAAGAAGCTTTGCTGCCGGTGCAGCGGCGGTCCTTTGACGGGTACCGGCTGTTGCAGGAATATTTTGCCATGCCCGAGCGGTTTCTGTTCATGGAACTGCAGGGGCTGCAACCGGCCCTGGCGCGCACCCAGGGCCCCGAGGTCGACATCTATATCCTGCTCAGGGAGGGCAATCGCGACATCGCCTCGATGGTCGTTCCCGAGGCATTCACGCTGAACGCCGTGCCTGCGATCAACCTGTTTTCGAAACGCTGCGACCGCGTTCACGTCAGCGCGCGCGACACCGAACAGCATATCGTGCCCAGCCGCACGGCGGCACTGGATTTCGAGATCTACCAATTGCAAAGCGTCGTCGGCATCAGTGGTGCGGGCGCAGAGGATGTCGAATTCCGGCCATTCTATTCGACCACGGATTTCACAGCGGCGGGTGAATCCCATCCGGCCTATTATACGGTGCGGCGCCGGATGCGGCAGCGTTCCGAAAAGGAAAGGCTGCGCGGGGTGCGGACGTCGTATCTGGGTTCTGAGATGTTTCTCACGCTGGTTGACCGCAGCCAGGCCCCGTATGACGCCAACCTGGATCAACTGGCCGTCAAGGCGTTGTGCTCCAACCGGGATCTGCCGATGTTGCTGGCCACTGGCGATGCGGATGTGTTCCGGATGCCCGAAGGCGGGCCGGTCAAATCGATCCGTTTGCCGGTGTCGCCGACGCGGCCGCACCCGACCCTGGCACAGGGCGATACCGCCTGGCGTCTGATCAGCCATCTCAGCCTGAATTACCTGTCGATCGCCGATTCCGGAAAGGGAGACAGCGCCGAAGCCCTGCGTGAACTGGTCGGGCTTTACGCGCCGCTGGGGGACAGGGTCACCGAAAAACAGCTTGAGGGCATTACTTCGGTCTCCAGCCGACCCATCGTGCGCCGGATGAGCGACGAGGTCCTGTCCACCGCCGTGCGCGGTGTCGAAGTCACCCTGGGCTTTGACGACAGCTTTTTCGAGGGCACCAGCGTCTATGTGCTGGGGGCTGTGCTGGAACGATTCCTGCGCCGCTATGCCACGATCAACAGCTTCACCGAAACCGTCCTGAAAACACAGAAACGCGGGGAAATCTCCAGATGGCGACCCGAGGCCGGTCTGGGCCGGATGATTTGAGCCATTTTGAAAGGCTGCAGAAGGAACCGGAAAAACATCACGTTTTTCAGGCTCTGCGTATTATCGAGGCCGCCAATCCCGAGGCCGCGCGCCTGGGTGAAAGCCGCCGCCCGCGCGAGGATCAGGTGCGCCTGGGTCAAGAGGCCGAACTTGCCTTTCCGACCTCGACCATCGCGCAGTTCAAGCAGGGGGTCGGAGGCCGCCCGGCGCGCTTGATCAACCGGTTCTTCGGGCTGTTCGGTCCCAATGGCCCGCTGCCGCTGCACATGACCGAATATGTGCGCGATCGGACCAGAAACCATCGCGATACCACCTTTGTCGCCTTCGCGGATATGCTGACCCATCGTATGATGAGCCTGCTGTATCGCGCCTGGAGCACGGGTCAGCCAGCCCCCAGTTTCGACCGGGATGACGACCCGATGGCGCGCAAAGTGGCCGCTCTGGCGGGATTTCACGGCAAACATCTGCGCGACCGCGACGCCATGCCGGATCTGGCCAAGTTGCATTTCGCCGGGCATCTTTCGCAATCGGCCCGCAATCCCGAAGGGCTGGTGTCGATCCTGTCCGCGTTCTTTTCGGTTCCCGTCCGTTTGCAACAATTCGTCGGCAGTTGGCTGGATCTGGAGCCTGACGATCAGTGGCAGTTGGGCGGCCTGTCCGGTCTGGGCCAGAGCACCAGTATCGGTCAGCGGGTCTGGACGCGCGGGGCCAAGTTCCGTCTGCGCATCGGGCCGCTGTCCCTGGCCGACTACGAAAGGCTGCTGCCTGGTGGGGATTCGCTGGCGCGGCTGCAGGCGGTGGTGCGCAACTATGCCGATGTGACGCTGGATTGGGACATCAACCTTGTTCTGGCCGGCAGCGAAATCCCCAGCGCGAGTCTGGGGGGAACCACCCGCCTGGGCCACACCAGCTGGATCCGGACGCGCACCGGCGATGATGAGCTGCGGCCCGACGCCGAAGATCTATTTCTGTATCCCGATACTCGACCGGCACAGGCAGGGCTGTGACGTCAAATTGACATGGAAGGACATTAAATGACCGAGATCAGCCGCGTTGCGCTTTTTGGCAAGCTGAACAAATTGGGGTACCAGGCGGTCGAAAGCGCCACGGTGTTCTGCAAGATGCGGGGCAATCCCTATGTCGAGATCGTGCATTGGATGCATCAGATCCTGAACGGGCAGGACAGCGATCTGCATCGCATCATTGCCCATTACGATCTGGATTCGGGCAAGATTGCAGCCGAAATGACCCGCGCGCTGGATGCCTTGCCGCGCGGCGCCAGCACGATTTCAGATCTGTCCGATCATCTGATGGATGCGATGGAACGGGGCTGGGTCTGGGGGTCGCTGCTGTATTCTTCGTCGCAGGTGCGGACCGGTCATTTGTTGCTGGGCATGCTCAAGACGCCGGCGCTGCGCAATATTCTGGCCTCGATGTCCCCTGAACTGGCGCGGATCAAGGCGGATGATCTGGCCGAGGATTTTGCCAAGGTCACCGATGGATCGCCCGAGCAAAACCTGGTGCCCCAGGACGGCAGCCATACCGGCGGCGGGGCCGAGCCGGGCGAAGCCAGCGGTGCGCGGGCGGCGCAACTGGGCGGCAGCGAGGCGCTGGATCAGTTCTGCACCGACTTGACCGAACAGGCGCGCAAGGGTGAAATCGATCCCATTGTCGGGCGCGACGAAGAAATCCGCCAGATCGTCGATGTGCTGATGCGCCGCCGTCAGAACAACCCGATCCTGACCGGCGAGGCGGGCGTCGGCAAGACCGCCGTGGTCGAAGGTTTTGCCCTGCGCATCGCGCGGGGTGATGTGCCGCCGGCGTTGCAGAATGTACGGTTGCTGGTTCTGGATGTGGGATTGCTGCAGGCCGGGGCCAGCATGAAGGGCGAATTCGAAAACCGACTGCGCCAGGTCATCGACGAAGTGCAGGCCAGCCCGACGCCGATTGTGATGTTCGTGGATGAAACCCATACCCTGGTCGGGGCGGGGGGTGCGGCGGGCACCGGCGATGCCGCCAATCTGCTGAAACCGGCGCTGGCGCGGGGCACGTTGCGCACCATCGGCGCGACGACCTGGGCCGAATACAAGAAATACATCGAAAAAGACCCGGCCCTGACCCGCCGATTCCAGGTGGTGCAGGTGGATGAGCCGGGCATCGACAAGGCAATCCTGATGATGCGCGGCATTGCTTCGATGTTGGAAAAACACCACAAGGTGCAGGTCCTGGACGAAGGGATCGAGGCTGCCGTGACCCTGTCGGCGCGGTATATTCCGGCGCGGCAATTGCCGGACAAATCGGTCAGCCTGCTGGATACGGCCTGTGCGCGCGTTGCCGTCAGCCAGCACGCGGTGCCCGCCGAGGTCGACGACAGCCGCCGCCGGATCGAGGCGTTGACCACCGAGCTTGAAATCATCGAGCGCGACGAAACCGCGGGCTATGACGTGGCCGACCGTCGCGATGCCGTGGGCGAAGCCAAGGCCGCCGAAGAGCAGCGCCTGCAGGGCTTGACCACCCGTTGGGAGGCGGAAAAGGCGGTGGTCGAGACCATTCTGGATCTGCGCGCCAAGCTGCGCGAAGGCGGTGCCCCCGTCGAGGCCGAACCGGGCAGCGAAGAGGCCGCGTCCAGCCCGCTGTCGGACGGGGATCGCGGCAGGTTGCTGGAAGACCTGAAGGCAAAGAATGCGGAATTGACCGAGCTTCAGGGCGAAAGCCCGCTGATCCTGCCCATCGTCGACCATCAGGCGGTGGCCAGCGTTGTCGGCGATTGGACGGGTATTCCCGTGGGCCGGATGGTCAAGGACGAAATCGAGACAATTCTGAATCTCGAAGACCATCTGGCCAAACGGGTGATCGGCCAGGATCACGCAATGAAAATGATCGCCAAGCGTATTCAGACCAGCCGTGCGGGGCTGGACAACCCGAGTAAACCCATAGGCGTGTTCATGCTGGCAGGCACCAGCGGCGTCGGCAAGACCGAGACCGCCCTTGCACTGGCCGAGGTGCTGTATGGCGGGGAACAGAACGTCATCACCATCAACATGAGCGAATATCAGGAAGCCCATACTGTCAGCAGCCTGAAAGGTGCGCCTCCGGGGTATGTGGGTTATGGCGAAGGCGGTGTTCTGACCGAAGCCGTGCGGCGCAAACCCTATTCCGTGGTCCTGCTGGACGAGGTCGAGAAAGCGCATCCCGACGTGCATGAAATCTTCTTTCAGGTCTTTGACAAGGGTGTGATGGAAGATGGCGAAGGCCGGGTGATCGATTTCAAGAACACCTTGATCCTGCTGACGTCCAATGCCGGAAGCGATCTGATCATGGACCTGTGTGCCGATCCCGATCTGCTGCCCGAACCCGACGGCATCGCCAAGGCGTTGCGCGATCCGCTGCTGAAAATCTTTCCCGCCGCGTTGTTGGGCCGGTTGGTCACAATCCCCTATTACCCGCTGTCGCCGCATATGATCGCGGAAATCACCAAGCTGCAGCTGGGCCGGATCAAGAAACGCGTGGAAACCAGCCATGGCGTGCCGTTCGAGTATACCGACGCCGTGGTCGATACCATCGTCGAACGGTGTCAGGAACTGGAAAGCGGGGGGCGCATGATCGACGCCATCGTGACCAACACGATGCTGCCCGAAATCTCGGCGGAATTCCTGCGCCGGATGATGCAAGGCGCTGCCGTGAGCAGGGTGGCCATAGATTCCGACGGCACGAATTTCTCGTATGCGTTCGAATAAGACCCGGATATAAACCAAGGAGAGGAAGACTTGCAGACGACCCCGGACATCAATCAGCCCAGCACATTGCGCAAGAAGGTGCTGGAGTTTGTAGAGCGTGAAAGTGTCAAGAACGCTATTCTGGGCGTCATCATCTTCAACGCGATCACGTTGGGCATGTCGACCTCTGACAATGTGAATGCCGTGATCGGTCCGGTGCTCAAGATCATCGACCAGGTTGTGTTGATGATTTTTGTCGCGGAACTGGCGCTCAAGTTCTTTGCATACGGCATACGCGGATTTTTCGCCAACCCGTGGAATGTCTTCGATTTCATCGTGGTCGGGCTGGGGTTGCTGCCGGACAAGGGCGGGTTGTCGGCGCTGCGCGGGCTGCGGGTGATACGGGCGATGCGCCTGTTGTCCGTGATCCCGCAGATGCGCGCGGTGGTGCAGGCCTTGCTGGATGCGTTGCCGGGCATGGGTGCCGTGATTATCATGCTGTCCATTGTCTATTATGTGTTCGCGGTGATGGCGACATTGATGTACGGATCAAGCTTTGACGCGTGGTTCGGCACGTTGGGCCGCTCGCTCTATTCGCTGTTTCAGATCATGACGCTGGAAAGCTGGTCCATGGGTATCGTGCGTCCGGTGATGGAGGTGCATCCCTATGCCTGGGCGTTCTTTGTGCCGTTCATCATCATCACGGCGTTTTCGGTGCTGAACCTGTTCATCGGTCTCCTGGTGAACACGATGCAGGCCGCTGTCGAAGAAGAGAACGAGGCCGAATTCGAGAATCTGCGCGAACTGGTCAAGTCCGAAACCGACATCGTCGATGCCCATGTCACCGAGATGCTCAGCGAGATCCGCGCGTTGCGCGCCGAGATTGCCGAACTCAAGGGAGGTGAGAAATGACCGACAGTTCGCAGAAATTCATCGCCCGAAATCGTGCGCCCAGGGTGCAGATCGAATATGATGTCGAACTGTACGGCTCTGAAAAGAAAGTCCAGCTGCCATTCGTCATGGGTGTGATGTCGGATCTGGCCGGCAAGTCCAGGGTCGCGCAGCCCTCGGTCGCGAACCGCAAGTTCCTTGAAATCGACGTGGACAATTTCGATGACAGGATGCAGGCGATGCAACCCCGCGCGGCGTTCAGCGTGCCCAATACACTGACCGGTCAGGGCAATCTTGAGGTCGACCTGACCTTTGAGAAGATGGATGATTTCTCGCCGCAGGCGATTGCCGCCAAGATCGAACCGCTGCGTGAATTGCTGCGCGCGCGCACCGAGCTGGCCAATCTGGCGACATACATGGATGGCAAGGTCGGGGCCGAAACCCTGATCGAACGTATTCTGCAGGATCCGGATCTGCTGACCGCCCTGTCCGCCCTGACGGTGGAACACGACCGCACCGATGCCACCCTGGATGCCTTGCGCGCCGCCGCGTCGGACGAAGAGACACAGGAAGACGCAACAGGCGCTGCGCTGGATGCCTTGCGCGCTGCGGCTCCGGACGAAGAGACCCAAGAAGACGCAACCGATACTGCGCTGGAAGCGCTGCGCGCTGCGGCTCCGGAAAGTGTTGCAGAGGTGGATGCGGCCGAGGCGGCGCTGGAAAATCTGCGGGCCACCGTGCCGCATGACACGGTTCAGGACGACACAAAAGGTGCCGTGCTGGCGGCTTTGCGCGCGGCAGCGCCTGATGAAACCGGACAGCAGGACAATACGGACGCAATCCTGGATGATCTGCAGTCCGTGTCCGAGGCACCGGAGACCCGCGAAGACGTCGTGGGCAGCGCGCTGGACGGGCTTCGCGATCAAGCGCCCGAAGAAACCGCACAGACCGACACAGCGGATCAGGCGCTGGATGCTCTCAGGGCGGCCGAACCCGCGCCCGGGCAAACGGCCGAGGACGAGTCAGGTCTTGCGCTGGAGGGGCTGCGCGAGTCGCCCGTTGCGGATCCGCCGCCCCAGGACTCGGGGGATGACATACTGGACGGGTTGCGGTCCAAAGCCGTGGATGACCCCACGCAAGAGCCTGCGGATCAGGCATTGCAACAGCTCCGGGCGGCACCGGATTCGCAAACAGAACAGGACAACACCGTCGAGTCGGCGTTGGACGCGCTGCGAGACGTGGCCCCAGCCGAACCGGGATCGGATGAAACCGGCGCGGATGTTCTGGACGCTCTGGCGGCGGACAGCGGGGCACGCGATGATGAACCGGGCGAGACCACGGATCACATCCTGCAGACCGTTGCGCGCGAAACGCCCAACGCCGATCCGGATGCCGATACCGGGCTGGAAAACCTGGACAGTCTTCTGGACAGCCCGGACCCGTCCGATACGCCGGAACCAGCGGTATCGGATATTCTGGACGCGCTGGCGGTGGATGAACAGGACGACGATGATCGGTCGGTGGCCGCGATAGGGGCCGATGGGTCAGATACGGATGATGTGGCTGAACCCGCCCATTCGCCGCAGGATGCTGAGTCCCACACCGCCCTTGATGATTTGCTGGACGATGACGGCAAGGACACGGCGGCGGAACCCGGCGACGCCGGCGGTTCTCTGGCGGGGCTGGATCTTGATGATCTGTTGGGCGACGCCATCGACCCGGACCCGGTATCGCCCGCGTCTGAAGACGACCCTATCGATGAAGACGATGCGCTGGATGAATTGACCGGCGGCGATGCGGCGGAACAGGCGGCAACCGAACCGGATGATCCGGTTGATGTGCTGGATGCGGGGCCGGTGGAGCTGTCCGCCGATCTGGATGATCTTCTGTCGGATGACGCGGATCCGATGCCGCGCGAAGCCCCGGCAACCGCACAGGAAGACGGGGCGATCGATGCGCTTGACGATCTGTTGGGGGATCTGGGGGACGGCCCAGAGCATGAACCGCAAACTCCGGAGCCGGCAACAGATGACACCGCCGCCGAAGGTGAGGATGACCTGGACGCCTTGCTTGCCGATCCGGCGCATACGGAACCGGGTGTCGAGATTCCAGAGCCGCCCGCAAGCGCACCGCAGGGCGGGGCGGGTATGGATGCCGAATTCACCTTTGGTCGCATGACCGGGGACCGCCCCGAGCCGCAACGCCTGAACCGCAAACGTTTTCGTCTGGCGGTGATGGGCGACTTTTCCGGACGCGCGGCGCGTGGACAGATCGAAACCGCAGACGCGCTGGCGGCCCGTCCGGCGATCCGTCTGGATCCGGATACGCTGGATGACGTCATCGCCGGCTTTGCCACCAAGCTGGTGCTGCCCATTGGCAAGGACGGGGCGGGGGTCGAACTGTCCTTGGCCGAAATGGACGATCTGCATCCGGATGAGCTGTATTCCAAGGTCGCCCTGTTTTCGGAACTGATCGGCTTGCGTGCGCAACTGGCCAGCGGGGCGACGGCGGACCATGCCGCCACCACCCTGCGAAGCTGGGCCGAGGCTCACGGCACCCCGATCACCGCACCACGGCGCAGTTCGTCCGGCAACGCGGTGCCCGCCGACCGGCGGTTGAGCGATTTCCAGAAGCTGATCGGCGATACCGCCGCCAGCCTGACCCGGCCGACGCCGGTAGAAGAGATGCTGGCGCGCATTGTCGGGCCACATATTCGCGCCGTGCCCGACGCGGACAACGTGGCAATGCAGGCCGCCGTGAGTGATGCCCTGTCCGCGGCCATGCGCCTGGTGCTGCACCATCCGGAATTTCAGTCGATCGAGTCCCAGTGGCGGTCGATCGACCTGATAGCGCGCAGCATCGAAGTGGACGACACGCTGGAGGTCATGCTGTACGATATTTCCGCCGAGGAGATCGCCGCCGATCTTGCCGGTGCGGATGATCTGGCGCAAAGCGGATTTGCGCGGCTGCTGACCGAGGCACCGTTGGATGAAGAAACCGGGCGCGGCGGCTATTCCGCGCTGATCGGGATGTACACGTTCGAGGAAACCCCACCGCATGCTGAATTGCTGGGGCGGATCGGACGGGTCGCGGCCCATGTGGATGCACCGTTCCTTGCGGCGCTGTCCCCGGGCTTCATGGACACCCCGAAAGACGAACGCCACCCCTTGGTGGCTTCGGCCTGGGATGGGCTGCGCGGCATGCCCGAAGCCGGGCATCTTGGGTTGCTGTCGCCACGTTTCCTGTTGCGCCGGCCATATGGTGCCAAATCCGAACCGATCTATGAATTCGAGTTCGAGGAATTCACCATGACCGAGGGGCTGTCGGGCATGTTGTGGGCCAATCCCGTTGTTCTGGCGGCGATCCTGCTGGCCAAGTCCTATCGTGAACATGGGGCCGGGATGGGGCTGTGGTCGGTCATGTCACTGGGCGACATGCCCTATCATTTCGTGACCGATCAATTCGGCGATCAGGTCGCCTTGCCCTGCACGGAACGCAACCTGACACTGGAGAGGGTGGAACAGGTGATGGCGCGGGGCATCATGCCCGTGGTGTCGATCAAGGGGCGCGATGAAATCCGGCTGGCGTCGTTTCAGTCGCTGGCCGGGGGGGATATCCTGGGGCCGTGGTCGGACGTGCCGCCACCACCGCCATCGCCACCCGCGCCGGTGTCGCCGCCCGAACCCGCCGCCGATGCCGACACCGCCGCCGATCTGGGCCTGGATGATTTGCTTGCCGGTTTCGGGGATGACGCCCCGGATCCGGCGGCCGCGGCCGGCAGTGACGATATGGATGCCGACCTCGCCGCATTGTTGGAGGATTTATAGTGATTTTTACAGATTTGCATGCGTTGCAGCAGCGCCGTCCAGGTTATCTTGAAAGGACAGCCCATGCCTGATTACAAACCATTCGCAGATGCGCGAAGCTGGTTGTCCGGCGATTTCCCCTGGCCGGAACCGGCCGGAGAATACGGACCGAACCTGTATCGCGCAGTCATCCATGAAGGTCTGAGCCGGCTGACGGAAATGACGGTTCTGATCCGCAGCTGGTGTGAGAATGCCGAGATCGGAGACATCGTCGGACAGAACCTGCGCCTGCATGTCATGACCGAAGATGAAAGCGAACGGGTGTTTTCGGGACTCTGTGTATCGGTCGAGGAATTGGGATATTTCGAAGGCAACTGGTACTATCTGGCCGAGGTCCGCCCGTGGTTCTGGATGCTGACCCGGACACAGGATTGCCGCGTGTTCCAGGAACTCTCGACCGTCGAGATCATCAAGAAGCTGTTCGAAGAACACGGGTTCTCGGATTTCGAAGATGCGCTGACCGGCACATATGATCCGCGCACCTATTGTGTGCAATACCGTGAAAGCGATTATGATTTCCTGTGCCGCCTCATGGAAGAGGAGGGCATATATTTCTATTTCAAGAATGCGCTGAATTCCGAAGCGGTCGAAACCCTGGTGCTGGGCGATTCGATCAGCGCCCACAGCGAGATCCCCGGGCACGCCACCATCAAGTATCACGCACGCCAGATGGACCGGGGTGCGGAAACCGGGCGCGAAGATCACATCGCCGAATGGACGGCGCGCGAAAATGTGACGCGCGGAAGATACACGTTGAACGATTTCGATTTCAAGTTGCAGGATGCGGATCTGGAATTCGACCACGCCATTCCATCGGGGTCCCACGGCCACAAGACCTATGAGGTGTATGACTACCTGGGGCATCATCGCTATCCGGGGGTGTTCAAGGGCGACAAGGCGCTGGGCGAAAGATACGCGAAGGTCCGCATGGAAGCGGAAACCGTGCGCTACAGACAGTTTCGCGGTGCCGCGAATGTGCGCGCCCTGGCCGCCGGGCAGACCTTTGAAATGGCGGAACATCCGGATGATGCCGCAAACGGGCAGTATCTGATCATCGGGGCGGAGCATTTTGTGCAGGATCAGAATTTCCTGCAGGCGACGCATGAAAAGCAGCTGGGCGGGCGGTTGTCCGAAATGAAGCGCCACGGCGTCGAAGAGTTCCTGCGCACCGAGTTGACCCACCGCAGACGCGAGTCGCGCCGCGATCTGGCGATGCTGCCGCGCGATTTCCCCGAAGGCATGGCTGATGACGCCTATGCCTGCACGTTTCGGTCGATCCCCAAATCGACCCAGTTCCGCGCCCCGATCCGCACCCCATGGCCGAAAATTTCCGGACCACACACCGCCACCGTTGTCGGCCAGTCGGGCGAGGAAATCGAGACGGATGAATTTGGCCGCATCAAGGTTCAATTTCACTGGGACCGCGAAGGGCAGAATGACGAAAATTCATCCTGTTGGGTGCGGGTCATGACCCCCTGGTCGGGCACCGACTATGGCATGGTGGCAATCCCGCGTATCGGTCAGGAGGCGGTGATCCAGTTTGAAGAGGGCGATCCGGATCGTCCGATCTGTACCGGGATGATCTATAACGCCTGGCAAAAAGCGCCGTATCTTTATCCGGATGACAAGACCCAGTTGGGCATTCGGACCAAATCGACCAAAGGGGGCGTGGCGGACGAATATAACGAGCTGATGTTCGAGGACAAAAGGGGCGAAGAACTGATGCGCGTGCAGGCGCAGAAGGACCATCAGATGCTGGTCAAGAACAAGTCGGTCGTCACCATCGGACAGGACGAAATCGACGCCGGAGACCACGACGATGAAGGCAGCCTGAGCGAAGTCATCCGCAACAACGTCACGCGGACGATCCAGGAGGGCAGCCATTATCATACGATCGCGACCGGCGACGAAGAGTTCAAGATCGAAACCGGCAGCCAGACCATCGAGATCGCGACCGACAAGACTCAGACCATCACCCAGAACTACGATACCACGGTCGAGCAGGGCGACATGTCCGTCGGGGTCGATGCCGGCAAGATCGCGATCGAGGCCGCGCAGAGCATCGAACTGAAGGTCGGGGGCTCTTCGATCAAGATCGAACCGGCCAAAATCACGATCAAGAGCACGATGATCGACATCAAGGGCAGCGCCAAGGTCGATGTAAACGGTGCGATGACCAATGTGAAAGCCAGCGGGATACTTGTCCTCAAAGGCTCTCTGACAAAGATCAATTAGGTGGTGACATGAATCCGCGTTTCAAAGATCTCGTCAAAATTCCCCGGGACCCAGCCGTCAAACAGCTGTCGCAAGCCAATGTGGTGCTGCGCACGCCGCTGCAATCTCCCGCCAGTGCCTCGCCGGAACAGGTGCTGGATGAACTGGAAAGCAAACAGGCCTGGCTGGACATGCTGATGTTGCTGGCGGTGTTGCTGCCTGCGCGTGAACGGGTGTGGTGGGCCTGTCTTGCCGCGCGCGATTACATCGGGCCGAAATCGGACAAGGATCCCCCGTCGCTTGCGCGTTCCGAAGACTGGGTGTTCCAGCCGGATGAAGACAAGCGCGAAGCCGCCCGCGCCACGCTGGACCATGCCTATGTCGATGATGAAACCGTGCATTGCGCCACCGCCGTTCTCTACGCGGACGGGACGCTGGGACCGGGCGATCTGGCACAGTATCCGGCACCTGCCGGTGCTGCGGAAGCCTCGGTTTTTGCAATGAATGTGGTAGCGTTGGGGGAACTATCTGATAGGTTCGATGAACATATCCAACTGTTGATCGACCGGGCGTTGGACATCGCGCGCGGTGGCAGCGGCCGGGTGACGATGAAAGAGCCGGAAAAGGAGGCAAGCACATGACAAAACCCCAGGCGCGCGTGGGCGACAACGTTCTATGTGCCATGTTCGCTCCTTCTCCTGCTGGCCCTGTGCCCGGAACGTCAGCGATCATCCCGCCCTGCGCCCCCACGGTTCTGGTCGGGGGCATGCCGGCTGCGCGTATCGGTGATTTGCACCCGTCGGGTTTGGGGCCTCATCCCAATGTGATGGCCTCGGCCACGGTGATCATCTCGAACATGCCGGCCTCGCGGATCGGCGATTCCACCGGCTGTGGCGGTGCAATCGTCAAGGGTGAATTCACCGTATTGACCGGAGGATAGGCGCCTAGATGCCTGTCACGTTGAAATTTCAGTCGTCCGGAACGATCCCCGGAAATGCGCGCCCTGTCCAGATGCAGGGCGGCAGTCTCACCTTGGGCCGGGGGCCGGGCAATGACCTGATGCTGCCCGACCCGGACCGGCTGCTGTCCAAGAGCCATTGCGTCATCGAGGACCATAATGGCAACGTCATGGTTGTCGATCTTTCCACCAATGGCACATTCCTGAACTATTCCAAGATCCCGCTGGGGCGGGTTCCGACGCCGTTGAACAACGGCGATGTGCTGGCGCTGGGTTCGTATGAGTTGATGGTCGAGATCACCGCCGAACCCGATGCGACGGACGATCTGATCGCCGGACCGGCGGCGCAGGGTCCGGCATCGCATGGCAATGCCGACAATGCGCCCGACCCGCTGGCCTTGCTGGACGACGCCGGACCCGGCGGCAATTTTCTGGATGATCTGCTGGGCGCAGAAGCGGCGCCGACAGGCCCGTCGCAATTGAACCCGGCGGATCCGATCGACGAATTGTTGCCGCCGCTGGGAGAAGACGAAGATCCGTTCTTTCAGAAACCCAGTGACGGGCGCGAAGGCGAAGGGGCCAGTGCGCCGATGCACAACCCGTCTGCCCAGGACAGTTTCACGGCCCAGCACGCGGGCAACAACCTGATCCCCGATGATTGGGACGATCTGCTGGGAGACGAAGATCCCACGCCCGCCCCAGGACCGGACCCCGCCCCAGGATCGGACCCCGCGCCGGTACCGGACCCCGTGCGGCAAACGCCCAAGACCGTATTGCCGCCCCCGCCCGCGGAACACTCCGGCCCGACGCCGCGCAGGACGCCTCCGCAATTGCCGACGCAGACAGACGGGCCCATTGATCCGGATGCTCCGGTTGAAACCGACGCGGCGCGGGCCTTTCTGTCGGCGGTCGGTGCCGAGGAACTGGCGATTGCCGATGCCGACCTGGTCACCACCATGGCGCGGATGGGGCGGGTGATGAAAACCCTGGTCACCGGCCTGCGCGAAATTCTGATGACGCGGACTTCGATCAAGAGCGAATTTCGTATCGAACAGACCATGATCAGCGCCGGCGGAAACAATCCGCTGAAATTCTCGATCAGCCCGGAGCAGGCGGTCGAAGCAATCGTCAAGCCCGGTGCGCGCGGCTATCTCAGCGCGGAAACCGCCGCTGAACAGGCGCTGGACGATATCAAGGCGCATGAGATCGCCATGGTCACCGGCATGGAGGCGGCGCTCAAGGGGGTGCTGGCCCGGCTGGATCCGCAAGAATTGTCCGGCAAGATCGAGTCCAGCGGCGGGCTGGGCAGTCTGCTCAAGGGCAAGAAGGCGCGCTATTGGGAAGTGTATGAAAAGATGTATGCGGATATATCCGACCAGGCCGAGAACGATTTTCACGACCTGTTCAGCCGTGAATTCGCGCGGGCCTACAAGGTCCAGCTGGACAAGTTGAAAGACCGGTCCGAATAAAGGGGAGAGATCATTGTCCTGGGACAGCAAGGTGCTTTGGACCGAGGGACTGTTTTTGCAGCCCCATCATTTCCAGCAGGCCGATCGGTATACCGAGGCGCTGGTCACCGGTCTGGCGCGGCGCATCCGGCCCTATGGCTGGGGTGTCAGCGCATTGGATATCGACGACGAGGTGCTCAAGGTCGGTCAGTTCGCCCTGAAATCCTGTGCCGGGCTGACGCAGGACGGCACGGTGTTTCGGGTGCCGATGGCGGACGATCATCCACCCGCGCTGGAAGTGCCGGAAACCATCAAGGATTGCGTCGTCTACCTGACGGTGCCACAGCGCCGGCAGGGTGCGGTCGAGGTTGATCTGTCGGGCGCCGAGATGTCCGCCAGCCGTCTGCGCCCCGGCGAAATCGAGGTCACCGACACCATGGGCCAGCAGAAAAAGCCGGTGACCCTGGGCGTCGGCAAGATGCGCCTGCAATTCGCTTTGGCGGTGGACGATCTGGCCGATCGGCTGGCGATCCCGGTGGCACGCATCATCGAGGTGCGCCCGGACAAGGAAATCATCCTTGACCAGGCGTTCATTCCCAGTTGCCTGGACGTACGCGCGGCCCAGCCGCTGGATGGTTTCGTGCGCGAACTCGAAGGGCTGCTGTCCCACCGGATGCAGGCGCTGGCGGGGCGTCTGTCCGAAGGCGGCGGCGCGCGTGGCGTGGCCGAGGTGTCCGATTTTCTGCTGCTGACGGTGATAAACCGCACGATTCCGGTGATCCGCCACATGGCCAAGATCGAGAACCTGCATCCCGAGGATCTGTTCCGTACCTGTGTCGGGCTGGCTGGCGAACTTTCGGTTTTCATGACCTCGGAAAAGCAGCCGCCGGATTTCCCGCCCTATCAGCATGATGATCTGTCACACAGCTTTGCCCCGGTGATCCGTACCTTGCGGCAGTATCTCAGCTCGGTGCTGGAGCAGACCGCGATCCCGATCAAGCTGGAAGAACGCAAATACGGCATCAGCGTCGGCGTCATCGCGGATCGCAAACTGCTGGGCAATGCCGGTTTCGTGCTGGCGGTGGATGCGGATATCCCGGCCGAAGACGTGCGTCGCCATTTCGCCGGACAGGCCAAGATCGGCCCGGTCGAGGAAATCCGCCAGCTGGTCAACTCGGCCTTGCCGGGCATCACCCTGCGCCCGATGCCCGTGGCGCCAAGGCAAATCCCGTATCATGCCGGAGTTGTCTATTTCGAATTGGACGCCGCCAGCCCATACTGGGGCAAGATGACCACCTCTGGCGGCATCGCGGTGCATGTGTCGGGGCAATATCCGGGACTGAAGATGGAACTTTGGGCCATCCGAAACAGCTGAGCGGCGGATGAGCCGGGGAACTGGAAAAGAACATGTCTGACGAAGACCCGTTTGCAGAACCAGACGACACCGACAAGACGGTGATCCGGCCCAATCCGGGCGGACGTCGGCCGGTGGCGCAACCCGCGGCACCCCCTGCACCGGCCCCGGCGGCGGCTTCTGATCCGGCGGCGGCATCCTCCGCGCCCGCGCTTGATGCGTTCGGGGTGCCCGCCGCTGCGGCCGCCGAGGCCCCGGCGCGCAAATCCGCACCCGTGGCAACGCCCAGTCTGACCGGCATGAACAAGCTGATCGCCTGCGCCAGTACATTGTTTTCGCTGATCAGCCGCATCAGGAACCGCGCGCAGCACATGGATCCGGACAAGCTGCGCCAAAGCGTCGTGGCCGAGGTGCGGGCATTTGAAAACCGCGCCCTGCAGGCCGGGATTTCGGCGCAAGAGGTCAAGGTGGCGCGGTACGCGCTGTGCGCGACGCTGGACGACGTGGTGTTGAACACGCCCTGGGGCGGTCAGTCCAGCTGGGGGCTGCAATCCATGGTGGGCACCTTCCATCGGGAAACCGTTGGCGGCGACCGGTTTTACGACCTGCTGGCCAGACTGGAAAAGGAACCCGGCGCAAATATCGACATGCTCGAATTCCTGTACATGTGCATGTCGCTGGGCTTCGAAGGTCGTCTCAGGGTCGAGCAGGGCGGAGCAGAGAAACATCTGCAGATCCGCGGGGCCCTGGCCCGGATCATTCGCGCCCAGAGAGGTCCGCTGGAACGTGATCTTTCCCCGCATTGGGAAGGCGAGAACAAGCCGTTTCAGCCACGTTCGGTCTGGCGCGTGGTCTGGATTGCGGTGGCGGTCACGGCCGCCGTGCTGATGATACAGTTTGTCGGCCTGTCCTGGGCGCTGTCCACATCGACCGAGCGGGTCGTGGGCCAGCTCTCGGTGATCGACAGCGGACCGGTCGCGGAACTGCAACGCCGCGCGCCGCCACCACCGCCCCCGCCGTTGGCGCCTACGGCCGAGGAACAGTTGAAGAAGGTGGAAGGTTTCCTGCAACCGGAAATCGACGAAGGCATTGTCGAGGTTTTCCAGAAGGGCAACACGCTGATCGTGCGGATTGCCGGAACGGGCATGTTCGGGTCCGGCTCGGATGAGCTGTCCGGCAGTTTCCGCGCCCCCGTCGATCGGGTCGCCCGGGCGCTGAACGACGAGCCGGGGCCGGTCATAATCGCCGGGCACTCTGACAATGTGCCGATCCGTTCGGCACGGTTTCCATCGAACATGGCGCTGTCCCTGGCGCGCGCAAAATCGGTGATGGCACGCATGTCCGGCGCGCTGGACGATCCGTCGCGCCTGTCGGCCGAGGGCCGGGCCGACAAGGAACCCATCGCCGACAATGGCACCCGTGCCGGACGCGCCAAGAACCGGCGCATCGAGGTATTGCTGGTGCGGGAGGACGGTACATGATCCGCAAGACGCTGAAATTCCTGTTCGGGTCGATCTATTCCATCCTGATCCTTGTTGCGATCATCCTGTCCCTGTGCACCTGGTTTTTCGCGCCTTTCATCGGCAATGACGAGTGGAGACCATTCGCAAGCCTGTTCAGCCGCGTGATCACCATCAGCGGGATCTGCCTGTTCTTTCTGCTGTTGATCGGCTTCATCGTCTGGCGTCGTCATCGCAAAGCCAAGACCATGGCCGAAGACATTGCCGAAACCATTGACTCCGCCCCGGATGATGCGACCAGCGAAGAACTGGGGGAATTGCGCGACAAGTTCAAGACAGCCATCAGCACGCTGCGCAAATCCAAGAACGGCCGCAAGCACCTGAGCGAACTGCCGTGGTATGTGATGATCGGGCCCCCCGGCGCGGGCAAGACCACGGCGATCGTGAATTCCGGCCTGCAGTTCCCGTTGGCTGACAAGACCGGCAAGGCGGCTGTTGGTGGGGTTGGCGGCACGCGAAACTGTGACTGGTGGTTCACCAATCAGGCGGTGCTGATCGACACCGCGGGGCGTTATACCACGCAGGAAAGCGATGGCGTGGCCGACAATGCCGCCTGGCTTGGTTTTCTGAACCTGCTCAAGAAGTACCGCAAACGTCAGCCGATCAACGGCGCGATGATCGCGATCAGCCTGTCCGATCTGTCGCTGCAGGACGAGGTGACACAGAAGAGCCATGCCCAGGCCGTGCGCCTGCGACTGAACGAGCTGCGCGAGAACCTGGGTGTGCGTTTTCCCGTCTATGTCCTGTTTACCAAGGCCGACCTGATCGCGGGGTTCTCGGAATTCCACGACAATCTTGGCAAGGAGGATCGCGAACAGGTCTGGGGTTTCACCCTGCCTTTGGACAGCAGCCGCAGCGAAGCCTCGCCGATGGGGTCGTTCGATGACGAATTCGCGCTGTTGCTGTCCCGGCTGAATGCCCAGTCCCTGGAACGGATGCAGACCGAGACCGACCATCAGCGCCGCGCCCTGGTTGCGGGTTTCCCCAGCCAGGTGGCATCCATGCGGGGGGTGGCGCGCGAGTTCCTGAACGAAGTGTTTCAAGACAACCGCTATCAGCATCGTCATATGTTGCGCGGGGTCTATTTTACCTCGGGAACGCAAGAAGGCACGCCGATCGATCGGTTGATGCTGAACATGGCGCAGACGTTCGGTATCGGACGTCAGGCGATCGGCACAGGGCAGGGCACCGGGCGGTCGTTTTTTCTGACCCGGCTGTTTGAACAGGTGGTTTTCCCCGAAGCGGGGCTGGTTTCATCCGATGACAAGGTCGAACGGCGCTATCGCTGGGCCAGAAGGGGCGCGATTGCCGCAACCATCCTGGTGGCGCTGACCACCGGCACGCTGTGGGTGCGCAGCTATTTGGGCAATGCCGAAATTCTGGCCCAGGCGGAAGAACACGTTCAGGCCTATCAGGCCGCCGCCGCGACCCTGCCGCCCAGCCCGGTCGGGGATACGGATTTGCCGCCGGTGGTGGCGGCGCTGAACACCTTGCGCGACATGCCGGGCAATCCGGTTCTGTCCGATCCCGATCCTGAACGGCGGGTGACCTATGGGCTGTATCAGGGCGAGGTGATTGGCACGCAGGCAGCCCAGACCTATCGCGCGGCGCTGAACCAGCGTCTGTTGCCACGCCTTCTGCTGCGTCTCGAAGAACAGATCAGCGCCAACATGAACAACCCCGAACTGCTGTATGAGGCGCTCAAGATCTATCTCATGCTGGGTCTGCAGGGGCCGATGAATGCGGATCTGGTCAAGGAATGGATGCAGATCGACTGGTCGCTGGCCTTTGCGGGGCCGGGCCGGGATCAGCTGCGGAACGATCTGGCCGATCATCTGGACGCGCTGCTGTCGCAACCGATGGAAGAAATCGCGCTGAACGGTCCGCTGGTGGATCAGGTGCAGGGGCTGTTGTCGGAAATGCCGCTGGCACAACGGGTTTACAATGGCATCATCAACAGCCCCCAGGCGGTTGCCCTGCCGAAATGGCGCATCACCGAAGCCGGTGGGCCGGCGGTGCAACGAGTTCTGGTGCGCTCGTCCGGCAAACCTCTGAACGAAGGGGTGGAGGGTATTTTCACCTATGACGGCTTCAACAATGTATTCCTGAACGAAGCTGTCGGCGTGGCTGCACGGGTGGCGCGGGAAAGCTGGGTCTTGGGTCCACGCGGCGAGGCGGAACAGACAGACGCGGCGCTTCTGGCGCTCAGCCGGGATGTGCTGGATCTGTATTACAACGACTTCATCGCGCGGTATGACGCCATTCTGGGCGATATTGATATCGTGCCCATGGAAAGCCTGTCCCATGCTGTGGAAGTCACCAATGTCCTTTCGGGTCCGACGTCGCCCATCGTCAATATCCTGACCGAGATCTCCAGGGAAACCCGCCTGACCGAAGAGCGTTCGGTGGTGGATACCAGCGAACTGACCTCGGGCGCGGCGGCGGTTGCGGCCATTGAGTCCCGCTCGACGCTCAGCGCGCAGGCCCAGATCATGCTGAGTGCGCTGTCCCGCGCCGCGGCGTCAAATACCGGCGAACCCCCGAAACCGCCGGGGGCCTATGTCGAAGAACGCTTTGAATGGCTGCATCAATTGGTTGAGCGCCCGGATGGCCAGCCATCGCAGTTGGATCAGTTGATGGGTGTGCTGACCGATGTATATCAGCAACTGAACAAGATGTCGTTCAGCGGCGTGAGCGGCGGTGCCGAGGGCGGGCAGGCCATACTGCAATTCCAGCAGGCCGCCAGCCGCATAGACGGGCCGATCCAACGCTGGGCGTCTCAGATCACGACCGGCTCATCGGGGATCACGGCGGATGGCACGCGCGCGTCGATCAACGCGGCCTGGCAGGCCAATGTCCTGCCGTTTTGTACCCAGGCGCTGAATGACCGATACCCGTTCAACCGACGTGCGCGGGCCGACGTGGCGATGCAGGATTTCGCCAAGCTGTTTGCCCCGCAAGGGTTGATCGACAGCTTTTTCAACGACCATCTGCTCAAATTCGTCGATACGCGCACCCGGCCCTGGTCCTGGAAACGGGTGAATGATGTCGATTTGGGCATCTCTCAGGCGGTGCTGGAACAAATGCAGTTCGCGGCGGAAATCCGTGATGCGTTCTTCAATGCGGGCCCGACCCCGGCGGTGCAGTTTCAGATCACGCCCGAGGCGCTGGACCCCAAGGCGAAATCGGTCAGTCTGGAAATCGACGGGCAGAAGGTCGAATTCGCTCATCGCGGTGGGCAACCGAACCCGGTTGCCGTGACCTGGCCCGGATCTGTCGGGCTGGCCCGGATCAACTTTCAGCCGGACAAGAAGAACATCGAAAGCACCTTGTCGCGGGATGGTCCCTGGGGCTGGTTCCGGTTGCTGGACGCGGCCGAAGTCCGTCGTACCAATGTGTCGGATCGCAAACGCGTGATTTTCAACGTGGGCGGCAGGATCGCGATATTCCAGTTGCAGTCGGGCTCGGTTCTGAACCCCTTTGCCCTGCCTGCACTGGTCAAGTTCAGCTGCCCGAAGTCGATGTAATGGGGGCGGGGTTCGGTGCATTCGGCAAGATGCCGTCAGTCGGCGATTTCTTCCGGTTGAATCCGCCGCCGGGGTTTGTTTCGGTCTGGGACGGCTGGTTGCAGAATGCTCTGCTTGCAGGTCAATCCGCCTTGGGCGAGGAATGGGATGCGCATTATATGTCGGCCCCGATCTGGCGGTTCACCCTGTCGGCGGGGTTGGCCGGACCGGACAAGGTGATCGGTGTTCTGATGCCGTCGGTCGATAGGGTCGGGCGCCGTTTTCCACTGACGCTGGCGGCGGTGGCGGCGACTCCGGGACCGGCGCAGTTGGACCATTTCAGCGAAGAACCCCTGTTTGAACAGCTCGAAGAACTGGCGTTGGACGCGCTGGAAGACAGCATGACCCGGGACCGTCTGGCCGATCGGCTGGCGGGCATGTCCACGCCGCAGTCACGCCGAAATGCCCGCATGGCCCAAGCGGGGTCAAGGTTGGTTCTGAGCAGCGGCACGCAGGGAATGCTTGCGCCGCTGGCCGCAGGGTTGCTGGCACAGCACAGCCGCCAGCCCAGCCTGTGGAGCGCCGTGGTCGACGGTGCCCATCGGCTGCTGGTGTGCGAGGGCTTACCCCAGGGCGGGGACCTGCAGGGGCTGTTTCAGATGGAGGCTCGGATGTGGCAGGGCGGGGCAGAGATCACATGAACGAACGGCGCGACATCCGCTATAATGCCAAATCGCATGTCGGCCTGAAACGCAAGGTCAACGAGGATTCGGTCCTGGCCCTGCCCGAACAGGACCTCTGGGTGGTGTCGGATGGCATGGGCGGGCACGACGCTGGTGATTTCGCCAGTCGCCTGATCGCCGACACAATCGCGATGATCCCAGGCGGCCTTGATCCGACCGCGCGGATGCATGCCTTGCGCAACGCCATCCAGTCCGCGCATCGGATCATCCTGAAAGAAGCCGAAGACCGCGGGCGCGGGCTCATCGGGGCGACTGTGGCCGCGTTGATGTTGTCCAACGGGCATTTTGTCGGCCTCTGGGCAGGCGACAGCCGGATCTATCGCCTGCGCGATGGGGTGATCGAGATGCTGACGACCGATCATTCAGCGGTGGCCGAGTTGGTCCTGGCGGGCCGGATGAGCTGGGATGAGGCCGAGCAGCATCCGCAATCCAACGCGATTACCCGCGCTGTCGGGGTCGGCGATGAGCTGGAACTGGACAAGGTGCGTGGCGAGGTTCGGCCGGGCGACAGATTTCTTCTGTGTTCGGACGGGCTGACGAAATATGCCACGTTTTCCATTCTGCAAGACGCCCTGAACAGGCTGCCGATTGAAACCGTGGCGGATCATTTGATTCAGATCGCGCTGGACGGTGGTGGCGCGGACAACATTACGGTGATCGTTCTGGACGTCGCCTGATGGTCCGACGCCTGTTCAGGGGCGCGCCGTTTCCAGAATCCGACTGTCCAGCGACAGGATGCTGTTCCGATCCGCTTCGAAATTGTCCTGCAGGGCGCGCGCGTATCCCACGGCGGATTCCGATGTGGGCCTGAGCCCGTCAAACAGTGGTTTTGCGGAATGCAGCACAATCACCTTGCTTTTGCCCAGGGTGCTGTCATCGACCCGGAACGCCAACCGCCCATTCTGGGCCGCTTCCTCCAGATCATAGGCCACGCGGACATCGACCTCGCCCGTCTGCCCCTGCCGAAGCGCCGCGATCGAGTTGTCCTGCCGGTTCAGATTGGGCAACAAATGGAACACGTTTCCCGACACGTCCAGAATCGAGACCGTCAGATAGCCATCCGTCATGTCGGCAGGCAGAACAATGTCGATCACCGGGTTTTCGCCGACAAAGAACCGACCCGAGGGGTTGGGTTCATTGCGGTCGCCGACGATGAAATCCACGCCGACCCCACCGGGCGGGGCATCGGGCAGATGGCTTTCGATCAGGCACAGTGTCGGATTCAGGACCTCGACGTCCAGAATGACGTTCCGCTCGCCGGCCAGTTCGCGCAGGGCGTCAAACAGGCGGACGCGGGTTGCGGTCTCGGCCACCTTGCCCGTCACGACCAGATCGCTTTGCGGCCCGAAACCGACGGGCGTTGACCCGGGCAGGGCCAGCGGACCGCAATCGGCGGTTTCTTCGAGCAGATCACTCACCGTTGCGGTGGGCAAGAAAACCGGCTTCAGGGCGATCTCGACCTCGCCTTCCAACGCACCGGGCAGCCCATCGTCAAATGCGGCGGTGATCCTGTCATGCAGCGCCGGATCAGCGGTCTCGCCCGAGACCCGTGCAGAATTGTCATTGACCACCAGACGCCAGCTGTCGAGAGGGCGCAACCGATCGAGAATTGCCAGAACATCGGCGCCCCAATCGTCCGAAATAGCACCCGTTGCCAGGGTCAGTTCCGCGCGTCCCGATTGTTGCGCCATCAACTGGGTCACTGCCGCTTGGACGTCCTGATCCGGAACATTGCCCACGGCGCTGGGGGTGCCGTCCTTGGGGGTTTCGACGATCAGCGAAAACGGTTCCGCCACCGGGTATGTTGGCCCCAACAGGCTGTCGAACGCGCCGGAAAAATAACCGCCGACCCCACCCAGGGCCAGAATCAGCACCGCGATCAGTGCGATGAGCCCGCCGCGGGGCTTGCGTGTGTTCTCTGCGGGTCGGCTTGGTGCCGGGGCGGTTTTCGGGGCGGCGGTATCGCCGCCGCCGCGTGGTGGCGGGGCAATGACGGTGGCGTCCGGATCGATCCCGGGCGCGGCGGCGGCCCCGGAGCCACGCAAATGGTCCAGCACCTCGGCGGCGCTTTGAAACCGCTGATCCGGAAGCGGATCCGTCATGCGGTCGATCAAGGTTTTCAGGGGTTCCGGGACGCCGTCGGTATTCAGCGGCTCGCTCTTTTTCTGGACAACCTCCATCGGATTTTTCCCGATGTCCGGGGATGCGCCGCGAAAATTCGCCAACAGCAGCGCGCCCAGGGAATAGATGTCCGAGCGCGCGTCGGTCTGGCCATTCAGCTGCTCCGGCGCGGCATAGGCGTATTTTCCGGCAAATTCGTTGCCGACGATGGTTTCGGCCCCGGGGTTCGTGTCCTTTGCGATACCGAAATCTATGATGACGGCCTGTGCCGGATCACCATCGCGCAGGATGATGTTGTCCGGGCTAAGGTCGCGATGCACGATATTGCGGCGATGCGCGGCTTCCAGCCCCTCGGCCACGCGGCGGCAGACGATCAGCAGATCATCGGCGGACATGGGGCCCTGTTTCAGCATCCGGTCCAGGCCGGGGCCTTCGACATAATCCATCAGCAGATAGACATGCCCGTCTTGCGTGCGGTGATTTTCGGAATACCGCACGACGGCGTCGTGCCGGACTTCGCGGATTTCCTCTTCGCGGGTCAGCAGGACCAGATAGTCGTCATTGCCGGAAAATTCGGACTTCAAAACCTTGAGCGCGACCAACCGTCCCGAAATCTCGCTGCGGGCGCGATAGACATCGGATGTGCCGCCCCGGCCCAGCAGGGCCTCGATCCGGTAGGTGTTGTTCAGCAATTCGCCGGGCTGAAAAGCATCAGTGGGGCGCGAGTCCATCATGCCAGGCGCCCCTTTCCCGTCTCAGCTGTTGCAGTGCTGCGCAGCGATCTTATCCCAGCGCCTGGAATTCGACCCGGCGGTTGGAGTCGGCGCGCGGGTTGGCGTCGTCAAGAGGCGCGCTTTCGCCCATACCGATGGCTTGCAGCCGGTTTTCGGGGATGCCGCAGTCGTTGGCCAGATGATGCTTGACCTCTTCGGCGCGCAGCAGGGACAGGCGTTCGTTATAGGCCGCGCTGCCGGCGCTGTCGGTATGCCCGACGATCTGGAACACCGACACATCGACCGATTTCATCACGTTGCACAGCGTGGCCAGTTTGACTTTCTGATCCTCGCGCAGCGCGGCGCTGTCGAAATCGAACGCGATCTGGATATTGACCTGATCCTCGGGGTTGACGGCGGTGTATTCCATGGCCGCGGTGGGCGCGACACTGGTGCTGTTGGCGGTGTCTGCGGTGCTGGCGTCCTGTGTCGTCGGCACGATCACCAGGCCGCGCGTTTTCTGTTTCTTGAAGGCATCGGCGATCTCTTCGGCGGACATTGTCGAGGCATCTTGAGCCAGAAGAGCAGACGGAGCAGCAAGGCCAAGCCCGGCGACCAGGGATATGGCGATAAATTTGGAGAGACGAACCATTCTACGTCCTTTGCTGTCGTTTCGAATGATGTTGCGAAACAAGTTTATACCACGGGCGGAACAGTCACAACGGTTTTACCGGGCATGGTTGTTCGCGTTATTGACCTATCTTCCGTGGTTTGGGTTAGAAAAGTCTTTACTCGCACGGATCATACTGTCTGAATTGCGGGGAACTCGATGGGGGGACGATGCGGCTACTTCCGGCAATACTGATCGCGATTGCGCTGGTGTTGGCGCCAGCCGTCTGGGTCGGGTTGAATTTCATCCTGTCCGAGGAGGATTTCCAGGGCTCTGCCGTGGATTCGGGGGCAAGGATAGAAATCGAGATGCTGCGCCAGCAGGTGGAAGACCTGCAAAGCCGTCTCAAATCCATGGAGGGTGAACTGTCGCGGGTTGCGGCCAATGCCGGACGTGCGGCCATGTCGCCGACCAATCCCGATGACGAAGACGCGTTGTTTCGCAGCGCAGGGCCGAACGACATCATCGATGCCTATGCTCAGGTCGTTCTGATCGCCAATCGGACCGAGGTCAATCGCGGTCTGCAGGTGGCCGGGCCGCGCTATCTGGAAGAAAAGCTGGGCCGCCCGCGCGAGGTGCTCAGTGACAATTGTGAGCCGATGACCAATCAGACCTTGTCCAGCAAGCTGGTGCTTGAGGACGTTGGTCCCATTCGCGTCAACATGCTGCGCCCTGCGGTCGCAAGCCTGCGCCGGGTGTTCGAAAACGTGCGCCGCGCGGATCCGGATCTCTATGCGCGCATAAACACATCAGGTTCGTTATGCGTGCGCCGGATTCGGGGCACGACCAACAGCCTGTCGACCCATAGCTACGGTTTGGCGCTGGATCTGAATATCGATGGGCATCTGGACAATTTCACGGACGGGAAAACACAGCTGGGCCTGACCATACTGGCCGACTTCTTTCACGAAGAAGGCTGGGTCTGGGGCGCGGGTTTTCGTCGTGAGGACAGCATGCATTTTGAAATCAGCCGACGCCAGTTGGATGAATGGCTGGCACAGGGGATGCTGTAGGTTTCGCGGGATCGAACCGGTGGGCAAGGCGCGAACGGCGTGTCATGATCCGCCCGTTTCGCGGCACCCTTGCCCGAATGGATACCGTCAGACGGCGGGTCCGACCATACCGATGATGTCATAGGTCTGGCGCAGGATCGGGGTGGTGATTTCACGCGCGCGTACTGCCCCCAACGCCAAAATCCGGTCGATCTCGGCCGGGTCATCCATCAGACGGGCCATTTCCTGCGTGATGGGCGACATGCGGGCCACCGCCAGATCGGCCAGAGCAGGTTTGAATGTTCCGAACTGCTTGCCGCCATATGTCGCCAGCACATCGGCCTGGGTGCAATTGTCCAGAGCAGCATAAATATTGACCAGATTGCGGGCTTCGGGGCGGTCCTTCAATGCGTCAACAGTGTCGGGCAGGGGCTCGGGGTCGGTTTTGGCCTTGCGAATCTTCTTGGCGATCGTGTCGGCGTCATCGGTCATGTTGATCCGGCTCATGTCCGAGGGATCGGATTTGGACATCTTTTTCGACCCGTCCCGCAGGCTCATGACCCGGGTGGCGGTGCCTTCGATGACAGGCTCGGTGATCGGAAAGAAATCGACGCCATAATCGTGATTGAACTTGGCGGCGATATCGCGGGTCAATTCCAGATGCTGTTTCTGATCTTCGCCCACCGGGACGTGTGTGGCGTGATAGACTAGGATATCGGCAGCCATCAGCGACGGATAGGCATACAATCCGAGGCTGGCCTTTTCGGCATTCTTGCCGGCCTTGTCCTTGAACTGGGTCATGCGGTTCATCCAGCCGATCCGGGCGACACAGTTGAAGACCCAGGCCAGCTGCGCGTGCTCGGGCACCTGGCTTTGATTGATCAGGATGGATTTTTCCGGATCGATGCCGCTGGCGATGAAGCCGGCGCACAGCTCGCGCGTGCTGCGGCGCAGGTCTTCGGGGTTCTGCCAGACGGTGATGGCATGCATATCGACCATGCAATAGACTGCTTCGATGCCCTGGTTCTGAGCGTCGGCAAACCGTTTCAACGCGCCCAGGTAGTTGCCCAGATGCAGATCCCCGGACGGCTGGATGCCCGAGAACACACGAGGCGTGAAACTGGCGCTGGACATGGTAACAACTCCCGGCTGGAAAAACTGGTCGGTCTCGCTTACCCATGGGGCCGAGGGTCGTCAACAGGCACCGACGACAAGCCGCGAGGAGACCGGGCAGATGAGCGAACAGAACGACATTTCAGCGGTCAATCCGCTGCCGCCGGTGGTGACCGCGCTTTTCCTGGTGCTTCTGGGGATCGAGGCGGTGCTGCAATTGGGCACGCGCGGGGTGATCGGCGGGC
Organism: Rhodobacteraceae bacterium F11138; assembly: GCA_016521575.1. Taxonomy (GTDB): domain Bacteria; phylum Pseudomonadota; class Alphaproteobacteria; order Rhodobacterales; family Rhodobacteraceae; genus Sedimentitalea. The sequence continues at coordinate 566,875 of JAEKDP010000002.1, read as the reverse complement.
CGGCTGCGGTGGGCTGGCGGCTGGAGGCAATCCAGTCCTATGCGTTTTCGGCGCAGATCTTTGACTGGATGGTCGAGACCAACCGCTGGCCGGTTGAACATCTGATCCGGTTTGTCAGCTATCCGTTCGTGCATGCGACGTTCACCCATGCGCTGTTTGTCGGCGTGTTCCTGTTGGCAATGGGTAAAATGGTGGCGGAAGTGTTCGGAAATCTGGCGTTTCTGCTGGTATTTTTCCTGTCCGGCATCGGCGGCGCGCTGGCCTATGCGCTGTTGCTGAACGATCCGGTTCCGTTGATCGGGGGCTTTCCGTCGGTCTATGGTCTGATCGGGGCCTTTACCTATATGTTGTGGCGGTCCTTGTCCCGAGTCGGGGCAAACCAGGCGCGGGCTTTCACGTTGATCAGTTTCCTGATGGGGATTCAGCTGGTATTCGGGCTGCTGTTCGGCACGGATAACGACTGGGTTGCGGATCTGGTCGGGTTCGCCACCGGGTTCGGGTTGTCGTTCTTTGTTTCGCCGGGGGGCTGGGCGCGCATGCGCGGACGTATCCGGCACGACTGACCCCGCATCAGCGGCGACGCAGCGCCCCCCGGAATTCCGACAGGCGAAAGGCTCCAATCATCTGGCCGGTTGCGAAATAGACAAGTATGCCGACGGCAACCAGAACCGCCAACGCCACATAGCGCCATCCGTGCGTGGCCAAGGCCGGAGCCAGGGCCAGGGCGCTCAGCCACAGGGCGGCCCCCATGATTCCGGCGGCGATGCAGATGCGCCACAGCCGGGTGCGGAAACGGTCGTCAAAACGCGCAACGGTGCCCATGCCCGATGTCCCGCGGGCCAGTTGCAGAACCATCGTCCAGGCGGCGACAGTGGTGCCGATGGCGGCACCGATATACCCCAGAAGCCAGGCCATAGAGACGGCGACAACGATGTTGACGCCCATCGACACGACGGCAAAACGAAACGGGGTGCGGGTGTCTTCGCGGGCGAAATACAGGGGCTGCAGAACCTTTTGCAGCACAAAGGCCGGCAGACCCAGCCCATAGACGGCCACAGCCAGCGCGGTGGCGGCGCTGTCGTCAGCGCCAAATGCCCCGCGTTGGAACAAGACCGAGATAAGCGGCAACGGGATCACCATCAACGCGACGGCGGATGGTATCGTCAACGCCAGCGAAACCTCGCCCGCGCGGCTGAGCGCAGAGCGCGCGCCATCGTCGTCGCGGGCCGCCAGGCGACGGGACAGATCCGGCAGCAGGACAACGCCCACGGCAATGCCAACAACCCCAAGGGGGAGCTGATACAGACGATCGGCATAGGACAGCCAGGCAATGGCCCCGTCATAGAAACTGGCGACCTGGCGTCCAACCAGAAGGTTGATCTGAACCACGCCGCCGGCCAGCATGGCGGGCAGCGCGATCACGGCCAGGCGTTTCAGATCCGGCGTCAGGCGCGGCCATTGCAAGCGGATGTGAAATCCCGCGCGTCCCGCCGCAACCCAGAGCATCGCCAGCTGAGCTACCCCGGCCACCAGCACGCCCCAGACAAGCAAGGTGCCGTGGTGCAGCCCGGTCCGGTCCGCGCCGCTGCCCGTTTCGACCTCCATCGCAAAGCCCAGCACACCGGATTCCGCCACAAGCATGGCGCAGATCAGCACGATGTTCAGCAAGACCGGCGCAGCGGCTGCGGCGGCAAAGCGGCCCGTGGCGTTCAGAACGCCTGACAGCAGGGCGGCCAAGGATATGAACAGGATATAGGGAAACGCGATCCGCCCGAACAGAACGGCCAGATCGAAACGTTCATCCCCAACGAACCCGCTGGCCATTGCCAGCACCAGCCACGGCATGAACACCTGCGCCAGCAGTGTAAACCCGATCAGCAGGCTGCCCAGGGCGGCAAAGGCGTCATTGGCAAAGCGTTCGGGCGCATCATTGATTTCCAGTTTCTTGGAAAACAGCGGAATGAAAGCGGTGTTGAACGCGCCTTCCGCAAAGAAACGGCGGAACATGTTTGGCAGGCTGAAGGCGATCAGAAAGGCTTCGGCCACCGGGCCGGTGCCCAGCCATCCGGCGATCAATATGTCGCGCACGAACCCCAGAACGCGGCTGAGCAGGGTCCAGACCCCGACTGTCAAGAAACCTGACATCAACCGGATCGGTTTCATACGGTCGCCACGGAATAGGAAACGATCACGATGGGGCGGGCCTTGTGCTGGTCTGGTTGCCAGACCCTTAGCCGGTTCGCGCGCCTTGGGAAAGCCGCTTGCGCCCATCCGCGGCAAAAGACGGGAAACATTGCGCTTTCAGCGCGCAGGGGGCCGGGTTAGCGGCCGCCTTTCTCGGCCCGTTGCGCGCCTTCGTCGATCGCGGCCCGCAGCTTTTTTTCCAGCGAACGCTGTTTGGATTCGGCGTGGTATTTCAGCCCGAACATGTCCTTGACGTAAAATGTGTCGACCACCTGTTCGCCATAGGTCGCGATCACCGCATTGGCGATATAGACGTTCGAGGTCGCAAGGGTGCGGGCCAGATCGTACAACAGGCCGGGCCGGTCGCGGGTGTCGACCTCGATGATGGTATAGATTTCCGAACCTTCGTTGTCGAAACTGATGTGGGTCGGGACGTTGAATGCCTTTTCGCGTTTCTTGATCCTGTCGCGGCTGATCAGGGCATCGCTGGCGATCACCTCACCCCTGAGCGTCTTGCGGATCATCTTGCTCAGGCGCGGCAGGCGGTCGACCTCGTAGGGGTGCCCGTCACTGTCCTGAATCCAGAACGCATCGGTCACATAGCCATCCTTGGTGGTATAGCTGCGGGCGTCGACCACATTGGCCCCGACCAGCGCCAGCGCCCCGGCGAGTCGGGCAAAGATGCCGGGGTGATCGGCCATCACGAAACAGGCGCGGGTGGCGTCGCGGTCTTCGTCCGGGTGCAGATGGATCAGTATGTCCCCGGACCGATCGGGCGCATCGATTTCTTTCAGCATATGGGCGAAATCCACATGCGCCGTGACATGCAGCCCTTGCCAATAGGGGGGATAATGCCGCGCGGTCTCGGTCTTGAGCGCAGCTTTCGACCAGTCGGGCAAGGCGTTGCGCAGCGTTTTCTTGGCCTCGGCACCGCGGTTTTCGCGGTTCAGGACCTCCATCCCGTCGTCCAGAGCGCGCCGCGTCTGCCGATAAAGCGCGCGCAGCAGCGCGGCTTTCCAGTTGTTCCAGACGTTCGGGCCGACGCCGCGAATGTCGCAGACGGTCAGCACCGTCAGCAGGTTCAGCCGTTTGACCGACTTCACCGCCTTGGCGAAATCGCGCACGGTGCGCGGATCGGCAATGTCGCGTTTCTGGGCCATGTCGGACATCAGCAGGTGATAGCGGACCAGCCATTCGGCGGTTTCCGCATCCGATTTGGACAGGCCCAGCCGGGGCGCGACCTTGCGCGCGATCTGGGCCCCGAGGATCGAATGATCTTCGGGACGCCCCTTGCCGATATCATGCAGCAGCAGCGCCACATACAGGATCCTGCGGTTTATGCCCTGTTCCAGAATCCCCGAGGCCACCGGCAATTCTTCGATCAGTTCGCCCTTTTCGATCTGGGCCAGGGTCGCGATGCACTGAATGGTATGCTCGTCCACCGTATAGCTGTGGTACATGTTGAACTGCATCATGGCCACGATCGGTTCGAATTCGGGCACGAAAGCGGCCAGAACACCCAGTTCATTCATCCGCCGCAGGGCGCGTTCGGGGTTGCCGTGTTTCAGCAGCAATCCCAGAAAGATCTTCTGCGCCTCCCGGCTGTTGCGCAGATTGTCGTCGATCAGGTCCAGATTGGCCGCGACCAGGCGCATGGCATCCGGGTGGATCAGCATCCCGGTGCGCAGCCCTTCGTCAAACAGCCGCAGCAGGTTCAGCCCGTCTTGCAGAAAGCCGTCCGGATCCTTGATGCCGATGCGATTGTTGATCACCACATAGCCCGCGCGCACCCTGGGGCGGCGGCGAAAGATGCGTTCCAGCAGGGGTTCCGATTTCTGGTGGTCGGCTTCCAGCTGGGTCAGGAAAATACGGGTCAGATCGCCCACCGCCGTGGCCTGGCGAAAATAATCCTGCATGAAGATCTCGACGCCGCGCCGCCCGGCCAGATCACGATAGCCCATGCGTTCGGCGACCTCGACCTGCATGTCAAAGGTCAACTGTTCGGTCGCCCGCCGGGTAATCAGGTGCAAATGCGCGCGCACGGCCCACAGGAAGTCTTCGGCCGTTGCAAAGGTCGCCAGTTCTTCGGGACGGAACACACCCAGCGGGACCAGTTCGGCAGCGGTCTGCACGCCGTGAATATATTTGGCGATCCAGAACAGGGATTGCAGGTCACGCAGCCCGCCCTTGCCTTCCTTGACGTTGGGCTCGACCATATAGCGCTGCCCCTGTTTCAGATGCCGCGCTTCGCGTTCCTCCAGCTTGGCCTCGATGAAATCGCGCCCTGAGTCGCTGAACAGATCGGATTTGAGCCGGGCATCCAGCTTGTCCGCCAGAGGGGCATGGCCCGTCACGAACCGGTGTTCCAGCATTGCCGTGCGGATCGTGAAATCTTCCCGGCCCAGGCGGAGGCAATCCTTGATGGTCCGGCTTGAATGCCCGACCTTCAGCTTCAGGTCCCACAGGATGTACAGCATCGATTCGATGACGCTTTCGGCCCATGGGGTGATTTTGTACGGCGTCAGGAAAAGCAGGTCGACGTCGGAGAACGGCGCCATTTCGCCCCGGCCATACCCGCCGACCGCGATGACCGCGATATGTTCGCCGGATGTCGGGTTGGGGCGCGGGTGCAACCGGGTGCTGGCGACCTGCAGGGCCGACATCACCAGACCGTCGGTCAGATAGGTATAGGATCGGGTCAGCGGACGGGCGGCAAACGGGTCGTCGGCAAAGGCCGCGGCAATCGCCGCGCGCCCGGCTTTCTGGATCTCCAGCAGAATGCGGACGACTTCGCCGCGCAAGGTCTGGTTGTCCGGGGCGGTCTCGGCCGCCCGGGCAACCCGCGCCTGTACGGCGGCGGCGTCGAAAATCTCGTCGGGTTCACAGATCAGCGGTCCCGGCGCGGTCGGCCGGAACCGGGCCACGCCGGCCGGATCAGAAACCGGCACCACGGAAGCTTGTCGGGGCAGGGTCAATCACAACCACCTGACTGTTCCGGATCGTGGCCACGGCCAGCCCGCGTTCATTGGTACCATCGGGGCGAAGCCGGAAGATGCCGTTCACACCCTGAAAGCCCGCGCCCTGGGTCAGGGCCGAGGTTGTCAGCGCATCGGCCTTGCCTGCGCCAACCAGTGCACCGATGGCGGCGATCCCGTCATAGGCCAGCCCGCCGATCGGATGCGGGGCCGATCCGTAAGACGCGGAATAGCGCGATATGAACTGCTGCGATTTGCCCGGATCCGGCAGGGCGAACCAGCCACCCTGAACGCCCGGCAGGGACGTGGTTTGCTTGGGGATGTCCCACCGGGTCAGACCGATGAATTGCGTGGTCGTCGGCGATACGCCGGATTCAGGCAAAAGCTGTGTGAACAGTGGCAGCGCCCCGGCGGTGGTCGAGGTCAGAAAGATCGAATCGGCCCCGGTGCTTTCCATGGTGCTCTTGACGCGCGGAACGGTCGAGATCACCGACTGTTGCGACAGATCATAGGCGACGGTTCCCGCCAACCGCGCACCGCTGCTGCGGATCGCCTGCTGGATCGCGTCGCGGCCCAGTTGGCCGGACAAATCGCTGCCATGCACCACCAGAATGTTGCCCTTGCCCTGGCGGGTCGCGTATTGCGTCAGGCGCTGCGCGGTATTCAGAAAGGTCGGCCCAAGCACGAAAACATTGCCGCCGGCGATGGTGGCGTTGTTCGAGAACGACAGCACATTGATGTTCTGGGAGCGCACCGCGTGCCCGACCGCATTGGCGGATTCGCCATAGACCGGTCCCAAGATGATCCGGGCACCGTCATTCACCGCCTGCGTGGCCTGGGCTGCGGCGGTTCCCGCGCTGCCCCCCGTGTCATAGACCCGCAGGTCGATCTGGACGCTGCCGCCCAGGTCGGCAATGGCCAGCCGGGCGGCGTTTTCCAGGCTTTGCGCCAGAACGGCATCGCCGGACTGCGCCGAACTGCGCGGCACCAGCAGAGCCACGGGCACCGGCTTGCCGGTGTTGATCGTCGGCCCGCCGCCGCCCGGCATCGTGTCGCAGGCGGCCAGTATCAAGAGCGACAGAACCGCCAGGCAGAACAGGGCCACCTTGCGGGGCGCGGCAAAAACGGCAAACATGAGGTGGCAACTCCCTTTTTTCGGCGGCTTGGTGCCGCTGTTCGTCGATCCGGGATAATAAACGTCAACAAGGGCGGGTCCAGCGTTGAATCACCAAAAGACCAGATTGGCCCCCGGACTCTACTTCGTGGCGACGCCGATCGGCGCGGCAAGAGACATCACATTGCGGGCGCTGGATGTGCTGGCATCGGCGGATGTGATCGCCGCCGAAGACACGCGCAGCCTGCGTCACCTGATGGATATTCACGGCATCCCGCTGGAGGGGCGGCCCTTGCTGTCCTATCACGATCACAGCGGCCAGAACGCGCGCAAACGGCTGTTGGAGGCGCTGGAGCAGGGACAATCGGTGGCATATGCGTCAGAAGCGGGCATGCCGCTGATCGCCGATCCGGGGTATGATCTGAGCCGGGACGCCAGTGCCGCAGGGTTTCAGGTGACCGCCGCGCCGGGGCCGTCCGCCGTCCTGACGGCGCTGACCCTGGCCGGGTTGCCGACCGATGCGTTTTTCTTTGCCGGGTTCCTGCCCAATGCCACGACAGCACGCAAAACGCGGCTGGAAATGCTGCGCGCGGTGCCCGGAACTCTGGTGTTTTACGAATCGCCAAAACGGATCGCGGCCAGCCTGTCGGACATGGCGCAGGTGCTGGGCGGCGATCGCCCCGCCGCCCTGTGCCGCGAACTGACCAAGAAATTCGAAGAGGTCCGCCGCGGCACCTTGACAGAACTGGCCGAGACCCTGGCGCGGGACAGGGTCCGGGGCGAAATCGTTCTGGTGGTGGACCGCGCGCGTTCCGAGGTTGTTAAGGATTCGGACATAGAAGCGGACCTGAAGGCCGCGTTGGTGGACAATTCCGTGCGCGATGCCGCCGACATGGTGTCGGGCGTCCACGGTATTTCCCGGCGCAAGGCCTATCAACTGGCGTTGAAACTGGCAAAGGCGTGACATGTCCGGATCAATCAGTCGCGGCCGCATGGCCCATTACGGCGGCGAAGCGGCAGAGCAGCAGATCGCGCGCGACTATGAACGGCGTGGATATGTCGTGGCCTGCCGGCGCTGGCGGGGCGCGGGCGGTGAAATCGACCTGATCGCGCGCAACGGTGACGAGATCGTTTTCGTCGAAGTCAAGAAAAGCCGGACGCGGCAGGGCGCGGCGGAACGGATCAACCGGCGTCAGATTGCCCGGATCCAAGCGTCTGCCCAGGAATTTCTGGAAGGCGAACCCATGGGGCAGTTGACTCCGATGCGCTTTGACGTGGCGCTGGTTGACGCCAATGGCGTGTTCGAAATTGTCGAAAACGCATTCGGTCACGACTGAACGGCATTGAACACGGCATCCGGCTGCGCCATGTACAAGGGGCAGAACAGGAGCCCTTGGCATGAAGATCGCTTTTCAGATGGACCCGATCGGGGCCGTGGATGTGGACGCCGACAGCAGCTTTCGGCTGGCCGAAGAAGCGCAGGCGCGCGGGCATGAACTGTTCTATTACGGGCCGGATCATCTGGCCTATCAAGAGGGCCGCATCACCGCGCGCGGTCAGGACATGACGATACAGCGGGTGGCAGGGGACCCTGCCGTTCTGGGAGAAATGCGCGAGGTGGACCTGTCGGACTTCGATGTGGTCTGGCTGCGACAGGATCCGCCGTTCGACATGCATTATATCACCTCGACCCATCTGCTGGACCGCCTGAAGGGGCAGACATTGGTGGTGAACGACCCGTTCTGGGTGCGCAACTATCCGGAAAAGCTGTTGGTTCTGGATTTTCCCGACCTGACACCCCCGACCACCGTGGCGCGTGACCTGGATACGATCAAGGCGTTCAAGGCCAGGCATGGCGATGTCATTCTCAAACCACTGTACGGCAATGGCGGCGCGGGCGTGTTTCGGCTGGATGCGAATGACCGCAACCTGACCTCGTTGCACGAATTGTTCACCGGCTTCTCGCGCGAACCGCTGATCGTGCAGAAGTTTCTGCCCGACGTCAGCAATGGCGACAAGCGGGTCATTCTGGTTGACGGCGAAGCGGTCGGTGCGATCAACCGGGTCCCGGCGGCGGGGGAAACCCGGTCGAACATGCATGTGGGCGGGCGTCCCGAAAAGATCGCCCTGTCCGAGCGCGACCATGAGATTTGCGCGCGGATCGGCCCGCTTCTGCGGGAAAAGGGGCAGGTGTTCGTCGGCATCGATGTGATCGGCGACTATCTCACCGAGATCAACGTGACCTCACCCACGGGTATTCAGGAACTGGAGCGGTTCGACGGGCTGAACGTGGCCGAAAAGATCTGGCAAGTGATCGAAGCAAAACGGGCCTGAACGTCACGCCGCGCCGGTCAGTCGAAAGCTGAGCGCCTCGGCCACATGCGGGCGGCGCACGTCGTCGGCATGATCCAGATCCGCGATGGTGCGCGCCACACGCAGAACCCGGTGATAGCCACGCGCGGACAGCCCGAAGCGTTCGGCGGCGCGGATCAGCAGATCGCGCCCCTCGGCATCAGGCGTTGCGATTTCTTCCAGCCGTGAACCTTCCGCATCGGCGTTCTGGCGCAGCCCTGGTGCGCCGTCGAACCGGTCCGCCTGTACTTGGCGCGCCGCCGCAACACGTTCCGCGACCTGGGCCGAACTGTCCCCGGCAGAGGGCAGATCCAGATCCGTAAACGCCACCGGCGGAACTTCGAGCCGCAGATCGAACCGGTCCATCAGCGGCCCCGAAATGCGCCCCAGGTAATCCTCGCCGCAGATCGGTACACGGGCGCAGGCCCGCGCCGGATCAGAGAGATAGCCGCATTTGCAGGGGTTCGCCGCCGCCACCAGCATGAATTTGCACGGGTATTTCACATGCGCATTGGCGCGGGCGACCATGACTTCGCCGGTCTCGATCGGCTGACGCAGGGTTTCCAGCACCGAGCGGCTGAATTCGGGGAATTCATCCATGAACAGAACGCCGTTGTGCGCCAGGCTGATTTCACCGGGCCTGGCGCCGCGACCGCCGCCGACGATGGCGGCCATGGATGCGGTGTGATGGGGTTCACGAAAAGGTCTGGTGCGGTTGATGCCGCCTTCGTCCAGCAGCCCGCACAGGGATTGTATCATCGAGGTTTCCAACGCCTCGGCTGCGGTCAGTTGGGGCAGAATACCGGGAATGCGCGCGGCCAGCATGGATTTGCCCGAACCGGGAGCCCCGACCAGCATCAGGTGATGCCGTCCGGCGGCAGCGATTTCCAGCGCCCGTTTGGCCCGTTCCTGGCCCTTTACGTCGCGCAGGTCGCGATCTGTCGGCGGTGATTTGATTTCGCCGGGTTCAGCCGGTGCGATGGGACATTGCCCGGTGAAATGGCGCACCACATCCGCCAGGCCCGGTGCGCCCACCACCTGCGCCGCCCCCACCCAGGCGGCCTCGGCCCCCGAGGCTTGCGGGCACAGCAGGCCGCGATCAGCCGCGGCTGCGGCCATCGCGGCGGGTAATGCGCCCAGCACAGGCACCAGCGAGCCGTCCAGCGACAGCTCGCCCAGGGCGACGACCCCCTCGGCGGCATCTGCTGGCACGATGTCCAGCGCCGCCAGCAGCGCCAATGCGATCGGCAGGTCGAAATGGCTGCCTTCCTTGGGCAGATCGGCGGGGGACAGGTTTATGGTGATGCGTTTGGAGGGCAGGGCAATGGCCATCGAACTCAGGGCCGCGCGCACCCGGTCGCGGGCCTCGGACACCGCCTTGTCGGGCAGACCGACCACCGAGAACGCGGGCAGTCCGGGGCCGACGGCGCATTGCACTTCGACCAGACGCGCATCCACCCCCTGGAACGCAACCGTATAGGCCCGTGCAACCATTTCAGCTCCGACATCGTAAACAGCCTGTTAACCGGTAACGGATGCGGAGTTTAAGAATGGTTAACGCGACCCCCTTTCGTCGTCAGCCCCGATGTATATCGGAACACGGCGTTTGGGGCGGTATCCTCAGGGCAGGTGGTTGACGTATTCCAGCCGCCATCCCCGATCGGTCAGGGCCAACTGAGTCACCGACAGGTTGTCGATCTTCTGGCTCAGAATGTCGCTGGCAGGTCGGCCCAGTGCGCGCTGAACCTGGGTCAGGATCACGCCGATATGGGCAACCGCGATGATCTGTCGGCCCGGATGCGCGGCACACAGGGCATCGACGGCCGCGTTGATGCGCATGGCGGCAGCGTTCCAGCTTTCGCCGTTGGGCGGGGCCACATCGCCCGGCGTTTCCCAATAGGCCCGGCTTAGGGCAGGGTGGGTTTCGGCGACTTCCGAGAAATGTTTGCCGTCCCAATCGCCAAAATGAAACTCCCGCAGGTGCGGATCATCGGGCAGCCGGTGACGTGTTCCGGCGACGGCGTCCGCGGTTGCCGAGGCGCGACACAGATCCGACGACACCAACAGCGCCTCGGCGGGCAGGTGGTCTTGCAGACGGGCGATCTGCGCGATGTCGGACAGATCCGCCGGCACGTCCCGCCATCCGACAAAGGTTTTCTGATGCGTCGGCCCGTGCCGGACCCAGTGGATTGACGTCATGTCAACCGCCCCTTCAGAACCAGCGGCAGCCCGGCGGTGACCTGCACCACGCAATCTGCCTGTGCCGCCAGTGCAATGTTCAACCGGCCCTGGGCTTCGCGGAACTGCCGGGCCAGGGCATTGTCGGGCACGATCCCGTGGCCGACCTCGTTGCTGACCACGATGACCGGGGCCGCACAATCGGCAAGCGCCGCCAGAAATTCGGTCTGGGCCGCGTCCAGATCTGTGCCCGCCATCAGCTGGTTGCTCAGCCACATTGTCGCACAATCCAGCAGACAGACCTGGTCCGGGGCTATTTGCCGCAGGGCCGGGGCGGGATCAAGCGGGGCTTCGATGGTCTGCCACAGGGGGCCGCGCCGTGTGATGTGATGATCGACTTTGTGGCGCATTTCGTCGTCAAATGCCTGTGCCGTGGCCAGATAGACCCTGTCCCGGCCGGTTGCCGTGACCAGGGTTTCGGCGAAGTCCGACTTGCCCGAAGCCGCCCCGCCCAGAACCAAAGTGACTTCTGGATGCACGTATATGTTACCTCTGGTTGATCCGAATTCCGTTACCCTGCGTATCTGTCGCAACTGGGCAAAACAAGCGGATGACGCGGATTGACGACCTCGGAGGTGAGACATGACACGGGATGCACCGACTGGCGAACACATCAAGCGCAAGGCGATGAAAGCCGAGCTTCTGGATGCCGAGACCGAGCGCAGGCTGGCCTGTGCCTGGCGCGATCACAAGGACGAGGCGGCGCTGCACCGGTTGATCAACGCCTATATGCGGCTGGCGATCTCGATGGCCGGCAAGTTCCGTCGCTATGGCGCGCCGATGAACGACCTGATCCAGGAGGCCGGACTGGGATTGATGAAGGCGGCGGACAAGTTTGACCCCGATCGGGGCGTGCGGTTTTCGACCTATGCGGTGTGGTGGATCAAGGCATCGATCCAGGACTATGTGATGCGCAACTGGTCAATGGTGCGCACCGGATCGACCAGCAGTCAGAAGTCTCTGTTTTTCAACATGAAACGGGTTCAGTCCCGGCTTGAACGCGATGCTGCCGCGCAGGGCGCGCATCTGGATGGGCACCAGCTGCGCCAATTGATTTCTTCGGAAATCGGGGTGCCGCTGCGCGATGTCGAGATGATGCAGGGCCGGCTGTCGGGGGCGGATTTTTCGCTGAACGCGACGCAATCCACGGAAGAAGAAGGCCGCGAATGGATCGATGCACTGCCAGATGACGCCCCGCAGGCCGCGGATGTGGTGGCAGACCGGCAGGACCGCCAGCAGGTGCGCGAATGGTTGCTTGCCGCGATGCAGGACCTGACCGAACGGGAACGGTTGATCGTGCGCGAACGCAAGCTGCGTGACCGGCCGCGTACATTGGCCAGCCTGGGGAATGATCTGGGCCTGTCCAAGGAGCGGGTGCGACAGCTCGAAGCGGCGGCTTTTCAGAAGATGCGAAAGAGCCTTGAAACCCAATCCGGCGAAGTGCATCAGTTTCTCGTATGAGAATTGCGAAAATCCTGATGGCGGCGATCTGGGCCATGTCGGGCACATCGGTGCCGGCGGACCCGGTTTCGCCCAAATTGATGTCTGAGATTGCAACGGCCCGGGTGGTCATTCTGGGCGAAACCCATGACAATGGGCATCACCACGCGCTGCAGGCCCGCATCGTTGCGCAGATGGCCCCCAAGGCGGTGGTCTGGGAGATGCTGACCAGCGAAGACGCGGGCCGGGTCAACGCGGCCCTGATCCGCGATCCCGAAGAATTGGCGCGCGTCCTGCAGTGGGCTGAATCGCACTGGCCCGATTTCTCGATGTATTTGCCGATTTTCCAGGCCGCACCCGAGGCGCGGCTGTATGGTGGCGAAGTCCCGCGGGCCGCTGCCCGGAATGCCATGCGTGTCGGTCCTGCTGTTGCCTTCGGGGCGGATGCGGCGCGCTATGGTTTGACCATCGCCTTGCCGCCCGAAGAACAGGCCGCGCGCGAATTGATGCAGATGCAGGCCCATTGCGGTGCGATCCCCCAGGACATGCTGGCGGGGATGGTCGGAATTCAGCGGCTGCGCGACGCCGTGCTGACCCGCGAAGTACTGCGCGCGCTGGAAGAAACCGGCGGTCCGGTGGCGGTGATCACCGGCAATGGCCATGCGCGGCGCGACTGGGGCATCCCGGTCTACCTGGATCGGGTGCAGCCGGGGTTGCCGGTTCTTGTGATCGGGCAGTCCGAGCAGGGCGAAGTTCAGGGGCAATATGATGTGATTCTGGACAGTCCTGCGGTCGATCGTCAGGATCCTTGTGATGCGTTCAGCACCAGCGATCAGTAGGGACGCGCCTTGCAACGGGCATAGGTTCTGGATGATTCCGCCGTGCGGGCCTATGGTTGGACAGCCCGAAACACGCCCATGAAAGAAACGCCAGATGCTTGCCTCCAAACGTATATTGTTGATCATCGGCGGCGGAATTGCCGCGTATAAATCACTGGATCTGATCCGCCGGCTGCAGGACCGTGGGGCATCCGTCACACCGGTGCTGACCCGCGCAGGCGAGGAATTCGTCACCCCTCTGTCGGTATCGGGCCTGGCGGGACACAAGGTCCATCGCGATCTTTTCGATCTCGGGGCCGAAGCCGAGATGGGCCATATCCAGTTGTCGCGCAGCGCCGATCTGGTGGTGGTGGCCCCGGCGACGGCGGATCTGATTGGCAAGATGGCCAATGGGTTGGCCAACGATCTGGCCTCGACGCTGCTGATGGCGACCGATACGCCGGTTCTGATTGCGCCGGCGATGAATGTGCGGATGTGGCAACACCCGGCGATGCAGCGCAATCTGGCGCAATTGCAGGCCGATGGCATCCGCGTTGCAGGGCCGAACGACGGTTCGATGGCATGCGGCGAATTCGGTCCGGGCCGCATGGCGGAACCGATGGAAATCGTCGCGGCGATCGACGCCGCCTTGTCGCAAGGCCCGTTGAGCGGGCGGCGCATTCTGGTGACATCCGGCCCCACGCATGAGCCGATTGATCCGGTGCGCTATATCGCCAATCGTTCCTCCGGCGCACAGGGCACCGCCGTGGCGCGGGCGCTGGCGGCACTGGGGGCCGAGGTGGTGTTTGTCACGGGGCCGGCCGATGTTGCGCCTCCCCAAGGTGTACAGGTGGTGCGGGTTCAGACCGCGCGTGAAATGGCCGAGGCGGTCCGGAACGCGCTGCCGGCGGATGCGGGGGTTTTCGCCGCGGCGGTCGCCGACTGGCGGGTCGCGCGCGCCAGTGACCGCAAACTGAAAAAGACCCGCGATGGCCTTCCGGTGCTGGAGTTCTCTGAAAATCCCGACATCCTGGCGACGGTCTCGCAAATGGAACAAGGGCGGCCCGGTCTGGTGGTCGGCTTTGCCGCCGAAACCGATGACGTGCTTGAAAACGCAACCGCCAAGCGAGCGCGCAAAGGCTGTGACTGGATCGTGGCAAACGATGTCAGCCCGGCCACCGGCATCATGGGCGGCAGCGAGAACGCGGTGGTTCTGATTACCAAGGCAGGGGCCGAGACCTGGCCGCGCATGACCAAGGACGCGGTCGCCCGGCAATTGGCGGAACGCATCGCCCACACCCTGAACGGCTGAACCGGACCCGGTCGGCCAGAAAAACGCAGGGGGCGCGGCCCGACGGGCAGCACCCTTTTGCAGGCGGGGCGATGTTTCGTCTGCGCCCGCGACAGCGCAGTCAACAGGATCGCTGCAGTCGCAACCACGCCGCCGCGCATTGCCGGATCATCCGGGGCACCTATGCGGCGACAGTGTCGCCGGTGATTTCGGTCAGCGCGCGGCACAGGCGATCCACCTGTTCTGCGGTGTTGTAATGCACCATCGAGACACGGATCACCCCGTTGTCACCGTTTTCGCCCAGATATTCGACCAGTCGGCGCGCGTGAAAATCGCCGAACCGGATGGCGATGTCATGGGCCTCGACCGCCTTGGCCACGGTGCCGGAATCCTGGCCGTCGAGCTTGAAGGAAATGGTCGGCACGCGGGTCGAGCCTTCATTTCTGTCCGGTCCGATGATCCGGCAATCGTTGCGTCCACGCAGATAGGTCAGCAGCCGGTCTGTCAGCATGTCTTCCTGACGGGTGATCGCATCGTAGGCGGCCAGAATCCTGTCGCGTGCGCTGCCGCGTCCGCCTTCGTGTTCGCCAAGTGCCGCCAGGTAGTCGACGATCCCCGTGGCGCTATAGGCCAGTTCATAGTTGGGGTTGCCCGGCTCAAGCTTGCCCGGCACTTTGTCCCTGCCGTAGAAATAGTGATATTGCCCGTCCAGCGTGGCGAGCAGATCGTATTTTCCGTACATCACCGCGTTGTGCGGACCATAGCATTTGTACAGGCTGAAGACATAATAATCGACATCCCAGCCGGTCACGTCGATGGCACGGTGCGGCGCATAGGCGACCCCATCCACACAGATTTTGGCACCCCTTTCATGAACAAAGCGGGCATAGTCCGCGACCGGATTGACCTGCCCCAGGATGTTCGAGACATGATGCACACAGACCAGCCGCGTGCGGTCGCTCATCAACGGTTCGAGATCCTCCAGCCGCGGTGTCAGGGTCTCTTTGTCGATGGGCCAGAACTTGATTTCGACCCCGAATTCGCGCAGCCGATCCCAGGGGCCGATGTTGCTTTCGTGATCGCCGATCGAGATGATGATCTCGTCGCCCGGGGAGAACTGGCTGCGCATCGCATTGGCCAGAATCTGTACCAGCGCCGTGGTGGAATGGCCAAAGACGATCTCTTCGGGCCGGTCGGCATTGATCAGTGTCTGGATCGCGCGACGACCCGCCATGAGTGCCTCGGCGGCGGCAACAGAGGTGTCATAGCTGCCACCGATCTGCACGTTGCGGTGGATCAGGAACTCGGTCATCCGGTCCATTGCGCCCTGCAGGATCTGCGACCCACCGGCATTGTCGAAATAGGCCCATTTGCTTTGCAGGCCGGGGAAGTGCGGCCGAACGAAATCGAGGTCGATTTGATCTGTTGGGGCAGTCATCTGGTATCTTTCCTGGATCAGTGGTTAAGGACGGCGCTGAGAAAATACTGCGTGCGCGCCTCTGTCGGGTTTGAAAATATCTGTTCCGGGGGGCCGGTTTCGATGACTTCGCCGCCATCCATGAACAGGACGCGATCGGCGACCTGCCGGGCAAACCCCATTTCATGGGTGACGACGATCATGGTGACACCGGTGCCGGCAAGCTGTTTCATCACGTCCAGAACTTCGCCCACCATTTCCGGGTCCAGCGCCGAAGTCGGCTCATCGAACAGCATCACCCGTGGCTCCATCGCCAGGGCGCGTGCAATCGCGACGCGCTGTTGCTGGCCGCCGGACAGAAAGGCGGGGTATTTGTCGGCCTGCTCATAGATGCCGACACGGCGCAGCAGGACATCGGCGCGGTCTGCCGCCTCTGCCGTGCTGGTTCCGCGCACCCGCATCGGCGCCAGCATCACGTTGCGGCGGACAGTGAGATGCGGAAACAGGTTGAAGGACTGAAACACCATGCCCACTTCGGCGCGCACCTTGGCCAGCGCAGGGCCAGGTTGGACCGGGATGCCATCGACGGTAATCGTGCTTTCCCGGGCGAAGTCTTCCAAACGGTTGATGCAGCGGATCAACGTCGATTTGCCCGATCCCGAAGGGCCGACGACGCAGACGACTTCGCCTTCGGCGATATCGAGGTCTATGCCTTTGAGGGCCTCGAACGTGCCGTAGGATTTGCGCAGGTTGCGAATGGATACAATGCCGGACATCAACGCTCTCCCGCGCCGAAACGACGCTCAAGCCGGGACACGGCGGCCACCGCTGGCCACAGGAACATCACATAGATCACCGCCGCGCCGATCAGCGGGCTGGGGTTGGCGGCCAGTGCTTGTGCCTGGGTTGCCTGTTTCAACAGGTCGGGCATCGCCACGACCGACGCCAGAGCCGTGTCCTTGATCACGTTGATGGAATTGTTGGTCAGTGGCGGAATGACGATTTTCACGGCCTGCGGCAGGATCACGTCAACCATCGTGTGGCGATAGCTTAACCCGAGGGCCGCAGAGGCTTCGAACTGCCCATGCGGGATGGCCTGTATGCCGGCGCGATATATTTCCGCCGTATAGGCGCCCGAAACCAGGGTCAGAGCGGACATGGCCGACCAGAAGGGCGACAGCCGCAACCCCACGAAAGGCAAAGCGTAATAGACGATGATCAGCAGCACCAGCAACGGCAACGAGCGGAACACGTCGATATAGACGCGCGCCATCAGCTGGGCGGGGCGCGGGGCGTACAACCGGACCAGCGCCAGCCCCAGCCCCAGTATCAGCCCCGCGACAATGCTGACCAAACCCAGTTGAAGCATGACCCAAAGGCCTTTCATCAGCATGGGAAAGGCGCGCAGAAGCACCTCCATGTTGAAGAAGGTATCGAAAATTTCCATGAGGTACCTGCAAGGTCAGCCAGCCCGACCCAAAAGAGCCGGGTGGCACAGAGTGAAATGTCAGGGCATGTCCATGACGGTGACGGTCGAGGTCGTCGCCTCGGGCGCCGCGCCGAACCATTTCTCATGCAGACCCGCGATGAAACCCTCTTCCTTGAGTTCGGTCAGAACAGTATTGGCCTCGCTGGCCAGCGCGCTGTCTTTCTTGAACATCATTGAATAACGTTCGCCGGTTTCCAGCCGGGCTACGACTTTCAGGTTCGGCTTGTCCTTGACGTAATACAGCAGCGCAGGGATGTCTGAGATATAGCCATCGATCCGGCCGCTTGCGAGATCCAGCATCGCCGGTGCCAGCCCTTCATAGCGGCGGATCTCGGCCACGCCGATTTCAGCCTCGCGTTCGCTGGCCCACATATCGCCCGTGGAACCGGTATCGACCCCCACGACCTTGCCCTTCATTTCGTCAATCGAGGCCGGGCCGCCCGCGGCCACGGTCAACGACTGGTCGCTGTCATAGTAAGGTTGGTCAAAAGAGACGGATTCCAGCCGCTCGTCGGTGATCGTGATCGATGAAACCGCGATGTCCACACGCCCCGACTGCACCGCCGAGAACAGGCCATTGAACGGGATGTTGATGATTTCGACGTCATGCCCAAGGCGCGATGCGACTTCGTTTACCAGATCGATCTCGAACCCCACATTTGCGCCGGACTCGTCCTGAAATTCCCAGGGGACGTTGCCGATATTGGCCCCGACCTGCAAGGTGTCCGCGTTGCCGGGACCCACCAGCCCCACCGCCAGTGCCACTGTCGCGGCCAAGCCTTTCACTCTGGATGATAGCATATTTTTTCCCTCCCCGTGGATTCGGGATTGATTGATTGCCGATAAATTGGTCATACCGGTCTTACCAGTCGATACGGGCAATTGACGCACCGATCAACAAAATACTCTGCATCACGGTCGCAGAGGTGTAAGGGAAAGGCGCCTTGGTCGTGATACAGGACCCGCATCGAATGATTGACCGCACACCCGTTTCGCAGGCCGTGGCCCGCAACATCCAATCGCTTATCAAAAAGGGAGAGTTTCCCGCCGGGGAACGTTTGCCGTCGCAGCGCATCCTGGCCGAGCAACTGGGGGTGTCGCGTCCGTCTCTGCGTGAGGCGCTGATGACGCTGGAAACGCTGGGGTTGATTCATACCTATCCCGGCAGGGGCACGTTCGTGGTGGATCATGACAGCGCGCCGGGCATGCCGGACAGCAGCAACTGGCGGTATTCGGAACGCTTTGCGATGCAGGATGTGTTTGAAGTAAGGATGCTGTTGGAGGGGCAACTGGCCCGCCATGCGGCACAGATGGCGATTTCCGATGATATCGCCATATTGGCCGCGGCGACCGATGCGATGGAACAGGCCTGGGCGCGACAGGATTTGATCGCCAATGTCGAGGAAGACCTGAAATTTCACCGTCATGTTGCAAGCAAATGCAGAAATGCGCTGTTATCGCAGCAATACGAACAGGTTGCCGCATATCTGGTTGAAACACAGCGCCAGCCGATCCCGTTCACCGCGGTGAATCGCATGGCCGAATCCATCGCGGAACACCGCGCGATCATACGCGCGCTGCACACGCGCGATGCCGATGCCGCCGAAACCGCGATGCACACGCATATACGTAATACCGCGCGCTGTGCCGGCGTATCGGTTTGATGCGTCCAACATGGCTTCTCGGTTGATGCCGTGCGCACGGCAGCGCGTTTTGTCAGCGCTCACAATCAGTACCCCATAGCGAAATCCCTGCCTGATCCCGTGGCCCGGTGCCTTTGAAATTGCCATTTGTTTTTCAACCGCTTGCGCCTGCGAAGAACCGAATTGCGGCGGCGCATCCGCCATCTTTGTCGGGCCTGACGTCAAGATTTCTGTGACAAAACGTTTACACACGACTCGACAAAGCGGAAAATTTCGGGCTATTCATGACGTATTGCGGTTAAATCCGTTCGGCATTCAGGCCTCATGACGCACTTTACGGTGCGCGTGGGGCTTTTTTGGTTTCTGATAGGGGATTGCGGTGAAACGAAGCGTGGATCTTGGGGTGCTCTACTCGAGTACAGGCACTTATGCCGCCATTTCCCGTGCCGTATTGCGGGGAACACTTGCCGGGATCGATGAGGTGAATGCAGACGCAAACAGCCCGATCGGCTTTCGGCCAGTCGTGCGTGACCCCGGCGGCGAAATCGATCGCTACGCGCCTCTGTGTGATGACATTCTGGCGAATTCCGGGGCGCGCCATATCTTTGGCTGTGTGACCTCGTCGTCGCGCAAGGAAGTGATCCCGACGCTGGATCGCACCAACGCCATGTTGTGGTACAATCTGCCGTTCGAGGGGTTCGAGACCTCGAACCGCGTGATCTACAACCACGCCTGCGCAAATCAGCACCTGCTGCCGCTGCTGAGCTGGTGCTTTGGCAGCTTCGGCGCCAAACCCTATCTCATCGGGTCGAACTATATCTGGGGGTGGGAGACCTGCCGCGTGGCGCGCATGCGCACCGAAGAGGCCAACGGTCAGGTGCTGGGCGAACGGTATCTGCCACTGGGCGAAGAAAACATCGCCACGCTGATCGCCGAGATCGAAAGCCTGCGGCCTGACTTTATCCTCAACTCGCTCGTCGGTGCCAGTTCATATGCGTTTCTGCGGGCCTATGCGGAACTGGGCCGCCGCGATCCGCATTTCAGCTGCGACAGCTGCCCCGTGGTGTCCTGCAATCTGACCGAGGCGGAATTGCCGCTGCTGGGCGAGGCGGCCGAAGGGCTGGTTTCCGTGGGACCGCATTTCTGCCCGCAAGCATGTCCGGAAGGGCGCGATTCATCGTTCGAGATCATCTCGCGGCAATCGGTGCATACTTTGGCGTCGATGCTGGCCGTTCAGGGCGATCGGCCGTTTGAAAAATTCATCGCAGAGCGCGGTGCGGGCTTTGGCATCGACCCGGCGACCCATCACAGCACCCTGAGCGTCAATGTCGCGCAGGTGCGGCGCGGCGTTTTCGAGGTATTGCACCACTGGGCCGACGTGCCGCCGGATCCATATCTGACCCGGCCCAAGCGGCATCCGGGCATCTCCAGGCCTCGGCTGAGCGTCGTGTCCTGATGGGGGGGCAAATGCATATCCCCAACCTGGACCAGGCCTGTGCCGTGGTCATGCATCCGGTGCCCGATCACGCGGCGGCTTTGATGCGGCAGCTTACGGCGATCGGCCTGACGGTCAGCCATGCCTGGCCCGACTTGCCATCTTCGGCCATTTCCGCCGATTTCATTTTTTACGACACGGACATGGGACATGACGACCAGTTCCCGTGGGAACCGGGCTGCGCGCCAATGCCGATGATCGCGCTGGTGGGGTCCGAGGCGCCGGGACGGATCGAATGGGCCGCCCGCATGGGGGCGGATGCCCTGCTGCTGAAACCCGTGGGATCGGGCGGGGCTTTCTCTGCGCTGCTGATGGCGCATCATTCGTTCGAGCTGCGCCGCAGCCTGAATGCCGAAATCAAGCAACTGCACCATCGCATGTCGGCGCGACAGACGGTGGTGCAGGCCGTGGCGCTGCTGTCCGCGCAGGGGAAATCCCAGGACGCCGCCTATGACCAACTGCGCCAGATGGCGATGGCCTGGCGCATCAACGTCGAGGATGCTGCCGCGCGCATTGTCGAGAACGCCAACAACGAAGGAAGTTTGCGTGACAGCAATTGAACCCGCCACATTGCGCAGTGCCGCGCCCTCGGTCTGGACGCGGCTGCGCCGCCGCAAACTCGCGCTCATCGGCCTTGCGCTGATCGTGTTGACCTTCTTTGGGGCCATCTTCGCGCCCTGGCTTACACCTTATGAGCCAAACAACCAGATGTTTGACGGGCTGACCCTGCAGGGGGCGCCGATGCCACCGGGGGCGCAGTTTCCCCTGGGCACCGATCTGCTGGGCCGCGATCTGCTGACCCGTATCCTGTATGGCGCGCGCACCTCGCTTATCATCGGGCTGGTGGCCAATGGGGTCGCGCTGGTGATCGGCACGCTGATCGGTATCACCGCGGGATATTTCCGGGGCTTTGTCGGCAGTGTACTGATGCGGCTGACGGATCTGATGATGGCCTTTCCGGCGCTTTTGCTGGCGATCTGTCTTGCGGCCATTTTCCAACCCTCGCTGTGGATCGTGGCGCTGGTCATTGCCACGGTGAATTGGGTGCAGACTGCGCGGGTGATCTATACCGAAACCTCGTCGCTGTCGCAGCGCGAATTCATCGCCGCGGAAAAGACGCTGGGGGCGGGCCATCTGCGCATTCTGTTCCGCCATATCCTGCCGCACCTGGTGCCGATGATTATCGTCTGGGGCACGTTGGGCATCTCGACAACCGTGCTGCTGGAGGCAACGCTGAGCTATCTGGGCGTCGGTGTGCAGCCGCCCACGCCAAGCTGGGGCAACATCATCTTCGAGAACCAGACCTATTTTCAGGCCGCCCCCTGGCTGGTGTTCTTCCCCGGTCTTGCCATCGTAATCCTGGCGCTGGCCTTCAACCTTGTGGGTGACGCGCTGCGCGATGTGCTGGACCCGACACAGAGAGGGCAGGACCAGTGATCAATTTTCTCGGCCGCCGCCTGCTGCAATCCGCCCTGATCCTGCTGGGCGTGTCCTTCATCACCTTTGCGCTGCTTTACCTGTTGCCGTCGGATCCGGTGCGCCAGATTGCGGGCCGGTCCGCCACCGCCCAGACCGTCGCGAACATCCGCGAGCAGCTGGGGCTCGATCAGCCGTTCATCGTGCAGTACTGGCGCTATCTGATGGACTTGTTGCATCTCGATCTAGGGCGTTCGTACCTGCAAAAAACCGAAGTCAGCACCCTGATCGCCGCCCGCCTTCCGGCGACCTTGCTGCTGATGGTCGGCGCAATTTCCGCCGAACTGGTGCTGGGGCTGGGCATGGGGATCATCGCGGCGCTGCGGCGCGGCACCATGACAGACAACTCGTTGATGATCGCGTCTTTCATCGGGGTAAGCGCGCCGCAATTCGTGGTCGGTCTTCTGCTGCTTTATGTCTTCGCGGTTCAGCTGGGCTGGTTCCCCATTGGCGGCTATGGCACATTTGCGCATCTGGTGCTGCCGGCGCTGACCCTGGGTATCCTTGGCTCGGGCTGGTACAGCCGCATGATGCGGTCTTCGATGATCGACGTGCTGCGGCAGGATTTCATCCGCACCGCGCATGCCAAGGGTCTTTCGCGCGCCCGGGTTCTGCTGCGTCATGCGCTGCCCAACGCGATCCTGCCTGTCATCGCGATGATCGGCATAGATATCGGCATCTTCATGGGCGGCATCGTCATCGTCGAATCCGTCTTTGGCTGGCCCGGGATCGGTCAGCTGGCATGGCAGGCGATTCAGCGCGTCGACATCCCGATCATCATGGGCGTCACGCTGGTCTCGGCCTGCGCCATCGTTCTTGGCAACCTCGTGGCGGATATCGCCACGCTGTTCGCCGACCCGCGGATCAAGGTCCGCTGATCCTTTCAATCGACAACCACCAACAGGAGAAAAAGATGAAAAAACTGCTGACTTCAACGGCGCTGGTCGCCGCGCTGGCCCTGCCGGGCGGTGCCTTTGCCGACGCGCAGTCCGACCTGGATCCGAATGCCAAATCGGGCGGCAATATCACCATCACCTACAAGGATGACGTGGCCACGCTGGACCCTGCCATTGGCTATGACTGGCAGAACTGGTCGATGATCAAATCGCTCTATGACGGGTTGATGGATTATGCGCCCGGCACCACCGATCTGCGCCCCGGTCTGGCGGAAAGCTATGAAATCTCCGAGGACGGCAAGGTCTTTACCTTCAAGCTGCGCGAGGGCGTGAAATTCCACAACGGGCGCGTGATGACTGCCGAGGACGTGAAGTATTCGCTTGACCGTGTGACCAACCCAAAGACCCAAAGCCCGGGCGCGGGTTTCTTCGGCTCGATCGTCGGGTTTGACGCCATCTCCAACGGCGAAACCGAGACGCTTGAAGGCGTCAAGGTCATCGATCCGCTGACCGTGGAAATCACCCTGTCGCGTCCCGACGCGACGTTTCTGCATGTCATGGGTCTGAACTTTGCCGCCGTTGTGGCGAAAGAAGCAGTTGAAGAAGCAGGTGCTGATTTCGGCAAGACCGCGATGGGCACCGGCGCGTTCAAGTTGGGCGAATGGACGATTGGCCAGCGTCTGGTATTTGAAAAGAACGAAGACTACTGGCGCGACGGGGTGCCATATCTTGACAGCGTGACGTTTGAGGTGGGCCAGGAGCCGATCGTGGCGCTGCTGCGGCTGCAGAATGGCGAGGTCGACGTGCCCGGCGACGGCATCCCGCCCGCCAAGTTCCAGGAAGTCATGGCAGACCCCGAACAGGCGGCCCGCGTGGTCGAGGGCGGACAGCTGCACACCGGCTATATCACTCTGAACACACAAATGCCGCCCTTCGACAACGTCGAGGTGCGCCGCGCCGTGAACATGGCGATCAACAAGGAACGGATCACACAGGTCATCAACGGACGCGCCGTGCCCGCGACCCAGCCTCTGCCACCCTCCATGCCCGGTTATACCGACGGCTACGAAGGCTATGGCTATGATCCCGAGAAAGCCCAGGAGATGCTGGCCGCGGCGGGTTTTGCCGATGGGTTCGAAACCGAGCTTTACGTCATGAACACCGACCCGAACCCGCGCATCGCCCAGGCGATCCAGCAGGATCTGGCCAAGATCGGTATCAAGGCTTCGATCCAGTCGCTGGCGCAGGCCAGTGTCATCGCCGCTGGCGGTGAAGCGGATCAGGCTCCGATGATCTGGTCGGGCGGCATGGCCTGGATTGCCGATTTCCCGGATGCGTCCAACTTCTATGGTCCGATCCTGGGCTGTGCCGGCGCAGTGCAGGGGGGCTGGAACTGGGCCTGGTACTGCAACGAAGAGGTCGACGCCATGGCCACCGAAGCCGACAGCATGACCGACCCCGATGCGGCCGACGCGCGGCTGCAGAAATGGTCGGACGTCTACATGAAGATCATGGACGACGCGCCTTGGGTGCCGGTGTTCAATGAGCAGCGGTATACCATGAAATCCGAACGGATGGGCGGCGCGGATGCGCTGTATGTCGATCCGGTCTCGATCCCCGTCAACTATGATTATGTGTATGTAAACGATGTGCAATAAATGCCCTGACTACACGATTCACGGGCGCCATCACCATTTCGGCTGGGACAACTCGTTTGTCCCGGCCGAGACGGTGGCCCCTGGCTCGACGCTTGAATTCCACTGTCATGACAGTTCAGCCGGACAACTGACCAAGGATAGTACGGTCAAGGACGTGGAGACGCTGGATTTCGGCAAGATCAACCCGGTGTCCGGCCCGATCTATGTCGACGGCGCGGAACCGGGCGATGCGCTCAAGATCACCATCGAGGGGTTCACCCCCTCGGGGTTCGGCTGGACGGCGAATATTCCGGGTTTCGGACTGCTTGCCGATCAGTTCACCGACCCGGCGCTGACGATCTGGGACTATGACCCCGATACGCTGGCACCGGCGCTGTTTGGCAAACACGGCCGGGTGCCGTTGAAGCCGTTTGCCGGCACCATCGGCTGCGCGCTGGCCGAGGACGGGCTGCATTCCGTGGTTCCGCCCCGGCGTGTCGGGGGGAACCTCGA
Source organism: Rhodobacteraceae bacterium F11138 (assembly GCA_016521575.1). Classification (GTDB taxonomy): domain Bacteria; phylum Pseudomonadota; class Alphaproteobacteria; order Rhodobacterales; family Rhodobacteraceae; genus Sedimentitalea. The sequence continues at coordinate 541,897 of JAEKDP010000002.1, read as the reverse complement.
TATCCGCGATCTGGCGGCGGGCACGACGCTGTATCTGCCGGTCGAAGTGGCGGGGGCGCTGTTTTCCATCGGCGATACCCACGCGGCGCAAGGGGACGGCGAAGTCTGCGGCACCGCCATCGAAAGCCCGATGAACGCCACCGTGACCCTGGATCTGATCAAGGACGCGCAGATGAAGATGCCGCGCTTCACCACGCCGGGGCCGGTGACCAATCACCTTGACGCCAAGGGTTATGAGGTGACGACCGGGATCGGGCCGGATCTGATGAGCGGGGCGCGCGATGCGGTCAGCCAGATGGTTGATCTGCTCTGCGCCACGCAGGGTCTGGCGGCCGAGGATGCCTATATGCTGGTCTCGACCTGTGGGGATCTGCGCATATCGGAAATCGTGGACATGCCGAACTGGATCGTATCCTTCTACTTCCCGCGCTGTGTTTTCGAATGACGGCGGCGTTGCAAACCTCTCCCGCGGCATACACCGCGGGGGACACACCGGTCCTGACGGTGGACAACCTGTCGATTTCGGTACGCACCGAGCAGGGAATGGTGCCGCTGGTCCAGAACCTGTCGTTCACGCTGCACAAGGGCCGCACATTGGCCATCGCAGGCGAAAGCGGATCCGGCAAATCCCTGACGTCGCTGGCGATCATGGGGTTGTTGCCCCCGCCGGCGGTGCGGGTGACAGGCGGCGCCATCCATTTCGACGGGCAGGAATTGACCGCGCTGTCCGAAAGCAAGCTGAAAAGCCTGCGCGGCAATCGCATCGCGATGATTTTCCAGGAACCGATGACGGCGCTCAATCCGGTCATGCGCATCGGCAGTCAGCTGATCGAGGCGATCCGCGCGCATGAAAATGTGTCCAAGGCCGAGGCCCGCACACGCGCGCTGGAGGCCGTCCGCGCCGTGCGTCTGACCGAACCAGAGCGCCGGTTGCAGCAATATCCCCATGAGCTGTCAGGCGGAATGCGGCAGCGGGTGGTGATTGCCATGGCCATCGCCCTGCGCCCGGACATCCTGATCGCGGATGAGCCGACAACCGCGCTGGACGTGACGGTTCAGCGCGAGGTGCTGGATCTGTTGCGCGATCTGGCTCGTGACATGAACACGGCGCTGATCCTGATTACGCATGATATGGGTGTCGTCGCCGAAATGGCTGATGACGTGCTGGTGATGCAGCGCGGGCAGATGGTCGAACAGGCCGCCGTGCGCAAACTTTTCACGAACCCCGATCAACCCTATACCCGCCAGCTGCTGGCCGCCGTACCCCGCATGGGGCAGGGGCATGGCACACACCCGGCCAAGAACGTCGAACCGCTTGTGACCCTGCGCGAGGCCCGGGTGGCCTACGACCTGCACGGCGGGCTTCTGGGCCGTGTCGTACAGCGGGTACACGCCGTTGAATCGGTGTCGTTTGACATTTATCAGGGTGAAACCTTCGCGCTGGTCGGCGAAAGCGGCTGCGGGAAATCGACCATCGCCCGCGCATTGGCCGGCCTGGTCCCGCACACCGGCGAAATTCGCTTTCAGGGCAAGCCGCTGGGGAATGACGCGGCAAGTCGCAAACAGGTCAGCCGGAACCTGCAGATGGTGTTTCAGGACCCTATGGCGGCGCTCAACGGGCGTATGACGGCAGGCGATCTTGTGCGCGAGCCGCTGGTGATTCACGGGATCGGTACTGCTGAAAGCCGGCGCGAGAAAGCCGCGGAACTGTTTCGGCGCGTCGGTCTGGGTGAGGATGCGCTGGACCGCTATCCCCATGAATTTTCCGGCGGCCAGCGGCAGAGGATCTGTATTGCCCGCGCCCTTGCGCTGGAGCCCAGGCTGATCATCGCGGATGAAAGCGTCTCGGCGCTGGATGTTTCGGTGCAGGCCACGGTGCTGGATCTTCTGGCCGAGCTGAAACACGAGATGAGCATGTCGTATCTTTTCATCAGCCACGACATGGCCGTGGTTGAAAACGTCGCTGACCGCGTCGCGGTGATGTATCTTGGCCAGATTGTCGAAATGGGCACGGGGGCGCAGGTCTTCGGGGACCCTCGTCATTCCTATACCCGTCGCCTGATCGAAGCCGTGCCACATGCCGACCCCGACCGGACATTGCCCGCGCGCGTCCTGGCGGCCTCCGACCCGCCCAGCCCCGTTCGCGCCGTAGGAGACCCCCCCAAGACCGTCAAACTGGTCGATGTGGGCGCAGGACATCTTGTGGCCGAATAAGGGCCCAATCGGCAGCAGACAATGGAGTACAGCGTTCGTGTTATGCCTGAAATATCCGGCATCGATTGACGCGAGTGGGTATTCTCCCCTCTCGACAACGCATCTTGGGGGTTGGCCACCAAGGGCAACTGACCCCGGTTCGCGTTCAAAGACGCAGCCGGGGTTTCTTTTCATTCTTCAGGCGCAGGACGCGGCGGGATATACGAAATTGGCCCCATTGTCTCAGCGCCTTCAAAGTAGAAAAGCCCAAATTCGTCGGCAAGTTTTTTGATAGCACTAGACTGCCAAATCACTTTCGGCCCGCCGTGGTTGATAGCCCAAGCAACCATTCCCGGCGTTGGGTCATTTATCATCAAGTCAAACCAAACCTTTTCATCGGGCTTCCAGACCACGTTGTCGGGCAGCAATGCTTTAAGGAATGGCGCACACCTTGCAATGTCGCACCAAACTTCGGCAAGCGTGTCCCTCATTCCGACGTCTCTATTGGACATTGTGACAAGTCGATAAACTATCGCCGCCCACATGAACCAAGCGAACCGACGCGTGTTGATCTCATCTCGAGCGGCTGCCTGCTTTTCGGCGCACTCAATGATGAAGTCATCTATCGAGAACGCCGACCCCTGCTGCTTTGCGACGTTGTGCATTGCGCCGACAATCGGAATTAGGTTTTGATACGCAACAAGCACATGCGCTTTGGTTGCGTTGTCCAAGCCATCAAAGAGTTCTTTGACGAAGTTCGCGTAGTCCGCGTTGCCGCCGTTGAGTATTTCTCGCAACGGGATCTCTGACTTCTTTTTTAGGAACCCGAACATTGAATACTCCCCGCACTTCTAACCACATTGATCTAAGCATTTCGACAGCACGGTTGGGAAGCGCTTTCGGGCCGAACCCAAGTCATTCGACCGGACGGCGACCATAGACGGGTGCGACAAGCGGTTATGTCTTCGCGAGCGGTTGCGGGCGCTTTCCGAGCCGTTCGCTGGTCTGTGACAATCAAGGCACTGCTTAGGCAGAGAAAACAGCGCTGAATTCTTATCAGCAAAAATACTGATTTATGGGGGAAGTGGCAGCCCGTAGGGGAATCGAACCCCTCTTTCCAGGTTGAAAACCTGGCGTCCTAACCGATAGACGAACGGGCCACTGTTGGTGAGCGGTTCATTAGGCAATCGGCCTTGTGGGCGCAAGAGAAAAATGCGGTTGGATCGACATATTTGCGTTTGGCCGTGTCAGCCTGTGCTGGAGGCGGCTGCATCGTCCAGGCGCAGCTGCACTGTCTGGCGTCCATTCCAGCTGTTGATCTCCAGTCGGCCGGCCATGTGGAACCGCGCGCCGCCATGTTCGCTCAGGCGTGGTCCCAGGGCGGTGTCGAATGCGCCAAAGGCAATGGCGTCCAGCTTGCCGCCCATGTCATCGGCCAAAGACAGTTTCAGGTGAGATTCGCCGACACGTCGGGCGTGGCGGATCTGAAGATCTGGCATGGCATAGCGTGGCGCGGGGGCACCGGCCCCGAAAGGGCCTGCGCGTTCGATGTCTTCGATCAGTCCAACATTGGTGGCCGAGGGCAGCAGGGCGCCATCCAGTTTCAGATCTGCCGGTCCGCCCTGGCCCGCGCCCTGCTTTGCCAGCAGTTCGGACAGGCGTTGCATGGCCGGTTCAAGTTGATCGCGCGCCACGGTCAGGCCGGCGGCCATCTTGTGCCCGCCGCCCTTGATCAGCAGCCCGTCGCTGGCAAGCCGCTGTATCGCCGCGCCCAGGTCGACACCGGCGACAGAGCGGCCGGATCCCTTGCCTTCGTCCCCCTCCAGACCGATCACAATGGCGGGTCGGTTGGCGGCCTCTTTCAGGCGCGAGGCGACGATGCCGACAACCCCTGGATGCCAGCCTTCCCCGGCCGCCCACACCAGAGGCGCGTCCAGTCCGCGCGCTTCTGCCTGCGCCATCGCGGCGGCGCGCACCGCGGCCTCGATATCGCGCCGCTCCGTGTTCAGGGCATCCAGCCGTTCGGCCAGGGCCTCGGCTTCGGCCATTGAGTCGGTCGACAGCAGCCGCGCGCCCATGTCGGCCTTGCCGATGCGCCCGCCCGCGTTGACCCGTGGCCCCAGTAGAAAGCCCAGGTGATAGGTGTTGGGTGCGGCGTCCATGCGCGACACATCCGCCAGCGCCACCAGCCCCGGACGCGCGCGACGCCCCATGACGGTCAGCCCCTGGCGCACCAGTGCACGGTTGGCCCCGATCAGGGGGGCGACGTCGGCCACTGTTGCCAATGCAACCAGATCCAGCAGGGCCATCAGATCCGGGCCGGTGCCCCCGCCGGTCTCGCGCATTTGCCTGCGGACCTCGACCAGCATCAGAAACACCACGCCGGCGGCACAGAGATAATGCAGATCGCCGCTTTCATCCTGACGGTTCGGATTCACCACGGCCAGGGCGCAGGGCAGGGTTTCGCCGCCCAGGTGGTGGTCTAGAACGATCACATCCGCATCTGCCGCTGCGGCGATGGGGTCGTGCGAAAGCGTGCCGCAGTCCACACAGACGATCAAGTCATGGCCATCCGCAAGCTGCCGCATTGCCGGAACGTTGGGGCCATAGCCTTCGTCGATGCGGTCGGGGATATACAGCGTCGCGTTCAGGCCCATGTCACGCAGCCAGCTGATCAACAGGGCCGCCGAACTGCCGCCATCCACATCGTAGTCGGCGAACACCGCGATGCGTTGACGCCGCTGGACCGCGACCAGAAACCGCGCGGCTGCCTTTTGCATGTCTCTCAGGCTGCGAGGGTCAGGCAGCAGGTCGCGCAGTTGCGGTTTCAGAAAGGAATCAGCTTCGGGTGCGGGCACGCCCCGGCGCGCGAGCACCTGACAGACCGCCCGGGGCAGCCCGGTGGTTTGCACCATGGCGTCCGAGGCGCGTTCGGTTTCGATGTCCGGGCCGATCCAGCGCCGTCCCGTCAACGATTGTTCGACACCCAGAAAGGCCATTCCACGTCTCCATCGCCAAAGGCCGGATCACATCGGACCCGGCCTTGCAGTATCAGCAATCCACCCGCCGGAACGGTCGGGTTCAGACCGGTGTGCGGTATTCCATCCGCCGCACGGATCCGGTCTTGGACCGCATCAGCAGCGTCTGTGTGGTCAGCCAGCCCGGTTCGCGTTTGATACCGGCCAACAGGGTGCCGCCGGTCACGCCTGTGGCGGCAAAGATCACGTCCTGCTGCACCATCTCGTCGCGGGAATAGATCTTGTTCAGATCGGTGATCCCGGCCTTTTCGGCGCGCGCCTTTTCATCGTCATTTCGAAACAGAAGACGGCCGTAGATCTGCCCGCCCATACATTTCAGGGCCGCCGCCGCAAGAACGCCTTCGGGGGCGCCGCCGGATCCCATGTACATGTCGATGCCGGTCTTTCCTGCCTCGGCGCAATGCATCACCCCGGCCACGTCGCCGTCGGTGATCAGGCGGATTGCCGCGCCTGTGCTGCGGACCTCGGCGATCATCTCCTCATGACGCGGGCGTTCAAGGATGCAGACCGTGATGTCCGACGGCGCGCAGCCCTTTTCGGTGGCCAGTGCGGACACCCGTGTGGCCGGCGGCATGTCCAGTGTGACCAGACCTTCGGGGAAGCCGGGGCCGATCGCGACCTTTTCCATGTAAACGTCAGGCGCGTGCAACATGGATCCGCGCGGCCCCATGGCGATGACGGTCAGCGCGTTGGGCATATCCTTGGCGGTCAGTGTCGTGCCTTCCAGCGGATCCAGTGCGATATCCACGCCGGGTCCGTTGCCGGTGCCGACCTCTTCGCCGATGTACAGCATCGGGGCTTCGTCGCGTTCCCCTTCGCCGATCACCACCACCCCTGCGATATCCAGCAGGTTCAGCTGTTCGCGCATGGCGTTGACGGCGGCCTGATCCGCGGCCTTTTCGTCGCCGCGCCCAACCAGCGAGGCAGAGGCCAGCGCAGCCTGTTCGGCAACGCGGGCCAATCCCAGCGACAGCAGGCGGTCATGAAATTCGATTGTGCCGGTCATATAGGAAACTCCTGTTCGGGAACGGGTGGGATCACACGCTTTCTATGCGCAAAGCGACCGGGTCCGCCACCACCACATCCGTTTTCTGGATTTCAGCCAGCGCCTCGTCCAGTGCGGCGCGGGTGGTTTTATGTGTGACGATCAGCACCGGGGCTGCGGATTCGGAATGGCCATATTGGCGCATGCGGTCGATCGATATGCCGGAGTCGCCCAGGATCGCGGTGATTTTCGCCAGCGCACCGGGTTTGTCCAGCAGCGTCATGCGCAGATAGTAGGGCGCGGGCAGCACCGCGCGGGTCGAGGGCGCGTTCTGCAAGTTCACGGCGGGCTGGCCAAAGGTTGCCACGCGCAGACCACGGGCCAGATCGCAGACATCGCCCATCACCGCGCTGGCGGTCGGACCCTGTCCGGCGCCGGGGCCGCGCAGCACGATCTGTTCCACGGCGTCGCCTTCAATCACCACCATGTTGGTGCCGCCTTCCAGCAGGCCCAGCGGAGAACCGGCGGGCACCAGACAGGGCTGCATCCGTTGTTCCAGCCCGCGCCCGGTACGCTGCGCCACGCCCAGCAGTTTGATGCGATAGCCCATGTCGGCGGCCTGCCGGATATCTTCGATGGCGATGCGCTGGATGCCTTCGATCTCGATGCCGCTGAAATCCGGGCGGGTGCCGAATGCAATGGAACTGAGCAGCGCCAGCTTGTGTCCGGCGTCGATGCCGCCCACATCCAGTGTCGGGTCCGCTTCGAGATAGCCCAGGTCGTCGGCTTCCTTGAAGACGGTCTCATAGGGCAGACCGGCGCTTTCCATCCGGGTCAGGATATAGTTGCAGGTGCCGTTCATGACCCCCATCACGCGGGTGATTTCATTGCCGGCCAACCCTTCGGTCAGGGACTTGATAACGGGAATGCCCCCGGCGACCGCGGCTTCGAACCGGATGACCCGGCCTGCGGCCTCGGCCTGTTCGGCCAGGGCCTGGCCGTGAATCGCCAGCATCGCCTTGTTGGCGGTGACGACATCCTTTCCGGCGGCCAATGCCGCTTGGGTCGCGGATTTCGCCGCACCGTCTTCGCCGCCCATCAGTTCGACGAACACATCCACATCATCGCGCTGCGCCAGCGCGACAGGATCGTTTTCCCAGTCATAACAGGACAGGTCGATGCCACGATCCTTGGACGCATCGCGCGCCGATACGGCGGTGATCGCGATATCGCGGCCGGTGCGGGCCGCGAGCAATGCGGCCTGACGTCGTACGATGGATACAACGCCCATGCCCACGGTTCCCAAGCCTGCCACTCCCAGGCGCAACGGTGTCGTCATGAGGCTGTCCCTTGATCGTGCATTTTGCAGTGCCTTAGCCGGTTCAGCGCATTGGTGCAACGCGTCAAGTGGTGCGGATCATTCGGAAATGCCCTTGCGCATGCGTGTCCTGGTTTCCTGGTCCACGATCGTACCGTTCAACTGTTGCGCCCGCGCCTGTAGCGCCTGACGCCGGCTTTCCAGTTGTTGCACCTGTTCCTGCGAATCCGTGGCCGGGTCAGGGACGCGTGCGGGTACCAGAGTCTCGATCGGCACGAGATCCGGGAAATCCGCATCCTTCAGACTGTCTGAAATGACCGCGTCAAGTTCGGGCACCTGCGCACACGCGCACAGGTTGACCACCAACAGGGCAGCACACAGGGCAAAGCCGGGCGGACGATGGAGCACGCGCATGGACACCTCAGGCGAATTCGATTGTCTTTGTGATGCCCGTTTGCCGGAAAAGGCGCAAGCAGGGGTTTTATCTGAACAATCGTTCAGATAGCGTTGCGCCATGGCACGCACGACCGGTTCCCATTCCGATATTACAGGCCCACGCATCCGCGAGGTTGCCATGCGCCTGTTTGCCCAGCGGGGCTATGCGGCGGTCTCGATGCGTCTGATCGCCTCGGAAGTCGGGGTGCAGGCCGGGGCGTTGTACAACTATACGCCGGACAAGCAGGGCCTGTTGTTCAGCCTCATGCAGAGCCATATGGAAGACCTGCTGAGCGCGCGCGCGGCGCGTGTCACGCCCGATTCACCGCTTGCGCAGCTAGAGGATTTTACCCGGTTTCACATCGCGTTTCACCTGCAGCGTCCGGATGCGGTTTTTGTGTCCTACATGGAGCTGCGCAGCCTGGATGCGCAGAACTTCGCCGCGATCGAAACCCTGCGGCGCAGATATGAAGACGAACTGGAACAGATCCTGCAGCGCGGGGTTCAGGCGGGCCTGTTCACGGTTCCGGACACCAAGATCGCCACCATGGCGGTCATTGCCATGCTCACCGGTGTGAATACATGGTATCGCACGGACGGGCGTTTGTCGGCGGCCGAGGTCGGGACGATCTATTGGAACATGGTGCGCAAGGCGGTGGCCGCCTGACGCATGCTTGATCCACCCGGTCAGTGGGCGGGCTGTATGAACGTGCCGTTGCGCAGATCGCGCATTGCCTGGCGCAGTTCGTCCCGTGTGTTCATCACGATCGGGCCGTACCAGGCGACAGGTTCGTTGATTGGCGCACCCGAGATCAACAGAAAGCGCACGCCCTCGGGTCCGGCCTGTACGGTGACCTCGTCGCCGGTGCCGAAACGCACAAGCGTCCGGTCGCCCGACAGATCGCGGATGTTGACTTCCTGTCCGGCGACTTCTTTTTCAAGCAGGATGCCCGCCGGTGTCGAGGCATCGGCAAAGGCGGCGGCACCTTCGAACACATAGGCAAAAGCGCGGCGATAGGTGTCGATTTGGAACGTCTTGCGTCTGCCTGCGGGGATTGACACGTCCAGATACTGCGGGTCCGCGGCAATGCCGTCGACCGGACCGCGCTTGCCCCAGAATTCGCCGACGATGATCCGCACCCGGGTGCCGTCATCGTCGATGATCTCTGGTATGTCTGCCGACGCGACGTCCTGATAGCGCGGCGCCGTCATTTTCTGGGCCGCCGGCAGGTTGCCCCACAACTGAAAGCCATGCATCTGCCCCCGGGCGTTCCCATGCGGCATTTCCTGATGCATGATGCCCGACCCGGCGGTCATCCACTGCACGTCACCGGCCCCCAATGTGCCCGTATTGCCCAGCGAGTCGCCGTGTTCGACACTGCCGGACAGCACATATGTGATGGTTTCGATGCCGCGATGCGGATGCCAGGGGAACCCCTGCAGATAGTCCTGCGGGCGTTCGTTGCGAAAATCGTCGAACAACAGGAACGGGTCCAGTTCGGACGGGTTCTGAAAACCGAAAGCGCGGTGCAGTTTGACGCCCGCGCCTTCCATGGTCGGAACCGCCTTGCGGGTTTCAAGTGTCGGTCTGAGGGACATGATTGGCCTCCTGATTTGTCTCGCTTGACACTCAGATAGGCGCAGGAGCAAGTCGGGCAATCCCGTTCTGTCCACGGTGTCTGTGCACAGGCGCGCAGACCGGGACGCAAGGGCCGGCTCAGGGGGTGACGCGAAACCAGGCGCCTTCGACACAGACGGTCACGGGTTCGCCGCAATGGAACCGGTAATAGGTGATCTCCACCTGCGGGGCGCGATGAATATTGGGGCGTCCCTGAAAATCGGCAGCAGGTCCGGTTTTGCGGGTGTCGCCCGGACCATCGTTGCAGATCACCTGAGCCGGCGAAACCAGAGTATTGCGCGACGGCAATCCGGGTCCCAGGGCTTTTGCCCGCAGATGCACGGGCTGGGCTTCGGGATGGCGGGACAGGAAATCCGCATCCAGTCGGATTTCGTCGATCCATTGGACTTCGCGATAGGCACCGCTTTGGACCTTGACCATGTCGCGCAGGCGCAGGGCCTGGATCGGAAGCTCGCCGAAATTCGTGGTCACGCGGCACCGTCGTTCAAAACCGGGCAGGGTCCAGGCCATTGCACTGGCGGACGGGCGCGGCGCGCTGACCCGGGACGGACGCTGTTCTGATCCGGTCTGTTGCAGGATTGACGACAACAAGGCCGCGTCGGGATCGGCGTCTGGCCGATCCTGAACCACCCGGCGCGGGGGTGGCGTTCGGGCGGATGCGCTGCTCGCTTGCTGCGGTGCGAGAACGGGATGCACCCCGGACAGATCCGGGCATCCGGCGTCTGCTGCAAGCGGTTGCATGGCGTGCCGCCCGGCGGCCGTGGTTCTGAAATGTTCCCAGATGTTCATACCCATGACCATAGGGATTTAAGGAAAATTCTCTATAAATCAGTATCTAATTGGTTAAGGGATGGCGGTTTTTGCGCGTTGCGGGAAACGGTCAGATCGCCCGGGCCGGGATTGTTGCCGCAGAATGGGCCGTGGCGTTCGGGCAGGCGCCACTGCTGTGCCGTCGGGTGAGTCGCTCTGGCGGCTTTTCGTCCCGCTCAATTCGCGCTAGGACCAATCTGGGCATTCAGAAGGCAGACCATGGACGACGAAATTCTGGCGGTGGTGGAAGCCAGCGCACCCCGACGCTGGATCGGGGTCGGCATGCTGGCGGGCATTGCGTTGCTGCTGTTCTATGGGGTCTTTGCGACACCGGGCACCCTGCTTTGGCAAGCGGCTCTGATTGCGCTGGGGCTTGGTGTACTGTGGATCGCCGCGCGGTTGTGGCAGGCCACCAGCGTGCGCATCGAATTGACCGCCCAGGGGTTGCGGGACAGCGGCGGGGCGGTGATCGCGCGTCTGGCCGATATCAAAAGCGTTGAGCGTGGTTCGTTTGCGTTCAAGCCCACCAATGGCTTTCTGCTGCGGACCTATGGTTCTGTAGGACGCGCCTGGCGGCCGGGCCTTTGGTGGCGCATCGGCCCCCGCATCGGTATTGGTGGCGTCACCCCGGGTCATCAGGCCAAGGCCATGGCGGATCTTCTGGCTGTGCGCCTGGCTGAACGGGATCAGGCGTCCGACCACTTGATCTGATCGACAAAACGCGGGCGGGTAAACACGAAGTTTTCCAGGTTCACGTCGGTCAGGCCGATCTTGAACAGCGGTTCGAATTCATTGTTGGTTTCGACCAGGATTACGATTTCGTTATCCGGCATGTTGGGCAATCTTGCGGCCAGGTCGGATACATTGTCGTCGGTCAGATCGGCCGGGAACCCGCGATTGGCGGACCAGTTGACATAATACCGTTCGTCCGGCTGATCCCAACGGATCACCGTGATGCGCATACTGCTGTTGGACGGGGTACGCGTCATCAGGTCGAACAGGTTCACCATGCTGTCCACATAGGCGTCGTTGATGTCGCTGGTTTCGCGCGAAATCAGGTCGCTGATCGTATAGGCGGCTTTCAGGTTCGACGCGCTTTGCTGGTAGCCCTGAAAATAGACATAGGACGCCATGAAGGACCAGAACAGGAACGGGGTCGCGATGATGAATTCGACGATGACGCTGCCGCTGGTGTCCTGGCAAAATGACTTGATGTGACGTAAAAGGAACTGTTTCATCCTGGCTTACCTCGGTTCCTGAACGAAGACCGAGGTCGACACCAGCGCATACTGGCCGGCCCCGTCTTTCTTGATTTTCTTGCCCAGCCCGGTGGTCGGAAAAATCGGTTTGATCTTGGCGCAGGCGCGCAGAATCATCAGTTCGTTGTCCTTGGCGTCGTTCTTGAAGGTGGTCTTGGGCTGTACCTCTTTTGACGCATCCGTGCATGTCGCTTCGCGCGAGACACCGACCCAGTCGCGGGGATCGACCTGGACCATCTCCAGTTTCAGGTTGTTGCCGCAGTCCTTGATGAATCCCGCGCGCTGGCAGATGCGATCCTTGATTTCATCATACTGCGGTGCGGTCCCCGTGCTGAGCCGGATGTCGCGGACCGTCAGATCCATCGCGCGCTCCAGTCCTGAATGGTTCAGGGTCATCATCCCGACTTCGATGCTGGACAGCAGGATCATCATCATGGCGGGAAAGGTCAGGACGAACTCCAGCGTGGCGACACCGTCTTCGCGCTGGGCGAACCGGCGGGCCCGCTGCCAAACCGCGCCGATCATTGGGTCAACCTCAGCTTGCGGATCGAACTGGCGATCGAGGCAAAGGCATCGTCGATCTTGATGCCGCTGCCATTGGCCTTGACCTCGAAGTAATGGGCATCCGAACTGGCGCAGTCCTTCAGAACGGTGCGCCCCTTGCTGGGCGCTTCGAAGGCGATGGTGAAGACGATGATCTGCTGATCCTTGGCGATGTCGCAGATTGCCTTGGTGCGGGTGTTCTTGACGGTCGCGTTCACATAGTCGCGGACGCCGTAATACCATTGGCTATAGGCGTTGTTGTCGTTCATGAACGGATAGTAGCGGCGTTTTACGTTGGCCTTGAGCGACACATAGGCCCAGAGATCCGGGTATTCGACATTCTCGGCCGAACCGTCCTCGGTTCTGTCCTTGCATTTCCAGTTCGAGGTGTTGCTGCCGACGCAACCCATGCCGTCCTGGCCATATGGATGGTCCGCCCATTTGTCCTCGTGCGGCCAGTAATAGGCGTCATAGGGCGGATAGTAGACCGACCAGATGTCTTCTTCATCGTTGAACCACAAATCGGACGGGCCCTCGCGATGGTCGTCCTCGATATAATATTGCTGGGTGTTTTCGCCGTCGGTCATCAGGACGATCACCTTCAGGGTGTCGCTGTCATCGTAATTCCTGGGACGATTGGCGAATTCGGCCGGTGCGTCGCCGGCCGCGATCAGCTCTCCTATGGCCGGGCGCAGGCTGGGGTCCAGCAGGGCGGTGCCCCATTTCATGCCCACGTCGATCGACGTGTTGCCCCGCGCGGTCAGATTGCTGATGTAATTTTTCAGGATCGCGGTGTCGTTCTGCATGGCCAGGATTTCGCGTCCGGGCAGGGCTTCGCACACGGGCAGGGTGCTGTTGTTGTCCCCCATCAATGTTTTGGGGTTGTCGTCCATGCCGTCGTAGTCATTCCACGGATCGAAATGCATTGTACGTTGATACGGGGCTGTGCCTGACATGGACGGGCTGTCGAAATCCGTGCTCTGGAAATTGATGCAGTTGGAATAATCGTGTTCATCCGAAACATTGAACTGTTCCATCAGCGTGTCCGGAACAGAAACCTGTGTCGCATAGGGAATGATCGAGATGGACAGATCGCCTTCGGCGCTGTTTTCATCCATCGTATCGACAAAATCGCGCGCCGCGACGATCAGGTTCGGCAATCTGTTGTTGCTGTTCATGGATCCCGACACGTCCAATACCATGGAAATTTCTACCCCGTCGATGCGCTCTTCGGCGGTGCCGGCGGCGGGGGCCGTCAGGGTGTCCACCCCGTTCATGTGCATGAACAGGGTATCCATGTCTGCGCTGGCTGTGGCGGAAACCACCCGGTATCCGGTACCCTGATTGACCGATACATCCGCCAGATAGGCGCCCAATCCCGATTTTGCGAAGTAATCCTGAACGACGGATGTGGGCTGCATCGGCTGGTCGAGGTCGGCGGCCGCCAGAACGGCGCGGTCCAGCGTATATTGCAGGCGCGAACGGTCGCGTTCAAACCGCATGAGATCGACCCCGATCCCGCCGATCAGCAGAATGATCAGAAATGTATAAAGTGAGAATATCAGCATCGCGCCGCTCTCGTCGTTTTTGAAACGACTCAGCGCTGCGGACGCGCGCCACCGGAACGGCAACGGCTTGATCGGGGTGGGGCGCACCATCTGCCTTGGCGGAGTATACATAAGTCACCTCATTTGCCTGCGGCGGCAATTGGATCGCCGGATACATTGACTCGGGATCTGAATGATCCGGAAAAATGGCCAAATTGGGGCGGAAAAGGTCAAAATAATGGGAAATGACGCACGCCTTGCGATTGTACCGGCCGTGCGCCGCCACTGTTTCCCTAGGTGCAACAATGAGGGGCGCGCGTCATCGCGTGCGGTTTTTGCAACCCGAAGTGCAATTGTATTTTCAGTTTCCGCTTAAAAAGGTCGCACTGCTTTAACAACTCGTCATAGTCTGCCTGTCATTGAACAATGGCACCGAGTCGTTGCAAATTTGGAAGGAGCAGAAATGACCCTCAAGCATGAACCCAGTTTTCGCGAAAGTGTAGATTTGATGTTCAACCGCGCCGTGGCCCTGATGGAGCTGCCGCCGGGACTCGAGGAAAAGATCCGCGTTTGCAACGCGACCTATACGGTGCGCTTCGGCGTGCGCCTGCGCGGGCAGATCCAGACCTTCACCGGGTATCGTTCGGTTCACTCCGAACATATGGAGCCGGTCAAGGGCGGCATCCGTTTTGCCAGCGGCGTGCATCAGGACGAGGTCGAGGCGCTGGCCGCGCTGATGACCTATAAATGCGCGCTGGTCGAGGCACCGTTCGGGGGATCCAAGGGCGGTTTGCGGATCGACCCCCGCCAATATGACGAGCATGAGCTGGAACTGATCACCCGGCGCTTTGCCTATGAGTTGGCCAAGCGCGACCTGATCCATCCCAGCCAGAACGTCCCGGCCCCGGACATGGGGACCGGCGAACGCGAGATGGCCTGGATCGCCGATCAATATGCCCGGATGAACACCACCGACATCAACGCAAAGGCCTGTGTGACCGGCAAACCGCTGAATGCGGGGGGGATCGCCGGGCGCGTCGAAGCCACCGGACGCGGCGTGCAATACGCGTTGCAGGAATTCTTCCGGCACCCCGAGGACATCATGAAAGCGGGGCTGGCGGGTACGCTTGATGGCAAGCGCGTGATCATACAGGGGCTGGGCAACGTGGGGTATCATGCCGCCAAGTTCCTGGCCGAAGAGGACGGCGCCATCATCACCGGGATCATCGAGCGGGACGGGGCCCTGTTCAATCCCGAAGGGCTGGATGTGGATGCGGTGTTCAACTGGATCCGGGGCCGGGGCGGCGTCACCGGTTTTCCCGACGCCGCACATACCGCCGAGGGCGCAGCCGTGCTGGAGGAAGACTGCGACATTCTGATCCCGGCTGCGCTGGAAGGGGTGATCAACCTGACCAACGCCGAACGAATCAAGGCGCCGCTGATCATCGAGGCCGCGAACGGGCCGATCACCGCCGGGGCGGACGACATTCTGCGCGCCAAGGGCACGGTGATCATTCCGGACATGTATGCGAACGCCGGCGGCGTGACCGTGTCCTATTTCGAATGGGTCAAGAATCTGAGCCATATCCGATTTGGCCGGATGCAGCGCCGACAGGAAGAAGCGCGCCATCAGCTGGTGGTCGACGAACTGGAACGGCTTGATCGGTATCTGGGCGATTCCTGGTCGATGTCGCCGGATTTCAAGAAGAAGTACCTGCGCGGTGCGGATGAACTGGAACTGGTGCGCTCGGGGCTGGATGACACCATGCGCATCGCATATCAATCCATGCGCGAAGTCTGGCACAGCCGCGAAGATGTCGCGGACCTGCGCACCGCCGCCTATCTGGTGTCGATCGGAAAGGTCGCCGCCAGCTACCGGGCCAAGGGGCTGTAGACCTCAGGGCTTTCCGGGCGGGAGCTGCGTCGTCCCGCCCGGTTCGTTCAGGGCAGGGCTTTCAGATATGCGGCAATCGCGTCGCGATCTGAACTGTCAAGATGGGCCATGCCCGCGATGACCTTGGCCATCTGCCCGCCCGCGCTGTCGTAATCCGGCGTGAAGCCGGTTTCCAGGTAATAGGCGATATCGCCTGCGCTCCAGTCCAGGTTGGCGGGATCGATTGCGGGGATTTCGCCCTTGCCGGACGGGTTTGGCGCGCCGCTCATCCATTTGTCGCGATCCAGACCGCCGGTGACATCGCGCGGCGTGTGGCATTCGGCGCAATGTCCCAGAGCTTCGACCAGATATCGCCCCCGTTCCAGTTCAGGGGTGTTCGCCTGCGTCATGACCCAGGACTCGGACAGGTTGACCAGCTTCCACAACCCCAGCCCGCGCCGGATGTTGAACGGAAACGCCAGCTCATGCGGCAAGCTGGCCACATCCGACACCGGTAGGGTGTCCATATAGGCCTTCAGATCCGCGACGTCCTGCGGCTGCATGTGAATATAGGTGGTATAGGGCAGCGCCGGATACAGGTGCTGACCTTCGGGCGACAGGCCGTGCATCAGCGCATTGGCCAGATCCAGATCGCTCCAATCGCCTATGCCGGCCGGACCCGGCGAGATATTTGGCGCAAGGAAGGTGCCAAACGGGCTTTCGATCCGGTACCCGCCGGACAGCACCAGCTTGTCCTCGCCTTCGGCTTTGGGGTCGGCGTGACAGGAGGCGCAACCACCCGCCCAGAACACGGTTTCGCCGCGGGTGGCATCGCCGGTCAGGCCCGCCATCGTGTCCTTGGGCAACGGATTGGGCCCGCTGAGCATCCATAGCGCCCCGGCCGCGACAACGCCCAGAACCACAATGATTTTCAGAAGAATGCGCATCTCTGCCGCCTGTTCTCATTGGCTGTCATGTTACGGGGGCGGCCGAAACCGCCCCCGTAAATTTCCGGACAGAAAGGTTCAGTTCTTGGCCTGACGATAGGTTTCGTGGCACGAACCGCAGCTTTTGCCCAAGGGGCCCATGGCCCCGCGCAGAGAATCCAGCCCGCCGCCCGCGGCTGATTCCATCGCGGTGGCGGCTTCGACCAGCGCCATTCCCTTCTGCGCGATGTCGCTGTCGGCGGCCCAGATCTTGGGCAGGGCTTCGGTCACGTCGTGCCCCAGGGTTTCGTTGTCCGACCCCTGTGGCCAGAGCCGGGACTGATCCAGTTTTGACAATGAGGCCAGATTCGCGGCGGCCGCGCTGGCGGCGGTGGCGTCATATTCCACGTTGCCCTTTGCCATCCCGCCCAGAAGGCCGATGTTGAAAGCATATAATGTCATTTGCGATTGACGTGCCTTGACCGCGGCCAGAGCCGCCTTGTCGGCATTTGAATCGCTGATGGCCGCAGTGCCGGCAACCGCCGTGATTGCTGCTACTGCGATCAGCCCGAGTCCATATTTCATGAAGAACCTCCAAAGGAAAATCGTCTTGCGTGCGTCCAAGTATACATGTGTCGTTTTATAGATATACCGGGAAAAAACGCAGAGAGCCTATTAATTCATGCACAACACCAGCCGGGACAACCTGCGCTTTGTCTTGGCCGTGGCGGAACATCGTTCGGTCAGTGAGGCGGGCCGCCGTCCGGGCGTCAATCACGCCAGGGTCCTGCGCCGCGTCGCGGCGTTCGAGACCGCGCGCGAAGTCGAGAACGCGGTGTTGTCGGTTGAACGGCCGATGCGCGGACTGATGCCGACGACAGTTTTCCGGTTCTGCGCGAAATGGCGTTGCTGGGCAGGGAACAACGGTCCTGCCGGCGTTTCAGGTGAACCGCACCTTTCCGATGAAAGGCAGGTTGCGGTTGCGCTGGGCGAAATCGATGCCATAGCCGACGACGAATTCGTCGGGAATTTCAAACCCGATCCAGTCCGCGCGGAAATCGACTTCTCGGCGGCTGGGCTTGTCCAGCAGGGCAATTGATTTCAACCGCGCCGGCTTGCGGCTGGCCAACAGGTTGGTGACATGGTTCAGCGTGTGGCCCGTGTCCACGATGTCTTCGACAACCAGGACGTCGCGGCCTTCGACCGCGCCACGCAGATCTTTCAGAATGCGCACCTCGCGGCTGCTTTCCGTGGCATCGCCATAGGACGAGGCTTCGAGAAAATCGACTTCGATCGGCAGATCCAGTTCACGCACCAGATCGGCGATGAACACGAAACTGCCGCGCAAAAGGCCGACCACCACCAGTTTGTCGGTGTCGCCGAATTCCTGCGCGATTTCACGGCACAGCGCCTCGACGCGTGCCGCGATCGATTTGGCTGAAATCATTTCGTCGATGACATATGGGCGTTCTGTCATGCTGTCCCCTTGAACTTTTGGCGCCAACATACGACATGAGCGGCCACTGTCACCCAATAAACGGCCCGATCCATCCATGCCTACCCATTCCGAAACCCGTCCGCTGCCCTATACGGCCCGGCAGATGTACGATCTGGTCGCGGATGTGGCCCAATACCCCAAGTTCCTGCCCTGGTGCGCCGCCGCGCGGGTGCGCAAGGTGACACCGGCGGGTGAGGCGCAGTTGATGGAGGCGGATCTGGTGATCAGCTTCAAGGTGTTTCGCGAACGTTTCGGCAGCCGTGTGATGCTGTGGCCGGAAACCCGCAAGATCGACACCGAATATATCGACGGCCCGTTCAAATACATGAAATCGAACTGGGTTTTCGTGGATACGCCAGGCGGATGCGACGTGTCGTTCCATGTGGATTTCGAGTTCAAGAACGCCATTCTGCAAAAAATCATCGGTTTGGTGTTCAACGAGGCGATGCAACGAATCGTGCGCGCCTTCGAGGCCCGCGCGCAAGAGCTGTACGGCCCCGGGGCTTGACCCGCTTGCGGGGCCTGCGCAATCTGGTGGCATGAGACCCCTGTTGCTGCTGCTATTCCTGTGTTTGGCGTCGCCCGCTGTGGCGGCAACCGGCTGTGAAGATGCGTGGTTTACCCGCAACCAGATCATGGATCGCGCCGGATATTGTTTCTCGACCCCGCTTGGGCGGGCGATGTTCGACAATTCGGATTGTGTCGGAACCCAGGTGCGGCCCGATCCCTATTATCAGCCGGTCATTGACGAGATTCTGAAACGCGAGGCCCAGCACAACTGCCGTGTCGATACCGGGCGGCAATGGCTGGACCTGGAGGATGTTCAGTTTCGCCGCGCCTTGAGCGATTTTCCGATCAAGGATGAATTCGAAGGCGGTTGTCTGGGCTGGACCGGTGCGCAAACGCCGCTGTACGCGGGCTATCGCGAACCGTTCAGGGCGATCGGGCAGATCACCCAAGGCGATTATGTACATTTTGGCCATAATGCGGTGCATGGCGCGGGGGAAGCTGGCTGGGCCTATGTGACCATCCACCAACCGGCGTGGGGTGCATTCAAGAGCGCGGGCTGGCTATATTGGCCCGGCGAAAGGCCCTGCGC
This sequence comes from Rhodobacteraceae bacterium F11138, assembly GCA_016521575.1. Classification (GTDB taxonomy): domain Bacteria; phylum Pseudomonadota; class Alphaproteobacteria; order Rhodobacterales; family Rhodobacteraceae; genus Sedimentitalea. Next base: position 522,734 of record JAEKDP010000002.1, on the reverse strand, counting down.
GGATTACGCCGGATAGATTTAATGCTTTACCGGCGGGGCCGAATGGATAACCTGCCGGTATGACAGCATCCTTGACTGCGACATTGGCGGCATGGGCGGTGGATTCGGTCTCGGCGACGCATGAGGCGCGGCTGATCACCTGCCTTTCGGCGCTGGACTGGCTGGCGGTCGGACGGGCCGGGGTGGATGAACCCGTGGCGCGGATCCTGCGGGACCTTGCGCTGAGCGAAGGCGGGGCAGGGCAGGCGCATCTGTTTGGCAGCGGGGCTATGGTGCCCGTGCGGGCGGCGGCGCTGGTCAATGGCACGACCAGCCATGCGCTGGACTACGACGATACGCATTTTGCCCATATCGGTCATCCTTCGGTGGCGGTGTTGCCTGCGGCTTTGGCGGCGGGGGAATTGCGGGAAACCGCGCTGGTCGACGTGCTCGAAGCGGCCCTGGTCGGTATGGAACTGTCCATCCGCATCGGCCTGTGGCTGGGGCGGTCCCACTATCAGACCGGGTTTCATCAGACCGCCACCTCGGGCGCATTCGGCGCAACTGCCGCTGCAGGACGGATATTGGGGCTGCGGGCCGATCAGATGGCACATGCGCTGGGGGTGTGCGCCACCCGCGCGGCGGGGTTGAAGGCGCAGTTCGGGACCATGGGCAAACCCTATAACGCGGGTCTGGCCGCCAGCGCGGGGATCGAGACCGCGCAGCTTGCCGCCGCCGGGATGATCGCCAATCCCGCCGCGCTTGAGGGCGAATTCGGATTCGGTGCGACGCATCACGGCGAAGACGACACCGCCTGCGCCCTGGCAGATCTGGGTACGAAATGGCTGTTCGAGCAGGTCAGCCACAAGTTTCACGCCTGTTGCCACGGTCTGCATGCGGCGCTGGAAGCGGCGGGTGAACTGGATATCGCGGCACCCGAGATCGCCGAAATCACCGTGCGGACCCATCCCCGGTGGATGAGCGTGTGCAATCAACCCGCGCCGACAACCGGTCTGGGTGCCAAGTTCAGCTATGGCACGGTGTTGGCGATGCGCGCTGTCGGCTACGATACCGCGCGACTGGCCAGCTATGACGATGCCACCTGCGCAGATCCCCGCATGACGGAAATTCGCGAACGCGTGCTGGTGCGGCCGGACGAGACGCTGAGCGAAACACAGGCGGTTGTCGAAATATTGCGCCGCGACGGCGTGCGGCGCGAGGCGATGCACGATCTACAGGCGCCGATGCCGTTGGCCGAGCGCGAAGAACGCGTGCGCGACAAGGCTGTCGGCCTGATCGGGCCCGAACGGGTGGCGCTGGCCTGGGACATGCTGCGCCAGGGCGGCAGCGCGGCGGGGTTCGCCGCCCTGATGTCCGATTGAACGTCCCCTGCGGCCATCTTTATCGCGCGCCCGGCGATCAGTCCGGCGCAGAGATCAGCCTGCCTGCGCCTTCTCGATTGTCGAAATGCCCTGTTCCAGCAGATCCAAAGCATGATTTCGTGCCGCTGTCCGTACCCCGGCGCGGCCCAGAGCGCCGAACTCTACGGTTTCAACCCGGGTGGGATGCCCCTGTATCGCCAGACCGAAACAGACGCGTCCCTCCGGTTTGAATTCGGATCCGCCGGGGCCGGCTACGCCGGTGATCGACACCGCAAGTTCGACCTTGGCCCTGGTCATCGCACCTTCGGCCATTTCGCGCGCGATCTCGGGGCTGACCGCACCGACGGCCAGCAAGGTTCCGGCCTGCACGCCCAGCATGTCCTGCTTGGCGGTGTTGGAATAGGTGACAAAGCCGCGATCGACCACATCGGAAGACCCCGCGATGTCGGTCAGGGCGGCGGCGACCATGCCCCCGGTGCAGCTTTCGGCGGTGGCGATGCGCAGTTTTGCGCGGCGCGCACGATCAAGCAGCTCAGCGACGTTCATGGGCTCGGCACCCCATGGGCCAGCCCGGCCAGAACGATCACGCCGATGGCGGCAAAGAGACCCGCGATCACATCGTCCAGCATCACCCCCAGCGCATCGTTGCGTCGATCCGCCCAGCCGACCAGCCAGGGCTTGGTGATGTCGAACAGGCGAAACAGCACGAATGCGGCGATCCAGCCCGGCCACAGACGGGTGATGTCCAGCCCCATGGTCCAGGCGGAATAGCTGAGCGGAAGCAGCGCGATCATCTGGCCCGCGACTTCGTCGATCACGATTTCGGATGGGTCGTGATCCTGACTGTCGCGCGTCATCACGCGGGTCGCCCACAGGCCTTTCAGGAAACTGGCGATCACCGCGACCAGCAACAGCGGAAAGCCTCCGATCACATGCAGCAGCCAGCCCAGAGGCAAGGCAACCAGCGATCCCCAGGTGCCCGGGGCAGGGCGTAGATAGCCGACCCCGCCCACAGTGGCGATCAACCGCGCCAGCCGCTTCACGGCGCCACCAGCGTTGCGGTGGCCAGCGCCGCGATGCCTTCGCCGCGCCCGGTAAAGCCCAGCTTTTCCGATGTTGTCGCCTTGACCGAAATCCGGTCCCGATCCAGCCCCATGATGTCGGCCAGCCGTGCGCGCATGGCCTGGGCGTGTGGGCCGATCTTGGGCTGTTCACAGATCAAAGTGATGTCGGCGTTGTTGACCGAGAACCCCATGCCGGTCGCCAGTTCCATCGCGTGTTGCAGGAAGATATCGCTGGACGCGTCTTTCCATTGTGCCTGGTCGGGGGGGAAATGCTGTCCGATGTCCCCGCGCGCCAATGCGCCATAGATCGCATCGGTCAGTGCGTGCATGCCCACATCGGCATCCGAATGGCCCAGCAATCCCTGATCATGATCCACGTCCACGCCGCACAGGGTAACGTGGTTTCCGGGGCCGAACCTGTGCACGTCGAACCCGTTGCCCAGCCTAATGTCCATTGCGATCCCTCAATATGCGTTCGGCCCGGGCGAAATCGCCGGGCAGGGTGATTTTCAGATTGTCCTCATCTCCGGGAACAATGGCAACCGTCAACCCGGCGGCCCGGGCGACCTCGACGTCATCAGCCGCCGCGCCGGAAAAAGCGGCATGTGCGGCGCGTATGGCGTCAAAATCAAACCCCTGGGGGGTTTGGGCGCGATACAATCCGAGACGGTCGCGTGCGCCGGTGACCCTGCCATCATTGCCCGTCCACAGCGCGTCCGTGACCGCCAGCGCGGGCGCGGCGCCCGGTGACGTGTCCAGCGCATCTATCACCGCGTTGATGGTGCCGCCGGTCACACAGGGGCGCGCCACGTCATGTATCAGAACCCGTCGGGTGCCGGTGTTTTCCAAAGCCGCCAGGCCGTTGCGCACCGATTGCGCCCGGTCGTGACCGCCCGGGGCGACCAGATAGCCGCGCGCCGCAAGATCTGTGCTCTGTTCCTGGTCGTCGGGATGCAGAACGATGACGATGGTGTCGATCCGCGGCTCCCGCCGAAAGGCGTCCAGAGTGTGCTCTGCCACGAGCCGCCCTGCAAGCCTGCGCCATTGTTTGGGTATTTGCCCCTTGGCTCGCGTTCCGCGCCCGGCGGCAACGATGAGGGCGGCGATTGTCATCCGAGCGTCCGGTTCCAAGGGCTGATTCAGGCCACCTGTTTAGGACTCGATGCGAAGCGAGGCAATCGCCCCGGATGAATTGCCTGAAAATTGTGCACATGCACTTTTGCGATGCATTCTTTCCCCTGTTCACATTGTGTGGCGGCGGTTGGGCAGGTAAACCCCGGATGTCCGCACAAGGATTGATCAGATGATCCCGCTACTGCACGCTGAACTTGAAAGACCTCCGGTGTTTCTGGCCCCCATGGCCGGGATCACGGATCGTCCGTTTCGCGATCTGGTCCTGCGTTTCGGTGCGGGGCTTGTGGTCAGCGAAATGGTGGCCAGCCAGGAAATGGTTCAGGCCAAGCCCGGCGTGCGGGAACGCGCCGAACTCAGTGCCGATGTCGCCAATACCGCCGTGCAGCTGGCCGGGCGGGATGCGTATTGGATGGCCGAGGCCGCGCGCCAGGTCGCGGACCGGGGCGCGGCGATCATCGACATCAACATGGGGTGCCCGGCCAAGAAAGTTACCAATGGCTATTCCGGCTCGGCCCTGCTGAGAACCCCCGAGCATGCCTTGCGCCTGATCGAAGCGGTGGTCGGCGCCGTGGACGTGCCGGTGACGCTGAAAACCCGGCTGGGTTGGGACAGCGATTGCCTGAACGCCGCCGATGTGGCGCGCCGGGCCGAGCAGGCGGGCATCCGGATGGTCACGATCCACGGGCGTACAAGGTGTCAGTTCTACAAGGGCAGTGCCGACTGGGCGGCGATTGCCGCGATCAAGCAGGCGGTTGATATCCCGGTTGTCGCCAATGGCGATATCACCGACACGGCAACCGCCCGCATGGCCCTGAGCGCATCCGGAGCCGACGCCGTAATGGTCGGGCGGGGCGCGCAGGGGGTGCCCTGGCGGCTGGCGCAGATCGCCCATGACATCTGGGGCTGTGCTGCGCCGATCATCCCGCGGGGCAGCGCCCTGACCGAACTGGTGGCGGACCATTACCAGGCGATGCTGTCCTTTTATGGCACCGACCTGGGGCGGCGCGTGGCGCGCAAACATCTGGGGTGGTACATGGATCATGCCACAACGCCTGCGCCACTGCGCCGCCAGATCCTGACGGCGCAGGACCCGGCGCAGGTTCTGAAACTGTTGCCGCTGGCGCTTGCGCAAACCGCACAGGCCGCGGCATGACCGGGGACTCCGGGATCTGGGCTTCGCTGCCGGTTCCGGCATTTCTGATCGACGCGCAGGACCGGATCAGCCGTATGAACTCGGCCGCCGAGGGATTTCTGAACGCGTCCTCGCGTGCGGTTGTCGGCAACCCGGTCTGGGACGAGATTGCCATCGACGCGCCAATCGAAGAGGCTTTCGCCCGCGCGCGATCGAATGAGACCCCCCTGTTTGTCAATGACATAGATGTGGGATCGGGAAGGCGCGCGCCGCTGCAATGCAATCTGCAGATCGCGCCGCTTCTGGACAGCCCGGGCATGATGATCCTGCTGGTGTCGCCGCGCGAACTGGCCGGGCGGATGACGCAAAGCTATTCGGTGAAATCCGCCGCACAATCGGCCATCGGGATGGCGGAAATGCTGGCGCATGAAATCAAGAACCCGCTGGCGGGGATCACCGGCGCGGCTCAGCTGCTCAGCATGGGGCTGCCGCCCGAGGATCTGGAGCTGACCGACCTGATCGTCGCCGAGAGCCGCCGGATCGTCAAGCTGCTGGAACAGGTGGAACAGTTCGGCAATCTCAGCCCGCCGGATCTGCGCCCGGTGAATCTGCATGACGTGCTGGACCGGGCGCGGCGCTCGGCGTTGTTGGGGTTCGGGGCGCATATGAAGATCGTCGAAGACTACGATCCTTCGCTTCCGATGGCTCTGGGCGATCCCGACCAGCTGTTGCAGGTTGTGCTGAACCTGCTGCGCAATGCCGCCCAGGCCGCCGATCCCGGTGGCGGCACGATCCGGGTGCACAGCTATTTCGAGCACTCCTTCCGCCTGCGCCGGGCGGATGGAACCGGACAGCCCCTGCCGCTGCAGATCGAGATCATAGACGATGGCCCCGGACTGCCCGAAGAGATCCGCGCGGACATATTCGACCCTTTCGTGTCGGGCCGCGAGAACGGCACCGGGCTGGGGCTGGCGCTGGTGTCCAAGATCATCTCGGATCACGGCGGCTGGATATCGGTGACATCGGTGCCGGGGCGCACTGTCTTTCGCCTGTCGCTGCCACGCGCGCCGCATAGTGCTGACAACAAGGAGACCGTCTGATGGATGGAACTGTTCTGGTTGCGGATGACGATCGCACCATTCGGACCGTGTTGACCCAGGCGTTGACCCGCGCGGGATGCCGGGTTCATGCCACAAGTTCCCTGACCACGCTGATGCGCTGGGTCGGTGAAGGCAAGGGCGATGTGGTGATCAGTGACGTGGTGATGCCCGATGGAAACGGTCTGGAGATGCTGCCGCGCATTGCCGAGGATCGTCCGGGCCTGCCGGTGATCGTGATCTCGGCACAGAACACGATCATGACCGCGATTCAGGCCGCCGAGGCCGAAGCCTATGATTATCTGCCCAAACCGTTTGATCTGCCGGACCTGATGAAACGCACGGCGCGCGCGCTGGAGCTGAAAAGCCGTAGACCGGTTGCGGCTGATACCGAGCCGGGTGAACGACCGGATGAACTGCCGCTTGTCGGGCGCACCCCGGTGATGCAGACGCTCTATCGTCTGGTGGCGCGGGTGATGAATACCGATCTGCCGGTGCTGATTTCGGGCGAAAGCGGCACGGGAAAGTCGCTGATCGCCCGTGCGATACATGATTTCTCGGATCGGCGCAGCTTGCCTTTCGTCACGGCGGGCGCGGCCGAGTTGCAGGACCTCGAAGGCCCCGCCCGGGTGCTGGCCCGGGTCAAGGGCGGCACGATCCTGATTGATGGGGTCGGTGATCTGGACGACGAGATCCAGGCCCGTATCGTGCGCATGATGGATGCGCCGGGCGACACCCGGCCGCGGTTCATGGCTACGGGGCAGGGCGATCTTGCCGATGCGATGGAACAGGGGCGCGTGCGTCAGGACCTGTATTTCCGCCTGAGCGGCGCGTCGCTGCATGTCCCGGCGTTGCGTGATCGGGTGGATGACATATGTCTTCTGGCGGATCATTTTCTGGCCCGAAGTGAACGCGACGGGGCCCCGAAACGTTGGCTTGGGGATCAGGCCAAGGAGGTGTTCCGCGCCTACAGCTGGCCCGGAAATGTCCGCCAGCTGGAAAACGCGATTCGCCGTCTTGTGCTGACCAGCCGCACCGATGAAATCACCCGCGCCGAGGTCGAAACCGTTCTGGGCAACCAGCCCGAGGTGGAACCGGTGCTTGGTGGCGGCGAGTCCGAAAAGTTGTCCGGGTCGGTGGCGCGCCACCTGCGGCGCTATTTCGATCTGCACGGAAATATGCTGCCCCCACCTGGGCTTTATGCCCGAATACTGCGTGAAGTTGAAACGCCGCTTATAGAAATCGCGCTGGAGGCGACCGGCGGAAATCAGGCAAAATGTGCCGATCTGCTGGGCATCAACCGCAATACCTTGCGAAAGAAAATCACCGATCTCGATATAGAGGTGACACGGCGGCGTAAGTTGATGTAAAAAGGCCACAGAAGCGTGGCGGGTCGGTGTCACCCTATCAGTAGCCGGGACAAGACCACGACATCTGGCGGTCAGCTGCATTTGCAGCACATCAACTATGAGGGCAACCGTGACAACGCGGTCACAGAACAGGCCATTGCTCAGCATCAACCGATGGCGCCACACGCGCCGCGCCAAGAATGTTGGCACGTTGGGGCTGGTGGTGTTGGGCCCCGCGCTGGCGCTGGCCACGTTCATGGTGCTGGGACCGTTTGACCGGGGGGCGTCTTCGCCCGCGATGCGGTTCATCCTGCTGGCCGATTTCGTCTATATCCTGGTTGTCGCCACGCTGGTTCTGAGCCAGATCGCCCATCTGATCGCGGCGCGTCGTGCCAAATCGGCCGGGTCGCGATTGCACCTGCGCCTGACCGGCGTTTTCGCCCTGCTGGCGCTGATCCCGACGGTGATCGTCGCGGTTTTTGCCGGGCTGACGGTCAATATCGGGCTTGAAGGCTGGTTTTCGGATCGGGTGCGCCAGGTTGTCGGATCCTCGCTCTCTGCCGCCGAAGCCTATGAGTTGGAGCATCGCGAAAACCTGGAACAGGACGCCCGCGTTCTGGGCCTGTATCTGGACAACGCGCGCCGGGCGACGTTTTTTCTGAATGATGCCGAACTGCGCCAGCTTCTCGGGCAGGGGCAGGCCCAGATCCAGCGCGGATTGCGAGAGGCCTATGTCATTGACGGCACAGGCGATATCCGCGCCCGAGGCGAACGATCCTATCTGTTCAACTTTGAAGAACCCGACGAGGACCAGATCGAGGCCGCCAGCGAGGAGGGGCTGCTGATCATCCAGGACTGGGACAACAACGAATTCCGTGCGCTGGTGCCCCTGGAGGCCTTTGTCGATCGCTTTCTCTATGTCAGCCGGGATGTGGATGGCGCAATCCTGAGCCTGCTGGATGAAACCAAGGAAACCGCTCTGCTGTATCACCAGCTGGAACAGGAACGGGGCCGGGTGCTGTTCGAATTCGGGCTGCTTTATCTGGGGTTTGCGGTGATCCTGATTCTGGCGGCGATCTGGCTGGGCCTGTGGTTCGCCGAGCGCCTGTCGCGCCCTGTGGGACGTCTGACCACCGCCGCGCAAAGAGTCGGCGGTGGCGATCTGAGCGTTCAGGTGATCGAGGAAGAAGGAGACGACGAAATCGCCATGCTGGGGAGGTATTTCAACCAGATGACCCATCAGTTGAAGGGGCAGCGCGACCGCTTGCTGGAAAACACCGACCAGATCGAGCGCCGCCGCCGCATGTTCGATTCGGTGCTGTCATCGGTGACCTCGGGTGTTGTGGGGCTGGATCCCGCAGGGCGGGTGACGTTCGTGAACCGCTCTGCGCAGCGCCTGCTGGACTGGTCGGGTGATGAACAATCCCTGGCGCTGTCTGTCGCCGTGCCCGAATTCGGCGCCCTGTTCGAAAGCCTGCAATCCGGCGGCGGTGAAATCGCCCAGGGCGAGATCAAGGTCAGCCGGCAAGGACGGTTGGAGAACCTTCTGGTGCGCATGGCCACCCGCCGCGAAGCGGACGGGCAGCTCGAAGGCTATGTTGTCGCGTTCGACGATGTCACCGATCTGGTCAGTGCCCAACGCATGGCGGCCTGGGGTGACGTGGCGCGGCGGATCGCACATGAAATCAAGAATCCGCTGACCCCGATTCAGTTGAGCGCAGAGCGCATCAAGCGCAAATTCGCACCGGTGCTGGCCGAAGACAGCGACAAGCTGGAGGCCATGACCGATGTCATCGTGCGCCAGACGAACGATCTGCGCCGGATCGTGGACGAGTTCAGCAAATTCGCCCGCATGCCCGAACCGAACCGCCGCAGCGAGGATCTGACCCAACTGGTTCGCGATGCGGTCCTGCTTCAGCAGACGGGCCAGCCGGATGTGCGGATCGTGTCCGACATACCCCAGGACGCGATTCTGGCCGAACTGGACGCGACGATGATTTCCCAGGCTCTGACGAACCTGATCAAGAACGCCGGCGAAGCGATTGAGACCCTGCAGGAAAAAGGGGCTCCGGATGATTTGGACCCGCAGATTCAGGTCACGCTCAGACCGCTGGATCGTGGTTGTGAAATCACCATAGCGGACAATGGGATCGGGCTGCCCGAGGACCGGGCCCGCCTGTTCGAACCCTATGTGACGACGCGGGATGCGGGCACCGGGCTGGGTTTGCCCATCGTGCGCAAGATCGTCGAGGAACATGGCGGCACGCTGACACTGCGGGATGCCCCGGTCTTTGACGGGCAATCCCACCACGGGGCGATGGCGGTGATCCGTTTCGCCGCAATTGTTGCCCCGGACTCTCCCCCGGACTCCCCCAATGAACCAGATAGCGGCGATGCCGAAACACCGCAGAAAGGGCAGGAAAAAAATGAGTGACATTCTGATCGTGGATGACGAACGCGATATTCGCGAACTGGTCTCGGATATTCTCGAAGACGAAGGCTATGCCACCCGGTTGGCGGGAAATTCCGACGACTGCATGGCTGCGATCAACACCGAGCCTCCGGCCCTGCTGGTTCTGGATATCTGGCTCAAGGACAGCCGGATGGATGGCATCGACATTCTCAAGTCGGTCAAACGCGACAATCCGGATGTGCCCGTTGTCATCATATCGGGGCACGGCAATATCGAGATCGCCGTCGCTGCAATCAAGCAGGGCGCGTATGATTTCATCGAAAAGCCGTTCAACATAGACCAGTTGCTGGTGGTGATCCGGCGCGCAATGGAAGCGTCGCGGCTGCGGCGCGAGAACAGCGCCCTGCGCCATCGCGATGCGTCGGTGGGCGAGATGGTCGGAACCGGCAGTGCGTTCCGCAACCTGCTGGGCAACCTGGACAAGGTGACCAAATCCAACGGCCGGGTGATGCTGACCGGGCCGGCGGGTTCCGGCAAGGAGATCGCCGCGCGCTATGTGCATGCGAATTCGAACCGCGCCAACGCGCCCTTTGTCACCGTGAATTGCGCCAGCATCGAACCCGAGCGCATGGAAGAGGTGTTGTTCGGCCGCGAATCCGCCGAGCGGGGTGTCGAGCCCGGAATGCTGGAACAGGCCCATGGCGGTGTGATCTATTTCGACGAGGTCGCCGACATGCCCATCGTCACCCAGTCCAAGATCCTTCGGGTGCTGGTGGATCAGCAATTCCAGCGTGTGGGCGGCAATGACAAGGTGCGCGTCGACTTGCGGGTGATCTCCAGCACCACCAGGAATCTCGAAGAAGAGATCCGCGCCGAACGCTTCCGCCAGGAGCTGTTCCACCGCCTGAACGTGGTGCCGATTGCCGTGCCATCGCTGGAAGAGCGGCGCGAAGACATCCCGGATCTGGCCAATCACTTCATTCAGGTCTGCAACGCCAATCAGGGCTTGCCGCTGCGCCCGCTGTCTGACGAAGCGGTTGCGCTGATGCAAACCATGGTGTGGCCGGGGAATGTGCGCCAACTCAAGAACCTGATCGAACGGGTGCTGATTCTGGGCGAAGGAACCGGCCCGATCGAGGCGCATGAACTGCCCAGCGACGATGACAAGAAAGCCGAAGAGGGGCGTGTCGTGCTGTCCGGGGCCCTTGCGACCCTGCCGCTGCGCGAGGCGCGCGAAGCGTTTGAACGCGAATACCTGCTGACCCAGATCAACCGGTTTGGCGGCAATATCAGCCGCACCGCCAGCTTTGTCGGCATGGAACGCAGCGCTCTGCACCGCAAACTGAAATCGCTGGGTGTCGTGACCTCGTCCAAGTCCGGTGCCCGTGTGGCGCATGTGGGCGATCAGGCGACCGAAGCCGCCGAATAGCGGCTGTTATTGCGCGGCGGTCGTGACCTGCGGCGTCACGATCTGCCATGTGCCGTCCCGATAGGGAATGGCACATGAATTGCGTGACAGGCTTGGCAAGGTTTGCGTGGGGTCAAACGGCACTTGCCGCGCGACCGCATCGGAACAGCGCGGCACGTTGACCGGCTGATAGCCCTTTTCGGCCATGCACATGTTCAGCACCCGTGCGCGCAGTTCCGCGTTCACGTCCACCGAATAGATCCCGCCACCGGCCCAGTAGCCGCCCCCATAGCCATAATAGGGCATGTACATCGGCGGGCTTTGTCTGATCTGGTTCGCGACCGGCGCATCGCGCAACGCGATCACCTGGCAACGGGTGGTGTCGCTTTCCAGGCGGCTGACTTCGACGCCCGGACGGTAATAGATCGACAGCGGCCCGCAGGCACCGACCAGCAACCCGGCCATGACGATCTGGAACACGACTCTCATGGTCCCAGGATGACGTAGATTCACGGCGATGACAATTGAATTGACCGCTCTGGGGGCTTCTGTCATGCAAAGGGTCGCTGAACGCGTGGTGGAACCATCGGGCCAAAGGGCAAAGCGCATGAAGGTCATCATTTGCGGGGCTGGTCAGGTCGGCTGGCAGATCGCGCGGCATCTGTCGGGCGAACAGAACGACGTCACCGTGGTGGACAGCAATCGCGAACTCGTGCGTCGCGCCACCGATACGCTGGACGTGCAGGGCGTGTCGGGGTTTGCCAGCTATCCCGACGTGCTGGACCGGGCCGGGGCGCAAGACGCGGACATGATCATCGCGGCGACCCATTCCGACGAGGTCAACATGGTCACCTGCCAGGTGGCCCATTCGGTGTTCTCGATCCAGCGCAAGGTGGCCCGGCTGCGGGCGCAATCCTATCTGACGGCGATCTATTCGGATCTGTATCGCCGCGATCATCTGCCGATCGACGTGGTCATCAGCCCCGAACGCGAAGTCGCGGCAGCGGCGATGCAGCGTCTGGCGGCCCCGGCGGCCTTTGATACCGAAACCTTCATGGACGGACGGGCGCAGCTGCTTGGCATCACCATCGAGGACGATTGCCCGGTGGTGAATACGCCGCTGCGCCAGTTGACCGATCTGTTCTCGACCCTTCGCTCGATTGTCGTGGGGGTGCGCCGGGACGGCAGCCTGTTCGCGCCCGAGCCGGATGACCAGCTGTTCGTTGGCGACGATTGCTATGCATTTGTGCATGCCGACGACATCGGGCGCACCATGGAAGTCTTTGGAAAGGTGCAGAAAAAACAGGAACGGCTGGTGATCGTCGGGGGCGGGAATGTTGGCCTGACCGTGGCCAGGGCGTTGGAAGGGCGCGCGATGCGCACCCGCGCCAAGGTGATCGAACGCAGCCGCAAATGCGCCGAACTGGCCGCCGATGCGCTCGAGCGCACCATCGTTCTGCATGGCGACGGTCTGGATGCGGCCTTGCTGAACGAAGCCGGAATCGATCGGGCCGATGCGATGCTGGCGGTCACCGACGATGACAAGACCAACATGCTGGCAGCCGTGCGCGCCAAGGCAGAGGGGTGCCCCTATGCCATTGCCTTGATCAACGATCCGACGCTTGTGCCCCTGATGGGCCCGCTGGGCATTGATGCCTATATCAATCCGCGTGCCACCACGGTCAGTTCGATCCTGCGCCATATCCGTCACGGGCGGGTGCGGGCGGTCTATTCCATCGGCGACGCCGAGGCCGAGGTGATCGAGGCCGAAGTGATGTCGACCTCGCCCATGGCCGGGCAGCGGATCCGCGACATCGATTTCCCCGAGGGGGCGCTGGTCGGTGCCATCATGCGGGACGGCGAAGTGATGCGGCCCGCCGGGCATTTGCGGATCGAGGAAAAGGACGTGATCGCGATATTTGCAATGGCAGCCGACGTACCCGAGGTCGAGCGGCTGATGCAGGTCTCGATCGATTTCTTCTGATCATGCCGACGCGACAGAGCAAACCCGGCGTCCTGATGCGTCTGCCGCTGTCGCTGCTGATCTGGGGGCTGTTTGCCGCCGCGATGCTGGTTCCGGCCGTCTATGCGCTGGTGCGCAACAACCATCCGGCGTCGCAGTCGTTTTTCTATTCCGGTCTGCTGGGCCTGATCTGCGTGGTGCTGATCGGCTTGTCCCTTGGGGGGCGGGTGCCGCGGTTCGGTGCGTTGGGGCAATTGTTGTCGCTGTTGTTCGCCTTTGCCCTGCTGCCGGTCTATCTGGCCGTTCCGATGCATGACGCATTGCAGACCACCAGTTTTCTGAACGCGTATTTCGACATGGTCAGCGCGATCACCACCACGGGTGCGGATCTGTTCGACGACCCCGCGCGCCTGTCCAATCCGCTGCATCTGTGGCGCGCCCAGGTGGGCTGGATGGGCGGAATGATGATGTGGGTTGCCGCATCCGCGATCCTGGCGCCGCTCAGCCTGGGCGGGTTCGAGGTCACGGCGCGCGGACAACCGGGGCGCGGCGCACCGGGCACCAGCCAGATGCAGCGCGCGGATCCCCGCAAGCGGCTGTTGCGAATCACGTTCACCCTGGTCCCGATCTATTTCGCCCTGACCATGATCCTGTGGGTGCTGTTGCTGGTCAGCGGCGAAACCTCGCTGGTTGCTTTGTGCCATGCCATGTCGGTGATGGCGACCTCGGGCATTTCCCCGGTCGGAGGCCTGACCGGTGCCAGCGCGGGCATCGCCGGCGAAGCCCTGTTGTTCCTGTTCATGTTCTTCGCGCTGTCGCGGCTGACCTTTTCGTCCGACACCTCGGGGGCGGCGTCCGCGCGGCTGGACAAGGACCCTGAATTCCGTATTGCACTGTTGTTGATCGTGGGGCTGCCCGTGCTGCTGTTCCTGCGTCACTGGCTGGCCGCGCTGGAAGTCGGGGCCCCCGAGAATTTCGCACTGGCCGCACGCGCATTCTGGGGTGCGATGTTCACCATCATGTCGTTCCTGACCACCACCGGGTTCGAAAGCGCGGATTGGGCAGAAGCGCGGCAATGGTCCGGGCTGAGCACGCCGGGGATGATCCTGATGGGACTTGCCGTGATCGGCGGCGGGGTTGCGACCACGGCGGGCGGGGTGAAATTGCTGCGCGTCTACGCGCTGTATCTGAACGGGATGCGTGAAATGCAACTGCTGGTGCACCCGTCTTCGGTCAGCAGCATAAAAAGCGGCAATCGCATTCAGCGCGACGGGGCGTTCATCGCGTGGGTCTTTTTCATGCTGTTTGCGGTTTCTCTGGCGGTGATCTCCCTGGCTCTGGCGGCGCTGGGGATTTCCTTTGACCATGCCATGGTGCTGACCATTGCCACCCTTTCCACCACCGGACCGCTGATCGACGTGGCGGCGGAAACCCCGATCCGGCTGGTGGAACTGAGCGCCTGGGCCAAGGCTGTGCTCTGCGCGGCAATGGTTCTGGGACGGCTGGAAACGCTTGCGATTATCGCTCTTTTCGCCCCTGATCTGTGGCGCAACCGCTAGGGCAGGACAGAGATCGCGGCAACAGGTTGTTTTTTGGGTGGAAGTTCCCTGCGCCGCGCGACATACTTGCACCTCAGGGGTGCACCGGGACGCGGTGCGTGGCAAGAACAACGGCGAGATTTCAAATAATGGCATCTGACAGACAAAATCTTCAGGACGCATTCCTGAATCATGTACGCAAAACCAAGGTTCCGGTTACGATTTTCCTGATCAACGGTGTCAAACTGCAGGGTGTGATCACCTGGTTCGACAATTTCTGCGTCCTGCTGCGCCGCGATGGTCAATCCCAGCTTGTGTACAAGCACGCGATTTCGACCATCATGCCGGCACAACCGATCAGCCTGTATGAGGGCGAAGACGCCTCTTGATGCAACACGACCGGATCCGCACGCGGGCCTGGGTGCTGCATCCCGATATAAAATCGGACAATTCCCGGCGCCCGGCAGAGCCTGCGCTGGAAGAAGCCGTGGCGCTGGCGGCGGCCCTGCCCGAACTGGACGTGGTCGGATCGCAGATCGTGCGCCTGCCCAAGGCCCATGCGGGTATGCTGTTCGGCAAGGGCAAGATCGAAGAACTGGCAGCCGGTTTCAAGGCAAACGAGATCGAACTGGTTCTGATCGATGGACCCGTCAGCCCCGTGCAGCAGCGCAATCTGGAAAAGGAATGGGGCGTCAAGCTGCTGGACCGTACCGGTCTGATCCTCGAGATATTCTCGGACCGCGCCGCCACCCGAGAAGGCGTGTTGCAGGTGGAAATGGCGGCGCTGTCCTATCAACGCACCCGGCTGGTGCGGGCATGGACGCACCTGGAACGGCAGCGTGGCGGGCTGGGTTTTGTCGGTGGCCCCGGCGAAACCCAGATCGAGGCAGACCGCCGCGCCATTGACGAACAACTGGTGCGGTTGCGGCGGCAACTTGAAAAGGTGGTCAAGACCCGCAAGCTGCACCGTGCGGCGCGCGCCAAGGTTCCGTATCCGATCGTTGCGCTGGTCGGGTATACGAACGCCGGGAAATCGACGCTGTTCAACCGTGTGACCGGCGCCGATGTGATGGCCAAGGACATGCTGTTCGCCACACTGGACCCGACCATGCGGCGGTTGCAACTGCCCGACGGACCCGAGGTGATCCTGTCCGATACCGTGGGGTTCATCAGCGATTTGCCGACCGAACTGGTTGCTGCCTTTCGCGCGACGCTAGAAGAAGTGTTGGGGGCCGATCTGATCGTGCATGTGCGCGACATCAGCCACGCCGACAGCGAGGCCCAGGCAAGCGATGTGCAGGCGATCCTGACCTCGTTGGGGGTGGATGAGGAGCGCGCCCAGATCGAGGTCTGGAACAAGCTGGATCTTCTGCCGCCCGAGGCGCGCGATGCCGCCCGGGCGCGCGCGGCGCGCGATCGGGACGTATACGGGATTTCGGCCCTGAGCGGGGATGGGGTCGATGCG
Source organism: Rhodobacteraceae bacterium F11138 (assembly GCA_016521575.1). Classification (GTDB taxonomy): domain Bacteria; phylum Pseudomonadota; class Alphaproteobacteria; order Rhodobacterales; family Rhodobacteraceae; genus Sedimentitalea. Next base: position 506,810 of record JAEKDP010000002.1, on the reverse strand, counting down.
CTTCTGGCCGCGATCGCGGAGGCCTTGCAAGGGGTGAGGCATGTGACCGAACTGCATCTCGGGTTTGCCGAGGGAAAACGCCGGGCCTGGCTGTTTGCACAGGATCTGGTGCAAACCGAAACCCAGACCGAGGATGGTTTCGATCTGACCGTGCGATGGACACCCCGCCAACAGGCACAGTTCGAAGCCCTGTAACCGAGACACGGCAGGGGGGCGGACATCCGTTCCGTCGGTGTCGTGTTAGGGGGTCCTGGGCGTCAGGATGGTGATCCCGACCGACGCGGCGCGGGCCAGACCTTCGTCCAGGGACATGGGAATATATTCGCCACGCCGCCACAATTGCGCAAGATCGTCATAGTGGCGCGACAGGAAATGCCCGGATTGGCCGGTTGATGTGACAAAGACCGAACTGTCGGGATCGGCAAAATCATAGACGCCCCGATACCCTGCGCCATGCACATTCCGAAACGGGTCCGGCCCCCGGCCAGAGGTTGCGCCACGCAGCAAGGTGTTGTCGCCGCCGCTGGTGGATTGGTGAATGTTCACGAAATGACGCAGCACCGGCACATCCGACAGCACTTCGTGGTCGTGCTCGGCCTGATGGGCGTCCCCCCAGCGCAGGCTTTCCAGCGCGGTCCCATAGGTTTCGCCGATCCAGACCAGCGCGTCGTCCAGCGCCAGACGGGCCATGTCGGTGCAGGTTTCCACCGGCGCGCTGTGGCGCACATCGCACCAGACCGAAGCCCCGTCGATGTCGCGGTACACCCGTTCAATGAACAGGGGTTCCACATGGGTGAACCGGTCCGCCAGCGGGCCCAGTTCGTCGCGGATCAGACGATCCTGCAACGCGCGCAGCCAGGCGGCATAGATCAGCGGCTCGGGCAGGTGTTCGTTCATGTCGCCGTTCCAGTCGGCCAGCAGCGAAAGCGCGACCTGCCGCTGTCTCTGCGGGGTGCCGTCCGGCGCGGATTCACCGGTAAACCAGAGATCGGCTCCGATCAGCGGCAACAGGGAACGCGCGGTAAAGCTGACCGGGTCAAGCTGCGCTTCGATGAAGCTGTCGCGCGTGTGCACCTGGCGCGACTGCATCAGCCGCTGCCACCGGTGTACCCGTTGCGTATCGCCCCAGGTGAACGAGATGTGATCGGGAAACGGGCGATCCACGACCTTGTTGTTGGTATTGCCCAGTATTCCGCCGCGGGGCGAGACGAATTCGGGGTTCTCGGCATAGGGCATACGCCCTTGCCACCGGTTTTCGGCGCGCCAGCCAGGGGCCGGTATGCGCCCCTGGCTCTGATGCTTGGGATCGCGCCTGGGAACCGTGCCGATCAGTTTCATCGCGATGGTGTCCTGATCCACCAGCGACAGGTTTTGCGACGGCGCCAGGAAACCTTCGCCGATCCGGATTGCCTCTTGCACGTCGCCGGCCCCCATCAGCGCAATGGCCGCCGAAAGCGAGGTATCCTTCGGGCTGAGCGCGGTCCAGCCCAGCGATGCCACATGACCGGGCGGCGTCACCGCCTGCAGACCAAACTGGCTGCCCGGCAGCACGGGGCCGTTCTCGGTCCAGCGCAGGGTCAGGGTAATCGGGGCCTGGTCCTTGATCTTGATGATTGAGGGGCGGCTTTCGAACGGTTTGTAGCCGTCCGGCGTCAGGTATTCTTCGGGGTTGTCGGGATTCAACTGTTCCAGGAACACATCCTGATCGTCCAGATGCGATGAGGTCAGCCCCCATCCCAGACGCGCGCTGCGTCCGGTCAGAACCACGGGCACGCCGGGTATCGTTCCGCCGATCACACCGCCGCTGGCCAGTTCCAGCCGGGCCAGATACCAGACCGACGGGGCAGAAAGCGGCAGATGCGGATCGTTGGCCAGCAGCGTTCCACCCGAGGCCGACCGCGACGGTGCAGCAGTCCAGGCATTGCTGGCCCCAGCCAGCCCACGCGGCGCGAGAGGGGACAGCGGGTCGTCGGATTCGGGCGCGGTCGCGGCATAGCGCGGCGCGTCGGGAAACAGGCTGGCATATTCCGGCAGCGCGGCGACCCCGGTTCCGGGCGCATCGGGCATGATATCCTTCAGCCGCTGCTGGTCTTCCAGCAACAGGCTGACCCGCGCGCGCAGTACTTCTTCCTTGGCCTCACCGGTCAGGCGCAGGGCCAGCAGCTTGACGATGGCGACCGAATCCGCCGGAGACCACGGCGCAACCGGTGCATTGAACAGGAACATTTCAGGCGCACCGCGCCCCAGTGCCTTTTCGTTGATCTCGGCCAACCGCGCATTCACCCCGGCGGAATAGGCGCGCAATGCGCCTTGGGTCGCCGGATCCTGGGCCTGAACCGATTGTGTGGCAAGCCGATACAGATCCAGCCGCCGCAGCAGCCGGTCGAAGGCGACGGTGCGCGCGCCAAGGATCTCGGACAGGCGCCCCTGCACCGTGCGCCGCAAGATGGTCATCTGCCACAGCCGGTCCTGTGCGTGGGCATAGCCCAGCCCAAAGAACACATCGGCGTCGCTGTCACCAAAGATATGGGGGACATTTGCATTGTCGCGCACGATTTCGACCGGCGCGTTCAGCCCGTCGACGGCGACCGTCTGGTTGTAGACCGGCAGCGACTGGCTGGCCAGATAATAGACCAGCCCGACGGCCAGAACGATCAGCGCGACCAACCCCACCGCCAGACGCAACAACCAGCGAAACACGTTTCCCATATTTGCCCTCTTGCAGTCTTCCGGATCGGCGTGGCGGCATTTGCCGATTTTGTCCGCGCAATTTGCCTGCTAGTAGAGAGCCAGTCTATTTCATGCAAGATCGAAGGGAAAGCAGATGGCGAAACTGGCATTTTTGGGTCTTGGGGTGATGGGGTATCCGATGGCCGGGCACTTGATGGCCGCCGGGCACGAGGTGACGGTTTACAACCGGACCACGTCCAAAGCCCGCGACTGGGTGGCGCAGCATGGCGGCGACTATGCGCAAACCCCGCGCGCGGCGGCGCAGGATGCCGAATTCGTCATGGCGTGCGTTGGCAATGATGACGATCTGCGCGGCGTTTGTCTGGGCGATGACGGCGCGCTTGCCGGGATGCCGGACGGGTCGGTGTTTGTGGATCACACCACCGTGTCGGCCAAGGTCACGCGCGAGCTGTATGCCGCCGCCGGTGACGCCGGGATCAGCTTTATCGATGCCCCGATTTCCGGCGGGCAGGCGGGCGCGGAGAACGGCGTGTTATCCGTGATGTGCGGTGGCGATGCGGATGCCTATGGCCGCGCCGAACCGATCATCGCGGCCTATGCCCGGATCTGCCGCCGCATCGGCGACTCCGGGGCGGGTCAGATGACGAAAATGTGCAATCAGATCGCCATCGCCGGCTTGGTTCAGGGCCTGTCGGAGGCGCTGAATTTCGCCGACAAGGCCGGGCTGGACGGGCGCGCCGTGGTCGAGGTGATCAGCCAGGGCGCGGCGGGCAGTTGGCAGATGGAAAACCGGTTCGAAACCATGATCGAGGATCAGTTCGAACATGGGTTCGCTGTGGACTGGATGCGCAAGGATCTGGGCATCTGTCTGGACACGGCGGATGAAACCGGTGCCAGCCTGCCGGTCACGGCGCTGGTCGATCAGTTCTACAAGGATGTGCAAGCGATGGGCGGCGGACGTTGGGACACATCCAGCCTGATCAAGCGCCTGCGGTCATGATCTGACCGCGCCCCTGACCGCCAAAGCCGGGGGCATATCCCGGCTTTGGCGGTTCATTCACCGCTGCGGGTGCGGTGCAAGGATAGGATGGCGTATCAGGGAATGATGCGGTTGTATTTCGCGCCTTCCAGCGAGGCCCCGGCATATAGCCCGGCCTGACCGAAAACCGCCGCCAGGATCGGAGACCGCAGCACGTTGGTATCCGTCGATGCGGAATCGCCGAAATCCGTCAGGACATAATCGATCTCGGCCCCGGCGGTCCACCCGCTGGAGCGGCGGAACCCTTCCAGCGCGTCCTGGGTCATGAAGAACAGGACGTGGGCATATTGCTTGGCCCCGATCTGGAACCCGGCGCTGGCCTTGGTGTTGGAATAATAGTCGATCGTTACACCGTTCACCCGCAGCGCGCCGCGCCCATACCCGCCGCCGAAGCCAAACCCGGCCTCGGTGACCAGCGGCATGACCAGCATACCGGTCGATTTGTTCGCCAGTTCGACCGTGTTGGGATATTGGCTGTACATCTGGTTCAGCGTGGCATCGACGCGTGCGTCGATGGTGGCCGCCCCGCTGCTGCCGACGCCGTTGCCGCAGGCGGCGGTGACGGCCACCCCCGCCAGCGCGGTCAAGGCAAAGCCCCGCCGCGTCAACGGGCGCGCCGATGTATTCAATGCGTTCAATGGTAATTTATCTGTGCTGCTCATGATCCGGTTGCCTGTAATTGTGCCTGAAATGGCCATTTTTGACCTTGGCACAATATATACGCATCAATTGCGCCGCTGTCACGACACAAGCGCCCCGATTCGGCGAGTTGTTGCTGTTTATGGGGCTGGTCTGTGTCTCGTGCGTGTGCGGGGCTGGGGGCCTATCTCGCCAATAGCCGCGCAACCTGGGGCGCGAAATAGGTCAGGATGCCATCACATCCCGCGCGTTTGAAGGCAATCAGGCTTTCCAGCACCACCCGTTCACCATCGATCCAGCCGTTCTGTGCCGCAGCCTGGATCATCGCGTATTCACCGCTGACCTGATAGGCAAAGGTGGGCGCGCCGAACGTGTCCTTGACCCGGCGGCAGATGTCCAGATAGGGCAGGCCGGGCTTGACCATCACCATGTCGGCTCCCTCGTTCAGGTCACGCTCGATCAGGCGCAGCGCCTCGTCGGAATTGGCCGGGTCCATCTGATAGGTTTTCTTGTCGCCGCTCAGTGCCGCCGACGCACCGACCGCATCCCGGAAGGGGCCATAGAACGCGCTGGCATATTTCGCCGCATAGCTCAGGATCATCACGTTTCGGTGGCCCGCGGTTTCCAGCGCCGCGCGCATTGCGCCGATGCGCCCGTCCATCATGTCGCTGGGTCCGATGATGTCGGCCCCGGCCTCTGCCTGTGCCAGCGTCATCCTGACCAGGGCCTCGACCGTTGCGTCATTGACGATTTCGCCATCCACCACCAGCCCGTCGTGACCGTTGATATTGTAGGTATCCAGCGCCACGTCCGTCATCACCGCAATCCCGGGCACCGCCGCCTTGATTGCGCGGATCGCCCGGTTGGCGTGGTTTTCGGGATCCCACGCCCCGGCGCAATCCTCGGTGCGTTCTTCCATGCCGGTGTAGGGAAAGATGCAGATCGCGGGAATGCCCAGATCGGCCGCTTCGCGCGCCGCTTCGACCACCTTGTCGACGCTGCGCCGCACGACGCCCGGCATCGATGGCACCGGCTCCTCGATGCCTTCTCCGGCGCGCACGAACACCGGCCAGATCAGGTCTTCGACCGTCAGTGCATTCTGCCGCACCAGCCCGCGGATCGCAGGCGATTGGCGGGTGCGTCGCAAACGGGCCGCAGGAAAGGGGGCAACGGTGGGTTTCATGGCGCAGGCTCCTTGAACAATCGGCCATTGGGTGGCATGGAAACCCGTGCCCTTCAAGGGTATCAACGGCCAGCAGGTACCGCGGCCCGGCAATCAAGGGCAAAAAAGGCAGAACGGTTGGATTGGTATAGCTCTGTTTTCGAACTGATCGACATGCGATCCTTTTCCAACCTCTGGTACTGGATTGCCCTCGCGGTGACGTGGTCTTCGGTCACACATTGGTCTCTGGGCGTGCCCTATGACATGGTGCAGCGTGCCCGGCGCGTGGGCGGGCAGGCCGAGATCGACCTTGAAGACATGGCCCGTATCAACGTCAACCGGCTGCTGTACATCGGGCGGGTGTCCGGGCTGTGGCTGCTGGGGTTGATCTGTTTTCTGCTTTCCGGTCTTGCGGTTCTGGCATTCGGCTACGGGATCGAGTTCGCCCAGGCGGTGCTTCTGCTGGCGTTTCCGCTTTCGCTGATCGGGGCGCTGTCCCTGTCCACCGCCAAGTTGATCCAAAGCGAAAACATGCGTGGCGAAGCCCTGTGCCGCCGATTGGGCCGACACCGCCTGTACACTCAACTGATCGGCGCGCTGTCGATTTTTGTCACTGCCATGTGGGGCATGTACCAGAACCTGACCATCGGCGTTCTGGGGGGCTGAACCGAAACCGGATGAAAACGGAAACGAAACGATGACCGCAGCCGGACATATCACTGCAAGCGGCGCACCCGAAGGTTTTGATGCGCGGCTGATCCTGGACGAAATCGCCCGCAGCAACGGTCCTGTGCTGCATGTGGCGCGCGATGACAAGCGAATGGCCGCCCTGCGCGCGGCGCTGGCCTTTTTCGCGCCGGATATGCCGGTTCTGATCTTTCCGGGTTGGGATTGTCTGCCATATGACCGGGTGTCGCCCAATGCGGATATCTCGGCGGCGCGAATGGCGACGCTGGCCGCGCTGGTGCATCAGATGCCGGCGCAATTCGTGTTGCTGACGACATTGAACGCCGCCAGCCAGCGCCTGCCGGCCCGCTCGGTGCTGCGCGAAGCCGCGTTTTCGGCGCGCGTCGGCAATCGCATCAACGAAGCGGGTCTTCGGCAATTCCTAGTCCGCATGGGGTTTTCCCAAAGCCCGACGGTGATGGAGCCGGGGGATTACGCGGTCCGGGGCGGTATCATAGACATATACCCGCCCGGTGAAACCGGCCCGGTGCGGCTGGATCTGTTTGGCGATGTGCTGGACGGGGCGCGCCGGTTTGACGCGGCGACCCAGCGCACCACCGAAAAGCTGGACATCGTGGAATTGGCGCCGGTGTCCGAAGTCATCCTGGACGAGGCCGCGATCACCCGGTTCCGTCAGAATTATCGCATCGAATTCGGCGCGGCGGGCACCGACGATCCACTGTATGAGGCCGTCAGCGCCGGGCGCAAACATCAGGGCGTGGAGCACTGGCTGCCGTTTTTCCACGAACGGCTGGAAACCCTGTTTGATTACTTGCCCGGTGTTACCGTTTCGCTGGACGATCAGATCACGGCGGCGCGGCTGTCGCGCTGGGACAGCATCGTGGATCAATACGAGACCCGCAAACTGGCGATGCAGGCCAAGTCGCGCATCGACAGCGTCTATAAACCCGCACCGCCCGAGTTGTTGTATCTCGACGACGCCGCCTGGACCGCGGCGACCGCCGACCGCCGTGTGCTGCAATTCAACCCGTTGCCCCAGGCGACCGGTCCCGGCGTGATCGACGCGGGCGGTCGGATCGGGCGCAATTTCGCACCCGAACGCCAACAGGAACAGATCAGCCTGTTCGGGGCGCTGGCCGATCACATCCGCACCCGCCTGCAAGAGGGTCCGGTGGTCATTGCGTCCTATTCCGAAGGCGCGCGCGAACGGCTGTCGGGCCTGATCGAAGACGAAGGGCTGGCCGAAACCATCGCCATCCCCAATGCCACCCGCATCGGCAAGCGGGGGCTGCATCTGGCTGTCTGGGCATTGGAACACGGGTTTCAAACCCCTGATCTCACGGTGATTTCCGAACAGGACGTCCTGGGCGACCGGCTGATCCGCAGCACCAGAAAACGTCGCAAGGCCGAAAATTTCCTGACCGAAAGCCAATCGCTGTCGCCCGGCGATCTGGTGGTGCATGTGGATCACGGTATCGGACGCTTTCAGGGGATGGAGGTCATTACCGCCGCAGGGGCGGCCCATGAATGTCTGAGCCTGGAATATGCCGAATCCGCGCGGCTGTACCTGCCGGTTGAAAACATCGAACTGCTATCGCGCTATGGTCACGAACAGGGGCTGCTGGACAAGCTGGGCGGCGGTGCGTGGCAGGCGAAGAAGGCCCGGCTCAAGGAACGCATTCGCGAGATGGCCGACCGTCTTATCCGTGTCGCCGCCGAACGCGCGCTGCGCAAGGCCCCGGTTCTGGAGCCCGAACATCACGCATGGGAGGCGTTTTCGGCGCGCTTTCCATATCAGGAAACCGACGACCAGCTGGCCGCGATTTCCGATGTCCTGGGCGATATGACCAGCGGCACGCCCATGGACAGGCTGATCTGCGGCGATGTGGGGTTCGGCAAGACCGAGGTCGCCATGCGCGCCGCCTTTGTCGCCGCCATGTCCGGTGTGCAGGTTGCCATCATCGCGCCAACGACGCTGCTGGCCCGTCAACACTATGCCGGTTTTGCAGAACGGTTCCGCGGCTTTCCCTTCCAGGTGCGGCAATTGTCGCGCTTTGCTTCGGCCAAAGAGGCGCAGCTGACCCGCGACGGGCTGGCCAAGGGCAGCGTCGATATCGTTGTCGGCACACATGCGTTGCTGGCCAAGGGCATCCGGTTTCAGAACCTGGGCCTGCTGATCATCGACGAGGAACAGCATTTCGGCGTCAGCCACAAGGAACGGCTCAAGGCGCTGCGCAGCGATATCCATGTTCTGACCCTGACGGCCACGCCGATCCCGCGCACGCTGCAACTCTCGCTGTCGGGGGTGCGCGATCTGTCGATCATCGGCACGCCGCCGGTCGACCGTCTGGCGATCCGCACCTATGTCAGCGAATTCGATGCCGTCACCATCCGCGAGGCCCTGCTGCGCGAACACTATCGCGGCGGGCAATCGTTCTATGTGGTGCCGCGTATTTCCGATTTGCGCGAGATCGAGGAGTTTCTCAAGGATCAGGTCCCCGAGGTCAGTGTCATGGTGGCCCATGGCCAGATGGCGGCCGGGGAACTCGATGATCGGATGAACGCGTTTTATGATGGCAAGTTCGACGTTTTGCTGGCCACCACCATTGTTGAATCCGGGCTGGACATCCCCACCGCCAACACCATGATCATCCACCGGGCCGATATGTTCGGTCTGGCGCAGCTGTATCAGATCCGCGGCCGGGTGGGGCGCAGCAAAACCCGCGCCTATGCCTATCTCACCACCAAGCCGCGCGCGAAACTTACCCCGACCGCCGAAAAGCGCCTGCGCGTGCTGGGGTCGCTCGACACGCTGGGGGCCGGGTTCACGCTGGCCAGTCAGGATCTGGATATTCGCGGCGCCGGGAACCTTCTGGGCGAGGAACAGTCGGGGCAGATGCGCGACGTGGGCTATGAACTGTATCAATCCATGCTGGAAGAGGCGATCGCCAAGATCAAATCCGGTCAGATGGAAGGTCTGTCGGATGCCGACGACCAATGGGCGCCCCAGATCAACCTGGGCGTGCCGGTGCTGATCCCGGAAGATTACGTTCCCGATCTGGATGTGCGGCTGGGGCTGTATCGCCGGTTGTCCGCGCTTTCAACCAAGGTGGAACTGGAAGGCTTTGCCGCCGAGCTGATCGACCGGTTCGGCAAATTGCCACGCGAGGTCAACACCCTGCTTTTGGTGGTGCGGATCAAGGCGATGTGCAAACGCGCCGGCATCGCGAAGCTGGACGGTGGCCCCAAGGGGGCGACCATCCAGTTCCACAACGATAAATTTGCCAGCCCCCAGGGGCTTGTGCAGTTCATTCAGGACCAGAACGGTCTGGCCAAGGTCCGCGACAACAAGATCGTCGTGCGCCGCGACTGGACCAGGGAAAGTGACAAGATCAAGGGCGCCTTTGCCATAGCCCGAGATCTGGCCGAAAAGGTCATTCAGGCGAAAAAACAGGCGCGGGCCAAGGCGTGAAGCGGCGAGAATTCGCCTGATTGAGAAAATCGGCGCTGCTGTGTGGGCTGGCGTTGCGGATTGCTTGGGTGACGTTACTGTGGCGGTGTATCTGCAACCCAAAGGAATGATCATGATCCCCCTTTCCCAACTGACCCGTACCATGTTGACCTCGGCCGCGCTTGTTGCCGCGGCGGGTGCCGCTGTCGCGGACGACGACAAGAACACCCAGATTGGCATGCTCGAATGCACCGTCGAAGGCGGCGTTGGGCTGCTGCTGGGCTCCAAGAAGGACATGACCTGTACCTTTGAGCGCAAGGATGGCGGCACCGAGAAATACACCGGCCGCGTCACCAAGATCGGTGTGGATATCGGCGTGACCAAGGAAAGCCACATCAAATGGGCTGTCCTGGCCCCGTCGGGCAAGGCCGACGCGGGGGCCTTGGCCGGTAAATACGATGGCGTCACCGCCGAAGCCACCGTGGCGGGCGGGATCGGGGCCAATGCCCTGTTCAGCGCGGGCAACAACCTGACGCTGCAACCGTTCAGCGTGCAGGATCAGAAGGGTCTGAACATCGCCGGTGGGCTGGCGCAGATCAAGCTGGATTACGTCACCGAATAGAGCACAGATCGGGCGGCCACCGACAGCGGTGGCCGCTTTGTTCCGGCCCGTGGGCGTTGGGGGCGATCAGCTGGCCTGCATCGCGGCCCGGGCGCAGAAACAGGATGCGGCAACCGCCCGGTCGGCGCGGGCCAGCGCCAGATCCAGACGTTGCTTCACCTGCAGGATTTCGATGGTTTCGCCGCGGGCTTGCAGACAGTCGTGCAGGCCTTTCAGGCTCCAGACATTGTCGGGATGGATGCTGGCACGCGACAGGGTGCCGCCCAATCCCAGATCCTCGCGATAGACGGCCTCGGCCTCATTCGCGTGGCCCTGTTCGAACAGCAGCGCGCCCAGAGCATGGCGGGCCGGCTGCATCCAGCCCCAGGGTTCGTCATAGGGCAAGGCATCATCCAGCGCGACCGAGCGGCGCAGGTGGTCAAAAGCAGCGTCAAAGTTGCCCTTTCTGTACTCGATCTCGCCGCGCAGCATTTCCGAGGCGATTTCAAGCAGATCGCAGACGCGGTTATTGTGCAGCATGCGGCTTTCCGGCACCCGGCGGCGGGCGGCCAGAAACACGCGTTCCTCGGCTTCGGCCTCGGCCACGCGTCCCGTCGCCGCAAAGGCCAGGGCGCGGCCGTAATGGGTTGTTGCGGTCAGCGTTCGATACAGGTCCGGGTCATCGGGCGGATCCATCGCGATCAGTTCATCCCAACGCCCGAACCGGATCAGTACATGAGGTTCCATCGCCATGTAGCTTTCGAAATAATCCGCCATGGGCGGGCTTTCGATACGCAGCATGTCTTCGGGCACCGTCGCGGCCATGCCTCGAACCGCCGCGAGCGCGGGCGCGATTTGCCCAAGGAAAAGCGCACCGTAGATGACAAAGTGATAATTGTGCTGGCGATAGCCGGTATAGAGATTGAACGCGCCCTCGCGGTCATAAAATTTCAGATCGGCTTCGACCGCCTTTTGGTTCCAGTGCACCACATTCTGATAGTGTCCGCACAACACGTCGATATGGGTCGGCATATGCACCAGATGCCCGGCGTCGGGCACCAGAGTGCGCAACACATCGGCCGCTTTCAGGGCTTTCTCCGGGGTCGGAGACATCTCCATCAAATGCACATACAGATGCAGCAGACCGGGGTGTTCCATCGCGCCGGGGCAATCGGCCATGGCGCTTTCCAGCGCGTCCTGGGCTTCCAGGGTTGCCGCCCCGGCGGCGGGCGCGCCGCTTGCCAGGTCCCACATCTGCCAGGGGGTCAGGTTCAACAGGGCTTCGACATAGATGGTCCGCAGGTCCAGATCATCCGGGTGGCGCGCGAACGCGGCCCGCATGGCATCGGCGAACGCGCGATCCCAGGCCTGCATGTCCGCCCCCGGTTCGCGGTGTGGGTAGCGCGCGGGCAGGGCATTGATCAGGGCCTGTTCCGCATCGGTGCATCCGTCCGCGAACCGCAACGCCGAGCGGGTCGCGTCATGGGCCAATGCCAGGGCTTTGGCCTGGCCCGCTTCGTCCAACCTAGCCCAGGGCATGTTGTAATTCGGCCCTCCGGCATAGGCGATGCCCCAATGGGCCATGGCACATTCCGGGTCATGGTCCAGGGCGCGCCGGAAACATTCGACGGCTTCTTCGTGGTTGAAGCTATAGGTCCAGACCAGACCACGGTCGAACCATGTCTGCGCCAGATCCGATCGCGTGGTGATGGGGCGGCTGTGACTGCCGAGATCGTAGTAATCGTGCATGTTGGCCCTTCGGTTTTTCGCAACGATATCCGCAAAGAGCGCGCGGAAACAAGGATCAGGCGGTCTGCCGGTATTCGACACGGGCCATGTGCAGCATGATCAGAAAACCAAGCGTCGCCATGATCGTGATTCCGCTGGCCAGCGGCAACAGGGTCCCGTTGAACAACAACCCCACCGGGGCGGCGATGGTCGCGGCAAGCACTGTCGAGATCGCGCCCACAACCGATGCGGCCATACCCGCGATATGCCCCATTGGTTCCATCGCTATGGCGTTCAGGTTGCCCAGCGTGGTGCCGGCCATGAAGAAAACGCAGCATTGCCAGCACACGAAAATGCCAAACATCACGTCGCTGGGCAACGCGATCATCGACAGGGCAAGAACCGTGCCCGACAGCAGGATCTGTGTCCCCAGCGACCAGGTCACGATCCGCCGCATACCGACCCGAACCACGATGGCGGCGTTCAGGACGCTGGCGCTGCCGGCCACCAGTGCGACCCCTCCGAACCAATAGGGAAAACTGTCGGCGCGATCAAAAATCACGTCATAGACCGGTTGCACCATGCTCAGCATGGTGAACAACACCCCCAGACACAGGGTCTGGACGACAATTGACAGGCGCACGGTGGGATGGGTCAGCAATTCGCGCACGGCAGCCAGCAACAATGGCATGCGGATCGGGCGGCGATCCTCGCGGGCCAGCGGCTCGGGCAGGCGCAGCCCCATCCACAGGATGCAGATCAGCGAGAACAGCATGAACGCGATGAAAATGCCGCGCCATCCGACCAGCGCGATAATGCCTGCCCCCAACATCGGTGCAAAGGCCGGGAATATGGTAAAGATCATCATCGCGATCGACATCATCCGCGCCATTTCCCGACCCGCGTAGAGATCGCGCATGATGGCGACGGCCACGACCCGGGGGGCCGCCGCCCCCAACCCCTGCAGAACGCGGGCGGCCAGGACGATTTCAAGCGACGAGCTGGCCCAGGCCACCGCCGCGGCCAGAATATAGACGGCCGAGCCCACATAGATGACCGGCTTGCGTCCGAACGCATCCGACAACGGGCCGGTGAAGAACGTGCCCAGTCCCATGCCCAGCACGAAAGAGGTCAGGATCAGCTGCGCCCTGTTCACATCATCCGGGCTAAGCTCGACCCCGATCCGGGGTAGGGCGGGCAACATTGCATCGATGGAAAAGGCGATGGTTGCGAACATCATCGCAATCAGGGCGATGAATTCGCCGCGTGACATCGGGTTGCGCATCTTGGTCTCCGGGATATGGCGATGGCGCTATCACAGCTTGCCGAAGGGCACCAGATCCGCAGATGAATTAATTGTCAAGTGAACGACTTCTTGTGCCGTGGGGGCAGAATGGCCGCTGTGGTCAGGACCCGTTGGCATCGCGGTCGTTCAGATCCGGTGAATCGTCTGCATTGGCCGCGGGCGTGTCTTTGGCGCGTGTATGCCCCAGGTGGGCGATCAGCCATTGGGTGTGTTCTTCGCGTTTGCGCATGTGATACAGGGCGAACTGCTGGATCGCGATGACAAAGACCCCAAGCCCCACGAAAATCAGGGCGGTGGTGGCCAGCTTGCCCAGGGCCGTGGCGGGAACCAGTTGTCCGTAGCCGACGGTCGAAATCGTGACAACCGTGAAGAAATAGGAATCCAGCCAGCTCCACCCTTCTACGAAATGAAAGAAGACCGTACCCGAGGCGATAATGCCGATCAGGCTGATGATGACGGTATGCGTCTTGAGCTGTTTCACCCGGCGCTATCGGTGGCCGCCAGTTGCTGTTGCAGTTCGCCGATCACCTTGCGCCATAGGTCAGGCGACTGGGCGCCGGGCACCGCGTGTTTGCCCGCGACGATGAAGGTCGGCACCGAGTTCACGCCCATTTCCCGGCTGTGTGCGTCGCGTTTGGCGATATCCGCGCGGTCCGCGTCCGATGCCAGCAGCCGGGACACGACCGCCGCATCCATACCGATGCCGTCGGCAATATCGGCCAGCACCTCGTGATCGCCGATGTCGCGTGCCTCGACAAAGAAGGCATGAAACAGGGCATCCACCGCCTGGGTCTGCTTGCTTTCGATTCCGGCCCAGTGAATCAGGCGATGCGCGTCCAGGGTATTGGGCGTGCGCCGCATGCCTTCGAAGTTGATTTTCAGACCGGCCGCTTCGGCGCGCTCGGCCACGGGGGCATAGGCGCGCACGGCACCTTCCTGGCCGCCGAACTTGGCTTCCAGATAATCGCGGCGATCCATGCCCTCGGGCGGCATGTCGGGGTTCAGCTGAAACGGATGCCACTGGATGACAAAGGGATGGTCGGGCACCGCGGCCAGGGCTTGGTCCAGATAGGTCTTGCCGATATAGCACCAGGGGCAGATCGGATCGGAAATGATATCGAGCGTGATGGTCTGGTCGGTCATGTATCCTGGGCCTCAAATTGGTCGGACAAGGCGCGGCGAAGCAACTTGCCGTTGGTGCCGGCGGGCAACGCGGGCAGGTGAATGAATATGCGCGGTTGCTTGTACCGCGCCAGCTTGTCCTGCACATAGGCGCGCAATGCGGCTTCGTCCAGTGCGGCAGGGCCGGTATAGAACGCGGCGATGATGCGGGTGTCCTGTTTGATTTCCACATCGGTGACGCCGACCTGGGTGATCCCGGGGTGGGCGCAGAGAACGGTTTCCACCTCGATCGGAGACACCCGATAGCCACCGGCGTTCATCATGTCATCATCGCGGCCCAGAAAGATGATTTGCCCATCCTCGGCCATGATGCCCGTGTCGCCGGTCAGGAACCAGTCCCCCTGCATGCGTGCGGCTGCCGCGTCAGGTGCGTTCAGATAGCCCAGCATCAGACCCGGATCATGGCGGTGAACGGCGATCGTTCCCGTGTCGCCCACGGGCACCGGGCCATCGGGCCCGACGATGGCAACCCGGCGTCCCGGTTGCGGACGCCCCAGCGCATCGCTGCGGGCGGGATGCGTCGGGCTGGACGAGATGAAGGTCGAACATTCGGACATGCCATAGGCTTCGTACAGGGCGGTCCCGGTGGCCCGGCCCCAACCGCGGCGCAGATGCGGCGACAGCTTTTCGCCGGCGCTCAGGCCGTGGCGCAGATCGGGCAGCGCCAGGCTGGCACTGGATTTCAGGATTTGCCTGTAGACCCCTGGGGCCGCGGCAAAGATGGTGGCCCGGCCCCGTTTCATCAGCGCCGACAACCTGGCGGGTTCTGTTCCGGCCTGAGGGATCAGCGCGGTCGCACCGATGGTCCAGGGATCCATCAGGCCCGTGCCCAGAGTATAGGTCCAGTTGAATGCACCCGCATGCATCAGACGATCGTCGGGCCGCAACCCGTACCAGCCATCGACCATCAACTGTCGCGCCCAGATCGCGCGATGCGCATGGGCCACGGCGCGCGGCCGTCCCGAAGTGCCCGATGTATAGACCACATAGGCCAGCCGGTCGGGATCGCCCATGGCCCATGCGCAGGGCGGCAGATCGCGCATCCGGCGCAGCGTCGCCACCGAAATCTCGTTCGGATGCGGCGGGCTTGCCACCGCAGGATCGCGCAGCACGGCGGCGGGCGACAGGTCGGCGATGATCCGGGCCGTCTCCGTCTCGGTCAATTGCGACGAGGTCGGCACCGGCACCAGACCGACGGCGATGGCGCCCAGATAGGCGATGGGAAAATCGACCGTGTTGCCCAGCCGCATCAACAGGATATCGCCGGGGGCGAGCCCGGCCTGCAACAGCCCATTGCCGCTGGCGCGCACCGCGTGTTCCAGGTTGCCAAAGCTCAGATCGTCCGACCGCTCGGGCCCGAGCACCGACAACGCGATCTTGTCCGGATGATTGCTGGCGCGGCGCAGCACGTGGGCGGCCAGATTGAACGGTGCGGGACAGGGCGGCGGCGGCCCGTGGTCAAAGATCGACAACATGCGCCGTGGCTAGCCCGGCGCGCCAGTCGTTGCAAGCCACGCGCGCGCTGCCTATAGAGACGCAATGACCCAACGTGACCCCAAATCCCTGATCCGAATTGCCCGCAGCACGGGCCAGGAAGGCGGAGCCGAACCTCTCGACCTGGGGGCGCGGGTGCGGGATCTGCGCAAGGCCAAATCCTGGACGCTGGAGCAGGCCGCCAGCCATGCGGGGCTGGCCCGTTCGACATTGTCCAAGATCGAGAACGGCCAGATGTCGCCGACCTATGACGCGTTGAAGAAGCTGGCAATCGGGCTGGAGATTTCAGTGCCTCAGCTGTTCACGCCGCCGCAACGTGACCAGGTCAACGGGCGCATGGCGGTGACCAAATCGGGTGATGGCACGGCCCAGGCCACCACGACATATGAACATGAACTGCTGGCGGACACGCTGAGCAAGAAACAGATGCTGCCCTATCGTGCCCGCGTGCGGGCCAGGACGATGGATGAATTCGACGGCTGGGTGCGCCACGACGGCGAAGAATTCCTGTTTGTGCTGACCGGGATGATCCGTCTTTATACCGAATTTTACGAACCGGTTGAAATGCGGCGCGGCGACAGCGCTTATTATGACGCCGCGATGGGGCACAACGTGGTTTCGATCAGCGACGAGGACGCGACGATTCTGTGGGTGACATCTCTGTCATAGGCTAATGTCACCGGGACCGGGACCGGCACCTGCGGTGGCGCGCGCGTCATCCCCGGCAGCACAGCGGGGGGCAGGGCGGTGCAAGCGAAGCGTATCGCGATAGGCAAAAGGATATGGCGCGGCATAGGGGCAGGGGTTGTCTCAAGGTCATGTCCTGGACCATTCTTTGCGAGGGTGCGCGCAACGGCATGACCGGACGCATCCGGATCTTGACGTCAGGAGACCGCAGCTTGTCCGATCAGACCATGGCCGCAGGGTTTGCGAATGCCTTTCTCGACTATGCGGTCGCCGAAGGGGCACCGCGCGCCGGTCTCTTGACGGCCTCCGGGATGTCGGGTGATGATCTGGCAGATCAGGACGCGCGCATCCCGGTCGCTGCCTATCAGGCGCTCATCGCCGCCGGGATCGAGGCCACCGGCGACACCTCGTTGCTGCTTCGGCATGTACTTGAGACCCGGCTGGAAACGATGTCGATCGTAGGTCAGATCGTGCATGCCTCCACCTCTTTCCCGCACAGCCTGGATCAGCTCAATCGGTACGCGCGGCTCATGGCCGATGTGCCGATACCCGGCAGGCGGGACCGGTTCGAGCTGGTGCGCGAGGGCGCCGCGGTTTGGCTGGTGGATCACCGGCCCTGCGACGGCAGTTGGATGGCGACCGAGTCCAGCTTTGCGCGCTTCATCTCGGAATTTCGCCGCTCTGCCCCCGAATATCCGTTCGAGCAGGCGCTGGAAGTCACCTATGCGCCACCGCCGCATGCCAATCGCTACCCAGAGCTGTTCCGGGTCCCGGTCGTCTTTCTTGCCGCGCGCAATGCGCTGCGGATCAATCCTGTCTGGTGCGACGAAGAGTTCGATGGCGGCAAGGAGTATGTCTTTGGCGTTTTCACGCGCCATGCGGACGGTCTGTTGGAGGGGCTGGAAACGAACGACACCGTGCGGTCGGCGGTCGAAGCGCGGATACTCACGGACCTTCACGAGGGCACGTTGTCGATGGATCGCATTGCGCGCGACCTGGGCATGAGCCGGCAGACGCTTTATCGTCGGCTCAAGGACGAAAACGCCACCTTTGCGCAGGTTCACGATGATCTGCGCCGCCGCATGGCTATGGACTACCTCAGTGCGCGCAAGGTTTCGGTCGGCGAAACCGCCTATCTTCTGGGGTTTTCCGAAGCTTCGGCCTTTGTGCGGGCCTTCCGGCGCTGGACCGGTGTCAGTCCGACCGCCTGGCTTGGCAATTGTCGCGTCAGGTCAATCCGCTGATTGCCGCGGTCATGCCGCCCTGCGGCGCGGCCGGGTAGAGCCTCTCTCGACAAATGCGAAAGTCGAAGGAGACACGACATGAAACCGATGCTGATCGCCGCTCTGGCGTCGACCGCTCTGCTTGCAGCCTGCGCCGGAAAGGGGGCGAATGTGGACCCGATCCTGGATGGCGCGCCGACCGCGCAGTTTCAGAGCGACCTTGCCGCCTGCCGCGGCCTGGCCCGCAGCCAGTCGCAACTGGATCATCAGACCATGACCACCGCCGCCCTGGGTGCCGGGGTCGGCGGTGTGCTGGGCGGGGTCGATGACGACGGCGATGCGCTGGGCGGGGCCGTGGCCGGTGCGCTGGCGGGCGCTGCGGCGGGGGTCTCAGAGGCCAATGACACCCGCGCGGACGTCGTCCTGAATTGCCTGCGCGGCCGCGGTCATGCGGTGGTGAACTGAAGGAGGGCACCATGTATGACACCCACACCCGCATGATGAGGCTGCACCACTTGCTGACCGGGCGACCGGATCGGCACGCATGTCCTGAAAACCTGCCCACGCACCTTTGGGGCGATCCGGGCGCGAGCGTGGGAAATCCCGGCGCCTGGCGGCATTTTCTGTCGGTACGTCATCGGCGGTGGTGGGCCGGGCCATGACGAAGGGGCTCGCCTTTGCTTATGCCGGGCTCACCGCATTGCCCGCGCTGATGCACCTGGCCCTTGCAGCAGGCGCTCCGCTTGGTCGGTTGACGGTCGGTGGCCGGTTCCCCGGTCGTCTGCCGCCCTTGTGGCGGGTGTTGGCACTGGTTCAAATGGCGTTGCTCGGACTGATGGCCGGGACAGTGCTTGCCCGGGCCGGTATCGGCCCGGAGCTGCTGACGCTGCTGTTCTGGCCGACGCTCGCGCTCACCCTGCTGTCTCTTGCTGTAAACGCCGCGAGTCCCTCGCGCCCAGAGCGTCTGCTCTGGACGCCGGTTCTCTTGCTGATGGCCGCCGCCGTGCTGGGCGTCGCTTTCCTTTGATCCCAGGAGCCAACCCATGAATGTTCTCGTTGCCGGCGCGACCGGCTATCTCGGGCGCTACCTCTGCGCCGAATACGCGCGGCGCGGCCACCACGTCACCGCGCTGGTCCGCGACACCGCGCGGGCTGAAGGTCTGGCCGATCTGCTGATCGAGGCCAAAGCTACGCGGCCCGAAACACTCAAGGGGGTCATGGATGGCGTGGATGTCGTTGTCTCGTCCCTTGGGATCACGCGGCAGGTCGACGGGCTGGGGTACCACGAGGTTGATTTCCAAGCCAACCTGAACCTCTTGCGTGAAGCTGAGGCGGCAGGCGTGAAGCGTTTCGCCTATGTCCATGTCCTGAACGCGCCCGCCATGGCGGGTGTGCCGCTCGTCGATGCCAAGACCGCTTTTGCGGATGCGCTTCAGGCCTCGGACATGCCCGCGACCTTGATCGCGCCCACCGGCTATTTTTCCGATATGGGCGAGATCCTGGAGATGGCCCGAAGGGGGCGTGTCTGGCTGTTTGGGCAGGGTACCCAGCGCCTGAATCCCATCCATGGCGCCGATCTGGCGGTGGCCATCGCTGACGCAACGGATGCAGGCCTTGGCTGGATCGAGGTCGGTGGCCCCGACGAGATGACCCAGGACGAGATCGCCAGAGCCGCCTTTGCCGCCCTGGGGACCGCGCCGCGCATCACCCATCTGCCGGATTCCCTGCGCCGCGCCGCGCTCGCCGTGCTGCCAATCCTGCCTCGCCGGGTCAGCGGCCCGGCGCGGTTTTTCCTGGCAGCGCTGGGGCTGGATATGGTCGCACCCCGTTTCGGGACACGGCACCTGACCGACCACTTCGCAACCCTGGCTGCCGAAGCAGCGCATCAATCGAAAAACGCACGCCCCTGATCCTGCGCGCAGCCTGGCCATCTGCGCCACCGCCGGCGCTGGTTTCATCCAGGCGAGCTGCGCAATCATCGGGAAAAGTGTGGTTCTGTTCGTAGCCCGACGGGCTTGCAGAAGAAAGTGGCCCCGCCTCGCAATATGGCGCCAGGAACGCTATCTTAGCGCTGAAACCGTCTATCAACCGTGTAGCGCACAGAACGGATCTTTATGTCTCGATATCATTTGAAAATAACCTCGTCGCAGCAAGCTGAAGCGGAAAATGCGGCGCATATCGTCGCACAGGTGGCGAAAGAAACCGGGGCCGCCCTTCAGGCCAGACCGCAAGACAGGCCGAACACCAGGAAAATCCTGGAAACCGGTCTCAGTCTGGAGTTCTTGATCGGATTGCCGGCAGGCGTTGCCGTGGGCATGATCGCCAACGAAATTCATCGCCGATTGCTGAGACTGACCGAGAAGCCGGAACGCATCACGCTTGCCGAACGCGCAAGCGAGATCGTCATTACGCATAACGAGACGGGTCTCCAGATCACTCTGCGAATGGCGGAGGATTCCTCCATGATCGAGGCTACATCCGAGGAGGCAGGCCAGGCACCGATAGACGATGGTGGCGCATGATCGCGCTTGCCCCGGAGGATGCTCAGGCTGTTGACCTGCGGGCCGCTGCTGAACGAACTCAGACCAGACGCCTTCTGGAACTGCAATCGTCAGAGGCGCGCGGATCTGTCAGTCCGCTGACGCAGGTTCTGCTGACGGATCTGTCCGAGGTATCGCTGACGCGGCTCGGTGCTGATCCCCTGTCAAGATTCGATACTGCGGTTGGCTTCATGTGTGACGCACCGTTTTTCTGCGAAGTCGATCTGGATGCCAAGCATATCCTGTTCTCGGAAAAATTCGTGCAAGCCATAGAATTTGCTGCCGCACAGGCCGCGCTTGTCAACATCATGAATGCGATCAAGCGCGCCTTTGACGCCGGTGTCGAGGACGCAGCCGACTTGAAGGCCGCAATGGTATCCGCGCAGACGGCCCTGCATTCACTCTACATGTCGCGTCTGACATTGCATATTCTCGATGAAGCCCCGCTTCCGAACACCGCAGCGCTGCTCCCCGAGCGGCACAAACTGTTTGTTCATCAACAAACGGCTCTGTGTCTGACCTTCGCACTGCTTCATGAACAGGCCCATCTTGCGTTGAGCAAACACAGGGACGGTCGCAACGAGATTGTTCAGAAACTGCCGTCCTCTTTTGTACAGACATCTCCCTCGGAGGCCCAGAAGGAAGAGTGTCTCGCGGACATCTGGGCGGTCCGGCAGGTCGACGGACCCGCCCGCGGCACCTTCCTGCGTGCTGCGAGCTTTTTCTTTTTCAACCAATGGACCATCGACTATCTGACCGACCTTTGTACTGCGGAACACCCGCCTGCTTTCAATCGCATTCAAATGCTGATGGCAGCGGTTCCGGACCTGCAAGAGTCGGATGTGGCTTTTTTCAGCATCATGACCGATGGACTTAACCAGCAAGCCCAACTGAGAACCGCCTTGAATGAAAAAGATCAGCCGACGAGATATGCCAGCTTGCTGAAATGGTGCCGCTCTCATCTGGCCTATGACGGCTATGAACCCCTTGTTCGCTCTCTCTGCCAGACTTACGAAGAAATGGGTTTGCACAATCAGACTATCACGGGACGGTCCTGACCTTCTCGGAACCCGCTTCCAAACGTGATGAAGGATTTCAATCTGTTGCAAGAGACGGTTTGCACGCCGGATATGAACGATCAACGGCCAGGCCTCTGCGCTCTTGATGGATTTCGCCCAAACTTTCATCATACGACGGCAACGGCCGAACCATGCGACAGTGCGCTGGACGACCCGTCTATTGCCCGGCAGTGGTTTGCCTGCAAACCGTGAAAGGGTGGTAACCCGCCGCATACTTGCTTGCGCTGCGTTTCCGTCTTGCAAAACGCTCCCGGATACTGCAAACAGCGTCGGCACGGAGAGGTGGCCGAGTGGTCGAAGGCGCACGCCTGGAAAGTGTGTAGGCGGGTGACCGTCTCCAGGGTTCGAATCCCTGTCTCTCCGCCACCAACCATTCGCAAACCCGAGACGAGGCCCCAGCGTGGGCCTTTTTTCTTTTTGGTTCAAAGGGGTTTAGCGACGCCATCCGACTTTCGGAGACTGGCCGGTGGCCTGAAATCGGTCTCTGAACGCCCCGCGTCTCTTTCCACCCGCCCTTCACCCAGACCGGGACGGCTTCAAAAAGGAACGCCTTTTCAAGTTGTCGTTGGAAATGGGGTGCGCCGCAGTTGATGTGGATTCAGCCCCTGTCAAAAGGGCTTTGTCGACGATGGCCGGGAACGCGCCCTCCGCCCGGATCCACATATCCCGAGGGTTCACGACACGGCGCTGCTTCAGCTTGAACGACACCTTGTTGAAGACATTGTTCCCAATGTACTTCTCGTTGGTCAGTACCTGATGGACGGTTGCCCGGGTCCACGGCCGCTCGAGATCGGTGCGGTGGCCTTCGGCGTTCAGGACCTCCGCGATCTCCCGCTCGGGACGCCCCTCGTTCACGAACATCTCGTACATGCGCTGGACAACCCGCTGTTCTTCCTCCGGTCCGGGGACCAAGATCACGCGGTCGGTTTGCAGGCTCTTCTGCTCGTCGCGCGACAGCTCACCCTTCGGGTTGCCGTGCTCGTCGATCAGCACCCGCCGCAACCCGTATCCGGCCGCGCCGCCCTGGCGATAGCCCAGTTCAACGAGCCGGCACTGCCCGGCGAAGACCTTCACCGACAACTCGCGGCTGCCCGCCGCAGCTTTTCCAGACCGGCCCGTCACGGGCGCAGACGGATTCTGCGGTTTTCATGTCTCTCCAAACATTTAGCGGAGAAACACATGAAGATGCGGGTGAAGATGGGCACAGTTGTGCCGAAGATGGGCACATTTGTGCACCCAGAGGACGTTCCGGCCGACTACCGCGCCGCCGTTGCCATGGCATTGCACGCGGAACTCGGATCGACCCACCGGGCGATCAAGTCCGCCATGAGGTGGACGGGGGCCAGCGAGCGGACGGTGAAATACTGGTTCGCGGGCGAGCGCGGGCCGAGCGGCGAGCACCTGGTGTCGCTCGCTCGGCATTCAGACGCCGTGCTTGTTCTGCTGCTGACAATGGCAGATCGCCTGGTTTTCGAGGATGGAGAAGGGTAGGCAGAACCGCCGCCCGGCGAGAGGGCTCTTGTTTCGTGTTCGATATTGGTTATCTTGAGCACACACAATCAAGGGAGAGCGCCATGTCTCGGACCACCACCATGACCGTGCGCGTCAGCGGCGCGCTCAGCGAGTTCGTCGCGACCAATGTCGGCGAGGACGGCGCCTACGAGAATGTCAGCGAGTACATCCGAGATTTGATCCGCCGCGACAAGGAACGCGCAGAGCGTGACGCGTTCGATCGGCTGAAGGCCGAGCTTAACCGCGCGTTTGCGGCCCCAGAGGAGAGCTACAAGCCGCTGACCGCCGCCGAGGTGATCGCCCGGAACCGGACCTGAACCGATGGCAATCCGGATCCAGGAGGCGGCTTCCGTCCGTCTCGACGAGATCTACCGATACACTCGTGATACGTGGGGCGAGGCGCAGGCCGAGACCTACATCACCGGCTTATTCGCCGCGTTCGAGCAGATCGGAACGCGCGGTGTGCATTCGCGACCGGTGCCCGCCGAATTCGGAGTGGAGGGGTATTTCTTCCGGTGCGAGCGACATTTCGTGTATTGGAAGCACCTCTCGAACGGCGATATTGGTATTGTCACGATCCTGCACGAGCGGATGCACCAGATTGATCGTTTCAAAGAGGATTTCTTCGGATAGCGCGGACCGAGCGGCGAGCACCTGGTTTCGCTCGCGCGACATTAGGATGCCGTGCTGGTCATGCTGCTGACCATGGCGGATCGTCTGGTTCTGGAAGACGGCGACGGATAGGCGGCGCAACGAGCGGGCCCTTGTATCGTGTTCGATATTGGTTATCTTGAATACACACGATGCGGGGAGAGTACCATGTGTCGGACCACCACCATGACCGTGCGCGTCAGCGGCGCACTCAGCGAGTTTGTCGCGACCAACGTCGGCGAGGATGGCGCCTACGAGAACGTCAGCGAGTACATCCGAGATCTGATCCGCCGCGACAAGGAGCGCGTTGAGCGCGAAGCCTTCGATCGGCTCTGCGATCTGGTTCTTCCTGCGGGCGACGCCCTCGACTTCATGGGCCAGCAAGTCCAGCATTCGCCGGGTCTCGCGGTCAGGGCCGCCATAGGTCAGTTCCTGAATGCGATAGGCGATCCGGAACTCGAGAAAGGCGCGGCTGTTGTTCGGCGCGGTTGTTCCAAAGAGTTTCTCCCATTCTGCTTTCAGGTCCCTTACGGACATCCCCTTCAATGCCGTCAGGCGGGCCAGGATGGTTTGATCAACTGCTGGATCTTGCCCAGGTTTTGCGGGCGTTATCTTATTGTGATGCTTCATCAATTCCTCCGATGCGGATGCGTTTTGCACGACGACCACCGCTCTTTCTGACCGGTAAGTCCACGAAACTGTCTCCGCTGTCGGCAGATAAAGAACTGGACTTTGCTGTGTTCAGGCGAATGACGCCGGCGGCCAGAATGCGGCCGAGTTCCGCGAGGCGCGCGTCCGCTGACATGCGTTCAGGGCAAAGGGGATTGGGGCCCGAAGCCGGGCCTGATGAGGTGCTTGACATGGCGACTTTTCGCGATTGAGATGATGCCAGAAAGGTATCGCGAAATCAGGAAAATACAAGCAATTCAATATATTGCGGGCATTCACGGCTCGTGAGAATTGCCGCGTAATTCTGCGTAACGGTTATGCCATGGCACGGACCGACGATTGTCGTCGCAGCGGCGAATCAGCCCGATCGGCCACCCATGAACTTTTCGAATGTGTCGACCGTCGGCTCTTCCTCCAGCTCCGCCATCTCCCATCGCGATGGAGCGCGGTCGGGATATTCCTTCTGGCGGACACAGTATCCGCTCTTCGTGCCGGATTTTCAGTTCGGCAACTACCTGACCCTAATCCAGGATCCGCAGTATACCGCGACGCTGCTCAGGACCCTGAAGATCGCCCTGCTGGTCAGCATCTTCTCGCTGGTTCTGGCCTATCCATACGCCTATTTCCTGGTGTTCGTCGTGAGAAGTTCGACCGCGCGCACCATCCTGTACATGGCTGTCGTCGCGCCGCTCTGGGTCAGCTACCTGTTGCGGGCATATACATGGAAAACGATCCTCGGCACGCAGGGGGTTCTGAACTCCTTCCTCGTATCTACCGGCATTCTGTCGGAACCATCATCGGTGTTTCTCTACAACCATACTGCGATGGTGCTGACGCTGACCTATGTGTTCATCCCCTTCATGGTGATGCCGATATACGCCACATTGGAAAAGATCCCTACCTCGTTGATCGAAGCGTCGCGCGATCTCGGCGAAGGCCGCATTGCCACCTTTGCCAAGATCACGTTCCCGCTGTCGCTATCAGGGGTGGTTGCAGGGTTCACCATCACCTTCTGCCTGTCGTTCGGCGACTTTATCGCCCCCTATCTGGTGGGCGGACCGGATGGCGCCATGATTGCCAATGTCATCGCGTCGCAGTTCGGCGCATCGCTCAACTGGCCGCTCGGCTCGGCGCTGGCGCTGGTCATGCTGGTCATCGTGCTGGGCATCATCACCGCATCTGATCGCTTCGAGCGGCTGGGGCAGGGGAGGCTGGGATGAACATGGCCGATCACACTTCCCCGCCGCTCATCGGTGCCCAGCCAGTCGTTCCGGTGAATAGGGTGCGGGCGTCGCGCCTGGCCGGTGCCGTGACATGGCGGCTGATCATCGGCGCGATCCTGACCTTCCTATACCTGCCGATCATCGTGCTCGTGCTGTTCAGCTTCAACGCCTCGCGTTCTCTCAGCTGGCCAATGTCGGGGCTGGGAGCAGTTTGTGTAGGGCTGAAAGTTAAGGTCTGTTTTGCGCAGGAACCGGGCTTTGCAAAGTTGGGGCGGAAGCGCCCGCCCGAGCGACGTGACCGGCCCTTAGCGTTCATTGGCAGGAGCCACAACGCTGCGGTGCAGCGTCCACAAAACCGACCTTAGTGCGCCCTGCAGCAAGTGAATCCCGATAAGGTCCGCAATACTGACCACATTTCGACGCACATGAGTGCCAGACGCTAAACTTGATCGCCATCTGACCAAGACAAGATTTCATATGAAAAGGCGACATGTTCAGGAATATAGCCGACAGCACCAGTATTAACCTCACACTGCACCTCATCAATTTTTATAATGCAAAGAACACCATGGGAATTCATGAGGATAACACTTTGGCCAACAACAGGTGTT
Organism: Rhodobacteraceae bacterium F11138; assembly: GCA_016521575.1. Taxonomy (GTDB): domain Bacteria; phylum Pseudomonadota; class Alphaproteobacteria; order Rhodobacterales; family Rhodobacteraceae; genus Sedimentitalea. The sequence goes on along the minus strand of JAEKDP010000002.1, from coordinate 480,635 downwards.
GCTGTACGAGCTGGAGTCAAAAATGATTCTACAGATGAACGCTCGTATTTCTCTGTTGTTATTAGGCCCACGGCTTCAAGTCCACTATCAGTGTAGACATAAACACTGTCATGGCCACGCCCGCTAAAATTGATTTTGAATTCATACTCGCTATGGCCGACGGTGAAATATCTGTTGTTTCTGTGCCGAAATGTGACATTACCACTCAGCGCTGGATTGGAATAATTGGAAGGATCTTTCTGAGAAGTTATTTTTTCAATTCTCGATGAGCGTTTGCGGAGTTCAGAAAGTGGAACGGCATTACTTTTATCGGCGGGCAATCCCTCAATCCAGCGCCAGACCTCGTCAATTTGAACAGACCCTGGAAACTCATCCCTTTCGGGAGCAGAATTGAAGTCGAACCCTTTCGGATTTTGATCCTCTAACCAAGCTGGCAGCACACGGTTAGGATTTCTAACAAAAACCACGGATAACCATTTTTCCGACTTCTTATCAAATACACTTTTGATCCATTCTGTTTCGATTCCCACCCCTGACTTAGGTCTGTTGTTTGCTCGATCAACATAATTTTCATCCAACACAAGTAATACATGTTGGGAGTTCGTAACTTCTTTCATGAAACCGCTGAGGCTTGAGCCGTAGTCAACCTTCTCGTCAATCTTGACATTGTAACCCAGAAGATGAATTTGACTGGCAAACAACCTGACCCATTCTCGATGTTCCTCGGATGTCCACGCGTAAGAGATAAAAAGATCTGTTTTCATAGTGTTTAAGCCTGCTCATGATAGCTTTCGTTTTCTTGATCTATCATGCATCAAGAAAAATACATTGCATACACCCGCGTCTCCACTCAAAGGCAGGAAAACTAAGGCGCAAGGTCCGGTCTACAAGGGTTTGCTCTGATTGCTCGCACCTGCAGCGAATGCACACTTTCCGCCCGACCTGCTGGAGCAGTGAAGGCTGAATACAAGCGCGGATCGTGTCCGCTTCGGGCTGGCTCAAGTCGTCGATTGCGCGAATGAAGAAGTTCTGTTCTGGGCGAATAGGCCAGCGACATGGCGGGTTTTCTGCCTGCACGAACGACCTTGCTCAGCACATCATGTTCTTCATATGTTCCTAGTATGAGTCGCCGCTCCAAGCCTCAGCCCAAGATTGACGACGCTGCCTTTCCGGTTCGCGTCTTTTTGCGTGTTCCTGGTGAGGGACTAGGCCGCGATCTTGACGCGCTGCATCGCTGGTTGGCGGACAATCTCGGTCATGGTGAATATGCAGTACACGCCGGAGGCACGCATCCTACGGCGCACAGGCTGGAAGATCGACTAGTGGTCTACACGCGCGATCCTGACGCCGCCACCGCTCTGCTAAAGGCAATTCCGACGCTGGAACTGTCAGACGGCACGGAGTCGGTCACATATACTTCTCCCGCGTTGCCGTTTGGTTGGAAATAGCGGCTGGAGTTTCAGGATATGCGGCTTTGCCCTGGCGAATTTTCTCAATCCGCTTGCCGGTGAAGTGTGGCACTAGGAAGGGTTGCTGAGCAAAAAGAAGCTCTGGCAGTGTTGAAGCCATCGCTTCGCTCCGCACCCACGTCATACCTACATTTTCAAACGGGCCGATTCTGAGAGGGGGTAGGGGCTAGATGACGCGCGAATAGGAAGAACACTTGGTCGAATCTGTTACCCTGGATGTTACCCCAGAGCGGAAAGCCAAAATTCCCCATAGACGAAGTGCGCCTAAGGTATTGTTAAGTTTGGGTATTTTGGCTCCGGCGGTAGGGATCGAACCTACGACCAATTGATTAACAGTCAACTGCTCTACCGCTGAGCTACGCCGGAACGGTCTGGGGCATATAGCAAGCTGGTATTGCCCAGTCCAGTGAGATTCGAAAGAAAAAGCGGACTTTTTTGAATGCTTCATGCAACGCATGAAAAACGGGTTGTGACGGAGAGGGTGTCTTGCGGTCTGACCATTTTTTTTTCCGTTAAATCAACAAGGTGGGCGAAGACGTTTCGTTCCGCCGCAGGTAGGAGCGATGCGGGTGTTTCGGTGTAGATGCGTTCGGCGAGTTCGCGTGCATTCGCGGGCGCCGAGGCCAGCGCCCGTAGAATTTCGGATTCGCGGCCAAGCCGGTGCTGCATCAGCCAGTTCAGACGCTCGGCGGGTTCGGTGATCGGGGCTCCGTGTCCTGGATAAAAAACCTTCCAGCTGCGTTCATTCAAGCGGTGACAGGAGGCCATGAAATCGGTCAGGTCGCCATCCGGTGGGGACACCAGCGAACTGGCCCAGCCCATGACATGGTCGGCGGTGAAACAGGTATCCTGCCACCCAAGAGCAATGTGATTGCCCAAATGCCCGGGCGTGTGGATGACCTCAAGGCTCCAGTCTTCTCCGGCGATGCGGTCCCCGTCGGCGACGCAATGGTCGGGATTGAACGCCGTATCCAGGCCTTCGCCGCCGCCCGTCATCCCGCGGTCCACGAGATCCTGCATCACGCGGCTGCGGCCGGCCGCGGCATCGCCGAAGGCCAGAACCGGTGCTGCGGTGCGGTCGCTCAAAGGACGCGCCAATGGAGAGTGATCCAGATGGGCGTGTGTGACGATGATATGGCTTATGCGCTGTGTCGGCCCCACCGCTGCAAGAATCGCTTCCAGATGGGCCGGGTCGGCGGGGCCGGGATCGATGACCGCCAGTTCGCTGTCGCCCAGAAGATAGGTATTGGTGCCACGATAGGTCATAGGAGAGGGGTTCGGAGCCAGAATTCGCCGCAAGCCCGGTTGCAGTTGAATCGCCACACCGGCAGGCGGATTGAAATCGTCGGGGGGCTGGGGCATTTCTCTTCCTCTTGTCGCGGCTGCCCGCTAGGCTTAGCGCATGTTCTTTCAATGGCTCAAACACTATATGCCGCGCAGCCTGTACGGACGGGCGGCCCTGATCCTGATTGTGCCGGTTGTCAGTGTGCAACTGGTTGTTTCCGTTGCCTTTGTGCAGAAACATCTGGAAAATGTCACGGATCAGATGACCAGCACACTGGTGCGCGAACTGGATGTTCTGGTCGGCCAGATGGGGCAGGCGGGCACGACCCAAGCGGCGCTGGAGCGGATGCGGCCCTATATGGCTGCGTTCCAGATGGATGTGGGTTTCGTGCCCCAAGCGGATGTGCCGCAAGCGGACTACCTTCGGTGGTATGATTTTTCCGCCAGGATCGCGCGGAACAGGATCAAAACGGAACTGCCCGATACGTTGGCGACGATCTTTCCCGACAACAGGTCGGTACAGATTTACCTGGAGTCGGATCTGGGTCCGGCGCGGTTCAGTTTTTCGCGTAGTCTGGTTGCGGTGGCCAATCCGCATCAGTTGATAGTCACCATGGTATTTTTCGGCGCGCTGATGACGGTGATTGCGTTCTTGTACATGCGCAACCAGCTGCGCCCGATCACCCGGCTTGCGGATGCGGCGCAGGCTTTCGGGCGCGGCCGCACCGTGCCCTATGCACCGTCGGGCGCAACCGAGGTCCGGGCTGCCGGCGGGGCGTTTCTGGACATGCGATCGCGGATCGAGCGGCAGATCGAGCAACGCACGCTGATGCTGTCAGGGGTCAGCCACGATTTACGCACGCCCCTGACGCGGCTGAAGCTGGGGCTGGCCATGATCGACGAGGACGAGGCCAAGCCGTTGTTGCGGGATGTGGACGAGATGCAGCGCCTTCTGGACGCGTTTCTGGACTTTTCCAAGGGCGTGGCAGAAGGCGAACCCGAAGAGGTCGATCCGCTGGATCTGGTGCGCCGCATCGTCGAGGACGCACAGCGGGCCGGTGGCGCGGTTGAATTGACCGAAGCCAGCGGCGAGGGGACCGTGATGCTACGGTCGATGGCGATCCGGCGGGCGGTGGAGAACCTTTTGAACAATGCAGCGCGGTATGGCACCCGGGCGACCGTATCCGTGGTTCTCAGCGAAAAATCCCTGCGCATCCGGGTCGAGGACGACGGTCCGGGCATTCCCACCGACCGGCGGGGAGAATCGATCAAACCGTTCACACGGCTGGACCCGGCGCGCAATCAGGACAAGGGCAGCGGCGTGGGGCTGGGGCTGGCCATCGTGACCGATGTGGCGCGGGCCCATGGCGGCATCCTGAGGCTGGGCGAAAGCGAAACCCTGGGCGGGTTGTGCGCGGATATCGTGATCGCTCGCTAACAGCCCGCGTGTCACTGATCCGTGCTACTGATCGATGCGCGCCGCCATGATGGCGATCGCCTTTTGATAGACGCTGGCCGCGTTCCACTGTTGAATGACGGCAAAGTTGGGTTGGCCTTCCTGGTATCCCCGGCCCGGTTTCCAGCCTTTCTGGCGCAGAAAATTGGCGGTCGAGGCCAACGCATCCGTCATGTTGTAGAAATCGACCTTCCCGTCACCGGTGGCGTCCACCCCATAGGTCAGCGCATTGCCGGGCAGAAACTGCGTATGTCCCAATTCGCCGTGTCTTGCCCCCAGGGTGGCGGTGGTCAATGTGCCCTGATCCACCAGTTTCAGCGCACCGATTGCATGCGGCACGAAAAAATCGGACCGCCGGCAATCATAAGCCAGGGTGGTGATGGCCGAGATCACCTGACTGTCACCCATGAAACCGCCAAACCCGGTTTCCATGCCGTGGATCGAAATCAGAATACCGGCGGGGACGCCGTACTGTCGTTCCAGCACGGCGTAGAACTCGGGATTGCGGGCCTTGCGCTTGCGCCCCTGTGCCACGATCGTGTTGGCTCCGCGCAGTTGCATGAACTTGTCCAGCGAGTATTTGAACGACTTCTGATTGCGATCCGCCGAAATCGTCCGGGTCGCGTATGTCGCCTGGGACAGGGCTTGCAGCCCTTTCTTGCCGACGCCGGACTGGCGGGCCTGGTTTGCGAATTCGGCTTTCCAGGCGTCAAATCCCCCGCCGGAATTGCCACAGGCCGCCGCGAAAACCGGGCCGGCCATCAAGCCGCTCAGAACAAGGCCGCAGGCCAGGCGGATCACGGGGTGAGAACTCATATTGGCTGGCTCCTCAATAGGCTACGGTGCGATGCTAACCAGACACGCCACGCTTGGGAACCGGCTTGTTCGGATCATCCGGCGCAAAGACGCGATCAGACCGCATCCACATCGCCGTCGTTGCCTAAAAGCACCATCAGTGGCGCTGTCCTTGCCGTGGACAAGAAAAAAGGTGCCCCGAAGCCGGGACACCTACCGTTTGTCTGATCGCTGGGATCAGCAGCTGTAATACATGCCGAATTCGACCGGATGCGGCGTGTGTTCGTATTGGTGGACCTCTTCCATCTTCAATTCGATATAGCCTTCGATCTGGTTCTTGGTGAAGACGTCCCCTTGCAGCAGGAAGTCATGATCGGCGGCCAGAGCCTCCATTGCTTCACGCAGGCTGCCGCAGACGGTGGGAATACCGGCCAGTTCTTCGGCGGGCAGATCGTAAAGGTTCTTGTCCATGGCTTCGCCGGGGTCGATCTTGTTCTTGATCCCGTCCAGCCCGGCCATCAGCAAGGCGGCAAAACACAGGTACGGGTTGGCCGCCGGATCGGGGAAACGCGCTTCGACGCGCTTGGCCTTGGGGCTTTCCGTCCATGGAATCCGGACACAGCCCGACCGGTTGCGCGCGGAATAGGCGCGCAGCACAGGCGCCTCGAACCCGGGGATCAGGCGCTTGTAGCTGTTAGTGGACGGGTTGGTGAACGCATTCAACGTCTTGGCGTGCTTGAGGATGCCGCCGATGAAATACAGGGCTTCCTGCGACAGGTCGGCGTATTTGTCGCCGGCGAACAGCGGCTTGCCGTCCTTCCAGATCGACATGTTGACATGCATGCCGGATCCGTTGTCGCCATAGATCGGCTTGGGCATGAACGTGGCCGACTTGCCATAGGCGTGGGCCACGTTGTGGATCACATACTTGTATTTCTGCAACTCATCGGCCTGGGTGGTCAGGGTGCCAAAGATCAGGCCCAGCTCATGCTGACACGAGGCGACCTCGTGATGGTGCTTGTCGACCTTCATGCCAAGGCGCTTCATGGTCGACAGCATTTCGCTGCGCAGGTCCTGGGCTTCGTCGGTCGGGTTGACCGGGAAATAACCGCCCTTGAGGCCCGGGCGATGCCCCATGTTGCCCATTTCGTATTCGGTGTCGGTGTTCCAGGACGCATCGGTGGCGTCAACCTCATAGGACACCTTGTTGATGCTGTTGGAAAACCGCACATCGTCGAACAGGAAGAATTCGGCCTCGGGACCGAAATAGGCCACGTCCCCGATCCCGGAAGCGATCAGATAGGCTTCGGCCTTCTCGGCGGTTCCGCGCGGGTCGCGTTCATAGGGTTCGCCGGTGTCCGGCTCTACGACCGAGCAATGCACACACAGGGTCTTTTCCGCATAGAATGGATCGATATAGGCGCTTTCGGTATCCATCATCAGCTTCATGTCGCTGGCTTCGATCGACTTCCAGCCGGCGATGGACGAGCCGTCGAACATAAAGCCTTCTTCGATGAAATCCTCGTCGACCAGGTCGGACACCAGGGTGACATGCTGCAGCTTGCCGCGCGGGTCGGTGAAACGGATGTCGACATATTCAATGTCTTCATCCTTGATCGTGCTGAGAATCGCGTCCTTGCTCATTCTCTCTTTCCTCTTGTTGAGAACTGGTGATGTGGTTGAGAACCGGTGATGTGGTTACAGCGCGTCCGAACCGGTTTCGCCGGTCCGGATACGGATCGTCTGTTCAACCGGGCTGACGAAAATCTTGCCGTCCCCGATCTTGTCGGTTTTTGCCGCCGCAATGATGGCCTCGATCGCGCCATCGACCTGATCGTCGTCCAGAACGACTTCGATCTTCACCTTGGGCAGAAAGTCCACGACGTATTCGGCACCGCGATAGAGTTCGGTATGCCCTTTCTGGCGGCCAAAGCCTTTGACTTCGATGACGCTCAGACCCTGGACGCCGACGTCCTGCAACGCTTCTTTGACCTCATCCAGCTTGAACGGTTTGATGATCGCTTCGACCTTTTTCATGGGTCCCTCCTGAACAACAGCATTGTAGCGGGTCAGACCACTTCTCATGGCCGGTCACAATCGGATAGGCTGGACGGACCGGGGGTGGTGTGGGGGAATCCCGGCGGGTGCCGTCAAAATGTGCGGATCGCCCAATAAACAGGCAAAATGAAAAACAGGCAAAATGAAAAAGTGAGGCTTTGACGTGCCAGACGTTCTGACCGCTGCCCGGATGCGCGCCATCGAGCAGGAAGAAATCGTATCGGGGCGGGTAAGCGGGCTTGCGTTGATGGAACGGGCCGGTGCCGGCGTGGTTGCCGCCATCCTGCGACATTGGCCCGAGCTGGGCACGGGAAACCGCAGCGCGGTCGTTCTGTGCGGGCCGGGAAACAATGGCGGCGACGGGTTCGTCATCGCCAGATTGCTGCAGGCGCGCGGATGGGAGGTGACAACCTGCCTTTTGGGCACGCCGGATGGCATGGGCCCCGATGCGCGTGCCAACCACGACCGATGGCTTGAAACGGGAACCGTCACCGGGCTGACGCAGGACATGACGATCCCGGACGGAGCTTGCCCCGATGTGGTGGTCGATGCTTTGTTCGGAACCGGGCTGTGCCGCCCGGTGACCGGTCCGGTCTGCAAGGTCATTGCCCGTGTTCAGGATCTGCGCCGCCGCCTGGGGGTCAGATGCGTTGCGGTCGATATCCCGTCGGGGATTTGCGCCGACAGCGGCAAGGCATTGGGCTGTCACATGCAGGCGGATCTGACGGTCAGTTTTCACCGGGCCAAGATCGGGCATCATCTGGGGATCGGCGGGGGCCATTCCGTACAACTGGACGTCTGCGACATCGGTCTGCCCGCTGGCGCGCACGGCAAGGGGCAGGTCCGGCTGGTCCGGACCGCCGATCCGGCATTTCTGTCGAAAACGGCCGCAGGGCAGAAATACGTCCACGGCCATGCCCTGGTGCTGAGCGGCGGACCCGGGCGGACCGGGGCGGCCCGGCTTGCGGCGCGTTCGGCTTTGCGCATCGGGGCGGGGCTGGTCACCCTGGGTGTCCCGCCTGCGGCGCAATTCGAAGTTGCCGCCCATGTCACCGCGCTGATGCAGGTCCGTATCGCCGACGCCGATGGGCTGAGCAATCTGTTGCAGGATGCGCGGCTGAATGCCCTGTGCCTTGGCCCCGCACTGGGCACAGGGCCGCAAAGCCGTGCCTTGATCGAGGCGGCTCTGGCGTCGCAGCGTCCCTTGGTGCTGGATGCAGATGCGCTGACCCTGTTTCGTGCCCAGCCGGATGATTTGTTCCGGATGCTGCACAATCAGGTGGTGCTGACGCCGCATGGGGGGGAATTCCAACGCTTGTTTCCGGATATCGCCCGACAACTGGCCGAGCCCGCCCGGCGCGGCCCGGCCTATTCCAAGGTCGATGCGACCCGCGCGGCCGCCGCGCGGGCTGGCTGTACGGTTCTGTTCAAGGGGGCGGCGACGGTGATCGCCACCGCCGATGGAAAATGCGCGATCCATTCAGCGCAATATGATCGCGCCGCGCCCTGGCTGGCGACCGCAGGGGCGGGGGATGTGCTGGCCGGGTTCATCACCGGTCTGCTTGCGCGTGGCGCCGAACCTATGGCCGCCTGTGAAATGGCTGTCTGGCTGCATGTCCAATGCGCGCTGGACTTCGGTCCCGGCCTGATCGCCGAGGACATTCCCGAACAGCTGCCCGGGGTGTTGCGCGGGCTTGGTGTCTAGCACCGGATAGCGGTCCGTGGTTCCGCGTACGACGTGCAGATTCCCCCTCGCATCCGCAAACAAGCTTTGCTAAGCAGCTAGAACGCGACGGGACACCGGGGGCACCGGATCTTGTTGCGGCCAAGTGCGGGTGTGGCGGAATTGGTAGACGCACCAGATTTAGGTTCTGGCGCCGCAAGGCGTGGGGGTTCAAGTCCCTTCACCCGCACCAGAGTTCAGACCGATGCGGTGTCGGTATTGCCCCGGGCTATGGCCGCACAGCGGGACATCCGTGATACGCATCTTCTTGGGCTGGTGTGGCACCCATCCCCAGATCCGTAGTCTCAGCTTTCATCAAGGGAAGGCAAGTCATCCGGCAGGGGGGTGAACCGGGTTTCATCCTGTGCTTGCGGTGCGTCCGACGGTTTGGAGGTTGCCGCCGATGGGATGGCCGCCTGGGCCTGGGGCTGGCGCGGTTCAGGTCGGACGCGCCCCGGTGCCGGGACCGGCGACAGCGCAAGGGGAGAATAGGTCGGGGCAGTGCGCCGTTTGACATCCGCGCACACGCGGTAAGGCAGGCCGGTCAGGGCGTCTGCGGCAAAGAACACCAAAGTGCCGTTTTCAAGAACCGCGCTGCGGATTTCCGCAAAGTCGGGCATCCCGAAATCGCGCAGCCGCATCACGTTTTGCTGCCATGGCGCTGCGGGGTCTTCGGATTCGATACGGGCTCTGTATGTCTTTTCGTAGGTCTGCGGGTCATCGATTGGCACGAAATCCCGGTCCCGGGCGAAATGGTTGACATACAAGGCCAGGTCGGACGCCGCATCGGGCGCAAGCAAGCCCGGTTCCGCGTCCAGCAGCTGATCAAGCCCGGTATAGCATGTGTCGCCGACAAACGCGGCGGGCGTCCCGTCAGGATCATGCCCCGGAACAATTTCGGAAATCGCGGTCATGTCGGCTCTCCCGTCTTCTTCATGCGACCTTGGCCCATTCGGTGCTGACCCATTTTTCGGCCTCGTGTTGGGGTCTCAGCGTCCCCGGTGGATCGGTCTTGCTGTACAGCGCCGGCTGGCCGGTCGCCGGATCGGCGGCAATCACGAAATAGGTGTGATCTTCGGCGCTGCCCCAGTTGGTGTCCGCGATCACGAATTGCGGCGCGCCCAAGTCGTTGATCAGCCGGTTGTTCAGGGCCGAGTCGAGCTTGGCCTGGAAATATTCTTTCCATTCCGCCTTTTCCTTGGCGAGATCCTGGTCAGAGGGCGTAGTCGTCTGGTTGCCGCGCCAGTAGTCGGTTTCGATTTGCGCAACGGCTTCGATATACGTCGATCCCGCCGCCGTCACATGGGTTTTGAATTCGGCCGGGGTCATGGGCGCGGTCGGGGCCTGCGTCGACAGGATCTGCTCCAGCGCGGTTTTGGCATCGCCCGTTGCGCCCTTGCCAAAGGCGGTCATTTCCTTTTCGAACATATAGGCCAGCTGGTCGACCGGTATTTGCGTTGCGGCGATGTTCCGGCCGGGTGCCAGCAATTCACGTTCGATGTTCTCGGCCAGCGCATCCGGCCCGCCGGCGCGCAGCGGGGCAAGCGATTCATCCCCCGGTGTGATGTTGAAACCGTGCATCCCGCGGGTCTTGACCGTGGACATCTCGTTTGGATCCGGCGGATCGCTGCCGGGCAGAAAATTGGTCAGCACGCATTCAAGCACGTCTTTGGTTCGTTCAGGGATATTCGCGGTGTTGGGGTTGACGCCCGCGATCACGTCCGTGGCGGTAAAATTGCCGCCGAATATCGTGGTGCTTGCCTCTTCGGTAAAGCCGCCGCCGGGCAGATCCCAGGGCCATTTTCCGCCGATCTGAATCGCCCGTTCAAAGCCGGCTTTGGTGACCTGATTGGCAACATCGTTGACCGAGGTGAACATCTTGGTGTCGCTCTTTTCCACCACGTCCCATACGATGTCGAACACGATGTCTTCATATTGGTCCAGACTGTCGATGACGGCACCATCGGCCTTGCTTATCAACTGATAGCGCCCCTTGGAGGATGAGCCATCATTGGAATCGACGATCTCGATTTCGGGATTGTACACCAGTTCGACCGCATCGCTGATGGCGTTTTCCAGCTTTGCGGTGACATCGGCGCGTTTCTTGGATTTCACCTTTTCGGTGATGACGGACACCATCTGCGAAACCGAAGCGGTCATGCTTTGATTCAAGCCGCTGAAATCGGCACGGGCGATTGCGGTGGCGGCCGTGTATTCCAGGCTGCGTACCAGAGGATCCTGGTGATCCGGAACGTTCTGGATCGCCGGCAGCGGGTCGCCGGTCTTGGGGTTGTATACGCCGTCGCGGGCCAAATCCCGATAATTCTTCATCGCTTCCAGCGGGTCGTCGTTGCGCATCTTGACGATGCCTGCGGTGGCGAAACAGGACCCGACATCCCCCTGGAACACCGGCGTCAGCATCGCATTCAGAACTGCGCCACGGCATTCGGCAGGCCCGACAGCGGAGGGGTCCTTGCCGCTGGACTTGGCCAGCAATCCGCGCGCCGAGTCCGAACCGGGCGGTGCGGTGATATCGGTCAGGATCGTGCGGGCGTCGGCTGATCCTTCGAGAAAGGTCATGGTGTCCAGCATGTGCGTAACCAGCGCCGGGGTGGGCGTGTTCTGTGCGGAAGGATGGAACATCACGTCCAGCAGCGCATCCCGCCCCTTGGCAAGATCCAGCGACCCGTCGGCTTGCAGCAGGGCCGCGCCGACATGGCCGGTGCGCTTGGTTCCGGTCTCGCTGCGCGTGGTGCCGACCGCGACCGCGTCCAGATCGGCGAATTGCCGACCGGTCTTGAGATAGTCGTCCAGCTTGGCGGTTTCCGAGGGCGGCAGGGTCGCGGACATGCGGATCAGGGTCTGCGCATAGTAGTCCGCGTAATCGGGATCGACGAATGCGGTGCCGCTGTCTGATCGGAACCGATCATCCACCTTGGTGCACATCAAGGCAGCGGTCGAGGCGACACTTTCGGGATACTCCGCAGTGGCCGCCGCGTCGACGGCGGCTTCGGCGACGCGCGGGTTGCGCCCGAACAGTTCGATCAGATCCTTGGCGACCGCCGGTTTGACGGCGGTTCCGTTCGTGGGGGCCAGCGGCCCGAAGCCGATGGCATCCAGCAGCTTCTTCTTGCCTTCGGCCTGACGCTGATCTTTCTTGCGCGCCTTCAGCGTGTCCTGCGCCGTCGCCAGTTCGTTTTGCGCGTTGGCCACATCGGATTGTTTGGCAAGAACCTCTGCCTGGGCTTGCTCAGCGTCGGCCTTGGCTGTTTCGTAGACAGCGTTCTTGGCTTTGAAATCGTTGACCAACTGGTCGAAACTGGCCTTTGTCGCGGCGTGATCCTTGTGGTTTGGGTCTTGCAATATGGCGCTGTTGGCAGTCTTGAAGGCGATTGCGGCGTCATATGCTGCTTTGGCCGGGGCAAAAGCGGCATGGGATTCGTCGTTGCGCAGCTTTTCCTCTTCGGCAGCCGCTGTCTTGGCCTGTTGCGCCAGATCCAGCGCCTCGGTCTTGGCCTGCACATCGTCGCGGGCAATATCGACGGCCTGCTGCCGGGTCTGCAGAAGGGCGCGATCGACCGTTGTATCGCCCAGATCGGCCTGAATGCTTTCCAGCACTGCCGTGGCCGCCGTCAGCGCCGCCGGATCCGCCTTGCCCAGAGCCACCAGGCGGTCTTTCTGGGCGTCCGAGGTGCCTGTGTTGCCAAGCGTGGCGCTCAGCACACGACCCAGGGCCGCGTCGATACGACCGGCCAGCGTATCCAGCCGCGTGGCCAAGGGGTCCAGATCGTTCAGGCGTGCCTTGATCGCCACCGGATCATTGGCGCCTAGCGCGGTATTGATGGCGTCCAGATCCGTACCGATGCCGTCTGCCAACCCCCTGATTGCGTCATGATCGTCATCCGCCGCAACCCGGACAAGCAGCGCGCGCAGGTCGTTCAGACGCGCCGTTTGCGCGGTATGCCCCTGTTGCAGACGTTGCTTTTCGGCGGCGCGGGTTTCGGCCATTTGCCGGATTGCCGCGCAGGCATCGCGAAGGCCGTCCAGGTCAGTCTTTGCCTTGGTCGCATCTGCCGGGGCCGGAATGTCCGGCGTCAGCAAAGCGGAAATGGCGGCCCGCCGGGTGTCCAGATCTTCGATTTCCGAGGTCAGCGCCCCGTCCGGGTTCGCCGCAAGATCCGCCAACTGCTGGCGCAGGGCATCCGCTGCCTGACGGCGCTCTTGCAGTGCGGCCATCACATCGGTAGCCATGGCCAGCGCGTTTTCGGCTTCGGATACGGCCTTGTCGAATTTTCCTTCGTCCTTGTGGGCCCGCGCCAGGTTCAGCACGTCGTTGATCGGGCCGACGTTGGGCGTGAGACCGGTCAGCTGATCGACCAGTGCCTGGGCCCGGGTTTCGATGGCCAGAAACGCTTCGTAGTTGCGAATCTTGGCTTTGTCGGATTTTCGGTTGAACAGGCCGCCCTTGATGAATGTTTCCACAAATGCGCGTTGTTTGGTATCCAGCGCCATAGGGTTTCTCCAAATGTCCCGAAGATCAACATCGCTGAACCGAACGGCTCGACAGGGCGGCACGGTCGAAAAAGAAGGGCGGGTATCTCTTTGGGTTCAATTCAATCGGTAGCAGAATGAGCGTAAACCGACAGTTGACAAAAACGCAAGCGCCGCCTGAGCCGGGCAGGGTACGCGCCCGCACCGGCCATCGTCAGCCTGCTGCGCCGGGATAGGACCATGGCGGATTTGGCATCTGATCGCGCAAGCACAAAAATGCCCTTAACATCGCTGGCCGATGGCTGTTTCATTCCGGCAGATGTTCCCGGATCCCAGAGGCACGAAAATCAGATGCAGGAAGCGTTTTGAATTTTGCAAGATCATTGTTCGGGGCGTTGTCTGCCTGTCTGCCGCTTATGGCGGCGGAGCCCGTTGCGGCGATCGAGGATTATGTCGGCCGGTTCGGCGGCCAGACATCGTTTTACGGCCAGTTTACCCCGTCGATCATCGCGGCGTATGACGGTCAAAGCACCGACGCGGCCATTGCCGATAATTCGCATTCCGACAGCCGGATCGGTTTTATCTACAAGCGCCCCGAGGGCAGCCCGTGGATGCCGTTTGCGGATCAGTTCCACTTTCGTTTCGAAACCAGCCTGGGCGTGCGGGAATCCAATGGTTTCAATCAGTTGAAAACAGATCCGTTGATCGAATGGGATCAAACCGACATTCGCATTGTCGATGCGGTCTGGGGCTTTCCCGGCGGCTCGAAACTCTATGTGGGACACGGGCCCATGGCAACCGATGGGGTGACGTCATCCGATCTGTCGGGCACGGCTGTGGTGACGGGCGTGTCGGTTCCAGACATGGCTGGCGGCGTGCTGTTTCGCCAGGCGGACGGGCCATTGTCCAACGTGGCGATCAAATCCGCGTTCAACACATTCGATGGCATACGCCGCGCCCGGCTGCGGTATGATACGCGGCGCTATCGTGGCTTTGTCTTTGCGGTTTCGGCCGGAACCGAGATCCTGCAAAAGGACAACTCAGAAGCAAATATCGACGTTGCGCTGCGGTACGCGTCCGAAAATCCCAGTTTCCGGGCCCAGGGCGCGGCAGGGGTCAGTATTTCCAAGAAGAACGGACTGAAAACCCGCGAAGACCTGATTGCGTCCCTGTCGATCCTGCACAAGCCGACCGGGTTGAATTTTTCTGTCTCGACCGGCGCGTCCAGCCAGGGGGGCAATTACACCTATTACAAACTGGGATATCTGACCCGGATCTTCAAGGCGGGCACCACTGCTTTCTCGGTCGACTACAACTATGGGACCGACATTTATGCACGGGGCTCGACCTCGGCGGCCTGGGGGCTGGGTGTGGTTCAGAAACTGGAGGACAAGCACCTGGAACTGTACCTGGGATATCGGCACTACAGCTTTTCCGACAAGGCGCTGCCTGCGTTCGATACTGTACAGGCCATGCAATTCGGTATGCGGTACAGATTCTGATGCTTGCGTGGTATGAGACAGGCATGCACCTGCGGATGCGGCGTATCTGAATGCGTCTTCGGTCGTCTTGGGCACCTGCCGGATGTTCTGAACCGGCGTATTGATCCGCTTGGGCGAAAGCCGCCTTCAAGCGCGCCTTTTTCGTATTGTGCGACGAATGCGGGGTATTCCGGTGCCAATGCCCCTTGCACCGGGCGTCGGTGACAAATAGAAGGCGACAAATTTGTATCGTGCGCGCCCGGCGCACGCCTGAACCTATGGGGATAACTGATGCGGGTCACCGAGACACTGAACGAAGGTCTGAAGCGCGGATACGCGATTTCCGTTACGGCTGCGGAGCTTGAGGAAAAGGTCAACGAAAAGCTGATCGAAGCCCAGCCGGAAATCGAAATGAAGGGCTTTCGCAAGGGCAAGGTGCCGATGCCGTTGCTGAAGAAGCAATTTGGTCAGCGCCTGATGGGCGAAGCGATGCAGGAAACCATCGACGGTGCCATGAACAAGCACTTCGAGGACAGCGGCGACCGTCCCGCGCAGCAGCCCGAAGTCAAGATGACCAACGAGGACTGGAAAGAGGGCGACGACGTCGAGGTGGCGCTGGCCTATGAAGCCCTGCCCGAAATCCCCGAAGTCGACCTGAAGTCGATCAGCCTGGAAAAGCTGACGGTCAAGGCCGGTGAGGAAGATATCGAAGAAGCTCTGGGCAATCTGGCCGAAACCGCGCAGAATTTTGAAGCGCGCAAGAAAGGCACCAAGGCCAAGGATGGCGACCAGATCGTGATGGATTTCGTCGGCAAGGTGGACGGCGAAGCGTTCGAGGGCGGCTCGGCCGAGGATTATCCTCTGGTGCTGGGATCCAACAGCTTCATCCCCGGTTTCGAAGAGCAACTGGTCGGTGTGAAGGCCGACGAGGAAAAGGCCGTGACCGTCAATTTCCCCGCAGATTACCAGGCCGAGCACCTGGCCGGCAAGGAAGCGGTGTTCGATTGCACGATCAAGGAAGTCAAGAAACCTGTCGCCGCTACGGTTGACGATGAATTGGCCAAGAAATTCGGAGCCGAGGACCTGGCCGCGCTGAAAACCCAGATCGGTGAGCGTCTGGAGGCGGAATATGCTGGTGCCGCGCGTGCGGTGATGAAGCGGACGCTGTTGGACGAGCTGGACAATCTCGTCAGCTTTGAGCTGCCGCCCAGCCTGGTCGAGGCCGAAGCCGGTCAGATCGCGCATCAGCTGTGGCATGATGAAAACCCGGATGTCGAAGGTCACGACCACCCCGAAGTGGAGCCGACCGAAGAGCACAACAAACTCGCCGAGCGGCGTGTACGTTTGGGATTGTTGCTGGCAGATCTGGGGCAAAAATCCGAAGTCGAAGTCACCGACGCCGAAATGACCCAGGCGATCATGAACCAGGCGCGTCAGTATCCCGGGCAAGAACGCCAGTTCTTTGAATTCGTGCAGCAGAACCCGCAGATGCAACAGCAACTGCGTGCGCCTCTGTTCGAAGACAAGGTCGTGGACTATGTGTTTGAACTGGCCACGATTTCCGAAAAGGAAGTCAGCAAGGACGAGCTGCAAAAAGCCGTCGAGGCGCTGGAAGAAGAATAAGGCGACAGGCCACCGGCCAACCGGTGGCCTGTTCGAATATGCTGTTGCGCTTGGCGCGAAACGCTTGGTCGACAAAGGCGAAAGCCGCCCCTTGGGGCGGCTTTCATTCTTGGGGGTTGAGGGTCGTTTGGTCGAGTGGTGTTTGGTTTAGCTGTGCCGCCGTTCCGGTTGATATCCGCCGTCGGAAAGCTGTTCCTCGACTGCCTGCATCAGGCGTTTGACGGCATCCACCTCTTCGGCGTCGTTGGCATCGCGCATCTGTTGCGCGAAATAGTCGTGTAGATCACCGATCGGCTTGGACGCAGGTGCTTTCTGTCGGTTCATCCTGGCGCTGCGGCGCGCGTGAATATCTTCGTCGGTTGCAAACACATCGTGTCTGATCCCCGAGAATGCGCGCACACTTTCAATCCGCTCGTCCGAGCAATCCATGAGCGCGGCCATCGCGGTCACCTTGCCCATCGGCTTGGCGTTCCCCAGATAGTCATACGGGGCATTGCCCGAGCGCTTCAACACGCGGTTCATCACCGGGTCGATCACCGCCACGGCGTCAAGAACACCCGCTTTCTGGGCATATTCAAACGCGCCGATCATCACCTCGCTGGTGACATACGAGATCGAGTTTCTGGTTTTCCCGCCGGACAGTTTGGCGGTATCGACGCAAAAGCGCGTCGCTTCCCAGACCTGGGCACTTCGCAAAGGCGGCTCGCCTTCAAGGATGCTGTAAAAGACATCGGCCAGCATGTGTGGACCAGTCGTCTGCAGCAGTCGCATACATCCGACGACATCCCCATCGTCATCAATGCTTACCACGTGGGTCGGCTGCAAATCATCGAACTCGTCGATTTCCTTGCCATCCGTTACCTTGACTTCCCAGCCCAATCGGTCCTGGAAAACCCGTGCGCGAAGTTTGTACATATCTTCGAGTATCGAAGCGTATTTGTGTCTGTTCAGTTCGTCAATAATGATAATCATTCCGTTCCCCATCGTCTTTCCAATTACAAATTTACATATGTCGAGAATCGATTCTATTGGGGGATTCCCGTATGGAAAGCGGGGTTAGGTTAACCTGGGGGCGGAATTCTGGTTAAACTGGCGCTAAGGTCTTGGTTAACCTGGCATTATCAGGTTCAAACCGATTGCGCGGCCAACCGCTTGCGGGGTTGACAAAGCGCCCAATTTCTCTCGTCCCGAGCGCAAATGCACTTCGACCGTGCGGTGCGAGATCGACAGGATGTCCCCGATGTCCTGTTGTGACTTGCCCACGGCGACCCATTGCAGGATCTCCTTTTCACGCGATGACAGGGCAGGGGTCGACAGCGCCTTGGTGAGGACGCCGGTTTGCATGACGTTGTCATGTATATGGACGGCCGAAATCTGCAGGTCGCCCACGACGTCCTTTTTCAGCTTGTCCCATTCTGAAAGAGTGCAGTTTCGCGTGACGCTCAGCAGCCCGCAGTCGCCGTAAGGGCCACGGATTGGAACCGTCAGCCCGCGATCGCTGATCCCGAAGTCATGGGCGTCGCGAAAGACCTTGTTGAACTTGCCGTCGTGTTCGAACCGCCCCCAATCCACAGGGGCGATGCTTTTGGCAGAGGTATAAAGTGTAGGATCGACGTGATGGAACCCGCGCTTGGTATAGTGCAGCTTCCATTCTTCCGGATAGTTCGCATAGCCCCGCACATCGCCGCTGATCGGGTTTGCCGCCGCGTATGACGCATAGTCAAACCCCAGCAACTGGCAAAGCTCGTCCAGAAACGTATCTGCGTGCTGGTCAACATCCTGCACTGAACTCAGATCGATCAGTTTCACATCTTTGTCCTCGGTGCCGGGTGCAAGTCTGCCCGGCTAGGTCGTTGTCTCCAGTCCAGCCTCAGTCTGTGCCATGGAGCGGATAAAGGCCAGTACTGCTTTTTTCTGCCCCTGTGGAAGAGTATTGTACAATTCGATCAATTCAAGACGCTCGGGATCGGACAGGAAAGACATGTGGTCTTGGGGCATCGCGTCCTTGCCAGTGCCGCCCTGGTCGTCCGCCTTGATCCCGTCGAAGAACTGGGTGACATCTACGCCCAGAACATCGGCGATGGCCCACAACCGCGATGCGCTGACGCGGTTTGCCCCGGTTTCGTATTTCTGGACCTGTTGAAAACGAACGCCGATTGCTTCGCCGAGTTCCGTCTGACTCAGGCCCATGGCGCGCCGACACGCACGGACACGCTGCCCCACGAGATTGTCTACCCTATTCATATCTATCCTCTGTTCCCCAGTTCCCCGATCCAGAAAGCGCGCTTCTGCACCGACTGTCTGCGGTTCCGATGATCCGCTGTCGGATTTGCAGTCTTCCCGCTTCACTTTCTACGTCCGCGCATATTGCATGAAATCAACCCATCAGGCAATGAGTTTCAGACAATTCGCCTGAACGCTGAGTTGGGTCACAGCCCCCCGCGCGTGGCGTATCGGCAGTTACCTCAACGCGGCGGTGATGTTGGGGATGGTCACGGATCGACGGCATCCTGGCGATGACGGCGGTCGCCCGAAAGGGGCGGCTTTCGTGTCGGCGGATCTATTGCGGCCCGTGCTTTCCGGGGGCGCGGGTTATTGGGGTTTTGGTTGCACAAGCCCGGTTTCGATCAGCATGCCGCGCCGTTTGGCTTCACGCCAATATCCGCGAGAATAGTGCTTTACCGCCATGTCTTCGCTGCCATCCGCCAACAGCCAGGCACCGCGCAGATACTTGCCGGCATATTTCAGATTGGTTTCCGCATCGAGAAGATCCTTGGGCTGGCCCCGAAAGCCCATGGAGCGTGCCGTGGCGGGCAGGATCTGCAACAGCCCGTAATACGGCCGGTTTACCGCCCATGGCCGATGGGTGCTTTCACGGATCGCAAGCCGATGCAGCAGGGAAGGCGGGATCTCGTAGATTTCGGCGTATTTGTTGATCAGAGACCGCAGTTCGGGCGTTTCATTGGGATAGAGCGATGGCTCGGGGGCAGCCGGTTTCGTGACTGGTGTTGCCGCGCAGGCCGAGGTTGTCAGACTCAGAACAATCATCGCCATGACCCGGCGTCGGGACAGAGACAGCATTTTATTTCCGCAATTGTGGATGTTGAGTGGCAGATTAGCGTCTGCACGGATGCGGGCAAGCGCCGGTTTTCCCGTGCGCGGCGGATTGCCGAACGTCGTGGACGTTTCAGGCAGAAAAAACGCGCGGGAAGGTTTCCCGCGCGCTTGGTATGCGATCGTCCCGGAAGATCAGGCCTTGTCGGCGTCTTCCGCTTCGTCGGTTTCAACGCCTGCGGCTTCTGCCAGATCATCGTCGTCAGATGCGGCGCTGCCGATGTCGTCGAACAGTTCGGCGATTTCGAAGTCGGCGGCGGCCTCTTCTTCGGCGGCCAGTTCCTGGATCGATTTGCCCGAGGCCTGCAATTCGGCCTCTTCGACCGACCGCGCCACGTTGATCGCGATCTCGGCGTCAACTTCGGGGTGCAGCACGACCAGCACCTTGTGCAGGCCCAGGGCCTTGATCGGTGCTGTCAGCACGATCTGCTTGCGGTCGACCGAAAAGCCGTCTTCGGTTGCCACGTCCGAGATGTCGCGCGGTGTCACGGAACCGTAGAGCGATCCGGCGTCCGAAGCGGACCGAATCACGATGAACTGCTGACCGTTCAGCTTCTCGGCCAGGGCTTCGGATTCCTTGCGGGTCTCCAGGTTGCGCGCTTCCAGCTGGGCCTTCTGTGCCTCGAAGTTGGCGATGTTGGCATCAGATGCCGACAGTGCCTTGCCCTGGGGCAGCAGAAAGTTGCGGGCATAGCCGTTCTTGACGTCCACGACATCGCCCATCTGGCCCAGCTTGGCGACGCGTTCCAAAAGGATCACTTGCATGTCAAACTCTCCTTATTTCACGGCGTAGGGCAGCAGTGCCAGAAAACGGGCACGCTTGATGGCGCGGGCCAGTTCGCGCTGCTTTTTCGCCGAGACGGCGGTGATGCGGCTGGGGACGATCTTGCCGCGTTCGCTGATATAGCGCTGCAGCAGACGGGTGTCCTTGTAGTCGATTGCCGGTGCATTGTCGCCCGAGAAGGGGCAGACCTTGCGGCGGCGGAAAAATGGTTTGGATGCCATGTCTTACAGTCCTTTTCTCAAGCTTTTGATCAACGGCGTTCGCGACGGTTGTCGCGTTCGTCACGTTTCTGCATCTGGATCGACGGGCCTTCCTTGTGGTCGTCGACCTTGATGGTCAGAACCCGCATCACATCGTCATGCAGACGCATCAGGCGTTCCATTTCCTGCACCGCCGGTGCGGGCGCATCGGTCCGCAAAAAGGCATAGTGACCCTTGCGGTTCTTGTTGATCTTGTAGGCCATCGTCTTGACGCCCCAGTACTCGTGATCGACGAGGCTGCCGCCATTGTCGGTGAGGACCGTGCCAAAATGTTCGATAAGGCCTTCGGCTTGCGTGTTGGACAGATCCTGACGCGCAATCATGACATGCTCATAGAGTGGCATGTGGACTCCTGCTTTGTTTCAAGGCGCATTTCATAGGCCGGGCCATTTTCCCCTTGCGGCCCCGCCACGAGAGACTGCGCGGTTCAGATCGTTGCAAAGGGATGGCCCCATATACACGGTCTGACACTGGGGGCAAGCCACTTGGTTCAAACCGGGTGCCCAGTGTTCATCGGTCCACAGGCCGTGTGGAAAATTGGACGATTGCCGCAGCGGCCCGCGCCGCCCATCTAGATGGATGTGAACGCATTGCCATCCCGTGCCAAAAGAGGGCCATTCTGAAATGAAAACGAAACTTGCCGCCATCGCGATGATTGCTGCCGCCAGTGCTGCCACCGCTGCGCCCGAGGTCTATACCATGGATCCAAGCCACAGCCAGGTTGCCTTTTCCTATGGGCACGGTGACTTTTCGACCACCTACTGGATCCTGTCGGGTTTCGAGGGCGAGATCGTCTTCGATGCCCAGAACCCGGCCGCATCCCGCGTGACGACGTCGATTCCGGTCGAGCGTTTGCTGACCGGCTGGCAGGAGCGTTCTGATCACGTGCTGAAATCAGGCGATTTCTTTGATGTCGAGGCCAATCCGACGGTCCGTTTCGAATCCACCGGCATCGAGGTCACCGGGGACAAGACGGCGCTGATTTCGGGGGATGTGACGATCAACGGCGTCACCGTGCCCGTGGTGCTGGACGCGCATATGACCGCAATGACGGACCAGTATCCGCTGCCGCCGTTCAGCGGCAAACCGGCAATCGGCGTCAGCGCCACGACAACGCTGTTGCGCAGCGACTTCGACCTGGGGATGTTCGCGCCCTTTGTCAGCGACCAAGTCGAGGTCGAGATTTCGATAGAGGCGATGCAATTGCAATAGGCGGGTGCAATAGGCGGGGGCGAACGGGCAAGCCGCATTCATGCGGGCTTGTTCGGCTTCGGGCTTTGTCGCAGACTGCCCCCAGCATTGCGAAGACTATATTTGGAACCCCGATGAAGAAGCCAGCAGCACTCGCCACCTTTCTTTTCGCGCTTGGGACCGTGGCGTCCGGAGAAATCTGGAAGATCGACCCGGATCATACCGAAGTGCGGGCATATTGGGATCATGCCGGGTTTTCCGAGCAATCCCTTGAGTTCACCGAAGTGGACGGTTCGCTTGAGTTCTCGTTGGATTCGGTTCCGGACTCGCGCGCATTTTTCTCGATCCCCGTGGCCAGCATGGAAACCGGGGTCGAGCGTTTCAACAACGATCTGTGGAGTTCGACCTTCTTTGACGCCGAGACCTATCCGACGATCAGTTTCAATTCGACGGCTTTTCGTCAGACTGCCCCGATGAAGGTTGAAGTCACTGGCGATCTGACCATCAAGGACGTGACGCGCGAGGCGAAATTCGACGTCACGGTTCACAATGTCGGTGAACATCCCGTGGGAAAGTTCTTTGAGCAATTCAAAGGCAAGTGGCTGGGCGTCACAGCGGTCGCGACGATACGCCGGTCCGAATGGGATATGGGGGCCTTTGTGCCGATCGGGTCTGATGAAATCCGCATCGAGATAAATTCCGAGTTGAAGGAAGAAAGCCCCGATTGAAGGGCTGACGCGGGGCCGTCATTCGATGCCGGTCTGGCGCTGCGCTGTCAGGTGGATCGACACGTCGACGTCAAAGCCCAATGTGGCCGCGTCGCGCGTGGTTGTTCCGATCCCGAAATCCATCCTGTCGATGACGACGCGTGCTTTCATATGGGCGGTATCGCCGGACATCTTCAACGTAAACGGCAGCGTCAGGGGCAGGGTCGTGCCGCGCAATGTCAGCGTACCCGGTGCCTGAAGCCCGGTCTCGGTGCGGATGATCGGGGCTGAAAACACCGCGACGGGATGCTGTTGTGCGTCCAGAAAATCTGCGCCCACTGCTTGTTTCGTAACGGACCCCAAAACCAGGGACTCCACTGCAATCCGTGTTTCGACTGCCCCGACCGGCCCCGGCGTGTTGGTGTCGGAATAGGAAATCTGGGCGGTCCATGCTTCAAAACGGCCGACAACCGGGCTGCCCATTTGGGATATGGTGATTTCGATTGTGCCGTCCGTCACCTGCCATTCGGATTGAACCATCGGCAGGGCGGTATCCGGGGCATGGTGTTCCCGTGGGTTTGGGAACGTGCCTGCGACATACCCGACGCTTAGCGCCAAACCCCAGACCGCCAGCGCGGCAATCGCAGGTGCAGCGGAATGATGCGTGCCGCGCGGGGCGGGTGACGTGGGCGCGGAGTCGGCGGCGCCCCCCGGCCACATGCGCAGAAATGTGGTGTCACGATCAATGAAGTGATGTTTCAGCGCGCCCAGCACATGCAGCGCCAGTGCCGCGCCCAGCACCTGCACCAGCAGCCGGTGCAACGCGCCGGACAGTTCGGCGATTCGATCGTTTTGCGGCACAAAGGGCAGGGACTGTCCGAATGGCCACCAGATCGGAGCAAAGCCGGTCGTCGAGGCGTGATGAACCCATCCGCTCAGCGGCACCAGCAACAAGGATCCGTAGAGCAGCCAGTGCACGGTTTGCGCCAACAGAGTTTCCAGGCGTCGCCCGGGATACAGCGGGGCAGGTTTCGGTTGGACGAGCGCCCAGAGGATACGCACCAGCGCCACGGCGAAGATGGTTACGCCCAGCGTCTTGTGCAGCGAAAACAACAGCGCCGTTCGCGCCGTCATCGCGGCCGTGGTGGCAATGTCGGGATTCCGGATGTCCTGCGCCAGATCGTTTGCGATCAGCCCCAGGGGAATGATCGTCAGGATCAACAAGGCGGTCAACCAGTGCAACGATTTGCTGACAGCGCCATAGCGCGCATGGGTGTTTCCGGCGGGCATCTTGCACACTCCGATGGGTTCGGCGTGACAATAGGCCATCTGCGGGTGCTGACAACGCCGAGTCTGTGCACGCAATCTGCGCGGTGTTGCACAGGTTGAACCGTGGGCGTTGCCTCTGTGGCTGCTGCGGGCTATGCGGGGGCAGGCAATTGGAGGCGCAGGATGAGCAGAGCATTCGTATTTCCCGGACAGGGGGCACAGGCGATCGGCATGGGGCAGGCCCTGGCCGACGGGTATCCGGTGGCCCGTGCGGTGTTTGAAGAGGTCGATGACGCGCTGGAAGAGAACCTGAGCGCGCTGATCTGGGAAGGGGATATCGAAACCCTGACCATGACCCAGAACGCACAACCGGCGCTGATGGCGACATCCCTGGCGGCCATGCGCGCCCTTCAGGCCGAAGGCGTCGAACTGGACGCCGCGGCCTTTGCGGCGGGACACTCGCTGGGCGAATATTCAGCCCTGGCGGCCACCCGGGCACTGAGCCTGGGGGATACGGCCAGATTGCTGCGGATCCGGGGGCTGGCCATGCAGCAAGCGGTTCCCGTCGGTGTGGGCGCGATGGCGGCTGTGTTGGGGCTGGATCTTGCGGCGGTGCGCGACGTGGCGGCAGAGGCCGCGCAGGGGCAGGTCTGCGAGGCGGCGAATGACAATGACCCGGCACAGGTGGTTGTGTCCGGCCACAAAGAGGCGGTGGAGCGCGCAACCGAACTGGCCAAGGCCAAAGGGGCGAAACGGGCGGTCATGCTGCCGGTCAGCGCCCCGTTCCATTGCCAGTTGATGGCACCCGCAGCCGAAGCAATGGCCGATGCGCTGGCGTCGGTGGATATTCAGGCGCCGCAGGTGCCGGTCGTGGCCAATGTTCTGGCCGCGCCGGTTCAGGACCCCGAAGAAATTCGCGACCTGCTGGTGCGACAGATTACCGGCGCGGTGCGTTGGCGCGAAAGCGTCGAATACATGGTCTCGCAGGGTGTGGACGAGGTTTGGGAAATCGGCGCTGGCAAGGCGTTGTCGGGCATGGTGCGGCGGATAGACCGCAGCGTGACCTGCCGCGCGGTCGGAACCGCGGACGACATCAAGGCCGTGCTGGACACGCTGGCCTGAGACACCGGATAGTCCGGATACACCCAACCATGCCGAAAGGCCCCGCGCGACGGGATCGGCAGAAGGAGAGTTGCAGATGTTCGACCTGAACGAAAAGAAAGCCCTGATCACCGGCGCATCCGGCGGCATCGGAGCCGCGATCGCCCGCGTGTTGCATGACGCCGGGGCGACCGTGGCATTGTCGGGAACGCGGATTGAACCGTTGCAGGATCTGGCCGCCGCCCTGGGCGAGCGTGCGCATGTGGTGCCCTGCAATCTGTCGGACATGGCGGCGGTCGAGGCATTGCCCAAACAGGCATCCGAAGCGATGGGTGGCCTGGATATTCTGATCAACAATGCCGGG
Source organism: Rhodobacteraceae bacterium F11138 (assembly GCA_016521575.1). Taxonomy (GTDB): domain Bacteria; phylum Pseudomonadota; class Alphaproteobacteria; order Rhodobacterales; family Rhodobacteraceae; genus Sedimentitalea. The sequence continues at coordinate 455,465 of JAEKDP010000002.1, read as the reverse complement.
ATCACGCGCGACAACCTGTTCATGCGCATGTCGGACGATGAATGGCAAAGCGTTCTGGACGTCAATCTGACGGCGACGTTCAAGCTGTGCAAAGGGGTGATGCGGGGCATGATGAAGGCGCGATGGGGCCGGATCGTGAATATCAGCTCGGTGGTTGGCGCGACCGGAAATCCGGGTCAGGCGAACTATGCCGCCTCAAAGGCGGGTATGATCGGCATGTCCAAAAGCCTGGCCTATGAAGTGGCTAGCCGTGGCATCACGGTGAACGCGGTGGCGCCCGGGTTCATCGAAACCGCGATGACGGACAAGCTGACAGATGAGCAGAAAACGCAAATCCTGGCTCAGGTCCCGGCCGGACGAATGGGGGATGCGGATGAAATCGCTTCTGCGGTTCTGTATCTGGTCAGCCCCGAAGCGGCGTACGTCACCGGAACCACATTGCATGTAAACGGCGGCATGGCGATGCTGTAGGGTGCGGGCGGCTTTGCGCATCTGCGGACCGGGCGGGGCCGGTCATTCTCAGGGTCAGGGCGGGGCCAGTCATTCTCAGGGTCAGGGCTTGTTTCGAAAGACGGAACGATTTATCTGCATATGTGAAGGAATATGGTTGGAAATCCGGTGGTATCGAACCTGAGATGTGCAACCGCCGGGCATCGCCGAAAGCGTTTGCCTCTTTGCAACTCTGTGCTATAGGCGGCGCAGATTTCGGCAGGTGAGGTGAAGACCTTGGACTGTCAGGCCCGGAACACCGGGAAAGCGGCCCGTGTCGGGCAAAACCAACCCACCCCAAGCGGGCAAGGGCAGACTGGGGCCGAGCGCCCGCAAAGGAATGAGGAAGAAACATGAGCGACGTCGCAGACCGCGTAAAGAAGATCGTTGTGGAGCACCTGGGTGTTGAAGAAGACAAAGTGACCGAGAACGCGTCGTTCATCGACGATCTGGGCGCAGACAGCCTGGACACGGTTGAACTGGTCATGGCTTTCGAAGAAGAGTTTGGAATCGAAATTCCCGATGATGCAGCCGAGACCATCCAGACATTCGGCGACGCGGTCAAATTCATCTCTGAAGCTTCCTGATTCAGGCGGTCTTCTGTACATGATTGGCGCTTCCCGACCGGGAGGCGCCTTTTTCGTGGCGGACCGAAAAAATTCTTGATCCCGACCGCCCTGTCCTGTCACAGATTCATTGAGGCAGACAGCTACAAGCGGTGCAATGACCCGTGCCATCCCAAACATAAACACCGCGCGGCTTACCCTGCGCGCGATGCGGCATGAAGATTTCGACAGATTCGCCGAAATCTGGGCGATGCCGGAAGTGGTGCGTTATCTTGGTGGGCAGCCCAGAAGCCGCAGACGGGCGTGGGAAGCCTTTCTGCGCAATGCGGGGCATTGGCAGATGACCGGTTTCGGTCAATGGGCAATCGTCGAGCAACGCAGCCGCAAGATCATCGGACAGACCGGTTTTTTCTTCGGGGCGCAGGCGGTGGGCGAAGATTTTGATCCCTTCCCCGAAGCGCGCTGGCTGCTTGTGCCGGACGCCCGGCGTCGGGGTCTGGCGCAAGAGGCGGTTCGGGCGGCGCATGACTGGTTTGACCGGGTGGTTCCGGGGCCGCTGGTGATACAGGTCGCTCCGGACAACGAAACCTGTTTGAGGCTGGCGTCGGAGATCGGGTATTCAGAGATGCGTCGGGCCAGGGTCAAAGGCGAATCGGTCGTCCTGCTGCGGCGCAATGGGCCACCACCCAGGGCCGGTTGAAGACGCAAACAGCTGCGCGCAGGCCGCAATATGGACGCATCGGCCCCCCGGATATGCTATGCTGTAGTTGAGACAGATGACCAGCAGGGGGTAAGGTCATGTTGATTTTTCCGACTATTGAAATTCAGAATGGGCGTTGTGTGTCTCTGGACAGGGGGCATCTGGATCATGCCACGATCTGGCATGTGGACCCGGTTGAAACGGCGCGTGGTTTTGCTGCGGCCGGTGCCGAATGGATGCATCTGACCGATTTCGACGCGGTTGCGGGCGGTAATGGGAATCAGGAATTGGTTCGGACGATCATTCGCACGGTTGGCATTCCGGTTCAGTTGGGCGGTGGCATTCGGTCCCGCGAGGCTGTCGAATACTGGATCGACAAGGGGGCAGGGCGCGTGGTGATCGGGACACTGGCGGCGCAGAACCCGGATTTGGTTCGGCAGATTGCCAAATATCATCCCGACCAGATCGTGTTGGCGGTCGATGTGTGGCGCGGTCAGGTCATGACCGAAGGCTGGCGTTCATCCAGCGCGCTGAAACCCGAAGACTATATAGCGGCGTTTTCGGATGCGCCTTTGGCGGGAATCATCATCACGGATATCGACAGCGATGTGGACGAGGTCGAGGCACGGTTGGGTCTGATCGCGGGCCTGGCGGCCCAGGCGCGTGCGCCGGTGATTGCCAGCGGCGTTGTACGCAGCACCGACGATATCGCGCGACTGAAGTATATTCCCAACATTGCGGGGGCTTTGGTGGGGCGTGCGCTGTTTCGCAAGTCGGTCGATCTGCCCGAAGCGCTGGCCATCGCGCAACCGGGTCCCGAACCCGTCGCAGGTTTCCTGTGACCCCGATCAGGGCCGCATTCAGGGTCTGCGTAACATCGACTGTTGCGAAATTGCGCTGATCGCGCGCGCAAGGCGGACTTGCCCCCATATGCCGGTGCAGGGTAAGAGCGGTGCGCAACAAAAGACTGGCAAGAGGGCATAACATGCGCAGAGTAGTCGTTACAGGGCTGGGGTTGGTGACCCCTCTGGCCAGCGGTGTCGAGGAAAGCTGGTCTCGATTGCTGGCCGGTCAATCCGGTGCCGGACCGATCACGTTGTTTGATGCGGTGGCGAGCGGGGTGACGACCACCTATGCCTGCGAGGTGCCCAAGGGCGACGGCAGCGACGGTACGTTCAATGCCGACGACTGGGTCGCACCGAAAGAACAACGCAAGATCGACGATTTCATCCTTTATGGCATCGCGGCCGCGGATATGGCCGTAAACGACGCAGGATGGACACCGGAAGCCGAAGAGGACCGGTTGCGCACCGGGGTCATGATCGGTTCGGGGATCGGCGGGCTGAGTTCGATCGCCGATACTGCGGTGACGATCAAGGAAAAAGGCCCGCGCCGTGTGTCGCCGTTCTTCATTCCCGGGGCTCTGATCAACCTGATTTCGGGTCAGGTCAGTATCCGGTTCGGTTTCAAGGGCCCGAATCATGCGGTCGTCACGGCCTGTTCCACCGGCGCACATGCCATCGGCGACGCCACGCGGCTGATTCAGCATGGCGATGCGGATGTGATGATCGCGGGCGGTGCCGAAGCGGCGATTTGCGAAATCGGCATTGCCGGGTTCAACGCCTGCAAGGCGCTGAGCACGAAATACTCGGACAACCCCGCTGCCGCGAGCCGCCCCTATGATGAAGACCGGGACGGGTTCGTGATGGGCGAAGGGGCCGGTATCGTCGTTCTTGAGGAATATGAACACGCCAAGGCGCGCGGTGCCAAGATCTATGCCGAAGTCCTGGGGTATGGGCTGTCGGGCGATGCCTATCACATCACCGCCCCATCCGAGACCGGTGACGGGGCCGAACGTTCGATGCGCGCGGCGTTGCAACAGGCCGGGCTGGAGCCGGCGGATATCGATTATATCAACGCGCACGGCACCAGCACGATGGCGGACACCATCGAACTGGCGGCCGTCGAGCGCCTGATGGGTGACGCCGCGTCCAACGTGACCATGTCGTCCACCAAGTCGATGACGGGCCATCTGCTGGGGGCCGCCGGTGCCATCGAGGCGATCTTTTCGATATTGGCGATCCGGGATCAGGTCGCGCCTCCGACGATCAATCTGGACAATCCGGCGGTCGAGACCGTTGTCGATCTGGCGCCAAACGTCAAACGCGCCCGCGAAGTGGATGTGGCCCTGTCCAATTCATTCGGGTTTGGCGGCACCAACGCAAGTGTTCTGTTCGGGAAAACGACCTGATGTGGCGCAGCCTCGCCTCGAACATGTTGACCTTTCTCATCGTCGGCCTGTTTCTGTTGGTCGGCGTGATATTGTGGGGCCAATCGCAATATTCGGCGCAGGGTCCGTTGGAGCAGGCGATCTGTCTGCGGGTCGAACGGGGCTCAAACATGGGTGCGGTCAGCCGCGATCTTGAAAAGCAGGGCGCAGTGTCCAGCGGTACGATTTTTCGGCTGGGTGCGGATTACTCAAAAAAATCCGATCAGCTGAAAGCTGGCAGCTATCTGGTGCAACCCGGTGTTACGATGGAACAGATCGTGGATCAGGTGACGCGGGGCGGGGCCAGTACATGCGGTACCGAGATCGTCTATCGTGTCGGTGTGACACGGACCGAAGCATTGGTGCGCGAATTGGACCCTGCCAGCAGTGAACTGGTCAAGATCGCTGCTTTCGATCCAACCTCGGAAGACGCACCAGCGGTCTACAAGGAAAAACGTGCCGAGATTGATACACGGTACCGGATTGCCCTGGCCGAAGGCGTGACGAGCTGGCAGGTTGTTCAGGCGCTCAAAGCCGCGGATGTCCTGAGCGGAGATATCACGGAAGTGCCGCCAGAGGGCATGCTTGCGCCGGACAGCTATGAGGTTGTCGACGGGGCCGATCGTGCGGCCTTGCTGGCGCGGATGCAGGAAGTCCAGTCCCTGCGCATCGCCGCGGCCTGGGAAAGCCGGCAAGAGGGATTGCCGCTGAATTCGCCCGAAGAAATGCTGATTCTGGCCTCGATCATTGAAAAGGAAACCGGTGTGCCCGAAGAGCGCGGGCAAGTGGCCAGCGTGTTTGTCAATCGGTTGACCCAGGGCATGAAACTGCAGACCGACCCGACCGTGATATACGGCATCACCCAGGGGCAGGGTGTTTTGGGGCGCGGCTTGCGCCAGAGCGAACTGCGCCGTCAGACCCCCTGGAACACCTATGTGATAAACGGTCTGCCCCCGACGCCGATTGCCAACCCCGGGATGGCCAGCCTTGAGGCTGCGGTGTCGCCGGAAGACACGGATTATGTGTTCTTTGTGGCGGATGGGAGCGGGGGACACGCGTTTGCCAGCACCTTGGACGAGCACAATCGGAACGTCGCGAAATGGCGCAAGATCGAGGCAGAACGCGCCAACAACTGATCCGTGGCATCATGGTTCGGGGCCGTTTCAGATCCGTGAAATTAGGAATTTCTTAATTATTCCGTACGCTTGCAAGGCGGCCCGTTCCGATTTTGCTTGACTCTGCGAACGGTCTCGCGTATAAGTTGTGTCATGCTAGAAGAAGTGGGCAAACGGCCGCGGGTATACCCGTGGCCGTTTTTCATTTCTCTCGTGCGGAGCAAGTTCAACGCATGAGGTAGATGAGCAAAAATGACTTTGATTACCCCGGAAGAGCGCGTTCTGCGAACGGCTGAACTGTTTCAGTCGGTCGAAGACTCGCTTCGCAAGCTGCGTCAGCAGGCGGAAGATCTGTATGCGCAACTGAAGGCCGGGGAGGAAACAGATCTGGTTGATGGTAGCAAGCGGGTTGCGGCGGTCGAAAGGCTGATCGGCACCTGCCAGAAGGTGGAGACGAGCCTTGTCGAGCAGCAGCGCAAACAAGAAGGAATTGTCAGAGGCGGATACGCCCTTGATATGGACGCAGCCCGGGCTGAGATCGGGTGCCGCCTGGCTCGCCTCAGAAGATGTTGCGATACGTGATCGGTTTTTGGATTCACTAGGGGAGGGAGGGCTTTGCGCCCTCCCTTTTCTTTTCGAGTTCTGGGCATTGGAACATCAGTTGCCGCCCGAAGGGGATTGGCGGTCCTGGGTCATCATGGGCGGAAGAGGCGCGGGCAAGACGCGCGCCGGTGCGGAATGGGTGCGGGCTGAGGTCGAAGGCGCGCGCCCCTTGGATCCGGGCAGGAAGAGACGCGTGGCATTGGTGGGCGAGACATTTGATCAGGTCCGCGACGTGATGATCAAGGGAGAGAGTGGCATCCTGGCATGTTCGCCTCCGGACCGCAGACCGACGTGGAAAGCCACCGAGCGAAAACTGGTCTGGGCCAATGGTGCAGAAGCGCAGGCATTTTCCGCCAATGACCCTGAGGGGCTGCGCGGGCCGCAGTTTGATGCGGCCTGGGTGGATGAACTGGCGAAATGGAAAAAGGCGCGCAACACATGGGATATGTTGCAATTTGCCTTGCGGTTGGGTGAACAGCCGCAGGTTTGCGTCACGACGACTCCGCGGAATGTGGGTGTCTTGAAGGAATTGCTGGCATCGCCGTCGACGGTGTTGACACATGCCCCGACCGAGGCGAACCGGGCCAATCTCGCTGCGAGTTTCCTGCAAGAGGTGCGCAGTCGATACGCCGGAACCCGCTTGGGGCGGCAAGAGCTGGATGGCGTGCTGTTGGCCGATGCAGAAGGCGCGTTGTGGACCACGGACATGATGCAGGCCGCGCGGGTAAATGCGATTCCCAGATTGGATCGTGTGATTGTGGCGCTTGATCCGGCGGTTTCGGCCGGGGCTGGCGCGGATGAATGCGGGATCGTGGTTGTCGGGGCGCAAACCCAGGGACCGCCGCAGGATTGGCGAAGCTATGTTCTTGCCGATCGCACGGTTCAGGGGGTCGGCCCAACCGGCTGGGCGCGCGCTGCAATCGCGGCGATGGATGAATTCGGTGCGGAACGTCTGGTCGCAGAGGTAAACCAGGGCGGGCAGTTGGTCGAGGAAGTCGTCCGGCAGGTGGATCCTCTGGTGCCATACAAGGCGGTCCATGCGTCCCGGGGCAAGACCGCACGGGCAGAACCGGTCGCGGCGTTGTATGAACAGGGGCGCGTCCGACACGCCAAAGGCCTGGCCGATCTGGAAGAGCAGATGTGCCTGATGACTCCGCGTGGATACGAAGGTCAGGGCAGTCCTGACCGTGTCGATGCGTTGGTCTGGGCGCTGCACGAATTGATGATCGCCCCGGCCGCGCAGTTCCGTCGGCCCCGGATCCGGGCGCTGTAGGCGCGGCGCGCAGCCGGGTGTTGCGCGGCCACCGTACGGTGGGTTTCTCGAATTTTATCAATCATCGGGCAAAAGGTTCGCAACGGACCGGTCGGCGCGGATCAGGCGTGCGGCGATGATCAGACAGGAGCATCGATTATGGTATTTGATTTTTTTCGGCGCGGAGCAGGAACCGAGGTGCCGGAAACCAAAGCAAGCGCGACTGGACCGGTTGTGGCCTATCACAGTGCCGGCCGTGTGGCGTGGAGCCCGAGAGATACGGTCTCTCTGACCCGCACGGGGTTTTCGGGAAATCCGGTCGGGTTCCGGTCGGTGAAGCTGATTGCGGAAGCGGCGGCTGCCTTGCCCTTGGTGCTGCAGGATCGGAGCCAACGCTATGAAACCCACCCGGTGCTGAGCCTGGTGAAGCAACCCAACGCGGCGCAGGGCCGGGCCGAGTTGCTGGAAGCCCTGTTTGGCCAGTTGTTGCTGTCGGGCGACGCCTATGTCGAGGCCGTTGCCGGCGAAGATGGGGTGCCCTTGGAGCTGCACGTCCTGCGGTCGGACCGGATGAAAGTCGTTCCGGGTGGGGATGGTTGGCCGATTGCCTATGAATATAGCGTTGGCGCCAAGAAGCATCGGTTTGATGCGACCGGGGCGGTGTCTCCGATCTGTCACATCAAGTCGTTTCACCCCCAAGACGATCACTATGGGTTCTCGCCGATGCAGGCCGCAGCGATGGCGGTGGATGTGCACAACAGCGCGTCGCGCTGGTCCAAGGCGCTGTTGGATAATGCCGCCCGCCCCAGCGGTGCGTTGGTGTTCAACAACGCGGATGGCCATGGTGCCATGGCGGATGACCAGTTCCGGCGTTTGTCCGACGAGATTGAAGCGAATTACCAGGGCGCGCGCAACGCGGGGCGACCGATGGTTCTGGAAGGCGGGTTGGACTGGAAGCCCATGGGCTTTTCGCCGAGCGACATGGAATTCCAGAAGACCAAGGACTCTGCCGCGCGCGAAATCGCACTGGCCTTTGGGGTGCCGCCGATGCTGATCGGCATTCAGGGGGATGCGACCTATGCAAACTATCAAGAGGCCAACCGGGCGTTTTACCGTCTGACCGTTGTGCCATTGGCGACGCGCGTCGCTTCGGCGCTTGGGGATTGGCTGGCGCAGTTCAGCGGCGAGGAACTGGAACTGAAGCCCGACCTGGATCAGGTTCCGGCGCTGTCCTCCGAGCGGGATGCACAATGGGCGCGCGTATCATCGGCCGACTTTCTGACCAATTCCGAAAAACGGGCTTTCCTGGGCCTGCCGGCCGTGCCCGAAGGCGGCGCAGATGGATGAGGGGCGTGGCAGGTTTGAACGTTTCGAATGCGCGCCCGGATTGCGGTTGGCGGCGCACGAACGGGTCAGCCAGATCCATCACGAAAATCTGGTGCGTCGGCTGGATCGATTGGACGAGATGATGGAGCGGCTGGAGAAACGGCTGTGGCTGACCGTGTACGGCGTGGTTGCCGTGTTTCTGAGCCAAGCCGTGCAGTCTTTTGTCGTGGCAACACCATGAATAATTTCATTTCAATGGGTTACAAGGAGCGTGTCATGGATTTGGACACCGGATTGGAGCATAAGTTCGCCAGGTTTGGTGACGGGCTTTGCGTTACCGAAGGTGCGGTTATCGAAGGCTATGCCAGCCTGTTTGGTCAGACCGATCAAGGGGGGGACATTGTGCATCCCGGCGCCTATGCCCAATCGCTCATGCAACTGGGCCGATCAGGGCAGCGGGTCAAGATGCTTTGGCAACATGATCCTTCTCAACCGATCGGGGTGTGGGAAGAGGTGCGCGAAGACAGCCGAGGCCTGTGGGTCAAGGGTGTCCTGCTGGACAGCACACAGAAAGGGCGCGAGGCGGCGGCTTTGATCGCGGCGGGGGCGATCGACGGGCTGTCCATCGGATATCGCACCAAGAAAGCGGGCAAGAATGACAAGGGCCATCGGCTCTTGACCGAACTGGAGCTTTGGGAAGTGTCCTTGGTGACGTTCCCGATGCTGCCCAGTGCGCGTGTGGCGGCCAAGAGCGAGAGCTTGGAGACCGAGGCCACGTTGCGTGAATTGGCGGCGACACTGGAATGTGCGCGGCTGGAGCTGGCGCGCCGCTAAGGGCGCCTATCACTCACCCAAAAACAGGATGTTCCGATGAGCAAGACCGAAACGGCGGCTGCGGCCGGCGAAGGCTCTCCACTGGTTCAGGAGGTGAAGCAGGCGATGACCGGCTTCGTCAGCGAATTCAAGGGGTTCCAAGGTGAAATTGAAAAAAAACTCAAGCAAACGGAAGAGCGACTGACCATGCTGGATCGAAAATCGAAAATCGCGGGACGCCCGCAGTTGTCCGCTGTCACCGACGAAGGCGCGCCGCATCAGAAAGCGTTCAACGCATATCTGCGTTCGGGGGATGATGACGGGTTGCGCGGTTTGGAACTGGCGGCCAAGTCCATGTCCACTGCCGTGAACAGCGATGGTGGCTATCTGGTGGACCCGCAGACGTCTGACACGGTGCAGTCCGTTCTGCATGCGACGGCTTCGATCCGCGCGATCGCTTCGGTCGTGAATGTCGAGTCCACCAGCTATGACGTTCTTGTGGACCATACCGACGTGGGCGCCGGTTGGGCGTCGGAAACCGGATCGCAAGCTGAAACCGACAGCCCGCAGATCGATCGTATCACCATTGCGCTGCATGAACTGAGCGCGCTGCCCAAGGCAAGTCAGCGTTTGCTGGATGACAGCGCCTTTGACATCGAAGGCTGGCTGGCCGGTCGCATTGCGGACAAGTTCGCCCGTGCCGAAGCGGCTGCGTTTATCGCGGGTGATGGTCTGGACAAGCCCCGCGGCATTCTGAACCATCCCATGGTCGACAATGACGTCTGGAGCTGGGGCAACATCGGATATGTCCCCACCGGGGTTGACGGTGATATCGGCGATGCCGACGCCATCGTGGATCTGGTGTATGCGCTGGGCGCCCAGTATCGTGCCAATGCTACCTTTGTCATGAATTCGAAAACCGCTGGCGTGGTGCGCAAGCTGAAAGATGCCGATGGCCGCTTCTTGTGGTCCGACGGGTTGGCAGCGGCAGAACCGGCCCGGCTGATGGGATACCCGGTGGTCGTCGCCGAAGACATGCCGGACGTCGCGACGGATTCTTGCTCCATTGCTTTTGGTGATTTCCAGGCGGGCTATACCATTGCCGAACGCCCGGATCTGCGTGTGCTTCGGGACCCGTTCAGCGCCAAGCCGCATGTTCTGTTCTATGCCACCAAGCGTGTCGGCGGGGATGTGTCTGATTTTGCTGCCATCAAACTGTTGAAATTCGGCGCCGCCTAACACGGTACCGAGTGCAGGCCCGTTCATCCGGGTCTGCGGTGGGCACGCGTCACGGGAAACCCTCCTTGTTGTCTAGCTGCTCCCCTCCGTCCGAGCAACTTGGGGCGGCGCGTGCCCACCAATTCCAGATGAAATGGCCCAGACGGGTCCGACCTTGCGGAGTGAAGTGATGATGTTGATCGAAGAGGCGACCGTTCCTGATGTTGCGTTGCCAGTGGCTGAGTTCAAAGCGCATTTGCGGCTGGGAACGGGGTTCGGCGAAGACAGTTTGCAGGATGGTGTTCTGCGGGGGTTTCTTCGGGCAGCCATTGCCGCGATCGAGGCGCGAACCGGTAAGATCCTGATCGTTCGTGAATTTACCTGGTCTCTGACCGGATGGCGTGATCGTGCGGGCCAGGTTCTGCCGGTCGCTCCGGTGGCTGGCATCGAAAGCGTCACACTGATCGACGAACATGAGGTGGAGACCGAGATGCCGGGCAGCCAGTTCCGTTTGGAAGGCGACAGCCAGAGGCCACGCCTGAGACCTGTCGGCGGGTTGCTGCCCATGGTGCGGATCGGCGGCGGCGTCCGGATAAGGTTTTCTGCCGGGTATGCCGAAGAATGGGCTGGGTTGCCCGCGGATCTTGGCCAGGCGGTCATGTTGCTGGCGGCCCACTACTATGAATACCGCAATGAAACAGCATTGAGCGACGGGTGCATGCCGTTCGGCGTTTCCAGCCTGATCCAACGATACAGGTCGATGCGGATCGGTATCGGAGCCGGGCAATGAGCATGCCGCAGCTGAATCGCAGGCTTGTGCTGGAAGCGCCCTTCCGCGCGCCGGACGGGGCGGGTGGATATGTCGAAACCTGGCAGGCGTTGGGCGAGCATTGGGCCGAAGTTCGGGCGCGCTCGGGACGGGAACGCGCCGAGGCGGGTGTTCCAGTTTCGATGGTCACCTGCAACATCGTGGTTCGGGCAGCGCCTTTTGGCTCGGCCGCGCGCCCCATGCCTGAACAGAGGTTCCGCGAGGGCGAGCGTCTGTTCTTGATCCAGGCCGTCACCGAGCGTGATGCAGAAGGGCGGTTTCTGACCTGTTTTGCGCAAGAGGAGAGCGCGACATGAGCTATGGAATGGCCGCTGCGTTCCAATCGGCAGTTTACCAGCGTCTGGTCGGGGATGTCACGATTGGCGACTTGGTGGGTGGTGCCGTTTTCGATGCGCTGCCGCCCGGTGAAATCCCAAGCCTGTACATCACGCTTGGCCCGGAAACGGTTCGGGACAAATCCGACAAGTCGTCCAATGGGGCGCTGCACGTGTTCATCGTTTCGGTGGTGACGGATGGGGCGGGATTCGCCAAGGCCAAGGTTGTGGCCGCCGCCGTCAGTGACGCTTTGGTGGATGGTGAACTGGCTTTGGATCGTGGAAGCGTCGTGGGGCTTTGGTTCGACCGTGCCACGGCAAGACGCACGGGCAGGGCGGGCCGCGTTCGGCGGATCGATCTGCGGTTCCGCGCGCGCCTGGAAGACAATTAAGCAATCAATCTTTGGAGACACGATATGGGTGCCCAGAACGGCAAGGACCTGTTGGTCAAGGTAGACATGACCGGTGACGGTCTTTTTGAAACGATCGCCGGCCTGCGGGCGACGCGCGTCAGCTTCAACGCGGAAAGTGTAGATGTAACCAGCCTTGAAAGTCAGGGTGGATGGCGCGAACTGCTGTCGGGTGCCGGTGTAAAAACCGCCTCTATTTCTGGATCCGGTGTGTTCAAGGATGCGGGCACGGACGAGCGGGCCAGACAGTTGTTTTTTGACGGCGAAACGCCGGACTTTCAGGTGATCATTCCGAGTTTCGGAATTGTCGAAGGGGCGTTTCAGGTCACGTCGATCGAATATTCCGGCAGCCACAATGGCGAGGCGACCTATGAAATGTCGCTGGCCAGCGCCGGTGTTCTGACCTTTACGGCACTGTAGAACAATGGCCAATCCATGGACAGGAGAGGTCGCGCTGGTCATCGACGGACAGCGGCGGGTGCTGAAGCTGACGCTTGGTGCCTTGGCTGAACTGGAACAGGAGCTTGAGCTCAATTCTCTCGTCGCTTTGGTGGAGAGGTTCGAGGGCGGATCGTTTTCGACACGCGACGTGCTGGCGCTGATCGCGGCCGGTCTGCGCGGCGGAGGGGTCGATATCCCCGGCCAGGAACTGGGACGCGCGGATATCGAGGGGGGACCAATGAAGGCCGCGCAGGTTGCTGCAGAGTTGCTCGCGCGCGCCTTCATGATGCCCTCGGAGAAATGACGGAATTTGACTGGCCCGCGCTGATGCGGGCCGGGATGCAGGGGTTGCGTTTGAAACCGGACGAGTTCTGGAAACTTACCCCGGCGGAACTGCGATTGTTGCTGGGACATGGGAGCGCTCAGGCGCCCCTGTCCCGGGCCGGGTTGGACGCATTGTTGACCGCATACCCGGACAAGGAACAAGGAGAGTGCGATGACTGATCAGAGTTATTCCGACGATCTGGGCGAGCGCGCGGAAGCGTTGGAAGACAGTCTTGGCGCGGCGGCGAACATGGCAGCCGGATTCGATAGTGAGTTGCAGCGCATGCGCGAGTCCCTGTCGGCGACCGGAAAGGACATATCCTCGCTGGAGCAGGGCTTGTCCAAAGGTCTGCGTCGCGCGTTCGATGGGGTTGTGATGGATGGGATGAAGCTGTCCGACGCCCTGGAAACCGTAGCGAAATCGATGATCCAGACGACCTATAACGCTGCGATCAAACCGGTCGCCAACCACTTTGGCGGGCTGCTGTCACAAGGCGTCGGCAGCGTGGTCGAAGGCTTGTTGCCGTTCGCGGACGGCGGCAGCTTTTCACAGGGACGGGTGATGCCCTTTGCGAACGGCGGTGTCGTGAATGGGCCTGTGACTTTTCCAATGCGTGGCGGCACAGGGTTGATGGGTGAGGCCGGACCCGAGGCAATCATGCCATTGGCGCGCGGCGCGGACGGCAAGCTGGGCGTGCGCAGTGCCGGTGGGCAGGCAGTGAATGTCGTCATGAACATCACCACACCCGATGTGCAGGGGTTCAACCGGAGCCGGGGACAGATCGCGGCGCAGATGGGCCGGGCATTGGGGCGCGGAAACCGCAACCGCTAATTCGGACGGGCAGGGGAGAACAAGATGAGTTTTCATGAAGTCAGATTTCCCGCTTCGCTGAGCTTTGGCTCGGTGGGCGGGCCGGAACGGCGGACGGATATTGTCACGCTGGCCAACGGGTTCGAGGAGCGCAATACGCCTTGGGCCCACTCGCGCAGACGCTATGACGCAGGGCTGGGTATGCGTTCCCTAGACGATGTTGCGACATTGATCTCGTTCTTCGAAGCGCGTCGCGGTCAAATGTACGGCTTTCGCTGGAAGGACTGGTCGGACTTCAAATCGGGGCGCGCCTCGGCCGAGACAAGCCCTGACGACCAGGTTATTGCCGTTGCGGACGGTCATACTTCGGAGTTTCCGTTGATCAAGACCTACCAGTCCGGGACCTTCAGCTATGCCAGGCCGATAAAAAAACCGGTCGCGGGTAGTGTTCGGATTGCTGTTGAGCAGGATGAACAACGGGAAGGTGTCGATTTTGAGGTGGATACCGTCAGCGGGCTAATTCGTTTCGCAAAGATCCCGGCCGAAACCATGCGGATCACCGCAGGTTTCGAATTTGATGTCCCGGTCCGTTTCGACACTGACCGTATCCAGACAAGCGTCGCAAGTTTCCAGGCCGGAGATGTGCCCAACGTCCCCGTATTCGAGGTGAGAGTATGATGGTCGGACAGAACGACGATTTTCAAGCCCATGTAAAAACGGGAATAACGACGCTTTGCCGGTGTTGGGCGATCATTCGCAGCGATGGAAAAACATTCGGTTTCACGGATCACGATTTGCCGCTCCATTTCGATGACATCGAATTCAAGGCAGACGCGGGTTTGTCGGCTCTGGCGTTGCAGCAGAGCACTGGATTGTCTGTCGACAATACCGAAGCGATTGGTGCTTTGAGCGACGCTGCCGTCCGGGACGAAGAAATCGAGGCCGGAAGGTTCGATGGTGCCGAAGTGAAGGCATGGCTGGTCAACTGGGCGCACATCAGTGCGCGCTGGCTGCAATTCAGGGGATCGATTGGCGAGGTGCGCCGGAGTGGTGGTGCCTTTCATGCGGAACTGCGTGGCCTGACCGAGGCATTGAACCGGCCGATGGGACGCACATATCAGAAACCGTGCTCGGCGGTTCTGGGTGACGCAGCATGCAAGTTCGATCTGGATTCCCCCGGCTATTCGAACACACGGGTTGTCGAGACTATCGAGGATTCCCGAGTGTTCAGATGGAAGGAAATGAACGATTTTGAACCGGCCTGGTTTCAGCGCGGACGGCTGTCAATCCAATCCGGCGATGGGCAGGGCCTATGGGGATTGATCAAAAAGGATTGGTTTGACGGTGCCGCGCGTGTCATTGAATTGTGGGAACCGATCCGGTCCAACGTGAAGCCTGGCGACAGGGTCCGTCTGGATGCCGGATGCGACAAACGCATGTCAACATGCCGGTACAAGTTCAATAACCTTCTGAATTACCAAGGCTTCCCGGACATCCCGGGCGAAGATTGGGTGATGGCCGTGCCCAAGAGGTCCAATGCCAATACAGGTGGGAGCTTGCGCTGATGTCGGACCAGGAACGAATTGTGGAGTTGGCGCGTGGCTGGATCGGCACGCCATATCACCACCAGGCCGCATGCCGGGGGGCGGGCGCAGATTGTCTGGGGCTGGTGCGCGGGATCTGGCGCGATCTTCTGGGGGACGAGCCGGAAAGCGTTCCGGCCTATTCGATGGACTGGTCGGAACCGCAAGGAGAAGAGAGATTGTGGGCCGCTGCCAAGCGCAATCTGCGGGATATGCCATTGGCGGATTTCGCATTTGATCCGGGAGACATCGTATTGTTTCGGATGCGCAGCAACGCTGTTGCAAAACACCTCGGCATTGTTGCCCAGACCGGAACCCGATCTTCCTTTGTGCACGCATATGCACATCACGGGGTTGTTGAAAGCCCGCTGAGCGAACCATGGAAAAGGCGCATCGTTGCTCGTTTCCAGTTTCCTTTGGAGAATTTCTGATGGCGACGATACTATTATCTGCTGCTGGTGCCGCTATCGGGGGCTCGATCGGGGGGACTGTCGCGGGGCTGTCCTCGGTTGCCATTGGGCGGGCCGTGGGCGCGACGCTGGGCCAGACGATCGATCAGCGGCTTCTCGGACAAGGTTCTGAACCTGTTGAAACGGGGATGGTCGACCGGTTTCGTCTGACGTCAACTGGCGATGGCGAACCGATTGCGCGCATCTTTGGACGGATGCGCGTCGGTGGCCAGGTCATTTGGGCATCTGATTTCTGGGAGTCCACCAGCACGACCGGTGGTGGTGGCAAAGGCAGCCCAAGCGAGCCCGAGGTTACAACATACAGTTACTATGTGTCTTTGGCTGTTGCGGTCTGCGAGGGAACAATTTCGTCCATCGGCCGTGTTTGGGCTGACGGTGAGGAGGTTTCCCGCGATTCCCTGAACATGAATGTCTATACAGGTTCGTCTGAGCAACTGCCTGATCCGGTAATCGAGGCGATCGAAGGTCAAGGCAATGTGCCGGCGTATCGCGGCACCGCCTATGTCGTCATGGAAAATATTGCATTGGGGCGTTTTGGAAACCGGGTTCCACAATTCACCTTTGAAGTCGTGCGTCCGGAGCAGGCGGCCTCGAGCAGCTTTGATCTGGATCTTCCACAGTTGGTCAAGGGCGTGGCCCTGATGCCCGGTACCGGTGAGTACACATTGGCCAAAACGGCCGTGAATTATACCAAAGGCCCCGGAAGCAGCTGGGCGGCGAACACCCACAGCCCTTCTGGCAGAACCGATTTTGTAACCTCGATGGATATGCTGAACGAGGAATTGCCGTCGTGTCAGGCGACCTCGCTGGTGGTTTCCTGGTTTGGCAATGATCTGCGCTGTGGATCCTGCGAAATAGTACCCAAAGTAGAACGGGCGAATATCGATGGCAAAAACATGCCATGGCATGTTTCGGGGCTGACCCGGAAAAGCGCGCAAGAGATTGTTCGCGAAGAGGGGCGGCCGATCTACGGAGGCACGCCGGCGGATCAGTCGGTGGTTCAGGCGATCCGGCACATGAACGCATCGGGTCAGCGAGTCATGTTTTATCCGTTCATTCTGATGGATCAGATTGCTGGAAACGGGCAGACTGATCCCTGGACCGGTGCATCCGATCAACCTGCATTGCCGTGGCGTGGAAGAATCACGCTTTCAAGCGCGCCAGGACAGGCGGAATCACCGGACCGAACAGAAGTCGCAGAAGCGCAGGTCACCAGTTTCTTCGGTCAGGCCACGGCCGCTGATTTCCGTATTTTGAACGGATCAGTTCGTTATACGGGGCCGGAGGAATGGGGGTTCAGACGATTTATTCTGCACTATGCGGCTCTTTGCAAAGCTGCGGGCGGTGTTGCGTCGTTTTGTATCGGTTCGGAAATGCGCGGGCTGACCCAGATCCGGGGCCTGCAAGGGTTCCCGGCAGTAGCCGCGCTGAAAGATCTTGCCGGGCAAGTGCGCCAAGTGCTTGGTCCCGATACAAAGATCGGATATGCCGCTGATTGGTCTGAATATTTCGGATATCAGCCACAGGATGGCAGCGGAGACCGGTATTTCCACCTGGACCCCCTTTGGGCGGATGAGAACATCGATTTTGTAGGTGTCGACAACTATATGCCGCTTTCGGATTGGCGCGACGGCGAAACACATGCGGACGCCGAATGGGGCAGTGTCTATGACCCTGACTACTTGGCCTCCAATATCGAAGGCGGTGAGGGCTACGACTGGTACTATCACTCGCCCGAGGCCCAAGCATCGCAGATTCGCACACCGATTGAAGACGCCGAACATGGTGAACCTTGGATATGGCGGTATAAGGACCTGCGAAACTGGTGGTCGCAAGCCCATCACGAACGGATCGGTGGAGAACGTCAGGCTGCGGCAACTGCGTGGATACCGCAATCCAAGCCTATCTGGTTCACCGAACTCGGCTGTGCTGCTGTGGACAAAGGAACCAACCAGCCCAACAAGTTCCTCGATCCGAAATCGTCGGAGTCCAGTCTGCCGTATGCGTCCAATGGGTTGCGCGATGATTTCATCCAGCGCCAATACTTGAAAACGGTTTTGGGCTATTGGGAAGATCCTGCCAGAAACCCGGTTTCGAATATCTATGACAAACCCATGATCGACATGGGAAATGCCTATGTCTGGGCTTGGGATACGCGTCCATTTCCTGTTTTTCCGAATAATCGAGAGCAGTGGAGCGATGGCGCAAATTTTTCCCGTGGCCATTGGATCAACGGCCGGGCTGGCGCGCGGAGTCTTGCTTCTGTCGTGGAAGAGATTTGCAGAAATTCCGGGGTCGAGAACGTGGATTGCAGCCAGCTCTACGGGGTCGTGCATGGCTTTTCGCTGTCCGAGGTGGCGAATGCCCGTACTGCGCTTCAGCCGCTTATGTTGCGCTATGGTTTTGATGCGATCGAAAGAGATGGCTTGCTGCGGTTCGTAACGCGGGATGGTAGAAATGCGCATCCTCTGGATCCGGATGCTCTGGCCGAATGCAGTGACCTGGAGGGACTGATCGATCGGACACGAGAGGCCGAGGCAGAAATGACAGGCAGAGTGCGCGTCCGTTTTGTCCAGGCCGGCGCAGATCACGACATCGTGGCTGAAGAAGCGGTGTTGCCCGATACGGCGACGCATTCGGTTTCCGAAAATGACCTGCCGCTGGCGATGAGCCGTGGTGAAGGGCGGCAGGTTGCGGAACGTTGGCTATCGGAATCTCGTGTGTCGCGGGACAAGATCAGCTTTGCGCTGCCCCCTTCTCAGATGAACCTGGGGGCTGGGGATATCGTAAGGCTGCCGTCTGCCAGTGTGGAAGATGGAACCGTATACAGAATTGATAGAATTGAACAATCCGATCTGCAACTCGTAGAGGCCGTGCGGATCGAGCCATCGGTCTATACGCCGTCAGAAGTTGCTGACGATGATCCTCGGGTCAGGCCCTTTGTTCCGCCTTTGCCCGTCTTCCCGCTGTTTTTGGATCTTCCGCTGATGAGCGGGGACGAGGTCCCTCACGCACCTCATCTGGCGGTTTCGGCTTCGCCATGGCCCGGCTCGGTTGCGATGTATTCGTCTGAATCCGACGACAATTATTCATTGAATCAAGTAACCACTGAACGCAGCGTGATCGGGTTGACCGAAACGCCGCTTGTTGCTGCGGCGCCCGGTGTCTGGGACAAGGGCGACGCGTTGAGGGTAAAGCTCTTGTCTGGTACGCTGGAATCCCGCGATGCGATGGCGATCCTGAATGGTGCCAACTTGGCGGCAATTGGCGATGGTACGAGCGGCAACTGGGAGCTGTTTCAGTTCCAGTCTGCTGAACTTCTGGAAAAAGACACATATGCTCTGTCATTGCGGCTGCGAGGCCAGTTGGGAAGCGAAAGCCTGATGCCTGATATCTGGCCAGCCGGGTCGTATGTTGTCCTGTTGAACCGGGCGGTTCGACAATTCGAGTTCTCGTCGGCACAGCGGCGAATAGCGCGTCACTATCGCATTGGCCCGGCATCGCGCGGGTACGATGACCCGTCTTACACACATATGACCGAGGCTTTCGACGGCAACGGGCTGCGTCCCTATGCCCCTTGTCACCTGACGGCGACCGAGATGTCTGACGGCTCTCTCACGATAAATTGGATCCGGCGCACGCGAATTGAAGGTGATAGCTGGGATCTTGCGGAAGTGCCAATGGGCGAAGACGCCGAAGCGTACCTGGTTCGCATTCGGCAGGGTTTGACGATTTTGCGCGAGGAAACCGTCTATTCTCCTCAGTGGATCTACAGTTCTGCCATGCAAACCGGGGACGGGCTGTCGGGTCCTGCCCGCATCGAGGTGGCGCAAATATCCGCGCGATACGGCGTAGGTGCATTTTCAGTAATCGACGTGACTGAAACAGTTCACCCGGTGTCGTGAGTTGTCCGTTCTTCAGCCGCAATCATTTTGCAGCAATCTTGGCCGAGCAGACACACACAGGGTTGCCAATACAAGAGGCGCTTGATGTGATTGATCGGATAGACGGCTCTCTACCCGGTAGTGTCAAACTGGACATTCTGCGCCTGCTCAATTGCTCTCTCCCAAGTCCGTCGGAGCCTAGTCAGTCTGGCCAACTTCATAGGGCCCGAATGGACAAGCTGTTCAACGCTCACAGCTAGGTGGCGAACGGGTCTGTTCAGAACGGAAGAATGTGTCAGGTCCGATGTCAGACCGGTCAACAATCTTGCGGGCATGGGACACAGAAAATTCTATGCTTGAGACCAGATGGCGCACCTGACTTTGGAGTGTTGGCGGGTTAGGCTGATGCAATGTCTATTTGGACTCGCATATCCGAAGCGCTGGCCGCGCTTGCGCAGGGGGAAAGCCTGGCAACGGTTTTCGACCGGCTGCGCACCGTGCCGGAGCGCAGTGTCGCTTTTGCCATCGCAGTGATCGCGTTGGGGGCAAAGATGGCCAAGGCCGACGGGCTGGTGACCCGCGCCGAGGTCGCCGCGTTTCGTGAAGTGTTTCAGATCGCTCAATCGGATGAGGCCGGCGCAGCCCGCGTTTTCAATCTGGCCCGCACGGATGTCGCCGGGTATCAGGATTATGCCCGGCGGATCCAGCGAATGTTCACGAATGACCCGGAAACGTTGTTTGATCTTCTGGAAGGGTTGTTTCACATCGCCATGGCTGACGGGTTTTACCACCCGAATGAAGATCGATTTCTTGAAGACGTCGCCGACATCTTTCAAGTTTCGGATGCCCAGTTCCGCGCTTTGAAAGCGCGCTTCGTGCCGGATGCGAGTCCGGATCCCTATACGGTTCTGGGGGTTCCACCGGACACGCCCTTGACCGAGGTGCGCCGGGCTTGGAGGGCTTTGGTGCGTGAAACCCATCCGGACAGCATGATGGCACGGGGCGTGCCCGCCGAAGCGATCAAGCTGGCGGAAAAGCGCATGGTCGACATCAACCGGGCCTGGGAAGAGATCAACGACAGGGCCGCCTGATGCGTCTGGCGACATACAACGTGGAGTGGTTTGCCAATCTTTTCGATGACCATGATGCGTTGATGCTGGATGATGGATTGTCGGGGCGGCGCGGCGTGACGCGAGCAACGCAAATCGAAGGCTTGGGCAAAGTATTCACGGCCCTCGATGCGGATGCGATGATGGTCATCGAGGCTCCCAACACCGGACGACAGCAAAGCACGGTGCGGGCATTGCGGAACTTTGCCGCGGCTTTTGATTTGCGGATCAGGGACGCGGTGGTCGGATTTGCAAATGAGACCCAGCAGGAAATCGCTTTGCTTTACGATCCGGATGTGTTGCAGGCGACCCATGATCCGATCGGGCGGGAAGTGGGCAAGAAAGGCAGTCCGGACGCGCCACGATTTGACGGCACCTTTCGTATCGATCTGGATGTGGACGCTACCGAGGATCTGGTGCGATTTTCCAAACCTCCGCTGGAACTGGCGGTGACAACGGCTCTGGGAACGCGGTTGCGCCTGATCGGGGCGCATCTGAAATCCAAGGCCCCGCACGGTGCCAGGAATCGCGATGCAGCAATGCGGTTGGCTATTGCCAACCGGCGTAAGCAGCTGGCGCAAGCCATTTGGTTGCGTGCCCGCCTGGATTTGCATCTGGGCCAGGAAACACCGCTGATTTTGATGGGGGATCTGAATGATGGTCCGGGGCTGGATGAATACGAACACTTGTTCGGCCGCTCGTCGGTCGAGATCCTGTTGGGCGGCGACATGTACGATCCGCACGCGCGCCTCGCCCTGCAGCGCCGGGTCAGCGCAACACCCAGTACCGCGCGGTTCCAGATGCCCGAAGAAGGCCGGTATCTGCAGGCCTTGCTGGACTACATCATGATTTCGCCCGACCTCGTGCATCACCACCCGGACTGGAGGATATGGCATCCGTTTGACGATGTGCAATGTTGGGAAATGCCAGAGCTGCGTCAGGCGCTTCTGGATGCATCGGACCACTTTCCAGTATCGCTTGATATAGATATCTGAGCTTGGAGAACCTTGGGCAGTCTCCTATACTGAAAGCATGAAAACGCTTGCTTGCCAAATCGCCCTGATCCTGGGGGTCGCCGCCGGTCCGCTGGCTGCGCAACAAACCGAAGACCTGCCGGGTCTGATGGAACGGGGCATGGAAATGTTCATGGACGGCTTGCGCGAGGAAATGTCGCCAGCCTTGGAAAACATGCGCGAGCTTGCGCAAGAATACGGTCCGGCTCTGTCCAGTTTTCTTCAGGAAATGGGGCCGGCGTTTGGCGATATGCTGGACACGGTCAAGGACTGGACCGCCTATCATCCGCCCGAGATTCTGCCCAATGGCGATATCATCATGCGCAAGAAAACCGTACAGGATCCCGATCCTGACGCTGAAGCGGAAACCCCGCCTGAGACGTCGCCTGGCAGCGACCGGCCCGCAGGGCAAATCGATCTTTGACGATCTATCAAAAACGGCGTCTACAGAGTAAGACGTTTTAGCGCACAGTGATCCTGAGGTCGGCCGCCAGAGCGCCGGCGAGCGATTGCAACCGGGCTTCGGCCACTTCGCCGAACAGGGGGCGGGCATCGGCGGACAGACGGAATTGCAGCTGTTTCTTCTTTGGAAACCAGCGCAGGCTGCTGCTGATGGCGTTTTCCTGCATTTGCAGCATGGCACCGAAACGCATCGCCTTGCCCAGAACCTCGGCCTGCAATTGGTGCTTGTCGTCAAGCAGTTCGAATATGTCTTCGAACCGGGTGCCTTCGCGCTTGTTGCGATACCGGTGCAACAAGGCCATGCCGAGAAAAACCCGTTCCGAATGCTTCAACCCGCCCAGGTTGGCCCGGGTCGCGTTGTCAAAACAGATCTCGGCGCGATAGTCGGGATGTGCACGCCAGCTGACATCGTGCAGCAGGCAGGCCGCGCGGATCAGGCGTTTTTGTGATATCGGCGCGGATTTGAACAGCGGCAGCACAAAGTTGTACAGCGTCTTGCCAAAGCCGGGAAAGCGCGCGTCCTTGGCTTCGGCAAAACGGCAGGCCTCGATCAGCGGATCCCGATCGCGCAACCGTTGCGGCATTTGTTCATAAAGCATGCCCTCGCGGATGCCATAGCTGGAAACGGCGATGTCCTTGGGACGGAAGGTGCGCACCAGCCGTTCCAGCACTTCGCACGCCATCGGGACCAACGCCATGCGGGTCGATGAAATCTCTGCACCCTGGCGCAGTTGTTCATGGTCGTTTTGCTGGATGAAACGGATGGTTTCACGCACCTGCCGCGCGGTCATGCGATACTCATGCAGAACGTGCAGGGGATAGTTCCGTCGCAACATGTCGATGCGGGCAAAAGCGCGCCAGCTGCCGCCGACCAGGAACAGGCGGTCGCGCTGTGGCCCCATGCGTTTGCTCAGATCCTCGATCGTGGACTGGATATGCGCCTTGCGGCCGCGTTTGCCGCCCTTGATCCCCGCCAGTTTCAGCGGCCCCAGCGCCGAAGTGACCCGTTTGCCGACACGACCGTCCTTGATTTCCGCCAGCTCCATGGACGAGCCGCCGATGTCACACACCAGCCCGTAACTGCCTGGCCAGCCCAGCAATACGCCCTGCGCGGACAGGCGCGCTTCTTCTTCGCCGTCGATAACCCAGATCCGCAGCCCGGTTTCGCGCAACACTTGGTCACGGAACTCCTGGCCATCCTCGGCATCGCGCACCGCCGCCGTGGCAACGGCGGTCAGCGGAGAAAGATCCATGCCTTTGGCAAGATGCTGAAACCTGCGAATCGCCGACAGCGCACGGGCGCGGCCTTTGGGGTTCAGACGTCCGGTGTCGGATATACCCGCGCCCAGACCGCACATGATCTTTTCATTGTAGAAATAGGCCGGACTGCGTGCCGCGCCGTCAAAAACCACCAACCGGACCGAGTTCGAGCCCACATCCACCACCCCGACACGCGACAGGGCGCGGGCGCTGGGGCTGTCGAACAGCGGGCGCCCGAACGGGTCCCAGTCGGGGTGGGTGGTCTCGGTCTGCAAGTTCATCTTTCCCCGCATGGTTCGGACCCAAAATGCGCGATGGGTCGGCGAGGGTCAATTGCCTGCGGATTCGTCGGTATGTGTCAATTTGGGCACATCGGAGGCCCCGGCGGATCCACGACCGGACAGCGACGGATTTTCCATGAAGAAGCGATGACAATTGAAGGAAAATTCGCCTTCGGGCAGGGGCGCGCGCGTAAAGGCACCGTCGGGCCCCATGACCCAGCTTTGCGCCACATCGGCCAGATTGGCGGCCATGACCTGGCTGACGATCTGGGCCTTTACCGTGGGGTTGTTTATTTCAACCAGGGTCTCGACCCGCCGGTTCAGGTTGCGCCCCATCCAATCGGCGGACGAGATATAGACCCGCGCTTTCTTGCTGGGCAGCCCGGCCCCATTGCCGAAACACACGATGCGTGAATGCTCAAGAAAGCGCCCGACGATGGACTTGACGCGAATGTTCTCGCTCAACCCTTTGATGCCCGGACGCACGCCGCAGATGCCGCGGATGATCAGGCTGATCTTCACGCCGCCCTGGCTGGCGCGATAGAGCGCGTCGATCACTTCGCTGTCGATCAGCGCGTTCATCTTGGCCCAGATTTCGGCCGGTTTTCCGGCCTTGGCATGGGCGATCTCGGCCTCGATCATTTCCAGCAGACGCGGTTTCAGGGTCAATGGTGAAATCGCCAGGTTTTCCAGCGCGTCTGGCGGCGCATAGCCGGACAGGAAATTGAAGACCTTGGTCGCGTCGCGTCCCAGCGAAGTGTCGCAGGTGAACAGCGACATATCGGTATAGATGCGTGCGGTGATCGGATGATAGTTGCCGGTGCCGTAGTGCGTGTATGTCACCAGGTTGTCGCCTTCACGCCGCACCACGGTGCTGATCTTGGCGTGGGTCTTGAGGTCGAGAAAACCATAGACCACATGCGCACCGGCACGTTCCAGCCGCCGGGACTGATGGATGTTGGCGGCCTCATCGAACCGGGCTTTCAGTTCGACCAGCGCGGTGACCGATTTGCCGTCTTCGGCCGCTTCGCACAGGGCTTCGACGATGGGAGAATTCTTGGAGGTCCGATACAGGGTCTGCTTGATCGCCACCACGTTGGGATCGCGCGCGGCCTGGGTCAGGAAGCGAACCACCATGTCAAAGGTTTCATAGGGGTGATGCAGCAGCATGTCCTTTTGCCGGATGGCCGCGAACATATCGCCTTCGTGATCGGTCACCCGTTCCGGAACGCGGGGGGTAAACGAGGGCCACAACAGATCGGGGCGGCTGTCCAGCACCAGCTCGTCCAGGTTGGCCATGCCGATCATGCCGTCGATCTCGACCACTTCGGTTTCGCCGACGCCCAGTTCGTGCATGACCGTTGACATCAGTTTCTGCGGCGCGCCTGCCGAATGGGTCATGCGGACGACTTCGCCGCGCCGCCGCCGCTTCA
The DNA here is from genome assembly GCA_016521575.1 of Rhodobacteraceae bacterium F11138. Taxonomy (GTDB): domain Bacteria; phylum Pseudomonadota; class Alphaproteobacteria; order Rhodobacterales; family Rhodobacteraceae; genus Sedimentitalea. The sequence goes on along the minus strand of JAEKDP010000002.1, from coordinate 430,490 downwards.
GCGCGACCTCGAATTCGCGCACCAGGTCTTCGGCTTCTTCCTCGACTTCCAGATCGCTGTCGCGCAAGACGCGGAAGGTAAAGTGCGATTTCAGGCGGTAGCCGACGAAAAGATCACCGATATATTCCAGCAAGAGCTCTTCCAGCGGCAGGAAACGCGACTGGCCGTTGTCCGAGGGCAGCGCGATGAACCGGTCGATCTGGTGCGGGATCGGCAACAGGGCCTGCAGACCGCGCTTGTCCCGCTGTCGCTCCAGTTGCAGGGCCAGCGAAAATCCGGTGTTCGGGATGAACGGGAAAGGGTGTGCCGGATCGATGGCCAGCGGGGACAGAACCGGAAACACCCGGTTCAGAAAGACATCGGCCAGGAACGATCTATCCTTTTCGGTCAGATCCTTCCGGGCAAGCACCGAGATCCCGGCGTCCTGCATTTCGGTTTCCAGCGCGGTCAGAACCCGCTGCTGGGCCAGCATCAGCGCGCGGGCGTTTTCGTCGATCAGAACCAGCTGTTCGCTCGGGGTCAGGCCGTCGGCGGCCGGGGTGGTGTTGCCCGCATGGGCCAGCTCGCGCAGGCCGGCCACGCGGACGGTATAGAACTCGTCCAGGTTCTTGGCCGAAATCGACAGGAAACGCAGCCGCTCCAGCAACGGGACGCGACGGTTCTCCGCTTCTTCCAGCACGCGCCAGTTGAACCCCAGCCAGCTGAGTTCGCGATTGTAGAACCGCCCTGGCCCGGAAATATCCAGATCGGGAAGGGAAACGGCGGGCGGGAATGGCGAAGCCAGGAAATCTGCATGTGTCATGATGTTGCCCATACTGCCGGTATGTGACGGGAATGTAACCGTCTTATCCATTTGCTTCTGGAACCTCCAGAATTTCCCCTGCCAGTCGCCGTGACAGGGTGCGCCCCTGTGCCAGCGCGGCCCTGTCCAGCCGCTCAACGATATGGGTCGCAGCCAGAAACGAACGATCCATACGGTGCAGAAGATAGGGGATGACATCGGGTCTTGGCGTAATCTGGCGGTCCGCGAACAGCTTGGCCAGCACCGCCGCCAGGAGCCGGTCGTCCGGCGCATCCAATGCGATATGCGCCGCGCCCTGCACCCGGCTTTGCAGATCGGGCAGCGACAGGTTCCACAGGTTCGGCGACGAACGTCCGGTGATCAACAGGCGCTGTCCTTGGGCCATCAACAGGTTGTGCAGGTGAAACAACGCATTCTGCGCCGGGGTGTTCGTAGCGATGGCCGGGGCGTCTTCGACGGCGACCGGCCCCTGCGACAGTGCCGGTATATCCTGCCCGACCAGATCCGGCGCGCTCAATATCCGGGCACCGGTGCTGTCGGCCCATACATGGGTCAGGTGTGTCTTGCCTGCACCGGCAGGCCCGGTCAGAACCAGCTTGCCGGCGGGCCAGCTTTGGGGCGCTTCAATCATGGCGACGGCCAGCGCGTTGGCGGGCGAAACAAAGAAATCGTCCCGGCCCAGCACCGGTTTGGCGGGCAGATCGAAACTGAGCTGTTCGGCCATTTTATTCGGTGTCCCGGTCTGACTGACCCCGGTACAATATGCTGCCAAGGTATTGTCCGACCGCAAAGCGTGCGACCACACCCAATGCCGCCGCCACCGGAACCGCCACCAGCATGCCGACAAAGCCGAACAATGCGCCAAAAACCGACAAGGCCAGCAGCAGCCAGACCGGGTGCAGCCCGATCGAGCCCCCGACCAGCTTGGGGGTCAAAAAATTGCCTTCGACCACCTGTCCGATCACGAAGATTGCCGCCACCATCCCGATCGAGGCCCATTCGCCCCAGAACTGGAACAACGCCAGCCCGATCGCCAGGGATCCGCCGATCAATGCGCCAAGATAGGGGATAAAGGTGACAAGGCCGGCGATGAATCCGACCACCAGACCGAATTGCAGCCCGACCACCATCAGGGCGATGGCGTAATAGGTGCCCAGTATCAGGCTGACCGTGCCCATGCCGCGTATGAACGAGGCCAGCGTGTCGTCGATATCGCTGGCGAGGCTGCGAATCACCGGGGCATGGTCGCGCGGCAGCAATTCGTCAAGACGGGCGACCATGCGGTCCCAGTCCAGCAACATATAGACCGACACCACCGGCACCACGACCAGAAGCACCACGATGTTGAGCAGGGAAACGGCCGACCCCAGAAAGGACTCGATCAGGGCGGGGCCGCGTTCCTTGATCGCCTCTCCGATGCTGTTCAGGGTTTCGCGCGCGGTAGAACCTTCGATGAACAGCGATGGGAAATGCGTACTGGCGAAATTCTGCAGATCGCGCAACACCTGTGGCATCACATCGATCAGTCCGACCGTCTGCTTGATCAGCGTCGGAATGACCAGAAGCCCCATGATCACCGCGACCAGCACCGCCATGATCGTGATCAATGCGGTGGCCGCGACGCGCGACAGGCCGGCGCGTTCCAGCCGGTCGGCGACCGGATCGATGAAATAGGCGATTGCGCTGCCCAGCACAAAGGGCAACAGCACATCGCCCAGAAACCAGAGAACGATGGCGAACACCGCCAATGCGATGCCCCAGTACCTGAGCTGCTCCTTGACCGGAAGTGCCATGTAAACCTTTCAATCCTGACCTGATCTCAAATCGCTTATGAGAGGGCAGGTTTCAAGGGGCCGCAAGCCCGCGCGCCATGCCAAGGGGTCGAATACCGGCGTCGTCACGCATTTCTGTCGTCTCCGATTGCCTGAAGTGCCGGTTTGGCATAGACCGCGATAAACTTCGTTCCATAAAGAGACCGCACATGCGCCTGTCCCGTTACTTCCTGCCTGTCCTCAAAGAGAATCCCGCCGAAGCCCAGATCGTCAGCCACCGGCTGATGTTGCGTGCCGGCATGATCAAACAGGCCCAGGCGGGTATCTATTCCTGGTTGCCGCTGGGCTACAAGGTGCTGCGCAATATCGAAAAGATCGTGCATGAAGAACAGCAGCGCGCCGGTCACATTCCGATGTTGATGCCGACGCTGCAATCGGCGGATCTGTGGCGCGAGAGCGGGCGCTATGAAGACTATGGCGAAGAGATGCTGCGGATCACCGACCGCCACGGGCGCGACATGCTGTATGGTCCGACCAACGAAGAACTGATCACCGACATTTTCCGCAGCCATGTGAGCAGCTACAAGGATCTGCCGCTGACGCTCTACCACATCCAGTGGAAGTTCCGCGACGAGATCCGCCCCCGCTTTGGCGTGATGCGCGGTCGTGAATTCCTGATGAAGGACGGCTACAACTTCGACGTCACGAAAGAGGACGCGCTGCACGCCTATAACCGGCACCTGGTCAGCTATCTGCGCACCTACGAACGCATGGGGTTGCAGGCGATCCCGATGCGCGCCGATGGCGGCCCGATCGGCGGCGATTATACCCACGAATTCCTGGTGCTGGCGGAAACCGGCGAATCCGAGGTCTTCTATGACAGCGAGATCACCGATCTGAAATTCGGCGACCGCGAGATCGACTATGACAACGTGCAGCAATGTCAGGCGGTGCTGGAAGAATTCACCAGCCGCTATGCCCGCACCGACGAAACCCACGACGAGGCGCTGTTTCAACAGGTGCCCGAGGCCCGTCGCCGCAGCGCGCGCGGCATCGAGGTCGGGCAGATCTTCTATTTCGGCACCAAGTATTCCGATGCGTTGGGTGCGACGGTGCAGACGCCGGACGGCAAACAGGTTCCGGTGCATATGGGCAGCCACGGCATCGGGGTGTCGCGCCTGTTGGGGGCGATCATCGAAGCCAGCCACGATGACCGGGGCATCATCTGGCCCGAAGGCGTGACGCCGTTCCATTGCGGCATCGTCAACCTGAAACAGGGCGATTCCGATGCCGATGCGGCGTGTGAGACGCTGTATGCGTCGCTGACCGCGCTGGGGCTGGAACCGCTCTATGATGACCGCAAGGAACGCGCCGGAGGCAAATTCGCGACGATGGACCTGATCGGCTTGCCCTGGCGCATCACCGTCGGCCCGCGCGGATTGAAAAACGGGGTCGTCGAACTGACCAGCCGCAAAACCGGCGAAAGCGAGGAACTGCCGCCCGAACAGGCGGTGGCGAAGATCGCCGCGATCTACGGGAAAACCGGAAAGACATGACCGCCACACCGTCGATTTCGGTCATTACCGTCACCTGGAACCTGATCGAGGCCGGGCGGCGGGATGCGATTCTCGACGTGATGGACTGCGTCCAGGGCCAGACCGCGACCGGACTTGAACATGTCATCTGGGACGGGGCATCAAATGACGGCACCCAGGCGCTGATCGAAGACAAGATCGCCACGCTGCGGCAGGGCGGTGCCCCGGTCCCGGTGCGTTTCTTCAGCGAACCGGACAGCGGGCTGTATGACGCGATGAACAAGGCAGTCGCCGCCAGCACAGGCGACTATGTCATTTTCCTGAATTCCGATGACCTGATCGCTGAACCAGATTCACTTGCGCGGATGCAGGAACATCTTGCTAAGGCAAGATCCGACTATGCCTTTGGCGAAACGCTGTTCGTCGATTCGGACCAGACGGTCAAACATGTGAAACGTCTGAGCAGCAAGGGCATCCTGCAAAGCATACCCTTTTGCCACAATTCCACGCTGATCCGACGTGCGGTGTTTCAGGAATTGGGCGGGCACGATCTGGAATTCAAGATCGTGGCAGATTACGACATGGTTCTGCGGATGATACTGGGGGGGTACAGCGGCAGTTCTTCACAGGTGCCGATCGCGGTGTTTCGCCGCGGTGGAATCTCGTCCGACCTGCCTAGAACCGCGTCGGAAATGGTGAAGTGCTGGAAAAAGAACTACCAGCGCTACTTCGATTTTTCGGAGTTTTCCGACCAGGATTGCCTGAACTGGTTCCGGATCGGGCAACTGCCTTTGGGGCTGTCTGCTGCTCTCTATCGGGCGGGCTCGGGCAATCCGGTGCTGCGCAAGGCCGCGCGCTACAGTTTCATCAAGACCCTGCGGCGACGTCTGCAGCCATGGCGCACATGGAACAATCTGGAAGGCTAGGGTTCTGCGGATCTACGTCATCAACCTGGACCGGGACGCGAACCGCTGGTGCGACATCGCGCAGGAATTCGCGCGCGCCGGGGTCGATGAGATGGTCGAGCGAATGCCGGCGGTGGATGCGGCGGCGCCGGATTTCGCCGCACCCGGCTATGCCCCGCACAGCTGGCGTGACCGCTGGGAACTGAAACGCTCGGAGCAGGCGGTGTTCGAAAGTCATCGCAAGGCATGGCAGCGGATCGTCGACAGCGATGATGCGCAAGGGATCGTTTGCGAGGATGACATCCTTGTTTCCGAAGAGATGCCGAAATTTCTGAAACGGCTGGATAGCGACAGGTTCGGGGTGGTCAAGCTCGACGGCTTCGGCGCACACCGACGGTACGGGGCCGAAACCGGGATGAATGGCTGGGTGGTCTGGGAGATCGTCGAAGCCGTGCCCAGTGCCGCCTGTTATGCACTGTCAAAGTCGGCGGCGCAGCGGTTGCTGGTCGACAGCGCCACCTATTGCGAGACGCTGGATGATTTCCTGTTCCGGTCGCGTGCCGGGCTGTGTCCGGTGCAATTGTCGCCGGGCGTGGCTGTGCAGCGCATGTGCTGCGAGGCACCTGCCGTACCCACCGGCCCAGCCAGCCTGCGCGAGCAGCGGGATCCGGGGCGGACCGCCAAGGGGCCTCCGCTTTACCGGGCGCGCAAGGAATTCAAGCGGTTTCTTAACAGCTGGCGCCTGCGGGCCATGACCAGGCGGCGTCCCGCGCTTGCAGCGGATTTGCCACCCTACAGGGACGGATAAGCGGCGCGTCTTCGCCGTCGGGCTTACTTTCCGGCTTGACCATTGCCGTGCCGATGCTCAGGTATCGCGGCAGTTTGACAGGAACCCCCATGACCAGAACACCGCCCCCCTTTGCCCCGTTTGAATGGATGATCGCGTGGCGGTATCTGCGCGCGCGCCGGGCCGAAGGCGGCGTCAGCGTGATGACGTGGATCAGCCTGGTCGGCATCACGCTGGCGGTGTTCGCGCTGATCGCGACGTTGGCGGTGCGCTCGGGTTTTCGGTCGGAATTCGTCGGCACCATCCTGGGGGCGAATGCGCATGTGACGGTCTATTCCGCGGGAACGATGGACGCCCAGGGCCGTTTGGATCGCACCATGGATGACTATGCCGCGGTGGCGGACAGGGTGGCGCGGGTTCAGGGCGTGACGCGGGTTGCGCCCCTGGTCAAGGGGCAGGTGCTGGCCAGTCATGGCACCAGCAGTTCGGGGGTCGAGGTGTTCGGAATCGCAGCCGCAGATCTGAACGGGCTGCCGGGCATCGCGCAAAGTCAGCAGTCCTATGGCGATCTGTCGCGGTTTGATGAAGGCATCGCCATCGGCTCGGGTGTCGCGCGGGCCATCGGGGCCGGGGTCGGGGACCGGATCAAGCTGACCTCGCCTGACGGGGTGCGCACCGCATTCGGGACCAGTCCGCGGGTCAATGCCTATGAGGTGGTCTATGTCTTTTCCGCCGGACGCTATGACATTGACCGAACCCGGGTGTATCTGCCCTTTGCCGAGGCACAGAGCTTTTTCAACCGCGAAGGCGTTGCGGACGAGCTGGAGGTGATGGTGGAGGACCCGGAAAACGTCAACCCGGTGGCGCTGGATATCCTGCGCGCGGCGGGGGACGGGGTGCAGGTCTGGTCCTGGCGCGATTCTGCGGGCGGGTTTCTGCGCGCGCTTGAGGTTGAAGACAACGTGATGTTCATCATCCTGTCGATCCTGGTCTTGATCGCGGCGATGAATATCGTGTCCGGGCTGATCATGCTGGTCAAGAACAAGGGCCGCGATATCGGCATTCTGCGCACCGTCGGGCTGAGCGAAGGTTCGATCATGCGGGTGTTCTTTATCTGCGGAGCCTTTACCGGGCTGATCGGCACCCTGATGGGGGTGATCCTGGGGTGCCTGTTTGCCATCTACATCGATCCGATCTTTTCATTCGTGAACTACATGATGGGCGGCGGTGTCTGGGACCCGTCCATCCGGGGTATCTATAATCTGCCGGCGGAACTGCACCTGTCGGACGTGTTGTCTGCCGTTGCCTTGTCGCTGGGCCTGTCGTTTGTGGTCACGCTGTTCCCGGCCCGGCGCGCGGCGCGGATGAATCCTGTCGAGGCCTTGCGATATGAGTGAACCGGTTCTGGAACTGTCGGGCATCGCAAAGACCTACAAGGCGGGCACCCCGGCCGAAGTGCAGGTGCTGCGCGGCACCGATCTGAGCGTTGCACCGGGGCAGGTGGTGGCATTGGTCGCACCTTCTGGCGCGGGCAAGTCGACGCTGTTGCACATTGCCGGATTGCTGGATGTGGCGGACGCTGGGCAGGTGACGATCTGCGGCCAGAACATGACCGCTGAAGATGACCGGGCGCGTACCGCCGTGCGCCGCCGGGATGTCGGATTTGTCTATCAGTTTCATCACCTGCTGCCCGAATTTTCGGCGGTTGAAAACATCCTGTTGCCGCAACTGGCAAACGGGGTGTCCCGGATCGATGCAAGACAGCGGGCAGAGAGCTTGCTGGACAGGGTCGGAATCGCGGCGCGGGCCAGTCATCGCCCTGCGGCCCTGTCAGGCGGCGAACAACAGCGCGTCGCCTTCTGCCGCGCCCTGGCGAATACGCCGCGTCTGTTGCTGGCGGATGAACCGACCGGCAATCTGGATCCGGAAACTTCGGATCAGGTCTTTGGCGCATTGATGGATCTGGTCGCGGACAGCGGCTTGTCTGCGGTGATCGCCACGCATAACCTGGAACTGGCGGCGCGCATGGATCGTGTGCTGCGGCTTGACAGCGGGCATTTGGCCGAGGTCACGACCAGTTAGAAAGGGCGCACCGAATCCGGCAGATCCGATCGCGGTGAACCGGGCAATCCCTGAACCGCAGCCTTGAATGATTTCGGCAAAAGGAAATTCAATCGATGGCCGAGACCAAGCACATAAACCTGGCCCTTCAGGGCGGCGGCGCACATGGGGCCTTTACCTGGGGCGTGCTGGATCGGATCCTGGAAGACGAGGACATTGAGATTGCCGGAATATCGGGCACCTCTGCGGGGGCGTTGAACGGTGCCGCGTTGAAGGCCGGGCTGGTTTCGGGCGGCCGGGACGGGGCGCGGGAAAATCTGGACTGGCTGTGGGGGCAGGTCGGTGCACAACAGCAAACCTGGCTGAGCGATTGGACCCAGGGCATCAACCCCGGCCAGGTGGCCCGCGCCATAGAATATTCGCCTGCCTTTGCCTTTGCAGATCTCTGGTCGCGCGTCGTATCGCCCTATAGCTATGGTCCGTTCTATCACAACCCGTTGGAAGAGATCGTGCAGCGTTTCGATTTCGACAAGGTCTGTGCGTCGGCAGGGCCAGAGCTGTTCATCTGCGCAACCTGCGTGCGGACCGGCAAGATACGGGTGTTTGCGAACGATGATATCACCACCCCGGCCATTCTGGCCTCTGCCTGCTTGCCCACCATGTTCCAGGCGGTCGAAATCGACGATCCCGACACTGGGCGGACCGAATCCTATTGGGATGGCGGCTATGCCGGGAACCCGGCGCTGTTTCCCCTGTTTCCGGAACGATTTCCGGCCGATATCGTGGTCATCAACATCAATCCGATCGAACGCGAAGCGGTGCCGGTGACGCCGCATCAGATCCAGAACCGGATCAACGAGATCAGTTTCAACGCGTCGCTGTTGCGAGAACTGCGCGCGATCGCCTTTGTTCAGCGTCTGCTGGACGACGGCACCCTGTCCACCGAACGCAAGAACCGCGTGTTGGTGCACATGATATCGGATGACGCGTTGATGAACGAATTGTCGGTGGCGACGAAACTGATGCCCAATGCCTTTATCCTGGATCGGCTCAAGACCGCAGGACGGACGGCGGCCGATGCCTTTCTGGCCGCCCACAGGGACGATCTGAACCGGCGCGGCACCATAGATCTGTCCGAGATGTACGGCTGACTGTTCAGCTGCGGCGCAGCAGGATATCCGGCGGTCCCGCGGGGTCCTTGCCGTTCGGATAGACCAGCCCGGCCGAAATCACCAGCTTGGCGGCTTCTTCGACCGACATATCCAGTTCGATCACGTCTTCGCGGGGCAGAAACAGCAAAAACCCCGATGTGGGGTTCGGTGTCGTGGGCAGAAAGATACTGAGCATCTGGCCAGTGGTCTGGGCGCGTTCGGCGATTTCACCCTTGGCATGGGTCGAGACGAAACCGATGGCATAGATCCCCTTGCGCGGATATTCGATCAGGCAGGCTTTCTCGAAACTGCGCTCGGTCTGGGCAAACACGGTTTCGGAAATCTGCTTGATGCCGGAATAGATCGAACGCACCACCGGCATCCGGTCGACAAAGCTTTCGCCCCAACGAATAAGCGAGCGCCCGATCAGCCCCTTGGCGATCCAGCCGACAAAGATCGTGAACAGCAGGAAAATGATGACACCGACGCCGCGCAGGTTGATCCCGATGTATTCTTCCGGGCGCAGACGATGCGGCACTAGCGGCAACACGACACCGTCGATCCAGCCGATCACGCTCCAGATCAGCCAGATCGTCAGCCCGACAGGGGCAATCACCACCAGCCCGGTCAAAAACGACGAGCGGAGCCGGGCAAACAGGCTGGCCTTGCGGACAAGCGGTTCATCGTCAAAAGGCGTGGTCATGGGGATTCCATAAATTTCCAAAAGCCAAGGTAGGGGCTGTGCGGCCTGTCTACAATGGGGTCATGTGCCGGTGTTGCCGTTAGATGTGGCAATCCCGCCCATGGCCTGCGCGATGCGACCGGCCAGCCGCGCATTGTTGCGTACCAGCGCGATGTTTGCGGCCAGGGATCGTCCCTCGGTCAGTTCGAAGATGCGTTGCAGCAGATAGGGGGTCACGGCTTTCCCGCTGATGCGGTGAAGCGCCGCGTCCGCCTGCGCGGTGGCGATGATCGGACCCAGGGTTTCCGCCGGGATCTGGTCGTTTTGTGGAATCGGATTGGCCACCAGCTGACCGCCGGGAATGCCCAGTTGGCGGCGCGCGTGATGCGCCTGCGCGATCTGGGCCGGATCGTCCAGCCGCAGCGGGGCGCGATGGGCCGATTGCGCCGACCAGAAGGCGGGAAAATTGTCCTGCCCGACGCTGATTACCGGAACGCCCAGGGTTTCCAGCACTTCAAGGGTCTTGGCGATGTCCAGGATCGCCTTGGCCCCCGCGGCGACGACGGTGACAGGGGTTTGGGCCAGTTCCTGCAGGTCGGCGGATATGTCGAATGTGGACTCGGCCCCCTGGTGGACACCGCCGATGCCGCCGGTGGCGAAAACGTCGATCCCGGCCTGATGCGCGGCGATCATGGTCGCCGCGACGGTGGTCGAGCCGGTGCCGCCCGTGGCCATGCAGACCGCGAGATCGGCGCGCGACAGCTTGGCCACGCCCTGCGCCTGCCCCAAAGCGGTCAGCTGCTCCGCTTCCAGGCCGATATGCAGCCGTCCGTTTAGCACGACGATGGTTGCAGGCGTCGCGCCGGTGTCGCGAATGTCATCCTCGACCTGGCGGGCGACCTCGACATTCTGCGGATAGGGCATGCCGTGGGTGATTATGGTGCTTTCCAGCGCCACGACCGGACGGTTGGCTTGTCGTGCGGCCTGAACCTCGGCCGAGAGAATGAAATCGATCACAGTGGGGTTTCTCCTGAAACATAGGTGGCGGCGGCTTGCAGGGCGCGGTCCAGAGCGGTCGCCCTGTTCGCGCCCTTTGCCTCGGCTGCGATATGGGCCGCCATGAAGGTATCGCCCGCGCCGGTGACCCGGGTAACCAGGACTTCGGGCGGGGTCCGGGTGATGATCCGCTCGGCGTCGGCCTCGCTGGCGGAGCGGCCCCCGTCGGTGACCAGAACGCGCGGCGCCCCGCGCTCAACAAGACAGCGGGCGGCCTCTTCGGACGCGGAAAACGTGGTCTGGCACAGCAGCCCGGCCTCTTCGAGATTGACATACAGGGTGGCGCGTCGATGGTTCAGGAACGGCAACAGCCGTTCGGCCTTGCCCGGGCTGGCCGGCGCGACGCGCAGGTCGGCGGCGGCAAAGGCCGGGCTTTGCGCGATCTGTTCCAGCAGGGTCAGGGTCAGGTTGCCATCCAGCGCGACGCGACCGCAAAAGGGCTGCGCGTCGCTGCCAAGACGCCCGTCGGTCATGGGGCGCAGGATCTTGTCGCCGGCTGCCTCCAGGGAATGGGCGTCGGCAATGGCCGCAATCAGCCCGTTCGCACCTTCGACGGCCATGTAGCGGTCGGTGGGCAGATCGTCCGAGCGATAGATGTGGTCCGTGATCATGCCTATCCGTGCGCAGGAATCGGTCAGTTCGTCGCCTTCGGCATCGCGGCCGATTGCGGTCAGAAGAACCGGCTTCTGGCCAAACCGCACCAGCGTCATCGCAATGTTCAAGGCCACCCCGCCGGGCAGCCTGCTGATGCGTCCGGGCACGTCCGAGCCCTGGCGCATGTGGCTTGCGGATCGGCCGATCACGTCCCACAGGACGCTGCCGATGCACAGGATCTGGTCACTTGAGACGGTCATGCGTGTCTTGTGCCGCCATTCCCGCGAAGGCGCAAGCGATCAGGCGGTCCCAGCCATCGCATCCTTCAGGGACATCAGCGCGGCAACGGGATCCTCGGCGCGCCAGATCTCGTGGCCGATACCGAAGAAATCGGTACAGGACGTCAACGCGGCGATCAGATCCGCATCCAATCCGCCTTCGGCCACGACCGGCACTTCGATCATTTCGGACCACCACTGGAACAGATCCTGCTCTGCCACCGAACCGTCGCCCAGGGTGTGCGCGCCGACCGGGCCAAAGCTGACGTAATCGGCCCCGGCTTCGCCCGCGGACAGGCCGTCATGGCGCGATGTGCCGCAAAAACTGCCGACAATGGCGTCCGGCCCCAGCGTCTTGCGCGCATGGCGCACCGAGCGCGCCGCGTCGCTCAGATGGACCCCGTCCAGCCCCAGCCGTTCGGCCAGCAGGACGTGATCGTCGATGACCAGCGCCACGTCACGGGCATGGGCCACGTCGCGCAGCGCGTCGGCGGCGCGCGACAGCTGGTCTTCGTCCTGGCTGGCCATGGCCAGACGGATACAGGCGATGGCGGTGCTGTCCAGAACGCGGGCCAGTTGATCGGGAAACCGGCTCAGCTCGAAGGTGGCGGGGGTGATGAGGTAGATCTGCGGCTGCTCTGGGCTGTCCATCGGGGCGTCCTTGGTGAGTGTCGGCACTCTCTAGCGGATCATGGCGGCGATGGAAACGCCATAGGGGCGGGCAGGCCGTGGCTTGTCCCCGCCGCTGCGGCATTCTATGGCAATGGCGCAACAACGGAGACACCATGCCCAGTCAGACAGCCCAACCCGCCTTTGTCCTGGTGCGCCCGCAGATGGGCGAGAACGTCGGCGCCGCGGCGCGGGCAATGTGGAATTTCGGTCTGGACCGGATGCGGCTGGTTGCGCCGCGCGATGGCTGGCCCAACCCGGCGGCCACTGCCATGGCCAGCGGCGCGGGGCGGCTGCTGGACGAAGCGCAGCTTTTCCCTGATCTTGCCGGGGCGGTGGGCGATTGCACCTATGTCATGGCGACCACGGCACGGTCCCGCGATCTGACCAAGCCGGTGTTCAGTCCCGAACATGCGATGCAGGTCGCAGCCCAACGGATCGCGGCGGGACAAAAGGTGGCGGTGTTGTTCGGGCCAGAGCGTGCGGGCCTTGAGAACGAGGATATCGCCCGGGCCAACGCCATTGTGTCGGTTCCGGTCAATCCCGATTTCGCTTCGCTGAATCTGGCGCAATGCGTGCTGCTGACGGCATATGAATGGCGTCGGCAGACCAATGAGGTGCCAGCCGAATTCGTCGACCCCGGCAAAGCCGGCTGGGCGAACGCGCAGGAGATCGACAAGCTGGCGTCCCATTACGAAGACAGCCTGCAGACGGCGGGCTTCTTCTTTCCGCAGACCAAGGCCGCCAGCATGAAGGTCAACCTGCGCAATCTGTGGTCCCGGATGCCCTTGACCACGGCGGATGTGCAGATGTTGCACGGGATCATGCGGCAGATGGTCCGCTGGAAACAACGCGGGGACTGATGCGGCTGGACGCGCCGCGCGGACGCGCCTAGGTTCTGGCGAAATCGGAAACGAGGCTGGCATGAGTTCAAAACGCAGCATATTCGAAGAGGTCACCCACGAAGACGCGGCCAAACCCGCGGCCCGGCCGGGCGGGATCGACAGGGGTCGTAGCGGGGCGCGGACAGCGATTCGGGCGTGGCTGATGATCCTGTTCACGCTGGTGATGATCATGATCGTGGTCGGGGGTTTGACCAGACTGACCGGCAGCGGGCTGTCCATCACCGAATGGCGTCCGGTCTCGGGGGCGCTGCCGCCTATGAATGACGTGGAATGGCAGGCCGAGTTCGACAAGTATCAGCAGATCGACCAGTTCCGGATTCAGAACCAGTGGATGCAATTGGCTGATTTCAAGGCGATCTACTGGTGGGAATGGGGGCATCGTCAGCTGGGCCGGGTGATCGGGCTGGTCTGGGCGTTGGGATTCGTCGGGTTTCTGGCGGCGCGCAAGGTGCCTCCGGGCTGGACCGGGCGTCTGTTTCTGGTGGGTGCCCTTGGGGGCGCGCAGGGTGCGATCGGTTGGTGGATGGTGTCCTCTGGCGTGACCCAGGGACAGGGCATGACCAGCGTTGCCAGCTATCGTCTGGCCGTCCACCTGGGGCTGGCCTTTGCCATTCTCGGGTTGATTGCCTGGTATGTGTTTCTTCTGGGACGACCGGAGCGCGATCTGTTGCAGGCCCGCCGTGCGCGAGAAACGCGGCTGTTTGGCATGTCGACCGGGCTGATGCATTTTGCCTTTCTGCAAATCCTGATCGGTGCACTGGTTGCCGGTATCGATGCCGGGCGCAGTTTTACCGACTGGCCGTTGATGGGGGGGCAGCTGTTGCCGCCCGATGCGCTGTTGCTGGAGCCGATGTGGCGCAACCTGTTCGAAAACCCGGGGCTGGTGCAGTTCATTCACCGGATCAGCGGTTATCTGCTGTTCGCGTTTGGTGTCGTGGTCTGGCTGCGTGGCCGGCGCAGCGCGCATCCGACCACGCGGTTTGCGTTCAACGCCGGGTTTGCCGCACTGTGTCTGCAGATCGTTCTGGGCATCATGACGGTCCTGTATGGCGCGCCATGGCAGATCGCCATTGTGCATCAGTTGCTGGCCGTGGTGCTCTGGGTGTTGATCCTGCGGGCACGGTTCCTGGCCGGATATCCGGCCGCTACATCCCTGCGTGGAGAGACCCGATGAACAGCTTTGACAAACTGATCGCGGATGCCCGCGAAACCGCGGCGCTGGCGCAAATCGCCGGTCGCCTGGGTTGGGATCAGGAAACCATGATGCCGCGCGGCGCGGCGCGTCAGCGCGGCGCGGAAATGGCAGCGATGGAATCGGTCCTGCACGCGCGTCGATCCGCACCGCAGGTCGGCGAATGGCTGGAAACCGCCAAGGCACCCGATGCCGCCGGGCGCGCCCAACTGCGCGAGATCCGCCGCGCCTACGCGCGTGCGACCAGGGTTCCGGCGGATCTGGCCAAGCGGATCGCGCAGGTGACATCCGAGGCCCAGGGCAAATGGGCCGCTGCCCGCGCGGCCGAGGATGTGGCCGCCTTCCTGCCGGTGCTGCAAGAGGTGGTGGTGCTCAAGCGCGAAGAAGGCGCGGCGCTGGCCGCTGGCGGCGATCTCTATGATGCGATGTTGCAGGATTACGAACCCGGGACCACGGCGGAACAGATCGGCGCGCTGTTTGACGCGATGCGGCCACGGCTGGTGAACTTGCGCGCGGCGGTGCTGGACCGCCCGATGCCGGCCGGTGTCAGCGGCAGTTTCGATGAGGCGACGCAAATGCGCCTGAGCCAGGAACTGGCTACAACCTTTGGATATGACCTGAGCCGTGGGCGGGTTGACAAGGCGGTGCATCCGTTCAGTTCGGGCAGCGGGGATGATGTGCGCATCACGACCCGCACCAGCGCAACCGATCCGTTCAATTGCCTGTATTCCACGATCCACGAAGTTGGCCATGCCGCCTATGAACAAGGCATCGACCCGGCCTATGCGTTGACGCCGTTGGGGCAGGGCGTATCGATGGGCGTGCATGAAAGCCAAAGCCGGATCTATGAAAATCAGATCGGCCGGGGCCGGGCCTTTACCGGGTGGCTGTACGGGCGGATGCGCGACCTGTTCGGCGATTTCGGAATTTCCGATGCGGATGCGTTCTTTGCAGCGGTCAACCGGGTTCAGAACGGCTATATCCGCACCGAAGCCGACGAGGTGCAATACAATCTGCACATCATGCTGCGCTTTGATCTGGAACGTGCGCTCATGGCGGGGGATTTGCAGGTCAGCGATCTGGAGGCGGCCTGGAACGACCGGTTTGCGGCGGATTTCGGCTATGCGGTGGACAGGCCGTCCAACGGGTGCCTGCAGGATGTGCACTGGTCGGTCGGGCTGTTCGGGTATTTTCCGACTTATGCGTTGGGCAATGTCTATGCCGGATGCCTGTTTCAGGCGCTGCGCGAGGCAGTCCCGGATCTGGATGCCCGGTTGGCGCAGGGCGACACCAGCAGTGCAACCACCTGGCTACGCGAGAATGTACAGCGCCACGGCGGATTGATCCTGCCCCGCGATCTGATCCGGCAGGCCAGCGGGGTTGAGCCATCCGAACAGCCGTTGCTGGCTTATCTCGACGACAAATTCGGTGCGCTCTACGGGTTGTAGCCTGCGCAGGCGTCATGTGGCGGACATGGTGCGGCGGTTGCCTGACCATGTCCGTTTACGCCCGAATGGATGCGATTCAGCCCTCGCCGCCGCTTTCTTCTGAATCGGCTTCGGTTTCGCCCTGATCGGCGATCCAGGCCACGCTGACGACTTCTTCGCCCTTGCCGGTGTTGAACACGCGGACCCCGCCTGCGCTGCGTGAGCGGAACGAGATACCTTCGACCGGAACCCGGATCGATTGCCCTTTGGATGTGGCCAGCATGATCTGATCATCCATTTCCACCGGGAAGGAGGCGATCAGGGGACCGCCGCGCATGGCGGGGTCGATCGCGCGAACCCCTTGTCCGCCACGCCCGCGCACGGGATAATCATGGCTGGAGCTGAGCTTGCCCATCCCGCCGGCGGTGATGGTCAGGATCAGGTTTTCCGCCGCCGACATTTCCGAATAGCGCTCTTGCGAGATGGTCGCCATGGCGTTCACCTCTTCGTCCTCGCCGTTCTCGGCGTCTTCGGACAGCCCGGCGGTGGCGCGCTTCCACTTGAGATAGGCGGCGCGCTCATCCGGCGTGGCCTCGAAGTGGCGGATCACGGACATCGAGACGACCCGATCGCCCTCGCTCAGACGGATGCCCCGCACGCCGACGCTGGAGCGGCTGTTGAACACCCGCACGTCGGTCGCCGGAAAGCGGATCGCGCGGCCAGAGTTCGTCACCAGCATCACGTCGTCGTCGTTGGACGCGATCCGCGCGTTGATCAGCGTGGTGTCGGCGTGCTCGTCCTCGAACTTCATGGCGATCTTGCCGTTACGTTTGACGTTGGTGAAATCGCTCAGCTTGTTGCGCCGCACTGTCCCCGCCGAGGTCGCAAAGACGACCTGAAGATCGTCCCATTCGGCTTCGTCGCGATCTACCGGCATGATTGCGGCAACCGACACGCCGGTTGGAATCGGCAGGATATTGACGATCGCCTTGCCCTTGGAGGTGCGCCCGCCCTGCGGCAGACGCCAGGTCTTGAGCTTGTAGACCATGCCGTCGGTGGTGAAGAACAGAAGCTGGGTGTGCGTGTTGGCCACAAACAACGTGGTAACGACGTCTTCTTCCTTGGTCTGCATGCCCGACAGGCCCTTGCCGCCGCGGCGCTGGCTGCGGAAATCGGCAAGCGGCGTGCGCTTGATGTACCCGCCCGAGGTGACGGTCACCACCATGTCTTCGCGTTCGATCAGGTCTTCGTCTTCCATGTCGCCGGACCAGTCGACGATCTCGGTGCGGCGGGGCACCGCGAACTGTTCGCGCACGTCGCGCAACTCGTCCGCGATGATGCCCATGATCCGTTCGCGGCTGCCGAGAATTTCAAGGTATTCCTTGATCTTGCTGGCCAGTTCTTCCAGCTCGTCGGTGACTTCCTTGACGCCGATCTGGGTCAGGCGCTGCAGCCGCAATTCCAGAATGGCGCGGGCCTGGGTTTCGGACAGGTTATAGGTCCCGTCTTCGTTCGCCCGGTGGGTCGGATCATCGATCAGCGCGATATATTCCATGATCGACTCGGCCGGCCAGCGCCGGGTCATCAGTTTTTCGCGTGCTTCGGCCGCATCGGCGGAGGCGCGGATCGTGGCAACCACTTCGTCGATATTGGTGACGGCCACGGCCAGACCGCACAGGATATGACTGCGCTCGCGCGCCTTGCGCAGCAGATAGGCGGTGCGCCGCGCCACCACGTCCTCGCGAAAGTCGATGAACGAAGTCAGGAACCGGCGCAGGGTCAGCTGTTCGGGACGGCCCCCGTTCAGCGCCAGCATGTTGCAGCCGAAATGGGTCTGCATCGGAGAGAACCGCCACAACTGGTTCAACACGACTTCGGCGGTGGCGTCGCGTTTCAGTTCGATCACCACACGCACACCGTTGCGGTCGCTTTCGTCCTGCACATGGGCGACGCCCTCGATGCGCTTTTCGCGCACCGCCTCGGCGATTTTCTCGATCATGGTGGCCTTGTTGACCTGATACGGGATCTCGTCCAGCACGATGGCATAACGATCCTTGCGGATTTCCTCGATGCGGGTCCTGGCGCGGATGATGACGCTGCCGCGTCCTTCGAGATAGGCCTTGCGGGCACCGGACCGGCCCAGCATGATGCCGCCGGTGGGAAAGTCGGGGCCGGGGACGTAGTCGATCAACTGCTCGCTGGTCAGGTCCGGGTCTTCGATCAACGCCAGCGTCGCGTCCACGACTTCGCCCAGGTTGTGCGGCGGAATGTTGGTCGCCATGCCAACGGCGATTCCGCCCGCGCCATTGACCAGCATATTGGGAAAGCGCGCCGGCAGCACGGTGGGTTCGCGGTCCTTGCCGTCGTAATTGTCCTGGAAATCGACGGTTTCCTTGTCGATATCTGCCAGCAGGAAATTGGCCGGCCGGTCCATCCGCACTTCGGTATATCGCATCGCCGCGGCGTTGTCGCCGTCCATCGAGCCAAAGTTGCCCTGACCATCCAGAAGCGGCAGCGACATCGAGAAGTCCTGGGCCATCCGCACCAGGGCGTCATAGATGGCGCTGTCACCATGCGGGTGATATTTACCCATGACGTCCCCCACCGGACGGGCCGATTTGCGATAGGGCTTGTCATGCGTGTTGCCGGTTTCGTGCATCGCATAGAGAATGCGTCGATGCACCGGTTTCAGCCCGTCGCGCAGGTCCGGGATCGCCCGGCTGACGATGACCGACATGGCGTAATCCAGATAGGACGTGCGCATTTCGGATTCGATAGAGACCGAAGGCCCGTCGTATACAGGGCGTTCCGGTGGCGTTTCATCCGTGTTTTCAGGGGGTTCCGGCGTATCGTTCACGTGGTCTGCCTATTCTTGCTGCATCGGCCATCTTGTGTGCAGACACCTTATCAGACCCAGCATATAGGGTGCAATGGCCCAAGCGATGCGAAACTGGCAGCCGCGTCGCAAGAGTGACAACATATTGTTTTTGTTGAAATTTAACAATTTTCGCGGATCATATGGGGATCGAGCCAAAAAGGTGAATGCAACAGAGCGAGAGCAAGGATGAAACCGACCGAGACTGAATTGATGCTGAAGGGCTATGGTTTGACCACGGCCGAAATCTATTACTGCATGCCTGACTATATCCATGTGCTGAACAGCTTTGTCTGGCAGGACTATGATCTGGCACCGGATCATCCGGGGTTGTTCAAATTCGTCGAGTTCTGGCAGCGCGAGATCGACGGGCCGCTGCATTCGGTGCGCTTTACACATCGCCGGATGCTGTCGTCGGGTGAATGGCACAACCAGGTCGGGGAATTCACCCTGCACTGAGGCGGCAGTGGGATCAGCCCGCGCGGGAGGCGTAGACCGAACAGCCGGTTGAGCCGCTTGCGGTAAAGCTGTTGCCGTCCGCAGCCATGCGTCCGCGCCATTTGACGGTTATGCCCGGATAATAATCGGTGCCTGTGAGTTCGCGGTCGTTCAGGTAGACCTCGCTATGGGCTTTCTGACCCAGCGAATCCGACAGGTTCCCCTGATAGGCGTTCGCGCCGGTCTTCCGGAAACGGGTGGTGCCGGTCACCTTGATGAGCAGGGCGCAGGTTGCCGTATACCGCCAGGTCCCGGTCAGTTTCAGCCCGGCGGGCTTGCCCGTGGCCGGGGCGGGTGCGGCAACGGTTTTGGTGCATGTTTCCGAACCGCGCTGCAGCACGGCATTCAAGGCGCGGCGGGTCCCCAGATCGGAGAGACTCACCGAGGCGCCGGTATCGGTGATGAAGCGCTGCAAGGCCCGGCGCGTGCGCGGCCCGGCCACGCCGTCGGCTGCTCCCGCAGAACATCCGGCTGCATTCAGGGCGGCCTGGGTGTCACGTATGATCGCGCGGCGTTCGGTGTGCGCTGCTGTCCGGTCCGGTGTTTCCTTGGCCCCGGACGTTGCAGCCGGTTCGCCTGGGGCAGGGGCGCGGCGCTTCTGGTCCAGCAGTTGCAGCGCCATCCTGTAGGAAAACTCGTCACTGCGGCTGGTATAGCGATTCACAAATGTCTGCAGGGCGTCCGTGGTCCCGATCGACCGCGCCAGTTCGAAATCGGCGCGCATCGGATCGTCGGTCATGGTGCGGGTCGGCGCGTCCGTTTCCGTCGGGATCGTGGCCAGGGCAAGGGTTTCGGTTTTGGCGGCCTGGGGGTCGGCAAAATAGAAATCCCCGAGCAGTTCATCGTAATAGGCGGGAAATTGGTTGTGATTGACCGTGCGGGCGAGGTTGCGGACCTCGACCCGCAGATCCGCCACCATGCTGCGCAGTTCCAGCCCCGGTTGGGACAGGCGCGGCACCAGGGTACGGGTGAACACGGAATTTTCCGCTGGATCGTCCTGGTCCAGTTCGTCCAGCGCCAATTGGCCGGCACCCGCCGAAAAGATCACGAATGTGCCCTGCGGTGCCGTGATCCGGCCCAGGCCACGGGTTCCGCCGATGCTGCGCCCGGTCGTGGTCTGAAACGGGTTGTTGCGGCAGGCATCAACGATCGCGATCGTCATGCGGGCCCCGGTGGCGCGCACGCGGTCCAGCAGCCCGGACAGGGCAATCGATTCGGCCTTGATGAAATCACGCTCGCCGGATGCGGGGGCCAGAATGTCGGTTGGCAGCAGATAGTTTTCACCATCGATTTCGACACCGTGACCGGCAAAGAACACAAAGGCCGTGTCGCCCGGTTCAAGCTGTTCGGTGAAGGTGGAAATCTTGCGGTTCATTTCGCGCCGGTTGGCGTTCAGGACAGTGACGATGTCAAACCCCTGGCCGTTCAGGGTTTCCGAGATCGCCGTGGCATCCGCCGCTGCCTTGTTCAGCCGGGGCACATCCGAATAGAGATCGTTCCCGATGACCAGCCCGATCCGTTTTTCCGCATGGGCGGAAATCGGAAAACAGAGCAGGCTCAGAAACACAAAGATTGCCGCACGCATGTTGTCCTCGCATAATCGATTCGATGCCAACCATAGCGAGTCAGGGCCGAACATAGTGCGATTTGCATCACACAAGCTGAATTGGCCGCGTTGCCGAGGGGTTTCGCGGTGTCGGTTTTGCCCTTCCGGGTGCCGTGTCGACAGCGCAAGGAAAACGATACTGGAATCTTTGGACACTGGCGGGATGCGGAACAATCTATATCATGCGGTTTTCGCAGGCCTTGCTGACTTGTGTCTGAAACGTTGCGAGTCTGCCGGGCAACGTGTATGTGAGCGCTAACATTGCCTGTGTACACAGCGAAAGAGGAGGCAGCGAGAGCCATGGTGTCGCGCGTCATACCCGTCGAGCCCTTTGATCTGGTCATCTTTGGTGGCACCGGGGATCTGGCTCGCCGCAAGATCCTGCCCGGATTGTTCAAACGCTATTGCGCGGGCCAGATGCCCGACACGGCGCAGGTGATCGGGGCCGCGCGCTCGCCCATGGATTCGGACGCATACCGCGCCTTTGTGGCCGAAGCGATCCGCGAATTTTCCCCGTCCCGTTTCTGCGAGAATGGTGCGCTGGACGGGTTTCTGGCCTGTCTGGAATATGTGGTGGTCGATGCGCGGGGCACGGATGGTTGGGACGAACTGGCCCAACGGCTTGGCCCGGATCGGGTGCGGGCGTTCTATTTTTCGGTCGGGCCCGGCCTGTTCGGGGATCTGGCCGAACGCATTCATCTGCATGGCATGGCGACCAGCGAGTCGCGCATCGTGGTTGAAAAACCGTTCGGACATGATCTGGAAACGGCCCGTGCATTGAATGCGACCCTGGCGGAGCATTTCCACGAGGGTCAGATTTATCGGATCGACCATTATCTGGGCAAGGAAACGGTGCAGAACCTGATGGCGATCCGGTTCGGCAATGTTCTGTTCGAACCGTTGTGGAACAGCCAGTATGTCGATCACATTCAAATTACCGTGGCCGAAACCGTGGGCGTGGGTGGGCGTGGCGAATATTACGACCGGGCCGGGGCGATGCGCGACATGGTGCAGAATCACCTGATGCAGCTGTTGTGCCTGATTGCCATGGAGCCGCCCGCCAAGTTCGACCCGGACGCGGTCCGCGACGAAAAGCTCAAGGTCATCCGGGCGCTGGATCCGGTCGAGCCGCACCACATCGTGCGCGGCCAATATGGCGCGCTGGACGGTGAGCATCCCGGCTATCGTGAAGCCGTCGGAAACCCGCGCAGCACCACCGAAAGCTATATCGCCTTGAAAACGCACGTCAGCAATTGGCGGTGGGCGGGGACGCCGTTCTATCTGCGCACCGGCAAGCGGCTCAAGGCGCGGTCGTCGGTGATCAACGTGATGTTCAAGGACGCGCCGCATTCGATCTTTGGCCCCGAGGCGGGACGCCATGCAAATCTGCTGTCGATCCGGTTGCAGCCCAACGAAGGCATCACCCTGAAGGTGACCATCAAGGAGCCGGGGCCGGGTGGCATGAGGCTGGTCGATGTCCCGCTGGACATGACCTTTGCCGATGCGCTGGGTCCCGAAGGAGAAGAGCCGCCCGACGCCTATGAACGCTTGATCATGGATGTGATCCGGGGCAACCAGACCCTGTTCATGCGTGGCGATGAGGTCGAGGCGGCATGGGCGTGGACCGATCCGATCATCGGCGGCTGGCAGGCGCGCGGGGAAGTGCCCAAACCCTATGACAGTGGCAGCGCCGGACCGGACGATGCGGATTTGTTGATGAAACGTGACGGCAGGGCTTGGCGGGGGATTACCCCATGAAGATGATGGAATATGCGGATCGCGAGATGGCGGCGATCAATGTGGCCAATGTCCTGGCCGGTGAGCTCAAGAACTGTCTGTTGCGCCACGATCGCGCGTCGCTGGCGGTGCCCGGGGGCACGACGCCCGGCCCCATTTTCGATGTCTTGTGCGACGCGGATCTGGGGTGGTCTTCGGTTCATGTCATGCCCACCGACGAACGCTGGGTGCCGCCGGACAACCCGCGCAGCAACAGCCGTCTGATCCGCGAGCGGTTGCTCACCGGTCGTGCGGCGCGCGCAACCTATGTGTCGCTTTATGCGCCCGGTGATCGGCCCGAGGACAGCTGCGCCGCATTGGAGCCGGCGCTGGAGCCGGAATTGCCGCTCTCGGTTCTGTTGCTGGGCATGGGGGCGGATATGCACACGGCTTCGCTGTTTCCGGGTGTGGCCGGGATAGAGGCGGCATTGCAACCGGACGCGCCGGCGCTGGTTGCGTTGCACCCCGAAACGGTGCCGGAACCCCGGATCAGCCTCAGCGCGCGGGTGCTGAATGACGCGATTGCCAAGCATCTGGTGATTTTCGGCGCAGACAAGCGCGCCGCGCTGGAACGTGCGATGGATCTGCCGGCGCACGAAGCCCCGGTGCGGGCGGTGATGGATGAAATGACCGTACATTGGGCGGAGTAGCATGTCGGACTGGGACGAACTGGAAGCATTGCGCATCGCCCGAACCGGGCAGCGCATCGAAGATCTTTTTGCCGCTCAGGCAGACCGGGCAACGGCATTCAGCGCCTCGACCCAGGATTTGCGGTTGGATTACTCAAAGACATTGATCGACGATGCGGTGCGCGCGGCCCTGATCGGATTGTGTGAGCGCACCGATCTGGCCAGCCGCCGGGACAGCATGTTCAGCGGCGCCCCGATCAACCAGACCGAAGGGCGGGCCGTGCTGCACACCGCGCTGCGCAATCTGGATGGGGGACCGGTCGAGGTCGATGGCCAGGACGTGATGCCGGACGTGTTGCAGACCTTGCAGCGCATGCGGCGGTTTTGCGACGACGTGCGCAGCGGCGTGATCTGCGGATCGGGTGGGACCATCAGCGATGTGGTCAATATCGGCATCGGTGGTTCGGATCTGGGACCGGCGATGGCGGTGCGGGCGCTGGCCCCGTATCACGACGGGCCCAGGTGCCATTTCGTGTCCAATGTGGATGCGGCGGATATCGCCGATTGCCTGCGTCGGCTGGATCCGGGGCGCACTCTTGTGATCGTGGCCTCCAAGACGTTCACCACCATCGAAACCATGACCAACGCCCGCACGGCACGGGCCTGGATGAGCATGGGCGGCGGCGATCCGCTGCGCCAGTTCGCGGCTGTATCGACCGCCAGTGACAAGACGGCGGATTTTGGCATCCCGCCCGAGCAGGTGTTCGGATTCGCCGATTGGGTCGGGGGGCGGTATTCGGTCTGGGGGCCGGTTGGTCTGGCCTTGATGCTGGCGATCGGGCCGCAGGCCTTTGACGCCTTCCTGCGTGGCGGGCAGGCGATGGATCTGCATTTTCAATCGGCGGAATGGGGTGAAAACCTGCCGGTGTTGTTGGCCTTGGTCGGGCTGTGGCATCATCAGGTCTGTGGCCATGCGACCCGCGCGGTGCTGCCGTATGACCAGAGACTGGCGCGGCTGCCCGCCTATCTGCAGCAGCTGGAAATGGAGTCCAACGGCAAACGCGTGGCCATGGATGGCGCCGCGCTGAACATCGCCTCGGGGCCGGTGGTCTGGGGCGAGCCGGGCACCAATGGCCAACATGCGTTCTATCAGTTGATCCATCAGGGCACCGAAATCGTGCCGTGCGAATTTCTGATCGCGGCACAGGGCCATGAACCGGACCTGGCGCATCATCACCGGCTGCTGATTGCCAATTGCCTGGCGCAGTCCGAAGCCCTGATGCGCGGGCGCAGTCTGGATCAGGCGCGGGCCGGGCTGTCGGGCAGCGGGATGCAGGGCGAGGAACTGGAACGCCAGGCGCGCCACCGGGTGTTTCCGGGCAACCGTCCGTCCGTCACGCTGATCTATCCGCAGCTGACACCGTTCATGCTGGGCCAGATCATCGCGCTGTATGAGCATCGGGTGTTCGTCGAGGGGGTGATTCTGGGGATCAATTCGTTTGATCAATGGGGGGTCGAACTGGGCAAGGAAATGGCCACCTCGCTTGGACCGGTCGTGGACGGGTCGCAATCGGCTGCAGGGCGGAACGGATCGACCATGGCGCTGGTCGAGTTCGCGCATCGCCACGGGGCAGCTGACTGAGGGGTCGCCCTGCCGGGCGCGGTCACGCGGGGGTCAGCCGTCCGGCTGCGCGCCGTCGTTTCGGATCAGATGGGCCTTCAGCGCCTCGGGCAGGGGATACCGCGCCGACCCGTCCGGCCGCATCATCACCATGACGCCGGTCAGCGTTGCACGCAGATCCCCGGACCAGAGCTGTTGCTGAATGGTGTAGGATGTGTTGCGAAAACGGATGATGCGGGCGGTCGCGACATAATCTTCGCCCATCACCATTTCCTTGATGAACCGCAGATCCGCGTTGCGCAGCACGGTGCGCGGGCGCGCCATGCCGTCATAGAACCTCGCACAGACCCGCTCGAAGTGCGCCACGCGCAGGGTTTCGAACCAGGTCATGTAGGATTTGTTGTTCACATGGTTCAGGATATCCAGCTCGGCGTACCGGACCCGATCCGCGATCGCCAGCGGCTGCGGTTCAGTCAGACCGAAAGCGGTCTGCTCAGCTTCGGTCAGCGGGGTGTGATAACGCAAGGTCATATAGAAATCGCTATCTTTGCCGGGGGCTGGGCGCAACCCTGATATTGCCAAGCCCGGGTTTCATTGGCAGGTTGCCGACAGGAGGAGACAGGTTCGGTGCGAGCGCACACAGGCGCGTCGCGGGCCAATCTTCAGAACATTCAACCAGACCGGCCCGGGTGCCGGTCCTGAAACCCGGTGAAGGAGCCTGCCATGCTGGGCCAGATGATGACTGCCCCCTTGTTGATTTCGTCGTTGATCGACCACGCGGCCAAATATCACGGCGAAACCGAAATCGTGTCCGTCGAAACCGATGGCGAGACAAGTCGCAGTTCCTGGGGCGAGGTGGCGATCAATGCGCGTCGTCTGGGGTCGGCCCTGAGCAAGCTGGGTCTGGAGCCTCAGGCCCGATGTGCCACCATTGCGTGGAACAACCGGCGTCACCTTGAGATCTATTTCGGCGTGTCCGGCGCGGGGTTCGTCTGTCACACCATCAACCCGCGCCTGTTCCCCGAGCAGTTGGTTTTCATCATCAACCATGCCGACGATCAGGTGCTGTTCCTGGACATGACCTTCCTGCCCATCGCGGCCAAGCTGCGCGAGCATCTGCCAAACCTCAAACATATCGTACTGATGGGGCCGCGTGATGACGCGGCGGCCGAACAGGTCCCGGGGCTGCTGTTCTACGATGAATTGCTGGAAACCGGCGATCCGGACTTTGAATGGCCGCAGTTCGATGAAAACACGGCGTCCAGCCTGTGCTATACGTCTGGCACCACCGGCAACCCCAAGGGCGTGCTGTATTCACACCGCTCCACGCTGTTGCATACCTTTGCGGCCAATCAGGCCGACGCGCTGGCACTGACGGCAGCGGACGTGGTTATGCCGGTGGTGCCGATGTTCCACGTCAATGCCTGGGGTGTTCCCTATTGTGCGGCAATGGCCGGCAGCCGGCTGGTGATGCCGGGGCCGGGACTGGACGGTGCAAGCCTGGTCAAGCTGATTGACGACAACGGTGTCACGCTGGCGCTGGGGGTGCCGACCATCTGGCTGGGGCTGTTGGCCCATGCCAAGGGAACGGGCAGCAAGCTGAACAGCCTGACCCGGACGGTCGTTGGCGGATCGGCCTGCCCTCCGGCGATGCTGAAACAGTTCCGCGAGGATTTTGGCGTCGATACGATCCACGCCTGGGGCATGACCGAAATGAGCCCGCTGGGATCGGTCAATATCCCGCTGGCCAAACATAAGGACCTGCCGATTGAAGAACAGCACCGCCTGCGCGAAAGCCAGGGCCGTCCGACGTTCGGGGTCGAACTGAAGATCGTCGACGAGGACGGCAACACGCTGCCCAACGATGGCAAGACACAGGGCGACCTGCTGGTGCGGGGGCACTGGGTGCTGGACAGCTATTTCAGGATGGAAGATCAGAACGTGTTGCAGGATGGCTGGTTCGCGACCGGCGATGTGGCGACCATAGATGCGGACGGATACATGACGATCCGCGATCGCTCAAAGGACATCATCAAATCCGGCGGTGAATGGATCAGTTCGGTCGAGTTGGAAAACATCGCCATCGGACATCCCAAGCTGGCCAACGCGGCGGTGATCGGTGTGCATCATGCCAAATGGGACGAACGCCCGTTGCTGGTCGCCGTGGCGGCCGAAGGCGAATCCCCCAGCGAAGAAGAACTGCTTGCCTTCTATGAGGGCAAGATTGCCAGCTGGCAGGTTCCGGACAAGGTGGTGTTCATCGACGCCTTGCCACTGAACGCTACGGGCAAGGTGCTGAAACGTGCGCTGCGCGAGCAATTCGCCGATGCGTTGAAATAGACACGGGCCGTGTCGCGCGGGTGCGGGCCGGTTTCTGGCCCGCATCCGGCACGGGATGGCCGGTTGTCAGGCGCTGCCTTCCAGCGCGGAAACGATCGGTGAAAAATCGTCGGCAGACAGGCTGGCTCCGCCGACCAGGGCACCGTCGACATCCGGCACGGCAAAGATCGCGGCGGCATTGTCCGGCTTGACCGATCCGCCATACAACAGACGGATCTGGCTGCCGGTTTGCGCACCGAAGCGATCGTGCAACTGCGCGCGGATGAAACCATGCACCTCTGCGATCTGCTCTACTGTCGGCACCAGACCGGTTCCGATCGCCCAGATCGGTTCATAGGCCACCACCAGCGTGTCGCCTGTGACTTGATCCGGAATGGAACCGGCCAGTTGGTCGGCGACCACTGAAAGCGTTTCGTTGGCCAGGCGCTGGTCCTTGGTTTCGCCGACACAGACGATCGACACCAACCCCGCAGCCAGAGCCGCCCGCACCTTGTCCCGGACGTGGGCATTGGTTTCGGCATGATCCTCGCGCCGTTCGGAATGCCCCAATATGACCGAGCGTGCCCCCGCATCGGCCAGCATCTCCGCGCTGATGTCGCCGGTATGGGCACCGCTGCGCGCGGCATGGCAATCCTGACCGCCAACCGAAATGGACGTTCCCTGCACGGTCTGGGCGGCACGGTGCAACAGGCTGACCGGGGGGCAAATCAGGATCTCGCATCCCGGTTGCGTGTGGCGACGGGCCAGTTCAGTCAGAACGCCCAGATCGCGCCCGGTGCCGTTCATCTTCCAGTTGCCTGCCGCCAGTTTCGTTCGCATGCCATCTTCCCGTCGTTCCTGTTTGCGCCGTGGTATCATCGCTTACCCGGCCAGACAATCGACCTGCTGTATATGGCGCTTCGGCCTGATGGCGGCTGGCGGCATTGAAATGCCGCCGGCGGGGGTCAGTCCATACCGTTGAACTTGATCGATTCCCCGCATCCGCAGGCTTCGGAAACGTTTGGATTGTTGAACTTGAAGCCGGATTCCAGCAGCCCGGTTTCATAGTCGATTTCAGTGCCGAACAGGAACATCTGCGCCATTGGTGCGATCATCACGCGCGCGCCGTCCTGTTCGACGATTTCGTCATTCGGGTCCGGTTGCTGCACATATTCCATCGTGTATTCCATCCCCGCGCAGCCACCTTTCTTGACGCCGATGCGCAGGCCGGACCGGTCGTCACGGGCCATCAGGCGGGTGATCTGCGCCGCAGCCGAAGGCGTCAGGGTGACAGCTTGCTTGCCAGGGATGCCGAACATGATTTCTCTTCCTTGTCAGCGTATTACGGGTCGTCGTATCACATGAAACCCAGTTCCAGCCGGGCCTCGTCGCTCATCATGTCCATGCCCCAGGGCGGCTCCCAGGTGAGCTGGACGTCAACCTGTTTCACACCGGGAATGGGTTCGATCGCATCGGCCAGCCAGCCGGGCATTTCACCGGCGACAGGACATCCGGGCGCGGTCAGGGACATGATGACGCTTACCGAATTATCTTCTGATATTTCAATGGTGTATATCAGACCCAGTTCATAGATGTTGACCGGGATTTCCGGATCGTAAACTGTGCGGCAAGCCTCGACAACCTGATCGTAGAGCGGATGATCGGTAGAGGACGGCGCGATCAGCGGCGTACCTTCGAGCGGTTCTGGGGCGTGGGTCATCGGGGCCTCGGGGTTTGTTCCTGACCAATTATATAGGAAAGCCGGGTGCCGACGTCCAGAGGCAGCGTGGGATGGGCGCGGATTGCTTCTGGCTGACCGATCCGGTTTACCGCCTGCCGCTGCGCGCCTGAACCGGGGCGCGCCCGGCAGGGGGGTCATTCGTTGATGTCGTTCCTGAAACGTTTGACCTGGCCGCGGGGCAGGGCAAAGAAACGGCGCAGCGCCAGCCAGGCGATCAGCGACAGGGCGGCAAAGACCAGCAGCAACAAGGGCAGAGTGAATGTGAGTCCGATCCCCAGCAGCAGGGCCACAGCCACCGCCCCCAGCGCAAACCCCAGAAAGATGAATCCCGGCGCCAGGACTTCGGCGATGCCCAGCACCAGCGCGGCACAGAGCCAGGCCCACCAGAAGGAAAACAGCGCCATCGGTCAGCCACGTCCCTTGAGCATCTTGAACGCGTCGCCAAAGGCGTCCAGCGCGTTGGCAGGCACCAGAATGGTCTGGTTGCCATTGCCGGACCCCAGCTTGTCCAGTGCCTCGACCTGTTTCAGGGCGACCTGATACTGCGCGGCTTCCAGCCCGTGGGCGCTGATCGCGGCGGCCACCACACCTGTGGCATAGGCCTCGGCGTCGGCCTGGATACGGCGGGCCTTGGCGATCTGTTCGGCGGCGTACAGTTCGGCATCGGCGTTCAGTTCGACGGCGCGCTTGCTGCCTTCGGCTTCGGTCACCTGGGCGCGGCGGGCGCGTTCGGCGTTCAGCTGTTGCAGCATGGCGTCGCGGGTGGCCTGATCCAGGTTCACATCCAGGATCTCGGCCCGTGTGACCTCGATTCCCCAGTCATCCACCGCGCTTTCGACGCTTTCCTGGATGCGGCCGATCAGCTGGGCACGGTTGGATTGCACGTCATCAAGATCCATCTTGCCGATCTCGGCGCGCACGATCCCGGCAACGGTGGTGGCAATGGCGGCGTCGACATCGCGGATGCGATAAACAGTCTTTTCCGGTTGCAGAATGCGATAGAACACGCTGGTGTCGATCTGTACCAGCACGTTGTCCTTGGTGATCGCGTCCTGCGTGGCATTGGGCAACTGGCGCTCCAGGATCGAAATGCGGTGCTTGACGACGTCCAGCAGCGGCACGACAAAGTTGATCCCCGGCCCCAGCACCGAATGCAGCCGGCCGAATCGTTCGACCACATGCTTTTCCGATTGGGGCACGATGCGCACGCCCTTGACGATGATCAGGATCAACAGCAGCGCGCCCAGCAAATAGATCCCGGTCTCCCCGAGCAGGGTGAATATCTGGTCTTCGGTCATGGAGCATCCTTGAGTTGTGCCGCGATCCTATCTGATCCCGACAGGCGTGACTATCGGGTTAATCGCGATGACGCGGCACAAATGGTCGGCGATGGTCAGACCCATGCGCCGGGCCGCCCGCCGCCGCCGGGACACAGGTCTTTGCCTTTTGCCGCAGAGCGGGCTATCGGAACCACATGAGCGAGAAATTTTCATTTGCGTTGAACGCAACCGATGGCAAGGCCCGCACGGGCGTCATATCCACCCCGCGCGGCGCGATCCGCACGCCGGCCTTCATGCCGGTGGGCACCGCCGCCACGGTCAAGGCGATGCTGCCTGAAAATGTACGTGCCACCGGCGCGGACATATTGCTGGGCAATACCTATCACCTGATGCTGCGGCCCACGGCGGAGCGGATCGAACGTCTGGGCGGGCTGCACGGGTTCATGAACTGGGACCGCCCGATACTGACGGACTCGGGCGGTTTTCAGGTTATGAGCTTGGCAGGATTGCGCAAGCTGACCGAAACCGGTGTGACCTTCAAAAGTCATATCGACGGGTCGCGTCATGAACTGACCCCCGAGCGCAGCATGGAAATCCAGCGTATGCTGGGCAGCGACATCGTGATGTGTTTCGACGAATGCCCCGCCTTGCCCGCGGATCGCGCACGGCTGGAAGACAGCATGCGTCTGTCGATGCGATGGGCGGCGCGGTCGCGTGACGCGTTTGGCGATCGTCCCGGTCATGCGTTGTTCGGAATTCAGCAGGGCGGGCTTGAACCGGACCTGCGGGCGGAATCGGCGGCGGCGCTGAAAGAGATCGGATTTGACGGCTATGCGGTTGGCGGTCTGGCCGTCGGCGAAGGGCAGGAGGCCATGTTTGCCTGCCTGGATCATGCGCCGGACACGCTGCCGGTGGATCGGCCGCGCTACTTGATGGGCGTGGGCAAGCCTGACGATATCGTTGGTGCCGTGGCACGCGGCATCGACATGATGGATTGCGTTCTGCCGTCGCGGTCGGGACGCACGGGCCAGGTGTTCACCCGTCACGGTGTCCTGAACATCAAGAACGCCCGCCATCAGGACGACCCGCGCCCGCTGGATGAAAACTGTTGCTGTCCAGCCTGCCGAGGGTACAGTCGGGCCTATCTGCACCATGTGTTCCGCAGTCAGGAAATCATCAGCTCAATGCTTCTGACGTGGCATAACCTGCAATTCTATCAGGATCTGATGGAGGGCATGCGAAAGGCGATCGCGCAGGGCAGGTTCGCGGACTGGCAGACCGATTTCCATGCGGCGCGTGCGCAAGGCGATATCGACCCGCTGTAGGCGCGCGCACGAAAAAGGCCCCCGGAAACCGGGGGCCAACGCTGTCTATTGCACATGGACTCAGACGTTTTGACGCCGGCGCAACATCGCGAACCCACCCAGCGCGCCCAGCAGCAGCGGCAGGCCGGCGGGCAGCGGTACGGCTGAAACCGGCGCCGCGGCAAAGGCCAGATTGTCGATGAATGCATAGCGGTTGCCGGTGTCGACGCGAATCTGATCGAACAGCGTGCCCGTGAAGCCAAAGAAGTTATTGGCGGACCCACTGTCGGTGCCGGCGCTGAAACTTTCGACCACTTCACCGTCCAGAAACGCGGTGAATGTGGTTGTCGTGGGGTTGCTTGCCATTGCGAAACTTGCCGCCGTCACGTCCGATGTGAAGTTGATAACAAAGGGATCGATCGGCGCGGACGGCACGGGGGGATTGCTTCCGTCGAGCGCGAAATTCCCCAGCGCGGGATCCGTGAAATTGGGATAGTCCTGCACGTTGCCGTAATAGACCAGATTGGGGGAGAAGGTGACGCCATATGTGGCGAACTGATCCGTGACACTATCCTTGGTAGAAAGAGAGACTTCGCTAAAGGTCAAAGTGCGGTCAGCCCCCGTCAGGCCGCTGGCTGCGCCATTGATTGTCGCTGCCTGTGTTGCCCCGGCAAACGCCAGAACCGCCAGGGTCGATATCACCAGATGTTTCATTGTCACTCCAAACCGATCCAAATGTCCGCAAAATTTGCATCACTCTATATCAGTACTTCGTTTGGAGTAAATGACTATTCAAATTTGCCGCGTAAGCGATCGGCTGTAAGGGATTGTTTTTTCACAATAACGGCATGTTTGCATCCAGAAATTGTGACATCGGGGTTAGAGCACTACCACAGATTGTCACCGCGCAGGCGTTGCCGACCGCCCTTCGGTGGGTGCGGATCGCACAGATTCGGCGAAATTTGGCCGATGGCAGCGCGTCAGGGGAAGATGCTTTCAATACGGAAACGGATTGTTTCGTGATTGACGCTGGGTAAGAGCGCCGTATCGGGTTAAAATAGATGGAGTTTTGGTTCAAACTGTATATGATGACATGCAGATGAATCAGGCATGTCAAGAGAAAACAAGGGATAGATTGATGAGTAAGATGGTATTTGCGGCAGCGGCGATGACGGCTGCCACGGTTTTTGCAGCGGATGCATCGGCCGCGACCTTCAACAACGGCGGTCAGATCGTCATTCCGGATACCGGGTCGTCCGGGCCCAGCAACCCGTATCCGTCGATCATCAATGTGTCGGGCCTGTCCGGGGCGGTCACTGACGTGAATGTCACCTTTCACGGCTTGTCGCACACGTGGTCCGGTGATCTTGAAATCGCCCTGCACGGCCCGACCGGTCAGCGAGTCGCGCTGTTGGCGGATTTTGGCGGCGGTTTGAACTGGACGAATGACGACGTGACATTCAGCGACGGGGCCGGTCTGCCGGTCGTGGGGTCCAGCGGGACCTATCGCACTGCCGTCAATACCTGCGAGAACGCAAGCATCTGTGACGGCGCGTCCGATCTGTTGTCGGCCTTCAACGGTCTGGACCCGAACGGGAACTGGTCGCTGTACGTATTTGACGACGCAGGCGGGGACCGCGGACGCATCGCGGGTGGCTGGTCGCTGGACATCACCACCGACGCGGTTTCTGCCGTGCCTCTGCCGGCGGGTTTGCCGCTGTTGCTGGGTGGCCTGGGCGTTCTGGGGCTGGCTCGGCGCAAACGTCGCGGCTGATTCATCAGTCGAGAGAGTTGGAAAAAGGGCGGCTCAAGCCGTCCTTTTTTGTGTTTGATGCACGGGGTGCGATTTATCCCAAGATTTTTGACCGCTCGTGGCAATTGCCCGGTTGCGATCCGCCGGTCCTGCGGTCATTCTGCGCGCTACACGGCACGGCGCGCTTGAAAACCCCATGTTAGCGCCCCACCTTACTGTTCCAAGACCGGAGATGGCCGGGCGTTGCCGCAAAGCGGGACCAGAGCCATCTTGCCAATGATAAGGATAGAGCATGCAAGATCCCCTGAATTCGTCTTACCCGGTGCTGCCGCTGCGCGATATCGTGGTATTCCCGCATATGATCGTGCCGCTGTTCGTGGGTCGCGAGAAATCTGTGCGCGCTTTGGAAGAAGTCATGGCCGACGACAAGCAGATCCTGCTGTCGAGCCAGATTGATCCCGCCGAAGACGACCCCGCGGCGGAGGCGATCTATAAGGCTGGCGTGCTGGCCAATGTGCTGCAACTGCTGAAACTGCCCGATGGCACGGTCAAGGTGCTGGTCGAGGGGCAGGCGCGTGTGCGGATCACCGAGTTTCTGGACAACGAAGACTTTTTCGAGGCCAAAGCCGAGTATCTGACCGAAATGCCGGGTGATGTCACCACGACCGAGGCGCTGGTGCGTACTGTGGGCGATGAATTCGAACGCTACGCCAAGGTGCGCAAGAACATCCCCGAAGAGGCGCTGGCCGCTGTCGGGGAAAGCACCGAGCCTGCCAAGCTGGCCGATCTGGTCGCCGGGCATCTGGGCATCGAAGTGGCGCAGAAGCAGGATCTGCTGGAAACGCTCAGCATCAGCGAGCGGCTGGAAAAAGTCTATGGGCTGATGCAGGGCGAATTGTCGGTCCTGCAGGTCGAGAAAAAGATCAAGACCCGGGTGAAATCCCAGATGGAGAAGACCCAGCGGGAATATTATCTGAATGAGCAGATGAAGGCCATTCAGAAAGAGCTGGGCGATGGCGAAGAGGGCGAGGGCGAGATTGCCGAACTGGAAGCCAAGATCGCCGAGACCAAGCTGAGCAAGGAAGCCCGCGAAAAGGCCGATGCCGAGCTCAAGAAGCTGAAGAACATGAGCCCGATGAGCGCCGAGGCCACCGTCGTGCGCAACTACCTGGACTGGATGCTGTCGATCCCATGGGGCGTGAAATCGCGCGTCAAAAAGGATCTGGGCAAGGCGCAGCAGGTGCTGGACGACGATCACTATGGCCTTGAGAAGGTCAAGGAGCGGATCGTCGAATATCTGGCCGTGCAGCAACGGTCCAAGAAGATGAAAGGCCCGATCATGTGCCTGGTCGGCCCTCCTGGCGTGGGTAAAACCAGCTTGGGCAAATCGGTTGCGCGGGCCACGGGCCGCGAATTCATCCGCATTTCGCTGGGCGGCGTGCGCGACGAAAGCGAAATCCGCGGCCACCGGCGGACCTATATCGGCTCGATGCCAGGCAAGATCATCCAGGCGTTGAAGAAGGCCAAGACCACCAACCCGCTGATCCTGCTGGACGAGATCGACAAGATGGGTCAGGATTTCCGGGGCGACCCTGCCTCCGCGATGCTTGAGGTGCTGGATCCTGAACAGAACAACACCTTCATGGATCACTATCTTGAGGTCGAATACGACCTGTCCAACGTGATGTTCCTGACGACCTCGAACTCTTACAACATGCCGGGGCCGCTGCTGGACCGGATGGAGATCATCCCCCTGGCCGGCTATACCGAGGACGAAAAGCGCGAGATCGCCAAGCAGCATCTGATTGCCAAGCAGGTCAAGAACCACGGGCTGAAGGCCAAGGAATTCGAACTGACCGACGCGGCGCTGACCGAGATCATCCGCACCTATACCCGCGAGGCTGGCGTGCGGAACCTTGAGCGCGAGATCGCCAAGGTGGCGCGCAAAAGCCTGACCAGGATCATCAAGGGCGAGGCTGAGAACGTCATCGTGACGCCGGAAAACCTGAACGAGTTCCTTGGGGTCAAGAAGTACCGCTATGGTCTGGCCGAGCAGGAAGATCAGATCGGTGTCGTGACCGGGCTGGCCTATACCAGCGTCGGCGGCGAGTTGCTGCCGATCGAGGCGCTGCGTCTGCCCGGCAAGGGGCGGATGAAGACCACCGGCAAGCTGGGCGACGTGATGAAGGAAAGCATCGATGCGGCCAGTTCCTATGTGCGCTCGATCAGCCCGCAGATCGGGGTGAAACCTCCCAGGTTCGACACATTGGACATCCATGTCCATGTCCCCGATGGCGCGACACCCAAGGACGGCCCCAGCGCCGGTCTGGCCATGGTGACGTCCATCGTATCGGTGCTGACCCAGATTCCGGTCAAGAAAGACATCGCCATGACCGGCGAGGTGTCCCTGCGCGGCAACGCGATGCCGATCGGGGGGCTGAAAGAAAAGCTGCTGGCCGCGTTGCGGGGGGGCATCAAAACCGTCCTGATCCCGGAAGAAAACGAAAAGGATCTGGCCGATATCCCGGACAACGTGAAAGAGGGGATGACGATCATCCCGGTCAAGCACGTCTCGGAGGTTCTGGAACACGCGCTGGTCCGTGCGCCTGTCGCAATCGAATGGGACGAAGCCGCCGAAGAGGCCGCCGCCGCCAAGGCCGCGCTGTCCAAGGCCGAAGATGGGGCCGGGGCCACCGCGCACTAGGCGTCGATCGAAATCGGGGCGGGCCGCAAGGTCCGCCCTTTTTCTAAGCGGAAAGATGATGGGCTATCCCGAATTCCTGATCCTGCGCCACGGACAGACCGAGTGGAATCGCCAGGGCCGCCTGCAGGGCGCGCTGGATTCACCTCTGACCGCGCTGGGGCAGGAACAGGCGCGGCGACAGAATGCCATTCTGCGGGATTTCGGCGTCGATGGCTGGCATTGGTTTTGCAGCCCGCAGGGCCGCGCCGATTGTACCGCAGGGTTTGCGGCGCAGGGCATGCCTGTGTCGATCAAACATGACGTGCGGTTGCGCGAAATCGGGCTCGGCGATTGGGCCGGTCGATTGCGGGATGAAATCGCCGCCGAGGCGCCGCACCTCTTCGAAACCGATGATCTGGGCTGGTACAATCATGTGCCGGGTGGCGAAGGTCTGTTGGCCGTTGAACACCGAGCGAAGGGTTTCCTGGCGGATTTGCCCGGCCCCAGCGTGATTGTCACCCATGGTATTACGTCGCGGGTGATCCGTTGCGTGGCGCAGGGGCTGCCAAGCGAAGCTTTCGACACCCTGTGCGGGGGGCAGGGGGTGGTTTACCACATTCGTGACGGCGTCAGCCGAAAGCTGTCATAGGGGCTTGCGCCCGCCATTGGCTTCTCGTAAACGGACGGCCACGGGTGATTAGCTCAGTTGGTAGAGCGCTTCGTTTACACCGAAGATGTCGGGAGTTCGAGTCTCTCATCACCCACCACCGACGCCCATTCCGTATGGATACACGACGGACTTGGACACCGGCACGGCCACGCGTCGGCTCCGTCTGTTCTGCCCCGTTCCCGGTTGTTGCGTTTCTATCCCGGTCGATCCGGTGAATAGGCCGACAAATCGGTGTTGACCCGTTGTCCGGTAATCATCTGGGCCAGCCAGCGGCCTGTCTTTGGACCGCCGGTCAGCCCGACATGCTGATGACCATAGCCCACAAAGACATTTTCCGCCTTGGGCGTGCGCCCGATGACCGGCATCGAATCCGATGTCGCCGGACGGTGCCCCATCCATTCCACCGTGCCCGAGTAGGTCAGGTCCGGAAACAGGCGCGCAACCTGTCGTTTCAACAGATCAACAGGAGGGCGGGATGGCGGATCGAGCAACCCGCCGAATTCAACGATGCCCGCGCAGCGCAGACGTCCTTTCATCGAGCTGGCGACGAATTTTCCAGCCGCCACCATGATCGGGGATTTCAGCGTGATCGAAGGGTCCAGGAATTCAACGTGATAGCCCCGTTCGGTTTCCAAAGGCACGGAAATGCCCAGCTTGTGGGTCAATGGCCCGCTCCAGGCCCCGATCGTCAGAACGAACTGATCCGCCGTGATCCGCCCCGCATCGGTAAGCGCGGCGACGACACGGCCGTTCTGCACGTCCAGATTGCGCAGGCTGCTGATCAAAAGCTTGCCGCCTTGCGCCACGAAATGATCCGCCAGCGCCGTGACATAGGCACCGGGATCCGTAATCTGGCCGTGCCCCGGGCAATCCACCCCGTATCCGAAGCGATGGCCAAGCGCCGGGTCATGTTCTTCCAGTTGCCCGGCGGTCAATTCGCGAAATTCGAACCCGCGCTGACGGCGTATGTTCCAGCCATAGGCGTCGGCGTCAAAAGCCGCCTTGTCGGCATAGCCAAACAGATAGCTGCCGGTTTTGATGAACTCTGCGGCGGGGGTATCGGCGGCCAGGGCGAGATGCTGCTCGGGGCTGTCGTGCAGCAGTTCGGTCAGCGCGCGCGACGCGCGCTGTACCTGCGCCTCGTTGCCGTGTCTGAGATAGCGCGCCAGGAATGGCACCAGCCGGGGCAGATAGCGCCATTTCAGAAACAGGGGCTGGTCGGGATCCAGCAGCATCCCCGGGGCCTTGGTCAAGAGACCCGGCACGGTCAACGGCAGCACCGCGCCCGACGCGAGCACCCCGGCATTGCCATGCGACGCGCC
The DNA here is from genome assembly GCA_016521575.1 of Rhodobacteraceae bacterium F11138. Classification (GTDB taxonomy): domain Bacteria; phylum Pseudomonadota; class Alphaproteobacteria; order Rhodobacterales; family Rhodobacteraceae; genus Sedimentitalea. The sequence continues at coordinate 392,597 of JAEKDP010000002.1, read as the reverse complement.
AGCCGCCGGGCCAGTTCGGTCCATCAATGTCACGTCGTGCCCGGCCCGTTGCAACCATATGGCCGTGGAAACCCCGACGATTCCGGCGCCTATCACCAATATGTCCATTACCTTTTGCATCCTGCGATGTTTCCCGGTGCGATTGCGCGTCTGGCGCGGTATCCGGTCAATTTCCGACGTTGGTTACGATTTGCCTCAGATCTTGCGCTCAGGCGGCTTGGTGCGGGAACGACCGCATGACAGCCACAAACATGGCGAAAAGCAAGTGCCGAAAGCAGGCCAGGCATAGCCAACCGACCGGCCGTGATTGGTGTGTTTTGCCAACGGTATCACATGATCCGTGCGATTTGCTATTGTTTCAAAACGCCACCGGGTCCGGTCGCCGTCTGAAGAATGGCGGATTTCTGTCGGGCAACGACGCTGGCGCCGACGGGTCCTGCTGACAGCGTATCGATCCGGGCCGGTGCCGGCGGGACCAAGATCTGCCCAAAAACCGACGCCCCGCAGGTCCGAATCTTTACAATCCGGCGGCACTGCAGTCTAATTCGGCCATAACTTCTGGTAATAGGTGATCTGATGAGCCTTGAAGACGATTACGCCTATCCAATTGACCCCAAGACACTTTACCTGCCGCCCAAGGACGCCGCCGAAGCAGGGAAAAAATATTCAGAACAATATCAATCCGGGAAACCATTCCACTATATTGGTATCGATAATTTCCTGCCTTTGAACATAGTGCAGAAGGTGTATGAAGAGGCTTTGGCCACCGATGAGAAGCCGCCGGAACACAGCTCGGCACAGGAACATCTCAAGGCGTCATACAACCCCGACATTCTGCCCGATTATACAAGGCTGGTTTTCAATGCGCTGAATTCGCAGTCGTTTATTCGCTTTCTCGAAGAAATGACCGGCATCAAGGGGTTGATTGCAGATCCATATTTCAAAGGCGGTGGGATTCACAGAACCAACAATGGTGGCTATCTGGGCATTCACGCCGATTTCAACCATCACAAGCAGATGAACCTGGAGAGGCGGCTTAATGTTCTCATATATCTGAACCCGGACTGGAAAGCCGAATATGGTGGATCCTTCGAGATCTGGACGGATGATATGAAAGAGCGGATTGCGAGTTATCCTCCGATCATGAATCGGATGTGCTGTTTCACCACGTCATCGACCAGCATGCATGGCAATCCCGAGCCGGTGAACCATCCGGATGGCGATCCCAGGATTTCGATTGCGCTATATTATTATACCGCCACCTGGACAGACAGTCATGTGGCGCACAGTACTCTGTTTCGGCCCCGGCCGGGCACGTCGGACCAGCGCACGAACCGGCAGGACCGTCTGAGACTTCTGCGCAAATACACGCCGCCGGTGCTGCATCCGTTTGCCGAGAAAGTGATGAGCAAGTTGCGATTGCTTTGACTGCTGTCAGTGCCGGTTCAGAACGGGTTCTCCGGGCTGGCTGAACAGGAAACCGGTCAGGTGGCGGGCAGGGCGGGCAGGATGTCATTGACGCCAGGCGTCGGCCGGTATTCTGCGGTGATGGGCCAAATTATCCGGCCCATCCATCCCGCTTCAATAGGATGATCATTCTTCTTCGTCACCGCTTTCGGGCGTGATCAGCGCCAGTTCCCCGTCCTGTTCCAGCGTGCGGATGGCGGCAATGATTTCCGTCATCGCGGTTTCGCCGTCGCGGGTCTTGACCTTGCCTTTTTCCTGCACTTCTTCGCGCAGGTTGTCGGCCATGCGGTTGGACATGTTGGTCAGCAGATATTCGGCCGCCGGTGCGGTCTCTTCATCCGTGGCTGCGGCCAGGGCTGTGACAAGTGTTTCGGGATCGGCTGCCTTGACGATTTTGGGCACGTCGCGCGCCAGCACCCGGTCAGGGATATGGGCAAAGGTAAAGATCGATTTGCGGACGGTCGAGGCGAAATCCGTGTCGGTTTCATCCAGCCCGGTCAGCATGTCGTTGCGGATCGACGCCGCGGATTGATTCAGGATCGCACCGATGCGCGCGCCGGGCTCGTCGTCAAAGGCCAGTATCGGTTTGTGATCCAGCTGGCTGGCCAGAGACAATCCGATCCGATCCACGGCATCAGGGGTGACCTTGCCGGTCTGGGACACCGCATAGGTGATGCGCCGGGCGAGCGGGCCGGGCAGCTTCCCCAGCATCTCGGCCGCTTTTGCTGTGTCCAGCTTGGACAGCAAGACGGCAGCGACCTCGGTGCTTTCGGCTTTGGCCATCGCGACCAGATCGTTCACGGGCATGGCGCGCAGCCGGGCCCAGGGATCGCCGGCCTGGCGCACACCTGCTTCCTTGCGCAGCCGCGCGGCGGTCTGCGGGCTGATCTTGCCATCCATTTCGGACAGGGCTTCGGCCAGCCCCTTGGGAAAGGCCAGCCCGATTCCATCCAGTTTGGTGGCGAATTCCTCGATCACCGTGGACAGGGTGTCCCGATCCACCAGCCCCATGGTTCCCATCTGTTGAATAAGCTGCCCCTGCAGTTCGTCGGGCAGATCTTCGAGCGGAAGATCCGCGCCTTCGTTCAACAGCAGACGCACGACGATGGCGGCCTTGGCCTTGTTCCCCAGCGGTTTGGGATCCGTCGTTGCCATCTGTTTTCCCGCAGCACCGGTCGCCGCAACCGGTAGCTGAGAAACTGCCGTGTCTTTCTGCATCTGTCCGCCTTTGCCTTGTATCCCCGTTTCCGGATCACGGACATCCTAGGCTGACAGCTGTAAACAAAGGCTGAAAGTCAGTAGTTGTAGGTCAGTCCCGTACGCAACGCCCGGCGCAGGGACACTTCGGCCCATGTGCCTTCTCCGCCGCGTGCTCTTATTTCGCGCCATTGGGCGATGGCGTCCTCCATGCGGCCTTCTTGCACATGACCCTGCGCCATGTAGGACCGGGCCAGGATGTTGTCGGGGTTGCGCGCGATCGCGCGGTCGTAAAACACCTGGGCCAGCCCGAGATTCCCCAGCTTGCGGTGCGTGAACCCCCAATAGGTCAAAACCCGGTCGGCGTTTTGATCGGGTATGGCTGACAGAACCGTCTGCGCGTCGCCATAGCGCCCGGCATAGGCCAGTTCGCGTGCCGCATCATACAGATGATCGTCGTCCAGCGCCGCGTCCTTGGGTTTGACGCATTTCCGGGTTTCAGGATCCCAGATCTTGACACCCTTGCAGGTGGTGGTCGTTTCAGTGGGCTTGGGCGGTGCAGTGTTGTCACTGGCGGCCAGGCCAAGACCGGGGATCACAAGGCTGGGGATCAAAAGCAGGGCAGTCAGGGGCAGACGCATCAAAGGCTCCATTCCAGGATGGGTTCCATATGTCCGGATGGTCAATCCGGTTTGCCCGCGCTGGCCCGACTGTGGGCTGGGGCGTTTCTCTGTTGTGGTGGCGCGTCTAGCTGTTGGCCTGAGGTTCACAGCTTTGACTGTTGGTGTCCCATACGGTTCCCGGCGCACAGGATTGTGCCTGATGTTCGCGGTCCGCGCACATGGCAAAAGACAGGGCCGGAGCCGTGGCCAGCGCCAATGCCAGGATTGTGGTTCTGATGGTCATGATCGTCCTCCAAGTGGTTGCGTGATGCATTTGGTCTTGACGTCGATGACGACAGGGTAAACCGCAAATCCGGATTCACAAAACCAAAAACGGCCCACAAAGGCGTGATGACGCCGATGCGAGCCGTTGGCAGCGGTGTGACCGGTGCGTCAGTCCTTGAAAACGCGTTTGAAAATCGTGTCCACATGCTTGGTGTGATAGTCGAGATCGAATTTTTCCTCGATCTCTTCGGGGCTCAGCGCCTTGAGCACGTCGGCATCGGCCAGAAGCTCGGTCTTAAAGTCCTTGCCGTCTTCCCAGACCCTCATGGCATTGCGTTGCACCAGCTTATAGGAATCCTCGCGTGAGACCCCGGCCTGGGTCAGTGCAAGCAGCACCCGCTGGCTCATCACCAGACCGCGGAATTTGTTCATGTTGGCCAGCATGTTGTCGGGGTAGATGACCAACTTGTCCACGACCTGGGTCAGGCGTGCGAGGGCGAAATCAAGCGTGATCGTCGTGTCCGGCCCGATGTTGCGTTCGACCGAGGAATGGCTGATGTCGCGCTCGTGCCAGAGCGTCACGTTTTCCATCGCCGGAACCACCGCCATGCGCACCAGCCGCGCCAGCCCGGTCAGGTTTTCGGTCAGCACCGGGTTGCGCTTGTGCGGCATCGCGCTGCTGCCTTTCTGGCCTTTGGAGAAAAACTCTTCGGCCTCCAGAACTTCGGTGCGCTGCATGTGGCGGATTTCGGTGGCGATGTTCTCGATGCTGCTGCCGACCACGCCAAGCGTGGCAAAGAAGGCGGCGTGCCGATCACGGGGAATGACCTGGGTGCTGATGGTTTCGGGTTCGAGCCCGAGCTGCGCGCAGACATGCTCCTCGACCCGCGGATCAATGTTGGCAAAGGTGCCGACCGCGCCCGAGATCGCGCCGGTGGCGATTTCGCTGCGGGCCGTGCGCAGACGGGTCAGGTTGCGGTCCATTTCGGCATAGAACCGCGCAAAGGTCAGCCCCATGGTCGTCGGTTCCGCATGAATGCCGTGGCTGCGGCCGATGCGCACCGTGTGCTTGTGTTCCTGCGCCCGGCGCTTGAGCGCGGCCAACAGAGCCTCTAGATCCGCGATCAGAATGTCGGCGGCCCGCACCAGCTGAACGTTGAACGTGGTGTCCAGCACATCCGAACTGGTCATGCCCTGATGGACGAAACGGGCCTCTTCGCTGCCGATGTGTTCGGACAGATGGGTCAGGAACGCGATGACGTCGTGTTTGGTGACGGCCTCGATCTCGTCGATACGCGCAACATCGAATTCGACATCCTTGGCTTTCCAGACGGCTTTGGCGTTTTCGCGCGGGATCACGCCCAGATCGGCCATGGCATCGCAGGCATGGGCTTCGATCTCGTACCAGATGCGGAACTTGGTTTCCGGGGACCAGATTGCGACCATGTCGGGACGGGAATAGCGGGGGATCATTGGTTGCGGCACCTTGCTTTGCGTGGGTTGCCTGCCTCATAGACCGCGCGCCGCAGCGCGGCAAGTCTGCACTGACCGTCGCGGCGCAATGGAACCGCGGTTGACGGCATTCGGAACGGGCGCTAGCCGGAGAAACAAGAGGAGCACCATGTCCATTCAGCCGCGAACGTTGACCGATTTCCGGGGATCCTGGCAGCTAGAGCGCGAGATATCTCATGCGGATGGCACTTTGGCCGCGTTCCGGGGGCAGGCGCTGTGGCAACCGGATGTGCAGGGGCTGCGATATGACGAAACCGGACATCTGACCATACAAGGCCGGGCACCGGTCACCGCATGCCAGCGGTACGTCTGGCAGCCGGACCTGACGGTCTGGTTCGCCGATGGCCGCTTCTTTCACCAGGTGCCGGCCGTTGGCGGCGCAACAACCCATTGGTGCGATCCCGATCGATATGAGGGCGTGTACGATTTTGACGCCTGGCCTGCGTTCCGGGTGATCTGGCAGGTGGACGGGCCGCGCAAATCCTATCGTATGATCAGCACCTACCGGCGCGCCTAGGGGCTTTTGTGCGGGGTCCGGGTGGTCAAAGCACCTTGCGGCAACGCAGCAACTGCGGCAGAATGCGCCAAATTCGGCAGTGAAACAGGAGATTGCCCATGACTGCGACCTTTTCCAACCCGGTACTGACCCAGGCTATCGGACCGCAATCCGGTACGGGTTTGCGCCTGAAACAGGCGGCGCTGGTTCTGGGGGGCATCGGTGTTCTGGCTGTGGCGGCCCAGATCAAGGTGCCGATGTTCCCGGTTCCGATCAGCATGGGGACATTCGCGGTTTTGACCCTGGGCGCGGCGTATGGGGCACGGCTGGGTCTGGTCACGATCCTGGGATACATGCTTGTCGGTATGCTGGGTTTTGACGTTTTTGCCGGCTCGACCGCCGAATTGAACGGGTTGGACTATATGATGGGCAGCACCGGCGGATATCTGGTCGGCTGGGTGCTGGCCACGGTTCTTCTGGGCATGTTGTCCAGCGCCGGATGGGATCGTTCGGTCGTCAAGATGGCGGTGGCGATGGTTTTGGGCAACGCGCTCATCTATGTGCCGGGCCTGTTGTGGCTGGGTACGCTTTACGGTTGGGACCAGCCGATCCTTGAGTGGGGCCTGACACCGTTCCTGGTGGGCGACCTGATCAAACTGTGCCTGGCGGCGATGTTGCTGCCCGCGCTGTGGAAACTGGTGGGCCGCGCCCGCGGCTAATCACCGAGGTTTCGAGATCTTCGGGGACCCGGGCGCGCTGCGTCCGGGTCTTTTTGTTTGTCCGCCGTCAGCATCGCGCTTTGCGTGCTTTACAAGACCGCATCGGTTGCAACACTGTGGCAGAACGAAGGAGTGAAAAACATGGATTTGACTATTGTGCACAGGGCGCGGTGTCTGGCGACGGCCATCGGGCTAAGCCTGACCGCAGGGGCTGCCGCCGCCGATATGCCGGTGACATACAAAGAAGGATCCCGGGCGCTGTTTCAGCTGAATGCGCCGGATTACTGGTCGGTCCGTTCTGGTGGTCCGCGCCAGATCAGCCCTCCGGGCGAGAACGATCCGCGTATGGTCAATCGCATCATCGGGTTCCAGCCTACGGCAGGCGGGCACAGCTGGGTCGGTTTCATATCGCCGCCCAATGTCGAAACCCTGACCCAGGCGCAGGCGTATCTGCGTGACATCGGCAAATTCCTGGTCAAGGGGGCCAAGGTCCAATCCGCCCGCGATCTGCGCCTGAACGGGTTGCAGGCACAATCCTTTGCCGGGCAGGGGCGTCGTGATGGCAGATCCGTGAACTTTACCGCAGTCGCCATCGATCTGCCCAACGGGCGGGTCGCCATCGCCGTGGTCATCCTGGAGCCGGGCGTCGACGCGGCGGTGCTGGAGGCGACCAACCAGCTGATTTCTTCGGTGAGGGCCGTCCGATGACAAAAGGGATGACAATGCGCAAGCTGCTGCTGATCACCGGGTTTGCCGGAGCGACCCTGACGCTTTCGGGATGTGATCCCGATGCGTTTTCGGATCCGAATGTCAGCGTCGGGGCTTCGGTCTATTATGATTCGATGATGTGGAACGATTATTACTACCGCCCATATCGCCCCGGGCCGCGACCGCCCAGACCGGGCCCCGGACCACGACCGCCAAGGCCGCACCCGGGACCGGGACCACATCCGGGCCCACACCCGGGACCGGGTCCGCATCCTGGCCCGCATCCCCATCCGCACCCCATGCCGCATCCCCATCCGCCGATCCACCGACGCTGAGCGGCAAGCTGTCAATCGCTCAGTGACGTCTGGATTTGCGAACTGCGCTCCAGCGTCTGGTGGACCGGGCATTTGTCGGCGATCTGCATCAGGCGGGCGATCTGGTCGTCGCTCAGATCCCCGTGCAGGCTGATCTTGCGCTCGAAGCGGTCTATGCGCGGGGTGTCGGTTGCCTCGGCATCCTGTGCGTGCACCTTGTCGTGGCTGACATCGACGCGGATATGTTCCAGCGGCCAGCCCTTGCGGCGCGCATACATGCGGATGGTCATGGATGTGCAGGCCCCCAGCCCGGCCGCCATCAGCCCATAGGGCGACATGCCGCGATCCGTTCCGCCATAGGCCTCTGGTTCATCTGCCAGCAGATGATGTTTCGCGCCGGACTGGACATCCTGCAAGAACCCGTCGGGATCCGCTTCGGTCACGCGGGTGATGCCTTCGGGCGCGCCGGGCGGCGGGGCCGCCGGGGACAGATCCAGATAGCGCGCCGCCCAGGCCGCGATCACCCCGGCAACATATTCCGCGTCCCTGTCGCGGCTGACCAGATGATCGGCATCATCCAGGGTTACAAAGCTTTTGGGATGTTTGGCGGCCTGAAATATCTGCGCTGCGTTGTCGATGCCAACGATGTCATCCAGCGGCGCATGCAGCACCAGAAGAGCCGCATGCAGGGCGGAAATCGCCGGTTTCAGGCTGGCGGCGTCGATATCGTCCAGAAAGGCGCGGGTGATGCGGAACGGACGCCCGCCCAATGTGACCTGTGCGCTGCCCTTGTCACGGATTTCGGAAATGGAATCGGCAAGATTGTGGCTGACATGGGCCGCATCGAAGGGCGCACCAATGGTCACGACGCCCTTCAGGCCGGGGATTTCCGGTGCGGATTTCAGAACCGCAGCCCCGCCCAGAGAATGGCCGATTGCCAGGCTGGGCGCCATGTTCCTGCTCTGCAGGTAATGTGCGGCGGCCAGCAGGTCCTGCACGTTCGAAGAAAAGCCGGTGTTGGAAAACTCTCCCTTGGAATGGCCAAGGCCGGTAAAGTCGAACCGCAGCACCGCGATGCCCATGCTGGCCAGCCGGGCCGCGATGCGGCGGGCGGCGGGAATGTCCTTGGAGCAGGTAAAACAATGCGCAAATAGGGCCGTCGCCAGATGGGGACCATCCGGCATGTCCAGCCGCGCGGCCAGTTCGCTGCCGTCATGACCGGCAAAGGTGATGCGTTCGGTTGGCATTGGGCTTCCTCGTCTTGTGTCAGCTCAAGGTGGCCACGGATTTGACCGATGCCAAGCCATAGCCGGCCTGATCACGCAGAGGTGACGCCGCGAAGCGAAGTGGCGGCCCCCCCCCGAGCATTCGAAAGCGCCGGCGCACCTGGGTCCATTCGGCGATGCCCTTGCCCGATTCGCATGGGTTTGCAAAGCGTGGCGAAAACGCCGCGCGCGCCACAGAACGTCGCCGTGCACTGGTCTTTCAGCGCTAAATCGCCCAGGATCGGGGGGGGACTTAAGCGGAGACACCTTTGTGAAAAACCTGGTCTGGCTCATGGGCGGCGCGACTTTGCTGCTGTCCGCTTGCGAAAACTACGAAGGCGGCAATGCGGGGCCGTCCAACACCTTCATCGGCAATGTGCCCGAAGGCGTTGCCGAGATCGCCGCACCCTATCAGGATCTCAGCAGGGTGCGCATCGACCCGGCTGACGGCTGCTATGTGTATCAATATGTGGGACCGGTCGAGACCACATTCCTGCCTCTGCGCTCCAAGGACGGGCGTCCAATCTGCGCGCGCGCGCCCGAAGCGACCTGAACCGGCCCGGCAGGAACGAACCGCCGCCGGGCGGGGCGGCACCGCCGGGCGCTAGCTGCGCGGCCGGGCGCTAGCTGCGCGGCCGGGCGCTAGCTGCGCGGCCGGGCGCTAGCTGCGCGCCGTCACGGTGTTCTCCGGCGGATACAGATGTGCCGTTGATCCGGTTGATACCTGTTCATACAAGCCATTGATGTGCACCATCACCATGCGCACGCAGCCCGAACTGGCCCGCCCCCCGATAGAGCGGGGGTTGGGTGATCCGTGGATGCGCAAATAGGTGTCGCGGTTTCCCTCGTACAGATAGAATGCACGCGATCCCAGCGGATTGCTGGGCCCGCCATTCATACCGTCCGCGTGTTGTTCATACAGATGGGGGTCGCGCTTGATCATTGCCTGGGTCGGCGTCCAGGTCGGCCATTTCGCCTTGCGCCGGATCGTGTAGACCCCCGGCTCATACAGGTTGCCGCGCGCGATCGCCACGCCATACCGCATCGCCGTGCCGCCGTTTTCGATATGATAGAGATACCGCGCCACCGCATCGACGTGAATGTCACCCGGGCGCAAGCCCGGATTGGCTTCGACCCGTTGCGGCAAAAATCGCGGAGCAAGCCCCCAGGGGTTGGATGTGGCGGGATCATAATTGGCCGGTGTGATCTGCGCGTCCCATTTCGCCCAGTTCGAGCGGTTCGAGGTTGGCGCCGCCGATGCCATGTCTGCGATCGGGGCTGAAAACAAGGCTGAGGTCGAAACTATGAAATGCCGTCTGGTCAACATGGGTACACTATCCTCGATTGTAGCGCGCAGAAATACGACTGCCTGTGAAAACACATGAGATCAAGAAAAGATCCCGGTGCAGTACCGTGATTATACACAAATGTGTTTTGAGGTGATGAATCTGGGCTGAAATCCCATGTGTTCCGCTGATATCGCGTATCATTTTGCCTGTCAGGGAACAATCCGATCCCGCCAGGGTGGGGCCGTACAGGCGACGGGCGCAACGGCCGGCGCGTGGTCGGGATGCTGCTGGCATCGGGCACGGTTTCCGGCTATCGCAGGGGCGTCTCTCTGGCCCCGCGGGCCGTGCCCTGATCGGAAAACAATGCCATGCCCCCATCCGCACAATCCGCCGAAACGCTTGCAATACACGCCTTGACCTGGCTGGTCGGTCAAGAAGACCTGTTGCCGGTCTTCATGGGCTCCAGCGGTGCCGATGCCCGGGATTTGCGCGAACGCGCGGACGATCCCGAGTTCCTGGGATCGGTTCTGGATTTTCTGCTGATGGACGAGGCCTGGCTGATTGCGTTCTGCGATGCCTGTGAGGTGCCCTATGACCACCCGATGCAGGCCCGCGCCGCGTTGCCCGGCGGCGAGCAGGTGCACTGGACATGAGCACACCCATCATGCAGCCCGCCGTGCAGCCCCGGCAGATCCGCGCCATCGTGTTTGACAAGGACGGCACGCTTTTCGATTTCGGGGCCACATGGGAAGCCTGGGCACAGGCCCTGTTGCTGCGTCTGTGTCCGCAGAGCCCAGATCGGGCGGCGGATCTGGGCCGGCATATCGGTTTTGACATGAAGACGCGCCGCTTCGCCCCCGACAGCATCGCCATCGCGGGTACGGCACTGCAGGTGGCGCAGGCTCTGGCACCCCATGTGGCGGATGTGTCGACACCGCAGTTGCTGAACATGATGAACGACGAGGCGGCGCAGACGCCACAGGTTCAGGCGGTTCCGCTGGCTCCTTTTCTGGATCGATTGCGGAGGCTGGGGCTGAAACTGGGGGTCGCGACCAACGATGCCGAATATCCCGCGCGTGCGCATCTGGGGGCCGCGGGCATAACCGAGCGGTTCGATTTCATCGCAGGCTTTGACAGTGGCCATGGCGCCAAACCGGACCCCGGGCAATTGCTGGCCTTCGCCGATGCCGTCGGGATCCCGCCGCAGCTGGTGGCGATGGTCGGTGACAGCAGCCACGATCTGATCGCGGGGCGCAGCGCGGGGATGACCACGGTCGGAGTTCTGACCGGGATCGCGCAGGCCGACGATCTGGCGCCGTTTGCGGATGTGATCCTGCCCGACATCGGCCATCTGCCCGCCTGGCTGGGGGCCTGATCCTACGCCATCGCCGTGCCGGTTCCAAAGGCGGCACACAAAAACGACACACCGAGTCGCAAATTGGCCGGACCTTTCCCGGATACGGGCGCTTGCTTGCAGCATAGCAAAGGAGGTTGACATGGCCGAAGGTGCAGGTCGCAGACGGCGCGGAGGCGGACGGGCAGGAAATACCGCGCGGCGCGGTGGGATGGGGCTGGAACAGATGCCCTGGAACCCGCCGGTCAACATCGACCGGCCTGTCGAACCGCTGACCGAAGAGGGGGTGGCGGCGATCCATCAGGGGGCGATGGAAATTCTCGAGGATATTGGCATCGCCATCCTGAACCCCGAAGCCCTGGAAATCTTTCGCGAAGCCGGGTGCCTGATCGACGGCGAAACGGTGCGGTGCGGGCGCGATTTCATCATGGAAATGATCGCCAAGGCACCGGACCGTTTCACTTTGACACCGCGCAACCCGGAACGGCAAATCACGGTGGGCGGAAACCATCTGTTGTTCGGCAATGTCAGCTCGCCGCCAAACTACTGGGACATGGAAATCGGACGAAAGGTTCCGGGCACGCGCGATATGTGCCGCAGCCTGCTGAAACTTACGCAGCATTTCAACTGTATCCATTTTGCCGGGGGTTACCCGGTCGAGCCGGTGGACATTCATGCCAGCACCCGGCATCTGGACGTGCTGTTTGACAAGCTGACCCTGACCGACAAGGTGATGCATGCCTATTCCCTGGGCAAGGAACGTGTCGAGGACGTCATGGAAATGGTGCGGATCGCGGGGGGGCTGACACATGAAGAATTTGACGCAACCCCCCGGATGTACACGAATATCAACTCGACATCTCCGCTTAAACATGATCATCCGATGCTGGACGGTTGGATGCGGCTGGCGCGGCGCGGACAGGGGTTGGTCGTAACGCCTTTCACGCTGGCCGGGGCGATGGCACCGGTGACCATGGCAGGTGCGGTGACGCAATCCCTGGCCGAGGCGTTGATCGCGGTTGCCCTGGCGCAATACATCAATCCGGGCTGTGCCTGTGCGATCGGGACATTCACCAGCAATGTGGACATGAAATCGGGGGCTCCGGCTTTTGGCACGCCGGAATACATGCGCGCGACCCAGATGACCGGACAGTTGGCGCGGTTCTACGGCCTGCCGATGCGCTCATCCGGGGTTTGCGCGGCCAATGTGCCGGACGGTCAGGCGATGTGGGAGACGTCGAACAGCCTGTGGGCAGCGGTGCAATCTGGCACAAACATGGTGTACCACGCCGCGGGATGGCTGGAAGGTGGGCTGATCGCCAGCCCGGAGAAATTCATCATGGACTGTGAGATTCTTCAGCAGATCCAACGCTATATGGACCCTGCGCTGACCGCGACGGGGCCGGACGAGATTGCCCTGGATGCGATCCGTTCGGTGGGAAATTCGGGTCATTTCTTTGGCATTCAGCATACCCAGGACCGGTATGAAACCGCATTCTATCAACCCTTTCTGAGCGATTGGAAAAACTATGAAGGATGGGATGCCGCAGGCGGGATCTGGACGCCCGAGCGCGCCCATCACCTGTTCAAGACGATCATGACCAATTTCGAGGCCCCCCCGATGGACATTGCGATCCGCGAAGAACTGGCGGCCTTTGTCGCCAAACGCAAAGAGGAAGGCGGTGCGCCGACCGATTTCTAGGTTTTCATGTGTGTCGACGGCAGGTCCGGTTGTTCTGGTTTCCCCGCACAGCTGCCTGTAGGCTGCGCCCATGCGGCAAGGGACAATGTGATCAGGTGCCAGGATGACGGGTGAATCGCAGATGCTGCGGCATCGTCTGGTGATGGCGGCCCTGGGTGGCGCGATGGGCATGGCGCTCTGGATGTTGGGGCGTCAATGGAACAATCCGGCGATTGCACCAGCGCTGTTTCTGGCGTCGATTTCCTGGGCTGGCACATATGCGACGGTTGCACTGGCGATGGTCGGTCCGGTCTCGGTGGTGCGGGCCCTGTGCGCGGCGACGATCCCGGCCACGATCGTGGCGGTCCTGGTCAGCCTGGCCGGGCTGCGCCATGTGACGGCAATGGATCTTGTGGAAGATCCGGCGCTGCTGAGCGTTCTGCTGATATTCATGTTGTTTTCATTGCCTTTTCTTATCGTCTGGCTGCAGGACCGTGCTGCTGTGACGCGCTATGAAAACCTGTTTCTGGCGGCGTGGACGATGGCGGTTCGATATGTCGCCGCCTGGATGTTCGTGGTGCTGTTCTGGTTGGCGGCATTTCTGGGCGATGCCTTGCTGGAACTGGTCGGGATCGACCTGATCGAAACCGCGTTCGAAGAAGGCTGGGCGCGGTCCGTGGTGACGGGGCTTGTCCTGGGGCTGGGCCTGGCCGTGGTTCATGAGATGCGCGAGATGATTTCGCCGTTTCTGATCCTGCGCCTGCTGCGGCTTCTGATCGTGCCGGTGCTGGCGGTGGTCGCGGTGTTCCTGCTTGCCTTGCCGGTCCGGGGGCTGACGCAGCTGTTCGGTGCCTATTCGGCCGCCAGCATCCTGATGGCCATGGCGACAGTGGGTTTGCTGCTGATCAGTGCCGCGTTGGACCAAAACGACCAAGAGGCCGTGCATACGCCGCTCCTGTGCCTGGCGACGCGCTTGTTCGCGTTGCTTCTTGCGGTGCTGACGGGCCTGGCCGCTTTGGCCGTGGCCGTGCGGGTGCGGGAATACGGCTGGACGCCGGACCGGCTGTTGGCGGCGCTGATTGCCCTGATCCTGTTGGCCTATGGGATTTCCTATGGCGTGGTTGCATGTGCCGCACGGGGCTGGATGGCGCGGATCAGGCGGGTCAATGTCTGGCTCGCCCTTGGCGTCATTGTCCTGACAGGGCTGTGGATGACACCGGTGCTGGATGTGTTCCGGCTGTCCACCAACAGCCAGATCGATCGCTTCGATGCAGGCGAAAGCCGGATCGATCAACTGCCGCTCTGGCAGATGGCGCACGAATGGGGTCGCGCTGGTCAGGATGGTCTGGATCGGTTGGCGGCCATGACCGGGCGTGCGGACCATGCGAACATTCTGACCCGGATCGAAACCGCCCGAACCGGCACCAATCGGTTTCGGTTCGAACAGGCGATGCAGGATCGGGTGGCGCCGCAACAGGTTCAGGACCTTCAGAAGATATTGCCGGTACGCCCACTGGGCAGCGCGTTGCCCGACGGGCTTTTGGCGACGGCTCCGTCCTTTCGCCTGCAAGAGTGGCTGGACGGATGCCGGCGGCGTCTGCCGGACGGTCGCGCCGGGTGCGTTCTGATTCTGGGCCAATATTCCCCCGCCGCGGCGGCTGATGCGCAGGGCATCCTGTTGTACCGCGAGGGGGACGACAACCTGCGTGCAAAGCATCTGATGCTTGGTGCGCAAGACACATTGAATGCGCGAGAGGTCTTTGACCCGGTGGCGCAGACCTGGCCGACGTTGCCGGTCTCAATGCTGAACAAGGCGCTGGACGGGGCGTTCCGGGTGGGACCCAGCGGGGACAACGCCCTGTTCATTGATCGGACGGTTCTGGTGCCGGGGCGGTAAATTCGGGTGCCGGGGGTGGTAGAATCGCGCAATTCGGGCCGGAAACTGTGTCGAATTGCGATTGTTGGGTCTTTGTTAAGACCTGTCTGTTGAAGATTTGCTCTGACAGGCAAAGGGCGCGACATGCACGGTTTGATCAACAGAGCCATCCAATCGTTCTTCTGTGCGACGTACGGCATGGATCGCTGGTTGCGCGTGACCGAAACCGCAGGGCTGGATTTCTCGGAATACGAGGCAATGCTGATCTACGATGAAGCACAGTCATTTGCCATGTTGGATGCCGTCTGCGAAGAGTTGGGGCGCCCCGTGGATTCGGTTCTGGAAGACGTCGGCACCTTTCTGGTGTCCAACCCCCAGACAGAATCGCTGCGCCGGCTGTTACGATTTGGCGGGGTGAATTATGTCGAATTCCTGCATTCTCTGGACGATCTTCCGGATCGGGCGCGGCTGGCTGTATCGGATCTGCACCTGCCGGCGCTGGAGCTGCGTGAACTTGCGACCGGTCATTTCAGCCTGATCTGTCACCGCGGCCTGCCGGGGTTCGGCAGTGTTCTGGTCGGTCTGCTGCGCACGATGGCGGATGATTACGGGGCGTTGGTGATGCTTGAGCAGCAGCGGGACAGCGAAGGGCGTGACGTCATCATGATCACCCTGATCGAAACCGCTTTTGCCGAAGGGCGCAGTTTTGACCTGGGGGCGCGGGCGGGATGATCGGCCGCGATCAACTTGCAGACACGCTGGATCTCATGTGTCCGATGTACGCGCTGCTGGATCCGACCGGGCATATCGTTCGGGTCGGTCCGACCTTGCGGAAGCTGCGGCCCGAGCTGCTTTTGCCCGGCGCGCAGTTTCTTGAAGTGTTCGAACTCAGCCGGCCGCGGGCTGTGGACAACATGGCAGGGCTTCTGGCGGCCTCGGGCGTCAAGCTGCATCTGCAGTTCCGGGATGAGCCGCGCACATCGCTCAAGGGTGTGGTCGTGCCGGTGCCGGATGGAACCGGGGCCATCGTCAATCTGTCCTTCGGCATATCCGTGCTGGATGCGGTTCGCGACTATGCGTTGACCAGCGCCGACTTTTCCGCCACCGACCTGACCATCGAACTGCTGTATCTGGTCGAGGCCAAGTCAGCCGCGATGGAGGCGTCGCGCAAGTTGAACGTGCGCCTGCAGGGGGCGATGATCGCCGCCGAGGAACAGGCATTTACCGACACGCTGACGGGTCTAAAGAACCGGCGCGCGATGGATCACGTCCTGAACCGGATGGCCGCCAGCCCGGTGCCTTTTGCGCTGATGCACCTGGATCTGGATTTCTTCAAGGCGGTCAATGACAGCATGGGCCATGCGGCGGGCGATCATGTTCTGCAACAGGCGGCGCGGATCATGGTCGAGGAAACCCGCGACGAAGACATGGTGGCGCGGGTCGGCGGGGACGAATTCGTTCTGGTCATCAACCGGCTGATGGATCGTCAGAAACTGAGCCGGATCGCCCGGCGTCTCATTGATCGGCTGGAAGAGCCGGTGTCGTTTCAGGGGCAATCCTGCACGATTTCCGCCAGTGTGGGAACTGTGTTGTCGACCCAGTCGGGCCATGCGGACCCGGCCGAGCTGTTGCACAAGGCCGACGTGGCGCTGTATGCGTCCAAACGGGCAGGGCGCGGGCGGCATACGTTCTATTCCCACGCATTGCCTGAGATCGCGGAAGATCCGGTATGCACGCCGCCCCCCGATCGCGAAGCCGCCAGCCGGGCGGCGCGCTGATCTTTTCACCAAGCTGCGGCAGGTTCACTGTTCGGTGCCAAGCTGTCTGATGCCGCTGCGGCGCGTGTGTGATGTACTGTGTCTTGGATGTGCTGCGCACGCCATACGCAGCCAGGGGCGTGCCGCACATCCGTTCGCTGCGTGAACTCCCCTGAGCGCCGCTGATGTCGCCCACGAACGGGCAGACGAAGACGCAAGGCCAGGACCGCTTGCCGACAGCGGGTTCACGCCGTGGCATCGGAATCATCTGTTCTCCGCCGGTTTTGTGCCCTTGCAGAGCCGGGCGGAGAAGACGGGTCTTGCGGCATTCCGGGTCAGCGGCATAGGGTCAAGGTATTGAAATGGTGCCATTCGCCGAAAACCGGGTGTGGCATCGCGGGCAGAACATTCAGGCGTTCGGGGGACGGCGTTCATGAAGGCAAAATTCATGAAGACAAGGCGAACATGCGACTTGTCCTGACGTTATTGACCGCGTTGCTGGTTGTCGCAATTGGCCTTTCGGCGGCCCTGCTGTTGAGATCCTGTGGCGTTCGCCTGCCTTTTACGCAGCAGGTTCTTGGCTTTTGTGAAGACCCCGAGCTGTCCGGTGTCCGGGCAGAATTGTCCCTGGTTGACCGCGCGAACACTGATCTGAATGCCCGGATCCGGGGGCTGGAACAAGACCTGGCCGCCTTGACGTGCGAGGCGGATCCGCCGCCCTTGCCGCCGCCACCGCCACCGCCAAAACCGAAGCCGCCGGCAAAACCGCAAACACCCAGCGGGCTGAAACCGGATGCCTTTGACGGGCGCGATCTGTCGGTCATGGAAGGGTGCTGGCAACTGTCTTCGGATTATGCGGTGCGTGATATCAACACCGGAAAGATCACCCGTTTCAAATATTGGCGCATCTGTTTTGACAAGAACGGCAACGGGACCGAACAGATGCGCGCCACGGACGGCGCACGGTGCAACGGGCGTCTGACGGGGCGGATGCCCGGCAATGGTTCGTTGATCATGCGCGAACCGGGCAATCTGCAATGTGACAACGGGGCGTCGATTTTCCGCCGGGACGTGACCTGCAAACTGGATGCACGCGGCAATGCCCAGTGCGACACCTATCAACCCGAAACCAGAGGCCGGGGCGAAGCAACGCTGCGCCGGGCTGGGAGATAACCGCGATGGCCGATCATTTTCTGTCCAAGATTCGCGTGGCACCCGAGGATTTTGTCTCTGCCGATGGCAGGCCGGTGCTGGACCGCCAGGATGAATTGCACCGCCTTCTGGCCGAACGGGCCGGGCCCGAGGTGGCGGCGCTGTTCGCGGAACCTCTGGTCAGCCATGGCAACGACAGTGCGCCGCCAACGGTGGCGTGGTACGGGCAGTCCCCGGGTGAAGCCCGCCCGCTGGACAGCTTGCCGCCGGCCGAGCGGGACCGGGCCGAAGCCTATCTTGCGGACCATTTGCGCCCCTTGCGTGTCTTGTCCGAATCCCCTGAAACCGCAGAGCTGGCGCTGGGCGCTCTCAGCACCTATGGCAGTTCGGACGTTCTGGTGGTCGGCAACCGGCCGGTGATCGTGAACTGGGGGCTGATGCCCGGCGGCAACGGGGCCAACGCCGCCAGCCGGCCAGAGCATTTCGCCGTGACTTTGGGCCGGTTCATGTCGCTGTCATCCGGCGTGGACGCTGCTCCTGCTGGCGCGTCCCGGGTGCCGCAAACCGAAACCGCCCCGGCGGCTCGGCCCATGGCCGCGACGGTGCCCGCTGGAACCCCGGATGCCGCCCCGGCGAGGCTGTCGCCGATCGCATGGGTGCCGCTGTTGCTGCTGTTGATCCTGGCCGGGGCAGTTCTGACCTGGCTCTTATGGCCGGGTACGCGGCTATTTGCGCGCAGCGAGACGGTCGCGATCACCGATCAGCAGACATTGAACGCCGCGCGCGCGCTGAATCAGAGCCTGCGCGAACGGCAGGCTTTGCTGCAGACCGCGCTGGATGGCGCGCAATGCCGTCCGGATGGTGTGCTGGTTCTGCCCGACGGGCGCACGCCCGAAGGCCTGATGCCGCCCGCAATCGGCGTCGCGCCAGCGCGGCAAAGCGCCGTGGTTGCGGATGCGGCGCTGCCCAGCAATCCGGCGCGGGTGCTGGTTCCGGGCGACACCTCGGGGGGCGGCGAAGCCAGTTTGCTGCAACTGATAGAGGCACGAACCATGCTGGTGCTTGCTTCGCCCGGTGGCACTGACGTGATCAGTGGCACGGGGTTTGTCATCGGCCCCGGGCTGGTGGTGACCAATCGGCATGTGATCGAGCCGGCATTGGGTGAGGGTGGTCAGATCCTGGTGACGGGGGATGCGTTGGCGGCGCCTCAACCGGCCGAAGTATTGAAAACCCAAGGTCCGCTGGCGCAGACCGGGGGAGATTTTGCCCTGTTGCGGATCGAAGATACCAGCGTTCCGGCTTTCAGCGTTCATGTGCCGCAGGTCTCGTTGAAGCTGCAGAACGTTGTTGCGGCCGGGTATCCCGGGGACGTTCTGGCCACGGATGCCGATTATGCCGCCCTGAAATCCGGGGATCTGAGCGCGGTACCCGGATTGACCGTCACCGACGGGACCGTCAACACGGAACAACAGATCGGGCCGCGCACCCATGTGCTGATGCATTCGGCGGCGCTGTCCAGCGGCAATTCCGGCGGGCCGCTGGTGGATATGTGCGGTCGGCTTGTCGGGGTCAACACCTTTGTGCGCAAGGGGCGGCTGCAGAACCGGGGTTTTGCCCTGACAAGCGCGGATTTGCTGAACTTCCTGAAAGATACGGCGGCGGCCCCCGAAGTTGTCGGCACGTCCTGCGCACCGGTGGTGCAGCGCGCCGAGGCCAAGACCTCGGCGCCGGCGGCGAAATAGGGGCGGCGCATGTTCGAAGCCTTCCTGGTCACCACGTCGACCGCAGGTTTGCAGCCATTGGGTTCGGCCGCCCAGCGGTCGTTCGAATTGGTCCGCGATACGGTGCGGGCGCGGGTGGGCGAAGCGCACGCCCGGCTGTTCGCCGAACCGGTGGCAACCCCGCATGGTGACAAGATCGACTGGTACGCCCCGTTTGCTGGTACGGTTGTGCCAAACGCGGATCTGAGCGAGTCCGAACAGGGCGATCTGCGCGCGCAACTGGGCGCGCTGATTGCGGATATCCAAGCCGAAGCCATGCGTCTGGGCGACAGCGAGGATGCGCAGGACCAGCGCCTGTCCGAGGCCCTGACCCATGCGATCGAAATCCCGGACGAAACCATGATCCATGCGGTGCGCGATGCCAACGGGGCGTTGCACCCGGTCCTTGTGCATTGGGCCTGGCTGCGGGACGCCCAACAGTCGGTGCGCGGTGTTCTGACCGCCATGGTGCCCCGGCACGCGGTGGGGCAGGCTGCTGCAATCGCGACCGAGGTGCGCCAACCCGCCGGTATTCCCGGTGCGGTCTGGTGGTGGCTGATCCTTTTGGGGTGGGTGTTGCTGGCGGGACTGCTGGCCTGCATCCTTTATGTGTTGATCGCGCCCTGCGGGTTGAACCCGGGCCGCTTCGGGTTCTGTCCGCCGCCAGAGTCCGAGATCTCGGCCATACCGCGGGAACGGGCGGTGCTCGAAGACGAAATCGCGCGTGTCCAGCGCGAGCTGGCGTTGCTGGACCGGAATTGCCAGCCGACGATCCCGATCGTTCCGGCCCCGCCGCTGCCGCCTGACCCATCCGGTTCGACCGCTGACAAAGCGGAACGTCCCGCAGGGCAAACCGATCCGGCGGTTGATGCGATCGCGCGCAGACTGGCAGAGCGCGGTGCGGAACGGGGAGAATTGAATTTCGTGCTGTCCTGGACCGGGCTGGATGATGTGGACCTGTCGGTGATCTGTCCGGAAGGGCAGGAAATATCGTCAGGCAACCGCAGCGGCTGTGGCGGTGTCCATGATCTGGGGGCCAATGGGAAGGCCGCGCAGGCCGTGTCCGATCCGTTGGAAAACGTGGTGTTCGATCAGGTCACGCCGGGATTGTACAAGGTGCGCATCAGGCTTGCACAAGAGCGCACCCAGGGCGAAAAATCCGTTCAGCTGCATGTTTTGCGCCGGGATGGCCGTTCCCGGTCATATTCTGGTACAGTCAGCAGCAAGACCCCCGAGTGGTCGTTGAACATAAGCATTTCAAGGTAGGCAGGATGCAGCATTCACACCATCTGGCGCAGCTGACCGATTGGCGTTCCGAAGTGACCTTGGTGCCCTATTCGGGGACGCAGATCCTGGATTTCGGTTTCCGGCTGGACAGTCTGGAATTGCGCAATGCGCGGTTTGTCGAACGAATCGTGGGCGGTACGGATGCGGATGAGGAATGGGCGCTGCTGCCTCTGACCGGCGACGCCGAAAGCGACGCGGTCATCGCCGAAGGGGCAAGGCCGGATGACGATGAATATTCGGTGCGCCCTGTGGCGGCGCTTGAACCGTTTCTGTCGAAATGGATGCCGGTCCCCGTGTTGCGGCTTCGCACCGAGCGCGGCGCGGGCGGGGAGGAGCGGTTCGATCCGGGGCCGTCCAGCTGGGCGCGGCTGCGTACGGTCGAATTGGAAGAACCCGACCCGGTGACCGGCCACACTCACCGGGTGCAACTGGCGCTGGATACGGCCCTGATGGAAGCCGAGCAGACCCTTCAATACGTTGCCCCCGATCGCGCTGATGCCGAGAAATCGCGCGATTTCAGGTTTGTCAGCGACCCGGAACGGATGGATTGGTTCCTGCGCCGGCTTGAGCCGGACAGCGATGGCCATATGCTGGATTTGCAGAAATGGGTCTCGGACTGGCTGGACGATACCTTCATGGCCTACAAACGGGCCGAACGGCCCGGGCGGCGGATCAGTCGGGAAAACCTGCCCCACAAGTTCGAGCATTGGGCGCGGTATCTGGCCTATCTGCGATTGATCGATCATGCGGTCGCGATCCCGAAACTGCGGTTCGCCAATACGGTCAGTCCGCGCGAAAGCGTCAGCCCGGTCGAGGTCGAACTGGTTCTGGATGTGGGCAATTCGCGTACCTGCGGCATCCTGATTGAACGTTTTCCCGGTGAATCCCGACTGGATCTGGCGCGCTCGTTTCCGCTTGAAGTACGCGATCTGTCGCGCCCCGAGTTTCAGTATTCCGGGCTGTTCGAGAGCCGTGTGGAATTTTCCGAGCACCGCATGGGGGACGAGCGCCACGCCAGCAGATCGGGGCGGCGCAACGGGTTTCTGTGGCCCAGCTTCGTGCGCATCGGCCCCGAGGCGCTGCGCCTGGTGGCCGGAGAAGAAGGCACCGAGACCGCGTCGGGCCTGTCCAGTCCGAAACGGTATCTCTGGGACGATGCCCCGATGTTGCAGGACTGGCGGTTTCATCACCACACCGATCCCAACAATCTGCCCAAGTCCCTGCGCGCGGCGATGCGGCATCTGAACGAAGCGGGCGACGTGCTGACGCAGATCGAGGCCGATGAGGCGGCCCGGCTGCGGCCGCGTGGCAAAGCGCCCGTCAAACCGGCGATCCGCCCCCGGTTTTCCCGCGCCTCGCTGTTCGGTTTCATGCTGGCCGAGATCATCGCCCATGCCCTGATCCAGGTGAATGCCCCGGCCGGGCGTGCGCGGCGTCCGCAATCCGAACTGCCCCGGCGGCTGGACCGGATCATCCTGACCTTGCCGACCGCGACCACGGCGCAGGAACAGGCCATCATCCGCTCCAAGGCCAAGGGCGCGCTGGCGCTGGTCTGGGCGATGCTGGGCCTGAAGGACGGTGAAAGCAGCATCAGCCGGATGCCCGAACTGATCGTCGAATGGGACGAGGCCAGTGCAACGCAACTGGTCTATCTCTATTCCGAGTTGACGCAGAAATTCGACGGGCGCATCGACCGGTTTCTGGATCTGAAAGGCAGCCCGCGTCCACAGGAGCCGGGAGAGGCCGCGCAACCCTCGTTGCGCCTGGCCTGTATCGACATCGGCGGCGGGACCACGGATCTGATGGTCACCACCTACCGGGCCCGGGCCGGACGGATGCTGATGCCGCATCAGACCTTTCGCGAAGGTTTTCGGGTGGCCGGGGATGACATGCTGCAACGGGTCATTGCCGCGATCATCCTGCCGGGATTGCAATCGGCGATCGAGGATGCGGGTGGGCGCTATGTCGGCGAGAAACTGCGAGAACTGTTTGCCGGTGACATCGGGGGACTGGATCAGCAAAGCGTGCAGAAGCGGCGGCAATTCGCGCTGCGCCTGCTGATGCCGATTTCGGTGGCGATTCTGAAAGCCTGTGAAACCGCGGGTGAGTTCCAGCCGCTCAGCCTGGCGGTACGGGATGTGCTGCCATTGGATGAGACGGCGCTGAACGCTGAAACACAGCTGCCGGACACCCTGATTGCCTATATCCAGGACGCCGCCCACGATCTGGGCGCGCGGG
Organism: Rhodobacteraceae bacterium F11138; assembly: GCA_016521575.1. GTDB lineage: Bacteria > Pseudomonadota > Alphaproteobacteria > Rhodobacterales > Rhodobacteraceae > Sedimentitalea. The sequence goes on along the minus strand of JAEKDP010000002.1, from coordinate 369,638 downwards.
ATTTCCGTCTGGCCGATGTCGAGCTGTCGTTCAGCCGCGAAGATGTCGACGCCATCGCGCGCGAGGTGTTCCAGAAGGCCCTGAGCAACCTTGCCGAAGTGATCGATCATCTGGGCGTCGATGTTGTGCTGTTGACGGGGCGACCGTCGCGTCTGCCGGCGGTGCGCGCAATTCTCGAAGAGATGCTGGTGGTGCCGCCGCATCGGCTGATCTCGATGCACAGTTACAAGACCGGGCGGTGGTATCCGTTCCGCGATCCGGTCACGCAGCGTATCGGGGACCCGAAATCCACAGTTGCGGTGGGGGGCATGCTGATCGCGCTGTCCGAAAGCCGGATCCCCAATTTCAAGGTCGATACAGGCGCGTTTCGGATGCAGTCGACCGCGCGGTATATCGGCGAAATGGACACCTCGGGGCAGATCATGGCCGACCGCGTACTGTTTGCCGATGTCGATCTGGACGCGCGCAAGACCGAAAGCGATCTGGTGGCCCGGATAACCATGTACACGCCGGTTTATCTGGGGTCGCGTCAACTGCCGCTGGAACGCTGGACCACGACACCGCTGTACCGGATGGATTTTGCCACCCGCGCGGCGCAATCGCGCGCGCCGTTGACCGTGACATTCGAGCGTACCGAATTCGACGAGGACCCGGATCGCGAAACCAGCGAAAGCGTGTTGCGCCGCGAGGCGATGCGCGAAGCCTTCGTTGTGACCGAAGTCGAAGACAGCGAAGGGGACGGCATGAAGGTCGGCGAGGTCGATCTGCGTCTGCACACGCTGGGGTTCGAAGATGACTACTGGATCGACACGGGGCTGTTCCGGTTATGAGGGAGATGCGGGTATGAGCACGCAGGAACAAGCGCAGTTGGCGGCGGACTGTACCGAATTCGCCGGGGTGAGCGAACAGGCGCTGGCCTGGATCACCGATGCCCGGAATGCTGATCTGGTCGGGGCGGAAGCCAGGTCCCTGGTGCAGATGATGCGGCGCAGCGCGCGCCGGGCGCGGCGGCTGGCGAAAGCCGCGCAAAGCCGCATGTCGGTCAGCGTGTTCGGCCCCAGCCAGGCGGGCAAGTCGTTTCTGGTCTCGGTCCTGGCGCGCCCGGCGGATGGTCCGCTGATTGCGGATTTCAACGGCGCGGATGCCGCGTTGGACTATATCCGCGAAATCAATCCCGAAGGCGAAGGCGAAAGCACCGGTCTCGTCACGCGGTTCACCATGGAACATGCACCCACCCCGGACGGCTTTCCGGTGCGCCTGACCCTGCTCAGCGAGGCCGACATCATCCGCACCTTGCTGAACAGTTTTTTCATGGATGGGGACCGCAGCGAACCCAGCCCGGACCCGGCCGAAATCGCGACCCATCTTGAGACATTCAGATCCCGCGCTGGCACGCCGCGCGCGGGGATGAGCCAGGACGATGTTCACGAAATCGGCGAATATGTCGAAGCAGCGTTCGGGCGCGAAGCCTATGCCGTTGCGTTGCGTCCTTTCTGGGAAGACGCATCCGCCATCGCGCCGGGGCTGAACTGCGAGGAACGCGCCGCGTTCTTTGCGCCGTTGTGGGGTGGGCATCAGGCGCTGACCGATCTCTATGCCCGGCTGGCCGCTGCGCTGGCGCAACTGGGGCATGCCGAACAGGTGCACGCGGGTCTGGATGCCTTGGTACCGCGCGAAAAGTCCATCATTGACGTCAAGACCCTGAGCGGGGCTTCTGATGATGTGCCGTTGGCCGTGATGGCGGCGGGGGGCGCGCCCGTGACGCTGCCGCGCTCGGTGATTTGCGGGCTGGCGGCGGAACTGGTGCTGCCGATGCAAAGCCTGCCGTCACCCATGTTCAGCGACACCGATCTGCTGGATTTCCCTGGCGCGCGCAATCGCTTCGAACAGGATCTGGGCAAGGCGCTGGGCAGTGACCGCGATGCGATCCTTCCGGAACTTCTGTTGCGTGGAAAGGTCGCCTATCTGTTTGACAGATATGTGCACAATCAGGAAATCACGTCGATGTTGCTGTGTGTGCCGGACAGCAACATGGAAACCGTGGATTTGCCCGGTCTGGTGCAGAACTGGATCGGCTCGACACATGGGGCGACCCCCGAATTGCGGGCGCAAAGCGATTGCGTGCTGTTCCTGGTGTTGACGAAATTCGACAAGCATCTCGGGGATTCCGCGGCTTTGGGTGGCGATGAAACCCGGTTTGAACGCCGGATGGCGGCGTCCCTGCTGGAAAAATTCGGCCGGGGCAGTGACGATTGGGTCAGGACGTGGCGCCCGGGACAGCCGTTTGACAATTGTTTCTGGCTGCGCAATCCGAATTTCTATGTCGATGGGTTGATGGAATATGATGCGGCCAAACGCGAGCATCAGATCCGCCCGGAAAAACGCGCGCGCATCGGCGAACTGCAGGCAGGGTGTCTGGCCGCGCCATCGGTTCAACAGCATTTTGCAGATCCCGAGACCGCCTGGGACGCCGCCCTGTCCCTGAATGATGGCGGGGTCAGCTATCTGACGGCGGCGCTGGAACGGGTTTGCAAGCCTGACAAGAAGCTGCGCCAGATCCGAAACCAGTTGCAACACGCCCGGGCCGAGTTGAAACAAGCCATCGCGCCCTACCATGTCAGCGATGATGTCGAGGCCCGGATCGAGGAAAAACAGCAGATCGTCAGCCGGGTGATCGACGATCTGGAACAGGCGTTGACGCGCCATCGCTTTGGTGCGGTTCTGGCGGCTTTGATGGTGGATCAGGACGAAATCGAAGGCCGCATCGCACGCGTGCCCAGTTCGGTGCGGATTGCCAGCGCGGTCAGCGCGGCGACCGAAACGCGCGCGCCGACAGGCTTGCAACGCCCGGACCGGCCCGTGCGTCCGGATCGGCCCGCAGCCAGGGATACGGTGGTGCCCGATGGGGATATCCGAACCATGACGCTGGCGCAGTTTCAGGCTGAAACCGCGATCGAGATCTGGATTGGCCGGATGAAGCAATTCCGCGATGACCACGAACGCCAATCGGCCTATGGACTGCGCGAAAGCACGACCGGAGATCTGGTGGCCGAATTGATCCACGCGGCCCGCCGCACCGGGTTGGGACGGCGTACGGCGGAGCAGCTGGAACAGGTGAATTTCGGGCTGAATGTCGAGAAACAGGCACCGCCAGCCTCGATCCTGGGCGCCGAGAGCATCAACGGCTTTGTCTCGACCCTGGGCATGACCGAAATCCCTGCACAAGATCGCCCGCAGGTTCAGTTGCCCGACGGCGGCGAACGTCCGGTTTTTGCGCGCCCGGTGGCCTCGGATACGGTTGACAGCTTGCCCGAAACGCCGCGGGCAGTGGCGGAACAAGTCTGGACGGATTGGGTGTTTGCGCTGGATGCGGCGGTGGCGGCCAATGCAAGGGACGGTGTCGGTGGTGAAATCGACATCGAACAGAACCTGCGACTGGGGCAAATCCTGACCGCGTTGAATGGGCGTTCCGCCGCATGACCCTGACGGTTCATCCGGACCCGCAACACCCGGCGGGGGGGTATGCGTTCCTGGAACTGCCTGCGGGTAGCCTGCCGGGTGAACACGCGAAGGTTGCCGTGTTCGACGCCTATGGTGAACGCTGGCTGGCACCGGGCGCACAGCAGGACGATCGGGTTGGTATCGGGGACCCGACCTGGCAGTCCGACCGGATCGATTTCGGTCCCTATCAGGTGTATCGGCACGACGGGGCGGATTGGGTCCGGGTCGGTCCCGAAATCGTAAATCGGCTGGACGAATACATGCCGCTGCGGATCGAGGTCGACGGGCTGGCTTTCGACATTTCCTGGCCGGACGATGTGCCGCCAAGGGCCGGGGCGGCGGTGCTGGGTGGTCTGCGCCCGGTGGCGCGCCAGACGGCAGAGCAAGCGGCTGATCGGCTGGTTGGTCGACCAAGCGATGACATCCCCGAAAGCCCCGAACCTGCCGCCACGCCCGCGCCAATGCCACCCCAGCCGGAAACGCCCGCTCCGGTGGCACCCGCGGCGGATCCGGTCAAGCCGCGCAAGCGCGCGCTGCCGTGGCTGCTGGCCGCAGTGGCTGTAGTGCTGTTGGCGGCGGTGCTGTGGTATGTCTGGCCGATTGTTGCGGATGACGGGATCTCGACTCCGCCGCGCGATGATGATGAGACGCCGCTGGACGGGTGCACGTTGGCTGCGCTGTCGTCGGTTCCCGGCGCGTTCAGCGCGACGGCGGCAGCGATCCGGGACTGCGGTGCGGATGTGTCTGCCGACACGGCCCTGGCCCTGATCGAAGATGCCGCCGCGCGGGGCGACGGGGCCGCGCTGTTGCTGTTTGGCACGTTGTATGACGGTCGCCGGCTGGATCCGCGTATCGAGACGCTGATCGGGCTGACGTTTGACGACGACCCCGCCAAGGCGGCAGAATATTATGCGCGCGCTGTGCGGGCCGGAGAACAGCAGGCGCAAACCCACCTGGCGGCCGTTTGCGACAGTCTGTCCGGGTCTGCCGCGACCTTGGAAAAAGGGGCTTATGATGATTTTTGTTCTTAGGCGGTTGCTGGTCTGTCTGACGGCTGTGGCCATCGGAATGGCTGCCGGATCCGCCCCGGGTCCGGTGCAGGCGACAGAGCGCCCGTTGCTGGTCGAAGGGCGCAAGACCGTATATCGCCGGGTTCTTACCCGTCCGGGGGCCTTGCATCACCCGCAGCCCGACGCCGGGGCCACACGGGGGTATCCGGCGTTTCAGCCGCTCTATGTTTATGGCGAGAAACCGGGCTGGTATCAGGTCGGGCCATCGGTGTCGGGCGGGCCGACCGGCTGGGTTCAAGCCGGGTCCGTCGTGCCGTGGAAACAGAATATCGTCGCCGCCTTTACCAACAGCGCGGGGCGTGCGCGCCAGTTCCTGTTTGCGCAGGAAGACGGGCTGCGGGCTTTCATGGAACATGAGGATCTGCGCGGCTTGCAGCGACAGATGCTGGATGAAGCCATCGCAGGCTCGGTGCCCGAAGACCGGGGGCTGGTTGCGGTCGAGCCGCCCGAATACGTCAATATCGTCGATCAGCTTTACCTGATGCCGATCCTGGACTTTACTCAGGACCTGCATCCGCTGAATTATGAGGAAAACCTGCTGATGAAGGTTGCCTCGGTGCCGCTGCGCGAAGACGGCAAACCGGCGCAGGCCTCGTCGGACAGTTTCGATGCCGGCATTGTGTTCGTGTTCGACACCACCCAGTCGATGGATCCCTATATCCGGCGGACCCAGGCAGCGGTGGAACAGATCATCCAGGACGTACAGGGGACCGAAATCGGTGATCGGGTCCAGTTCGGGGTGGTTGCATTTCGCGACAACACCGACGTGGCGCCTGGCCTGGAATACCGCACCCGTACGCTGTTGCCATTGCAGCGCCGCCAGGACCAGACACCGGTCGTGGCGACGATCCGCGCCGCGACACAGGTTGCACAGATCAATTCGCCGGGCTTCAACGAGGATAGCCTGGCCGGGGTCGAGGATGCGGTGGATCTGACCGACTGGACCGGAGGCGGGGGCGATCCGTTCGATGCGCGCATCGTGATCCTGATCACCGATGCCGGACCCAAGGATGTGCGCGATCCGAATGCGCGCAGCCGGATCGGGGTCCGGGAGTTGCAGCGCAACGCGCAGGACAAGGGCGTGGCGATCATGACCCTGCACCTGCAGACGACCGCTGGCGGCGAGGCGCAGCACGCCTATGCGGCCAGTCAGTATCGGGAACTGTCGCGCTTCCATGACAATACGTTCTATTACGGCATTGCGGACGGTTCGCCCCAGGCGTTCGAAAGCACGGTGACCCGTCTGGTGACGGCGCTGACGGATGTGATCCGTGTCGCACGCAACGAATCCCGTGTGCTCAGCCCTGAAGAGGCGGGGCCCGAGATGGTCAACCTGGGGCTGGCCCTGCAGTTGGCCTATCTGGGCCGGCTCAAGGGCACTCAGGCTCCGGATGTGATCGAAGGATGGGTGTCGGAAAAGGCCGTCGAGGACCCGACCAGGTTGGCAATCGAACCACGGCTGCTGGTCACCAAGAACGAAATGGCGACCATGGCCGATCTGCTGTCGCAATTGCTGAACCTGGGCGAGCAGAGCCGCAGCGCCGAGGACGCGGCCAGCTTTTTCAACCAGGTGCGTGATGTGGTTGCCCGAATGGCGCAGAACCCGGACCGGTTGATCAATACCGAAAGCGATACCCTGGGCGGCGCGCTCGAATTTCTTGAGGATCTGCCGTATGAAAGTCAGCTGATGCTGACCACGCAAGACCGCTGGGCGCAAAGCGCGATGAACCGCCGCGCGATTCTGGATGGGATGCGGCAGAAGCTGGTCCAATATCGCAAATGGTTGCTGGACCCCGCGGTCTGGACGCCGCTGTATGATGGTGCGCCGGATGGTGAATATGTTTTTGCCATGCCATTCGATGTTCTGCCCTGACACGTAATGGCGGTTGGTCTTGATATGCAGGACGGGCAGGTCGGATTGCGCGATGGCGACCGGGTGTTTCGCTTGCAGGTCAAGGCGTTGCAGCTTGAACCGGGGCAGATCGTGGCGCTGACCGGGGCCAGCGGATCCGGCAAGACGCTGTTGCTGGAACTGCTGGGCCTGCTGCGCCGGCCGGGGTCGGGCACAAGATATCGCAGCGGCGGGCTGGATCTGGCCGGGCTGTGGAGCGGTGGGCCACGCAGCGCCAGCCTGGCGCGCACGCGTGGGCGGTTGTTCGGCTTTGTTCCTCAAACCGGTGGGTTGATGCCATTCCTGAACGTGGCTGAAAACGTGGCGCTGACCCAGCGGGTGACCGACCGGACAGACAGACCGCACATGGATGCGCTGCTTGGGCGGCTGGGGCTGCGGGATGTGGTGGGTTTGCGCCCGGGGGCGCTGTCCATTGGTCAACGTCAGCGGGCGGCGATTGCAAGGGCGCTGGCGCACCGGTCTCCATTCGTCATCGCCGACGAACCCACCGCCGCATTGGACAATGACAGCGCCGACCGGGTTCTGGATCTGTTTCTGGATACCGCGCGACAACAAGGTACCGGGGTGATCCTGTCCAGTCATGACACCGCGCGCATCGCGCGCTTTGGCATTCCGTGCCTACATCTGGCAACCCGGACCGAAGGCGCGCAGGTGATTGCCCGCCTGGAGGACGGGCCATGTTGATCCTGAGCCTCGCCTGGCGCGATCTGATGCGTGACCGGTTCCTGTTATTCTGCAATGTGGCCGCGATGGTCGGGATTCTGGTGCCGCTGCTGGTGTTGTTCGGGGTCAAGAACGGGGTTTATACCGCATTGATTGGGGAATTGCTGAGCGATCCGGCGAATTTGCAGATCGACACCCAGGGCAACGGCAGCTTTTCAGAGGCCGATCTTGCGCCGCTTCGGGACTGGCCCGAGATTGCCTTTCTGACGCCAAAGGTGCGCGGCCAGTTCGATTATATGAATGTGCGCGCCAAGGGGGGGCGCAGGTTTCGTCCGGCGCTGGTTCTGCCTTCGGGGGCGGGGGATCCGAACCTGCCGCCAGGTCTGCGGCTGGGGCAGGATCAGGTCGCGGTCAGCGCCCAGTTGGCGCGGCAGTTGAATTTGACGCAACAGGCCGAACTGGAACTGGTCAGCCAGGCCGAAGGACGCCCGCGCCAGTTGGTCTTGCCGGTCAAGGTCGCCGCGATCCTGCCTGAATCCGGCGTGCCCGGGCGTGCGGTACTGGCACCATTCCCGTTGTTGGACCTGATCGAGGCATTCTATGATTCCTATAGTCTGCCGGAGTATGGCATCGTCGGCACCCGTGCCTTGGCAGAGCGTGTTACATCATACGAAGGGGTGCGGGTCTATGCCCGAAATCTCGAAGAACTGGCCGGGCTTCAGGCGCGTATCGAAACCCGGTTGGGCATTGGCACCAATGCGCGGACGCGGGAGGTCGAGGCGGTGCTGGGCCTGGGCCACAAGCTGAATCTGGCGCTGGGGCTGACGGCGGTGCTTGCGGCGCTGGGTCTGGGCGCGGCGCTGGTGCTTGGGTTCTGGTCCGATGTCAGCCGCAAGAAACCGGTGCTGGCCGGGATTGCCCTGCTGGGGGTGCCCAGCCGCCAGCTGGCGCTGTTTCCCGTGATACAGGCTGTGGTGACATCGGGTCTGGGTCTGGCGATTTCCTTTGCGCTCTATCTTGCCGCGGGGCGGGTCGCTGCGGCGCTGTTCGGGCAGAACCTGCCGGCGGGGCGGGATCTGACCCTGATCGCACCCGCACAGGGATTGTTGATCTGTGTCTCGGTTCTGGCACTGGTGCTGGGTGCTGCGGGGTTTGCGGCATGGTCGGCCCAGCGGCTGGACCCGGCCAGCGTGCTGCGTGACGGAGGGTGAGCATGAAACGCCTGCTGACCTGTCTGTTCCTGTTCTGCGCGGTGCGTGTGATGGCGCAAACCGAATGGCCGCTTGACCTGATCGATCCGGCACACGAAGAAATGCCGGCGGATTTGATCCTGCCGATGCCATGCGGTGCGGCGATGGCGTTTCAGAAGGTGACTGTGCCGGTGGATGCAGATGATCCGATGGCGGATCGTCGCGTCCGCCTGGGGCAATCTCTGGACCGGACCGGGTATTCGGACTATCTGCGGCCTGCCTATCTGCGCGGCCCGTTCCGCGAGGCCGATGGCGATACGGGCGACGGGTCGGGTGCCACGTATTTCTATATCGCGCGCTATGAACTGACCCAAGGGCAGTATCGCGCGTTGAACGGCGATTGTGCCGCGCCAAAGCGGGCCGATCGGGTGGCGCAGGGCGGACTCGGCTGGTTCGATGCGGTGCGGTTGACGCAGGTCTATTCGCAATGGCTGCTTCAGGAAGCGCCGGACCGGTTGCCGCGTTCGGACGGTGCCGCGGCGTTCGTGCGCCTGCCGACCGAGGCCGAATGGGAATACGCCACCCGAGGCGGGGCGCGCATTGATGCCACCAAGTTCTCGGGCCTGACGTTTTTCGGTGCCGGGGATTTGCGGGCCTATGCCCGGTTTCAGGCGGCGGGATCTTCGCGCGGCAAGCTGGGACCGATCGGGTTGCGCAAACCCAATCCCCTGGGGTTGTTCGACGTTTACGGCAATGCCGAGGAACTGATGCTGGACCCTTTCAGGCTGAACGCGATCGGCCGCGCGGGCGGTCAGGTCGGCGGTATCGTCACGCGCGGCGGTTCTGTCCTGTCCTCCGCCGATCAGATATACAGCGCGCAACGCACCGAATACCCACCGTTTGATGCCGCAACCGGGCTGCCGACGCGCGGTGCGACATTCGGGGTGCGGATGGTTCTGTCGTCCCATATCGCCACGTCGGATGAGCGCCTGCGGCAGATTCGCGAGCGTTGGATCGCCATGGCCGGGGCGGGCGAGGACGCCGCCGCCGAGGTGGACCCGGTTGCCCGCATCAGCCGGCTGATCAATGCGGAAATCGACCCCCGGCGCAAGGCGGCGCTGGATGATCTCAAGCTGGAATTCCGCCGCTCGCGGGACAGGGCCCAGACCGCGCTGCAACAATCGGCCCGGGCCACGTTGCTGGCGGGTGCGGTTTTTGTCGATTCTCTGGATGAAAACGCCGACGAGATCGAGAACAAGGCCGCCAACATACGCCTGTTGATCGATCTGCAGCGCGCTGGCAACAACAGCCGCGTCTATGGCCGTCAGGTCGAGAAACATGTCGCCCAAATCAAGCAGATGCGGCAGATGCAGTCGACCTATCTGCTGTCGCTGCGCGCCGCGCTGGAAACGCTGACAACCGATATCGGCGAAGCCGAACGCAGGGCGGCCTATGACGTTCTGCGCGAGGAACTGTCCCTGTCCGGGCGCGACCAGACCCTGTCGACATTGGATCGGTTCTGGGCGGATCTGTCGGAATATGCGGCCAGACCCGATATCAGTTCGACCGACCTGTTGCGGACTGCATTGGAATGATCCGCACGCCCTTGGCGAAAAATTCACAATCCCGCCTTCTGATGGCCCTTCAAGGGTCAAAGATGGTGGCAAATATTGACAACTGTACGGTTGGATGATCGGCTGATATAATATTGTCCAGGATTTCATCGACCAAAAGCTGCCGGACCAAGGTTTGGATCCACGTCGCAGGTTTTAAGTGAGGGTAAAAAGATGTTTGCACGAAGAGTCTGCATGTCGCTGGCGGCCGCCAGCATGATTGCCGTTCCGGTTCAGAGGGCCCAGGCCAACGACGCCGCCGCTCTGCTGGGGGGCGCGCTGCTGGGCGGGATTATCGTCAACGAGGTCCACAAGAACAAGCAGCGGCAGCGGACCACACGCACCACAACCCGCAGAAGTGGTATTTCCTCCGCGCAGCGGGCCGAGAACCGGCAGGTACAGACCGCCCTGAATTACTTTGGCTATCATGTGGGCTCGGTGGATGGTGCCCTGGGCCGTCAGAGCCGCGCGGGCATTTCGCGCTATCAGGCTGATATGGGATATCAGCCCGACGGATATCTGGATGGTCATGAAAAGGATTTTCTGCTGGGCAGCTATCAGCGGTCCTTGGCCAGTTCCAGCGTTCCACCCTACAATCAGGTGGTTGCGACCCAAGGCTATAATGGGCTGCTGCGCACCTATCGCAATGAACAACTGGGCATAGCGACACCGAACATGGGTGCCAATGTCCAGACCGCAGCCGTGCAGGCACCGGCCCCGGTTCCTGCGCCGGCACCTACTCCGGCACCGGCGCCCGTTGCGGCCCCGGCTCCGGCACCCGCGCCTGCCGCGCCGGCAGCGGTTCAACCGGCCCCCGTCACCGCGCGGGCGGACACGGGCGCATTGCCACAATTCACCTTCGGCCAGGTGCCGCGTTCGGTGAACGAACATTGCAATGAGATCAACGTGCTGACAGCGGCCAATGGCGGCATTACCACCGCCGGACGGGTCAGCGATTCCGAACTTGCGCTGAACGAGCAGTTCTGCCTGGCGCGCACCCATGCGATGGCGGAAAGCACCTCGATCGTTTCCACCATTCCGAACATGACGGATGCGCAGGTGACGCAGCAATGCGAAGGGTTGGCACAGGCTATTGCGCCGCAGATCGCTGCACTGGAAACTGAAAGCCCGAACAAGGTGGTTGCCGATACCGCGGCATTCCTGCAGGAGTCCGGTCGGCCCATGGATCAGTTGATGTCGGCGGGCAAGGTTTGTCTGGGGGTTGGCTACCGGACCGACAACGCCGCCATGGCGCTGGCCTCGGCCGTGGTTCTGGTCGCCGGGGGGCAGACTGGCTATGGCGAGATGGTCAGCCACCACTTGCGCGAAGGATTTGGCACCTCGAAAGCCTCGGCACAGCAATCCGGCACTTGGATGAACATGGCGCTGAACAGCCTGTCCAATGGTGGGACCGCGGTTATGGGACAGTCGTCGGATCGTGTGGCGGTGTTGCGTGACGCGATGCAAGGCGGAAGCTCGCCGTCCGGGGCCGTCTCTGCCCTGCCGGTCTTCCCATCGGCATCGGGCAATTGAAGATCAGGTAACCGAGACGCGTCTGATATTCAGATCCCCCCGACAAGCCGGCCGGGGGGATTTCGCGTTACAGGGGGGGGGCAGGTCATCCTTTTCTTTTCAGGATTTCCTTGCGCTTCTTTTCGTATTCGGACTCGGTGATTGCGCCTTCGTCCAAAGCCGCTTTGAGATCGGTCAGTTCCTGACCCGTGGTGGCGGTGCTGATCGTGTTGGTGGTTTTCGCGCCCCCGCCTCCGCAGGCGGAAACTGCACAAAGTGCGAGAATGAGAAGGCTGCCGATACCGATGCGTTTCATGTTGTTTCCTTGTTGGTCGCATAGCTGAACTATCAGTAGCGCAGTCATTTTTTTGGTCAACCCGGCGGGATAGGGGGGGCGCTGAAAACCGCGCCAGATGTGTGCGCGGTCTGGTCTTTTATCGGCGATCGGTTCAACCTGAAACGGTGCCACTGACCGGAGACTTGCGATGCTGACCATCCATCACCTGAACAATTCACGCTCTCAACGCATTCTTTGGCTGCTCGAGGAATTGGGGCTGGACTATGAACTGAAACCCTATCAGCGCGATGCCGAAACCAATCTTGCGCCACCCGAGTTGCTGCAGGTGCATCCGCTGGGCAAGTCACCGATGATCGAGGACAACGGCCGTCTGATAACGGAAAGCGGGGCGATCGTCGAATACCTGTGTACGCGATACGCGGCGCATATGATCCCGCAGGCTGGCAGCGACGCGTGGATCAGCCATCAGGAATTGATGCATTTTGCCGAAGGTTCGGCGATGGCGCCCATTCTGCTGGCGTTGTATGTCGGTCGCCTGGGGGCTGCGGGGGCGCCCTTGGGGCCACGGATCGAACAGCAGTTGGCCAGCCATTTCAACTATATGGAATCGGTTCTGCGCCCGTCGGGGCATTTCGTTCTGGATGACCTGTCGGCGGTGGACATCATGATGAGCTTTCCCGCCGAAGTGGCCGTGCGGCAGGGGCGGGGCGATGCCCACCCCAAACTGGCCGCCTTTGTGCAGATGGTTCACGCACGTCCGGCGTTTGTGCGTGCGCTGGAAAGGGGTGGGACCTATGCTTTTGCCTGATGGCGTCAGCCGCCTTTCAGTCGCTGCATCAAGAAGACCTCGCTGTCGGGTTTGACCGGTTCAGTCAGGCTGCTGGCAATGACGCGCCCGTCAACGGCAACCGAAACCCCGGCGTCTATGGCGTCCTGAAGACCGGGGTGCGCCTGGACGAGGCCGCTCAGGACCTCGCCGACTGTTTCGGCTTCGACCTCGACCTTGTCCTTGCCATCGGCAAGCGGGCGCAGGCCGGACCAGAGGTTGACTTCAACCATCGCGCTTCTGCTCCAGCGCCTCCAGAATACGCGGCGGCGACATCGGCAATTGGCGCAACCGCACAGCGGCCGCCGCAGACACGGCGTTGGCAATCGCAGCCAGGGGCGGACAGATCGACGTTTCGCCAACGCCGCGCACGCCGTAAGGGTGGCCCGGGTTCGGAACTTCGATGATCACGGTGTCGATCATCGGCAGATCGCTGGCCACCGGGATGCGATAATCCAGGAACAGCGCGTTCTGCAAACGCCCGTCATCGCCATAGATATATTCCTCGTTCAAGGCCCAGCCGATGCCCTGCGCTGCGCCGCCCTGAAACTGGCCTTCGACATAGGTCGGGTGGATCGCCTTGCCGGCATCCTGTACGACGGTATAGCGCACCACGCTGGTCTTGCCGGTTTCGGGATCGACCTCGGCATCGACGATATGGGTGGCAAAGCTGACGCCGGCACCTTCGGGCGTGGCCTCGAAATGGCCCACGATGGGGCCGCCGGTTGCGCCCATGTTCGCGGTGATCTCGGCCATTGGCAGCGGATCGAAATCGCCGGCATTGGGCCCCGAGGGCACGGCGCAGCCGTTTTCCCATTTCACAGCGTCTTCGGGAATGCCCCATTTCGCGGCGGCGCGACCGCACAGTTTCTTGACCGCATCGCGCGCCGCCTCGATCGTGGCCAGGCCGCTGGCATAGGTCACGCGGCTGCCGTGGCTGACTTCGTTATAGCCCAGCGTTGCCGTATCGGCGATGGTCACGCGGATGTTTTCATAGGGAATGCCCAGCTCTTCGGCTGCCATCAGCGCCATCGACGCCCGGCTGCCGCCGATATCGGGCGTGCCCACGGCCAACTGCGCTGTTCCGTCTTCGGACAACGCAAGGGAAACGGCGGTTTCGCCGCCGTGGTTGAACCAGAAGCCACAGGAGATTCCACGCCCCTGACCGGGTTTCAGCGGGGCGGAGTAATGCGGATGCGCCTTGGCGGCTTCCAGTGTTTCGACCAGCCCGATGCGCTGGAAGGTCGGGCCATAGCTGGCCTTGGTGCCTTCCTTGCTGGCATTCTTCAGCCGCACCTCGATCGGGTCGAGCCCCAGTTGCCCGCACAATTCGTCAATCACGGATTCCACGGCAAAGGCCGCCATAGGCGATCCCGGCGCGCGATAGGCAGCCTGTTTGGGGCGGTTGCTCATCACGTCATATCCGACCTGGTGCACATTGCTCAGCGCATAGGGCGCGAAGGCACACATGGCAGTCATGTCCGCGGGCGCACCGGGAAAGGCACCGCCCTGCAGCCGGAACACGCCCTGCGCTGCGGTGATGGTACCGTCCTTCTTCATGCCAATCTTGATGTCCATCGACGTTGACGCAGTGGGGCCGGTGGCCTTGAACACATCGGCGCGCGGCATCACCAGTTTGACCGGTTTGTTGGTCTTGCGGGCCAGCGCCAGCGCGACCGGTTCGATGAACACGGCTGTCTTGCCGCCAAACCCGCCGCCGATTTCGCTGGCGGTGACGCGCAGGTTGGCTGTTTCCAACCCCAGCAGCGCCGCACAGATCTTTTGCACGTTCCAGTGACCCTGGGTGCAGCACCACAGTTCGCCCTTGCCGTCGCCGCCCAGAATGCCCAGACAGGCGTGCGGTTCGATGTACCCCTGATGGGTGGCTTCGGTCGTGAAGTGATCCTCGATCACCAGATCTGCTTCGTCAAAGCCAGCCTGGACATCGCCGTGGCCACTTTCGTGATACCGCACGACATTGGGATGCTGACCCTCGGGGACCGAGCCATCGGCGGCACCAGCACGGATCACCGGCGCATCCGGGGCCATCGCCTTGTCCACGTCGGTGACATGGGGCAGGATTTCGTATTCGACCTCGACCAGCTTGGCCGCATCGCGCGCGGTCAGCGCGCTGGTGGCTGCGACGGCGGCAACGGCGTGCCCGTCATACAGGGCGGTGTCGCTTGCCATCACGTTTTCCAGGATGTTCCAGTTTTCGCCGGTCAGGCCGGTGGCGAAATCGGCGCGGGTGACGATGCCTTTGACACCCGCCAGCGCCTCGGCCTTGCTGGTGTCGATGCGTTTGATGCGGGCATGGGCGTGCGGGCTGCGCACGATCACGGCATGCAGCATGCCCGGAGCGGTCACATCGGCGCCGAACCGGGCGCGCCCTGTGACCTTGTCCAGCCCGTCGGGGCGGTTCGGGGTGGTGCCGACCTGGGTGAAACCGGTGGTTTTCATGTTGTCCAGTGCCATCACGATGCCTCCCGCATGTCCGCCGCCGTGTCCATCACGGCGCGGATGATCTTGTCATAGCCGGTGCAGCGGCAGAGATTGCCCGCCAGCCAGTACCGCACTTCGGTTTCGGTGGGGTCCGGGTTCTTTTCCAGCAGCGCCTTGGTGGCGACCAGAATGCCCGGCGTGCAGATGCCGCATTGCAGAGCGGCATATTCGATGAATTTCTGTTGCAGCGGGTGCAGGTCCTCGCCCGTGGCGATGCCTTCGACGGTTTCGATTTCGCGGCCCTCGGCCTCGGCGCCCAGCACCAGGCAGGAACACACCAGCCGCCCGTCCAGAGTGATCGAGCAGGCACCGCAATCGCCGGTGCCGCAGCCTTCCTTGGAGCCGGTCATGCCCAGCCGGTCGCGCAGTACATCCAGAACGGTTTCGCGCGGATCGCACAGGAATTCGACCTCGTCGCCGTTGACGGTGGTGGTGACGTGTATTTTGCTCATGGCTTATTTCCCTGCCTTCTGGGCGCGTTCATAGGCGATGCGCGCGGCGCGTTGGGCCAGCACGCCGGCCACATGGGTGCGGAACTTGATGGTGCCGCGCTTGTCATCTATGGGCGCGCAGGCGGCGTTGGCGGCCTGTGCCAGCGCGGTCAGCGCGGCGTCGTCCAGCGTGGTGCCGATGATCGCGTCGGCGGCTTGCGGCACCAGCAACACGGTGGGTGCAACAGCCCCCAGCGACACGCGCGCCTCGGTGATGGTGTCCCCCTCCAGCCGCAGATTGACGGCCGCCCCCACGACCGCGATGTCCATCTCGGTGCGCGGGATGAACCGCAGATAGGCATCGCCGCCATTGGCGCCGCGCGCCGGGATATTCACCGCCGAGATCAGTTCGCCCTTGGCCAGACAGGTCTTTCCGGGACCGGTGGGGACATCTTCGACCGCCAGTTCGCGTGTGCCGTCCGGCCCCGAGACCGTGACGGTCATGCCCGCGGCGACCATGGCCGGGACCGCATCGGCGGCAGGCGAGCCGTTGCACAGGTTGCCGACCATGGTGCAGCGCCCCTGCACCTGGGTCGATCCGATCAGGTCCGTGGCCTCGACCACACCGGGCCAATCGCGTGCCAGCGTGGGGTGTTCGGTCATTTCCGCACCGGACACGGCTACGCCGATCCGCCAGCTTCCATCGTCATTGTGGGTGATCGTTTTGGTGCCGCTGATTCCCTTGATGTCGATCAGGGTATCGGGGGTCACGATATCGGCGCGCAACTGGACCAGAACGTCGGTGCCTCCTGCCAAGAATCTTGTGATACCATCGGCTTGGGCTGCGATCTCTATTGCGTCTTCAAAGCTGGTCGGGGTGTGGTACTGCATGTGATCTCCTCACGCGTGACTGGCTGCGCAACTGTTTCAGATCGTGTGGGCAACGGCAACCTTGCGGTTTCCCGGATTGCGGTCCGCTGTCAAACACGATTGCATCCGTCCGGCGGTGGGGCCTAGGGTTGGGCAAGTTCAAAGGGGGCAAGAGGCGGTGATGACAGATCAACCCGAAACGTCGGAAGTGCAGATGAACGGGGCCGAAAGTCTGGTGCGCACGTTGATCGGCTGCGGTGTCGATACGTGTTTTTCCAATCCCGGCACGTCGGAAATGCATTTTGTTGCGGCGCTTGATCATGTGCCCGGCATGCGGTCGGTTCTGGCGCTGTTCGAAGGGGTGGCGACCGGGGCGGCGGACGGATATTTCCGCATGACGCGCAAACCGGCCTGCACGCTGCTGCATCTGGGGCCGGGGCTGGCGAATGGGCTGGCCAATCTGCACAATGCCAAGAAGGCAGGCAGCGGCGTGGTCAATATCGTGGGTGAACATGCCGCCAGCCATGTCGAACTGGATGCCCCGCTGACCTCGGATATCGCCGGGATCGCGGGACCGGTTTCGCATTGGGTCCATTCCTCTGGCCAGGCCGCCGACGTGGCGCGGGACGGGGCGCGGGCGGTGCAGGCCGCGAAAACGCATCCGGGTCAGATCGCCACGCTGATCCTGCCCAGCGATACGGCGTGGACTCCGGGTGGCCCGGTCGCGCGGCCGCTGCCGGAGGTGGCGCAGACGCCGATTGCGCCCGAGCGTATCGACGACGCCGTGGCCGCGCTGGACGGGCCGGACAGTCTGTTGTTGCTGGGCGGTGCGGCGCTGAGCGCCGAGAATCTGGAAATGGCGGGGCGGATTGCGGCGCGGACCGGTTGCGCGGTGCTGTCGGAGTGGTCCAATGCGCGCGTTGAGCGCGGGCTTGGGCGGGTGCCCGTGTGCAAGGTGCCGTACCCGATCGACATGGCGCTGGAAACGCTGGCCCGCTATCGGCGCATCGTGCTGATCGGTGCGCGCGCGCCGATCGGGTTTTTCGCCTATCCGGGAAAACCGGCGGTGTTGACCCATCCGGATGCGCGGATCGTTGCGTTGGCGGATACGGGCGCGGATCTGGGCGCTGCCCTGGCGATGCTGTGCGACGGGGTGGGGGCGCTTTGCATGACGGCTGCGGTCGGCACTCCGGGTGACATCAGCATGCCGGATGGCGCGATCACGCCGGAAAGCATCGCGGCGGTTCTGGCGCTTGCGATTCCGGAAAACGCCATTGTGGTGGATGAATCCGTGACCACGGGGCGTGCGTTCTTTGCCGCCACCGAAGGGGCCGCGCCGCACAGCTGGCTGAACAACTGCGGCGGTTCGATCGGGTTTGGTCTGCCGGTCGCGGTGGGGGCGGCGACGGCCTGTCCGGACCGCAAGGTGCTGGCGCTGATCGGCGATGGCAGCGCGATGTATACCATTCAGGCGCTCTGGAGCATGGCGCGTGAACAGCAGGATGTCACCATCGTGATCTTTTCCAATCGCAGCTATGAAATCCTACGCGGGGAACTGACCAATGTGGGTGTGCAAAACCCCGGTCCGCGCGCGGTGGACATGCTGTCTCTGAACCGTCCGGATCTCGGGTGGGTCTCGATGGCGCAAGGTCTGGGGGTTGAGGCAACCCGGGTCGAAGATTGCGCCGCACTGGCCCATGCGCTGCGCGCTGGCCTTTCGTCTCAGGGGCCCTATCTCATCGAAGCGGTGATGTAACGGAGTGCCCTGAAGGGTCGCACACCCGGTTCGGCCGTCACGGTCCGATGCGGGAATGGCGGTATACCGGGGTTCAATCCAGCAGACAAAGAGGACAAGGATGAAATCACGAACACTCGGAATGGCGCTGCTCACCGGCATGGCGATGTTGCAGCCGGTTCTGGCCAATGCCTTTACTGCCCGGAACGGCGCGCGGGTCAATCCCGTGAATGCTGCCGTGTTCGAAGTCGTGCCCCGCGGTGGCGGCGGGGGCGGTTTGTATTGGTGCGGGGCTGCGGATTATGCGCAGCGCGCGCTGAAAGCGCCGTGGCAGGCGCGCGTCTATATTGCCCGCGGGCTTGGCCCCAGTGAAACCACAAACAGACGGTCCGCGGCGCAGTTCACCCTGGATCCGCAAACCGCAGGGGTCACGCCAAGCGCGCCGTCCCTCAGCATCAATGCGCTCAAGGTCGGGGACAGCATGACGGTGCAGCAGGGGTTTGCCTATTGTCAGAAGCAGGTGCCGTTCTGATCCGGCCGGGATCGGCGCAGGTTCACGGCATATCCTGACAACAGCCGACTGTATGTGCTAAAAGAACGGATAGGGATATTGCCCGTTTCCTGTGTCGAGGTAAAAAATGGTGTGTCTGCGTAAACTTGCCCTGGCGACGATTGTCGCCGTAACGCCCAGCTGGGCCTCTGCCTGGTGGTCGATCAACCGGCTGGAGGTATTTCCCGTC
Source organism: Rhodobacteraceae bacterium F11138 (assembly GCA_016521575.1). Lineage (GTDB taxonomy): Bacteria > Pseudomonadota > Alphaproteobacteria > Rhodobacterales > Rhodobacteraceae > Sedimentitalea. Next base: position 350,775 of record JAEKDP010000002.1, on the reverse strand, counting down.
TCCGAAGGCGTGTACGAAGTCGTGGGGCGTGTGGGGTCCGCCGCCTGGGACTACTGGTGCGGCGCTGGCGATTTCGCGCAGCGCGTGATGGGGGTGCCCGCCGCCGGGCGCATCTATATCTGGCGCGGCATCGGACCCAGCGTGAACCGCCCCGGCTACAAGGCGGTACAGTTCGCCTTGTCACCGCCTCCGGGGGCCGATACCAACACCCCGCTATCCCTGTCGGTCAAGGCCGTCGGCGACAATCTGGCCCGGCATACGGCGGTCTGGTACTGCTATGAGGGCAATGGCGATGACATCATACGCCGGTGGTAAACCCGATCTGGTTACAGGAGCATTCGTGATGCGCAGGACTTTCATTGCATTCGGGGCCGCATGTCTGGGGCTGCTGCCGGGCAGCGGTTCTGCATGGACTGCCTGGAACAGCTTGCCGGTGAACCCGGTGCGGGACGCCGTGTTCGAGGTGGTCGGCCAATCCGGTTCGGCAAACGTGGACTACTGGTGCGCAGCGGGCGACTATGCGCGGCGCGTGCTGGAGGCCCCGCTTGGGCAACGCATCTATATCGTGCGCGGGCGGGCCGAGGCGGAAACCATGGCGCGAAAATCCGCCGTACAATTCTCGCTGGTGGCGCCCGGGCAGGCCGTGGACAAACAGATCGGTCTGTTGTCGGTCACACAGGTCGGCGAAAATATAAGCGCCGCGATGGCTTTTGATTACTGTCTTACGAACAAGTCCCTGGGCGGCTGAAAATGACGGCGGCGGCGCTGTTGCCGGTCAGCCTGTCGATTCCGGTGGCGGATGGCCGGCCGGTTCCGGGCACATGGCAGGGCATCTATCTGTATGAACACCGAAACGCCCCGCATCGGCGTTGCATCGCGGCCCATCTGGGGTAGTGCCGCCTGTATCTAGAGGTGGGATTTCACCCCTACCCAAATCCTAGAGGGTGGCCTATAGTTGTGGATAGGTGAGCCAAAGTGCCCACAACGCGTGGCAGAAATAGGAAAGGGATCGGCTGATGCGCTGTCCGTTTTGCGGAAACATCGACACACAGGTCAAGGATTCCCGGCCCGCCGAAGATCACGTTTCGATCAGGAGACGACGATTCTGTCCGGCTTGCGGCGGCCGGTTCACCACATATGAGCGCGTGCAGCTGCGCGATCTGGTGGTGATCAAGTCCAGCGGGAAACGCGAAGATTTCGACCGCGACAAGCTGGAACGCTCGATCCGCATCTCGATGCAGAAACGCCCCGTCGAACCCGAGCGCATCGACCAGATGATTTCCGGCATCGTGCGGCGGCTTGAAAGCATGGGCGAAACCGATATTTCATCCAGCAAGATCGGCGAGATCGTGATGGAAGCCCTGGCCCGGATCGACACCGTGGCCTATGTGCGGTTTGCCAGCGTTTACAAGAACTTCCAGGCGGCTGATGATTTCGAGGATTTCGTCCACGAGCTGCGGCCGCGGCCTCCGGAAGAGTGAACGCCGCCGATATCCGTTACATGGCGCTGGCCTTGTCTTTGGGCCGGCGCGGGCAGGGTGCCTGCTGGCCAAACCCGTCCGTGGGCTGTGTGCTGGTCAGCGAGGGGCGCGTGGTCGGTCGCGGATGGACCCAGCCGGGCGGGCGGCCGCATGCGGAACCGGTGGCGTTGGCGCAGGCCGGGGATCTGGCGCGCGGTGCGACAGCCTATATCACTCTCGAACCCTGCGCCCATCACGGTGAAACGCCGCCCTGTTGCGACGCGCTGATTGCGGCCGGGGTGGCGCGCGTTGTCGCCGCGATCGAGGACAGCGATCCCCGCGTGGCGGGGCAGGGATTTGCCGCGCTGCGCCAGCATGGCATTTCGGTGACCACCGGCGTGCTGGCCGACCAGGCGGCGCGCGATCATGCCGGGTTTTTCCTGCGCACCGAACAGGGGCGCCCGTTGGTCACCCTGAAGCTGGCAAGCAGCTTTGACGGGCGGATCGCCACCGGAACCGGACAAAGCCAGTGGATCACCGGCCCGCAAGCCCGTCGCGCCGTTCATGCCATGCGCGCCCGGCACGACGCCGTCATGGTGGGCGCGGGCACGGCGCGGGCGGATGATCCGTCTTTGACCGTGCGGGATCTGGGCATTCAGCGGCAGCCGGTGCGCGTGGTGGTGTCCCGTCATCTGGACCTGCCTTTGCTGGGCCAACTGGCGCGTTCGGCACGGGAAATACCGCTATGGGTGTGCCATGGCGACGCGGCAGACGCAGAGCGCCTGAAGGCGTGGCAGGGCATGGGGGCAAGGCTGTTGCCCTGTGCGGTGGACGGGATGCAGTTGGATCCGGTGGATATTCTGCAACAACTGGGGCAGGCGGGGCTGACACGGGTATTCTGCGAAGGCGGCAGCGCCCTGGCCGGATCGTTGCTGGCGGCGGATCTGGTTGATGAACTGATCGGTTTCACCGCCGGATTGACAATCGGTGCCGAAGGTTTGCCCGCCATTGGGGCGCTGGGACTGGACCGGCTGGATGCGGCCCCCCGGTTTCAATTGATCGAAACACGGCCTGTCGGGGACGATATTCTGCATCGCTGGCAACGCGCGCTCTAGGGGCGCGGCCCTCGCCGCCAGAGATGTGCCTGGCTGGCGAAAAGCCCCTGCAGTTTGGACAGCCCGCGATTCATCACGCCGGGGCGGGGCATGGGGCCCGTGGTCAGGCGCGCGACAACCACTTCGGGCGGGCAGATCTGGCCGGTCAGCGGATCCAGATATCGCGGATAGTCGATCAATGCGGCATGGACCAACCCGGCGATATCCGGGCGCGCGGTCCGGCGCGCCGGCACATCGCCCAGATCCGTGGTCAACCCCCAACCCGCATAAAACGGCGCGCCCAGCGTGGTCACCGGCAAACCGCGCAACAGGGCTTCGAACCCCAGCAGCGAGGTCATGGTCCAGACTTCGTTTACCGCGTCCAGCAACTGTGCCGGATCGGTTTGCGTCACAACCGCGTCGGCCAGATCCGCAGGAATCCTGCCCGGACGCAGCCGGGCCTCTACATCCGGGTGCGGCTTGTATATCAACACAGCATCGGGGTTGGCCGCGCGGACCGCCTGTAACAAAGCGGAATTGGTCCGCACCGACCCTGCGCCCCTCTTGATTGACGCGTCGTCTTCGACCTGACCGGGGATCAGGATGCGATGGCCTGTCGGCAACACGCGTGTTTCGCCACCCTGATTGTACTTGCTCAGCCCGCTCTGAACCACTGAGGCGCGCAGCCTTTCGGCGCGGTGGCGCTGATCGGTGCGCAATCGGGCGCGTTGCGTGATCAGCTGCTCCAGTCTGCTGGGGCGGGTCGGATCATAGTAGATGCCCAGATCGTCCACCACCAGCGACAGGGGCGGCACCAGCGCGGCACCCAGACCACGCGAACGCAGAAACCCGTCCTCGACCCGGGTGGCGACAAGATCCGGCGCGCTGCGGCTGGCCCAGACCATATGCGGACGGGATGTGTCGCGCGGGGCAGTTTTGATGAAGCGGACCGGATGCTGTTGGCCGAACATGCGCTGCATGGTGCGGCGTTTCCACAGGCTGATGCCGCTGGCGGTCCATCCCCGGTTGTCTTGCCGCCAGGCACGGGTGCGGGCCTCAAGCATGTCCAGCACGGTTTCGATCTCGCACAGCCGATCCTGAAACGGATCGTACCAGGTCGGATACAGGATCATGGCGGCGGTAAACAGCTGCGCCCGGGTCAGCGACCGCGTGCGGCGCGCAACCGGCGTTTGATCCTGGGTCAGCCCCCATCCCGCATAGAAGGGCTGGCCGAACACCCGGGGCTTGTGCCCGGCCAGAATGGCCTCGAATCCCAGCTGTGACGACAGGGTGTAAACCCCGACGGCGCCCTCCAGCAATGTCCAGGGGCTGATCGGGTCGGTGCACAGTTCGACTCGGTGATTGGTGTCACGGGCGCTGTAATACCCCCCGCGATGGCCAGCGGTGGTTTCGGGGTGTGACTTGATGATGACGCGCGCGCCGGGATGCTCTTCCTGTGCGAAGACCAGCATTTCCCGAAACAGCGCATCATCGCCCCCGCTGGCCCGGACCGCGGCGTCATCCCGGGTCTGGTCGATCACCAGAACATAACCGGGGTCCGGCCCCTGTTGAAGCGGATCATAGGCGTTGTATTTGCTGATGTGCCCTTCGCGCAGCCGCAGAATGGCGGCGCGCGCACGATCCAGCAGGGCCGTGTCGTCCAGTGCCGCCCCCGCCAGCAGCCGTTCCAGATCCGAGGGGCGGGACGGGTCGAAATGGGGGCCCGCTCGATCCAGCACCAGCCCCAACGGGGGGGCGCCGTCGCGCCCGGGGCGGATGGATCGCAGAAATGCGTCTTCGACATGCACAAGAGGGGTCTTGCGCCGTTCCGCCACGCGCCGTCCGCGATGCGCGGTCGGGCTGTTGCCCCATATCCCCACCATGTCGCCCGGCCCGGGCAGTCCAAGGCGGATGTCATAGCCTGCAAGTGACAATATTCGGCGAACCCGCGACTGGGTCACGAATCCGCCGTTATATACAAAGAGCCGCCGGTGTCGGTTCTCGGTCGATGCGCCGTGCCGCGCGGTGTCCATGGCTATTGGGTCAGCGTGGCCACATTGGCAAACGGTGTCAGCCCGCCCGCGATCAGGGAAATCGATTTGGTCCACTGGGCATAGGGGGCTTCGGTGACATAGATCGTGTCGTCATCGCGAATGATGAATTCGCGCGCAACGAACATGCCGTTGGGTTCCTTCAGATTCAGGACATAGACGATGCGCTGGGGGCCTTGCAGGTCGTTGCGGCCCAGGATCTCTTGCGCCACGTCGGCGCGCTCGTTGCGGTAGATGAAAACGCCGGTCGGGTCCGAAGAGGTCGAGATCAGACCGCCAACCTGGGCGATGGCCTCCATGGCGGTCAGATCCTTGGATTCAAAGCGCACGCGGGCCTGCTGGCTGGTGGCGCCTACGGCGGTAAAGGAACGTGTGTCTTCCTCTACCAGAATCTTGTCGCCCCCGCGCAGGGCAATATCAAGACGCGGGTTGGAAAACAGATCCTGGAACCAGATCTTGCCGCGCTGGGTGCCACGGATCACCGTGACCTGTGCGATCTCGGGTTCGATGATGACGCCGCCGGCCTTGGCCAGCATGGCCGAAAGCGTCCGGGTCGGGCGCTCGATCGGATAGACGCCCTGCGCCCCGACAGAGCCGACCAGGGACACGGTCGATCCGTCCCCGGCGATACGCCGCACCTGAACCTGCGGGTCGGGTGTCTGATCCTGCAGTTCCTGGGTGATCATTTCGCGCAGTTCATTGGGCGTGTTGCCCGCGGCGCGCACACGCCCGGCGTAGGGGACGAATATGAAGCCCGAACTGTCGACCTGCACTTCTTCCAGCATGGTCGAACTGGATGTTTCGCCGGACAACAGGCCGTCATCGACATTTTCCCAGATCGTCAGCCCCAGCACATCGCCGGGCCGTATGGTATCCGAAGTCAGCTGGGGCGCGGTGGAAAAGTCGCTTGAAAAGCCAAGCGCCGGCACCACCGCCGCTGCGCGCGCCACATGATCGTTCACGGGCACCACAAAGGCATTGCCCTGTTGCTGGATCGATCCGGCCTCGATCTGGGTCTTGTTGGGTCCGACCTGCGGCAGGCTGCATGCGGCGGACAGTCCCAGAACGGCAATCCATGCCGTCGGTCTAATCCACCGTAAAGAAACGGGTTTCACTGCTCTGTCTCCTCGACCTGTCATTCTGGGCGGCGGTCTTGACAGTTAATTATCCCGTATTTTCATGAAAAGCCAGAGATTCTCGGCGGTTGGCCTGGCGTACCAGGCGCAAGGGGTGTTCGGGCGTCCCGGCTTGCGGTCTCATGGCCGCATAGGGGCCCTGTTCGGCAAGCATCAGGTCCAGCACCTGACGCAACAATTGCCGTCGTCCACCCAGGGAATAATACCCCCCTGGCACCTGGCTGGTTTGCAGCAGAAACTGGCGAAAGGTCCTGTATGCGTCCATGTCGGGCCGCTTGGGGCTTGCGAAAAATTCCGGCAAAGCCTGCCGGGAAACGAGTTCGGGTTTGGCATAGACGGCCTGACCGAACACCTTGAGCGGCAGCCCCCGCCACAGGGCCTGTTGCCCGGCGGTGGAATTCACGGTCACTGCCGAGCGCGCGCCGTCAAGCAGCGGCGCAAGCTTGCCCCCCCGCACGAAATGCACCCGGCCCTGCAAGCCATGCGCCCGCGCCAGCTGTCGCAGGGTGCGCCGCAGGGGCGCACGATCATCTTCCAGCGGATGGGCCTTGAATACCAGATGATGATGTCGCGGCGCGCCCCTGGAAAATCCGGTCACGATCTCATTCAGGAAGGCGGGCATGTCGGCAAAGGGCGAATGGGCCTGAAAACTGCTGTCGTGCTCAAGCTGCAACAGGACCAGATGATAGGGAAAGCTGCCGCGCCGGATCCGCGTGGTGGCGATACGGCGTTCGGCCGCGTGCAGAGGCAACAACAGCAGCCGGCGCAGATGCAGGCGGAATTCCTGACGCACATTCAGGGCGCGGTGGGGCTGAAAGTTCCGATAGCGGTGGTTTCGGAACATCACGAACCAATGATAGAGCGCCCCATAGAACATATGTTGACGCATGTCGCCCCAATGGGCCGGAGGCATCGGTGTATCCATGCCGGAACGGGCCAGGGCCGTCTTCATGTCCGGCACAGACATGTTCATGAGGCGTGAATGGCCGTTCGCGCCGTCGCGTTCATATGTGACCCAATAGGGGCGCATATAGCCTTCTTCAAAAACGTGAATCCTGATCCCGTGTCGCCGGGCGGCGGCGATGGCCTCGGCATGTATCGGGCGCGTGTCGCCGTAAAGGGCGATATCGGTGATGCTCAGATCGCGCAGCAGGCGATCGATCGTCTTGGACCAATCCGTCAACCGGCCGGAATAGGGGACATAGCTGTCCGCATCCGGCCAGAACGCGCGGTCGCCGGCATTGAAACCGACCCGCCAGACACGGTTCCCGGCGTCGCACAAGGCACGGCCCAGCATCTGAAAGAACGGCCCGTGCGGTCCTTGCAGAAACAGGAATGTCCGCTGAGGCGGGATCTGGCGCGTCATGTTGCATCCTTGCTGCGGCCAGCGGTGTACGGGCCGTGTTAGCATGAATGTCTGTGCAAATCCTGACCGTGTAAATCTCTTTGCGGCCAACAGGGGGCTTGCTGCGGCGGGCCGCGCTGATTACGTCACGGTCCAGACAAGTTGCAGGAAAGGGGCAGGGCCATGTTCACCGGGATCATCACAGATATCGGCCGCGTTCAGGATGTACAGCCGCAGGGCGATCTGCGGGTGCGCATCGGCACGGGCTATGACACGTCCGGCATCGATATAGGGGCTTCTATTGCCAGCGACGGTGTGTGCCTGACGGTGATCGCCCTGGGCGATGGCTGGTACGATGTGCAGGTCAGCGCCGAAACCGTCGCCAAGACCAACCTGGGCAGCTGGGGTCCCGGCACACGCGTCAACCTGGAACGGGCGTTGCGCGTCGGTGACGAACTGGGCGGGCATATCGTATCGGGTCATGTGGATGGCGTCGCCGAGGTCATCGCCATTGCGGATGAGGGCGACAGCACCCGCGTGACCCTGCGTGCCCCACAGGATCTCGCCAGGTTCATCGCGCCCAAGGGCTCGGTGGCGCTGAACGGGACGTCCCTGACGGTGAATCAGGTCCAGGGATGTGAGTTCGGGATCAATTTCATTCCCCACACCAAAGAGGTCACCACCTGGGGCGATGTCGGCCTTGGCGATCGGGTCAATCTTGAGATCGACACCCTGGCCCGCTATGTGGCGCGGTTGAATGAAGCGGAATAATTCCCGACGTGATGAGGCTATGACCAGTTGGCCGGCCCGACGTGCGGGCGCACTGGCATTCAACGGCGGGGTGGGGTATCTGGCACCCAACTCCCCAATGACCGGAAAGACTGCCACATGAGCTTTGCAACCCCCGGCCCGGTCGAGAACGACCTGCGTGCTGCGATTTCGCCCATCAAGGACATCATCGACGCTGCCCGAAAGGGGCAGATGTTCATCCTGGTCGATCATGAGGATCGCGAAAACGAAGGCGATCTGGTCGTGGCGGCGGAATTTGCCACCGCCGAGGCGATCAACTTCATGGCGACCCACGGGCGTGGTCTGATCTGTCTGCCAATGACCTCCGAGCGGGTCGATCAACTGGGGCTGCCGATGATGGCGGTCAACAATTCGTCCCGCCATGAAACCCCGTTCACCGTGTCCATAGAGGCGCGCGAAGGGGTCAGCACCGGGATTTCCGCGCCGGACCGGGCGCACACGGTTGCGGTTGCGATCAACGAACAAAACACCATGGCGCAACTGGCCACGCCGGGGCACATCTTCCCGCTTCGGGCACGCAAGGGCGGCGTGCTTGTGCGTGCGGGCCATACCGAAGCGGCGGTGGACATTGCACGGCTGGCCGGGCTGAAACCGGCCGGGGTGATTTGCGAGATCATGAACCCCGACGGCACCATGGCCCGGCTGCCCGACCTGATCGGATTTGCGCGCGAACACGGGCTGAAGATCGGCACGATTTCGGATCTGATTGCCTATCGCAGCGTGAATGACAACCTGGTGGTGGAAACCTCTCGGCAGGTGGTGCAGTCCGAATTCGGTGGCGCCTGGGATATGCGGATATTCACGGATCAGACCCACGGGGTGGAACATGTGGCGCTGATCAAGGGCGATATCGCCACCTCCGACCCGGTTCTGGTGCGCACCCACGCCCTGCACGAAGCGTCGGATGTGCTGGGCCTGGGGCCGAAATCGCCGCGCGAATTGCCGCGCGCCATGGAACTGATCGCGCAAGAGGGGCGCGGTATCGTCTGCCTGTTCCGCGAACCGCGCCACGCCCTGTATGCAACCGAGGACGAGGGACCGCGCACCATCAAGCAGACCGGGCTTGGGGCGCAGATCCTGTCCCGCCTGGGGGTGCGCGAACTGATCCTGCTGACCGACTCGCCGCAAACCCGCTATCTCGGGCTGGATGCCTATGATCTGTCCATCACCGGGACACGCCCAATTCTGTCAGAGGACTGAGACATGGCCGGAACCGAAACCCATTATACCCTGCCGCGCCCGGTGTTTGACAAACCGGTCAGGCTGCTGATCGTGGTTGCTCCGTACTATCGGGACATTGCGGATGATCTGGTCCGGGGGGCCAAGGCCGAGATAGAGGCCGCCGGCGGCAGCTGGGATCTGGCCGAAGTGCCGGGCGCCCTGGAAGTTCCGACAGCGATCGCCATCGCCGACCGCACGTCGAATTTTGACGGCTATGTGGCGCTTGGCTGTGTGATCCGGGGCGAAACGACGCATTACGATACCGTCTGCAATGACAGCAGCCGTGCGATTCAGCTGATGGGGCTGCAGGGAATGTGCATCGGCAACGCGATCCTGACCGTGGAGAACCGCGAACAGGCTGTGGTGCGGGCCGATGTGGCACAGATGAACAAGGGCGGCGGTGCCGCCGCGGCGGCCTTGCATCTGATCGCGCTGGCCCGTAAATGGGGCGGCCAACAGAAGGGGATCGGGTTCAATTCGATCCTTCTGGCTGATCAGAACGACGGATCCTCCACCGCATGAGCACGCAGAACACCGCCCTGTCGGGCAACCAGAAACGCAAGATGAAATCGGCGGCGCGGCTTTATGCCGTGCAGGCGCTGTTCCAGATGGAACAGACCGCCCAGACTAGTGAACAGGTCATCGCCGAGTTCCTGAACCATCGGTTCGGCGCTGTCTATGAAGGCGACGAAATGATGGATGGCGACATCGACCTGTTTCGCACTCTGGTCGAGAATGCGGTGAATTATCAGGCCCCCGTCGACCAGATGACCGATCGCGCCCTGGTGGCGAAATGGCCGATTGCTCGCATTGATCCGACTTTGCGGGCACTGTTCCGGGCGGCGGGCGCGGAAATGATGCGCAGCGAAACACCGCCCAAAGTGGTTATCGTCGAATTCGTCCAGATCGCCGGCGCGTTCTTTCCCGATGGAAAAGAGCCGAAATTTGTCAACGCGGTGCTGGATCATATGGCACGCGAGGCCAAACCCGAGGCATTCTGACGCGTTTTGCCGCAAATCGGTGCAAAATCGATCCATGTCATGGACGCAGGCCGGTCATCTGCCTATTTAGATGTACAGGAGGTGCGTCATGCCCAAACTGATCAAGATGTATATCCGTAACATTGCCATCGGGTTCGCCATCGCGGCGGCCTTTGTCGCGATGCTGTTGTGGTTCAACGTGATGGGATTGTGGGCGCTGGTCAGCCATTCGGATGCCGGGCCGCTGGCGGTGTTCCTGCTGTGGTTCATGCATGGGATCGTCTTTGCCGGCGTGCAATTCGCCTGGGCGGTCATGGCCCTGGCCGAAAAGCCGGATCAAGGACGCGGCGGCACGCCTGCGGTTCACGAACTGCGCCCCATTCCGGTTCACGTCGAGTCCAAGGCCCGCAACCGGCGCTGAACGCGCCGTGATGGTGCGACGGGACCACCAATCAGCCGTGTGGTTTTGATTCCCGAGGACCTGTATATACAGGTGGGCGCCAGGTAACCGGACCAGGGTCCGGACAGAGCCAGCTCCCTCGGAATTGCTTAAGGCCACTGGAATGCTACCGTTCACAAGCAGGGCAGAACCCGTCACAGCCACCAGATAGGGGCTGGTGGCGGATCCGGCAAGGGGTATGGCGGATGAAATACTGCAAGCCCCGATTTCCGGCCCAACCGCGTCTCAGCCGCGCCAGAGGTTCGCAAAACTCCTGTGCCGTTTATTGAACGGGGTTGATTGGTGTTCATGAATTGTTCATATTTTGTCCATGGAACACAAGCTGCCAGACATGGCCAGACCCGGCCAGATCCTTGCGCGGGGCGTCTGTCGGGCGTTGCGCGGGCACGGATTTGTTTCGGTCGAAGAATTCGTGCCGACGCGCGGTCTGCGGGTCGATGTCATGGGGCTGGGCCCGAAAGGCCAGATCTGGGTGGTGGAATGCAAATCCAGCCGGGCCGATTTTCTGACAGATGGCAAATGGCAGGGGTATCTGGAGTGGTGCGATCGGTATTTCTGGGCCGTGGATCAGGACTTTCCCACCGATCTTCTGCCGGCGGGCACCGGGCTGATGATCGCCGACGCCTATGACGCCGAGATCCTCCGCATGGCGCCAGAGAGCAAGCTGGCCGCAGCGCGCCGCAAGGTGATGATCCGGAAATTCGCAACCCACGCGGCGCGTCGTTTGCATGATTTGCGCGACCCGGGGGCCAGCGCCTTTGGTTTGCCGCCCGTGCCGACGGAATAGCGGCCTGGCTGTCGTCGGGTTATTTCTGCGCGATGGTCCGGGCCTGCGCTGCCGCGACACGCAGTTCTTCGGCGATTTCCTCGGCTTCTTCGGGGTCGAAATCCATCGGTACTTCGATGCCCTGGGATTCAACATAGATTCGCACCATACCCGCGTCTGTCGGGCCGATCTGCATATTGGCTTCGATGTCGCGTTCCGTATTGATGCCCATTTTGCCTCTCCGTGACTGCCGAACTCTGCTAGCTTGGCAGGGGGTGAGAATCAAGCACAGTTGCCAGGCGTTGCGACCATGACAGAAATTTCCCTGCGCCGGTTCGATGCCGCTGATGCGCCTTGGCTGGTCGATCTGCACGATCAGACATATGCGCGCGAAGAAGGATTTGACGACAGTTTTGGCCAGCTTGTCGCCCGGATCCTGGCGGATTTCATCGCGCGGCACGATCCAGAATGCGAACGCGGCTGGATCGCCTGGCGGGACGGACAGCGGCTGGGCAGTATCTTTTGCGTGCGGCAGGGGCCCACGACCGCAAAGCTGCGCCTGTTTCTGCTGACTCCGGAAGCGCGCGGCTGTGGTCTGGGCTGGCGCATGCTGCGGACCTGCATGGGCTTTGCGCGCGATGCGGGGTATCTCGATATGCGTCTGTGGACCCATGAAAGCCATCGTGCCGCCTGTGCGCTCTATGCGCGCAACGGCTGGCAATTGCTGGACAGCCGGCCCGTGCGTTCTTTCGGCGTCGATCTCGTGGAACAAAGCTGGCGGGTTGACCTTTAATGGTCTTGCAATCACACTGATGGTTGTCTAAATCGCCCCCAGTGCCGCCTTAGCTCAGTTGGTTAGAGCGCCTGATTGTGGATCAGGAGGTCCCCCGTTCGAGCCGGGGAGGTGGTACCATCCCCATCTGACCGTATCGATACGCGCTGCCCGGAGCAGACCGCCCAGAGGCGTGATTTGCGCGGCTTACCAATCCGTCGGCGTTCCGTCCCGGCAGCCTTTCGAGCTGCCGTATTGCGGGCAATAGTTCGGCGGATTCTTGAAGACTGTCGACCCGGGTTGCGGTCTCTTCTTTTTTGCGGGCGCTGGCGCGGGGGCCGGGGCAGGCGCTGCAACAACAGGGGCCGGCGGTTTGGCGGTCGCGGCCGGTCGCGGTTTGTTCGCGGGGGCGGCAGGTCTTCTTGCGACTTTCGCTGTCGGGCATTTCACGTCGTCGATGATCACCAATCGGGAAATGACGTCTTGCAGATCCCGCACGGTCGAAGATTTCCGCACGCTCAGCGCCGCGCCGCTTCGGGTGGACAGGGTCGCCAGCCCCCGGGCCGTCTGACGGCCATACAGCCCGTCCAGACGGCCGGCATAGCAATTGCGCTGTTTCAGAAGCTTCTGGATTTCCAGTATCGCCGCCTTGCGGGTCATTTCGGGCGCAGCTGGTTCAACTGTGTCTGGCGGGGGGACCGGGGCGGACAGGGCGGCAACCTGTTCGGAGGGCGCGGCGGGGGTGCCGGATCGCGGTTCCGATGGTGCGCTCGCGGCGACGGCCCCAGCCGCCAGCTGATCACGGTTGCGGCGTCCCAGGATGAACAGGGTGTGGTCGGAATAGGCCGCGTATTTGGTCAGGAATGTGTTCCAGGCGTCCGCAGAGTTGGAGATCTCGGCGGTGGCGAAATCAATCAACAGGGTGTTTTCGTCCAGTGCCGGGACCAGATTCGCGGCGGGTGGCGTTGGCGGGCTGTTGGCGTTCAGGATGTATTGGGCCCCGCCCAGCGAAGAATACACGAACGGCGCCGCACCCGGGACGGATTGGCGCAACTCGTCCCGGACGTGACCCAACAACAGGCGCACATCGGTCGGAGGACCCTGAAATGCGTTCAGAAAGGCGCGGGTGAAGGGCGAATTGCCGCCTTCCAGCCCATCGGGCGTGACCTCACCCGCGGCGGCGGCATAGGCGATCAGCGTATCGGCCCCGGCATCCTTGACGATCGCCAGCCCGCGCCCGACGTTGCGCGCGGTCTGGTCGCGCTGCATGCGGGCGACAAAGGGGTTGTCGCGGCAGGCGTCCAGCACGATCATCTTCATCTGCCGGGCACCGGAGAGCTGTGCCAGAACATCCCCCATCTCGATCATTTCCAGTCGCGCGTCGCGTTCGTCGGCGATCCGCGCGTCTATCGGAATCAGGTAGTTGCGCCCGCTGATCTCCATGCCGTGACCGGCATAATACACCATGGCCACATCGGCATCATCGGCCTGCCCGCGAAAGGCTCTGAGGGTCGACAGCATTTGCGCGCGGGTCATGTCGATGGCGGTCGTGACCTGAAATCCCTGCTGCTGCAGGACGCGTGCGACCGCGTTGGCGTCATTGGCCGGATTGGGAAGCGAAGGGACCGTCTGATAGGAAGAGTTGCCGATGACCAACGCCACGTTTCCGCCCCAGCCCGCAATGGGCAGGACGCTCAACCAGAACACAATCAGAAATGCACGCATCGAAATGACCTTTGAAAGCCAATGATCGCACAATTCGGGCTGATTTTCAACGAAACCCGAAGCGTCCGGTTATTTTTGCGTCTCGATCCGGATGGATTGCTGCAATTCTGCGCTGGCGCTGTCGAATATCAGGATTCTGTCGTCGGTGGTGACCACCGCGTACCAGTTCCCGCCAAAGGTGACTGCCCGTGCGACGGTGCCCTGGGGCAGCACGATGCTGTCCGGCAGGGGGGCCGGGACGGGTGCGTGATCTTGCGAGAAACGCATGACAAGCAGCCCGACAATGACTAAAAGCCCGAAAATCATCACCGCCGTCAATGTCGTCACGAGCCGACGCAGGAAACGCAGGTTGGCCGGTTCCGGAACCGGCTGGGAAGGGTCAGTCATGCTCAGACGCCAAATCGAGTTCACCATCGCGGCGGATCCGCCGCCGCGCCTTGATAAGGCGCTTTCGCGGGATGTACCAGCCATCGAGACGCTGTCGCGCACCCGGCTGGCGCGGTTGCTTGCCGATGGGGCGGTGTCTGTGGACGGGACGACGGTGACGAACGCAAAGGCGCGTGTCGAGGAGGGCGCGCGCGTGGTGGTTCAGATCCAGGATGCCGAGGACAGCCATATCGGACCCGAAGCGATCGCACTGGATGTGGTCCATGAAGATGCCGACCTGATCGTGATCAACAAGCCGGCGGGAATGGTGGTGCATCCGGCACCGGGGTCGCCCTCGGGCACCTTGGTCAACGCGTTGTTGCATCATTGTGGCGATGAGCTGTCCGGGGTCGGCGGGGTCAAACGGCCGGGTATCGTGCACCGGATCGACAAGGACACCAGCGGACTGTTGGTGGTGGCAAAATCCGATGCGGCGCATCAGGGGTTGGCGGCCCAGTTCGAAGCCCACACGGTTGAGCGGTATTACCATGCAATCTGTCACGGCGTGCCCGATGCCAGCGATCCGCGCCTGCGCGGCGTGCGCGGTGCCGGGTTCGAACCTGGAAACATCCTGCGGCTGACCACTCAGCTGGCCAGACATCGGACCGATCGCCAGAAACAAGCAGTGGTGTTTCAGGGCGGACGCCACGCCGTCACCCGTGCGCGCATCGTGAACCGGTTCGGGACACCCCCCGTGGCGGCGTTGATGGAATGCTGGCTGGAAACCGGCCGCACCCATCAGATCCGGGTGCATATGGCCCATGCCGGGCACGGGTTGATCGGGGATCCGGTCTATGGCGGACGCCGCAAGCCGGCGGGGCGTGCGATTACACCGCAAGCCGCCGAAGCGGTTCGCCGGTTCCCCCGTCAGGCGCTGCATGCCGCCGTTTTGGGTTTTCAGCACCCGATCAGTCAGGATGCTGTGCGCTTTGAAGCGCCGATGCCGGATGATATGCGCGAACTGGTGGACTTGTTGGCCCAGACCGCAGAGTGACCGGATTGGGCGCGCGCCTGTCATGAACAGCACATGCGCGTGAGCGCACTGAAATGCGGCTTCGAAATCCGGGTTTCGTTCCAATATAGTGACAGCGATGCTTGAATGGGTAAGAAAAGCTCCCATATACATGTTAAGCCGTTTTACATTCGGAGGGACATAACAATGGCCAACTATGCGAATTTGCCCGCGCCGACGCCCGAAGGCGGTCTGAACCGCTATATGCAGGAGATCCGCAAGTTTCCTCTGCTGGAGCCGGAAGAAGAATACATGCTGGCCAAGCGTTGGGTCGAAGAACAGGACACCGAGGCCGCGCACCGGATGGTCACCAGTCACCTGCGGTTGGCGGCCAAGATTGCCATGGGATATCGTGGCTATGGATTGCCGCAGGCCGAGGTGATTTCCGAGGCCAACGTCGGCCTGATGCAGGCCGTGAAACGGTTTGACCCGGAAAAGGGTTTTCGCCTCGCGACCTATGCCATGTGGTGGATTCGCGCCAGCATTCAGGAATATATCCTGCGGTCCTGGTCCTTGGTGAAACTGGGCACCACCAGCGCGCAGAAGAAACTGTTTTTCAACCTGCGCAAGGCCAAGGCCAAGATCGGTGCGCTGGAAGAGGGCGATCTGCACCCGGACAATGTCAAGCAGATCGCCACCGATCTGGGCGTCACCGAGGCTGAAGTGATCAGCATGAACCGCCGCATGAGCGGTGGTGACGCTTCGTTGAATGCGACGGTCGGGTCCGAAGGCGAAGGCACGATGCAATGGCAGGACTGGCTGGAAGACGAAGACGCCGACCAGGCGGGCGATTATGAGGCGCGCGATGAACTTGAAGCGCGCCGCGAATTGCTGGCGCAGGCGCTGGATGTGCTGAACGATCGGGAAAAGGACATCCTGACCCAGCGCCGCCTGAGCGACCAGATCGTCACGCTGGAAGATCTGAGCAGCCAATACAACGTCAGCCGGGAGCGCATCCGCCAGATCGAGGTGCGCGCGTTTGAAAAACTGCAGAAGAAAATGCGCGATCTGGCGCGTGAAAAGGGCATGATGGCAACGGCCTGACACGCGCGGCTCCGGGCCGCTGATACCGTGGCCAGGGTAATGGCAGAGGGTGCGCGCGCTCTCTGCCGGTGATGGCGCGCCCGGCCGGATTGCAATTTTCTTGGCAGATCCAGGCGCGGATTCTATCGTGACGCCCGGACAGGAGGATATTATGGCCGGAGGATGGACACGCGACGGGGCGGTGAACGAACAGATCGAGGCATCGATCAGCGATGAACTGGCGCGGTTGAAATCACGTCAGACCCCCAGGGGCGCCAGCCTGACCCATTGCGCGGAATGTGAAGAACCGATTCCCCAGAAGAGACGTATGGCGATACCGGGTGTGAAGCTGTGCATAGACTGCCAACAGGAACGGGATGGCGCATTCAGGGTGCGCGGCGGCATGAACCGGCGCGGCAGCAAGGACAGCCAGCTCAAGTGAGTTCGGACCCCGGGGGTACGGGTCGCGGGTCCTTGTGGATCAGAACATCGGTCTGGGGAAATGTCTGCAGGATCTTGTGTTTCAATCCCGCACCGATCGCATGGGCTTCGTTCAGGCTTAGGCTTTCGTCCAGTTCGATGTGAAAATCGATAAATGTCCGGCTGCCCGCTGTGCGCGTGCGCAGGTCGTGAAACCCCAGAACGCCGGGATGATCGGCGATCAGGGTTTCAATCCGCGCAATCAGGGCCGGGTCCGCGCGCCGGTCCATCAGCGCATTCCACGCCCCGTTCCCGATCCGGATGGCACCGATCAGCAATATGGTTGACGCGATCAGCCCGACGATTGTGTCCACCTGGCTGATCCCGAACCGCGCGGACACCCACAGGGCCAGGATGGCACCCAGATTGGGCAGCAGATCGCTGATGTAATGCAGCGAGTCGGCGGCAACCACGCGGTTTCCGGTCTGGCGCGCCACCCGTTGCTGCCACAGGATCAATCCGAGGGTCAGCAGGACCGACACCGCCATGACCGCGATGCCCGCACCTTCGGATTCCAGTGCTGCGGGTGTGGGCAACAGCAGACGGCGCAAGGACACACCGGCCAGCGTGATCGCCGTGATCAACAGGAACAGCGCCTGTCCAAGCGCGGTCAGATCCTCGGCGGAGGTGTGGCCAAAGGCATGGTCGTGATCCGGTGGGCGCGCGGCGTAGGCTATACCGATCAGCCCGACCAGAGAGACCAGCAGATCCAGCGCGCTGTCGGCCAGCGATGCGGCCACCGACAGCGACCGGGTTTGCGACAGCGCCCACAGTTTGAGCCCCACCAGACACAAGGCCACGGCGACCGAAGCGGCCGCCGCCGACAGGTTCAGGCGTGTGGTCCGCGATACCATCTGTCGTCCAGTCCGCGCCCGCGGGCCGCGCCGATGCGGCCCGTTTCCCGGGTCATTCTTCCATTGCTTCCAGTTCGTCGATGAAACCGGAAATCATGCTCAGCCCTTTGTCCCAGAACCTGGGGTCGCTGGCGTCCAGACCGAACGGGGCCAGCAGCTCTTTGTGGTGTTTCGAGCCGCCCGACCGCAGCATGTCGAAATACTTGTCTTCGAACCCTTCGGCACCTTCGGCATAGACCGAATAGAGCGCGTTCACCAAGCCGTCGCCGAAAGCATAGGCATAGACGTAGAACGGCGAATGCACGAAATGCGGGATATAGGCCCAGAAGGTTTCATAGCCGTCCATGAATTCGAATGCGGGTCCAAGGCTTTCGGCCTGCACGCTCATCCACAGGGCGTTGATGTCTTCGGGCGTCAATTCCCCACCGCGCCGGGCGTCGTGCAGTTTGCATTCGAAATCGTAAAAGGCGATCTGGCGCACGACGGTGTTGATCATGTCCTCGACCTTGCCGGCCAGCAGGACCTTGCGTTGCGCCGGGGTTTCGGCGCTTTCCAGCATCTTGCGGAAGGTCAGCATCTCGCCAAACACACTGGCCGTCTCGGCCAGCGTCAGCGGTGTGGAAGACAGCATTTCCCCCTGACCGGCGGCCAGAACCTGATGCACGCCATGGCCCAGTTCATGGGCCAGGGTCATCACGTCGCGCGGTTTGCCCAGATAGTTCAGCATGACATAGGGGTGCACTTCGGTCACGGTGGGATGGGCAAAGGCTCCGGGGGCCTTGCCCGGCTTTACGCCCGCGTCGATCCAGCCCTTGGAAAAGAAGGGGGCCGCGATCTCGCCCATGCGGGGATCAAAGGCTGTATAGGCGTCCATCACCGTCTGTTCGGCCTGTTCCCAATCCACGATCCGGCTGTCTTCCATCGGCAGCGGCGCATTGCGATCCCAGACCTGCATCACGTCCAGACCCAGCCATTTGCGTTTCAGCTCGTAATACCGGTGGCTGAGCTTGGGGTAGGCTTTGACCACGGCTTCGCGCAGGGCCTCGACCACTTCGGGTTCCACGTCATTGGACAGGTGGCGTCCGGTCTGTGGTGTCGGCATGCCGCGCCAGCGATCGACGACTTCTTTTTCCTTGGCCTGGGTGTTGTGGACGCGGGCGAAGGTCTTGATGTTGTCGGCAAAGACCCCGGCCAGTTCGCGCGCCGCGGCCTCGCGCTTGGCGCGGTCCTGTTCGGTCAACAGGTTCAGCGTGCCCTCGATGTTCAGGGTCTGGCCATCTACCTGAAATTCCAGCCCGGCAATGGTTTCATCGAACAGGCGTTCCCACGCATCCCCGACAACTCCCAGATCGTGCAGGAATTTTTCCAGCTCGTCGGACAGCTGATAGGGCTTCATCGCACGGATGCGGTCAAAAACCGGCTTGTAGCGGGCCAGATCCCCGTTGGCGGCGAAATGGGCGTCCAGCACCCCGTCGTCCAACCGGTTCAGTTCCAGTGTAAAAAACACCAGCGGAGTCGTGAAGTTGGTGATCTTTTCCTGCATGTCGGACATGAACTTCGCCCGGTCCGCATCGGTGGTCAGCTGATAGTACCGCAGCCCGGCAAAGGACATGATCCGCCCGGCGATCGCATTGATGCGTTCATTGCGCAGGACACAGTCCAGCAGGCCGGCGGCATCCAGATCAGCCAGCCTGCCTTCGAAATCGGCGGCGAAATCGGCACAGGCTTTTTCCAGCCAGTCCAGATCGCGTTTCAGCTCTGTTGAATCTTCGCCCGGATAGAGATCGCTCAGATCCCATTCCGGCAGATTGCCAAGCTCTTTGGTGCCGGAAGCGGTATTCGCGTCGCGCAGGGGGAAGGGCAGGTGGAGCATCTTTGACCTCGTTTGTGGCGTTGACTCACATCTATGCCGCGTGAACGGGCATCACAAGCGATGCGGTGCAATCAGTTTGGTCGCGGCGCACAAGATCGATCCGCCGCTGCCCGGCCACCGGATCGCGCCACGGTTCAGGCCGTCGCTTTGGGTCTGGCGGTCGCGCCTTGAAACAGGGCATCCAGCCGGTCGAACACGCGCGCACGGATAGAGGGAACCTCCATCAGCAGTTCGTGGTGCGCCCCGGGGATGACCTGCAATTCACCGCCCGGCCAGCGTTCCATACGTTGGCGCACGGCGTCGCAATCGACGATGGATTCCCTGTCGCCCAGAAAGGTGACACAGGGAAGCGCAGGCGAATCCTGTCCGGCCAGATACCTGCATTCGTTCAGGGCTTCGCGCAGCCACACAAGTGTCGGACCGCCAATGCCCAGTTCGGGATGCGCCGTCATGTGATCCTGCATCAGGCGATACATGTCCTCATCGGCCGTCAGGACGTTGTTTTCAAATGGCTGCGCCTGCACATAGCCCTCAACGCTTGTGCTCGGGGGAAGGCGCGTGCCCATCCCCATGATCGGGGCCAGATGTGACAGCGCCCAGCCGAACGGACGCAGCACCGGTGACATGTAGATGTCCCACATTGGCCCGGTGAAGGCGCAGCTTTCCACCGGCAGCCCCTGTATCACGGCGCGCAGACCGATGGCGCCGCCCATCGAATGTCCGATCATGTGAAAAGGCGCGGGCAGTTCGAATTCGCGGGCCACGCCCACGGCGGCGTCCACGTCGTGCTGATAGTCCGAAAAGATGTTCACATGGCCCAGGCGGGTGTCGTCCAGCAAACGGTCGGACAGACCTTGGCCGCGCCAGTCGACCACGACGCAGGCATATCCGCGGCCCGTGAGTTCGCGGACCGTGTCACCGTATTTCTCGATATATTCAGTGCGTCCGGGGAAGATCAGGACCGTGCCGCGCGCGGCACCGGGCACCCGCCAGAACGCCAGGCGGATGCGAACCTTGTCCGTGGTGCGCGCCCACCAGGCCAGCCCGTTCTTGGGGACGCCGACCATCTCGTCAAGCAAGGGAGCCGGCGTCGTAACCATCAGGCGAGAACCGCCGCCAGTTTCATCGCCATACCCATGTCTCCGTCGACCGTCAGCTTGCCGGTCATGAAGGCACTGGTGGGGTTCATTTCGCCGTCAAAGATGGCCTGAAAGGTTTCGGCATCCGCGCTCAGCGTGACATCCGCATCTTCGTCGCCAACGCGCGCACCGGCGGAATCCATCATGATCGCGCCTTCACCCGCGACGTCGAATTTGGCCGTCCCGTCGAAATCCGCAGCCGACAGTTTCGTGTTCAGTTCCGACGCGGCTTTTTCAAGAAATTCGCTCATTTCCACTCTCATTGCTAATTGATGTGCTCATGTCTGGAATTTGTAGCACACCACGTTACATTGAACGTCGATATGACCGGTACACACCCCATTTTCAAAGTTATCGTCGCGGCAACTGTCGCCATAGTAATGTATTCCATACCTTCGGGCGCGCAAACCGCTGACTCGCAGGATGAAAGCGAACTGCTGGCGGCGCTGGCGACGGCCGACCCGGCCGAAGCCGTGCGTCTGGACCGCCAATTGCAGCGCCTGTGGTCCAGAACCGGATCGGCGTCGATGGATCTGTTGCTGGAGCGCGGACGCGAATCGCTGCAGGCGGGCGAACCGCTGATCGCGATCGAACATCTGACCGCGCTGACCGACCATGCGCCCAGGTTTGCCGAAGGCTGGAATACGCGCGCCATGGCGTATTTTCAGGTCGATCTTCTGGGGCCTGCCCTGTCGGATCTGGAACATGCGCTGGCGCTGAATCCCAACAATTACAACGCGATCATTGGACTGGGGTCCATTCTTGAGACCTTTGGCGATACCCGGCGCGCCTATCGTGCATATCAGCGCGCGCAGGCTATACATCCGCATCACGAAGACGTAACCACGGCCTTGGACCGCTTGCGGTCCGGAATCGAAGGCAAGGCACTTTAGGCCCGAAGGGCAGGGGGCGACAGGTGACCGGGGCAACGCGGGTCGTTGCCGTGTTGGGGCCAACCAATACGGGCAAGACACATTACGCCATAGAACGGATGCTGGCCCATCGCACGGGTGTCATCGGTTTGCCGCTGCGCTTGCTGGCGCGCGAGGTCTATGACCGGATCGTGGCCGTGCGCGGCCCGTCGGTTGTGGCTTTGGTGACTGGCGAGGAACGTATCGTCCCGCCGCGCACCCAATACTGGGTCTGCACGGTCGAAGCGATGCCCGAAGGCATGGGGGCGGATTTTGTCGCCATCGACGAAATCCAGCTTTGCGCCGATCCCGAGCGGGGCCATGTGTTCACCGACCGTCTGCTGCGCGCGCGCGGATTGCACGAAACGCTGTTCATGGGCAGCGATACCATGCGCGGGCCGATCCGCGAACTGGTGCCCGAAGCGCAGTTTCAGGGCCGTGAACGGATGTCGCAGCTGGTCTATTCGGGGGCAAAAAAGGTCAGCCGGATGCCCGCGCGCAGCGCCATCGTCGGGTTTTCGGTTGAAAACGTCTATGCGATCGCGGAACTGATTCGCCGTCAGAAAGGCGGCGCTGCGGTGGTGATGGGGGCGCTGTCGCCACGCACGCGAAACGCGCAGGTCGAGCTGTATCAGAATGGCGAGGTCGATTATCTGGTCGCCACGGACGCCATCGGCATGGGGTTGAATCTGGACATCGACCACGTCGCGTTTTCCGCGCTGTCCAAGTTCGATGGCCGCCGGATGCGCCCGCTGGCCCCCAATGAGCTGGCCCAGATCGCAGGCCGGGCCGGGCGCGGCATGTCAAATGGCACGTTCGGCGTGACGGGCGAAGCGCAACCGCTGGACGAAGGCGTGGCGCAGGCGATCATGGACCATCGGTTCACACCGCTGAAGAAATTGAACTGGCGCAGCGCCGCGCTGGAATTCGGCAGCATCGACCGGCTGATTGGCGCGCTAGAGGTGGCCCCGGACAACGAACATCTGCTCAAGGCGCGCGAAGCGGATGATCTTGGCGCGCTGAAAACGCTGGCGCAGGTGGATCAGGTTCTTGCCCGGGCGTCGTCTCCGGGATCGGTCCGGCTGTTGTGGGATGTGTGCCGAATCCCGGATTTTCGCGGCATCAGCCATGCGGAACACGCCAGCCTGCTCGAAGTGATCTTTGGCTTTCTGCATGAAAAGGGCCGTGTGCCCGATGACTGGCTGGCGCGTCAGATCAACCGGATTGACAGGACCGATGGCGATATCGATACGCTGAGCAAGAGATTGGCGTATATCCGCACATGGACATATGTCGCGCAACGCAAGGGCTGGACCAACGATGAAAGCCATTGGCGCGGGCTGACCCGCGCTGTAGAAGACAGGGTGTCGGACGCGCTGCACGAGCGTCTGACGCAGAGATTTGTGGACCGGCGTACATCCGTGCTCTTGCGCCGGCTCAAGCAAAAGGAGGCCCTTTTGGCCGAAGTGAACGACAAGGGTGAAGTGACCGTCGAAGGCGAATTCGTCGGACGGTTGGAGGGATTCCGGTTCAGCCCGGATAAAAGCGCCGCTTCCGGGGCCGAGGAAAAAGCGGTCAAGGCCGCCTCTTTGCAGGCATTGGCGCCACAGTTCCACCTGCGGGCCGACCGGTTCTACAACGCGCCGGACACCGAGATCGACTTTACCGAACAGGGTGGGCTGATGTGGGGCGAACATGCGGTCGGCAAGCTGTCCGCCGGCCCCGAACCGCTGAAACCGCAGGTCGAGGTATTCGTCGACGACGCCGCCGGTCCCGACGTGGCGCAGAAGGTACAGCGCCGTCTGCAGCATTTCATCGACCGCAAGATCGCGGCCCTGTTCGAACCGCTGCTGAACCTTCAGAGAGACGAGGAACTCAGCGGTCTGGCGCGGGGCTTTGCCTTTCGTGTCGTCGAAACGCTGGGCATCCTGCCGCGCGCGGACGTGGCCCAGGAGGTCAAGGATCTGGACCAGGCTGCGCGTGGCGCATTGCGCAAGCACGGTATCCGGTTCGGTCAGTTCACGATCTTCATGCCGTTGTTGTTGAAACCGGCGCCGACCCGGCTGCGTCTGGTGCTCTGGGCGCTGGCCCGTGGCTTGCAGGAATTCCCCGAGGCACCGCCGCCCGGACTGGTCACAGTGCCAACCGCCAGGGACGTACCGGACGGGTATCACAGCATGTGCGGCTATCGCGCCGCTGGTGAGCGGGCCGTGCGCATCGACATGCTGGAACGCCTGGCCGACATGCTGCGCAACGAAGACAGCCGGGCCGGGTTCGAGGCCAAGCCCGATATGCTGTCGATCACAGGAACCACGCTGGAACAATTCGCAAACCTGATGCAAGGCTTGGGATATGACAGCGAAAAGGGCGAAAGGCCCAAGGTAAAACCCGTTGCCGCCGCCCCCACGGCCACCGCCAAACCGGGCCCGGATTCAGAGACCGCATCAGACACGCCGGCACCTGAAACAGCGACGCCAGACGGGGCGGTCGCGGATGGTCCGGCTGACGGCTCTGATACGGAAACGGCTGCCACGGCTCCGGATGCGACCACCAGCGATGCCGCCCCCGCACCCGACGCCGAAACATCGGCGGATGTACCTGCGACGGCTGAACCGGAAACCGAGGTTTACTATACCTTCACCTGGGGACACCGACAGCGTGACGGTCGGCGAGGTCGCGGGCAGCGAGCTGGCGGGAAACCGCAGGGGCAGGGCAAGCGTCCGGGAAAATCCGCGGGCAAGGGCAAACCGCGCGGCAAGAACGATGGCGCGAACCGCGCGCAGGGTGCGAAGACCTTCAGCTCGCGTCCGCCCAAGCCGGAAAAGAAAATTGACCCGGACAATCCGTTCGCCGCCGCGCTGATGGGGTTGAAGGACGGCAAGTAGCCATGGCCGGGGCGACGGCGGACAAGCTGAGGCTGGACAAGTGGCTTTGGCATGCGCGTTTTTTCAAGACGCGCACTTTGGCGGCCAGGCAGGTCAGCGGCGGGCAGGTGCGGGTCAATGGTGCGCGCATATCCAAACCGGCTTTTGGCGTCGGGGCGGGGGACGTTCTGACCTTTGCCCAGGCGCGCCAGGTGCGTGTGATACGCGTGGTCGCCCTGGGCGCGCGGCGCGGTCCGGCCAGCGAGGCGCAGGCGCTCTTTGAGGATCTGTCGCCCCCCGAGCCGCGTGCCGCGACACCGGACCGGGTCGGTCAACGCCCGCCCAAGAAAGACCGCCGCGTGCTGGACGCGCTGCGTCGCGAATAACCGGCGGAACGGTTCGTTCGATATCCGGTGCCGATGCGAACCGCTGTTCCGACATCCGGCCCGGCATCGGATGTCCGTTTTGCCTTGATCCGCATCGGGCCGGACCGCGTTCCGCTTCTGCTGCCCGTGGCGGATTGACAGCTTGAAGAACCCGTTCGGCTGATTTAGCTAGGCCGACGAAAGATGAACCGGAAAACCGCCCATGACCTATATCGTCAACGACAACTGCATCGCTTGCAAATACACCGATTGCGTCGAAGTCTGTCCCGTGGATTGTTTCTATGAGGGCGAGAACATGCTGGTGATCCATCCGGACGAATGCATCGACTGCGGTGTGTGCGAACCGGAATGCCCCGCCGATGCGATCCGCCCGGATACCGAACCGGACATGGACAAATGGGTCGAGTTCAACCGCAAGTATTCCGAAATGTGGCCCGTCATCATCACCAAGAAGGATCCGCTGCCCGAGGCAGAGGAACGCGATGGCGAACCCGGCAAGCTGGAAAAGTACTTTTCCGAAAAGCCGGGAGAAGGCGGCTGATCGAATCAGACGTATTGCCGGCTGTTGTCGGTTGCAACTTGCCAAGTCACTGAAAAAGGACACGGAAATGCAAGTTTCCGTAACGTCGGCTTTCAGGTCGGGCGATTCTGTGATATATTGCCGTTACAAATGGTGTCAATGACCGGATCAGCGCGCCGCGTTCGCTCGTGCGGCGCGATTCTTACTTGCCATGATTGGCCGTCAGACGGAGCAGTGATGCGCTCCGCTGCGGTTTTTTGTGGCCGGTGCCGGTGGCAAGCAAGGAAGTTCTGAATGACTAAAACGAAAAAGCTCGATTTCCGCCCCAATGAATACGTCGTCTATCCCGCCCATGGCGTGGGGCAGATTGTATCCGTGGAGGAGCAGGAAGTCGCCGGCATCTCGCTGGAGCTGTTCGTGATTTCTTTTGAGAAAGACAAGATGACGCTGCGGGTCCCGACCCACAAGGCGACCGAGATCGGCATGCGCAGCCTCAGTTCACCGGATGTCATCACCAAGGCCATGACCACGCTCAAGGGCAAGGCCAAGGTCAAGCGCGCAATGTGGTCCCGCCGTGCGCAGGAATACGAACAAAAGATCAACTCGGGGGATCTGATCGCCATTGCCGAAGTGGTGCGCGACCTGCACCGCACCGATGATCAGCGCGAACAAAGCTATTCCGAACGTCAGCTGTACGAAGCGGCGCTTGAACGCCTGACCCGCGAAGTGGCTGCGGTGGGCGGGGGCGACGAAAGCCTGGCCGCCAAACAGGTCGGCGACGTGCTGATGTCGCGGGCGGCCTGATCGCGCCATACCGTGACGGTGTGACTGCGGGTTGTCCCGTCATGATCCCCACACCTTTTTGCGATTGCAAAACACGCCGCGTTTGAATGGAACGCGGCGTGTTTTCTTGATCGGCGTTTTCAGAATTTTGCGGTCAGGAACACCGACAGGTTGCGGCCCGCGCCTTCGATCTGGTCCATCGCGCGATAAGACTTGTCGCCAATGTTCGCCAGTTCAAACGTCAGATCGATGTTTTCCTGCAATGCGACGCTGCCACGCAGGTTCACCGTCGTCCAGCCAGCGGTTTCATCCACCACGACGCCTGTGGAATCCCGTTGCGAGGCCCGGCTTTCGCCGCGCAGGAACAGATCCCAGGTGCCATTCACGCCCCAGGCGGCCCAATCAGACCGCAGCCCCGCCGTGCCTGTCCATTCCGGTGTGCCGCTGTCGCGCGTGACCACGCCGCTGGCGTAGGAAAATTCCCGCGTCACATTTGACAGAACCACATAGGGCCGAATGCCGCCCCAGAGGCCCGGATCGAACTCGGCGGCCAATTCCAGACCCCAGCTGTCGACGTTGTTGACGTTCTGATACTGGTACTGGTTCGGAATGCCGGTTGCGATACTGGCGATGTAATCTTCGGATTGCGTGTAGAAAATTGCCGCGTCCAGAACCACTGCGCCGCGATCCAGACGGGCACCGATTTCGTAGTTGGTCGCTGTTTCCGGTTTCAGATCGGGATTGCCCAGAATGGTGCCACCGCCGCCGGTCGATGTCAGATACAACTCGCTGAGCGATGGATAAGTGTACCCCTGCGAGATGTTGGCGCGCAGCACGGCATCGGGCGCAAGTTCGTACACCAGCCCGACCGACCCAAGGAACCGGTCGTCCGAATTGTTCTGGCCGGGTTGCGCCACGCCATCGATGACGTATTGATCCAGGTTGCTTTTGACGTTGTAATACCGCACCCCCAGCGTGCCGGTAAGGCCGTTTCCGAACCGGGCCTCATGCTGCGCAAAGGCGCTGGCGGTTCGGATCGTGGCGTCCGAATACAGATTGCTGACCGTGGCCGGACCGACGGGCGGGATCATCGAGGTGGTTGTGGTCTTGTCCGAGGTCATGCTGTCGTCCTCGAATTCCAGCCCGACCACGGTGCGATGTCCGGGGGCGAATTCGAGATTTGCAATCGCCTTGAAACCGCTGGTGACCTGTTCGTCATCCGAGGTCGCCAGCACATTCATGTCAAAAGGCCCGGCGGCAAAGGTGATGTCGTTGCGGAACTGCCGGTCGATGGTCTGGGTATAGGCGTCAACCTTCAGCATCGACATCCAGGGCGTCAGATCGGCCCCTTCATAGAACACGGCATATTTGCGCAGATCGCGTTTGGGCAGGCTGATGTCAAAATCCGGATCGCCCGTGTAGACATCCGCCGACAGGTCATAGTCCTGAGCGCGAAACCCGATATAGTGATTGTCGAACCGATAGCCCAGAAAGGCCTGGATGTCGCGATCCGAGCTGCCCGAGGGAACCAGCGGTCCGGTCGGGGTTTCGCGATTGCCCAGGTCGGATTTGGAATAGGACAGGCGGTAATCGAAGCCTCCCGATGTGCCCGCCAGGCTGAGCGCACCGCGATAGCCGTCGTTCGCCCCCAGATAGCCCGCGGTCGCCGTCACTTCGACCGGTTTGTCGGCCCCGCGTTTGGTGATGATATTCACCACACCACCAATGGCACGGTTGCCCGAGACCACCGAGGAAGGGCCGCGGACAACCTCGATCCGGTCGATCTCGGTTGGTGAGATCAGGATCGGTGTGCCATAGGTGGTGTGATCTGAAATCCGCTGCCCGTCGATCATGATCGCAACGCGCTGCGAACTTTCGCCGCGAATGCGGATGCGTTCGATGCCGGACTCCGTTACCCGGATGCCGGGCACGTCTACCAGCAGGTTGGCGACCGAACTGGGCGGGATTTCGCGAATTTCATCGGCGGTGACGACCGTGACCGAGGACGCGCTGTTCATCACGTCGGTCGGCAGCCCGGATCCGGTCACGGTTATCTCGTCCAGCGGAATGATGTCCAACCCGTTGCTTTGCTGAGCCATGATCTGGCCAGGGCAGAAAGCTGCTGCGATCAGAGCTGCGCAGGCGTGGTGGAAAGCGGAATTGCGATAGATCATCTGGTCTTCGGTCCCCCTGCGGGGCGATTGCCGCCCGCGCGTACAAATTTTCTCTCTTCGGACATGCAAAGAGTCTGAGCTATGTGCCTGGCGCGGTGCTGGGTCGATTTCCGCTGTCGCATGTCGATTCGGACATGGAATTCGCGGATCGGTTCGGGGCTAACCTAATTCCTATAGAAACACTAGGGTAAATATACCTCTTTGCATACGTCCGATTGTGTTGGGCCCGCGATATTGGGACTTTGATGTTGGCATTGGAGTGCAACAATGTGTCTTGTACCTGATTGTTTTACTCGGTAAATGAGGCGGCGAAACAGCGGCAAGCCGATCGGACCCGGATGCGGTCATAGCCAGGCGCGTTTCTCCAGTTTACCTCTATGGGAGAGACCCGATGGACATATCCGCGACACTTGAACCCCACGCCATCCGTGCCGCCCGCCTGGATGCCCCCAAACTGCGCGAGCGGGATCTGGCCACCACGCTGGGCATCTCCGAAGCGCAGCTGGTTGCGGCGCATGTGGGCCAGGGCGTGACCCGGATCACGGCGGACATGGATCGCGTCATCCCGCAGCTGAACCGATTGGGCGAAGTCATGGCCCTGACCCGCAATGAGAGCTGTGTCATCGAAAAGGTTGGTGTCTACGACGAATACCGCGGGGGCGAACACGCGGGGCTGGTGGTGAACGCGGATATCGACCTGCGCATGTTCCCGCGGCACTGGGTTTACGGGTTTGCAGTCGAAAAGCAGACCGATACCGGCGTGCGCCGTTCCATCCAGATCTTTGACGCGGCCGGAGACGCGGTGCACAAGATCTTTCTGCGCGATACGTCGATCGTCGAAGAATGGGATGGCGTGGTCGAAGATCTGCGTGACGCCGAGCAGAGCGAGCACTTGCAAGTATCCCCACGCGCGGCCACCGAACCGGCAATCGTGGATCCCGGCAAGGCCGACAAGTTGCGCTCTGAATGGGACAAGATAACCGACACCCATCAGTTCCTGATGATGGTGCGGCGGCTCAAGCTGAACCGCCTCGGGGCCTATCGCATGGCCGGTGCGCCATATGTGCGCCCGCTGGCAGTAAGCGCGATCGAGGATCTGTTGTCAAAGGCGCGTGAAGCGGCGTTGCCGATCATGGTGTTTGTCGGCAATGCGGGCTGTATCGAAATCCACACCGGCCCGATCGAGACGCTCAAGCCGATGGGACCGTGGCTGAACGTTCTGGATGCCGGGTTCAATCTGCACCTGCGGGCTGACCACATCGCCGAGGTCTGGCAGGTCACGAAATCGACCCGGCGCGGGGATGCGATTTCGGTCGAGGCGTTTGACAAGGACGGCGCGCTGATACTGCAGCTCTTTGGCGTATTGGCCGAACCCGAGGCGGCAGAACGGTGGAATGATGTCGTGGCCGGGCTGGAAGGCCTGAAACAAGAGCAAACGGCATGAAGTCTCTGTCGGCACTGAGTTGGATGCATCTGCTATTGTGCACGGTGCTCACGCTGGCGATGGCGCTGTCGATCATGACCGCCGGCCAGGCCGGAGCCGGTTCGCCGCAGCGGATCGTGTCTCTGGGCGGCTCGGTCACCGAAATCGTCTATGCGCTGGATCAGCAGGACCGGCTGGTGGCGCGCGACACGACATCGAATTATCCGGCCGCGGCGCAGGACCTGCCGGATGTCGGCTATATCCGTCGGCTGTCCCCCGAAGGGCTGTTGTCGGTCGAACCCGATCTGATTCTGGCCGAAGACGGCGCGGGCCCGCCGGAAACGCTGGACTTGTTGCGTGCAAGCCGGATTCCGTTGATTTCGGTGCCGATGGGATTTGATCGCGACGCGGTCAAAGCCAAGATTACCGCCGTCGCCGAGGCGCTGGGGGTTCCCGCGCGCGGAGCCGAACTGGCACAGCGCGTCACTGAGGAAATCGATCTGGCGACCCGGCAGGAACTGAGCGGCCAGAGGGTGCTGTTCATCCTCACGCTTCAGGATGGGCGGGTTCTGGCCTCGGGCACCAATACGGCGGCGGACGGGATCATGTCGCTGGCCGGTGCCGTCAATGCGGTAGAGGGGTTCGAAGGGTACAAATTGCTGACCGACGAAGCAATCCTGACCGCCGCGCCAGATGTCATCCTGATGATGCAGTCGGAAGGCGCGCGTGCGGTTTCCGACGAAACCCTGTTTTCCCAGCCCGCCATTGCGGCGACCCCGGCGGGGCAGAACCGTGCGGTGCTGCGCATGGATGGCATGTTCCTGTTGGGATTCTCGGTGCGCACCGGGCAGGCGGTGACCGAACTGGCGGCGCGGTTGCATGGCTCTGGCAGCTGAACCCGCGCCGGATTTCGGCGGCAGCCGCGCGACAGGAGATCGCAGTCCGGCGGCACGCCTGTTGATGATCGGGGCGGCCCTGCTGCTGGCGGTGACCTGTCTGGCCAATCTGGCGATGGGACCGGCTGGCACATCATTGTCCGGAGCGCTGGCCGATATCATTCAGGGGCGGGAACTTTCGCTGCGCGATCGCGTGGTGCTGTGGGATATCAGGTTGCCGCGCATGATCCTGGCCTGTCTGGTCGGGGCGGGGCTGGCTGTGTCCGGGGCCATTCTGCAGGGGCTGTTTCGCAATCCGCTGGCCGATCCCGGTATCGTGGGGGTCAGCGCCGGGGCGAGTCTGGGCGCGGTGACGGCGATTGTGCTTGGTGCGACACTGCCGTTCGGGGCCTGGTTGGGGCGCTGGCTGGTGCCTGCGATGGCTTTTCTGGGCGCCTGGATGGCGACGCTTCTCTTGTACCGGATCGCCACGCGGGCTGGGCGAACGTCGGTTGCGACGATGTTGCTGGCGGGCATCGCGTTGACGGCGTTGGCCATGGCCATGACCGGATTTCTGGTCTACCTCGCCGATGACGCGCAACTGCGCGATGTGACCTTCTGGAACATGGGGTCGCTGGCCGGGGCGACATGGGACAAGATCGCCATCGCGGCCCCGCTGATCCTGTTGCCCATGGTCGTCGCGCCGTTTCTGGCGCATGGTCTGAACGGGCTGGCCCTGGGCGAAGCCGCTGCGGGTCATATCGGCATCCCGGTGCAACGTCTGAAACGCAGCGCGATCCTGATGGTGGCGATGAGCACCGGAGCCGCCGTCGCCGTCAGCGGCGGGATCGGTTTCGTCGGTATCGTCGTGCCGCATCTGGTGCGTTTGGCGTCAGGGCCAGATCATCGGTATCTCTTGCCCAATGCCGCCATTCTCGGGGCTGCATTGCTGCTGTCGGCGGATCTGGTCAGCCGCACGATCATCGCCCCGGCGGAACTGCCCATCGGGATCTTGACGGCCGTGATCGGCGGGCCTTTCTTTCTCTTCATTCTCCTGCGGCAGCGCGGGATCGTGGATTTGTGACGCCATGCTGTATGCGGAGAACATAACGGTCACGCTGCGCCGCAAGACGATCCTGCGCGACGTGGGGCTGGTTGCGCGACCCGGTCAGGTCACGGCGATTATCGGCCCTTCGGGCGCGGGCAAATCGACGCTCTTGTCGGTGATGACGGGCGATCAGCCGTGTACGGGGCGCATGACATTGAACGGGCGGGACGTGTTCGAAACCGCGCCGCGTGTTCTGGCCCGGATGCGCGCCGTGCTTCCGCAGGCGTCCGCCCTGGCGTTTCCCTATACGGTGGCCGAGGTCGTGCGCATGGGCATGGTCGATCCGCATGCGCAGGGCGATCTGCTGCATCAGGCCCTGGACCGGGTCGGGCTGGCGGGCTATGAGGCGCGCTATTTTCAGGAATTGTCTGGCGGCGAGCAGCAAAGAGCGCATCTGGCCCGCGTTCTGCTGCAGGTCTGGCAGCCGGTCCGGGAAACCGGCCCCTGCTGGCTGTTTCTGGATGAACCGGTTGCCAGTCTGGATATCGGGCATCAATTGCAGGTGATGCAGATCGCACGCGATTTTTCCGATCAGGGCGGGGCCGTCGTGATGGTCATGCACGATCTCAACCTGACCGCAATGAGCGCGGACAGCGTGCTGATCCTGGCGCAGGGCCGGGCTCTGGTGCAGGACAGCCCGGCCAAGGCGTTCACCCGCGACATGCTCAGCCGTGCCTATGGCTGCAACCTGGCCGTGAACCGGGTTCCTGACAGTGGCGTCTTCATCTTGCCCCAGACGGCCGGACTGACACCCGGTCAGCACGACACCGCACAGGACGCCGGGTTGCGCTTGCACCCTCAGACCGGATCGGCGATGCGTTGACCCGGTCAGGGCGTGCAAACCGCGGGTGAAAAGATGAACAACGACACAATCCAGTGGCCCGGCAAGGCGATTGAACGGGGTGCGGCATGACCCCGGCTGCGCGGGTACAGGCCGCGATCGAGGTTCTGGATCAGATTCGGGCCGGTAAACCTGCGGAACGGGCATTGACGGGATGGGCGCGCCGCAGCCGGTACGCGGGCTCCAAGGATCGCGCCGCTGTCCGTGACCATGTGTTCGATGCC
Organism: Rhodobacteraceae bacterium F11138; assembly: GCA_016521575.1. Taxonomy (GTDB): domain Bacteria; phylum Pseudomonadota; class Alphaproteobacteria; order Rhodobacterales; family Rhodobacteraceae; genus Sedimentitalea. Next base: position 318,039 of record JAEKDP010000002.1, on the reverse strand, counting down.
CTGCGCTGCAAGCGATCCTTTGCGGCATTGGGCGGGGCCGATACCGGGCGCGGCATGATGCTGGGCGCGCTGCGCGCGGCCGGGCAAGACCCGGACCACATCTTTGGATCCACACCGCATGCGCCACCACCGTTGATGCCGCAGGAAACCCAAAGCGGGCGCGCGCCGCACGCGGGGCCGGAAGCCCTGGATGTGCCGGATTGGCTCTGGCCGTTGCTTGTGGACAGTCTGGGCGCCGATGCGTCTGCCTATGCGCAAATCCTGAAAACCCGCGCGCCGGTTCACCTGCGGGTCAATCTGCGCAAGACCAGCCGCGAAGATGCACGCATCGCATTGGCCAGCGACGGTATCGAAACCCGGCCGCACGCCTCTGCAGAGACCGCTCTGGAGATCAGGCAAGGCGCGCGGCGTTTGCGCCAGTGTCAGCTCTATCTAGACGGGCGTGTCGAACTGCAGGACGGGGCCAGTCAGGCCGTTGTCCAGGAACTGCCCCTGCGCGATGGGATGCGGGTTCTTGATTATTGCGCCGGGGGCGGGGGCAAGGCGCTGGCCATGGCGGCGCGGGCTGATATTGAACTGTTCGTGCATGACGCCGCACCCCAACGCATGCAGGATTTGCCCGCGCGTGCAGACCGGGCGGGCGTGCGTTTTCAGCCGCTGGCGGGCGCTGAGTTGGACCGTCACGGCCCGTTCGATCTGATCCTGTGTGACGTGCCCTGTTCCGGCAGCGGAGCGTGGCGCAGATCGCCCGAAGGCAAGTGGTCGCTGTCCGCGACAAAGCTGCATGAACTGCAGGAAATTCAGGCGGACATACTGGCGCGGGCCGCGGCGCTGGTTTCGGGGCGCGGCGTGCTGTGCTATGCGACCTGTTCTGTTCTGAACGTTGAGAACAGCCGTCAGATCGACCAGTTCGCCGCGGCAAACCCCGCATGGCAACCGGGGTTCAACCGGACCTGGATGGTGCAGAATGGAACCGACGGTTTCTTCACCGCCCATCTGACACGAATTCAAGGCACTGGCTGACGGCGTGTCGAAGGTTTTCGGCCGGTTTTGCACCGATACAATGCGCCCCAAAGCGGTCGATACCCGCCGCAGGTCGGTGACGGCGGGCCGGTTTCAGTTGCCGGCGCTTTCCATCTTGCGGTGGGCGATCACGTCTTCCAGCCAGCCCAGTTTCATTTCCGGCACCGACGACAGCAACAGGTCGGTGTAATCGTCAAACGGCGGTGACAGCACTTCGGTCTTGCCGCCATAGCGTTGCACCTTGCCCTGATACATGACGGCGATGGAATCGGCGATGGCGCGCACCGTGGCCAGATCGTGGGTGATGAACAGATAAGCCACGCCCTCGATCTTCTGCAATTCGAGCAGCAGCTTCAGAATGCCGTCGGCGACCAGCGGATCAAGCGCCGAGGTCACCTCGTCGCAGATGATGATCTTGGGTTTGGCAGCCAAAGCGCGGGCGATGCAGACGCGCTGCTTCTGCCCGCCGGACAATTCTGCCGGATAGCGATCCTGGAAACCGTCGCCCAGCTCGATCTCGTCCAGCAGTTCCTGAATACGTTTCTGCTTTTCGCGTCCTTTCAGCCCGAAATAGAACTCCAGCGGACGCCCGATGATGGTGCCGACGGTCTGGCGCGGGTTCATCGCCGTGTCGGCCATCTGATAGATCATCTGCAATTCGCGCAGATCCTCAAGAGAGCGGCCCGCCAGGGTGGGCGACAACCTGCGCCCGGCAAAATCTATGGACCCGCCGCTTGGTGGCAGCAACCCGGTGATGACCCGGGCCAGCGTGGATTTTCCCGACCCGCTTTCGCCAACGACCGCCAGGGTCTGTCCCGGGTGCAGATCGACATTGACGTCGCGCAAGACGTCGTAACGGGTGCCAGGATAGCGGGCTGTGATGTCGCGCACGGTCAGGACCGGTTCGGTGGTCGGTTCCTGTTCGGCATGTTTGATCGAACGCACAGAGACCAGCGCCTGGGTGTATTCCTGTTGCGGTGCGTTGATGATCTGGTCGGTGGGGCCGCATTCAACCATGTCGCCCATGCGCAAGACCATGATCCGGTCGCTGACCTGCGCCACCACGGCAAGATCATGCGTGATATACAGCGCGGCAACACCGGTATCGCGGATGGCCTCCTTGATTGCGGCCAGAACGTCGATCTGTGTGGTCACGTCCAGCGCGGTGGTGGGTTCGTCGAACACCACCAGATCGGGTTCCGGGCACAGTGCCAGCGCGGTCATGCAGCGTTGCAGCTGTCCGCCGGAAACTTGATGCGGATAGCGGTTGCCGATGTTTTCCGGATCAGGCAGGCCCAACTTGGTGAACAGGGCGACGGCGCGTTCCTCGGCCTCGCGGCGCGAGAACTTGTTGTGCCGGATCGCGGCCTCGGTCACCTGTTCCATGATCTTCTTGGCGGGGTTGAACGAGGCGGCAGCGGACTGGCTGACATAGGTGACTTCAGCGCCGCGCAACTGGCGCACGTCACGCAGCCCGGACTGCAGAATATCGCGCCCGTTGACCCAGACCTCGCCGCCGGTGATTTCGACACCGCCGCGGCCATAGGCCATGGTGGCCAGACCGATGGTGGATTTCCCGGCGCCGGATTCGCCGATCAGGCCCAGAACCTGGCCTTTTTGCAGGTCGAAATCGACACCATGGACGATTTCGATATCATGTGGCTTTTCGCCGGGGGGATAGACCGTTGCGCCGATCTTGAGCCCCCGGACCCGGACGAATGGATCAGACATCAACCGCGCCCTCCTTTCAGGCTGGTGGTGCGGTTCAGCACCCAGTCGGCCACCAGATTGACCGAGATCGCAAGCGTGGCAATGGCAACGGCGGGGATCAGTGCGGCCGGTATGCCATAGACGATGCCTTCCTTGTTTTCCTTCACGATCCCGCCCCAGTCGGCCTCGGGCGGTTGCACGCCAAGACCCAGGAAGGACAGGGTTGAAACGAAAAGCACCGCAAAGATGAAACGCAGCCCCAGTTCCGCCACCAGTGGCGACAGGGCGTTGGGCAGGATTTCCCGAAAGATGATCCAGCCCATCTTTTCACCGCGCAGGCGGGCGGCTTCGACGTAATCCATCACCTCGATGTCCACGGCGACGGCACGGGCCAGACGATAGACGCGGGTGGAATCCAGCAGGCCCATCACCAGGATCAGCACCGGCACGGTGACGGGCATGACCGACAGCACGACCAGAGCAAAGATCAGCGTGGGGATCGACATGATCAGATCGACGAAACGCGACAGGACCTGGTCGACCCAGCCCCCGCTCACAGCCGCCAGAAGCCCCAGGACCGAGCCGGTGACAAAGCTGATTATGGTGGCGGCGGTGGCGATGAAGATCGTTGTGCGGCCGCCATAAATCATGCGCGAAAGCAGGTCGCGCCCGATATTGTCGGTGCCCAGAAGGAACTGATCCGAGGCCGGTTCCCAGACATCGCCGACGATTTCGGCCATGCCATAGGGTGCCAGCAGGGGGGCAAAGACGGCAGCCAGGAAATAGAGCCCGGTAAAGAACAGGCCAATAAGCGCGGAAACGGGTATGTTCTTCATTTCGGATGCCTCAGCCGGGGGTTGCTCAGGATCGAAACGATGTCGGCGACCATGTTGAGGCCGATATAGACCGCGGCGAAGATCAGGCCACAGGCCTGCACCACCGGCACGTCACGCTTGGACACATGATCGACCAGATATTGCCCCATGCCCGGATAGACGAACACCACCTCGATCACCACGACGCCGACCACCAGATAGGCGAGGTTCAGCATCACCACGTTGACGATGGGGGCGATGGCGTTGGGAAAGGCGTGTTTGCGGATTACATCCAGCCCGGACAGGCCCTTCAGCTCGGCGGTTTCGATATAGGCGGATTGCATCACGTTCAGGATCGCGGCGCGGGTCATGCGCATCATATGCGCCAACACGACCAGCGTCAGCACCATGACCGGCAGGGCAATGGCATTCAGCTTGTCCCAGAACCCCATGCTGTCATTGGTCATCGCAACCGACGGGAACCAGCCCAGCCGGACCGAGATGAAGTACATCAGCAGATAGCCGATCAGGAACTCGGGGATGGAGATCGACGCCAGCGTCACCGCCGAGATCAGCTTGTCGGGCCATCGGTCGCGGTAGCGTACCGCCAGCAGCCCGAGAAAGATCGCCAGAGGCACCGCCACCACGGCGGCCCAGAACGCCAGGAACAGCGTGTTGCCCAACCGGGTTCCGATGCTGGTTGCGATGTCCTGACCGCTGGTCAGCGCAGTGCCCAGATCGCCCTGCAGGATGCCGCCAAGCCATGCGAAATACCGGGTCAGCGGGGGATCGTTCAACCCCAGTTCCGCGCGCAGGTTGGCCAGGGCCTCGGGCGTTGCGGATTGTCCCAGAATGGATTGGGCGACGTCACCCGGCAGGATGATCGTTCCGACGAAAATGAGAATGGAAACAAGAAAAAGCAAAAGCAGGCTCAGCGCGATGCGCTGAGCCAGAAGAGTTGCAACCTGACCCATATCAGGCGTTCACCCACATTTGATGCGGGGCGTAGCCGTTCATCAGGACCTGGCCCGGAATGCCTTCGACAAAGCCGGACACGCGGGTCGATGTGGCCTCGACGAAGTCATTGAACATCGGGCAGATCAGGCCGCCTTCATCATGCACGATCTGGCCCATGTCCGCATACATCTGCTTGCGCTTGGCCTGATCGGTTTCGGCGCGGGCCGCAAACAGCAGCTGGTCGAACTGTTCGTTCTTGAACCGGGTGTCGTTCCAGTCCGCTGTGGACAGATAGGCAGTGCTGTACATCTGGTCCTGCGTCGGGCGGCCACCCCAGTAGCTGGTGCAGAAGGGCTGGGCGTTCCAGACCTCGGACCAGTAGCCGTCATTGGGTTCACGCTTGATCTCGATGTCGATACCCGCAGCCGCCGCGCTTTGCTGATACAGCGCCGCGGCATCCGGGGCCCCGGGGAACGAGTTGTCCGAGGTCCGCAGCAGGACCGACCCGTCATGGCCGGACTTCTTGAAGTGGAATGCCGCCTTTTCTGGATCGTAGCTGCGCTGTTCAAGCTCGGTGAACAGCGGATAGGCGGCGTTGATCGGGGTGTCGTTGCCGACCGAGCCATAGCCGAACAGGACCTTGTCGACCAGTTCCTGCCGGTTCATGGCGTATTTCAGCGCCAGCCGCAGATCCTTGTTGTCAAAGGGCGCGGTATCACAATGCATGATGAAAACATAATGGCCGGGGCCCGATGTCTGATGCACATCGATATTTGGCGCGCGCGCGACCAGTTTCGCCGTGCGCGGCGGAACCCGGTCGATCAGATCAACCTGCCCGGATTGCAGAGCGGCCACGCGGGCGGTGTTGTCGTTGATCACCAGCAGTTCCATCGTGTCCGCATGGCCCAGATCGCCCCAGTAGTTGGGGTTCTTTTCGGCTACGAAGCGCACGCCCATATCCACCTCTTTCAGGATATAGGGGCCGGTGCCGATGGCCGCGTCCGGGGCATCGCGCCCGCCGTTGGGCTGGATCATCAGATGATAGTCCGACATCAGATAGGGCAGGTCGGCATTGGGCGAGGTCAGCTCGAACACCACGTCCCGGCCATCGACGCGGATATCCTTGATGTCGCGCATCAGCCCAAGCGCGCCGGATTTGGATTCATCGTCCGAATGACGCTGCATGGTTGCCACCACATCTTCGGGTGTGACGGCCTGCCCGTTCGAGAACGTGATGCCGTCGCGGATGCGGAAGCGCCAGGTGCTGGCGTCTGCCGATCCTTCAAAGCTTTCGGCGACCTTGCCCACCAGGCCGCCCGACTTGTCCAGTTCGACCAGCGGCTCACCCCAGAAGCGGATGACCATCAGGGCAACGGTGTTGGTGGCCAGCGCCGGGTCCAGGCTGTCCGTGGTCGATCCGCCCTGAAACGCCATCTTGATCGTGCCGCCCTTGACCGGGGTTGCGGCACGGGCGGCCTGCGCGAACATGGTGTTTGCCATGGCCGCACCGATGCCCAGGGCGGATGCGCGGCCAATGAATTCGCGGCGCGACATCTTCCCTGCGGACACACGGCCTGCCATGAAGTCAAGTGGATTCGTCATCTGGAAACTCCCCATAGATGGTCTGGGCGCTTGTTGCGCAAATTGTTGCTTGATGTCCTAAGGGTTGCGCATTTCACGCTTGCCTGCAAGGGTGAATGCGGTCCGGTGCCGGTGTGACCGCTTATCCGGACCGGGTTGCGCGGTGTATGTACCGTCAAGGTTGTTTCAACGCCGTGTCGGGTCGCGTTGTGTGGTGGCGCGCGGTCCGCCCATCCGCTGACGCAGGGTCAGCTTTCCATCCAGATCGTGACCGGGCCGTCATTGACCAGCTCGACCGCCATGTCGGCCCCGAATTGCCCGGTTTCGACCGGGATGCCCTGTGCTGCCAGTTCATCGGCGAACATGCGGTACAGGCTTTCGCCTTCGTCAGGGGCGGCGGCGCTGGAAAAACCGGGACGGTTGCCGCGTGAGGTGTCGGCCGCCAGGGTAAACTGGCTGACAACCAGCGCAGCGCCGCCCGTGTCGATCAGCGACTGATTCATCTTGCCGCCCTCATCGCGGAAGATCCGCAGCTTCGGGATCTTTGCAGCCAGTTTTCGCACATCGGCCTCGGTGTCGCCCTGCATGGCGCAGATCAGGATCAACAGGCCGGGGCCGGTTTGGCCCACGACCGCGTTGTCGACGGTCACGCTGGCACGGCTCACGCGCTGGATCAGGGCGCGCATCAGTGCTGTTTCCGAATATGCAGGCGGGTTGCCGGATCGTTTGTGCGCGGGCCCTGAGCGCATGACCATGGGTGCCGCGACTGGCGTTGGCTCATCGGGGCGTCAGGCGTGCGGTCGGGCAATGACATGCGTTGTCTCCATATGTCGTTTCGGCGGCAAATGTGCGCGGTCGGGGGCGCATGGTATCTCATTGCTGGCCGGTGGCCAGAACATAGCCCACGCCCGCCGCCACCAGCAGACCGAAAACCACCGCGATCGCAATCTTCATCGCCGAGTAGGGGCGTTCACCCTGAACCCGGCCGGTCTGGCCGTTGACGACGAAACGATAGGTCTGGCCGCGATATTTATAGGCGGCCAGCCAGACAGGCAGCAGCACATGCTTGAAGGTGACGTCGCGCACATCGGTGTCCATGGCCTGGATGCGCTGCTGATCGCCGCCGATGTCGAACCGCACGTCGCGCTCGATTGTGCGGGCCATGATCTGACGCGCTTCGTCATAGCCGTCGGGCAATTCCACCGTATAGGCTTCGGCGCGGAACCCGGCCAGGAATTGCGGCTGATAGGGGGCCAGCGCAGACAGATCCCAGGGTTGCAGCGCGTCGGTATATGATTTGGGCAGGCTGCGCGAGGCAAGGACCAGCACGTCGTCGAAAAAGCGCGCGACCTGTCCGGATGCCGGGGTCCAGCGCACCTTGGCGACTTTTTGCTGTACCCGTTTTCCATTCCGGGTGACCGTGCGGGTGGTATAATAGATCGTACCGCGCTGACCGCGATATCGCGTGCGGGTGTGGGCATCAAACGTCCAGTATGGGACATAGATGCCCTGCATTCTGCGACCTTTGCGGGCATATTCCTGCAATCCGCCGGGTGCGAACCACAAGCGGCCAAGCCAGGTATTCATGGCGTCATGCGCCGTGCGTTCGTCCAGCGCAAAGGGCAGCACTCCGCGCGGCTTGATATGCCTGCTGGTTCCGGTATCGGTGACCACCGGTGTGGCGCAGAACGGGCATTCGGCGGCGTGGGTGTCGGGGTCGAATTCGACCTGCGCGGCACAGTTCGGACACTTGAGGATACGGGTTTCCTCGATATCGGATTCGGGAAGATCCTGGGCCAGTGCCGTATCCAGATCCAGTTCGTTCAGCGTGGCGCGCCCCCAGGGACCGGATGCGACCTGTTGGCGGTCCCCACAATGGTCGCAGACCAGCACGCCAAGAGCAGGGTCATACCGGTAATCCGCCCCGCATTGTTCGCACGGGAAGCGGTGTTCGATCACGGGGCTGTCGGGGCTTGTTTCAGACAAGAGAGTTCGCCTCCGGTGTGGAAATCTGCTGCGTCAAAGGATCAGTCGGGGCGCGTCATGCGCTGCGCCAGTTTCAGGGCCTCGATCAGGCTGGTCGGGTTGGCATTGCCCTGACCCGCGATATCAAAGGCCGTGCCGTGGTCCGGTGAGCTCCGCACGAAAGGCAGCCCCAGCGTGACGTTGACGCCACGGTCGAAATCCAGCGTCTTGATCGGGATCAGCGCCTGGTCGTGATACATGGCGATCGCCGCATCATAGCGGCGGCGCGCGGCGGCGTGAAACAATGTATCCGCCGAATGGGGACCGCTGAGCGAATAGGTGTCGTCACGCATGTCCTGCAGCAGCGGCGCGATCCAGTCGATTTCTTCGCGGCCCATCGCGCCGCCTTCGCCCGCATGAGGGTTGAGCCCGGCCACGGCGATGCGGGGATGTGCGATGCCGAATTGTTCACGCAGGCCACGGACCGTGATGGCAATGGTTTCGCGCAGCAGATCCGGCGTCAGCACATGCGGCACCTCGGACAGCGCGACATGGATCGTCGCGGGCACCACCCGCAGCTGATCGCTGGCCAGCATCATCACCACCCGTGCGCGCCCGGCCAAGGCGGCCAGAAACTCGGTATGACCGGGATAGGCAAACCCGGCCCCGTCGATCAGCACCTTCTTGTTGATCGGTGCCGTGCAGATGGCACCGGCCTGTCCGGATTGCACCAACGTCACGGCCCGTTCGATCACATCGACCACCCCTTGCGCGTTGGACGGGGTGGGCGCGCCCGGTGTCGCCTCGGCGGCAAAACGGTGCGCCAACACCGGCAATCCCGTGGCGCAGGCGGTCATAGCCTGCGCAGGGGTCTGCACCATGACGGTGGGGATACCGTGCGGCAGATGCCGAGGGTCCCCGATCCAGAGAAAGGGACAGTCCTGCCGCAGGGCCTGCCAGGCCTTTGCGGCCAGTTCCGGGCCGACACCCGCAGGATCGCCGCAGGTCAGGGCAATCGGCGCGGTCATTTCTCGATGATCACCGCGTCAGCCTGCAGCTGGTCCAGATAGCTTTGAGCAAACGCCGTCAGACGCTGTCCGACCAGGGCGTTGGCCACGTCCTCGCGCGACGCATCCTGGTTCAATTCGGCGGTCCGGCCACACAGCATGAGAAACACCAGCGTCTGCCCGCCGGACCGGGTCAGGGCGGTTGAGATTTCGTGATCGTCCAGCTTGGCCAGTTCGGTGGCGAAGTCGCGCGGGATCTCGCCGGGCTTCTGGCTGAACCGTTCCAGCCGCTCTGGCGATTGTCCCTTGTTCAAACCGTACAGGTCATCGCAGGTGTCGATGTCCTGCGCGATCCGGGTGGCTGTTGCCAGGGCTTCGGGGCTGCGACCGCCGGGGATATAATAGGCCGCGTAGTCGATGGCGGAATATTTCGGGGGTGCGACATTGCTTTCCTGCACCCCGCGCATCTGGAACAGGGCGACGGCGTCGGGCAGGGCGATGGGGTCGGTGACTTCGCCCGGCGTCAGTTCCAGGATCAGGGGCCGCAAGCCGGGCGGCAGCGTCGTCAGATCCAGCCAGTTCATGCGCCCGCCATTTTCCCGGGTCTGGGCGGCCGAATATTGCGTGGCCGCCTGCGAAAATGAATCATAGCTTTTGATCTGTGCAATCTGCTGCGCCAGTTCATCCACCTGATCGACGGTCTGGGGGGTGACCGGAATGATGATTTCCGACAACAGGACGCGCACGCCGCTGCCGACGCCACCCGAGCCCATGGCGCGGTCGATTTCGGCATCCGTCGGACGGGATTGAGACAGGAAACGGGCGCGGACCAGATCGCGCCAGGCAACGTTGACCTTGGCAAAGTCGCGCAGCGTCTGGATCGAGACTCCGCCTTGTTCAAGGGCGGCGACGAATTCTTCGGTCGACAGCTCGGTCCGCTCGGCCAGTTCGTCCAGCCCGGCATCGATTTCCTCGGGCGTGACGGTCATTTCCGCGTCCTTGACCGCCTGCATCTTGAGACGGTCCTCGATCAGATCATCCCGTGCCAGCGTTTCGGGATTGCCCGGTGCACGCAGCATTTGCAGCAAACGCGCCCGTTGTTCCAGTTCGTACCGTGTGATGATCTGGTCATTGACGGTGATGGCCGGTGAAAACAGGCCCTGGGCAAGCGCGGCGGTCGCCATGGGGGCCAGCGCGATGGCAACTGCGGCACTGCGCAGGGCGGATGAGATGGATCGTATTCTGGGCATTGGGGTCAACTGCACGCTCGCCTGTATTTTTCTGTTCCGCCTTCGACGGCAAAACCGTTCAGCGCGATGGTAAAGCCGAAATCGGTCGAAGGCTCAACACTTGAAGATGATGTATAATTCCGCCGAAGCGAAACATCGACCGTGACACATTCGTTGCGATAGATCACGCCGACCCCGGCCCGGGTCGCGCGCGCATCCGCTATGTCATAGCGCAGATCCGCACCGGCGGTCCAGCTTTGGTTGATCCGGTAATCGCCATCAAACCACAACTCGGACAGGGGCTGGTTGCGGCCCTCCACGGGATCGGTGCCCAGCCACAGATAGGTGCCGGCCAGATTGAGACGGTCGCTGTTCCAGGTGCCGCGAAATTCGGCCTTGGACAGGCTGAGGGATCCGTCGATCAGGCTGCGTCCGGTCAGGGACAGGCCATAGTCGGTCTTGATCTGTCCGGCGACCAGAATGGCCGATGAGGTGCCCGACAGCCCGGATGAGTCGGTGAACGAGCTGTTCGCCGTCTTGCGGAAGACCTGGCCGATGGTTGCCCAGGCTTCCCAACCCGTCACCGAGTAGCGCGACCAGTTCACCCCATAGACCAGCGTCGCCCCGTCCTCGCGCCGGTCCGGTGCCGGGAAACGGGACAGCGAAACGAGATTGCCCTGATCGAACTCGACATAGGTGCTTTCGTCATTGGGGGGTTGCGCGCCATGTACGTCGGTCCAGCCCAGCTGCAGGACGGGTTCCAGGTAATGGGTGACGCCGTTGCCCAGGGTTTTCTGCATCGGATAGCTGAGTGTCAACGCGGCACGCGGCGTATGACGGTGGATATCGTCCGGATAGTCGCTGTCCTGGTAGATCTTGAAGAAATCCGAAGATACCCCCATGCGCCAGTCCGTGCGCAAGCCACCGCTGGACACCCAGGTGCGGTGCCAATCCACATCCGCTGTCAGACGCAGCAGGTCGCGCCCGATCTTGTCTGCACTTGAGTAACGTTCGTGTCCGTGGCCTTCGAAGTTCAGACGCAGCTCGCCGCCAACCGCGGTGGGGAACAGCCGCCGCTCATAGAATATGTCGCCAATCAACAGCGGCTGCGCGGAATCCAGATCATCATCGCGCAGGGACCGGAAGTGGATGATGTCCGCCTGAAAGGCGCTGTCACGCCGCACCCGGTCCAGCGCGATCTCGCTGCGCAGGCGGTCGGTATCGGGCAGCCCATAGTCCGATACATAGGATTTGTCCGATACCGCCTCCAGATCGAACCTGAGATTGAAGGCGCCCGGCAGGGTGAATTGCCCGAAGCCGAACAGATAGCCGCGCCATGTTTCGGGCTTCAGGTCATCGCGGGTATAGGCCCCTTCAAAGGACACATCCCCGTTCCGGAACGCCTGGCGATACCGAAAATCCAGGGTACGGGTCTGCGGCGAGATATAGGGGGCCAGGGTCAGATCCTTGTCGTCGCCCAGGGGGATGAAATAGGGCACGCGGAATCCTGTGCCCAATTGCGTCGTCGTGCGCACCGACGGCACCAGGAACCCGCGCCCCCGCTCGAGCGTCGGATCGGGCAGACGAAAGCGCGGCAGATACATGATCGGCATGTCCAGCACCCGGAACTGGGCGTCTTCCAGATAAAGCTGACGCTCTTCCTGGTCATGGATGATGCGACGCGCACGGATCTGCCACAGGGGCGGGCTGCCGTCTTCGCATACATGGCAGGCGGTCACCGACGTCTTGTAAAGCTGGGTATAGCGCCCGCTGACCCGGGACATCTGCAGGGCCGCCATCTGCAATTGCTGATCCAGAACCATGCGCGCACCGCTGAGCAGACCGTTCTGCAGACCCGCATCCATTTCGGCGGCATTGGCCAGGATGGTGATGTCTTCGCCCTGTTCGATCCGGATCGGGCCTTCGATGGACAGGGTGCCGGTCTCGCGGTCATAGGTGATCCGCTGCGCCCGCATCCGGACGCCATCCTGCAGGGCTTCGACATTCCCTTCGGCGATCAACTGGCGGTCGGGGGTGATGAAAACGCTGTCCGCAACCAGCATTGCGGGCGTTGCCGTCGACTCGGCCGCAGGCTGATCCTGCGAACGCGCCGGATCCGCCGGCCAGATTGCCAGCGACAGCACCAGGCCAATGGATATGCGCCCCATCCGGGTCATCCGTCCTCCGCATGCAGCAACAGGCCGACGGTCAGCAGGACGGACGCCACCGGCGGGGCCCAGGCTGCAAAGACGACCGGCAGTTGTCCGTTCTCGCCGAGAATTTGCGCGAAATTGCGGATGAAATACAAGCCGAACCCCAACAAAACTGCCGTCAAAACCGCAATTCCGGTGCCGCCGAACCGGGTGTGGCGCATGGTGAACGCCGCCCCCACCAGCACCATTGCCATCAGAAACACGGGCCGCGCCAGTTCGATCTGCAGCCAGACCTCATGGCGTTTGGTCGAGAACCCGGCCTGCTTGAGCTGGCGTATGGTGTCGGGAAGATCATAAACCGAAATCCCGGAAGGACGCCCCAGACTGTCGCGGATCCGATCCTCGGTCAGGGTGGTGGGGACGCGCAGGGTTTCGTGAAGCTCGGCTGAGGTTTCGGGGTTCAGCCCGGCCACCAGCGGCCAGACCTTGGCGCGGGTCAGGACCCATTCATCTCCCTGTAACGCGGCGCTTTCTGCCTGAATGCGGCGGACGGGACCGCCTTTGGGGGCATAGGTCAGGATGCTCACGTCCAGCAGCTTGATTTCGGACTCCACCCCGTCATAGCCGGTGGCATGGATCACCGATTGCCCCTGAGGCGCCCCCTGACGCAGCCACAAGCCTTCACCGCTGAGCGACAGGGCGGCAGGCCCGCCGGTTCTATATGTATCAGCGACCTGCTGGTAGCGGTTCGATGTGGCGGCCACGATCGGGTTCAGTGTGCTGACCGCAAGACCACCGATGATCAACGCGACCAGAACCGGGCCCAGAAGGGCGCGAATACCAGAGCGCCCTGTCGCCCGCGTCACCACCAGTTCGCTGCTGCGGGCCAACCCGACAAAAAGCACGATGGTGGACAGGATCATCAGCAGCGGCAGAATCTCGTTCACCGCGGCAGGCGCGTTCAGCAGCATGAGACGAAACAGCTGCCCGAACGTGACGTCCACGCCTTCGAACTTGCGCAACTGCTCGATCAGGTCGATCAGCATGATCAGCGACAGAAAAACCGCGCCGATCAGCAGAAAGCTCTGCAGGAACCGCCAGGCAAGATACCGGTCCAGAATCATGATGCCGCCCCGGTTGTTCCCGCACGGCCCCGGCGGAACCGCAGAGGACGGCCTGCGGTCTGCAGAAAGACCATGGCGATTGCGATGCCGACGCCCGTTGGAAGATAGATCAGGGGCCACAGCCGGGGGTTTTCCAGCACAGGCTCCGAGGTGATGCCGCGAAGAACTTCGAGACTGATCAGCAGAACGAAGGCCAGCAGAATCTGGCGCCAGACTCCGAAACGGGAAAATCCGCCCAGCAACAACGTGGAAAACCCGATCAGCGCGACTGCGATGCACACCAGCGCACGGGCAAACCGCAGGTGCAATTCTTCGGCCAGTTGTCCGGGGGTGAAGTTTTCGTTCTGGCTGATCCGGTCGCTGTGCATCATCAACTCGGGTGTCGGAATGGATCGGATGCTGCGGCTTCTGGTGTTGCGATCCTTGATCAGGTCGCTGATATTGTAGGAAAAATCTTCAAAGACGGTGGTTGAAAGAGTCTGGCTGGCGGTGTGCAGCCGCTGCGCAAGACCCTTGACCATGATCAGATTGGCCTGCGCGCCGTCGCGCACCAGAAAGGCTTCGGTGCCGGTATAGGTCACGGTTTGCGCCGGATCGCGGCGATCGGACAGGAAAACGTCGTTCAGCGTACCGTCCGGGTCGATCTGGCGGATATAAAAGGTCACCCCGGGCGCGGGGTGCAGAAAACTTCCTTCGGTCAGCAGGCGCGCGGTCACATTTCGCGCGACTTCGGCCTCGCGCAGCGCCAACTGGCTGGTGGATGCGGGCAGCAACACATGGGTCAGCACGCCCATCATCGCCGCCGTGATGATGCCGAAGGCCAGCGCCGGACGCGCCAGCCGCCACGGGCTGGAGCCGGTGGCCTGCATCACCGTCATTTCGCTTTCGCCGTTCAGCCGGTTGGTGACATAGACCGCGGCGGCAAAGGCGGCCATGGGCAGGACCATGCGGATCAGATTCGGCAGCGTCAGCGCGGTGAATTCCAGAAACACCATCGCGGACTGGCCATCCCCGATCAGCCGGTCAAACAGCACCACCGCCCGGTTGATCCAGAACACCGCCACGAGAATCAGCGCGAAAAAGCCGAACAATACCAGGTATTGCGACAGGACGTATCTGTCGTAGCGTGACACTAAGTTCCCCCGGCTTGCCTGCATTATTGTTGGCCGTGATCCTAATGCAATTCCTATGCGGCGGAAACTGCTATCTGGTCAAGCCGCGCGCCGCGCGATAGCTGTGGGCAAAATCCATGAAGGAGCCCGAAGATGAGCCGTTTGACACCGATCCGTTTCAAAGCCACCGATCTGGACGAGATCGCCGCCACAAAGGGGCGTGTTGCCGTCCTTGTGACGCCGGACGGCAAGCTGGACCCGGGCGCGCGGCGTGTCAATCGGCTGACCAAGGGGGCAGTGGCCCGCCTGGTGGAAAGCGAAGGGTTTCCCAAGATGGAGTCGGGGCAGGTGGTTTCACTGGCCTGGCCTGCGGGTCTGGCCGCCGAGGCGCTTGATATCCTGATCCTGTCGCGCCAGTCCGATCCGGTTCAGGCGCGCAAGGCGGGCGCGGCACTGGCCAAGGCCAAGGGCACAGCGTCGCTCATGCTGCTGGCGGGAAATGCGCGTCAGGCGGACAATCTGGCGCTGGGGCTGGCGTTGCGCGATTATCGGTTTGACGCCCACAAGACCGCCGAGCAGGAAGAAGCCGCCGACACATCGGCCGAGGTGGTGATTCACCACACCCGCCCCGATGACATGGCGGCGGCTGTCGAACCGTTGCTGGCCGTGGCCGAGGGTGCGCATATGACCCGTGATCTGGTCAACGAACCGGCCAATATCCTGACCACGACCGATTTCGCCGACCGTCTGGTCGAGATGCGCGACCTGGGGCTGACGGTCGAGGTGCTGGACGAGGACAAGCTGGCTGAACTGGGTATGCGGACGCTGTTGTCGGTGGGGCAGGGGTCGGACAGCCCGTCCAAGGTCGTCGTCATGCAATGGAACGGCGGCGCACAGGACGCGGCCCCGCTGGCGCTGGTCGGCAAGGGGGTGGTGTTCGACACTGGCGGCATTTCCCTGAAACCCGCTGCGGGCATGGAAGACATGACCATGGACATGGGCGGGGCCGGTGTCGTCGCAGGCACCATGCGGGCGCTGGCGCTGCGCAAGGCCAAGGCCAATGTGGTCGGACTGGTCGGGCTGGTCGAAAACATGCCTTCGGGCAACGCCACGCGCCCCGGTGACGTGATCCGTTCGATGAAGGGCACCACGGTCGAAGTGATCAACACCGATGCCGAAGGCCGTCTGGTTCTGGCGGATGTGCTGTGGTACGCGCAGGAGCGGTTCAAACCGGCGGGAATGATCGATCTGGCCACCCTGACCGGTGCCATCATCATCGGCCTTGGCCATGACAATGCGGGCGTGTTTTCCAATGACGATGCGCTGTGCAACGCCTTTCTGAAAGCGGCATCCGCCGAGGGCGAAGGCGCGTGGCGGATGCCCTTGGGCAAGGGCTATGACGAGCTGATAAAATCGCGCATCGCGGATATCAAGAATACGGGCGGGCGGCCGGCGGGCTCGATCACGGCGGCGCAGTTCCTGCAACGCTTCGTCAAACCCGAAACCCCCTGGATCCATCTGGACATCGCCGGGGTTGCCCTGGTCAAATCGGATACGGATTTCGCCCCCAAGGGCGCAACCGGCTGGGGGGTTGCGGCGTTGAACCGGCTGGTGCGGGACCGGTTCGAATCCGAGACCTAGACCGGTCCACGCAAAGGAGAAAGGAACACGCCATGACGGTCCCCGCCCCCTGTTTGCGCCAGTGCCGGGCCGTGCCACAACGCACCGTTGTTTTGCGCGGGCACGGACTCCGCCCGGTGTGGCGGCACGATGCCAGGGCGATGCGATGTGCCGGCGGCGCTGTTGCCCTGTCGGCGGGTCCGTGATGGGGGCGGTGTATTTCTACCATCTGACGCGACATCCGCTGGAACACAGCCTGCCCATCCTTCTGGGCAAGGCCCGCCAGGCGGGATGGAAAGTCGCTGTGCGCGGCAACGACCCGCAGCGGCTGGCGTGGCTGGACGAACAGTTGTGGCTTGTGCCCGAAGACGGGTTCCTGCCACACGGGATGGCAGGCGGGCCGCATGATGCGGATCAGCCGATCCTTTTGACCACGGCGGCTGACGCGGCGAATGCGCCGGAATGTCTGATGGCCGTGGACGGCGCCGAGGTCCGCGCAGAGGAGGTCGGCGCGCTTGAGCGGGTCTGCATCCTGTTTGACGGCAACGATTCGCAGGCCGTTCAGCGCGCGCGCACGCTATGGAAAACCCTGATCGACGCGGGCTGTTCGGCGCAATACTGGTCCGAAGAATCCGGACGCTGGGAGAAGAAGTTCGAACGCTGAGGCCCATCCGAGCAGCCTGAACTGCGTTCAGCGGGTCAATACCAAAGCGTCGCCTGTGATCTCGATCCGTTCCCACCGCCGCAGATAGGACATGCCCAGCAGGGATTGCTCCATCTCGCCCTGATTGACCCAGGCGCGCACGTCGCGGTCCTGAACATGGCCCAGTTCAACGCGATTCAGCGTGATCGGAGCGGTTTTGACAATCCCGTTGGCCGTATTGGCCCGCCCGACATAGGCCAGGCCCTCCAGATCCACGCCGACCCGTTGCGCGTCCGAATGGGACAGCACCATTTCCGATGCGCCGGTGTCGATGAGAAAGTCCACCGGTTCGCCATCCAACTGCAGGGTCAGGTAATAATGACCGTCATTGGCGCGCGGCACTTCGACCTGTCCGGTGGCGGAAATCATGCTCTGGCTGGGCCGCAGGGTCTGCCGAATGTCGTCCCAGACGCCGATTGCGGCGATGATCCCGACAAAGATCAGCCCCCAGGCCAGCGCCTGTTGCACGGTCTTGCCCAGTGACTTGCGATTCTGCGCCATGTACCACGTCAGCACCATGGCCAGCAGCAGCACCAGATAGATCAGGTTGCCCATTTCGATTGACGACATCAAAGCCTTCCGCGGTTGCTGACTGGCATATAGGCATCCCCGCGCGGCTTGCTAGCCGGCAAAGCCGAAATTGCGCAACCCGTCCAGAACGAACTGGGTCGCCAGGGCTGCCAGCAACATGCCCAGCAGCCGGGTTACCACATTGGTTCCCGTTTTCCCCAGCGCGCGGCCCAGAACACCGCTGAGGGAAAACAGAATGAAAACAAGTGCAACAACCGCGATCATGATGCCGCTCACCAGCGCAAGCCCTTCGATCCCCGGTTTCTGCCCCGCCAGCAAGATCACCGTTGCGATGGATCCCGGCCCTGCAATCAGCGGGATCGCCAGCGGGAACACCGACGGGTCCGGCCCTTCGTCTTCCTCGGCGTCTTCGACCTGGCCTTCGCGGCGTTTGGTGCGGCGCTCAAACAGCATGTCGAGCGCGGTCAGAAACAGAAGTATCCCCCCGGCGACCTGAAAGGCGGGCATGGAGATGCCCACGAAATTCAGCACGGCCTCGCCGAAGGCGGCAAAAACCATCAGGATGACTACCGAAGTCAGGCAGGCCCGGATCGCGATCGCACGGCGGCGGCTTGCCGCGATGTCCTGGGTCATGGCCATGAACAGCGGGGCCAGCCCGATCGGGTCGATCACCACGAACAGCGTGACGAAAGCGGTGATCAGAAAAGAGGTGTCCATGCTAGGCCTCGGCTTTCTCCAGTTTTTCCAGCGCATTCATCCACAGGGCCTCGGCGCGGTCCAGGGCTTCCATCACTTCGGCATATTTGCGCTGCCAGACTTCGACCTCGCCCTGTTTGCCATCCTCATACAGCGCCGGATCGGCCAGCTTGCTGGCCAGCTTGTCGCGCATCTGGTTCAGTTTCTGAACGCGTTCCTCGCCCTTGCGGGTTTCGGACCGCAGCGCCAGGATGGCATCGCGCGAGGGGCGTTTGGGCTTACTGTCGCGCGCTTTCGGCGCGGGTTTGTCCCGGCTCAGCAAGAGGGTGCGATAGGATGCCAGATCACCCTCATAGGGTTTCACGGTCCCGTCCGAGACCAGCCACAGCCGGTCCGCCACCAGGGACAGCAGATGCATGTCGTGGCTGACCAGGATCACGGCGCCGGAATAGGCGGTCAGCGCCTCGACCAATGCTTCGCGGCTTTCGATGTCCAGGTGGTTGGTCGGTTCATCAAGGATCAACAGATGCGGCGCGGGCAGCGTTGCCAGCAGCAGCGACAAACGTGCCTTCTGACCCCCTGACAACCGTCCGACGGCGGTATCGGCCTGATCCGCGCCCAGCCCGAAACCGGCCAGCCGGGCGCGCAGTTTCGCCTGCCCCTCGGCGGGGCGTTCGCGCAACAGGTGTTGCAGCGGGGTTTCGTCAATCCGCAACTCATCCACCTGGTGTTGGGCGAAAAAGCCGATGCGCAGCTTGTTCGAGCTGGTCATCTTGCCGGCCATCGGTGCAAGCCGGTCGCTGAGCAGCTTGGTCAGAGTCGATTTGCCCTGACCGTTCTTGCCCAACAGCGCGATGCGGTCGTCCTGATCTATGCGCAGGTTCAGATTGCGCAGAACCACGGTGTCGCCATAGCCGACCTGGACGCCCTCGGTGGCGATGATCGGCGGTGACAGTTCTTCGGGTTCGGGAAAGGAAAACACCGTGCGCGCGGCATCTTCGGGGGCACGGATGGTTTCCATCTTTTCCAGCATCTTGACCCGGCTCTGGGCCTGTTTCGCCTTGCTGGCCTTGGCCTTGAAGCGATCGACAAAGGCCTGAAGATGCGCGCGGCGGGCATCCTGTTTCTTGGCCGCAGCCGCCTGTACCGCGCGGTTGGCGGCGCGCTGGCGGGCAAACTGGTCGTAGTTGCCCGTGTAATAGGTCAGCCCGCGATTTTCGAGATGCAGGATGCCGCCGACGGCCCGGTTCAGCAACTCTCGGTCGTGGCTGATGATGATCACCGTATGCGGATAGCGCATCAGGTAGTTTTCCAGCCACAACGCACCTTCAAGGTCCAGATAGTTGGTCGGTTCGTCCAGCAGCAGGTAGTCGGGTTGCGAAAACAGCACCGCCGCCAGCGCGACACGCATCCGCCAGCCGCCCGAAAAGGCAGAGCAGGGCATCAGTTGTTCTTCTGCCTCAAACCCCAGACCGCGCAGGATCGAGGATGCGCGCCCCTCGGCGGACCAGGCGTCTATATCGGCCAGGCGGGTCTGGACCTCGGCGATGCGGGCAGGATCGGTTGCGGTTTCGGCCTCGGCCAGCAGGGCGGCGCGTTCGGTATCCGCGGCCAGAACCGTATCCAGCAGCGACACCTCGTTGCCCGGAACCTCTTGGGCGACACCGCCGATGCGCGCGCGCGCGGGCAGAGAGATACTGCCCCCTTCCAGGTGCAATTCGCCGCGGATCAGCCTGAACAACGTGGTCTTGCCCGCCCCGTTGCGGCCGATCAGGCCAACCTTGTGGCCGGTGGGAATGGTTGCGCTGGCGTTCTCGAACAGCGGGCGGCCTTCGACGGCATAGGTGATATCGTTGATACGTAGCATGGGCAGCGCAATAGTAGAGAATGACCAAAGCTGAAAGAACCTTTTGACCGCTCGGGCGCCTTTGATCCGGGTCACGCCCCGAGGACGCACCGGCGCATTTGCGCCTTTCCTAAATCAGGCAGCCATGCTAGGCGCGCGCCATTCATTATCCGGCCCGTCTTTCCGACGGCCGATCAGCAAGGAGATGCCCAATGGCTCTGGAACGCACCTTTTCGATCATCAAACCCGATGCCACCCGTCGCAACCTGACCGGCAAGATCAATGCCAAGTTCGAAGATGCCGGGCTGCGCATCGTCGCACAGAAGCGCATTCACATGTCCAAGGCGCAGGCCGGTGTGTTCTATGAGGTGCACAAAGAGCGTCCTTTCTATGACGAACTGTGCGAATTCATGTCCTCTGAGCCGGTTGTCGTTCAGGTGCTGGAAGGTGAAAACGCCATTTCCAAGAACCGTGAAATCATGGGCGCGACCAACCCGGCCGACGCGGCCCCCGGCACCATCCGCGCCGAATTCGCGGAATCCGTCGGCGAAAATTCGGTTCACGGTTCGGACGCCCCGGAAACCGCTGCGGTCGAAATCGCCTATTTCTTCTCGGGCCTCGAATTGGTCGGCTAAGCGGGCTGACCCTGACGGGTCGTACCGTGACATTTTTATAAAGGGGCCGTTTCCGCAGGATGCGGCCCTTTTGCGTGAATTGGGGGTCGTGACCGGATGTCGATTGCCAGGCCGGACGGCATGATCACGTTGACCGTGCCCAACAAGGGACGGTGACGATGACAGACATCTTTCGTTTCGATCTGACCAATCCGCTGTCGGTTTCTGCGGACGATCCTTGCCCGTATTGTGATGCCCTGCTGCCCGGTCGTGTCGCGGGCGGGCGCAGATATGTACGCGGCCAACCAAAGCTGGCCGTCAGGTCGATCCAGGACCACAGAATCCGGTCAGAACGTCGGCGGCGTGCAGGCGCTGATGATGACGCAATCGCTGTCCCCGATGTTGCGGAACCTGTGTGGCAATCGGCTGTCAAAAAGATACCCGTCCCAGGGGTTCAGCACCCGGGCTTGATCCTGGACCGTAATTTCGATGATGCCTGACACCACGACGCCGGCTTCTTCGCCCTCATGGCTGATCAGGTCGGGCCCGGTGTCGGCCCCTGGCGGATAGGTTTCGTGCAGCATCTGCAAGGCATGCCGCGATGCATCGCCGACCTGCCGCAGAGAGACCGGCGGGGTGCCGTTGACCCGACTTCCATCCTGTGGCGACAATTCGGTCAGCTCATCCGCGCTGTAGAAATATTTGGCGGCGCCATTCTCTTCGAATTCGGAAAAGAATTCGGACATGGTCATTGGAATGGCATCCAGCAACCTTTTCAAGGACGCGACCGATGGGCTGCTCTTGTTTTGTTCGATCTGTGAAATCGCCCCGTTTGTCAGCCCGGCGCGGGCCGCCAGATCACGCTGAGTCAGACCGCGTGTTTCGCGCATGACCTTGAGCCTGCCGCCGATATCCACCAGTAGAATCTGCCTTTGAAGTTTTGATCTAAATATTAAGCGCAGGAAACGCCGGTAGGTCAATCGCTGTTGCACGCTGAAATCAAGTGATTTTTCCCGGCGTAGCTGATGCTGTTCACGCCGAAATACAGAATTCTCTTGCGATTGACAAATATATTAAGCGAGATATTGATATTTTGAACGCGACATCCCTCAAGCCGGAGTGCCCCCATGACCGCTGTGACCAAGACCAAGAAAGCCACGAAATCCACCGCAGCCAAGCCGCGCACGGCAGCCAAAAGCAGCCCCAAGCCCGCCGTTTCGGCGCCGGCAGCTGACGCAGGCAACGCGGCGTTGGTGCAGCGGCGCGAAGCCGCGGTGCCCCGCGGGGTTGCGTCGGCGGCGTCGGTGTTCGCCGCACGGGCCGAAAATGCGGAACTGTGGGACGTCGAAGGCAACCGCTATATCGATTTCGTGGGCGGGATCGCCGTGCTGAACACGGGCCATCGGCATCCCAAGGTGGTCGAGGCGGCCAAGGCGCAGGAAGACCTGTATACCCATACCAGTTTCCAGGTCGTGCCCTATGAGCCCTATGTGGCGCTGGCCGAAAAGCTGAACGCGCTGGCCCCCGGCGACTTTGCCAAGAAATCCCTGCTTGTGACCACCGGTGCCGAAGCCGTTGAAAACGCAGTCAAGATCGCCCGCGCGGCCACTGGCCGTTCCGGGATCATCGCTTTTTCCGGATCCTACCATGGTCGGACCCTGATGACTTTGGGCATGACCGGCAAGGTCACGCCCTACAAGAAAGACGTCGGTCCGTTCCCTGCCGATATCTTCCGCGCGCCTTTCCCCGACGCCCGCAACGGTGTGACGGTTCAGGACGCGCTGAAAGGGCTGGAAACGCTGATGCTGACAGATGCCGATCCGTCGCGTATCGCCGCCATCATCATCGAGCCCGTTCTGGGCGAAGGTGGCTACCTGCCGGTGCCAACCGAGATGCTGCAGGCGTTGCGCGCGATCTGCGATCAGCACGGTATCCTGTTGATTGCCGATGAAATTCAGGCAGGGTTCGGCCGTACCGGGACCTGGTTCGCGATCCAACACTCCGGCGTCGTGCCGGATCTGATCACGGTCGCCAAATCCATGGCCGGTGGCTATCCGCTTGCCGGCGTGATCGGTCGTGCCGAGGTGATGGATGCGCTTGCCCCGGGCGGCCTGGGGGGCACCTATGGCGGCAACCCGGTGGCATGTGCCGCGGCTCTGGCCGCGATCGAGGCGATCGAGTCCGAAGGCCTGTTGGCGCGCTCGACCGCTTTGGGCGAAAAGTTCCGCGCCCGCTTTGCCGAGATCGGTGCCCGCACCGCACCCTATCGGATGTGGGACATTCGCGGGCTGGGCGCGATGCTGGCCATCGAGTTCGTCACGGATTTCGAGACCGCGACCCCGGATGCCGCCCTGACCCAATCGGTGATTGCCCACGCCTTGAAACGTGGCCTGATTCTGCTGGGCTGCGGCATGCATGGCAACGCCGTTCGCATCATGGTGCCATTGACGGCATCGGACGCGATCATCGACGAAGGTCTGGCGATCTTTGAAGCCGCATTGGCCGACGCGCTGGCGGGCTGACACCCGGGCAGACACCGGAAACGCAATACCAACCATATGGCGCGGCTCAACCCGCGCCATTTCCATATTCCTGATCCTGGTTTGTCGAAAACCCGCCTGAAACCGTTTCCCAATTCCCGCGATGGTGGATAGGGTCGGGCCGACGGATCACCATCCGATCCTTGGCGGTTTCAAGGGGGCCGAGCATGGCACATGTATTTCACCGACATTCGAAATCGGACCCGCCCGTGGCCGTGTCCGGCGATGGCTGCTACCTGATCGACAGCACTGGAAAGCGCTATCTGGATGGATCCGGGGGTGCGGCGGTGTCCTGTCTGGGGCATGGCGACGATCAGGTCACGGCGGCGATCAAGGCGCAGCTCGATCAACTGGCCTTTGCCCATACGGGGTTCCTGACATCCGCCCCCGCCGAGACGCTTGCGGATCTGTTGATCGCGAATGCGCCGGGCGATCTGGATCGGGTCTATTTCGTGTCCGGCGGCTCGGAAGCCACCGAAGCCGCCATCAAGCTGGCGCGGCAATATTGGGTGGAAAAGGGCGAACCCCAACGCGGCAAGCTGATTGCGCGCAAGCAAAGCTATCACGGCAACACTATCGGCGCCCTGTCGGCGGGGGGAAATGAATGGCGTCGTGCGCAGTTCGAACCTCTGCTGCTGGACATCAGCCATATCGATCCCTGCTATGACTACCGGCTGCGCCGCGCGGACGAAACGCCCGAAGAATACGGTTTGCGCGCAGCCGATGCGCTGGAACAGGAAATCCTGCGGCTGGGGCCAGAGACGGTCATGGGCTTCATGGCGGAACCTGTCGTGGGGGCCACGGCGGGTGCGCTGACACCCGCGCCCGGCTATTTCAGACGCATCCGCGAGATTTGCGATAGATATGGCGTGCTGTTGATTCTGGACGAGGTGATGTGCGGCATGGGGCGGACCGGAACCTTGTTCGCCTGCGAACACGATGACGTCGCGCCGGATATCGTCTGTATCGCCAAGGGGTTGGGCGCGGGGTATCAACCGATTGGCGCCATGCTCTGCACCGCCGAGATCCACGACACGATTGCAAATGGATCCGGCTTCTTTCAGCACGGTCACACTTATAACGGTCATCCGGTCGCCGCAGCCGCCGGGCTGGCCGTGATGACGGCCATTCTGGGGCGCGGCCTGCTGCCCCGGGTGCAGGACATGGGCGACAAGCTGCATCAGCGGCTGGTCGCACGGTTCGGCCAGCATCCGCATGTGGGGGATCTGCGGGGCAGGGGATTGTTTCGGGGCATCGAACTGGTGGAAAACCGCGAAACCAAGGCCCCCTTTGATCCGGCACGCGGTGTGGCGGGAAAGATAAAGAAGGCGGCGTTTCAGGCCGGTTTGATCTGCTATCCCATGTCGGGCACGATCGACGGCAAGCGTGGCGATCACATCCTGCTGGCCCCGCCTTTCATCATCGAAGAGACACAATTGGACGAATTGATCGACAAGCTGGATGACGCCATCAGCTCGGTGATCTGACGCAGACAACGGAGACTTCCGACAATGAGATTCGCGATATTTGCCGGAGCCATGGTTCTGGCGGTCCTGTCACTGTTTGGCCTGGCGGTCAGCTGGTGGTTTCTGTTGCCGGTCCTGGTGTTCGGCTATTTGTCGGGGCTTGGCATTTATGATGTCGTCCAGTCGCGCCATTCGATCCTGCGCAACTATCCGGTGATTGGCCATATGCGGTTCCTGTTCGAAGGTATCCGCCCGGAAATCCGCCAATACCTGATCGAAAGCGACCAGGACGAAGAACCCTTTTCCAGGGACGTCCGTTCGATCGTTTATCAACGTGCCAAAGGGGTCGAGGACAAGCGCCCCTTCGGTACCCGGCAGCGGGTGTACGATTCCGGATACGAATGGCTGACCCATTCGGTGGTGCCGAAAACGATCGCGAACCACGATTTTCGGGTGACCATCGGCGGGCCGGATTGCAAACAGCCCTATGAAGCGTCGATCTACAACATTTCCGCGATGAGTTTCGGCGCCCTGTCGGCGAATGCGATCACCGCGCTCAATGCCGGGGCCAAGAAGGGTGGTTTCGCCCATGACACGGGCGAGGGCAGTATCAGCCGGTATCACCGCGCCGCGGGCGGCGATCTGATCTATGAAATCGGATCGGGCTATTTCGGATGCCGCACTGGGGAGGGGCGATTTGACACCGAGAAGTTCCGCCAGCAGGCCGCAAACCCGCAGGTCAAAATGGTAGAGCTGAAGCTGAGCCAGGGCGCGAAACCGGGCCATGGTGGCATGCTGCCGGCGGCCAAGATCACGCCGGAAATCGCCGAAGCGCGCGGGATCCCCATGGGACAGGATTGCGAATCCCCCGCCGCGCATGCCGAATTCACCACCCCGATCGAGATGATGCAGTTCATTCAGCATATGCGCGAAAATGCCAGCGGCAAACCGGTCGGTTTCAAGCTGTGTATCGGGCATCGCCGCGAATTCATGTGCATGATCAAAGCCATGCTGGAAACCGGCGTGACGCCGGATTTCATCGTCATCGACGGCAAGGAAGGCGGCACCGGCGCGGCACCTCTTGAATTTGCGAACCGAATGGGCATGCCGTTGGTCGAGGGGTTGACATTCGCGCATAATGCCCTGCGCGGGGCCGGGTTGCGCGACCGGATCAAATTGGGGGCCTCGGGCAAGCTGGTGACATCGTTCGACATTGCCAAGGCCTTGGCGTTGGGGGCGGATTGGGTCAACTCGGCGCGCGGCTTCATGTTCGCGGTCGGCTGTATCCAGGCGCAGGCCTGCCACACCAATGCCTGTCCGGTCGGTGTGGCAACGCAGGATCCGCTGCGTCAGCGGGCGCTGGATCCGCAGCGCAAATCCGAGCGCGTGTTCCGCTTTCACCAGAACACGTTGAAGGCGCTGGCGGACATGACGGGTGCGGCCGGGTTGGATCATCCCAGCGGCTTTCGCCCGCATCACCTGATGACGCGCGAAAGCGACCGCGCCATGGTCACCGGGCGGGAAATCTATCCCTATATGCCCGAAGGTTTCCTGTTGCGGGATGAAGAGGATGAATTCGGCTATACCGTCCGCTGGCGTCGTGCCCGGGCCGACAGTTTCGCGCCTTTTGATGTGTCGTTTGTATGACTGGCCGGCACCATGACCGGCAGGCGGCCTTGGTCCCGGTCGCGGATGAAGACTGGCCCGAGGATCTGGCGGATATGCTCGCCGGTTTTGCGGGCGGGTTGAACGTCTATCGGACCATGGCGCATCATCCCGCCTTGCTGCGGGCCTGGGCCTCGCTGCGCGATCATGTGGTGAACAAGACGGTATTGGGCGCGCAGGGCTCCGAAGTCGTGATTCTGCGCACCGGCCATCGGCTGGGGTCTTCGTATGAATGGGCACAGCACATCCTGCGGGCGCGCAAATGCGGTATGGCAGATGAGCGGATCGCCAGTATTGCGGGCCCGCCCGATGCCATGGCCGCGCAGGATGCCATACTGGCCCGCGCCGTGGACGAGCTTTATGACACGGCCCGCCTGTGCCCAGAAACGCGCGCCGGGCTGGAACAGGGATATGGTGTGAAAGGCGTGTTTGACGTGATGGCCACGGTCGGGTTTTATTCGACCCTTGGCTTTATTCTGAATACGTTCGACACGCCTCTGGACGCGGATGCGCGGGCCGAACTGAACGCCAGGCCCCTGATGCCGCGCTGACGGTTATTCCAGCGGGAAATGACAGGCTGCGGCCTGCGGTGCGCCGGTCAGCTCGGGCCGTTCGGCGCGGCACAGATCCTGCACTTTCCAGCACCGCGGCGCAAACGGACAGCCGGGCAAATTCGCCATCGGTGAAGGCAGCTCTCCGGTCAGTTTGATCCGGTCCTTGGCTGCGCCCGGCTCGGCCCGTGGCGTCGCCGACAACAGCGCCTTGGTATAGGGGTGGCGCGGCGCGGCGAACACGGCGTCCTTGGGTCCGGTTTCGACTGCCTGTCCCAGATACATGACGATGATGTCGTCGCAGACATGACGCACCACGCTCAGGTCGTGGGAAATGAACAGATAGGCCAGGTTCATCTGTTCCTGCAAATCAACCAGCAGGTTCAGAACCGCGCTCTGGATCGATACGTCCAGCGCCGAAACCGGTTCGTCCAGCACCAGCACCTTGGGGTCCAGCATCAGTGCCCGCGCGATGGCGATCCGCTGCCGTTGCCCGCCCGAGAACATATGCGGATACCGGTCGAAATGCTCGGGGCGCAACCCGACCAGTCCGATCATCTCGCGGGCTTTGGCTTCGCGTTCGGCGGCGGACATGTCCGAGCGGTTGATCACCAGAGGCTCCATCAGGATGGTGCCGATGCGCTGGCGCGGGTTGAGCGATCCATAGGGATCCTGAAACACGATCTGCACGTCCGAGCGCATGTGTGGCCAGTTGGCTTTCACCACCGGCTTGCCATCCAGCATCAAATCGCCGGCGGTGGGTTCTTCGATCATTGTGACCATGCGGGCGAGCGTGGACTTGCCGCAGCCGGATTCGCCCACCACGGCCAGCGTCTTGCCGGGGTACAGGTTGAAATCCACGCGCTGTACCGCGCGCAGGGTCTGGGGCTTGGCAAACAGGCCGCCGCCGACCTGGTAATGACGGGCCAGCGCGTTTGCGCTCATCACGGGTGCGCTCATGATGCGGCCCTTTCATCGGTGTTCAGCGGATAATGGCAACGCGCAAGGCCCAGATCGCGGCTTTGCGGTTGTGGCGGTTCGGCCTTGCACCGGGCGTCGGCGAATTGGCAGCGGGGCGAGAACAGGCATCCCGCCGGGCGGTCGAACTGACCGGGCACCACGCCCGGAATGGTCGGCAGGTGCTTTTCCGTCGCCCGTTCGGGCAGCGCATCGAGCAGAGCCGCCGCATAGGGGTGATGCGGGGTCCGAAACAGATCGGCTACCGGCTGTTCCTCGATCTTCTGTCCGGCGTATTGCACGCTGACCCGTTCGGCGGTTTCGGCAACGACGCCCATGTCATGGGTGATCAGCACCAGCCCCATGCCGGTTTCGTCGCGCAAGCTGATCAGCAGATCAAGGATCTGCGCCTGAATGGTCACATCCAGCGCCGTGGTCGGTTCGTCCGCGATCAACAGCTTGGGGCTGCAGGCGATCGCCATGGCGATCATCACCCGCTGGTTCATGCCGCCCGACATCTGGTGCGGGAACACCGACAAGCGCTTTTCCGGTGCCGGAATGCCGACCTGTTCGAACAATTCAATGGCCCGCGTATGCCGCGCCTTGCGGTCCAGCCCCATGTGAAAGCGCAAGGCTTCCTTGATCTGCCAGCCCACCGTGAAACAGGGGTTCAGCGACGACATCGGTTCCTGGAAGATCATCGCCAGATCCTTGCCCACGATCCTTCGCCGGGCGGTGGGTGAAATCGTGCGCAGATCGTGGCCGTCAAAGCTCATTTCGTCGGCGGTGATTGTCGCGGTCCAGGGCAGCAGGCCCATCAGCGCCAGCATCGACACCGATTTGCCCGATCCGGATTCCCCCACGATGGCCAGAATGTCGCCGGTATTCACATCGACATCGACCTGGTCCACCGCGCGGAACGGTCCGGACGAGGTGGCAAAATCGACACTCAGATTGCGGATGCGTAGCAATGTCATGGATCAGCTCCGCTTCAGTTTCGGATCGAGCGCGTCGCGCAGCCCGTCGCCCATCAGGTTGATCGCCAGCACGGTGATCAGGATCGCCAGGCCGGGAAAAGTGACCACCCACCAGGCGCGCAGAATGAACTCGCGGGCTTCGGCCAGCATGGTGCCCCATTCCGGCGTGGGCGGCTGCGCCCCCATGCCCAGAAACCCGAGCGCCGCGGCGTCCAGAATAGCGGTGGAGAACGACAAGGCCCCCTGCACGATGATCGGGGCCAGGCAGTTGGGCAGCACGGTGACGAACATCAACCGCAGCAGGCCGGCGCCAGCCACGCGCGCCGAAGTCACGTAATCCTTCTGCTTTTCGGCCAATACGCTGGCCCGCGTCAGGCGCACATAATGCGGTTGCAGCACAATCGCGATGGCAATCATCGCATTGGTCAGGCTGGGCCCGAGGATCGCCACCAGAACCAGCGCCAGCAGCAACGATGGAAAGGCCAGGATGATATCCATGATCCGCATGATGATGCTGTCCAGCCATTGCGGCGCGAATCCGGCGATCATACCGACCAGAATGCCGCCAGAGGCGGCGATGGTCACCACGATCACCCCTACGAAAAACGAGAATCGTGCCCCGACGATCAGCCGCGACAGCATGTCCCGTCCCAGCGGGTCGGTGCCCAACGGATAGCTCCAGCTGCCGCCTTCTTGCCAGGCGGGGGGCAACAGGGCGAATTGCCGGAATTGCTCGGTCGGATCATAGGGGGCCAGAAACGGGCCGAACGCGGCACAGATCACGAAAGCGGCAAAGACCCACAAGCCAAAGACCGCGCCGCGGTTCTCGCGGAAGTAAAACCAGAACTCGCGCAGACGGCCGGGGCGGGCGGTCTCGTCCGTGGCAGGGACAGGAGCGGGGTTGGGGGCGGTTGTATCAGTCATCTCAACGCTTCCTGATCTTGGGGTTGATGACGCCGTACAGCACATCGACGGTCAGGTTCACCACCATGACCAGAACCGCAATCAGCAGCAATCCGCCCTGCACGACCGGATAGTCGCGCCGGGAAATGCTGTCGAGCATCCATTTCCCGATGCCCGGCCAGCTGAAGATGGTTTCGGTCAGGATCGCGCCCCCCAGCAAAGTGCCCACCGACAGGCCGATGACCGTGATGACGGGGATCAGCGCGTTGCGCAACGCATGGATGCCGTTGATCCGGCGTGGTGACATGCCCTTGGCGCGCGCGGTGCGGATGTAGTCTTCGCCCAGCACTTCCAGCATCGCCGAACGGGTCTGGCGCGCGATCACCGCCAGTGGAATGGTGCCCAGAACAAAGGCTGGCAGGACAAGGTGGCGCACCGCCGACAGGAACGCGCCCTTTTGCCCCGAAGCCAGACTGTCGATCAGCATGAAGCCGGTGGCATTCGGAAAGTAGTAGACCAGATCGATGCGCCCCGAGACCGGCGTCCAGCCCAGATTGCCCGAGAACACGATAATCAGCAGTAACGCCCACCAGAAGATCGGCATCGAATAGCCCACCAGCGCCGTGCTCATGAGGGCGCGGTCAAAGAACTTGCCACGGTTGACAGCCGCGATCACCCCGGCCGGCAGCCCCAGTATCACCGCGATGATCATGGCGCAGAGCGCCAGTTCCAGCGTTGCCGGGAACAGGGCAAAGAATTCGTCCCAGACCGGCTTCTTGGTGACGAATGAATCGCCCAGATCGCCCTGCAACACGCCGGTGAAATAGTCCCAGAACTGCACGTGGATCGGCCGGTCAAAGCCGTATTGCTGGCTCAGCTCCTGATAGCGTTCCTCGGTGATGCCGCGTTCGCCGGCCATCACCACGATGGGATCTCCCGGCAGCACCCGGATGAAGGAAAAGGATATCAGCGTCACCCCGATGAACGTCGGAATGAAAGTCAGCAGGCGAGAGCCGAAATATTTTAGCATGGCAGCACCGTCAGCTCCTTGGGAAATCGGGTCAGCGAGGTCGATCCGGTTTCGGTGATCAGCACATCATCCTCGATGCGCACGCCGAAATTGCCGATGTCATATAGGCCCGGTTCGTTGGTATAAACGGTGCCCGCCGGCAGGGCCATGTGATTGCCCCGCATGATATAGGGGGCTTCGTGCACGTTGCGGCCCAGACCGTGACCGGTCTTGGTGCGGATCCTGTCCGCATAGGGCGAGGCCTCCAGGACGCCGGTGACAGCGTCGTCGATGTCATGCGCCGTGACGCCGGGCCGGGTCACGGCGTGGCCGCGCAGGTTGGCGCGCAGCACGGTGTCATAGACCTCCTGCGCCTCGTCCGTCGCATGTTGCAGGAACACCGTGCGGGTGATGTCGGCGGCAAACCCGTGTTTGCGCGCTCCGAAATCCAACAGCAGCGCATCGCCTGCCTGCACCGCGTAATCGGCGCGGGCGTGGGCGTGGGGGCGGGCAGAGTTGTCGCCTGCGGCGACGATCGGCGCAAAGGACAGATCTTCGGCACCTTCGGCGAACAGCGCCCGGATCAGCACCTGCTCAATACTGGTTTCGCTTTGGCCAAGCCGGACGGTTTCAAGCGTGTGCGCCAATGCGCGTTCGGATATGTCGATGGCGGCTTGCAGCGCGGCCACGTCTTCGGGGGTCTTGATCATACGCAGGCCGGATATCTCGCGTTCGCCATCGACAATACGCAGGTCCGGCTGGGCGGCTTTCAGGGCGTGATGCACGAACACGCGCATCACCTGGCCTTCGACGGCGAGCGACGAAATCGCCAGATGCGCAGTCAAGGCGGCAAAGGCCGTGTCATAGCCATCTTGATCGCGCCAGTCGAACACGGCGCCATCGAACCCGACCTGGTCCCAACTGCCAAGTTCAAGATTCGGGACCAGCGCGGCGGGCGGGCCATTGGCCGGAATCACCAGCAGAAACGGGCGTTCGTGGCTCATGAAGGAATGATTCAGCGCGCGGGTGAAATTCGGCCCGGGCACAAGCGCCACGGCATCGACGCAAAGATCGGCGGCAATGGCGGCATAGTCCGACAGGCGGTCTTGCAACGTCTGTGTCACGGTAGCGGCGGCTTTCGGATTGACAGGGGTATGGGTGGCGGGGCGGCCTGCAACAGGCCGCCCC